>OY759762.1:0-3941130 GCA_963662645.2 Acidimicrobiales bacterium
ATGTCCTGTTCCTGTGTGAAGTCCAGATCTAGCATCAACGCCCCCCTCGAGGCCGCGAGGTCAGGTCAGGCCGAGCGGGCCGGGCTGCCCGAGCGGGCCGTTCAGGTGGCGAGGTCAGGTCAGGCCGAGCGGGCCGGGCTGCCCGAGCGGGCCGTTCAGGTGGCGAGGTCAGGTCAGGCCGAGCGGGCCGGGCTGCCCGAGCGGGCCGTTCAGGTGGCGAGGTCAGGTCAGGCCGAGCGGGCCGGGCTGCCCGAGCGGGCGGCGCCGTCACGGCTGCCAGTCCTCGTCGCGGCGCTGCCACGGATTGTCGTGTGCCGACATCGGCAGGGCTACCCGGGCCGTGCCGGTGGTGCAGGTGCGGTCATCGCCGAGCAGCACCAGGTCGAGCTCGGCCCAGCCGCAACCGGAGCCGTCGACGGGCACGGCCGTGACCACCGACGAGATGGTCATGGTGTCGCCGGGGAAGACCGGATCATGCATGCGGAACGACACCCTTCCCAGCCTGCCCTTGGGGCCTGTCCAGTCGGTGACGGCCCGCTCGATCCAGGCGAGTTGGTTGGGTGTGTTCAAGAAGATGTCGCGGGTGCCGTTGCGCTCGGTGGCGAAGCGGTGGTCGTGGTGCATGGGCCGCCAGTCGCGGCTGGCCAGGGCGCCGAGCACGACTGTGGTGGCGGTCACGTGATGGGTGAGCACCGGCAAGGTGTCGCCGACGTTGACCTGGTCGTGGGCGGGGTCCGGCTTGGCCGCGGATCCGGGCTCGCCCGGCGCGGTCTGCGCGGCCGGATGCTCTGCCTCCCCATGGGCACGTGAGGTCCGCCGGGTCCGGGGTTCGTCCGGCGCGGTCTGCGCGGCCGGATGCTCTGCCTCCCTAAGGGCACGTGAGGTCCGCTGGGTCCGGGGTTCGTCCGGCGCGGTCTGCGCGGCCGGCTCTGCGGCAGCCGCCGTCTGTCCGGTCTTGGCCTGTCCAACCTCTGCGGACCCGTCGCGGCGGTAGCCGAAGCCGGTGTAGGACTCCACGCCCACCAGTTCGCCATGCTGGTTGCAGTACTCCACATCGATCACCCAGAAGCGGCCTGAGCCCAGTCGGGTGGTCTTGGGCCCGCTCACCGACTTGAGCACTTGGCGATGGCTGATCACATCGCCGGGGCGCACCGGCTCATGGAAGACGATCGTGTTGTCGCTCATGATCGCCTCGGGAAGGCCCAGCCGCTCCTTGAGGTCGAAGTGGACCTTCAGGGCGACCTGCTCCGCGGCCGCGCCCGGGGCCCAGCGATGGGGGCGCATCCACAGCGACAGCGTGCTGAGGGGCAGGATGCTCCCCCCGGCAAGCATTCCGGCTACGGCGTCGTCCCAGTACAGCGGGTTGCCGTTCTCGGTCGCGGCCAGGGTGTTCCAGCCATAGCCCAGCTCGGCGGGAAAGTCCGCGGTGTCCGGGTACAGCGGGCACCCGAGCAACTCGGCGATGTCGGCTGGCAGCTCAGCGCTCACGGGGTCTCTCACCCTTCTGCTCCGCGAATTGGCAGCGTTGTGTGCCCTATAGGGGGCGAATTGCTGCCAGTTCCCGGTGGGCTTGGCGGCTGGCGGCGAATTGGCAGCGTTGTGCACGGTATGCGTGCATTCTGCTGCCAGTTCGGTGATGCGGCGTGGGTGTGTCGGGAATTGGCAGCGTTGTGCGCGGTATGCGTGCATTCTGCTGCCAGTTCGCGACGGGTCATGCGATTGCTCCGGTCTGGGTGAGCCGCTCGATGCGGGCGTCGTCGTAGCCTGCCTCGGCCAGCAGGTCTGCGGTGTCGGTGACGGCGAAGTCGGGCAGCGGGTGCGGCGGCTTTCCCAGTTGGGCTCCGGCCCACACCGCGCCGACCTGCTCGATTGTGCCCTCGGTGGCATGCTCGGCCTTCACCACCACGCCGCGGACCCGGTACTGCTCGTCGGCGACCGCTTCGGAGACGCTGTTGACGGGGGCCACGCAGCAATCGGCCGGGCCGAGCCGCCGCACCCACTCGTCACGGCTGGCTGCACCGAAGCGGGTCGCCATCGCTGCTCGGATCTCGTCCTGGAGGGCGTCGTCGGTCTGGGCTTCGACGTAGCGGTCCAGGCCCAACTCCCGGCACAGGTTGGCCCAGAAGGCGGGCTCGATGGCGGCCACTGAGACGTACCGGCCGTCGGCGCAGGCATAGACGCCGTAACAGGCATAGCGGCCGGTGAGGATGTAGTGGCCGGGACCGGGCTCGGCGCCGGTGGCCAGGTGCTCGTCGGCGTACAGCGACATCAATCCCAGCGCGCCGTCGCTGACCGACACGTCGAGATGCTCGCCGCAGCCTGTGCGCTCACGGCGCAGCAGGGCTGCCATAACGGCCAGCGCGGCGTGCATCCCGCCCGCGGCGATGTCGGCCACTGTGGCGCCGGGCAGTGCCGGGGCGCCTTCGGCGTCGCGTCCGCTGCAGTGCAGGTAGCCCGACACGGCCAGGTAGTTGAGGTCGTGGCCCGCCCAGTCCCTGCGCGGGCCGGTCTGTCCGTAGCCGCTGGTCGAGCAGTAGACGACTGCGCTGTTGACGGCTTGGACCGCGGAGTATCCGATGCCGAGACGGTCGACAACGCCGGGCCGGAAGCTCTCCACGACCACGTCGGCGCGGCGGGCCAGGTCGAGGAACGCACTGCGCCCGCCGTCGCTCTTGAGGTCGAGCAGGGCCCGCCTCATTCCCCGGTGGCCGCTATAGGCGTAGGGCGGAGGCACCGTCGCGGCACCGGCTCGCCGGGGCACCGGCCCCAGCTTCACAACGTCTGCGCCGTAGTCGGCCAGAATCCGGGTTGCCCGGGCCGCCGGACCGACTGAGGCCAGATCGAGCACCGCCGTGCCGTCGAGGGGGCCGGATGGGTCACTGGCTCTCCCGTGGGCGCCGGGTGGGTCGGCAGCTCTGTCGTGGGCGCCGGGTGGGTCGGCAGCTCTGTCGTGGGCGCCGGGTGGGTCGGCGGCCGGTGTCTGGGGCGTCATGGGAGCATGCGCCTAGAAGTTCTTGGGGAGTCCGAGGCCCCGGCGGGCGATGATGTTCTTCTGGATCTCCGATGAGCCCCCGCCGATGGTGTCGATCACCGTGAAGCGGTAAGTCGACTCGGAGCGGCCCGCCATGGGGGCATCGGTGGTGTGCACCCGCGTCTGCGATCCCGGGCCGGCGATGTCCATGGACGCGTCGGCCAGGCGCTTGGACAGCTCGGTGGCGTAGAGCTTGTACTCGGAGGCGGCCACCGTCGGCGGCTGGAATCCCTCCTTGCCCTCGCGCACCGCCTGCTCCACCTTCACCGCCTCGGCCACGAACTTCAGGCCGAGCACCCGGGCCACCTCGGCCTCGGTGTGCAGGTTGGCGAGGCGGGCCCTCACCCTGGGGTCGGACCTCAGGGCCTCGCCGTCGCGCTCGGCCTCCTGGACCCACTCGGTGAGCAGGTCGAGGCGCTGCTTGATGGGGGAGAACGTGAACATCGTGAAGCGCTCGAGGTCGAGGGCCTGGCTGATGTAGCGGAACCCGTGGTTGACCTCGCCCACCACGTAGTCGTCGGGCACGAACACGTTGTCGAGGAACACCGAGTTGGTGCGCTCGTCGCCCATCGTCCAGATGCCGTCGACGGTGATGCCGGGCTGGTCGAGGGGCACCAGCATCAAAGTGATGCCCATGTGCTTGTTGTCGGGGTCGGTGCGGGTGCCCAGCCAGTACCACTCGGCAAAGTGGGCCGACGTGGTCCATGTCTTCTGCCCGTTGAGCAGCCAGCCCTCGGTGCCGTCGTCGGCGGTGTGGCGCTCGGCCCGCAGCCTCATGGAGGCGGCGTCGGACCCGGCGTCGGGCTCCGAGTAGCCCACCGCGAACTCCACGTCGTTCTCGAGGATCATGGGCAGGAACTCGGCCTTGAGCTTCTCGGAGCCGTGCGCGATGATCGTCTTGCCCACGATGCCGACGCCCTTGCCGATCTGGGGTCCGCCCCGGGCGGCCAGAGCCTCGTTCAGCAGGTACTCGTAGACGCCCTCGCCCTCGCTTCCGCCGTACTCGGCGGGCCAGGTGATGCCCAGCCAGCCCTTGCGGCCCATCTCCTTCATGAACGCCCGGCGCTCGGGGGTGTCGACGAGCTGGGCCATGTTCTCCCGGGTCACGTCGAAGACATCGGGATCCTCGTTGGCGTCGAGGAAGGCCTCTACCTCGGCCGCGAACGCCTTCTGCTCGTCGGAGAACTCGAAGTCCATGTCGGCTCCTTGGTAGCGCCGAGACCTGCGAGCAGGCGGCCCGGCGTGGGCCAGCGTACCGGCGACTCGCTGCACGGCTGTGCGCATCGGCTGGTTGAGCGCAACCGGGCTGGTTCGGTGCGGCGGGGCTGGTTGAGCGCAACCGGGCTGGTTCGGCCGAACTGACTAGTACATGGAACTGGAGCGGATTACGGGATCCTGGCCTCGGGCGCGACGCAACTCGTCGTCCAGTGCTCTGGTGAGGGCCACGGTGTCGGACGTGATGGTGATCATGCGGAAGCCTTGCGCGATGCGCCGCTGGCACAGCTCCGACACGGTGTGGCACCCCGCGATCACGCGGTGGCGGGCGCAGCCGTCGAGGATCTTGGCCACGGCCGCGTCGAAGGAGGGCTCGCCGTCGTTGTTGCCCGGGTGCAGGCCGAGGCTCACGGACAGGTCCGACGGACCCACATAAACGGCGTCGACGCCGGGAACCGACAGGATGTCGTCGAGGTTGGCCACCGCCTCGACGGTCTCCACCATGGGTATCACGGCCACGTCGGCGTTGGCGTTGGCGAAGTAGTCGGAGCCCTCCTGGCGCACGACCCGGGTCCCGGCGTAGCTGCGGCTGCCGTCGGGGGCGTACCGGCAGGCCTGTACCGCGGCCTCGGCCTCGGCCCGGGTGTTGACCATGGGAATGACGATCCCTCTGGCCCCGGCGTCGAGGCTCCTGCCGATGATGCCCGGCTCGTTCCACGGTGCCCGCACCAGCGGGGTGGCCGCGCCGATGTTGATGGCCTGCAGCATGTGCCAGGCGTCGCCGTAGTCCAGGAGGCCGTGCTGGATGTCGACGCAGACGTAGTCGAGGTCGCAGCGGGCCACGATCTCCGCGGAGTAGGCGCTGGGAATGCCCAGCCACCCACCGATGGCGGGCTCGCCTGCCGCCCAGCGCTCTCGCATGGGGTTTCTTCGCATGGCGATTGTCTCTATCAGGTGTTTGCCGCGACGCGGCCATCGTCGCATCGTCTTTCGCCGGTCGGGCACTTGCCGTCGGGCGGGCATCGGTTGCATCCTGTCGCGGCGGAAGCGACCGGACGGGAAGGAACGATGGACTACGACACGATCACGGTCAGCGGCGACGGGGCGGTTGGCACCCTGTTGCTGGACAAGCCGGCCAAGCTCAACCCACTGTCGGTGGCGTGCCTGCGTGAGTTGGCCGACGCGGCTGGCTGGTTCGACCGCCAGGAAGACGTGAAGGCGGTGATCGTTCGGGGCAATGGCCGGGCCTTCACTGCTGGAGCGGACCTGGCCGCGTTCACCGGCGGGGGCGGCTCGGATCGCGTTGGCGCCGACGCCGGCCGGGTGATGGCCGAGGCGGTGACCGCCATGCAGGCCGTGACGGTGGCGGCCATACACGGTCATTGCGTGGGCGGCGGCGTGGTGCTGGCCGCGGCCTGCGACCTGCGAGTGGCGGCCACCGATGTGCGCTTCGCGATACCGGAGGTGGATCTGGGCATCCCGCTGGCGTGGGGCGGCATCCCCCGGCTGGTGCGGGAGATCGGCCCGGCCGCCACCCGCGACCTGGTGATGACGTGCCGTCCCTTCGGTGCGGCCGAGGCCAAGGCGCTGGGCTTCGTCAACCGTGTCGTGCCGGAGTCCGAGCTTGAGGGTGCGGCGGAGGAGCTGGCCCGCCTGCTCGCCTCCAAGTCGGCCTACACGCTGCGAGCCACTCTGATGGCGGTGGATGCGGCCTCCGAGGCGCTGGTTCCCACCGGTGGCGCCTGGAACGATGCCGACTCGCTGGCTGCGGCTCGGCGCGACCCCGAGTCGCGCGAAGTGGCCCGCCGCTACCTGGAGTCGCTCGGCCGCTAAGCCCGGGGGGCAGTCGCTGGGCCGCTAGGCCCGGTGGGTGAGGCGGGGCGGGTCGGGCTCTCGCGGGTGAGGCGCGGGCGGGTCGGGCTCCAGTCAGGTCGCGCTCTGGCGGGTCAGGCGCTTGCGGTGATGAACTCCCACAGGGCGTCGACGTGGTCTCGGGTGGTCCAGGTCGATCCGATCGAGATCCGGGCGTAGCTCTGACCGCTGGCCTCCGAGGCGGTGACGTAGAACCGTCCGTCGCCGTTGATGCGATCGACCAGATCGTCGGTGGCCTCGTTGCCGTCGACGTGGGCGAATGAGACCAGCGCGAAGTACGTGGGCGCGATGGTCGCGAGTCGCGGATGGGCGTCGATCCGCCCGGCGAGCTCGCGTGCCCACGCCACATGGGTGCGGATCATCCCCCGGAGCCCCTCCGCGCCGAAGCAGCGCAGCACGAACCACAGCTTCAGGGCCCGGAACGGGCGACCCAGCGGACCGTGCCAGTCCCGGTAGTCGATCACCTGCCCGGACTCGGAGGCCTCGTCGCGCAGATAGGGCGGCAGCACGCTCAGCGCGTCGATGAGCGGCCGCCGGTCGGCCACCCACATGACCGAGCAGTCGAGGTTGGTGGCCAGCCACTTGTGTGGGTTGAAGGTGTAGCTGTCCACCAGCTCCAGCCCGTCCTGATGGTGGCGGAACTCCTCGCAGATCATGGCCGATCCGGCATAGGCCGCGTCGACGTGGTGCCACATGTGCTCGGTTCGGGCGATCTCTCCGAGACGTCTGACGGGATCGACTCCGGTGGTGCCGGTGGTGCCCACCGCCGAGCCCATGAAGGCCGGGACCAGCCCAGCCCGGCGGTCCCCGGCGATCGCCTTGGCCAGCGCCTCGGGCCGGGCCGCGAACCGGTGGTCGGTCTCCAGCAGCCGCACGTGCCCGTAGCCGGCCATGCGAGCGCCCTTCTCGATCGAGGAGTGGGCGTGGCTCGACGTGTAGGCGACCATGTCCTTGGGACCCACCCCGCTGCGCATCAGGCACTTCTCGCGGGCCACCACCAGTGCGGTGTGCGTCGACGCCGACGCGCCGGACTGCAGCACTCCGCCGCCCGCTCCGGTGGTCTTCCAGGCCTGGGGCACGCCCAGCAGGTCCACCAGCCAGTCGAGCACGTGCGACTCGATCTCGGTGGCGGCCGGCGAGGTGGACCACAGCATTCCCTGCACGCCCATGCCGGCCGCGGCCAGCTCGCCCAGAATCGAGGGTGGCGACGATTGGGCCGGGAAGTACGCGAACCAGCCAGGATGCTGCCAGTGGGTCAGTCCCGGGACGACCACCCGGTCCAGGTCGGCCAGCACGGCGTCGAAGGTCTCGGGATGCTCGGGGGCCCTGTCCGGCAGCTTGGCCCGCACGTCTCCCGGATGAGCGGGCTCGCGCACAGGTCTTTCCTTGAGCCCGGCGAGGTAGTCCGCGACCCAGTCGACGAGAGCGTGGGCGTTGCGCCGGAACGCGTCGAGGTCGAGCGGGTCGGTCGATCCAGACGCGCCGCGCCGCTGATCGAGCGCCGAGTCCGCCGCCTGCTGGTCGTGCGGTTGTGCCGGTGACATGGGGCGCCTCGATCTGGTCTTGGGCCGGGCCTCTCGGTGCGGGCAGCCGTCGGCGGGATGGTAGCGGCGCTGGCCGGTAGTCTCCGTGTGCAAGTTGATCAACCTGTACGCCCCGTCGCGGCGGGGCGTCATCCCCAGGCACCGCAGCCTTCAAGGAGGACCCATGGCCGAAACAGCATTCAAGGGCAATCCCGTCCCCACCAGCGGCGACTTGCCGGCCGTCGGTTCGGCGGCGCCCGCCTTCACCCTGACCGGGGGCGACCTCGGTGCCGTGACATCGGAGGGTCTGGCCGGCGGCCGCGTGGTGCTCAACATCTTCCCGTCCGTCGACACGCCCGTCTGCGCCCAGAGCGTGCGGGCCTTCAACGAGCGCGCCACGGCCCTGGAGGGCACCACGGTGGTGTGCGTGTCGGCCGACCTGCCCTTCGCCGCGGGCCGCTTCTGCGCCGCCGAGGGGATCGAGAACGTGACCACCGGCTCCACCTTCCGCAACCCTGAGTTCGGTGACGATTACGGGGTCGCCATCGCCGGCGGTGCCCTCGCCGGTCTGTGCGCCCGGGCCGTGGTGGTCATCGGCGCCGACGGCACGGTGCTGCATTCGCAGTTGGTCCCCGAGATCACCCACGAGCCCGACTACGACGCCGCCATCGCCGCCTTGGGCTGACCCAGCCGGCCGCCGTTCCCCGCCCGGTCAGGCGGTCACGGCGCAGAACCGGTTGCTCGGCTGTCAGCGGCCTGACCGGCACCGGCTCGGACAGGATGTCGTAGCCTGGTCCGCGCCTGGCGTCAGACCGCCGAGTCGAGGGCTTCGGTGCAGCGGGCCAGGGAATAGTCGATGAACAGCCGGGCACCGGTGTCGTCGTAGTGCTGGTTGTCTCCCATGGCGCCCGCGGTGTGGCGCACCCGCACCCCCTCGATGATGCAGGCCACCCTCCAGAACTGCAGGGCCACGTACCAGTCCAGCGATGACAGGTCCCGGTCGGAGCGCCGGCTGTAGCGCTCCAGCACATCAGCAGGGCTGCCGAAGCCGTCGACGGTGGTGGGCATGTCGGCCAGCCGGCCCTTGCCACTCTCCGTGTCACCCCACCATGTCACCAGCCCGGCAACGTCGATCAGCACGTCGCCCAGGGTGCACAACTCCCAGTCGAGCACCGCGGCCACCGAGCCGTCAGCGGCCATGATGCAGTTGTCGAGTCGGTAGTCGCCGTGCACGATTCCGACCCCCTGCTGCTCGGGGATGGTGGCAGTCAGCCGATCGTGCAGTTCGCGCACCAATGGCAGGTCGCGGTCGGAGCCCTCGTCGACTTGGCGCTGCCAGCGCCGCAGTTGGCGGGCGCAGTAGCCCTCACGGCGGCCGAGGTCTCCCAGCCCCACCTCGTCGGGATCCAGAGAATGCAGGTCGACGAGGGTGTCGACGATCGAGCGGGCCATCACCGGCCGCACCGGCTCCGCTACGGTCTCCGCATCGGCGCGGTCGAACACCACCGAGCCGTCCACGAAGTCCATCACGTAGAAGTCGGCGCCGTTGACGTTCGGGTCGGTGCACAGGCCCAGTGCAGGCGGGACCGGCACCGGGGTGGGCGCCAGCGCGGAGATCACCCGGTGCTCGCGGGTCATGTCGTGGGCGCTGGCCAGCACATGGCCGGTGGGCGGGCGTCTCAGCACCACCCGGCGGCCGCTGGCGTCGGTCACCACGAATGTCAGGTTGGAGGCTCCTCCCGCGATGGGATCGAAGTCGAGCGGTGGGACTACCCCCACCTCGCTGGCCAACCAGGCCGAGACCGGCTGCGGATCGATTCCCTTCGGTGCTCGGGCCACGGCGGTAGCGTCGCCGGACCACACGCCGATTGCAAACGGCAGCGGACGAAGATGGCGTCGTCACGCGATATCGTCGCGCGTGTCGATGGCTGGGCAGATCGAGGTGCTTCGACGGTACGCGAGAGGAGGGGCCGTGACATCCCCCCTGACAGAGATCATCTTCGAGGTCAGCGAGGACGAAGTTGACGGCGGCTACTCCGCGAGTGCCCTAGGGCACGGCATCCATACCGAGGGAGAGACACTCGAGGAGGTCCGCGGGAACGTTCGAGAGGCCGTCGACTGCTACTTCGACGACGCTACAGAGCGTCCCGGTCTAATCCGTCAGCTCACCACGGAATGAGCGTCGAGGCGCTGTTGGAAATGCTTGACCTCTAGCGGCTGACGACGACCTCGCGGCCGGGGACCTCGGGCTCGTTGTCGATCATCTGAGCGGGGAAGCCGCGAGCCAGCACCGAAGCGCCGGTGGCCTCCTCCAGGCGTCGGACCACATTGGGGGACCACTCCCTCGGGCCGTAGCGGGCCGCGGCGTCGTCGAAGATGTCGATCAGTACCGGCGACAGTTCCAGCGGCACGCCAGCCCGCTCGGCCACCGCCGCGAACAGCGACAGGTCCTTCTGCACTAGGTCCATGGTGAAGTTGATGTCGCGGCTGCCGTTGAGGATCACCTGGCTCTCTGTCTCGTGCACGAATGAGTTGCCCGACGAGATGCGGATGGCCTCGTAGGCGGTGTTCAGGTCGATGCCGGCCAGCTTTGAGGTGACCAGCGCCTCGCACAGCGAAACCAGGTTGGCGGTGGCCAGGTAGTTGGTGACCACCTTCAGGATCGATGCCGACCCTATTCCGCCGGCGTGCAGGATGTTGCGGCCCATGGCGGTGAGCACCGGGAGAGTCCGCTCGAAGGTGGGCCGGTCGCAGCCCGCGAAGATAGAGATGTTGCCGGTGGCGGCCCGGTGGCAGCCGCCCGACACCGGGCAGTCCACCGCCGCGCCGCCCGCGGCGGCCACCAGCGCAGCCAGCCGTCGCACTTCCGCCTCGTCGGTGGTGCTCATCTCAGCCCAGATCGGGGGTTTGCCATCGTCGCCCCGGCCTGCCCGGGAGGCCAGGCCGGCCAGGATCCCGTCTTCGGCCTCCATCACTGCCGCACTGGCCGCGGGGCTGGGCAGACAGGTGATCACCATGTCCACGTCTGCGGCCATCTCAGCAGGACTCTCGGCCCAACCCGCGCCCCCGGCTTCGAGTGCCGCCGCGACCGAGCGGTCCAGGTCCCGTACCGTCAGGTCGAAGCCGTTGCGCAGCAGGCTGTCAGCCAGCTTCGATCCCACATTCCCCAATCCGATGAATCCCACTCGCATGGCTCACCCTCCCTCGTGTGGCGTGAGGCGGCATCTTCGTTTCGCTGCCGCTTGCGATCGAGGCGCGGTCCGAAGACGCTAGCGCTGTGGCGAAGCGGCTAGCCGAAGGCGCCGTCGGTGCGGAGGTCGGCGATCTCGCTGGTGTCGAGGCCTAGGACTTGCGCCATTACCTCGTCGGTGTGTTGGCCGACGGTGGGGGCCATGGACGGGATGGGGGGCTTGGCGCCGTCTACGTACACCGGCAGCGGCAGCTGCTCGCAGCCGACCTCGGCGGTGGGCAGGAACCCGATGCGGGCCTGGAACTGGGGGTCGTCGCCGATGTTGGCCGGCGTGTTGAACGGCGCGATGGGGGTGTTGACCCGGTTGCTGAAGGCCAGCCACTCGGTGCACGTCTTGGCGGCGAAGATGGCCTTGAGCTCGCGTTGCAGTTCGGTGTTGCCCCGGGCATGGTCGGCGTAGGTGGACCCCGGCCAGCGCTCGAACAGGTCCATGCGGCCGACGCCCTCGCAGAAGTTGCGCCAGAAGGCCTGCTCGGAGGCCATGAACAGCACGTGGCCGTCGGACGCGGCGTAGGCCTGGTAGCGCACGCCCTCCCACATCCCGGCCAGGCCCGCGGGACGGCGCTCGTAGTTGTCGGACGGGTTGCCGGTCACCTCGTCGGCCGGCCGCAGGTAGGCCCGCTCGGACTCGATCCGGTACCAGTCCATGTAGGCCGAGGCATCGGATTGGGCTACCTCGACCTGGCCGCCCTCGCCGGTGTCGCGGGCCTTGATCACCGCGGCCAGCACCGCCAGCGCGGCCAGCATCGGGCCGACGTTGATGCCCACATTGGGCATGTCCGGCGGTATGCGAGTGAAGCCCTCGTCGTCGACGACGGGCTGCACGATCCCCGACCAGGTGTCGTAGGCGATGCCGTGGCTGGGCATGTCCTTGTAGGGGCCGGTGGCCCCGTAGCCCGACAGGGTGGCCACCACGATGCGGGGGTTGGCCGCGCCGAGCACGTCGTAGCCGAGGCCGAGGCGGGCCAGGGTGCCCGGACGCATGGCCTCCACCACCACGTCGGCAGTGGCGGCCAAGTCGATGTAGAGCTGGCGGCCGGCCGGGTTCTTGAGGTCGAGCGTGACGCTGCGCTTTCCCCGATGGGTGTGCAGGTGCAGCAGCGACACGCCCTCCACGATGGGCCAGGTCATCTGGCGGATGTAGTCGCCTGCGGGCGACTCGACCTTGATCACATCCGCGCCTAGGTCGGCCAGGAACGTGCCGAGGTGGCCCGGCCCGAGCAGGCTCGACTCGATCACCCGCACCCCGGCCAGCAGTCCGCGGCGCTCCGCAGCCGACTGGTCACTCGCAGATGGCTCGTCGCTCACGGCGGGCCAGTGTACGGAGGGCTCTGGGGCGTACCGGCGGCTTGTGTCGCCCGCGGCGTCAGGGGTTGGTGGTCAGGCCGGGCGTCTGATTCGGCTGGGTCAGGGGTCGATGAGGACGCCGGGGTTGAGGATGCCGTTAGGGTCTAGGCGCTTCTTCACGGCCCGGATGGATTCGGCGAAGAGCTCCGGGCGCTGGCGGTCGTAACCGTCAGGCCGGTGCATGCGGCCCACGGCGTGGTGATGGGTGACGGTGCCGCCTGCATCCACAATGGCCTGGATGGCGGCGTCCTTGATGGTCTGCCACTGGGCGATCTCGCTGCCCGGCGCGCCCATGCCTGACCACGTGTAGTAGGGCGCGGGGCCGTCGGTGTAGACGTGGGTAAACCGGCACGACAGCGAGTGGTGCGGTCCGAACGTGTCAGCGAGGGCGGCGCCCACCCTGGAGCGGATCTCGTTGTCGAAGTCGGGCCAGCGGTCCCAGGTGATGGCGGTCTCGAAGGTGTCGTTGACCAGGCCCATTGAAGTCTCCACGCCGCTGCCGATCCCGATGAACCGGCTGCGCCACGCTCCGACCGCCCCCTCCCGGCCGGTGGGCGCACCCGTGCCGTCATCTATGCGGATGTCGTCGTCTGCGACGTGACCGCCGCTGTCACGGGCAATCTCGATGGCCTGGGCGATGTTGTGGCGCTGGCTGAGCTCGGCCGACTCGAACGACACGATCACCAGCGCCTGCTCGCCGTCGAGTCCCGCGGCGCGGCGAGCCTCATCGGGATCGAGGATGCGCAGGTTGGACGGCCAGAGCTTGGCCTGCACGATGCGGCGCACGGCCTCGCAGCCGGCCTGCCAGGATCCGAAGGTGACACCGGCGGTGGCCCGGTACACCGGCCGCCGCTGGATCCGCATCCAGGCCTCGGTGATGATGCCGTAGACGCCCTCGGAGCCGATCACCATCCGGTCGGGGCTGGGGCCCGCCCCCGAGCCGGGCAGCCGTCGCGACTCCCACCATCCGGCGGGGGTGATCATGCGCACCGACTCGACGAAGTCGTCGATGTGGGTGTGGTTGGTGGCGTAGTGGCCGCCGGAGCGGGTGGCGATCCAGCCGCCGAGCGTGGAGAACCGGAACGACTGCGGGAAGTGGCGAAGGGTGTGGCCGCTGGGACGGAGCTGATCCTCGAGGTATGGCCCGAACACGCCGGCCTGGATGCGGGCCGCGCGGGAGACGTCGTCGATCTCCAGTACCCGGTCGAGGCGGTCGAGCGAAATCACCACGGTCGGTCCCAGGTCGTCGTGGGGGGTGACGCCCCACACCACCGAGGAGCCTCCGCCGTAGGGGACGGTCACGTAGCCGTTGGCGTCGCACCACTCCAGGGTGGCCTCCACCTCGGTCTCGTCGCGGGGGTGGGCCACCACGTCGGGCGGATGGGGAAAGTCGAGGTTGAAGGCCCGCACCCGCTCGGTGAAGTGGGCGCCGTAGGCGTAGCGGGCCCGGTCGTAGGTGGTGGTCGAGCACCAGCCGGCCACCGAGCCGGGCACGCTGATGCGAGGCGCCCGCAGTTCGGCGTCGTCCAGCGACGGCACCGGCCTGGCCGTGATCTCGATGCCGTACCGCTTCGACAGCTTGGCCGCCAGCGCGGCCCGGTCGGAGTCCGTAGGCTCCTCGGACTCCAGGCACCACGCCCAGAACGACTTGCGATCAGCCAATGGCACCCTCCCGGCGTCGCGGCGTGCCGGTGTTGGCCGGTCTGGAGTGGAGCTAAGGGGAATTGAACCCCTGACCTCTTCCATGCCATGGAAGCGCTCTACCAACTGAGCTATAGCCCCGAGGGTGCCAACAGGCTAGCGGGTCGCTCCCGGCCAACCGCGCGGAGAACCGGCTCAGGAGCGTCTCGGCGGCGGGCGGTAGGCCGTCTTGATCTCCTCGATGATCGGGCCCCAGCGGTCCTTGTCCCGCACGCCGGCGTAGAACTGGAGCCGGTCGAGCGTGCCGCCGAAGCGCTCGGCTATGCGTCCCGGCACCTCGTGGGGCTCGGCCACGACGGCGAAGGCGCCGAGCATGTCGTCGTCGATCACGTTGCCCATCTCGACCCACTGCCCCCGCTTCGACAGGCGGTTGAGCTCGGTCTGGGCGTCGCCCCAGCCGTGATGCTCCAGCACGCCCCGGTAGGCGGGCGTCGACCCGTAGAAAGCGATCTGCTGGCGGGTTCGGGCCGCCTGGGCGGCGATCTCCTCCTCGCGGAATCCCGATACCACGAACACCGGCATCGATATCTGGAAGTCGGACCGCTCCCGGCCTGCCTCGGCCAGCCCGGCGCGCACGTTGGGCATCGTCACGTCGTGCAGGTACTCCGCGGTCTGGAAGGCGTGGCACACCAGCCCGTCGGCGGCCCGGCCGGCCACCCTGGTCATCAGCGGTCCCACCGCGGAGATCAGGATGGGCGGGGCCGCTGCGTCGATGGGGCCGGGGCTGAACATGGGCGTCATGAGGGTGTGGCGGTAGAACTCGCCCCGGAAGTTGAGGCGCTCGCCCGTCTGCCACGACGCCCAGATGGCCCGGATCGCCCCGATCATCTCCTCCATGCGGGCCGCGGGCCGCGACCACGGCATGGAGAAGCGCTTGGTGATGTGGGCCTGGATCTGGCTTCCCAGCCCGAGCAGGAACCGTCCCCCGGAGAGGGCCTGCAGGTCCCAGGCGACCTGCGCCAGCACCATGGGGTTGCGGGCGAAGCCCACCGCGATGGCGGTCATCAGCTCGATGCGCTCGGTGTGGGTGGCCGCCAGCGCGAGGGGCAGGAACGGGTCGTGGCTGGTCTCAGCCGACAGCAGGCCGCTGTAGCCGTCCTGTTCCATCATCCGGGCCCGGGTGCCGATGCTGGCCAACTCGTGGCTGCTGGACGCCTCGGGGAGGCCGATCCAGGCGTCGATCTTCATGGGGTTCTCCCTGCAGGGGTTGGCTGAATCCGGACTGGTGGCCGATACGTTGCGATGGCGATGGCTGACGTTACCGACGCCACGTTCCAGGCCCAAGTGGTGGACCGGTCCCGGACCGTCCCCGTGATTGTGGACCTGTGGGCCTCTTGGTGCGAACCGTGCCGGCAGCTGACCCCGCTGCTCGAAAAGGTGGTGTCCGAGACCGGCGGAGCGGTCGAGCTGGCCAAGGTGGACATCGAGAAGAACCCCGGAGTGGCACAGGCTTTCCGTGTCCAGTCGATCCCGGCGGTCTACGCCATGGTGGACGGCCAGGTGGCCGACGGCTTCCTCGGCGCCCAGGGCGAGCCCGCGGTGCGCGAGTTCGTGCAGCGGCTGCTGCCGACGCCGGAGATGACCGAGATCGAGCGGCTGGTCGCCGCGGGCGATGAGGCCTCCCTGCGGGCCGCGGTGGAGATCGAGTCGGACAATGCGGCTGCGGTGACCGCCCTGGCCGCGCTGCTGATCGACGACGGCCGCGTCGCCGAGGCGGCCGAGTTGCTGGTACGGATTCCCGAGACGCCGGAGACTCGGCGTTTGACGGCTCTGGCGCGGGTGCAGGGCTCGGGTGAGGGTCCGGCTGGCGGGACTTCGGAGATCGAGGCCGAGTTGGCCGATCTGCTGGTGTCGGTCAAGTCCGACGAGGAAGCCCGCCAGCGCTTCGTCGACCTTCTGGAGGTGCTGGGACCCGACGATCCCCGCACCTCGGCCTGGCGCAAGCGGCTCTCGACCGCTCTGTTCTGAATTGAGGGGCGCTATTCTCACGGGCGGCTAGCCGGCCGCCTTCCCGTGTCGGCCTGATTGCACGCGGCGCGGGGACAGGCGAATGGGCAGGCCACCGGTCGGCGAACGCGGTCGCAAGCTCTCACTGCCGTCGCCGGGCGCGCTGGCCGACCGGCTGGGCGTGTCGGTCGCGGCCGTGGTCTTCGGTGCTCTCGGCGTTGCCGCAGCCGGGTTGGGGGGTTGGTGGGCGCTGCGGGCGCCACCCGGCCCGGACTCGGCGGAGATCCTTCCCATGGCCGGCTCGGTGGAGATCCCGACGCCGTCAACGTCGTCAGCGCAGGATCCGGTTCGGATCCTGGTCGACGTGGTCGGAGCTGTGGCCCGTCCCGGTTTGCATGAGCTGCCCGCGGCGAGCCGGGTCGCCGACGCGGTGGCCGCGGCCGGTGGTCTCACGGCCGAGGCAGACCGGATGCGGCTCAACCTGGCCGAGCCGCTGAGCGACGGCTCGCGTCTGTGGGTGCCGGAGGTCGGCGACGAGGCGGCGCCCGACGTTGTTCCGGCCAGCGCCGGTGCGGGCAATCCGGGCCGCGACGAAGCCAGCGGCGGGCTTGGTGCCGCACCGGTGAACCTGAACCGCGCCGACGAGGCTGCGCTGCAACGGCTGCCGGGCATCGGTCCGGCGCTGGCCGCGGCCATCGTGGAGCACCGCCGGAGCGCCGGTCCGTTCGCAGCGGTCGACGAGCTGATCGAGGTGTCCGGCATCGGTCCAGCCAAGCTCGACCAGATCCGGCCTCTGGCGACAGTCGACGGGCCGTGAGTGCGGGTCTTGGGCCTGCTGGCGACGGTGGACGGGCTGTGAGTGCGGGTCTTGGGCCTGCTGGCGACGGTGGACGGGCTGTGAGTGCGGGTCTTGGGCCTGCTGGCGACGGTGGACGGGCTGTGAGTATGGAGCGGCTCCGCCGATGCTGGGGCAGGCCGGCGATGCCTTACGCGGCGGTGGCCGGAGCCGTGCTGGGCGCTTGGCTGCTGGTCGGAGTTCCGCTCGCAGTGGCGGTGATCCTGGCCGCGGCGTGCCTCTGGCGACCGAGCCCGCTTCTGGTGTTCGTCGTCTTCGCGGCCTTCGCCGGGTTCTTCGGCGCCCAGGCTGTGGACGGTCTTGCCGATCCGCCCGAGGGGCCCGTCGAGGGCTGGATGAGGCTGTTGGACGATCCGAAGCCGCTGGGCACGCACGGGACCCGGGTCACGGTCCGCCACCTCGACACCAGGATGGAGGCCAGGGCCTACGGAGCGGTGGCTGCTCGGCTGGACGACGCCCTGGCCGGTGAGCGGGTGCACATGTCGGGTACGGCCCGATCGGCGGCGAGCGACTGGCACCGCTGGCGCCACGTCGCCGCCGTCGTGAACGTCCACGCGCTGGGCGATCGGGCCCAAGCACCACCGCTGGCCGCGTTCACCAACCGGGTGAGGCGGCTGCTGGAGCAGGGCGCCCGCAGCCTGTCCGACGACAGCCGAGCCATGTTCACGGGGATGGTCTATGGCGACGACCGCCACCAGTCGGCCCGCCTCTACGACGACTTCCGGGCGGCGGGGCTGGGTCATCTGCTGGTGGTGTCGGGCCAGAACGTCGCGTTCGTGCTCGCGCTGGCGTCGCCGATGGCGGCCCGGGCTCGGCCGGGGGTCCGCCTGCTCATTCTGCTGGTGCTGCTAACGGTGTTCGCGGTGCTCACCCGCTTCGAGCCCTCGGTGCTGCGAGCGGTAACCATGGCGGGGGTGGCCGTGACCAGCGCGGCGCTGGGGCGGCCCGAGACCGGTCGCCGCACCTTGGCCTGGGCGGTGGCCGCGGTGGTGGTGGCCGATCCCTTCCTGGTGCGGGTCTTGGCCTTCCAACTGTCGGTGTGCGCCACCTGCGGCCTGCTGTGGATCACTCCCGCACTGACCGAGATGCTGCCTGGCCCTCGCCCCCTAAGGCTGGCGGCCGCTACCACCGCTGGTGCCCAGCTGGCGGTGATGCCGCTTCTGGTAGCGGTGTTCGGTGCCGTTCCGGTGGCCTCGCTGCCCGCCAACGTGATCGCCGGGCCTGCGTCGGCGCCGGTGATGATGTGGGGCCTCACCGGCGGGCTCGGCGCGGGCCTAGTCGGCGGGCCAGTCGCGTGGCTGATCCATCGGCCTACCGCCGCGCTGTTGTGGTGGGTGCGCAGCGTGGCCTCAGCTGCGGCGGCCGCGCCCCCGGCGATGCTCGGTGTTGGCGGCGCGGTCACGGTGGGGACCGGCGTGGCCCTGCTCCTGATCTCCCGCAAGCTGCAGCAAGCCAACGCTCCGGGTGCGCCGGGCGCGGCGGCGGCAACCGCTTCAGGTGCGCTGGGCGCGGCGGCGGCAACCGCTTCAGGTGCGCTGGGCGCGGTGGCGGCAACCGCTTCAGGTGCGCTGGGCGCGGCGGCACCCAACCGGAGGTTGGACCGAGCCCATGCTTCGGGTGAGCTTGGCGCCACGACGGCGACCCTCCGATGGCTGGAGCGCGCCAGGGCCCTCGGAGTGCTGGGAGCGGTGTTGGCGACGGCGGCCATCGTCTTCGGCGTGCTGGCGGCAGCGTCAACGCCGCCGGGCTGGTCGCAAGCGGGGGCAGCCCGGCTGTTCCGGCACGAGTCCACGGTGGTTGTCGTCCTCGACGAGGCGGCGCGGCCGCGTGACCTTCTGGAGGCGCTGCGCCTCGCCGGGGTGCGCCGTGTGGATCTGGTGGTGGCGTCCCACGGCGGCGCGTCGGACGCCCACGCCGTGCTGGCACTGAAGGACCGCTACCGGAGCGCTGCCGTGGTAGCCCCGCCCATGCACCGGGTGCCGCACGCCCGAACGGTCCGGTCCGGCGACGCCGTGCGGGTCGGTCCGCTGGCCTTGGCGGTCGTCGCCGACACGCCCAGCCTCGCGGTCGAGGCCGCGACCGCGCCGCTGACTGGTCGGCCGTAGTATCCGCGGCACCATGCTGTTGCCGAGTGACGCTCCGCCCGAGCGGCGCCGCCTGCGAGCGCGCCGGTGAGCGTCCAGCTCGTCAGCGGCGACGATCCCGTGCTGGTGGCCGAGGCGGTCACGAGGATCGTCAAGGAGGCGCTGGGCGACGAAGATCGCAGCCTGGCACTAGAACAGCTCGACGAGGCCAGCCTCAGGGACCCCGACGGGGGATGGCAGCTCGCCCCCCTGGTCGACGCGGCTCAGACCGAGCCGTTCCTCACCTCTCACCGCGTGGTGGTGGGACGCCATCTGGCCCGGTTCTCCCGCAAAGGCGATTGCGACGACCTGGTACGCCTGCTGGAGTCACTTCCCGCCACCACCCGTCTGGTGCTGGTGTGGGAGCGGGGCGCGGAACCGGCTATGGGCGGGCGCCTGCCCGCAGTGCCCAAGGCCCTTGCCGCCTCGGTGAAGGCTGCCGGAGGCACCTCGCTGGATGTGACCCGGCCGAGGCGCAAGTCCGACGCCCACAAGTGGCTGCGCGGTCAACTGGAGCAGTCGGGCCTGCACTTTGAGCCGGATGCCGTGGCGGCCATCGACCACTTGGTCGGCGCCGACCACGGCAACATCGTGGGGCTGCTGCGGACCCTGGAGGGTGCGTTGGGTTCGGGGGCGACCGTCACCGCCGACGATGTGGCTGTCTACGGCGGGGATCCCGGCTCGGTGGTTCCGTGGGAGCTCGACGACGCCATCGACCGGGGCGACATCACCGAGGCGCTGAGGGTGCTGCATCGGCTGTTGCCGTCCCGCCATCCCCTCCAGCTTCTGGCCGGGCTGCATGGCCGCTACCAGCGGATGCTGCGCCTCGACGGCGCGGGCGCGGCCGACGAGCGCCAGGCCGCCGAGATCCTGGGGATGAAGGGGTCGACGTTCCCTGCCCGCAAGATTCTGGGCCAGACCCGCAAGCTGGGCTCTGAGAAGGTGGCCCGGGCCATCCGGTTGCTGGCCGACGCCGACCTCGCTCTGCGGGGGACGCTCGACTGGCCGGACGAGCTGGTGCTGGAGGTGCTGGTAGCCCGGCTGGCCGCCCTGTCAGCCCGCTGACACCTTCGGCCGGCGGTCAGTCCTCCTCGGAGCGGAGGCGCTCAATCTCGCGCACCAGCCGGCTCTTGCGGCGGGCTGCGGTGTTCTTGTGAATCACGCCCTTGGCCGCGGCCTTGTCGATCCGCTTGATGGCCAGGCGCAGGGTCTCATCGGCGGCCTCGGCGTCGTCGTGCTCGACCGCGGCCAGCGCCGCCTTGGTCCGGGTGTTCATCTCTGAACGGACGGTCCGGTTGCGCAGGCGGCGCTTCTCGTTCTGCCGGTTGCGCTTTATCTGGGACTTGATGTTGGCCACGCTCACCTGCCGGTCGTCTCGGGCCACTGGCTGCACAAGGCTGCCGGTCGTGTTGGGGCCGTAGGGCCGACCGTCGAGGCTAGCGTTGCTGGGCCGTCGTCCCACACTGTCATACACCGTCCCACCGTCGTCCCGCCGTCGCATCCGCCCGCGGGCGCCGATCGAGAGCCCCATGGACCTGCATCGCATCCGCAACACGTCGATCATCGCTCACATCGACCACGGCAAGTCGACGCTGGCCGACCGGATGCTGGAGCTGACCGGCGCGGTCGAGGCCCGGGAGATGCGCGAGCAGTACCTCGACTCGATGGATCTCGAGCGCGAGCGGGGTATCACCATCAAGCTCCAGTCGGTCCGCCTGAACTGGCGCGACCATGTGATCAACCTGATCGACACGCCCGGCCACGTGGACTTCAGCTACGAGGTCAGCCGGTCGCTGGCCGCCTGCGAGTCGGTGATCCTGGTGGTGGACGCGGCCCAGGGGATCGAGGCGCAGACCCTGGCCAACTGCTACCAGGCCATGGAGAACGACCTCGACGTGGTGGCCGTGCTCAACAAGATCGACCTGCCCGCGGCCGACCCGGACCGCAGCGCGGAGGAGATCGAGCGGGTGCTCGGCATCGACGCCGCCGATGTGCTGCAGATTTCGGCCAAGACCGGCGACGGGGTGGCCGATCTGCTCGACGCGGTGCTGGAGCGCACGTCGCCTCCCCGGGGGTCCGCCGACGCGCCCCTTCAGGCGCTGATTTTCGACTCGCACTTCGACCAGTACCGGGGGGTGGTGTCGTCGGTGCGGGTGGTCAACGGGGTGCTGGCTGCCGACACGCCGCTGCGGTTCATGCAGGCCGGCACGGTCCACACCGCCGACGAGGTGGGCGTGCGCACCCCCGCCAACGAGGTCGTCGAGCGCCTCGGCCCCGGCGAGACCGGGTATCTGATCGCGGGGATCAAGGACGTGGGCGAGGCCCGCTCGGGCGAGACGGTCACCGACGAGTCCCGGCCCGCGCCGGAGCCCCTCGAGGGCTACTCGGAGCCCAAGCCGATGGTGTTCTCGGGCCTTTATCCGACCGAGGGCGACGACTTCACCAACCTGCGGGCCGCGTTGTCCAAGCTGCGCCTGAACGACGCCGGCTTCACCTACGAGCCGGAGACCTCCGGCGCGCTGGGCTTCGGTTTCCGGTGCGGCTTCCTGGGCCTGCTGCACATGGAGATCGTCCGCGAGCGGCTGGAGCGGGAGTTCGACCTTTCGCTGATCTCCACCGCACCCTCGGTGGAGTACCGGGTGACGATGGCCGGCGGCGACACGGTGGCGGTGTCCAATCCCTCTGACATGCCCCCGGCCGCCCAGATCTCCGCGGTCGCCGAGCCCTGCCTGGCCGCGGCCCTGATCACGCCGACCGATTACACGGGCACGCTGATGGAGCTGTGCCAGTCGCGCCGGGGCGAGCTGGTGCGCATGGAGTACCTGTCGCCGGAGCGGGTCGAGCTGCGCTACCGGTTGCCGCTGGCCGAGGTCGTGGTCGACTTCTTCGATCAGCTCAAGAGCCGCACCCAGGGCTACGCCAGCCTCGACTACGAGCCCGACGGGTACGAGGTCGCCGACCTCGTGAAGGTGGACGTGCTGCTGCAGGGGGTGCCGGTGGACGCCTTCTCCACCGTCGTGCACCGCGACAAGGCCTACAGCTACGGGCGGGCTATGGTCGGACGCCTGCGGGAGCTGATACCCCGCCAGCAGTTCGAGGTGCCCATACAGGCCGCCATCGGGGGCCGAGTCATCGCCCGCGAGACCGTCAAGGCCTACCGCAAGGACGTCACCGCCAAGCTGTACGGCGGCGACGTGACCCGCAAGCGCAAGCTGCTGGAGAAGCAGAAGGCGGGCAAGAAGCGCATGAAGAGCATCGGACGGGTGGACATTCCCCAGGAGGCCTTCATCTCGGCCCTCACCTTGGACGGCTAGCAATTCGGCCCGAACGCTGGCGTGGTGGCATCTCGGCCCTCACGCTGGACGGGTAGCATCTCCGCCATGCTCGACGACCGCAAGGCCGCCATCCTCTACGCCGTCGTTCAGGAGTACATCCGCACCGCCCAGCCGGTCGGCTCGGGCCGCGTGGCGCGCTTGCCGGGGATCGACGCGTCTCCGGCCACGGTGCGAAGCGAGATGGCTGCGCTGTCCGAGCAGCAGTACCTGATCCAGCCCCACACCAGCGCCGGCCGGGTGCCGACCGTCAAGGGGTACCGCTTCTTCGTCGACCAGTGGCGGCGGCGGTCGCCCTCGCCCACCCTCGACGCCACCGAGCGGCAGCAGGTCAACGACTTCTTCGCGGTCTCCCACGGCGGGTTCGAGTCGACCCTCAGCGACACCACCGGGCTGCTGTCGGATTTGACCGACTGGACTGCTGTGGTGGTGGCGCCCAGCCGTGCCGCGGCCATCGTGCGCTCGGCCCAGCTGGTGGAGCTGTCCACGGGCACGGTCATGGTGGTGGCGGTGATGTCCAACGGCGTGATCGAGAAGCGCACCATCGACGTGCCCGCCGACACCACGGCCGAGGTGGTGGCCGACGCCTCCGAGCGGTTGGCCCGCCGGGTGGTGGGACGGACCCTGGCCGAGATCGACGATAGCGACCAGCCCGACGACAGGCTGCTGGCCGCGGCCATCGCCGCGCTGCAGGAGGCCCGAGCCCACCACGAGGTGTTCGTGGGCGGCACCTCCAAGCTGGCCGCGGCCTTCGACGCGGTGGAGCAGCTCAGCGAGGTTCTGGGCCTGCTGGAGCAGCAGCTCGTGGTGGTGACGCTGATGCGCCGGGTGATCGACCGGGGTCTGCGGGTTGCCATCGGCGAGGAGACAGGGCTGCCGTCGCTGGCCGAGTGCTCCCTGGTGCTGGCCCCCTACAGCTCCGAGGGCACCGACGGCGGGACGATCGGGGTCATCGGGCCCACCCGGATGGACTATCCGCAGGCGCTGTCGGCAGTGGCGGCGGTGAGCCGCAGGCTCGGCCCGGCCCTGGGCGACGTCTGAGATGGCTGATCGCGGGCTGTGCGCTCGGCCTCGGGGCGAGCCTTAGACGTCGCAGATGTCCTAGATGGCCGACCACTACGAGACGCTGGGGGTGGAGCGCGACGCCACCGACGAGGAGCTGAAGCGCGCCTACCGCAAGAAGGCCCGCCAGTATCATCCCGACGCCAATCCCGGTGACGCCACCGCCGAGGCCCGCTTCAAGGAGGTGAGCGCGGCCTACGAGGTGTTGTCGGATTCCGAGCGGCGCTCGCTGTATGACCGCTTCGGCACCGACGATGTCAAGTCGGCCCGCATGGCCGATCCGTTCAGCGGGGGGCTGGGGAGCATCTTCGATGCGTTCTTCGGCGGCGACTCGCCCTTCAGCGGCTTTGGTGCCTCGGCCCAGCGGGCGGGCCCGCCCGCGGGCGAGGATCTGGAGGCCCATGTGGATCTCGACCTCCACGAGGTGGTCTTCGGGACTGAGCGGGAGGTGAGTGTGCGAACAGCTGTGCGCTGCGAGTCGTGCGACGGCAGCGGTGCGGAGTCGGGCACGTGGCCGGTGAGGTGCTCGCAGTGCGGCGGCTCGGGGCAGGTCCGCAGGGTGCGCCAGTCGATGCTGGGCCAGATGGTGACCGCCTCGCCGTGCGATGTCTGCGGGGGACTGGGCGAGATGATCGAGCAGCCCTGCCGCGACTGCGACGGGCACGGGCGCAAGCTTGAGCGGCGCACCTACAGCGTGCAGGTGCCGGTGGGCGTGGACGACGGCACCACTCTGCGGATGACCGGCAGGGGAGCAGCCGGTCCCCGCGGCGGCGCCCACGGCGACCTCTACGTGCATACCAGGGTCCGGCCCCATCCGCGGTTCCACCGCAACGGCAGCGACTTGGTGCATGAGATGCATGTGCCCTTCACGCAGGCCGCTCTGGGGGTCCGGCTCGACTACGAGACGCTCGACGGCGCCGAGGAGATCGTGATCCCCAAGGGCACCGAGACGGGTGCGGTGGTTCGGCTGCGGGGTCGCGGCGTGCCTCATGTGCGGGGCCGGGGCCGGGGCGATCTGCTCATCCAGCTGGTGGTGGATGTGCCCGACGATCTCACCGGCGAGCAGGAGGATCTGGTGCGCCGGCTGGCCGAGTTGCGGGGCGAGGAGGTCGCCGCACCGAGCGAGGGACTTCTAGGTCGGATCCGCACCGCATTCCGGTGAGCGGCTTGGTGTCGGTTGCGGGTGACGCGCGGTCGGGTCCGCATGTGCTGGTCGCCGATGTGGACGCTCCCGAGCTTGCCGGGGACGACCGCCACCACCTGGAGCGGGTCTTGCGCCTGCGGTCCGGCGACCGGCTGACCGTCGGCGACGGGGCTGGCCGGTGGCGGCCGTGCCGGTTCGGAGACCGGATCGAGCCAGCCGGCGATGTCGTGTCGGTGGCCGCTCCAAGCCCCACTCTGGCCGTGGGTTTCGCAGTGCTGAAGGGGGGCCGCTCCGAGACCATCGTGCAGAAGCTCACCGAACTGGGAGTAGACCGCATCGTGCCGTTCGTGGCCGAGCGGTCGGTGGTGCGCTGGGACGACGTCAAGACAGCCCGGCTGGGGGAGCGGTGGCGGCGGGTGGCCCGTGAGGCGGTGATGCAGTGTCGGCGGCTATGGCTCCCGCAGGTGGAGCCGGTGCGGACTTTCACTGAACTCGACCTGGAAGGGGCCGCGTTGGCGGTGTCGGAAGGTCGGACATTGGCGGCGGGGGAGAACTTCGTGCTGGTCGGTCCCGAGGGCGGGTGGAGCGACCGAGAGCTTGCAGCGGCGGATCGTCACGTGTGTCTCGGCCCACACATCATGCGGGCCGAGACGGCCGCTATCGCGGCGGCCGCGGTGCTGGGGGCACGACGCAGTGGCCACTTGACGGCGGCGGGCCGTGTCAGCGGGGACTGATGGCGCTGATCTTGTACAGGTCTTCCGGCGCGGCGGGCGTGCGGTCGGAGTCGGCGGGGGCGATGTGACCGGGAGTCAGGGTTGGGCCAATGTCGCTGATCTTGAACGCGGTGGCCGGTGCCGCTCCGATATCGCTCATCGAGTAGTCGGCGGTGCTGGCCGCGGCCGCAGCCGCGCTTGAGGCGACCGCGGCTGCGAGCGCGGTGACCGCAATGAGCCGACAGGTCCTCATGAGGCCTCGCCTGGGTTGAACAGCTGCGAGCCGGTGGTGGTGTAGACCCGAAGCAGGTCGCACTGCCCGTGAGCGACTGCCGCCGCTCCGGTGGGGGAGTCGACGCTCCAGCGCAGGGGCTGCGAGATGGTCTGGCCCGGTTCGGGCCAGGCGTCGAACAGGACTATGCCGCCGGTGCTGGGACGGACGATGGCGGCGGTGACTCGGCCGTCGCAGTCCCAGTCGCCGGTCTCGACGAAGTCGCCGGCCGCGCCCACCGCGTATCGGCGCCCGTCGTGCTCCAGGACCGCGGCAGCCTCTTGCGCCGACACCGCCATGTCAGCTTCGTCGCTGGGGCCCGGTTTGGCGGCTTGGCTCGTGCTATTGGTCGAGGTCGCTTCGGCGGCCCGGCTCGTTTCGTCGGTCGGGTTCGGTTCGGGGGCTTGGCTCGTTTCGTCGGTCGGGTTGGCTTCGGGGGCTTGGCTCGCTTCGTTGGTTGAGCTCGCTTCTTCGGCCTGGCTCGTGCCATCGATGAGCCCCGGCTCGCCGGTCTGCCTGGTTCGTTGGTCTGGGGCTGGCTCGCTGGCCATGCTCGGCCCGTCGATCGGGGCCTGCTCGTCGGGCTGGCTCGGTCCGGCACCGGCCATGTCGATCAGATTGTCGGGAGATGTCGCCGCGGGTGCTGCCAGGAGTGGGACGGGAGCCCCGCTTCGCGCGCCGAGCGCGAAGGCCGCGACGACGGCGACTGCGAACACGCCGGCCGTGATGAGCGACTTGGGCCTGAGCCGCCTCCCGCGGCCCGCCAACCGGCCGGCACGCACGACCCGGACCGGATCCGATCCGGTCGGCCTCTTGGCCGCCAGCAGGTCGAGTCGCCTGGCCAGCTCGCGTGCGCTGAGCATGCCTGCCCGGGCCTCGTCGGCCAGGGACGACAGCTTCCCGGCCAGGGCTCCTCTCCCCAGGGAGGCGTCGTGACAGAGTTCGGCCAGAGCGGCCAGGTCGATCTGGCAATTCTCAGGGGTGGCTTCCGCGGCGAGGGTCAGCCCGCACACCACCGGAAGATCGTTCGCCCCGTGCAGGACGTGCGGTGGGGTGAGCTGGAGGTGCGCGACGCCCATCTGGTGCAGGTCGGCCACCGTTGCTGCGAGGGCGGCCATTCCCGCGGCCCGCTCGGCCGGGTCGGTCAGCGGCCGGGTGGCCCACGTGTCGGAGTTGACGAACTCGGTGTGAAGGGCGCGACCGCCGTCTGTGGTCTCGACTACGTCGATGAAGCGCACCAGGCCCGGGTGGTCGAGACGCCGGAGCAGATCCGCCTCCCTCCCGATCTCCTCAGCTCGTTCGGCCGGGACCTGCTTGATGGCGATCAGCCGGTCCTCCGAGCGGCTGACCGTCACGGCGGCCACGGCCGTCCCTTCCGCCTCGCGCTAGCGATGTCACAGCATCGCAGTAGACCTTGGAATATGTACATATCAGTAAAATACATAATACTGCTTGATACTGCAACTGAAGTGTCGCGAGGCGCGCTGACGGCACTGCTGACATGGGCTCGGGCGGTATTCTTGGATAGTGGCCGGTCCGCAGATCGTGGCTGTTGCGCCCGGATCCCCGGCCGAGCGGGCCGGGCTGAGGCCCGGGGACGAGGTCGCGGCCATCGCCGGGGAGGTGCCCCGCGACGTCATCCGCTGGCAGCTGCTCAGCGACGGAGCCGAGGTCCTCCTGGAGGTCGAGCGAGACGGCGAGGGCTTCACCGTCGTGGTCGCCAAGCAGGAGGGCGAGCCGCTGGGCGCAGAAGTCGACGCGGCCGTCTTCGACGGTGTGCAGACCTGCGACAATCACTGCGAGTTCTGCTTCGTTCACCAACTGCCTCGGGGCATGCGCCGATCGCTGTACCTCAAGGACGACGACTATCGGCTGTCGTTTCTCTACGGCAACTTCACCACGCTCACCCGGTTCACGGAACTCGACTACGAGCGGGTGGTCACCGAGCGGCTGTCGCCGCTGTACGTGTCGATCCACGCCACCGATCCCGACGTGCGGGCCGCGATCCTCCAGAACCGCCGGGGGGCGGTGTCGCTGCGCTGGCTGCGGCTGCTGCTCGACGCGGGCATCGAGGTCCACGGGCAGGTGGTGGTGTGCCCGGGCGTCAACGACGGCGACGTGCTGGCCGACACCCTCGCGGGAGTGCTCGACCGCTTCCCGGAATTGCGGACGCTGTGCGTGGTGCCCCTGGGACTGTCGAGGTTCAATCGCCAGCCCCGGATGCGGCTCCACACACGGGCCGAGGCCGCGGCAGTCGTCGACGTCGTCGAGAGCTGGCAGGCGGTGTTCCTGCGGGTGCTCGGTCGCCGTCTGGCCTTCGCGGCCGACGAGTACTACCTGATGTGCGAGCGCAGCTTCCCGGACGCGGAGCACTACGAGGGCTTCGACATGCACGAGGACGGCATCGGCATGGCCCGAGCCTTCGAGATCGAGTTCACCGAGGACGGCCACGCGCCCACCGCGCCGCGCTCGGGCTTCTTCGCCTGGGTGGACGGCGCACCCGCCGACGGCTACCGCGCGCCCCGCCAAGGCTCGGCCGCAGAGATGGTGGCCGGGCCCAACGGCTCTGGTGCGACGGTGTCAGCAGGCCCTGGCCAGGACTCGGCCGCAGAGGTCCCGGCTAGGCCCAGCAGTTCGCCGGTGGCGGTATCGCTGGCAGCGCGCCGCGCTAGCCGTGACGCGCCCGTAGCGGTGCTTACGGGCGCCCTGGGAGCGGCTGTGGTGTCGCCGCTGGTGGCCTCGGTGGGCCGCCGCGACGCGCGCGTCGTTCCGGTCGAGAACCGCTTCTTCGGCGGCAACATCGGCGTGACGGGACTGATGGTGGGCGAGGACGTCGCCCGGGTCCTCGCCAGCGAACCCGAGGGTCACCGCTACCTGCTGCCCGACGTGTGCCTCAGCCGCGGACGCTTCCTCGACGGGATGACCACCGAGGAGCTTCCCCGCCCGGTCGAAGTGGTCGCCACCCACGGGCGGGCGCTGCGACTGGCGCTGGAGCCGTCATGAACCCGGTCGTGGCCGTCGTGGGTCGGCCCAATGTCGGCAAGTCGACGCTGGTGAACCGCATCCTGGGACGGCGCGAGGCGATCGTGGAGGAGCGTCCCGGCGTCACCCGGGACCGCAAGGCGGTCGACGCCGAGTGGCAGGGCCGCCGCTTCACGCTTCTCGACACCGGGGGTTGGAGCGCCACCGGCGACGCCCTCGACGCCAAGGTGAGCGCCCAGGCCGAGATGGCCGTGCGCGAGGCCGACGCGGTGCTGTTCGTGGTGGACGCTTCGGTGGGCCTGACCGCCGACGACGATCAGGTCGCCCGGGTGCTTCACGCCGCGGATGTGCCGGTGTTGGTGGTGGCCAACAAGGTCGACCATGCGAGCCAGGCCGACTCGGTCTGGGAGCTGCTCGGGCTTGGTCTCGGCACCCCGCATGAGGTGAGTGCGCTGCACGGCCGCGGCACCGGCGATCTGCTGGAGGAGCTCGTCGCCCGCCTCGACTCGGCCGAAGCCTCGACGGCAGCCGACGGGCCGGTTGGGCCGGCCTCCGGCCAGGCCGGCGACGGTCTGGCGGCCACGGCGGCCGAGGCGTTCTCGGTGGTGCTGGTGGGCCGGCCCAACGCTGGGAAGTCGACGCTGTTCAACCGGTTGATCGGAGAGGACCGCGCCATCGTGCACGACCTTCCCGGCACCACCCGCGACGCCATCGACACCCTCGTCGAGGCCGACGAGGGACCGGTGCGCTTCATCGACACCGCCGGGATGCGCCGCCGGGCCCGAATCGACTCGGGCACCGAGTACTACTCGCTGGTGCGGGCCCTGCGGGCGGTGGACACCGCCGATGTGGCCCTGCTGGTGATTGATTCCTCGGTCGGTGTGACTCATCAGGACCAGCGCCTGGCCGAGCGGGTCGACGCCGCGGGATGCCCGGTGGTGATCCTGCTCAACAAATGGGACGTGATCGGCACCGAGGCCCGCCTCGCTCTGGGGCGAGACGTCAGGGACAGGCTGGGGTTCCTGGGCAATCCGCCGGTGCTGCGCATCAGCGCGCTCAGCGGCAAGGGCGTCGCCAGGCTGTGGCCGTCGTTGAGCGCGGCGGTGTCGGAGTACCGCACCCGCATTCCCACCAGGCGGGTCAACGAGGTGGTGAGGGCTGCCCAAAGCGCCCAGCCTGCGCCGGGTGGAGCCCGCATCCTGTACGCCGCCCAAGTGGCCACCGACCCGCCCACGTTCACGCTGTTCGCCAACCGCACCCTGCCCCGCACCTACTTGCGCTACATTGAGCGCAAGCTGCGCGAGCACTTCGACCTCGGGGTCACCGCGCTGAAGTTCAGGGTCCGCCGCCGCGACGAGTAGCCCCCCGCCTTCGGAGTCCGCCCGGGGCGGTACGATAATGGCGGCACTAGGCCGCGGAAACCGAGGGGAGGGGAGCGCGTGGTCACGATCGTTCTCGACCTTCTGGCGTTGAGCTGCGCGCTGGCCATGGTGTTCTACATCCGCTCGGCCCGCCACCGGCAGCGGTTCGTGCAGCTGATCGAGGGCGACGCCGGAACCCATCCCGAGGCGCTGGCCCTGGCGGAGGCCAGCTACCGCAAGGATGTCCACGGCGCGGTCGTCTACGGCCTACTGGTGCTGGTGGCGCTGCTGGTGGGCCGAGTGAACATGGACAACATTGCCGCCGTGCTGGGTGTGCTGGGTGTGCCCGCGGCGATGTCGGTGTGGTGGGCCCGCACCGCGCTGGAAGAGGTGCGCATGGCCCGCAACCGCTACTCGCTGGAGCGCCGGGCGGAGCAGGCCCTCGAGCAGGAGCAGCTGGCGCCCAAGGCGTGGGCGGCCCGGCTCGCGCCCGAGGAGGTGCCAGACTTCAGCGGGTTCGAGATCGGCCGGGTCTACCAGGCGGGCTCGGGTCTGATGGCGGGCGACTTCTTCGACGTGCACCGGGTGGGGCGCCACCGGGTGGCCGCCGTCATCGGCGACGTGGCCGGCCACGGCATCGAGTCGTCGATCACCGCGTTCCAGGCGAAGTACCTGCTGAGGGTGTTCCTGCGCCAGTTCCGCGATCCCGCGCAGGCGTTCGAGGAGATCAACGCGCAGCTCTCGGCGGGGGACCGCAACGAGGAGTTCATCTCGGCGTGTGTGGTGGTGTTCGATACGGAGGCCGGGACGCTGCGCTACACATCGGCCGGGCACCCGGCCGCGTTCTTGTTCCAGGAGCACGGCGTCAAGCCGCTGCGCTCCACCGGTCCGCTGCTGATGCTCGATCCCCAGGCCACGTACTTCTCGAGGGAGATCCCGATGGCGTCGGGCGATCTGGTGGTGATGTACACCGACGGCCTGGCCGAGGCCCGGGCGGGACGCCAGCAGTTCGGCGAGAGCCGCATCATCCGCTCGGTGGAGCGAGACCTCAACGCCTCCCCCGACGTGCTGTGCAAGTCGCTGCTGGACGCGGCCAAGGACTTCGCGGGCGGCTCGATCGGCGACGACACCGCCATTATGGCCATCCGCCGCGACTGAGCCCATGGCATGGTGCCAGTCCTGCGATCGATACCTCACACCGGCCACGCTCACCGCTGACGGCGCCTGCCCGTCCTGCGGCAGGGAGGTCCAGCACCCGCCCGAGCGCCCCACGGCGGCCGCGGATCGCATCCCCTGGCACTTCTGGCTGCTGCTCGGCGGAGCCACCGTCTACCTGGTGTGGCGGGCGGTGCAGGGTGTCGCCCTTCTGCTGTAGCCGCTAACCTCGCCCCCACGGGCTGTGGCGCAGCTTGGTTAGCGCGTCGGTCTGGGGGACCGAAGGTCGGGAGTTCAAATCTCCCCAGCCCGACAGACAAAGGCATAGGTCAGAGCACATTTCTGATCTAGTGCTGCCCCAAGAGCGCAGGCTCGGCCTCACGTCGGAGTGAGCATCCACTCGTAGGCGGGCTGGGCCTCGATGCCGTCGGGCACTCGGGCGGGGAGACCGCCGCGGTTCCGGGTGAGCAGGCGCTTGGCGGCGGCCGGGAAGATGGTGCTGGCCTCTTGCAGTGCCTGCAGCTCGCGCGCCGCGGTGTCGGCGTTGGAGGCGTTGGCGCAGACCTGGATCAGCTCGAGGCGGCCGTCGTCGAGGCGGGCCAGGAAGTCCACCTCGTGGCCCTGGGGCGTGCGGACGTAGGTCACCTCGCAGCGGCGGCGCTCCAGCTCGATTAGCACCGCCGTCTCCAGGGCCTGTCCCACGTTGCTGCGGCCAGTGCGGTCGAACACCGGTATCAGACCGGCGTCGATGGGGTAGGCCTTGCGGGGATTGACCATGCGCTGCCGCTCAGAGCGCGACTCCATCCACACGGTGAGCACCAAGAAGCAGTCCTCCAGGTGCGCCAGCAGCTGATGCAGCGTGTCGCGTGCGATGGCCAGGCCCTGGGCGCGCATGGCCCGATGGAAGCTCTCGACACTGAACATCGAGGCGGCATTGGCCAGCAGGTGCCGGGTCATCCAGCGCAGTCCCGCCACGTTGCTCACATCGTGGCGGTCGATCACATCGCGCAGGATCGCCACGCTCACATAGTCGACCAGCAGGTGGCGGCGCAGGGAGGCATCAAGGCTCTGCGCTTCGGGGAAGCCGCCCGCTGCGAGCCACTTGTCGAACGCTGCCTCGACGCGGGCGCGGTCCTGTCGGTCCATCGCCACCGGGTCTTCTGGCACCGTCCCGCCGTGATGGCGGATGGCCTCGTCGAAGCTGAACGGAAAGATCGGCACCTGCCAAGCCCGCCCCCGCAGCGCGGTCGCTACCTCCCGTGACAATAAGGCGGCTGACGAGCCCGACACGAACACTTGCGTGCCCCGGGAGTCGAGCAGGCGACGCACGAGCCGTTCCCATCCCGCCACGACCTGGACCTCGTCCAAGAACCAGACCAGAGGACCACCGTCGCCGGCCGCAAGCTGCTCGTCGGCGTATGCGTCGATGAGCGCGCCGAGCCGCATGGCGTCCATGCCGGCGAGTCGCTCGTCCTCCAGCGTCAGCATCGGCAGACGCCGCAGCGGCGTGCCCGAAGCCGCCCGCTCGGCCCGCAGCTGGTGCAGGAACGTGGTCTTGCCGGCCCGGCGCATTCCGATGACTGCGGTGGCCTTGCCCGGAAAATGCACCGGCCCGCGCACGCGTCGCGGCGTGAAGTCGGCTGTAGGTCGCCGGGACTCTTCTATCTGCTGCCGGAGGACACGCTCAAGCAGCGGTTCCGATCCAGGCTGGTCCATCCAATTCTCCTTCTGACAAGGAGAGACTAGCCAATATTTCTACTTGTGAAAAGGAGAAATAGCGTAAACCCGGCCGTTTGCCGAGGCAGGGACGCGGTCTGAGTCACGGCAAGATGCTGTGATCGCCGACGCGATGCCACATGATGTGGCGCTTGCCGGCGATGACCGGCTCGCCCATCGAGAAGGTCGCCCGCCCGTCCGGTGCCCAGGTCATCTCAAACAGCCCCGATGCTCCCTGCACCCGCTTGACGCGCAGCCCTGGACGGAACCCTTGGCGTCTGTCGTGTTCCATTGCGATCAGATCCGCTACAAACTCTTCGCGTTTGCTGTCGAATCTGTCTTGCTGCTGGGGCGTCAGACTCTCGTAGTCGCGCAGGAATGCCTCAGTCTCATCATGTGTCGGCCACCGTTTGCCTGGGAGCTAGTCGGTGCTTCGGCCGTTGCGGCGCAGCCGGATCGCCGTCAGGAACGCTTCGTCGCTGTAGTAGCGCACCGCCACTTCGTCCTCGGGCACATCGGGCCCGGTGCCGGCGCTCGCGTCCAGATCGGCAAGTGTCACAGGCTCCTCAGTCGGATCGTGGCCGGTGTCGGCGACAGGCAAAGTTGTCATGACCGTTGATCCCCTCGGTAGCGCCTTGCCACATCCAGGATAGCCCCTGCAAAGCGTGGCCCAGGCTGGGACGGTCGCGGCGAGAGCGACGCGATTGTCCTTCGTCCACAGCGGGCCCAGAGTCAGGCGCGGGCCATGCAGCACCTCACGGTTGGCTGGCCTCGTACATTGAGCACACGTAGCCGATGGCCGGATCGGCTCGGCCCTCGAGCAGCTCCCGGTAGGTGGCCTCGATACCGTGGGGTCCGGTCCGGTGCACCACTGTCAGCCAGCGCACGGTGTGGTCGAGAAGGTCGTGGAACGCCCGGGCGATCCGGTTCGCCAACTCGTCGGGTCCCCAGTCCTTGGCGCGCTTGGCGCTCTGTCCGGGCGCGAAGAAGAACTCGGGCCGGACCCCGGGGAGGCCGCTGTCGCTGCCCATTTCCTCCCAGTGGGTGGCACCGACCGCAATGGAGAACTTCAGGTTGTCAGCGAAGTGAGTGTGGATCGCCGACCGCACCGGGCCGCTGCCGGCCATGTCGACCAGGCCGGAGACGACCATGGGGTCGGTCTGGTCGATCTCGTCGTAGGTGATCACCTGGTCGTACAGGCCGAGACCTTCGACGAAGGACCGGTTGCGAGGTGAGGTCATGCCGACGCTGTGATGGCCCTCGCGTCTAGCCAGGCAAGCGGCCAAGCAGATCGAGGTCTTCGAGGATGCGCTGGTGACCAGGGTCTGGCCGGCGCCGCGGAACACTCCGCCTTCGGCGTCAGCGTCACCGAGGTAGTCGTCGACGAGGAACGAGGTCATGAACATGCCCCACAGAAGGAGGTACTCGTCAGCCTTGTCCGCGTTGAACATCGCGTCGGTGTCGACATCGCGGAAGTCGGTGTAGGTCGCGGCGTGCTGAGCGCGATGCGCCCCGACGTCGCGGAAGGCGACTGCGTCCGTTGGCCGTGCCCCTTCGGGTCGGGCCGCGGCCGCGCCGGTGCGTGGCTCGGCGGCGATCACCACGTGCGACGACATCGGGTAGAAGCCGAAGTACCGGCCCCCGGCCGCGATGTCGGGGTGGGCCGATTCGATCACCGACCCGAGCCCCATGGCCGGGAGCCGCCCCCATGGTGCCTCGGTGGGGAAAAAGCCCCAGTAGTCGAGCATGTCGCCGACGACTGCGTAGGTCACGTTGTTGGTGGTCAACGCGAACCGCTCGACAGCCAGCCGGATCTGGCCCGGGCTCAACGCAGTGTTCTGGCCCGCAGTGGTCCGCGTGCGGCGAAAGTCTCGACGGTCTACCTCGAAGTCCATGACCGGATCCTCCTAGCCCGAAGCCAGAGAAGTGCTGGCTTGGAGGCGCACTACAATAGGATTGTGCCGATGCGGACCCACCGGAGCTGCACGCGATGACTGGTGGGGATGCGGCTATGCGGGCCTATAGCGCTCAGCAGCCGGTGCCGCAGTTCGACTCGCCGGCGTTCACGCCTTTGGGCAAGCCGCTGTCGGAGGCTCGTGTCGCCATTGTGACCTCGGCGGCGCTGCATCGGCCCGACCAGGATCGCTTCGCTGCTGCCGATACCAGTTTCCGGGCCCTCGACCGGTCCGACCGCAACCTTGTGCTGGGGCATTGGAGCCCCAACTTCGACCACAGCGGATTCCAGATCGACCTCAACGTCGTGTACCCGATCGACCGGCTGGAGGAGTTGGCAGCCGAGGGCGTCATCGGTGACGTTGCCCCTCGGCATTTCGCGTTCGCCGGCAACCAGCCCGAGACCGTCAGTGAGGTCCGTCTCGACACCGGCCCGGCCTGCGCCGCCGAACTGCTCGCCGACGCCGTTGACGTGGTGGTGCTCACCCCGGTTTGACCCGAGTGCACGCGTACCGTGTGTACGCTCGCCCACGTCTTCGAGGCCGCGGGGCTGACGACGGTGGTGCTGGCCTCCATACGAGAGGTCGCCGAGCGGATGGCGCCTCCGAGGGCGCTCTACTGCGAGTTTCCCCTCGGCCGGCCGCTGGGCCGGCCCGACGATGTGGCCCTGCAACGCGACGTGCTGTGCCGGGCGCTGGCGCTGGTCGAAGCCTCCGAGACCGTTCTGGACACATACCCGGTGACGATCGAGTCCGACGAGACGCCGTTGGCGTGCGCGATTCCTCCTCGCTTCGATCCCGCCCTTCCCCCCGCCGTCGACGAGGCCCAGGGGCTGAGAGCGGCCTACGAGCGGTCGTTGGAGTCCGGGCGCGTCACCGCCGTGGGACGCGCCATCGAGGCCGACCAGGTGACCGACGCGCTGGCCGTCCTGCATGAGTGGGCGCAGGGTGCGTCGTGGAAGGAGAACCCGCTGCCGGGCAAGATCACCGTTGCGGTTTGCCACGACATTCGCGCCTACTACACCGAGGCGGCCCTGCAGCTCGCCACCGGTCCCGCGCCGGGAGCCCGCTCGGCGGAGGCCTGGTTCTACGAACAGACCGAAGCAGGAAAGACCATGCAGGCCGCCCGTGCCGCGATCCGCGAGCAGGGTGCCCCGTTCCCGTTCTGGTTCTACATGGCCCCCGGCCACCGCTGATCTGACCGCAGGTGCCCGCCCCAGACTTCACCCAGGCCGATGCCCCCGAAATAACACTCAGACGTGAATCAGTAGTGCAGGGATATGAGGATTGGAAGTCTAGAAGGCTGAGAATCAGTAGTGTTGCAAGCTCTATCGCGACCGGGACGGCATCGCAGTCGTGCCCGCCGCCGTGCTCGGCCCCTGACCCCTCCGGCGTCCGAGCGATGCCGTCCCTGAGTAGGTCAGAGCACGTTTCTATCGACGTACCCTGTGGACACTTCCGGTTCCTGCCGGAGTAGGTAGAATTCAGGCAGTCACCGGGGAGATGCGGGCATGCGCACCACGAAGATGGTCTACTGGCAGGAGGACGAGTGCTGGCTCGGCTACCTTGAGGAATTCCCTGACTATTGGACGCAAGGCGAGACGTTGGAAGACCTCGAAGAGCATCTTCGCGATCTCCACGCGGATCTGACGAGCGGTGGGTTGCCTGGGGTGCGCCGCGTCGCCGATCTCACGGTGGCGTGAAGCGGCTTGAGCTCATCAGGCGGATCCATGCGACTGGGTCGGTCTTGGTTCGGCACGGCTCAAAGCACGATTGGTATCGCAATCCCGAAACCGGCGCGTATCAGGCGGTGCCGCGCCACAACGAGATCAATGAACGACTGGCCATGCGGATCATCAAGCAATTGAGCAAGCCACGCGAATGACAGACTACTAGCACAACTTCCGCAGTTCTCCAGCAAGGACAGTCTCCGAGGGTGCCTGCTCGCCACCGAATTGGGGTCGCCGGCGGCTGAACGGAGATCACTTTCGTTGCGGTCGCAGCGCTGGTGACACAATAGGGGAGAGCCGACATGACCGTGACGACGATCAGGAGCGGAGCTGTGGAGAGTTGATGGGAATAGCGGCGTGGGCGGTGGGCGTCAAAGCGCAGTAGCCTCTGAAGAAATCGATTTCTTCCCTCCAGATGGCCCTGTGCCACCGAGGTGTCATGAACCTTGTGCCGACAAGTTACGACGTCCCGACTGGACTGGCGACTGATCGGTTTCGGCTTCGACCGTTGAGGACATCCGATGCCCTCGCGCACTACGACGCGTTGATGACGAGCATCTCCCACCTCCAGGGTGCCTACTACAGGACGCCCGACTGGCCTGCGCCGGATCTTTCGTACTCGGACAACCATGTGCATGTCGCATGGCACGACAAGGAGCGAGACCTGAGGAAGTCGTTCGCCTTCGTGGTGACATCAGCCGACGGATCGGGCTATCTGGGGAATGTCTATGTGGATCCGTGCGACAAGTCGGGGATAGACGCCACGGTGACGATGTGGGTGCGGGAGAGCGAGCTGGCCACGGGGCTTGACGCCGTCTTGTACCACGACGTGCGGGCCTGGATCGCCACCAGCTGGCCGTTCCAGACCGTCGCCTACCCCGAGCGCGAGCACGCCCTCGACGTATGGAACAAGCTGCCAACCGAAGCCAGCCCGTTCGTGCCGCCCGACGCAGTGATCCCGGAGGTGTTCGACGCCGAGCGATTCCGGCTGGAGGCGCTGTCGACAGCTCACACTGCCCGGGATTACGACGCCGTCATGAGCAGTGTCGCCCACCTGCGTGACTGCTATTGGAATGCGCTCGGATGGCCCACCAACAACCTCAGCTTCCGGCAGGACTTCATCGACTTGTCCTGGCACACGAACGAGCGCGCCCTTAGGAGGTCCTTTGCGTTCGCGGTGTTGACTGTCGACTCATCGGTACAGACCGGTTGTCTGTACATCGACCCGTGCAGCAACCCGCGGATCGACGCCACGGTGACGATGTGGGTGCGGGAGAGCGAACTGGCCACGGGACTTGACGCCGCCTTGTACCACGACGTGCGGGCCTGGATCGCCGCCGACTGGCCGTTCCAGACCGTTGCCTACCCCGAGCGCGAATACACCTTCGGCGAATGGAGCGCGATCGTCGACCAGCGGTGACCAACATGAGGTTGGTTGACAGGTGAAGCCGTCACGCGTCGGCGGTCTGCCCGTCGCCATAGTCGGCGTACTGTTGCTGAGCCCGGACAGCCTGGTCATTCGCCTGGTCAGCGCGGATCGATTCATCGTGCTGTTCTGGCGCGGGCTCATGATGGCAATCGGGTTCGTGGCGGTCGCCCGGCTGTCAAGAGGTTCCAGACCGGTAGGCCCGATACTGCGATGCGATCGGCCCGCACTGATCGCGGGGCTCCTGCTGGGTGCCGCAAATGTGGCGTTCGTCATTTCGATCACTTCCACCGACGTTGCCAACACCTTCGTCATCGCGGCGACATCACCGCTGATCGCCGCCTTCCTGAGCCGGCTCTTTCTGCGAGAGGTGGTCGCAAGGCGCACCATCGTCGCATCGGTTCTGTGCATCGCGGGACTCGCGCTGATCTTCATTGACAGCGTGTCCACCGCGAACCTGCGCGGCGATGTGGTCGCGCTGGCCTACGCGGTTCTGGTAGCCGGCTCGGTGACGGCAATGCGCATTGCGGACCAGCGAGACATTCCCAAGGCGTTCTCACTCGGCTCAGCATGTTCCGCAGTCGTCGCCCTGCCGTTCATCGTGCCCTGGGATGTGGCCGCGAGAGACGCATTGCTGCTAACCCTGACCGGCGCCGTGCTCCTTCCGGCTGCCTTCCTGGCGGTGGCCAGAGCCACCGAGGTCCTGCCGGCGCCTGTGGTGTCCCTCGTTCTCCTCCTCGAGACGCTGACCGCGCCCCTGCTTGTATGGCTCTGGCTCTCAGAACAGCCGACCAACACTGTCCTGCTGGCCGGCGTCTACTTGCTGGCCGTCCTCGTGGGCCACAGCGTTGCCAGCAGGGGCAGCCGGTTCCCAGAGAACTCCGCGCTCATCGAGTAACGAGCGAAGACTGTCACCGTTGATCACCGCGGACCGGCCGTAAGCGGTCGTAGAGATCGCCGCAACGGCGTTGGCCAGTTCGACTGCTTGATGATCGGTCCATCCCCGCACTCGGGCCCACATGAAGGCGGCCGCGAATGAGTCCCCCGCGCCGTTCACGTCCACGACTGCAACCTCGTGAGCATTGACCGGGATGGTCGACCCCTCCCGGTCGAGAAGGAGCGCGCCGTGCGCGCCCAGCGTGACGCACACCGTTTCCGGACCCATGGCCTGCACCGCGCGGGCGGCGCCCTCGGGGGTCGAGGCCAGCGCTCGGGCGGCTTCGGTGTTCACGAAGGCCACGTCGACCAGAGCCACGAGGCGGGTCAGATTGTCCTGATACACGGCTGGCGACTCGATGTCGATGGAGACCGTGACCGCCTTGCCCTCGGCTGCTCGAAGCAGCGGCAGCACGTGATCGCCCTGTTCGGCCATCGTATGGATCGCGGCCACGTCGACCATGGCGTCGATGTCGCTGGCGGCCGGCTGGGCCCACAGTGTCGGCGTATCGAACTGGATCAGGGAGCGCTGTCCCCCCGGTGTCGACAGCGCCACCGTCCAGAAGGTCGGATCGGGCACCTCCTCGACGTAGCGCGTGTCGACGCCGCGTGCCTCCAGATCCGCGAGCGAGATGATCCCGTGGCTGTCGGGCCCGACACGGCCGACGATTCCGGCTGAACCGCCGAGCGCCGCATACACGGCGGCTGCATTCGCGGCCATCCCGCCCGGGTACGCCGATGCGGTTTCCACCCACAGCTTCTCGCCGGGACTTGGGAGGTGGTCAACCCGCGCGATGACGTCGACACCGATGTCTCCCACGCTGAGAAACTCGACAGGCCCGGTGTCGCCGGGTGCCGGATCTTCCGCGTGGTCCACCTTGTGCCCCCTGGTCTCCGCTCGCGATCGGCTTGATGCCTCGGCGTCTAGAATCGGCCCATGATGACGATGCGCGAGGTCGCTGCCGCGGCCAACGTATCGCCGGCGACAGTGTCGCGCGTGCTGAACGGCACCGCCGTCGATCCCGCCAAGGCGGCTCGAGTACTAGCGGCCGTAGAACGGACCGGTTACCGCCGCGATCCGATTGGCAGGGCGCTGCGGACCCGTCGAACACGGAACTGGTCGTTCATCGCCGCCGACATCGAAGACTCGTTCTTCACGTCGGTTCTTCGCGGCCTGGACGACATTGCTTTGGCTAATGATCGCTCGGTGATGGTCTCCAACACCAACGACGATCCCGAACGCGAGGCGATACATGTCCGTCTCGCGGTCCAGAACCATGTGTCGGGCGTGGTTCTGGCCACCGAGACGACCAATCCGGTGATTCTCGCACCTCTGCTGGAAACTCCCACTCCCGTGGTGCTGATCGAGACCGCCTCGGTGGATTGCGGCGACTTGGACACGGTGCTGGTGGACAACCGGCTCGGAGCCAAGGTCGCCATGGTCCATCTGATCGAGCAGGGCTATGAACGGATTGCCTGCTTAGCCGGCCCACGCGGGCATCACGCAACCAACGAGCGGCTGAGCGGATGCGGCGAGGCTCTGGCCGCTACCGGCCGGCCGATCGAGCAAGCCGTCGAGCACGCCGACTATCGACCCGAGGGCGGGTATCAGGCGGCGATGTCGCTGCTCGGGGCACGGAGTCGACCGGACGCTCTGCTGGTGTTCAACTCCCAGATGGCCGCTGGTGCCATCCGCGCCGCTCGTTCGCATGGCTTGAGCATTCCTCACGATCTTGGAATGGTGGCCTTCGACGACGCGAGCTGGACATCGCTGGTCACGCCCCCGCTGACCGTCGTGAGGCAACCGACCTACGAACTGGGCCGCGCCGCGGGCGAGGTGCTCCTCAATCGGACCGCGTCACTTGATGCGCAGGAGGAGGCTGGCGAGGGGGCCAGCATCCACGAAGTGCTCGCCCCCGAACTCGTCGTCCGGTTGAGTTCGTTGCGGGACGGGCCTCGCGACTCATGACGGAACTTGGCCCGTCTACGCCGCAAGTCGGCTGCCGGTAACGGTGCTCTATCTCGACTCGGCCAGCGTCGACGATGCCCGCCGCGCCGCGCAGATGGCATACGTGCGAGGCATAACGACCAACCCGAAGCTGATGGCAGAGTCGGGGTGCCGACCTCCGGAGCAGCTGGAGGCCCTGCTCGAGGCCTTTCCTGGCGGACCCGTGTTCTTCCAACCCGGCTCCCCCGAGCGCGCCGACAAGGAAATGGCCGAGGCACTCCGTCTCGGCGGTGGACGCGTCGTGGCGAAACTTCCCGCCCAGGCGAGGATGTTCTCGCTGGGTATTGAACTTGCACACGCCGGCGTCACCGTGGCGTACACCGCCGTGTACTCTCCCGCCCAGGCGCTGGTTGCCGCCAGCGCCGGCGCAGCCTGGGTGATCTGCTATGTGGATCGGGCCGCCAGGCTGCGCCCTGATTTGCCCGTCGTTGCTCCCATCGCCGGCGCGCTGAGGGCTGCAGGGTCCTCCGTGGGTGTGCTGGCCGCCAGCATCAAGTCCCCGGAACAGGCTGTCGAATCGGTGATGCAGGGTGCCGACGCAGTAACGACCGGACTGGCGGTGCTGGAAGCGCTGGCCTACGACCCGCTCACGGAGAGCGCGGTGGACGAGTTCGCAAGAGCGTCATCGTTCCAAGGGCAGGTCTAGAGCATCCAGGCCTGGCACGGGACCGGGAGATCGCAGACCCGGTTTCCTTCCAGGTCGTACAGCCCGGGACCCAGCTCGTGATGGGCCTGGCCGATCGCGCCGGTTTCCAGGAACAGCACGGTCGGCTCCAGAAGGTAGAGGTTGTTGAGGAAGGGATGGGTGGTGGCGATGTCGCCCCGCGACGCGCCGCCAAAGTGCCTCGTCTTGATCGAGTGCCCATCCCAATCGACGGCCTCGGTGAGAAATCCCAGTTCGCCATGGTGATGCTTGGCCAGTCCTCGCAGCATCGTGAGCGCCTTGAGAACGTACTCGCGGCGAGGCCGCCGCGCGTGGGCCTCCAGGTATGCCGCCGCGCAGATGGCAACCTCCCAGGTGCACGCTGCGTTCCAGGAGTCCTCCATGTACAACAGGCCTTTGGTGGCGCAACCGTTCAGGTCGCGAGCCAACTCGAACCGGTTGAGACCGGCCAGGCAGATGTCGAACGCGAAGTCGGCGAACTCAGTGTCGCCCACGAGGTCCGAAGCAGCCAGCATCGCCTGGAAGCCGAGAGCGAAGGAGACATTCTCTGCGTGATCCTCGGTATCGGTGTTGACGCTCCCGAAGTGACCCCCGGCATCGGCGAAGGCTCTGGCCGCTTCCCGGACCGAATCGCCCGCATCGCAGATCTCGGCCGTGGTGGCCGCCGCGAGGAAGTGCAGCGCCATCGAGCCGCCGCCGCTGCAGTCGCTGAGTGGATCCGGGTACCGCATTGTGGCGAGGTCCGTGGGGCCGAGCGCATCGACTGCGTCTGAGAACACGGTTCCGTCGGTCCGGCTCCGCCGCGGAAACCAGCCGTTGGAACATCGCTGCGAGGAGTCGATCCATGCTGCGACCCGGGATGCGGCTTCAAGCGATCTCTGGGTCCGATCCGCGTCGGGGTCGAGTTGCGCCGCGAGCAGCAGTTGGTGGCCCACCCTGGCGATGTGCCCGTGCTCGAGATACCCGTCTCGGCCTTCGAGGTTGTCGAGAAAGCGTCCGGTCTCGGTGTCGCGATAGAGGCGGACGGGCACTTCCTGATCGTCGAAGAATCCTCCGTTGAGCGCATGGTCCAAGAAGGACCATCCCATGGCCTCCAGCTCGGCCCGGCCGACGGCACGACCGAAGCGGACCATGAAATGAGCGCCGAAGACCGAGTCGGCGCAGTATCCCACGCCCTCCATGAAGCGGCCCCGATACGGGACCAAGCCATCGGGAGAGGCATCCACCGACCGGCAGTAGAGGTTCCCGTCAGGGTCGGGCTCGCTCACGGCGCGCACGAACCTGATGGAGTCGAGGGCGCTGTCGATGATCGTGTAGTCGGGATCCTCGGGCAGGTAGAACGCGTAGGGCGCGCCAACCGACGCTTCTTGTCTCACGGCCGTCTCACCTGCCTCACTTTGAGAGAAGGCGGGCCATCTCGCGCAGGGCCCGCTCAGTCCATTCTCGTCGACCGACCACATCGTCCACGGCCGGCGACACCACCGCGTGCCTGAGTCCCGCCTCCCCCAGGGCTCGAAGCTGCTCGGCGGCGCGTTCGGGTGTGCCCCAGAGGACGATCTCCTCTATCAGCTCGACCGGCACCGAGTTGAGGGCATCCCGGAGCGCGTCGCCGTCCAGGGCGAAGGGGTCGTAGTCGACGAATCCTCGATGGTTCTTGCCGAGGGGATGCGAACTGCCGAAGCGGACCCAGTCGTCGGCAGGGAGCAGCAGCCCGAGGAGCTTCAACCCAGGATCGTCGAGAGACCTCCGGGCCTCGTCGTCGCTGTCGGCGAGAACGAGAACGAGTTCGACCGCGGGCAGGATCGCCGTCGCGTCCCTGCCGGCACGGCGGGCGTGCTCACGAACCCTGGCCAGGCTGGACCCGTAGCGATCCGGGTCGGCTAGATCGGTCGGATACCAGCCGTCGCCGAACTCGCCCGCGAGCCGGAGCATGCGTGGCCCCCTGCCGCCCACCCAGACTTCTGGAACGCCGCCGGGGCCGGGGCCCAGGTCGAGGCGGGCGCCGTCGAGCGGGAACCAGTCGCCGTCCAGACTGATGGGTTCGGTGGAGTGCAGGCATTCCCGGATCACGGCCAACGCCTCCTCCAGCCTGCTCACCGGCCTCTCCTCGGCTAGGCCGTACGGAACGGTGTTGGCCGCCTCGCCCGCGCCGATCCCGAGGATGGGCCGGGTCGGCACGAGGTGAGAGAGCGTCAGCGCGGCTTGGGCGATGACGACCGGATGACGGCGCACAGCCTCGGTGACGCCCACGCCAATGCGAACGTCACCCGCTCCGCCCGCCAGGAATCCGAGCAGCGTCTGATACTCGAAGTTCTCGTGTGGAGAAGCGGGCATTCCGGCTCCCGGCACCCAATCCGCCTCGGAGGCAAAGTCCACCAGGTGATCCCACACGGTGAACGATGCCAGCCCGGCCGCCCGCGCCAGTGACAGGCCTCGGGATATCGAACTGACCGGCGGCTGCGGCGGAAAGGCCAGCCCGAGACGGATTCCCTGATGGTCACTCAACGACGATCGCGCTCTCGTAGATCTGGGGATCCCCATCGGTGCGATGGACACTCTCGCCCATGCCGTACATCGAGCCGCCAAGGCTGCCGGCAAGACCGAAGGAAAGGATCTGGGCCGGTACGGAACCGACCAGCGGAGCCGTGGCGGCAGGGCCGTCGACGGCGTAGACGGAATCGGCCACACCCGAGAAGGACCCGGCGTGACGGGGTGTCGTGATGACACCCAGGTCCACCCCCAGCCGGCGCAGGTAGTGCGAAATCTCGACGGTGCGGGTGATCGAGCGGTCGTCCGGTGCGAACAGCACCACCATGAACAAGTCCGACACCAGCGAATACTCGTCGTGGGCGTACTCTTCTGTCTCCTGCCAAATCGCGGTGAGCTGGCTGATCTCGAGCACCTTCCGCACGAGATGGCGTGCCGAGGCCAGCGTCGGGCCGGCGGCCAGGGCCAGCAGCGTGGTGGATCGGGTGGCCCGAGCCGCCTGCACAATGGCCGCGTCCCAGGTCGCTTCCACCGCGCCGTCGACCGATGCGGGCGTCTCGTCGATGGCGCTCCTGAGTTCATCGGAGCGATTGCCCGGCACGAGGGCGCACGCCACTTCGCTTAGAGCGATCGAACCCACGGTGAAGGATGTCGTCCCCGGGATCGGACCCAGCTTGGGGAAGGGGACGACCATCAGGCGATCCACAGGCTCGGCCGCCAGCGGCGAGTCGGCGCGGGCCGTCACGGCCAGCGTGGCTATTCCCCGGGTGCGAGCCGCACGGACACCCTCGATCACCCGGGTGACCTTCCCGGACTGCGACAGGGCGACCACCAGGGATCCGGGTGGCGCGGTGTCGACGGCGTAGGACGAGAAGGTCATGGCGGGAACGGCCTCGACGACCGAGTCCGGCAGCAATCGCTCCCATACCGGGCGGGATGCCAGCGCGCCGTCGAGGCTGTCGCCGCATCCGATGAGGTAGATGCGTTCGGGACGGGACGGAAGATCGTCTGCGACGGCCTCAGCGGCCTGGCGCAGCATTGGCACCTGCTCGGCCAAGACGGTGCCTTGACGGCGGATGTCCTCACCGAACAGCCGCAACAACTCAGGGTCGTGATGCACGGTTCCGCTCCCTTCGCTCGGCACAGCGACTCTCACGCCCACCTAGCGCCGGATGCGCGGGTCGGCCAGCATCTGCGCGATGTCGACTGCGGTGTTCACGATCACATACAGGCTGCCCAGGATCAACGTCACGGCGGCGATGGCTGCGAAGTCGTTGGTGGGGATGCTCTGAGCCGTGTACCAGCCGATCCCCGGCCATGCGAAGATCTGCTCGACGATCACCACGCCCGCGAACATGAGCCCCAACTGGAGCCCGGCCATGGTCATGGCCGGGCCCGAGGCGTTCCTGAGGGCGTGCCGGCGCAACACGAGCCGTTCGGCCAAGCCCTTGGCTCGGGCGGTGCGAACGTAGTCCGAGTCCAGGCTGGCATGGAGGCTGCTGCGCAGCACCCGTCCGATCGCCACCGCCGAGGCCAGCCCGATCGTGGCCGAGGGCAGGATGAGATGCCGCAGTGCATTCCAGAAGGCGTCGAGCCGGCCGTGCAGGATGGCATCGACGGTGAGCAGCTGCGTGGGGCCCGACGGCATGTCGGGCAGGCTCGATCGGCCTGTGCCCGGCAGCCAGCCCAAGTTCCTGGACATGACCAGGATCAGGCCGAACGCTAGAAGGAACGAGGGCACCGATGCTCCCACGAGCATCACGTTGCGAACAACTCCCGAACCTCGCCACCGTGCCGCGGAGACAACCCCGAGAACGAGCCCACCCAAGGCGGCGAACATGATGCCGTAGAGCGCGAGTTCCAGGGTGGCCGGCACGAAGGCGGCCAGATCCTCGGACACCGCGCGGCGGGTGCGCACCGACACCTGGAAGTCCCCGTGCGCGATGTCGTTGAGGTAGGTGAAGTACTGGACGACGAGCGGCTGGTCGAGTCCGAGTTCTCGCGAGTACTCCTCCACAGCCCCGATTGAGGCCTGGGGACCGAGCGCCACCCTGGCCGGGTTGGCCGGGGTGACCTGGCGCAGCAGGAAGATCACCGCGGTGAGCACGAGCAGCACGACGACCATGGCCAACAGCCGGCGCAGGATGAGCACGGCCATCTAGCGGTCCCCCATCAGGTCGCGCAAGGCGTCGCCGGCCAGGTTCGCCGTGTAGGCCAGCGCCGCGACGGCGATTCCCGGAAAGACGGGAACCCACCATTTCGAGAGCAGGAAGCGCAGGCCCTGAGCCGCCATCGCTCCCAGCTCCGGCGCCGGTGCGGGCGCTCCCAGCCCCAGGAACGACAGGCCCGCCAGTATCAGCACCAAGTAACCCACGTCGAGGCTGGCAACGACCAGCACGGAGGGTCCGGCGCCGGGGAGCAGGTGGCGACTCCACAGCCGCAGTCTCCCGACGCCGGCGAGCTTGGCCGCGTCGACGTGGGGGCGGGCTCCGATGGCGGTGACCTCTCCTCGCACGATCCGGGCGTACCAGGGCCACCACACGATCGAGACCGCCAGCAGGGTGTTGGTGAACGACGGCCCCAGCGCGGCCACCACCGCGATCGCCAGCACCGGCGCGGGAAGGGCGAGGAACACATCGGTGAGCCGCATGAGGAGCATGTCGACCCAGCCGCCCACCGCCCCTGCCACCAGCCCCATGATGCTGCCGATGATCACGCCCGAGGCGATGACCAGGACCGCGCCGACCAGGCTGAGCCTGAGCCCGAATATCAGCCGGGACAGGATGTCGCGCCCTACTTCGTCAGTTCCGAGCCAGGCGCTGCCACTGGGCGGGGTGAGGGGGATGCCTGAAGGCGCGGTGGCGCTGTGGGGAGCGACGACGGGCGCGGCGATGGCGACCAGCACCAGGACCGCCAGCGTGGCCAGCGAGAGCCCGTCCGACAGCCGCAGACGCCTCAAGGATCCCAGGAGGCGCTCTCCCGGCGATGCGAGCCTCGTAGTCCCGGTGTCGCTAGCGGTCATTGGATCGGCGGTCCTTGGCCGGGAACCGAAGCCAGCAGGGTCTCCGTGTACGCATGCTCGGGAGCCGATATGACGTCATCGGCCCGGCCGATCTCCACGATCTCTCCCGAGCGGATGACGGCGATCCGATCGGCTACCACTCGAGCCGCGGCCAGGTCGTGGGTGACGAACATCACGGTCAGACTCAGCTCCCGTCGGAGTTCCCCGATCAAATTGAGGACAACGGCACCCAGTGAGACGTCGAGCGCGCTGGTCGGCTCGTCGGCCAGGAGGAGACCGGGGGGCGCGACGATTGCCCGGGCGAGAGCGACTCGCTGGGCTTGGCCTCCTGAGAGCTGGCGAGGCTTGGCCGTCATCAGCTCCTCGGTGAGGCCGACGCGCTGGAGCGCGTCGATCACCATGCGGCGGGCCTCGGTCTTGGACTTGCCGCGGCCGCGCAGACGCTCGCCCACCAGCTCCTGCACGCTCAGCCACGGCGTCAGCGATGCCAGAGCGTCCTGAAAGACCATCTGCGGGTCGAGATCTTCTGCCAGCGCAAGCTCGCCACCGTCGCGTTCGAGCAAGCCGGACACCACCCGGAGCAGTGTCGACTTGCCGCAGCCGCTCTCGCCCACCAGGGCGACGGCCTCACCCCTGCGAACCTCCAGGCTGATTCCCTGCAGCGCTTGGATTTCCTGGTGGGACCAGCCCTTCCGCGTCTTGAACGTCTTCGTCACGCCGTTCAAGCGAACCACGACATCCTCGGAGACGGCTCCCTCGGCCCACGGGGGAGGTAGCTCGTACTCGGTCCGGTAGGTTGCCGCCTCCTGGAGGCGGATGCAGGCCGACATGCCGCCATCGGTCAACTCGGCCGGCTCGGGCATGCGAGCCTCACAGTCCTCGATTCTCAACTCGCATCTGGGCGCGAACGGGCAGCCGCTGGGGGGAAGGCGTGGGTCCGGGGGCTCTCCGGGCAGTGACATGAGAGGGCGTTCCCGGCTGGAGGACAGGCTGAGCCGCGACTGCAGCAACCCGATCGAGTAGGGGTGTGCTGGCTCATTGAGCATCGCTTGTGAGTGGCGGGACTCGAGGAGCTTCCCGGCGTACAGGACTGCGATTCGGTCTGCGATTTCGGAGGCGACACCCAGGTCGTGCGTGACCAGCAGGAAGGAACAGCCGAGATGGTCACGCAGCGATGCCAGCAGTTCCAGGATCTGCATCTGCACCGTGACATCGAGGGCTGTCGACGGTTCGTCGGCCACGACGAGCGACGGGTTCCCGGCGATCGCCATGGCGATCATGATTCGCTGCAGCTGCCCACCGGAGAACTCATGGGGGTAGCTGGCGAGCCTGCTCTGCGGGTTGGGCACGCCCACCGCCTCGAGCAATCTGACCGACTCGTCGGTGGACCCGGAGGCCTCCAGGAGTTGGCGTCCGACGCTCATGGTTGGGTTCAGCGATGTCATGGGGTTCTGGAACACGGCGCCGAGTTGAGTGTTGAGCAGTCGACGCCGTTGGGCCGCGGGCGCTGAGACCATGTCGACCCCCATGACCCGGGCGGTGCCGCTGACCTTCGGTGCAGGCTCCCCGCGCAGCAGGCCGAGCAGGGAAAGACTGAGGACGGTCTTGCCCGACCCTGACTCTCCGACCAACCCGACGATCTCGCCGGGCTCGATCCTCAGCGACACGCCGCGCAGAGCATGAACAGGCTGGCCCCTGCGCTCGAATGTGACCCTCAAGTCGGACACGTCGACAACTCGCGCCGGCACGCCGGCAGACTCCGGGGCGTCGCCTGAAGATGTCTTCATGCCCCTCAAGGCACCGGACAATAGCCCGCCGCGCGACCCTGCCGCCCGGCGGCGGCGGGGTCTCGCGGTGGCTCGATTTCGACTACTAGCCGTCCCTCAGAGACGCGATCCGCAGCGCCGAGAGATCGTCGTACCTGTGCTCGAATCCGCTCATGCCCGGCCGGGCAACCACGGTCTCGATGACATCGGCCAGGGGCACGAAAGCGCCGCACTCGGCGTATGCCTCGGAGGCCTGGGCATAGACCTCGGCCACGGCTTCATCGCCGACCACCCTCAGGCCATCGAATGAGAGCTGGTCACCATCGCCGCAGATCTCGGGCGAGAAGTAGGAGAGCCCTCCACCGGGACGGTAGAACAGGTCTGACCATGTGAAGGCATGGGCTGCGTCCGGGGTAGCGGGCAATATCAGCGCATCGGGTCGAATGTCCGGCGTGGTCGGATACTCGAACGTCTCCGGCTGGGTCACGCCCCGGCTGGTGGTGTTGAGACCCGCCGCGGTGAGTTGAGCGGCGACCAGGCCCGCCACCTGCTGGTTGTTCGGATTGTCGGTAGTGAACGCCAGGTCGATGGTGGCGTCTTCCCAGCCGCCGGCAGCAACTGCGTCGGTCAGTGCCTGGGGGTTGTGCCCTGGCTCGTACAGGCCCTTCCCCGGGGGAAGCATCCCTTGCGGGAACAGAGTCGTCGCCACCTTGGCCAGATCGCCGTAGACCTGCTCGACGATGAACTCGCGGTCGATCGCCTGGGGCACCGCGGCCCGTATGGCCGGATCCGTGAATGGCCCGCCATGGGTGTTCAAGTGCATGACCACGAAGTTGATTCCGGTGTGCTGGAACACCTCGAATCCCGCGTCCTGGAATCTCGGCAGGTCGTTCTTCGTCACGCCGTGAATCATGATGTCCAACCCACCGTTCTCGAGCTCGAGCATCTGGGTGGTGAAGTCCGGAATCACGCGGATGTGCACCGGGGAGAAGCACGCGGGTACATAGGGAGCCTCGCCCCAGTAGTCGTCGAAGCGGGTGAGCTCGTACTCGCCCGGTTCGAAGCTGCTGATGTAGTAGGGCCCTGTCCCGGCCGAGTTCGTGGCTATCCAAGCCTGGGCGAGGTCGCCATCGACCTCATTGGCCTCGACCGCTTCGGGACTGACTATGCCCGGGCCGTACGGCGCGGCCATGTAGTGGATGAACGCGCTATCGGCCTGGTTCAGCGTGATGATGAGCGTGTAGTCGTCCGGCGTCTCGTAGCTCGCCACGTCCCAGAGCATGTAGGCGGGTCCGGCATCCACGCCGACCCTGCGCTCGAAGCTCCTCACCACATCCTGAGCGGTCAGATCGGTGCCGTCATGGAACTTGACGCCCTCGCGAATCTGGAATGTGTACACCAGCCCGTCGTCACTGATGTCGTAACTCTCCGCCAGCAGGGGCTCGATCTCGGGCAGGTCTGTGTTCGGCTTGTAGCGGAGCAAGCCTTCGTAGGCGCCGCGGGTCACGTTGAGCCCGTCGGACTGGTAGAAGATCGCCGGGTCGGGCACCTGCATGTCGAATGGGAACGCCATCTCAAGCTGCCCGCAGTCCTCAACCGGCTCGCTGACTGCCTCGCTGTCGTCGGTGGGTCCGTCGCTGTCCGCGGGCGCGTCGCTGTCCTCGGCGGGCGCGGCGGTGGTCGTAGCGGCTGAAGCCGGCTCGTCGCTGTCGTCGTCACCGCAGGCTGCGGCGACTAGCGCCAAGGCGATCACACCGACAACCATGATGCTGCCGCGATTGGAACGGATGGTCTTGCCGCGCATGTCTTGTGTCCCCCTTCTTTCGTGTAGCCACCACCACGCCGCAGCGCGGTGTGGCTCCCCCAGGCGCGGACGCTAACATGCTGAAATCGATTTCGCAAGCGCCTGGGGAGCGCGTCCCGTGTGTCGGCCGCAGGGCTCATTCGGCTGCCGGTAGACTTTCCCGGAGGTGCTATGACCTCCCCGGACAATTCCGAGATCGGCCCTATTGGTGACCGAGTGCTGTATGAGGACGAGCAGGTCCGGATCTGGGAGATGGTCCTCGAGCCGGGCCAGCGGTCGCCGCTGCACCACCACGAGCACGACTACGTCGTCGTGGTGGTGGAGGGCGACCACGCCACCGTCGAGCCGGCCGAGGCGAGCGAGGAGCGTTCGGGTGACGGCTACGGGTCGGTGGCGGTGACGCCGGGGCAGAGCATCTTCCTGCGCAGGGGCGCCACCGAGGTGGCGGCCAACACCGGGGTCCGGCGCTATCGAGACATCCAGATCGAGCTGCTCGGCTAGACCGCCGGGGCTGTGGCGAGTAGCGCCTGGCCCATCACCGTGAGCAGGCTGCGATGGAACGCGAGCTGAAGCGGGGGCGCCGGCTGAGTAGTGAGGCGGTGAGGTCGCGGCGGTGGAAGGTTCCGGGCAGGCCGATCACTACGAGCTTGCCGGTGTGGCTTGAATCGAGGCTGTTGGGGGCTGGTTCGATGCTCCAGCGCCGCCCGACTCTCTGGACGATGTGCAGCCTGTCCGGGTGGCCGTTGAGTCGCAGGATTCCCTTGACCCGCAGGACGGAGTCGGGCCAATCCTGTAGCGCGGTCTCTACCTGGCGCCGGTTGAGGGCGGCGTCGACTTCGATGACAATCGAGTCGAAGCTCGCTTCGGCCGTGGCGGTGTCGCCGTTGAGGGACAGCTGCGGCGGGGATGAAGTTGGATCCGATGCAGTTGCCGTCGTCGCCGTGGCGGTGTCGCCGTTGAGGGACCGTCCCGGCGGGGATGTGTTGATGCCTTGATCGGCCTCCAACAGCACTCTGGGATCTAGTTGGCCGGCTCGCCGGGGGAGGATCGGGGCGCCGGGGGCTGCGTCTGAAAGCCAACCCTTGACGGTTGTGAGTTCAGCTCCGGTGACGAGGTCGCACTTGGTTGCCATCACGATGTCGGCCCGGCGGAGCTGGCGGGTGATTAGTTCGCCCACGAACTGGTCGCGCGACTTGGCCTGCACCGTCTCGGCGTCGGCGAGCACGACGACCGCGTCGAGGCGGCAGCCGGGCCAGCCCTGGCCGTAGGCGGCCACGTTGGCCGGATCGGCGACGCCGCTGGCCTCGATCACGATCTGGTCGGGGGCCGGCTCCAGGGCGAGCACCCGGTCGAGGGCATCGCCGAGCTCGTCGGCGATGGAACAGCAGACGCATCCGTTCTTGAGGCTGATCGTCTGTCCGTCGTGCTCGGCGATGAGGGCGGCGTCGATGTTGACCGCGCCGAAGTCGTTGACCAGCACCGCCAGGCGCCGGCTGTGGTTGTGGGCCAGCAACTCGTTGATCGTTGTTGTCTTGCCCGCGCCGAGGTAGCCGGCGATCACGGTCACCGGAACGAGGTCCTCCCGAGTGGGGGCGTCCATCGTTAGCGGAGTGCCCACAAGCCTTCACGCACCCGGCGACTGGAGATCTCGGGGGGAAAATGGGTGGTATATCCCACGAATCGCACCGAGATTTTGCACCACTCCGCGACGGAAAATCTCGGGAGGGAAATGAGTGGTATTTCCAACGAATCGCACCGAGATTTTCGGGCGACCCCGACGAGCGTTCGTGAGCGGCCCACTAACTGCTCGCGATCGGGAACTTCTGGCCTTCGAACACGGTTCCCCATATGGGGATGTCCCGCAGCGCCTCGACACCGACCTCGTAGGGGTCCGCCTCCAGGACGGTGAAATCGGCCCGCTTGCCCCAGCGCAGCGAGCCGATCTCCTCCTCCAGCCCGAGGACGTAGGCGGCGTTGGTGGTGATGGCCCTGATGGCCGCGTCCCGCGACGCCCGTTCGGTGGCGCCCATCACCGCGCCGGACTCGGTCAGCCGGTTGGCGGCCACCCAGGCGTTGTTGAGGGGCTTGGCCGGCGCCATCGGGAAGTCCGAATGCACCGCGAACCGCACCCCGGCCCGCTCCAGCGACCCGAGCCTCGAGATCTGCGAGGCCCGCTCGTAGCCGACCGCGCTGGCCGCGAACGCCTCGGAGAGCTCGTAGACGTAGTAGGCGTTGACCGAGGCCACCGCGCCTGCCGCGGCCATGCGGTCGACCTGCTGCGAGCTGGAGATGCCGAAGTGCTCGAAGGTGAAGCGGTGGTCGAAGCGGGGGCGCTCCCACTGGAGCTTCTCCAGGGTGGACAGGGCCAGTTCGACGCCGAGGTCGCCGCTGCAGTGCACGTGGATCCTGCGCCGGGCGTTCCACAGCACCCGGGCGATCTGTTCGAACCTCTCCGGGGGCGTCATCCACTCACCGTGGCGGCCGTCGAGATGGCCGGGCGGCTTCAGCATCAACAGCTCTGCGAAGAACCCGCCGTCGGCGAACATCTTGACGTGGTCGCTGAACCGCAGGCGATGGGTGTTGCGCGACGGATACGCCAGGACCCGCTCAAGGAACTCCTCGTCGGTCCGCTCGTCGCCCTCCGGCCCCATGGCGTAGGGCATCAGCTGGATCCGGAACGGCGTGTCGGGCTGTTCCATTACCGCTTGGAGGTGCTCCCACTCCTGCTCGAAGCCGTAGAAGCCGAGCGCGGCGTCGCCGATGGTGGTGTGGCCGCCGTGGTGGATGACCTGGCGCATCCGGTCGAGCCCGGCCCGGAACCGCTCGGTCTCTAGGAGGTAGCCGCGCAGGTGGCGCAGAGCGACGCTCAGGCCGGTCTCGAAGAACTTGCCCGCGTCGAGGTCGATATGGGGGTGGCGACCGGCGGCTGCGGTGTCGAGGTCCATCCACCGCAGGCAGGCGTCGTTCACCGCCAGCGAGTGGTAACCGCGATGCCACACCACGATCGGGCGGCTCGTCGAGATCTCGTTGAGGGCGCTGCGGTCGATGGGGCCGTGCCAGATGGGATGATGCCCGAACACGAACAGCGGCTCGGCGGGCGCCAGGCCAGCATCCAGGCTCGCCATGCGGGCGAGGAACCGCTCGGTGTCTCGCACCGGGCTGATGTCCTCCCACGGAAGATCCCAACCGACGGCGGTGGTGAAGTGCATCGGCAGCAGGATCGCGGCCATGGAGGGATGCAGGTGGGGATCGACGAACCCCGGCATGATGCAGTGGTCCCGAAACGTGTCGTCTATCTCGTGGCGGCGGGACTCCAGCCACGGGCCCATGGTCTCGAGCGTCCCTACCTCGACGATGCGCCCGTCTTGGACTGCGATCGCCTTCGCCACCGGCAGCGACGGCTCCATCGTTCGCACCGTGTTGGCCACAAACACCGTGATGTCAGCCATACAAGCCCCTGCATGCCATCGGTGACAGCCCGCCTTCGCCCCGGCCCCGCTTAGCCCCTGTCCGGCCTTCTCCCCGGCCCCGCCTAGCCCCTGTCCGGCCGAGCCCCGTAGCCGGTCCCGCTAGCCTTCGTCGCAAAGGCGCAGGCTGAGCGCGGCTGCGGTGTCGGTGCCGCTCTCGATGGCGCCGTCCATGAACCCGGCCCAGCCCCGGGCCAGGTCCGAGCCGGCGAAGTAGATCCGGCCGTGGGGGGCCGCGAAGTCGGAGTAGTAGCGCGACAGCTGTCCGGGGCGGTAGGTCGTCCAGGTTCCCTTGGCGTACGGGTCGGCGGACCAGTTGTGGCTGTCGCAGATCCGCACGGTGGCCTCGGGGGCGAACTGGCGGATGGCCTGCTGCACCTGGACGGGATCGGTGGCGTCGATGGCCGAGTCGTCCTCGCCGATGCCCACTAGGAGCCGGCCGCCGTCGAAGTTGGCCTGCTCGGAGGTCCAGCACAGCGGCCCGCCCCAGCCCGAGGCCATGAGGAACTTGGGGACGTTGTCGACTAGGGCGTGGAGCTTGAGGGCGTGGCCGGCCAGTCCCTCGCGGGCGAACCGGGCCTTGAGCGAATCGGCACCGAAAGGCATCTCGATGTCTTGCCAGGTGTTGACCGGGGCGGCCAGCAGCGCGAAGCGGGCGGTGTGGGCGTCGCCGCTGGCGGTTGAGACCTCGATGTGGTCGCCGCCGTCGGCGATCGAGGCAACCGGCGCGGAGAGCTCGATGTCCGCGCCGCCGTCGTCGGCGAGGGCATCGACGAGGCTGGCCGTTCCCTTGGCGAACTTGGTGGCGGGGGCGTCGTCGAGTGTCCAGACGGCGTTGTCGTAGCCCGCCACCCAGGTGAGGACCTGCAGCGCAGAGTTCTCCGAGGGGTGGCAGCCGAACGCGAAGGCGGACCACATCGTGAGGTACTCGGCGACGAACGGCTGGTCGGCGTATGGCGCAATGAACTCCGCGAAGGAGATGTCCAGGTCGTGCAGGTCGGGGTTGTCGAGGTCGGCGCCGAACGTGACCCGGCGGGACTGCTCGATGATGTGGTCGAGGGCCTTGTCGAGGTCGGGACGGAACTCCCGGGGCACGGGCTGGTCGGGTCGGGGGAGGCTGCGGCCGCAGAGCGACATCCGGAACTCCTGGCCGGCCGGGCTGAGGACGGTGGGCAGGGAGTAGCGCTGGATCTCGCGGGCGATGTTGAGCTGGGTGGGTTCGTCAAACCACGTGCCGCCCATCTCGTTGCGGCGGCCGGTGCCGCCGAACTGCTTGTACCAGGTGCGCCCGCCGAGCCGGTCCCGGGCCTCCAGCACGAGCACCGCATGGCCGCTCTGGGCCAGGTCGCGGGCGGCTGTCAGCCCGGCAATGCCCCCGCCAACGACGAGCACGTCATGCATGGATCCTGCCCCCGGCCTTCACTCGTGACCCGCGGCTCAACATACCGCGCGGCCCAGTGCCGGTTCACAACCGACCGGGTGCCGGGACGGGCCGATACTGCATCTTGCTGCGGGTGGCACCGTGCCGGCGTGAGGGGTCCACAACCGACCGGGTGCCGCTGCGTGCGGATGCGCTGTGCGGGGTCAGTCGATCGAGAACGGCGGGTATTGGTCGGTGAGCAGCAGCCCGTAGGTGAAGTAGCGGAGGTTGACGCGTTGCCCGCCGACCACGAGTCGGCGCAGCCCGTCGGGCCAGCGGCCCGTGAAGAGCACCGCGAAGAAGCCCAGGAAGATGCAGACCGTCGCCACGAGGACCATGACCAGGCTGAAGACGTAGGCGGGGATGTTGGTGATGATCCGGAACAGCACCGTGAGCCGGTTGCGGCCTTCGAGGGCGGGGGAGAAGCTCACCGACGTCTGCGTGCGGCCGGGGTCCGCCGGCGAGGTGTCGAAGTTGAAGGGCGGGTACTCGTCGGTGAGGAAGTTGGCGAAGGCCCCGACGACGGTGGCGTAGCGCAGGTACATGGCCTGAAAGCCGGCGAGCCCGGCGGGCAGCTTGCCGGTGAACACGATCACGATCCACGAGACGATGAGCGCGACCCAGCTCAGCGCGGCAAGCACCGACAGCACCACGAAGTGCGGGATCAGCAGCAGCCAGTGCACAAGCGGCCGCCAGTTGGCGATCCGCTCGGGGGTGTCGATCTGGAGTGATGCGGGGTAGCTCATGCGTGCACACTAGATCACACGATCCGGCTGTCCAAGGGTCTCCCGCCAACTCGCGGACCAACGCACCCACCGGTCCCGCGGTCCGTGCGCTGCCGCGGCCGGGGCTATGCTCCCGCCCGATGCGCCTGCTGGCCTCGGCGCGAGGCCGGGAAGCGTCCTCGCTTGTGGGTCGGGGGGCGACACTCAAGGCGAATGCAAGGCAGCAAGGAGGCCAGAGAAGATGCGTATCCGACGGATGATCCTCACCTGTGTTGCGGGGCTGCTGGCTCTGGTGGGGCTGGCAGCCTGCGCCGAGGATGACGTGGCCGGAGTGGGGGAGACTGCGGTGGCCGCGATGTGGGGCGTCGACGGCGCGGCGATGGGCACTGTCACCCTGGAACAGGGACCCCACGGGGTGTTGATCTCGGCCGATGTCAGCGGCTTGACCGCAGGTGGCCACGGGTTCCACATCCACACCGTTGGTTCGTGCTCGCCGGACTTCTCCGCCGCTGGCGGCCATTTCGCGCCCGATGGCCGCGGCCACGGCTTCCTGTACGCCGACGGAGCCCACGCCGGCGACATTCCGAACATCTATGCCGCCGGCGACGGCACCGCCCGGGCGGACTTCTTCACCAACTGGGTGACTCTGGCGGCCTACGGCAAGACGTCGGTGTTCGACGACGACGGCTCGACGATCATCATCCACGCCAAGCCCGACACCTACGGCTCTGAGGCCGGCGCCGGCGACCGTGTGGCCTGCGGAGTGATCACACGCAGCTAGGCCTCGCCCTCGGCCAGGGTGGGCCTGGCCTGCCAGAGACACGGCCCGACGGCCTCCGGGTGGCCGGTTGGTGGTCGGGGTGTGGTGCATACCATCGAGCCCACACCGACGGCGCACAGCACCCCTGAACAAAGCCACAAAGCTCCCGCCCGCTACGGAGCTTCGCCGGCAGCGCCGAATTGAGGGGGGCACCCACCTAGTCGGGGATCCAGTTTTCGGTTTCTATGCCTAGGCCGTCGGCTATGCGGTTGGCGTAGGCGTAGTAGCCGACCACCTCGACGATGTCGAGGATGTCGCGGTCAGAGAACCCGGCTGATCGCAGGGCGTCGACGTCGGCGTCCTCCATGGCGGCGGGCGTGTTGGTGAGCTTGACCGCGAAGGCCAGCATCGCCGCCCGCTTCGGCGACAGCGGAGCCGTCGTCCAGTCCTGCTCGACCGCGGCGACCAGCTCGTCGTCTTTGATGAGCCGTCGCAGACCGCGCCGGTGATGGACCACTCAATAGTGGCAGTCGTTGGCGAGGCTCACGACCAGTGCGATCAGCTCGCGCTCGACCTTGCGCAGCGTCGCCGTGCCGGCCATGGCCGACTCGTACAGGGCCAGGTGGGCCGCCATGGAGCGGGGGTTCAGAGAGTGCACGGCCAGCACGTTGTCGACCCGGCCGTACTTCGGATCGACAACCCGCGGATGGATCTCGCCGAGCTCGCCGTCCCACGAGTCGTCAGGAATGATCTCGATGCGCGCCATGGACCCAGCGTCTCACACGAGGTCAGTCAGCGGCTCCATGTCGGCGTGAGGGGTGCCTACAGATGTGAGGTGCTGTCGGTCTGGCTTCGGGGCGCGTCGAGCGCGGCCAAGAACTCCTCGTCGCTGTGGTAGGTGTTGGCGATGTCGTCGGAACCCAGCCGCGGCCCCTTGCCCACACTGGCCTTGAGATCCTCGAGTGTCAGCGCCTCGCTCTGGACGTCGGCGTCACCTGGCTGGGCCACAGAATCGTCCCCGGGTTGCTCGCCCGCCCACGCTACCCACCAGACGCATCCGGCGGTTTGATCGGAACAGCCCGGTGACTTCTTGCTTCGCGTCTGTCCCTCTCTCGTGCCGCTCGGGCTAGCAGGTACTCAGCGACCGGGACCTCCATGGCCTCGGCTGGGTCGAAGTCCTCGAAGCGATCAGCGAGTTGGTCCGCGTGCTTGGCGATCTCGTCGCGTGTCCACTTCATGGCCACCACTCCTAGGGCTTGGTGTCACCGGAAGACGACTCGCCGCCGTATCCACGCGGCGAGGGCTTCTTCGGAGAGCCAAAGATACTCAGCGAGGGTCAAGTATCTCGTCACTGGGCCAGACGATCCAGCAACTCCCTGTCTCGTTCGATCAGCCGCCTTGCCCGAGCCGTGAAGTCCTCATCGGCTCTCACGCGCTCTATCTCTGCACGCAGCGAGTCGACGACGAGTTGGTTGACGCTTGAGCCCTGTACGCGGGCCACCGCCTCGGCCTGCTGCGCCAAGTCCTCCGGCAATCGCACCGTCGTCTGCCTGTTCACGAAATCACAATATCAAGACATCACAATTCCCGCCACAACCGGCACCAGGCTGCATCCACGGGGCAACGGGAGTCGTCGCGCCAACTGTTTCATCGACCTGCCACGCAGCGGCGCGACGGGCTGGCTCCGCGAGGGTACCGTCGGTGACTGTGGACGTACCGCAGGAAGCTGTCGATGCGCTTCATGGGGTCGTCTTGGCGATGCCGGGTGGCGGCGAGAGCCGGCCCGGCCAATATGAGATGTGTGAGGCGGTCGCGTCCGCTCTGGGCCAGGACCGGCATCTGGTGGTGGCGGCCGGCACCGGCACCGGGAAGTCGATGGCCTACCTGGCTCCGTTGGCGGCGGGCGGGAGGAAGGCTGTCGTGGCCACCGCCACCAAGGCCCTCCAAGACCAGCTCGTGGACAAGGATCTTCCCCTGTTGGCCAGGGCGCTGGGCAAACCGCTCAAGTATGCGGTGCTGAAGGGCAGGTCGAACTACGTCTGCCGCAAGAAGCTCGCCGACTGGGCCGCGGCTGCCGGCAGCGGGCAGCAGCAGTTGATCGCCGCGGACTCCGCCGCCGAGGCCGGGCGCATCCGCGAGGAGATCACACAGTTGGCCGCCTGGGCCGATGTGACCACCGACGGCGACCGGGCCGGACTCGACTTCGAGCCGTCGGTGCGGGCCTGGGAGGCGGTGAGCGTGTCCGGGCGGGAGTGCCCGGGCGCGGCGAACTGCCCGTCGGGGCCGGAGTGCTTCGCCGAGCAGGCCCGCGACAGGGCTGCCGAGGCGGATGTGCTGGTGGTGAACCACGCTCTCTACAGCCTTCATGTGTTCACAGAGGCGGAGATTCTGCCGCCCCACGATGCGGTCGTGTTCGACGAGGCTCACACCCTCGAGGACATCGCAGCCGGGGCCGCCGGGGTGTCGATCACCGGAGGCCGGTTCAGGCACGCGGCCCGGACGGTGAGGGCCGTGGTGGCGGGCGCGGCGACGGCCGACGGCCTGGAGGCGGCTGGCAACATTCTGCGGGACGCTCTCGAACCCCACCGCGACACGCTCCTGACGTCGCTTCCCGATGACCTGGTCGAGACGGTCGCCCTGTGCCGGGGACGGCTCGGCGCGGCCGGCGCCGAGGTCCGCGAGGCGGAGGGCGACGAGACGCGGCGGAGGATGGCCCGACGGCTCCTCGACGCCCTCACCGAGGATCTCGCCCGAGCGTCTGACCCGGACAATGAGGACGCTGTCTGGGTGGAGGGCTCCGGCAGGAATCCGGTCTGGCGGACCGCTCCCGTCGATGTCGGCCCGATGCTGGGGGAGCGGCTGTGGACGCGCACTCCGGCGGTGCTTACCAGCGCGACCGTCCCCATCAACCTGGCCGACAGGCTCGGGTTGCCCGGCGATGGCTGCGACAGCCTCGATGTGGGCAGTCCTTTCGACTACCGCAGCAGCGGCCTGCTCTATTGCGCAAAGCATCTGCCCGGCCCCAAGGATCCCGGATGGGCGCCGGCCGTGCAACAGGAGATCACCCGGATGGCTGTCGCAGCTGGAGGGCGCACTCTGGCGCTGTTCACCAGCTACGGGGCCATGAGGGCCGCCGCCGAAGCTGTGCGGGGCACGACGGGGCTGCGGATCTACTGCCAGGGCGACCTGCCCAACCGCGAGCTGATCGGCAGGTTCGCCGCGGAGGAGGAGAGCTGCCTGTTCGCCACGATGACCATGTGGCAGGGCGTGGACGTGCCTGGCCGGTCGCTGTCGCTGGTGGTCGTGGACCGCATTCCGTTCCCGCGGCCGGACGAGCCGCTGATGGTCGCCCGTCGCAAGCGGCTCGGGCCGCGCGCGTTCCGCGAGATCGACGTTCCCCGCGCGGCCACGCTGCTGGCTCAGGGCGCGGGGAGGCTCATCCGATCCTCGCAGGACCGGGGCGTCGTGGCCGTGCTCGACTCGCGGCTGGCCACTGCCCGGTACCGCCAGGACCTCCTTCAGGGCCTCCCGCCGCTGCGCCGCACGATCGACCTAGCCGAAGTCGAGGCGTTCCTCTCCGACATCCGCCAATCCGCCGAAGCCCCCCGCCCGCCACGGTGAAGCGCTAGCAGTTTGTCTGAGGCCCACCCGGGAAGAGAATGAGACTCAGGCCTATGTGGGTTTATGCAGGTTCTGGGGCCGGGGTGACGATCTGGATCAGGTTTCCGCAGGTGTCATCGAGGACGGCCGCGACGACGGTGCCGAGGTCGGTGGGCGGCTGGGTGAACTCGACACCAGCGGCGTGCAGCCGAGCGTGCTCGGCGTGGACGTCGTCGACGGTGAACTGTGCGGATGGGATCCCGTCGGCGGTGAGGGCGTCGCGGTAGGTCTTGGCGGCCGGGTGTGCGGCGGGTTCGAGGAGCAGCTCCGGCCCGTCAGGCTGCTCCGGGGAGACCACCGTGAGCCACGAGTACTCCCCGACGGGCACGTCGTGGTGCTTCTGGAAGCCGAGGACCTCGGTGTAGAAGGCGAGGGCCTTGGCCTGGTCGTCGACGAGGACGTTGGTCAATGTGATCCGCATGTGTGTCCCCCGATGGAGAGAGTGGTCCAGCCTTGCCCGGTCCTGGGGCGTCTCGCCGACTCTAGTGAGCGACAGCGCCGGTGGGCGCTCCACCATGCGAGTCGTGCCACCTAGCCGCGGCTGGGAGGGGTTGGTCAGGACGCCTCGGCTTGAAGAGTGCGGTCGACGGCGCGGCGGATCCAGGATGAGACGGATCGGTCGTCGGCGTCGGCGGCGGCCTTGACCCGTTCGAGCATCTCGGGCGGGAACCGCACCGGCACGGGATCGGTCATCCGCTGCCTCCGCCGCCGGGCGGGCCCCTGCGGCTCCTGGTTCTCAGGCTTGCTGTAGAACTCGTGTTCCTCTTCGGGGGTCATCTCTGGATAGTTCATCGGTTCTCCAGGTAGCGGGCTGCCAGGTGGGCAGAGGCGACATAGCAGCCGATGGGCCTGCACTTGGCCGGGTTGCCGGACCGAGCGGGCGAGAGGGGCACCACCAGCACCGTGCCGCTGACGCGTGCGACCATCAGCCAGTGCGCCGGGGGCTTGGCCGGGTAGAACAGCGGGTCGCTGCGCCACACGTCGAACACGTCGTCGACGCCCAGCGGGCCGTGCTTGTACAGGTGCGCGATCTGGCTGGTGATCTCGAAGGGGTCATTGTCGTCGAGGAGGTCTAGATCGAGCAGGTTCGAGGCCATAGTACCGTATTACAAACGACTACACAAGGTACTGGGGAGAGCGGCCCCCGGAGGGGCGGCTCTCCCCGGGTAGAAGGTGGACACGAGTCCTGACCGCACGTTAGCGCCAGTCGGGGTGGTCGAGTCTCCGAGATGTGCTGGACACCGGGGTCGGAGGTCTAGGAGGCTTGGCCCATGAGTGCTGCCGGCCGTCCTGATCGTCCTATTCCGAACAGCTATTGGGTTCGGGAGGGGCGGTTCGCGGCGGGGGAGTATCCGGGGGCGTTGGACCCGCGGGCGGCGGCGGCCAAGGTGCGGGCGCTGATCGGGGCCGGTGTCGACTGCTTCATCGATTTGACGCAGCGGCGCGACGGGCTGGCCCCGTACGAGCAGGTCGCCCACGAGCAGGCGCGCGCTCTGGGCCGGTCGGTGCGGCGCGAGAGCTATCCGATCATGGACATGTCGGTGCCGCGCCGGGCCGCGGAGATGGCGGCCATTCTCGACACCATCGACGACGCCCTCGGTGAGGGTCGCACGGTGTATGTGCACTGTTGGGGCGGGATCGGCCGCACCGGGACGGTGGTGGGCTGCTGGCTGGTCCGCCACGGGCTCACCGGCCAGGGGGCCCTCGATCAGATCGCGGTGTGGTGGCAGCACGTGGAGAAGAGCTGGCTGCACACCGAGTCGCCCCAGACCCGCCACCAGCGGGCCTTCGTGCGGCGGTGGGCGGAGCCCGGCCGGGACTAGCCTGCGTCGCAAGATCGGAGGGACGCCAGTGGGCGAGGTGAGTGCCAGGGACCGCTTCCGGGGCTGCCTGGTGGGCCTAGCGGCGGGGGACGCGCTGGGCACGACGCTGGAGTTCAGCCCGCCGGGTTCGTTCGACCCGATCGGCGACATGATCGGCGGTGGGCCGTTCGGGTTGCGGGCGGGCCAGTGGACCGACGACACGTCGATGGCGCTGTGTCTGGCCACCAGCCTGCTGGAGTCGGGCGGTTTCAACCCTTTGGACCAGATGGGGCGCTATCTGCGGTGGTTCAGGCAGGGGTACCTGTCATCGACGGGGCGCTGCTTCGACATCGGCGACACCACGAGTGGGTCCCTGGAGCGCTTCGAGCGGACCGGCGAGCCGTACTGCGGGCCTACGGACCCGACGTCGGCGAGCAACGGCTCGCTGATGCGGCTGGCACCGGTGCCCATGTTCTTCGCCAGCGACGCCCGGGAGGCGATCGCTCGTAGCGCGGACAGCTCCCGCACCACCCACGGGGCCGTCGAGGCGGTCGACGCCTGCCGCTACTTCGCGGGCCTGCTGGTGGGCGCGCTGGGAGGCGTCGACAAACAGACGCTGCTGTCCGAGCACTACAGCCCGGTCGAGGGCCTGTGGGACGAGGCCCCGCTCGCCCCGAAGATCGCCGCCATCGCCGCTGGCGCGTTCAAGCACAAGCAGCCCCCCGAGATCCGCGGCACCGGCTATGTGGTGGACACCCTGGAGGCGATCCTGTGGGCCTTCTTCCACACCGAGGACTTCAGGCAGGGCGCCCTCAAGGTGGTCAACCTCGGCGACGACGCCGACACCACAGGCGCCATCTTCGGCCAGATCGCCGGCGCCCACTACGGAGTCGAGTCCATCCCCGCTGAGTGGCGCCAACGCCTGACGATGAGCGCCGAGATCACCTCGCTGGCCGACAGGCTCCGCGAGCGCGCCCTCCGGTCCTGAGTGTCACAAGCCGGTGGGACGATGGGGGGGCATGAGCAGGGCCCATCGGATCGTCTGGAGAGCGATGTCGTTGGCGCGGTCGCTGAGCCGCTTCGTTGCTGGGCGATTGCTCGGCCGCGGGCTGGATCGTGTGACGGCTAAGGCGCTGCCCGGAGCGATGAACGTCGGAGTGGACGCCGAGCGGCACTCGCATGCGACGGCCCGCTGGCGTGACTCCGGCTACGACCTGCGTCTGGTCCCCTACGCGTGGCCCGACGAGGCCACCCAGCGCAACTACGACCTGTACGACGCATGGGCCAACCGCGGCTACGGGGACGACTCGGAGTTCTGGCCGCCTCGCACTCTGCGGCCTCGCCCGGCGACCCGTGTGGGGGCCCCATCTAATGGAGCACGGCACCGAGAGATCGGGCCCCGCCCAGTCTGCTCTCGATGTCGCCGTCGGTGAGCGTGCCCGCAGTTCATCTGAAGCCCGCCCGGGAAGAGAAAGACCCGGCACCTCCGAGGAGGCACCGGGTGGGTGAAGGCAGGTTACCTGGCGCGGCACAGCGATGCGAACATGCGCGTGGCGGGTTGCGCCCTCGTGGCTGCCGACTACCAGCGATCGGGCCTCCGGTGGGTGTCGACTGACTCGGGTAGCTGGCACGAGAAGAAGTCGTCGGCGGTGAGGGAGTACCACCAGTGGCCTCCGGCACCGTCGCCGGACTTGCCGCGGAGTGCCGTGGCCGTCGGGGTGCCTCTGGGATTGACCGTCCCGAGCGGCACATGGAGCCGGGCGTGGCGGGCGGGCAGGCGCAGGTCGCTGTCGTTGGTGATGAGCACAGCGGCGTCGATCATCCCGGTATGGAGGTCGATCAGCAGGTGAGACGCCACGTTCACGTCTGAGCCCTTCTCCTCGCGCACCATGATCGTCCGGCGCACGCCGCCTGCTGTGTCCCCGCCCGTGACTCGCCGAGTCACGAAGGTGCCCTCCTCGATGCTGACTCGTCCCGTGGCGAGCAGCGCCTTGAGGTAGGTCTGCTGCCGTTCGCGTGAGTCGGCGGCCGGCCCGCCGGTGATCGGTGCCGTGCAGTACATGATGCGGCGCGCTCTCGCCTGTCTGGCGCTCCAGTGCGGATTGCGGCCGATCAGGCGGTCGGCGAGCGCCGCCAGGTCGAGCCAGCGCCACCCGTGCTTGCCTCGTCCGCACAGATGCCGGCCTCCGTAGTAGAGGTTGAGTCCGTCGATGTACACCCCAACGCGCACCGCGGCAGCGTATAGTGGTGTACCTGACAAGGCGCGTATCATACTGAAAAGGACTTATATGCCTGATAAGCTTCTGGTGGTGAAGAAGCGGGACGACCTGTGGGAGGTGAGGTCGCCCGGTGCTCACAATCCCGAGTCGACGCATTCGACCATGGCTGAGGCCGAGAGCGCTGCCGAGGACTTCCTGAAGAGGCGCGGGGGCGGCTACCTCGACATCGTCCTATAGGAGGGGCCTAGAACGACTACGCCCTCGCCAGAATCTTCCCCTGGTTGCTCGCCAGCCCACGCCATCACCAGATGCATCGGGTGGTGGTAGCGATCAGGTGCATCAGCGACGCCGACACCTCTTCGGACCTGAAGCGTGGGTGGCGATGTCCGTGACTCCGCGCTATCTTTCTCGTTAATCCTCCCCGCCGTCCACCTCCGCTCGTCGGTGGTGCACTGGCGGGGCTTCTCTTGTCAGCCGGCGTCGCGGTAGGTGTTTGCGACGATGGTGCCCAACTTGCGCTTCTGGTCGTTGCTGATTGAACCCAGGGGTGTCTGGCTGGCGGGGCAGAAGACGAACAGCGCTGGTTCGGTGCCGACCAGATGCCAGCAGCCCGAGACTTCGTAGGCAGACGCGCGAAGGGTGCCGTCGCGTTTGCGGTAGAAGCTGTGGATGAGTTCCCACGGGCCTAGCGGCTCGAACGCGATGTGCTCGAGGTGGTTCTTGGCGACCGACAGCACGACCACGTTCGGCCGAAGCACTGCTAGCAGTTCATGCCAGAGCGGCCTTCCGCCATCCTCGAGCACGCGGCGGTCGGCTTGGCTGAGCCGACTCCAAGTCGGATCGGTGGCCACCGGAGAGCTGATGTCCGTGTGCAGCGCGGTTGAGGGCTGGTGGCCGTAGTAGCTGGCGCTCATTCCGTTGAGCAGAGGCTCGAAGCTCCGGAACCACTTGTCGTAGGGCCTCGTACGGAAGTAGGCCGAGAGAGCGTCGAGGTACCGCTCCTGATCCGCGGGGTGGACGTCCTCGGCGAGCGGGAAGCGGCGGAACGGGTCCCCGGCAGGGAACTCGATTAGCGACGGGTTCAAGCCGACAGTCAGGACTCGCTGTTGCGACTCGGCGTATGTGTCCAGGTCGCCGAAGAACAGAAATCGAGACGGCGGGACTCACGCGCGCCTCAAGCGACGCGGCCGCCCCGAACGAACGCCACGCCGCTGCGACGGCCCTTCTGAGCTCGTTACTCTCCCTTACGCCGTCCATCCCTCTGAGGTTGATGCGGCGAGGGTGCTGGCCGTCGTCCCGGCGGCTGCCTCGGGACGAGCGCTTGCGCGAACTCAGTGGACAGTTCCACATCGTCACTGGCCACGAGGGTCAGGGCACCGCTGCCGCGTAGCTTCTCGGTCACGCGGCCGAGATCACGGATCCTCATCGCGGAGGCAGGCGAGCGCTCGACGTAGGCAAGCAGGTCCTGGCCGTCTTCGGCCGCGGCGCGCAGCCCGGCGAGATCGTCAGCGGCCAGGGCGAATGCCTCGCTCAACTCGGCTGTCACCAGAGTGGCCAAGGGCGCACTCAAAGGCTGGTCATTCCGTAGCTGGACTTCCTCGGCCACTTGGCGAAGCCAGCTGCGCCGCAGATGTTCGCTTGCCGCCTCATCAAACACACCGAGCCGTGCACCTGCCTCAGCCAGAATCCGGTCGCGGTCGTCGTGGTCTCGGTGACAGCGCAGCCCTTCACACCAAGCTCTCTCAAGCTCCGGCATGTCCACTGCGTCTCCGATCCGCTCTAGAACGGATTCAATGGTCTGGGCCGGGCCCGATTCGACGGTGGTCATGGTGTGTGCCAATCGTACTGCTCGACACCGTCAGCCAAGACTCGCAACCCGCGTTCCTCGAACGCTTCCATAGCCACATCGAGGCTCTCGCGGCCGGGCCGATAGTGGCCACTCATGTTGTTGAGCGACGTGACCACCTTGACGTCCCCGAACTCGACCATCTCGAATTCGCCTGCCGCCTGCACATACCCGCCGTCGGCGAGCACCGCATGGGAGATGTGCTCGCCCATGACGTGGCGCTTCGACACCAGCAGCCAGTCGCCAGCCACCACGTAGATCATCCGCTCGCCCTCAGCTGCCAACCGATCGAACTCCGCACTTGGCACCTCGACAGCTGCGACCCCGGCGCGGCGTGCAGCGTCCAACTCTTGAGCAAGCTCTGACGGATAGAGATTGTGGTACCAACGTGCCAAGCGTTCATGTGTATCAGAATATATCTAGAATTGATGTCAATGCCTCCGATTCTGTGTCGTCAGTTCTTGAGCCCCACTTCACTGGCGGTCACGCGGTGACGCCCCCACCATGGGCCAGCGGGTTCAACCCTGCGACGTCGGCGGGCAACGGTTCGCTGGCGTCGACCTCATCCCTCTACCTGCGCGCCACTTTGGCAATGTGGACCTGGTGCGCCTTCCTTGTAGCGATGGCTTGTCAACTTTCCTAGACTTAGAACGATGGGCAAGAAGGTGGATCCGGACGACCTGATCGGTGCTGCAGAGGTGCAGGCCATCCTCGGGCTATCACACCCAAGCAGCGTGACCACCTACTTGCGGCGCTATCCCGACTTTCCCGCGCCGGTTGTGGATCTCAGCGGGAGCAGGGTCAGGCTCTGGCAGCGTCAGGACATCGTGCGTTGGCACCGCGATCGAGGGACTCGGCCATGATGGGTCAGGAGATCGTGCCGGGCGATCGGAGCGGTGGTGCTACCACCAGCCACACGATCTTGATTCGCGCCCTCGCGACTCTGCTTGACGTCGTCGATCGCCCAGCGGACGCGAACGCGTACAAGCGGGCAGTCCTAGAGCAGAATGTGCTGGGCAAGAAGTCCGATGGAGCGCGTAAGCGCACGCTGCGGTACCTGAGAGAGCTGTACCTGCTTCGACCAGACTCGATTCTCTTCCGGGCACTACGCGACCTGTGGACGGACGAACGAACCGGACAACCGCTGTTGGCGGGGCTCTGCGCGCTGGCTCGCGATCCCGTCTTCCGCTCGAGCGCTCAAGCGATTCTTCCGGCGAACCCTGGAGACGAAGTGGTGAGCGGAGATCTCGCCGAAGTAGTGGAGAAGGAGTTTCCGACTGCTTACCGCGAGTCGACCCTTGCGAAGATCGGTCGAAACACCTCTTCGTCCTGGGAACAGACGGGCCATCTGGAAGCTGTTGCTAGGACAGAGAAGGTTCGCCGGCGACCGATTTGCACGCCATCCACGACAGCATTCGCATTGATGCTCGGGCATCTTGAAGGCGTTCGCGGCGCGGCTCTCTTCGACACAATCTGGGCGAGGGTCTTGGACCGCCCCAGGCACCACCTGTTCGAGATGGCGGCCGTCGCAGCTCAGCGGTCGCTGATCGACTTCCGCCATAGCGGCGGGATCACCGACGTAGGGTTCGCGCAACTTCTGCGACCGATGGAGGTTCAGCTGCTGTGAGCTACATCGGTTACCTAGTCGAGGACTACCGACGCTTCGTCCAGCTGCCGTGGCCGTCGCATCTCGCGCCTGCTCAACGGGTCTGGATGGTGGTCTACAGGCCGGAGGAGGAACGACGGCTTCGGCTCCACATCAACGACTTTGAGATTGAGTCGAGGAAGGCGGGCTACGAGTGGGATCTCGTGGACATCAGCGATGAGTTCGAGCGCTGGATGGGCTCGCACGAGTATCGAGAGGCTTACTTCAGGAACCCTGAGCTCATGCAGCCTGAGTTGGTCAGTTTCTTCGGTCAGCTCGCGGACGGCGTACGAGAGCAAGTCGAAGAGATGGCAACCGACCAAACGATCATCGGGCTCCTGGGGGCTGCGAGCCTCTATGGGTTAGGCGACCATGTCAAGGTCTCGGCGCTTATCGAGTGCGTCCAAGAATCTATACCGGGTCGCCTGCTGGTGTTCTTTCCGGGTGAGGTCGAGGGCAACAGCTACCGGCTGCTCGGAGCCCGCGACGGCTGGAACTACCTAGCAACTCGCATCACTGCCCAGAAAGGTTGACTCCGTGACAATCACCAACCGCGACGTCTTCGCAATAGATCCGACGGAACGCGACATCCCAAACCTTGGCGTGGCGAAAGTGCGCAAACCGGAAGATGACGGCGATTGGGCAACGCTCGAGTGGGAGATCCATAGCTTCGTGTGCGAGGGCGAATATGAGCGCGGGCTGGAACGGATCCTCGACCAGTTTCTTGCCCATATCAGTCAAGACGAACAGCCGGCGGTCTGGGTCAGCGGGTTCTTCGGGAGCGGGAAGTCGCACCTGATGCGCGTACTTGAGTACCTGTGGCGGGACTACACGCTTCCGTCGGGATCGTCCGCGCGTGACCTTGCCACGCTCTCGCCCGAGATCCGGCGACACCTCGTCGAACTCTCGGGGGAGGCCAGGCGAGTCGGTGGCCTCTGGTCGGCGGCAGGGACACTTGGATCTGGGACGCCAGGATCGGTAAGGCTCGCCTTCCTCGCGATCGTCTTCGGTGCGGCTGGACTACCGCAGCAGTACGCCCCAGCGCAACTAGCGATCTACCTCCAGAACGAGGGCCTCTACGACATGGTTCGCTCAGCCGTCGAGGACAGCGGACGGAACTTCGAAGGTGAACTCCGCAATCTGTACGTCTCGCCTGTCCTCGCAGAGGCGCTCCTCGACGCAGGGGTGACATTCGGCGAGACGACAGCGGAGGTCAGCAAGACGCTCCAGAACCAGTACCCGCCAGTGGAAGACATCAGCAACGAAGAGATGCTCGATGCCTTCGAGCAGGTGCTCAAGCTGCAGAGCGCTACCGATGGCGAGCTGCCGCTCACTCTCATCGTCCTCGACGAGATGCAGCAATACATCAATGATGAGAACACCAAAGCGGAACACGTCCAACACCTAGTCGAGGGGTGCAGCGCACGATTCGGCAGCCAAGTCGTCGTCGTCGCAACCGGCCAAGCAGCCCTGACGGCAAACCCCACCCTGCAGAAGCTGATCGACCGCTTCTCCGTCACGGTTGCACTGTCTGATACCGATGTCGAGACTGTCGTTCGAAGGGTCGTCCTCCGGAAGAAGCCGAACGCCGTAGCGGCAATCGAGGACGTGCTTGAGAGCGTGAGCGGCGAGATCGATCGGCAATTGGGTGGTTCGAGCCTGGAAGCCAAGGCTGCTGACAAGGCCATCTTGGTTGCCGACTACCCGCTATTGCCCACGAGGCGCCGCTTCTGGGAGCGGGCGCTTCGAGCAATCGACAAGGCTGGCAAGGCGGGCGTGCTACGTACGCAACTCAAGATCGTGCACGAAGCCGCTCGCAGTGTCGCTAGTGATCTAGTCGGCCACGTCATCGGCGGTGACTTCATCTTTAGCTCCGAGTCCGCCAGCATGCTTCAGAGTGGCGTCCTACTCAAAGAGATCGACGAGCACATCCGCGGGCTCAGAGATGGAACAGAAGACGGTGAGCTGAAGTCACGAGCTTGCGCTCTCATCTTCTTGATCTCTCAACTCCCACACGATGGAGTTGGAGACACGGGAGTTCGTGCAACGGCAGCGGTCATTGCGGACCTCCTTGTCGAGGATCTCGCAAGTGATGGACCACGGTTGCGCAGCGAGGTAACTCGGCTTCTCGGCGAGCTTGTCGAGGACGGCCGTCTAATGAACCTCGGCGAGGCGTACCACCTCCAGACCGAGGAGGGTGCAGAGTGGACCAACGCGTTCAATCAGCGCCGAGCGACGATTCAGGATGATGCAGCGAAAATGGCCCAGCTGAGGAACGATTGGCTGCTGGCGTGTGTGGACACCGAACTCGCCGGCATGAAGCTTGTGCATGGCGTCAGCAACACGCCACGGAAGTTCAGCCGCCATTGGGGCGCTGACGAACCCGAACTTGATGGAACAGCTATTCCGCTGTGGATTCGCGACGGATGGAACGTGACTGAGATCCAGGCGAGGGACACGGCGGCGAGGGCTGGCACTGACAGCCCAGTTGTATTTGTTCTCTTGCCGAGAGTCGATGCCGACTCAATCCGTGACATCCTCGCCACCTACGCCGCAGCTGTTGACACCATCAGTCACAGACCTGAACCGCAAACCGACGAGGGACGACAGGCAAAGCGCGGGATGCAAGCGCGAGCGGAAGCCGCGAACGAGAACCTCGTTGAGCTGTTCGGAGCGGTCATCGATGATGCTCGGATCTTCCAGGGTGGGGGTAACGAGTTGACAGTGTCATCACTTCGTGAAGGCGTGGAGGCCGCAGGCAAACACGCTCTCAGCAGGCAGTTTCCCAAGTTTGGAACCGCCGACGATGCCAGGTGGGGCAAGGTGAAGGACAAGGCTCGCGACGGTGCTCTCGATGCGCTGGCGCAGGTGGGATGGACTGGTGAAGCCTCGGCTAACCCTGTCTGTAAGGAGGTTCTCTCAAGAGCCTCTGCGGCTGGCACCAAGGGGAGTGAGATTCGGCGACAATTGGGCGATCCGCCGTACGGGTGGCCCAAAGACGCGATCGATGGTGCTCTGCTTGTCCTGCTCGTTAAGGGCAACCTCCGCGCGGAGCGCGACGGACGAGCCGTGCAGGGTGCTATGGAGTTGCCCGCAACCCAGATCGGCAGGACGACGTTCTACAAGGAGGACGAACCTCCAACTACGGTCGAACGCATCGAGGTGCGGGGAGTCCTGGCGGAAGCGGACATCTTGTACACCCCGGAACAAGAACACGTGGCTATCAGCGGTCTGCTAGAGCGCCTTGTCAGCTTGGCGGGGAGGGCTGGCGGACCTGCCCCGCTCCCAAAGCCTCCGGACACGGCCCACCTGGACGGGCTGCAGGCACTCGGTGGCAACGAGCAATTCCGCGCCGTTGCGAACTCCGCCGCACAACTCCGTGAGGAAATCGCTGCCTGGGGCGCTGCGGCCGAAGACAGAGGCCAGCGGGAGGTGGCTTGGACCAAACTTGACCGGTTGCTTGAGCAGGCCTCATCGCTTCCGGAGGCAGCAGGCATTCAGGCCCAGCGACAAGCGATTCTTGATAACCGCTTGCTGCTTGAGAACCCTGACCCGGTCACCCCGCTTATTGATCAACTCGCGTCTCTGCTGCGTGCTTCGCTCAGAGACGCGATGGCGGACCTCTACGCGGCGTGCGAAGCAGAAATCGAGACGCTCGCAGCCTCGGACGGTTGGCGGCAACTAAGCGTCGATCAGCAGCAAGCAGTGCTCGCGAAAGTTGGCCTCAATCCGCCCCCTCTGGCTGATGTCACCAGTACCGACAAGCTGTTGGAGGCGTTGAACGACCAACCGCTGAGAGGCATAGCGGACCAAATTGCCGCGCTGCCAGCGAAGGGCCTTGCGGCGCGTGGCGCTATCGCCAAGATCCTAGATCCGGAGCCGACGGTAGCGACGGTGTCGCTGCCAGCGGCCACGCTGAAGTCAGAGTCGGATGTGGATGACTACCTTGCGGGCCTTAGAAGGCAACTGATGGATCACATAGGCGCCGGCGAGACGGTGATCATGTGAGTAGGCATGTGATGGGTGTTCTGGACTCAAGGCTGCGGCGTAACCTCGAAGGCGCGTGCGTGAGGGGTCGGCGGGTATCTGAGGGGGCCTGTAGGGCAGCCCTAGGTTCGCTAGGAGTATCAGAGGATCGCCCCCCGGGTTACTTGGATGACGGCGAGCGGGCATTGCGGCGCGGGTTGCGGGCGAAGTCCCGCCAGCTAGGTGACGCCGACGGGCAAATTGAGCGACTTGTGGAGGAATGCGCGTTTGAGCAGTGGCACCGACTGTTGTTCGCGCGGTTCTTGGCCGAGAACGACCTGCTAATCCACCCCTCCCTAAGGGCGCCGGTAACGCTGGCCGAGTGCGATGAGTTGGCTGTGGATCTAGCGGAACCAGACGGGTGGGGGGTGGCAGCTCGCTTCGCTGCAGCCATCTTGCCGGGTATATTTCGACCGGACGATCCGTGCGCCCAACTTCGGTTGGCTCCCGAGGGTCGTCTCGAACTCGAACAGATTGTGGCAGGTCTGCCGACAGACGTGTTCGTTGTCGATGACTCGTTGGGTTGGGTGTATCAGTTCTGGCAGCGCGACAAGAAGGATCAGATCAACGCGTCAGAACGCAAGATCGGCGGACCGGACCTCGGACCGGTGACGCAACTCTTCACAGAGAACTACATGGTTAGATTTCTCCTTGAGAATTCGCTTGGAGCATGGTGGGCGGCACGCCGTCCGAACAGCGAGTTGGCAAAGCAGTGGGACTATCTCCGCTTCGATAATGACGGCAAACCAGCAGCAGGGAGCTTCGAGCAGTGGCCTGACAGTGTCGCTGAGGTGACAGTGATGGACCCGTGCTGCGGGTCGGGGCACTTCTTGGTCCAAGCGTTCTCGATGTTGTGGCAGATGCGGGTGGAGGAGGAGGGCCTGCGTCCGGAGGATGCTCAGGACGCAGTCCTACGCGACAACCTCTTCGGGTTGGAACTCGACCAGCGATGTGTCCAGATCGCGATGTTCGCGATTGCGCTGCAGGCATGGAAGACGGGCGACGATTGGCGTGAGCTTCCCGTGCCTCATGTCGCTTGTACGGGGATCCCCGTCAAGGCGCCAGTGGACGAGTGGAAGTCACTGGGCCATGGCGACGTGAGACTCGAGAACGCGCTCGTGCGCCTACACATCCTCTTTCGGGACGCCGACACCCTAGGAAGCCTTATTGACCCTAGACAGGTTGTAGAGGTCACGGAGCCGACTGGGCTTCAAGTATCGCTCGAGGATGTTGACTGGGAGGAAATCGCCCCGTTGCTCTCGGAGGCGCTTCAGCGGGAGGCTGACGATCCGGCCACTGCCGTTTTCGGCGCACACGCCGCCGGTATCGCCCGCACGGCGGACTACCTCTCGCGGCGGTACACCCTTGTCACCACAAACCCTCCTTTCTTGGGCCGTAGCAAGCAGTCAGACTGCTTGAAAGAATATGTAGAAGGCAGCAATGCGGATGCGAAAGCTGACCTGGCGCTGGCAATGATGATGCGCGGCATTGCAATGTGTCGTTCAGGTGGAGCAATCGCGTACGTGACGCCACAAACTTGGCTACAACTAAAGAGATCTAGAGAACTTCGTGAGCGAGTCTTGCGTCGTTATCGGTTTATAGGTTGCGTGTGGCTAGGAACAGGTGCTTTTGAAGGTCTGTCAGGTGAGGTGGTTACGGCAGCACTAATCACAGTTTCTAAGGAACTTGAGACCACCGGATCGATGTTCATCGTCGATTGCCAAGCAGCGAATGGAACTGCCGCTAAGGCGAAAGCGCTTCGGCAAGTAGAGATGCGGTCGATTCCACAATGCTCGCAGCTAACGAATCCAGCATCGCGCGTGCTTCCAAGGCTTGTCTCGGCGTCCACGATCGGCGATATCGGAGACTCTCACCAAGGAATAAAGACGAGCGACAACCCACGGTTCGTTCGCTTCTTCTGGGAGCTTCCTGCTATAAGCGGTGGGTGGCGCCGTATGCAATCTGCTCCAGAAATTACCGTCGAGTTTGGCGGACGCTCTGAGATTGTGTATTGGGAAGATGGTTTTGGTGTGATGACCGAGGTATGCCAGGAGGGAGCTGCCTTCCGAGGGCGCGCCGCTTGGGGCAGGCGAGGAGTCGTGGTGCGGGAGATGGGACAGTTGCCGGCAACGCTCTACTCCGGCGACCTGTTTGACGGTACTGGGTCGGTAATCATTCCCCACGAGGCCAGTGATCTACCGGTTCTCTGGGCCTTTTGTAGTTCACCCGAGCTGCATTCTGCGGTGCGATCAATCGATACTTCACTCAAGGTTTCAAGCGGTACTTTGAATTCTGTCCCTATGGATGCTACCCAATGGAGGCACCTTGGCGAGGATGAACTACCTGAACCGTGGTCAGATGACCCAAGGCAGTGGTTGTTCCAGGGCCGACCGGAAGCATCGACAGAGCCGCTGCAGGTGGCAGTCGGTCGGTTACTCGGCTACCGGTGGCCCGATCAGGTTGAGTCTGATGATCTCGACTCACTGGCCGATGACGACGGCGTTGTGTGTTTGCGGTCGGTGTTAGGTGAGCGTACTGCAGCTGACAGGCTTCGAGAACTCTTGGCGCGAGCACTTGGAGGTACGTGGTCACCGATCAGGACTGGTGAGATGCTGGCTGCGTCAGGTTCCAGAAAGCAGGATCTAGGGTCCTGGCTGCAGGATGACTTCTTCAAGGCGCACTGCAAGCTATTCAAGAATCGTCCGTTCGTGTGGCACGTGTGGGATGGCCGCAGGGATGGCTTCGGAGCATTGGTGAACTGCCATCGGCTTGATCGTGCGACACTGGAACGTCTGACGTTCACGTACTTAGGAGACTGGATCGAACGCCAGAATGCTGGCTTCCGTGACGATACACCTGGCGCCGAGGAGCGGTTGGTGGCAGCGCAGGATCTGCAGGCTCGGCTGCAGTTGATTCTGGCGGGTGAGTCTCCCTACGACATCTATGTGCGGTGGAAGTCGCTTGCTGGTCAACCCCTGGGTTGGGAGCCAGATCTATACGATGGTGTTCGGCTCAATCTGCGTCCATTTGTCGAAGCTGAGGTGCTTCGGTCCAGGGTCAATGTGAAGTGGGGAAAGGACCGTGGCAGAGACCCAGATGGAAGTGAGCGCCATAACGGTCTTCACTGCACCCGCGCGGAGAAGATAGCGGCTCGCAAAGGACTGTGAAGATGAGCGAATCGGTTCTCGATCGCGTTGTCGAGATTCTGCGGAAGACAAAGGCCCACGATTCCAGCGTCGTGAAGGCACCGATCGCTCTGCTCTGGCCCGACGGCGACACCCAATGGCAGTCCATCATTCCCATGCTTCGGGATCGCTGTCGTATTGTCAGCTTCGGCTCATTTGACCCTGAGCGGGGGCAAGGCCCGGCGTACTGGCTCCGATGTGTAGTCGCCCGGACCGTCGAACTCGACGGCGCACCGACTGGCGTACCGATCATCTACCTACCAGGGATATCGCGCGATGAGCTCCGCGCCATCGAGTCCGTCACTCCGGAACTTAGGCCCCTATGTGCACTACAGCATCGCTGCCAGTGGATCAGCCATCCGAACGGGAAGGACTGGACCGTGAGGGCGATGTTCTCCAACGTAGAGCGTGGATTCGGTCTCAGCGTCGCGACCGATTCGGACACCGCAGCGGCGCTCGTGGCCAGCCTGCCTGAACTCGTTCTGCAGCCCTGGCGCCGGCTTGAAGCCAAGCACATCGACGTCGACTTCCTCAACGGACTGCTGAATCCTGACCCGATCCGATCCATGTTGGATTGGCTGGACGACCCCATCTCAATGCAGTCATCGCTCTCCGATGCGGGATGGAACGCCTTCGTGCAGCAGTGCAAGAGCGACTTAGGGTTCGATCCCGCAACTCAGGGCGAGATTGAAGGGGCACGTCGACTTGGCCATGGTGAGGGTCAATGGGCTCAGGCATGGCAGCGGTTTCGAGAGAACCCAACCGAATTCCCTGGAATTCCGGACAGGCTCCGTCAAGCGCAGCCAAGCGAGCTACTTCCGATCAAGCCGGGATCTTGGCCGGGGCATGCAAGTGAGGAAGAGGACAGGCTTCGAGATGCCCTCAGCCGCCTGTCACATGCGACGCCTCAGGAAGCTCGAGCCCGTGTGTTGGAGCTAGAGAAGTCACACGGGGTCCGGCGTGACTACGTATGGTCCGATCTAGGGTGGACTCCTCTTGCTCTTGCATTGGAGCATTTGGCAGAACTCGCCCGCCTTACGTCCGCGGGCCCAGGCGGTGCGATTGTCGAGGCGATCGCAGAGTGGTACTCATCCGCTGGCTGGCGAGCAGACATGGCGGTGCTAGCGGCTCTCAAAGAGGTCGTACGCCAGATTGACGTTGCGGCAGTCGAGACCGCTGTAGCGGCGGTCTACAAGCCGTGGGCTGATGCCTGTGCACGCTCGTTTCAAATGGCGGTCGGGCCGATGGCGAATGCGGAGACCTACGTTGCTGCGCCACCAGCTGCGCCGCGGGCCGGCGATGTCGTGCTCTTCGTCGACGGGCTCCGGCTTGACGTTGCACACCTACTCAACGATCGGTTGGCTTTCGCCGGCTACCACACTGATCTTTCCGCCGTCCTGGCTGCGTTGCCAACCATCACACAAACCTCCAAGCCAGCGCTTGTCCCTATCGACCAAGGGCTCCTAACGGCGGGGTCTGGGCTCGACGCGAGACGTGCGCCGGATGGACCCACTGCGAGAGTGCAAGTTCTGCGAGGTCTAATGGCGGACGCAGGGATCCAGCTGCTCGGAGCCTCGGAGGCTGGCGAGGCTGGCGGCATCGCTTGGTCGGAGGCAGGTGAGATTGACCGTCGCGGACATGAACTCGGGCTTCGGCTTGTGCATGAGATCGATGGCGAGGTGCAGCGAATTGCTACGCGAATTGAGGATCTGCTGGCTGCTGGGTGGAGTCGAGTCATGGTGGTCACCGATCATGGCTGGCTGCTCGTGCCCGGGGGCCTGCCGAAGAACGAAGACCTTCCCGTCGCGGTCGCAGTCACTAAGAAAGGGCGTTGCGCTCGGGTCAAACATGGAGCGGCAACATTGGTGCCAACTGTGCCCTGGCATTGGGATTGCGACGTGAGGATCGCAGTGGCGCCTGGTATCTCATGCTTCGAGGCGAACCAAGCCTACGAGCACGGCGGCGTGAGTCCCCAGGAGTGCGTCGTGCCACGCCTGATTGTCAGCAGTGGGGAAAGACATACGGCAGGCGTGGCGGTGACGAGCATGAAGTGGCGTGGGTTGAGCCTCGTCGTGGAGTTCTCTGGTCTTCCGGACGGCGCAACGATCGATTTGCGAGTCACGGCTGGCGATGCCGAGTCCAGTGTCGCGCACGGCCGCATGGCCGGCGAGGGCAAGATGAGTCTTCTCGTTGGTGATGAGGACCTCGAAGGTGAGCAGGCGCACCTAGTTCTTGTAGGCGCCGATGGCTCCCTACTCGTCCAGCGTGAGACGACCGTGGGGCAGAACCGGTGACGGCCCTCGATTCCCTCGACACACTCGCGGCAGAGGTCTTCGATGGGTATTTGGTGAAGAAGGACCTCGCCCAGCAGTTTCGCGGCCAGTATCCGGTTCCGACTTATGTCGGCGAGTTTATGCTCGGCCGCTACTGCGCCACGACAGACCCAGACGAGATCGCAGCTGGGCTTGAGATGGTTCAACAGTCCATGCAGGACCGTACTGTCCGTGCCGGCGAAGAAGAGCTATTCAAGCATCGAGCTCGCGACAGAGGTCGGGTCAAGATCATCGATCTCCTCCGCGCGCGACTTGATTCCCGCAGCGATGCCTATAAGGCCGAACTGCCCAGCCTGCAGATCAGCGACATCCACATTTCCGCGGACCTAGTTGACAAGCACCAGCGCATGCTGACCGGCGGATTCTATGCGGAGGTCACCCTGAAGTATGTCGCTGCCATGGCAGGCGAACAGGGTGGTCAGCCCTTCCGCGTTGAAGCCATCCGGCCGATTCAGATGTCGACTCGCGATGCACTTGGGACCTTCGTCCGTGGCCGATCGGCTTTCACACTCAAACAGTGGCGCGAACTCCTCCTGCGGAGCGTCGGCTTTGCACCGTCGCGCTTGAATCCTCGCCAACAGGACGTCCTGATCGCGCGCATGGTTCCGTTCGTCGTCCGGAACTACAACGCGGTCGAGATTGGCCCCCGCGGGACCGGCAAGTCGCATCTGTTCCAGCAGGTCTCGCCCTACGCCCATCTTGTCTCAGGCGGAAAGGCCACCATCGCGAACATGTTTGTGAACATGGCTACTGGACGGAGGGGCTTGGTAGCTCAGTACGACGTGATCTGCTTCGACGAAGTGTCCGGCGTCTCGTTTGATCAGAAGGAGGGCGTGAACATTCTCAAGGGCTATATGGAGTCCGGCGAGTTCAGCCGCGGCCGCGAATCGATCCGCGCCGAGGGCGGGATCGTCATGGTCGGGAACTTCGATGTCGACGTTGAGGCCCAGCTTAGGATCGGACACCTACTCTCGCCGCTCCCCAAGGAGATGCGCGACGACACCGCGTTCATGGATCGCATCCATGCGTATCTGCCTGGCTGGGATGTGCCCAAGCTCGACCCGTCCTACTTCACCGACCATTTCGGCTTCGTGAGCGATTACCTTGCGGAGGTCTGGAGTCAACTGCGCATGTCCACCCGACTCGACGTACTGCAGGGTCGGCTTGAGTGGGGCAGCCAACTCAGCGGTCGTGACAAGAAGGCCGCAAACAACACCGTCGATGGGCTGCTGAGGCTTCTCTATCCGGATCCGGCGATGGATGTGCCTGACGAGTTTCTCAGTTGGGCCGCGACGCTCGCACTGGAGATGCGCCGCCGCGTCAAGGAAGCGCAGGCGTTCATCGGTGCCGGCGAGTTCGGACGGACTGATCTGTCCTTCACCCTCGGTGACGGACCCGAGGTGGTGGTCCACTGCGACGAGACTCTCAGGCATCGCATGAGTGTGGGCAGCGAGGTCGTTGGTCCATCCGCGACCAGCGGGACGTCAAGCGCCGAAGGGCTTCCAGCTCCCGATCTGGAGGATCTGTCGTCTGAGGCACCGACTAGGAACCACTCGGTAGGTGATGTGATCGGTAGCCGCTTCGAGGTGGAGGAGGTCCTGGGAGAGGGTGGCTTCTCCAGGGTCTATCGCGTTCATGACGCTGTCGAGAGCGAGGTGCGAGCGCTCAAGCTTTTCGATAGTGCCGCCGGCTACGACGCCGTCCGGCGTGAGATTGGTGCCTTGCGCAAGGTCGACCATCCCAACGTCGTGAAGGTGATTTGGGCAGACCGAACCTCTAACGACGAGTGGTACCTGATCATGGAATACATCGACGGCGAACTCCTCGCTGACTACGTCAACGGGAATAAGCCGTTGCGCGATCGCGAAGCAATCGATGTCGCTCTCGATGTGCTCAGCGCGCTCATGGCGATCCATCCCGACACCGACTTGCTAGACGCGCTTGACCAGAAGAAGCGAGAAGGGGAAATCACCGCTGCTGAGTATGACGACCTCATGTCTGACAACGAGAGCGCTCTCGTCCATCGCGATATCAAGCCCCAGAACATCATGTTGACCAGATCAGGAGCAAAGCTCCTCGACTTCAACATCGCGTCGCGCGTGGGCGACCCTGTCGGCACCGTATCCGGTACGCCGCCCTATCAGCCGCCCGATGCCGACCTCACCCGCTGGGATGTGTCCACCGACCTCTTTGCCGTCGGCGTCACACTCTATGAGCTGCTTTGCGACGGTGAGCATCCTTACCCGCACTCCCGTCCCATGCTCGATGTCGAGCCCAGGGATCCTCGCCAGTTCCGGAGGGACCTAAGTGAGGCGTTGGCCGAATTCCTGCTCCATGCGTGCGCCCCGGAGCGGACCGCACGCTTTCAGACGGCGACAGAGATGAAGGAGGCCTTAGCCGCTGCTCGGGTAGCACTCTAGGTGGGTAGAACGCCCGCTCGTAGCCGGAGATCAGAGCCGGGCATCTGCCTGAACGTCATGATCGGATCACTCGAGCCTTGAGGTGTCCATGAGACGCATGGGCACCTCACCCGAGCGATGGTATATCCACGTTGGCCCGGAGGGGTTCGACTGGCCTACTAATTCGTTGTGGAGGAGGGGAGGAGAAGCGGTGACGATTGAAGTGCAGGGCCTCGATCCGGACCGGATGGTCGTTCTGTCGCTCAAGCCCAGATTCGCGGAGGCGATCCTGGTCGGGGACAAGACGGTTGAACTGCGGCGCACCATGCCGAAGATCGTCGTGCCGACGCGGGCATTGCTGTACGCGGCTACGCCGATGCGAGCGCTGCTCGGCACGTGCATCGTCACCGACGTCGCCTCGGCCGACCTTGCCGTTCAATGGCGGGAGTACGGCTCAAGGACGGGGCTGCTGTTCCACGAGTTCCAGCATTACTTCGAAGGCGTCGATGCGGGCGCCGCGCTGACGCTGGCCCATCCGCAGCCGTTCAGCCGGAAGATCCCTCTCGAAGACCTGCGAGCGACACCTAGAGGCTTCCGTCCGCCTCAGAGTTTCGCCTACGTCGATGCTGAGACCGGCAGCCGGCTCATGGGGCGCAGATCGTCTTCGGCTCGGCGCTCATCTCAGTCGTGGTCCAGATCGCCCAAGATTGTCTCGAGATCCTGCGTATAGGCAAGGAGACGGACCACATCGACGTGATCGGGCCGCTCAAAGTAGAACCAGCCGCACGGAAACCTCGCCAGCCGACGGGACCGCAGGCCGTCGACCCCGCACATCTTGCCGATCCGCGGTGAGCCGATGCCAGGCATACGCTCGATCAGGCGCAACGACTCGATCGCGGCATCGAAGAAGCGTTGACCGAGGGCGTCGCCGCCCTCGTGCCGGTAGTACTCGCTGCGCTCGACTAGGTCGGACTCGGCGAGTGGGCGTAGCCGGACCTCGCTCACACCGCTCGGCCGAGCGCCCGAGCACTGAGATCGTCGATGACATCGGATGTCAATGTACGGCCCTCGCCCGATTCGAGCCCGTCGGCGATCAGCAGGCGGAAGCGACGCGCTGCCTCGGCTTGCTGATCGCGCCGGATGAGGTCGCGCAGGTACTCGCTGGTGTTGCCGTACTCGCCGCCTCGAACGCGCTCGTCGATGTAGCTGCGCATCGATTCGGGAAGAGCGAAGCTCATCGTGTTCCGGCTCACAGCACCATCTTGCCCGACTTAACAACAGTTGTCAACATCCGACGGCCCGCTGAGGCGGGACGGGAAGTTCCGCTCCGGTGCCAGCATTCCTGCTGCCAGCAATTCCTGCTCGCTGTCGCTGGGGCGTCGGACTCTCGTAGTCGCGAAGGAACGCACAGATCTGAGTCCACCCTCTGGCCCGAGTTTGGCGGGTTGGCGGGGGTTTGGTGACAGCAGAAGGCCGCTGACGTGGGGTTTTGTGTCTCGAGGCAGCGCTTCGGCGGGGATTTGTAGGGGCGACATATAGTTGACAAGCTGAGAACGTGGCAGTATTGTGCTGTTGTGTTCGTGAAGACGACCCGCCGTCGCAGGGGCGACAAGGTGTACGAGTACTTGTCTTTGGTGGAGTCGGTGCGCGACGGCGCGAAGGTCGGGCACAGGACGCTGTTGCGGCTGGGCGAGGTGACCGCTCTGCGCGAGTCGGGCCAGCTGGAGCGGATCGTGGCCGCGCTGGAGGCGCATCTGCGCAGAGAGCGGGTCGATGTCGGCGCGCTGGCCGCGGAGGGGGCGCCGGCGGCGGGCGCCGTTGCGGCGGCAGCGGCGGTGTGGCAGCGTCTGGGCCTGGGCGGGCACTTCGCCGAGGTCGGCTCCAGGCGGGGGGCGGCCGCTTTGGAGCACGCGGTGTTCGCGATGGCGGCCAACCGGCTGGTCGCGCCGTGCTCGAAGCGGCGCCTCGTCGAGTGGGCCGCCTGCGACGTTGTCATGCCGGGGTGGTGGTCGGCTCCGTCGCTTGACCAGCACTACCGGGCACTCGACGCGGTCGCCGACGCCAAAGAGGCGACCGAGGACCACCTCTACGGGCGGCTGTGCGACCTGTCGAATCTGGATCTGAGGTTGGTGTGCTATGACCTGACCTCCACCTACTTCGAGGGTCCGGCACAGCCCTCTGGGCGGTTCCCGTCGCGGGCTTTCGGGTACTCGCGCGACCACCGCCCGGACCGGCCCCAGATCGTGATCGGGCTGTTGTGCACCACCGACGGAATCCCCGTCGCGCACCACGTGTTCGCCGGCAACACCAGCGACGCATCCACGCTGCCGTCGGTGCTCGCCGACCTCGCCAGGCGGTTCGCTGTGGGCCGCATCTGCGTCGTCGCGGACCGGGGACTCATCTCATCAGACAACGTCGAGGCGGTCGCCGCCGCCGGGTTCGACCACGTCCTCGCGACCAGGCTGCGCCGCGACCGCACGACCAGAGAGGCCCTCGAAGCCATCGACGACGACACGGCCTGGGTCGAGATGCCCCAGCACCGCTGCAGAGCCGCAGACATCGCGCTCGCCGGCGGGACCCGCGCCATAGTCGTCGAATCAGACGCCCGAGCCCGCCGCGACGCAGCCCGCACCGCCGGGATCGTCGCCGCCGCGGAGGCCGAGCTTCTGGCGCTGGAGCGCCGCGTCCGCTCTGGCCGGCTCAAAGACCCCGCAAAGATCGGCCGGGCCGCGCAGCGCATCCTCGGCGAAAGCAGCGCCGGGCGGCTCTTCGACCTCGACATCGCATCGGGCCGCTTCACCTACCACTACAACGAAAACGCCATGCAACACGAGGAGATGCTCGCCGGCCGCTACGTGCTCACCACCAGCCTCACACCCTCACAGGCCGGCGCCGCCCAAGTCGTCGCCGCCTACCGCCAGCTCGCCGCCGTCGAAGCCCGCTTCCGGACCCTCAAAGACTTCCTGCACCTGCGGCCCGTCAGACACTGGACCGAAAAGAGAGTCCGCGGCCACGTCGCGGTGTGCGTCTACGCCGCGGTCATCGAGACCCTCATCACCCAGGACCTCGCCAAAGCAGACGTCCGCGACCCCGACAACGGCGGCCAGCACCTCACCGCCGCCCGCGCCCTGCGAGAGCTCAACCGCATCCGCCGACACCAACTCGACGCCAACGGCCGCCGAATCCAGCTCACCACCCGCCGCACCCCACTGCAGGCCCGAGCCCTCGCCGCCGTCGGAGCCGACACCAGCGCCTGGGACAAAGCCGACATCACCTGACCACACAGCCCAACAGCGCCCCGCACCGCCGATGTAGTGGAAACACCCAACCGGCGCGCCCCCTCTGACCTGCCAAAACGCGAAACACCCGCCAAACTCGGGACTGGCGGCTTCGTTGGTGGCGTAGCGGAAGTCCCAGCCCTGAGCCGAAGGCGGCGGGGCGACGCGCTCGCGGCGCTTCGGCACAGTGTTCAGCCCGGTGGAACCAGAACGAGGCCGCCTGCTGGATCGTCGATCGGCGCGGCGAGCCTCCTCGCCAGTTCCGGGTCGGCGTGAATCTCGGCCGTGGCCCTCCATTCGCGCACGAGCTGCGCCAAGGGCGTGGAGTTGTCCACTGCCGACGTGGCGACCATCATCTGAGTCAGCTCCGCGGCAAAGGCCTCGCGTTCGGGCCCGGGCAAGAGTCGACCCAAGGGAATGCGTCCGCGAGGGCGCCGCTCAGTGCGGCGGGGTTATGCACCGCAACGTTGCGCAGCAGCCTCGCTGAAGCCTCCAATGCCGCTGAGCGTTCCTCGTGGCGGTCGGCTCGAACCAGCCTGAGCGCAGGCGCGTTGCGCCGCCGCAGAACCACATCGCCCCCGCCCAGTTCGGCCACCACGTCCCGAGGGTGTCGCAAGAATTCCGAGAACGTGCACTCGACCGCGGCCACGCCGCCACAATAGCTGAACTACCTCAGAAGAACGGCGCGACGCTCTGCTTCTGTGAGCGATCACCACGATGAGCCACGAGCCATCAGGCAACGACGCCGTGCCCAGCGCCCCGGCTTGTTCCAGCGCGCAATGGCCTTCTGCGAACCCGGGACGCGGCAGTCGGGGCGGTCAGGACCATAGGCTCGTGACACAACTCCCCACTATTGCGTCGCGTAGGCGCCCGGCATCCGAGTCCGTCAGCGGGACGTGGACATCGCGGGCGCGATCGCCTGACCGATTGACGAGAATGTTCGGGGAGGGGCTCAACGGGCCCTGATCGCCGCTCCTGGCCCGAAGGTGAAGCTGCGTCCTCGCGTACCGTGCGGCGCGACTGAGGGAGATCATGGGCAGATCCACCGGGTCACGCGAACGGTCCATGGCCGCGGGGACATGGAACCACCCAGACACTGTTGTTCGCTGCTCATCCGCATCAGGCTCGACCGTGTCGTCTGGCGCCGCTTCTGCCGGGCTGGTTGTTGCGTTCTGGTCAACCTCCGTTGGCGTACTGTCGTGGTCGTGGTCGGACTCTTCGGCCAGCTCACGCGCCGAGCGCCTTCGTAATTCCTGGCCCTCGACTCTGACATGGCGTAGCAGAGGCAGTCGCCACACAACGACGCGTCCCCGGTCGGCATCCACCCTGGTCCGCAGGCTCAGCGCGAAGCTCAGTAGGGCCAGCGCTGCGGCTACGAGAATGGCGATGTCGCGGACGTTGGCGGCGTACTGGCTCAGAGCAGCGCTCACGCCTCGGAAGCCGGCACGAGCGGCTGGGGTGCGGCGTCCGGCGGGGCGTACAACGCGGAGACGTACTTTCGCATGCGCTCTGGAACCGAGGCCTGAACCCATCTGTGAGCAGCCACCTGGCCCTCCGACAGCGACTCGTAGCCTCCCACATCCTTGACACTCACGCCCTCGGCGCCGTCCAACCGTAGGTGCTTGCCGTTCTTGACGACTTTGCACACGTCGGTCACGATGCTGAATGAGGAATGACCTATCGGGGCCACCCTGTCATTGATGATCAGCCCTGCCACCCACCACTCCTCGCCCGGCATCGCCCACGGCAGAAGTTGCGCAGCCCGCCAGGAAGGGCCGGCCAGCACAGCCAGCGCGTACTCGGAGTCCCCTATATCGACCGGACCCAGCGCCCAGAGGTCCGCCTGGTCCTTCACGGGCAGGAGCATGAGACGCCCGTCGGGTTGGCTGGGAGGATATTGCCACCAACAGTCGGTCATCTGTCTCCCAGGGTCGAGTAGATGCGATGCCAAATCTAGCGTGACGCGTTCCTCGGGGTCGTCGGTGAAGTGGCCGCCAGCACCATCTCCGCCCGCGGGGATCCCGTCGGCGGTGAGGGCGTCGCGGAATGTCCTACGCCGCGAATACGGTCACGTCTTGGGCGTGAGCAGCCAGCGCTTGGAGATCCTCAATGTCGTGGGTCAAGACCGCTCCGCCCGGCTCGGCCATCGCTACCACCACCGCGTCGACGGCAGAGCCCCGACCGGCCCGCGCCCGCAGGGAGCCAGCCCGACGGGCCAGCTTCTCGTCGGGAGCATCGCTGACCTTGCACTTCTTCAGGAAGCGGTTGATTACCGCGTCGGTGCGCTGACGCCCTGACAGACACTCGACCAGAACGACTGCGGGAACAACTGTGGACTGGGGGCTGCCATCTCCGGAATGGTGAACGCTCGCTGCGCGTCGAGGGTCACGGCGTGCCAGGCTGGTGACTGCACCCGAGTCGAGGACTAGGACTCTCACCCGCGCGAACTCTTCTGTAGGTGCTCCTTGATCGGGCGCCACCAGACCTCCGCCTGCGCCATCTCCTCGGGCGTCGGCTCGCCGACCTCCTCGATCAACTCCGCAACGTACTTCTCATGCTCTCTCTGGAGCCTCTGCCTCTCAGCCTCGGAGATGTGGATGCCGTCGGGAACGTAGTCGTCCCACTCCGAGTAGTCGTCGGGCGGTTCGCCGTCGGCATCGGTGCGAGCGCCGTCCGCAGCCCTGCCCTCGCTCTCAGGCTTGCTGTAATCCAGCATGGAACTAGATATATCAGATCATCATGAAGACAACAACCAGCAGTCCGACCCAGACCGTGACAGTCTCGGCCTAGCCCCGTCACGTTGGCTTGTCCACAGACACATCTCTGTGAGACCGGCGGTCAGGGTCTTGCTTGGGATGGGTCGCCGGGATTCCGTGGGTCTATTGTCGGCGGGACGGTCTGGCAGTGCCACCGAGCTGACCAAGGAGAAGAGGAATGGGTGTGCAGAAGTACGTGGTCTTGCTCGATGCCGATCAAGCTGTCACCGCGGACGAGCGCGATGACGCGGTGGGGCGGCTGGTCGAGGGGGCCGACGGGGTCGATGGGCTAGTCGGCCTGACGGTCAGCGGTCTGAACGAGTCGCTGACGGGTCCTGCCGAGACCATCGCGGTGGTGCAGGCTTGGATCGATGACTCTGGTGGCGCGGATGCGGTGTCAGTTCTTGGTCATCTGACGGGCTCGGTGGATGCGAAAGTGTCGAGCTGGCTTGTTGAGGAGATCGTGTTCTTGGCGCCGGTTGATCGCAGGGTGTCGGGGAAGCACTCCAGGCTCAACCTGTTCGGGACGGCTGCCAAGCGGGAGGACTTCACCACTGAGGGGTTCTTCGACTACTGGAAGACGGTTCACGCGCCTATCTCGTCGTCGATCCCGGGCAGTTCCGGCTATGTCGTGTCCCGGGTCCGCGAGACGGTGAGCATGCCGGTGGAGCGCACCGTCGATGCGTTTATCGAGCTGTGGTACCCGAGCCGGGCCGACCATGCCCGCGCCAACGAGCATCCGCTGGCGGCCAAGGCTTGGGAGGATGTCCCCAACTACGCCCGCACCGACGGGCAGTTCTGGCTGACCTACGAGCACGTGGTCTTCGAACCGCCCGGCACCGGCCCCGGCATGTTCGACTCCGGCGGCGACTGATGCGGGTACGGCCTCACCTGCTGGAGACGCCCCACTCGGGCATCCGGCGCATGGCCGACCTCGCGTCCACCCTCGACGATCCCGTCCGGATCGAGGGCGGCGACCCCAACTTCACCACGCCGCAGCACATCATCGACGGCGCCGCTGCACGATCAAGCGCTGGGTCAACCGGGTATGCCCCCGGCGAGGGCTTCTTGGAGCTGCGGGAGGCCATCGTCGGCAAGCTCGCACGGGTCAACGGCGTCACCGCCAGCCCCGACGAGGTCTGCGTGACCACCGGCGCCTGCGGGGCGCTGTTTACCAGCCTCACGCTGGCGGTGGAGCCGGGCAGTGATGTGCTGTTGCCCGACCCCGGGTGGTCCAACTACGCCGCCCAGGTCCACGTTCTCGGCGCCCGGATCGTCCCCTACGCGGTCGACGCATCAACGAACTGGCGGCTCGATCCCGCCGTCATCGAGGCCGCCATCACGCCGCAGACCTCCGCTCTCATCTTGAACTCGCCCGGCAACCCGACCGGCGTCGTCTTCGACCCCGACGACCTGACTGCGGTGGCCGAACTGGCCGCCGGCCGCGGCGTCGCCGTCATCAGCGACGAGGCCTACGACGAGGTGGTGTTCCACACCGAGCCGTTCTCGGTGGCGTCGCGGGTGCGGTCCGACCAGCTGCTGACCATCTACTCGTTCTCCAAGACCTACGCCATGACCGGCTGGCGCATCGGCTACGCGGTCGGGCCGGCCGATTTCGTGAGCGAGCTGTCGCTGCTGCAGGAGCCGGTCGTGTCCAGCGCGGCCACCATCTCCATGCACGGCGCCACCGTGGCGCTGCAAGGCCCGCAGGATTGCGTGGGCGAGATGGTCTCCGCCTACGCCGAGCGCTGCCGGAAGGCCACCGCGCTGCTCGACGCCGAAGGCATCTGCTACGTCGAGCCGGGCGGCTCGTTCTTCCTCATGATCGACATCCGCGACAGCGGCCTCGACTCGTGGGCGTTCGCCACCCGCCTGGTGGAGCAGCACCGGGTGGTGGTCGTGCCCGGGCTGGCGTTCGGCCGGGGCGGGGAGGGGTTCGTGCGGGTCAGCTTCGCCGCCGCCCCCGAGACCATCCTGGAGGGCCTGGCCCGCCTCGCCGAGACCCTCCACGACCTCAAGAGCCGCAACCCGGCCGCCGGCTAGGCGCAGGCGTGGAAGGGAACCCGAGCGTGAGACGACTCGAAGGGGTGTCCGCGCTGATCAGCGGGGGAGCCAGCGGCGTCGGGCGGGCCACCGCGCACCGGTTCGCCGAGGAGGGCGCCGCCCGGATCACGCTGTTCGACAAGGACGCCGAGCGCATCACCGGCGTCGCCGCCGAACTCACAGACATCGGCGCCGAGCCCCGGACCGTGGTCGGCGACGTGGCCAACCCGCCCGACTGCCGGCGGGCCGTGGACGAGGCGGTGCGGGGCGACGGCCGCCTCGACGTGCTGGTCAGCAACGCCGGCGCCGACTCGATCCACGACTTCCTGGAGCTGGAGCTCGACGAGTGGCACCGGATCATGGACATCAACCTCACCGCGTCGTTCGTGCTGGGCCAGGCCGCGGCCCGGGCCATGGTGGCCGCCGGCAACGGCGGCACAATCCTCTACACCGCGTCGATCTCGGGGGTGGCCGCCTCCACCGGCGACGCCCACTACGGCGTGTCCAAGGCCGGCATCATCAGCCTCGTCAAGACCATGGCCATCGAGCTGGTCGGGCACAACATCACCGTGAACTGCGTCAGCCCCGGCCCGCTCGACACCCCCATGTCGCTGGCGCTGCTGGGCAGCGAGGAGGCCATGCAGGCCGCCCGGGAGAGCTGGCCCATCGTCCCCATGAACCGCCTCGGCTCACCCACCGAGATCGCCGGCACCTACGCCTACCTGGCCTCCGCCGACGGCGCCTACACCACCGGCCAGAACATCGTCGTCGACGGCGGCCTGACCACCAACGTCTTCCCAGTAGCCGACGAACTCCAGTAGTAGGGGAGTCGCCGGGTGGTCAGACCGGGATCAGTTCGAAGGCGACTCCGAACTGCACGCCGATGGTCCTGCCGACCTGGTGGCAGGTGTCGCGCAGGAACGAGTCGGGATCGAACGCGCCCTCACCGAGGTTGTCGATGTAGGTGCTGTGACAGACCAGCGAGGCGACGCCCTCGACGATGTGGTCGGTGACGTCCACCGCGTGGGTGGGGGCCGGTGACGACGCGTAGGCGATCCAGCGGACGCCGCCCCACGGCTCGCCCGCGTCGGTGAACAGCCAGCGGTTGGCCGCGTCCCGCACTGCGTCGGGCAGGGCCCGGCCGAGCTCCCGGTGATCGACGTGGTTCCAGGGCCCCGACTCCCCCCACCGGTCGCGAAAGTTCGACCCGATGATCACCTCGGGCCGGTGACGGCGGATGGCTGCGGCCAGGTCTCGTCGCAGCTCGATCCCGTTGACGACCAAGCCGTCGGGGTGGCCCAGGAACTCGACCACCGACACGCCCACCGCGGCCGCGGCAGCCACCTGCTCGGCGGTGCGCAGCGGACCGGTCTGGTCGGGAGGCATCGAATCGATGCCGGCCTCGCCCCGGGTGGCCAGCACGTAGCGGACGTCCTTGCCCGCCGCCGTCCAGCGGGCCACCGCCGCCGACGCGCCGTACTCCAGGTCGTCGGGATGGGCCACCACCGCCAGGGCCCGGTCCCAGTCCTCCGGCAGCGGGTCAAGCACTGGGACCCGCCTGCCGGGGGTCATCCCGCCCGGCCGGTTCGCTACCGCTCACCGGGCCCAAGCTAATGGCTCCGGCTCCACGCCCTCACGGCGCAGCCCTCTGCGGCAGCTAGTGCACGGGAGCGATCAGATCTACCCGGATCTCGCGGCCGGCCGAGCGGGACCAGGGAGCGCGGGCGATCCGCTCGTCGAGCGTGACGAGAGGCGCGTCCAACACCGTGGCCAGTGCTACGAAGGCGGCGTCATAGGCGGTGAGGTTGTGGCGGAGCCTCCAGATCAGCGGCAGCAGCAGTTCGTGGGTGTAGCGGACAGCGTCGAACTCGGCCAGGACGCTCAGGGCTCGCTCTCCGACCTGCTCGGAGATCTCTCCGGCAGCGCAGTAGCGGCGCACAACATGAGCCACCTCGATGTCGAGCAGGGCGGGCACGTGCACCGACTCGGCCGACGCGATCCGGTCGGCCACGGCATCGGCGAGAGGCAGGCCGAGGAGCCACTCCACCGCGGCCGAGGAATCGACGACGATCACCGTCCGTCGCGTTCAGCCCGCACGGCTTCGACCGCGGACTCGGTGACGGTGATGCGCTCGAAGGCAGCGATCCGTTCCATCAGCTCCCGGCGGGTGGGACGCTGCATGGCCCGGCGCAGCTCGCCCAAGGCGTACTCCGACAGCGACTGACCCTCCAACGCGGCTCGAGCCTTCAGGCGGCGATGGAGGTCATCGGGGACGTTCCGTATCTGCAACGATGTCATGCATGAAGCATAGTTGCATGCGATCTGCATGGCACCTACGCCGATTGGGCCGGCGTGGATCCTGCTAGAGGTCGCTCCAAGAATCGGCGCGGGGGCGAGGGCTGTCGGGGCTAGCTCAGCCAGACTTGGTGCAGTTGGACGTTGCCCTGGTTGTTGCAGAACAGCTCGGTCCCGTCCGCGGGCGAGGTCTGGCCGCAGATGTTGTTGACATTGTCGCGGGCACCGATCGTCCAGTTGACGGAGCTCCAGAAGATGTAGGCGTAGGAGTCCCGCATGCTCTCCTGGATCCTGTGCCAGAGCTCGACCCGCCGGTCGAGGTCCTCGCTGGCCCTCTGCTCGTACATCCACTCGTCTCGCTGGGGGTCGCAGTAGCGGGGGAAGTTCAACGCGATGAACCCGATCGACTCGCAAGACAGCCACAGCACGCTGCTGTCGGGCTCGATCGACCCGAAGTGGCGCCAGTTCACCACTTCGTAGTCGCCCAGCACCACCTGGACGATCAAGTCGTCCTGCAGCGCCTCGGCCAGCCCCACGTTGAAGAAGTCCCCCCAGGTGTCGGCCTGCAGTTCGGCGGTGCGGGTTTGCTCCACCGACGGCCCCGAGTGCGACAGCGTCACGTTGATCCTGCCGTCGGAGCAGTTGGACGGGAAGTCCGCGCAATACGACGCCACGAGCGGAGCGGCCCGCTCCGGCATGTTGGTCTCCTGCACGATGTCGGGGTTGCTCCAGACCAGGTCGGGGTGGAACATCGTGTGCGCCGCCGGGGCGGTTCCCTGGCGGATGAGCGCGACGTAGGCGTCCTGGTCCGCGGCGAACGTCAGCGCCTGGCGGGCCCGGAGGTCGTCGAAGGGCGGCCGCGTCGTGTTCATCATCGACACGTGCTCGCTGGATCGCACGTTCTCGATGGTCGTCACCCCCTCGGCCTCCCGAAGGGTGAGGGTCGCCTCGGCGTTGGCCGTGACAACCAGGTCCAGGTCGCCCGCGGCCACCCGCTCCGCCGCGATCTGTGGATCGGTGATCGGGTACACCTCGATGCGGTCCAGGTACACGTCGATGAGGTCGGCGGCCCAATAGTCCGGATTGCGCACCAGCACCGTCACCTCGTCCTGAACCCGGCTCTCGATCATGAACGGCCCCTGGCCCACCGGCATCTGGTTCAGCGACGCGTCCTGCAGGGCGCGCCCCAGCCACTCCGACGGCAGGACCATCCCCAGCTGGCCGGTGACGTAGGCCGGGAACGTGGCCACCGGCCGCGACAGGCGGAACTCCACCGTGAGGTCGTCGATCTTGGCGATGGCGTTCTCCGCTCCGAACGCGGGCCGCACCGCCAGCGAGATGACCGGGTCGGCGAGCTGCGCCTGGAAAGTGGCAATCACGTCTCCAGCGTCGAGGTCGGTGCCGTCGTGGAAGCGCACTCCCTCCCGCAGCCTCATCTGCCACACCGACCCGTCGCCGATCTTGGTGAACGACTCGGCCAGGTACGGGATCGGTCGGCCGCTCGTGTCGTAGTAGGCGAGCGGATCGAACATCGGGTAGGTCATCACGTACGCCGACACCGCGAAGCTGTTGGCGGCCGGGTTCAGGCCATCGCCCTCGGCCTCGACCCCGACGCGCAGCGTGCCGCCGAACTGCGGCTGAACCTCGCTCGGCACCGTCGTCGTCGTGCTGTCGACGGGGACGGTGAGCGGCTCGTCCTCGGCGGCGTCAGCGGGCTGCCCATCATCGGGCTGCTCAGCGTCGGGCTGCGGGGCCTCAGGCTCTGTCGCCTCGGGCGCAGCGGCACCCGCGCCGTCGCCGTCGCCCACGTCGTCGGCCCCGACGGAGTCGCCCGGTTCCTGGACCAATACCTCGGCGTCACCGCCGCCGCCAGCCGGAGACTCCTCGCCAGCCCCGCCTCCGCACGCCGCGGCGATCAGCCCAAACGCCAGCATGAGCGCGAGCCAGCGCGACACACGTTCTCGACCTCCGCGACCAGCCATATCCAGCGCCTCCTATTGCTTTCGTCGAATCGCCGGGGGGAGGCGGTGATTCTCGCCAGGTGAAACCTGAGGTTGGAGATGAGGCTAGTTCGATCCGGCGGAGCAATACGAGCCCTGCGACCGCTCACCGGACCGGAACAACGGCACCGGCTTCCGCAGCCTGAGGGCGTAGCCTCTGCGGCCATGACTCACCGCACCCCGGAAGAACTCGACACCGGCCTGGCGCACGTCCGCAACGCGCCGTCCGACGGCGGGGAGCTCCAGCTAATCGTGCGGCGGCCCCGCGAGGACGAGCGCGAGATCCTCGACGAGGGCGACCTCGACCTCGAGGTGGGCCTGGTGGGCGACGACTGGCTGGCGCGGGGCAATCCCCTGTACGAGGGCGGCGGAGCCCATCCCCTCGCCCAGCTGACCATCATGAACTCGCGGGTTTTGGAGGTGATGGCCGGGCCGGTCGAGCGCTGGCCGCTGGCCGGCGACCAGCTCTACATCGATCTCGACCTCAGCGAGGACAATCTGCCGGCGGGCACCAGGCTGTCCGTCGGCGAGGCGCTGCTGGAGGTCACGGCCAAGCCCCACACCGGCTGCTCGAAGTTCACCCAGAGGTTCGGCCTCGCCGCCATGCGCTGGGTCAACTCCGAGACCGGCATGAAGCTGAGGCTCCGAGGCCTAAACACCCGGGTCGTGAAGCCCGGAGCCATCCGCGTGGGAGACCGCGTCACCAAGGTCGCCGGCCTTCGGGGGTAAATGCCACCGGCATCTTCAACAGCCCGGCGAACAGCGGCGTGGGCTGGTGCGCCACCGGGCCTGAGGGGTGGATGTCGGGGAGGCGGCTGTAGATCTCGCGCAGGATCACCTGAAGCTGCAGCCGGGCCAGGTTGGCGCCCAGGCAGTAGTGCTCGCCGAAGCCGAACGCGAGCTGGGTGCGGGGCTGCTCGCGGGTGATGTCGAACACGTCGGGCTCATCGAACACGCGGGGGTCGCGCAGCGCCGCCGTGAAGCTGCACACCACCTTGCCGCCCTCATCGATCGGCTGGCCGTCGATCTCGGTGTCGGCAGACGCCGTGCGGCGAATGTTCCGCAGGGGCGCCCGGTACCTGAGGATCTCCTCCACCGCGCCCGGAATGTGGCGGTCCGGGTCCGACACCAGAAGGTCGCGCTGGTCCGGCCACTCCGCCAGAATGCGGATGGCCTGAGCGGTCGCGGTGCGCACCGTCTCGTTCCCGCCGACCGACATCAGCATCAGGAACCAGCCGGCCTCCTCGTCGGTGGCGCCCCGCTGATCGCCCTCGACTCCCTCGAGGGTGCCGTTGACGTAGGCCGACATCACCGTGCCGTCGTTGGAGCCCCGCTTCTCGCGGGCGATCTCCTGGCCGAGCAGGTGGATTTCCAGGCCGGCGGCCAACGCCTGCTCGAGCCGCGCGTCCGGACCTCCGTCAACCGCGCCGACCATCCGGTTGGAGATGTCGAGAATCTGCTCGCCGCGCTCGGGAACGCCCAGCAGCTCCGCGATGACTCGCATCGGCATCGGGGCCGCGATGTCGCGGATGCCGTCAGCGGTGCCGTTGGGCGCGATCCTGTCGATGACCTCCTTGGCGATCGCCTCCACCCGGGGGCGCAGCGCCTCCACCCGCCGGGGCGTGAAGATCGCCGCCACCAGCCTGCGGTACTGGCTGTGCTTGGGCGGGTCCATGTTGATGAGCATGTTCGACATGGCCTCGACCCTGTCGGGGTCGTAGTCGGCCAGCAGCGCGGTGCGGCGCTGCGACGAGAACGTCGCCGGGTCCCGCAGCACCGCCTTGACCTCCTCGTAGCGGTGCACGAACCACGCCCCCGTCACCTTCGGTTGCGACGTGCTCGGATCGATTGTTCCCGGCTGCCAACCGGTGGCGCCGGCCTCCCGCAGTTCGGCCAACCGCGCGTGGGGACATCCTTCGACGTAGGCGTAGGGATCCAGCAGCGTCAGCTCGCTCGTCTCAGTCATTGAAGCCATTCTGCCCGAGCCGCGCCGGGACCGCGCCCGGGCCGCGCCCGGGCCGCGCCCAGCCGCGCCACCGGGACCTCGCCGTACCTACGCCGGATGGCGTCGATGTCATACCAGAAGCGATAAGTCAGCTGACGCGAATCGCACTGGCGCGGCGCGACTCTGGGCCTGATCATTGTCCCATCGCCCCTGCTCCTCACGGCCCGGGGGCACCGACGGACAAGCTAGACAGGGGAAGTCGCCATGGCCGACACCTACGTCCTAATCCACGGGGCATGGCACGACGGATCCGGGTGGTCCGACGTGGCCGAGCACATCCGAGCCGAGGGCCACATCGTTCACACTCCGACTCTTGCAGGCAACGGCCACGGCGACGACATCGACCGCACGATCGGGCAGTGAGCTCCCCGCCAGCGCCCATGCGCTCATCGGCGCGCTGCGAGACGAGGCCGGCGCACGATCCTGAAGCTGACGCGTCAGACGGCGGCTCTTACCACATCCGGTATGTGCCTGCGAAGACTCGGCATTCGTGCCCGTTGGAGTGGGCGACTTAGATTCAAACCATGACGATGACCGGCTATCCAGATGTCGGGCTCTACGTAGGGGGTTCCTGGCGGACGACCGCTGACAACCTGCCCGTGATCGACCCGGCCAACGGGCAGGTCATCGGGCGGCTGGCAAGGGCCGGCCCGCAGGACCTCGATGACGTTCTGGAGGCAGCCTCCAAGGGGTTCGAGGTCTGGAGCCAGACCGCGCCCAAGGACCGGGCCGACCTTCTGCGCGCGGCTGCGGCGCTGATGCGGGAGCGCCAGGCCGAGATCGCCCACGACATCACCCGCGAGCTGGGCAAGCCGTACCCGCAGGCCAAGCTGGAAGTCATCCGGGGCTGCGAGTTCTTCGAACGGGCGGTGCCAGGATCGGAACCACCGGCTGCTTCTTCGAGCCGACCGTGCTCGCCGACGTTCCTGACGACGCCCGGGTGATGCAAGAGGAACCGTTCGGGCCGCTCGCTGCAATCAACCGGGTGAGCTCGCTCGACGAGGCCATCGAGCGGGCCAACTCGGTGCCCTTCGGGCTGGCGGCCTACGGGTTCACCAACCGGGCCGACTACATCGACCGGATGGTGGAGCGGGTCGAGACCGGGAACCTGTCGATCAACACGCTGGAGGCCTCGGTGCCCGAGACCCCGTTCGGCGGCGTCAAGTTCAGCGGGTACGGCCGCGAGGGCGGGATCGAGGGCCTGCGCAACTACATGGTCACCAAGAACGTCTCCCACAGCATCTCTATCGTCTAGCCGAAGGGTCGGCCCGCCGCGACATGCACTACGCCAGAGGTGACGCCAAGGCCTGCGCCCATGCCAACATGAAGGGAATCTGGGCCGCCGCGCTCACGCCATTCACCGACGACGGACGTCTCGACGAGGACGGATTCTGCCAGAACGTCCGGCACTGGACCGAGGACCTGGGAATCGCGGGGCTGTTCGTGTGCGGCAAGCAGGGCGAGTTCTTCTCCATGAGCACCGACGAGCGCGAGCGGTGCCTGGAGCTGGCCGTGGAGGCCGCCGCTCCGGGGGCCCAGACCATGATGTCGTGCTCGGACCAGAACCTCGATGTGGTCCTCGATCTCGCCCGCCACGCGCAGGGCGCCGGGGCGCACTACATCGTGGTGCACGCCCCCACGCTGCACTTCGTGCACGAGCGCCACGAGACCGTGTACCGGTACTACGAGACGATCTCGAAGAGCGTCGACATCGGCATCGCGCTGTGGAGCCATCCCGACAGCGGATATCTGATGTCGCCCCAACTCTGCGACCGGCTGGCGGACCTCGACAACGTGGTGGCCATCAAGTACAGCGTCCCCCGCCCGATGTACGCCGAGCTCACCGAGCTGGCCTCCGACCGCATCCAGGTGAGCACCGCGTCGGAGGACGAGTGGCTCGACAACATCCTCGAACTCGGCTGGAAGCTCTACCTGTGCTCGTCGCCGCCCTACCTGCTGCAAACAGCCGCCGACCGGCGAATGCACGACTACACCCAGGCCGCCTTCGCGGGCGATGCGGCCCGAGCGCGTCGCATCAGCGAGAGCCTCAACCCGGTGCGCGACGCGCTGAAGCGGACCAGGCTGGCCGAGAAGCCCCACGCCCACCAGAAGTACTGGCAGGAACTGCTCGGACAGGTCGGAGGCCGCGTCCGCCCACCGCTGCTGGAACTGACCGACAACGAGAAGACGGCCACACGCGAGGCCTTCGAGCAATGCGGACTGCGGGTGTGATCCAGGAAGGAGCGGTCATGGCAGACGGAACCCGCCTTGCGGCATTCAACTTTCGGAAGTGGATCGACGAACACCGCGATCTGCTCAAGCCGCCGGTCGGCAACCAGCAGGTCTGGGAGGACGCCGACCTCATGGTCACTGCTTCGAGTGCCGGTCACTCGTACACCGCGTCGAGGTGATCCTGACCAGCATCGTGCGCGACCTGCCCCCGCTGTTCGAGCGCTTCTACCGGCACGAAGAACTTCGAACCTGCCCTCAATGCGTAACCCTGCATCCCGGCAAGGAACCCCCCGAAGGCTGGGTCAAGCTGTAGTCGCTCATCCCCGGCTCCTCGCGAGCGTGGCGAGCGGCGCAGACATCAGGCCATGCGTCACCGACATGCACCGCTTCGTAGGCGTCTTGGCCCGCGTGCTCGACGAAGTCTCCCGCTGAGCCTCACGCGCCGGCCCAGCGCCTAACGTGGCTGCGATGGCTGCTGCACCCGGATCCGGCGAACCTCGCCGCCTGCACCCTGCGGCCGGCCCCGATCCGGGGCCCGGGCGGAGCGGGCTGCGGTCATCGGCCTGGTTCGACATTGTGGACGATCCGCTCATGTCGGGCATCTACCTTGAGCGCTACGCAAACTACGGGCTCACCCGCGAGGAGCTCCAGTCCGACAAGCCCAAGATCGGCATCGCCCAGACCGGCTCGGACCTCTCGCCGTGCAACCGGCACCACCTGGAGCTGGCCAAACGGGTGCGCGAGGGCATCCGCGCCGCGGGCGGGGTCGCCTTCGAGTTCGGGGTGCACCCCATCCAGGAGACCGGCAAGCGCCCCAACGCCGCGCTCGACCGCAACCTCGCCTACCTGAGCATCGTCGAAGTGCTGCAGGGCTATCCCCTCGACGGGGTGGTGCTCACCATCGGCTGCGACAAGACCACCCCGGCGTGCCTCATGGCCGCGGCCACCGTCAACCTGCCCGCCATCGCGCTGTCGGTCGGCCCGATGCTCAACGGCTGGCACGAGGGCGAGCGCACCGGCTCGGGCACCATCATCTGGAAGGCCCGCGAGCTCTACGCCGCCGGCGAGATCGACGAGACCGGCTTCATCGACATGGTGGCCTCGGCCGCGCCGTCGGTGGGCTACTGCTCCACCATGGGCACCGCCACCACCATGAACAGCCTGACCGAGGCGCTGGGCATGCAACTGCCCGGCTCAGCCGCCATCCCCGCGCCGTACCGGGAGCGGGGCCAGACGGCCTACCGCACCGGGGTGCGGATCGTGGAGATGGTGCGCGAGGACCTGCGCCCCACCGACATCATGACCCGGCAGGCCTTCGAGAACGCCGTCGTGGTGAACTCCGCCATCGGCGGGTCGAGCAACGCTCCGATCCACCTCAACGCCATCGCCGCGCACCTGGGCGTCGCTCTCGACAACGACGACTGGCAGAAGCACGGCCTGGCCGTGCCGCTGCTGGTCAACCTCATGCCGGCGGGGGAGTACCTCGGGGAGGACTTCCACCACGCCGGCGGGGTGCCCGCGGTGGTGGGCGAGCTGATCCGCAGCGGGCTGCTGCCCCATCCCGAGGCGCTCACCGCCAACGGGCGCACCATCGGCGAGAACTGCGAGGGGGTGCGCATCGCCGACCCCGACGTGATCCGCAGCGCCGCAGAGCCCTTGAAGGAAGACGCCGGCTTCGTGCACCTGTCGGGCAACTTGTTCGACAGCGCCATCATGAAGACCAGCGTCATCTCCGAGGAGTTCCGGCTGCGCTACCTGTCCGACCCCGACGACCCCGACGCCTTCGAGGGCCGGGCCATCGTGTTCGACGGCCCCGAGGACTACCGGGCCCGCATCGAGGACCCCGACCTCGACATCGACGAGCACTGCATGCTCATCGTGCGCGGGGTCGGGCCGGTCGGATACCCCGGCGCGGCCGAGGCGGTCAACATGCAGCCCCCGGCCGCTCTGCTGGTGCGGGGAGTGCACTCGCTGCCGTGCATCGGCGACGGCCGGCAGTCGGGCACGTCCGGGTCGCCGTCGATCCTCAACGCCTCGCCCGAGGCCGCCGTAGGCGGCGGGCTGGCCCTGCTGCGAACCGGCGACCGCATCCGCATCGACCTGCGCCGCGGCCGCGCCGACATGCTCGTCGACGAGGCCGAGCTCGAGGGCCGCCGGGCCGAGCTAGAGGCCGCGGGCGGCTACCCGGTGCCAGAGTCGCACACCCCCTGGCAGGAGATCCAGCGGTCGATGATCACCCAGATGGACGAAGGCATGGTCCTGCGCCCCGCCCTGAAGTACCGCGACACCGCCCGCACCCACGGCCTCCCCCGCCACAACCACTGACCCGCAGCGCGGACAGTCCTATTGACGTACTCCACTGCCCTGAGGGCGACCCTCAGGCGCCGAGCATCACGCCGGGATCAGCTCGAAGGCGACGCCGAACTGCACGCCCAGGGTCTCGCCGACCCGGTGGCAGGTGTCGCGCAGGAACGAGTCCGGATCGAAGGCCTGGTCACCGAGGCTCTCGATGTAGGTGCTGTGACAGACCAGCGACGCCACACCCGCACCGATGTGATCGGTGACGTCCACCGCGTGGGTGGGCGCCGAAGAGGATGCGTAGGCGATCCAACTCACGCCGCTCCACGGCTCGCCCGCGTCGCTGAACAGCCAGCGATTGGCCGCGTCCCGTGCGGCGTCGGGCAGAGCGCGGCCGAGCTCGCGGTGATCGACGTGGTTCCAAGGCCCCGAGTCTCCCCACCGGTCGCGGTAGTTCGACCCGATGATCACCTCGGGCCGGTGACGGCGGATGGCCGCGGCCAGGTCCCGCCGCAGCGCCGGCCCGTTGACGACCAGGCCGTCGGGGTGATCCAGGAACTCGACCACCGAGACGCCCACGGCGGCCGCGGCAGCCACCTGCTCTGCGGTGCGCAGTGGGCCGGCCTGGTCCGGAGGCATTGAATCGATGCCGGCCTCGCCCCGGGTGGCCAGCACGTAGCGGACGTCCTTGCCCATGGCGGTCCAGCGGGCGACGGCCGCCGACGCGCCGTACTCGAGATCGTCGGGATGGGCCACCACCGCCAGGGCCCGATCCCAGTCCTCCGGCAGTCTTTCCAGAACGCTCACATCTGGATCCTGACTGCCGCCGGGGTCGGTGCCGCTCACCGGACTCACGCTAACGGTCCCGGCTCACTTACCCGTCTGCTAGTCCGGATCGAACCGGTGCCCTCTACAGACTCGTTCGCCAGCATCCACCGCTCCGTCGGTGTCTGGGACCGCGTGCTCGGCGACGAACACCGTTGATGGTGCAATATGGGCCACTAGTGGTACAATATGGGCCAATGGCACGTGTTGAGCTGGAGCGGATCGAAGCGCTGGAGCTGATGGGGATGGTCGTCGCGCACCTGAGTATCGCTGAGACGTCCGCCGAACTGACGCCGCGCCTCGCGACCCTCCTCAGCATCCTAGACAAGCTGGCCGCCGGCCTTCAGGAGGAGCAATGAGCTATACCGAAGCGGACGTGTCCGCCGCAATCGCGAGAATGGAGAAGTACCGGTCGGGCCTCGACTACGAGGTCGGGACCGCTCTCGCCGTGGTCGGCCTCTGTGCCGAACGGGCCGACAAGGAGATCGCCATCCGCGACGACATGATCCGGGTCGCCCACCGGGCTGGTGCCTCGTTGCGGCAGATCGCCGAGGCGGCGGGCCTCGGCCGCAAGACCGTCACGGCGATCGTCGAAGCGGACCCTGCCAGGGCTCGGGGGTAACGACAGCGCCCTCGGCCTCGCATCTCGTCAGCGCAGGTCGTCCTCGATGTAGGCCCGGATGATGTCGTCGTAGGTGGCGTCGGCCGCGAAACCGAGGGCATCGGCTCGGGCGGTGTCGAAGCGTGACGGCCATCCGGCGACGATCTCGGCCACGGCGGGATCGGGTGATTCGGTGATCAGTGCCACCGCTTCGGGGCCGGCCACCCGGCCGAGAGCTTCGATCTGCTCGCCGACCGTGACCGACACTCCCGGCATGGTGAGGTTGCGGCGGCCTTCCAGCCTCGACGTGTCGATCTCGGCGGCATGGACCAGGAACCCGACCGCCGCTCGGGGGCTGGCGTGGGGATGTCTCACGTCGCGGCTCACCGGTAGTTCCGCCTCCAAGCCGGCGAGCGGCTCGCGGATGATGCCCGAGAAGAAGCTTGAGGCGGCCGCGTTGGGTGCGCCGGGACGGACGCTGACGGTCGGGAGCCGGATCCCTACGCCGTCGAGGAAGCCGCGCCGGGAGTAGTCGGCCAGCAGCGTCTCGCCGATCAGCTTCTGGGTGCCGTAGGAGGTGAGCGGGGTGGGATGGAAGTCGTCGGGAATCGGATCGGGGAACGGCGCGCCGAACACCGCTATCGACGAGGCATAGACCACCCGAGGCGCGCCGGGGGAGTGACGGATGGCGTCGAACAGCTGCCGGGTGCCGTCAAGGTTCACTGCCATGCCTTTGTCGAAGTCGGTCTCGGCCTCGGCGGAGACCACTGCGGCGAGGTGGAACACCACGTCGGGTGCCAGCGCGACGACTGCCTCGGCTTCGCCCGGGTCGGCGAGATCGGCCACATGGGCGATGCACAGCTCAGACTCGACCGGGGCCTCGACCAGGTCGACTAGATCGACGGCGTCGATGCTCGTGCCGCGCAGGTGACCCCGCTCCAGCAGCCGGGACGTCAGCTTGCGGCCGATCATGCCCGCGCCGCCCGTGATGAGGACCCGCACCGGCGTCAGCCCCGGCCCACCAGCGGAGTGGGTTTGGCCGTCACCGACAGCCTCAGCCGCGGCCGATGAATGGCATGCCGTTGGCCATTACCGTCATTGTGAGCACGTTGGCGTCGGCGGGAAGGCTGGCCATGTAGGCCACCGCCCGGCCGACGTCGGCCGCGTCCATCGTCGGCTCCGGTCGGATGCTGCCGTCGGCCTGGAACACTCCCTCGTGCATGCGGGTCGTGAGCGGCGTTAGGGCATTGCCGATGTCGATCTGGCCGCAGGTGATGCCGAAGGGCCGTCCGTCGAGCGACAGCGACTTGGTTAGTCCGGTGATCGCGTGTTTGGTGGCCGTGTACGGGGCGCTGTGGAGCCGGGGCACATGGGCCGACACCGACCCGTTGTTGATGATCCTCCCGCCGGAGGGATCCTGGGCCTTCATCAGCCGGAACGCCTGCCGGGCGCACAGAAACGAGCCGGTGAGGTTCACATCCACCACCCGCCGCCACTGCTCGACGGCGAGTTCGTCGACGGGCACCGGCGGCGCGGCCGTGCCCGCATTGTTGAACAGCAGATCGAGGCGGCCATGATCGGCCTGCACGCGATCGAACAGGGCCGACACCGACGCCGGGTCGCTCACGTCCGCCGTCACGGCCGAGCCGGAGCCGCCCTCGCCCTCGCACTCTGCGACCGTCTCGGCCAGCGGATCGGCGCGCCGGCCGACCGCCACCACATGCCAGCCGTCGCGGGCCAGGGCAACCGCGGCCGCCCGGCCCACACCGCTGCCAGCCCCGGTCACCAGCGCGATCCTGCCGTCCTGCATCGCCACAAGAGTAGGCGTGCTACCGGCGGCGAGTCGGGCCGCCCTTGAGGCTCAGGACAGGTCGAAGCGGTCCAGGTTCATGACCTTGTCCCACGCCGCCACGAAGTCGTGCACCAACTTCTCCTGCGCGTCGTCTGATCCGTAGACCTCGGCGATGGCCCGCAACTGGGAGTTCGAGCCGAGTACCAGGTCGACGGCGGTGGCCGTCCAGCGCAGTTCGCCGCTGTCGCGGTCGCGGCCCTCGTAGACGTGCTCTGTCTCAGACACTCGCCATTCTGTGTCCATGTCGAGCAGGTTCACGAAGAAGTCGTTGGTCAGCGTCCCGGCCCGGTCGGTGAGCACGCCGAGAGACGATCCCGCCGAGTTGGCGTCCAAGGCACGCAGCCCGCCGACCAGCACCGTCATCTCGGGCGCGGTCAGAGACAGCAGGCTGGCCTTGTCGACCAACACCGTCTCGGGGCGGCGCTTGTCGCCGGAGCGCCAGTAGTTACGGAACCCGTCGGCGGTCGGCTCCAGCACCGCGAACGACTCGACGTCGGTCTGCTCGGCCGAGGCGTCGGTGCGCCCCGGCGAGAAGGTGACCGAGACGTCGACGCCGGCCCGCCGGGCGGCCTCCTCGACCGCGGCGCAGCCGCCCAGCACGATCAGGTCCGCCAGCGACACCCGCTTGTTGCCGCTCTGGGCTGCGTTGAACTCGGCCTGCACGCCCTCCAGCGCGGCCAGCACCTCGGCCAGCGAGGCCGGATCGTTAGCCTCCCAGCCGCTCTGGGGGGCGAGACGGATGCGGGCGCCGTTGGCCCCGCCGCGCATGTCGCTGTCGCGGAACGTCGAGGCCGAGGCCCAGGCGGTCGCCACCAGCTGCGACACCGACGGCCCCGACTCTAGGATCTGAGCCTTGAGGGCGGCCACATCGGCGTCGTCCACCAGCTCGTGGTCGACCGCGGGGACGGGGTCCTGCCAGATCAGCTCCTCGTCGGGGACCTCCGGACCCAGATACCGGGCCACCGGACCCATGTCGCGGTGCACGAGCTTGAACCACGCCCGGGCGAAGGCGTCGGCGAACTCGTCGGGGTTCTCCAGGAAGCGACGCGATATCGCCTCGTAGGCCGGGTCCATGCGCAGAGACAGGTCGGTCGTCAGCATCACGGGGGTGTGGCTCTTCGACAGGTCGTGGGCGTCGGGCACGGTGCCGGCCCCGCCGCCGTCTACCGGAACCCACTGCCAGGCGCCCGCGGGGCTCTTGGTCAGCTCCCACTCGTAGGAGAACAGGGTCTCGAAGAAGGAGTTGTCCCACGCCACCGGGGTCGGTGTCCACGTTCCCTCTAGGCCGCTGGTGATGGCGTCGCCGCCCACGCCGGTGCCGAAGGTGCTGGTCCATCCCAGGCCCTGCTCCTCGAGGCTGGCGCCCTCGGGCTCGGGGCCGACGTACTGGTCGCCGTCGGCCGCGCCGTGGGTCTTGCCGAAGGTGTGGCCCCCGGCGATCAGCGCCACCGTCTCGGTGTCGTCCATGGCCATGCGGGAGAACGTCTCGCGGATGTCGCGGGCCGCGGCCAGCGGGTCGGGAGTGCCGTTGGGGCCCTCGGGGTTCACGTAGATGAGGCCCATCTGCACCGCGCCCAGCGGGTCGGCCAGCTCCCGGTCGCCGCTGTAGCGCTCATCATCGAGCCAGCCGGTCTCGGGACCCCAGTAGATGTCCTCCTCGGGCTCCCACACGTCCACCCGGCCGCCGCCGAAGCCGAACGTCTTGAAGCCCATCGACTCCAAGGCCACGTTGCCGGCCAGGATCATCAGGTCGGCCCATGAGATCTTGCGGCCGTACCTCTGCTTGACCGGCCACAGCAAGCGGCGGGCCTTGTCGAGGTTGGCGTTGTCGGGCCAGCTGTTGAGCGGCGCGAAGCGGTGGGTGCCTGAGCCGCCGCCGCCCCGGCCGTCGTGGATGCGGTAGGTGCCGGCGCTGTGCCACGCCATCCGGATGATCAGCGGCCCGTAGTGGCCGTAGTCGGCCGGCCACCAGTCCTGCGACGTGGTGAGCACATCGGCGATGTCGGACTTCACCGCGGCGAGGTCGAGGCTGTTGAACTCGGCGGCGTAGTCGAAGCCCTCGCCCATCGGGTCGATCTTCGGCGAGTTCTTGTTCAGCGGCCTCAGGTTCAGCTGCTCGGGCCACCAGTGCTGGTTGGCCAGCGAGCCCATCGCCGCGGGCGTCTGGTGCAGCACGGGGCATCCTCCGGCGGGCGCGGCTTCGGCAGCGGGGCTGGCGTCTTGGGTGGTCATCGAAGCTCCTTGGCTGTTGGGGGGTTGATGGTGTCGATCTCTCAGGTTTCCTGCAAGGTTTCCTGACCGGCGGCGACGGGCGCTTTCTGGCAGGCACCGCAGAATATGTCATCAATTTCGTACGCGAGACTCACGGGTCGGGGCCATGACGTCGGTCCAAAACGACATCATGTCGTCGTAGAAGAGCGGCACGAGATCGGGATTGCCGGAGATGTGGGCGCCGCGCACTCCGAAACCGGCCTCAATGGCGTATTGGAAGCCGTCACGGTCGACCAACTCCGGATCGGGCTCGTCGGAGGTGGGCAGGATGAAGGCGCCGTCGTCGGCGATGTAGAAGGTGGGCGCCCCCGGCGTCACCGACGCCTCCGGTATGTACTCCAGGGGGGTGGCGCGATCGAAGCTGTGGTTGGCGCCGGGCACTATCCGCACAGTGGCGTCGCCGCCCGCGGCCCGAATGGCCTGGATGTGGGCCTGGACCTGCACCGGCGGGCACCAGTCGTCGCGGTCGCCGATGATGGCCCGGACCCGGGTGGCGCCGACCGCTGGGTCGAGGAACTGCTGCCCCGACCATGGGTAGGCGGCGTACACCCCAACGAGCTTGGGGGCTTTGGTTGCGGCCGCGAGGTGCACCGACGCCGCGTTGAGCACGGCCGAGCCGCCCCGGCTGTGGCCCTGAGCGCCGATCCGGGCCGAGTCGATGTCGGGGCGGACTGCGAGGACCTCGGCCGCGGCCAGAACGTCCCAGGCGCTGGCCGCGAACGAGAACTGGACCTGCCGCACGACAGTGCTGACAACGCTGCGGGTGCTGAACGGGTCGATGGCGCAGGCCGCGACACCGCCGTCGGTGATTGCGGCTGCGATCTCCATGTGATGCAACTGGAGCCCGAGGCTGCCCGGGGCGATGATCACCACCGGGAACGGCCCCGGTCCCTCGGGCAGGAACAGCTTGGCCAGCAGGTCCTGGCCCGGCATCGCGGCGGTGTCGGAGATCGCTTGATGGAAATTCCTGGGGTTGGCCGACGGGATCGTCAGCGCCTCGCCGCCCAGGCCGTTGGCCAGCCGGAAGTCGTCGTTGTGGATGGCGGCGTCATCGGTCTCCATAGAGTGCCCGGCAGGGTAGAGGCCGCGAGCCTCGTTCATCAGGAGTCAAGGTAATGAGCAAGGTTGTGCTGCTAACCGGAGCGTCGGCGGGCATGGGCCGCGAGGCTGCCATCCTGCTGGTCCGCGAGGGTCACCGCGTCTACGCCGCCGCCCGCCGGATGGACCGTATGGCGGACCTGACCAGCCACGGCGTTACCCCGGTCGAGTTGGACGTGACCAAGGGCGACGACAACGAGCGGGCCGTGAACCGGATCGTCGAGACCGAGGGTCGTATTGACGTGTTGATCAACAACGCGGGCTTCGGCCTGTACGGACCGGTCGAGGAGATCCCGCTCGACGACGCCAGGTACCAGTTCGAGGTGAACCTCTTCGGCGTGGCCCACCTCACCCAGCTAGTCCTACCCCATATGAGGGCTCAGGGCTCGGGCCGGATCGTGAACGTCTCCTCGGTCGGGGGCAAGGTCTTCTCGCCCTTCGGGTCGTGGTACCACGCCACCAAGCACGCCCTGGAGGGCTGGTCGGATTGCCTGCGCCTCGAGACCGCACCGTTCAACATCCAGGTCGTGGTCATCGAGCCGGGCCTGATCAGAACCGACTTCGGTGATTTGGCAGCCGACCAGCTGCGGAAGTACGGCCACGGCGCCTATGGGACCCAGGTAGCGCCGCTTCTCAGGATGAGGGACAGCGGGCGCGTCGCGGACCGAGGCACCAAGGCCGAGGTGCTGGCCAAGGTGTTCCTGGAGGCCGCAACCACCGACAAGCCGCGCCGCCGGTACGTCAAGGGAATGTTGGGGCGACCGGCCCTGTTCGTCCGCAAGTGGCTGGGCGACGGGGTCTACGAACTCACGCTCCGCCTCGCCATCCGGTAGTCGACCTACACGGGCCCGCCGTTACGAGCCTGGTTCCCATCCGCCGGGCTCGAGGCCGAGGTACTGCTCCAGGTGGCGGTGCATGTTGATGATCCGGCACTCCTCGCCCGACAGCACGATGTGGGACAGCCCAGGCTGGTGCAGGCCGTTCTGCATGGTGCGGATCACGCTGAGGTCCTGGTTGAGCACGAACCCGAAGTCGGCCTTGTCGACCCCCACGGCTACATGAACCGGCGAGGAGGCCTGGGCCTCCGCCGACGGCATACGGCGGAGGTTGATGATGGCCAGCTCGCCCTCGTCGGGAGTGGGACCGGGTCGGGCCGTCATCACGGTGAATAGGTCGGCGCTCACCAGCACGGTCGTGTTGGGAAACAGGTTGTACTGGCTGAGGCTCATGATCTGGGCGGTGTCGTAGCTCGACAGGTCCACGCCGAGGGTGGCCTGATGCTCGCGGATCTTCCGGGCGATCACGTCCTGGAGGGTCAAGCCGTCAGGTACGTCGGGTGCATCGCAGGGTTCGCGGTAGGCCGGTCCCATGCGCCCGCCCTCGGTCATCACGAAGGAGTCCCACACCGTCTGGTCGTCGACGTTGCGGCCCAGGCGGGGGCTGGGCACCCCGTAGCGCTGGTATGAGGAGCTGTGGCGATTCCAGATCCGCTGAGGGGCGTTGACGTCGTCGATGCTGGCCAGCATCTCCCGGTGCAGGCCCTGCACGTGGTAGGTCTCCGAGAAGCCGTCGTTGACCACCTTCCAGTTGCAGTTGACCGGCGTGACGGTTGAGTAAGCGCAGCGGAACTCGTCCAGGTTGGCCCAGGCGATGTCGCCGGGGATGCCCTCCAGCCAGTCGGTCAGCGGCTCGGCGTCGAGGTCCAGGTTCACGAACACCAGGCGGGCCCAAGTGTCGACCCGGACCGGCACCAACCCCAGGTCCTCATTGCGCAGCGGGCCGAAGCCTCGACGAGACGGAATCTCGCGCAGCCGGCCGGCGAGGTCCCACGCCCAGCGGTGGTACGGGCAGCGCAGTTCGCTCGCGCCGGTGCCCGAGCCCTGGCAGATGGTGTTGCCCCGGTGGCGGCAAACGTTCTGGAAGCCCCTCAGCACACCGTCGTCGCCCCGCACCAGCAGCACCGAATACTTCCCCAGCCGGTGCTCGAACCAGTCGCCGGGGGCGGCTACGTGATCGGTGGTGCAGGCGACATGCCAAACCCTGGGCCACAGCCGCTCATGCTCCAGCCCGGCGAACCCGGCCGATATGTAGCGCTGCACCGGGATCCGCACCGGAGCCTCCGCGGCCAGCCCCGACGAGGTGACCGCGGTCCCGAGAATCTCGGCCTCATCGGGAGGCGCGGTGTCAACCATGGCCACAATCGTGGCACACGGGATGCGTGGCTACCCTGAGCCGGCCCACCGAGAGGCCGCGCGCATAGGGAGCGAGTCATGTGCATCTTCGCGAGGAGCCGATTCGAGGCCGTGGCCGAGCGGCCGCGAGCGAAGCGAACAAGAGCGGGGAGTCATGCCGATGCGACGCGGTCACGCCCATTCGCGCGCGCTAAGCGCTTGAGGTATCGATGAGCCGGGACAGGCACTTCTACATTGAGTCATTCGGCACCATTCGGCTGAGCGCGTTCCGCATCGAGCAGTCCCCCTTCGCCGACCGGTACGTCACCGACCAGACCGTCTTCGGCCTGTACTGCGGCCGGCTGTACCCCCTCAAGATCTCCGACGGCGAGGACCCGGTCCCCAACTACTGGAAGCTGCGCCGGGGTGTGATGATGTACGACGTCCCCGAGAAGCCGGTCGAAATCGTCGGCCCCCACGCCGGCCGGCTGCTGGAGCGCGTCCTCACCTGCCGGGCCGAGACCCTCCCGGTCGGGCGGGCCCGCTACGGCCTCGCCTGCCACGACGACGGCACCATCCTCATGGACGGCGTAGTCATGCGCCTGGCCGAGGACCGCTACATGTACGTCAAGGCCAACGGCGAGTTCGAGAGCTGGCTGGCCGCCGGCGCCATCGGGCTCGACGCCGAGGTCACCGATCCAAAGTCTCGGGTGCTGCAGATCCAGGGACCGAAGTCGCTCCATGTGCTCGACGCGGCCATAGGCGGCGGGCTGTCGCCCGACTTCAAGTACTTCCATGCCGACTTCTTCGACATCTGCGGCCAGCGGCTGTGGGTGTCCCGCACGGGATGGACAGGGGAAACGGGAATCGAGATCTACTGCAACAGCGGCCCGGAGCCCACCGACCACGATGCCCTCTGGGACGGCCTGTTGGCCTGCGGGGAGCCCTACGGGATGGAGTTCAGCTCGTCGTCGTCGATGGGCATCCGGCGCATCGAGTCCGGCATCCTCGACAACGGCAGCGACATCGAGCCGGGCCTCACGCCCTACGGCGCCGGGCTCGGGCAGTTTGTCAAGCTCGACAAGGACGACTTCATCGGACGGGCCGCGCTGGAGACCGCCGACCGAAGCCAACTGCTCTTCGGGCTGGTGTGCGCCACCGCCATGCCGCAGTCCGGTATGCGAGTCCACTTCAACAGCGGTCCGGTCGGGCACATGACGATCGGAACGTGGTCGCCCACGCTCGACGCCGGGATCGGCTACGTGCGCTTCGACCGGCCCCTGCCGGGCGGCGACTGGTACGGCCAGACCGTCTGGCTGCACGACCACGACGGGACCCCGCACGAGGCGGTCGTCGACACGCTCCCGTTCGTAGACAAGGCCAAGCAGCTGCCCCGCGCCTCGTGGAGCAGTTCGGTCAGCTGACTAGTCCGATCGCGGCCCCGAGAGGAGGGCTTGATGGATCTGATCCGCATGGGGTGGCTGGCTCGGCGGCAGGAGGAGGCCGTGGACCCGGACCGGGTGATCGTCGATCCGCACCACCACCTGTGGGACGGGCACCAGTGGAGGGGGTCTCTGGGCACCTATTTGGCACCTGAGCTGCTGGAGGATCTGACCGGGAGCCACAACGTCGTCAAGACCGTGTTCGTCGACTGCATGTCGAACTACGGCACCGACTGCGCCGAGCACATGAAGCCGGTGGGGGAGACCAAGTTCGCGGCCGGCGAGGCCGACGCGCTCGATGCCGCGGGCGGTCCGACCATCGCGGGCATCGTCAGCCACGCCGACCTGATGCTGGGCGACGCAGTCGAGGAGGTCCTGGCCGCCCACGACGCGGCCAGCGAGGGCCGGTTCCGGGGGATCCGCCACGCCACCGGCTGGGACGCCAGCGACGACATCCACAACAGCCACCACAGCCCGTTCGAGCACATGATGAGCGCCAAGAAGTTCCGGGCCGGCGCTCGCCGCCTGGCGGCGATGGGCTTCAGCTTCGACGCCTGGTTGTACCACCCCCAGCTTCCGGAGTTGGCCGCGCTGGCCGGAGCCGTGCCGGAGCTGACGATCGTGCTCGACCATCTGGGCGGGCCGCTGGGGGTGGGGCCGTACGGCCGTGACCGCCGCCAGGCCCGGGCGGATTGGAAGGCGTCGATGCGGCTGGTGGCGGGCTGCCCCAACGTAATGCTCAAGGTGGGCGGTATCGGCATGGACATGTATTACGGCACGGGTTGGACGACCAGGGACACGCCGCCGGGCTCCGAGGAGGTGGCCGAGCACTGGGGCGACGACGTGCGGTTCTGCATCGACGCGTTCGGGCCGGACCGCTGCATGTTCGAGTCCAACTTCCCAGTGGACCGCCAGACGCTGCCCTACACGGTGCTGTGGAACGCGCTGCAGATCATGGCCGCTGGCTATAGCGACGCCGAGCAGGAGGATCTGTTCTCGGGCACCGCCACCCGGATATACAGGCTGCCGTGAGCCTCGACTTCTCCATGCGCCCCGAGTGGGAGGCGCTGCGGGCCCGGGCCCGGGCCGTGGCCCAGCAGGGCGTGGCCGACTACGGCCAGTGGAACGACTCGTGGATCAACGGGCACTGCAAGGAGTTCTCCAAGGTGCTGGCAGCCGAGGGCTTCATCGGGATGACCTGGCCGGCCACCTACGGCGGGGGAGGGCGGCCAGGCATCGAGCGCATCATCATGGCCGAGGAGATGATCAGCGCCGGCGCGCCCATCGCGGCCAGCTGGTTCGCCGACCGTCAGATGGGCCCGTCCATCTACACCTACGGCACCGGCGCCCAGAAGGCCGCGTTCCTGCCCGGGATGCTGTCGGGGGAGGCGTCCTGGTGCATCGGAATGAGCGAGCCCGACGCCGGGTCAGACCTGGCCTCGCTGAAGACGTCCGCCGTGCGAGACGGCGCTCACTACGTGGTCAACGGCCAGAAGATCTGGACCAGCGGCGCGACCACCGCCGAGTACTGCTATCTGATCTGCCGCACCAGCAGCGACGGTCCGCCCCATCGGGGCCTCAGCGAGCTGATCGTGCCCATGGACCTCGACGGCATCGAGGTCCGGCCGGTGCGCGACATGGTCGGCAACTCGCACTTCTGCGAGATGTTCCTCACCGACGTGCGGGTGCCGGTCACCAACCTCGTCGGCGCCGAGGGCGGGGCGTTCAAGCAGACCATGGTGCAGCTCGGATTCGAGCGGGGAGGCATCGACCGGCTGGTGTCCAACCGGCCTCTATACGACCTCGCCCTGGAGCACGCCGACCTTGCCGATCCCCAGACACGCCAAGAGATCGCGGCCATCGAGACCGGCTACCGTCTGGGTCGGCTGATGGTGTACCGGGGCGTGCTGGGCGAGGGCTCCGCCGACTACAGCGCGGGCACCAAGGCATTCTGCACCGAGCACGAGCAGCGGGTGGCCCAGTTCGCGGCCCGAGTGCTCGGCCCGGCCGCTCTGGTGGGTGACGCCCTGCCCAACTCCATCTGCTACGCCCCCGCCTACACCATCCAGGGCGGCACATCGGCCATCATGCGCAACATCATCGGCGAACGCCTCCTAGGCCTGCCCCGCGAGCCCCGATAGCGCCCCGGCGACCGCCCCCAAGATTTCTCGGGGTGATTCCTGTGGACCCAGCGCCCAAAACAAACCCGAGATTCCGGGGGCGACCTGGCCCGGGGAATCTCGGGGTGATTTTGTGGACTCAGCGCGGATAACCAACCCGAGATCCTTGGGGCGACCTGGGACCGGGATTCTCGGGGTGATTTTGTGGACTCAGCGCGGATAACCAACCCGAGATCTTGGGGAGTTACTACTCGGGGGTGACGTAGGCGGCGGTGAGGCCGCCGTCGACCAGCAGGTTGGCGCCGGTCATGTAGGACGAGTCGTCCGAGGCCAGGAATAGTGCGGCCGAAGCCATCTCGGCAGCCTCGCCGAAGCGGCCCATGGGCACGTGCACCAGGCGCCGCTGGCGCTTCTCGTCGGTGTCGAGGTACGACATGAGCAGCTCGGTGCGCAGCGGCCCCGGCGACAGGGCGTTGACCCTGATGTTCTCCCGGGCATGGATCACGGCCAGCTCGCGGGTCAGCGACAGCACCGCGCCCTTCGAGGCGGTATAGGCGATCTGGGGCGTGGCCGCGCCCACCGACGCCACGAACGACGCCGTGTTGATGATCGAGCCTCCGCCCGCCCGGCGCATGGCCGGGATCTGGTGCCGACAGCCGTACAGCACGCCCTTGAGGTTGACCGCCAGCGTCTTGTCGATTGTCTCTTCCGTGGTGGCAATGGCGTCAGCGTCGTCGGCCAGCATGATCCCGGCGTTGTTGAAGGCGATGTCCAGCCGCCCGTAGGTGGCCTCCGCGGTCTTGACTGCCAGCGCGACCTCGGCGTCGTCGGACACGTCGGCATGCACCGCGGTGGCCTCGCCCCCGGCCGCTCGGATCATCTCGACCGTCTCGCCGTTGGCCTCGACGATGTCGGCCGCCACCACACGGGCACCCTCTTCAGCGAAGCGCAGCGCGGTAGCCCGGCCGATCCCGCTGGCCGTGCCGGTGATCAGCGCCACCTTCCCCTCGAGTCTCATGGCTCCTCCTCCCGGACCGCCGCAATGCCCAAACTTAGGATTGCACGCACCCTCGAGGCGCGTCGCGGCGGCCCGTCTCGAAATTGGTGGCGATAGTGGGTCCCTAGGGTCGGATTCGTCATCAATTTCGCAGCCGGGCGTCAGCTCGTCAGCGAGCCGCCGTTGATGCCGATCGTCTGGGCGGTTACCCACTCGGCCTCGTCGGAGGCGAGCCACACGCAGGCCGCGGCCACATCTTCGGGCCGGCCGGTGCGCCCCACCGGGACTGCCCTGGCGAAGTGCTCGGTTATCTCCCGGTTCCTGCGTTCGAAGAGTCCCAGCGCCAGCGTGTTGGCCGTCACACCCTTGCGGGCCACCTCCAAGGCCAGCGAGCGAGTGAAGGCCAAGCCCCCGCCCTTGCCCGCGCTGTAGGGAGCCACCCCGATGTTCACTCCGTGGGTTCCCGCAGCCGACGAGATGGTGATGATGCGCCCCCAGCCCCGCTCGCACATGCCGTCCAGCACGGCGTGGCAGCAGTTCATCACCCCGTAGAGGTTCACGTCTACGGCGGCCCGCCAGTCGGCCGGATCCATGTCGCGGAACTGCTCCGCCCTCATGTCCGTCGGCCCGGCCAGGCCAGCGTTGTTCACCAGGATGTCTATGGTGCCGATCCCGGCGACGGCTTCCATGACTGCGTCCAGGTCGGTCACGTCGAAGGCGGCGGGCGTGGCCCTCCCACCCGCCTGGGCGATCTCCTCGGCCGCCGCGTCGGCGCGGTCCGCAAAGAAGTCGTTCACCACCACATGGGCACCCTGGCCGGCCAGACCTCGTGCGATTCCCGCGCCGATGTTGCGGCCCGCGCCCGTCACCAGGGCGGTGCGCCCGGTCAAGTCGAACATGGCCTATCCCTTCGCTTCCGTCGCCACCATCATGGCCTGATGCGAGCGCAAGTTGGGTGAGAGCCCCGTCGCCTCGCAGCGGTGTGACTCCCGCTCTTGTTCGCTGGCGCTCACGGCCCGCTCGGGCCATGGCGTCGCTTAGAGCGAGCGCGGATAGATGAATGAGCCGGTCGCGTCACAGCGGTGCCACTCCCGCTCTTGTTCGGTGCGCTCACGGGCCGCTCGGGCCACGGCCTCGTCCGTATGGGCCGGATTCGCGGTCTATCCGCTCGGCCTCTTAGCCTGGATCCACCGGTGGGCGGCTGGTGTGGTGGGGGTTGGGGTTGGTTCGGCGCGTGGTGGGTTCTGGTGGGCGGCGCCGGGCGCCGCGGGCTGGTGCGGGCGTGCTGGGCCGGGGGTTGGGGCTTTGGCGGTTGGTGGCGCTGGGGGTGGTGCTGGGGGACGCCGGGCCCCTGGGTTCGGGGGTTCAGATGAGCAGGGGCAGGTTGCGGAGGTGTCGCAGCGCTCGGGTGAAGGTGTGCTGCCAGGGCCAGTCGGCGGGCAGGCGCAGGATGTGTCGTCGGCCGTGGTTGACGACGCGGCCGCAGACGGTGAGCAGCCGCTGTTTTTGTGTGTTGGCGACGGTGAGGCGGCCGGGGTGCTGGGCGCGGCCGAGGCGTGCGGTCCAGCGGGCGATGTTGTGGGCGAGCGAGGCGCAGGCGAGGTGGGCGGCGTTGGCGAAGAACCTGCCCGAGGGGCAGTGGGCGAGGCCGTTGTCTTTGAGGTCACGAATGGCGAGCTCGACTCGGGCGTGGTCTCGGTGGTAGGCGTCGGCGGCGGCGGTGTCGAGGTCGTGGCGGTCAGTTATGAAGCAGTGGTGGCGCCAGTCGGGCCAGAGGGTTGCCTGTGCGCCTGTGAGGCGGCTGCGGCGCGCCACCAGCCGCAGCTTGCGGGGGCCGTCGGGGTCGCGGCGGCCGGTCTCGATGGTGGTCTCAGCGACCTGCGCTATGCCTTCTTCGGTGTAGGGGATCGGCGTCCAGGCTTTGTCCCCGATGGCGTCTATGGCTGCTGAGACCTTGGAGTTCTGCGGGATCGTGATCGAATACGACGCGCCGCGGGCCTCGATGGCGTCGATCATGTCATAGGAGAAGAACCCCGCGTCGGCGCGCACGGTCACCGCCGCGCCGGGAGCGAGACGACGCAGCCTCGCCAGGGTCTCGGCCACAAACCGCAGGTGGCCGCGCTGGGAGCTGCCGGACCGCATCCGGACGTGGACCATCTCGCCGGTGTCGTCTCTGGCCGCGACCAGCGGGTGATAGCCCAACACGCCGGTGTGGCCGTAGGCGGCGCCCTGCTTGGATGTGCCGTGGACCTCACAGACCGTGGAGTCCAGATCCACCGTGATCTCCCCAGCGTCGGGCGCCGCGCCCAAAGACCACGCCCGGCCGAGCGCCAGCTCGCCGGCGCGGTCGAGCTGGCGCACGTGTCCCCACGTGAACGAGCGCAGCCATGTCCCCAAAGTCGACGGCGCCAACGGCTCAAACGGCAGCACCGCCCCAGCAGAGCCCGCCCGCAGCCTGCTCGCGTCGTCGATGAACGAGCCGCCCACCAGCATCGACGCCGCCACCGACAGCGCCTTGGCCCCCGAGCCGCGCCCCGACCCGGGCGGGCGCACCGCCGCGTCGATCAGCGCCTCCAGCCCGAGGCGGTCCATCACCGTGCCCGCCAGCAACAGCCCCGCATCCGCCACCAAAGACCCGTCGTCGAAACGAACCTCCAACCCGTCGATCCCACCCGATACGCTGCCCACAGGAAGTGCCTCCTCACGTGGCCGGAATGACCGTTACTGCAAACAGCATTCTCCCATGTCAGGAGGCCTTTCCGGTGGACGCGCCAACCCCACAGCGCTCACCGCGCCGGTGGATCCAGGCTTAGCGCCTCCTGAGGACCTGCATGACTCGCCGCCTATTCGCTCGGCGTCTGGGGACTGTGGACCCGGCCGAAGCGGTAGGCGTCGCGCCAGCCTCGGCTCGCGAGGCTCTGCTCCTGGCGGGCGATGATGCCGGGCAGGTCCTCGGGCTGCCAGCCTTCGACCAGCTCCACTCCCTGTAGGTCGAGCACCGGGCGCTGCAATTCGACCAGCAGCTGGAGACTGAACGCGATCCGTCCGGTCAGCACCGCGGGGTCGGCCGTGCACAGGGCCAGGGTCGCCTCGGCCATCGTCTCCAGCGGTTCGAACATCACGCCCTCCACCCATCCCGCAGCCACCAGCGCCGGCGTCGCGATAGCCCCTTGGGGCGCCAGGGCGTTGACTGCGATTCCCTGGCCCTCGCACTCGCTGGCCACCGACACGGTGAGCCGGTTCAGGGCGGCCTTGCTGGCCCCGTACATGGCCCCGGCCTTCGACGGCTTGTTGGTCGGGAACGGCGGTCCAGGCGGCAGCTCGGCGGAGAGCGTGGTGATGTTCACGATCGCGCCCCGGCGCCGCTCGCGCATCCCGCCGACGACCTCGGCCATCAACATCCACGGCGCCCACAGGTTCACCTGCAGGGCCCGCTCCAGGCGCTCCGGCCCGACCGACTCGAACGCGCCGTAGCCGCCGGTCGCGGCGTTGTTGACCAGGATGTCGATGGGACCGAACTCAGCCTCGGTGCGCGCCACCAACTCTGTCCGGGCACCATGCGGGTCGCTCAGGTCCGAGGGCAGCACAAGGCACTCGCCGCCCAACTCGCGGATGCGGGACTGGGTGGCCTCCAAGCCGTCGCTACTGCGGGCCGTGATCGCCACCCCGGCGCCCTCGGCCGCCAGGCGCAGCGCGATGGCAGTACCCGTGCCGCCCTTGCTGGCCCCGGTGACCAGCGCCACCTGCCCGTCGCACAGCCGCTGAGACGTCATCGCACTCCTCCCGACGAGGCCCTTGATTCAGCCAGTCTCGCACCATCTGCTCCGCAGAGAGGGGCCGCGCAGCGCCTCGGGAAGACGCCGAACCGCCAGCCGTGCCTTCAGAGCCCACTCTCGGGTTCGCAGAGAGCCGCGCAACTCCACCAGGGGCGATGTGTGGCCGATGTCACCCTCCGGCAGGCAGAGCGGCCCGAGCGGCGACGGTAACTTCGACTGGTGCAGAGTCCGGTTCGGCTCGTCTACCTGCTGCGGCCCACCGTCAAGGTCGGGATCCTGCTCGCGGTCGGCTTCAGCGTGCTGGCCTTCGTGTCAACGCCGTTCCTCCTGCCCGAGATCGCCGACCACTACAGCATCAGCCTCGGCGTGGCGTCGATGATCGGCGTGTTCCAGCTTGGCGGGTTCGTGATCGCCTCGTGGGGTGCGGGGCGTTGGCTGCAGCCCCGCGAGAGCGTCTTCGTGACAGCCCTGCTGGGCGCGGCTGCCGCCAACCTCTTCTCCGCGACCCTGCCCGACTTCGCGCTGCTGGTGCCGCTGCGCCTGGTCAGCGGTGTCGCTCTCGGCCTGCTGGCCTGGTACGGCTGGGTTCAGGCCTTCGGCGATGACCGCCGCATGGGCGACGTGGCTGTGGCCGGTCCGGTAGTCGGGGTGGTCGCTGCGCCGCTCGTGTCGATTCTGTTGGAAGCGGGGGGACCCCGGCTCGTGTTCGCCGCACTGGCCGGTGTGTCGCTCGTTCCGCTTGCGTTCGGCTACCGCAGCGAAGTGAGCGAGCTCCCCAGGGCCAGAGTGCGCCACCGGGCGGTCGCCGCCGCTCGGGTGCTGCTGATCTGCCTGGGTCTGTTCACTCTGGGCGGATCGGCAGTGTTCATCTACGCAGTCGTGCTCGGAACGGGCGATCCGGGGCTTTCCGTCACGCTTGTCGCGGTCGGGTTCAGTCTCAACGCCGTGGTGGCCATTCCCGCGTCTCGAATGAGGGCCACCCGCAGGATCCCGAGCCCGTGGATGGCGGCAACCGCGGTTTGTGCGATCGTGGTCGCCACCACCGGCTACCGATGGCTGTTCCTGACTGCTCTGGTGGTGTGGGGGTTCTTCTTCTGGGCGGCCATACCGGGCGTGTTCGAGGTGCTGGCCAGCCGCTCCCGCTACCCCGAGGAGCGGGTCGGGGATGCTCAAGCGCTGATGGCTGCGGGCCGCGCCGGAGGACCGCTGCTGGGAGGCCTGCTCATAGACAGCGCCGGCGCGACCGCCCTCGGCATCGTCGGCAGCGGACTCATGCTCGCAGCCGCCATCGGCGTGTTCACCACCAGAACCGTGGCCCAACCCCTGCAAAACCGCTGACCGAGCGGTCCCGCCGGACCCCCGGAGAACCGCTGACCGTCGCCACCCCGCCCGACCCTCGGCGAACCGCCAACCGAGCGTCGCTACGATTCGCCCATGAGCTCTGATCACGACAGCGAGGGCCAACCGACGTTGGAACCGGAGTGGTATCTGCCCAAGTTCGACACGGTGGAGGAGGAGCGGCTGCACCGCAAACAGCGCCTGGCGGCCACCTACCGGATCTTCGCCAAGCTCGGATTCGAGGACGGCTCTGTGGGCGCGGCCGGCCACGTCACGGTGCGCGACCCCGAGGATCCCGAGACGTTCTGGGTCAACCCGTGGGGCGTGCCCTTCTCACACATCACCACCGCGAGCCTGATCCGGGTGGACTCCGACGGCAACATCGTCGACGGCGCGGGCGCTCTCCTGAACGGCGCGGCCTTCGCCATCCACTCCCAGATCCACGCAGCCCGGCCCGATGTGGTGGCCGCGGCCCACTCCCACTCCATGCACGGCAAGTCGTTCTCGGCGCTGGGACGGCCGCTGCGCCCGCTAACCCAGGACGCCTGCGCCTTCTACGACGATCACGTGATCTTCGACGGCTACAGCGGCGTGGTCATGGAACTGGACGAGGGCAAACGCATCGCGGCCGCTCTGGGCGACTGCAAGGCGGCCATCCTGCAGAACCACGGCCTGCTCACGGTGGGCGCTTCGGTGGACGCCGCCGCGGGGGCGTTCGTGGCTATGGACCGGGCCTGCCAGTCGCAGCTGCTGGCCGAGGCCGCCGGCGACCCGATCGACATCCCCGACGACGTCGCCCGCCACACCTACTCGATGGTCGGCTCCGGCCTGGCCATGTGGTTCACCTTCCAACCCCTCTACACCGAGATAGTCCGCGAGCAGCCCGACCTCCTGGACTGACCTACGGCCCTGCACGGTCCACGCCCCGAAACTGATGGCGACGTTGCCCCTACAGGCCAAGTGTCGCCATCACTCCCACCGAAGAGTGAGCGCCATATGGTCGAGAACCGGCTGCCGTCAGGGGCGGAGGCGAATCTGGCCGGAGCCTTCGGTGGCCTCGCCGATGATGGCGGCCTCATGACCGGAGAGCCTCAACTCGGTCACCGCGGCCAGGCCGGCGTCGCGGCTGACCATGCCGAGCAGCAGGCCGCCTGAGGTCTGAGCGTCGGCCAGCAGCGTCACCGACACCTCGCCAACGTCGCCGGTGTCCAAGTGGGGAGACACCCAGTCGAGGTTGCGCTGCGTCCCGCCGGGAACGGTGCCCAGTGCGGCCAGCTCGCGTGCGCCCTGGATGATCGGAACGTCGCCGACGGAGACCTCCAGATCGACGCCCGACTCCTGGGCCATGCGCAGGCTGTGGCCCAGCAGGCCGAAGCCGGTCACATCGGTGGCGGCGGTGGCGCCATGCCGCATGGCGGCCGCGGCCGCCTTCTCGTTGGATCGGACCATCTCCGCGACGGCGCGATCCACTACGTCGGCGTGAGCCTCGGCCCGCTTGACGGCGGTCGAGATCACCCCGGTGCCGAGCGGCTTGGTCAGCACCAGCGCGTTCCCGGGGCGCAGCCCGGCGTTGGTGAGCATGCGCCCCGGGTCGACCTCGCCCACCACCGCCATCCCGTACTTTGGCTCGGGATCGTCCACCGTGTGGCCGCCTCCCACCACGAAGCCGCTCGCTCGGGCCGCGTCCTCGCCCCCGGCCAGCACCTCGGCCAGCAGGTCGTTGGCCAGCTCCTCGGAGTTCCAGGCGACTAAGTTGAGCGCCAACAGGGGTCGCCCGCCCATGGCGAACACGTCGGAGACCGCGTTGGTGGCCGCGATGCGGCCCCATGTGCGCGCGTCGTCCACCACCGGCGTGATGAAGTCGGCGGTGAGCACCAGAGCCCGGCTGCGGCTGATTCGCCACACCGCGGCATCGTCGCCGGTGGCCAGGCCGACGATCAGCTCCGGCGGGGGATCAGGGGTCAGGCCGCGCACCACGTGCGCGAGATCGCCGGGGGCGATCTTGCAGGCTCAACCAGCGCCGTGGCTGTACTCAGTGAGCCTTCGGGCCATCGCGGTCACCCCCCTCTCGTGCTTGCGGTTGCGAGGCCCCGCGGGACAGGGCCCGCAAGGACCGGAGTTCCCAGCAGAATAGGCGCAGCGTTCCAGCGCACCGGCGGACGGTGCGCCGCGAGTCGACTTGACGCGGCCGTACATCGTGAGCGCTCGTCGCACAGCCGCGGTGCCGCTCCGAGTGTCTGCTTGGCCTCAGGCAGGCAGGGAGCCGCCGGTAGGGTGCAGCCGTGAGCGTCGACCATCGGCTCCGGACCCGGGCTACGAAGCTATTCGGTGTCGACTACCCCATAGTCCAGACGGGGATGGGATGGGTGGCGGGACCGTCGCTGGTGACCGGTACCGCTGAGGCGGGCGGTCTGGGGATCCTGGCCTCGGCCACCATGACCCTCGACGAGATGGCTGCGGCCATCGCCGAGGTCCGGTCCCGCACCGATCAGCCCTTTGGGGTGAACCTGCGCCCCGACGCGGCCGACCTGGAGGACCGCGCCCGGTGTCTCGTGGACGTCGGCGTGCGGGTCGCCAGCTTCGCGGGGCCGCCGCCGGCGAGGGTGGTGCAGCGCCTGCAAGAAGGCGGCGTGCTGGTCATGCCGACCGTTGGCGCCCGCCGTCACGCCACCAAGATGGCCGAACTCGGCGCCGACGCAATCTTGTGCCAAGGCGGCGAGGGCGGCGGCCACACCGGCTCCGTGCCCACTTCGCTGCTGCTGCCCCAAGTGCTAGACGCGGTGGACGTGCCCGTGATCGCCGCGGGCGGGTTCCACGACGGGCGGGGCCTGGCCGCGGCCCTGGCGTGGGGCGCCGACGCAGTGGCTATGGGTACCCGCTTCCTGCTCACGTCGGAGTCCAAGGTGCCCGACGAGGTCAAGGCGGTGTACCTCGGAACGCCGGTCACCGGCACCGTGGTGTCAAGCAGCATCGACGGCAAGCCGCAGAGGGTGATCCGCACCCGGCTGGTCGAGTCCCTCGAATCGGCCCGGGTCACCCGCCTGGCGCGGGCCGCGGTCAACGCATGGCGGTTCCGGGGCCTCACCGGCATGTCGATCCCCGCCATGCTGCGGGAAGGGCTGGCCATGCGGCGCGCTCAGGAATTGACCTGGAGCCAGATCGCGATGGCGGCCAACGCCCCCATGCTCACCCGAGCGACCATGGTCGACGGCGACATCGAGGCCGGCATCCTGCCAACCGGCCAGTGCGTCGGCGTGGTCGACGACCTGCCTACCTGTGCCGAACTGATCGAGCGGATCGTGGCCGAGGCCATCGCCGCCCTCGACCGGTTCGCCCCATAAGTCCGGCGCGCAAACAGCGCTCGCCAGATGCCCGCGCGGGCCCTCCGGGTCCGGCGCGCATACAGCGCTCGCCAGATGCCTGCAACGGAATTGGCAGCGCTCACGTCCCAAGCGGGCCTCGTGCGCTGCCAGTTCGGTGGGCCCCGCTCGCTGGGGTAGCGTCGCAGCCCATGTGCGGTCGCTACGTGTCGGCCACCCCGCCGGACGAACTGGCCAAGTACTTCGGGGCGGCGGCCCCGCCCGCCGACCTCGCCCTGCCGCCCAATCACAACGTGGCCCCGACCCAGACCGTGTACGCGGTGCGTGAGCGGGCCGGCGACCGCAGTCTCGACCCGCTCCACTGGGGGCTGGTGCCGTTCTGGGCCAAGGATCCCAAGATCGGCAACCGGATGATCAACGCTCGGGCCGAGACGGTGGCTCACAAGAACGCTTTCCGGGTGCCCTTCACCCGGCGGCGCTGCATCATCCCAGCCGACGGCTTCTATGAGTGGCAGCGGCTTGAGGACTCCAAGCGCAAGCAGCCCATGTTCATCAGCCGTCCCAACGGCGAGCCCTTCGCGTTCGCGGGCCTGTGGGAGAAGTGGCGCGACGACAACAACCTCGACTCCGACGGCGAGCCCTTGGAGTTGCACTCGTGCACCATCATCACCTGCGAGGCCAACGAGGCCATGGCCGAGGTGCACGACCGGATGCCGGTGGTGCTCCCGCCCGGTGCCTGGGACTTCTGGCTCGATCCCACCAACACCGACGCCGAGGCCGCAGCCGGCCTGCTCGTGCCCGCGCCGTCGAGCCTGATCAGGATGCACCCGGTGTCGACTGAGGTGAACAACGCCCGCAACAACGGCGCCCACCTCATCGAGCGAGCCGCGCTGCTCACCTGAGCGCTTGGCGCATCCGCCCAGCGTTGATCCGCCTGCACTTCGTCCGTGACGAGGTCATGACGCTGCGAGACAGCCGCGCGATGCGCGCGGCGCAGATCAGTTTGGCTCGGCGAGATGCTCGCTCAGCAGGGCGGCCACCGCGTCCAGGTCGTCGGGGTCGGGGCTGGTGTCGGCGTGCGAGAAGTCGAGATGGGCCATGGTGGAGATGGGTACGACGTGGACGTGCACATGGGGCACCTCGAAGCCGGCGATCATCAGGCCCACCCGGTCGGGGGCCAGTCCGGCGACCTGCTGGGCCGCCGCCACCCGGTGGGCCACCGCCATGAGGTGGGCCACGGTGTCGGCGTCAAGGTCCACCCAGTGGTCGACCTCCGCTCGGGGCACCACCAGCACATGACCCCGGTTGAGGGGGCGCACATCCATGAACGCGACGCACGTGTCGTCTCGCCACACGAACCGGCCGGGTATCTCGCCGTCGATGATCCGGGTGAAGATTGATGGCATCCGCTGATCGTAGACCGAGCAGAAGGATCGTCGGCGGAGGCGCTGATCGCAGGCCGGGCGGAGGATCGTCGACGGCGGTGCTGATCGCAGGCCGGGCGGAGGATCGTCGGCGGCGGCGCTGATCGTAGGCTGAACGGCCATGGCAGCGCCGAACACCGGCGAGGACCGGATCCTCACGGTTCCCAACCTGATCTCGGCGGCCCGCCTCGCCTGCATCCCGTGGTTCCTGTGGCTGTTGTTCAGCTCCGGGGACCGCTGGGGGGCGGCGCTGCTGTGGGGCGCGCTGGGCGCCACGGACTGGGTGGACGGCTGGTGGGCCCGCCGATTCGACTCGGTCAGCAAGGTCGGCAAGCTGCTCGATCCCATCACCGACCGGGCCGTGCTGCTGGTCGGCGTGATGGCGGTCGGCATCGACGGCTCGGTGCCCTGGTGGCTGGTGATCCTCACCCTCGCCCGGGAGGGCATCGTCGCCATTGTGGGGCTGGTGCTGCTGTCGCTGGGGGCCAAGCCGATCGACGTGACCTGGTGGGGCAAGTGCGCCACCTTCGGGCTGTACTTCTGCTTCCCCCTGCTGCTGGCCGGCGCCTCCGACATCGCGGTGGCCGACGGCTTCCGGGTCGCGGGATGGGTGTGCGCAGTGCCCTCGCTGGTCTACAGCTACCTGTCGGCGGTGCAGTACATCCCGCTAGGCCGGGAGTCCCTGCGGCAGGCACGGGTCGAGCGCCAGGAGCACGCCTCGTGACTGTGCCGTGGCCGGGACGGCTTGAGGTGCCGCAATGACCGTGCCGTGGCCGGGACGGCTTGAGGTGCCGCAATGACCGTGCCGTGGCCGGGACGGCTTGAGGTGCCGCAATGACCGTGCCGTGGCCGGGACGGCTTTAGGTGCCGCAATGACCGTGCCGTGGGGAGTGTGGTTCGAGCCGACCCAGCCGGTGCGGCGGCTCGTGGAGCTGGCCCGACTGGGAGAGTCGCTGGGCGCCGAGATGTGTTTCGTGGCCGACGAGGGCACCGAGCGCGACGTCTATGTCGCCCTCACCGCCATTGTCGAAGCCACCGGGCTTACCGTCGCTCCGGCCATCACCAACCCCTTCAGCCGCCATCCGGTGGCCACCGCGGCGGCCATCGCCACGCTGGCCGAACTGGCCCCCGGGCGGGTCATGCACGGACTCGGCGTGGGCGGCAGCCGGGTCCTCCAGCCGCTCGGAATGGACCCCGAGCGCCCCTACACCGCCCTACGCGAGACGTTCGAACTCAACCGGCGACTGCTGGCGGGGGAGACGGTGGGGGACGCGTCCCTGCCCTGGTTCCGTCCCGACGAGCCCATGCCCATCGCAGTCGCCGGGAGAGGGCCGCGGGTGCAGCGCCTCGCGGCCGAGCACTCCGACTGCGTGATCCTCTCCGCCGCGCCCCCTGCGCAACTCCCCGCCGCGGCAGAACGGATCCGGAGCTCGGGTTCTGCTCAGATCGCCTGGTCGGCCTACCTGGCCTACAGCGCGACGGAGCGGCGGCGGGTGCTGCCCCACTTCTCCTACATGGCGGTGGACGCCCCCGCCGACGTCAGGCGGGCCGACGGCCTGGACGACGCCACCACCGCCGAAGTCCGCCGCCTGATGCTGGCCGGACGCATGGACAAGGCAGCCGAACTGCTGCCCGACGCCCTAGTCGACCGCTACGGCGTGGCCGGCACCCCCGCCCAGGTCTCAGCCCAGATCGGCAAACTCCGCCACTGCTTCGACATCTTCATGCTCCCCATGAACGACGAGCTCACCTCAGCCGACCACATCCGCCAAAGCGCCGAGATCTTCGCGGCCGCCTAGACCTCGCCCTCCGTCCGCCGATTTCTCGGTGGCGTTTTGCGTATCCAGCGCGCAATACCAAACCGAGATTCCGTGCGTCGGTTTCTCGGTGGCGTTTTGCGTATCCAGCGCGCAATACCAAACCGAGATTCCCTCCGCCGATTTTCTGGGGGCGTTTGTGTGCTCCCAGCCAAGGAACAGTCCGAGCACCGGACGCCGCCCGTCCGGCCAGGCCGGGGGGTGGCGACGGGTCCGGGCGACCGACAATGGGGCGAAGCCCCGTCGGTCGGACGGAGCCCGGCGACAGGACCCGCCGGCCGGGAAAGCCCACTCTAGGAATGAGGAATGGCCGAGTATGCGGGAAAGTCCGGATCCACGACGGAATGGATCCCCAACCCCATGGCGACCCGGTTCACGTAGTTGAGGTGAGCGCACTGGGCGTTGGCGTCCACGATGTCTAGGTCGTCGAAGCCCGCAGCCCGCAGCTCCTCGACGTCGGCCTCGGTCACCGCGGCGGGCGAGCGGGTGAGCTTCGCCGCGTAGCGCACCACGGCCGCGTCGGCAGGCGACAGTTCCAGCGACTCGAAGCAGTCGGGGTCGGCGGCCAGCTTGGCGATGGCCTCGTCGTCGAGCCCGGTCTGGCGCAGCTTGATCGTGACCTGGCTCATGCAGTGCACCGTGCCGTTGATGGCCGAGGTCACGAAGCTGATCAGGTTGCGCTGGTGGGGCGTGAGCCGCGACGGGCACTTCTCGGTGGCCGCGTACAGGTCGAGGCGGGCCGCCACCAGCGCAGGGTGCAGCGATCCGGCCATGGTCATCTCGGTGGGCTCGCCCAGCGCTCGGGCCTGGCGGTCGTAGTGAGCCCTCAACTCGCCCTCAGCCTCGTCGTATGGAATCGTGGAGATCCACATTCGCAGCTCCTGTCGCCGTGACGATCGTGAGGAAGATGAACGGGTTCCGAGGCCTGGGCCTTTCGCTGTCGAACGAGGATCCCGTCGCCGACACGCTAGCCGTGGTGGCCGCGGCGGACCGTCTCGGCTTCGAGGAGGTGTCGCTCCCGGAGAGCCGGCTGTTCAACTCGGTGATGCCGGTGGCCGCTGCGGCCCTGCAGGCCACCGAGCGGGTCACCGTGCGCATCGGGGTGGCCAACCCGGTGTTCCGCAACCCGGTGCTGCTGGCCCTCGAAGCGGCCACGCTGGCCGACATCGGACCGGGCCGGCTGCGCTACGGGCTGGGCGCGGCGGAGTGGACGGTCAGGCGCTTCGGGATGGACCCGCCCGGCTGGCGCCCCCTGACCAACACGGTGGAGGCGGTGCGCACAGTGCGCCGCCTCACGGCCGGCCAGGAGCTGGACTTCGTGCCGACGACGTTCCCGGTGGCGCCGGGGCTCCGCTTGGATCGGCCTCCGCCGGAGCCGGTGCCGGTGGACGTGGGCGCGGTCAGCCGGCGGATGATGGAGGTCTCGGGGGAGTTCGCCGACGGCGTCCAGCTCGGGGCGATCACCAGCGTCGGCTACACCCGCTGGGCCCGCCAGCGGCTCGCAGCCGGCGCGCAGCGAGCCGGCCGCAACGTCGACGATCTGCTGCTGAGCGCAAACGTTCTCGCCAGCGTCGGCCCGGACCGCAGAGAGGCCCGCAACGCGGTCAAGGAGGTGCTCGCCTACTACCTGGCCCGCGTCGAGGGTGTGGTGGTCGATGAGGCCGGCGCCGACCCCGAGGCGGTGGCCGCGGTCCGGGCCGCGGTCGCCGAGGGTGGCGAGCTGGCCGGCGCCGCAGTCCTCAGCGACAGTCTCGTGGACGTATTCGGGGTGGCGGGCACTCCCGAGGACGTGATCGAGGGGCTCCTGGCCTTCGGGGACGCTGGCCTCGACCTGCCGCTGGCCTGGTACACGTTCGGACCCGACCGCGACGCCGGAATCCGCCTGCTGGCCGAACAGGTCCGCCCCGCCGTGGTGAGGGGCGACTAGGCCCGCCAGGCACAGCAGGCACAGTCGCGGCCGAGTCCTCGCAATTCTTGGGCATGGCTCCTGGAGTCCGCCAAGATTCCCGGGCGAGGCGGGCGCGGCAATGCGAGGCGCGCCCGGCTTGTGACTGCTGCCGGGGCGCCGCGCCGTGCGAGGATGCCTGCACTGTGCGAAGCTGAGCCCGTGCCTGAAGGACCGCTGGTGTCGACGCAGTGGCTGGCCGAACACTTGGACGACCCCGGTGTGAGGGTCGTGGACTGCCGCTGGTACCTGCGCCCCTTCGACATGCGCAACGGCGACGACGAGTACGCCCGAGCGCACATACCGGGCGCCGTGCACGCCCGCTGGGACACCGATCTGGCCGATCCCGACCGGCCCGACCTGTGGATGCTGGCAGGCCCCGACCGCTTCGCCGACGCCATGGCCTCCCGCGGCATCGGGGACGGCACCTTCGTGGTGACCTACGACGACCAGCACGTGACGGTGGCGGCCAGGGTGTGGTGGGCGCTGCGGGTGTACGGCCACACCGCCGTGGCCGTGCTCGACGGCGGGATCAACAGATGGCAGGCCGAGGGCCGCCCCACCGACGACGCGGTGCCCCAGTACCCGCGGGCGCAGTTCACACCCCGCCACGACCCGAGCCTTTACGCCACCCACCAGGATGTGCTCGCGGCCCTGGGCACACCGACACGCCTGGTGGACGGGCGCATGGCCGGGGCCCGCGAGGCCGACGGCGGCGCCATCCCCGGGAGCATCACCGCGCCCGGCATCGAATTCACCGGCGCCGACGGCACCTGGACGGAGCCCGAGGAGGCCCGCCGGCGCCTCGCCGCAGCTGGCGCCCGCCCGCCCGAGCCCACCATCGCCTACTGCCGCGGCGGGGTCGGGGCCTGCGGGACCGCGCTGGCCTACGCCATCGCCGGCCACGACGACGTAGCCGTATACGACGGGTCCTGGACCGAGTGGATCACCGACCCGAAGGCGCCCCGAGCCATGGACGGCGCGCCCACGGCCTAGCACCGACTACCTCGGCTTCCGTCGCGTTGATCATCTCGCAACAGTATTGACTATTTGGCATCGCCTGGTAGGGTCACGGCGACGCGGGCAGAAGCCGCGCTGAACCGTCACGAACCCAGGAGGGTAGGTACATGAAGATCCGCAAGAAGACGCGCCTGGGCTGGATGTTGTCCGTCCTCGCCGCGTTCGCGATCGTTGCCGCGGCCTGCGGCGACGACGATGCCGACGAGCCAGCAGCTGAAGCGGCGACGACCACGGCCGCTCCCGAGGAGGCCCCCGCCACCACGGAGGCCCCCGAGGAGGAGGTGACGGGCCTTGGCGAGGTGTCGGTGGGGCACTACTACGGTTCCGACCTAGGCCAGCAGGGCATCCTTGACGTCAACTCCACTTGGGCGGACGGCGACGCGGTCGTCAGCCCGATCGAGCACGAGGCCTTCAAGGACCAGATCCTCATCGCGTTGGCCGGCGGCGAGCCGCCCGACGTCTTCTCATACTGGGCCGGCGCCCGGACCCAGTCCGTATACGACAACGGCCACCTGCAGCCGATCACCGCGGTCTTCGACGAGGCCGACGTGTGGAACAACTTCCCTCAGGCGCTCGTGGACGCAGGCATCTACGGCGGCGAGCCCCACCTGCTGCCGTTCGGATTCCACTACGTGGCCTTCTTCTACAACCCCCACGTGATGGCCGAGGCCGGCATCACCGAGATGCCCACCAACGCTGAGGAAATGTTCGCGGCCGCCGAGCAGATCGCCGCCACCGGCGTCAAGCCCTTCGCGCTGGGATCGCAGTTCCGGTGGCCCGCGCAGTTCTGGTTCGACTTCCTCATCCTGCGCACGGCCGGCCCCGATTACCGGGCCCAGCTGATGTCGGGCGAGGCCTCCTACGAGGACCCGGAGGTCACCCACGCTCTGGAGCTGTGGAAGGACCTGACCGACGCGGGCTTCTTCGTGGACGACGCCAACGCCTACGACTGGACCGACGCGGCCGACCAGGTCGCCAACGGGGAGGCTGCCATGACCCTGATGGGCACATGGATCACCGGCTACTGGAACGGCATCGGCCTGGAACCGGTCACCGACTACGACTTCTTCAACTTTCCGGTGATCGACCCCGCCATCGAGAACGCCGCCCTCGGACCGATCGACGGCTGGGCCCTCTCGGCCGACGCGGCCAACCCCGAGGGGGCCATGTCGCTGCTGGTGCACTACGCCGACCCGGACAACCAGCTGACGTGGGCGCTGGAGCAGGGCGCGCTGCCGCCCAACTCCAACGCGGACACCACCCAGCTCAACCCGGTCATGGCCAAGGCTCTGGTCGAGGTCGGCAAGGCCGACTCGTACTCCTTCAACTACGACCTGGCCACGCCGCCTCCGGTCGCCGAGGTCGGTCTGGACATGTTCCAGGCCTTCATGGACGACCCGTCGAGCTACGCCGACCTGCAGGCGAGCGCCCAGGCCGACGCCCAAGCCGCGTTCGCGGGCTAGCGACCACAACCCCCTTCGGACGACTAGCCCCAGCGGCGCCGGACCCCCGCTCGGAGGGGTCCGGCGCCGCCTGCGGCTGAACCCCGCGCCCTAGCCTCGGTAGCGAGAGATCGGGCTAGCGCACACCAGGAGGCGGCGCCCTTGAAGCCGACAACGCGTTGGGCCCTTCTGTTCATGGGGCCTCCCATAGCGCTGTTCGCGGCGATCGTGGTGTTGCCCACGGCCATGGCCCTGCGGCTGAGCTTCACCGACGCCAACCTGCTCGGCCAGTCGAGCGAGTGGATAGGCCTCGAGAACTTCACGGAGGCCTTCACCAACGAGCACGTGCGCAAGTCGATCCGGATAACGCTGGTCTGGACGCTGTTCGGAGCGATCATCCCGCCGGCTCTAGGACTGACCGTCGCCATGGTGCTCCAGGCCAACAGCCGCTTCGCGGCGATCATGAAGTCGGCCCTGTTCGTGCCGATCTCCATCAGCCTGGTGGTGGTCGGCCAAGTCTGGATCTGGATCTACCAGCCCGGCGACGGCCTGATCAACCAACTGCTGGGCGCGTTCGGGCTGGAGAGCCTCCAGGAGGCGTGGCTGGCCAACCGCTCCACCGCCCTGTACGCGGTGTTCGTCGCCTGGGCATGGCAGCAGACCGTGCTGGCCATGATCCTGTACCTGGCCGGGCTTACGTCGATCCCCTCCGAGCTCGTCGAGGCGGCCCGGGTCGACGGTGCGGGCCAGCTCCAAGTTTTTCGCCGCGTGATCGTGCCGCTGCTGCGGCCCATCACAACGGTCGTGCTCTCGCTCATCGCCATCAACTCGCTGCGCAACTTCGACCTGGTCTACGCCATGACGCAGGGAGGGCCGGTGCGGGAGACCGAGACGATGCCGATGCTGATATGGCGGATCCTGTTCCGCCAGCACGAGCAGGGCCTGGCCAGCGCGGTGTCGCTCATCCTGTTCGCCATGACGCTGGTGGTGATCGGCGGGCTCACCTGGTGGGGCCGGCGAGGCAGCTATGTCGAGTAACGCGGCCCCGGCCGCCTCGACCCGACGGGCCGCGGAAGGGCGCGGCCGCGCCGTGCGCCGCCGCGCCGGGATGGCACTGATCGCGCTGTTCGTGGCGGCGTACCTGGTGCCGGTCGCCGGCGTCGTGTCCACCTCGCTCAAGACGAACGCGGAGATCGCCCGGCGCGGCATCTGGGCGCTCTCCGGCGAGTTGACCTTCGCCAACTACGTGGACGTATGGCGCACGGCCAACACCGTCCGCTACCTCGTCAACTCGTTCCACGTGGCCATTCCGGCGGTGGTGGTCTCCATCGCGGGCGGCACCCTCATCGGGTACGCGCTGGCCAAGTTCCGGCCCCGCGGGGGAACCCTCATCCAACTGGTCATCGTCTCAGGGCTCTTCGTGCCCCCCCAGGTGCTGCTGGTGCCGCTGTTCACCCTGTTCCGGGATCTCGACCTCCTCAACACCCTGTGGCCCATGATCCTGATCCACTCCGCGGTCGGCTTCTCGATCTGCACGCTGGTCATGCGCAACTTCTTCGATCAGATTCCCGACTCGCTGCGGTACGCGGCACTCATCGACGGCGCCAGCGAGGGGGACGTCTTCTGGCGGGTGATGCTGCCGCTGGCCAGGCCGGCGCTCGCCGCCTTGGCCACGCTGCAGTTCACCTTCATCTGGAACGACTTCCTGTACCCGCTGGTCTTCACCAGCGCACGCGACGACGTTGCCACCATCATGCTCGGCCTCCTCAACGTGAAGGGCCAGTTCACGGTGGCCTACGGGACCCAGGCCTCCCTGGCGGTGATCGCCAGCATCCCCACCGTCGTCGTCTTCTTCGTCTTCCAGAAGCACTTCGTCCGCGGCCTGCTCTCCGGGGCCCTCAAGGAGTAGTCGTGCTTCGGGTCGGAATCATCGGCTGCGGCCGGATCTCGGATCTTCATGTCCTCGGCTACGAGGGCCGCGACGATGCTCGCATCGTCGCCCTCTGCGACGTGAGTCCTGACCACGCGGCGTCCAAGGCCCAGCAATGGGGACTGCCCGAAGCAGCCATCTTCGAGGACTACCGCGAGCTGTGCCAGTCCGGCCTGGTGGACTTGGTCGAGATCATCGTCCCGCACCACCTTCACTACGAGATCGCCTGCTTCGCTATCGGCTGCGACCTGCATGTGTCGATGCAGAAGCCTCTGTCGCTCAGCCTGGCCGACGCCGACAGGCTGCTGAGCGCGGCGGCGCGGTCGTCACGGGTGGTCCGCCTCTACGAGAATTTCCTGTTCTACCCGCCGGTGCTCAAGGCCCTGGAGCTCATCGAGCAGGGCCTGATCGGTGAGCCGCTCTCGGTGCGGCTCAAGAGCAACGCCGGCTACAGCCCCGACGCGTGGGACATCCCGTTCTCGGCGCTGCTGTGGCGCCACCAGCCCGAGCAGTGCGGCGGCGGACCGCTTGTGTTCGACGACGGCCACCACAAGTTCTCGCTGGCCTGGATAGTGCTGGGGCAACCGGCGGAGGTGCATGCCTGGATCGGGTCGACCTTTGTGCTGTCCTTCGAGCTGGACTCCCCGTCGCTGGTCTCGATGCGCTACGAGTCGGGCGCGGTGGCGAGCCTCGAGGTCGTGTATTCGCAGGAACTGCTTATTCAGGGCACCGAGCACTACGCGCAGGACGACAGGATGGAGATTACCGGCACCAAGGGAGTTGTCTGGGTCAACCGCGGCCACGGGCAGATCGGCGACGTGCCGCCCGTCGTCAGCTACGCCGACGGCCGCATCGAGACCTACCAGTGCCCGACGGGCTGGGAGCAGTCCTTCATCGGAGCCACCCGCAGCCTGCTGGACGCCATCGCTTCGGGCCGCCAGCCCATCCTCACCCCGGCGGAGGGCCGGGACGTGCTCGCCGCCGCCCTCGCCGCGCAGCAGTCGGCCAAGGAAGGCACGGTGGTCCCGGTGCCGGGTCCGGTGGGCCGGTCGCCGCAGGCAGTGAGGGCCGAGTTGGTCGACTCGGCCCCCGCGGGCACCGACGCCGCCTGGGAAGGTGCCTGAGATGGCCGGCGGCGGCGCGGCCGGGAAGGTGCCTGAGATGGCCGGTGGCGGCGCGGCCGGGAAGGTGCCTGAGATGGCCGGTGGCGGCGCGGCCGGGGGAGGTGCCTGAGATGGCCGGGACCGAGCCTCGTGTGGGGGGTGCTCTGATGACCGGCCTCGACGTGCTCGAGGCTCTCGGGTCGGCGCCCGGCCCGATCGGGCTCAGCGAACTGGCCAGGACGCTCCAAGCCGACAACGGCCATGTGCACCGACTGCTGGGGGTGCTCACAAGACGCGGCTACGTTCATCGCGACGAGGCCAACAAGACTTACACGCTGGGCGCGGGCGTGGTTCAGCTGGCCGGCTCGCTGCTGCGGAACATGGACATCGTTGCCCAGGCCCGCCCGCTCATGCTTGATCTGATGAACATGACGAGCGAGTCGGTCCACCTCGCGCACCGGACCGTCACCGGCGGCGTCTACATCGCCAGGGAGCGGCTGGCCCGCAAGATCACGGTCGAGACCGAGATCGGGGCGCCGGTGGTTGTGCACGCAACCTCCACCGGCAAGGCCCTGTACTGCCGTGACTCGGCCGAGATGCTGGAGAAGGTGGTCGACCTCGACGCCCTCGAGAGATTCACCGAGCACACCATCACCGACCGGCCCGGGCTGCTCGGCGACCTGGCCGCAACCTCGGAGCGCGGCTACGCGCTCGACAACGAGGAGCTGAGCATCGGCGTGCGGTGTGTGGCCTCGCCGGTGGTGGACATCGGTGGGAACATCCGCGCCTCCATCGGCATCTCGGGCCCGGCGACGCGCCTGGACGAAGAGAAGATAGGAGAGTGTGCCGTGATGGTGTGCACGGCGGCCAAGTCCCTGTCAGAGCTCCTCGGTGGGGAATGGGACTTCCCTCTGCCCTCTCCGGAGCCCGTCGTCGTCGAATGAACGCTACCGGAGCGGCGGCACCGGCCAACGGCGCGTTGCACGCAACCGCGGCGCGAGACCGGGGACTGGAGCGGCTGACCACCCAGGACCATGATGCCCTCATCGTGGGCGGGGGCATCAACGGTGCCATATCTGCCCTGGCCCTGGCCACCCACGGGCTGCGCGTGGCGCTCATCGACTCCGAGGACTTCGGTTCGGGCGTTAGCCAGGAGTCGTCCAACCTCATCTGGGGCGGCTTCAAGTACCTGCAGAGCTACGACGTGGCGCTGGTGGCCGGCTTGTGCCGCTCCCGCAATCTGCTGGCCCGCTCATACGCCAGCCGCATCCGGGAGGTGCGGTTCCTGGCCGCGCTGGGCCCCACATCGCCCTACTCGCCTGCCTACGCGGCATTGGGCGCGCACGCCTACTGGGCCCTGGGCCGATTCTCCACCGGTCGCCCCAGATTCCTCTCGTCGAGTTCGCTGGCGATGGCCGAGCCCGCCATCGATCCCGACGACATGCAGGGCGGGGTTGAGTATTCGGACTACTTGCTGGCCGACAACGACGCCCGCTTCGTGCTCCAACTCATACTCGACGCAGTCGACAACGGCGCGGTCGCGGTGTCGAGAGTGCGCCTCGACGGCGCGGAGCGCGCCGGCCGCGGCTGGCGGGCCAGCGTGACCGACCGGCTGACGGGCGGCCGCCACTCAGTGTCTGCCAAGATCCTGGTCAACGCGGCCGGCCCTCGCGCCACGGAGCTGGCCAAGGTCACCGGCACCGCGCTGAGCCAGGAACTGTGCTACTCGAAGGGCGCCCACATTGTCGTGCCCCAGGTGACCGAGTCCGGACGCGTGCTGGCGTTCTTCGACGACGACCAGCGGCTCTTCTACGTGATCCCGATGGGCCACCGGTCGCTGATAGGCACGACCGACACCCGCGTCGAGGACGCGGAGGCGTCGATCACCCACGACGACCGGGACTTCCTGCTCGAACAGGCCAACGCCCGGCTGCGGCTGCCCCGAGCGCTGTGCAGCAACGACGTGATCGCGTACCGCTGCGGAGTGCGCGCCCTGGTGGTCGACGAGGGCACCGACACCGACCGCGACTGGACCGAGCTGTCGCGCCGCCACGCCATCGAAGCCGACCAGCAACGGGGAACCGTCTCCATACTCGGCGGCAAGCTCAGCGACTGCCTCAACGTGGGCGAGGAGGTCGTCGAGGCGGCCCGCACGTGCGGCCTCGAGCCCGTAGTCCCGAGCCGGTCCTGGTTCGGTGAGCCGCCCGAGGGCATGCAGGCCCGCTTTTGCCGCAGCGCGGCGCGGGCGGGCATCGACGAGCCCGTCGCGGCGAGGCTGTGGCGCCGTCACGGCCGCCGAGCGCTCGAGGTGGCCGAGGTGGTCGGCGATTCCCGAGAGTTGGGGGCGCCTCTCAGTGATCTCGTCGAGTGCTCCGCGGCGGAGGTCATGGTCATGGCCCGCCATGAGCACATACTGACCATGGACGACTTCCTGAGGCGCCGTACCATGCTGGCGATGCTCGAGACGGCCGAGACGCTGCGCCGCGATCCGGGGGTCGAGCGAGCCGAGAGCCTTCTGTTTCGATCAGCGGCATGACCGTAGTCCTGGCCATCGATGCGGGCACCACCAGCGTGCGAACCATCGCGTTCGACGACTCCGGCCGGATCGTCGCCTCGGCCCAGCGCGAGTTCCCCCAGTACTTCCCGATGCCCGGGCGCGTGGAGCACGACGCCTCCGAGATATGGAGCGCGGTGCAGTCCACTCTGGGAGAGGTGGCCGGCGGGCTGGAGGAGCCTCCTGCGGCCATCGGCGTGACCAACCAGCGCGAGACGGTGGTGGCCTGGCGCCGGCAGAGTTCCGAGCCCGTCCATCGGGCCATCGTGTGGCAGGACCGCCGGACCGCGCCCCGCTGTGCCCAACTCGAGAAGGACGGTGCGCTGCCAATGGTGCGCGAGCGCACCGGCCTGGTGCTCGACCCGTACTTCTCGGCCTCGAAGCTCGAGTGGATGCTCACTGAGGGCGGTGTGGAAGTGGGCGCCGACCTCGCGCTGGGGACGATCGACAGCTGGATCTTGTGGAACCTCACCGGCGGCAAGGTTCACGCCACCGACGCCACCAACGCCGCCCGCACCATGTTGTTCGACATCGGCGCGCTGCGGTGGCATCCCGAACTGTGCTCGCTGTTCGGCGTTCCCATCGAGGCGCTGCCGCAGGTGCGGCCCTCCAGCGGCACGTTCGGAGTCACGGCCTCGAGCGCGGCGTGCGGCCCGGGTGTGGCGATCGCCGGTGTCGCCGGTGACCAGCACGCCGCCCTCTTCGGTCAGGCCGCCTTCGCTCCGGGCGACGCCAAGAACACCTACGGCACCGGCTCGTTCGTGCTGATGAACGTCGGGGCAGAGGTCCCGCCGCCGGTGGACGGCCTGCTCACGACCGTCGCCTGGCTGCTGGACACGCCGCAGGGACCGGCCCCGACGTACGCGCTGGAGGGAGCGATCTTCGCCACCGGGGCCGCCGTCCAGTGGCTCCGGGACGGCCTCGGGATCATTGAGCAGGCCGCCCAGATCGAGGAGCTGGCGCAGCAGTGCGACTCGACCGGCGGGGTGTTCATGGTCCCGGCCTTCGCGGGGCTCGGCAGCCCGCACTGGGATCCCTACGCCCGCGGCGTCCTCGTCGGCCTCACCCGGGGCACCGGGCGGGCCGAGGTCGCCCGGGCCGCGGTGGAGGCGATGGCCTACCAGACACGCGACGTCGTCGAGGCGATGGCGGCCGCCACCTCCACACGGGTCCGCAGCCTGCGCGTGGATGGGGGCGCGTCGGTGATGGACTCCATGCTGCAACTGCAGGCCGACCAGCTCGGCGTGGCCGTGCAGCGTCCCAAGCTCCAGGAGGCGACCGCTCTCGGGGCCGCCTACCTGGCCGGGCTGGCCACCGGCGCCTGGCCTTCGCTGGAGGCCATCGCCGGGCACTGGGAACTCGACTTCGAGGCCGTCCCCCGCGCCGAGAGGGGACCCGCCGACGCCGCCTACGCCGACTGGAAGCGGGCCGTCGAGCGCAGCAAGGGCTGGGCGACCGGATGAGCGCGGTGGCAACAGATGGCAGGGCGACCGGATGAGCGCGGTGGCAACAGACAGCTGGGCGACCGGATGAGTCGGGTCGCGGTGGTTACTGGTGCGGCCGGCGCCATCGGCTCGGCGGTGTGCAGCCGCCTCGGCAAGGGCGGCGACATAGTCGTCGGCCTCGATGCCTTGCCCAGTGCCACCTCCGGAGCTTCTCAGACCATCGCCTGCGAGATATCCGACGAGGAGTCGGTGACCGCGGCCTTCGAGGCGATCCGCGATCAGCACGGTGACCCGACCGTGCTCGTCAACAACGCAGGCGTCACCGGGGCCGGGGGAGTGGAGGACGAGAGCCCCGAGGACTGGCGGCGCATCATCGACGTGAACCTGACCGGTGCCTACCTGTGCACCCGCCAGGTCGTGGCGGGCATGCGAGCGGCCGGCGGGGGCCGGATCGTCAACATCGCGTCCGTCAACGCCCGATTCGGCGGATCGCCCCTGTCGGGTCCGGCCTACGCGGCCAGCAAGGGCGGACTGGTCACCCTCAGCCGCTTCCTGGCCCTGCACCACGCCGCCGACAACATCACCGTCAACGCGGTGGCCCCCGGACCCCATGACACGCCCATGTGGCACGCCCTCGACCCCGCATGGCGCGAGCGCATACTGGCGACGGTGCCCGGCGACGCGCCCGGCGACCCCGACGACCTGGCCGCGATCGTGGACTTCCTTTGCGGACCGCACGCCGGCTACATCACGGGCGCCACCATCGACGTCAACGGCGGTCAGTGGATGGGCTGAGAGGCCGAGCTAAGTTCGGGTGCCGTGGCGAATAGCCGGCCGACCATCAAGGACATCGCCCGGGTGACGGGGGTCTCGGTGGCCACGGTCAGCCGCGCCCTGCGCGATCTTCCCTACGTGGCGCCCGCGACCCGCTCCAGGGTGGTTGAGGCGGCAGCCGAACTCGAGTACGCGGCCCACCCTCAGGCCTCGCGCCTCGCGTCGGGACGGACCTGGACCATCGGCGTTGTGGCGCCGCAATTCGGGACGTGGTTCCCGTTCCGGGCGCTGGGCGGCATCAACTCGGTGTTCGCCAAGGCCGGCTACGACGTGCTGATCTCCATGATGACCGCCCCCGGGGACCGCCGGCGCTTCCTGAACGATGCCCGTTCCTTCTGCCGGCGCGTTGACGGGATAGTCCTCATCGACACGTTCGTCAGCGTCGAGGGGGACTCCGCCGACGCCTTCTTCGATCGGCCGGTCGTCGCCGTGGGCGAGAAGCTCGAGGGCGCCTCGTCGATCACCATCGACAACCGGCTCGCCGCTCGGCGGGCCAGCGAGCATCTCCTCGAGATGGGCCATGAGCGCATCGGTCTCGTCGCGGGACCTCCTCTGCCGGACCTGCCCACGCCGGTGCCCGAACAGCGCCACCTCGGCTACCAGGACGCCCTGCGAGCCGCAGGGTTAACGGTCGATCCCGAACTGGTCGTCGACGGCGGATGGACCGCGGCCGGCGGCGCCGCTGCACTGTCGAGGCTCCTCGAATGCTCGAGCCCGCCCACCGCGGTGTTCTGCATGTCCGACGAGATGGCCTTCGGCGTGCTGCGAGAGGCCGCGAGGTGCGGTCTGGCCGCGCCCGGCGACCTCTCTGTGATCGGGTTCGACGACCACGATCTGGCCGGCGCGCTGGGGCTCACCACCATGCGCCAGGCAGTGGACGAGATGGGAGTCCGGGCCGCGGAGACCGTGATGGCGCTGATCGACGGCGAGCCGGTCGCCGACATCACCTGGGATGTGCCCCTCATGGTGCGGGAGACTACGGCCGCAGCGGGTTGAATTTGAGCGCCTCGTGCGCTACTGTGCCCCTCTGTAAACGTTTGCATCCCTGGGAGGGAAACCATGAGAAAGCACTCGCGCCTATGGCTGATCCTCGGCGCTCTGCTCGCCTTCGCCCTGGTGGCGGCAGCCTGCGGTGACGATGACGACGAGCCCGAAGCTGCGCCGGCCACCACCGCCGCACCTGCCGATGACATGGCCGACGACGACGGCACGGCCGACGACATGGCCGACGAGGACGAAGGCCGTGACGACCACGAAGATGACGTGGCCGCCGACGACATGGCCGCCGACGACATGTCGCTTGCCGGTACTTCCGTCGAGATACTCGGTCCCGAGACGGGCGCCGAAGCCGAGGGCTTCCTGGCAGCCTTCGCGCCGTTCGAGGAGCGCACCGGCATCGACGTGCAGTACACCGGCACCCGCGACGCCACCACCGAGCTGAACCTGGCCCTCGAGGCCGGCGAGCCGCCCGACATAGTGGTCATTCCCCAGCCGGGCCGGATCATCCAGTTCGCCGAGTCCGGTGACGCGGTCGCCGTTCCCGACTCGGTCATGGGCAACATCGGCGGCTCCTACGACTCTTTCTGGTTCGACCTGGCCTCCACAGGCGGCAGCGTCTACGGCGTGCCCAACAAGGGCGACGTGAAGAGCCTGGTCTGGTACAGCCCGCAGGGCTTCGCCGACAACGGCTACGAAATACCGGCGACCTGGGCCGACCTCGAGGCCCTCACCGAGCAGATGAAGGCCGACGGGAACGTTCCGTGGTGCGTCGGCATCGAGTCCGGCGACGCCACCGGCTGGGCCTTCACCGACTGGATGGAGGACATGATGCTGCGCCTCCACGGTCCCGACGTCTACGACCAGTGGGTGTCCAACGAGATCCCGTTCAACGACGCCCGCGTCGTCGACGTGGCCACCTTCGTCGGCGACATCTGGTTCGCCGAGGGCAACGTCCTCGGTGGGCGCGACCTGATCGCCACCACCGGGTTCAAGGAGGCCGCCCTGCCGGTCGCCAGTGGCGACTGCATGATGCACCGCCAGGCCAACTTCGCGGGCGCGTTCTTCACCGAGATCGGCGCTTCGCTCGGCCCCGACGGCGATGTCAACGTCTTCTACCTGCCGACCGTCAGCGACGAGTTCGGCCAGGTGGTCCTGGGCGCCGGCACCCACGCGGTCGCTTTCACGGACAAGCCCGAGACTCTGGCCGTGCTGGAGTACATCGGCACCGCCGAGTACGCCGACACCCGCATCAGGGCCGACAAGGGCGGCTTCCTGTCGCCCAACCGCGACCACGACACCTCGCTGTACTCCTCGGACTTCGACCGCACGCTGGCCGAGATCCTGGTGAGCGCCAGCCCGTTCCGCTTCGACGCATCCGACCTGATGCCCGGCGAGGTGGGAGCAGGCGAGTTCTGGCGCTCGGGGACCGACTTTGTGTCGGGCGCCAAGACCGCGGAGGAGTTCGCCGAGGACGTCCAGGACGCCTGGCCGTCCTGACATACGGCAACCGAGGGCACACCGACCCCCAGGTGTGTGGGGGGTGGTCCACCCCCCACACACCTTCCCCACGCCACTAGTGTCGCCCCGGCCGCCGCTCGCCGCGGCGACGACTGATTGACGAACTGAGAGGCCGAGGCCCGTGGACCAGTTCATCACCATGATCATCACGGTGGTGGTGTCGCTGGCCGCGGCCGCGATCGTCTTCGTCGGAGCCGACCGGGCCGTCGACCAGGCCGTGCCCCGCTGGCCCGTCTTCACCGGTGCGGCCGGCGCGGTGGCGGGCCTAGTCCTGGGGGCCGCGGCCCAGCACAACGGCTGGGTGCCTGCCGGACCCGCTGTCGGCGGGCCGCTGAAGGCGGGCTGGCTCATAATCCTGGCCGGCGCAGCCGTCGGAGCAGCGCTCGCTGCGGGCGCGGGCCGCCTGCTCCAGCCGCCGCGCGAGCGCCGCAACGCGTGGGAGAGCCGGCTGAGGCCGTGGGTCTTCGCCGGGCCCGCGCTGGCCTTCGTGGCCATCGGGCTCGTCATCCCCGGCCTCCGCACCGTCTTCCTGTCGTTCAAGAACGGCCCCAGGGGCCGCGAGCCCGGCTTCACCCTCGAGCACTACACCGACATCTTCACCGACGACGAGTACTTCACCGTCGAGGGATGGGCGCAGATCTTCACCAGCCGCCTCTTCATCGCCGGTCTGGCCGCGGCGGTGGTGGCCGCAGCGGCCGCGTGGGCCAGTGCCGCCCGGATCGTGGGGACCACCAAGCAGATCGCAGCCGCGAGCCGCCTGATGAAGGCGCTGGGCCTCGCGGCGGCCGTGCTCGTCGTGGCGCCGATCGTCGGGTTCGTCGAGTCGCTGGCCCGCGACCCGAACCAGTCGGCGATCATGGACGTGCTGACCGTGATCGTCTCGAGCCGGGTGTCGCTCTGGGTGGTGGTGGTGCTGGCCGCGGGATCGCTCCTCGTCTGGACGCTGTCCCGGATCCGAAGCCAGAGGCTGGAGCTCGACTGGGGTGCCCCGTCATCGTCGATGATGCTGGCCCTGGCGGCGGTCCTGCTGGTGTTCGGCGCGCTGTCGACCCTTCACGCCGTCGTGTGGAACAACGTCTGGTGGGTGGTCACGGTGGCCGGGCTCTCCACCGCGCTGGGGCTGATGCTGGCCGTGCTGGCCGAGCGGGCCCGGGGGGAGCGGTTCGCCAAGACGCTGATCTTCATGCCCATGGCCATCTCCATGGTCGGCGCAGCCGTCATCTGGGACTTCATGTACGAGGTTCAGCCCACCGGCAACCAGACCGGGCTCTTCAACGCGGTGCTCCAGGGGCTGGGCTTCAGCAGCCGGGGCTTCTTCATCAACTCCTCCATGATCCCGTGGAACAACTTCTGGATCATGTTCATCATGGTGTGGATCCAAACCGGATTCGCCATGGTTGTGCTGTCGGCGGCCATCCGGGCGGTGCCCGACGAACTGCTGGAGGCCGCCCGGGTGGACGGTGCCAGCGAGACCCAGAGCTTCTGGCGGGTCGTGATGCCCCAGATCCGTCCGACCATCATCGTGGTCGTGACCACGCTCATCGTCATCGTCACCAAGGTGTTCGACCTGGTGAAGGCCACCACCAACGGCGCCAACCGCACCAACGTGCTGGCCAACGAGATGTTCGACCAGCTGCGCGACCGCAACTTCACGTCCAGCAGCGCGTTCGCGGTGGTGCTGCTGGCGCTGGTGGTGCCGGTGATGATCTTCAACATCCGCCGGCTGCAGAAGGACCTGGCATGACCGCCCCTGCTGCGATCCCGCTCGGGTGTCGGGCATGACCGCCCCCGCGACGATCCCGCCGCCCACCGGTCAGCGGATGCGGCAGCTGCTGGGCTCGCTGCCCACATGGGTGGTTTGGCTGGTGGTGCTGCTGTGGACGGTGCCGACTTTCGGGCTGTTCGTGTCGTCGTTCCGCAAGGTGGTCGACATCAACGAGTCGGGCTGGTGGACGGCCTGGAACGACCTCGACAACCTCACCTTCCAGAACTATCGCGACATCTTCCGCGAGACCGCGGCGCAGCCCTCGATGTGGGAGTTCGCCCTCAACTCCGTCGCCATCGTGATCCCGGCCACCATCATCCCCATCGCGGTGGCCGCCTTCGCGGCCTACGGGTTCGCGTGGATGGAGTTCCGGGGCCGCAACTGGCTGTTCATCGCACTGGTGTCGATGATCGCGCTGCCCAACCAGATGGCCTTCGTGCCGCTGCTGCAGCTGTTCAACAACGGCGCCCGGCTGACCATTCCCGGCCTGGACTGGACCTTCGTGCTCATCCCGGACCTGGGCATAGGCAACACCGCAGCCGCGGTGTGGCTGACCCACACCGCCTTCGGCCTGCCGCTGGCGGTGCTGCTGCTGCACAACTTCATCAGCCAGCTGCCGAGGTCGGTGTTCGAGGCGGCCCGGATCGACGGCGCCAGCCACTTCACCATCTTCTGGAGGCTGGTGTTGCCGCTGGCCCGCCCCGCACTGGCCGCCTTCGCGGTGTTCCAGTTCCTGTGGACCTGGAACGACTACCTGATCGCCGCGGTGCTGCTGACCGACAACGAGCCCATGACGGTCGCCCTGGTGAACCTGGTGGGGGAGCGGGGCTCCAACTTCCAGCTCCGGTTCGCGTCCGCGTTCGTGATCATGGTGATCCCGCTGATCGTGTTCTTCAGCCTCCAACGACACTTCGTGCGGGGCCTGCTGGCCGGCTCCGTCAAGGGATGAGCCTCAGAGCACGTCGGTGAGGCGCACCGCGGATCCGGAGGCGATCGACCGGGTCGCTGCGACGCCCATGGCCACCGAGAGGAGGCCTGCTTGCAGGCTGGACTCGGAGGAAGCCCTCATTCCCTCCGCATCGAGGGAGTTGACCGCGTCGAGGAAGTGCTGATGCTCGACGTAGCTGGAGCCGTGATGGAGGCCCTCGTAGGCGGCCGCGGCGGGCACGTCCACGCGGCGCACATTGCCGATGCTGTGGGTGCCCCGAAGCCCGATCCGCACGACGCCGGAGGGAACGAGCGCCTCGATCTTGGCCGCGTCGCCCATCACCGCGAACTCCTGCTGGTCGTGGGTGGCGTCGGCGAACATGCAGAGGTCGAGCAGCGCCCGGGCGCCGTCGTCGTAGTCGACGATCACGTAGGCGCTGTCGATGATGTCGGGGATCCGGCCGCCATAGCTCTCGTCGAGGTGGTTCACCATCTGGCTGCCCGAGGCATAGACCTGCTCGGGGCGGCCGGGCATCACCTGGTTCATGAGATCGAAGAAGTGGCAGCACTTCTCCACCAGGGTGCCGCCGGTGTTGGCCGCGAACCGGTTCCAGTCTCCGACCTTGTGCAGGAAGGGGAAGCGGTGCTCGCGCAGCGAGACCATGCGAACCCGGCCCGCCGTGCCGGCGCGCACCTCGTCGATGAGGCGAGCGAACGGCGCCATGTAGCGGTACTCGAGCCCCACCCAGACCAGTCCCTTGTGACCGGCGGCGGCTTCGAGGACTCTTCGGCAGTCGGCCACGTCGGTGCACAGGGGCTTCTCCACCAGCACGTGCAGACCGGTGCCGACCACGTCGTCGAGCACCGCCGCATGGGTCATGTTGGGTGTGGCGATCACCAGCGCGTCGCAGAGACCGGCGTCCAGGAGGTCGCCATAGCTGGTGAAGCACGCCGCGGCCGGCGCGAGGGCGGAGGCTGCGGCGAGCGAGGCCGGATGCGGGTCGGCCAGCGCCGTGACCCGGGACCCGGGCAGGTGCCCGAGGTTGGCAACGTGTTCGCGGCCCATCATCCCGGTGCCGATCACCCCGTAGCGCAGCTCAGCCACGGGCATGCCGCCTGTCGGTCCCCGTTGCGGCGTACGGCCTCGCTGCACGTCGAACGGCTTCGTTCATCGATTGCGGTCCGCCCGCTCGGCCTCTGGGGTCACGGCTCTCACTCTGGGTCACGACTCTCGCTCTGGGGTCTCGACTCTCACAGGTAGCGTGACCCAGTGGCGGGACTCATAGACCCCAATCGTCGCCCGCTTGGTCGGGATTTCCAAGTGGGGCCGCTCGGTGTCGGCTGCTGGCGATTCGTGGCCCGGCCCGACGACGAGCTTCGGGCGGTTCTCAAGACCGGGCTAGACCTGGGCATGAACCTGATCGACACCGCCGACATCTACGGGCTCGGGTGGGGCGGCAAGGCGTTCGGCGAGGCCGAGGAGAACCTGGGCCGGATCCTGGCCGGTGCTCCCCATCTGCGGGACCGGATGGTGCTGGCCACCAAGGGAGGCATCGTTCCGGGCGTCCCCTACAACTCGGGCCGCGAGGCGATCACCGCGGCGTGCGAGGCGTCGCTGCGCCGCCTGCGCACCGATGTCATCGACCTGTACCAGATCCACCGACCCGACATGCTCACCCACCCGGCGGAGCTGGCCGAGGCCCTGAGCGGCCTTCGGGCTGCGGGCAAGATCCGCGAGGTCGGGGTCTCGAACTTCACCCTGATGCAGCACGAGGCTCTCGCCGCCCATCTGCCGTTCGCTCTGGCCAGCAGCCAGCCCGAGTACTCGGCCGTCCAGCTGGCGCCGCTGCGCGACGGCACCCTCGACCTGTGCATGCGCGACGGCGTGCTACCGCTGGCGTGGAGCCCGCTGGGCGGGGGCCGACTGGCCGAAGGGTCCGGCCTGCGCGACGAGCTGCCGGCCGTGCTAGACCGCCTCGCCGAGCGGGAGGGTGTGGACCGCGCCACGCTGGCGGTGGCGTTCGTGCTGGCCCATCCGGCGCATCCGGTCGCGCTGCTCGGAACCCAGCAGCCGGAGCGTCTGGCCCGGCTGACCGCCGCGGTGGCCGTGCACCTGGACCGCAGCGACGTCTACGACATCATCGAGGCTTCCGAGGGCCAACGTCTGCCGTGAGCGGAGCACCGACGAGCGCGACCGGGATGGTCGAGGTCGCCTGGTTCGGCGCCCTGTGCGACGACGACTACCGGTACCTGGGCATGCCCGACCCGGACTTGGCCAGCAGCTGGGAACACTGCCGCGACATCACACTGGCGGCCGAGCGCAACGGCTTCGACAACATCCTGCTGCCCTCGGGATACACGCTCGGCATCGACGCCACCGCCTTCGCGGCCGGGATCGCGCCGCTGACAGAGCGCATGCGGCTGCTGCTGGCCGTGCGGATGGGGGAGTTGTGGCTGCCTCAACTGGCTCGCCAGATCGCCACCGTCGACCGGATGCTCGGCGGCCGGCTCACCGTGAACATCATCTCCAGCGACATGCCGGGCGAGTCGCTCGAGTCCGCTCCCCGCTACCGCCGCACCCTCGAGTGGATGCACGTGCTGCGCACCCTCCTCGACGGCCAGCCGGTGGACTTCCACGGCGAGTTCGTCGACCTGTCCCTCGACCCGCCCAGGGCCCGCACGGTGTCGGGCCGCTGCCCGATGTTCTATTTCGGCGGGTTCTCCGAGGCGGCCAAGGAGACCGCGGCCGAAGCCTGCGACGTGTTCCTGACCTGGCCCGACACGGTGGACGGCGTGGAGGACACGGTCGACGACATGCGGGCCAGGGCGGCCCGCCGCGGCCGGAGCCTGCGCTTCGGGCTGCGCAGCCATGTGATCGTGCGGGAGACGTCGGAGGCCGCCCGAGCCGCGGCCGCGGAGCTCGTCAGCCGCCTCGACGACACCGTCGGGGCGGCCATCAGGGGACGGTCCCTCGACGCGGCCTCGGTCGGGGTGCGCCGCCAGGCCGAGCTGCGGGAGCTGAGCGACGGCGACGGCTTCGTAGAGGCCAATCTGTGGACGGGCGTCGGCCGGGCCCGCTCCGGCGCGGGCGCGGCCATCGTCGGCGACCCTGACGAGGTGGTGGCCAAGCTCCAGCATTACCGCCGCGTGGGGATCGAGGCGTTCATCCTGTCGGGGTACCCGCATCTCGACGAGTGCGGCCGCGTCGGCCGCTACGTCCTGCCCCGCCTCCACCACGGCCACCTCCCCCCGGAACAGCGAACCTGAGGCCGAGCAACTAGGCGAGCGAATCCGGCCCATACGGGCGAGGCCGTGGCCCGAGCGGCCCTCAGGTCGCAGCTCACAAGAGCGGGAGACACACCACTGCAGCGTGACGGGCTTGTACCTACTCGCGCACGTTCTAGGACAACTTGACGCGCCTAGGGTGGGACTCGATAAAGTGCCTCGTCTGTAAACGTTTGCGGAGGGATTGCGGGTGACGGACAGCGCGCTGGAACGGGCCACCGTTGGACACGACACGGCCGAGCCCTGGTGGCACGGGGCGGTCGGCTACGAGCTCTATGTGCGCTCCTTCGCGGACTCGAACGGCGACGGCGTGGGCGACCTGGCCGGGATCACCAGCCGGCTCGACTATCTGAGCTGGCTGGGGGTCGACGCCCTGTGGCTCACCCCCTTCTACCCGTCGCCCGGCCACGACCACGGCTACGACGTCAGCGACTACTGCGCGGTGTCGCCCCGGCACGGAACGCTGGAGGACTTCGACACCCTCGTCAGCGAGGCTCACCGCCGGGGTCTGCGGGTAATGGTCGACATCGTGCCCAACCACACCTCGATCGAGCACGAGTGGTTCGCCCGCGCCCGGCGCCACCCGGACGGACCCGACCGGGACCGCTACCTCTGGGCCCTCCCGGCATCCGGCGGCGGTCCCCCCAACAACTGGCGCAGCCACTTCGGGGGGCCGGCCTGGACCCTCGACGAGGCGTCCGGCCAGTACTGGTGCCATCTGTTCCTTCCCGAGCAGCCCGACCTCAACTGGCGCAACCCCTCCGTACGGGACGACTTCGACTCGATCCTGGAGTGGTGGATGGACCGCGGCGTGGACGGCTTCCGCGTGGATGTGGCCCACGGCCTCGTCAAGGACGCCCGGTTCCGCGACAACCCCCAGATCGCGCCGGTGACCGACGGCATGGACCCCTTCGACGCCTTCTACGCCTTCGAGCACCGCTACGACATGGACCAGCCCGAGAACGTCGAGATCTTCCGCCGCTGGAACCGCGTCTGCGCGCCGCGGCAGGCGATACTCCTCGGTGAGGTCAACGCCCCGTGGCCGGACCGCATGTCCCGCTACGTCGAGCCGGGCGCCCTCGATCAGGTCTTCTTCCTGCGGGCCGCGTTCCTCGGCTGGGCACCGGAGACCCTGCTGACGATGGTGTGTGCCATGCACGACGCCGCGCCGCAGGGGATCTCCTGGGTGCTGAGCAACCACGACCAGTCCCGGCCCGTCAGCCGCTTCGGCGGCGGCGAGGCCGGCGTCCGGCGCTCGCTGGCCGTCTCGACTCTGTTCATGGCGCTCGGGGGCACCCCCTTCCTGTTCCAGGGCGAGGAGTTGGCCCTGCCGGACGGAGTGCTGCGGGCCGGCTTCCACGATCCGGTGTCAGTCAGGAACGAGGGCGCGACCAGCGGCCGCGACGGGTGCCGGACCCCGATGCCGTGGGACAGCAGCGCCCACAACGGCTTCTCCACTGGCGACCCGTGGATCGATTCCCAGCCCCGCGGGCGGGAGCACACCGTCGAAGGACAGCGCGCCGACCCGCACGCGCCTGTTCATCGCTACCGCCACCTGCTGGCCGTCCGCCGCCAGCATCCCGACCTGTGGAGAGCGCCGCTGGAATGGATCGAGACGCCGGATCCGAGCGTTGCCGCGCTGCGGCGAGGCTCGATCACGGTGGTCGCCAACCTGTCCGCCCACCCGACCAGGGTCAACCTGGGCTCCCCCGGATGGGAGCCTGTCTTCGCCAGTCAGGAAGGCAGCCGTCTGGACCGCCCGGCCCATGATGCCGTTTCCGTGCCTGCCGAGTCAACCGTCATGCTGGCGCAGAATCACCCCCAGTCGTAGGATCAATCGGCCTTGGCCGAGAGACGGCCCTAGGAGAGGAACTCGTCGGCGCCGATGTCGATGCAGTGCTGCAGGTGGCGGCGGATCATGGTTCCGAACATCTCGTCACTGCGGGGATCTGGGCTGGTGAAAGTGGCGCCGAGCAGCGTGATGGCTATCCCGTGCGTAGCGGCGCGGCGGTAGAGGTCCCAGCATTCGGCCTCACCCAACTCGATGCCTTCGTCGCCGAATTGCCGGCGGCAAGCCGACACGAGGTCGCGTTCCCAGCTTCGACGGTCATCGACGCCCACGCTGCCTCCGAGGAAGTAGGCGATGTCCGTCAGCGGACTGTCCTCTCTCGCCGTCTGCCAGTCCACGGTGGTGGCCGTGTCACCGCGGAACAGGATGTTCTCGCTGCGAAAGTCTCCGTGCACGATCGTGTTCGCCCCCTCGTAACCAGTGATCACCAGCGCATGATTGGCCACGTAGCGCTCACCGAAGGCCACCGAGTCGGCGGTCAGCCGGTGGCCGAACCGATCGAGGAAGCCGGGCCAAGCGTCGGCGAGCAGCAGCTGCACGAACTCTGCCCGGTCGGGCCGAGTGACACTCCTCACGTAGTCGAGGTCTGAGATGCTGCCGTCTCCATAGAAGGAGGCGGCCAGCTTCACCGCCTCTCGCAGCGCGGCGGCTGCGTGCGCCCTGGTCTCGCCCACCATCTGGATGCCCGCTTCGGCTGGGCTCAGGTCCTCCAGCAGCAGCATGAACGACTCGCGGTCGGCGCTGATCTCGCTGCCGTAGACGACCGGCGTGCGGATCGACGTCCTAGGGGCAAGCTCCCGGTAGAACATCACCTCGTTGTAGTAGGCGCTGGTCGCGCCGAGCAGCGTCCTGGCCCGATCGTCGGCGGCCGGGAACTTTGCTACCAGCGTCGCCGGCGCCCCTCTCCCGGCGCGGTCATAGGAAAGGAAGTAGCGAGCGTTGTCGCCGATCTTCCCGGTGCCGATCAACTCGAAGCGGACGCCGGTAACTCGAACATCAGCCAACACGCCCGCGGCCCGCAGGTAGCGGGTCAACTCCTCGGGTCCCAGCGCCTCTGGCTTGGTCGGAAAGTCGGTCACGGGGTGGGTGCGCTGGAGAGGATCATGGACCGGTCCCGAACGCCATGCTCGGGTTGGCGGACCGGGTCGCTCAGGTGCGGATGGCCAGGCCTGAGTCCAGGTCGAAGAAGTGGGCGTTCTCCACGGTCACGGCCACGTCGATGGTGTCGCCGGCGCGCACTGTGGTGGTGGGGTTGAAGCGGGCGTGCACCCTGGTCGAAGAGGTCTCGGCCGCGCTGACCTCCTCGTCGCTCAGCTCGAGGGCCTCCTTGGAGATGACCGGCTTGGCGTCCACGTCGAAATAGGCGATGATCTCGAAGCCGAGGGCCTCGGTGTGCAGCACGGACGCCCGGATCCGCTGGTCGGCCGGATGGTCGGAGGCGATCGAGGCGTCCTCGAGGTCCTTGGGCCGGAGCCCCACGGCCACCCTTCGGCCGAGAAGGCCCTCCAGAGCCGGCCGGCGCTGCAGGATCTCTTCGGGCACGGCCAGGGACTGGCTGCCGAGCGCCAGCCTCAGACCCTGGCCGTTGCGGGTCAGCTCGCCCTCCATGAGGTTCATGGAGGGAGACCCGATGAAGGCGGCCACGAAGATGTTGTCGGGCTCGTTGAACAGGGTCATCGGGGTGTCTACCTGCTGTAGCACTCCCTGGCTGATGACGGCCACCCGGTCGGCCATGGTCATGGCCTCCACCTGGTCGTGGGTCACGTAGAAGGTGGTGATGCCCACCTCTCGCTGGAGGGCGGTGATCTCGGCCCGCATCTGCACCCGCAGCTTGGCGTCGAGATTGGACAGCGGCTCGTCGAGCAGGAAGACCCGGGGCCGGCGCACGATGGCGCGTCCCATGGCGACCCGCTGGCGCTGGCCGCCGGAGAGCTGGGCGGGACGCTTGCTGAGCTGGCTCTCCAACTCGAGGATGCGGGCCACCTCGGCGACCCTCTCCTTGATCTCGGTGCGCGGGCGGCGGGCCAGCTTGAGCGAGAAGGCGATGTTGTCGAACACGCTCATGTGCGGGTACAGGGCGTAGTTCTGGAAGACCATGGCGATGTCGCGGTCCTTGGGCGGCAGCTCGTTGACCACGCGGTCGCCGATCTTCAGGGTGCCCGAGGAGATGTCCTCGAGCCCGGCGATCATCCGCAGCGTGGTGGACTTGCCGCACCCCGACGGGCCCACCATCACCAGGAACTCAGCCTCGTTGATCTCGAGGTTCAGGTCCGTCACCGCCTGAAACCCGTTGTCGTACTCCTTGTTCACGTCTTCCAAGACGACATCGGCCACCGGACACTCCCCAGAACGGTCGTAAACGCTTGCAACGGCACGATAACACCAAGAGCGGGCGCGAGGACGCGGAAGCCCTTCGCGCCGACCGGGCGCGAGGACGCGGAAGCCCGTCGCGCCGACCGGGCGCGAGGACGCGGAAGCCCGTCGCGCCGACCGGTCGCGAGTTCGTCGCCGGCATGGGGTAGCTTCGAGGCATGAACGTTCCCGAGGACTTGCGCTACTCCACCGACCACGAATGGGCGCAGGCCGACGGCGACGTCGTCCGCATCGGCATCACCGACTACGCCCAGGACGCTCTCGGCGACGTCGTCTACGTCGAGCTGCCCCAGGTGGGGGACCGGGTCGAGCAGGGAGAGCCGTTCGGAGAGGTCGAGTCGACCAAGTCGGTCTCCGAGCTGTTCGCTCCCGTGAGCGGCGTGGTGAGCGAGGTCAACGACGAGCTCGCCGGCGCTCCGCAGCGGCTCAACGAGGACCCCTACGGAGACGGATGGATCTGCGCCGTCACATTCGATGACGCCGCTCAGCTCGACATCCTGCTCGACGCTGACGGCTACAGGGATCTGATAGCGGGGTAGGGAGGTGGCGTCCACGCCGTGCCCGGCCTGCGGTCACAGCAACCGCCGCCGAGCAGACGTCTGCGTGTCCTGCGGCTCGCAGCTGGCGGCCACCGACGCCACCACCGAGCACCGGGCGGTGGAACCCGAGGCGTCGCCGGGCACGGTCTACGTCGACCGGTCCGCCTTCGGTCGCCACCAGGGCCTCTTCGTGGTCAACCAGGGGCCCAAGGCCGGCGCCCGCTACGCACTGGACTCCGACCTCGTGTCGGTAGGTCGGGATCCCCAGAGCGACATCTTCCTCGACGACATCACCGTGTCGCGGCGTCACGCCGAAGTGGCCCGCGACGGGGCCCGGTACTCGATCCGCGACGTCGGCTCGCTGAACGGCACCTACGTCAACCGCCAGCTCGTCGATCAAGGCGAGCTCATGGAGGGCGACGAGGTGCAGGTCGGGAAGTTCAAGCTCGTCTTCGTGCACGGGACGTCGCCGCAGTGAGCCGCGGGTACCGATCCATCGGCGAGGTTCTCTCGCTGCTCGCGGAGGAGCATCCCGACCTGACCATCTCGAAGATCCGCTTCCTGGAGAGCCAGGGGCTGATCGCCCCCCAGAGAACCCCGTCGGGCTACCGGAAGTTCTTCGACGCCGACGTCGAGCGGCTCAACTGGGTGCTCATCCAGCAGCGCGACAACTTCCTGCCCCTCAAGGAGATCAAGCGTCGTCTGGCCGCGGGGGCGGTGGCGAAGACGGCCCCGAAGCGCGCCTCCGGCGAGTCCGAGGCGTCATCGGCCACGCCGTCGCTGTTCGCGGCCCGCTCCCGCGACGCATCGGCCGGAGGCGGCGCCGAGGCGCCCGCTGAGGCAATGGAGGGCTCGGTCAGCCTCACTGTGGCCGACCTGGCCCGGGCGGTCGGCGTCGACCCCGAGCACATAGTCGAACTCCACCAGCTCGGCCTCATCGCTCCGACAGCGGAGCGCGCCGGCGCCGGCAGCGACGCCGGACCGGTGTTCGACCAAGAGGCCCTGTTGATCGCGCGGACGGCCGCCGCGCTGGCCGACCACGGCATACCGGCCCGCAACCTGAGAATGTTCAAGGTCGCGGCCGACCGCGAGGCCGGCGTCTACGAGCAGCTGCTGGGCGCGCTGATCGCTCGAGGCGACGCGGACCGGCTGCGCGCCGAGCTCGCCGAAATCGTCGACCTGACCGAATCGATCCGGCGGCTGCTGCTGCAGCGGGCGATGCGCCCCCATCTGGACTGAACGCGGTGTCCTCCGACGCTCCCGGCCGGGGCGAGCCGCGCGTGTTGCTGACCGCGGCGCAGATCGACGAGATCGTCGCCCGTCTGGCCGCCGCGATGTCGGCCCGCTATCGGGACGGCGCCGTGCTCATCGGCGTGCTGCGCGGCAGTGTGCCTTTCCTGGCCGACCTCGCGAGAGCCATGACCGTCCCCGTGATCGTGGACTTCATGGCCATCACGCCCTACACCCCGGGCTCCGGCCGGGTCCGCCTGCTCAAGGATCTCGATCTCGACATCGCCGGCCGCGACGCGGTGATCGTCGAGGACATCGTCGACACCGGCCTCAGCACAGCCTTCCTTCGCTCGGAACTGGAGAGGCGCCGACCCAGATCGGTGGCGGTGTGCACCCTGCTGGACCGCCGGGTCCGGCGAGTGGTTCCGGTGGAGATCGACTTCGCGGGCGCCGAAGTCTCCGACTCCTTCGTGATCGGCTTCGGGCTCGACCACGAGGGCCGCTACCGCAACCTTCGCCTCATCGCCGCGGCCGACGTTGAATTGCTGGCCCGCGACCCCGACGCGTACGTTCCGCTCCTCTACGGATCGGCGGCTGCGCCCGGGCCCGAGCGGCCCATGAGCACAGCGAACAAGAGCAGCAGACAGGAAGGGTAGGATTCCGGCGTGCAGCAGATGGAGCTGGTCGGGGTGAGGGTGGAACTTCCGTCCAACACGCCGATCGTGCTGCTGCGGGAGATGTCCGAGTCCGCTCGGCTGCTGCCGATCTTCATCGGCGCTCCCGAGGCGACGGCCATCGCCATAGCCCTCGACGGGGTCACCACCCCGAGGCCCATGACCCACGACCTGCTCCGCAACGTGCTCGAGGAGCTGTCGGCCGACGTTGAGCGAGTCGTGGTGACCGAACTGCGCGACAAGACGTTCTTCGCCGAGCTGCACCTGCTGCGCGACGGCGGCCGCGTCGTGCTGTCGAGCCGGCCGTCGGATGCCATTGCCCTCGCGGCCCGCACCGGCACGCCGATCTTCGCGGAGGAGGCGGTGATACAGGAGGCGGGCTACACCACCGACGGCGTCTCCGTGGCGGGCCAGCAACAGGCCGAAGAGGTTGTGGAGCAGTTCAAGGAGTTCATCGACTCGGTCTCTCCCGAGGACTTCGGCAACCAGTAGAGATCCGGGCGCGGCCCCCTGCGGGGAACCGCGCAAGGGCTGCCGAGACACGGCGCAAGGGACCAGTGGTTGACTGGCACGCCGCGTCCCCGTAGAGTTTCCACAGGTGACAGCCTCGTAATTCCGGTGCTGTCATTGTGGTCGCCGTCTTGCGGCAATCACCAGCGAACAGCAAGGAGCGGCTCATGGACCCCACCGCCCACACCATCCAGGGCTACAGCGCGAAGCTGACCGCCGACGTTGTCGGCATCACCTACCGCCAGCTCGACTACTGGGCTCGCACCGACCTGGTGGTGCCCTCGCTGGCCAGGGCCACCGGCAGCGGGAGCCGCCGCCAGTACAGCTACTCCAACCTGCTCGAGCTCAAGGTGATCAAGCGCCTGCTCGACTCGGGGATCAAGCTGGAGAAGGTCCGCTCGATCTTCGACTATATGCGCAGCGAGCTGCAAGAGGACATCTCGCGGGCCAATCTCGTGATCGACGGCTCCAACGTCGTGTGCGCCCGCAGCGACGCCGAGTTCATCGACGTGCTGCAGCGGGGCCAGGGCGTGCTCAACGTGCTGCCGCTGTCGAATGTCAAGCAGGAGGTGGACGCGGCCATCATCGAGTTCAGGCCGTCCGCCGACGACACCGGCGCAGAGCCTGCGGATGAAGCGAGCGAGGAGTCCGTCAGCGAGCTCCGGACGGCGATCGGCGAGTCCTGACCGCCCTGACTCCATGACGTTCGCCCATCCCTCCGAGCAGGCCCTCGCCAGCCTGCTCGACTCCTACGGGATCCGCTGGGAGTATGAGCCGCGCATGTTCGTGCTCGAGCGCGACGCCGACGGCAACACCGCCTGCGGATTCACCCCCGACTTCTACCTGCCCGACTTCGACGTGTACTTGGAGCTGACCACGCTGCGGCAACGGCTGGTCAACCGCAAGAAGCAGAAGCTGCGGCTCCTGGCGGAGAACTATCCGGACGTGAGGGTGAAGCTCCTGAACCGCCGTGACATGGAGTGGATCGGCCGCAAGTACGGCCTGCCCGTTGCCGCCTGAACCGGATCGGGATGCCTGAGGAGCTGAGACAGTCGCCCCTGCGCGGCGTGCACGAGCAGGCCGGCGCCAAGCTGGTGCCCTTCGGCGGCTGGAACATGCCCCTGCAGTACTCCAGCGGCACGGTGGCCGAGCACATGGCGTGCCGCACGAGCGCCGCCATGTTCGACGTGTCGCACCTCGGGACGGTGCGGGTGCAGGGCGCCGCCGCGCACCGCTGCCTGCAGCGAGCGCTGACCAACGACCTCGACCGCGTCGGGGTGGGATCGGCCCAGTACACCCACCTGCTCGACCCCTCCGACGCCTCCGTGCTCGACGACATCATCGTGTGGTGGATCGGCCCCGACCTCTTCGACGTGATGCCCAACGCCTCCAACACCGACCGTGTCGTCAACGCCCTGCAAGAGGAGTCGGGCGGCCTGCACATCGGCCCTATGCAGGAGTCGGGCAGGCCGGGCGACCGGGATATCGACGCCATGCAAGAGTCGGACAGGCCGGGCGACTTGGACATCGCGGACGTGACCGCCGAGCGGGCCGTGATCGCAGTCCAGGGTCCCGAGGCCCGGGCCCGGCTGGCGGCCGCGGGCGGGGAGGACGTCGCCTCGGTGGGACGGTTCAAGGTTGCGGCCGGCCACTTCGGCGAGATCCCGGTCACAGCGGCTGGCACCGGCTACACCGGCGAGGACGGCGTAGAGATGTCCGTCGGCGTCGACGACGCTCCGACCGTGTGGCAGCGACTGGTCGACGCCGGAGTCTCACCGGCTGGGCTGGGCGCCCGCGACACCCTGCGCCTGGAGGCCGGTCTGCCGCTGCACGGGCACGAGTTGGGCCCCGGCATCACGCCCCTGCAGGCTGGGCTGGGCTGGGTGGTTCGCTGGGACAAGGGCGACTTCCGGGGCCGGGCCCCACTGGAGGCCGAGCGCGAGGCCGGGCCGCACCGGCGGCTGCGCGGCCTGCTGGCCGCCAAGGGCCGTCCGCCCCGCGACGGCTGCACGGTCCGCCGGGGCGATGACGAAGTCGGAGTGGTCACCAGCGGCAACTTCTCGCCGGTGCTGGGCCAGGGCATCGCGCTGGCGTTCCTGGCACCCCACATCGACCTAGGCGACGAGGTGGTCATCGACGTTCGGGGCCGCGACCTGCCGGCCCAGGTGGTCAAGCCGCCCTTCCACCGCTGACCGCCGCCGCGGAGTTCAGGGGCGTTCCGGCAGGGGTGGCAGCACGTCGACGGCATGCTGGCGCAGCGAGTGGTCAGCCAGCACCAGCAGGGCCATGGCCTCGACCATGGGCACGGCCCGGGGCAGCACGCAGGGGTCGTGGCGGCCACGGGCGGCCAGAGTGGCGGCCTCGCCGTCGCGGGTGACGGTCTGCTGCTGCGAGGCGATGGTGGAGGTGGGCTTGAACGCCACCCGCACCACTATGTCCTCTCCGTTGGAGATGCCGCCCTGCACGCCGCCGGAGCGGTTCGACACGGTGCGGATCCTATCGGAGGGGTCCGATCTGAACGGATCGTTGTGGGCCAGACCGGTGAGGCGGGTGCCGCTGAAGCCGCTGCCGATCTCGAAGCCCTTGGCCGCGGGCAGCGACAGCATGGCCCCGGCCAGGGCCGCTTCGAGCTTGTCGAACACCGGCTCGCCCAACCCGGCGGGCACGCCCCGGCAGACGCACTCCACCACGCCGCCGAGGGAGTCGCCGTCGCGGCGGGCTGCGTCGATGGCCTCCACGATCCGGGCGGCGGCGTCCTGGTCGGGGCAGCGGGTGGGCCCGGCCTCCACGTCGGCCCGGGTGACCGTGTCGGGATCGGCGGCCGATTCGATGTCGTGCACCGACTGCACCCATCCGAGCACCTCGACACCGGCCGCGGCCTGCAGCAGCTTGCGGGCAATGGCAGCCGCGGCCACCCGCCCGACGGTCTCACGGGCCGAGGCCCGGCCTCCGCCGGTCCAGTCGCGGAAGCCGTACTTGGCGTCGTAGGTGTAGTCGGCGTGGGAGGGCCGGTAGACGTCGCGCAAGTGCTCGTAGGCCTCGGGCCGGGCGTCCTTGTTGCGAACCAGCACCGCTATCGGCGTGCCGGTCGTATAGCCCCCGAACACGCCCGACAGGATCTCGGCGGTGTCGGACTCGTCCCGCTGGGTGACCAGCCGGCTCTGTCCGGGGCGGCGCCGGTCCAGGTCGGCCTGAATGTCCGCGGAATCGAGGGCCAGCCTGGGCGGACAGCCGTCGACCACCACCCCGACGCCGCCGCCATGCGACTCGCCGAAAGTGGTGACCCGAAACAAGGTCCCGAACGTGCTGGCCATGCATCCAGCATACGGACCACACCGGTCTAGGCGAGTGGGGGAGAGGCGCCGCCTGAGACCGCGGACCGACCGCGGCAACCGGTCAGAGATCGAAGACGTCGCTCACTGCGCAGGCGAATCCGGGTAGCACGTCGAGCCCGTCGAGCGAATCGCCCTCGCGCCGCGTGGAGGCTGCCTTGCCCCGGCGGTGCACGTCTACAGTGGCATTGTCGGGATGCACCACCCACGCCAGCCGCGCGCCGTGGCGCAGCCACATCGATGCCCAGTCTCGTGCCCATCCGCGGCTCTGGGAGGGCGACACAACCTCCACAACGAGGTCGGGGACCGCCGTCGCGCGGCTCGTTCTACAACTCCAGGAGGGCCTGTTCGACCACCTCGGGGAGGGCGGGGTGGATGTAGTACTGGTGGCGGGCCATTTGGTCGACGGTCAGGTCGAAGTGCATGCCCTGGATCAGCTGCTGGATCAGCGTGGACGCCTGGGGGCCGATGATGTGAGCGCCCAGCAGGCGGCGGGTCTCGGCGTGGGCGATCACCTTCACCGCGCTGGAGGTGTCCTCCATGGCCCAGCCGTAGGCGGCCGAGCCGAAGGGCTGCACATGGCTGAGGTAGGGGAGCGAGCGCTGGCGGCAGTCCCGCTCGGTGAGGCCGACGCTGGCCACCTGGGGATGGCCGAACACGGCGTGGGGGATGAACCGATGATCGACCCGAGCGGGGTCCTCTGGATTCGACAGGTTGTGGCGCACCACCCGGGCCTCGTGGTTGGCGACGTGCTTGAGCTGGACCGGGTTGGTCACGTCGCCCAGCGCCCACACGCCCTCGGCGGTGGTGCGGAGCTGGTCGTCGGTGACCACGTATCCGCGGCCGTCGGTGTCGACGCCTCCGGCAGCCACGTCCAACCGGTCGCTGTTCGGCATCCGGCCGGTGGCCACCAGCAGCGCGTCGGCCCGCAGCTCACTCCTGACGCCCGATTCGTCCTGCACATCGAGCAAGACCTCGGTGTCCTCCCGGCGGGCGGCCAGCACCTGGGTGTTGAAGCGCACGTCAAAGCGGCGGCTGTAGGCCTGGTTGAACCGCCGGCGGATCTCGTCGTCCTCGCGGCGCAGGAAGGTGTCGCCCCGCAGCACGAACGTCACCTGCGAGCCGAAGGCGCCCATGACCGAGCCCAGCTCGGCCGCGATGTAGCCGCCGCCGAGCACCAGCAGCCGCTCGGGAAGGGCGTCGAGACGCATGATGGAGTCGGACGTGTGGTATCCGCAGTCAGCCAAACCGGGAACGTCGGGGATGGCGGGCCGGGCGCCGGCTGCAACCACGATCCGCTCAGCCGTGATCGTGTCGTCTCCCACCGCAACCGTGCGCGGCCCCACGAAACGGGCCGTGTCGGTGTACACGGTCACGTTGGGCAGCCCCATCCGGTAGTCGAGCCCGCCTTCGGCGATCGGGTCGATCCGGCCGAAGATCCGGTCGCGGATCGCGGGCCAGTCGGCACCGTCGAAGCTGGTGCGCACGCCGAGGCGCTCGGAGTCGGCGGCCAACTCGGCCACCTCGGCGGCGTACACGAACATCTTGGAAGGAATGCAGCCCACGTTGAGGCAGGTGCCACCGAACAGGCCGTGCTCGGCGATGGCGATGTCCCAGTCGTCGTGCTCTGGCCCTATGACCGAGTTGCCCGAGCCCGCCCCGATGATCAGCAGATCGAAGTGCCGCACCGAGCCCGGCACCCTATCCGCAGCCGCGACGCGAATTGGCAGCGATCTGCCCCCTATAGGGGCCGCGTGGCTGCCAATTCCGGCCGGCACGTCCGGTCCCACGCGAATTGGCAGCGATCTGCCCCCTATAGGGGCCGCGTTGCTGCCAGTTCCGGGGATTAGGTGCCGGTGAAGTTGGGGGGGCGCTTTTCGGCGAAAGCTCTGGGGCCCTCTTTGGCGTCGTTGGATCGGAACACCGCCTGGCCGTAGTCCCACTCGTGGCGCAGGGCTTCGTCGAGGCCCATGCCGTCGCACTCGTGCAGCGTGCGGGTGATGGCCGCGGTGGCCAGCGGACCGCAGGCCGCGACCGCCGCGGCCAGTTCCAGCGCCTTGTCGAGGGCCTGGCCGTCAGGCACGACCTGGCCTATCAAGCCGATGTCCAACGCCTCGGCCGCGCTGATGTGCTTGCCGGTCAACAGGATCTCAGCTGCGTGGGTGTAGGGGATCTGGCGGGGCAGGCGCACCGCCGAGCCCCCCATCGGATACAGCGACCAGCGGGCCTCGCTCACCCCGAAGCGGGCTGACTCGCCGGCCACCCGCAGCTCCATGGCCTGCAGGATTTCGGTGCCGCCTGCGATGGCCACGCCCTCCACCGCGGCGACGATGGGCTTGGTCGGACGGTAGTGGCGGAACAGGGCCTTGTAGACGATGTCGGGGTCCTCGGCCATACGGGCGCGGTGGTCGAGCGGGTCGGTGTCGGCCGCGTCGCCGGACATGGCCCTCAGGTCGGCACCCGCGCAGAAGTTGCCGCCCGCCCCGGTCACCACGATGCAGCGGATCTCCGGGTCGGCGGAGGCCTCCTCGTAGGCGTCGTACATGCGGACCAGCATCGGCCCCGAGATGGCGTTCATCCGCTGGGGCCGGTTCATGGTCACGACCATCACATGGCCGTCTCGCTCGATGATCGCGTCGGGCATGGGCGTTCTCCCTAGGGTTGCGGCGCTCTCTACTGCGTTGTCATCAGAATCTAGGTGCTGCCTGCGCGCCCCTGCGCGCCCGAGCCACCCGAGAATCGTCGCCCGCGACCACCGCCCGAGGCGCGTCGAGCGCCCACAACGTCAGCCTTCGAGGACCTCCGCGAAGTCCTCGATCGGCGGGCACGAGCACATGATGTTGCGGTCGCCGTAGGCGCCGTCGATGCGTCCGACCGGCGACCAGTACTTGTTGGCCCGTTCGTGCGCCTCCGGGTAGGCGGCCTCCGTTCGGGTGTAGGGATGGGTCCACTCGTCGGCGGTCACGTCCTCGCAGGTGTGGGGCGCGTTGACCAGCGGGTTGTCGTCGGCGGGCCACTCGCCCCCGCCCACCCGCCGAGCCTCCCCGGCTATGGCCAGCATGGCGTCGCAGAACCGGTCCAGCTCGGCCTTGCCCTCCGACTCGGTGGGCTCGATCATCAGCGTCCCCGCCACCGGGAAGCTCATGGTTGGAGCGTGGAAGCCGTAGTCGATGAGCCGCTTGGCGATGTCGTCGACGGTGATCCCGCACGTGTCCCGCAGCACGCGGGTGTCGATGATGCACTCGTGGGCCACGAACCCCTCCGATCCGGTGTACAGGATCGGGTAGGCCTCGCTGAGCCGGGCGGCGACGTAGTTGGCGTTGAGGATGGCCACCTCGGTGGCCCGCCGCAGGCCCTCGGCGCCCATCATGTGGATGTACATCCACGGGATGGCCAGGATTCCCGCCGAGCCCCACGGCGCGGCCGCGATCGGGCCCGGCCCGGTCGGCGGTCCCGCCACCGGTGCGAGCGGATGGTTGGGCATGAAGGGGATCAGGTGCTCGGCCACGCCGATGGGCCCGACGCCCGGGCCTCCCCCGCCGTGGGGGATGCAGAAGGTCTTGTGCAGGTTGATGTGGCTGACGTCGGCGCCGAACCGCCCCGGCCGGGCCAGGCCCACCATGGCGTTGAGGTTGGCCCCGTCGAGGTAGACCTGACCGCCGTGCTCGTGGACGACATCGCAGATGTGGCGCACCGCCGTCTCGAACACGCCGTGGGTGGACGGGTAGGTGATCATCAGGGCGGCCAGGGCGTCGCCGTGGTCGACGGCCTTGCGCTTGAGGTCGTCCACATCGACGTTGCCCATGTCGTCGCAGTCCACCACCACCACCCGCATCCCGGCCATCACCGCGCTGGCCGCGTTGGTGCCGTGGGCCGACGAAGGGATCAGGCACACGTCGCGGCCGGTGTCGCCGCGGCTGTGGTGGTAGGCCCGGATGGCCAGCAGGCCGGCCAGCTCGCCCTGGGCGCCGCTGTTGGGCTGCAGCGACACCGCCGCGAAGCCGGTGATCTCGGCCAGCCAGTGCTCCAGCTGGTCGATCAGGCGCTGGTAGCCCACGGTCTGGTCCAGGGGGGCGAAGGGGTGGATGTTGGCCAGTTCGGGCCAGCTCACGGGCTCCATCTCGATGGCCGCGTTGAGCTTCATCGTGCACGAGCCGAGCGGGATCATCGACCGGTCGAGGGCGATGTCCCGGTTCACCAGGCGGCGCATGTAGCGCACCAGCTCGGTCTCGCTGCGGAAGGCCGAGAAGATCGGGTGCGACAGCACCGGAGTGGTGCGCCGGTACTCGGGCGGCCGGGGGTCGTCGACGATGCGGTCGAGAATCCGGAAGTCGGCCCTGTAGCCGAAAGCCCTCCACACCGCCTCGAGGTCGGCGGCGGCGGTCGTCTCGTCGACGGTGGCCGAAACGGTGTCGGCGTCGACCCGCCGCAGGTTCACGCCCCCGGCCAGCGCCACCGCGATCACCTTGTCGGCCCGGCCGGGCACGCGGATGCACACCGTGTCGAAGAACTGGTCGTTGACGATCTCCACGCCGTTCTCCCGCAGGCCCCCGGCCAGGATGGCGGCCACCCGGTTGACCCGCAGCGCGATCTTGGACAGTCCCTCGGGTCCGTGGTGGATGGCGTACATCGACGCCATCACGGCCAGCAGCACCTGCGACGTGCAGATGTTGGACGTCGCCTTCTCGCGGCGGATGTGCTGCTCGCGTGTCTGCAGCGCCAGCCGCAGCGCCTGGCGCCCTGCGGCGTCCTTGGACACGCCGACCAGGCGGCCGGGCAGCGACCGCTGATACTCCTCGCGCACCGCGATGTAGGCGGCATGCGGGCCGCCGAAGCTCATCGGCACGCCGAAGCGCTGGGTGGAGCCGAGCACTACGTCGGCTCCCAGCTCTCCCGGCGGCGTGAGCACGCACAGTGCCAGCGGGTCGGCGGCCACCGCCACCAGGCTGTCGGCGCCGTGGGCCCGCTCGATGATGGATCGCAGGTCGGGGATGGCCCCGGTGGTGCCCGGATACTGCACCAGCAGGCCGAACACGCCATCAAGGTCCACCGCGCCCGGGTCGCAGACGACGACCTCGAGGCCGATCGGCTCGGCCCGGGCCTGCACCACCGCGATGGTCTGGGGGTGGCAGGCCTCGTCCACCGCGAAGCGGTCGCCCTTGCGGCCCCGGCCGACCCGGTGGAGCAGGGTCATGGCCTCGGCCGCCGCGGTGGCCTCGTCCAGCAGCGAGGCGTTGGCGAGATCCATGGCCGTCAGCTCGCTGACCATGGTCTGGAAGTTGAGCAGCGCCTCCAAGCGGCCCTGGGAGATCTCCGGCTGGTACGGGGTGTAGGCCGTGTACCAGCCCGGATTCTCGAACACGTTGCGGCGGATGACCGCAGGGGTGATGGTCTGGTGGTAGCCCATGCCGATCATCGACACCGCTAGTCGGTTGGAGCGGGCCATCTCCCGCAGCTCGTCGTAGTCGGTCTGGCGGGGTCCGAGCTTGGGCAGCTCCATCGGCTCGCGCTGGCGGACGTCGTGGGGGACGGTGCGGTCGATCAGCTCGTCAAGGTCGGCCACCCCCACGGCCTCGAGCATCTTGGCGATGTCATCGGGGGTAGGACCTATGTGGCGGCTGTGGAAGGCTCGCCGGTCGCGGAGATCGTCAAACCGGGGCCGGGCACGCTTGGTGTCTCTCATCGATACGCAAACCTACCCCTATGGGTCAGCCCGCCCCTAGACGGAGACGCCGAACCGACGCCGAACCGACTACGGGAAGAGATCCCCCCGGTCGGTGAGGCCCAGCTTGGGGAACGGACCGAAGAAGCCGTGCTCGTAGAGGCCGTAGCCCTCCTGGGGACCCCGGTCCGGGTCGTCGTAGGTGAACCGGGCCACCGAGTCGACCACGCCGTACTGGCCCATGGCCCGTATCTCGCTCACCTTGTAGGCCCGGGCCTGCTCCACCAACTCCTCGCCCTGCCACATGCCGTGGCGCCAGTCCTGCTCGATGCCGTATCCCGCACCGATGGAGAGGAAGTTGGTGGCCAGCGGCTCGACACTCACGGTGATGGGTCCGCCGGGGGCGTCGGGGAAGGTGATGTGGGACCCGGACAGCAGGCGGGTGCCGCTGATGGGGTCGTGGACCCATTCGGGCCGCCCGAGGATGTCGCGGGGCCGGTCGGGATCGGTCCACACCCGCATGCCGGTCTGCATGGTCCGATTGCCGTCGGGCTCCTCGTGGCACAGGTAGATGATCCAGTGGTCGCCGTAGTCGGCGGGCATGTAGTTCCACATGCCGGCCAGCACCGGAATGGTCTGGCGGATGCCGTCGGGCTGCTTCTCGCCCACCGGGCGCACACCCCACGACCGGTCCCGGGCCCCGCCGCAGCGGTCCGGGGTGACCGCGATGTCGGTCCCGTCCACGTTGAGGGTGCCCTCCCAGCGGCCCAGCTGGGCGAACCGCTGGGTGTTGAACACCAGCGCGCCCCGGGCCCGCAGATACTGGCGGGGCTCCTCGAACGGGTCGATGGGGGAGGTCCAGGTCACGTCCATGCCCAGCTGCGAGTCCGCGGGCCTCCCCGGCTCGACGATCACCCGCAGCTTGCGCAGCGGCTCGACCACCTCGATGCGCACCGGCCCGACCGAAGTGTCGGCCCGGTCGGTCAGGGGCTTGCTGGCCCTCACCACGAGGTGGTCGTCGCCCCGGGTGACGGCGAGATAGGCGTCGGTGGTTCCCAGGTTGGGGTACTGGCCGAGCCCGAAGATGGCGAAGTACTCCCCGCTGGACGGATGCAGGTTGAAGTAGTAGCGGTCGTAGAAGTTGCGGTCCGAGGTGGCGGCATGGCGCACGTATTCGGAGGTCTGATGGACCGGGTAGTCGTCCCACGCGGAGATCGATCGATACGAGTTCATGGACGGGGACCCTACCTCAGCGTTGCCCGGCCCCCGGGCCGCCATCCTCTCGGCGAGACGGGATTAGGCGTCCGATGCCTTGACAATGCGAACGGTATGGGTGTCGCCGTCGTCGTCCACGACGGTGATCGTGTAGCCCCGCACCGTCACGCTCTCGCCCACCGCCAGCACCGGATAGTCGTCCACGATGCCGTTGCCGCGGTCGCCTGCCACCTTGAGCGGGAGTTCGCCCGAGTGGAGGGACGCGTCCACCGTATACACCAGCACGCCCTCGGTCACGAGGGCCGGGAATGTCGTGGCTGGTCCGCCGGGACTGCGGTAGTCCTGACCGGAGTCGTACCCCATCTTGCGCCGGCTCTCGACAACCAGCGCCTCGTAGTCCGACAGGGGCACCGCCGCCATAGCCGTCCCGCTGCCGGGGTCGGCGACGGGACTCAGGAGGACCGTCGCGCCGTCGTCGGTCAGGCACGCGACCTGGGCGGCGTCCAGCCAGCCGAGCTGCCAGCGGCTCCATGCCAGCATCTCGATGGCCGGAGGTCGCAGATGGTAGGCCGTGGAGCGATACCCGTCGGGATGCCGCCATACATGGGCTAGTCGCGGGTCCTGGCTGCTGGCGATGAAACGGGCCCACAGGCCCATGACGCCCATACGGACGTCGACCCATTCCCTGCCCGAGGGAGCCACGGGTCGATCGCTGTGGCTGTCGTCATAGGGGTAGTAGTCCACTAGGCCGAGGCCGTGGAGAAGCTCATGGGCAGCCGTCTCGCCCCACCGATCTGGGGGACGCGACTCCTCGTGGGGGAACACGTTGACCAGCGGGGTGGAGACGAATCCCTCGTCCGTGCCGACGGCGCCCAGGGCGACGCCGCCGCCGAAGTGCGAACTGGGCATCACGATCATCATCAGGTCGTAGTCGGTGAAGTCGATGTCGGGGTCGGCCAGCCGCACGGCCTCGGTCGCAAGGGCGTGGCCCAGCTGCTTTGGCCCGATGGCGCTCTCGGCGAGGTAGTGGCTGTGTCCCCGCTCGGCCCGCAGCCACCGGTGATGGGACGCGAACTCGATGTCGAGCAGGCCGTAGCTGACCGTCTCCAGGTAGCGCTCGGCGAACGGCAGACCTAGCTCGGCCTCCTGTTGGGTGGAGTGACTGGCTACCGCGTCGGGAAACTCCACAAACAGCACCGCGACACGCGCCGTGCCGATCGGCCGCGGGAGCCACGACGGCAGCGGGAATCCCGCAGTAACGCCGCGATTCCCGCGCGGGCGGCAGCCGCCGGGATCGGCTTGATCGACAAAGCTTGTAAGGAGCACGCGGGACGGCGGCGCCAGAGCAAGATCGGCAAGACCCCAGCATTCGACGGAGCCGTCAACACCGATCGCGCACGAGTGCCGCTCACCGACATCGACCGAGACGAACTCGCCATCCGGAGCATCTGTCTGGCCGAACTCATTCAGCCCCCAGCATTCGACGGAGCCGTCAACGCCGATCGCGCACGAGTGCCGCTCACCGACATCGATCGCGACGAACTCGCCATCCGGAGCATCCAGCTGACCATCGCCGCCCGCGCCCCAGCACACGATCGTCCCGTCGGTGCGCAGCCCGCACGAATGCCAGGAGCCCCCGCCGACCTGCGCGAACTCGCCTCCGGGCGCCTCGGCCTGCCCGTTGCTGTTCCACCCCCAGCAGACCGCGGTGCGGTCGGCGCGCACTGCACACGAATGCCAGCTGCCCAACCCGACGTAGCTGAAGAGTCCCTCCGGCGCGTCGGTCTGGCCTTCCCCGTTGTCGCCCCAACAAGCGACGGTGCCATCGGTGCGCAGCCCGCACGAGTGCCAATAGCCGGCGGTCACAGCGCTGAACTCGCCACTGAGGGCATCGGACTCGCCAGCGTTGTTGGAGCCCCAGCAGGTGATCGCCCTGTCGACGCTTAGCCCGCAGGAGTGGGTGTAGCCCGCGGCCACAGAGCTGAACTCGCCGCCGGGCGCCTCAGCCTGGCCCCTGCCGTTGTTGCCCCAGCAGGCGGCCTCGCCGGAGTCGCGCACCGCGCAGTTGTGCCCACGGCCCGCGCTGACCGCCCTGAGGGCGCCCGCCGGCGGCCTGGCCCGGTCGTGGACATTGTCGCCCCAACAAGCGACGGCGCCGTCGGTGCGCACCCCGCAGGAGTGCCTAGTTGTGGCGCTGATCGCAATATAGGTACCCGTGGGGACGTCCGTCGCTCCCGAGCCTCGCCACCCCCAGCACACCGCGGTGCCGTTTGTGCGCAGCCCGCAAGTGTGCGCCCAGCTGGCGCTCACGGCGTCGAAGCGCCAATTGGGAGCATCGGACTGGCCGCTGGTGTTGTCGCCCCAGCAGGTGACCGTTGAGTCCATCCGCAAGCCGCACGTGTGGTGGCTCCCTGCGCTCACATCGCTGAAGTCTCCTTCCGGAGGATCGGACTGACCGTCCTCCCGGTCGCCCCAACACTGCACGCTGAAGTCGGATCGCACTCCGCAGGTGTGTCCGCCGCCTGCACTGACCGCCTGGAACTGCCCGTCGGGGACGTCGGACTGCCCATCAGAATTGTCGCCCCAGCAAACAACGCCGCCATCAGCGCGCAACCCGCAAGAGTGTCTCCTGCCTGCACTGACCGCCTGGAACTGGCCGTCGGGGACGTCGGACTGCCCATCAGAATTGTCGCCCCAGCAAACAACGCCGCCATCAGCGCGCAACCCGCAAGAGTGTCTCCTGCCTGCACTGACCGCCTGGAACTGGCCGTCGGGGGCGTTGGACTGCCCATCAGAATTGTCGCCCCAGCAAACAACGCTGCCGTCGGCTCTCAGCGCGCAGGTGTGCCCGTCGCCAGCATCGACGGCTGTGAACCGCACCGATGCGGGCAACTCGACCAGTCCGAGCGCACGCGCCAGGAACACGGCCATCTGGCCGCGGGTCACGGAGTCAATGGGGCAGTATCGCAGCGGGTTGCGGCTGCAGCCCCCGGTGATGCCTGCCGCGGCCAAAGCATCGATGTTGGCAGTGTGAGGACCATCGCTGACATCGGCGAACCCGGCAGACGGCGCCGGCTCAAGATCCAGTGCCCGCTTGAGGAAGGTCGCCATCTGAGCCCGAGTGACATCTCCTTCGGGACAGAAGCTCGCCGGCTCGGCGGCACATCCCGCCGTCACTCCCAATGATGCGAGCCGATCGACGAACGGCGCCCACCACCGCTCGGCATCGACATCCGCGAAGCCCGAGGCGCTCGCCGGTGCAGGGTCCGCGCCGTCGAGGACCCGCACCAGCCACACCGCCATCTCCCATCTCTTGAGCGGCTCGCCAGGGCAGATCAGCCCCTCGCCGCACTCGATGCCCGACAGCACGCCCCGCGAGGCCAGCGCATCCAGCGCACTCTCGTGCACGCTTCCGTCATCATCGCTGAAGTGCCTCCCATCGCCAGCCCCGTCCTGCGCTGCGGCAGCATCGACTCCGACACCCAACACCGACCCGACCACCACCAACACCAAGACCGACCCCGCCACGGCACGAACCCACGGCAGACCGCGCGCCAGGGAGGGGTCCGCGCGCTTGTCCTGCACTCTTCTTCGCAGCATGTATCGGCCTGCACAGTACGCCATCGGCGACTTGTCTGAAGAAGCCGAGCGACTAGGCGCACGAATCCGGAAGATGCGGGCCCGAGCGGCCCACCCACCGCGTGTGGTCGGATCTCGCCGGTGCTTACGAGGCCGTGCGTCTGCCGGTACCATCGTCGGCGATGAGTCGGACTCGGATGCCCGCAGTCGAGGGGCTGTTCACGTTCGACGACGACGGGCCGCGGCTGATCGGCGGGCGGGTTCCGGGCACCGAGTCGTACTTCTTCCCCAAGCACCTCGGCGGGGCCGATCCCCGAGTCGGCCCGGTGGAGCTCGAGGAGGTGCTGTTGAGCCGGCGGGGCCGGGTGTGGTCCTACACCACCAGCCACTATCCGCCCCCGCCGCCGTTCGTGGTGACTTCCGAGCCGTACGAGCCCATCACCATCGCGGCGGTGGAGCTGGAGAGCGAGAAGATGGTGGTGCTGGGCCAGTGCACCGCCGGAGTCGGCCCCGAGGATCTCGAGGTCGGCATGGAGATGGAGTTGGCCGTCGACACGCTCTACGGCGACGACGACTGCGACTACCTGGTGTGGAAGTGGCGCCCGGTGGCCGCCGGATCGAAGGACTAGCCATGGACGAGATCGCCGTCCTCGGAGTGGGCATGCACCCCTGGGGCAAATGGGGACGCAACTTCACCGAGTACGGGGTGGCCGCAGCCCGCAATGCCTTGGCCGACGCCGGGGTCGACTACGCCGATGTGGGCTTCGTGTCCGGTGCGGTGACTGTGCGGTGCGGCTATCCGGGCTACGTGGCCGGCTCGACGTTCGCCCGGGCGCTCGGTTTCACCGGCGCCCAGCTGGCCAGCAGCTACTCCGCCTGCGCCTCGGGAGCGACGGCGCTGCAGGTGGCCCGGGGCCAGATCCTCTCAAACGCATGTGATGTGGCGCTGGTGGCGGGGGCCGACACCACCCCCAAGGGCTTCCTCGCCCCCAACACCGGCGAGCGCCCCGACGACATCGACTGGCTGCGCTTCCATCTGGTGGGCGCCACCAACCCCGTCTACTTCGGGCTCCACGCCCGGCGCCGGATGGACCTCTACGGGGCCACTACCGACGATTTCGCCATGGTCAAGGTCAAGAACTCCCGCCACGGTGCCCACAACCCCAACGCCCGCTTCGCCAAGGAATACGGCCTCGACGACGTCCGCAACTCACCGGTCGTGTCCGACCCGCTGCGGCTGCTCGACATCTGCGCCACCTCCGACGGGGGAGCGGCCATGGTGGTGTCGTCGATGGAGTGGGCCCGGGCGCACGGCCACCGCGACCCGGTGCGGGTGGCGGGCATCTCCACCGTGTCGCCCACATACCCGGACCCGGTCATCGACCTGCCTTACCTGGCCGCCGACTCGGTGGCCGACCCGTCCGCCCCGCTCGTGGGTTTCAAGGAGTCGATCGGCGCCCGGGCCTACGACGAGGCCGGGCTGGGCCCCGACGACATCGACGTGGCCGAGGTGTACGACCTTTCGTCGGCGATGGAGCTGGACTGGTACGAGCAGCTCGGGTTCTGCGCACCGGGCGAGGCCGAGAGGCTGCTGCGAGACGGCGACACCGCCATCGGGGGCCGCCTGCCCGTCAACCCCAGCGGCGGCCTGGGCGCATTCGGGGAGGCCGTGCCGGCCCAGGCCATAGCCCAGGTCTGCGAGCTCACCTGGCAGCTGCGGGGCACCGCCGGTGCCCGCCAGGTCGACGGCGCCCGCGTGGGCATCACCGTCAACCAGGGCCTGTTCGGCCACGGCTCGTCAGTGATAGTCCGCCGCTGACGCCGAAGATCTCCCCCAAGCGCCAGACACTCCCAGCGCGGTGTTCCGCGAACCATCCCCAGAACGCGAGAAGGCCCAACCTATAGTCGCAGGCCGCAATGGGGTGCCGTGAGCGGTGCCGTCAACACAAAGGAGCAACAAAATGAACAAGCGTGATGTCGTTGCGGCCGTGGCCCTCAGAGCCGGTGTGTCCCAGGCGGACGCCGCCAAGTGCATCGATGCCCTGCTTGAACTCGCCTGCGACGAGGTGGCCGCCGGGGGTGACATCAACCTGGCCGGCTACCTGAAGATCTCGACGGTGCAGCGGGCCGCCCGCACAGGGCGCAACCCCCAGACCGGCGAGTCGGTCGCCATCCCCGCGTCGACCGGAGTGAAGGTCCAGCCCGGGGCCAGGCTCAAGGCCGCGGCCAAGGGCTGATCCGGCCAGAGGCCGATCCGGCGCTGTGAGCCTGCCCCGACCCGAGGAGGTAATCCCGCACCGCGACCCGTTCCTGTTCGTCGACGAGGTCACCGAGCTGGTTCCGGGCGAGCGGGTTCGCGGGCGCTGGCACCTGCGGGGCGACGAGCCATTCTTCGAGGGCCACTTCCCGGGCCTGCCCACCGTGCCCGGCGTGCTGATGTGCGAGGCGATCGCCCAGCTCGGGGCGGTGGCCCTGCTCGCCGACGAGCGCTACGCCGGGCGGCTGCCGCTGTTCGGAGGGCTCGACGGCGCCCGGTTCAGGCGGCAGGTTCGTCCCGGCGACACCCTCGAGCTCGAAGTGGAGATGACCCGCCTGTCGAGCCGGGCGGGACGGGGCTCGGGCCGGGCGCTGCTGGACGGCAAGGTGGCGGCGGAGTGCGGCCTGATGTTCGTGATCGCCGACGCCTGACCGGCGCCACCGCAGCTATCCGGCGGGCGCCATCACCAGCGTCCCGTTGTGGCCGCCGAACCCGAACGAGTTCGAGATCGACACGCCCGGATCCCACGGGGCAGGCTCGCCCATTACCACCTGGATCGGCGGCAGCTCGGGATCTAGCACGGTTAGACCCGCCGTGGGCGGGATGAGCCGCTTCTGCATGGCCAGCACCACTGCCAGCGCTTCCAGGGCGCCGGCGGCGCCCAAGCCGTGGCCCGTAACGCCCTTCGTCGAGGTGACGAGGGGGCCCGGCGAGGTTCCGAAGACCTTGGAGAGGGCCTCGGCCTCGGCCGCGTCGTTGAGGTCGGTGGACGTGCCGTGCGCGTTGACGTGGACCACGTCGGCGGGACGCACTCCGGCGTCGTCGAGCGCGAGCTGCATGCAGTGGACCGCGCCGCTGCCTCCCGGCGACGGGGCGGTGATGTGGTGGGCGTCGGCGGTCGAAGCCGAGCCAAGCACCTCCGCGAGGATCGCCGCGCCCCGGGCCCGGGCGGCGTCCCACTCCTCCAAGACCAGCGCCGCCGCGCCCTCGGCCATCACGAAACCGTCCCGACCGACGTCGAAGGGGCGGCTCACGCCGCTGGAGGACAGCGCGGTCATGTTGGTGAAGCCGGCCATCGCGGTGGGCGTCAACGGCGCCTCGGATCCACCCGCCAGCACCACGTCGCAGCGGCCGTCGGCGATCAGCCGGGCCGCGTTGCCCACAGCGTGGGTGCTGGCCGCGCAGGCGGTGACCACGTTCTCTGAGGGCCCCATCCAGCCGTAGCGCATCGAGAGGGTCGCCCCTCCCGCATTGGCCATCATCATCGGCACCAGGAACGGCGACACCCGGCGGGCCCCCTTCTCCTGGAGCACGCCGATCTGCTGCTCCAGCGTGGTGATCCCGCCCACGCCCGTGCCGATCATGGCTCCGCACCGGGTCGGGTCGGCGTCGATCTCACCGGCTTGAGCCACGGCCTGATCGGCCGCCGCCACCAAGAACTGCGTGTAGGGGTCGGCCCGGCGAGCCTCCTTGGGGCTGTCGAAGTGGTCGTTGGGGTCGAAGCCGGTAACCCGGCGCTCACCCACGGGCGCGGGGCTGCACAGTCCTTCGAAGTACGCCTCCGGGCCGACACCGGCTGCGGAGACAACGCCGAGGCCGGTGACCGCCACCCGCCTGCGCTCGGGCCTGCTCATCCGAGCTCAGACCTCATCGAGAAGGGAGCCTCCTCAGAGTTTCGAGGTGATCAGCTCGAACGCCTCGGCAACGGTGGCCACACCCTCGAGCTCCTCCTCGTCGACGTTGACGTCGAACTCTTCCTCGAGGGCCATCACCAACTCGACGATGTCGAGGCTGTCAGCGTCCAAATCGTCCGCGAAGTCCGCCTCCGGCACCACGTCGGCCTCATCGACCGAGAGCACTTCCACGGTGCACTGCTTGAAGCGCTCGAAGTTCTCGTCACTCACGGCTTTGTCCTTCCATTCCTGGATTGCGGTAGGGGTTCCGAACGGGCCGGTGTGGCTGCCACGGCGCCTCAGCCCATCGAGAGGCCGCCGTCCACGGCAAGCACGATACCGGTGACGTAGCTCGCGTCCTCCGAAACGAGGAACTCGACCGCGGCGGCGATCTCGTCCGCCTCGCCGACGCGGCCCAGCGGCACCCGGTCTACGATCGAGGCGAGCTGGTCGTCGTTGAGGGCGGCGAGCATGTCGGTGCCGACGGCGCCGGGGGCCACCACGTTCACGGTCACACTGCGAGAGGCGAACTCCTTGGCCAGAGACCGGGCCAGGCCGATCAGGCCGGCCTTGGAGGCGGCGTAGTTGGCCTGGCCGGGCTGGCCCCCGATGCCAGACACCGACGAGATGAACACGATGCGTCCCCAGCGGGCCCGGACCATGGCCCTCACCGCCTGCTTGGCCGCCCGGAAGCTGCCGGTCAGATTGGCGTCGATCACCGCGCCGAAGTTCTCCTCCGACATTCGCAGCACGAGCCCGTCGCGGGTTATGCCGGCATTGCAGACGAGGATCTCCGGCGCCCCGAGCCTCTCGGTCGTCTCGGCCAGAGCGGACGTCACCGACTCCGGGTCGGTCACGTCGCAGCGGACGCATGTCAGGTTGTGGGCATCCGCATCCGCGGGCGGCTCGCGGCGGTAGGTGACGGCCACCCGGTGCCCGGCGCGGCTCAGCCGGCGGGCGATGGCCAGCCCGATACCGCGGTTGCCGCCGGTGATTAGCGCTACTCGCCCGGGGCCGACTCCGTCGCCCCCGCCTTCGTCGCTCACGCCCTTACCAGCGGACCACCGTGGACGCCCAGGTCATGCCGGCCCCGAAACCGGTCATCACCACGATCGCTCCGGGCTCTAGAGCCCCGTCGGCGTGGGCCTTGGCCATCGAGAGCGGAATAGTGGCCGCGCAGTTGTTGCCGGTGTGGTCGATGACGTTGTGACTCTTGGCGAAGTCGATGCCGCTGCGCTTGCAGATGGCCTCGATGATCCTGATGTTGGCCTGGTGGGGGAGGAGGACATCGACCTCTTCGGGGCTCACGCCGGCCCGCTCCAGGGCGACCAGCACCGAGTCCGTCACGGCCCGGACCGCCACCTTGAACACATCGCGGCCCTCCATCGTGACGAAGGAGTCGTGATCGCCCATCAGCAGCCGGCGGTGGTTGCCGTCGGCGCCGAGATCCCACCCCAGCAGCGTGGCACGGTCGGTGCGCTCGAGGACGACAGCCCCGCCGCCGTCGGCGAACAGGATGGCTGTGCCCCGGTCGGACCAGTCGGTGAGGGGCGACAGGGAGTCGGCGCCTATGAGCAGCACCCGCTCGGGACCGCCCGGAGCGTCGATCATCGCGCTGGCGGTGACGAACCCGTAGGTGAATCCGGCGCAGGCGGCGTTCAGGTCGAACGCGCCGCAACCGAGTCCCAACTCGGCGTGGATCACCGCCGAAGTCCCCGGCACGCGCTGGTCGGGGGTCGTGGTGGCCAGGATCATCAGGTCGATGTCGGCGGGCTCTACGCCGGCCATCTCCATGGCGGCCCGGCCGGACTCGATGCCCATGGCTGACGTGGGCAGGCCGATGCGACGCTCGCGGATCCCGGTGCGCTCCCGGATCCACTCGTCGCTGGTGTCCATCATCGCGGCCAGGTCATCGTTGGTGAGGACCTTCTCCGGCAGCGACGTTCCGATGCCGATGACTGTTGCGCCCATCAAGACCCCCCTGCGGAACCCCTAGTCAATACCATCAGCTCGTTCTCAGCCAGGCGATCGGCTGGCTGGCCGTCACCCGCTCGCCGTCCACGGCCAGCACACCCATCAGCTCTCCCGCGAAGGGGCTGCGAACCTCGTGGTCGCCGACCTGTCCGACCAGATGGCCGACGCCGACTGCCGCACCCTCGCTGATCTGGTCGCCGGCCCGGAAGATGCCGGCCGCGGGGCTCACCACCAGCCGCTCGGTGGCGAACAGATGCTCCCCCTCGAGAGCGGCCGAGGGCCGGACCGGCGAAGCGGCCAGCGCCTCGAGCAGGCTGTCAAGATCCTGGGGCGCGGCCACCGACAGCGGCCGGCTGCCCTTGAGGGTGCGCTTGACGAGGCGGCCGAGGACCTCTCCCGGGCCCAGTTCCACGAAGGTGCCGAAACCTGTGTCGCTGAGGGCGGTCAGCGTCTGGCGCCACCGCACCGGGCTGGTGAGCTGGGCCTTGAGCAGGTCCGGCCAGTCGGCGCCCCGGTCGTGGGCGGCCGCGTCGACGTTGGCGATCACCGTGCCTTGGGGGTTGCGGAACTCGGTGCGGTCGATGGCCTTGGTGAGCCGGTCGCGCGCCGGTGCCATGAACGGCGTGTGGAAGGCGCCGCCCACCTGAAGCGGCATCACCCGCTTCGCCCCCAGCTCGCGGGCGATTCCCGCCGCGGTGTCGATGGCCTCGGGCGTTCCGGCGATCACCGCCTGCCCGGGCGCGTTGTGGTTGGCCAGCCAGACTTCGCCCGGGGCGCGGTTGCAGGCGATCTGCACGTCGTCGTCGTCGAGGCCGAGGACGGCTGCCATCGTGCCCTCACGCTCCTCGGCGGCGGCTTGCATGGCGTCGCCCCGCTCGGCCACCAGGGCCACGGCGTCGCCGAAGTCGAGCACGCCCGACGCGGTCAGCGCCGAGTACTCGCCGAGGCTGTGGCCCGCGTGGCCGGCGGCCTCGGTGCCGAGCCGGGTCACCGCGTCGAGGGCGACCATGGACATTACGAAGGTGGCCAGCTGGCTGTTGCGGGTGTGGGTCAGCTCCTCGGCGCCGGCGGTGAGCAGCAGGCGGGCGACGTCGCGGTCGGTGACCTCGGACGCCTCCGTCACCAGCTCCCAGGAGGGATGGTCCACCCAGGCCTCGCCCATGCCGGGCTGCTGCGAACCTTGGCCCGGATACATGAAGACGATCATCGGTGGATCCCCCTCACCGCGAAACTCGACCCGCCGATGCTCTGGGCCGGTTCGTGTTCAGACTCTGCGCGGCATGTTCGCGTTTCATGGCGGTTGCTCATGGCGGTCGCGCTTACCCCCTCGGTGTGCCGCCTCTCGGGCGCAAGACTTCCCAGGCTAGACGCCCCAGCGCCGCGAGCCGACCACCGCCAGGCCTCGGCTACCTCAACACGGCCGGTAGGCTCGCAGGCTCCAGCCCGGATGGCGGAACTTGGCAGACGCAGCGGACTCAAAATCCGCCGCCCGCAAGGGCGTGAGGGTTCGAATCCCTCTCCGGGCACACCTGTGATGTGTCAAGACATAGGAGATGACCGGGCTGCCGGTCGCCGTTCTCCATGGCTTATCGGTGTGGCGGTCGTTCGCGCGGGGTTCCCGAGGCCGAGAAACTTCAGCGGCTGACAGCGTACGAAAGCTAGGGGTCCTAAGCCTGACGCGGCTCAGGGGCGCACCGCGTCGGCGAACGCGGTCCACGGCGCAGCGGCCCGATACCATGGAAGGTGCCGTACCGAATACCTGGGACGGCGCTGAAGACTGATCCGAAGGCCACTCGTCGCATAGCAAAGATCGGCGTGTCTAGGAGTTGAGGGGAGCAACGCCGATGAACCCACCCGGCGCGATTAGGGATGGGCAGATCTTGAGGGGACGGGCATTCAACGAGCCGATGCGGGTCATCACCGTCCGAGCCGGCAGCGACGGTGACGTTGAAGTAGGCCTGGTCGGCCAGCACACGAGCACGTTCCGCCAGGTGACGCTGGGCAAGGACGAGATCGCTGCTCTGGAGGTCATTGACGCTGCCCCGACGTTCGACGGCGACGGGCGGCATCTGCGGCTGGGCCTGGAGGCGTACGCGCTGGGCATCGCCCACGAGTTCGATCCCTACTTCAGTCTCTCGATCTCGAACGTCGATGCGCTGCCGCACCAGCTGGAGGCGGTGTTCGAGCATTTCCTGAAGCTCCCCAGTGTGCGGTTCCTGCTGGCCGACGACGCCGGCGCGGGCAAGACGATCATGGCCGGCCTGCTGATAGGCGAGCTCAAGCTGCGGGGTCTGATCGAGCGGGTGCTGGTCGTGTGCCCGGCGAATCTCAGCTTCCAGTGGCAGCGCGAGTTGAAGGAGAAGTTCCACGAGCAGTTCGTGGTGCTCAAAGGCGGTGACGTGCGCGACCAGTTCGGGGTCAACCAGTGGCTCAGCCAGGATCAGGTGATCACGTCGCTGGACTTCGCCAAGCGCGAGGAGATAATGCCGGGGCTCGCCCAGGCTCAGTGGGACCTGGTGATCGTCGACGAGGCTCACCGCATGTCCGCTCGCGACGAGGCGCACAAGAGCCAGCGCTACCGGCTCGGCGAGTTCCTGCGCGACAGCACCGACAACCTGCTGCTATTGACCGCGACGCCCCACAAGGGAGATCCCGACAACTTCACGCTGTTCTTGCAACTGCTCGACCGGGACGCCTACGCGGACGTCACGTCGGTGCGGGAGGCGATGAGCCAGGGGGCGGCGCCGTTCTATCTGCGGCGCACGAAGGAGGCCATGGTCTACTTCCCGGAGCGCCAGCCCGACGGGTCCTGGACGGCGCGGCCCGTGTTCACGAATCGGGTGACCCACACGGCCGGCTTCATGATCGACGACGACGAGTTCGACCTATACCGGGAGGTGAGCAGGTATGTGAAGCGGCAGAGCGCGCGGGCCGCGGCCCGTGGAGACGACAGGCGGGCGCGCGCGGTGGGTTTCTTGATGTCGCTGTATCAGCGGCGCCTTGCCTCCAGCACCCACGCGCTGCGCCGGTCGCTCGAGAACCGCGCCGACCGGCTCGAGGACGGCCTCGATCAGGCCCGCGACCTGGTCCAGCATGCGCCTCCGGGGCTCGACTGGGACGACCTAGAAGAACTCGAGGACGCCGAGCGCGAGAGGCTGGAGCGGATTCTCGAGGCGATCACCCTGACCGGCAACGAGGCGGAGATACGCGAGGAGATCGGCGAGCTGCGCGATCTGGCCGCGCAGGCGTGCTCGGTCGAGGACTCCGGCACCGAGGCCAAGTTGAGCAAGCTGCGCCGCACCCTCGAAGAGCAGGGCTTCTTCAGCGACGGTGCCAAGCAGTTGCTGGTCTTCACCGAGTACCGAGACACGCTCAACTACCTGCTGGAGCGCCTCCGGGCCTGGGGGTTCCAGGCTGACTGCATCCACGGCAGCATGAAGCCGGGCTCGCGCGACGAGCCAGGCACGCGGCTTCACGCCGAGCAGCAGTTCCGCGACGGGTCGACTCAGATCCTGGTGGCGACCGAGGCGGCCGGCGAGGGCATCAACTTGCAGTGCTGCCACATCCTGTTCAACTACGACATCCCGTGGAACCCCAACCGCCTGGAGCAGCGCATGGGGCGGATCCACCGCTACGGACAGCGCTCCGACTGCATCATCTTCAACTTCGTCGCCCTCAACACGATCGAGGGCCGGGTGCTTGAGCGGCTGCTGACCAAGCTCCAGGAGATCCGCGACGCCCTCGACGACGACGCCGTGTTCAACGTGGTGGGCGAGGTGCTGCCCGCAGCCCAAATCGACCGGGTGTTCCGCGACTTCTATGCGGGCAACCTCGGCGAGGAAGACCTCGAGGAACGGCTCTTGCGAGACGTCGACGCGGACCGCTTCCGCGCCATCTGCCAGACCGCGCTGGAGGGGCTGTCGACACGCCACCTCAACCTCGACATGCTGAACGAGCGCAAGGCCCGCGCCCAGCAAAGGCGGGTGGTTCCCGAACGGATCGCCCGCTTCATGTCCGACAGCGCCAGCGTGGCCTCTTTGAGTCTCCAGCCAGTGAAGGGCCTGGCGCACACCTTCGACTCCGGGCGCACACCGGCCGCGCTGAGACTGTACGAGCGGCAGACGGACTGGTCCCTCCCGTCGCTGGCGACGCGCTACGGCCGGGTGTCCACCGACCGCGAGACCGCCGAGAAGCGCAACCTGGAATGGGTGACGCCCAGACATCCGCTCTTCGAGGCCCTCCGCCGCCACAGCCACGACATCGGGCAGAAGGCCTTCGGCGCCGGTGCCTGCTTCCACTCACTGGAACGGTCGTCGCCGGCGAGGCTCGACTTGTATCGGGCGCAAGTCGTCGACGGCCTCGGGCAAGTCATCCACGAGCGTCTGTTCGGCGTCGAGCTGGCTGAGGGAGCCGAACCGCAGATGCGTGACCAGGGTGTGATAGGCAACCTCACGCCAGCGCCCACGCCGGACACCCTGCCTGTCGCCGCGTCGCTGCCCGAGCGCGGCGACTGGCTGCGCGAGCAGGCGCTCATGCCGTTTCTCGACGAGGTACGGGTCGAGCGCCTGCCCTACATCGAGAGGGTTGCAACCCATGTCGACGTCGCGCTTGAGGCAGTGCTGCTGCGCGCCGACCAAGAGATCGGCCGCGCCAGCGAGGAGGTCCAACAACAAGTAACCGGCGCAGAAGGCCGCCTAGCCCGAGCCGAGAACCGGCACGCGGAGGCGACCGCCCGACGGCAGCGCCGCACCCAAGAACTCGAACAGCAGCGCACCCTCACGCTCCAAGGAGTGGAGCGGCTCACCAGCGTGCTGGTGCTGCCCCATCCCGAGCGCCAGTCGCCGGAGTTGCAGAACTTGCGGCCCAATCCCGAGACCGAGTGGACCGCCATGCGCGTCGCCATGGAACACGAGGAGGCCCAGGGCCGCCGAGTGGAAGACGTCCACGAGCAGAACCTCGGATACGACGTGACCAGCATCGATACCAAAACCGGCCACCTGCGCCTGATCGAGGTCAAGGGCCTAGCCGCACCTGCAGGCACCATCCTGCTCACGCCCAACGAGCGCAAAGTGGCCGAGGACCGCCCCGACTGCTACTGGCTCTACGTCGTCACCAACTGCGCGGACGTTCCCCATCTCGAAACCATCGAGAACCCGGCCCGGTTCCCATGGCACGAGGTGAGCAAGGTCCAGCACTACTGGCTCGACACCGAAACGATGCAGGAGACCGCCTCAGCACAGCGCCAGGGACGGAGGCAAGGAAATGGATAGACAACTCGTCATCTCCAGCAACCTCCACTCAGTCGGATACGATCCAACGACTCTCACGCTAGAAATCCAGTTCCGCAAGACCGGCGACGTCTATCAGTACTTCGATGTACCTGAGCATGTCCATCGCGGTCTAATGGATGCTGACTCTCACGGCAAGTACTTCCATCGACATATCCGTGGCCGCTTCTCATATGACAAGATCGGATGACGACCACAGTGTTTCTCAAGGAAGTTTCCGTCAAAAACTACCGCTCAATATTGGACGAGACCCTAACATGTGATGACCTAACAGCGCTAGTCGGAGCGAACGGTTCAGGGAAGTCCTCCTTCTTGAATGCGATACAACTCTTTTACAATCCGACCGCAAGGGTTACGATAGAAGATTTCTACAATAACGATTCCTCGCAGGACATCGAGATAACCCTGATATTCACCTGCCTCAGCCCGACAGCGCACGAGCACTTTGCTCACTACGTGGACGGTGACAGGCTGATAGTGACGCGTGTTTTTCCTGATCCCGGTTCCACCAGGAATCCGACCTATCACGGTATACGACTACAGAATCCTGACTTCGCCGACATCAGGAACACTACAGCAGCGATGCCTAAGCGCGAGAGATATAGGGAATTGCGGGAGACGGGCGAATACGAAGACCTTCCCGCTGCTAACACAGCTGCCGCTGTCGATGCCGCTCTTGATGAATGGGAGACTAGGAACTCTGAGAGATGTCACCGCATGCGGGATGATGGTCAGTTCTTCGGATACAAGCAGGTAGGGCACAGCTACTTGAATCGGTATACGCACTGCATTCATGTGCCAGCTGTACGAGAAGCCTCAGATGACGCGACAGAGCGAAGGGGATCAACTGTTACAGAGTTGATGGATCTTGTAGTGAGGAAGGCACTAACGAACCGGCCTGAAGTTGAAGAGTTCAAGAACCGGACGCTAGAACAGTACAAGGACGTGATGGCTCCCAACAACTTTCAGGAACTGAACACCTTACAGACTGATCTGACCACGACGCTTCAATCGTACGTGTCCGATGCCGCAGTCCAACTACAATGGGCTGAGCTATCGGAACTTTCAATTCCTACGCCACAAGCAGAAGTAAAGTTGCTAGAGGATGACTATGCTTCAAGCGTGGCGTCCGCGGGTCATGGCGTGCAGCGAGCGCTGGTTATGTCTCTGCTGCAGCATCTCAACACTGTTCGCAGTTCAACAGATACTGAAGCGACAGTTTCCTCCGACATATTGCCACTTCCCAATCTCGTATTGACGATCGAGGAGCCCGAATTGTATCAACATCCCAGCCGTCAGAGACACTTCGCCGACGTATTGATCAAGGCTGCAACTAGCCTAGAGCCAATGCTCGGCGGCAGTACACAGGTCATCTACACTACACACTCGCCGCTATTCGTTGGCCTAGATCGATTTAACCACATTAGAGTATTGCGCAAGTCGGGCATAACCAATGGTCAGCCTAAGGTTACGACACCTAGGAAGGCCGATATGGATTCTGTAGCTATAGAATTGTATAATGCACAATCCGACCAGACTAAGGTCTTCACTGCTGAGTCACTACGACCACGCCTCCAAGCAGTCATGACTCCGTGGACTAATGAAGGCTTCTTCGCCAAGGTCGTCGTTCTAGTAGAAGGCGAGACCGATCTGGCTGCCATCATTGGAGTCGCACGATCAATGGGACATGAACTCGATGGCCTAGGAATTGCTGTCATCCCTTGCACCGGGAGGACGTGTCTAGATAGACCACTAGTCGTCTTTCGACAGCTTGACATACCTGTGTATGTCGTCTGGGATGGCGATCAAGGCCAGGGCAATTCTGAGGCAAGGAACAACCGATATATCTTGCGGCTTCTTCGGCTGCCGGAAGAAGATTGGCCTGACTTCATTGGCGATAGGGCGGCTTGTTTCAGGGTTGAGTTGGAGAATACACTAGTTGAGGAACTTGGCCAAGCCGAGTTTGATACGTGGATGTCCGAGGCGCAACAGCATTACAGTATCCCTAGTAGAGGCGAGGCGCTCAAGAAATCACCGGTAATTCAGCGGATCATAGAGAGAGCGAGAACGGAAGGTAAGACGAGTACATCACTCGAGAGTATCGTCAAGAAGATTGTCGCCCTAAGACATCAGACGGACTCAATTCCGTGATGCCCAAGGAGTGCAAGCGGCTGGCGGAGGTGGACTTCCCGATTGCGGAGGTCTCGCGGCACGCGGCGCGGGAGAAATCCATACGACACGGACACCCTTCGACGCTGCACCTGTGGTGGGCGCGCCGGCCGCTGGCTTCGTCGCGAGCCATGCTGCTGGCGCTGCTCCTGCCCGATCCCTGCGATCCGAAATGTCCGGACTCATTCAAGGAGACGGCTCGGAAGCTCCTGAGGAACATGCAAGGGGCGCCGTTGGGGTGGACGCGCAACCTCCAGACCGATGAGGGGCTGCGCCGGGTCGTACTCAGCTTCATCGCTGACTTCGCCAACTGGGACAACTCGGCCGACGACAACTTCGTGGGACTGGCTCGCGATCTCGTCAAGGCCGCCCACCCGGAGGAGACGCCCCTGGTTGTGGACCCGTTCGCGGGTGGTGGATCGATCCCGTTGGAGGCTCTCCGCCTTGGGTGTGATGCATTCGCCAGCGACCTCAACCCAGTGGCCTGCCTCATTCTTAAGATGATGCTGGAAGACATACCCCGACACGGCCCCGGCTTGGCCGACGAACTGAGAGAGGCCGGAGAGCAAATCAAGGCAGCCGCTGAGCGGGAGTTGGCCGCGCTCTACCCCTCCGATCCCGACGGCGCGACGCCGATCGCCTACCTGTGGGCCCGCACCGTCCGATGCGAAGCGCCCGACTGCGGCGCTGAGATCCCTCTCATGCGTTCCTTCTGGCTGTGCCGCAAAGCCAACCGGAAGGTAGCGCTCAAACCAATCGTCGTGGAGGAGAACGGTGCCGTTCCCCGGGTGGAGCTTGAGATCTTCGAGCCGACGGCAGAGAGCGAAGTGGCGAGCGGCACGGTGTCCCGCGCGAGAGCCACATGCCCTTGCTGTCGAGCGGTGCTACCGCCGGAGCGGGTGCGCGCCCAACTCGCGAGCCAGAGGGGAGGTGCCGACGCCACCTTCGACGACAACGGCAACCGCACGGGCGGGGCACGGCTGACTGCTGTCGTGAGGCTCAAACCCAGCGAGCGGGGCCGCCACTATCGGCTGCCCACCGATGCCGACTACGCGGCGGTCAGCGCAGCCCGGGATCGGCTCGCATCCGTCCTTCGAGAGTGGGAGCGAGACGGACGGCAAGGCCTCTGCCCAGTACCTGATGAGTCCACACCTGCTGGCGGAGGATCCGGCGCAGGCCGCGCTTTCAGCGTTCAGCGGTACGGGATGCTCCAGTGGAGCGACATGTTCACCGCACGCCAGAAGGCCACCTTGGTCGAGTTCGTTAACCGAGCAGGTCGCCACCAGCGTGAGGATCGCAGCCAATCGATCGAGTTGGGCCTAGCTGCTGCCATCAGCAGAACCGTGGCGTATGACAGTGCAAGCTGTACCTGGGTACCGCAGGGAGAGTTCATCGCTCAGACCTTCATGCGGCCTGCCCTGCCGGCTGTCTGGGATTTTGCCGAAGTGAAACCGACTGCCACTTCTACCGGCAGCTTTCTCGGAGCGGTTGACTGGGTGGGCGGGGTCATAAGTGCCTGGCCGGGCTCAATCGCCGGTCAGTCTCAGCAGGCTGACGCTGTTTCTCACCCTCTTCCAGACCAGTCAGGGGACATCTGGTTCACTGACCCTCCGTATTACGACGCGGTGCCCTACGCCGACCTATCTGACTTCTTCTTGGTGTGGCTGAAACGCATCCTGCCCGGACATCCCCTCTTACGGGATCCCTTCGATCTTGACAATCCGCTCGCCCCCAAGTGCCCCGAGGCGGTGCAGGACGAGACCAAGCTCGCCAATGGGCTTCCCAAGGATGGAGCCTGGTTTGAAGAGACCATGGCCAAGGCGTTCGCGGAGGGACGGCGCGTGCTGAACGAAGACGGAATCGGTTCCGTTGTGTTCGCCCACAAGACCACCGAGGGGTGGGAGGCGCTGCTGTCCGGGATGATCCGCGCCGGCTGGACGATCACAGGTTCATGGCCTATCGCGACTGAGCGTCCTGGAAGGCTTCGGGCACAGGAGTCCGCTGCGCTCGCTACCAGCGTTCACCTTGTGTGTCGGCCGCGGGCCGAGGACGCCTCTGTGGGGGAATGGGCCGACGTGTTGCGGGAGTTGCCTGTGCGGGTGGGCGACTGGATGCAGCGTCTGCAGGGCGAAGGCGTTCGGGGCGCCGACTTGGTCTTTGCCTGTGTGGGACCAGCATTGGAGATCTACAGCCGGCACTCAACGGTCGAGACGGCCGATGGGCAGGTCGTCGCCCTGCCCGATTACCTGGCGCGCGTCTGGGAGGTCGTGGGCCGGGAAGCGCTGGCGCAGATTCTGGGCACGGCGGAGGCCCAGGCCCGCAACGGCGCGGCCGGGGCGCTGGAGGAGGACGCCCGTCTCACCGCGCTGTTCCTGTGGACGATGCAGAGCACCAACGAAGGCACGGACAGCAGCGGCGGCAAGCCTGGAGATGACGAGGACGCGGATGCGGCGCCGAGGCCGGGCGCGCACAGCCTGCCCTTCGATGTGGTGCGGCGCTTCGCTCAGCCGCTCGGCATACACCTCGACGAGTGGGAGTCGCGCATCATCAACACAGACAAGGGCGTGGTGCGCCTGATCCCGGTGCGAGACCGCGGCAAGCAACTCTTCGGCGACGCGGGCGCCGGTGTGTTGGCCGACGGGCTAGAGACTGCCGCCGCCTACGACCCGCAGCTCAGTCTGTTCCCCGAGGCGGCACCGACAGTTCGCGGACGTCCCCGAAGGCGCGGTGCAGTCGGCGAGATGGACGATCTCGACGCCTCCCCAAACGCCACCACGCTGGACCGCATCCACGCCGCCATGCTGCTGCAGGGCTCAGGCCGCACACAGGCGCTTCGGGCTCTGCTGCAGGCTGAGCAGGAGCGCGGGCCGGACTTCCTGCGCCTCGCCAACGCCCTGTCCGCTCTGTACCCGCGCGGCAGCGACGAAAAGCGGCTCCTCGACGCCATGCTGCTAGCCGCAAGGTAGCGGGAGGTGTGTATATTAGGCGGATGCCGAGAGTACAGGTCTACCTGCCGGACGAACTCTACGAAGCGGTGAAGGACCACCAGCTTCCTGCTTCGAAGATGCTTCAGGATGCGGTCCGGGCCGACCTGCGGCGACGGGCAGCACTCGACGAGGCGGATCGCTACATCGCCGCGCTTGTCGAGCGCTTCGGCGAGCCGTCGGCCGAGGACTACGCCTGGGCGGACAGTCTCTCCCGCCAAGTGCGGCGCGCCGAGTTGGAGCGCGACTCCGAACCTGAGCGGGGACGGTCGCCGGCTCTACGCTCCGAAGGTCTCGCCGCCGGCCTGTGACCCGTCTCGTCCTCGATTCGGGCGGCCTCAGCCGCCTGTCGCAGCCGCGCCGGCAAACGGCCGCGTTGATCGAGGTATTCAAACGCGACGGGATCTGGCCGCCGGTCGTTCCGTCCGCGGTGCTCGTCGAGTCGTTGACCGGCCAGCCGCGCACCGACGCCGCCGTGAACTGGTTCCTCAAGACATGCACCGTCATGGAGGAACTCACCTTGGATCTTGCACGGCGCGCCGGGATCCTGCGCAGACAGGCGCGCCGCGGATCAGCGGTGGACGCGATCGTGGTCGCTGCCGCCGAGCCGGGCGGAACCGTGCTCACCGGCGATCTCGAAGATCTCCGAGCACTGGCGCAATACTCCCGTGGCGTCCATGCGGTTCGAGTCTGATCTGCCCGTTCCCAGCGCCGCGGGCCGCAAGGTAGCGTCTAGGCATGGATGCCACCGAGACGAAGCTGCCGTTCAACGACAACGAACTGCTAGAGCGCATCACGGTGCGCTCCGACATCTTCGGCGGCAAGCCGATCATCCGCGACATGCGCTTCGCAGTCGAGCACGTCCTAGGGAAACTGGCCGCAGGCGACAGCGTGGAGGACATCCTCGACCAGTACGAGATTCTGGAGCCCGAGGACATTCAGGCCTGCCTGGTGTTCGCCTATCGCTCGATCGCGGGCATCTCCGTGTATGACCGAATCCGGATTGACTGAGCGGGCGTGAGGCCCTGGTACAAGATCGTCGATCTTCGCAAGGAGGTTCGGGAGGGGCGGTCGTTCAGCCCCGACGAGTTCGCCATCGCTCTCGAGCAGGTCGTGGCCGGGACGGCGCCGCAGGACTACCGCGACCCTGAGCAGTTCTTCTCGCGCACCTGCTTCACCCGCGCCCTGACGGAGCATTCGGGCATGGTGCTGAGGCGCCTGTCGGGCCGGACGGAGAACACTGCACCGGTCCTGACGCTGATCACCCAGTTCGGCGGCGGCAAGACCCACACCCTGACTGCGCTGTACCACCTCGCCAGTGCGGGGCGCGGGGCGGATTCCATGCCTGGCATACCGGGCCTTCTGAGCGCCGCGGGCGTCGTCCAGGTTCCTGCGGCTCGTGTTGGTGTGTTCGTGGGCAATGCCTGGGATCCCGGCGAGGGTCGGGAGACGCCGTGGATCGATCTGGCACGGCAGTTGGCGGGCGACCGGGGTGTGGAGGCTCTGGGGGATGCCGCGGCGACCGCGCCGCCGGGAACAGAGGCGCTGTCGCGGGTGTTCGCCGCGGCGAACGGGCCTGTGCTGCTGCTGTTCGACGAGGTGCTCAACTTCGTCAACCGCCACCGGGTCATGGCCGAGCCGTTCCACGCCTTCCTGCAGAACCTGACCGTCGCGGTCACCGGGACGACCCAGGCGGCGGCGGTCATCAGCCTGCCCCGCAGCCAGGTCGAGATGACGGCGTGGGACCAGGAATGGCAGGACCGCATCACCAAGGTCGTGCGGCGAGTCGCCCAAGATCTCATCGCCAACGACGAGTCCGAGATCAGCGAGGTGGTGCGCCGCCGGCTCTTCGAGGACCTCGGCCCCGACACAACCCGCCAGCGGGTCGCCAAGGCCTACGCCGACTGGTGCTTCGAGCGCTCCGCCCGGCTGCCGGCCGAATGGACCGCGGTCGACTCGGCGAGCACCAAGAGCAAAGGGCGCCAACACCTCCGCAAGCGCTTCGAGGCGTGCTACCCGTTCCACCCGGCCACGCTGTCGGTGTTCCAGCGCAAATGGCGGGCGCTCGCCCAGTTCCAGCAGACCCGGGGGGCGCTGGCGATGCTGGCGCAGTGGATCTCCTGGGCGGCGCGCGAGCAGTTCAAGGCGGCTCGCAACGAGCCGCTGATCACGCTGGGGTCCGCGCCGCTTCACGTCCCCGAGTTCCGTGCCGTCGTGCTTGGACAGCTCGGAGAGCCCCGCCTCGACGCCGCCATAGACGCCGACCTCGCAGCCGAGGCCGCCCACGCCCGGACCCTCGACACCGACACCAGCGGCACGCTGCGCGACATCCACCGCCGGGTGGGCACGGCCATCCTGTTCGAGTCGTCGGGCGGGCAGGTGGACAAGGTGGCCCACCTGCCCGAGCTGCGGTTCGCGCTCGGCGAGCCCGAAGTCGACACCACCACCATCGACAACGCGGCCGCCGCCCTGGAGCGCTCCGGCTTCTTCATGCGCACGGTCGGCACCGACGGCTACCGCATCCACCACCAAGCCACCCTTCGCAAGGTCGTCAGCGACCGGCGGGCCTCCCTCGACGACGCGACCGAGGTTGTGCCGGAACTGCGCAAGACCGTCAAGGACGAGTTCGAGCGGGGCGCGACCCTGCCGCTGGTCTGCTTCCCCAGCGACGGAGACGCCGTCGCGGACTCGCCACGGTTGACGCTGGTCGTGGTGGACCCGGCCCAGGAGTGGTGCCCCGGCGAGGACGACCTGGCCGAGCGCATCGCCGCCTGGACCGCCCAGAGGGGAAAGTCGCCGCGTCTGCACCCGTCTGCGCTGGTCTGGTGCATTAGGAAGCCTGGGCGGGATCTCAAGGACCGCGTCGAGTTGCTGCTCGCGTGGCGGCGGGTGTCCCACGAACTGTCCCTGGGCGTCCTCGGGGCCGAGGTCGCCAGCGCCGACAGCACCGAGGTGAGGGCCCGGGTCCGGGAGGCTCAGGAAGCCGCCAAGGACGAGGTGTGGGGGGGCTACCGCTTCGTGGCGCTGGCCGACGCCAAAGAACCCGGCGGTCTCAAGGTGATCGACCTGGGCGCTGGCCACTCCAGCGCCAGCGAGACGCTCTGCGGGCGGGTAGTCGCCGCCCTGAGATCGCACGGCCTGCTCAACGAGACCATCGGGGCGGGCTATATCGAGCGCAACTGGCCGCCCGCGTTCAAGGACTCGGGCGCATGGCCGCTGGTGAGCCTGCGCCAGAGCTTCCTCGACGGATCCCTCACGCGGTTACCAGATCCCGACAAGGTCATACGCCAGCGGGTCGCCGAATGGGTGCAGGCCGGCGACTTCGGCCTCGCCTCAGGTGACCCCGACGGCAGCGACCTGCGAACGGTGTGGTACGAGGAGCTCGTTCCAACCGAGGAGATCGCCTACGAGCCAGGCGTGTTCCTCCTCACCAAGGCCCGAGCCGAGATGCTCCAACACCCGACGGATCCCCAGCCTCCCGACCCGTCGACACCCGATCCCGAACCCGAGGATCCCCACGGCCCCGAGCCCGCTGACCCCACGAGCCCAAGCAGGACCACCCTGCGAGTGACGGGAACGCTCCCGCCGACAGCCTGGAACCGCTTCGGCACCAAAGTCCTGCCCAAGCTGCATGCCTGCGACAACCTCTCCGTGAGAGTGGAGCTACAAGCCGACACCAGCGGCGACCTAGCTGCCAGCATCGAAGCGGACCTCCGCCAAGCAGTCAGCGAACTGAACCTGAACGACCAACTGCGAGTCGAGCACGAGGAGTCACCGGACAGCGAATAGGCCGCCACCGCTGGCCCGTTCGACGGAGCTAAAGTACATCACGTCTGACTTGGACGGCTCTTCCTGCTGCATCGATCGGCAAGCTAGAGGCTTGCGACCGTGGCGCAGCCTGCTGGTCCTCCGGGAACGGACACCGCACAGTGAGCCGGAGAACTCGTGATGGCACTGCAACCGCTGGAACCCGAACTCCTCGGCCACCTTCGCGTCGAGTTCGGCCGACACGGCCATCGGGCTGCTGATCTGCTGTCGGACGCGCACGCTTACTTGGTGGCCAGCACGCCAACCTCCCGCCCTCTTGAGGTCGTTGCCCACTGCCTGCGGGAGGCGATGAAGGCAATACTGGCTTCGGAAGGGGCCAGCGGGTCCGGCCGATGGCGACAGATCTCACGAGAGGTCGTCGACGCTCGACAACGGTATGAAAACGCCGTTGGGCTTCCCGGCGAAGACGCCGCGGGTGCCCTGCGCGACCTCCTTGCGAACATCGACGGCTTGGGGCGATTCCATAGTGAGGAAGAGGGCCTGCACGAAAAACGGCTCATCGCCGTCGTTGTCAACCGCACCGGTGCCGAGCCGCTCTCTGCTGGGACTACCCCAGTGCGCGACTATCAGGATCTTCTGGGCCGCCTCGACAGAGCCGCCCACGGCGGCACGACACAGCAGAGCGCCGAAGACTTGTGGGCCGAGTGCGCAGCGATCTTGCGGAGCCTGTTTCTTCCTCCAGAGATCCGGAACACTGAGTTGGAGCGACTTGCACAGATAGCCCATCCCACGACGGATGACACGGAAGCCGTCCTCGACCTCGTGTCCAGCCCCGGCCATCTGCGGTACTTCTTGGGCAAGGTTGTGAGCCCGGATTGGCTCGAAGCGCTGGGAGCGGTCGGAGTCTTGGGCCCACTAGACACAGATGATCCGTGGCCGCCTCACAGGGCGGTGGCCCGCCTTGCAGAGTGCTACCCCAGCGAGATCGCCGTCTGGCTCCAAGCCATGTACCAGTCGCACGGCGCGAACCCGGTGGCCGCGGCGGAGATCTGCCATGCCGCAGCCGAAGCGGGCGGTCCTTCCCTCAGCCTGGTCCTGACTGCCCTGAGGGACCACCAAGAGAACGATTGGATCGTGATGACCGGTGTTCGCGCGGCTGAGCAAGCCGAACCGTGCGATGCGTTGGTGGAGGATCTCGCAGATGTGATCCTGAATCCGAACAGCTGGGCCGCGGCACCCTTCGCCGATCCGCTACTAGAACAGATGGCTGTCGGCATCAACGAGGGCAACTCGCAGCGTCGCATCGACCTTCTGATCTACAAGATCCGCTCACTACCGAACGAGGATCAACTCCTGTTCGGGCTCCGGGCCCAGCCTTGGGGCTCCGTATCCGAGATGTCTCGGTATTCGCACGACGATCGGTCCCAAGCACTGCTGTCGTGCCTGCTTCGTTCGCTCGAAAGTGCGTGGGCGTGGACGCCCACCAACGACCTCCGCAGCGCTCTTGAGGAGTTGCCCTACAACAGCCTACGGCAACGGTTGCAGGCGTGGGTTCTCGCGAACTCGCCGGATGTTGACCCAAGTCTCATCGTCGACGAGATAGCGCAGGCGATCCCCTCACGAGTACCGACCGGCGACGACCTCGCTCTGCTGGACCGCGCCGTCGCAGACTGCGACCCTGCCACATGCGCGACCAGATGGCGCGAAGCCTTGGGCACTGCGCCCGAGGTCGAGCAAGTAGGTCGTGCGCTGGCCACCGACGATGTGCCTAGAGACTGGCAGCGAGCGCGGCGGTGGGTTCCGCTGCTGCCCGACGGCGCGACGGCATCGTGGGCGACTGCATGCGACATCCTCGCAGCTCGATACGGCAGGCCCAGCCGGGAAGGCCTCGCCCATAGTCATCCGGAGATCGCCCAGATCGCTGTTAGTCCCATCAGCGCTGAAGAACTACGGTCAATGGATCCTGATAGCGCCTCAGCCAGAGTCGCGCAGTGGCGACCCGGGCCGGAGGACTGGCTCGGCGGGGCTCACGAGATTGCACGAGTCCTCGAGTCCGTCGTCAAAGACGACATCGAAGGCTGGACGTCCGCCCCAATCCGAACGGTAGTGACCTTGCGCCACCCGACCTACATCGGCCGATACCTGAACGCGTTGGCATCAGCAACTCTTGAGCATGAGTTGCCTGTCGGCGACCTACTCGACGTCATCACTTTCGTCAGAACGCGGCCTTGGCCGGCAGAGCGCCTCGCTGATAGTCGCCTCGACTACAACACAGACTGGCGCGAGACCGAGCAGGCCGCTGTCCATTTGATCAAGGCTCTGGCTGACTCAGACAGAGGTTTCGACGGCCGCGCCGAGGAGGCATGGGCTGTTCTGGCCGCCGAAGCCGCGGACCGTTCAGAGCCGTCCAACATAGTCTCGATCAGCACTGGAACGGATCATCTCAGCAGCGCCATCAACCGGCCCTGCACCCGGGCGCTAGAGGCAGTGCTGTCATTTGTTGCGCACGAGTACCGCTCTTCCAGCACTGTGCGTCCCGAGGCGATATCCCTCTTCGAAGAAGGCTTACGGCTTACCGGCACCGACGGCGCCGAACACCGAGCCGTGCTGGCATCCCGGATCGGGTTCCTGTTGCACGTCTTGCCCGAGTGGACAGAGACGAACCGCGACCTTCTGTTCGGATCCTTAGCCCCAGATGGACTAGGCCAACTCAGCGTTGAACTCGCCATCGAATGGAGCCAACCCAATCAGTGGCTCCTAGAGAACTTCCGCGAAGCAGTCCGCAACGCAGCCGAGCGCGGCGCGAAGCGCGCCATGGAACACATGATCATCGCAATGCTGTGGGGCGACACCGGCTACGCGGTCCCAGAGACCGTAACGTTCCTACGAACCTCGCCCGAGCTAGTGTCGAAGTCCGGGCACGCATTGGGCAGCGTCTTGAAGGACGCCAACGCCGATCAGAGCCTCGTCGCCATCGCCGTCGACTTCTGGAAGACGATCTTGGAGACGGAGACGGGTGCCTCAGTCGAAGGATTCGGCTTCCTGTCAGGAGTCACCGCGATGGACACCGCAGTGTGGGAAGAACTGACGCTGCGAACTATCGAGGCTGCCGAAGGGCGGATCGACGGGAGCCACGAAATCACCGAACGGCTCGAGTCCTCACCTCCGACCACCACAGGCCTAGCCATCCTCAACGAGCTAGTACGCGGTCACCTCGACAGATGGGACCGCCTGAACGTCGCCGAAAAGGCGGCAGCCATTCTGTCCAGCGCCAGCGATCTGCAAGAAACCGACGACTACAAACTGCTGCACACGACGCTGCTCGAACGAGGCATCATCGACCATTAACCCGGCCCAAGCTCTCGACAGACGGCACACACAGCGCCCGCTTTGCAGCAACAGTGGGGGGCCGACGCAAACTCTGCGGACCGCGGAACGGTTACAGGTGACGGCTATGGGTGACAACAGGTCACGGCTCGACTTGGCAGCTGTAGGAGCATTCTGCCTTTCCTACCGGCTCGATGAGTCTCCCGCCTTTGAAGTAGAACATGTGTACGCCGACGGGCTGGAGCGATCACGTCGGGAAGTGCACCGCCGGGCGCGCTAGTCGGGTCTGAAGGCGTCCCCCTTCGCGAGACGAGCCTTGGTCTCGCTGACGATTAGGTCGATCAGTCGTTCCGGGCGGCGCCATCTCATAGCCAGTCGCGTGTGATCCATGCCGTGCTCGGCCACTACGTCTTTCAGTTCCTCGACGCTGAGTTCTGTCAGGCGGTGTCGCAGTGTGTCCTCGCCGCTCGCTAGAACATCGAACGGGTCGAGTCGGCCACGCGCGCGGCGTCCAGAGGTTCTTCTCGGAGGTTCCGTCGCGAGCGCCCGGTCGAGGCGTGCGGCGAAGTCGGCATTGCGTTGTGCCTCCGCCACAACTTCTCGGAACACAGCTTCGAGCCTCGTAACGCCCGTCATGCGTGAATCCTCTCGAGCACCTCGGCCGTCAAGGCGTGGTAGGCCCAGAACCCTTCCTGGCCCCACTTCTGGCGCAGGGTCGAAACATGTTGCGAACTAGCGGCATCGGCGAGTGCGTTTCCCTCGGGAATCAGGGTCTCGAAGAGGGGCGCGTCTCCTTGCTCCTGCAGGATGCGCAGCTGAGTGGCGTGTACCTTCGACTGCGTGCGGTACTTGGCAACGACAATCCCGAGAGGCTCGATGGGCTGGGCGATCGTCTCTGAGAAGTTGCGGACTCGTCCAACGATTTGGGGGATCCCGTACGTCGAGAGGATGTCGGGGATTGTGGGGATGATGTATGCGCGGGACATGCGCAAGCCGTTGAGGGTGATGATGCCGAGATTGGGCGGACAGTCGATCAACACGATGTCGAACTCTCCGAGGATCGGCGTGATCGCTCTCCGCAGAATGTCGGTTGGGCTCTCAGCAAAGAAGCGTCCGCTGGGCATCGACCCGAGCTGGTCCTGAGTGTCGATCATGTCCAGGCTTGACGGCAGGAGCGACAGCGAACGCGCTGCGGTTACGCGCGAAGCCTTGCGAATGAGCGTGGCCTGGAGGTCGAAGGACCGCTTCTCCGGCTCAAGCAGTGCGTCACTGAAGAGCTTCGCCAGCGTTCGGCCTTCGCTGTTGAGTTCGCCCCAGCGCTCGTCGCCGATGAGCATCGACGTGGCGTTCGTTTGCGGATCGAGGTCCACCAAGAGCACCCGCTTATGGAACTCACCCGAGAGCATCTCGGCGAGTGCCACGGTCGTTGTCGTCTTGCCGACGCCACCCTTCAGGTTGATCGTCGAAATCACTGTTGGCATGGGGATACCTCTCTTCCAAAGCCATGCTTGTACCTGCTCGCGGCCGAATACTGGGCCGGCACGAAGCTCCGCCACCGGCAACGGAAAGTCCAAAAGGCGATGGCGCCAGTTGACGACCGCCTGTCGGGACACTCCGGCCATGGAGGCAACCTCGTGAATCCCGACCAACTCAGGATCAGCCACGACCTAACTCCATGTGTACAGCGTACACAGTGTGAACGCTGTACACACCCGCGACAAGGGGCCTCCCGCCCCGATACCAGCCTCCACAAAACAATAAAGATCGCAAATATTATAAAGCTCGCAAAAGTGGGCCCAGCTCGGCGGGTAGAGTTGTCAAGAGCACCGTCAACCAGTGGGAGCGCCGATGGCGAGCCAGAATCCGTTTTCGCCCACCTTCGGAGCGCCGCCGCCGGTGATCGCGGGGCGTGGCGGCGTCCTCGACGCCATAGGCGATGCTTTCGAGACCGGGCCGACTCACCCGGACTACACCGCGTTGTTCGTCGGCGTCCGGGGTGCGGGCAAGACCGTGCTTCTGGACGCCGTCCAGGATCTCGCCCGCGGCAGAGGATGGATGGCCATCTCCGACGATGCCTCGCCCGCGGGGCTGCTCGGCCGCCTGACCCGCGCCTCGGCCAGGCTGATGGACAGCCTCGAGGATGATTCCGGCAGGTGTGTCAAGAGCGTGACCGCCGCCGGATTCGGCATCGAGTTCGAACAGGCGGCCGAAGCCGCGGAAGCGCCGACTGACGCCGGCGAAGAGCTGCGCACCACCCTGTCGGTGCTGGGTGACGCCCTCGCGAACAGGGGCACCGGCCTGGTAATCACCCTGGACGAGCTGTTGAGCGCCGACCTGGACGAGATTCGGCATTTCGGCTCGGTCATGCAGCATGTGTGCCGCCGCGAGCAGCGGCCGATCGCCTTTGTCGGCGCGGCCCTGCCGCAGTTCGAGGAGAAACTCGAGTCGGACGATGCAGCCACGTTCCTGCAGCGCTGCTCCCGCTACGACATCGGCAGGCTTGACGCCGCGGCTACCCGCCGCGCCATCTTCGAACCGATCAGCCAGCGCGGCGTGAGCATCGACCCCGGCGCCCTCGACGAGGCCGTCGCCGCTACCTCCGGCTACGCCTTCATGGTCCAACTCGTGGGCTTCCACAGCTGGGCGGCTGCCTCTGATCCTCCGTCCAGCATCGGAGCCGCGGAGGTGACCACCGGCATCTCCGAAGCCCAGCGACGCATCGGCAGACTCGTGCTGGCCCCGACCTGGAAGGGACTGTCCGACGTGGACCGCAGATTCCTGCTCGCCATGGCACAAGACGACGGCCAGTCCCGAATGGCCGACGTGGCCGACCGGCTCGGCGTGGACGCCAACTACGCGAGCGTCTACCGGCAACGACTGATCCGCGCAGGGATGATCGTCTCCGCCGGAAGGGGCCGCATCGACCTAGCCCACCACGCCGCCCGACAGTGGCTCCGAGCCCAAGCCCCCACCCCATGACGGACCGCTGCCAACCTTTTGACTTGTAAATATATAGGTTCGTCTTGTAACCTGTTGGTGTGACGATCGTCCGCCATCATGTCTCCCACCGGGGCCAGGTGGCGCTGCCCGCCGAGACCCGTCGCCGATGGAACATTGCCGACGGCGGACCAGTCGAGATCGCCGATCTCGGCGCCGCACTGCTGGTCGTCCCCGCAGACGGCGACGGGCTGCGCGGCCTGCTCGCTGAAGCAATCGAAGAAGCGGGCGGGTACGCGGCACTCGCCGCCGGCGTCGCCGCCGAGGATCCCGACCTGGCATAGCGTCAGTGGGCGACGCTGTTCTTGTCGATGACCACCTGCTGCTAGCCGTGCTGCTCGGCAGGGAGCCGGCGACCCTCCGGCCCAGCGATGCCCGCATCGCCACGACGGGCCTCTGGTATCACCGACTGTGCCGGGCGGTGATCGACTCGACGGTTGTCGGCCCGATGTCACGGCGGCTGTCCGGGCTCGCCCCTGCCGCCACCTCAGCGGCAATCGCTTCGGTTGTGCGACTTCCAGCGGACATCGAGATGGTGTCGCTGCGCACGCTGGGGTGGCCGATGGCCGAACTGCTGTCCGGAGGACTGCGGCTGAACCTGCTGTCACTCGAAGCCATCGCCGCCGCACGCGCCATCGACGCCGAGATATGCCTCGCCCCCGCCGACCACAACAAGGCGCTGACGGATGCCGCGCGCGCACTCGGGCTGAACGTGCGAACAGTCCAAGCCTGAGTCCTCCGGGCCGTGGTCGGCCCTGTTCAGTACGACCGACTCAGTTCGGGGCGTCTTCGAGGATGAGCTGACCGACCGCGGTGTTGCTGGCGGGCACGTGGTAGAGCCGGTGCGCCTCGGTGGGGGCGCCGCCGTCGGCGAGGTCGGCCATGGCGCCCCGGGCCACCAGCCACATCACGAGCTCGATCCCCTCGGACCCGGCCTCGCGGACGTACTCCACGTGCTCGACCGCGGCCTGGCCCTCGGGGTCGTTGACCAGCCGGTCGAAGAACTGGTTGTCCCACGGCTGGTTGATGAGGCCGGCACGCGGCCCCTGGAGCTGGTGGCTCATGCCGCCGGTGCCCCAGACCTGAACGTCCAGATCCTCGTCGAAGCTCTCGACGGCGCGGCGGATGGCCTTGCCGAGCGCCAGGCAGCGGCGCCCCGACGGGACGGGGTACTGCACGACATTGACGACCAACGGGATGACCGCGCACGGCCACGCCTCGGGCTGCCCGAACATGATCGACAGCGGAACGGTGCAGCCGTGGTCGACGGGCATGTCGTTGACCAGAGTCAGGTCGAAGTCCTCGCGGATGACCGAGTGCGCGATGTGGGCCGACAGCGCCGGGTGCCCGACGACGGGCGGCACCGGTCGGGCACCCCAGCCCTCGTCGGCGGGCTCGTACCGGGCCGACATGCCGAGCGCGAAGGTCGGCACGATCTCGAGACTGAACGCGTTGGCGTGGTCGTTGAAGACCAGCACGACGACGTCGGGCGTGTTGGCCGCCATCCATTCCCGTGCAGGCCGATAGCCGGCGAAGAGCGGCGCGTAGTAGGGCTCTGCGGTCTTGCCCTGGTCCATGGCCACGCCGATGGCGGGCACGTGGCTGGTGTAGACGCTCGCCGTGATCCTGGCCATGGTCAGTCCCAGAGGCCGAGCGAATAGGTGGGCCAATCCGGGCCCATACGGGCGAGGCCGTGGCCCGAGCGGCCCGTGAGCGCAGCGAACAAGAGCGGGAATGACACCGGTGCGACGGGAAGGGCTCTCACCTACGCTCGCTCATTCTCGGGCTCCCACTCGTGGAGGTAGCGGTTGCCGTCGGGCGAGCGCCCGCCAGCCAGCATCATCTCGGTGTGGGCGTCGGCGTCGTTCTCGGTCATCGAGCTCACGATCTGCAGATAGTCGAGCCCGTCGGTGGCGCCGATCTTGGCCAGGAAGTAGATGTTGCCGCCGAGCTCGATCATGCGGTTGAAGTCCCTGTCCCGCACGGCCTGCCTCTGCTCGCCGGTCATGGGCCACTCGTCGAGATAGGCGTCCTCGGCGGCCTTGAACCGCTCCCGGTTCTGGGCCCTCATCAGAGACATGGCGAACTGGTTGAGGTGGTACCCCTTCGCGGCCTGATCGGTGTCGAAGACGGTCGTCCCCGGAATGTCTAGGTAGGGCTTCTCAAGGGCCATGGTGCTCCGCGCGGTGCTCGCAGGGCAGGCCGACGCATTGGTCGGCGAATGCCCCTCGGCGTGGGTGGCGATCCGGCACGCGCCACAATGGAAGGCTAGAGGCCGAGCGGATAGGGAGCGATTCATGTGCATCTTCGCGAGGAGCCGAGCGAGGCCGTGGCCCGAGCGGCCCGTGAGCGAAGCGAACAAGAGCGGGAGTGACACCCCAGCGACGCGACGGGCTCTCGCCGCTTCGCGTTCGCTCCCAGTGGGCGGACGCTAGGCGCCCGGTCGGCCGGAGCGCAGGGCGTCAGTTGCGCCTGCGGAGGGGTGCAGCCGCATCCGAGGGAGTGATGCCAGATGGTCAAGGTGGCGATGGTCGGTGTGGGCGCGTTCGGGAACAAGCACCTGGACGGACTGGCGTCGATACCCGGCGCCGAGGTGGTCGCCGTCGTCGACCCGGTGGAGGCTGCGGCCCGCAAGGCCGCCGACACCCGGGGCATAGAGCGGGTCGAGACCAGCCTCGACGCGGTGCTGGCCGATGACGGCGTCGACGCGGTGATCCTGGCGACACCCACGCCGGCGCACGCCGAGCAGGCCATCGCCTGCCTGGAGGCCGGCAAGCACGTGCAGGTCGAGATCCCGCTGTGCGACAACCTGGCCGACGGGCGCGCCGTCGTCGAGGCCCAGCAGCGATCGGGGAAGGTGGCCGCCTGCGGGCACACCCGCCGGTTCAACCCCAGCCATCAGTGGGTGCGCGACCGCATCGGGGCCGGCGAGTTCTCGATCCAGCACATGGATGTGCAGACGTTCTTCTTCCGCCGCACCAACACCAACGCGCTGGGCGAGCCCCGCAGCTGGACCGACCACCTCCTGTGGCACCACGCTGCCCACACCGTCGACCTGTTCCAGTACCAGACCGGCAGCCCCGTCGTCGCGGCCCAGGCGATGCAGGGGCCGATCCACCCCGAGCTCGGGATCGCCATGGACATGTCGATCCAGCTGCTGACCGAGGCCGGCCAGCTGTGCACGCTGGCGCTGTCGTTCAACAACGACGGGCCCTTCGGGACGTTCTTCCGCTACATCGGCGACACCGGGACCTACATCGCCCGCTACGACGACCTCGTGACCGGCGACGACAAGCCGATCGACGTGTCCGGCGTGGACGTCTCCATGAACGGCATCGAGCTCCAGGACCGCGACTTCATCGCCGCCATCGTCGAGGGCCGCGAGCCGGTCGCCAGCGTGGCCGCGGTGCTGCCCTGCTACGAGGTGCTCCACCAGATCGAGCAAAGCCTCGTCGGCGGCGTCACCGCCTGACACAGCGACGGAGCACCGGACCTCCCCCTCGCTGGACCGGCACACAACACTTCCGCTCAAGAGTGCGCCTCCTGCGAAGCCAGTAAACATCTGCTTGACCGTATAACTGGATGTCTGGCAGTATTGAAATGTGCGTGCGAAAGATGGTCGAGAGGGGTGCCTACTGAGTTCGCGGTCGGCCGCTGCGATCCGGGTCAGTGATTCCAGCAGGGTGCCGCTGGCGACCCAGATCGCCCGGCAGTTCATGTGGCAGGTGGCGTCAGGCCGGATCGCCGCCGGCAGCCTCCTGCCGCCGATCTCCGAGCTTGCCGACGACCTGGGCGTCAGCATCCACACGGTCCGAGCCGCGTACCGGCAACTCGCCGACGACGGCATCGTGTCGATCAGCCGCGGCTCACGAACCAGCGTGCTCGGATACGACCGAGCCCGCGCCCTGATCCGCAACGACTCCCACCCCAGCTACAGCATCGGCGTGATGGTGCCCGCCTTCACCGACTACTACGCCGACTTCCTCCAAGCTCTGAGCCTGGAGGCCGGACTCGAGGGGTGGCTCCCGATAATCTGCCAGACCCAGCACTACGACGCGCGGGTCACCTCGCGCCATCTGGACCAACTCTTCAGCCGCAACGTCGACGGCGTGATCCTGATCCACTTCACCGCGGCCGGCGATGAGGCAGTGGTGGACGTGGTCGAGTCCTCATCCGCGCTGCGGCCGTTCGTGTTCGTCGACAGCGCCAACGTCGGAATGGGGTGGCACATTCTGGCCGATCGCGCCAGCGACGGCTTCGAAGTCACGACGCACTTGATCGAGCACGGCCACCGACGGATCGCGCACATCGCATCGCCGACGGACTCGAGTTCGAACCTCCTCAGCACCGGCTACGCCCGGGCCTTGGCTGCCGCGAGCCTTCCGGCCGATCCCGAACTAGTCGCCAATGTCGCCGAATTCTCGCTGGAATCGGGGGCGAAGGCGGCGACCCATCTGCTGCTTCAAGACGATCCCCCCACCGCCATTTTCTGCGCCGGGGACATCCTGGCTCTGGGCGCCATCTCCGCGTCGCATGAACGCGGCCTTCGCGTCCCGCGCGATGTCGCCGTGATGGGCTACGGCGAGATCCCGTTCGCCCGCCTAGCGGCGCCGCCACTCTCAACCGTGCGCCTGCCGGCCGACAGGCTCGGCCACGAGGCGATCCGCACATTGAGCCAGGTGATCCACGACGGGGCGCCACAAGCCCCGGTGACAGTCGCGACCGAACCCGTCTTCCGGGAGTCCTGCAACTGCGCGACACGTCCGGACAGGCGATCCGACGCGATCTCGACAAAGAGATCGAGCAACAAAGGGGGAAACCAATGAGACGTGCGAAGCACTGGAACACCGGCCTGGCCCTGCTATTGGCGGTGGCTCTGGTGGCGGCTGGCTGCGGCGACGATGAGGACGCCGCGGCACCCGAGCCAGCGCCGACGACCGCGCCGGCGGCTGAGGCGCCGGCGGATCCCGAACCAGAACCGGCACCGGAACCAGAACCGGCAGCCGAACCCGAACCCGAGCCAGAACCAGAGCCGGCAGCCGAACCCGAACCGGCAGCCGAGCCCGAGCCTGAGCCAGAACCGGTCTCGGTGTCGCTGCGGCTCCCCTGGTTCCCGAACACGCAGTTCAGCGGCTCGTACGTCGCCGCCGCGAAGGGCTACTTCGCCGAGGAGGAGCTCGACGTGACGATCAACCCGGGCGGATTCGACGTGAACAGCATCACGTTGGTGGCGGCCGGCTCCGACACTTTCGGACTCCACGACACCGGCTCGCTGCTGTTCGCGGCCGCCGAGGACATCCCGCTGATGACCGTGGCCACCTACTTCCACAAGCATCCGGGTGCAGTCATGGCGCTCGAAGCGTCCGGCATCGAGACCCTCGAGGACTTCGTGGGCAAGCGGATCGGATTCGCCGAGGGCGGGCCGTGGCAGCTGACCCAGGCCATGCTGGCGAAGAACGGCATCGACGTCGACGATCTCGAGCAGGTGGCGATCGGCTTCGACCTGGCGCCGATTCTCGACGGCTCGGTCGACCTGAAGACGGTGTTCGCCACCAACGAGCCCATCCTCGCCGAGCTGCAGGGCTTCCCGGCCAGAGTCTTCGTCCCCTACGACTACGGAGTCGAGACTTCCGCCAACGCGCTGTTCACCACCCGGGACTACTTCGAGGACAACCCCGAGGTGGTCTGCGGGATGGTCCGGGCGATATCCCGAGGGTGGGAGTTCGCCTTCGAGAACCCCGAAGAGGCGCTGGACATCGTCATCGCAGTCGATCCCGAGAACCTCGACCGCGAGAAGGAGGCCCGCAGCCTCGAAGCCATCAAGGACGCCGTGCTCACGCCCGATGCGGTCGCCGACGGCATCGGCTCGATGAAGCACAGCCGCTGGGAGACGGTGGACGAAGTCATGCGCACCTACGGAGGCCTGGACGTCGACGTGGACCTCAACTCGGTCTACTCGGCCGTGTGCTACTCGTAGCGCATGGCGCCGTGAACAGCATCGGCTCGTGAACGGCGTCGGCTGGTGATGGCGTCGGCTGGTGAATGGCGTCGTGAACGGTAGACGGCGCCGGGTAGTGAATGGCGTCGGGGCGGCACCTCGGCATAGCCTCGACGACGAAAGGAGCGCGTTGGCAATCTTCGACAAGAGCGCGTCCACCCGGGACATCCTCCAGTACCACGTTCGGGTGCGGCCCGGCGATGTCGCCGACTACGTGCTCCTTCCCGGCGACCCCGCTCGGGTGGGGCTGATCGCGGAGCATCTGGACGAGCCGCGGGAGGTGGCCTGCCACCGCGAGTACCGGACGGTCACCGGGTCGTTCCGGGGCATCGCAGTGAGCGCCACCTCCACCGGGATCGGCTGTCCCTCGGCGGCCATCGCCGTCGAGGAGCTCTGCAACGTGGGCGCCTCGCACTTCATCCGAGTCGGCAGCAGCGCCGCCTTCGCAGAGGGGATACGCCCCGGCGACATCCTCATCAACACCGCCGCGATGCGCCTAGACGGGACCAGCGCCACGTACGTGGACGAGGGCTTCCCTGCCGTCGCCGACCACTTCCTCGTGCGGGCGCTGATCGACGCGGCGAAGGACCTGGCGCCCGAGCGGGGGTTCGCCACCCACATCGGCCTCAACGTGACCAGCGACGCCTTCTACGCCGAGAGCCCCGAGTGGGTGGAGAGGATGATCGAACAGCGGATCATGAACGTCGAGATGGAGTCGTCGGCGATCTTCACGGTCGCGCACCTGCGCCAGGTCAAGGCCGCCATGGTCTGTGCGGTGTCCTACAACTTCACCGCACCCGCCGAGATCGACTACGAGGGCGTGAACGAGCCCCTGGTGGCCGGCTGGCACAACGCCATCGACGTGGCGCTCGAGGGCATCTGGCGGTACGAGGCGACTGAGAACGCTGCGTGAACGCTCCAGACCGGGTCGCAGGGCCCGGGGGGATTGTCATCGACGGCATAACCATGCGCTTCGGCGACCGCGATGCCGTCACCGCGCTGCGGGACGTCAGCCTGGAGATCGCGGGCGGCGAGTTCGTCGCCATCGTGGGCCCCTCCGGCTGCGGCAAGTCGACCCTGCTGCGGATAATCGCCGGCCTTCAGGAGCCCACCGACGGGTCGGTGACGGTGCGGGGCAAGACACCGGCCGAGGCCCGGCGCGACGTGGAGTTCGGCTTCGTCTTCCAGAGCCCGGTGCTGTTCCCCTGGCTGCGGGTGCTGGGCAACGTGTTGCTGCCCGACCGCATCCTCGGCAAGCGCAACCCGCTGGCGGTCGGTGACCCGCAGGCGCATGCCCGCGGCCTGCTCAGGGACGTGGGCTTGGAGGGCTTCGAGGAGTACTACCCCGAGCACATATCCGGCGGCATGCAGCAGCGTGTGGCCCTCGCCCGGGCCCTCAGCTACGGCCCGTCGACGCTGCTGATGGACGAGCCCTTCGGTGCGCTGGACGAGTTCACGAGGGACAACCTCAACATCCAGCTCCTGGAGGTGTGGCGGCAGACCGGTCCCACGGTGCTGTTCGTGACCCATAGCCTTTCCGAGGCGATCTTCCTGTCCGACCGGGTGGTGGTCCTCAGCCCCCGCCCCGGCAGCGTCATCAGGATCGCCGATGTGCCGTTCGAACGGCCGCGGCAGCTCTCCATCCGCTACCGCCCCGACTTCGCCGCCCTGAACGGGGAATTGCGCGAACTGTTGCAGGTCGACCCAACAACTGGCGGCAACGGGGAGGGGGAGCGGCTATGACGGGCGCCGGCCGGCGTTCGAAGTGGCGGACGTACGTGCCGTCGGCGCTGCTGTTCCTCGCCGCGCTGGGCAGTCTGGGAACTCTGGGTGGTGGTACGCGACGTCCCCACATATCTGCTGCCGAGGGTTTCGGAGATCGGTGCCGAGTTGGGCGAGCACGGCTGGTCGCTGTTCGGCCACCTGCGCTGGACGATGCTCGAGGCGGTCCTGGGATTCGCGGTGGGTAGCACCGCGGCGTTCGTGGCTGCCGTCATCTTCGTGCACATGCGATCGGTCGAGGGTGCCCTGTTTCCGTGGGCGATCGTGCTGCAGACGATCCCGATCGTGGCGATCGCGCCGCTGCTGACCATCTGGTTCGGCTTCACGCTGGTGCCGAAGGTGGTGATCGCGGCGATCATCTGCTTCTTCCCGGTGCTGGTCAACACGACGCGCGGCTTGCGATCGATCAGCGCTCAGGCCCTGGAGTTGATGAGCGTGCTTTCGGCCCGCAAGACGGCGGTGTTCTGGCATCTGCGGGTCCCGAGCTCGCTCCCGTACATCTTCGCCGGGCTCCGCATCGCCTCCACGCTGGCGGTCATCGGCGCCATCGTGGCCGAGTTCACCGGTTCGGACCGTGGGATCGGGTTCGTGATCATCCAGGCCAGCTACCGCCTCGACACCAAGCGCCTCTTCGCCGGCCTAGTGCTCTCATCGGCCGGAGGGATCGTGTTCTTCAACCTCATCGGACTGCTGGAGCGGATGACCGTCCGCTGGCCGGGAGGACGCCTGCAAGAGTCCTGACCCCGAGCGATGACCACACGGCGGGCGCCGGCGGCGGCCTATCCGATTGGCAGCCTGGCCTATCGGCTGTCGGAGGGGACTGTTTCTCTGATCGAGTCGATCAGCGCTTCGGTGGCTCTTGACAGGTGCTGGGGCAGGTAGAGCAGCCACAGTCCCCGCCGCGCCTTGATGTCGGAAAAGGGCCTGCCCCTCAGATCGGTGGGCACTCCCGGATTGCGCGACATGGTCATCCAGGGCAGCAGGGTGACGCCCATGCCGACGGCCACCAGTCGGCGGATCGCCTCGTGGCTGTCAGCCTCCGCGACGATTCTCAAGTGGTAGCCGTTGAACAACTCCAAGGTGCGCTCGCGCAGCAGATGGCCGGGGGTCAGCAGGACCCAAGGCTCCGCGGCCACCTCTTTGCGGGTGACGGATTCCTGCCTGAGCAGGCGATGCCCCTTGCGGGACACGAACATCATCGGACCCTGAGTGAGCAGTTCGGCGCGCGTGTCCGGGAACTCGGCTTCGGCGTCGTGCACCATCAAGCCGACGTCGACGGTGCCGTCGAGCACCCGATCATGCACGTCGCCCGCCATCATCTGGAAGACCTCCACGGCCAGCCCGCTGTGGATCTCCATCGTCCGGCGGACTGCCTCGGGCACGAGGCCGGCTATCGTCCCGGACACGGCTCCGATCCGCACCCTTCCCTCTATCGCGCCCCGCAGCGACGCCGCCCGCTGGCGCGCCGCCTCCTCGGCGCGCAGCACCGATCGAAGGTGTGGCAGCATTTCGGTGCCGGCGTCGGTGAGCGACGCGCCCCGCGCCGAGCGCTGCAGCAGCTGCACGCCCAAGCGGCGCTCCAGGTTCCCGACGTGCATCGACACCGACGGCTGCGACAGGCTCAGGGCCGCCGCCGCGCCCCGGAACGAGCCCTCCCGCACGACGCTGTCGAGACATTGCAGCTGAACCGGATTCAGCGGCGACACCGCGCAATCATACCGCGCCGCCGGCTACCGGGCGGCCCGTGAGACAAGCGGGGGAGAGCAGCTTCCACAAGCGGGGGAAGCGACCATGGCGCGAGTCCATGCATTGGGCCGTTCGGCCCTGGTGCTCGTGCAGTCGGACCCGATCCGACCGGCCCTCGTCTTGCGGGCGGCCCCTAGACTGAGTTCATGTCCCGCGACCGGATCGAGCGCCGTCTGCGGGGAGTCGGGCAGCAGTTGAAGGCGCTGCGCGGAGACCTGCGCGTCTGTGAGGAGCAGCTCGTCCAGGTCAGCGAGGAGGCCGACGAGTTCCGCCTGCGCGCTCTGGTGTCGGAGACGCCTCTGGCCGAGCGCGAGTACCGCGAAGCGCAGCGGCACGCCGACCGGCTGCGGCACCATCGCGATGAGATCGCGGCCCGCATCGACCGCCTCGAGGCCGACCAGGACGCTCTGCTGGATCGGTTCAGCGCCTCGTGACTGGCACCGTCGCCGGCGCCACGAGCCCCGGATCGAGGAGCATCCTGCCGGATCGGTTCAGCGCGTCGTGAACGCGCCCGGCGCCGTTCGGGTGTTGGTGGCCGAGGACGAGGCCATCATCCGTCTCGACCTGGTTGAGACCCTGCGTGAGCAGGGATTCGACGTTGTGGCCGACACGGGCCGGGGCGACGAGGCCGTCCGGCTCGTGGCCGAGCATCGTCCCGATGTCGCCATCCTCGACATCAAGATGCCTGGCCTCGACGGCATCGAGGCCGCCCAGCAGATCGCGCCGCAGCGGGGCACCGCGGTGGTGATTCTCACCGCGTTCAGCCAGCGCGACCTTGTAGAGCAGGCCCGCGAGGCCGGGGCCATGACCTACCTGATCAAGCCCTACCGGCGCGACGCCCTTGTGCCCGCCGTGGAGCTGGCCCTGGCCCGCTACCGGGAGATGGAGGCGCTGGAGGGCCAGATCGGCGATCTCGAGGACCGCCTGGAGGTCCGCAAGATCGTGGACCGGGCCAAGGGACGCCTGATCGACGACCACGGCCTCAGCGAGCAGCACGCCTACGCCTTCATCCAGCGCACCGCCATGTCCGCCGGCGACGTGCTCGAGGGTCGCATCGTCCCCGGACTCGTCGGGCGCCGCGCCCAAAGACCACGCCCGGCCGAGCGCCAGCTCGCCGGCGCGTGAGTCGACGGCGCCAACGGCTCAAACGGCAGCACGCGCCGCGGGCCTCATGGCGCGATCATGTCATAGGAGAAGAACCCCGCCGGCGCGCACGGTGCTCGCCAGGGTCTCGTCGTGGCCGCGCTGGGAGCTGCCGGACCGCATCCGGACGTGACCATCTCGCCGGTGTCGTCTCTGGCCGCGAGCCGCATCCCCACGTGAACGAGCGCAGCCATGTCCCCAAAGTCGACGGCGCCAACGGCTCAAACGGCAGCACCGCCCCAGCAGAGCCCGCCCGCAGCCTGCTCGCGTCGTCGATGAACGAGCCGCCCACCAGCAGCGCCGCCACCGACAGCGCCTTGGCCCCCGAGCCGCGCCCCGACCCGGGCGGGCGCACCGCCGCGTCGATCAGCGCCTCCAGCCCGAGGCGGTCCATCACCGTGCCCGCCAGCAACAGCCCCGCATCCGCCACCAAAGACCCGTCGTCGAAACGAACCTCCAACCCGTCGATCCCACCCGATACGCTGCCCACAGGAAGTGCCTCCTCACGTGGCCGGAATGACCGTTACTGCAAACAGCATTCTCCCATGTCAGGAGGCCTTTCCGGTGGACGCGCCAACCCCACAGCGCTCACCGCGCCGGTGGATCCGCTTAGAGGCCGAGCGAATAGGCGAGCGAATCCGCCCCATACGGGCGAGGCCGTGGCCCGAGCGGCCCGTGAGCGCAGCGAACAAGAGCGGGAAGCGCAACGTTGCACCGCGAGGCGGCCTCACCTATTTGCGCGCACTCTTGTTGGCCGTATCGGGTTGCGGCCTCCGGCGCCGGGCCCGATTGCCCTAGATTCTCCGCCGTGGCCAAGGTGATGCTGATCGACGGCAACTCCCTGGCCTACCGCGCCTTCTTCGCGCTGCCCACCGACATGGCGACCGCTTCGGGACAGATCACCAACGCGGTGTTCGGCTTCACGTCGATGCTCATCAACCTGTGGCGCGACCACGATCCAGAGCAGATCATCGTCGCCTTCGACCGCCCCGAGCCGACCTTCAGGCACGCCAGGGTCCCCACCTACAAGGGCACCCGCGACGCCGCGCCCGATATCCTGCGCCAGCAGATGGGCCTGGTGCGGGAGGTGCTCGACGGCCTGGCCATCCCGACGATCGACGCGGCCGGCTTCGAGGCCGACGACGTGATCGCCACCCTGGCCACCGCGGGCCGAGACCGCGGCGACGACGTCATCGTCGTGACCGGCGACCGAGACACCTACCAACTGGTGGAGGACCCCCACCTGAAGGTTCTCTACAACATGCGGGGGGTGTCGGACTACAAGCTGTACGACGAGGCCGGCATCCTTGACCGCACCGGCGTTCGCCCCGCCGACTACGTGCACTACGCGGCCCTCAGGGGCGACACCAGCGACAACCTGCCCGGAGTTCCCGGTGTGGGGGAGAAGACCGCGGCGAGGCTGGTGAACGACAGGGGAGGGCTGGACGGGATCTTCGCCTCCCTGGAGGAGCTCACGCCCAAGCTGAGGGAGAACCTGGCCGCGGCCGAGGACCAGGTTCGCACCAACGCCGAGGTGATGCGGCTGGTGCGCGACGTGCCCCTCGAGGCCGGCCTCGACGAGCTGGTCCTCGGAGACGTAGACGCCGAGGCCGTGCGCAAGCTGTTCGACTTCCTGGAGTTCCGGACCCTGCACAGCCGCCTGGCCGAGGTGCTCGGCGGCGCGCTCGGCGGCACCGACGCCGCGGCCCGCAGGCTGGAGCCGAAGGTGTCGGTGCTGGCCACCCCCGCCCGGGCCGTCGAGGCGCTGCTGGCCGCGGCGACCCCCGCGGCCGCGGGGGCCCGGCTGGCCCTGGCGACCCCGGCCGCGGGGCTGGCCGCGGGCCTGGCCTGGGCCCTCGACGCCGACGCGGGCCGGGTGGCCTTCGTGCCCGGCGAGCTGATACGGGACCCCGAGGTCGCCGAGGCCCTCGCCGGGCTCGTCGGCACAGGCGGATCCTCGGATTCAGCGAATTCAGGCGGGCAACCGGCCGGGGTTGGCACCGGGGCCCCATGGTCCGCAGGCACCTCACATCGCGACGACGGCACGCGGCCGCTGGCCGTGCACGACGGCAAGGCCCTCATGAGGCCTCTGCTCGACCTCGGCGTCGAGATGCGCGACCCGCTGATCGACACCATGCTGGCCGCCTACCTCCTCGATCCGGCCGACGTGCGCTACGACCTGAGCGACGTCGCCAGCCGCTACGCGGCCATCGACCCGCCCGCGCACGCGCCTGCTGAGGGGCGCTTGGATCTCGACGGCGACGCGGTCGAGCCCGCCGAGCAGGCCGGATGGGCGGTGGCGGCCATCGACCGGCTGGTCACGCCCCTGCGCGAGGCGCTGGCGGCGCAGGGTCTGGACCACCTCAACGACGAGGTGGAGGTGCCGCTCGTCCGGGTACTGGCCCGCATGGAGCACATCGGGATAGGGGTGGACCGATCGGTGCTGGAGCGCATCCGCGACGAACTCGACGCCGAGGCCGAGACGCTGAGGCAACAGGTGCTGGACGACGCCGGGCGAGACATCAACGTCAACTCCCCCAAGCAGCTCGCCGAGGTCCTGTTCGACGACCTGGGCCTCACGCCCACCAAGCGGACCAAGACCGGATTCTCAACCGACGCGCAGTCCCTGGAGAAGCTCCGGGGCGAGCACCCCATCGTCGACCACCTGCTCGGCTACCGGGAGGTGGAGAAGCTGCGATCCACCTACGGGGTCGGCCTCGTGGCCGAGGTGGGGCCGGACGAGCGCATCCGGGCCACCTTCAACCAGACGGTGGCCCGCACCGGCCGCCTCAGCTCCGACGCCCCCAACCTTCACAACATCCCGGTGCGCTCCGAGCGGGGCCGGGTGTTCCGCACCGCCTTCGTAGCCCCGCGGGGCTGCAAGCTGCTGGTCGCCGACTACGACCAGATCGAGCTGCGCTGCATCGCCCATCTGGCCGAGGATCCGGGCCTGATCGCCGCCTTCGAGGCCGGCGACGACATCCACACCGCCACCGCGGCGCGCGTGTTCGGCATCGATCCGTCGGAGGTGGGGGTGGAGGAGCGGGCCACCGCCAAGATGGTGTCCTACGGGCTGGCCTACGGGATGGAGGCCTACGGCCTGGCCCAGCGCCTGAACATCGCAACCGGAGAGGCGGCCGAGATCCTCGACGCCTACTTCGAGGCCTTCCCGGCAGTGCGCGACTACATGGACCGGACCGTGGCCGAGGCTCGCAGCCGGGGCTACACCGAGACCCTGTTCGGCCGGCGCCGCCAGATCCCGGAACTGGCCAGCCCGAACGTGCGGCTGCGCCAGGCAGGGGAGCGCCAGGCCATGAACGCCGGGATCCAGGGGCTGGCCGCCGACATATTCAAGGTGGCGCTGGTGCGCCTCGACAGGGCCCTTGAGGACCAGGGCCTGGCGTCGCGCATCGTGCTCCAGGTCCACGACGAGATCATCCTGGAGTCGACCGACGCCGAGGTCGAGCCGGCGTCGGACCTGACCCGCGACGTGATGCGGGGCGCGTTCGAGCTGCGGGTGCCCCTCGAGGTCGATCTCCAGGTGGCCGACACCTGGGCCGGGGCCAAGGGCTAGGACCCCGTCTCTGGGGCGGGGCACAACTCCGGCGCGCCACCGGTAGCCTCGCGGGGTCCCTGTACCCAACCCACCTGCCCGGAAAGACACCGTGACCTACACCTCCACCGCCGTCCTCGAACCGCCAGCGCCCCCCGAGATGGGCACGTTCGCCGAGGACGGCTCCTACATCCCGCGCCAGATCGTCGAGGACGACCTCGGCGACATCAGCCTCGACGACGCCTACGCCTCCACCATGGTGGTGGTGGAGGACGGCCAGATAGTGGAGGGGACAATCGTCCGGATCGACAAGGAAGAGGTCCTGCTCGACATCGGCTACAAGTCCGAGGGCGTCATCCCGGCCCGCGAGCTGAGCATCCGCCACGACGTCGACCCCGGCGACGTCGTGGACATGGGCGAGGTGATCGAGGCCCTCGTCATCACCCGCGAGGACAAGGAGGGCCGGCTGATCCTGTCCAAGAAGCGGGCCCAGTACGAGCGGGCCTGGGGACGGATCGAGGAGCAGCGGGAGGCCAACGCCGCGGTCAAGGGCATGGTCATCGAGGTGGTCAAGGGCGGGCTGATCGTCGACATCGGCCTGCGGGGCTTCCTGCCCGCATCGCTGGTGGAGCTCCGCCGGGTGCGCGACCTCCAGCCGTACGTGGGCCGCGAGCTCGACGCCAAGATCATCGAGCTCGACAAGAACCGCAACAACGTAGTGCTCAGCCGGCGGGCGTGGCTGGAGGAGACCCAGCGCGAGCAGCGCGAGGCGTTCCTCGACAACCTCAGGCCGGGCGAGATCCGCAGCGGCACGGTGTCGTCGGTCGTGAACTTCGGCGCGTTCGTGGACCTCGGCGGAATGGACGGGCTGGTGCACGTCTCGGAGCTGTCCTGGAAGCACGTCGACCATCCCAGCGCGGTGGTGTCGGCCGGCGACCGCATCGACGTGCAGGTGCTGGAGGTCGACCTGGAGCGGGAGCGCATCAGCCTGTCGCTCAAGGCGACCCAGCAGGACCCCTGGCAGGAGTTCGCGGCCAGCCACCGGGTGGGGGAGCTGGTGTACGGACGCATCACCAAGCTGGTGCCGTTCGGGTCGTTCGTGCAGGTCGGCGACGGCATCGAGGGCCTGGTGCACATCTCGGAGATGTCGGCCCACCATGTGGAGCTGCCCGAGCAGGTCGTCACCCCCGGCGAGGAGCTGTGGGTGAAGATCATCGACCTCGACCTGCAGCGCCGCCGCATCAGCCTGTCGATCAAGCAGGCCGCCGAGGGCGGGGTGGTCGCGGCCGAGTACCAGGAGCACTTCGGCGACCACGCCTACGACGAGGAGGGCAACTACATCGGCACCGGCGGCTCCGAGGGACAGCAGGCATGGGAGGACTACTACTCCAGCGAGCCCGACCCCGAGCACGGCGCGGAGGATGACGCCCTCGACGCAGCTGAGGCCGCCGGCATCCGCGAGACCGCCGATCGCGACCCCTCCGCGGCCGACGAGACCTGAGTTCTGCCCGAGATCGCGCTGACAGGGGGGATCGGCGCCGGCAAGTCGACCGTCGGCGCGGGACTGGTCGAGCGGGGAGCGGTCCTCATCGATGCCGACCAGATCGTCCGTGACCTCCAGCAGCCGGGTGAGCCCGTCTTCGAGGCCATGGTGCAGCGCTGGGGACCGGCGGTGCTGGCAGCCGACGGAACTCTGGACCGGGCTGCCGTCGCCGGGGTGGTGTTCAACGACGCCGACGAGCTGGCCGCGCTCAACGCCATCGTCCATCCCGCGGTGGGCACCGAGATGGTCGAGCGCCGGGCCGAGGCGGCCGAGGCGTCGCCCGATGCTGTCGTCGTGCTCGACATCCCGCTGCTGGTCCGCCCCGACGGTGCGCCCATCGCCGAGCGCTACCGCGACCTCTCGGGCATCGTGGTGGTGGACGCCGACCCCGAGATCGCGGTGCGGCGCCTGGTGGCCCAGCGGGGCCTGTCCGCCCAGGACGCCCGGGCCCGCATCTCCCGCCAGGCCGACCGGGAGGCCCGGCTGGCAGTGGCCGACTTCGTGATCAACAACGACGGCACTCTCGGGGAGCTGGAACCCCAGATCGAAGCCTGCTACCGCTGGGCTAGGACCCTGGGCTGATCGGTCCTGCCATCGGTACGATCGGCAGTGCAGGGCCCGAGCGGCCCGTCGGCGAAGCGACGAGGAGCGGGAGAGCGAGTGGCCCGAGCGGCCCGTGAGCGAAGCGAACAAGAGCGGGTGACATGCCGCCGGTGACCGTGCCCAGCGATCGGCGGGCCTTCGAGGTGGTGGCCCCGTTCGAGCCCGCCGGCGACCAGCCCAGGGCCATCGAAGCCCTGGCCGCGGGCGTGGCCGACGGGCACCGCTTCCAAACGCTGCTGGGCATCACCGGCTCGGGCAAGAGCGCCACCATCGCCTGGACCATCGAACAGGCCCAGCGGCCCACACTGGTGCTGGCCCCCAACAAGTCGCTGGCCGCCCAGCTGGCCAACGAGCTGCGGGAGCTGTTCCCGCACAACCGGGTGGAGTACTTCGTCAGCTACTACGACTACTACCAGCCCGAGGCGTACATGCCGGCCAGCGACACCTACATCGAGAAGGACTCGTCGGTCAACGACGAGATCGACCGGCTGCGCCACTCGGCCACCTCGGCGCTGCTCACCCGCCGCGACACGATCGTGGTGGCGTCGGTGTCGGCCATCTACGGGCTCGGCTCGCCCGAGGAGTACGAGACCCAGCTGCTGGTGCTCAACCGGGGAGGCACCTACGACCAGCGGTCGATCCTGCGCCGGCTGGTCGACATGCAGTACGAGCGCAACGACATGAACCTCACCCGGGGCAAGTTCCGGGTGCGGGGCGACACCATCGAGGTCCACCGGGCCTACGACGAGACCGCGGTGCGCATCGAGCTGTTCGGCGACGAGGTGGACCGCATCACCGTGGTCGATCCGCTCACCGGGGAGCGGCTGGAGACCCTGGAGGACCTGGTGGTGTTCCCGGCCACCCACTACGCCACCACCGCCGAGCGGATGCAGGCCGCCATCGGGCGCATCGAGGTCGAGCTGGCCGAGCGGCTGGCCCGCTTCGAGACCGAGGGCAAGCTGCTCGAGGCCCAGCGCCTGCAGATGCGCACCAGCTACGACCTCGAGATGATGGCCGAGCTGGGCTACTGCAACGGCATCGAGAACTACTCGGCGCCCATCGACGGCCGCGGCTCCGGGCGAGTCGCCCTACACGCTGCTCGACTACTTCCCCGGCGACTTCCTGATGGTGATCGACGAGTCGCATGTGGCCGTGCCCCAGCTGCACGGCCAGTACGAGGGCGACCGCAGCCGCAAGGAGACCCTCATCGAGCACGGGTTCCGGCTGCCGTCGGCGGCCGACAACCGTCCGCTGCGCTTCGACGAGGTGATGACCCGGCTCAACCAGGTCATCTTCATGTCGGCCACCCCCGGCGCCTACGAGCTCGACGTCTCCGACCAGGTGGTGGAGCAGATCGTGCGGCCGACGGGGCTGGTCGACCCCGAGGTGGTGGTGAAGCCGACCAAGGGCCAGATCGACGACCTGCTGGAGGAGATCGCCGCGAGGACCGACCGGGAGCAGCGGGTGCTGGTGACCACCCTCACCAAGAAGATGTCCGAGGACCTCACTGACTACCTGCTGGAGCGGGGCCTGCGGGTGCGCTACCTGCACAGCGAGGTGGACACCATCCAGCGCATCGAGATCCTGCGCGACCTGCGGCTGGGGGAGTTCGACGTGCTGGTGGGGATCAACCTGCTGCGCGAGGGCCTCGACCTGCCCGAAGTGTCGCTGGTGGCCATCCTCGACGCCGACAAGGAGGGGTTCCTGCGCAGCGAGACGTCGCTGATCCAGACCATCGGGCGGGCGGCCCGCAACGTGGACGGCCAGGTGGTGATGTACGCCGACGTCGTGACCGACTCGATGCGGCGGGCCATCTCGGAGACGATGCGGCGCCGGGGCCTGCAGGAGGCCCACAACGAGGCCCACGGGATCGATCCGACCACCATCCGCAAAGCGGTCACCGACATACTGGCCATGATCCGCCCGGACCGCGACGGCGCGCCGGTGCCCGACGGCGACGTCGGCGGCGAGTCGGGCGGGGGACTGGCCGCGGCCCGTCGCCGCCGCGACGGCCCCGACCTGGGCGAGCTCCCCGACGCCGAGCTGGAGCGCCTGATCCGCACCCTCGACGAGGAGATGCGAGACGCGGCCGCCGACCTCCGCTTCGAGTACGCCGCCAGGCTGCGCGACGAGATCAAAGACCTTCGCCGAGAACTAGCCGAGATCCGCGGCTGACGCGCTTGGGCCGGAACCTCAGCGGCTGGGAACTCTGCTTCCACAGCCCATGCAGAAAACTATATTCTGAGATTCGATATACAGAAAATATGATTCTTATGATGTTGAATAAAGTGTGATACCAAGACATAGTCTCCGACGTTCATCAGGAGTATACTCCCCCCTGTGGGACGAGACCGTCGTAGTAGGCAAGGCCTCGGCGACGGGCTCTCGCCTACCAAGCGCAGGTCGTGGCGACTGACGCTGGCGGTAGTCGCGGTACTTGCCATGAGCGCGGCAACTGCCGTCGCTGCTCCCCCCCCCGGCGGCTGAGGCGCAGTCCGCTCCGGCCAGGCCCGCCTCGGTAACGCTGACCCGCGCCGACGGCACCCTCACCGCCGCCTGGCCCTCCGTCGCGGGCGCCACCAGCTACCACATCACCTACACCTCCAACGGCGGCGCAAGCTGGAGCCTCGCCGCCCTCAACCACCCCGCCACCGCCGACACCACCACCATCACCATCAACGCCGCCAACGACGCCACCTACATCGTCGGCGTACGCGCCCGCAACGCCAACGGCGACAGCGGATGGCGCAACTCACCGCCAGCCGGCCCCTACACCCCACCCGCACAGACGCCGCCGGCCAGGCCCGCCTCGGTAACGCTGACCCGCGCCGACGGCACCCTCACCGCCGCCTGGCCCTCCGTCGCGGGCGCCACCAGCTACCACATCACCTACACCTCCAACGGCGGCGCAAGCTGGAGCCTCGCCGCCCTCAACCACCCCGCCACCGCCGACACCACCACCATCACCATCAACGCCGCCAACGACGCCACCTACATCGTCGGCGTACGCGCCCGCAACGCCAACGGCGACAGCGGATGGCGCAACTCACCGCCAGCCGGCCCCTACACCCCACCCGCACAGACGCCGCCCGTACAGGCACCGCCCAGCACGCCCACCGGGCTCACCGCCACCGCTGGCGACGGCAGCGTCGCGCTCGCCTGGGACGACCCCTCGGACCCGTCCATCACCGGCTACCAGTACAAGTCGAGGGCCGCTCCGCCCGCGCCCGGCTGGGGGCCGTGGACGCCCATCGCCAACAGCGACTCGGCCACCGCCTCTCACACGGTCGAAGGCCTCAACAACGGCACCGAGTACCGGTTCAAGGTCCGCGCTGTCAACGCCGCAGGCAACAGCCCGCCCGCGCCTCGGGGCGCGCCCTGGTACATAGCAGCCACACCAGCCCCGCCCACGCTGACCGCCGACGACCCGACGCCCACCAGCGTGACGCTCACCTTGGGCAACTACAACGGCCAGTGGTACTACCGAGCCCAGAGCCAACCCGGCGGCGACGCCAACGGCGCCTCCGCCGCCAGCGGTGCCTCGGACTGCACCGGACCCGCCGACGGCACCCACGCCCAAGCCACCGGCCTCGACCCCGACACCACCTACACCTTCACCGCCTACACCAACACCGGATGCACACAACAAATCGCACAAGCCAGCGCCCAGACCGGCTCCACGGCTGCTCCGTCGCTCACCGTGGGCGACGTCACCAGATCCTCGGCGACGCTGACCATCGACGGCCATAGCGGCAACTGGCACTACAAGGCCAACTGGGGACCCCACAGCTCCTGTTCCGCCGCAGTGGCCGCATCGACTGCCAGCCTCTCGGGTCTCTCCACCGCCACCCACTACGTCTATGTCGCCTACTCCGACGCCCAGTGCAGCACCCGGCTCGCAAGCGCCGAATTCGCCACCTCCCCCCGATACGCGAACCACCCGTCGCTCGAGGTGAACGAGGGCACCCTCACCTTCGACAGCGTCACGCTCGACCCGTACCCCTGGGGCAGCAGTTGGTGGTACAAGTCCGACAAGGCCCCGCACGGCAGCGGCTGCAACGGCCCGGTCGTCGACGCCGCACCCTTGGCCGTCACCGGCCTCGCACCGGCAACGGCCTACACGTACACCATGTACGACTACTCCGACTGCGAAACCGACATGGCCGAGATCAGCTTCACCACCTCGGCGCTGCCCGCCGTCACGTTGGAGACGTCCAATCTCAACGGCCATCGTGTGATCCTCACCCCGAAGGGCTTCAGCCGGTCCTGGTACTACGAGAACTCTTCCATCTGCACTGGTCCCGTCGGACCAGGCGGAGTCACGATCAACCTGCCGCTCCCAGGCCACGAGTACACCTATGCAGCGCACGCCTATGCGGGCTGCGAAGCCTCGAGCCAGCTCGGCGACGCCATCACCTTCCAGGCACCGTACCCCACGCTTGGCGTCGAGTCCTTCAACGCATGGGGCGGACAGCTCACCCTGACCGGCTGGGACAAGGCTTGGTACTACTACGAGGACCTCGACGGGGTCGTCGGCAACAACGTCTGCAAGTCGGTGCCAGCTGGAACCAGCACTGCTCTCATCAACCTCAAGCCCGGTCAGCGGTACAAGTACGTGACGTTGCGATCTCTCCACGGAGGTTGCGCAGCACTCGGATACTCCCTCGGCCCGCCTGGGCAAGTCACCTTCACCGCTCCTCAGCTGTCGGCCAGCACGACCGCGACCACCGCCGAGCTGACGCTCACCAACTGGTCGGCCCCGTGGTACTACCAGCAGTCACTCAGCGGCAGTCCCTTCGGAGCGTGCTCGGGTCCGGTCACTCCCGTCTCGGGCACCGGCACCGCCACCATCACCGGGCTGACAGCGAGTTCCACCTACGACTATAAGGTATACAAGGACGGTTCCTGCCGATATAAGAGCGTCATCGACATAGTGCGCTTCACCACGGCCACGCCTGGCCTGTCGATAGCGCCGCACAACCCGGACAACCCGAACGGGTGGTACCGGATCAGTATCAGCGGCTGGGACGCCGACTGGTGGGTCAAGGAGACCTTCACCAACACCCTCGGCTGCTCGAAGGTCAACGCCGGCGGCACCAAAGACATCAAAGAGAGCGCCTTCGGCGCGGTGTACCGGTTCTTCCGCGCCTACAGCGCCTCCGGCTGCGACGCTGCCAACCAGTTGGCGACCGTCGAACTGCGCCGCATCGAGCGTGACACTCTCACCGCCAGCAACATCACCGGCGACACGGCAACGCTCAGCTTGAAGCTCCTGGACAAGGACTACCCCGGCCTGTGGTACGTGAGGCAGATCTCCCCGACCACCGGCCCGTGCTCTCCAGGCACCGCCATCAGCCAGCCGCACGCCCTCGACGGCCTCACACCGGTGACGCAGCACACCTACAAGGCCTACACCGCCTTCAACTGCCACTCCTACTTTGAACGGGCGACGGTGAAGTTCACCACCACCGAAGGTCTGCTCCTCAGTGATCTCACCAGCACCGGTGCAACGCTCACCATGGGGGGCCACAGCGGCAACTGGTGGCTCAAGCGCACCAGCCCCGCCGACACCGCCTGCAACGCCAAGACCACCGCGACGGAAAACCTCACCGGCCTCACACCGGGCCGGACCTACACCTACACGGCCTACCGCGACTCCAGCTGCACCAACCAGCTGGGCTCCTCCATCACCTTCACCACGCTCACGCTGACCGCCGGCCGCATCGCCGCCACGAAGGCGACGCTCACCCTCAACCAGCACGACGGCAACTGGTGGCTCAAGCGCACCAGCCCCGCCGACACCGCCTGCAACGCCAAGACGACCGCGACGGAAAACCTCACCGGCCTCACACCGGGCATCACCTACACCTACACGGCGTACCGCGACTCCAGCTGCACCAGCGTGCTGGCCGCCGGAACGTTCACAACGCTGTCGATGGCGGCCGGCAGCCTCACCGCCACCACGGCGACGCTCACGCTGAACCAGCACAGCGGCGACTGGTACTACGAGGCCGACGCCGGGCCGGACACCTCCTGTCAAGGCCCGATCAGCACGTCCACCGCCGATGTCGCCTGGCTGAACCCGAGCACGCAATACACCTACACGGCCTACCGCGACTCGGGCTGCACCGACACGCTGGCCACCGCGACCTTCACCACGTTGTCAGGGTTGGGGCCCAAGCTCTCCACGCCTGACTCGGTGACGGTCACCTACACCAGCAAACAGCTCAATGTGTCGTGGGACGCGGTCACCGGGGCCACCGGCTACCTGGTGCAGAGCCGGGTCGCCACCGACGACAACTCCAACACCTACACGACCCCCAGCGCGGGCACCTGCTCCAGCGCCGTGACCGCCACGTCCTGCACGATCACCGGACTGGTCAACGGCACCTCCTACGACGTGCAGGTCCGGGCCACCCGCGCTACGAACCTGCCCAGCGACTGGTCCGACGCGGTGACCCAGGCGCCGTCCACCCTGCCCGGTGATCCCACCAGCGTGTCCGCCTCAGCGTCCAAGGGCGGTGTCTCGGTGACATGGACCGCCCCCAGCGACAACGGCGGCTCGCCGATCACCAGCGCCGAGATACGAACTCGGACCACGAGTCCACAGGGTTCATGGAGCGACGCGGTCACGGCGATGGGCGATGCCGCCACGAGCCCGGCCCGCATCATCGGCCTCACGGCCGGCACCCAATATGACGTGCAACTGCGGGTACGGAACGTGAACGGCGAAAGCGGCTGGGTGGACGCCGGATCGGCCACGCCGCTGACGACGACCAAGCCAGCCGGCAAGGTGCAGAACGTCAGCGTCACCTACAGCGACTCCAAGATATGGATCCGCTTCGACCATCCAAGCGACGACGGCGGGTTGCCCCTCCAGTTCGAGTTCACCTCAGGGGTGGACAACGTCGGCGTTGTAGCAACCCGGTCCGTCAGAACGGTAGCTGGCACCGAGGCCGACAAGACCCACAATGGAACGACCTATGATGCGGCCTACTACATCACGGAGTGGTTGCTTCCGAACTTCGGGTGGTATTCCGTTTGCCATGGCGCCCAGCACCTCAAGTTCAAGCCGAACGTCCTGGTCAAGAACTCCAATGGCAACGGCACCTGGTACAACCACACCAGTTGGGTAGTAGCCCCCTGCTGAGCAGGTGACTGCCGGTGGCGCGGGCTCATTGGTCTTGATGCAGTAGGACCTTCGGGCAGCCTGGCCATCCTGTATGGCAGGGAGTGGGCAAATTGTATGGTAGAGTTCTGGGCCGGGTAGAGTGCCGGTGTGAGCGTCTACGCGCCGAGGATCATCGACGACCGGATCGATGAGCTGTGGGCAGAGCTGCCCGCGCTCAGCATCGAGGGAGCTCGGGGCGTCGGCAAGACGACGACCGCACGGCGCAGGGCCGCCACCCTCCTAGAACTCGACGACGCCGCTGCGCTCGAGGTACTCGAAGCCGATCCTCGGGCGGTGGCCTCATTCCCGCCGCCGGTGGTGGTCGACGAGTGGCAGCGCCTGCCGGCCGTGTTCGACGCCGTGCGGCGGGCCGTCGACGACGACCGTTCTCCGGGACGCTTCCTCATCACCGGCTCGGCATCGCCCAAGCGGCCGCCCACCCACACGGGTGCCGGCCGCATCGTCGCCTTGCGCATGAGACCGCTCGCGCTGTGCGAACGCTGGGACGCCGAGGTGTTCGGGTCGCCCACTGTCAGCCTCGCGTCGCTTCTCAGCGGCAACCGGGCGCCGGTGGCCGGACACAGCGGTGCGCATCTCACCGATTACGTAGCCGAGATCGCCGCGAGCGGACTGCCGGGACTTCGAAACCTTTCCGCCGACGCCTGCTCAGAGGCGCTCGCCGGCTACATCGACAGGATCATCGACCGCGACTTCCCGGATGCAGGCATGTCGCTGCGCAACCCCGAGGCGCTGCGCCGCTGGATGACCGCATACGCGGCTGCCACCGCGACCACCGCCTCGTACGAGCGCATACGCGACGCTGCGACCGGCGGGCACGGCGACAAGCCCAGCCGCTCGGCCACTGCGCCCTACATCGACGCGCTCGAGCGGATGCACGTCCTCGAGCCCCTGACCGCCTGGAGCCCGTCGCGCAACCCGCTCGCCAAGCTCGCATCGGGACCGAAACACCATCTGGTCGACCCTGCGCTGGCGGTCGCGCTGCTGGGACTCGACGCGAACGGCCTGCGGCAGGGCGCCGGGCCCTCCCCGTCGGCGCTCGCTCAGCGTCCTCTGCTGGGTCGGCTGTTCGAGTCGCTGGTGGCGCTGAGTTTGAGGGTCTTCGCGCAGAACGCCCGGGCCACCGTTCACCATCTGCGCCGACGCGCCGGAGACCGGGAGGTCGACTTCATCGTGCGCGCACGCGACGACCGTGTCGTGGCCGTCGAGACCAAGCTGTCGGCGTCGGTGTCCGACCACGACGTGCGACACCTGCACTGGCTCCGCCAAGCGATCGGCAACGACCTGCTCGACGCCGCCGTCGTCACCACCGGCCCCTACGCCTACCGCCGCGAAGACGGCATCGCCGTAATCCCCGCCGCCCTCCTCGGCCCCTGAGCCCGCTTCCGCGCCGGAGATCAAGAACTTCTACCGCGAACTGGCCCGATATCTACCGCTAGGCGGCGTTGACAGGTCAATATTCTGACCTATCCTGGTGCCATGCCAGATACGATCCCGTTCTCCGAAGTCAAGGCCCGTCTATCCGAGATGGCTGACCGCGTCGAGCATCAGCACGACCGCATCCTGGTGACCCGCAACGGCCGGCCCTCGTTCGTGTTGATGAGTCCCGACGAACTCGAGTCCCTCGAGGAGACTCTCGACATCATGAGCGATCCCGAGTTGGTCGAGTCGCTTCGAACGTCGATCCAAGAAGCCGCCGAGGGGAAACATCTGCCCTTTCCCGACCGGTTCTGAGGCAACCCGTTGTATCGGGCAAGGATCACGGCTGAGGCTATGCGCAACCTCGGTCAGCTACCAGAAAAGGTGCGCCACGCCGCGATGGCCACCGTCAACGGCCCGATCGTTGAGAACCCGCGGCGGGCAGGGAAACCGCTCGGAGGTGAGTTCATGGGTCTCTGGTCCGCCCCGAGGGGCGAGTATCGCATCGTCTACAGCATCACGGAAGAGGAGGAGATGGTGATGGTCCACCGGATCCAGCACCGCAGACACGTCTACCGCCCAAGCTGAGCAGATCGGCGTCGGGAGCGCCGACTCCCTGGCTGGCTTAGCGCTTCGCCAGCAAGAGCGTTCGCCGCGACTCCGAGGGGTTCCTCGGCTGGCCTCCACGGCTGCGCTGTGTCGGCGTTATGGGCCGAGGGCGGTGATCGGGACGACGGTGACGCCGGCGGGGTGCTCGTAGCCGTAGCCGCCGGCGGTGACCACTACTAGGCGGTCGGGTTCGCCGGTTCGGCTGGTGTCAACTCGCTTTCGTAGGCGCTTCAGGGTGCGAACGGCTTGGCCGATGGCCGCTTCGCCTCCCAGCTTGACCTCGACTGCGATCCATCGGCTGTCGGCGCGTCTCACGATGGCATCTACCTCCAAGCCGTCGCTGTCGCGGTAGTGGGAGATCTCGCAGCCGGAGGCATGGCCGTACACGCGCAGGTCGCGCACCGCCAGCGACTCGAAGAGCAGTCCGGCGAACTTGAGGTCGGCCATGACTGCTTCGGGCGTGGCATCAAGGGCAGCTACGGCTAGCGACGGGTCGGCGAAGTGGCGTTTGGGCGCGCTGCGCAGCGCCGAGCGCGACGTGATGTGGGGCCTCCATGCCGGAAGATCCTCCACCACGAAGAGGCGGGCGAGGGCGGCCATGTACGACGAGACCGTCTTGCGGTCGATGCCGGGGTCGTCACCCGCGGTGTCGGTCGCCAGGGTGGCGAAGCTGGCCTCGGTCGCGATGTTGCGGGCCAGGGACTCCAGCAGCCGGCGAACACCAGCCGGGTTGCGGGTCACCCCGTCAACTCGGGATACATCGGTGCGGCTGATCTCGTCCAGGTAGCCCCTGAGCACCCGCCGCGCCGCGGCGGGGTCGGCACCGCGGCTGACCAGAGCGGGCCATCCGCCACGGCAGGCCATTACGATGATCTCGTCCAGGCTGCGGCCCGAATCGCGGGCTGAGCGCCGCCCTGGATCGAACAGCCCCGCCAGGGACACGGTGCCGTCGGACTCGCCCGACTCGAACAGGCTCATCGGGCGCATTCGGACCCTCAGCACCCTGCCCGCCCCCGAGTGCCGAGTGATGTCGTCGGGCGGGTCGGCCGATCCGGTGAGGACGAACTGGCCGGGCTGGCCGCGGTCGTCGCAGGCGCGCCGCATCGGGTTCCAGATGTCGGGTGCCAACTGCCACTCGTCGAGCAGCACCGGAGCGGATCCGTCCAGCAGCACTGCCGGGTCGACGTTGGCCGCCAGTCGGGTCCGCACGGCGGCGTCCATCAATACCTCGCTGGCCGCGAACCGGCGGCCGGTCCACGTCTTGCCGCAGGCGCGCGGCCCCTCGATCAGCGCTGCGGCCGAGGCCCGCAGCGCCTCACCCATCTCAGCGTCCACCACCCGCGGTAGATACATCTCGCGGGCGGACCCCCCGGACTTGTAGCCCTCCAGCTCCCGCGGTCGATCGCCAACCATGTCGCCAGTCTAGCTGATTGCCCCATAAACAGGGGTGTTATACCCCCATTTATGGGGTACTGGAATCCCTGCATGCGGTGTGTGCCGAAGTGACCGGGGATCAGATCGTCTCGGTCTCGATGGGCAGGTTGAGCGCGACGGCGAGGTGCCGAATGTCGTCTGGGTCACTGGTCACGACCACATCATCACGAGATGCGGCCCCCACAGCCACTGAGGCGACGCCGTTCACGGTCGATCCCGGCGTGCAGCACCGGCCCCATCCAACACCGAGTCCGCCCAGGCGAGCGCCTCCTCGCTCGGTGGACCTTCCTCGGCCTCCCACTCGGCTATGGCGGTTAGGCCCCGCTCGATGATCAGCCCCCGCTCAGCCGCGGCATTTAGCCACTTCGAGAGGCTAACTCCGTGGCGGTCCGCCGCGAGGGCCGCCTCGGCCGCGACATCCTCGTCGAGGTAAACCGACACCTTCCTCACAGCCACACCTCCTACAGTAGTGCCGCACTCCTTGTCGAGCGGACTCCCATCACCTGCGAAGTTGATTGTAACTGCTTGAAAAATATTGCGACCCTATGATATGATTTATCTATGAACAGCCCTCGCATACGGTCTGAGTCTCAAGGTGGACCTGCCGGTCAGGTTGCTTCGAAGATCTCGGCGCCGGACCAGCAGAGCACTGAGATGGGGTCCACGGCGATGCCGCCGCCGCAGGTGCATCTCGGGGGTTGGTCATCGAGGAGCCGGCCCTCGGTGTCCCAGAGTTGCAGCGTGTGCTCGCGCACGGGTTCGCGCACGACTCTCAGCCAGCGTCCGCGGCCCCGGTGGGTCAGCGCCTCAACCAGCGCCGAGACCATGTCCGGCGGCGCCGGCTCGTTGGTCTTGATGCAGTAGAACGTGCCGCCGATCCCGAGCTCGTGGGGCCCGTGCTCGTACTTGTCGAGGTAGTCCACGGTGCGCTGAGGGTCGTAGTTCGGCGGCGGCACGCCGTCGAGGGTCAAGGTCTGGCGTCCGTCGGTGCGCATGGAATACAGGTTCACCGCGACCCACGACTCGCGCGCAAAGGGAATAGTGCCGGTCATCTGTCGACCTCCTCACGTATTCGGTTCAGCCGCAGGACCGCCTGGGCTGGTTGGGCCCGCACTACCGCCAGCTGCGGACCGGTAGGCCATTGTCTGAATGATACCATAGCCAATCATAAACACTACTGATACTGATTGTAAATGCTTGACAAATGTCGCACCCCTATGGCAGTATGTGACCATGGCGTTGGAAGCGGCACAGCGGGTGCGGGAGGGACTGGCGGAGCTGATCCGTCTGGTCAGCTCCGGGAACGTTTCGACTGCGGACGCTCGACGGGTGCTGTCGGAGTCGAAGGCGTTCGCCGCGCAGGTGGCGGTGTTGCAGGCGGACTCGGCCGCGTTGGTCGCCGCCGGAGAGAGACATGGCGACGGCGGTGCCGGTGTGCTGGCCCAGGCCGCGGGGCTCTCAAGGCGCGACGCGGCCGGGCAGGTCAAGGCGGTGGGGCAGCTCCAGTCGATGCCTGATGTGCGAGACGCGTTGACGGAGGGGGAGATCTCGCTGGCAAACGCCAAGACCCTGGCGCGGGCTTCGGAGAGCACCAGCGCCTCCCAGGTTGAGCGGGACGAGAACCTGCTGGAGAGGGCTGCCTCGCTGTCGCCCGAGCAGTTCGCCCGCGAGGCGAGTCGATGGGTGGCGCAGCGTCAGGACGACGGTGGCGAGGGCGAGTACAGGCGTCAGCGGGCCCGGCGGCGGTTGAGCGTCTGGAAGGACGACGCCGACGGCATGGTCCATCTGCGGGGCGAACTCGACCCGGTGACCGGGGCCAAGCTGCGCACGCGGCTGCTCAAGGAGGCCGAGCGGCTGCGACGGTGCGACCTCGGCAAGCCCGGTGAGAAGCGAAGCCTTTCACAGCGTCTGGCCGACGCGTTAGAGACGCTGACCAATGCCGACGCCGACAGCGACGGGCGCAGAAGCGGCTCGCGGGCCGACATCACCATCGTCCAGCACCTGTCCCCGGAAGGCGACGAGGCGTTCGCCGAGATCGCCGACGGCGGCCTGATCCCACCGAGCGTGCTTGAGGCGCACTTCTGCAACGCCAAGATCGTGGGAGTCGTGTTCAGCAGCGAGGGCCTGCCCTTGTGGCGGGGCTCTGCCCTGGCCCGACCGAGCAGAGCCCAGATGGACGCGCTGATCGCCCGCTACGGCGGCTGCGGGGGCTGCGGCCAGCACTCCGTCTGGTGCCAGGCCCACCACATCCGGCCCAGGGCTCAGGGCGGGCCCACCAACATCGACAACTTGATGCCGCTCTGCTGGAGCTGCCACGACAATGTCCACCTCCACGGGTGGCAAGTGGTGCCCGACGAGAGGGGACTACACACCATCGCACCCCCGGAGCGAGTCCGCCACGGCCCCGCATGCGGGCCCGACCCGCCGACTTCCCACGGCGCTCGACGATCTCGCACCACCGAGGGCTCTCCCGCCTCGGCGTTGCCTGCCAACTCAAAGGCAAGTCAAGTTTCCGAACTAAGGCTATGCTGATTGCCAAGAAATCGGCAAGCGCCCCGCGAGAAAGGCGGGAGCTGATGAAGCGAACCCGTGATACAGCCGATTCTGCCGGGGCTGAACTCGTCTTGTGAGACAGGGCGGTAGCCACGAGATCTGGAGCTTGGGAGGAGGGCGGCTGGTGATTCCCCGCCACCGCAACATCAACGAACACACCGCGAACGGGGTGCTCACCGAGGCGAGAAGACTGGCTGGAGTATGAGCAACGACACAGCGGGAGGCGGCTACCGGGTCGAGGTTGTGCGATCAGGCAACTGGTGGGCCATCAGCGTTCCGGCGCTGCGGGGCGTCTTCTCGCAGGCTAAGCGCCTCGATCAGGTAGAGACGACAGCCCGTCAGGCGATCGCCATGATGCTCGACGTCGACGAATCCGAAGTCGGGCCGATTGAAGTGGACGTGACACCTCCCGCGGGTACGGCGGAACTCTTGGACGAAGCCCGCCGATCGGCGTCGGTCGCCTCGGAGGCCGCGGCAGCGGCGGCGCGGGCCCGTCGCGAGGCGGCGCGACTGCTCCGCCGGGCCGGGCTCCCGACCCGCGACATAGGGGAACTGCTCGGCGTCTCGCATCAGCGGATCAGCCAGATCCTTTCCGGCTAGGAGGCTGAGCGAACAGGCGAGCGAATCCGCCCCATACGGGCGAGGCCTGGCCCGAGCGGCCCGTGAGCGCAGCGACGATGAGCGGCAAACGCAACGCTGCGTCGCGAGGCAGCCTCACCCATTTGCGCGCCCGCTATGCGCTGCATCGCCCACTGATCAGGTGCCTCGCATGCCGGTGCACCTGCCCGGCGAGTGTGACGGTCGCGCCGTCATTTCAGCGACAGACCACCAGCACAGACACGCATGATGCCTGCCAGCGGTGCCTGACGGCTCGCGGGCTGGCGGTGTCGTGGCATGATTTGGGTCTGTGACAGACCATCGACCGGCTTCTCGGGCACGGTTGCGCCGCCGGGCGTCGGTGGCGGCTGTGAGCGATATCGGGCCGCGACAGGTGAACGAGGACCGGGCGTTGGCGGTGCTCTCGGATGACGACGGGAGTTGGGTGATTGCGGTGGCCGACGGGCTGGGTGGTCACACTCGCGGCGACGAGGCTGCCCAGGCGGCGGTGGAGGGGCTGCCCGAGCGGATCGTCAGCGCGGACGAGATGGCTGTCGCCTTTGGAGAAGCCAACGAGCGGGTGCTGGCTCTGACCGGGCCGGAGACGTGGCAGAAGAACCTGCCCCTGTTCATGTTTCCGATGAGCACGTTGTGTGTGGCCGCCTGGACTCCCCATGGCGGCCTGCTCATCGGCTGGATGGGCGACACCCTGCCATTCCTCGCGAGCGCCGGGCCCGAGGGGACAAGTGACGCTCAACGCTTCAGCGGCTTCCTCTGCGGCCGGCCCCACCGGATTCCGGGCGGCAGCATCGAGATCTGCTTGGGGATGCCGCCCACTGGCGCTGTGCAGGAGACACGATCTGTCGAGGTCGAGATAGTCGGGGAGTCCGGCGCAGGATCGCAGCCCGACGCGGTGATCCTCGCCAGCGACGGCGCCTGGGAGCCGTTTGTGTACCAGCACGGCGTCGAGTGGCTGTCGGATGCTTCGCCTAGCAACGGTATCGGCGCAGCCTGCGGGGCCGGTGCATCGACGGCCGAGGACGTCGCCAACAACATCCTGGACGAGGCCCGACGCCTGGGCCTGAACGACAACGCCACCGTCGCCGTGGCCCTCTGGCGCTGACCTGCCGACCGGTGCTGGCTAGCTCGTCACCGGCTCGAGGCGGGCGGGGACGTGCTTGTGCCAGGGCGTCAGCGCGATCTCGTCATGCCAGCCGATCCAGGTGAGCTCGTTGGGGGCGATCCCGACCCGCAGGTGCTCTCCGTGCTCGTCCGGATAGTCGATCCCCAGACCGTTGGGCAGGCTGATGTGGCCCGGTTGCATGGCGTCGTCGATGTGCACCAGCGGCTCGGCCGCGCCCGCCATGGTGCACACCCGCACCCGGTCGCCGTCGAGGAGGCCGTGGGACGCGGCGTCGGCCGGGCTGATCGCCAGCGCGCCATCGGCGTCGCCTTTGCGCCAGCCGGGATCGCGGAAGATCGTGTTGGCTGTGGACGAGCGCCGCTCGCCGGCCGACAGCACCAGCGGATACCGGTCGGTGGTGTGGGCCGCAGGAGCGTCGGGCAGGGCCCGCAGCAGCTCTACCAGGCGCGGGATGTTGGCATGGATCTTGCGGTCGGCCGATCCGAGCAGGTCCCAGGCGTCGTCGTGGAGGTGGCTGGTGAACACCACTCCGTCGTCGCTCTCGATGACCCTGTCGAACAGGGCGTCGCCCAAGGTGGAACCGTTCTCCTCGATGCCGGCGCGGCGCACCGCGTCGGGATAGGCGCCCGCGCACATCTGCGCCGCGAACCACAGCGCCGCGCCCTCGGCGCAGCCCTCGGGCAGGGTCGGGCCGAGCGTGCGGTACAGCACGGCGGCGCCCACCCCGGCCAGCGACGGCTTGGCCTCGGCCGCGGCGAAGAACGCGGCCGCGAACTCGGCTCGACCGGCCTCGGCCGCAGCCCGCAGCGGGGCGAGGTCCTCGTCGGTGTAGCCGCCCAGCGCCTCCACCAGCCGGCTGTGGATCTCCGGCTCCGACAGGGTGCCCGGCTCCGGCGGCAGCACCGGCTTGCGCAGGTAGAACACGTTGTCGGGGAACTCGAAGTTGAAGAACACCGCCTCGGGCTTCTCGTACTGGCTTGAGGCGGGCAGCACATAGTCGGCCCGCCGGGCCGTCTCGGTCATGGCCACATCGATCACCACCGAGAACTCCAGGGCGTCCATCGCCTCGCGGAACCGGGGCGAGTCGGCCAGCGAGTGCAGCGGGTTGGCGCTCTCGATGATCATCGCCCGGAAGCGGTCGGGATGGTCGGTCAGCACCTCCTCCGCGATCGAGTTGCACGGGATCAGCCCCGCGATGATCGGCGCGCCGGTCACCGGCGTCACCTTGGGCCGCTTGCGCTTGGCGCCCATCTCGCCGCTGCCGAGCAGTGGCGCGAAGAAGCTGTGGGGATGGGTCGCGCCCGGCTTGGCGAAACTGCCCCGCAGGATCCATATGAGGCGCTGCAGGTACGACACGAGCGTGGAGTGCGGCGCCTGCTCGATGCCGAGATCCTCGAAGATCGCCACCGACGACGCCCGCCCGATGCGGTGGGCCACCGCCTCGAGCTCGGACAGCGCGATGCCGCAGCGATCGGCGTAGTCCTCGATCGGCACTTCGCGGACCGCTTCGAGCACCGGCTCGACCTCCACCACGTGCTCCGCCACGAACTCGCGGTCGATCAGGTCGTCGCGCACGATGACCGCCAGGATGGAGGCCACGCAGAAGGCGTCGGTGCCGGGCCGCACAGCAAGATGGATGTCAGCCAGTTCGGCGGTCTTGGTGCGGCGAGGGTCGATCACGATCATCGTCCGGTCGGGGTCGTTGGAGATGGCCCGCAGCGTGCGGCGGGCCTCGGGGAAGCCGTGGCTCTGCCAGGGGTTCTTGCCCAGGAACACCGCCACCTCGGTGTTCTCCATATCGGAGCGGGTGTGCGCCCGGTACAGGCGGGCCTCGACGAAGGCCTCACCGGTCTTCTCCTGCGCGATGGCGTTCGACCGGTACCGCGCGCCGAGGACCGCGGCCACCGAGTTGCCGTAGAGGCCGCCGAGATGGTTGCCCTGACCTCCGCCGCCGTAGCGGAAGATGGTGGCGCCGCCGTAGGTGTCGCGCACCGCCGCGAGGCGCTCGGCGACCTCGGCTATGGCGGTGTCCCAGTCGACCTCCTCGTAGCTGCCGTCGGCCCTGCGGCGCATCGGGGAGGTGAGCCGGGCCCGGTGGTTCTGGTAGTGGTCGAGCCGCAGCGCCTTCTCGCAGGTGTAGCCCCTGGAGCCGACGTGGGCCTTGTTGCCGCGGATGCGGGCGAAGCGGCGCCCGTCGAGGCGCACCTCGATGCCGCAGTTCGATTCGCACAGGATGCAGGCGGTCTTGTGCCAGTCCTGGTCAGCCGGTGCAGCCATTGGTGCCTCCCTGCTCGGGATTCGTCGCAGAGACCGCCGGCCTGCCGGTAATCCCTCCGTCTGGCGGCGTGCCAGTGAGGCCAAGGCTAGCCGAACCCCCCGCCTACGCACCGCACAAGCTGTCCCGCTACGAGCGCTGAGTGGGGCGGCCCCTCGCAGCTGGCCGAGCCCGCCGCCTACGCACCGTACGAGCTGTCCCGCCGACAACCGGTGCTCGCCGTGCGTCAGCACGCTCAGGCAAGATCGATGAACATACGTTCGCCAGGCTCGGTGCGGCAGCGGGTAGAGTGCGGGCGTGGCTGAGCGGCTGGTGATCTCGGGGGCGCGAGAGCACAATCTCAAGGACGTTCACCTGGATCTTCCCCGAGACCAGCTCATCGTCGTCACCGGTCTCTCGGGCTCCGGCAAGAGCTCCTTGGCCTTCGACACCATCTACGCCGAGGGCCAGCGCCGCTACGTCGAATCGCTGTCCGCCTACGCCCGCCAGTTCCTGGGCCAGATGGACAAGCCCGACGTCGACTTCATCGAGGGACTGTCCCCGGCCATCTCCATCGACCAGAAGAGCGCCTCCCGCAACCCCCGCTCCACCGTGGGCACCATCACCGAGGTCTACGACTACCTGCGACTGCTCTATGCCCGCATCGGCGTCCCCCACGATCCCGAGACCGGCGAGCGGCTCATCCGCCAGACCCCCCAGCAGATCGTGGACCGCATCCTGGAGATGGCGCCCAACACCCGCTTCCAGGTGCTCGCGCCGGTGGTGCGGGGCCGCAAGGGCACCTACGACACGCTGCTGGCCGACCTGGCCGGACAGGGATTCGCTCGGGCCATAGTCGACGGCGAGCTGGTCGAGCTAGCCGACCTCGCGGGCACCACCGGCCTCTCTGGCGGCGCCGACGGAATGGAGCTGGCCCGCTACGAGATGCACGACATCGCGGTGGTGGTGGACCGACTGGTGCTGCGCGAGGGAGTCGAGCGCCGGCTGACCGACTCGGTCGAGACCGCCCTGCGGCTGGCCGGCGGCATCGCCGAGATCGAGATCGTCTCCCGACCCCGCGACGAGAGCGATGCCGGCGGTGCCGGCGACGCGGACAGCGCCGGAGCGGCAGGCAGGGCAGCAGACAGGGCGGCAGGCAGGGCAGCAGGCACGGCAGCAGACAGGAATGAGGACGCGCCCCAGCGGATCGTCTTCAGCCAGCACCTGGCCCGGCCCTCCGACGGCAAGTCCTTCGAGGAGTTGGCCCCCCGCAACTTCTCGTTCAACTCGCCGTACGGGGCCTGCGGCCACTGCGACGGCCTGGGCACGGTGTTCGAGGTCGACCCGCAGCTCGTCGTCCCCGACCCCGACGCCACCGTGGCCGGCGGGGCGATCACGCCATGGGCCGAGAGCCGGTCGCGCTACTACCCGCGCCTGTTGCAGGCGGTATGTGAAGAATACGCGATCCCCCGGGACGTGCCGTGGCGCAAACTCACGACCCGCCAGCAGGACATGCTGCTGTACGCCAAGGGCGTCACGGGCCGGGTGCAGGTCCGCTACCAGAACCGCTTCGGCCGGCGCCGGGTGTACCAGGCCCGCTTCGAGGGGATCGTCCCGCACCTGATGCGCCGCCACGACGAGTCCGAGAGCGAATCGGCCCGGGAGAACATCGAGGGCTACATGCGCCAGGTGCCGTGCCCCGACTGCGGCGGCGCCCGGCTCAACCCGCTGGCGCTGGCGGTGACCGTCGACGGCCGCAGCATCCACGAGCTGTGCGCCATGTCGATCGCGGAGGCGGCCAAGACCCTGGCCGAGATGCGTCTCGACGACCGCGACACCATGATCGCCGAGCAAGTGCTCAAGGAGATCCGGTCCCGGCTGGGCTTCCTGCTCGACGTGGGCCTCGACTACCTGAACCTCTCACGCAGCGCGGCCACCCTGGCCGGCGGCGAAGCCCAGCGCATCCGGCTGGCCAGCCAGGTCGGGTCGGGCCTGGTCGGCGTCCTCTACGTGCTCGACGAGCCGTCGATCGGGCTGCACCAGCGCGACAACCGCCGACTCATCGAGACATTGCTGCGCATGCGCGACCTCGGCAACACCGTGATGGTGGTCGAGCACGACGAGGAGACCATCCGGGTCGCCGACCACGTGGTGGACATCGGGCCGGGCGCGGGGGAGCACGGCGGGACCATCGTGCACTCCGGGCCTCTGGAGGGGCTGCTCGAGATGGAAGCGTCGGTCACCGGCCAGTACCTGTCGGGCCGGCGCCGCATCGACGTGCCACAGATGCGCCGGCAGGGGGACGGCACCCGCTTGGTCGTGCGCGGGGCGCGGGAGAACAACCTGGCCGACATCGACGTGGCCTTCCCGCTGCAGCGCTTCGTGTGCGTCACCGGCGTGTCGGGCTCGGGCAAGTCGTCGCTCGTCAACGAGATCCTGCACCGGGCGCTGATGCAGCACATCTACCGGTCCAAGGCCCCGCCCGGACGCCACACCCGCATCGACGGTGTCGGCCATCTCGACAAAGTGATCTGCATCGACCAGTCGCCCATCGGCCGAACACCCCGGTCCAACCCGGCCACCTACACCGGAGTGTTCGACCACGTCCGCAAGCTCTTCGCCAACACAACAGAATCCAGGATCCGGGGCTACCTGCCCGGACGGTTCTCGTTCAACGTGAAGGGCGGACGCTGCGAGGCCTGCCGCGGCGACGGCACCATCCGCATCGAGATGCACTTCCTGCCCGACGTCTACGTGCCCTGCGAGGTGTGCAAGGGCAAGCGCTACAACCGCGACACGCTCGAGGTCACCTTCAAGGGCCGCCACATCGCCGAAGTGCTCGACATGCCGTGCGCCGACGCGCTGGAGTTCTTCGTCAACCAGCCGCCAATAGCCCGCCACATGGGCACGCTGGTGGACGTGGGGCTCGGCTACGTGCGGCTGGGCCAGCCCGCGCCGACGCTGTCGGGCGGCGAGGCCCAGCGGGTGAAGCTCTCCAGCGAGCTGGCCAAGCGCTCCACCGGCCACACGATGTACATCCTCGACGAGCCCACCACCGGCCTGCACTTCGAGGACGTCCGCAAGCTGCTCGGCGTGCTGGGCCGGCTGGTGGACCAGGGCAACACGGTGGTGGTGATCGAGCACAACCTCGACGTGGTCAAGACCGCCGACTGGATCATCGACCTGGGACCCGAGGGCGGCTCCGGCGGGGGCCGGATCGTGGCCGAGGGCACCCCCGAGCAGGTGGCCGGCGTGCCCGTGAGCCACACCGGCCGGTACCTGCGCTCGATGCTGTGCTGAGAGGCCGAGCGGACGAACCCGCGAATCCGCCTCCTGCGGGCGAGGCCGTGGCCCGAGCGGCCCGTGAGCGAAGCGAACAAGAGCGGGAATGACGGCGCGGCGGAGCATGGGCGCGCTGAAACGGCCCGCGGCGGGATCCATCCCCGACGCGCCCGGGTCGTACCAGTTCCTCGACGCCGAGGGCCGGGTCATCTACGTCGGCAAGGCCAAGAGCCTGCGCTCCCGGCTGAACAACTACTTCGGGGCGCACCTGCCGCTGCGCACCCGCCAGATGGTGGACTCGGCCGCGTCGGTGGAGTGGATCCAGGTGGACAACGAGGTCGAGGCCCTGATGCTGGAGTTCTCGCTGATCCAGCGTCACCGGCCCCGATTCAACGTCCGCTACACCGACGACAAGTCGTACCCGTTCCTTTGCGTGACCATGGTCGACGAGTGGCCCCGAGCCATGGTGATGCGGGGCCGGCGGCGCAAGGGCAACCGCTACTTCGGTCCCTACGGCCACGCCTACGCCATCCGCGACACCCTCGACCTGCTGCTGCGCACGTTCCCGATCAGGACTTGCACCGACGGCAAGTTCCGCCGGTACGCCAGCCTGGGCAAGCCCTGCCTGCTGTACCACATCGAGAAGTGCTCGGGGCCGTGCGTGGGCGAGGTGTCGGCCGACGACTACGCCGAGATGGTGGCCGATCTGCTGCACTTCCTGGAGGGCGACAGCGACCCGGTGCTCGAGCGGCTCGAGGCCGAGATGTCCGCCGCGGCCGCCGACCTCGACTACGAGCGGGCCGCCCGCTTGCGAGACCGGCTCGCAGCCGTAAGGAAGGCAGTCGAGACCCAGCAGATGGTGGGTTCCCGCAACGAGGACTTCGATGTGATCGGCCTGGTGGACGATGCCCTGGAGGCCGCGGTGCAGGTGTTCTTCGTGCGCCGGGGCCGGGTGATGGGACGCCGGGGCTTCATGATCGACAAGGCCGAGGACCTCGACCGGGGCGAACTGGTGAGCCGGGCGCTGGAGCGGCTGTATTTTGATTATTCCGACGACAACCCGCTGGGCTGGCCCAAGCTGGTGCTGGTACCGGCCGAGCCGGCCGACACCGATCTGTACCGGGCATGGCTCAGCGAGTTGCGAGGCTCGCGGGTGCAGATCCGGGTGCCGCAGCGGGGCGCCAAGCGGGCCCTTCAGGCCACCGTGACCCGCAACGCCGAGGAGTCGTTCACCCGCCACCGGCTCAAGCGCAGCACCGACCACAACAGCCGGGCCCGGGCCCTCAACGAGCTCCAGCAGCACCTGGGACTGGAGGACGCGCCCCTGAGGATCGAGTGCTACGACATGAGCCACCTGTCCGGGCAGGACTACGTTGGGTCGATGGTGGTGCTGGAGGACGGCCTGCCCAAGAAGGCCGACTACCGGCGGTTCAAGATCCGGACGGTGCCGGGCAACGACGACTTCGCGGCCATGCACGAGGTTCTCACCCGGCGCCTGACCGGCTACCTGGAGCAGCGGGCCCGCCCGGTGGCCGAGCGCGACGGCCGGTTCTCGTACCCGCCCCAGTTGCTGCTGGTGGACGGCGGCAAGGGCCAGCTGGGCGTGGCCGTGCGGGTGCTGCAGGAAATCGGCCTCGAACACGAGATCCCGGCCGCGGCGCTGGCCAAGCAGTTCGAGGAGGTGTTCGTGCCCGGCCAGGCCGAGCCGGTGCGCATACCGCGCCAGTCGGAGGCGCTGTACATGCTCCAGCGCATCCGCGACGAGAGCCACCGCTTCGCCATCGAGTACCACCGCCGGCTGCGCGGCAGGCGCATGACCCGCTCCGCCCTCGACGGCATCGCCGGCCTCGGGCCGGTTCGCAAGGCCCGCCTGACCAAGGAGCTCGGAGGCGTGCGGGCCGTCCAGCGGGCCGATCTGCACGAGCTGAAGGCTCTGCGATGGCTGCCCGACACAGTGGCCGAGAACGTCCACGCCGCGCTCCACCCCAGCAGCCGAGGCGGCTGAGGCACAACCTCTCCATGCGTGCGCTGGGCGCAATAGCGCAGGTCTCGCTTCAGTCGGCAGTGAGGGTGATCCTCCTGCCGTTGGTGGCGGTGGAACTGGTCGGGGGCGCGAACACTTCGAGGGTCATCGTGGCGTCGCTAATGGTGTGCGCCGTTGCCACCGCCGCGTCGCTGCTGCGTGCGGGGCCGCTGCGGTCAGAGAGCCTCTACGTCGCGATAGCCGACCCGATGAGCATCCCGTTCTGCATCCTGGCCCTCGAATTCGGCGGAGTCGCGACGCTGGCGGTGCTGGTTGCCGCCTCCGGCGTGTTCCAGATCGTCGCCGGGCTGCGGCTGGCGCGCCTGCGAGCGATCATCAACCCGGACTTCTCGATCACCCTCGTGCTGCTGGCGTGCATATCGCTGGTGCCGGCGTTCGCGCGTGTCATCGAATCACCAGAGGGTGCTCGACCGAGCGCGGTGCCGGTGTGCATGGCCCTCACCGCCGCAGCCATCTACGCGATGAACCGGTTCGGACCCTCTGCGCTGCAGCCGTGGGCCCCGCCGCTGGGGCTCGCCGCCGGCGCCGCGGCTGCTGCCGCCTACGGGATCTACGAGACCGATCTCGTCGCCGATACGGCCTGGATCGGCCTGCCCACCTCGGGCTGGGTCCCCACCGGCGGCTTCGATGCCGCGGCGGTGGCGCTGCTGGTGCCGTCGTTCGCGATCCTGTCGCTGGTGCAAGTCACCAGAGCCAACACGTCGTCGCTGTTGGCGCAGTTCGTCTCCGGGCGGTCGGTGATCGACTTCAGAGAGGTGCAGCGGGCCAATACCCGCATCGGCGCCGGGAGCGTCCTCGCCGGCATCGCGGGCACCATCGCACTCAGCAATTCGCCGGCAGGGCCCGTGGCGATGAGACAGAGCGGCAGCGACCCCCGTCGCATCGGCGCATCGATCGTCGCCGTGTTCATCGCGGTCGCGTTGTGCCCGAAGCTGCAGGCTGTGGTGATGGCCATACCGCGGGCCCTCGTCGTGGTGTACATGGTGTACGTCCTGTTCGCGCTGGTCAGGAAGTTGATCCCGGTCAGCTCCATCGGACAGCGCGGGATGCCCCCATGGATGTGGGCGCCGCTCACCACGGCAGTCGTCTTCGAGATCGCCGCGATGGTTCTGTGGCACGACACGAGCTTCAGAGCGGTCAACGGCCTCACGGCTGGAAGCATCGTGCTGGTCGCTCTGGCTGTGCGGCGGGTGCGGCGCGCCAGCCGGCACCGGATCGACGTGCCGCTGGCGTCCTTCAGTGCCGAGGAGATCAGGGAGTTCGTCTGGAGCTTGCCTCTCGACAGCGAGGAGGTGAAGAACAGGCTCAACGCAGTCTCCGAGGAGGCGCTCATGGTGCTCATCCAGTCCGACGTCTACTCCTATGACGCCAACCGGCAGATGCAGCTGACCGTGACCCTCCACGCAGCCACCATCGAAGCGGAGTTCGCGGCCGCGCCGTCAGGCGCCCAGAACCTCCAGGAGCGCATCATGCTGCTGTCCGATCCCGAGGCGAGCGACTTGGAGGTGGTTGTCGAACGTGACGCCGCGCTCCGGCTATTGAACCACTACGCAGCGTCGGTGAACCACCGCCAGTACCAGGATGTGGAAGTCATCACCGCCGTGGTGGATGCGGGGTGAGGGGCCGCGGACGGCTCGCATGGTCACCTCGCGACAGGATGCGCAGCACCTTCTGGGCGCGGGTGCCGGGGGGAGGGGCCGCGGGCGGCTCGCATAGTCACCCCTAGACTGCCCGTACTGCCGGCTGGGGAGGTGGCGGTTGCACGACTCCTTGAGGGGCAAGGTGGTCTTGGTCACCGGGTCCGGTCGGGGCATAGGCAGGGCCATCGCCAAGCGCTTCGCCAGCGCGGGCGCGTCGGTGGCCGTCAATGACATCGACGGCGAGGCGGCAGCAAGCACCGCCCGAGGGATCCGAGACGGCGGCGGCACCGCCAGGGCGGCGCCGGCCGACGTGTCCGACAGCACCCAGGTGGGCGCGATGATCGACTCGATCATGGCCGAGCACAGCCGGATCGACGTGCTGGTCAACAACGCGGGCATCGTCAGCCCGATGCTCCACTTCTTCGGGGCGACCGAGGAGTGGTGGCGCCGCATCATCGACGTGAATCTGACCGGGCACTTCCTGGTTTCGCAGCCGGTGGCTCGCATCATGGCCGCCCGCGGCGGGGGCAGCATCGTCAACATGAGCTCGGGCGGAGCCACCCGGGCCCACCGGTCGTTCACCGCCTACGACGCTGCCAAGGGCGGGATCGAGGCGCTCACCAGAGCGATGGCGCTGGATCTCGGCCCCTACAACATCCGCGTCAACGCGCTCGTGCCGGGATCAATCGACACCAGCGGCATGACGAGCGACCAGCGAGCGCTGCGGGGCGAGAACGTGCCCCTCGGTCGGATCGGCGAACCCCTCGACATGACCGGCGCGGCGCTGTTCCTGGCCTCAGACGAGGCCAGCTACATCACCGGAGAGACGCTGCGGGTCGACGGAGGGATGCTGGCCCAGCAGCGCTCGGCCACAGTGGACATCGTCCCGCCCGGCACGTTCCCCGCCATCGAGGACCTGTAGCGGTGCCGCGAGCCGAGGCCGGGGCGAACACCGCCGTGTCGCGCGACCCCGACACCGCGGCCGGGGCTCTGTAGCCGTGGAGCGGGCAGCGGCCGGACCGCGCATCGGTGTGGACGTCGGAGGCACGTTCACCGATGTCGCCCTCGAGCGGGCGGACGGGACGTTCGCGTCCGTCAAGGTCCTGACCACCCACCAGCGGCCCGAGGAGGGGATTCTTGCGGGAGTCTCGTCCCTCGCCGACCGCGAGCGCGTTCCAATGGACAAGATCACCCAGATCATCCACGGCACCACGCTGGCCACCAACGCCCTCATCGAGCGCCGGGGCGCCAAGACCGCGCTGGTGACCACGGCAGGGTTCCGCGACGTGATCGAGACCCGCACTGAGAGCCGGTTCGAGCAGTACGACCTCAACATCGTGCTTCCTGAGCCCCTGATCGAGCGCAAGGACCGCTACGTGGTGCCCGAGCGCATCGGCGCCCGCGGCGAGGTGCTGAAGCCCTTCGACGAGCGGGTCGCCCGACAGGTCGTCGCCGGGCTGGTGGACGGCGGATACCAGTCGGTGGCAGTCGGGTTCATGCACAGCTACAGGAATCCGGACCACGAGCGCCGGTTCCGGGAACTCCTGCTCGAGGCCGACTCGTCGGTGGCGGTATCGCTGAGCTGCGAGGTCTCGCCCCAGATGCGGGAGTTCGAGCGCTTCAACACGGTCTGCGCCAACGCCTATGTGCAGCCGCTCATTGCCTCGTACCTGCGCCGGCTCGAAACTGAGCTGCGCCGCCTTGGGGCGGTGTGCCCGCTGCTGCTGATCCACTCGGGAGGCGGCCTGATGAGCAGCGACGCCGCGGCCTCGTTCCCGGTGCGCCTCGTCGAGTCTGGACCGGCCGGGGGAGCGATCTTCGCCGCTCATCTGGCCCGGGTCCATGGCCGCGACCGGATCGTCTCCTACGACATGGGGGGCACCACTGCGAAGATCGCGCTGATAGAGGACTACTCGCCCCGCACGGCCAAGACCTTCGAGACCGCCCGGACGGCCCGGTTCAAGAAGGGCAGCGGGATGCCGATCTCCGTGCCGACCATCGAGATGATCGAAATCGGCGCGGGCGGCGGGTCCATCGCCACCGTCGACGCGCTCGGGCAGATCCGGGTGGGGCCGCAGAGCGCCGGCGCCGAGCCCGGTCCCGCGTGCTACGCCCTGGGCGGGACGGCTGCAACCGTCACCGACGCCAACGTGCAACTCGGACGGTTGCGTCCCGAGAACTTCCTTGCGCCGGACATCTCGCTGTCGCCCGAGCTGGCGACCAGCGCCCTGCGCCGCGGCGTGGGCACGCCCCTCGGGCTCGATGACGACGCCGCGGCCGTAGGCGTGGCCGAAGTGGTCGACGAGAACATGGCCAACGCGGCCCGCACCCACGCGGTGGAGAGCGGCAAAGACTTGGCCGGCTACTCGATGGTCGCCTTCGGGGGAGCCGCCCCGCTGCACGCCAGCCGGCTGATCGACAAGCTGGGAATGGCCGAGGTGCTGGTACCGGTCGGTGCGGGCGTCGGCTCGGCCATCGGGTTCCTGCTCGCGCCGTTCTCCTACGAGGCCACCCGCAGCTTCTATGCCACGTCCAACAACTTCGATACCCGCGGCGTCAGCGAGGTACTCGCCCAGCTGGCCCGAGAGGCCGAGGCCTTCGTTCGAATGGCCACCGCCGACGAGGTCATCGTCGAGCGCGAGGTGCTGATGCGATATCGCGGCCAGGGCTGGGAGATCCCGGTGGCGCTGCCCGACGGCGACTTCGACGAGATCGCGGCGCAGGAACTGGCCACCACCTTCGTCAAGGCCTACGAAGCCTTCTTCGGCCGGGCCATCGAGGGCCTCGCCATCGAGGCGGTGAGCTGGTCGGTGCGGGTGTCGTCAGCCCGCGCCGCGCCCCCGGCGGTGGAGCCAGTCGCAGCCGGCGAACCCCTGAAAGCGGCCGAAACCCGAACGGTGCACGACCCGGTCGCTGGCGGCGAGGTCGCGGCGGCCGTGTTCGACCGCGGCACCCTGGCCGTCGGGGACACTGTCGCCGGCCCGGCGCTGATCACCGAGGACCAGACCACCACCGTGATCGCCTCCGGCCACGAGGCCGTGGTGCAGAACGACCTGACCCTCAGGATCGCCGGGACGAGCCGTCCGGGAGCGCCAGCGACGGCGACGCTGGTTGACGCGGCGGGTCGCGAGATCCGAACGCCGAGCGGGCCGCGAGCCGCCGAGTTCCCCGACGGAGTCGGGACCGCGGGCTGCGAGGTGCCCATGCAGATCATGTGGAACCGGCTGATATCGGTGGTCGAAGAGCAGGCGCTGACCCTGGTGCGAACCGCGTTCTCCACGTCGGTGCGGGAGGCCGGCGACCTGTCGGCGGGAGTGTTCGACCCGTCCGGCCGAATGATCGCCCAAGCAGTCACCGGCACGCCCGGTCATGTCAACACCATGGCCGCGTCCCTGGGCCACTTCATCAACGAGATCGGGGCCGAGAGCATGCGCCCCGGCGACGTGTACCTCACCAACGACCCATGGAAGGGCACCGGCCACCTCCACGACATCACCGTGGCCACTCCCGTATTCCTCGCGGATGGACATCGACGCGGCGACGGCGACGAGGACCGCAACGAGCCCGAGACCCTCATCGGCTTCTTCGCCTCGACCGCGCACGTGGTCGACATCGGCGGACGCGGGTTCGGGCCCGACGCCCGAGAGCTGTACGAGGAGGGCATCCGCATCCCCATCATGAGATGGGCCGAGCGGGGCCGCCTCAACCGGGACCTGATCGACATCCTGCGATGCAACGTGCGGGAGCCCGACCAGGTGATCGGCGACATCCACGGCCTGGCCGCCTCCAACGAGACCGGCCGCCGGCGGCTGCTCGACATGGTGGCCGAGTTCGGCCTCACTGATCTCGAGGATCTGGCCGCCTTCGTGTTCGACCGCACGCGCCGAGCCACCCTCGGCGCGCTTGCGGCGGTCCCCGACGGGGTCTACCGCAACACCATGAGGGTGGACGGCTACGGCGACCCGGTGACGCTGGCGGCCGAGGTGACCGTCGGCGACGGCGGCATGCACGCCGACTTCGCCGGGACCTCGCCGGTGAGCCCGTTCGGCATCAACGTGCCCATCACCTACGCCCAGGCGTACTTCACCTACGGGATGCTGGTGGCGCTGGCACCGGAACTGCCCAACAACTACGCCTCCCTGCTGCCCTTCACGGTGAGCGCCCCGCCGGGCGCGATACTCAACGCGGTCGAGCCCGACCCGGTGGCGATCCGCCACGTGATCGGCCACTTCGTGACGGACCTGTGCCTCGGGGCCATCGCCCAGGCCCTGCCCGCCGTCGTTCCGGCCGAGGGGTCCGGGGCACTGTGGAACTTCCAAGCCAGCGCCCGCAGCGCCGATCCGGCCGACCCGCGGCCGCCGGTCGAGATGCTGATGTTCAACAGCGGCGGCAGCGGCGCCCGGCCCGGGCTCGACGGGCTCACCGCCACCGCCTTCCCGTCGGGGGTGCGCACCATGAGCGTCGAGGCCACCGAGCAGGTGGGCCCCATCGTGGTCTGGCGCAAGGAGATCCGCGAGAACAGCGGGGGCGCAGGCCGGTTCCGGGGCGGGCTCGGCCAGATTATCGAGATCGCTCCCGCCGAGGGCTACCTGTTCGAGTTCTCGGCCATGTTCGACCGGGTCGACAACCCGGCCCGGGGCCGGGCGGGAGGCCGCAACGGCGACCCCGGCGCGGTGCGCCTCGACGACGGCACGCCCTTCGGGTCCAAGGGCAAGCAGACGGTGCCCGCGGGCCGGCGCCTGACTCTGGAGCTTCCGGGCGGCGGCGGCTTCGGCGACCCGGCCGAGCGCGACCCGGTTGCGATCGCCAACGATCTGGCCCAGGGCTACGTCTCTTGAAGCCCTTGAAGCACTCCTGCTACGTGGTTCACGCTTGCGGCGTCGTCCGCTCCCATGACGTCGTTCAGGGCTGCGTCTCTTGAAGCGCAACTACGACGTTGTCATCGCAGGCGGGGCGATCATGGGCTCCTCTGTCGCGTTCTTCCTGTCCCGCAACCCCGACTTCGACGGGACGGTCCTGGTGGTGGAGCGCGACCCGACCTACGAGTACAGCTCCACCGCCCGCACCAACAGCTGCATGCGCCAGCAGTTCTCTACCGAGGTCAACATCCGCATATCCCAGTTCGCGGCCGAGTTCGTGCGCGACTTCCGGGACTGGATGGACGACCCGGAGGCCCCCGAGGTTCCCGTCAACCACTTCGGGTACATGTACCTCGCCGCGGACCAGGCCTCGGCCGCGGTGCTGGAGACCAACCAGCGGTTGCAGGCATCCCTCGGGTCCGACACCAAGATAATGACCCCGGAGCAGATCGCGGCTGCCTACCCCTTCTACAACGTCGACGGCATTGTCTGCGGCAGCCACAACCTCGTCGGGGAGGGCTGGTTCGACTCGGGAACGGTGTTCGACTGGTGGCGGCGCCAGGCTCGGCGCAACGGCGTCGAGTTCATCAAGGACGAGGTGACGGGGATCGACCGCTCCGGTGACGCAGTGATTGCGATGGAGTTGGCGTCGGGCAACCGCGCCGGGTGCGGGGCGCTGGTCAACGCCACCGGCCCCCGAGCGGCTCGAACTGCAGCCATGGCCGGCCTGGAGCTGCCGGTCGAGCCCCGCAAGCGGTTCACGTGGATCTTCGAGGCGGCCGAGCCGCTCGAGCGGGACCTGCCCCTGACGATCGACCCCAGCGGGGTGCACGTGCGCAGCGACGGCGCGGCGTACCTGGCCGGGTGCCCGCCCGATGTGGACCCGCCGGTCGCCCTCGACGACTTCGACATGGATCACCACATCTTCGAGGAGAAGGTGTGGCCCGTTCTGGCCAACCGGGTTCCCGCCTTCGAGCGCATCAGGGTCACGAGCCGCTGGGCGGGTCACTACGCCTACAACTACTTCGATCACAACGCGGTGGTGGGCCCCCACACCGACGTGCGGAACTTCTTGTTCATCAACGGCTTCTCGGGCCACGGCATGCAGCAGTCGCCCGCGATGGGGCGGGCCGTCGCCGAGCTGATCTGCTACGGCGAGTACCGCACACTCGATCTGTCGGAGCTCGGCTACGAGCGCATAGACCGGGGCGAGCCGTTCGTGGAGACGGCGATCATCTAGCACGGGCACCCGCAACTGCGATTCACAACTACGATCGCCCGCGAGTGAGTGCCTTCGTCGTCATCGCGGGGATGTCGGGAGCCGGTCGCAGCCACGCGGCCAACAACCTCGAGGACCTCGGCTGGTTCGTGATGGACAACCTGCCGCCGTCGCTCATCGGCAAGGTGGCCGACCTTGCGGGGGCGCCGGGAGCAGGCATCGATCGGCTCGCCCTGGTGGTGGGCACCGGCCGCTACCACGATGAGATCGTCGGCATGATCGAAGGCCTGAGGAAGGGGTTCGACGGGCTGCGGATCCTGTTCCTCGACGCGACCACCGACGCCCTCGTCCGCCGGTACGAGTCCACCCGCCGGCGGCATCCGTTCTCAGAAACCGGAGGGACGGGCACCCTGGCCGAGGCCATCGAGGCAGAGCGGTCGGCGCTGGAGCCGGTGCGGGCCGCCGCCGATGTGTCCATAGACACCTCGGACCTCAACATCCACCAGCTGCGGGACCGCATGGCCGAGCTGTTCGGCGTGGGCGAGGGCCAGGCCATGCGGATCACGGTGCTGTCGTTCGGCTACACCCACGGCATCCCCCTCGACGTGGACATCGTGATCGACTGCCGGTTCCTGCCCAACCCCCACTATGTGAACGAGCTGCGGCCCCTGAGCGGGCTCGACGCCGAGGTGTCGGACTACGTGATGCAGCAGCCCGTGACGGGGGAGTTCCTGGCCCGCATGGAGTCGCTGCTGGAGCTCCTGATACCCCAATACGTGGCCGAGGGCAAGTCGTACCTGACGGTGGCCTTCGGCTGCACCGGCGGACGGCATCGCTCAGTGGCCGTGACCGAGCACTTCGCCGGGGTGCTCGGCGCCATGGGCCACGAGCCCGCCGTAGTGCACCGCGACATCGACAAGATCGACAAATAGGCGCGTACATCCCCCGCACCCGCCACCAGAACTCCGGCGGTGGCGAGCGATTGTTCGCCCTGGGCACCGGAATGTCGCATAGCAATGCCGCATAGCGCCGTGCGGCCCGGCCTAGCCTCTGCGCCATGAGCATTCGAGTGGGCATCAACGGCTTCGGCCGCATCGGACGCAACTTCTACCGGGCGGCGCGAGACCGGGGTGCGGACCTCGACGTGGTGGCGGTCAACGACCTCGGGTCCATCGACACCATGGCCCACCTGCTCAGCCACGACTCGGTCCACGGCCGCCTCTCCGACGAAGTCTCCGTGGACGGGGACGTGCTTGGCGTCGGCGACGACTCGCTCCGGGTCCTGTCGGTGCGCAACCCCGAGGACCTGCCGTGGGGCGACCTTGGAGTGGACGTGGTGGTGGAGTCCACCGGCATCTTCACCAAGCGCGACGCTGCGGCCCGCCATCTCGACGGCGGCGCGCCCCGGGTGCTGGTTTCCGCGCCCTGCTCGGGCGCCGACGCCACCTTCGTGGTCGGCGTCAACGACTCCGACTTCGACGCGGCGGTGCACACCGTGGTGTCGAACGCGTCCTGCACCACGAACTGCTTCGTGCCCATGGTCAAAGTGCTCGACGACGCCTTCGGGGTGCAGCGGGGCCTGATGACCACCGTCCACGCCTACACCGGCGACCAAGCGCTGGTGGACGGTCCCCACTCCGACCTGCGCCGCGCCCGGGGCGCGGCGGTGAACATCGTGCCCACCTCCACCGGCGCGGCCCGCGCCACCGGGCTGGTGCTGCAGGCCATGCAGGGACACCTCGACGGCATCTCCCTGAGGGTTCCCATCCCCGACGGCTCCATCACCGACTTCACCGCCAAGCTGGCGGCCGAGCCCAGCGTGGACGAGATCAATCAGGCCTTCGCCAAGGCCGCCGCCGAGGGCCCGCTGGCCGGCGTGCTCGACTACAGCGAGGCTCCGCTGGTGTCGGCCGACATCGTCGGCTCGCCCGCTTCGTGCGTGTTCGACTCCGGGCTGACCATGGCCATGGGAGACCTGGTGAAGGTCAACGGCTGGTACGACAACGAGTGGGGCTACTCCAACCGGCTGGTGGACATGGCGACAATCGTCGGCGCGGCCAACCGCTGAGATGGCGCTAGATGGCCGACCCTCATTTCGGCTTCCCGTGGCGCGCCCAACTGCCCTCCTTGGAGGACCTGGGCCCGCTGGAGGGCCGCTCGGTGCTGGTGAGGGTCGACTTCAACGTGCCGCTCACCGCGGGCCCCGGGCCCGGCGTCGACCCGGAGATCGCCGACGACCTGCGCATCCGGGCTGCGCTCCCCACGCTGCGGTGGCTTCGGCGCCAGGGCGCGGCCGTGACTGCCTGCACCCATCTGGGCCGCCCGAAGGGCAGCCCCGATTCCCGCTGCTCGGTCGAGCCGGTGCGGCGGCGGCTGGCCGAGCTGGCGCCGGGGGTGGAGCTGCTTGAGAATCTGCGCTTCGATCCGGGCGAGGCAGCCAACGATCCCGTCTTTGTCGAGCGTCTGGTGGCGGGCCGCGACGCCTATGTGAACGACGCCTTCGGGGCGTCGCACCGCGCCCATGCCTCCATCGTGGGCCCGCCCCGGCGACTGCCGTCGGCCGCGGGCCGGCTGCTGGCCCGGGAGGTTGAGGTGCTGGGCGGGCTGCGGGACTCGCCCCGGCGGCCGTTCGTGGCGGTGCTGGGCGGGGCCAAGGTCTCGGACAAGCTGGGGGTCATCGACGCGCTGCTCCAGATGGTCGACTCCCTGGTGATCGGCGGGGCCATGTGCTTCACGTTCCTGAAGGCTCGGGGCCACCGGGTGGGTTCCTCGCTGTGCGAGGACTCGATGGTGGAGCGCTGCCGCGAGCTGCTCGGGGGCGACAAGCCGATCCACCTGCCCCATGACCTCACCGCGCTGGGTCCCGGCGGCGTGCCCGGCGACCCTGATGCGGGCGGCGAAGTGCGCCAGGTCGGCGCGGACGTGCCCGACGGATGGATGGGGGCGGATATCGGCCCAGGGAGCGCGGCCCAATTCGGGGACGTGATTCACGAGGCCGGAACAGTGTTCTGGAACGGCCCCATGGGCGTGTTCGAGGATCCCCGCTTCGGCGGCGGGACCGGGGCGGTGGCCGCGGCCATGGCCGAGACCCGCGCCTTCACCGTGGTGGGCGGGGGCGACAGCGCGGCCGCCGCCCGCCACTACGGAGTCGACCGCGACATGGACCACGTGTCAACCGGCGGCGGCGCTTCACTGGAGCTGATCGAGAAGGGCGACCTGCCGGGGCTGGCGGCGCTCCGGGGAGGCAACGAAGAAGGGAGCGACGATGCGGGGTAGACGCAAGGCACGCGATGACGGCCCGGCCGACGGGCGCAGGCCGCTGATCAGCGGCAACTGGAAGATGAACCACAACCACTTCGAGGCGATCCAGACCATCCAGAAGCTGGCCTACGCGCTGAACAGCGACGACTATCGCCATGTGGAGGTGTCGGTGCATCCGCCGTTCACCGACCTGCGCTCGGTGCAGACAGTGCTCCAGGCCGACGATGTGCCCATAGCGCTGGGCGCCCAGGACTGCCACTCCGAGGACGCGGGCGCCTTCACCGGCGAGGTGTCGGCCGCGATGCTGGCCAAGCTGGACGTGTCGTACGTGATCGTGGGCCACAGCGAGCGCCGGGCGTTGTTCGGCGAGACCGACGACATTGTCAACGCCAAGGCACGGGCGGTGCTGCGCCACGACATGGTGCCGATCGTGTGCGTGGGCGAGACCATCGAGCAGCGCCGGGCCGGTCAGGCCCGCGATGTGGTGTCCGGCCAGCTGGCCGGCAGTCTCGACGGCCTTGGCGCCGAAGTCGTCGGCAGGCTGGTGGTGGCCTACGAGCCGGTATGGGCCATCGGCACCGGGGAGACGGCCACACCCGCCGACGCCCAGGACATGTGCGCCCACGTGCGGTCGCGGGTCGCCGCGCAGTGGGGGAGGGCGGCCGCGGCCGATCTGCGGATCCAGTACGGGGGCTCGGTGAAGCCGTCCAACGCCCCTGACCTCATGGAGCAGCCCGACGTCGACGGCGCGCTCGTGGGCGGGGCCAGCCTCGACGCCACCGAGTTCTCCCGGATCGTGAACCACCGCCTGTACGCAACGTGAGCACGATCGCGTCCGTCGGCGCCGGGACCGAGCACTGGTAGCCTCGGGGCCGTGATCTGGTTCATCGCCCCGCTGCACGTGCTGTCGGCACTGCTGCTGGTGTTCCTGGTGCTGCTGCACAGCGGCAAGGGCGGCGGCCTCTCGGACATGTTCGGCGGCGGGCTCGGCGCGCAGGCGGCCGGGTCGACGGTGGTGGAGCGCAACCTCGACCGCATCACCGTCATCGCCGCGCTGGTCTTCACCTTCGCGTCGGTCTCCTACGCCCTGATCATCTGAACGTTGCCGACGAGCGGCCGTCGCCTGTCAACTGACGGCGAACGCGACTACGACACGCCGGGGGATGCTGTGGGAATACCCAACTCCCGCGCGGCGGCAAGCTGGCGGCCGTCGTAGCTGACAAAGCAGGCCAGATCGTCACCGAGTTGCTCGGCGCAGGCCACGTAGATCGCGTCGAGCGAGCGCAGTCCGGGACCAGGAATGCGTCCGGCCCGGTCCAGCAGAGCGGGGGTGAGCCGGACCTTGTGGACTCCGGCCAAGTGCTCGTCGCAGCTTCGCAACACGGATGGTGCCGAATGAGCGACCCCGCGCCGGGCCTCAGTGCGCAGCAAGTCCGACGAAGCAAGTCGTCGCCCATACGCACATCGCCTCAGCTCCGCAGATTCCGGCTCTACGACTACCAGCTTGAGGAACGCCGAAGCGTCCACGAACCATAGATCACCGCTCATGGCGACGCAGTTCGGCCAGGCGCTCACTGGGCGACTGCTCGCCGGGCGGGATCTCTATCGGTTCGAGCCTTTCCATCACCTCATCGAGATTCTCGGTCGCGAGCGTGACCAGCCCCTCGGCGGCCAGTCGCTCCAGGACGCTTCCCGGCGGTGCCACCGGACTCAGCCGCGCCACGGGAACCCCCCGCACCGTGATCTCGTAGGTCTCGCCCTCGGCGACCCGCCGCAGCCAGCGGCTCGCGTGCTGCCGCAACTCGCGCACGCCGATTCGCTCCATGTGCTACATGGTAGCACTACAGGCTCTCCCCATCATGCCGGTCGAACGAAGTGCGAGGCTAGGCGGGCTGCGCGGGGTGGCGGGTCGCCCACTCGGCGAGTTGGCGCCGCACTCGGTCCACGTCTTCGGAGCTGACCGGCCGTGAGATCGAGACGTGATCATCGGTGGCCCTGACGGTGAACCGGAAGCCTCCGGAGGAGGCGGGGACCGGACCGCTGCCGTTGCTGCTCATGGTTCCTCCTTCGGTGGTCTGGGGGTGATGCGCCCGTACTGGCGCTCGTAGCGATCGATGTTGGCCGACATGGCCTGAACTATCCGGAACATGGCGCTGGTAGGGATCTTCATCCGGGCCACCACCAGCACATCCTGGGCGTCGCCGTCGTGAGTGGGGGAGCGGTGCGAGGTGAAGTCGATCGTGAACTCATGGGGCGTGTTCCATACGAGCGCGCCGTTGGCGTACGTGCCGCCGGCCGGCACGGACTCATTGAACGTGACATTCATGACTACATCGTCTGATGCCATGTCATGTAATCTACAGTGCTGACAGCCTGTCTGCAACATGTTCCAGCCAGATACTGGAATACAAGCGCTAGATTCCGGTTCGCTCAACAGAGAACGCCGGAGGAGGTGGCGGCTGGATGGCTCTGACGACGCCCACGACCAGGGACGAGGCCGTCACCCGACAGAAGTGGCTCACGGGAGCCACCATCGGCTGGAACGTCGTTGAGGGAGCGGTCGCGATCGCCGCGGGAATCGCCGCGGGGTCGGTAAGCCTGATCGGCTTCGGCCTGGACTCCAGCATCGAGGTGTCGGCCGCGGTGATCCTGGCGTGGCGGCTGACCCAGGAGCGCCGCGCCGGCTGCAAGCAGGAGGTCGACAAGCGAGCCCAGCGTCTGATCGCAGTGTGCTTCGCCGCGCTGGCCGTCTACGTGGGCGTGGAGTCGACGCGCGACCTGGTGCTCGCCCACCGTCCCGAGGAGTCGCCGGTCGGAATCGCGATAGCGGCTCTGTCCCTGGTGGTCATGCCGGTGCTGGCCCTAGCCAAGCGACGCCTCGCTCCCGTCATCGGGTCGCGAGCAGCGGAGGCTGAGGCAACCCAGACGGTGCTGTGCGCACTCATGTCGGGCGGGCTGCTCCTCGGGCTGGGCGCCAACGCGGCCCTGGGATGGTGGTGGGCCGACCCGCTGGCCGGACTGTTCATCGCCTCGCTGGCCGCCTACGAGACGGTATCGGTTTGGCGGGCCGACTCCCTCGAGGACACCTGCTGCGGCTGAGTCTGGGTACGTGGTGGCGGGCAGCGCCCCCGGTAGCCTCGAACATCCACGTCGGAGTGGCGGAATTGGCAGACGCGCTAGCTTGAGGGGCTAGTGCCCAGATTGGGCGTGGGGGTTCAAGTCCCCCCTCCGACACCGTACATCAAGCGTTCAGTCTGACCGTTCGGTTCCCGTACTTCCACATCAGCGACGCTGCCCGGGGCCCGGCTCGCTGGTGGAGCCAGGCCGGCCGTCAGAAGTCGAAGCCGTTGGCGGCCACCGGGGTGGTCATGGCCATGTCGGGCGGGCCGGCCAACAGCGCCATCAGGGCCGGCATGGCCGCCTGCATGGCCTCGTTGTCGGCGTGCCTCTGGGCGGCCTCCATGCTCGACATGAGGGCGAAGAACCAGTAGGTGCCGTCCTCGCCCCGGTGATACGAGTACGACTCGACGCCGTCCACCGACTCGCTCGCCGCCACGATGGCCCGCAGCGCCCCGTCCATCTCGTCGCCCTTGCCCTCCTGGCAGGAGAACTTCGCGAACACTGAGACCTTCGACATGTTCCTCGCCTTTCGCGTCGAGAATCCTGGTACCGGTATTGTGCCCTGGAGACACACTTTTCGGCCGAGATCTTTCATCGGCTATCCAAGGAGCCGCGGTGGGACAGAACCTTCGCTCGCAGATCGAGATGACAGACGAGGAGCTCACCCGGTTCATCGACCAGTCGCGTACCTGCACGATGGCCACCGTCGGCCCCGGCGGCATGCCCCACCTAGTGGCCATGTGGTATGCCTGGCTGGACGGCCGGATCTGGCTGGAGTCCAAGGCCAAGGCCCAGAAGATCGTCAACCTGCGCCGCGACGACCGGATGTCGGTGATGATCGAGGCGGGCAACACCTACGAGACGCTCCGGGGCGTGTCGCTGGAGGGCCGCGGGGTGATCGTCACCGATCCCGACGAGATCTGGCGGGTCGGAGTCGATGTGTGGGAGCGCTACACCGCCCCCTACTCCGACGACTTCCGGCCCTTCGTGGAGGCCATGCTGCGCAAGCGGGTGGCGGTGCGCCTCGACGTGGAGCGCATTCGCAGCTGGGACCACCGCAAGCTGGGCATGCGCCCCACGGAGGTCGGCGGCACCACCGGACCCCACATCGACGGCCCCGGCCTGGCCGGCCCCGGCTGAGCCCAGACTGAACTCCTGCAAAGAAGCCGCCGTCAAGGTGCAGAAGCGGCAGATTGTCCGAATCGGAGAGCGCGGACGGCTGCCCGGCTGAGCACTGCCGCCGCCGGAGCGCTAGGAACGTCCCATGGCATCCACCGCCGGCTCCACCCAGGACATCTTCTCGCTGGACGGCAGAGTCGCCATAGTGACCGGGGCCAGCGGAACGCTGGGGGAGCGCTACTGCAGGGTGCTGGCCGGCCGCGGGGCGACCGTTGTGGCCGCGGCCCGCAGGCCGGGCCTGCTGGAAGCCTGGGCGAGCGAGGTGCCCGGCGTGGTGCCGGCGGGCTGCGACGTCACGGACGACTCGCAGCTGCTGCGACTGGTCGACGTGGCAGCCGAGCACGGCGGTCCCGACATTGTTGTCAACAACGCAGGAACCAGCGACGCGGTGATCCGAGCCCATGAGCAGGACCCGGACCAGTTCCGGCGGGTGCTGGACATCAATCTCACCGCCGCCTTCGTGCTGTCGGCGGCCGCGGCCCGATGGATGATCGAGCACGGCCGGGCCGGCAGCATCGTCAACGTGGCGTCGATGCTGGGGATCGTTGCCTCCGGCGGCAACCACCAGGCCGGTTATGTCGCCTCCAAGAGCGGGCTGATCGGTCTGACCCGGGAGCTGGCCAAGCAGTGGGCCGCGGAGGGCATCCGGGTGAACGCCATCGCTCCGGGATACTTCCGCAGCGGGCTCACCGAGGAGATGTTCGCGGGCGACGACGCTCCGGGCCTGCGCCACATCCAGCGCAACACCCTCATGAGGCGGGCCGGGGAGATCCACGAATTCGACGGCGCCCTGCTGCTGCTGGCCTCGGACGCGGGCAGCTACATCACCGGCCAGACCATCGTCATAGACGGCGGCTGGACCGCCCGGTAGCGAACATGACGCAGAACATGACGCAGAACATGACGTAATGCGCCATGACGGGCACACGAGCCGTGTGGCAGCGTGCGCGACCGTGCAGGAATTGGTGGAACTACAGTTGCGGATCAATGGCGATTCACTCGAGCAGTGCGCAGTACGCGGCAGCCGAGCAGCCGGCCACAACCAGGTCGTGGTTCTCGATGCTCGAATCCGAGGCCATCGAGATCATCCGCGAGGGTGTTGCGGCCGCGACCCGGCCCGTGATGCTCTATTCGATCGGCAAGGACTCGTCGGTGCTTCTCCACCTGGCTCGCAAAGCCTTCTGGCCGGCCCCGCCGCCGATGCCGCTGCTGCACGTCGACACCACCTGGAAGTTCCGCGAGATGATCGCCTTCCGGGACCGCGTCGCGGCCGAGGCTTCCGTCGAACTTCTCGTCCACACCAACTCCGAGGGCGCCGACGGCGCGGTCACGCCCTTCACACACGGATCCGACTACTACACCGAGGTGATGAAGACGGCAGCCCTGCGACAAGCCCTGGACGCGGGCGGCTTCGACATCATCTTCGTGGGGGCGCGCCGCGACGAGGAGAAGTCGCGCGCCAAGGAGCGGGTGTTCTCATTTCGCGACGCCGCCCACCAATGGCATCCCAAGGCACAGCGGCCCGAGCTGTGGAACCTCTACAACACGCGCCTCGACGCGGGCGGATCGTTTCGGGTCTCGCCGCTGTCCAACTGGACCGAGGCCGACATCTGGCGCTACATCGCGGCCGAGGACATCCCGATCGTGCCGCTGTACTACGCCGCCGAGCGTACCGTGGTCAGGCGGGGCGGTCAGTGGATCATGGTGGACGACGACCGCATGCCGCTGCTGCCCGGCGAGGTTCCGCAGCGGCGCCGTGTCCGCTTCCGCACGCTGGGGTGCTATCCGCTCACCGCCGCGGTGGAGAGCACCGCCGACACCCTCGACGCGATCATTGCGGAGGTCCTCGCCGCGGACCGCTCCGAGCGCGAGGGTCGCCTCATCGACCACGACGGCGAGGCGTCGATGGAGCGCAAGAAGCGGGAGGGATACTTCTGATGCGACCCACTCTGCGGCTCGTCCTCTGCGGCAGCGTGGACGACGGCAAGAGCACGCTCATCGGACGGCTCCTGTGCGACTCCAACCAGGTCTTCGCGGACCAGTTGCAGAAGGCGGAAGAGGACTCCCGCCGCTACGGCACCCAAGCCGGCGCGACCGACCTGGCGCTGCTCACCGACGGCCTCCAGGACGAGCGCGAGCAGGGCATAACCATCGATGTCGCGTACCGCGTGCTCGAGACGCCGCTGCGCCGGTTCGTGGTCGCCGACGCGCCCGGACACGAGCAGTACACGCGAAACATGGCGACCGGCGCCTCGACCGCGGATCTTGCGGTCGTCATGGTCGACGCCCGCAAGGGCGTCCTCCCACAGACCGCCCGGCACACCAGGATCGTGGCCATGGTCGGAGTGCGCCATGTCGTGCTCGCGGTCAACAAGATGGATCTCATCGGGTGGGACCGCGCTCGCTTCGAGGAGCTCGCGGAGGAGTACCGGACGGTCGCGGCCGAGGTCGGAGTGGGCGAGGTCGTCGCCATCCCCGTCTCCGCCCTGACCGGGGACAACCTCACCCGGCCCAGCGGTCAGACGCCCTGGCACGCCGGTCCGACGCTGCTCGGTCACCTCGAGACGGTGGAGCTCGCCCGACCCGCCGAGGATCAGCCCTTCCGGATGCCGGTGCAGTACGTCAATCGGCCCGACCCGGACTTCCGCGGGTACTGCGGACGCGTGGCGTCGGGGAGGGTGGCGCCCGGCGACCGCATGCTCGTCTCACCCGCAGGCACCAGTGCCTCCGTCGAGTCGATCGTGGTCTGGCAGGACACATCTGACCGCGCCGAGCAGGGCGATTCGGTGACCCTCACCCTGAAGCCCGACGTCGACGTCTCCCGCGGCGACGTCATCGCCGCGGCCGACGACCCGCCGCAGGTGGCGGATCAGTTCCGGGCACAGATCATCTGGATGGGCGACGAGCCGTTGACCGCTGGGCGCCCGTATCGGATGAGGCTGCACACTTGCGAGGTGGGCGCAGTCGTGACCAGCATCAGGCACCGCGTGGACGTGTCGGACGGCAGCAAGCTCGCCGCCGCGCGCCTCGAGCTCAACGACCTCGGTGCGGTCAACCTCGCGACGAGCCGCCCGGTCCCCTTCGCCCCGTTCGAGCAGTCCCGCGAGCTGGGGGGCTTCATCCTCATCGACCGCGCCACGAGCGCCACCGCGGGCGCCGGCACGATCGCCTATGCGCTGATGCGCTCGGCGAACGTCAAGTGGCAGGACTTCGACATCAGCGCCGACGTCCGCTCCGCATTGAAGAGCCAGCGGGCGCGGTGCCTGTGGCTTACCGGTCTCTCGGCTTCGGGCAAGTCCACGGTGGCCAACCAGCTGGAGAGGCGGCTCGTGATCGAGGGCCGCCACACCTATCTGCTCGACGGCGACAACGTGCGGCACGGGCTGAACCGTGATCTGGGCTTCACTGAGCCCGACCGCGTGGAGAACATCCGCAGAGTCGCGGAGGTTGCGCGCCTCATGGTGGACGCGGGGCTGATCGTGATCGTGTCGTTCATCAGCCCTTTCCAGGCCGAGCGAGACTTCGCCCGCGCCCTGTTCGATCCGGGCGACTTCATGGAGATATTCGTTGACGCGCCTCTCGAGGTCTGCGCCCGGCGGGACCCGAAAGGCCTCTACGCCAAGGCGATGCGCGGGGAGATCAAGAACTTCACCGGCGTCGACAGCCCCTTCGAACGACCCGAGCGGCCCGACCTGCGGCTCGACACCGAGAGGCTCTCTCCCGAGGAGTGCGTGGCGCTCATCATGGAGCGCATGGCGTGAGCGAGCCGTCCGCGACATTGTCCATCGGTCGCTCCGCGGTGACCCTCGGGGGCGTCAACCGCCCAATCTAGACCCAGGTCGTTAGCGTGTGCTTCCACCAGCCCGCGACCCGAGGCCCGAATCCCCCGTGAAGCCCGTCCGTCGAAACGTCTGGGCAGCGGCGCTGACGCTGATCATGCTGGCGCTGGCGGCCTGTAGCGGCGACGACCCGGCCACCGCAACCGCCGACAGCGCCGCAGCGAACGGGACGGCCGAGACGGCCGGCGCCGACGAGGGCCACGACGACGGCGGCGGTCATGACCACGGCACCTCTGTCGAACTGGCCGAGGGCGTGCCCGCGCCGACCATCGCCATCGAAGTCACCGAGGACCCGATGGAGGGCTGGAACCTCCGGGTCCGCACCACCGACTTCCGGATCGTCCCCGAGAACGTGTCCACCGACCACGTCGACGGGGAGGGCCACATGCACCTCTACATCGACGGCGACAAGGTGTCACGGCTCTACGGTGAATGGCATCACATCGGCTCGCTGTCACCCGGCGAGCACGAGGTTCGGGTGGAGCTCTCCGCCAACGACCACTCGGCGCTGGCGGTGGACGGCGACATCATCGACGCCACCGCCGTCATCGTGGCCGGAAATAGGGGCGGCGACGCCACGGGCCGGGGCCATACCGAGGCGAGGGAGGCTCGGGAACCGCGCCCGTCGGTGAACGCGGAGTTGGTGGACGACCCGGCCGGAGGCTGGAGCCTCCACGCGGTGCCCTCCAACTTCCGGCTGGCCCCCGAGAACGCCTCCGGCGGCCACGTGGAAGGCGAGGGCCACATGCACCTGTACGTCAATGGCGAGAAGGTGGCCCGGGTCTACGAGACGTGGTACCAGATGCCGCCGCTGCCGGCCGGGACCCATGAGATCACGGTGGCGCTGCAGACCAACGACCACGCCCAGCTCGCGGTGGGCGGCGTCGCGGTAGCGGCGACCACCACACTAGAAGTATCCGAGGACGAGGCCACCAAGCCGGCCAGCAGCGACAACGGCATCGGTGCCAGCGATGATCAAAGCCACGGTCATGGCGAAGAGGGCGGCCACGGGATGGCGGGCACGCCCACCCGGTACGACGCCGACATCGCGGACGCCGTCCAGGCCATCACAGTGGAGGTGATCGGCGGCGCTCCGGCGGGAGGCGTTCGCAGGGTCGGGGTCGATCTCGGCTCGGTGGTTGCCGTGATGGTCGCGTCCGACCTCGCCGAAGAGGTCCATGTCCACGGCTACGACATACTGCGAGGCGTGTCCGGCGGCCACCCTGCCCACTTCGCCTTCACTGCGGCAATTCCCGGCGTGTTCGAGGTGGAGTTCGAGGGCTCGGGCCGTCTGCTGTTGCTGCTGGAGATCTCCTGAAGGGGCTGCTGTGACGGGCGACTTCCATCCCAGCACGCCCGAGCTGCTGGCCGGCAACGCTGCCTTCGCCCGGGACTTCGACGGTGCCGGGATGCTGGCGGGGCCGACTCGCCGGCTGGCCGTGGTCGCTTGCATGGACGCCCGCATCGACGTGCCCAGGATCCTCGGCCTGCGCGCCGGCGAGGCCCACATCATCCGCAACGCCGGGGGAGCGGTCACCGACGACGTGATCCGGTCGCTGTGTCTTTCGCAGCGGCTGCTGGGCACGCGGGAGGTGGTCCTGGTGCACCACACCAGCTGCGGGCTGCAGCTGCTCGACGAGCACCGGTTCCTGTCCGAGCTCGAAGCTGAGACCGGGATCAGTCCCTCATGGCCGCTAGAGGCGTTCGCGGACCCCTATGACGACGTCATCGAGTCGATGCGGCGTCTGCGCTCCTCCCCGTTCCTGCCGCATAAGGCCCACATAAGGGGCTTCGTGTACAACGTTGCCTCCGGCAAGCTCCACGAGGCTGGGTGACCGGCCTCCTGACGGGACCCGCCGCGACGGTCGGGCCCCGGCGCGGCTAACTTCGCCAGCATGTTCGACCTGCTAATCAGCGGCGGCGATGTGATCGACGGCCGGGGCGGCACCCGGCGCCGGGCCGACGTGGGCATCACCAATGACCGGATCTCGGCAATCGGAAGCCTCGTCAACGGGGGCGCTGAGGCGGCGGCCGCCATCGACGCCACCGGCTTGGCGGTGACCCCTGGCTTCATCGACGTCCACACTCATCTCGACGCCCAGGTGTTCTGGGATCCCGACCTTTCGCCGTCGCCGCTGCACGGCGTCACCACCGTGATCGGCGGCAACTGCGGGTTCACCATCGCGCCCCTCGGCGACGACCCGGCCCACGGCGACTACCTGATGCGGATGCTGGCCCGGGTGGAGGGCATCCCCCTGGAGTCGCTGCAGCAGGGCGTGCCCTGGAGCTGGCAGACCACTGCCGAGTACTTCGACGCCATCGACGGCAACGTGGCCGTCAACGCCGGGTTCAAGGTGGGGCACTCGGCCCTGCGCCGGGTGGTGATGGGAGACGACAGCGTGCGCCGGTCCAGCACCGGCGACGAACTGGAAGCCATGAAGGGGCTGCTGCGCGACGGTCTGGAGGCGGGGGCGCTGGGGTTCTCGTCGTCGTGGTCCCGCACCCACAACGACCCGATGGGCAACATGGTGCCCAGCCGCTGCGCCGAGCGCGACGAGCTGGTGGCGCTGTGCTCGGTGCTGGCCGGCTTCGACGGCACGTCGGTCGAGTTCATCCCCGCGCTGGGCCCGTTCGAGGACTGGGCCCTCGAGCTCATGGCCGACATGTCGGCCGCGGCCCGCCGCCCGCTCAACTGGAACGTGATGACGGTGACGGCCCGGTCGATGGACATGAACCGGGCCAAGCTGGCCGCCGGCGATTTCGCCGCCGCGAGGGGCGGCAAGGTGGTGGCCCTGACCGTGCCGCAGATGCTCTCGCTGCACCTGAACTTCAACAGCGGGTTCGTGCTCGACGCCCTGCCCGGCTGGGAGGAGGCGATGCTGCTGCCCAAAGAGGACAAGCTGCGCATCCTGGCCGACCCGGCCGAGCGCCGCCGCCTCAACGAGCTGGCCCAGGGCGACCATCCGCTGCGGGCGCTGGCCCACTGGGGGCGCAAGGTGGTTTTCCACTCGCCCGCCCCCGAGAACGAGGGCTGCGCGGGCCGAACGGTCGGCGAGATCGCCGAGGAGCGGGGCCAGGATCCCTGGGACGCGCTGTGCGACATGGCCCTGGCCGACGATCTGGAGACCTCGTTCGGCAATCCGGCCCTGCCCGAGCCGACCGCCGACTGGGAGGCCCGGGTCGAGATCTGGCGCGACCCGCGGGCGGTGATCGGAGCCTCCGACGCCGGGGCCCACCTGGATCTGTTCCTTACCGCCAACTACGCCACCACCATGCTGAGCGAAGCCGTGGTGAAGCGGGGCCTGCTGCCGCTGGAGGAGGCCGTCCATCTGCTCACCGAGGTGCAGGCCGACCTGTACGGCCTGGTCGACAGGGGAGTGCTGGCCGAGGGGAACTACGCCGACATAGTGGTGCTGGACGAGGCCACCGTCGGGTCGGGGCCCACAACGTTCCGCTCCGACCTGCCCGCCGGGGCCGCCCGGTTGTACGCCGAGGCCACCGGCATCGAGCACGTGATCTGCAACGGCACCGAGATCGTGTGCCGGGGCCGGTTCACCGGCGCCCGCCCCGGCACCCTGCTGCGCTCAGGCCAGCACACCACCGGACCCACCCTCGACTGAGTGGATCTGGCCGAGGCTCAGGCGGGGTCGGGCATCTCGGCGGTGCCGTAGCCGGAGTCGACCACTCCCTCGGTGAAGAACGCCTCCCACATGACGCCGTCGGGGTCGGTGACCCAAGACTTGTGCTGGAGTTGATAGCCGCACACCAGGTCATCCTGGTCGGCCCGGGTCATGCCCGCGGCGTCGATGTGCTCTCGCATCTCCTTGAGCTCGGGGTGCGACTCGACCTGGATGCCGTAGTGGGCCGAGCCGGGGGCGCCCGCGCCGCGCGTGTCCAGCGAGAAGTTCACCCGGGGATCGTCCAGCATCCACTTGGCGTAGTCGGGACGTCGCAGGGTGGGCTCGACGCCGAACAGCCGCTTGTAGAACTCGATCGACTCCTCAAGGTCGTCGACCTGCAGGCCGATGTGCATCCGTCGCATGGCTCGTCACCCGCCTTCAATGGGCCTGCCGTGAACGGTAGCGGCCCGAGAACTGGCAGCAAGATGCACGCCATGCGAGCACAACGCTGCCAATTCGGGTAGTCGCGCCTACTCCGTGATGTCGGACACGAAGCGGCGTGCGTCGGCGTTGTGCTCAGCGACCTCGGCGATGGTCTTGGCCTTGGCCGTGCCGCCTCGCAGCGCGGCCAGGGGATCGGTCTGGTCGCCCACATACCCGAGCGCGAACGCGCCCTGGGTGTAGCCCATCATCTTGAGCAGGTCGTCGTCGAGGGTGCGGGCGATATCGGGTGGGCAGGCCAGGTACTGGTTCTCCTCCTGGCGCACCCAGCCCACCGCGTAGGTGATGTTCACCCCCCGGCGCACGCCGCCGGAGGTGTTGGCCCCGGCACCGTGGAGCACTTTGCCCTCGTAGAACAGCACGCTGCCCCGGCTCATCTCGGCTTGGGCGCCAGGCACTTCCTGAGCCTTGTCGTCGTCGAGGCCGGACGTACCGGCGAGGATCCAGGTGGCCCCGTTGTTCGCGGTGAAGTCGGTCAGCGCCCACATCGTGTTGCACTGCACGTGGTACTCGGGCCCGAAGTCGAAGAAGTCGAAGGCCATCTCGTCGCGGTGCAGCTTCTGGCGGGTCTCGCCCGGCTCGACCGAGATGATCTGGGTCAGATGCAACTGCACCGCGCTGGCGTGGCCCAAGAAGCTCCCGACCGCCCCCACGACCAGGGGATGCATCACCAGCGGGCGGACCGACGGGCAGCGGGCCACCAGCGCGCCGGTGCGGCGGGTGAACCGGCCGTCGTAGGTGTCGCGCCCGACGGCCGACGCCTCGATGTAGGGCCTCGCCTCGGCTTCGAGCCGGTCCAGCAGCCCCTGGTCGGCCACATCGTCCACGATGGCGTAGCCGAGGCGGTCCAAGTGCTCGCTGACCTCTTCAGGATCGACATCAGGCGCGAAGTGGTGCAAACCCACGGCAGGCATGGTACGCCCACCGCCAGGCTCCAGCCCCACTCTGAAATCGATGCGAATCCTGTGCCTGCAGGGGCGAATTCGTCGTCAAGCTGGGAGAGCTGATCGCCTAGTCTGCTCGCATGCCCGGCCCGGTCGATTCGTCAGTTGCTTCAGCGGCCACCAGGCTGGTGATCCACGCCGACGACGTCGGCATGAACCACGGCGCCAACCGGGCCTTCATCGAGCTGTCCCAGCTCGGCACCATCACAGCCGGCTCGGTGATGGTGCCCTGCCCATGGTTCAGCGAGATCGCCGAGGCGGCCGCGTCGGACGCCGGCCTCGACTGCGGGGTTCACCTGACCCTCAACTCCGAGATGACCCACTACCGCTGGGGACCGATCACCCGGCCGGGACCGTCGTCCGGTCTCGTCGACGACCACGGCTACCTGTGGCCCGACGTGGCGTCGCTGCGCCGCCACGCCCACCCCGAGGCAGTCGAGGCCGAGTGGCGGGCCCAGATCGACCGGGCGCTGGCCGAGGGCATCGACGTCACCCACCTCGACGCACACATGGGCTCCGCCCTCGCTCCAGAGTGGTGCGAACGCTACGTCGACGTCGGAATCGACTACGGCGTTCCGGTGCTGATCACCCGCACCCTGGGCGACTACGGACCGTGCAACCACCTGGCCGGCGTCGACGAGAGGCCCTTCGACGACGCCGCCGCGATGGCTCAATCAGCAGGCATGCCCGTGTTCGACCATGTGCTGGAGACGGACTTCTCCCGGCCCCGCCACCGGCCTGCCGACTACCGGGACCTGCTCGGCGACCTGGAAGCCGGCCTCACCTACTGCGCCTTCCACCCCAACATGCCCGGCGGCGCCGAGATCGAGGCGATCGAACCGGACCAGTGCCACGTGCGCACCGAGGAGTACGGGCTGTTCAGCACGACGGCCTGGAAGGACTGGCTGCAGTCCCGCCCCTACGCCCTCACCACCATGCGCGAGCTGCGCGACGGCTGGCGCGCCCAAGACAGCGAGCAGCAATCGGCTCGCGGCCGGGCCTGATTGGTGGTTAGAGTCGGCGGCTGATCGCCGCAGCCATCGCCGCCGCGCGACGGCTGAGGGCCAGGGTCGGAGCGCCCACTCGAGTCTCGCTCCCTTCGACGCCGTCGCTCCGGCGGCGGCAATCCCTTCACGCCGAAAGGAGCCCCTCATGGCCTCGACCGTCCCCACCGGAACCCTTCAGATAGCGGCGGCACTGGTATTCCACCTGCCGGGTGCCCGCCTCGAGTTGACCAGCCCCAGCGGCCACCGCTGCTCGGTCGGACCGATGACCGACCCTCGCTGCACGCTGCACCCCGCCGAGTTCCGTGAGCTGGTCCTGGCCGCCGGGAACGGGCAGATGCTCGGCACGCTGCTGGGCTTCGCCCTGATGGACGAGCCCGAGCTGACCCTCACTTCGTCGGGACTGAACATGGACCACCTCGGGGGTGGCCTGTACCGGGTCGCAGGCTGCGAGACAACGTCCTACGCCTTCACCACTTCGCTGCCCGCATGCCGGGTGGACAACTTGCTGGCCGGCATGAACTCCGATCCGGCTGCCGCGTGCGGCCCCGATGCCTCAGAACCGGGCGACGACGGCGGGGTAGCGCTGTGCGTCAGCCTCGTCCGGGACGACGGGCTCGGCGTGACGCTGGTGGTGATCAGCCCCTTCGACACGAAGGACCTTCCCCGCTGCGAAGCCGTCGCCAAGGCATCCGTGTCGGCGTGCCTCGTAGCCGAGATGGAAGAACTCACCCGCTGCCTCGACGAGACCCCCTCCTAGAGATCATCCGCGCGTGGGTGAGAGTCCACGGCGTCGCAGCGGTGTCACTCCCGCTCTTGTTCGCTTCGCTCACGGGCCGCTCGGGCCACGGCCTCGCCCGCATGGAGCGGACTCGCCCGCCAACTCGCTCGGCCTCCTAGCCGTTCGGGAGCAGGACGGTGCGGGCCTCGGCACCGGTCTTGAGAGCGTCGAACGCGGCCTGCAGGCCGTCGAGGCCTGCGGTGCGGGAGATCATCTCGTCGAGCTTCAGCCGGCCCCGCAGGTAGAGGTCGGCCAGCATTCCGAAGTCCCTGCGGGGCCGTGCGCCGCCGGCTCGGATGCCGAGGAGGCTCTTGTTCTGGTGCAGGTCCAGGAACGGGTAGGTGACCTTGGCCCCCAGGTCGGGCACCCCCACCGCGCACACGTTGCCTCCGGGGCGGGTCATCGAGATGGCCTGGGACAGCAGCGCGGTGCTGCCGACCACCTCGAAGGCGTGGTGAACCCCCGCGGGGCAGAGCGATTTGACCGCGGCGACGGGGTCGAAGTCGTCGCCGGTGGCCAGCACGAAGTCGGTGGCGCCGAACTCCAGCGCGAGCGCCTCCTTGGCCGAGACGCGGTCGATGGCGATGATGGCGGAGGCGCCCACCAGCCGGGCGGCCTGGATCACGTTGAGCCCCACCCCGCCGGCGCCGATCACGGCCACGGTGTCGCCGATCTGCACTCTGGCCCGGTTGAACACCGCGCCAGCGCCGGTAACCACGCCGCAGCCGATCAGAGCAGCCGACGCCAAAGGCATTTCCGCGGGGATGGGGATGCACTGGTTCTCGCCGATCACCACCTGCTGGGCGAAGGCGCCGATGTTGGCGAAGTTGTAGATGGGCCGCCCGTTCTCCGTGAAGGGCTGGTTGAGAACTCCCAGAGCCACGTTGGTGCAGTTGCCCGGGTCGCCGCCCTCGCAGTCGGGGCAGTGTCCGCAGTTGCTGAATGTGGACAGGATCACATGGTCGCCCACCGAGCAGTAGGTCACGGCCGAGCCGACCTCTACCACCACGCCGGCGGCCTCGTGGCCGGGCACCAGTGGAGTGGGCATGTAGTACTTGCCCAGCACGCAGCTCAGGTCGCTGCCACAAACTCCGGCGGCCCGGACCTCCACCCGCACCTGCCGCGGGGCCAGCGACCCCGCCAGCTCCAGCTCGTCGGAGAGCCGCACGCTGTCCTCGGTGGTGCCCTCCAGAATCAGTCCCTGCACACGCTGTCTCCTCCCTCTCGCTGCGGTCCGGTCCAGGGGTCCTATCAGATGTGGGCCCCCATGCGCTCGACGGCGCTCCATCGCTGGGCCGCGGCGACGCTGCCGTCCATCATGGCCTTGAAGCGGCGGACCTGGCGGCCCCGCTCCCCGGCGACCACCGCGTGATACCAGGCGATGTACACAGTCGACACCCGGTAGAAGGCGGCCCACGCCAAGTCCTCGGCCAGATCGTCCTCGCTCCAGTCGGGGCCGCCGGCCTGGGCCAGCTCCCGGCGGTAGAACTCCAGCAGTTCGGGCTCGCGGGCCAGGGTCTCACCGTTGTGGCCGGACAGGAGCAGCCAGCCCAGGTCATCGCCGGGGAAGGAGCGCATCGGGGTCTGCCAGTCCACGATCACCGGGCCGTCGTCCCGGAACAGGACGTTGTCGAGTTCGTAGTCCTGGTGCAAGAACGTCCACGGACGCTGGTTGAAGCGTTCCAGCCACCCCTCGATGTCGGCCATGAAGACGTCCACCAGCGCGGCGATGGCGTCGGGGTGCTGCTCGGGGTGCTTGCTGCGCATGTCGCTCCAGGCCTCGCGGACGAACGGGAGGGCCAGCAGGAACGTGGGGGCGTGCCAGTCCAGGAGCCATTCATACGGCTGCAGCGCCTCGTCCATCCAGTAGGCGCCGTGCAGCCGGGCCAGATCACGTACTAGCGCCTGCATCCGCTCGAAGGTGGTGCCCTCCAGGTTGTCACCCTTGGCTGCGGGATGGATGCGCTCCAGCAGCAGGGTCGCGGCGTGGGTCTCGGGGTCGAACAGGTTGACGTAGCACTTGGGGATGCTCATGCCGGTGACGGAGGCCACCTCGTCGGCCATGTCTGCATAGAAGCCGGCCTCGCGCTGGTAGGACAGCCTCACCTGGGCGTAGAGGCGGGCGATGTCGTTGTCGAGCGGGCACTTGGCCACGAACTCCGACGGCAGGTCGGTTTCGGTGCCATACGTCGCGGAGACGATCCCGACCTCGCCCATGGCCCCCGTGAAGTCGTCCATGGGGCGAACCTCCACCGAAGCGACCGGCGGCGGGGAGTGCCCGGCCTCGGTGAGGGCCTGCTCCAGCCATTCTGGCTTCATTGCCGAGAGCGAACTGAGGATCTCAGCCATCTCTCCCCCCTCCGATTGGCTCGCGCCCCTCAGGCGTGGCGCCGCATGCGCTCGGCGGCGCCCCAGCGCTCGGCCGCGTCGATGGTGCCCTGCATCATCGCCTTGAAGCGGCGGTGGGGCCGCGCCTCCTCGCCGTACTGCACGGTGTCCAGGAACGGGATGTGCGACACCGACACCCAGAAGAAGCAGGCCCAGGCCAGGTCCTCGGCCAGATCGTCCTCGCTCCAGTCGGGCCCGCCGGCCGCGGCCAGCTCGCTGCGGTAGTGGTCGAGCAGCTCGGGCTCGCGGGCCAGGGTCTCGTCGTTGTGGCTGGCCATCAGCAGCCAGCCCAAGTCCATCCCGGGGAAGGACCGCATCGGTGACTGCCAGTCCACGATCACGGGTCCGTCGTCGCGGAACAGGATGTTGTCCAGCTCGTAGTCCTGGTGGATGAGCGTCCAGGGCCGCGGCGCGAAGCGCCCGAGCCACGCCGGGACGTCGGCCAGGAAGGTGTCCACCATGGCCGCCAGGTCGTCGGAGTGGTGCTGCGGGAACTGTTGGCGCATGTTGGCCCAGCTGGCCTGGGCGCGGGGGATGCCCGCCAGCAGGTTCGGGGCGCTCCAGTCGATCAGCCAGTCCTCCTCTGTGAGCGCCTCGTCCATCCAGTAGACGCCGTGCATCCGGGCCAGATCGCCGACCAGGGTGTGCATCCGGTCGAAGGTCGTGCCGTCGAGCAGGTCGCCCTTGGTGGCCGGATGGATCCTCTCGATGACCAGGGTGGCGGCGTGGGTCTCGGGGTCGAACAGGTTGACGAAGCATCTTGGAATGCTCATGTTCGTGCGGGCCGCGACCTGTCGGGCCAGATGGTCGTAGAAGCCGTGCTCGCGCTGGTACGACACCATCACCTGGGCGTTCAGGCGGGCGAACTCGTCGTCCTTGGGGCACTTGGCCACGAACTCGGCCGGCAGGTCGGTGTCGCCCGCGTACGTGGCCGACACGATCACCACCTCGCCCATGGCGCCCACGAAACCGTCCATCGGTCGCACCTCGACCGCGGAAATGGGCGGCGGGTCGTGCCCGGCCTCTGCGAGCGCGCCCTCAAGCCATTGCGGTGTCATCGTCGACACTGAATTGAGGATCTCGGTCATGGTTCCTCCCCGGTTCGGGGCACCCACTCGGGGGTGCGCTTGCTCAAGAAAGCGTTCATGCCCTCGGCAGCCTCGTCGCTGGCGAACAGCTCGCCCGAGAGCCGTTGGGCCCAGTCGAGGGCATCGTCGAAGGGCATCTCAGGGACTCGGTGAATGAGTTGCTTGGCCGCGGCCAGCGCCGACGGCCCTCCCGCCAGCAGGTCGGTGACCACCGCCTCCACCTCGTCGTCGAGGCTCTCGGCGGGCACGGCGACGTTGATCAGGCCCAGCCGGACTGCCTCGACCGCACCGAAGCGATTGCCCCGCAGGAAGGCCGCAGTGGCCTCGGCCCGGCGCATCTTGGGCAGGCACAGCACCGAGATCATGGCCGGAGCCACCCCCACCCGCACCTCGGTGAACCCGAACTTGGCGTCCTCGCGGGCGATGGATATGTCCATGGCCGCAGCCAGGCCCATCCCTCCGGCCACGCAATGGCCCGCGATGCGTCCCACATAAGGCTTGGGCGACCGGCGGAACCGCCCGAAGAGCTCGCTGGCCTTGACCGTCACCGGGTTGTCGTCGGCGGGCACCGAACTCTCCCGCAGGTCGGCACCGGCACAGAACACCCGTCCCGCGTTGGTGAGCACCACCACCCGCACGTCCGGGTCGGCATCGGCGTCGTCCAGGACCGGGGTGACCTCGGCCAGGAGCCGGCGGCTCAGGGCATTGCGGTTGGCTTCGTCGGCCAATGTGACCGTCACCACCCCCCGCTCGTCGCGGGACGCCTCGACCAGGCTCACGAGCCGGTCCTCTCGCGTGCGGCCGTCTGCCCCTCTTGTTCGCTGCGCTCACGGGCCGCTCGGGCGCTGGGTCCATCGGTGGGCGGACCGGCGAAGGCCTGAGCCATGGTCAGCCACTCGCGGGCGCGGTCCCCGGAGACCTCCAGGACTGTGTCGGACACGTGGCGGCGCTGGGTCACTACCAGGCAGAAGTCGAGGGCCGGTCCCCTCACAGTGTTGCCCCCCGCCGCTCCGGCGTCACCCCAGGCCCACAGATCCCCCGCCAGATCCCCCGCCGGTGCGGTCAGTTCCACACGGACATCGCCATCGGGCGGGGTCAGGCCCCGGTTTACGTAGGACCACGCCCGGGTGATGTAGCCGAGTTGGGCCACATGGCGGAGCCGGCGGGTGGGCTCGCGGTGCGCACCCACGGCGTCGCACACATCGGTGCCGTGGGCCCACGCCTCCATCAGCCGTGCGGTGACGAAGGACTTGGCCCCCATCGACGGGCCGTACCAGCTCACCCGATCGCGCTCTCCGAGCGTGCCGGCGGCTGCGGCCAGACCGCATCGGCCCTGCCGCCAGCGATCCAGCCGGTCGACGACTGGCAGCGTCCGGAACTCGCCCAACGTGAAGTCGTCCCCCGAGGTCTCGCTCACCAGCGACGCCTGCATGAGCCTCCGGGCCTCGGCCGAGAAGGCATCCGGATCGCGGATGGCCAGCGCGGCGGCCCGATCGAAGTAGCACAGGTGACCGATCTGGTCGGTGACCGACCATCGGGGGCTCGGAGTGGGCAGATCCCAGTCGCCTGCATCGAGCGATGTCAGGACCTCATCGAGGCTCGCCTGCTCGTCGAGCAGGTCCTGGAGCAGGTCGACCAGGTTCACAATTCGCGAGTCCCTTCCTAGGAAGTTACCATCCTAGGAAGATATCGCGCGTGGGCGCCAGTGCGCCACCCGAAGCGGGCCGCCGCATATCGCGCCCGGGCCTCAGAAGGTGCGCGGGTAGGTGCAAGCCCGTCGTGTTGCGAGGAAAGTATCTCCCGCTCTTCCCGTATGGCCCGCCTATTGGCTCGGCCTCTCAGCCTGCGAGCAGGTCCTCGGGAACGTCGACGACCCGGGCCCGCAGCCATTCGCCGAGGCTCTTTGCTTGCGGATCCTGGCGATCGGAGGCGGCCACCCCGTCGCCCAGCAGCCCGTGGATCACGAAGTTGAGCGACCAGATGTTGGGGAGCCGGTGCCGGTCGACCCGCAGCGGGGCCGCCTCCGGCAGCAGCTCGACCAGGCGCCGGGTGCTCAGAAAGCCGTCGAGCCACTCGAAGGCTTCGGGAGAGCGGGCGAACACACCCAGGTTGGCGTTGCCGCCCTTGTCCCCGGAGCGGGCGCCCACGACACGGCCCAGCGGCACCCGCACCACCGGGCCCCAGTCCCGGCCGGTGGCGGCCGGGGCGGGGGAGGGAACCGGCACCGATGGCGCAGCCGCAACCGGAAGCGGGTCGACGACGGTGCGCTCGCCGTCGAGGAAGGTCACGTACTGGGGCACGGCCTCAGCCGGCACGGTGGCCGGCCGGTAGATGCCGAAGGCCCGGGGACGGGCCGCGGAGCCCGGCGAGAACATGCCCGGGATGGTGGCCAGGGCCAGCTCGTTCATGGCGTCCGACAGGGTGCGCCCGAGCCGCTCCTCGTCGCGGTCGAAGACGCTGAGCCGCCAGACCGCGGTGGCCTCCTCGTTGGTGGCCGGATCACGCTTGTCGGTGCGAACCACCCTCTCGGTGACCTTGGCGTAATCGCCCGGATCGTGGGGGCAGGCCCGCCAGAAGGCCTCGCTCACCAGCGCCGCCTTCGCCTCGATGTCGAGCCCGGTGAGTCCGACGGTGATCTCGCTGCGGAAGCCGCCCAGCTCGTTGGTGGCCACCTTGAGGGTGCGCGGGGGCGGCTCGCCTCGCACCCCGTCCATCCGCACCCGGTCCGCACCGGCCTGAGCGAGCCGGATGGTGTCGAAGCGGGTGGTCACGTCGGGGCCCAGATAGCCGGGCGCGTCGATCTCGTAGAGCAGCTGCGCGGTGACCGTCCCCACGGTGACCGCGCCGCCGGTGCCTTCGTGCTTGCCGATCAGCGAGGATCCGTCGGCCGCGATCTCGGCCCACGGGAAGCCGGTGCGGGCCATGCCGTCCACCTCGGTGAAGAACGAGTAGTTGCCGCCGGTCGCCTGGGTGCCGCACTCGATGACGTGCCCGGCCGCCACCGCGCCGGCCAGAGCATCCCAGTCGTCGGGGGCCCAGCCGTAGTGCCAGGCCGCGGGACCGCACGCCACCGCCGCGTCGGTGACCCGCCCGGTCACCACGATGTCGGCGCCGCGGCGGAGGGCCTCGGCTATGCCCCAGCCCCCCAGGTAGGCGTTGGCGGTGATCAGCCTCGATGTGTCGGTCATGGGCTCGCCGGTGGCGAACGACCGGAGCATCACCGCGTCGGCCGTGTCGGGCACCAGGCGCGCCATGAGGTCGTCGCCCTCCACACAGGCGATTCTCGGGCTCAGACCCAGTTGCTCGGCCGCCTCCGCGACCGCTTGCGCGCAGCCGCGGGGATCAAGCCCGCCCGCGTTGGACACCACCTTGATGCCCGCGTCCAGACAGGCGCCCATCACCTGCTCCATCTGCTTGATGAAGCTGCGGGCGTAGCCGCCGCCGGGGCGTCTGGAGCGGGTCCGAGCCAGTATCAGCATGGTCAGCTCGGCCAGCCAGTCCCCCGTGAGCACATCGATGGGACCGCCGTTCACCATCTCGGCCGCGGCCGACAGCCGATCGCCGTAGAAGCCGGAACAGTTGGCAATCCGGATCGGACCAGAGGTCGAGCGAGTTGGCCGCGGACTCACGGGACTCCGGCGCGGCTTCGAGCGAGGCCGTGGCCCGAGCAGCCGGTGAGCGCAGCGAACAAGAGCGGGCAACGGGATGTTCCGCCGCGACCAGCCCGCCCCCGTTTGCGCTCGCCGCTAATCACCGTCCGAGTCCTCCCCGGCTGAGGCTCCGGCCGCCTCGAACACCAGCAGCGGCGTGCCGTTGTCCACCTGGTCTCCGGGCGCGACCAGCACGTCGGTCACTGTCCCGTCGCACGGAGCGCTCACATGGTGCTCCATCTTCATGCCCTCCATCACCACCAGCGTGCGGCCCGCGCCCACCTGCTCACCCGACTCGACCCGCACCTCCACGATCACGCCGGGCATGGGCGCGGCGAACCCGCCTGCAGCCAGGCCGCGGTCAGGGGTGCCGAAGCGGGGAAGCACCTCCACCGTGACCGTTTCAGAGTCGCCGGTCAGATACAGCCGGTCGCCTTCGGCGGTGACCACATACCGGACCCGGCGGCGGTCCCACTCGACCTCGAGCCCGTCCGGCGACCACGCCACGATCCTCGCCCCAGCCTCGACTGCCCCGACAGCCTCACCCGTCTCGACGGAGCCTCCGCCCGCCGCCACTGCACCAGCCGCCTCGGCTGCACCGACTGAGCCCTCAACTGGGCCAGCCGCCTCGCCCGTCCCGACCGAGCCTCCGCCCCCCGCCACTGCACCAGCCGCCTCGGCTGCACCGGCTGAGCCCTCAACTGGGCCAGCCGCCTCGCCCGTCCCGACCGAGCCTCCACCCGCCGCCACTGCACCAGCCGCCTCGGCTGCACCAGCTGAGCCCTCCACCCGCACGACGAACGAGCCATCGCGCCGGGGCCGGTAGCTGACCGTGACCGCGACCGGATCTCCGGCGGTCTCGACTGCGAACTCGGCCCGCTCGGGCGGGAGACGGCCCTGGCGCCAACCGCTGGGCATCCATCCCAGCGTCCGGGCCTGCTGTCGCTCGGCGGTCTGCAGCCACATCGCCGCCGCGACCGCGGCCCGCTGGCATTCGGCGATCGACCGCGTCGCGGCCCGGCTCGGATCGGCCCGGTCGATGAAGTCGGTGGTCGTGTCGCCGGCCAGGAAGGCGTCCGAGCGCAGAGCAGCCACCAGGAAATGGCGGTTGGTGGTCACTCCGCCCAAGTGCAGTCTCTCCAGGGCCAGCGCCAAACGCCCGGCCGCTTCAACCCGGGTCGGGGCGTGGGCTATCACTTTGGCCAACATCGGGTCGAATTGGAGGCCGACCTCGCTCCCGGCCTCCACGCCGCTGTCCCAACGAACCGACGGCTCGGCCGGCGGCGAGAAAGCGGCCAAGGTGCCCACCGCGGGCAGGAACCCGGCTGAGGGATCCTCGGCATAGAGCCGGGCCTCGATGGCGTGGCCCGCATAGGCGACGTCTGCCTGGCCGTAGCCCAGCGGCTCGCCGGCCGCTACCCGCAGTTGCTCACGAACCAGGTCGATGCCAGTGACCTCCTCGGTGACGGGGTGCTCAACCTGCAGGCGGGTGTTCACCTCCAGGAAGAAGAACTCGCCGGTGTCGTCGTCGAGCAGCAACTCCACCGTGCCCGCTGAGCAGTAGCTGATCGAGGAGCCCAGCCGCACCGCGGCCTCTCCCATGGCGGCCCTGAGGGCGTCGTCCACCGCGGTGGAGGGAGACTCCTCGATGATCTTCTGGTGACGGCGCTGGATCGAGCACTCCCGTTCGCCGAGGTGGAGCACGCTGCCGTGAGCGTCGCCCAGGATCTGGATCTCGATGTGACGGCACCGTCGCAGGTAGCGCTCCAAGAAGACGGTGTCGTCACCGAAGCCGCCGAGTGCCTCGCGCCGGGCCGCGGCCACCGCTTCGGCCAGGCCGGCAGGATCGGACACCAATCGCATGCCCTTGCCGCCCCCGCCCGCAGCCGCCTTGACCATGAGCGGGAAGCCGATTCCGCTCGGATCATTGGGATCGTCCGACGACGGCAGCACGGGCACCCCCGCGGCTGCGGCCGCGGCCTTGGCCGCCAGCTTGTCGCCCATCGTCTCGATGGCGTCGGGGGACGGACCGACCCAAACCAGGCCGGCACCGGCCACGGACCGGGCGAAGTCGGCGTTCTCGGCCAGGAAGCCGTAGCCGGGATGCACCGCGTCCGCGCCGGCCCCGACCGCGGCGGCCACCACCGCCTCGATGTCGAGGTAGCCGCCGGGCAGGCGCACAGCCACGTCGGCCTCGGCCACGAACGGGGCGCCCGTGTCGGCGTCGGGAAACACGGCCACGCAGCGCATGCCCATGGCCCGCGCCGTTCGGAACACCCGGCGGGCAATCTCGCCCCGGTTGGCCACCAGCAGAGTGCCGATCCTTGTCACAGCAGGCCCCACACCCGCTCCCGCCGCGAACTGGCAGCAGAATGCACGCCATCCGTGCAAAACGCTGCCAATTCGCCACACAGCCGAGCCCCCAACCGCGAACTGGCAGCAGAATGCCCCCTATAGGGCACCCACCGCTGCCAATTCCCGCACAGCCCGCTCAGCCAAACCGAACTGGCAGCAGAATGCCCCCTATAGGGCACCCACCGCTGCCAATTCCCGCACAGCCCGCTCAGCCAAACCGAACTGGCAGCAAAACACCCCCTATAGGGCACCCACCGCTGCCAATTCCTTGGGCTCACAGCCGGAACACCCCGTAGCCCTCGGCGCTCTTGATGGGTCGGTTGCCTACGACCGACAGGCACATGCCCAGCACGGCCCGGGTGTCGCGGGGGTCGATGATCCCGTCGTCGCTGATGGCTCCGGTGGCTCGCAGGGCCAGCGATCCCCGCTCCTGGATGGCCTCGGCCTGGGCCACGATCCGGGCGTCCTCGTCCTCGTCGAAGGGTTCGCCCTTGCGGGCGGCTCGGGCCCGCCGGACCTGAGACATCACTCCGGCGATCTGCTTGGGGCCCATCACCGCGATCTTGGCCGTGGGCCACAGCCAGGTGAAGCGGTTCCCGAAGGCCCGCCCCGACATTCCGTAGGTGCCAGCCCCGTAGGACGAGCCGATGATCACGGTCAGGTGCGGGACCGTGGAGTTGGTCACCGCGTTGATCATTTGGGAGCCCTTCTTGACCATGCCGTCGGCCTCGTAGTCCCGCCCCACCATGAAGCCGGTGATGTTCTGCAGGAACACCAGCGGGACATCGACCTGGTTGCACAGCTGGATGAAGGTGGCGCCCTTCTGGGACGAGTCGGGGTAGAGCACGCCGTTGTTGGCCAGGATCCCCACTGGGTAGCCGCAGATCGAGGCCCAGCCGCACACCAGCGTGGCGCCGTAGCGGGCCTTGTACTCCTCGAAGCGGGAGCCGTCCACCACCCGGGCGATCACGTCGCGCATGTCGAAGGGCTGGCGCAGGTCGCGGCTCACCAGCCCCAGAAGTTCCTCGGGGTCGTGAACCGGCGGATCGGCGGCCATGGTGGGGCCGGGATGGGGCTTCTGCACGTTGAGGTGGGACACCACCTCGCGGCACATGCGGATGGCGTCCATCTCGTCCACCGCGAAGTAGTCGCCCAGACCCGAGACCTCGGCGTGCAGCCGGGCACCGCCCAGCGTCTCGTCGTCGGACTCCTCGCCGGTGGCCATCTTCACCAGCGGCGGCCCGGCCAGGAAGATCTTGGACTGATCGGCTACCACGATGTTGTAGTCCGACAGGCCCGGCTGGTAGGCACCTCCCGCCGTGGACGACCCGAACACGACGCACACCGTCGGGATGCGCATCTTGGACAGCTCGATCATCTCGTAGAAGAACCGGCCGGTCTCGGCGAAGTGGGTGGTCTGGACGCGGCCGCTGCCCCCGCCGGTGAACTGCGAGCCACCGCCGTCGCCGCCGCCGAGGCGAAGGTCGGCGCCGGCCGACTCCACGAAGCTCACATAGGGGATGCGGTTGTCGCGGGCGATCTCCAGGGCCCGCATCCATTTCTTGCTGGCGTACGGGGTGAGAGCCCCGGCCAGCACGCTGGGGTCGTTGCCCATGATCACGCACTCGGTGCCAGCAATGACGCCGACGCCGACCACCATCCCGCCGCCCATGGCGTAGTCGGAGTGGTAGGCGGCCAGTGCGCTGATCTCCAGGAAGGGGCTGTTGGGGTCGATCACATTGGCGATGCGCTCCCGTATCGGCAGCTTGCCCCGCGACCGCAGTCGCTCCATGGCGGCCGCGCCTCCGCCCGCCTCGGCCTCGTCGAGCAACTCCTCGATCTCGTCGAGCTGCTCCAGCATGTCGTCGCGGTTCCGGCGGAACGCCTCGCTGCGGGTGTTCACCGCGGTCGGCAGCGGGGGAGCCAGCAGCCGCGGAAGGCCGACCGATGGGCCGGCATGAATCTTCACCGCCGCGACCCTACCGCCGGCCGCCACCCGCACCGGCCACGCGTCCGCGGGCTGGGAAGACCGCGTCCGTGACGCCGCGATCGCGCCGCTCGAATCGGCCGTTGGCGATGTGCAGCGCAATAGACCAGATGCACGCCGGCGAGAGGATGACCGAGCACTGCGGCGGCTGAGCATCAACCCCGTGCTCCGGGACGGGTGGGGGATGGCTGCCGCGGTGCCATGATTGACACTATGACCGACACTGTCGACACCAGCGTGGTGGACTTCCACTTCGACGTACTGTGCCCGTGGGCCTACCAGACGTCGAAATGGATCCGGGACGTTCGCCGCCAGAACGGGCTGGAGATCAGCTGGCGTTTCTTCAGCTTGGAGGAGATCAACCTCTTCGAGGGCAAGAAGCACCCGTGGGAGCGGCCCTGGTCCTACGGCTGGTCGCTGATGCGAATCGGCGCGGTGCTGCGCCGCCAGGACATGGACCACCTCGATGCCTGGTACGAGCGCTCGGGCCGGGCCCTGCACGAGGAGGGTTTGCGGGTGCACGACCCCGATGTGGCCCGGGCGCTGCTGGGCGAGATCGGCCTGGACCCGGCCACGGTGGACGCCGCTCTGGACGATCCCAGCACCCACGACGAGGTCAAGGCCGAGCACGGCCGGGTCGTGGACGCGGGCGGCTTCGGCGTGCCGACGCTGTTCTTCGGCGACCAATCGCTTTTCGGTCCGGTGCTGATCGACCCGCCGACGGGCGCCGAGGCCATGCGCCTGTGGGACGCGGTGACGGCTTGGCTGGAGTTCCCCCGTCTCTACGAGATCCAGCGACCCAAGTCCCGCGACGACGAGCGGGTCATCACCGACACCTTCCGCCCCTACCTCGAGGCCCGCGACTGGGTGAGCATCAACCGGGGCGAGGTCATCGAGTTCGACCGCGAGTAGCTGCGGGGGTCTCAGCCGAGTCTGCCATGGCCACGCCCGCCGCGATGGACGCTGAAGAGATCCGGGGACTGCTCGACGCCGCGGACCTGCCGAGCCTGCTCGCCGCGTTGGCTCACGCCACCGGCGACCCCGGCCTGGCCCCTGCGGACCTGTGGCTGAACCCGGACCTGGCCCTCCAGCCCGACGGAGGCTGGGACACCGAGCAGGTCGAGCGGGCCCGAGGCCTGGCCGAACGAGGCATCGAACGGGTGCTGGCCGAGCGAGACACCGGGCTCAGACGCGACGACAGGCCCGGGCGCGATGCCAGGACGGGACGCGGCGACGGGGCACGGCTTGACGACCGGACCGGGGGCGGCGACAGGGCACGGCCCGACGACCGGACCGGGGGCGGCGACGAGTTGGTCACGTCGCTGATCGACTGGCTCACGGGTGTCGACCTCGACGACGACTACCGGCAGATGCTGGCTGAGGAACTGGCCGTGACCGGCGACCTGAGAGTCCCGGAGCCCATCGTCGGCGGCGCCTGGCCGCCCGGCAACGCCGGCGGTCCGATCGATCACGAGGTGGCCGTCATCGGAGCCGGCATGTCGGGCATCCTCGCCGCGCACCGGCTCCAGCAGGCCGGGATCGACTGCGTGGTGCTCGACAAGAACGACGATGTCGGCGGCACCTGGCTGGAGAACACCTATCCGGGCTGCCGGGTGGACGTGTTCAACCACGTGTACTGCTACTCCGGCGAGCAGCGGCCCGACTGGCCCGAGTACCACTCGAGCCAGCCGGTGCTGCTCGACTACTTCCGCGACTGCGCCCGACGGTGGGGAATCCGCGACCGGATCCGCTTCGGTGTCCGGGTCGAGTCGGTGGCCTGGGACGACGACGCCCACCGCTGGCTGATCCGGCTCGACACCGGCAACGGGACCGAGGAACTCGCGGCTGGCGCGGTGGTGTCGGCGGTGGGTCAGCTCAACCTGCCGCTGATACCCGACATCGACGGCACCGACCGCTTCGCCGGCGAGCAGTTCCACAGCTCGGCCTGGCGCCACGACATCGACTGGCAGGGCCTGACGGTGGCCGTGGTCGGCACCGGCGCCAGCGCGCTCCAGTTCATCCCGCATCTGGCTGAGGCGGCCGCCCGCGTCACCGTGTTCCAGCGCACGCCGCCGTGGCTGATCCCGCGCCCCGTCTACCACGAGCCGCTCGCCGTAGGGCTGCTGCGACTCTTCGAGCTCGTCCCCGCCTACGTCCACTGGTTCCGGCTGCGGCTGTTCTGGTGCACCCATGAGGGCACCGTCGGCGCCCTGCGCCGCGATCCAGCCTGGACCGGCCCGCTGGAACAGGCCGTCAGCCCCCGCAACGACGAGGCCCGCCGCCTGCTGACCCTGTACCTGGAGTCGCAGTTCGGCGACCGCCCCGACCTGCTGGCCAAGGTGGTGCCCGACTACCCGGTGGGCGCCAAGCGGGTGGTGCTCGACAACGGCATCTGGGCCCGGACTCTGAAGCGGCCCGATGTGGAGCTCGTCTCAAGCGGGATCGAGCGCATCGAGCGCTCCGGGGTGCGGGGATCCGACGGCCGTCTGCACCCCGCCGACGTGATCGTGTACGGCACAGGCTTCCGGGCCTCGGAGTTCTTGATGCCGATGCGGGTGACCGGCAGGGGAGGCGCCGACCTGCACGAGACTTGGAGCGGCGACGCCCGGGCCTACAACGGGGCGTGCGTGCCCGGCTTCCCCAACCTCTTCTGTATCTACGGTCCCAACACCAACATCGTCATCAACGGCAGCATCATCTACTTCGCGGAGTGCGCCGCCCACTACGTGGTGGAGTGCCTGCGCCTGCTGGCCCAGCGGGGCGCGGCGGCGATGGACTGCCGTCCCGGCGCCTACGACCGCTACACCGCGCTCATGGACGAGCACAACTCCCAGATGGCCTGGGGCATCTCCGACGTCAACAGCTGGTACAAGAACCCCAAGGGCCGCGTCACCCAGAACTGGCCCCTGCCCCTAATCGACTACTGGCGCCAAACCCGAGCCCCGAACCCAGCAGACTTCGAGCTGATCTGACAAGCGTCAGCACTTGCGTGTCGGAGGGACCGCCGTTTCGGCGCCAGTGCCGTGTACGAGCGCCTCCGCATAGCGCCGTCGTCGTGGCCACACCGCTAACGGTGCGACTCGCTTAGCGGGAGCGGCTTCTGTACCTGTAGACCGCCGCGGCCGAGGCCGCCACCCCGTGCCAGCCCTCAGGCGCGGACGGCTTGGGTGTTGTGGCGAGCCGCTCGGGCCCTGCGCAGTGCGGCTCGGGCGGCTTGGGGCCCTGTGGGCCCGGCTCTGCCCCCACCACCGGACCCGGCCGCAGGTCTGGGAGAAGTGTCGGCTGTCTGCTCGGATGGGCCGAACAGGGGAGCGGTATCGGGCAGGCGCGCCGGACCGTGATGGATGCGGTCCGGGGGTCTGATGGTGCGCTTGCCGTCGCCCGTGTCCACGACCTGCCACTGATGGTCGTGGATCTTGTTGTGACAGCCCCAGCACAGCGGTATGAGGTTGTCCAGGTCGGTGCCGCCGCCCCGTGCGAAGGGGTCCATGTGGTGCGCGTTCAGCTTGTTCTCGTCGGGCTCTGCGCAGCCGGCGCAGCCGCCGTAGAGGGCCATCAGCGCCTGGAACTGCGACTCGGTGGCCCGTCTGACGTTGCGGCCCTTCCACATGGGCACGCCCTTGGCGCTGAGCACCAGCCCGAACCAGGACGACTCGCCCGCGAGCCTCTCGATCACCTCAGCGGGAAGCGGGTCGCCGTCCGCGGTGGAGGCCATCAGCTTCTCAGTCTGCGGGTCTAGCCGGGCCACCAGCGCGATATCGGCATACGGCTTGCCGCCCCCAGCCGCGGCGCTGGTCATGTTCTCCAGCGCGTCGGCCATGCACTGCCGCAGCGAGCGCGTCTCGCCGCCAACTGAAGCGTGCCGCTTGTCGGCGTCGGTCAGGCGGCGGGCGTGCTTCTTGTCGGCGTCAAGCAGACGGTGGGCGTCGCGGTTGAGCCAGTTGCGGATGCGCTGCCCGGTCACCGGATCGAACTGCCCGTACAGATGCACCATGCCATCATCGCCGTCCCAGATCCGCACCGCTCGCCGGGCCCGCAAGCGGCGGTACTCCGCCTCGCCGCCGTCGGCCTGGCGCTCCGCGGTCCACCGCTTGGCCTCCCTGGCGAACCGCTCCGGCGGCAGCGACTCGGCCTTGGCCAGCAACTCTTTGTCGGACTCGACGTCTCCGGCACTGGTCTTGTCGAGCGCGTCGGCGAGCTTCCCGGCGTTCGCGACGGGCATCCGGCCGTCTTCGACGGCATCCCGCACCGCGGGCATCGCGCCGATGGCCGTGATGGTCCGGACCTGGACCCATTGTCGCACACCGTTATGACACCTGTCAATCATTTACATGATTTTCCAAGTATATTCCTGATCCGACGCGCTGACACCGGATCCAGGTCGGCGGCACTTGCTGGCCATGAACTCGGCCCGGCCCAACAGGACGCACACCGACATGTACAGATTGAATAAACTGAATTGTACACTAGGGGAATGGACGTTGCAGTTACAGAGTTGCGGGCCCACCTGAGTCACTGGCTAGAACATGTCAGACACGGTGAGGAAGTCGTCGTCACCGAGCGGGGCGTTCCCGTCGCACGGCTCCTCGGGGTCGACACCGCCTCGACGATCGAATCCCTCACCGCCCGTGGGGTCATCGCCAGACCTGCTCGCGGTGACCGGCCCGCCGCGGCTGAACAAGAACGGCCGCGGACTCGCCGTCCGGTCTCAGAATTGGTAAGCGAGCAGCGGCGCTGATCGGTGGCAATCGTCTATTTCGATGCAAGCGCGCTGGTGAAACTGCTGGTAGAGGAGTCCGGCAGCGACACCGCCGCAGCGCTTTGGGACGGCTGCGACGCGGCGGTCTCCAGCCGTATGGCCTACCCAGAGGTGTGTGCTGCGCTGGCCGCGGCGGGCCGCAACCGCCACCTGGATCAACGCAGCCTGGCGTCGTGTGAGCGGCGCTGGGAGGATCTGTGGGCGGCGATGCGGCCCGTGGAGTTCACCCCATCGGTTGAGCGGTCCGCGGGCAGGCTGGCCAAGCGCCACGGACTCCGCGGCGGCGATGCGGTCCACCTTGCCAGCGCCCTGGAGATAGGTGCTGCCGATGTGATCATGGCCGTGTGGGATCGCCGCCTCCACGCCGGTGCCGTAGCCGAGAGCCTGAGCGTGGCACCATCGTCGCTGCCACACGCATAGGTAGGCACCAGCTTGGCGCAGAAGATCTCGCCGGCCAACGGCCGGCACAAGAGCCCAGCGGCCGGCGGGCCGCTAGTAGATCGTGTGCTGTTGTGCGAGCAGAATCCCTGGCTCGGAAGTCGGCCCGATGACCTCTGAGAAGGCGGCGCGTAAGTCGACGGGCGACCTCACGGTGGTCACCAAGACTAGGAGTCTGGCGCTGTCGGGCCAGCCGACAGCCGCATTCACCCACGACGAAGCAGCAATGGGCAAAGCGGCCCGCGAGATGCTGGACCGCCACGATCGGGCGGTCGTGACCGATGCGGACATCAAGGCCAGCGAGGCCGACATCCGCTCCTGCATTCGCGATCTGCTCTTGGCGTCGGGGCTGGCCCGCCGCGAGGACATCCATTTGGAGTCGCAGCGCACGGACCTGCGCACGGGGCAGGCGATCTTCGAGGTCAAGAGGCGCATCGGCCTAGTGGGCTCAGAGCCCAGCGCCGAGAACCTCGAACAGCTCGACGGCTACCTCGACGAAGCGGCCCAGACGGGCCGTCCGGAGCGACTCGGCATTCTCGCCGACGGGAGGCACTGGGCGCTTCGACCCAGTTCGGAGACGGGCAGGGAGTTCAACTCCTCGCAGGTGCGGACCTTCACCCTGCGAACCGAGCACGACGCGGGCGACTGGCTCACCTGGTGCGCGACCGCATCGGCGCTCACTCCGCGAGCCCCGAGATTCCGAGCCAAGCTGCCGTGGGCCGGTCTTTCGGCACCAGCGAGGCCGCGCTCAACGAGATCGCCGAGCTTCGGGGCCTCTACGACGCCAACGCCGACAACCCGACGGTCGCTATCAAGCGCGGCCTGTGGGAAGACCTGCTCGGCTCCGCGCTGGGGGAGGTCGTATCGCAGACCGACGATCCCGATGGGATGTTCGTGCGCCACACCTACCTCGCCGCGGCCACGGCGCTGGCGCTTCAGGCGTCGTTCGGGCTCGACATTGAGGGGATCGCTGCCTCCGACCCCCGCCGCCTGATCGACGGCACCGCCTTCGCCGAGCAGGTAGGCGTGCGGGGCGTGATCGAGTCTGACTTCTTCGGATGGCCCACAGAGGTCGCGGGCGGCGCGCGCTGGACGCAGGGCCTCGCGAACCGGGTCGGGCGCTTCGACTGGGAGAGTGCCGACTACGACATCGGCAGCGTCCTCGGCGACAGCCTCCATCTGCGCTCCGATGTCAACACGCTGCTCGGCCATGACAGCGTCACCGTCCACACCGACCCGGCGCTCTCCGGCGGCGCGCACTTCGTGCTCGAGTTCCCAAAGACGCTTGTCGACAGCGGCGACCACTTCGACGCGCTGCTGCTGGCCGCAGCCGCCGACATCGAGGACGACGTAGACCCGCGCCACACCCTCGACGCCGCCGGGATGGAACCCGGAGCGGATCGCGAAATGTTGCTGCAAACGCTCAAGAGGCTCCAGCAACTCCACAACGAACTCAATCACAAGAGGCAGAGGAGTGGATCGCTACGTTGGAGGACGGGAACCGTCTGCTTAGCCACACGGTCAGCAGCAACGGCGTGATAGTTCACACCGTGCGCTGGATCGACGACTAGCCCCCTGCAGGGTCTTTGGGCACCATCCGAGATGGCCCCCAAGGCTGGAACTTCCATCTATCCTTCAAGTGCCGCCAGTGCCCTCAAGATCATCTTGCCATTGCGCTACGGCCTGCATCCCCGGTTAGGCCTGAGCGAGTTCAGCCGGTGTTGCGCATGCCGGCGGCCACGCCGTTGACGGTGAGCAGCAGCGTTCGCAACAGCAGATCGTCCTCGGCGGAGCTTCCGGCCCGCCCGCGGCGGTGCCGGGCCAGGAGGTCGGCCTGCAGCACGTTGATCGGGTCGAGATAGGCGTCGCGCACGGCCAGCGTGCGCCGCAGGATGGGCAGATCCCCGAGCAGGCCCCTGCCGGTGAGCGCGGTGACCTCGGCCACGGTCCGGTCGTACTCGGCGCAAACTGCGTCGAAGTGGCAGTGCAGGCTCGGCTCGACCAGCGTGGCCACGTAGTGGCGGGCGATGGCCAGGTCGGTCTTGAACAGGGTCATCTCCACATTGGACACGAACGTGCGGAAGAACTGCCAGGACTCGTACATGTCGTCCAGCTCGGGCCCCATGCCGGCCGAGCGGGCCGCGGCCAGCCCGGTGCCGACGCCGAACCAACCCGGCACGATCTGGCGGGACTGGGTCCAGCCGAAAACCCACGGGATGGCCCGCAGCCCATCGATTCCCTCATCGGCGCGGCTGCGCCGGGCCGGACGCGAGCCGATGTTCATCTCGGCCAGCTCCTCCACCGGGGTGGACGTCTGGAAGTACTCCACCAGGCCGGGGGCCTGCAGGAAGGCCCGGTAGGCGGCGTAGGCCGCGCCGGAAGCAACCTCCATCACCTGGTCCCACCGCCGGGTCACTGCGGGGTCATGGCGGGGCGACCGGTGTGAGATCGACGCCTCGATCACAGCTGCGAAGGCCAGGTCAAGGTTGCGATGAGCCAGCCGCGGCAGCCCGTATTTGTCGGCTATCACCTCGCCCTGCTCGGTGATCTTGACCGAGCCGCGCACCGCACCGGGCGGCTGGCTCAGGATCGACGCGTGGGTGGGTCCTCCGCCCCGCCCGACGGTGCCTCCCCGGCCGTGGAACACCGTTATCTGAACGCCGGTGGCGTCCGAGACGTCCGCGATGGCCCTCAGCGCCTTGTGGATCTCCCACTGGGATGTCGTGATCCCGCCGTCCTTGTTGGAGTCGGAGTAGCCGACCATCACTTCCTGGACGCCGCCCCGCAGTTCGATGAGGCGCCGGTAGGGCTCCGCTGCCAGCAGATCCCGCAGGACCGGGCCGACGGCGTGCAGGTCCTCGATCGTCTCGAACAGGGGCACGAACCCCAGCCGGGCCACTCCCGCGGTCAGGTCGACGAGCCCGGCCTCCCGGGCCAGGACGGCCGGCGCCAGTACGTCATCGACGCCCCGTGTCATGGACACGATGTAGCTGCGCACGATCTGGTCGCCTCGCACGTCCATCTGGCGGCGCAGCACCCGGAACAGCTCCAGCACATCCTCGGCGCCGTCTGGTAGGGACCGCCCGCGCGGCGCCAGTGGCCGGGGACCGGCCAGCTCGCCGGCCAGAAGCTCGGCTCGCTCGTGGGCAGAGAGGCCGCTGTAGTCGATCCCCAACGGCGCGAACAGGCGGGCCAGAGCCAGGTGGTGGCGCTCGGAATGCTCGCGGATGTCGAGAGTGGCGAGGTCGAATCCGATCATTGCCACGATGCGCCGCACCCGGGCCAGCCGGCCGTGGGCCAGCAGCCGGCCGCGGTTGGCCTCCAGCGATCGCGCTATCACCGCCAGATCGTGGGCCAGGTCGCCGGCCGAGCGATAGGCCCCAGGGCCGGGCGCCGGCTGGTCCGTCTCGGTCAGGCGCCGGTGGACCACAGCCAGCCTCTGGCGGTAGGGCTCGCCCGCGCTGAGCGTGTCGAACCGGGCCGTCACGTCAGGGAACTGCTCGTGGTCGGCCGCAAGCCGCTTGGCCAGCTCGTCGGAGACGCCGCGGACCGCCAGCCCGACGCTCAACTCCGACGACAGCCCCTCGATCTCTTCCACCAGGATTCGCAGAGCCCGGTGACGCTGAAACTCGAGCACGTCCACCGTGGTGGCCGGGGTGACGTTCGGATTGCCGTCCCGATCGCCGCCCACCCACGAACCGAAACGGATGGGCGACCGGTCGGGATCAAGCGCCCCGCCCACAGACTCGAGTACCGAGTTGATGTCGTCGAGAAGTTCGGGCACACCCTCTGCCGCGATCTCGGTGAGGAAGTAGAGAATCGACCGGGCCTCGTCCACCGGGTCGGGGCGCTGCCGGCGCAGCTCGTCGGTCTGCCAGATGGCGTCGATCAGCTCGTCCACCCTGCGGTCCACCCGGCGGCGGGCGGTGTCGTCGGCGCCAGCATGGGCCCGCTGCTCGATCAGGCTGGAGATCTCGGCCAGCTTGTCGAGGATCGAACGGCGCGACGCTTCGGTGGGATGGGCGGTAAACACCGGTCGCAGCTCGGCCGAGTTGACCGTGGCGACTATCTCGTCGTCGGCGTAACCCATCTGGCGGAGCCGGCCCACCATCTCGCCGAAGCGGTTGGAGCCCGCCGCCCGCTTCTCGGTCAGGTCGTCGATCCGGTGTACCTGCTCGGCGGTGTTGGCCAGGTGGAAGTAGACGGTGAAGGCCCGGGCCAGCAGACCGGCGTCGGCCACGTCCACGCCGGCAAGCAGCTCGGCCAGGGCGGTGCTGTCCTCGTCGCTGCGGCGCAGGCCCCGGGCCAGGCCGCGCACCTGCTCGACCCGCTCCAGCAGCCCTGGCCCGTGCTGGCGGACCAGCGCTTCGCCGAGTTGGGCGCCCAGGCGTCGGATGTCGCCGCGCAGCGCCGAGTCGAGCTCGTTGACGACGCCATCGAGCGGATGCTCAGCTGCTCCCGTCGCCATACACCCGCTCCTGTTCGCTGCGCTCACGGGCCGCTCGGGCCACGGCCTCGCAGGCTCGGCCTCTTGCCCGCGTCCATGCCGCCCCCTCAGGCCGCCGCCCGGGTGCGGCGCAGCAGCGGGTCGGCGAGCCTCAGGCCCCGGTCGGCCATGCTCAGAACCCGCGAGGCCGTGCCCGGAGTGTCTCCGTCGATGAGGTTGCCCATCACCTGCAGGGTGATGTCGGCCACCGCCTGGGTGCCCACGGCCAGGCGGAGACCGTTGCGCAGGATCCACCGGTGGCCGATCAGGAAGCTGAAGCGCCGCCCGGTGCGCAGGAACTCGTCGAAGCGCTCTCCGAGCAGCCGGTCGTAGGCGGCCGGCGCGGCGGCCGGATCAGCCAGGAACAGGTCGGCCAGCAGCATCCCCGACTCGAGCCCGTAGTCGATGCCCTCGCCGTTCATCGGGTTGATCAGCCCGGCCGCGTCGCCGACCGCGGCCCAGCCCGGCCCGTGTCGGCGCACCGCGCTCATGGGCAGCCTCCAGGCCCGGGGCCGCTCCAGGTAGTCGCCCAGCTCCCACTCGCCGGCCACCAGGTCCCGGTAGCTGTCCAGCAGCCGGTTGAGGTTCAGGTCGCGGAACCCCTTCATCGTCGACATTGAGCCGGCACCGATGTTGACGGTCCCATCGCCGGCCGGGAACATCCAGCCGTATCCGGGTACCCAGCCGCCCTCGGGGTCGCGCAGGGTCAGGCACGCCTCCAGGTAGCGGTCGGCGTGGCGGGGGCTGGGCGCATAGGTGCGGATGGCCAGACCGAAGGGCTCCGAGGCGACCCGCTCCGCGCCGAGGATGCGGGCAGCGGCGCCCGGCGCGCCGGTCGCCAGCACGACCAGATCGGCCCGCCAGTGCCCGCTACCGCCAGCCTGCTCGACTCCGACCGCGGCCCCGCCGTCGTCGAGGGTCGGCAGCACCTCGGTGTTCCACAGGATCTCGGCCCCGGCCGCCTCGGCCGCCTCGACAAGATGGCGGTCCAGCGCCCGGCGGGGCCACACCGCGCCGTGGGGGCCGAACCGGTTGTTGGCCGGCCACAACAGCTCGCGGCGGGCGCGGCCGGCGATCATCCGCAGACCGTCGATGCGGTGCGCTCCGTCGAGGGCGATGCCGAGCTCGCCCAGAGCCGACACGGCCCTGGGGGTGAGGCCGTCGCCGCACACCTTGTCGCGGCCCGGCGAGGCCTTCTCGAAGACGGTCACGCTGGCACCGCCCCGAGCCGCCCGGATGGCGGTGGCCGCGCCCGCCGGCCCGGCTCCGATCACGGCCAAATCGCATCGGGCCATCACCTGCTCGCGGGGGCGCTAATGGGCGTGGGGTCCGTGGCCGTGGTGTCCGTGATGGCCATGGTCGTGGCCGTGGCCCCGATGGCTGTGGTCGTGGTCGTGGCTGTGTGCGTGGCTGTGACCGGACCCGTGACTGTCGCCGTGGCCGTGCTGGTCCTGGCCGTGCCCATGATGGCCGTGATCGTCGAGCACGATCATGCCCTGACCGTGGTCGTGGTCGACATGGTCGCCGAGCAGCCGGTCCCCGAACGCCTCCCGCAGCCGCTCCTCGGTGAGCATCTCGTCGGGGGTGCCCGAGGCCACCAGCCGGTTGGCCAGCAGCATCACCGAGTCGCAGTGCCGGGCCTCGTCGAGATGGTGGGTGGTGATGATCACGATGGCGCCCCGGCTCGAGTACTCCTCGATCACTCCGAGTATGCGGTCCTGGCTCGGGATGTCGAGGCCGGTGACCGGCTCATCCAGCATGATGACCTCGGGCTCGCCCGCCAGCACCTGGGCAATCCTCACCCTCTGCTGCTGGCCGCCGCTGAGATCGCCGAAGCTGCGGTTCGAGAACTGGTTCACGTCGAGCTGATCGCCCGCGACGCGCATCGCGGCCCGATCCTCGCCCCTCAGGCGCCCGAGCAGCCCCCGCTTGCCGTAGCGACCCATGGCCAATACCTCGCCCGCGGTGATCGGCATCCAGCAGGCAGGAAGGTGCTGGCACACGTAGGCCAGGTTGTCGGACATCCCGCGGATCCGGCCAGAGGTGGGCTTCTGCAATCCGGCCATGCACTCCAGCATGGTCGTCTTCCCCGATCCGTTGATTCCCATCACTGCGGTGGCCGTGCCCGGCTCGAACGTGTGGGTCACGCCCTCCAAGGCGGTCACCTCGTCGAACTTGACGGTGAGCTCCTCCACCTCGACGGCATTCACCATGGCGACAACGCTATATTCCCGACATGCCATCCACCACCACCGCGACCGCCGAGAGGGCGGGCCGGGCCAGCACATCGAACGGCCCCGAGGCGGGCGAGCAGGCCGGAACCTCGGATCCTGCGTCGGGGATCGTCCCCGGCCGGGTCCGCATCGACCGTTACGGCCTCGATCTGGGGCCGTGGCTGCACCTCGCCGACGAGAGGGACCGGCTGGCCCGCCCGTCCTTCGCCCACATCGATGTGACCCCGCAGGGGGCTACCCTCGGCGCGGAGGTCTCGGGCGTCGACTTGGGCTCGGACCTGTCCGACGAGGCCGTCGCCGAGATTCGTCAGTCGCTGCTCGACTACAAGGTGCTGGTGTTCCGCGACCAGCCCATCACGCCTGCCCAGCATGTGGCCTTCGCGCGACGCTTCGGCGAGCTGGAGGTGCATCCGTTCATCACCGGCCACCCTGAGCATCCCGAGTTGGTGCGCTTCGAGAAGGGCGCCGACACCGGCGGCTTCGAAAACGGCTGGCACCACGACGTCACCTGGCGGGAGGTGCCTTCGATGGGTGCGATCCTGCACGCCATCCAGGTCCCGCCCACCGGAGGCGACACCCTCTTCAGCGACATGGGCGCGGCCTACGACGGGCTCGACGATGCCGTCAAGGAGCAGATCGAGGATCTGTACGCGGTCCACGACTTCATGCTGGCCTTCGCCCACCAGGTGCCCGAGGGCAAGCAGGCAGAGTTCCGGGCCCGCTACCCGCAGGCCCGCCACCCGGTGGTGTGCACCCACCCCGAGACCGGCCGCAGGCTGATCTTCGTGAACTGCTACTTCACCTCCCACATCGAGGGAATGGACGACGACGCGAGCGTGGCCCTCATCAGGCACCTAGCCGGCCAGGCCAACGTGGTCGAGTACCAGTTCAGGGTTCGCTGGGCGCCCGACACGGTGGTGTTCTGGGACAACCGTTCCGTCCAGCACTACGCGGCGAGCGACTACTACCCCGACGTGCGCGTCATGGAGCGCGCCAGCATCGTCGGCACCCGCCCGGCCTGACACGAACCCGCCCGGGATCACGCACCCGCTCTGAGTAGGCAGCGACCCGGGATCTCGCTCACCCGCGCCGCGCAACTTGATCTACTGTGCGGTCATGGCGCCCAAGACCGACTGGAACCCGCTGCTGCGGGGAGAGTTCGACAAGCCCTACTGGCGCGAGTTGCAGGACTTTGTGCGAGCCGAGCGGGCCCGCCACCGGGTGTTCCCGCCCCACGACGAGGTGTTCGCGGCTCTGCACCTCACGCCCTACGCCTCGGTCAAGGTCCTGATCCTGGGCCAGGACCCCTACCACGGCCCCCGCCAGGCCCACGGCCTGTGCTTCTCGGTGCGGCGGGGCGTGGCCAAGCCGCCGTCGCTGGTGAACATCCTCGACGAGTTGCGCAGCGACATCGGGGCGCCCGTGCCCGGCCACGGCTCGCTGGAACACTGGGCCCGCCAGGGGGTGCTGCTGCTCAACGCTACTCTCACCGTCCGGGCCCGCCAGGCCGCCAGCCACCAGCGGCGGGGCTGGGAGACGTTCACCGACGAGGTGATACGGGTCGTCAACGACAAGCCAGAGCGGGTGGTGTTCATTCTGTGGGGCGGCTCGGCCCGACGCAAGAAGGCGCTGGTGGACACCAGCCGCCATACCGTGATCGAGTCGGCGCACCCTTCGCCCCTGTCCGCGTCGGGGGGATTCTTCGGCAGCCGCCCCTTCAGCCGGGCCAATGAGGCCCTTGCGAAGGCCGGGCGCGAGCCGGTGGACTGGGCCATCCCCGAACTGTCTTGACGCCGCGCCGACAGGGCCGCGAAGTCCTGAAGACGCGCTTGCGCGTCGAAGGCATTCCCGTTACCGTCGGAGTCGAACCTTCATCGATGTAATTCCAGGCACGGGATGACGGGAGGACTGCAAATGAGGACAGAACTTGACAGCGCGCAAGAAGCGGGTGCCGGCCACGGCGAGGCGCTTCCCGACCGCGGGGAGGACGTGCCCGAGCGGGCCGGCTTGGCCCACCTGTGGTTCGCGGCCGAGAGTCCCGCGGGGCCGGTGTTCGTGGCCCACTCGAACGGTTGGGTGACGGGTCTGCTGATCGCACCCGACGGCCGCGATCCCGATCCGGGACGCTTCGTCGACTACATGCGCGACGAGGTCGGCGCCGACGTCGAGCCCGACCCCGACCCTGATCCCAAGCTGGTGGCCCGAGTGAGCGAGGCCCTCGCCACCGGGCGCACCGACGTACCCGTCGACCTGTCGTCGCGCTCACCGTTCCATCAGGAGGTCCTGCGAGCCACGGCCCGCATCCCCCGCGGCGAGGTCCGCACCTACGGAGAGTTGGCCGCGGCCGTGGGCCGACCCCGAGCGGCCCGAGCGGTGGGTACGGCCATGGCCCGCAATCCGGTGCCCCTGCTGGTTCCCTGCCACCGGGTGGTGCCCAGCAGCGGGGGAGTGGGCAACTACGGCTTCGGCAGCGGCCTGAAGGCCAAGCTCCTAGCCAACGAGGGCGCCAACCTCTGACCCGCGCTGGCCGCTCGTTCCGCGGGCGATACGCCACTAACCTCAGGCGTGGGCGGCGGCGGCTGAGGCCGTGGCGGGTGTCAGAATGGCCAGCAGCTCGCCAGCCAGTTCGTCGGCGTCGGCGGTGCCCACAATCCGGTCGGCCCGGTGGCGGCTGGGCTGCACGAAGGCGTCGTGCATGGGCGCGACCGTGGCTGCGAACTGCCGGCACACATGGTCTTCGGGGCGGCCCCGCTCCGTCATGTCGCGCTGGATTCGGCGACGCAGCCGCACGTCCTCGGGCACGTCCATGAAGATCGAATGGTCGAGTCGTCCCGCGGCTTCCTCGAAGGCCAGCAGCAGGATGCCCTCCACCAGCAGCAGGGGAGCGGCCTCCACCCGCTCGAAACGGCCGCTGAGGGTGTGGGTGGAGAAGTCATATACCGGCACCTCTACGTCGATGCCCTGCCTCAGCGCGTCGAGGTGCTGTAGGAACAACTCGCTGTCCAGCGAGTCGGGATGGTCGAAGTTGCGGCGGCGGCGATCAGCGAAGGGCAGATGGCTGAGGTCGCGGTAGTAGGCATCGAAGGCGAGAACGCTCACTGCGCCCGGGCCGAGGCGCTGGACGATTCGCTTGGTGAGGGTCGTCTTGCCCGCCCCGGAGCCGCCACAGATGCCGACGACGAACACGTCCACGGGCCGACACCATACTCCCCGCGTGCCGGTGGCATCATTGCCGCCGTGGCGCTGCAAGAGTCCCGGCGATCAAGCATCAGTCCGTTCTACGTGATGGAGGTGATGAGGGCCGCCGAGGAGCGCGAGAGGGCCGGGGGAGACGTGCTTCACCTCGAGGTGGGCCAGCCGTCCACTCCCGCCCCCGCGGGCGTCGTCCGGGCTGCCAGGGACGCCCTCGAGTCGGATGTGCTCGGGTACACCACCGCTGCGGGCCTGGAGTCCTTGAGACGGCGGATCGCCGAGCACTACAGGTCGTGGTACGGCGTCGATGTCGACCCCGGCCGCATAGTCGTGACCTTGGGTGCCTCGGGGGCCTTCGTTCTGTCGTTCCTGGCCGCGTTCGACGCCGGCGACCGGGTGGTGGTGTCCACGCCGGGCTATCCGTGCTACCGCAACGCCCTGCAAGCCCTCAACGCCGAGGTCGTGACCCTTCCCACATCGGCTGAGACCCGATTCCAGCCCTCGCCGGACCTGCTGGAGGACCTCGTCCGTCGCACCGGCTCCGTCGACGGCCTGGTGCTGGCCTCACCGTCCAACCCGTCGGGGACCATGCTCGACGGGCCCTCTCTCGCAGCCGTCTCGGATTGGTGTGCCGAGCACGGGGTGCGTCTGGTGGCCGACGAGATCTACCACGGCATCACCTTCGGCACCCCGGCCCCCACCGCGTTGGGACTCAACCGCGACGCCCTGGTGGTCAACAGCTTCTCGAAGTACTTCTCCATGACCGGCTGGCGCCTCGGCTGGGTGGTCGCCCCCGACGACCTGGTCGAGCCGGTGCGCCGGCTGGCCCAGAACTTCTTCATCTCGGCGCCCACCCTGTCGCAGATCGCGGCGGTGGCCGCCTTCGACTGCCACGACGAGCTACAGGCCAACGTGGCCCGCTACGCCGCCAACCGGGCCGTGCTGCTCGAGGGGCTGCCCGCGGCCGGCATGGACCGCTTGGCACCCAGCGACGGAGCCTTCTACGTCTACGCCGCGGTCGACCATCTCGCGGCTGACAGCCAGGCGCTGTGCCGGCGCTGGCTCGACGAACTCGGGGTGGCGGTAACGCCCGGCATCGACTTCGACCCGGCCGAGGGCCACCGCTACGCCCGGTTCTCCTACGCGGCCGCCACCGAGGACATGGCCGAAGCGATGCGACGCATTCAAGGCTGGGCACGATGACGGCGCAAGCCGGGCTACAACACCGCGGGAGCCGAACTGGCAGCCCAGAGTGCCCAAACAGGACTCCACCGCTGCCAATTCGGGGACAGAGGCAGGAGCCCCTCGCGGTCGGCGTCGGCTGCGCGAACTGATCAACAGTCAGTATAGGTGTATCTCAGTGTGCAAAATGTATGATCACGGCTGACCGGAGTCGTCCGCCTGAGAACCCAATTGACCACTGAGCAGGCGGGCGGCTCCGGTTCGCCGACACTGTAGCACGGCGCGGCAACGGCCCGTCGGAAGTTGGAGAGACTTCAGGCGCCGAGTCTGGCCCTGGCGTCGGCTGAGCGTTGTAGCAGGTAGGCGGGCACGGCGACACCGTTGACGACGGCCTCTTGTGATCCGCCGTCGGCCGCGCCCGCGTCGGCGGCTGGTCCGTCTGCTGGTCCGGCGGCCGCGGCTTCGGCCGCTTGCAGCGCGGCTATTTCGGCCTGCTCGGCCTCCCGGTCACGGGCGACCAGGAACCTCTCGTAGTCCTTGGTGCGCACCAAGTCTTCGTGGTCGATGTGGCCCACCACCCGGCCGTCGACCAGTCGCACCCAGTAGCGGTTCCAGGTGAAGCCGTTGGCCATGGCCACCTTGCCCTCGGCGCCCTGCGGGACACCGGGCAGCTCGGCCACCAGCCGCACCTTCTCGCCCCGCTTTAGGGTGCGGGCCTGCAACTGGGCCGTCGTGTAGGTCTTGGGCGGCATCGGCCAACACGGTAGCGTGAGGCGGTGGCACCCGACGACCTCCCCGGCGTCGCCGACGGCCCGGCCCCAGCCGGCGCCGACGACCTGCCCGGACCCCAGCCCGGTGCCGTCCCGCTGACCGCGGAGGATCTCGGCTACCGGCCCTTCGACGCCGACAACCACTACTACGAGGCCCTCGACGCCTTCACCCGCCACGTCGATCCGGCGATGCAGCCTCGGGTGGTGCAGTGGGTGGACATGGGCGGCCGCAAGCACCACCTGGTCGGCGGCAAGCTGGCCCGGGCGGTGGCCAACCCGACCTGGAACCCGATCGCCAAGCCGGGAGCGCTGCGCGACTACTTCAAGGGCAATCCCGAGGGCCGCAACCCGGCCGAGATGCTGCGCGACCGCGAGCCGCTGCCCGGCCACTACATGGACCCACAGGCCCGGCTCAAGGTGATGGACGCCCAAGGCCTGAGCGCCGTGTGGCTCTTTCCCACCCTGGGCGTGCTCTACGAGGAACTGCTGCGCCACGACGTCGATGCGGCCGTGGCCATGATGCGGGGCTTCAACCAGTGGCTGCTGGAGGACTGGGGCTACAACTGCTCCGAGCGCATCTTCGGCGCGCCCTACATCGCGCTGGGCGACCCCGCGGCGGCGGCCGCCGAGGTGGAGCGGGTGCTGGGGCTCGGGGCCCGCATCGTGGTGATGCGCCCGGCCGCGGTCACCACGCGCACCGCCCAGCTCTCACCGTTCCATCCGACCTTCGATCCGGTGTGGCAGCTCATCAACGACGCCGGCGTGACGGTGGTCGTCCACGCCGCCGACTCGGGGTACTCCTCCCAGGGGTACGCCGACGACGAGTTCTCCGCGGCCGGTCTGGGCGCAGGCATGGCCGGCGGACCGAACCTGCGGGCCTTCGCCATAGAGCGGGCCGCCCAGGACTGGCTGATGCAGTCGGTGTTCGAGAAGATCTACGACCGGTTCCCGAACCTGCGGGTGGCCTCGGTGGAGAACGGCTCGGACTTCCTGGCCCCGATGTTCCGCAAGTTCTCCCAGATCGCCAAGAAGAACTACTGGTGGTTCGACGACCACCCCATCGACACGTTCAAGGCCCACGTCTGGGTCAACCCGTTCTGGGAGGACGATGTCAACGAGGTCACCGAGCTGATGGGCGCCGACCGGGTCATCTTCGGCTCGGACTGGCCCCACATCGAGGGGATGCCCGAGCCCCTCGACTACCTAGCCGAGCTGAAGGGCTTCTCCGACGCCGACCGCCGTGCCATCATGCTCGACAACGTCTCGCACCTCAACGAGCCCCGGCCCACCTGACCCCATGAACAGCCCTCACACCGCACACACCGCCTGAAGCCATGACCGACACCCTGACCCGCCCCCGCCCCGAACACCCGCGCCTGAAGCCATGACCGACACGCTGGCGCCGACGAGCAGCACGGACGCCGCCTCCGTGCGGGCCGAGGTCGAGGCGTTCTGCGACGAGCACTGGGACCCGGACCTCGAACTCGCGCGGTGGTGGCGGCTGCTGGCCGACGCCGGCTACTCGCATCCGATGCTGCCGGAGTCCGCCGGCGGCCTCGGCTACGGCCAGGACCAGGCCGAGCTGGTGTGGCTGGTGCTGGCAGAGCGCAACGTGGTCGGCCCGCCCGGCGGCCTGGGACGGATACTGGCCGCCCCGACCATAGCCATCCACGGCACGCCAACCCAGATCGAGCGATACGTCCCGGAGATCCTCGACGGCCGGATCGGATGGTGCCAGCTCTTCAGCGAGCCCAACGCCGGCTCCGACCTGGCCGGCCTGCAGTGCCGGGCCGAGCGCGACGGCGATGAGTGGGTGATCTCCGGCCAGAAGGTGTGGACCTCAGGGGGTAAGGTCGCCGACAGGGGCATGCTGCTGGCCCGCACCGACCCCGAGGCACCCAAGCACGCCGGCATCTCCTACTTCGCGTTCGACATGGACCAGCCCGGCGTGGAGGTCCGGCCCCTGACCGAGATGACCGGTCGGGCCCTGTTCAACGAGGTGTTCATCGACGAAGCCCGGGTGGCCGACAGCGCCCTCATCGGTGGGCTGAACAACGGCTGGCGGGTGGCCAACACCACCCTTATGGTGGAGCGGGCGTCGCTGGGGTCCTCGGGCCGCAGGCCCTCCGCGCCCTTGCCCGGACCCAAGGGCGGCGTCCTGACCCGGCGGGCCGGGGACTTCGTGAGCACGTCGATGGCGACCGTGGACGGCGCGCCGCCCATGGGCATGCAGCTGTGGTGGTGGCTGGTCGACCTGGCCCGCAAGAACGGCAGCATCGCGGGCAGGGTGCTGCGCGACGACTTGATGCGCCTCTACGGGCTGATCGAGATCAACCGCCTGTCGATCCTGCGGGCCAAGGCCGGAGGCCGGGCCCGAGCGGCCCGTGAGCCTAGCGAACACGGAGCGGGCGACCGGGCCGGCGCGGCCGCGCCCAATATCGCCAAGCTCGCCGTGAGCGAGCTATACCGCTCATTCCGCGACCTCGGCCCGAGGGTTATCGGCGCCGACGGGATGCTCATGGGCGACTCGGACGGCCAGAGCAGCGGCCATCTGGGCGAGCTCGCGCTGTTCTCGCCCGCGCCGTCCATCTACGGCGGCACCGACCAGGTGCAGCGCAACATCATCGGCGAGCGGGTGCTCGGCCTGCCCAAAGAGCCCGGACCGGCCCGCGACACCCCGTTCAGCCAGATGCCCAAGAACTAGGGCGCTTCATGACCGACCGGGTGCGCCTCGACATCGACGGCGCCGTCGCCACCATCACCAACAACAACCCGGACAAGCACAACGCCTTCGACGACGACATGGATCTCCGGCTCTTCGAGATCCTCGAGGAACTGGCCGGCCGCCCCGAGGTCCGGGCCGTTGTCTGGAGGGGCGAGGGCCGCAGCTGGTCCTCGGGCCGCGACGTCTCGGCCATCGGCAATGTCAGCGACATCACCCACCACGAGCTGATGGTGCGGGGCCACAAAGGCATACAGCGGCTGTGGGAGCTGGAGGCGCCCGTGATAGTGGCCATCCAGGGCTGGGCCATGGGCGGCTCGTTCCAGCGGGCCCTGCTGTGCGACATCCGCATCGCGGCCGACAACGCCCGGTTCAGGCTGCCCGAGGTCGGCCACGGGGTGATCCCCGACACCGGCGGCGTCAGCGTGCTGTACGAGATGTGCGGCCACGGGCTGGTCAGCGACATGGTGCTCACCGGCCGCACGCTGAGCGCGCAGGAGGCTCTGGCCCACGGCATCGTTTCGCGGGTGGTGGCGCCCGGCGAGCTCGAAGCCGAGGCGCGGGCCATGGCCGAGGCGGTCGCAGCCGCTCCGGCCGTGACCGTGAAGCTGGCCCGGCGGGTCATCTCGCATCTGGCCCGGCCCCAGCAGCGGGATGCCATGGCCGACGAGCTGATCTTCCAGACGTTCCTCAACCGCAGCGACGACTTCGCGGAGATGAGGGCGGCCCGGGCCGAGGGCCGACCGGCGCGCTACACCGGGAGCTGAGGAGGCCGTGCACCGCCCCTACCACGAAATCGATGCGGATACTTTGCCTGTGGGGGCGGAATCAGCATCGATTTCGTGGGGCAACGATGACCGCTGATCATCAGGGCCTGCCCTCGCCGCCGCCCGCGGGGGAGACGGCGCTGCGGCCGGGGACCTTCGACGGCCGCACCGTGCTGGTGACCGGGGGCGGCACCGGCCTGGGCAAGGCCATCGCGTCGGAGTTCGCCCGGCTGGGCGCCGCGATCGTGATCGCCAGCCGCTCCGCGGAGCACTTGGAGGCGGGCCGGGCCGCGATGGCGAGCTTGGGCGCGCCGGTGGCTGTCGCGGTCTGCGACATCCGCGATCCGGATGCGGTGGAGGCCGCATTCGACACGGCCGAGACCGCCTTCGGGCTGCCCGACGTGCTGGTCAACAACGCGGCGGCCAACTTCCCGGTGCCGGCCGAGGACATGTCGCCCAACGCCTGGCGGGCGGTGGTGGACATCACGCTCAGCGGCACGTTCAATTGCGCCCGGGAGATGGGGCGCCGCCATCTCGCCGCGGGCACGCCCGGCTCCATCGTCAACATCGGTGCCTCCTACGCCTGGACCGGCGGCCCCGGCTTCGCCCACTCGGCCGCGGCCAAGGCCGGGGTCAAGAGCCTCACCGAGTCGCTGGCGGTGGAGTGGGGACCCTACGGCATCCAGGTGAACTGCCTGGTGCCCGGCCTGTTCCCCCACGAGGACATGACCACCGACATACGCTCCAGCCTGGACCGCACCAGCGCCAAGGACGCCTGCCAGCCCGCGCTGCGGGTGGGGGAGCGCCAGGAGCTGGGCTGGGCGGCCACCTTCCTGGCGTCGCCCTACGGCCGGTTCATCTCGGGTCACACGCTGGTGGTGGACGGGGCCAACTGGCAGCGGCGCTCGATGACCAACCCCCCGGTGGTCACCGTGCGGGACCAGATGGGCCGCGACCCCTTCCAACCCTGAGGCTAGAAAATGAGACCTATTTTCAAGAACAACCGGGTTCGGGGGTACCATCGCCGCAACCGAAGCAGCAACAGGCTGGGGTCTGCCCACTCCGGGCACTGAACCCCGAGGGAGGCTCACATGCGCGGATCGTTGTTCGTCAAGCCGGCGCGGGTGCTGGCAGCCACAGGCGCGGCCATGGCCCTGGTTGCCACGACTCTGGCGCTGGCCGCGCCCAGCACCGCACTGGGCCAGGGGGCCGAGGACTGTGAGGTCACGGACCTCGGGACCCTTGGATCCCAGACCGACAGCGTGCTGGAGGCAGAAGGTCGCTGGACGACCGAGAACTGCGACTCCCGTTTCCGGGCCGGAAGCGACGCTCACACCTATCGGTTCCATGTCGCCGAGGCGGGACGGATCAGGATCGGCCTGGCGTCCGGTGAGGCCGACTCCTACCTCTACCTGCTGACAGAGGACGGCGGCCGCATCGCCGACAACGACGACAGCGGGGCGCGCCTCGACGCCCGGGTCGAGCACGACCTCGCGCCCGGCACCTACATGGTCGAGGCCACCACGGTCGGGGGCCGCAGCCGGGGCCCGGCCGACTTCACGCTCACCCTGAGTCGGGTCGCCGGCTGCGACTTCGTCCATCTGGGCACGCTGGAGCCGGGCGCGGACCTGACTGCATCGGCATCATGGTCGCTCGAGACGTGCGGCTCCCGCTTCGTGTCCAGCCATCCAGCCCACACCTACTCCTTCAATCTGGCCGAAGCTGCTCGGGTGCGCATCGACCTCGAGTCCGAGAACGGCGACCCCGTCCTGTCACTGGCGTCATTGGAGCGAGGCGTCATCGGCGCCAACGACGACGGCGGCGATTTCCGCAACTCTCGCATCGAGCAGTACCTGCTACCCGGCGCCTACTTGATAGAAGCGACGACCTACCTCGAACGCGACTACCAGCCGCTGCAGGCCGATTTCACCCTCACCGTCCACCTCGTGGACGAGGCGGCCCGCCAGCAGGAACCCAGGCTGAAAATCGAGGCGATCCACACGCCCGACCAGGTGGTTGCGGGCGATCCGTTTCCCGTCCACTACCGGGTCGGCAACGCCGGCGGAGGCGAACTGCCCGACGACGGCAGCGACGCCCTGCTCTACGTGGTGTGGGAACAGGACAGGCGACGGGGATTCGATGTGCTCCGCGGCGTCTCGGGAATATGGGATCCCGGCGTGGCCTACCACACCGGAGATGAGACTCTGAGCGCGTCGAGCACCTCTATAGACGACGTGACGCCGTTCGAAGCCAGGCTGGACCAGCACGGCCCAGCGTGGATGTTCGTCGGAGTGGTCACCGACGACGCCGACGGCAACGAGATCGGATTTCACGGGCTCTGGCACAACCTGACCGTGCTGAGCGGCCCCACCTTCGGACCGGTCAACATCAAGGTCGACTTTCGCGACTACACGGTGGCCGCAGAGGTCGCCGACGAAGGGCGGGTGACGACGTCAGTGAAGTCGGTCGACGACCCGGTCGCCGACGTTGACCCCCAGGATCGGCAGCAGGCCATCTACGCGGCCGGCGTGCTGACCCAGCTCCTCGACGGCATCTTCGAACGGCCGGCGATCGCCGAGCTGTCAGAAGACTCAGACCCGGAGCAGGTCACGGTGGCGAGCCCATCCTCGAGCACTCTCATCAGGGCGTTCGGGCAGCAATACGCGGCTTCGCTGAAAGCATCGGGACTGATCGACGCGTGGCTCACCAGAGAGGCGATCAATCCCGCCGCGATCGAGGAGCTTTGGCTCGACGCGGCCCATGCCGCGTCTTCCCGCTACGCGTCGGCGGCCGCCGACTGGCGATGGCTTCTGAGTCGCGCCGACGGTCGATCGAGGTTGTCGTTCCGGGAGGCACGCGCCGTCCATTCCCAGCTCGCCTATGCCGAGAGCATCGTCGCACCCGCAGTGGCGGCCGGCGACATCGTGACTGCGGCCCGCGGCGCCGATGAGGGTTGGGAGGATCCCGACGTTCGAGCGATGGTGGCCGAGCAGGCAGGTTGCCGCCTCGGAGAGAACGCACTGCGCGAGGCGCTCGAGGCAGCCGGAGTCGGCAACATCGACGAACTACTCGCTCTTGACGCTGAAATGCGGCTGGAGCGGCCCGTCCACGGCCTGGCCGTCGACCAGACGCTGTGCGCGGCGGGAGCGGCCGACGCAGAGCTCTCGCGGTTCCTCGAGCGCCTCTCGCTCGACGGCAGCGCCGAGCTTCGCGAGATGCTCGGGCTGACGCCGCCGGCAGCCGCGGCGATGACCGAGCCCCACCGGCTGCGCATCGTCGTCCGGCTGGGAGACGACGGTCGGCTGGAGCACGGCATCCAGCTCGCCGACGGCGAGCGGATCCTGCCGCCGGCTCGCTTCCTGCCCGCCGACGCCCCCGTCGGCAGCTGGCGTGTGAGCGGCGACGTCGAGGTGCAGGGCGACGTGATCGGGAATATCCGAGCAAGGCGCGTAGCCGGCGGCCGTTCCGAGGTGGGCTTCATCGGCGCCAACGGCGAGGCGATCACGCCTCGCATCGCCTATCTGCCGGCCGACCCGCCCGTGGGCGTCTGGTTCCGCAGCAGCGAGATCGAAGTGCCGGCTGCCGCCATGATGGACGACGACGGCTAGCGGCATCCACGGGTCCCTAGCGGCGTTCGCGGGTCAGTGATGGTGGCCGAAGAAGGCGAGTCTGCGCTTCTTGCGGTCCATCTGGCGCTCCAGCAGATGGTCCACATGGTGGTCCTCGGAGGTGCATCCCCTGACAGAGGTCTCCAACTGGATGGTGGTGTGAGCGATCCCGTGTTCCTCGTTGGCGATGCGCCGCAGCTCGCGGAGCATGTCGTCGAGATCGCCCTCATGGTCCGGGTCGGCCAGCACATGGGCGGTGAGCGACACGTACCCGGAGGTGACCGTCCAGGCGTGCACGTCGTGAATCACCGTCACGCCCGGCACTTCCTCCATGTCCGAGCACAGCCTGTAAACGTCGATGTGCTCGGGAGTGCCCTCGACCAGGACTTGCAGCACCGAGGTGACCAGGTGCCAGGAGCTGAACACGATCAACAGCGCGATCAGCACGCTCAGTATGGGGTCGACGATGTTCCATCCGAACAGGATGATGATCACGGCGGAGACGATGACGGCCACCGACCCCATAAGGTCGGCAAGCACATGCTGGAGGGCGCCCTCGACGTTCAGGCTGTGCCCAGACGCACCGTGCAGCATGTAGGCCGCCACCACGTTCACGAGCAAGCCGATGCCCCCCACGATCAGGACCGTGCCTCCTTCGATCTCTTCTGGCGAGATGAACCGGTGGATGGCCTCCCAGACGATCCACGCCGCTATGAGCCACAGGGACAGCGCGTTGACCGCGGCGGCGAGGATCTCGGCCCGGTTGTAGCCGTAGGTTCGCTCGGCCGAAGCGGGCCGCTTGGCTAGCCATATCGCGAACAGAGCCAGGCCGATTGAGGCGCTGTCGGTCAGCATGTGGCCGGCGTCGGCCACAAGGGCCAGGCTTCCCGACAGGAATCCGCCGATGACCTCAACCACCATGAAGGTGGAGGTCATGACGAGCGCCCAGATGAGGACGCGCTGTGACGTCTCCCTCAGGTCGTGGTGGTGATGATCGTGGTCGTGATCGTGCCCGTGATGGCCGTGCCCATGGTGGTCATGGCCGTGGTCGTGATGGCCGTGCCCATGGTGGTCATGGCCGTGATCGTGGCCATGTTCATGGGCGTGGTCGTGGCCGAAGTCGTCGCCGTGGGCGTGGTCGTGCCCGGCGTGCTCGCAGCCCTCGGGGTGGCCGTGGCTCTGGCGAGAGCCAGCCTCAGCTGCCGCCACTACGCGGCGATACAGCACTCTTCGGTGTGAATGTGCTCCTCGATGTCGCAGTGGTCCGCGTGGTCGGCGTGGCTGTGCTCGGGAATGTCGCAGTGGTCGGCGTGGCTGTGCTCCTCGACGTCGCAGTGGTCCGCGTGGTCGGCGTGCGTATGCCCCTCCTCCGCGCAGTGGTCGGCATGGTCGGCGTGACCATGCTCCTCCATGTCGCAGTGGTCGGAGTGCCTGTGCTCCTCCATCCCGCAATGGTCGGCATGGTCGGCGTGCGTATGCTCCGGATGGTCATAACACTCGTCGGTGTGTACATGTCCCATGGAAGTTTCCCCTTCAGTTGTCTCGCCATCTGGTAGGGCCAGCGAGTGGGCAATATTCTTGCCCAGCATAATGCCTGCGTGCAAGTCTTTGCTCGGCGGCTCGCATTTGGAACAGTGTCCGTGCAGATCGAGCATGTGACGCAAAGGCGTGAAGGCAGCCCTCTGGGCGGCTGCGACGAGATTCTGGTAGATCAAGTGCTCGACCTCTGTGTCAAAATGGATGTCCTCAACCGTGCCGCAGGCAAGGCACACCAAGTGGTGGTGGTGCGACAGCAGTGGCTCGGCTAGCTCGAAGTGGGCACGGTCGCCGCGTATGGAGATCCGGCTGACAACACCGGAGCGCTCGAGCACATCAAGGTTGCGGTAGGTGGAACTGAAGGGTAAATCCGGTGCTAGTGATGCTATCTCAGGCAATGTGACCGGGTGTCCCGCGCTCGCCAGCGCGTCGACCAACCGACGACGGCCGGCGGTGTAGCGATAGTCGTGCGTCGCTAGGCGGGCGCGGGCCATGGCGTGAAGATCCTGGAGCGCGGGGGCAGAATCGGGCTGACCTGTCGTGTCGGGCATCGGCATCGAGTCGCTATTGGAACGGATTGCTATTGAGACCTATTCTCACAATGTTGAGACTTATTCTCATAATATACTACTGATCTGGAGTGTTGGTATCGGCATCGAGTCGTCATTGAACGAGTTGCGATTGAGACCTATTCTCATAATACACTTCTGACTTGTCGTGCATCGAGTCGTCATTGAACGAGTCACTATTGAGACCTATTCTCATAATACACTGTGCTAGAGTCATAACAGAACCCTACCAATGGAGTCGCCCAGTGAAGCTCAATGCAGTTTCTGACAATGCCCGAGCCGCTGACCGCGAAGGCGGCTGGCGGTCGCTCAGCAAGCGCGGTCTGCCGGCGGCGCTCGGCGTGGTCGCGCTCGTCGCCTCGGCGTGCGGGGATTCGGACGACGAGGCCGCGCTCGAAGAGGCGATCCCGGCCGCGTCCGAGCCGCCCGCCATCCTCGTCACGACCGGGATCTGGGCCGATGTGGTGTCGAACGTAGCCTGCGATGGACTGGCCGGCATCGAGACTCTCATCCCGGTGGGCGGCGACCCGCACAGTTACGAGCCCTCGCTGCGGGACCGGGAGCGCATGGAGAACGCAGCGCTGGTAGTGGCCAACGGCCTCGAACTCGAGGAGGGCCTGGAGAGCACGCTGGGGGCGGTTGCTGAGTCCGGCACCCTGGTCTTCGAGTTCGCGGAAGGGATGAAGACCATCCCGTTCGCATTCGAGGGCGCCCACCACGACGAAGAGGGCCACGGAGACGAAGAGGACGTAGAAGGCCACGACGAGGAAGAAGGCGAAGAAGAGGACGAGGAAGGCCACGACGAGGACGAGGCTGAGGAAGCCGAAGAAGAAGGCCACCACGAAGAGGACGATGAAGCCGAGGAGGACGAAGAAGAAGGCCACCACGAAGACGAAGAAGCCGAGGAGGAAGACCACGGAGACGAGGAGGAGGGCCACGGCAGCGAGGGCGATCCGCATGTGTGGTTCGATCCCCGCCGGGTGTCCGGGGCGCTGCCCGAGTTGGCCCGCGTGCTGACAGCAGACGTGGGCCTGGACGCAGCCGCGGTCGATGCCTGCCTGACCGCCTACCAGGCGGAGCTGGAGGCCGTGGACGCCCAGATCGCAGCCAAAGTCGAGGGGCTTCCCGCCGAGAGCCGCAAGCTGGTCACCAACCACGAGGCGCTCGGATACTTCGCCGACCGCTACGAGTTCGAACTCATCGGCACGGTCATACCGACGCCGGCGACCATGGCGCAGGCCAGTCCCGCCGGACTCGAGGAGCTGGCCCTCATCATCGAGCGCGAGGGGATCAAGGCCATCTTCGCGGAGACGCTGCACACCGTGGACGACGTGGAGGCGTTGGCCGACCGGGTCGGCGACGTCGACGTCATCACGCTCTACACCGGCAGCCTGGGCCCCGCCGGCAGCGGTGCCGAGACCTACGTCGGGTTCATGCGCACCAACGCGGAGTTGATCGTCGACGCCCTGGGCTGATCCGCACTAGAACACTCGGGCATGGAGCTCCTCACCGACCCGGTTGCTTGGTGGATCGACCCGTTCACGTCCAACATCTTCATGCGCCGAGCCCTCTACGCGGGCCTGCTGGTGGTGCTCACCACCTCGGTGGTGGGCACCTGGGTGGTGCTGCGGGGCATGAGCTTCCTGGGCGACGCCCTGGCCCACGGCGTGCTGCCCGGCATCGCGCTGGCGTTCATCATCGGAGTGGACACCACCATCGGAGCCTTCGTGGCCGCCATCGCCATGGTGTGGGGCATCAACATGATCCGCAGCCACTCGCCGCTGCCCGACGACACCTCCATAGGGGTGCTGTTCGTGGGGTTCCTGGCGCTGGCCGTGGCCATCATGTCCAGTTCGTCGGGGGCCTACACCGGCGACCTCAACCGGTTCCTGTTCGGGTCAGTCACCGGAGTCAACACAGGCGACCTGCGCCGCCAGGCCATCGCGGCGGTCATCTCGCTGGGCGGGGTGGCCGTGTTCTACCGGGCGTTCCTGGTCATGACCTTCGACCAGGCCCAGGCCCAGGTGCTCGGCCTCCGGCCCCGCCTGGCCCACGGGGCGCTGCTGGTACTGCTGGCCATCTCGATCATCGCCTCGTTCGAGGCGGTGGGGAACCTGCTGGTGTTCGCCTTCCTGATCGCCCCGCCGGCCACCGCGGTCCTGCTGGTGCGCCGGGTTCCCCGCATCATGGCGACCGCGGCTGTGGTCGGATCGGTGTGCACGGTGTTCGGCCTGCTGGCCAGCTACCACTACGACACCGCGGCCGGAGCCACCATGGCGCTGGCCACCGTCATCGTGTTCATAGCGGTAATGACCACCAAGGCGGCAATGATCGCCATCAGCACTCGCCACCGGCAACGTCAAGCCGCCCTGGCCGGCGCCTGAACGTGCCCGGCTCGGCCCGTGTCGGGCTTGCTCCGGCCGGAGCGCGATCCTCGCTCGGGCGGCCTATGCGCAGAGGGCGCAGTAGCCGTGCAGGTCCAGACTGTGGCGCAGAGGTGTGAAGCCCGACCGACCGGCAGCCTCGGTCAGGCTCCGCTCCACGCGTGCCTCGACATCCTCATCCAGGCGGACGTCCTCGACCACTCCGCAGCCGATGCAGATCAGGTGGTGATGATGAGCGAGCAGGGGCTCGGCGAACTCGAAGTAGGCACGATCGCCGCTCGAATTGATCCGATCCACCACGCCTGAGCGCTCCAGCACATCCAGGTTGCGGTAGACGGAACTCGGCACCAACTCCGGCGCGTCCGCCACGATGTCGGGGAGGGTCACCGGCTGCCCGGCGGACAGGATCGCGTCGACTAGTCGGCGACGGCTCTGCGTGTAGCGATAGTCGTGGCGCTCCAGCCGACGGCTTACCGCCTCGTGAAGGTCGCTGTGGGACAGCGGCGGATCGATGTTGCGGACTCTCGTCATGGCTCCGGTGTACCCGTTTTGCGAATGAGACTCAGTCTCATTATGATCCTAGCCATGATTTACAACATGACCCTCCACTACGACCCGCTGACGACTAGCGCATCGAAGGGAGCGTAGCCATGCGACCACGGACAACGCTCCGGAGCCACCGCTGCGAGGTGTTCGCGGGGTCGTTGCGGAGGTCCCCGCTGACGCTAACCGCAGCGCTGGCCGCGGCAGCTCTGGTAGCAGCCGCCTGTTCGGGAGACTCCTCGACCGGGCAGCCCGCCTCGGAGGAGGTCAGCAGCGCCCCGACGATCCTGGCCACCACCAGCATCTGGGCCGACGTAGTTGCCAATGTGGCCTGCGATGGGCTGGCCGAGGTGGAGACCATCATCCCGATCGGCGGCGATCCGCACGGTTACGAGCCCTCGATGCAGGACCGGGCGCGTATGGAGAACGCGCCGCTGGTGGTGGCCAACGGCCTGCTGTTGGAGGAGGCCTTGGAGGACACTCTCGAAGCGGTGGCGGAGTCCGGCACCCCGGTATTCGAGTTCGCCGAAGGAATGGACCCCATCCCGTACGGATTCGAGACCGGCCACGACGACGACGGCCACGACGACCACGAAGACGAAGACGGCCACGACGACGACGGCCACGACGAAGACGGCCACGACGACCACGAAGACGAAGACGGCCACGACGAAGACGGCCACGACGACCACGAAGACGAAGACGGCCACGAAGACGAAGACGGCCACGACGACGACGGCCACGACGAAGACGGCCACGAAGACCACGAAGACGAAGACGGCCACGACGAAGACGGCCACGAAGACGACGGCCACGAAGACGACGGCCACGAAGACGACGGCCACGAAGACGACGGCCACGAAGACGACGGCCACGACGAAGACGGCCACGACGAAGACGGCCACGACGAAGACGGCCACGACGAAGACGGCCACGACGAAGACGGCCACGACGAAGACGGCCACGACGAAGACGGCCACGACGAAGACGGCCACGACGACGGCCACGAAGACCACGAAGACGAAGACGGCCACGACCACGCCCACGGAGCGGAAGATCCGCACGTGTGGTTCGACCCCCACCGCGTTGCGGAGGCGCTGCCAGCCTTCGCCCAAGTTCTCACGACGGAGGTGGGCCTTGACCAGGCCGCGGTCGAAGCGTGCCTGAACAGCTACGTGGCAGAACTGGAGGCGGTGGACGCCGAGATCGCCGCCAAGGTCGAGCAGCTACCGGTCGAGAGCCGCAAGCTGGTGACCAACCACGAGGCGCTCGGGTACTTTGCCGAACGCTACGGGTTCGAGATCATCGGCACGGTGATCCCCTCACCTTCGAGCATGGCGCAGGCCAGTCCCGCGCAGCTCGGGGAGCTTGCGGAGATTATCGAGCACGAGGGAATCAAAGCCATCTTCGCCGAGACCCAGCACTCAAGCGACGACATCGAGGCCCTAGCGGCCCGGGTCGGCGATGTCGATGTGGTCACCCTCTACACCGGCAGCCTCGGGCCTCCCGGCAGCGGCGCGGAGACCTACACCGGATACCTGCGGACCAACACCAATCTGATCGTCGACTCCCTCAACTGAGCCGGGCCAAGACCCGCCATGGAGTTGCTGACCGACCCCGTGGCATGGTGGATCGACCCGTTCACGTCGAACGTGTTCATGCGGCGAGCCCTCTACGCGGGCCTGCTGGTGGTGCTCACCACCTCGGTGGTGGGCACCTGGGTGGTGCTGCGGGGCATGAGCTTCCTGGGCGACGCGCTGGCCCACGGCGTGCTGCCCGGCATCGCGTTGGCGTTCATCGTCGGCGTGGACACCACCATCGGCGCCTTCGTGGCCGCCATGGCGATGGTGTGGGGCATCAACATGATCCGCAGCCACTCGCCGCTGCCCGAGGACACCTCCATAGGGGTGCTGTTCGTGGGGTTCCTGGCGCTGGCCGTGGTCATCATGTCCAGTTCGTCGGGGGCCTACACCGGGGACCTCAACCGGTTCTTGTTCGGGTCGGTCACCGGCGTGGATTCCAACGACCTCCGCCGCCAGGCCATCGTGGCGGCAATCTCGCTGGGCGGGGTGGCCGTGTTCTACCGGGCGTTCCTGGTCATGACCTTCGACCAGGCCCAGGCCCAGGTGCTCGGCCTCCGGCCCCGCTTCGCCCAGGGTGTGCTGCTGGTGCTCCTCGCCATCTCGATCATCGCCTCGTTCGAGGTGGTCGGGAACCTGCTGGTGTTCGCCTTCCTGATCGCCCCCCCGGCCACCGCAGTCCTGCTGGTGCGCCGGGTGCCCCGCATTATGGTGGCCGCGGCCGTGGTCGGGTCCGTGTGCACGGTGTTCGGCCTGCTGGCCAGCTACCACTACGACACCGCGGCCGGGGCCACCATGGCGCTGGCCACCGTCGTCGTCTTCCTGGCGGTAATGACCACCAAGGCGATACTGATCGCGATTGGCTCGCGCCACCGGCACCGCCAAGCCGCCCTGGCCGGCACCTGACGCGACCGGCCCGGGCCGTCCCGCCGGGTCGCATGCAGTCGCGACCGCTGGTTCTAGTCTCGCGGCCCTGCCGCTTCGGCGTCGCGCTCGGTGGCGATCTCTCGGCCCGCGATGAACTCCGTGGCGATCTCTCGGCCCGCTATGAACTCCGCGGCGATCTCTCGGCCCGCGGCGAGCGCCGGGCCTGAGATCTCGATGCGCTGAGCGTCGAAGCCCTCCCCCCGGGTGGCGTCGAGCGCCAGCCGCGATGTCGTTCCCAGCTTGTCGGCGGAGGGGTCGAGGGCGCTGCCGGGCAGCCCGTCGATCACGATCATGTCGCGGTCGGGCTGGAAGTGGGTGGCGAGCGCCCAGAGCACTTCCTCGTCCCTGGTGACATCCACATCCGCGTCGACGGCAACGACCGTCTTCAGGTACGGGTCCCAGCCGAGGAGTCCCAGCAGCGCCTGGCGGGCCTCACCGGGCCGGCGCTCATCGACCGCCACATAGCAGTGGAAGTGCGTACCCGACTGGGGATAGTGCGCCGCGACCACAGAGGGGAAGCGGTCCTTGAGCTTGGCGATCATCTCCGCCTCGCGGGGCACGCGCCCGAGGTTGAGATGCTCGTGGGAGTTCCCGCCGACCACGTCGAGCCAGACCGCCCCATTGCGCTGCATGACCGTGCACACGTCGATGCGGTTGCGTGTCGAACGGTCCGACGAGTACCCGGAGAACTCGCCGAACGGACCCTCGTCCTCTTCAGCGGCCGGATCGATCTCGCCTTCGAGAACGACCTCGGCCGCCGCCGGAACGCGCAGGCCGTGCCTGGGCGTGCGCACGACCTCGAGGGGCTCGCGCAGCAGGCCTCCCGCGATCTCTCGCTCGTCCACGCCGAACGCGACACGAGCCGACGCAGCCAGCATGAACAGCGGATGGGCCCCGATGACCATCGCCACCGGAAGCCGCCTGCCGGATGCCGCCGCGGCCTGCAGGAGGCGCCAGAGGTCGCCCCGGGAGTGGAGGCTCGTGCCCAGCGAGATCGGTGAGGCCACCACCGAGCGGTGGTAGCTCAGGTTGCCGTGCCCGCCTTCGGCATCCTCGGCCACCACGATCCCGCTTGTGATATAGGGGCCCCGGTCGGTCGCGAAGTGGGTCAGCAGCGGCAGCTCACCCAGATCGACGCGGTCGCCGGCATCGACCCGATCGGCGATCGGCCCGTCATCGAGCTCGGCCATCGGCATCGCCCCAGCGGCCCCACGCTGGTACGCGTCGTGGAGCTCCCCGGGTTGGGCGCCCAGCATCCGCGCGATACGAACGCGGGACGCGAACAGGTTCGTCACGACTTCCCGGTCGGCACCCTCGACTCTGGTGAAACGCAGCAGCGGGTGCCGGCCGCGTTCGGCCAGCTCCCAAACGACCGCTGTGATGTCCTGGTCCAGCGAGACAGGGCGATCCACGTTGTAGACGTCGGCCGGGTGCGTGGCCTCGTAATCGCCAAGAAAGTCCTGGAGGCCCTGACCGGTCACGGCCACGCTGCGCTCCGGGTCATGGCACTGGCACCTCGCGGTGCGAGTCCACCACACAGCGCCGGAGGCGCTCGGCCAACTCTTGCCGCTCCAGATTCTTTCCGATGAAGACCGCCCTGCTGTCGCGATGCGGGCCCTCCCACGGGTCTAGATCGTGGATCTCGAAGATCCGGTGCACGCCCTGCAACGCGACCCGCCGGTCGTTCCCCGCGACGGCCAGCACTCCCTTCCACCTCAGAAGGTCGGCGCCGTAGTCGGCGGCAATCGCCCGGGCGGCCGCCTCGACCAGCTCCCGGTCGAGCTCACCGGCGATCGTGACGGAGCACGTCTCGACGTCGGAATCGTGGCTGTGCACGAAGTGGTTCTCCAGGAACGCCGGATCGGTGGCGGCCCGCTGCGACACTTCGAATGCCTGGATGCCCAGGATGGCGTCCAGGTTGACCTCCGCATAGCTCGACCGGTCGATCTCCGACCGCTGATTGAACTTCCTGATGCGGCGCTCGATCCGCTCGACGGTCTCTTCATCGACCAGGTCGACCTTGTTCACGATGATCCGGTCCGCGCTGACGATCTGGTCGACCGCCTGGCTGTGGATGCCGTCGTAGCGGACGTCGTCCAGGTGCTGCTCTATGTGCTTGGAGTCGATCAGCGTGACGATGGCGTCCAGGGCCACCTCGTCGAGGACCGCGTCGTCCACGAAGAAGGCCTGGGCGACGGGCATCGGGTCGGCGAGGCCGCTGGTCTCGACGAGGATGTAGTCGATGCGGTCGCTGCGGCTCATCAGCTTTCGGATCACGTCCAGCAGGTCGCCGCGAACCGACGCTATGCAGCAGATGCATCCGTTGACCATCTCGTAGATCTCCTCGTCGGAGGAGACCACCAAGTCCGAGTCGATGCTTATCTCGCCGAACTCGTTCTCGATGATGGCGATGCGCTTGCCGTGGTTCTCGCGAAGTATGTAGTTGAGCAGGGTCGTCTTTCCCGACCCGAGGAAGCCGGTCAGGATGGTGACCGGCAGCCGGTCGACCGGCGCGCGGGCGGCGTTCTCGGCCATCTCGCCGTCGGCGGGCATGTCCGTGCTAGCGGCCCTCGTCGGGCCAGTCCTGGACTTCCTGGTCGATCCGGTTCCAGAAGGCCTGACGCACGGCCCTCCTGAGGCGGTCCTGACCCCGCAGGCTTCCCCCGATCACGTTCTCCACCGCGTAGAGCAGGTCGCCGTCGAGCGACTCCGGTATGCGCGGGCGCTGGTCGAGCAGCGCGTCGAACTCGTCGTCGGAAGCCCGGTAGAGCCAGCTCTCGGCGAACTCGGTGGCGGCCACCCCCACCGAATCGACGGGATCGTAGGTGTCGGAGGCCGCGTCGTCGGGAGTGCGGCGGCGCCGGATGAACCTCGACAGGTCGTCCTTGGTCAACTTGATGACTTCGTCGGCCTCGGTGGTCAGACCACCCGGCGGGCCGGCGCGCTCGTCGCGCGACGCGATGTTGATAAGGGTCACCCGCAGTCCCTGGTCTTGGGCCTCCCTCACGCAGTCGAGCAGGTCCTCGTCGGCCGACAGCAGGAAGGCATCGCAGATGGCCCGCTCGCGCGCGAGCGTGGACAGGTCCCGCTTGATGGCGGCACTCATCGAGGACTGCGGATCGGCGGCACCGCCGGTTTGGAGGCGCAGCTTCATGTTGGGCAGCGTCGCCACGAGCTGTTGCGCGGGGGTCGGCACACCGTCGGCGGAGGTATCGTACCAGTAGGTGCGAAGCGGCTGGAGGTCGCACACGTCGGTGGCGAGTCCGATGAGGAAGTCGTTGGCACCGAGGCCGTAGAGGAGGATCTCCTGGCGCTCGGGGCTGTTGCAGCACAGCATTCCGCCCTCTGCGTAGAGGTACTCAGCGTCAACGAATATTGCGTAGCGGTCCATGGCGGGAGCCACCCCTCGCATCAGCGTGACGTCCGGCCGGACCCCACGCTGTTGGGCAGGGATCCAAAGGGTGCAGTTAGTTTAGCCTCCGCCTTCGCCGATCCCTGCATCCAGCGTCGTACGCCCCCTGGGACTCGAACCCAGAACCTGCGGATTAAGAGTCCGTTGCTCTGCCAAATTGAGCTAGAGGCGCTCGGTGAACATTCCACGATAGCGCTCCGGGAATGCTGCTGCCCCGCGTTTGCCCCGGTGACGTGGGGCACGCGGGTGACCGAGGGGAGTCGAACCCCCGACCTCCGGGACCACAACCCGGCGCTCTAACCTACTGAGCTACGGCCACCACGACCGCCGAAGCGGGCCACTTCACAGCCTACCGCTAGGTAGGATTGACCCGCCCCCGTAGCTCAACTGGATAGAGCGGAGGGTTTCTACCCCTCAGGTTGCGGGTTCGAGTCCTGTCGGGGGTGCCGCCCCCGCATGAGTCAGAACTGGGCCTGCTCGGTGCTGCCCTCGAGCGCGAGCGTGGACGCCGTACCGCCGGAGATGATCGAAGCCACCTGATCGAAGTATCCGGCGCCCACCTCGCGCTGGTGGCGGGTGGCGGTGTAGCCGAGGGTCTCCATCGCCATCTCTCCCTGCTGGAGGGCCACGTACGCCTTCATGTCGTCGCACTGGTAGCCGTACGCCAACTCGAACGCCGACGCGTTGAGCGCATGCCATCCGGCGAGCGTGATGAACTGGAAGGCGTAGCCCATGCCGCCCAGCTCCTTCTGGAAGACCGCTATCTCGGCGTCGTCGAGGTGCGCCCGCCAGTTGAACGAGGGCGAGCAGTTGTAGGCCAGCATCTTGTTCGGGTACACCGCGTGTATGGCCTTGGCGAACTCTGAGGCCTCGTCGAGGTCCGGAGTTGAGGTCTCACACCAGAGCAGGTCGCAGTAGGGCGCGTAGGCGAGGCCCCGCTGGATGGGCGCCTGCAGTCCCGGCGTCGTGGCGAAGAACCCCTCCGCGGTGCGCTCGCCGGTCAACCCGGGCCGGTCCCGGACGTCGATGTCGCTGGTGATGAGACCGGCGCTCAGCGCGTCGGTGCGGGCGATCAGGAGGGTCTCGACCCCCATGACGTCGGCGGCCAGCCGGGCCGCCTTGAGCGTCGCCAGATGCTGCGAGGTGGGCACTAGCACCTTCCCGCCCATGTGGCCGCACTTCTTGGCCGAGCTGAGCTGGTCCTCGAAGTGAACGCCGGCCGCGCCGGCCTCGATCATCGCCTTCATCAGTTCGAAGGCGTTGAGCGGTCCGCCGAAGCCCGCCTCGGCGTCGGCCACGATCGGCAGCATGTAGTCGCGGCTCGGGTTGCCCTCGGTCTCGCTCCACTCGATCTGGTCGGCCCGTGCGAGCGCGTTGTTGAGGCGGGCCACCAGCGACGGAACGGAGTCGGCCGGGTACAGCGACTGGTCGGGATAGACCTGCCCGGCGAGATTGGCATCACCGGCCACCTGCCAACCCGACAGGTACAGGGCGGGCAGCCCTGCCTTGGCGAACTGGATCGCCTGCCCGCCGGTCATGGCGCCCAGAGCATGCACGTAGTCCGTGGCGTGCAGGAGCTGCCACAGCTTGGCCGCACCGGCGCGGGCCAGAGCGCACTCGGGTCGCACCGAGCCCCGAAGACGGACCACCTCGGCGGCCGAGTAGTCGCGACGGGTGCCGCGCCATCGGGGGTTGTTCTCCCAGTCGGCCTCCAGCTCCTCCACCTGCCGCGCGAAGCTGGGGCTCGGGTTCGTCGAATCCACCATCGGTCACCCTCCTGCTAGAGCGGTGCGGCTCTGGCCGCAGCCGCCGGCCGATACGGTCACCCGATTCTCATGGTCGCAATCGACAGATGTCAGAAATCTTCGGACAGTGTCGACGCTCAAGTTGTCGATAGGGACAAATTCGGCGATTCTTTCGCACATGGGCAGCGAACCCGACCTTCTGGTGCTCGGCCGCCGATTGCGCCACGCCCGCCGCAGCCGCGGCCTCACCCTCGCAGACCTGGCGGAGCGCACCGGCCGGCCCCCGGCCTACCTGTCGCGCCTCGAGAACGGCCGGGTCGAGCCCCGCCTCGGCGTGCTCAGCGACCTCGCCGAGGCACTGGACACCACCACGGCCGATCTGCTCCACGACGCCCCGCCGGACCGGCGGGCCGAGCTCGAGCTGGAACTGCTGCGGGCCCAGAGCCACCCGGCCTACGCCGAGCTCGGGCTGCCGCCCCTCAAGCCGTCCAAACGGCTCAGCGACGATGTCCTCGAGCATCTTGTGGGCTTGGGCCGCGCCCTCTGCGAACGGGCCGCCGGGCCGCTCGACACCAGCGAGAGTGCGCGGCGAGCCAACTCGGAACTGCGCCGGGAGATGCGAGACCGGCACAACTACTTCAGCGACATCGAGCAGATCGCGGCCACCGGGCTGGACAGAGCTGGATATCCCGGCGCCGGACCGATCAGCGAGCGGGTCCTCACCGAGCTGGTGAGCAGCTACGGCTTCCGCATCGAGCGCGTCGCCGGCCTGCCCCGCACGGCCCGTTCGATCACCGACACCCGAGACCGGGTGATCTACATCGGCGACCAGGACCACCTGAAGGTGCGCCAAGCCCGGTCCGTGGTGCTGCAAACGCTGGGGCGCTTCGCGCTGGAGCACTCGGACACATCGGACTTCGGCGACTACCTCCGCCAGCGCATCGAGTCCAACTACTTCTCGGCCGCCGTCCTGGCGCCCGAGGCGCCCGCGGTGGAACTGCTGAGCGAGGCCAAGCGCCAGGGGGACATCAGCGTCGAGGACCTCAAGGAGACGTTCTACATCTCCTACGAGATGGCCGCCCACCGCTTCACGAACCTGGCGACCGTCCACCTGGACATTCCCGTCCACTTCCTGCGCACCGACGCCGAAGGTGTCATCACCAAGGCGTACGAGAACGACGGACTGCCGTTCCCGGTGACCTCCGACGGCGGCCTGGAGGGCGAGCGAGTCCCCCGCCAGTGGGGGGCCAGGCAGGCCTGGGGCGCCCAAGGGCACTTCCTGCTGCACGAGCAGTACACGGTGCTCGACGCGGGCGAGTACTTCTGCATCACCTACATCGAGACCGAGAATGATCGCCACCCCTACGCGATCACGCTGGGGACGACGGTCGGCCAAGCCCGGCACTTTCGGGGCTCCGAGACGCTGCGACGCGAGCATGCCCGCTCCCGCGACATCGAACCCGACCCCCGGCTCGTGCGCGAGTGGGAGCAGGCAGCCTGGCCCTCCGCGGCCGAGCGCAGCCACGTGCTGTCGGCCCTGCCGCCATCACAACGATCCTTCGTGCCGTTCCCCGGCATCGACCTGCTCGACGTCTACCGGTTCCTCGACCGCCAGAGGCGCCGCCGCCAGGCAGGGACCTAGAGCGTCCGCGAACAGGTGGGCGCCGAATGCGCCGCAACGGTGTCACTCCCGCTCTTGTTCGCTTCGCTCACGGGCCGCTCGGGCCACGGCCTCGCCCGTATGGGCCGGACTGGCCCGCCTATTCGCTCGGCCTCTAGGAGGCCGAGCGGGCAGAAGGAACTGCGTGTAGCCTCTCGCTGAGACACAACGCATGTCTGAGACCGCCGCCACCATCCGCGTCCCCGCCAACCATCTGCTCGGACCTCTGGTGGGCGAGCACGACGCGAACCTCCGCCAGCTCGAGAGCGCATTCCCCGGCAGCCGCATCCACCTGAGAGGAAACGAGGTCAGCGTCCTCGGGGACGAAGCCGAGACCGTTGCACGGCTCTTCGAGGAGCTGATCCTGCTGCTGGAGCACGGACAGCGCCTCGACGGCCGCACCATCGATCGCACGATCGACATGGTGCGCAGCAACGTCCGAGCCTCCGAAGTCCTCACCCACGACGTGCTGCGCGCCGCCGGAGGGCGGGTTGTGCGCCCGAAGTCGGCCGGGCAGAAGCGCTACGTGGACGTGATGGGCCAGAACGTGATCACCTTCAGCATCGGGCCGGCGGGCACGGGCAAGAGCTGGCTGGCGGTGGCCATGGCGGTGCGGGCGCTGCACAACGAAGAGGTGAGCCGGATCATCCTCACCCGTCCCGCGGTCGAGGCGGGGGAGAGGCTCGGGTTCCTTCCCGGCGACCTCATGGCCAAGGTCGACCCCTACCTGCGCCCTCTCTACGACGCTCTGTACGACATGGCCGGCAGCGAGGGCATGGAGCGACTCCTGGAGCGAGGCGCGGTCGAGGTGGCACCGCTGGCGTTCATGCGGGGCCGCACGCTCAACTCGAGCTTCATCATCCTCGACGAGGCCCAGAACACCACGCCGGAACAGATGAAGATGTTCCTGACCCGTATCGGCTTCGGCTCCCGGGCGGTGGTCACCGGCGACGTCACCCAGGTGGACGTGGACGGCGGGCGCAGCGGCCTCGCAGGCATCGAGGAACTGCTCGGAGGCATCGAGGGAATCGGGTTCGTCCATCTGAGCAGCAGAGACGTCGTCCGCCACCGCATCGTCGCCGACATCGTCACCGCCTACGACCGGGTCGGACTCATGCCGCGGGACCCAAGGTAGATGGCGGCGATGTCAATGGCTGCGGCATCAATGGCGGAGGCGTAGATGGCGGCGGCATCCTCCTGCGACGAACCTCCCGGGGGCGCGGCAGTCCGCGCTTTCGACGAGACTTCTCCGACGGCCGCAGCCCACGACCGGATCGAGACCGAGCGGTGGGCCGAGCTGGCCGCGGCCGTGCTCCGCTCCGAGGGGATCGCCCGCGGCGAGCTGGGCTTGCGATTCGTGGATCCGGACACCATGGCCGAACTCAACCTGGCCCACATGGGCGTGCCCGGACCCACCGACGTCCTCGCCTTCCCCATAGACGGCGGCGACGGCCGCTCACCCGGGTCCGAACCGGCGGTGCTGCTGGGTGACGTCGTGGTCTGCCCGGCATACGCCGCTCAGGCCGCCAAGAACGGCAGCCTCGCCAACCCCGACGACGCCCCAGCACCAGGCAGCCTCGCCAACCCCGACGAGCTGGCCCTGCTGGTGGTGCACGGCGTGCTGCACGTCCTGGGATATGACCATGCCCACCGCGAGGAGGCCGCGGCCATGCGGGCCCGGGAACGCCGGCTCCTGGCCGCACACCACCGGCAGCCGTGACCGGCCAGAACGATCCCAGTGGAGGCAGGGAGTCCCGGCGGGTGCGACGACGGGCCTCCTGGGGGAGAAACGGGGCTCCGCCGGTCAGTGAGGACGAGCTGATAGCCATCACCGACGCGGCGGCCGAGGCGGCAACGATCGAGGATGCGGAGCGCGACATGATCGCTTCGGCCCTGGCTCTGGACCGCACTGTGGTGCGAGAGGTCATGGCGCCCCGGGCCGACATGGTCACCGTCGACGCGGACATGACCGTGACCGCCGCGCTCGAGATCGCTATCGGCCGCGGCCTCAGCCGGCTGCCGGTGTGCCGAAACGACATCGACGACGTCGTCGGCGTCGTGCTGCTGAAGGACTTGGCCCGCACCGAGCGATCCGGTGGCGGCGACCGCGCCGTCCGCGACTCGATGCGCCGCGCCATGTTCGTTCCCGAGACCAAGCGAGTGGACGAGCTGCTGTCCGAGATGCGCACCGCAGGCGGGCATCTGGCCGTGGTCGTCGACGAGTACGGGGGCACGGCCGGGCTGGTCACCCTGGAAGACCTGGTCGAGGAGCTGGTGGGCGAGATCGTCGATGAGTTCGACCGGCCCGAGCCGCTCCTGGAGCCCCTGGCGGGCGGCGAGGCGCTGGTGCACGGTCGCATGCCGGTCGACCAGTTGAACACCCTCGTCGGGGCGACCCTGCCCGACGACGATTGGGACACCGTCGGCGGGCTCATATTCAGCACGCTGGGCCATGTGCCCGAAGTGGGTGAGACCGTGGAGGTCGACGGGCTAAGACTGCGGGTGGAGCACATGGAGGGACGCCGCATCACCCGGGTCAGACTCACCCGCACATGACAGCCAGAGGCCAAGCGCAGCGAGGCCCCGGGCCCGAGCGAAGTCAACGCGAGGGCGGGCCCCGCTCTCATCGCTGCGGGATCGTCGGGCTGGCGGGGCGTCCCAATGCGGGCAAGTCGACGCTGGTCAACAGGATTGTCGGACAGAAGGTGTCGATCGTCTCGGACAAACCCCAAACCACGCGGGCCGACGTGCGGGGCGTACTCACCCTCCGAGACGCCCAGATGATCCTGGTCGACACGCCCGGCATCCACAAACCTCGCAGCGCTCTGGGGCGCCGCATGAACGCCACCGCGTCGGAGGCGCTGCACGACACCGACGTGACGTGCCTGGTGATAGACGCATCGGCCCCCTATGGACGGGGCGACGCCTTCATCGCCCAGTCGCTGCCGGCGGACTCGGTGGTCGTCGTGACCAAGTCCGACCTGGTCGGGCCGAGCGTCATGCTGAAGCAGCTGGCGGCACTGGGGGAACTGGACTTCGAGGCCTACTTCCCGGTCAGCGGCCGCACCGGCCAGGGTATGGAGGCGCTGGTGGATCACCTCGTCGCCCGCCTGCCCGACGGCCCGCCCCTGTACCCGGCCGACACCGTCTCCGACGCGCCGCAGGCCTTCCGGGTGGCAGAGCTGGTGAGGGAGCGTCTCCTCGAAGCCGCTCGCGACGAGATGCCCCACTCGATCGCGACCCGGGTGACCGAGTGGGACTGGCCCCTGGTTCGCTGCGAGATCATCGTCGAGCGCCCCTCGCAGAAGGCGATAGTGATCGGCCGGCGAGGATCGCTGCTCAAGGCAGTCGGAACCGCAGTGCGCTCCCAGCTCCCCGAGGGCGCCTACCTGCAGCTGGCGGTGAAGGTCGACAAGAACTGGCAGCGGCGCCCCGACAGCCCCCGATAGTCGCGCCGCCCCGGCGGGTCACGCGGTAGCGTCGCGGTGATGATCGCTGCGGCGTTGGACTTGGACCGCGTCCCCTCGCACGTCGCGTGCGTGATGGACGGCAACGGACGCTGGGCCCAGTCTCGAGGCCTGCCGCGCACCGAGGGTCATCGGGCCGGCGAGGAGGCCCTGTTCGACGTGGTCGAGGGGGCCATCGACATAGGGGTCGAGTGGCTCACCGTCTACGCGTTCAGCACCGAGAATTGGCGACGACCAGCCGACGAGGTGCGCTTCCTGCTCGAGTTCAACGAAGACATCCTGCTGCGCCGCCGCGACGAGCTCCACGAGCGGGGAGTGCGGATCCGGTTCGTGGGCCGCCGCGACCGCCGGGTGCCGAGACGGTTGCTCGACCTCATGGACGACGCCATTGCTCTCACCAAGCACAACCGCCGGATGACGTTCACGATCGCCTTCAACTATGGCGGACGGGCCGAGATTGTAGATGCGGTCAGAGCGGTCGTGAGCTCGGGAATCTCGGCCGACAGGATCACCGAGCGCACCATCGCCTGCCGGCTGTACGACCCCGAGATGCCGGAGCCCGACCTGATGATCCGCACCTCCGGCGAGTTCCGCACCTCCAATTTCCTGCTGTGGGAGTTGGCCTACAGCGAGCTGTACTTCACCGACACGGCGTGGCCCGACTTCCGGCGAGGCGACCTGTATGAGGCGATCAGGGTCTACCAGGAGCGCGAGCGAAGGTTCGGGCGGGTCTCGCCCAACGGGGCGGGCCCGGCCTTCACCTCCAACGGCGACGGCTGAGAGGCCGAGCGAGTAGGCGTGGCCCTCTACCGCGACGAGGCGGTGGTGCTGCGCACCTGGAAGCTGGGCGAGGCCGACCGCATCGTGAGCCTGCACACCCGCGGTCATGGCAAGGTCCGGGCGGTGGCCAAGGGGGTTCGCCGCACCCGCTCCAAGTTCGGCGCCCGGCTGGAGCCGGCCTGCCATGTGGCGGTGCAGCTCTACCGGGGCCGCGGCGAGCTCGACACCCTCACCCAGGCTGAGACCATCGACCGGTTCACGGGCCTCAGGTCCGACCCCACCACGTTCGCCCAGGCCTCCGCCATGCTGGAGGCCGTCGACCAGCTGGCACCCGAGACCGGAGGCGACCCCGACCGCCACACAATGCTCGTGCGGGCTCTGGCCACCCTGGACCGCATCGACAGCGACCTCGTCGTCGCGGGGTTCTTCCTGAAGCTGCTCGCCCTAGAGGGGGTGCAGCCCGAACTCGGCAGTTGCGTTGCCTGCGGCGGGGGCGAGCCCTTCGAGGCCCTCGACATTGCGGCCGGCGGGGTTCTGTGCCACCGGTGCCGCCAGGGCCGGCCGATCAGCCGCGACGCGCTGGAGATGCTGCGCCAGATCCTCGGCGGCCAGCTCGGAGCGGTGCTGCGCCGGCCGGCCGATGACGCCGCCAGGGAGGTGACCGCAATCGCAACGGCCGCAATCGAGGCCCACCTGGAGCGGCGGCTGCGGTCGGTGACGGTGCTGGAACGCGCATAGCGGCTTCACCCGCTCGGCCTCCTACCCTTGGCGCCCATGGCCGAGTCCCGCCCCAGCCCGGAGTTGTTCGACGCCATCGTCAACCTGTGCGTGCGGCGGGGATTCGTGTTCCGCTCCGCGGAGATCTACGGCGGCTTCCGCTCGGCCTACGACTACGGACCGCTGGGAGTGCTGCTGCTGCGCAACGTCAAGGAGCAGTGGTGGCGGTCGATGGTCCAGATGCGCCACGACGTGGTCGGCCTGGACGCGTCGATCCTGTCGCCGCCCGCGGTGTGGGAGGCCTCGGGCCATCTCGAGAACTTCACCGATCCGCTCGTGGACTGCCGCTCGTGCGGGACCCGCCACCGCTCCGACAAGCTGGAGGATCCGGAGACCTGCCCGGAGTGCGGCGAGAGGGGCTCGCTGACCGAGCCGCGGCAGTTCAACCTCATGTTCGCCACCCACGCCGGTCCGGTGGCCGACTCGGCGGCCCAGGTTTACCTGCGGCCCGAGACGGCCCAGGGCATGTTCATCAACTTCGCCAACGTGCTGCGAGCCAGCCGCAAGCGCCCCCCGTTCGGCATCGCCCAGATAGGGAAGTCGTTCCGCAACGAGATCACGCCGGGCAACTTTGTGTTCCGCACCCGCGAGTTCGAGCAGATGGAGATGGAATACTTCGTCCCGCCGGACTCTGCCGCAGCCTGGTTCGAGCACTGGTGCGAGGCCCGCCACCAGTGGTACCTGGATCTGGGCATCAGAAATGAGATGCTGCGGCTGAGGGCCCACGGAGCCGACGAGCTGAGCCACTACTCGTCGGCCACCTCCGACGTCGAGTTCCTGTTTCCCTGGGGCTGGGACGAGCTGGAGGGCATCGCCAACCGGGGCGACTACGACCTGCGCTGCCACGCCGAGCATTCGGGCGAGCGCCTGGAGTTCTTCGACCCGGCCACCGAGGAGCACTACGTGCCCCACGTGATCGAGCCCGCCGCGGGCGCCACCCGGGCGGCCATGGCCTTCCTGATGTCGGCCTACGACACCGAGGAGGTCAACAACGCCGAGCGGGTGGTGCTCCGCCTCGACCGCCGGCTGGCGCCGTACCAGGTGGCGGTGCTGCCGCTGTCGCGCAAGGACGTTCTGGTGCCGGTGGCCGAGCGGGTGTTCGACCTGCTCAAGGGCCGCTGGAGCTGCGACTACGACGAGACCCAGGCCATAGGTCGCCGCTACCGGCGCCAGGACGAGATCGGAACCCCGCTGTGCGTGACCATCGACTTCGACACGCTCGAAGACGACGCCGCGACGGTGCGCGACCGCGACTCCATGGCCCAGGACCGCGTCAGCATCGACCGCCTCCCCACCTACCTGACCGAACAACTCCAGCAGTAACCCGCTCAGCAGAGACACGCGCCCTCCCATGTCCGGTAGCGCTGGTAGGTTCGGCCCGAATGGGGATCGTGGCGGACGACATCGCCCGGGTGCGGGCGGCGACCGACATCGTCGCGATCATCGCCGAGCACACCGAGATCAAGCGGTCCGGGAGGCAGTGGATGGCCCGCTGCCCCCTGCACGGCGAGCGCACGCCGTCGCTGTCGGTGTCGCCCGGCAAGGGCGTGTACTACTGCTTCGGCTGCCAGCGCAGCGGCGACGTCATCACCTTCGTGCAGGAGATCGAGGGACTCGACTTCGCGGGCGCGGTCGAGCTTCTGGCCGGGCGGGCCGGGATCAGGCTGCACTACACCAGCCGCGACGAGAGCGCGGCCCGCAGCCGCCGACGGAGGCTTCTGGAGGAGGTGGCCAAGGCCAGGGACTTCTACCACCAGCGGCTGCTCGACGGCCGGGACGCCGGGCCAGCCCGCAACTATCTCCGGTCCCGCGGCTACGACGGCGACCTGGTGCGCCGCTGGAAGATCGGGTGGGCACCAGACGGCTGGGACCATCTGGCGAGGCATCTGGGCCTGTCCGACGAAGACCTGAGCGACTCGGGACTGGGCTTCGTGAACCGGGGCGGGCGCCAGCAGGACTTCTTCCGCGGCCGGATTATGTTCCCCATCACCGACGAGCGGGGCGATCCGGTCGGCTTCGGCGGCCGGATCATGCCCGGTACCGACGGCCCCAAGTACTTGAACACCTCGACCGACGCCAAGACCTACGACAAGAGCAAGGTCCTCTACGGGCTGCACGAGCACCGCAAGGAGATCGTCAAGGCGGGCCGGGCGGTGGTGTGCGAGGGCTACACCGACGTGATCGGGTGCGCCGAGGCCGGCATTGAACTGGCCGTGGCCACCTGCGGAACCGCCCTGACCGAGGAGCATGTGCGGCTGCTGAAGCGGTTCTCGGCCGACCGGCTGGTGCTGGCCTTCGACGCCGACGCCGCGGGGGCCGCGGCCGCGGGCCGCGTCTATGCCTGGGAGCGCCAGTTCGAGCTGGAGGTGCTGGTGGCCGATCTGCCCCCCGGCAAGGACCCCGGGGATCTGGGTCGCGCCGAACCGGAGGCTCTCCATCGGGCGATGGAGCACGCTCTGCCTTTCCTGCAGTTCCGGGTGGATCGGGCCCTGGCCAGCGCCGACCTGTCCACCATCGAGAGCCGGGCCCGGTCCGCGGAGAGGGCGGTGGCGGTGGTCAACGAGCATCCCGACCCCATGGTGCGCGACCCGCACGTCGTCGAGATCGCGGACCGGTGCCATGTGGATCCCGACCACCTGCGACGGTTCGCGGCCGGCGGCCCCAGCATGGCACCGGCCCGATCGGCGGGCGCCGGTCCGGCCCGAGGATCAGCCGACGATCGCCTGACGCCCGAGGACGAGGCTCTGCAGCTGGCCGTTCACCGGCCCGACGAGGTGGCCGGACGCCTGCACGCCATGCTTTTCGGGGATCCGGTGCACCGCGAGGCCTTCGAGGCCCTCGAACACGAGAGGGGAGTGGTAGAGGCCTCCGACCGGGTGTCGCAACCGGCGGCGCAACTGTTGCGCCGGCTCGCGGTGGACGCGGGCGACGCGTCCGTCGAGGATGTGCTGGCCCGCGTGGCCCGGCTCACCGCCAGCCGGGCCATGAACGACCTGCGTCGCCTGGCGGCCTCCGCCGGCGATCCCAACCTGCGCCAGCAGTACAGCGCGAGCGTCGCCTGGCTCAAGTCGCAGTCGGAGCGGCTCGACGAGCGGAACACCCGCGGCGACGCGCTGGCCAGCCTGCTCCCCTGGCTGATCGAGCACGGTCGCCGCATCGAGGGGTCGGCCTCGGGGTCGCTGGTAGCATCACGGTCCGATCCGGGGTAGCTCAACCGGCAGAGCAAGCGGCTGTTAACCGCTAGGTTGTGGGTTCGAGTCCCACCCCCGGAGCCATAGCACGGCGCTCATTCGTCGTCTGCGAGCAGCCCGGAGGTTTCCAGCGCATCGGTAACCCATCCCTCAGCGCGGCCCGAGTTTGACTTGTAATCGTATAGTGTCGTCTTGTAAGGTGTCGGCATGATGATCGTTCGCCATCACGTCTCGCACCGGGGCCAGGTGGCGCTGCCCGCCGAGACCCGTCGCCGATGGAAAATTGCCGACGGCGGACCAGTCGAGATCGCCGATCTCGGCACCGCATTGCTGGTCGTCCCCGCAGACGGCGACGGGCTGCGCAGTTTGCTCGCCGAGGCAATCGAAGAAGCGGGCGGATACGCGGCGCTCGCCGCCGACGTCGCTGCCGAAGATCCCGACTTGGCATGAGCGTCAGTGAGCGGCGCGGTTCTTGTCGATGACCACTTGCTGCTGGCCGTGCTGCTCGGCAGGGAGCCGACGGCCCTTCGGCTCAGCGACGCCCGCATCGCCACGACGGGCCTGTGGTATCACCGACTGTGCCGGGCGGTGATCGACTCGACGGTCGTCGGCTCGATGTCACGCCGACTGTCCGGGCTCGCCCCCGCCGCCGCCTCAGCGGCCATCGCGTCGCTCGTGCGACTTCCAGCGGACATCGAGATGGTGTCGCTGCGCACATTGGGGTGGCCGATGGCCGAACTGCTGTCCGGCGGACTGCGGCTGAACCTGCTGTCACTGGAAGCAATCGCCGCCGCACGCGTCATCGACGCCGAGATATGCCTCGCCGCCGCCGACCGCAACGAGTCGCTGATAGAAGCCGCACCCACACTCGGGTTGAACGTCCGAACAATCGAAGCCTGAGCCCTTCCGGGGCATGGACGCCGCCCCGGCCGTGCCCGCCCGTGCGCCGACGGCTTGGGGGCAAGGGGCCGGTAGGGTCGCAGTGGGCTCGTAGCTCAGTGGTCAGAGCAGGGGACTCATAATCCCTTGGTCGTGGGTTCGATCCCCACCGAGCCCACCGAGTCCACGAGCGGAACCCAAGAGGTTCACCCATGGCTCCAGATCCTGACACTGCCGAGCCGCGACCTGCATGGTTCGTGGGAGCGGCATTCGGGGGCGGCACCATCGACCAGACCAACCGCTTCATCGAAGAAGGAGTATGGGAGCACGATTTCCCCGACCGCTGGATCGAGGAGGTCAAAGTCCATTCATGTGGGCGATCGCATCGCCATCAAGTCCACATACACCAAGAAGTACGGCCTGCCCTTCGACAATCGCGGTCAGACAGTCTCGGCAATGGCCATAAAGGCCGTCGGGGTCGTGACCGGCAACCCGGACGTATCGATGTCCTCCGCACTGAGCGCCGCAGCCTGTTGCGGCAAGGCAGGGTCGCCTGCTCCTTCGAAGAGTTGACCACAGACACCCCTCGGAATCGTCTCGTCAAGGCAGCCCTCAACAAGTTGCGCGGCATTGTGAGTGAGGAGTCTCTGGTCAGGCGGTGCCGGAGCCTCGACGCGGCTCTCGACCGAGCCGGAGTGGGCGACGAGACCTCCGCAGGCATCCGTTCGAGGAGTATCCGAGACGCTGTCGCCGCGGACAGGGCTAACGCCGAGGACCGCCAGATGCTCGCGGCCGCGGAGTTGGCCCTCAGGCTGAGTCTGCCCACCGAGGATCCCGGCCGCGCTCGCCTGCCCGCACCCGATAGGGACGAAGTATGGGCGAGAGAACTGTTCGAGAAGGCGATGGGAGGCTTCTACAGCACGGTGCTCGGTCCCCGCGGGTGGTCGGTCAACCCCGGCAAGAGGATCCACTGGCCGATCGAGGAGCGGACCAAGACTTCGCGAATGGATGAGATCATGCCCGGGATGCAGACCGACATCGTCTTGGAGAGCCCTCCAACCGGTGAGCACCGTCGCAGGCATCGCATGGTCATCGACACCAAGTTCACCAGCATCTTGAAGCCGGGCTATCGCAGGTCATTGACCCTGGACAGGGGCTACATCTTCCAGATGTACGCCTATCTGAGATCCCAGGAAAGCGACAGTGACACCAGATCCCTCGATTCGTCTGGACTGCTGCTGCATCCCTCCGTCGGCGAGGATGTCGACGAGTCCGCGGTAATCCAAGGGCACAGAATACGCTTCGCCACGGTGGACCTGGCCGCCGACAGCACCGCCATCCGAGCACGGCTCATCGCCCTGGCCGACGAAGCCGCGGCATCACGCCCAAGCTGATCGACTACGGGACGCCGCTCAGAGCCTGGTCCCAGAACGTTGTCCGCTACTCCCTCAAAACGTTAGGTAAAAGACCCTCAAAGTGTTATGTGTGCGTGGGTGGCCGACAAGGCTGCCCAGCCTGTAGACGGACGTGCTGGCCGCAGCTGGCGTACGCCACCACCGCGAAGCGTTGATTACGCCGGTCTGGTCGTCGTCACCGCACGGGGCCCCGCGTATCGTCGCCCAGACGGCATTCAGGTAGTCCCCGCCACAATGCTCGGCCCCTGACCAGCACCCGGACCGCGGGCCCTCAGATAACGCCTGATACACAAGAACTCCTGACAGGCTGTATGGTTGCACTAATGCTATCATATCTACGGTGGACAAGGCGTTGGCGAGGATCAGGGGGAACCCCCGGAACGTCCGGTTCGACGACCTGCGCAAGGTCTGCGACCGCTACTTCGGGCAACCTCGGGCAAGAGGCAGCCACCTGTTCTACAAGACGCCCTGGCAGGGCGAGCCGCTGGTCAACATCCAGTCCGTGAAGGGCATGGCCAAGCCCTATCAGGTACGACAGGTCATCAAGGCAATCGACAAACTAGGGGAGGAATCGCCATGAACGGCGCCGACCGCTATGCCTACCGGGTTATCTGGTCCGACGAGGACGAGATGTACGTGGGCCTGTGCGCGGAGTTTGGGTCGCTCAGCCACCTGGACGACACGCCCGAAGGGGCATTCGCCGGCATCAGGGACGTGGTGGCGTTCGCCGTGAGCATTCTGCGCGAGGACGGCGACCCGGTGCCGGAGCCGCTGTCCACGCGACGCTACAGCGGCACCCTCACCCTTCGCGTCCCCCCCGAGACCCACCGTGCCCTGGCGATGGACGCAGCCGAGGCAGGCGTCAGCATGAACCGCCTGGCCGCCGAACGGCTGGCGATCCGTCGTTGAGAGGCAAGAACGAGGACCGGGGGCTGAGATGGACCTGAACTGGAGCGAGACGCAGGCCGCCATGCGGCAGGATCTGCGCCGGTGGTTGGAGCGCAATTTGGCCGGGTGGCGGGTGGAGATCGGTGCCGAACTCTCCGGCGACACGCGCGAGGGGTTCGCCCAGCAGCTGCTGTGGGAGCGGCGGCTGTTCGAGGCGGGATGGTCGGCTGTGGCCTGGCCCGAGGCCTACGGCGGGTGCGACGGCACGCTGTGGGACTGGCTGATCTTCGAGGATGAATACTGGCGGGCCGGTGCCCCCCAGCGGGTCACCCAGAACGGGATCCAGATCCTGGCGCCTTCGATCTTCGAGCACGGTACTCAGGCCCAGAAGGACTTGCTGCTGCCGCGCATCGCCGCCGCGGAGGACCTGTGGTGCCAGGGCTGGTCGGAGCCGAACGCGGGCAGCGACCTGGCCGGGGTGTCCAGCAGGGCCCGGCGTGTGCCGGGCGGGTGGGTGCTGGACGGCCAGAAGACCTGGACCACCCGGGGCGCGTTCTGTACCCACCTCTTCGGGTTGTTCCGCTCCGATCCCGACTCTGAGCGCCACCGCGGGCTGACGTACCTGCTGGTGCCGCTGGACCTCGACGGGATCGTTGTGCGGGGGTTCGGCCGGCTCGACGGCGACGAGGGTTTCGCCGAGGTGTTCTTCACCGAGGCGTTCCTGCCCGACGACGCCGTCGGCACCAGCGTGGTCCTGGGGGAGGTGGACCGAGGCTGGAGCGTGGCCGTGTCGGCGGCCAGCACCGAACGCGGGCTCCTGCGCTCGCCGGGCCGCTACCAGGCCACCGTGGCCGGCCTGCTCGATCTGTGGGCGGAGCGGGGCGGGGACGCGGCCCTGCGCCGCCGCATCGCTGCGGCGTGGATGCTCGTCGACGCCTACCGCCTCCAGACGCTGCAGACGATCACCACGCTCCTCGACGGCGGCGACCTCGGCTCGGAGGCGAGCCTGGCCAAGGTGTGGTGGTCGGAACTCGACATCGAGCTGCACGAGATCGCCCTGGACCTGCTCGGCGCCGACGCCGAGCTGGAGGGGCCGTGGAGCAAGGGACACCAGTTCTCGCTGGCCGGCCCCATCTATGCCGGCACCAACGAGGTGCAGCGCAACATCGTGGCCGAACGCGTACTGGGGCTGCCCCGATGAGGTTCGAGCTTGGCGACGACCGGGAGGTCCGCGCGTGCGGACCGGCGGATCGGAGCGAGGAGCTGCCCCGATGAAGTTCGCTCTCGGTGACGACCGGGAGGCTTTGCGCTCGACGGTGCGGGATCTGCTCGCCGAAATCTGCCCGCCCGACGCGGTTCGGGCGGCATGGGCGCGGGCACCGGACCCGGCACCGTGGCAGGCGCTGGCTTCGGTCGGCGCTCTGTCGGTGCTTGTGCCGGAGGAGGACGGAGGCCTGGGGCTCGACGAGACCTACTTGGTGCCGGTGCTGGAGGAGGCCGGCCGGGCCGCGTTGCCCCATCCCTTGACGGAGACGGCCATGGTGGCCGCGCCCCTGGGCGTCGCGGGGCCGGCCGCGGCCGCCGATCCAAGCGCGGAGAGATCGGTCGTGGCGACCGACTTGGGCGTCGCGGGGCCGGCTGAGGCCATCGGCTTCGGCTCGGCCGCAGCTGTTCCTTCAGCGACATTCGCCGAGACGTTCCTGCTCGTCGCAGGCAGCGGTCTGCGGCTCTATGAGGCGCAAGAGGTGGAAGTCGAGCCGGTGGATACTGTCGATGGCTCCCGGCACTGCGGACGAGTGAGGCCGGTTGCCGCGGGCCAGACCGTCACTGAGGATCCCCAAGCGGTCGAGGCCGCCTTCGACAGGGGAGTGCTCGGCACCGCGGCCGAACTGGTCGGGCTGAGCCGGGCCATGCTGGATCTCACCGTGGACTACGCGGCCCAGCGCCACCAATTCGGCAAGCCCATCGGGAGCTTCCAGGCCGTGAAGCACCACTTGGCCAACGCCCGGATCCAGATCGAGTTCGCCGGTCCGGCGGTGCTGTACGCGGCCTATGACCTGGCCCATGGGCTCGCAGACGGCGGCCGCAGCGTGTCGCAGGCCAAATGGCTGGCCACCCGCGCCGCCGCGGTGACGGGCCGGGCCGCCCTCCAGTGCCACGGCGCCATCGGCTACACCACAGAGCACGACTTGCACCTGTATCTGAAACGCTCGTGGGCGCTGGCCCGCTCCTGGGGAGGGGAGGACTTCCACGCCGACCGCGTCGCCGCCTCAATCGGCATCTGAGGGCCGCGCGATACTGAACCCCGAACAGCTAGATGGGAGCATCCTGTGAACCGAGGAGGACCTTGTTGAGGATTGGTGACAGAGCCCCGAACTTCGAGGCGCCCGACCAGCACGGCAAGACCGTGGTTCTGCGCGACCTGCTCGCGGTCGGGCCGGTCGTGATGTACTTCTACCCCAAGGCGATGACCGCTGGTTGAACGCGCCAGAGCTGCCATTTCCGCGACTTGTCGGCGGAGTTCGCCGAACTCGGGGCCAGCGTCGTGGGAATCAGCGCCGATCAGGTTGATCGGCAACTCGAGTTCGCCGACGCCAACGCCCTGGGATTCCCGCTGCTGTCAGACCCGGGCCGCGGCATCGCCCGCAGCTTCGGCGTGGTCCGCAAGGGTCTCCTGCCTAACAAGCGAAGAACGTTCGTGATCGGCCGCGGCGGCACCGTGCTGACGACGGTGAGGTCCGAACTGAACATGCGCATCCACGCCGACCGGGCGCTCGAGGCGCTGCGGAAGACGACGGACTCGTAACCGCGGGAAGCCGCGCTTGTAGCGATCAGCCGCCGGGGCTGATCTACAACTCGCCCAGCCAGGCGGGGGCCCGGTCGAGCAGGAACTCGCAGACGTTGCTGGCCCGGTCGAGCATGTCGCACAGCACCTCGAGGTCCTGTCCCAGGTAGATCCTGCTCAGGGCCAGCTCGATGCGGCCGTCGATATTCACGGTCCGCTCCGCGGCGTCTGTCACAGCTGCCACCCGGTCGACCGACGACACCTGCAACGGCAGCTCGGGGCCTCCGATGGCGGCGAGATCGGTGGCGAGAACCAGGAGGTCCGGGCCCAGGTGCAACGGCGGGAGCACGAAGCTCAGCGTCATCGGCACCGTGATGGCGTCGTCGGGGTCCTCGTCATCAGGGCGGCTGTTCACGTCGTCCTCGAACGTCAGCAGGGTGCGCGACTCGGCCTCGACGCACAGCACCATGTCCAGCGGTCCGCCGCAGGCGTGGTCGGGGTGCAGGTCGACCTCCCACGTCTGGCGGTTGGAGTACGTCTCCACAAAGTGCCGATCGCCGTGGACGTGGAAGCCGTGCTCCGATACATGGTCCTTGAGGTTGGCGACGAACCCGTGCAGATCGATCAGCGACACTCGGATCCCCCTTGCATCGAACGATGGCTCCAGCGACAGCGTGCCACAGCCGCGAGACATGGCGGCAATGTTCCCGCTGCTGTCACGCATGCGGTCGGATGTACACGATCGGCGGGACGGCGCGGCACTGTGCGGCACTGTATCGTGCCGAATGGGCTGCGGGGTGTGACTCGGGCGGCCGGTCTGGTTCACTGGCGAGGATGTCCCACGACCTTCTCGATGTGGTCAATGCCGCCGCCGATGCCGCCGTCGAGGCTCTGGCCGGATGCGCCGACTGGGGCCCCACCGGCCGCAAGCCGGGCCAGTACGGCTTTGACTTGGCCGCGGACGCGGCGGCCACCGCCGCGCTGCGCTCCGGCGGCTTGCGGGTGCTCAGCGAGGAGAGCGGTCTCGAAGCCGGCGACGGCCCGGTGGCGGTACTGGATCCGGTGGACGGCTCCACCAACGCGTCCCGTGGCATCCGCTACTACGCCACCAGCATCTGCGTGGTGGACAGGGACGTTCCGCTGGCCGCGGTGGTGCACGACCACGGCAACGGTGAGCGCTTCGAGGCGGTGCGGGGCGGCGGCGCCCGGCTCGATGGTGTGCCGCTGGCGACCAGGAAGGAGCAGTCGCTGCGCTCCGCGGTGGTCGCCGTCAACGGGCAGGCGCCCGGGTGGGGCGGATGGGCCCAGGTCCGGACGCTGGGCGCGGCCGCGCTTGAGCTGTGTGCAGTGGCCGCCGGGCGCCTCGACGGCTACATCGACTTCTCGGCATCGGGCCTGGGATCTTGGGACTATCTGGGCGGCCTGCTGGTGTGCCGGGAGGCCGGCGTCGACGTCACCGACGGCCTCGGTCGGCAGTTGGTTACCACCGACCACGCGGCCCGAAGAGCCCCGGTGGCCGCGACTCCCAAACTGCTGGACAGCCTGCTGGAGTCCTACGTTCGGCTGACCGGCGGCTGACCGGCGGCTGACTGCGCTCCTGAGGGTCCGCGTGCCCGGAGCGAACCGGGAGAGATCAGTCGATCGAGAACGGGGGGTACTCGTCGGTGAGCAGCATCGAGTAGGCCCACAGCCGCGCATCGACCCGCACCCAGCCTGCCGACATCCGGAACAGCCCCTCTGGCCAGCGGCCGGTGAAGAGCACCGCCAGAAAGCCGAAGATGGTGGCGACGCCGGAGATCACCCAGACGACGCCGGAGAAGACGGCGCCCGGAATCAGCACGGCGCCCAGCACCAGCTCGACTATCCAGACCCACGCGGGGAGCGACGCGAACCCGTAAATCAGCCCGAGCATGCCTATCAGCGTCAGCCATGCGAAGGGCACGATGAACCGGAACAAGACATTGAGCCGGTTCCTTTCCTCGAGTCGGGGCGAGACGCTCACCGAGATCCCCGCGCCGCCCGGATCCTCGGTGGCGGGAGCGAAGTCGAACGGAGGATACTTGTCCGTGAGAAACTGCCCGTAGGAGAAGGTACGGGCCCGGAAGCGCACGTAGGTCGCATGGAAGGCGGCGATCCCCGGCGGCAGCTTGCCGGTGAAGAGGACGGCGAACCATGCAACGATGGCCGTGATGCTCGCCGCGACATTCATCACGGTATGCAGAACGAGCCAATGGGGTATCACGAGGATCTGCTGCCCGATGGGACGCCAGTTGGCCATCCGCTCGGGTCGGTCGATGGTGATGGTGGCGGGGTAACTCATTGAAGCCATGCTACATCAAGGCGAGGGCAGCGCAGGGAATCTTGAGCGCAACTATCAGCAACAGAGCGGGGGTTAGGCTGAATGACGCGGGCGCGTAGCTCAGGCGGTTCAGAGCGCTTCCCTTACAAGGAAGAGGCCGGGGGTTCAAGTCCCTCCGCGCCCACACCATGGCTAGTCCCTACAGAACACACGTGACCGACGGCATTGCCGAGTTGGAACTGTGCAACCCTCCGGTGAACGCGTTCGGTGTGGACGCGCAGTTCGCGCTGGCCGCAGAGATCGAGGCCCTCGGGCGGCGCGACGACGTGAGGGTGATCATCATCGCGGCGGTGGGCAAGGGGTTCTTCGCCGGGCTCGACATCAAGGAGATGGCAGCCGACCCGAGTCTTATCGTGCCTGCAAACAAGGCCAACTACGACACCTTCGCGGCTATCCACCTCAACCCCAAGCCGGTGATCGCCGCGGTGCACGGCTACGTGCTGGGCGGCGGCATCGGCATCGCGGGCGCGGCCGATGTGGTGGTGGCTGCCGACGACGCCTATTTCGGCGTGCCCGAGATCGACCGGGGCGGAATGGGCATGGGCGCCCACTTGCAGCGCATGTTCGGCGTGCAGAAGGTGCGCTACATGTACTTCACCGGCGACACCATCGACGCGGCCGAGGCCCACCGGCACGGAGCCGTGGAGCGGGTGGTGCAGCGGGCGGAGCTCAGGCCGACCGCCCTCGAGATAGCCGGCCGCATAGCCTCGAAATCCCCCCAGATGATCGCCATCGCCAAACGGTCCCTCAACGGAGTGGAGGACGGCAGCCTCGAGGACAAGTACCGGTGGGAGCAGGGCTTCACTTTCGAGGCCTACCTGATGGGCGACTCCGCCGAGGCCCGCGAAGCCTTCGCGGAGGGCCGCGACCCCAGATTCGGACGTGCGTTAGATTCGGACACGCGTTCGACCGAGCGAAGCCAGCTAGGAGAGCCGTGACCAACATCAACATCGTGCAGCATTTCGAGAATATGCAGCTGTCGGGCATGAGGCTGTCGTCGCTGGTGGTGGTCCCCAGCGGTCGCAAGGTCCGCAGCGTTGTGGCGGCCATGGCCGCGCAGCACACCGGCTGCGCGGTGGTCACCGACGGCGCCCGGCTGGCGGGCATCTTCACCGAGCGGGACATCACCAGACGCGTGGTGCAGTCGCCCGAGACGTGGGACGAGCCAGTGGACCGGTTCATGACGGCCGAGCCCACAGTGATCGGTCACGACGCCTCCGCCATCGAGGCCCTGCGGACCATGAACGCCCGCCGGTTCCGCAACCTGCCGGTGACCGGCGCCGACGGCGACCTCCTGGGCAGCATCAACCACTACGAGTTGATCCGACTGGCGGCGTCCTTCCTGGGATCGCAGAGCAAGCTGGGCCCCGAGCTGTCGCCCGAGCACAACCTGCACTTCGTGGATCTCGCCGGCCTGGCCGCCCGCGACCCGCTGCTGGTGAGGCCCGATGACTCACTCGCGGCGGCCATCGGGGCGATGCTGGCGGCCGAGACCGGGCTGGTCTCGGTGGTGAGCGACCGCGGCGCGGTGATCGGGGAGCTCACCGAGCACGACGTGTTCCTGAAGGTCGCGTGCCGGGTGGAGGACCTCGAGGCCGAGGAAGTCGCCGACTGGATGACCACCGAGATCGCCGCGGCCACCCCCGGCGCGTCCATCAGCGAGGCGCTGCGCGTCATGGCCGACCTCGGCCACCGCTACCTGGTGCTGATCAGCGAAACGGGCCGGGCCCTCGGGGTGGTCACCTTCCGCGAGATAACCGACTACTTCGAGATCGTCTGCGCGGCCTGACGACCGGCCCGGCCCACCTCCCGGACCGGCCGACGCAGCCCGGCCAGCCCGGCCGCGTGCAGCCGGGATCCGTGCCGCCCGTCGGCGCTGGTGGGCGACGGCCCAGACTGATGTGCCTCTACTGGATTCCCTGGTACCAGCCGGCACCGATCAGCAGGTCGCCGCGTCGCACGACCCAGCTGTGCTTCGGGGCGTCCTCGCGGGTCTGGGGATGGGTGATCAGGTAGCTGACCCACTCGCCTCCGCCCTGCTCGGTCACCGCCGCGAACGCCTCGCCGTAGTTGTAGCCGTTCGCGTCGATGCGCTCGCGGGTCGTGCCCACCAAGTCCGGAAGGTTCGAGTTCGCCACGGTGTAGAGGTCGCCCCCGCGGTCCTCGAGCACGAACACGTACCAGGGCCCGTCGAGGCTCTCAGGGTCGTTGTAGCGCTCCAGCAGCGAGGCCTCGCCCCGGTCGTCGAGGTGGGTCAGCGCTCGGCCGACAAGCAGGCGCGCGTACTCGCCGGGGTCGGCCTTCGCGGGCGCCGGGGTGTACCAGCCGCTGACGAAGATCAGGTCGTCGACGCGCACCGCGTAGTAGTGCTTCACCTCCTCGATGGTGTGGAACGGGTTGCGCTCGTCCATGGTCGGAACGCCGATCACGCCGGGCACGAAAGTCCCCTGCGGGGTCGCTTGCATCAGGTCGCGGGCATAGAAGTAGCCGGCGTCGCCGTAGGCCTCGCTTCCGACTGTCAGATTCTCGCCGATGTAGGTGGCGGCGGGATGCGCGAGCACGATGCCGTCGTTGGCGTCGAGGATGAACACATAGAAGCGCCCGTCTGTGGCAGCCGCCGAACTGTGGCGCGCGACGGCTGCGTCGAGCCCCTCGGCGCGGTAGTGCGCGACCGCCCGGTCGACGGTGGCCGCGGCGTAGTCGGCCGGAGCGCACTTGGAGGGAAGCAGCGGATGGCTCGGCTCGTACCAGCCGGAGCCGATGAAGATGTCGTCGCGGCGCACCACCCAGGCGTGCTTCTGGCCGCACTCGCCCGTCTCGGGGTTGTGATACACGTAGCTGATCCAGCCTCCGTTGGCGGTCGCGTCCACGAAGGAGGGCCCGAAGCGGTTGCCGCTGACGTCGATCCCAGCCGGGCCGAAGAGGCTCTGGCCGCGCACTGCCGGATTGGGATGGCCGATCGAAGTCCCCTCGTTGTCCATCACCCCGATGTACCAGGCGCCGTCCATGTGGCCGGGGTCGCTCGCGTGTTGAAGCAGCGCGTCGAGGCCCCGCTCCTCGTAGAGGCGCACCGCGTCGTTGACGAACTGCTTCGTGTAGGCCGCAGGATCCTCGACCTTCAGCGCGGCCGATGCCGCGATCTGGTCCGCCGGGGAGCGCACCGCATCGTCGTCGGCGTCGCCGCCCGACAGCGCCGAGGCGATGGCGACGACCAGCGCGATGGCCGCCAGGGGCAGCGCCGCTCCCAGGATCCAGTTTCGGCCGTCGTCCTCTCGTCTGTCGTCTCTTCGCCTGTCGTCCTCTCGGCTGTCGTCCTCTCGTCTGTTGTCCATGGCTCTCTGCCCATTCCTCTCTTGCCGTCAGCAACTTGCGTCAGCCTGTTCGCAGCTGTCCGTGCGCACAGCCTCTTCTCAGATCCGAGCGTAGGGTGCGGAACGGGCCGGAATCAGGCATCCGAGCGGGGCCCGTGTCCGAGCGCGGCGCTATGGTCGCGGGACCAACGCACGACCCATGAGCAATTGAGAGGACCAGCGCCATGGCCGACGACTACTACCGCGTGACGCTGCCGGAGTCGGAGATGCCGACCCAGTGGTACAACGTGATCCCCGACCTTCCGGCCCCTCCGCCGCCTCCGCTGCATCCCGGCACCCTCGAGCCGGCCGGGCCCGACGACCTGGCCCCGCTGTTCCCGATGGGACTGATCCTCCAGGAGGTGAGCGGCGACTCTTTCATCGACATCCCCGGCGAGGTGATCGACGTGCTGCGCCTGTGGAGGCCCAGCCCCCTGTTCAGGGCCCGCCGCCTGGAGAAGGTCCTCGACACGCCGGCCAAGATCTTCTACAAGTACGAGGGCGTCAGCCCGGCCGGCTCCCACAAGCCCAACACCGCGGTCCCGCAGGCGTTCTACAACCACGCCGAGGGCGTCACCAAGCTCACCACCGAGACCGGCGCGGGCCAGTGGGGCAGCGCCCTGGCCTTCGCCTGCGCCCAGTACGGCATGGAGTGCGAGGTCTGGCAGGTGGCCGCCTCGTACCGCCAGAAGCCCTACCGCAAGACGATGATGGAAGTGTGGGGAGCCACCGTGCACCCCAGCCCCTCCACGGTCACGGACTACGGCCGCAGCCTGCTGGCGGAGGATCCGGAACATCCCGGCTCGCTGGGGATCGCTATCTCGGAGGCGATCTCGGTGGCCGCGGTCGACCCGGCGGTGCGCTACTCGCTGGGCAGTGTGCTCAACCATGTGATCCTGCATCAGACGATCATCGGCGAGGAAGCCCTGCGCCAGATGGCCATGGTCGGGGAGACGCCCGACCTGCTGGTGGGCTGCACCGGCGGCGGCTCCAACTTCGGCGGCCTGTCCATGCCGTTCGTGCGCGAGAAGCTGGCCGGCAACATGTCGCCGGTGATCCGCTGCGTGGAGCCGGCCGCCTGCCCGTCGCTCACCCGGGGCGAGTACCGCTACGACTTCGGCGACACGGCCTGCACCACGCCTCTGCTGAAGATGCACACCCTGGGATCCGCGTTCATCCCCGAGCCGATCCACGCGGGCGGACTGCGCTACCACGGCATGTCGCCGCTCATCTCCCACGTCTACGATCTGGGCCTGACCGAGGCAGTGGCCATCGGCCAGATGGAATGCTTCGCGGCCGCGCTGCAGTTCGCACGCACCGAGGGCATCGTGCCCGCGCCCGAGCCCACCCACGCGCTGGCCGCGGCCATTCGCGAGGCGCTGGCGTGCAAGGAGTCCGGTGAGTCCAAGACGATCCTCACCGCGCTGTGCGGCCACGGCCACCTCGACCTGGCCGCCTACGAGGACTACATCGCGGGCGCGATGGCCGACCTCGACCTCTCCGACGAGGCCCTGGCCGAGTCGATGCAGGCCGTCCCCGCCCTGGCCTGATCCGTCGGACGGCTCGACGCTCCAGCACTTCATCGGCTAGCCTGAGCCGCAGGTTCGACCCAACGGTGGAACCAGGTGCCGGAGCACCCCCCTGGCAGAGCGGACGATGCTTTGGGAACAGGAGGGCACTCCGGCACTGGCATTGTGGGCCAGCGCCCGTGATGTGCCAACCCGCCGGTTCGGCAACGCCAGCGAGCGGCCAGACAGCGAGCGGTCAGATCTGCTGGAGGGCCTTGGTTACTTCGACCACGGCCTCGCGGCCGTCGCCGAAGAGCATCATCGAGTTGTCTGCCGCGAACAGGGGGTTGGGGATGCCGGCGAAGCCGGGGCTGAGGCTGCGCTTGATGACCACCACCACGCCGCTCTTGTCAACGTCGAGGATCGGCATTCCCGCTATGGGGCTGGACGGGTCGGTGCGGGCGATCGGGTTCACCACGTCGTTGGCGCCCAGCACGATGGTCACGTCGGTCTGCTCGAAGGTGGGGTTGATGTCGTCCATCTCCACTAGCTGCTCGTAGGCGATCTCGGCCTCGGCCAGCAGCACGTTCATGTGTCCGGGCATCCGGCCGGCCACCGGGTGGATGCCGAACACCACGTCGGTGCCTCGCTCCTCGAGGCGCCGGGCGAGATCGCGCACGGCGTGCTGGGCCTGGGCCACGGCCAGCCCGTAGCCGGGCACGATGGCGACCCGCTCGGCCGCCTCGAGCAGCATGGCCACATCGTCGGGAGAGGTCGAGCGGACCTTGCCCGCATAGACATCGTCGGCGCTGGGGCCGCCCGCTCCCGAGGGGGCGGGGCTGAACATCACCGCCAGCAGCGACCGGTTCATGGCGACGCACATGATCTGGGTCAGGATCAGGCCGCTGGCCCCGACCAGCGAGCCCGCGATGATCAGCAGCGAATTGTCGAGCACGAATCCGGCGGCCACCGCGGCCATGCCTGACAGCGAGTTCAGCAGCGCGATCACCACCGGCATGTCAGCGCCGCCGATGGGCGACACCACCAGCACGCCGAGCACTGCCCCGACCGCGACCAGCAGCCACATCCACAGCGGATTGCCAGCATCGGCGATCATCAGCCCCCCGAAGAGCGCGGCGGCAGCTACGCCGGTCGCGCTCACAACCTGCATCCCCTTGAATCCGGACCATCGCAGCGCCTCCTGCAGCTTCCCGAAGGCGATGAGGCTGCCGGTGAACGTGACCGCGCCGATCAGCGCGGCCAGCGCGGCCGCGGCCGACAGCCGGGGGGAGTCGGTGGCCAGGTCGGCCGCCTCGATGTACGACGCAGCCGCCACCAGCACCGACGCGCCGCCGCCGAAGCCGTTGAACAGCGCCACGAGCTCGGGCATGGCCGTCATCTGCACCCGCACGGCCAGCACCGCACCCACCGCCGTTCCCAGCACCAGGCCGGCGATGATCCACTCGAAGCCCAGGATGGCATTGTCGGTGAGGGTGACGACGATCGCGATGAGCATCCCGGTGGCGCCGAACTGGTTTCCCCTCACCGCGGTCCGGGGCCGGCTGAGACGCTTGAGGCCCAGGATGAAGAGCACCGCCGAGGCGAGGTAGCCGAGCGTGGTCCAGTCGTCCATCACGAGCCGCCGTCCGCCGGGAACCAGTCGTCCATCACCGGTCTCCGGCGCCTTCGGCCGACGCTGCCGACCGGTCCTCAGAGGAGGTCTCCCGGCGGCGCTTGGGGCCGAACATCCCCAGCATCCGGTGGGTGACCAGGAAGCCTCCCACCACGTTGATCATCGCCAGGGTGACGGCCGCGAACCCGAGCACCGCGGTGAAGGTGCTGTGGTCCGCGCCGGCCGCCACCAGCGCGCCGACGATGGTGATGCCGGAGATGGCGTTGGACCCCGACATCAGCGGCGTGTGAAGGGTGGGCGGCACTTTGGTGATCAACTCGACGCCGAGGAACACGGCCAGCGCGAAGAGGGTCACCGCGATCAGCAGATCCACCGGACTAGCCCTCCCCGGTCGCTTCCGACCCGCCGAGCGCCCCGGCCACGCCCGGATGCGCCACCGCGCCGTCGCGCGTCACCAGCATGGCCGACAGGATCTCGTCGTCGCGGAGATCGATCTCGCCGTCGGGGGCGAGATGACGCAGGAACGCCACGAGGTTGCGGGAGAACATCTGGCTGGCGTGGCGGGCGCACCGCGACACCAGGTCGGTAGGAGCGAGGACGGTCACACCGCCCCGCTCGACCTCGACGTCCGACTGCGATACGGCGCAGTTTCCGCCTCGCTCTGAGGCCAGATCGATGACGATGGAGCCGGGGGCCATGGCGTCGACCATCCCCGCGGTGAGCAGCAGCGGCGACGCCCTCCCGGGGATGGCCGCGGTGGTGATCACAACATCGGAGGCGGCCACGTAGGGGGCCAGAAGCTCCTGCTGACGGTCGGCGACGTCTTCGCTCTGAGCGCGGGCGTAGCCGCCGGAGTCCTCGACGCCGGCGGCGTCGGCTCCTGCCGCTGAGAGGTCCAGCTCCACCGCCCGGGCACCCATCGAACGGATCTGCTCGAGCGCGGCCGGTCGCACGTCGTAGCCCTCGACCACCGCGCCGAGGCGCCGGGCGGTGGCGATGGCCTGAAGGCCGGCCACCCCCGCCCCGAGCACCAGCACCCGCGCCGGTGCCAGAGTCCCGGCTGCGGTCATCATCAGCGGGAACATCTGGGGCAGCCGGCTCGCGGCCAGGAGAACGGCCTCATACCCGGCGATGGTGCCCATCGAGGACAGCACGTCCATGGTCTGCGCCCGTGTGATCCGGGGAACGAGGTCCAGCGAGAACGCTGTCGTCCCCTCGTCAGCGTGGCGCTGCGCCCGCTCGGGCGCCCAGAGCGGGTCGAACATCCCGACGAAGGAAACCGAGCCGGCCTGCCCGCCCACCGACTGGCCCGGCGGCAGATCTCGCACCGACACCACCACGTCGGACTGGGCCGCCTCGGCGATCGATGCCACGGAGGCGCCCGCTCGACGGTAGGAGTCGTCGTCGATCCCCGCGGCCGACCCGGCGCCCTGCTGGACTACAACGTCGCATCCGTGCTCGGCGAGCGTCTCGACCCCGTCGGGAACGAGGGCCACGCGCTTCTCGGAAGGCGCGGATTCGCGAAGCAGTCCCAGGCGCACGGATAAAGGAGGCTAGCGCCGAGTGAGCCTCAACTCGTGCGCTAGGGGCGGCTCGTTGCCCCGGCACCCGAGGACGCGGCCGGCGCCGGGCTAATCTGCGCCCGAGAACCGACGACCCCTTGCGAGGACACCCGTGAGCACCATCGTCCATACGAGCCCCCTGCCCGATGTGGAGATTCCCGACCAGTCCATAACCGACTGCGTCTTCGCGTCGGCCGCCGAGCGCGCCGACGAGGTGGCCATCACCGACGGCGCCGCCTCGTCGTACACGTTCTCGGAGCTTCACGGCGCAGTGCGCAGCCTCGGCGGCGGGCTCAGCTCCCGCGGCGTGGGCCCGGGCACCACCGTCGCCATCCTCGCCCCCAACATCCCCGAATACGCCATCGTGTTCCACGGCATCGCCCTGGCCGGCGGGACCGTCACCACGATCAATCCCACCTACGGCCCCGAAGAAGTGCGCCATCAACTCACGGACGCGGGGGCCTCATGGATCGTGACCATCCCGATGTTCCTGGAGACGGCGCAAGCGGCCTCGCAGGGGACCGGCGTGGAGCAGATCGTGGTGATGGGACAGGCCGAGGGGGCCGTTCCGCTCGCGTCGCTCTTCGGCGAGCCCATCGACCAGGCGCCGGTGGACTACGCCGAGCACGTCGTCGTGCTGCCGTACTCCTCGGGCACGACCGGGCTGCCCAAGGGCGTGATGCTCACCCACCGCAACCTGGTCGCCAACATCGCCCAGATGGAGCACACGTTCGTCCCCTCCGAGGACGAGGTGGCCCTGGCCGTGCTGCCGTTCTTCCACATCTACGGGATGCAGGTGCTGATGAACCTGCTGCTCGCCTTCGGCGTGCGGGTGGTGACCATGCCCCGGTTCGACATGGTTCGAGCCTTGGAGCTCGTGCAGGAACAGCGGATCACCCGGTTCTTCGCGGTGCCGCCCATGGTGCTGGGCCTGGCCAAGCACCCGGTGGTGGACAACTTCGACCTGTCGTCGATCAAGCAGATCTTCTCGGGGGCGGCGCCGCTGGGCGCCGACCTGGCCGCGGCGGCCGCGGCCCGGGTGGGCTGCGAGGTGGTGCAGGGCTACGGGATGACGGAGCTGAGCCCGGTCAGCCACTGCACCCCCGAGGGCCAGTTCCGGCCCGGCACCAGCGGAGTGACCGTCTCCAACACCGAGATCCGCATAGTCGACCCCTCCACCGGCGCCGACCTGGGCGTGGGCGAGCGCGGCGAGCTGCTGGTGCGCGGACCGCAAGTCATGAAGGGATACCTCAACAACCCCGAAGCAACCGCCGAGACCGTCGACCCCGAGGGCTGGCTGCACACCGGAGACGTGGCCGTCATCGACGACGAGGACCACGTGTCGATCGTCGACCGCATCAAGGAACTCATCAAGTACAAGGGATTCCAGGTTCCCCCCGCGGAGCTGGAGGCGGTGCTGGTCAGCCATCCGTCGGTGGCCGACGCGGCCGTCATCGGCATTCCCGACGAGGAGGCGGGAGAGCTGCCCAAGGCCTTCATCACGCTGGCCCCCAGCGCCGAGGCGCCCACACTCGCCGGCCTCCAGGAGCACGTGTCCGGGCACTTGGCCACCTACAAGCAGGTCCGGGCCTTCGAGGTGCTCGAGGCCATCCCCAAGAGCGCTTCGGGAAAGATCCTGCGACGCGAGCTGCGAGACCGCTGATCGCGGCCCGCGCCGCCCTCCAAGAAGCGCGGCTCCTGTTTGCGGGCGGGCCGCGTCGGCGGTCTAGTGTCTAGAGTGCACGGGACCGTTAGACGCTGGTCACCCAGGCCGGCGGATTCCGTCCACCCCCCAAAGACACCTCACTACAAGAAAGAAGGGCCAACCGATGGCAACACCGCAGGCGGCGATTCTCACCGATTTGGAGAAGTACCAGTGGTACACGCACATGAGCCGTGTCGACGGCGCCGACATCGAAGTCATCCGTCAGGCGCTGAGCGACTGCCGGGCCGATGCCGATGCGCAGGGCGTCAATCTCTGCATCCTGCTGGGCCCGACGCTGGCTGCCGATCTGGGCATCGAGACCGGCGAAGACTTCCAGCCCTACCCCGGCTACGAGTCTCCCGACGGCGCCCGGGTGGCCAAGGGCACCCAGGAGGAGCTGCTCATCTGGGTCCACCACGCCGAGAAGGACCTGTGCTGGGAGGTGCAGCACACCTTCCGGCGCGCCGTGGCCGGCCACATGGCGGTGGCCCGCGAGACCCCGACGTTCATCTACAAGAACAGCCTCGACCTCACCGGCCACATCGACGGCACCGGCAACCCCGAGCCCGAGGACGAGCCTGACCGGGCCATCATCGACGACGGCGATCCGGGCGAGGGCGGCGCCTTCTGCATCGCTCAGCGCTGGGTCCACGACCTCGACTACTGGGCCACCCTGTCGCTGGAGCAGGAGGAGAACACTTTCGGCCGCACCAAGGCCGACTCGACGAAGCTGGAGGCGCAGGTGCCCCGGTCACACCTGTCGCACGTGGAGCTGCGCGAGGGCGCGACGGCCGACGAGTCAACCCCCAAGCGCGGCGAGATGGTACGGCGCTCCACTCCCTACGCCTTCCACGACGGCACCGTCGGCCTCTACTTCATGGGCTTCTGCAAGACCCAGGCCCCGTTGCGGGAGCGCATGGAGGCGATGTACGGCATCAACGGCCAGGAGCCCGACTTCATCACCGACTACTCGACGCCGGCATCGGGCTCCTTCTACTTCGCCCCGTCCGTCGAGGCGCTCGACGCCGCCCTGGGCTAGAGGCCGAGCGGGCCGACAGCAGCCACCCCGAGCGCAACACGCTGAACGAGACATCGCAATTCGTCTTCGGCGTGGACCTCGACGGGGTCGTCGCCGACTACACGGCAGGATTCGCGGCCTTCGTCGCCTCGCTGCGAGGGGTGGATCCTTCAGCGCTCCCCGAGGAGCGCTCCTACGACTTCCGTGAATGGGACCTGAGTCCCACCGAATACGAGCGATACCACGGCTCCGCGGTCACCGAGCACCGGATGCTGGCCAAACTTCCCGCCATCGAGGGCGCGGCCGAGGCTCTCTGGCGGCTCTCGGACGCGGGCGTGTGGATCCGGGTGATCACCCATCGCCTCTACGTCAACTGGGGCCACGCCGAGGCGGTGGCCGACACAGTGCACTGGCTCGACGCGGAGCGCATCCCCTATCGCGACATCTGCTTTCTGGGCAACAAGCCCGAGGTGGAGGCCGACTGCTACCTGGACGACGCGCCCCACAACATCGCCGCGCTCAGGTCCAGCGGCAACGACGTGATCGTGTTCGACCAGCCATACAACCGCGACGAGGCCGAACCGAGGGCCCACACCTGGCAGCAGGTGGAGCAACTGGTGATGGAGCGATTCACCGCCTGGCGGGGCGCCGCGGGCGTGCAGCCTCAACTCCCCGGCATCGACGCGGGCACGGACCGCCTGGCCCTGCGACGATCCGGGCTATCGCCGCGTGCTGCCGAGGATCTGGAACGGTGAGATCTCGCGGGGCACTTCAAGGACATTGACGGAGGCGCCGTTCCGCTGGACCGACAGCGCAGCCGCAACCGAGATCGTCAGAGCCGACGAGGCAACGGCCAGATCGGGCCAGGGCTGCACCTCACCATCGGCGGCGCGGACCAGCCGCTCGATCTGGGCCACGAAGCCGAGCGCGGCTAGAGGGTGAGTCGAGCCCGTAGGCGGACCGGCCACCGCGCCGTCGATCTCGGCTGCGGGCACCGGCCACACGTCGACCCGGGCCACATGGGCCGAGTCGGCAGCCTCGACGGCGGCTTCGGCCACCTGAGCGCCCCAACGCAACGCCGCGCGGGCCGTGCGTCTGCCGGCCGCCCGAAGAACCACTTCGGCGGCACGGTCGAGCCCGTCCACAACTTCGACTCGCGGCACAGACACGTACTCGACAGCCGCGCCCAGCGCAACCATCAGCACGGGCCAGAATCCGGCCGCGGGGTCCACGATCACGCCGCCCCCGAAGGCTGGGCCGGAGCCCGGGCCCCGACCCGGGTCGGGCACGGCTAGCCGCAACTCCAGATGGTGAGGGTCCATTGCCGCTACCGCGTCCAGCACCCGGCGCACGGCCGGCGCGTGCAGGAGGTTCGCCCCCGCCATGATCGGACGGCCCGCAAACGCGGCGTCGAGGGCTGCGATTCCGTCGAGCGTGTTCGCCGCGGGCGACTCGACCAGCACGGCCCGCAGCCGCCGGGACGAGGCCAGCTCGACCAGAGCTTGAGCCCGGGCAACCGGGGGAGTGGCGATGACCGCCACATCGCAGGCGAGGCCCAGCTCCCGCATCGTCAGCACCGGGCAGTCCAGTGCACCGGCGAGGGCCGCCGCTCCAGGTGAGGAGGTCGACCGGGCCGCCACCCCCGCCAGGCGCACACCTCTGGCGGCTCGGACTGCTTCGGCGTGGAGGGTGGCGGCCCGGCCCGCGCCGACTATGCCCACCGAAGTCACGGCGAGACAGTCTCGCATCCTCAGAGACAAAGGCGAGCAGCGAGAGCCTCTGAGCGTCGCGTCAAGCCGCGAGCCGTTGGAGGCCCCGCGGGTAGGCACACAGACCCGATCCATACGGGCGGGGCCGTGGCCCGAGCGGCCCTCAGGTCGCAGCAAACAAGAGCGGGAGACACTCCCTCGCAACAAGACGGGCTTGCACCTACCCGCGCACCTTCTTAGTGTCACGCCGTGCCCAATGCCGGACCCCGCGATGACGAAGCTCCCGACGAAAGCAGCGAGCCCACCAAGAGCGTTCATCCGCTGCTGCAAATCCAGGAGATAGACACCGAGACGGAGCAGCTCCAGCACCGGCGGGACACCCTCTCCGTGCGCCAAGACTTGGACACGGCCCGCTCCGAGCAGCGCGAGCGGCAGCAACAGATCGACACGGTGGCCCTGCAGCGCATCGAGGTGCTTACTCGCCAGAAGCGCCTGGAGGACGAGGCCGCCATCATCCAGGCCAAGGCCGATGTGGATGACAACCGCCTATATTCCGGCGAGATCACCGCCATCAGGGACTTGCAGGCACTCCAGGACGAGATCGCCGGGCTGCGCTCGCGGCAGGGTGTCCTGGAGGAGCGGGCCATCGAGGCATTGATGGAAGCAGAAGAGTTGAGCGGGCAGGCTGAGACTCTGGAGGAGAAGCGAGCCGCCAGCGACGAGCGGGTGACGGTGCTGGAAGCCGAACTGGCCGCCGCGGAGACGGCCATCGACGAGCAACTCGCGAGACTCTCGACGACGAGGACGGAGGTCGTGGCCCGCATCGAAGCGTCGACGGTGGCCGACTACGAGCGGCTGCGCCAGACGTTTGGGCCGAGCACGGCGGTGACGTTCGATCCCTCCTCAGGCTGCGGATGCCCCCAGCAGATGCCCGCGGTCGAGGTGGCCCGCATCAAGCGGTGCTCCGAAGGGGAGGTGCATGACTGCGCCGAATGCGGCCGGCTAGTCCTGCGCTGAAGTGGGCGGCCGGTCCTGCGTCGAATGCGGCCGGCTAGTCCTGCGCTGAGAGCCGCGGGGCGTTCTAGCCGGCACTTGCGGCCCCGTCCCTGACCCGCATGTTCTTCTGGTTCGCAGCCTGCGGTGTGGTGGCCGTTGCCCTAGTCTTCGGCAGCAGCGGCGTCGACTACCGGATCGTGGCTCTGGGCTCAGTCCTGCCTCTGGCCGAGAACCTGACCGGGTCACCCTGGGTGTTGCACACGTTGGCCGGCAGCGTCGTGCTGCTCGCCGCCGTGATGGCCCTCACTGCCGGCAGGGGCCGTCGGCTGCGGCGGCGGCGCTGGATAGGGCTCCCCATCGGGATGCTGGTGTTTCTCGTGGCCAGCGGCGCCTGGTCGCGCACCGCGCTGTTCTGGTGGCCAGCAGGCGGCGGTGGGGGAGTGGGACATGGCGTCCCCCCCGAGTTCGACCGACCCCTGGCTGTCCTGATCGCGTTTGAGCTGGCCGGAATCGCCGCCCTGGCCTGGACCGTCCACCGCTTCGGTCTGTCCGACCCCCAGCGCCGCCAAGCATTCCTCACCACCGGCCGCCTGATCCGCGACAACCGGACCAACGGGCCGCGTCGGGGCCCGACCCCACCATCACGGCCTGGACCAGACGTATGAATGGGGGGCGGTGGCGGGGAGTCGGCCTGTAGGCGGGATTCTGTCCGGGAGCCCGTTGCCGGGGTCTCCTTGGATGACCATCCATCTTTGCGATCTACCCGGGAGTGTCTGCGGGCGGGCCGCCCTCTCCCTGCTCGATCTTGCTCCGGGTGGGGTTTGCCTAGCCGCGCCGGTCGCCCGGAGCGCTGGTGCGCTCTTACCGCACCGTTTCACCCTTGCCGGTGTTGGCCGGCGGTCTGTTCTCTGTGGCACTTTCCTGCGAGTCGCCTCGACTGGCCGTTAGCCAGCACCCTGCCCTGCGGAGTCCCGACCTTCCTCGATCCGCCTCAGCGGACCGCGGCCATCCGGCCGGCTCCCCGCCACCGCTCCCAGGTTAGTTAGCCTGAGGCTTCGGCGCGACGGCGACAGTCCACGTGTCGGCGCGGGCTCGGAGGAAACCATGACGACGCTCGACGACTACGGCGGATGGCCCGGCGTGCTGGGAACGCTCGCAGCCGGCCGGGACATCGGACCCGGCGAAGCCCGGGCCGCACTCGGAGCGATCCTCGCGGGGGAGGCAACCGACGCACAGGTGGCCGCGTTCATCATCGCTCTGCGGCTCAAGGGACCCGCGGTGGGCGAGCTCCTCGGATTGGCCAACGCCATGCGCGACGCGGCCACGCCCCTGCACATCCCCGAAGGCGCCATCGACATCGTGGGCACCGGCGGCACCGCCGGTCGCAAGGCTCACGCCCTGAACGTGTCGACAATGGCCTGCTTCGTGGCCGCCGGCGCGGGCGCGACGGTCTGCAAGCACGGCAGCGTCAAGGCCTCGTCCACCTCGGGGAGCTTCGACCTGCTCGACGCCATCGGCGTGCCCATCGCCGCATCGCCCGAGGAAGTAGCCGAAATGGTGCGCTCGCTGGGGTTGGGATTCGCCTTCGCCAAGACCTTCCACCCCGCCATGCGCCACGTCGCCGGCGTGCGATCCGAGGTCGGCATATCCACGGTGTTCAACTTGCTGGGGCCGCTGTCTCATCCGGGCCATGTCCAGCGCCAGGTCCTCGGCGTGCTGGAGCAGTCACTGGCCCCCACGATGGCCGCTGTGCTGCAGGCCACAGGCTCGGTGCGGTCGCTGGTGGTGCACGGCGACGGCCGCTTCGACGAGTTCACCACCACCGGACCCAACCTGGTCGTCGATCTGAACGAGGGCAAGGTGACCGAGTACCGCGTGCTCGCGACCGATGTCGGATTGGCCCCGGCAACGCCCGACGAGTTGCGGGGCGGCGATCCGGTCGCCAACGCGCGGATCCTGGCCGGCGTCCTGGCGGGGGAGTCCGGTCCCCTGCGAGACATTGTGGTCCTGAACGCAGCCGCAGGGCTGGTGGTGGCCGGAATCGCCGACGATCTCGCCGCCGGCGTCGAGGCGGCCGCCGCCGCCATCGACGACGGGCGGGCTGCACAGAAGTTCGATGAGGTGACCGCGCCGGCCGCCGGATGACTCCCTATGACACGACCCGCCACCACGACCGGGCGGGCTGCGGCCAGAGCTGCGGCTGCGACCATGCGGCCGTGAGCCTCGACGCCTCCGCGCTGGCTGCCATCGGCCGGCAGGCCGGACTGTGCGCCGTCGGCTTCTGCCGTGCCGAGCCGTTCACCGACACCGCCGCGGTGCTGCAAGACCGCAAGCAGGCCGGACTCCACGGCGGAATGCAGTTCACCTACCGCAACCCGGAGCGCTCCACCGAACCGGCGCGGTTGGTGCCCGGCGCGGCTGCGGTTGTCGTCGGAGCGCTCGAGTTCGACGCCACATCCTGCGATCGGCCCGACGACGGAGGCCCGTACGCCCGGGTCGCCGCCTACGCGCGGGCGGACTACTACACCCCGCTGCGGACCGCCCTGGAGGCCATCGCCGAAGCGCTGCGGGCCGAAGGCCGCCGGGCGGTGGTGTCAGCCGACGAGAACGGGCTCGTCGACCGGGCCGCGGCCCATCGGGCAGCCATCGGCTGGTGGGGCAAGAACTCCAACCTCCTGATGCCCGGACTGGGCAGCCTGGTCGTGCTCGGAGCAGTGGTGACCGACGCCCCCCTCGTGCCGGCCGACCCTGAGCCCGTCGCCGACGGCTGCGGATCCTGCCGCCAGTGTCTGGACGGATGCCCGACGGGGGCCATCGTCGCCCCCGGCACGGTGGACGCCCGCCGCTGTCTGGCCTGGCTGGTGCAGGCCGACGGCGTGTTCGACCCCGACTACCGCATCGCGCTGGCCGACCGCATCTACGGCTGCGACGACTGCTCCGACATTTGCCCGCCCAACCGTGTGCGGGTCCGGCTGGGTCGCCGTGCCCGGCCTGGACGCGACCCCCTGACCGGGCCCGCTCCGCCGCCGCCCTCGGCCGGTCACGGTACTTGGGTCTCGCTGCTCGAAATGCTCGAGGCCTCAGACGATGAGCTGATGACGACCTTCGGGCGCTGGTACGTCCCCAGGCGACAGCCCCGCTATCTGCGGCGCAACGCCCTCGTGGTGCTGGCCAACGTGGGCGAGCCCTCGGCGCCGCGGGTACGGGCCGCGGTGGATCGAGCATTGCGCGACCCCGACCCGCTCGTTCGGGCTCACGCGGTGTGGTGCGCCCGCCGCCTCGGACTCGGCCTGGAGGCGCTGTCCGGGGGCGACGACCCGATGGTGAGGGCCGAGCTGGAGCGGCCGGTATCCCCGCGAGCCGCGGCGTGACCCGTCACCTGCTCGTGACCAATGACTTCCCGCCCAAGGTGGGAGGGATCCAGAACTACCTGTGGGAGCTGTGGCGGAGGCTGCCTCCCGACGATGTCGTGGTCCACACGACCCCGTACGAGGGCGCGGACGCGTTCGACTCAGCCCAGCCCTTCACCGTGACCCGGTCCAGGGAGCCATGGCTGCTTCCGGGGCCGCACCTCGTCAGGAGGGTGCGGCGCCTGGCCCATAGCCACCGCGTTGATCTGGTGGTGATCGATCCCGCCCTTCCGGCCGGACTGATCGGACCGCGCCTGGACCTCCCCTACGCGGTGATCGTGCACGGCGCCGAGGCGGCCGTTCCCGGCCGTCTGCCCGGCACCCGTCAATTGCTTGGTGGGGTTCTGGACGGCGCCGCGGGAGTGATAGCCGCCGGCGGCTACGCGGCCCGCGAGTGTGAGCGCGCCCTCGGCCGGGCTCTGCCGACGTTCGTGATCCCTCCCGGCGTGGACCCTGACCGGTTCAAGCCTCGCACCGGGGCCGAACGGGTCGCGACCCGGAGGCGGTTGGGGCTGACGCCCGACGCCCCGACCGTGGTGAGCGTGTCGAGGCTGGTGCCGCGCAAGGGGATGGACACCCTCATACGGGCATCGGCCCGGCTGTCGGGCGTCCGCCACGACCTGCAAGTGGTCATTGCCGGGACAGGTCGCGACCGGCGCCGCCTCACCCGCCTGGCGGCCGGGGTCGGCGCCCCGGTCCAACTCGCGGGACGCCTCGGCGACGCCGACTTGGCCGACCTCTACAGCTGCGCGGACGTCTTCGCCATGCTGTGCCGCACTCGATGGCGGGGTTTGGAGCAGGAGGGGTTCGGGATCGTCTTCTTGGAGGCGGCCGCGGCGGGCGTACCCCAAGTCGCCGGCCGCAGCGGCGGCGCCCACGAAGCCGTGGCCGACGGTGAGACAGGAGTCGTGCTGGATCGGGCCACGCCGCAGAGCGCGGCGGAGGCCATCGGCGCCCTTCTCGACGACGCCGATCGCCGGAGAGAGATGGGTGACGCCGCGCGTCAACGGGTCGAGTCCGACTTCTCCTACGACGTGCTGGCCAGCCGACTCCGCGGCGCGCTCGACGCCATAGTCAAGCAGTCATCGGTCTGAGCAGCCCGCCGCAACTACGGGCAACGTTGTTAGTGTCAATCGGGACGCGGCACGCCACTAGAGCCGCGTCCCTTGCTGAGGACTCCAAGAGGCCGAGCGGGTAGGGAGCGATTCAAACGTGGTCGATCAGGCAACCCAGCGCACCACGATCATGGCGTCACCAAAGCGATGCTTCGACGCGGCCATCGACTTTGAGCAGTACCCCCTGTGGGCGCGCGACATCAAGGAAGCACAGATCATCGCCCGCGACGGCGACGGCCGCGCCGTAGACGTCAAGTACAGGGTCACCGCCATGGGCCGCTCTACGACCTACACGCTCAGGTACTTCTACGGATCCGATCCTCTGCGCCTGGCCTGGCGCCTGCAACGGGGCGACGCCACGACTCGCCTCGACGGCGAGTACACCTTTGTCGAGATCCCGGGCGAGTCCGACACCACCGAAGTGTCGTACCAGCTGGCCGTCGAGCTCGCCGTGCCTCTGCCCGGCTTCGTCAAGCGGCGGGCCGAGTCGCGCATCATGCATACGGCGCTGGACGAGCTGAAGGCTTACGTGGAAGCCGGCGCCGGATCCTGAAGCCGGGAACCCGGAGAGGCGAAGTGTTCTGCGGCTTGGACATCGGGGGCACCAAGGTGCTGGGGGTGGCCGTTCACCCCGGCGACCTCACGACACCCGCGGCGGTGCGCCGCGACGCGACCATCGCTGACAGCGACGCTCTGTTCGAGACGATCCTTCGGATGGTCGCCGCCCTCGAATACGAGTGCGGCGCGCCGTTCTCAGCTGTCGGAGTGGGAATCGCCGGGCTGGTCGACTCGAACGGAATGCTCAAGTACTCGCCCAACATCGACGGCGTGCTCGATTTCGACTTGCGTCGTCGCCTGAACTCGGAATGGCGACGACCGGTGGTGGTCGAGAACGAGGCGACTGCGGCGGCCTGGGCGGAGTCGCTCCACGGAGCGGGCCGCGGCTGCCGGCATGTCGCCCTGGTGGCTCTGGGCACCGGGCTGGGCACCGGGTTCGTGTTCGACGGCAGCCTGTACCGGGGCTGGAACGGTTTCGCGGGCGAGTCCGGCCACATGACGATCGAGATGTCGGGTCCTGAGCACGTCACCGGGGCGCGGGGCCCTTGGGAGTACTACGCATCCGGCACCGGCCTTGGCCGCCTGGCCCGCCAGGCCGCGGCGCAGGGCGACTTCGACGGCGCCGTCTGCGAGGCCGGCTCCGTAAACGCCATCAGGGGGGAGCATGTCCACGCCCTGGTCGCCAAGGGAGACCCCGACGCCCTTGTCGTTCTCGACGAGTTCTGCCGCTGGGCCGCGGTCGGGGTGGCCAACCTTGTGCACGTGCTCGATCCGGAGGTCGTGATTATTGCAGGGGGGCTGATCGACATCGGCGAGCCGCTGGTGCGGGGCATTGAGGCGTGGACGCACCGTCTGGTGCTCGGCGGCGGCCACCGGCGAAAGGTTCAGGTGGTGCCGGCGCAGCTCGGAAGCCAGGCCGGCGCGATCGGTGCCGCCCTGCTCGCGTCGGAGGCCGCGTGATGCCCGACACAGCCCTGCTCGCGTCGGAGGCCGCTTGATGCGGGTCGGGATACTCACCGGAGGCGGCGACTGCCCGGGCCTCAATGCGGTGATCAGAGCGGTCGTGCGCAAGGCGGAGCGGCACTACGGAGACCGGGTGATCGGGTTTCTCGACGGCTGGCGGGGGGTAGTGGAAGACGACTGGGTGCAGCTCGACGTCGAAGTCTGCCGCGGCCTGCTGCCGAAGGGCGGCACGATGCTGGGAACCTCGCGCCACACGCCGTTCAACCTTCCCGACGGCATGTCTCGAGCCACAGACACGATCCACGGGCTCGAACTCGACGCGCTGATCGCCATAGGAGGCGAGGGCACGCTGTCGTGCGCGTCCGAGATGTCGGACCGCGGCTTCTGCGTTGTCGGCGTGCCCAAGACGATCGACAACGATGTGGGCATGACGGAGAGGACTTTCGGGTTCGACACCGCGGTGACCGTGGCCACTGAGGCCATCGACCGGCTCCACACCACGGCCGAGAGTCACGCGCGCGTCATCTTCGTCGAGGTGATGGGCCGCAATGTCGGCCACATCGCCACATGGGCCGGGATTGCGGGGGGCGCGACCTACACCCTCGTTCCAGAGGAACCGTTCGACCTCGACGAGCTGTGCGCGGCCCTGCTGCGTCGCCAGGCCCGCGGCCGCTACGCCTCCATAGTGGTGGTGGCCGAGGGTGCCAGGCCCCGACCGGGCACGCTGAAGGTGGCAGAGCCCCCGGTCGACGCCTACGGGCACAAGCGCCTCGGCGGCATCGCCACCGCGATAGCGGCCGAAGTCGAGGCCCGAACCGGCCTGGAGACTCGGGTCACCATCCTCGGACATGTGCAGCGGGGAGGTTCGCCCACCCCGTTCGACCGCGTCCTGGCCACCCGGTTCGGAGTGACGGCCATCGACGCCGTCCACGATGGCGATTTCGGTCAGATGGTGGCCCTGCGGGGCGGCGCCATCGAACTGGTGTCGCTGCAAGAGGCCACGGCCCGCCTCAAGCCGGTGAGCCGCGACCTGCTGGACGTGGCCCACACCTTCTTCGCCTGAACTTCCGCTGGACGTCCGGGTGGCCGCCTAGCCATCCTCGTCGTCGCGCGGCGCGGTTGTGGTCGTCGCCGGCGCGAAGTCGGGCTGGAACTGCTCGTAGGCGCTCGTTCGCAGTACCGATCCAGGCTCGGCGTCGGCGTCGCTGGTGGGAACAGACACCTCCTGTCCGTCGAGCAGGATCCTGACCCCCTCCACACCCTCCGTCTTGGAGGCGGTGAACACGAGCTGAGCCGCCGCGAAGCGCAGCTCGTCGGCCGACGGCGGCTGGTCCTCTCCCTCCGACGACAGGTGCACGATGTCCACGGTGGCCACACCGTTGGTCACTGTGGCGCTGAGGATCTCGAACAGCTCGAGGGTGTTGAAGTAGCCGGCGTCGGACTCCTCGGCCGACGTGGCCTCACCGAACAGGGTCGCCAGCACATCGGCCAGAGTGGCGTTGCGATTCACCTGGCGTTCTACCTCCACCACGATGGTGCGCTCGATGTCCTGAGGGTTGGTGAGGAGGTAGACGGGGCGAGGCGCGGTCAGCGGAGCGGGAACGGTGGTGGTGGTGGACGCCGTGAACCCGGGCCTGAGGCTCTCGGGCAGTTCTTCGGGATCGATGGCCTGCGCCTCCTGATCGGTCGGCAGCCCGCAACCGGCGGCCGCAGCCAGGACCAGGGCCGCCCCTCCGAGGAGGCGGCCGATGCCGTGCCGACGAATCAGACGGCGCCGCGACCTCACAGGGCCAGGGCCCCCTCGATGGCTTCGTCCGTCTCGGCCACCGGCAGTTCGACGACGAAGAGGGCGCCCCGAGTCGAGCCCGGGCGGTCCTCCACCCAAACTCGGCCCCCGTGCAGTCCCACATGCTCGGCCACAAGGGCCAAGCCCAGGCCCGAACCCGAGTCCCGGCCGCGCCGTCCTCCGGCCCGGCCCCGGTGGAAGCGATCGAAGATCAGCTCGCGCTCCGCGGGTACCACCCCCGGTCCGTTGTCCTCAATGCCGAGACGCACCAGGCCGTCGTGCCGGCCGAGTCTCACCCGCACCTCGCCGTTCCCGTACTTGGAGGCATTGTCGACCAGGTTCGACACCACCCGGCCAAGGCGGCGCTTGTCGGCCAGCAGCACCGTGTCCTCCATGCCGGGAGCCGCCTCGAAGTCGACCACCGCGGTCGAGTCGAGTCCGAACTGGAAGATGGCGTGCTGCACGAACTCGACGATGTGCACCTCCTCGGCCTGCAGGTCGGCGGTTCCCACGTCGTAGCGGTTGATCTCCAGCAGATCCTCCACCAGCCGCCGGAAGCGCGAGATGTCGTCGCTGAGGAGATCCAGTGCGGTGCGACCCCGCTCACCCAGTTCGTCGGCCATGTTGTAGAGAACCTCCACCGAGGCCGTCAGCGTCATCAGCGGGGATCGCAGCTCGTGGCTGACCTCCGACGCGAAGCGGGCGTCGCGCGCGATCCTCTCCTCGAGGGCCCGGGCCATCTCGTTGAACGAAGCGGTCAGGGAGGCCAGGTCGGCGTCCTCGGGCGGGGTCAGGCGAGTGTCCAGCGCGCCCGCGGCCAGGGCCTCGGCCGCGGTTCGCACCCTGACCAGCGGGTTGAGCAGCCGGCCAGCGGCCCACCAGCCGAAGGCCGCCGCGAACATCGTGGTCACCGCGGCCACGCCGAAGAGTATGAAGGCCAGCGTGTCCAGTGTCTCCTCGATGTCGTCGAGCGGCGCGGCCTCGAAATAGATCGCGTCGGTTGAGGGGCCGGGAATGGGAACAGCCGAGACGATGGCCGTGCTGTTGCCGATCCTGGCGCGCATCTTGGCCGGCGTTCCCGACTCCACCAACTGGAGCAGCGAGGCCGGCACCGCCTGCTGGTTGAACACCAGCGGGTCGGCCGAGGTCCACTCGTCGCCGACTCGCAGCAGCGGGAACGTGCCCGACGTCTGCCTGAGCCGCTCGACGATGGCCCTCCGGCCCTCGTCGTCAGTCTCCGACGTGAGCTCGTTGCGGACCCGCCGACCGTTGTTGGCGAACACCGAGAAGGCGGTCTCGTCCCGCTCGTTCAGAAGGTTCTGACGGGCCAGCGCGAGCGTGGCGAAGGAGATGGTCGAGGCGAGCAACAGCCCACCGATCGCGAAGGCGGAGGTGATGCGAGTGCGGAGCCCGCGCCGGTACGAGAACGAGAACCTGGGCAGCCTCACGTCAAGCCCGCTCTTGTTCGCTGCGACCTGAGGGCCGCTCGGGCCTGCGCACCGCTCTTGTTCGCTGCGCTCACGGGCCGCTCAGGCCCCGGGGCCTCGCTCAGCGTCTCGGGAATCGTCATCGAGTCGCGGCCTCTCCGCTCGGCCTCTACGGCTGGAGCTTGTAGCCCAGCCCGCGCACGGTCACGACATGGCGCGGGTTGGCCGGGTCGGGCTCGATCTTGGTTCGCAGCCTGCGCACATGGACATCGACCAGCCTGCCGTCCCCGAAGTATCCGAGGCCCCACACCCGTTCCAGCAGCACCTCCCGGCTGAAGATGCGGCCGGGGGTGGACGCCAACTCCACGAGCAGGCGGAACTCGGTCTTGGTGAGGTGGGCCTCGGTGCCGGAGACGCGCACCACTCCCTCGTCGGGAAGGATCTGCAGGTCGTTGAAGACGATCTCGCTGGCGCCGGCGTCGGAGCTCCGCACCCGCCGGAGCAGGGCCCGGATGCGGGCTGAGAGCTCCTTGGGCGCGAACGGCTTGGTGAGGTAGTCGTCGGCGCCGGCTTCAAGGCCCGCAACCACATCGTGGGTGTCGGAACGGGCGGTGATCATCACGATGGGCACATCGCTCGACTTCCGGATGGCCCGGCAGATGTCGAACCCGTCGATTCCCGGAAGCATGATGTCGACCAAGACCACATCGGCGGGCACCCGGTTGAAGGCAGTCAGCGCCTCCTCGCCGGAAGCGACCTCGTCCACTTCCCAGCCCTCGTCCTCGAGGGCCAGCCGCAGCGCGGTGCGGATGCGCTCATCGTCCTCGACCGTGAGGATCCGGGTGGTCACGGGCCTCGATCCCTCCAAGACTCGCCAATACGGGGACGAACCGTCCCGCGGGGCTGCTGGGCCCGCCACTCGGCCGCCGCCCTCAGGGTCAGGACGGCCACGATTCCGGTTCCAGCCGCCGCGCCGACCGCGGCGCCGAGCCCGACCAGGCCGGCGGTGGTGGTGCAGCCGCCGTCACAACCCAGGTCCATCACCGCGAAGCCGATCAGGCCGCCACACACACCGGCCACGATGATGGCCGAGAACGCCAACACCCGGGCCAGAAGCGAGGGCGAAGAGTCGGGCGGCACGGTGCCGCGCTGGTCCAGCACCAACCAAAGCCTAACCGAGCACGACTGGGGCCAGGAGCGGGTGAACCCCGCAGCAAGCCGCAAACCCTCCGCCGGGCCGCAGCCGATCCCGCGAAGTCCCCGGCCACCGGTGTCACTGCCGGCTGGCAGACTGAGGCCGTGCGCCGCAGTGCCCGGGGCGACTGGTGAGCACGGAGATCAGGGGGCGTCCGCCCGACGGGACGGTCGGCTTCCTCCATGTGGACATGGACGCCTTCTATGCCGCCGTCGAGGTGAGACGCCGCCCCGAACTGCAGGGCAGGCCCGTCGTCGTGGGCGGCACCGGGAACCGCGGCGTGGTGGCCGCGGCCAGCTACGAGGCGCGGGCCTTCGGCGTCCACTCGGCCATGCCCTCGACCCGGGCTCGCCGGCTGTGCCCCCATGCCGTGTTCCTGCCCGGCGACCACGCCCACTACGGCGACGTGTCGAAGCGGGTGATGGCCATCCTCGCCGACATCACCCCGCTGGTGGAGCCCCTGTCGCTGGACGAGGCCTTCCTCGATGTGCGGGGCGCGGCCAGGCTTCTCGGTGCCGCCCCCGAACTGGCCGCCCGGATCCGCGACCGGATCTTGGAGCAGGAGCAGCTCACCTGCTCGGTTGGCGTGGCCTCCAGCAAGTTCATGGCCAAGCTGGCCACCGAGCGGGCCAAGCCCCGCATCAAGCCTTCGGGACCCGTGTGGGGTCCAGGAGTTCACGTCGTGGCGGCCGGCACCGAACTCGACTTCCTGCACCCGCTGCCGGTCACCGCGCTCTTCGGTGTGGGGCCGGCCACGTCGCGGCGCTTGACGCGGCTCGGCGTCGAGACGGTGGGCGACCTGTCCTCACTGCCCGAGGCGACGCTGGCGGCCGCGTTGGGAGCGGCTGCCGGTCACCAACTCCATCGACTGGCCAACGGCATCGACGATCGGCCGGTGGTTGTGAACCGCCTGCCCCGCTCGATCAGCCACGAGGAGACCTTCGCCCGCGACCTGCATGCCGCATCGGCTCTCGAATCCGAGGTGATCCGGCTGGGCGACGCGGTGGCCCGACGGCTCCGGGCGTCCAGCCTGGTGGCCCGCACGATCGTGTTGAAGGTTCGCTTCGGCGACTTCAAGACCATCACCCGCTCCGTGACTCTGCCCGATCCCACCGACAGCGCCCGCGTGGTCTTGGCCGCGGCGCGCGAGCTGCTCGCACAGGTCGACACTGCGCCGGGCGTGCGCCTCCTCGGGGTGGGAGCTTCCGGGCTGGGCGACGCCTCTGCCCAGCAGCTGTCCTTCGAGGACGGCTCCGAGACTCACGACGCAGCCGAGCAAGTGGCCGACCGGATAAGGGACCGCTTCGGTGCGTCCGCGATAGGACCGGCCGGCGCCATGCGCGCCGGTAGAGGCCTGCGATCGCCCCTGGACGCCGACCGGCCCTGGGGACCCGACGCCCCCAACCCGCAAACCGACTAGAGGTTCGGGTTGACCGCCAACCGACATCGCCGGAAACGGCTCGACGCGGGACATCCGAGTCCGGCTATCGTCAAGGGCAGATATGCACGGCTGCTGCACATGCCAACGGTGCTGGAGGTGATGGCGTGCCGTTGTCAGAGGACGAACAGCGCATCCTCAGCGAGATCGAGTCGCATCTCTATGAGAGCGACCCGGAGCTGGCCCGCGAGGTGGCCGAGACCACCGTCTACACCCACGCGTTCCGCAACATCAAGTGGGCCGCGCTCGGGCTGCTGGCCGGGATCGTGCTGATGGTCTGGCTGCTGTCGATCTCCTATCTGCTCTCGTTCGGCGGATTCCTCGTGATGCTCCTGTCGCTGCTGTTCCTGGAGCGCAACGCGCGGCGGGTCGGAAAGGCCGGGCTCGGGCAGATGACCCAGTCCATGCGGGGCGGAAAGCTGCGTCATGTGGTCGGCGGCGCCGGCTCCCGCATGAGGGAGCGCTACGACCGCGACAACCGCGACGGCGACTGACTTTCCTCCCGAAACTCCCGCAGAAGGACCGCTGAGGTCCCCAACTACAGGGATCTGGCTCTGAGGAGCGTAGACAGGTTGAGCGCCGCGAATAGTCGGCTCGACAGGCTCGCCCGGCTCCGGCACGCGGCGACCACCCGCGAGCCGACCACGGCGGCCCGCACCGCCATCGACTCCGGCGTGTCGCGGGCGTAGCGCCCGTGGGTGGCCAGCATCGCAAGTTCGTTGATCGGACCCGCCGCGGGGAGGACCGCGGTCACCCGCTGGGCCAGCTCGAGAGGCGTCTCGAAGGGCTTGGGGGCAAGCCGGGCCAGGGCCAGAGCTTCGACGGCATCGCTCCACCACTGCTCGATCAGGCCGGCCGGGTCGCCGGCCAGGCCGGCCCGGATCCGGTGACGACCGAGCCGGCGCAGCACAGGCACCGATCCGAGCAACAAGGCCACAGCAGCGAGCACCAATGCGCCTACCGCCACCAGGCGCGGCACCCCTGCGCCGAAGGGGCCGGCCGAGCCGGCGCCGCCGTCGCGAGCCGACGCGCCGGCAAACTCCGATCCAGAGTCCTCACTGCCGTCCGACGGGTTCGCAAGTCCGGCGAATCCGGACCCGTCCGGGTCGCCCGCCGCGGAAGGCGAGGCGGCGTCCTGCTGGAGAGCGCCCGCCGCGGCCTCCGGCCGGAGGCCGGCCTGATCGGCCACATGGCCGGTGATCGCGAAGTCTCCGGGGGCGCCCCTGCCCGGCGTCGGCTCGAAACGAACCCAGCCGGTGCCCGCGAAGTACACCTCGGGCCAGGCGTGAGCATGTTCCCCCCGAACGACGTAGGCCCCCCGCTCGGCCCGTCCCGAGTCCCACTCGCCCCAAGTGAAGCCGACGGCCACGCGGGTCGGCAGACCGATGCTGCGGGCCATCGCCGCGAAGGCCGAAGCGAACTGCTGGCAGTAGCCGGCGCGGACATCGAAGAGGAACTCCTCGAGGCTGTCGATGCCGTGACCGGAATGCACGTCCAGGTCGTATCGAAAGCCGCCGTCCAGCCGGAAGTGGTCCTGCAGCAGCAGAGCCCGGTGATAGTCCGAACGGCCATCCGCGGCTACCCGCCGCGCCTCATGGCGAACCACCTCGCGGGCGTCATCGGGCAGATAGGTGTTGAATGCCAGGAAGTCGGGCTCGAGCATCGATGTGTCGACGTTGCGAAGCCGGTCGGGGTCATCGATCGCCGGCACGACCGACTCCACTGCGTAGGTGAAGCGGTCGGGCCCTTCCAGCGCAGCCCGGCGCGACTTGATGAGAGAGCCCGAGACGGCCTCGTACTCCAGACCCACCCCGCCGTCGTCTATGACTCGCCGCGGCTCGTAGGCCACCGGAAGGTAGGAGTTGCCCAGCCCTGTCAGCGACACGGCCTGCACGACAGGCGAGCCGGATACCGCCGGATCCAGAGTGGTCGCCAGAGGTCCAGTAGCGTCCTCGTAGTTCGAGCGCGCCCTCCACCCGTTCCCGTCGAACTCGTCGAGCGACGTGAGCCTCCAGTACTGGCGCTCATCCTGGAGCACGGCCACCGTGAACAGCTCCCGATGAGAGAGTTCGACGAGGCGGCTGCGGACCTGAACGAGTGGGCTGACCAGCACCCTCGGGCCGTCTTCGTCAAGGTTGGCGGCCGCAGCGGGCGTCGGGGAGGCGGCCGTCGACCGGATCTCGAAGTCGGCCCACGGCTCGGGCTCCGGGCTGGGGCTGTCGACCCACGGCGCGGCTTCGGTGACCTCGAAGCGGGCAAGATCGACCCAAGGCTCCGCGCTCGCGCCCGGCAGCCGGGGACCGGCCACGGCGCCCGCCGCCACGGCCAGAATCAACGCCGCGCCTCCGGCGCGGGCCATGGAGCGCACGCCCCGTCCCCGTCCGGGCTCGATCCACGCATCGGCGCGCCGGTTGCGCAGCCACAGCGCGACCATGCTCGCTCCGAGCGTCCCGCTGAAGAGCGCTCCGTGAACGACGGCCCCGTCGCCTGTGCCGGCCGCGATCGTGAACCCGTACACCGCCGAGACGGGGAGGAAGGAGGAGACGGCGGCGCGCATGCGGAATGCGGCGGTGTCGGCCAGGAACGCGCTCAAGCCCAGCGCGGCGCCCGCACAGAGCACCAGGCCCGGTACCGGCACGACGGGGGCCGGGGATGCATGTAAGACGCTCCAGGAGTCCACGGCGTGGTCGCGCACCGCACCGACGGTGTCAAGGGTGGGCAGCAGGAACCACGCGGTCTCGGCGTAGAACAGCATGGTGGCGGTGATGGCCAGACCTCCGGCCCACAGCAGGGCAGCGAATGGCGCGGACAGCCGGGCGCGTCGGGCCGCGGCGGCGATCACGTGCGATACGACCGCCAGCGCTAGAACGTCGCGCAGGAAGGACGAGTCGGTGAACAGCCGCGACATGCCGAACGCCACGACGACGGTCACCGAGACGAGGGCAGCCTCCGAGAACCAGTCGCAAGCGCGAGCGCGGCTCATGGGCGGGCGGCCACCCTGCGGCCCGCGATTGAGGCCAGCCTCCACAACTCTGGCAGCTGACCGGGGCCGGTCAGATGCATCCAGCCGCCCTCGATGGCCGCGGCCGGCGAGGTGACACCGCGATGTTCGGTGCCATGGGTGCCATGGGTGATGACCATCCAGGCACCGAGGCGCTGAGCCAACCCGTGGCGGGCGCCTTCGTCGCAAATGGCATCGGGCGAGGCCGTGACGGCCACCACGACGGATGAGCCGTCGATCGTCTCGACGTCGATGGTGGCCCGCCCTCCCTCCAGCAGGGCCAGGAACTCCAGTGCGGTGCCGACGTCGTAGCGGTGGGTGAGCACGGGCGTGCCGCGGCCGTCGGTGGTGAGGATCCGAGCCTCGTCACCGTTGCGGAGCACCGCGCAGACGATGGAGGCAGCCACCGACGTCGTGCGATCCTGCACGGCGGCCAGATCCCCGGGCGGCCGCGTGTCGACCACCACCGTGAGGCGGCCTGGACGGGAAGGCTGGAACCGGCGCACGACGAACTCGTCGAGCCGGGCCGTCGAGCGCCAATGGATGTGGCGGAGGTCGTCGCCCTCGGCATACGGGCGCAGCACGTCGAACTCCTCGCTGGCTAGCCCCAGAGGTCGGCGACGGAACTCGATGGGCAGGGACAGATCGCCACCGACCGGAAGGCGCGGCGCCGCCAGCTGCTCGATCGGCGGATGCACCACCACGCGGGTGCGACTCTCGACGATGTGTCGGCGGCGAGCCAGCCCCAAGCCATCCACGTCCGTGAGCCGCGTGGGTCCGATTTCCAGCACGCCCCGGCGGGTGGGTTGCAGGCGATAGCTCCGCGACGCGGCGGTGCCGCCCGGCAGCGCGGCGACACAGCTGCGAATGTCGTCTTCCCCGGTGACGGTCTCGGAGATTCGCACAGTGGGCGACGTCAGGCGCGCCCTGTTCGCGACCTCCAGACTCACCTCCAGCGGATCTGAGACGGCCACCATCGTCGACGAGACTCGACGTCTGACCGACAGCCGGGACGGATGGACAAGGCGGGCGACCAGGGCGGTCACCACCGCCGCGGCGGCGGTGAGGCCGATGACGTAGAGCTCGCCGACCGCGAAGGCCCGCCCGCCCGCGACCGCAGCGACCCCCAACCCCAGCAGCCTCCAGCCGACCGGGGTCGGCATGTTAGAGACCCTTGCGGGGCACGGGCACGGAGTCGATTATCTCGGTGACGATGTCGCTGGACCGCAAACCCCGCACACGGCTGCCGGGCTTGGGCAGGAGCCGGTGGGGCAGCATGGCCGGGGCCAGCGCCTTGATGTCGTCGGGCGTGACGTAGTCGCGGTTCAACGAGGCTGCCCTGGCCCGCGCCACCCTGAGCACGGCCAGCACCCCCCGGGGCGACAGGCCCAGCGACAAGCCGGGATGGCGACGGGTGGCGCCGGCGACCTCCAGCAAGTAGGCGCGCAGCGGGCCCGACACGTGAACCTCCTCCAACTGGTCGGACATCCACCGCACCACGGCCGCGTCGGCGACCGGTTCGATCAGGTCGACAGGCTCCTGGGCGCCCCTGTCCATCAGGATCGAGTCCTCGGAGGCGCGATCCGGGTATCCCACTTGCAGGCACATGAGGAAGCGGTCCAATTGGCTCTCGGGAAGCGGGTACGTTCCCTCGTACTCCAGCGGGTTCTGGGTGGCTATGACCGTGAACGGCGACTCCAGGCGCCTTGTCACGCCATCGAGCGTCACTTGCTGCTCGCCCATGGCCTCCAGCAGTGCCGACTGGGCCTTGGGGGAGGCCCGGTTGATCTCATCGGCCAGAACGATGTTCGAGAACACCGGTCCGGGCCGGAATTCGAAGGTTCCGGTGGCCCGATTGAACACCGACGTTCCGGTGATGTCCACCGGAAGGAGGTCGGGAGTGAACTGGATCCGGCCGAAGCTGACATCGACGCTGCGGGCCAGCGCCTTGCCCAGGGTGGTCTTGCCCACACCGGGAACGTCCTCGATGAGGACGTGGCCCCCGCACACCAGGGCGAGAATCAGCAGTTCGATGACCTCGCCCTTGCCTTTGACGGCGAACTCAATGTTCTGGTGAATGTGCTTGAACTGCTCGCCGAAATGACCCATCGGCAGGCCAGCGTATAGCCGCTCGACCTCTAGGCTTCCAGCGTGCGCGCCATGTTCGCTGCCGGGGCGGTCCTACGGTCGGCCGGGGCTGTGGTGGCCCGACCCCGGCTCTGGTCGACGGCCCTGGTTCAACTGGCGCGCTTCGCTCCTGACCGCTGGTGGCGCCGGCCCCCGTTCATGCCGCTGCCCCCGCCCGGACTCGTCCGCTTCAGGTCCGAGACCATGTACGGCGATTCTGATGCTGCGCCCTCGCCGGCCGATGTGGTCGTCTGGCTGGAGTGGTGCCGGGCCCAGGGCCGCGTGAATGCCCGCTCCTGTTGGCTGCGCTCGCGGGCCGCTCGGGCCACGGCCCCGCCCGTATGGGCCGGACTCGTACGCCTACCCGCTCGGCCTCTGGGCCGATCCGGCTAGCCTGCCCCCGATGTCCGGGGTGCTCGTTCTCAACGCCACCTTCGAGCCGCTGGCGGTGGTGAGCGCGCGGCGCGCCGTGTGCCTGGTGCTGGCTCAGAAGGTGGAGATGTTGCACGCCACGGGCCGGGCCTTCCGCTCCGAGCGACGATCGGTGGAAGTGCCCTCGGTGGTGCGGCTGAGTCGCTATGTGAGCGTGCCCCGTCCCCGGCACCGCTCTCCGAACCGGCGGGCGGTGTTCGCCCGGGACCGCGACTCCTGCCAGTACTGCGGCGACGGGGCCGAGACGATGGATCACGTTGTGCCCCGCAGCCGCGGCGGCATGCACACCTGGGAGAACGTGGTCGCGGCCTGCCGGCGCTGCAACGCCAAGAAGCGGGACCGCCTGCCCAGCGAGAGCGGCATGCGGCTGCGGCGCCGTCCCGAGCCGCCGTCGCCCTCGACCTGGGTCGAGATCGCCGCCGGAGGGGTGCCCGAGGTCTGGACCGCCTACCTGCAACCACGAAGCGGCCTCCGCACCGCGTGAGCCGGCCTGGCCCCGCGGCCGGCCGCCCAATCTGGTCGAGCGCTCATCCGTGGACGGTCGAGCGCTTGCACGGCCCGGTCTCGGACTTGCTCGAGACCGCCGAGCCCCCGGCAAGCGCGGCGCGGCTGGCCAGGATCCACACCGTCACGAAGCCCGGTCTGGTGCTGGGCAGCACGCAGAGGCTTGAGACTGCGCATGAGAGCCGAGCCGAGCTCGCGGGCGCGGAGATCCTGCGACGTCGCAGCGGCGGGGGAGCGGTGCTGCTGTCTCCCGGAGCCCAGGTCTGGGCCGACTTCTTCATTCCGGCCTCCGACCCACTCTGGAGCGACGATGTCGCGGACGCGGCGCGATGGGTCGGCGAGTTGTGGTCCGCGGCGCTCGAACCCCTGGTCGCCGAGCCGGTCTCGGTGCACTCGGGCCGGCTCGTGGCCGATCGGTGGGGGAGGCTGGTGTGCTTCGCGGGCCGCGGTCCTGGTGAGGTGCTCGTCGGCGGGCTCAAGGTCGTGGGGGTCAGCCAGCGCCGCAGCCGCCAACGGGCGCGCCTTCAGACCACGGCCCTGCTCCGGCGCCCTCCCGCGAGCAGCGAAGCGGGCCATCGCGACCTCGACGAGCTTGAACTCCTGGACGTCCCGCAAGCCGATCGGGTCGCGGGCCGGGCAGTGTTGGCCGCCCGCCGCGGCTCCGTCGCGGCCACCGAGGCCGACTTGACCGAAACCCTGCTGCGAGCGCTGGAAGCCGGACGCACAGGCCGAGCCTGACGCGAGCCTCGAGACACGATCGCGAGGCTTGGCGCGCTGAACTTGCAGGGTGGTGTGAAAGGGAGTATAGTGGTGGATTGTGGAGTATCTGGGAGCCTCTTTGGATGCACCGGAGAGGGCGTGAGCGTCGGCCATGATCGCCCATCGCGCCTTGTTCGTCGGCGTCCACGAGCACACCCTCGACGGCAAGGGTCGGCTCATCCTTCCTTCGGGGTTTCGCAGCCACCTGACCGGCGGCGCCTACATCACGGCGCTGGACTCCTGCGTGGGGATCCTCCCGGTCGACGAGTTCGCGGACACCGCCGAGCAGCTCCGGTCACAGGTGGGCTCCGAAGAAGTGGACATCAACGCGTTGCGGAGCTTTGCCGCCCAGGCCGACTTCGTCGTTCCCGACAGCCAGGGGCGCATGAGGATCCTGCCCCATCTGCGGGCCGCAGCCGGACTCGAGCGCAAGGTGATCGTCACCGGCATGATCCGCCGCATCGAGATCTGGAACCCCGACCGGTGGTCGGAGGTCCAGTCCGTGGGCACCGAGCGCCTCGCCGACGCCATCACCCACGGAAGGGGTATCGCCAGTGTCTGAACGCGGGCGCCGGCTCCAGCAGGCCCGCCCCGGCCCCCGACGCCGAACCGGCCACCCGCACCGACCCCAGGATCAAACCGACCATCCACACCGAAGCAGTCGTCGAAGCGCTGCCCGGTCATGTGCAGTTCCCCGATTGGCAGATGGAAGACCCGTACTCCGCCCGCTTGCCATTAGCTCGATCGGGGGAGAAATCCCGACGTGCGCCGTCGGTCGGGGAACTGCAGATGACCGGGCGCCGAGCCCTCCGACCGTCACCGATCACGCAACCCGCTCGGCCCGCCGGACTGACATGACAGCCGGTGCGGGGCCCGACCCCAGTGCCTACCACCTGCCGGTCATGTGCCAAGAGATTGTCGAGGTACTGGCCGAAGTGCCCGCCGGCGTCGTCGTCGACGCCACTGTCGGGGGAGGCGGCCATGCCGAAGCCCTCCTGGCACGCGCTCCTCACTTGCGCCTAGTCGGCCTGGACCGCGACCCCGACGCCCTGCGAGCCGCCACTGAGCGCCTCGCCGGCTACGGCGACAGGGTCGTCCTGCGCCACGGGAGATTCGATGCGCTCGGCGACGTGCTGGACGAGATCGGGCAACCGCGCGTCTCCGCCTGCCTGTTCGACCTCGGAGTCAGCTCCGCCCAGCTCGACCGGCCCGAGCGCGGCTTCAGCTACCGCCTCGACGGGCCGCTGGACATGCGGATGGACCCTGCCACGGCCGTGACCGCAGCAGACATCGTCAATCACGCCGACGAGCGCGCTCTCGCCTCGATCCTTCGCCGCAACGCCGACGAGCGGCAGTGCCGCCGCATCGCGGCCGCCATCGTGGCCCGACGACCCCTTGCCACCACCACGCAACTCGCCCGGGTCGTGGCCGAGGCCGTTACCGCCCCGGCGCGCCGTCGCTTCCATCCCGCCCGGCGCACCTTCCAAGCTCTGCGGATCGAGGTGAACCGGGAGCTGGAGATCCTCGAGGGGGCCCTGACCGAGGGCATCGACCGTCTAGTGGCTTCCGGACGCTGTGCCGTTCTGTCCTACCATTCGGGAGAGGACCGCATCGTCAAGTCCGTGTTCAGACGGGCCGCGGGCGAGTCCCCGCCGCCTCGGCCGGGCCTCCCGCCGGTTCCCGGTTCTGAAGCCACAGCACGGCTGCTGGGACGGCGGGCCCGCACGCCGACCGAGTCGGAGAAGGAGGCCAACCACAGGGCGAGCGCGGCGCGACTGCGAGCGGTGGAACGCTTGTCAAGGGATGGCTGATGGCACCGCAGCCTCAGCGGCGAGCTTCTCAGCGAACCGCCGCTGCGCCCGCGCCGCGAGCCGAGCGGCCGTCACCAGACCTGAAGGTCGCCCGATCGCCGGCCTCTGCCCGCCGCTCGATCGGCGGCATCGGAACATTGGTGGCGTTGGGCCTGTTCGCTGTGTGTCTGGCTCTGGCCGCTCTGCACGCGGTGCTCGTCGAGAACCAAGCCTCCCTCGATGACCTGATCGAGCACAACGAGCAGCGTTACGAGCGGATCGTCCAACTGCAGGCGGAGATCGCCTACCTCGACTCCCCCGAGGGCCTCGCCGAGCAGGCGCAGTCCGCAGGTCTCGTCCCGGCAGCCGATCTGGCCGTCCTCACCCCGGTCGGCCCGGACAGGCTCCCGCCACCCCTCGCCGACCCCTTCGATCTCGAGTCCTCGGGCTGGACGCCGCCGACGTCGACGACACCGGCCGCAGGAGCGACCGCGCCCTGGAAGTCGACCGGATGAAGCCGACCCGGCGGCGCTTCGATGCCTCGGCGCGGCATCCCAGCCGCTCGGGCTCGACCGGAACATCCCGGCCCACGCCGCCGCTGCCGCTGGTGGGCCGCGGCCGGGTGGTGACCGTGCTGGTGGTGCTTGCGCTCGCTCTGGGAGGTCTCGTCTACCGCATAGTCGACGTGCAGGCGACTCCCGATCCGCGAGTCCTCGAGGAGGTGTCGAACCCGCTCGGCGAGATAGTCGTGCCCGCGCCCCGGGGGACGGTGTTCGACCGCAACGGACGCGCCATCGCCCTGTCGCTGCCGGCAGCCACGGTGGTGTCCGACCCCCGGCTGGTCGCCGATCCCCGGAGCGCCGCCGCGGCCCTCTCCGAAGTGATGGGAGTCGGGGCGGAGGCGCTGCTCGACAAGCTGCAGGGCGAGGGCGCCTTTCGCTACGTGGCGCGCCAGGTCGATGCCGACGTCGGAGAACGGGTCGCCGACCTGGGAATCGAGGGGATCAGGGTCATCTCCGAGCCGCGGCGCGAGCATCCCAACGGCGGCTGCTCGGCACTGGCCGCCGTCGGGCGGGTCAACATCGACCATGTGGGCATGAGCGGCGTCGAGGAGAGCTACGACAAGCATCTGTCGGGCACCCCCGGCCGGGTGACCAAGGAGGTCGGCGTAAACGGCACCACCATCCCGGGGGGTCTCCACGAGGTGACCGCGCCCACCGAGGGGCGGGACGTCACCGTGACTCTGGACCGCAACATCCAGTACCAGGCCGAGTCGATGATGATCGAGGCCGTCGCCGGCGGCGGCGCCTCCTCGGGCGTGGCCCTGGTCGCGCTTCCGGCCACCGGTGAGATCGTCGCCATGGCCAATGTGGCCCGGGCCTCGAACGGAATCGTCGATTGCACGCGACACAATCTGGCGGCAACCTGGAGCTACGAACCGGGATCGGTCTTCAAGCCGGTCACTGCGGCCGCCGCCCTGTCGAGCGGGGCCGTCTCCGAGCATGTGGCCATAGACGTGCCCTCGTACCTCACGATCTGGGAGCATCGCTTCGAGGACACTCCCACCCACCCGGACGTGCAGTGGACGCCGACGGAGATAGTCGCCCGGTCATCGAACATCGGCACCATAAAGATGGCGCAGAAGGCCGGCGAGGAGAAGCTCTACCGGACCATACGGTCCTTCGGTTTCGGGGCCCGCACAGCTCTCCAATTCAAGGGAGAGTCCAAGGGCATCCTGCTCCCGCTGAGCCAGTGGAGCGGCCTCAGCCTCCCCAACATGGCCATCGGCCAGGGCCTGGCCGTGACACCGCTGCAGATTCTGCAGGCCTACAACACGATCGCCAATGGTGGAGTGCTGGTGCCGCTGAAGCTGATCGTCGACGACAGCGGCGCCGAGGATGAGCCCGCCCCGGTGCGGGTTCTGAGCCCTGCCGTGGCTGCGGCGCTGATGCGGATGCTGACGTCGGTTGTGGAGGAGGGGACCGGTCGAGAGGCCGATGTGGAGGGTTTCTCCATGGCCGGCAAGACCGGCACGGCCTGGCAGCCTTGCGATGTCGGTTACGAGTGCGTGAACGAGAGGAACGAGCTGATCGGCCGCCATCACACCGCCACCTTCGCGGGAATCGTCAGCAACGATGAGGGCCCGGCGCTGGTCGTGCTGGTAACCATCGACGAGCCCAAGGGCAAGCGCATTTCGGGCGGGAAGCTGGCCGCGCCGGCAGTGCGCAGCATCGCGGAGTACGCGTTGCGCCAGCTGCGGGTCCCTGCGGAGTTGGATGCCGTGCCCGGCGAGCGCCGGCGAGCTGAACCGGCGCCAGAGCCCCCGCCGCCGCTGCCCGACGACCAGTCGCCGGACGGTTCAGCCGACTCCGGCGAGTCGCAGACATGACCACGCTGGGCGAGCTCGCTCAGTCGCTGCCGGCCGACCTGCTTCCGCCCGGCGAAGCCGGCGACCCGCCGGATGTCTCCGAAGCCGCCGCCGCCCGGGTCGTCGACGTGGAGCACGACAGCCGGCGTGTCGGGCCCGGCGCCCTGTTCGCGTGCATTCCGGGCGCGGTCAGCGACGGACACCGGTTCGTGTCCGAAGCGGTCGCGGCCGGAGCGACCGCCCTGCTCGCGGAGCGTCCCGTGGACGCCACCGTGCCCTCCCTGCTCGTGAGATCGGTCCGCCGGGCGGTGGGGCCCGCCGCGGCCATGGTGCACGGCCATCCCTCGCGGCGTCTCGATCTCGCCGGGGTCACCGGTACCAACGGCAAGACGACAACGGTCCGGCTGGCCGCAGGGCTGCTGCGGACGGCCGGGCGCGAGCCGGTTGAGATAGGGACGCTCACCGGCGCGCTGACCACTCCCGAGGCCACCGATCTGCAGCGCACCCTCTCCGGGGCAGCCGGTCGCGGGGCGAACGCCGCGGTCGTCGAGGTCTCTTCGCACGGCTTGGCCCAGCATCGGGTGGACGGATGCCGGTTCCGTGTGGCCGCGTTCACCAATCTCGGCCACGACCACCTCGACTATCACGGCTCCATGGAGAACTACTTCGAAGCCAAGGCCCGGCTGTTCGCGGGCGAACTCGCCGAGAGCGCCGTAGTGGACGTCACCGGTCCGTGGGGGCGACGTCTGACGGAGCTCGTCCCGCCGGAGATGCCGCTGGTGACAGTGGACCGGTGCGCTGTGGAACTCCTGCATGCCGACGCCCGCTCCAGCCTGTTCCGCTGGCGAGACCAGACTGTGGCCCTGCCCCTGCCGGGGGCCTTCAACCGGGCCAATGCGGTGCTCGCGGCGGAGATCGCACTGTTGCTGGGCCTGAGCCCGGAAGCGGCCGCGGCGGGCCTGGCCGATGCCGCACCGGTCGCGGGGCGATTCGAGCCCGTGCACGCCGGACAGGACTTCGCGGTGGTGGTGGACTACGCCCATACCCCCGACGGTCTCGCCGCGTTGCTGCAGGCTGCCCGGAGCGTGACCACCCGCCGCCTCACCGTCGTGTTCGGCGCGGGAGGCGACAGGGACCGCGGCAAGCGCCCCGAAATGGGCGCCACCGCCGAGCGGCTGGCCGACCAGGTGATCGTCACGAGCGACAATCCGCGCTCGGAGGATCCGGAGAAGATCATCGACGACATAGTCGGAGGCATGAGCCGCGCCCCCGATCTGAGAGAGCCGGACCGGCGCCGGGCCGTGCGCCACGCCGTGGCCACCGCCCGGCGGGGCGACGTGGTGGTGATCGCAGGCAAGGGACACGAGAGCCGGCAGATCATCGGGGACCGCACGCTGGCCTTCGACGACCGGGACGTGGTGAGCGAGGAGCTCAAGCGTCTCACCGCTGAGAGCGAGGCCGGCCGATGATCCGGCTGCTGATCGCAGGCTGCATCGCGATGCTCGTGTCCCTGTCGGGCTGCTGGCTGCTGATCCGCGTCCTGGTCCACTACGGAATCGGCCAGCCCATCCGGGACGACGGTCCCTCCGCGCACCGGCTCAAGTCGGGCACGCCGACGATGGGCGGGATCGCGGTCGTGTTCGCGGCCACCACCGGGTACGTGGTCAGCGACGTGTTCGGCGGCATCTACACCCGAACCGGCATCATCGTGATGGCCACCATCATCGCCGGAAGCATCGTTGGCCTTCTCGACGACTGGATCAAGGTCGTCGCCGCCCGCAACCTGGGCCTGAGCAAGAAGACCAAGATCGTCGGGCTGCTCGCGGTGGGGATCGGCTTCGCATGGGCCATGACCGAGTTGACGTCGGCCCACACCACCATCTCCTTCACCCGCTTCGACAGCCCCGGCCTCGAGTTGGGAAGGCTGGGCTGGTCGATATGGGCCGTCCTTCTCATCATCGCCACCACCAACGCGGTGAACCTGACCGACGGGCTCGACGGACTGGCCGCGGGGGCCAGCGGAGTCGGCTACGGCGCGTTCATGATCATCGGCTTCTGGCAGTTCGACCACTACGACTCCTACCAGGTGGCCCACGCCCTCGATCTGGCCATCGTGAGCGCAGCCATGGTGGGCGCGATCATCGGGTTCCTGTGGTGGAACGCCGCACCGGCCCGCATCTTCATGGGCGACACCGGCTCGCTGGCGCTGGGCAGCGGCCTGGCCGCCCTGGCTCTGGCCACCAACACACAGCTGCTGCTTCCCATCATCGGCGGACTGTTCGTCATCGAGACTCTGTCAGTGATACTGCAGATCATCTCGTTCAGGGGCTTCGGCCGGCGCCTGTTCCGCATGGCCCCGCTCCATCATCACTTCGAGCTGCGAGGCTGGCCCGAGACCACGGTCATCGTGCGCCTGTGGATCCTGTCAGGCCTGTGCACCGGGCTCGGGCTCGGCCTGTTCTACGGCGACGCGGTCAACACCGGCATAGTCGACTCCATCTCGAGGCTCACGCCATGAGACCGCCCGCAGCCGACGTGTTCGAGGTCCCCCGGTCGCTGCTCCTGGCGGGATTCGGTGCAACCAACCAGGCGGTGGCCCGGGCTCTGGTGGCGAGGGGCCACGACATCATCGTCTTCGACGACGGCCCCGACTCGGCCGCGGTGAGGGCCGCGACCAGCCTCGGCCTCGAATTGGAGAGCGCGCCCGGTCCCGACCGGCTCGACGAGTTGGTCCGCTCGGCCGACGCGGTCATCCCAACGCCCGGCCTGCCCGAGCGTCATCCGGTTCTGGCGGCGGCAACCGCCCGCGGCCTGTCAGCGGCCGGCGAGCTCGACCTGGCCGGCGCCTGGGACTCGCGGCCCATCGCGGCAGTGACCGGAACCAGCGGCAAGACCACCGTCACCGAGATGGTGGTGGCCGCGCTGGAGTCTTCGGGTGTGGCCGCGGTGGCCGCCGGCAACAACGACCTGCCCCTGGTGAGCGCCATCGAGCGAAGCGATGTGGAGGTATTCGTGGTCGAGGCCTCATCCTTCCGCCTCAGCCACAGCCGCAGCTTCGGGGCCGACGCTGCCTGCTGGCTCAACTTCGCTCCCGACCACCTCGACGTGCATCTCGACCTCGCCTCATACGAGGCGGCCAAAGCCAGACTGTGGCAACAGCTGCCTCCGGGAGCGACCGCGGTCGCCAACCGCCGGGACCCCACGGTTATGAGCCACCTGCGCGATGACCGGGCCGCGTGGACCTTCTCCGACGAGGGCCGGGCCGACTGGCGCCGCGACAACGATGTGCTGACCGGTCCGGATGGGCCGATCGTCGATGTGGGGGAGCTGCGCCGGGCAATGCCCCACGACATCGCCAACGCCCTTGCGGCCGCGGCCACCGCCGCGGTGGTGGGGGCCACCGCGGAGGGAACCGGCGACGCGCTGCGCGGCTTCCGGCCCGGCGCCCACCGAGTCCAGCGGGTCGCCACCATCGATGGAGTGACGTATTTCGACGACTCGAAGGCGACGACTCCCCATGCCACCGTCGCAGCACTGCGCTCCTTCGAGGGGGCGGTGCTGATCGCCGGCGGCCGCAACAAGGGCCTCGACCTTCGGAGGCTGCGCGACGCGATCGACCGGGTGAGCTGCGTGGTGGCCTTCGGCGAGGCCGCGGGCGAGGTGGCCGAAGTCTTTGCGGCTGACAGGCCGGTGTTGATGGCGGGCGGCATGGCCGAGGCCGTGGATCTTGCCGCGGCCGCGGCCGAACCGGGCACCGCCGTGCTCTTGTCGCCCGCCTGTGCTTCCTTCGACGGCTACTCCGGCTATGCGGCACGAGGCGAGGACTTCATCCGCGTTGTGGAGGACCGCGCCCGGCGCGCCGGCGCGCCTCCGAGGGTGTCGGAGTGATGCTGACCGAGCGCAGGCCCGAGTTCCGCCGGCAAGCGCTGGTCGAGGCGCGGGCCCGCCACGCAACGGCCAGAGTTCCGCCCGACGGTCGCGGCCCCCGGCCCCCGATCGGCAGGCGCACCGGACTGTTCCTCGCGCTGTTCCTGTCTGTCATCGCCCTGGTGCTGCTGGGCCTGGTGATGGCGCTGTCGTCCACGGCCGCTCCGAGCCTGTCGGGCACCGACTCGGCCTGGTCCCTGTTCAAGAGCCAGGCCATGTGGTTGGGCGTGGGCGTGATCGCCCTGCTGGTGCTCTTGCGCATCGACTACCACCACTGGAAGCGGCTCGCGCCCATGGGCCTGGCCGTGTCGCTCGTGCTGCTGGCGCTCACCGCCGTTCCCAGCGTGGGCCTGAGCGCCAACGGCGCCCGCCGCTGGCTCGGAGTGGGATCCATCGTGTTCCAGCCCTCGGAGCTGGCCAAGATCGCGTTCGTGCTCTTCGTGGCCGACCTCCTGTCCCGGCCCGACCGGCACATGGAGGACACCCGTTCGACACTCCAGCCCGTCCTGGTGCTGACCGGCCTGATGACCCTGTTGCTTATGTTGCAGCCCCATTTGGGCACAACCCTGGTGGTCGCCGGTGTCGCCATGACGATGCTGTACTTTGCCGGGGCCCGGCTCAGCCATCTGGCGCTCGCGACGGTGGCCGGGGCAGCGATGACAGCCATGATGGTCGCCTACTCGCCCTGGCGAAGGGACCGCATGCTCGGATTCCTGGACCCTTGGGCCGACCCGCTGGGCAACGGCTACCAGACACTGAAGTCATTGCACGCCATGGCCTCCGGCGGCCTCGACGGACTGGGGCTCGGCGCCGGACGAGCCAAGTGGGGCTTCCTTCCCTACGCGCACACCGATTTCATATTCGCCGTGATCGGCGAGGAGCTCGGAATGATCGGCTCGCTGTTCGTCGTGATCCTGTTCGTGGGGATAGCCGCGGCCGGGCTCGGTGTGGCGCTCCGGGCGCCGGACCGGTTCGGAATGCTGCTCGCAGTGGGCATCACGTCCTGGATTATCCTGCAGGCCGCGCTCAACATGGGCGCGGTGCTCGCCGTGTTCCCGGTCGTGGGAATCACACTGCCCCTGCTGTCCTTCGGCGGAACGTCCCTGGTGGCGACGCTGGCCGCGATGGGGGTGCTGCTCAACGTGGCGAGACAGATCCGATGAGCCGGACTCGTCCCCTTGCGGCCACCGGCGCCACCCGGCCATCTGGGGCAGCCTCACCCCCGCCTGCTTGGGCCCTCATAGCCGGGGGCGGCACGGCCGGCCATGTGCTGCCGGGCATCAGCATCGGTCGGGAGATCGTCCGCCGGGGCGCCCCGCGCCAGGCCGTCCACTTCGTCGGCAGCGCGCGCGGCGTCGAGACGCGGCTGGTCGTCGAGGCTGGATTCACCCTCACCGCGCTGCCCGGACGGGGCCTACAGCGCAGGCTCACCCCCTCGGGCGCAGTCACCAATGTGATCGCGGCCGCCGAGCTGGCTCGGGCCTTCGTCCGGGCGCTGCTCGTGCTGAGGCGCCGCAAGCCGGCCGTCGTGGTGGGGCTGGGCGGCTACGCCTCGGCGGCCTGCGGAGTGGCTGCGGCCCTGTGGCGCGTGCCTCTGGTGATCGCGGAGCAGAACGCGGTGCCCGGCCTCGCCAACCGGCTCTTGAGCCGGCTCGCCGCGGGCGCCGCCACCGCCTTCGAGTCCACGGACCTGCCCCGCGCCACCTGGACGGGCAATCCCGTGCGAACCGAGGTGATGGCAGTGGACCGTGCGGCCGGACGGCCCGCGGCCCGGGCCGCGCTGGGCGTCGACGACAAGCGACGGCTGGTAGCCGTGTTCGGAGGCTCACTCGGGGCCCGCACCATCAACGATGCGGTCACCGGGGCCTTGAGCCTCTGGCGAGACCGGCGCGATCTCCATGTGCGGCACATCGCGGGGCGCCGCTACTACGGGGACCTGTCGCGCCGCGTGCCGGCGGACCCGGAGGGGGACCTCTCCTACGACCTGGTGGCGTACGAGGACGACATGGCCGCGGTGTACGCCGCGGCCGACCTGGTGGTCGGCCGGGCGGGTGCCACCACCGTGGCCGAGCTGGCCGCGGCGGGAGTGCCGGCGGTGCTGGTGCCCCTTCCGGGCGCGCCCGGCGACCATCAGACCGCCAACGCCCGAAGGCTGGAGGCGGCCGGCGGTGCGGTGCTGGTCCGCGACGAAGACCTGGACGCGGCCCGGCTGGTGGCCGAAGTGGACGCCCTGCTGGAGGACTCGGGGCGCCTTGACGCGATGGCCGGCGCCGCCCGATCTCTGGCCAGACCCGACGCGGCAGCAGGGGTGGTGGACCTGATGGAGAGCTGCGCGCGCGACACGCGGGGCCGAGCGGGCGGCTGGCAGCCGTCGGGGCCCGGAGGATGAGTCCCGTGGACCTCTCCGCGCCCACCTCCATCCATGTGGTCGGCGCGGGCGGTGCGGGGATGTGCGCCATCGCGTCGGTGCTGCGATCCATGGGCCATCGGGTGACGGGGTCGGACCTGCGCGACGGTCCGGTCACAGCCCGGCTCCGCGCCGAGGGAGTGCCGGTCGCCATCGGCCACGATCCGGCCAACCTGGGCGACGCCGCCCTCGTCGCCATCTCGTCGGCCATCCGCGACAGCAACCCCGAAGTACGGGCGGCGCGGGAGCGCGGCGTGCCGGTGGTGAGGCGCAGCGAGATCCTGCCCGCGATCGCATCGAGCCGCAGGACCATCGCGGTGGCGGGCACGCACGGCAAGACCACCACCAGTTCCATGTTGGCGCTGGCGCTGGTGGAGGCCGGTCTCAACCCCTCGTTCATCATCGGCGGCGATGTCAACGAGATCGGCACCGGTGCGATGTGGGACGCCGGCGAGTGGTTCGTGGTGGAGGCCGACGAGAACGATCACACCTTCCTGTCCCTCGACCCGGAAGTGGCCGTGGTGACCAGTGTCGAATCCGACCACCTCGAGAACTACCAGGACTCGCCGGCCGCCCTGGCCGCGGCCTTCGAAGAGTTCCTGGCCTCGTCTCGCCACCGGATCGTGTGCGCCGACGACCGGGGCGCGGCCCGGCTGGGCGAGGCCCTCGGCGCGACCACCTACGGCACCGACCCCGACGCCGATTTCCGCATGGTGGACGTCTCGCTGAAGATGCCCACCTCCGAATTCGAGCTGTGGACCGGCGACCAGAGGCTGGGACGCGCGAGGCTGCCGATCCCGGGGCTGCACAACGCCCTCAATGCGACCGCCGCGATCGTGGCCGCAGTGACGGCCGGCGCGTCCTTTGCCGACTCGGTCCGAGCGCTGGCCCGTTTCGGGGGTGTGGCCCGCCGCTTCGAGTTCCGCGGCGACGTCGCCGGCGTCACGTTCGTGGACGACTATGCCCACCTGCCCAGCGAGGTCGAGGCTGCGCTCGCCGCGGCCAGAACCGGGCACTGGGACCGGGTGGTGTGCGTGTTCCAGCCCCACCGGTACAGCCGGGTCGCCTCGGTCGGCGCAGACTTCGCGCATGCCTTCGTCGAGGCGGACCACCTCGTGCTGACGGGCATCTACCCGTCGGGCGAGGCGCCCCGACCGGGTGTCACGTCGAAGATCGTCCTCGACGCAGTCCTCGACGCGCATCCATGGTCGTCCGTCACCTGGCTTCCACGGCTCGACGAGGTCGCCGACTGGCTGGAGGCTCGGCTGCGGGCCGGGGATCTGTGTCTGACGCTGGGCGCGGGCGATCTGACCTCCACACCCGATGTCGTGATCGAGCGGCTCGAGGCCCGGGAGGCGGACCGCCCCTCGACAGTGGCCGCAACTCGAACCGGCGACGGTGCGTCGGCAGGGGTCGCAACGTGACCGCAGCCGTGCAGCCTGTGCTCGCCGAGCTCGACCGCCGACTGGCCTCCTCGTCTTTGGGGCCGTCGCTGAGAAGGGACTACGGGCTGGCACCGCACACCACCTACCGGGTCGGTGGGCCGGCGCGGCTCTTCGTCACCGTGGCCGACCTCGCGGAGCTCGAGATGCTCGCCGCCATCGTCTCCGGCCCGAGCGGAACCGGCCCGCCCGTGCCGGTGCTGGTGGTGGGGCGAGGGTCCAACCTGCTGGTGGCCGACCGCGGCTTCGACGGCCTGGCCGTCGCCCTGGGCGCCCGGCTGGCGCGATTCGATATCGACGGCCCGACGGTCGACGCCTCCGGGGGCGCCCTGCTTCCGGTCGTCGCCCGCGCCTCGGTCGAGGCCGGGCTCACCGGCTTCGAGTGGGCCGTGGGGGTGCCCGGCACCGCGGGCGGGGCGGTGAGGATGAACGCGGGCGGTCACGGCTCGGACATGTCCGAGTCGCTCGCCGACGCGGTCGTCGTTGATCTGCACCGGGGGGACACCACCGTGCGCGCCGCAGATGATCTCCAACTCGGATACCGCACCAGCAACCTCGCCGCCCATCAGGTGGTCGCATCGGTAAGGCTGAAGTTGAGGTTTGGGGATCGCGAGACCTCCCGGTCCGCGCTGGCCGAGATAGTTCACTGGCGCCGATCCAACCAGCCGGGAGGGCGCAACGCCGGCTCGGTGTTCACCAATCCCGAGCACGCGGCCGCCGGCGAGCTCATCGAGTCCGCGGGCGCCAAAGGCCTGCGAATCGGCACGGCCGAGGTCTCCGCGAAGCACGCCAACTTCATCCAGTCCGATGAGGGGGGGCAAGCCCGCGACATCGTCAAGGTGATGCGCGAGGTGCGCCGCCGCGTCAGGGACGCCCACGGTGTCGAGCTGTCCGCGGAGACCCACCTCGTGGGCTTCGAAACCTGGGAGCTGCCGTGAACGCCGGGACCGTGGCCGTGGACCCGCGCATGAAGGCGCGCCGCATCGCGGTGATCAGGGCCGAGGGCCGCAGGCGCCTGCGGGTCCTTGCGGTGGTGTTGGGCATTGCGCTGCTGGCCGCAGCCGCCTGGGGCGTCAGCCGCACGCCCCTGCTGGACGTGGACCGGATCACGATCACCGGAACAGACCCCGCCAACCGCGCCGAGATCCTCGAGAGCTCGACTGTGTCGGTCGGTTTGCCGATGCTGTTCCTCGACGTCGACGAAGCGCAGCGGTCCGTCGCGTCGTTGCCGTGGGTCAGGTCGGCGCAGGTGTGGAGGGACTGGCCGGCCACGGTGCGCATCGCCGTGGAACCCCGCGTGCCGGCCGCGGTGGTGCCGGCCTCGGAAGGTCGGACGGCCCTGATCGACGCCAGCGGCTACGCAATCGGCTGGGGTCGGGAGTCAGCCGCGATCGGCGATGGGCTCGATAGCTCCGACGCAGCCGCGATTCCCCATGTCTCGGTGCCGTTCTCGGGGCAGTTGGGTGACATCCACACGGCCGCGGACGGGCCGCTCGCCGTCGTCGCGGCCATGCCCGAAGATCTCCGCGCCTGGGTCTCCACCGTCACCCTCGAGGCTGACCGCGGCGAGATGGGCCTCGCGCTCGTCGGCGGCGCCACGGTCGTGCTGGGCGAGCCGGTCCTGATCGACGACAAGATCAGCGCGCTGCGAGCGGTGCTGGCGACCGCTGATCTGGAGTGCATAACCACAATCGACGTGACCATGCCCGACATCGCCACCGTGACCCGCCACCAGCCTTGCCGACCCTAGAGGCCGAGCGGCCCGTGAGCGAAGCGAACAAGAGCGGGACCCCAGAGGCCGAGCGGCTGGCGAGGCCGTGGCCCGAGCGGCCCGTGAGCGAAGCGAACAAGAGCGGGACCCCAGAGGCCGAGCGGCTGGCGAGGCCGTGGCCCGAGCGGCCCGTGAGCGAAGCGAACAAGAGCGGGACCCTAGAGCATCCCTTTAGGCCCCAGAGGCAAACATCGCGGTTGTCTCCCCTAAGATGCAGCGAAGGTTCAATGCAGGGAGGTTGACGCAACGATGGCCGATCCTCACAACTACCTCGCCGTCATAAGGGTGATCGGGGTCGGGGGCGGCGGCGTCAACGCCGTCAACCGCATGATCGATGCCGGCCTTCGAGGCGTCGAGTTCATCGCGGCCAACACCGATGCTCAGGCTCTGGCCATGAGCGACGCCGACATCAGAATCGACCTCGGGCAGAACTTGACACGAGGCCTGGGGGCGGGCAGCAACCCCGAGGTGGGCAAGCAGGCGGCCGAAGAGCACATCGACGAGATCCGCGAGGCCCTCAACGGATCGGACATGGTGTTCATCACTGTGGGCAAGGGCGGCGGCACCGGTACCGGCGCAGCGCCGGTGGTGGCCGAAGTGGCCAAGAGCTCCGGCGCGCTCACCATCGGAGTGGTGACGCGGCCGTTCACTTTCGAGGGCGCCCGCCGCTCGGTGCAGGCCGAAGAGGGCATCCAGCGTCTCAAGGAGAAGGTCGACACGCTGATCGTCATCCCCAACGATCGCCTTATCGCGATCGCCGATGAGAAGACCTCCATGATCAACGCCTTCCGTATGGCCGACGAGGTTCTGATGCAGGGCGTCGGGGGGATCACCGGCCTCATTACCACCCCCGGGCTCATCAACACGGACTTCGCCGATGTCCGGACCGTGCTCACCGATGCGGGCAGCGCCCTGATGGGCATGGGGTCCGCGAGCGGCGAGGGACGGGCGGTCGCCGCGGCTCGCACCGCCATCTCCAGCCCGCTGCTCGAATCCTCGATCGACCGGTCCCAGGGTGTTCTGCTCAACATCTCCGGCGCATCCAATCTCGGCCTGATGGAGGTGAACGAAGCGGCCGAGGTGGTCCGATCGGTCGCCCACCAGGACGCCAACATCATCTTTGGAACGGTGATCGACGACGCTCTCGAAGACGAGGTCCGGGTCACGGTCATCGCCGCCGGCTTCGAGAGCGACCGGCAGAGCTACGGAGGCAGCGGCAACCAGCGCCGGACTCGGCGGGAAGGCCGTCCGGCCGCTCGAGCCGGCGCCGGGAACGCCATGCAGATCGCGGATGTCTTCGCTACCGGCGATCACTCGGACACGCCAGTCGGCGTCGACCTCAACGACGAGTTCGATGTTCCCGACTTCCTGAGATGAGCACCCAGGCCGAGCGAACCCACCACCGGTAGCTGCGTCTTCGAGCTGGCGGCGGATGATCGAGCGGCTGGTGCCCGCGGGCGAGGGGCTGGTCGCCAGGATCCGGTGCTCGGCGAGGTCCGACGGCGACTTTCGCTGCGACACCAGCACCGGTCCGAGCCCGGATCACCACCTTCGCCTCGAGCGCAGGCGCCAGGAGTTGATGGTCGGGGAGTGGACCTGGCTCAAGCAGGTCCACGGCGCCGGCGTCGTGGTCGTAGCCGAGCCGGGCGGCGGTGCCGGATCGGTGGCCGACGGCGCGGTTACCGCCGTGCCCGCGGCGGTGCTCGCCCTGCACACCGCCGATTGCGCGCCGGTAGTCGTGGCGGGCGACGGCGCAGTGGGCGTGGCCCACGCCGGGTGGCGGGGCATCGTGGCCGGTGTGCTCAACGAGGTCGTTCAGGCTCTGCGCAGCCTGACAGCAGGCTCGGGCGGCGCCGGCCTCCGAGCGGTGGTGGGACCGGTGATCAGACCCTCGGTCTACGAGTTCGGCCCGGCGGATCTCGCCGCGGTGAGGGATGCGGCTCGCCGCGATGTCGCCGGCGTCACCTCCTGGGGCGCGCCCGCCCTCGATCTCGTCTCCGCGGTGCGGGGCGCCTTGAGCACGGTCGGCATCAGCGACGTGGAGGATCTGGGATTCGACACCTCCGACGAGCGCTTCTTCTCGCACCGGGTCCGCGGCGAGCTTGCCCGGCAAGCGACCACGGTCCGGCTGGAACGCGCGTGAGCGTGTCGCCGCAGACTGTGGCCGCCGTCGGCGAGCGCTACGAAGCCGTGCAAGCGCGGATCGCCCGCGCAGGAGACCACGACGTCACCGTGATCGCGATCACGAAGGCGCTCGGCTCCTGGGCCATCGACGCCGCGGCCGCGTGCGGCATCGCCCACATCGGCGAGAACTACGCCCAAGAGTGCCTGGCCAAGCTGACCGAGGCAACCGCAGTGCCCAGGCCTCGAGTCCACTTCGTCGGACGCCTGCAGCGCAACAAGGTCAGGCTGCTGTCCGGCTGCGTCGACGTGTGGCAGACGGTCGACCGACCCGAGCTGGCCCGCGAGATCGGTCGTCGCGCCCCGGGGGCGGAAGTGATGATCCAGGTGAACATCTCCTCAGAGGAGTCCAAGGGGGGCTGCCGGGCCGCGGAGACCGAGCAACTGGCCTCAGTGGTCTCGGACGCTGGGCTGAAGTTGATCGGCCTGATGGGCATAGGCCCGCTCGGGCGGCCCGAGGGGGCTCGAAGCAGCTTCAGGTCGCTGCGACGGATGGTCGACACTCTGGGACTCGGCCACTGCTCGATGGGCATGACCGACGATCTCGAGGTAGCCGTGGCCGAGGGCGCGACGATGGTCCGAATCGGCAGGAGCCTCTTCGGCGAACGTCCCCGCCGCAGCGTGTGAATCGTGCCACAATGACACGCACGACCGGAGATTCGATAGTGAGCGTGACGCGCTAAAGTCTGCTCAAGGAGCGACGATGTCGATGCTGAAGAAGGCGATGATCTACCTCGGGCTCGGGCCCGACGAGCACTACGAGGGCTACGAAGACCCGATCCGCCCGGCTCAACCCCCGTCCGCGACGCCGGGCCGCTATCCGGCAGGAGTCGACACCGTCGCCGGGCAAGGCGTATCGGTCGCATCGGGCTCAGCCCCGGACAGCGCCGTGCTGGGCCGGACCGTCCGGCCCATCAGCCTCGCGCCGGCCGACGATGGAACACCCATGGACGACCTTGACGCCGAGGGCTCGGTGCGGGTCGTGCATTCGATGCCCTCCAAGACGATGAAGCCGCACGCCGTCTCTCCCGACGCGTTCAACGACGCCCAGGAGATCGGCGACCGGTTCAAGTCGGGCCAGCCCGTGATCGTGAATCTTCAAGCAGTCGACCGGGACCTGAGGCGCCGCCTGGTGGACTTCTCCAGCGGCCTCTGTTACGCAATGGGCGGCAAGATGGACCGCGTCGCCGACCAGGTGTACCTGCTCACCCCGGCCGATGTGGAGGTGTCGCGAGGTACCGCCCGCCGCAAGCGCGCCTGAACACGGCCTCAAGAAAGTGCCCGGGATCCTCTGCCTTCTGCTGACGCTGTACCTGTTCGCGATCTTCGGTCGCGTGCTCTTGAGCTGGTTCCCGCTCAACCCCAACGGCGCGATGGCAACCGTGGCCGGGCTCCTCTACACGGTGACCGATCCGGTCATGAGGCCGGTGCGGCGCATGCTGCCCGCGGCACGGTTCGGCGGCATGGCCCTCGACTTCTCGCCGGTCGTCGTGATCTTCGGCATCGTCATCATCCAGAGAATCATCTGCTAGCCACTGTCCGGACGGCTGGTCGCGCCGCCGACCCGCTCGGCCTCTTGGAGCCGTCAGCGATTCCGGCTCCTGTTCGCTGCGCTCACAGGCCGCTCGGGCCCTGGCATCCACCAACTGAGACGGTGTCCGTGGCATCATCGCCCGCATGAACCCACTCAGCGACCTCGTGTCCGAGGTCAAGTTTCGCGAGCGGATGCGCGGCTACGACTATGAGGAAGTGGACAGCTACGTCAAGAAGGTGAGCCGCGCGGCAGCTCGAGCCAACGATCGGATCGCCGAGCTCGAGCATCGCTTGGCCGAACTCGGGTCCCAGACCGGCGCTGACGACGGGGGCACGGAGATCCGCGAGACGCTGCTGCGCACGCTCGTACTGGCGCAGCGGACTGCCGATTCGGCCGTGTCGGAAGCGCGGTCCGAGGCAGAATCGATAACCGACTCGGCCAAGGAGCGGGCATCCAAGACCGTCTCCGAAGCCGAGACGGCAGCCAACGAGCGCCTGCGCTCGGCTGAAGAGCGCGCCGCCCGGATGCTGGCCGAGTCCGAGGAGAACGGCCAGCTCATCATCGACGAGGCGAAGCGAACGGCCGCGGCCGAGCTGGCCTCCGAGCGGGAGCGGGCGCAGGCGGAGCTGCGGGATCTCGAGACGTCCAAAAGCAAGCTGGAGAGGGTCGTAGCCGAGATCCAGGCCAGGCTGGACGACGAGCGGGACATGCTCCGCAGCCTCGCAGTCTCGTTCCAGTCCTTCGTCGAGAAGTTCGAGCCGGTCGCCGGCATCGAGGAATCCGCGGGCGAGCCCGAGTCCGAGGAGAGCGCGGTCGCGCCGGACGCCGACGGCCGCGACCCGGCCGCCGATGAGGTGAGCGCCGGCGGCGACGGGGCCGAGGCGCTCGAAGCCTCGGAGGCAGTCGCGGAGGGGGAGGAGGCTACACCGAGTGCTGCCGACGACACCCAGGGCGATCAAGCCGTCGAGGCCGATCCCGAACCGGCCGAAGGGCCCGATCCCGAGTTCCTGCCGGCCCCGGACGGCACTGCGACCGCGCCTGAGGTCTCTCTTGAAGAGGCTCTGCCGACCGACGCCGTGGATGCCGACACTGTGCCCGGCCTGCCTGTGGTCGGGTGGGACGAGGAGATCCGGCCGGTTCCATCGGAGGACATCGACGCCGGGGAGCCCGAGCCGGCCGCGTCGGATGTGGTTCGGTTGGAGCCTCCGGCGGGCGGCAACGGTTCGGCAGGTCGGGCACCGGACGACTCCCCCCGCGTCGACGAGGTCGCTTCCGCGGGACCGGCGACCATGCCCTTCGGGGTTGACAGCCCGGAGCTGTTCGACATGGACGCTGAGGAGGACGACGAGTTCATCGAGCAGCTCCGGCAGGTGGTCAGCAGCGATGCGCCGCTGCCCGACGGGGAAGCGGCCATGGCCGCCTTCTTCGACCACGACGACGGGGCCGGGCCCGAGCGGCCCGCGAGCGCCGCGAGCAGGAGCGGGAACCTTGGGCCCGAGCGGCCCGTGAGCACCGCGAACAAGAGCGGGAGTGCTCGCGCCCGCAGTGGGGCATCCAACCGCGGCGGTAGGCTCGGCCCTCGAGCTTGACCACCCCGAGCCGTCTGAACCACCGCCGCGACCGAGGGTCGTCCTCGGACGGCAGGACCGGAGATTGAGAGACATGGCCAAGGCCAGGAGCACGCAATCCGCCCCATCCGGGTCCAAGAAGTCGGCCGGCGCGAAGTCGTCGTCCACTGCGTCGCGCCCAACGAAGGCCAAGACGGGAGCCGCCACCGCGGCCAACCCCCGCTTCGGCCCGCAGTTCCTCGAAGAGATGCGCGGGAAGCTGCTGAAGGAAAGAGCCAAGTACCTCCACTCGGCCGAGGAGTACCAGGCTGAGGCAGAGTCGTTGCTGGCCACGCGCGAGCCGGGCGACGTTCAGTTCGACGAGGAGGGAGGCGAGGGCGCCACCGTCGCGGTCGAGCGAGAGCGCGACCTCGCCCTGTCCAGCCAGGCGCGGCACACGGTCAGCCAGATAGACGCCGCGTTGGAGCGCATCGACAACGGCACATACGGCTTCTGCGTAACGTCGGGTGCGCCGATACCCAAAGCCCGCCTCCGGGCCATCCCCTGGGCTGCCGAGCGCGTCGAGGTGAAGGCGGGCGGCCTCGGTCGCCGGTAGCGCCCGGCCCCATGACCGCCCCGGCAGAGGCCGAGCGGACAGGCCACAGATGACAGGGGTCTCGCCGATCGCTGAGCGGGGCCGTGGCCCGAGCGGCCCGTGAGCGGAGCGAACAAGAGCGGGAAGCACGCCGCCGGGCTCGCCCATCGCCATGCTCTAAGGGCCGTGGTCGCCGCCGCGTCGGTGGTCGGAGCCGATCAACTCACGAAGTGGTGGGCATTGGAGGCCCTCGACGGCGGCCGCGTCATCGACCTGGTGTGGACACTGCGTCTGCGCCTCGTCTTCAACACCGGAGCGGCCTTCAACAGCTTCCAGGGACTCGGGCCGCTGCTGGGGGTCGCCGCGGTGGCGGTCGCCGCGTTCCTGCTTCTCAACCGGCGGCTGGCCTCCGACCGGTGGTCGGCCGTCGCGGCCGGGTGCGTCGCCGGGGGAGCGCTCGGCAACCTGATCGATCGCCTCTTCCGATCCAGCGACGGTTTCCTTCGGGGTGCGGTAATCGACTTCATAGACGTCCAGTGGTGGCCGGTGTGGAACGTGGCCGACATGGGGGTCGTGCTGGGGGGCGCGGCCCTGGTGTGGCACGCCTACCGTCGAGGGAGATGACTCCAGAAGGCGAGGTCGTCGGGGCAGCCCTCGACGGCCTGCGGCTCGACCGGGCCGTCGCCCTGGTTGCCGACGTGAGCCGCTCGGCGGCGGCCAGGCTCGTGGCGGAGGGCGGCGTGCGCCTGGACGGTGTTGTGATCACATCGGGTGCCCGGCGGGTCGCCGCGGGCGAGTCACTGTCAATCGACATCGAGTCTCGGGATGATCCGGCACCGGCAGCCGATATCGATGTGGCCTTCACGACGGTCTTCGAGGATCAGGACGTGATCGTGGTGGACAAGCCCGCCGGCCTGGTGGTGCATCCCGGCGCGGGACACGACCGAGCCACCCTCGTCAACGGCCTGCTGGCCCGCTATCCGGAGATCACGGGAGTGGGCGACCCCTGCCGGCCCGGCATCGTTCACCGGCTCGACCGGGGCACATCGGGGCTGCTGGTGGTAGCCCGCACCGAGCGAGCCCACCGGTCGTTGGTCGAGCAGATGCGATCCCACGAACCCGAGCGGCTCTACAGCACGCTTGTGTGGGGCCATCCCGAAGCCTCCTCAGGGGTTGTCGATGCTCCCGTGGGCCGGTCGAGCCGGAACCCGTTGCGGATGACCGTGACCGACCGGGGCCGCGCCGCCCGCACCCACTACGTAGTGGAGCGGCGCTTCGCCGAGCCCGCGCCGGTCGCCCTCCTCGCCTGCCGGCTGGAGACCGGACGGACTCACCAGATCAGAGTCCACCTCCGGGCCATCGGCCACGCCGTGGTCGGCGACCCGACCTACGGCGCCGGGCCCGCCCGAGCAGGGCGCGGCGGCGATGCCCTCGCGCTGACGCGTCCGTTCCTGCACGCCCGCACCCTGTCGTTCAGCCACCCTGTGAGCGGCGAGAAGGTGAGAGCTGAGTCGCCTCTTCCTCCCGAGCTGGCTGCGGTGCTGGCGTCCTGCCGATAGACAGCGCCGAGGGCTGCTAGGACGGATCCTCGTCGACCGGCCAGGGCGCCTCACCCTGGGCCATGGCGGTGATCTGGGCCAGGCTGAAGGAGTCGAGGAACCGGCGCATGTGGGAGCCCGAGGCCGACCAGATCGCCAGCAGCACGCACTGCCCCTCGTGATCGCAGGCGCCGTCAGTGTGGGGCTCTCCGAAGTCGCCCGCGGCGATCGGGCCGTCCACGGCCCGCACGATCTCAGACAGCTTGATGTCGGAGGGGTCCCTTGCCAGCACGTACCCGCCGCCCACGCCTCGCTTGGAGCGCACCAGTCCGGCACCCTTGAGGGCCAGCAGGATCTGCTCCAAGTACGGCTGGGGCAGCGCGGTGCGCTCTGCTATCTCCCGCACCGAGGTCGGAGCGTTCTCGCTGTGCAACGCCAGGGACAGCAGGGCCCGGGACGCGTAGTCCCCGCGTGTCGACACCCTCACGGCCGCGAACCCTCCACAACGACCGAGACCGCAACCTCCACAGGCCCGCAGTCCCCGCGTGTCGACACGCTCATGGTGGCATCCTAGATGCCGTGGCCCGCCCGGAACCCATCCCCGCGCGCCGAGAGCCGGTCCTGCCGGCATACGGCGGCGGATGCGTGGCCGACATCGTGCCCGCCATCTTGGAGCCCGGCCGCGACCAGCCACCGGGACCGCTGCCGGCCGAGGTCCTCGAGGCTCGCGCCGTTGTCGTGCTGATCCTGGACGGGCTGGGCGCCGAGCAGCTCGAGACGCGGCGGCGGGTGGCCCCCACGCTGCATGGGATGCGGGTCGCCACCGTCACGACGGTGGCCCCGAGCACTACCGCGTCTGCCCTCACCTCCATCGCCACCGGCGTCGGGGTGGGCGAGCACGGGATAGTGGGTTACCGCATCCGGACCTACGACGGAAACCTCAACGTCCTCAGGTGGAGAACTCCCCAGGGCGATGCCGTGGACCGCCACCTTCCCGAACAGTTCCAGCCCGTCGCCGCCTTCGGGGGCCAGCGCCCGCCCGCGCTGCAGCACGACAAGTACCGCAAGTCCGGCTTCAGCCGCGCCTATCTGCGCGACGCCCGCCGGTTCGGGTACAAGATGCTGTCGAGCCTCGTCGTCCAGGCGCGGCGGCTGGTGGCCGCGGGGGAGTCCTTCGTCTACGCCTACTACGAGGGTCTCGACATAGTGGCCCACGAGCACGCCTTCGGCGAGCACTACGAGGCCGAGCTGCGGGCCTGCGACCGGCTGGTGGCCGACCTGCTCGAGGCCCTGCCTCGAGGAGCGGCCGTGGTGGCCACATCCGACCACGGTCTGGTCGACTGCTCGGACGGTCTCGTCAAGATCGACCGCTCGGTGCTGGAGTGCTCGCAGACCGAGTCGGGCGAGGCCCGGTTCCGCTGGCTGCACGCCCGCCCCGGCCGAGCCCGCGACCTGTACGAGGCCGCCGTCGGCGCCCACGGCTCGCAGGCCTGGGTCCATACCGCCGAGGAGATCATCGACGGCGGATGGCTCGGCCCGAGGGTGACCGACATGGCCCGGTCCCGGCTGGGGGACGTGGCCCTGGTGGCCCGGGACGCCTGGGCGTTCAGCCATCCCGACGACGGCGCGCCCAGGATCATCGGCCGCCACGGCTCCCTGACCTCCGCGGAGATGCTCGTGCCGCTCCTCGTACACGTCTCGTAGGTTCCCGCTCTTGTTCGCTGCGCTCACGGGCCGCTCGGGCCCAGGGGCCTCGCTGATCAGCTCGCCGAACCCGAGTGAGACTGCCGTCTGTCCGCTCGGCCTCTAGGGTTGCCTCATGGACGCCGACGAGAGCGGCCGCGGGCCCGGGCCGCGGGAGGTGCTGGCGGCGGAGGTCGTAGGAGTCGCGCACAGCGATGCCGGCGACGAGATCAATGAGACGATCGACCACCCGGCCAAGGTCATGCGCATCGGCACCATGCTCAAGCAGCTGCTGGCCGAGGTCAGATCCACCGATCTGGACGAGGCCAGCAGGCAGCGGCTGCGGGAGATCTACGAGACGTCGGTGGGGGAGGTCGGCTCGGCCCTGTCGCCGGACCTGCGCGAGGAGCTGGCGAGGCTCGCCTCGCCCTTCGACCAGGCCGAGACCCCGTCCGCGACGGAGCTCCAGATCGCCAAAGCCCAGCTGGTGGGGTGGCTCGAGGGCCTCATCCAGGGCATGAAGGCAATGCTGCTCGCCCAGCAGATGACCGCCCACCAGCAACTCCAGTCGATGCGGGGCGAGCTGCCGCCGGGCACCGACCCATACCAGAGACCCCAGCCCGAAGGCGACACAGAAAGCCGCCACGGCACATACCTCTGATCGTTCAACAAAGGAGCCCTGGGCGCACGGCGAGGCCGGGGCGCGGGACGGGAGCAAGCAATGGCGGCGCCCCGCGCAACAGCAAGGCCGGGGGGTGGCGACGGGTCCGTGCGACCGACAATGGGGCGCAGCCCCGTCGGTCGCACGGAGCCCGGCGACAGGACCCGCCGGCCGGGCATACAGAGCATTTGCGGCATTTGCGCGAGCAGTTCAAGAGCCGACTATGGTGCGAATAACAGCTGTGTGATTCCGTCCACAGCTCCCTCAACACCCGTCCACAGTGTCCACAGGGGAGGCGCGGTGGCTGACTCCTTCGTCCACCTCCACACCCACACCGAGTACTCGATACTCGACGGCGCCTCCCGGCTCGACGAGTTGATCGCGGCCTCGGCCGCCGACGGCCAACCTGCCCTGGGCATCACCGACCACGGCAACATGTACGGAGTCCTCGACTTCTACCGCAAGTGCTCAGAGCACGACATCAAGCCCGTCATCGGCATCGAGGCCTACATGGCCCATGACTCCCGCCACGAGCGGCCGCCCAGGCGGGGAAGGGTCGACGACTCCGGCGGCTACACCGAGGGCGGCGGCAAGCTCTACTACCACCTCACGCTGCTGGCCACCGACAACACCGGCTACAAGAACCTCATAAAGGTCGCCAGCCGGGCGTTCATGGAGGGCTACTACTACAAGCCCCGCTGCGACTGGGAGACGCTCAGCGACCACAGCGCGGGACTGGTCGCCACCACCGGCTGCCTCGGAGGCCAGGTGCCCCAGGCCCTGCTGCGGGGCAACTTCGAGGAGGCCCTGGACAAGGCGGACCGGTTCCAGCAGATCTTCGGCCGGGACAACTACTACGTCGAGATGCAGGACCACGGCATCCCGGAGCAGCACCGGATCAACCCCCAACTCCTAGAGATCGCGCACCGGCTCAATGCGCCCCTGCTGGCCACCAACGACAGCCACTACACCCACCGCCACGACGCCGAGGCCCACGACGCGCTGCTGTGCGTGCAGACCGGATCGCTGCTGGAGGACACCGACCGCCTCAAGTTCCACGGAGACGACCACTACCTCAAGACCGCGGCAGAGATGCGGCACATCTTCTCCCACATACCGGAGGCCTGCGACAACACCCTTCAGATCGCGGAGCGGGCCGAGGTGAGCATCGAGTTCGGCACGCCCCGGCTGCCCCACTTCGAGGTGCCCGAGGGATTCGGCGGCGACCGCGAGTACCTGGAGCACCTCACGATGTCGGGCGCCCGCGAGCGCTGGGGCGACCCCCTGCCCACCGATGTGGCCAAGCGCCTGGCCTACGAGCTCGAAGTCATCAACAACATGGGGTTCGCCTCCTACTTCCTCATCACCTGGGACCTCATCGCCTACGCGCGGCGCAGGGGCATCCGGGTGGGTCCGGGCCGGGGCTCGGCCGCGGGGTGCGCGGTGGCCTACAGCCTGCGCATCACGGACCTGGACCCCATTCGCTACGACCTGCTGTTCGAGCGGTTCCTCAACCCGTCGCGGGTGTCGATGCCCGACATCGACATGGACTTCGACTCGCGCCACCGCGACGAGATCATCAGGTACGCCTCCCAGAAGTACAGCCGCGACGGCAACGACCACGTGGCCCAGATCATCACCTTCGGGCGCATCAAGGCCCGGGCCGCAGTACGCGACGCGGCCCGGGTCCTGGGCTACCCCCACTCGCTGGGCGACCGCATCGCCAAGGCCATGCCGCCGCTCATCCTGGGCCGCGACACCCCCCTGCAGTACTGCTTCGAGGACTCCGAGACTCACCGCGACGGGTATGCGGCCGCGGCCGAGCTGCGCCAGATGTACGACACCGACACCGATGTGGCCAAGGTCGTGGACGTTGCCCGGGGCCTGGAGGGCATGCGGCGCCAGGACGGCATCCATGCCGCGGCCGTCGTCATCACTCCGGAGCCGCTGACCGAGTACATGCCCATCCAGCGCAAACCGGAGCCGGGGAAGAACCCGGACGAGGCGCCCATCGTCACCCAGTACGAGATGCACGGGGTAGAGGACCTCGGCCTGCTCAAGATGGACTTCCTCGGCCTTCGCAACCTCGACGTCATCACCGACACCGTCAAACTGATCGAGCGCACCCGGGGCGTCACCGTCGACATCGACACCATCCCGCTGGACAACGGCCCCACGTTCAAGATGCTGCAGGAGGGCGACACCATCGGCGTCTTCCAGCTTGAGAATCCCCAGGTGCGCTCGCTGGTCCGCTCTCTCGCCCCCACGGCATTCGACGACATCTGCGCGCTGGTCGCGCTGTACCGGCCGGGGCCGATGGCGGCCAACATGCACCACGACTACGCCGACCGCAAGAACGGCCGGCGCCACGTCGAGTACTTCCACGACGACGCGGCCGACATCCTGGCCGACACCTACGGGCTGATGATCTACCAGGAGAGCGTCATGCGGGTGGCCCAGCGCTTCGCCGGCTACTCGCTAGCCGAGGCCGACTCGCTGCGCAAGGCCATGGGCAAGAAGATCCGCTCCGCCATGGCAGCCGAGGAGGAGAAGTTCGTCAAAGGGGTTGCCGCCCACGGCTACGAGGAGGGCCTGGGCGCGGAGCTGTTCAAGATCATCGAGCAGTTCGCCGACTACGCCTTCAACAAGAGCCACAGCTACGGCTACGGCCTGGTCGCGTACCAGACCGCCTACCTCAAGGCCAACTACCCGGTGGAGTACCTGGCCTCGCTGCTGACCAGCGTCAAGAGCAAGCTGGAGAACGCCTCCGTCTACCTCAACGAATGCCGGCTGCGGGGGATCGAGGTGCAGGTTCCCGACATCAACCGGTCTGCGTCCGACTTCACCCCGGTGCCCCACGACGCCCCGGAGGCAGCGACCGGCCCCGGCCGCATCGTTTACGGCCTGTCCGCGGTGCGGAACGTGGGCGAGGGGATGGTCGAGCGGGTGATCGCGGAGCGCGAGGCCGGCGGGCCCTACGCCTCGTTCGTCGATTTCGTGGAGCGGGTCGATGTCGAGGTCCTGAACAAGCGCACGGTCGAGTCGCTCATAAAGGCGGGCGCCTTCGACTCGCTCGACCACGCCCGCAAGGGACTTCTGAGCGTGCACGAGGCCATCATCGACATGACGGTGCGCAAGCGCCGCGAGCACGAGGCCGGCGTCATGTCGCTGTTCGGGGAGCAGAGCGAGGGCCCCTCCTTCGACGACCGGCCCGAGATCGGAGACGCCGAGTTCGAGCGCATGCAGAAGCTGGCCTACGAGAAGGAGATGCTCGGCCTCTACATCTCCGACCACCCGCTCAAGGGCGTGGAGGCCCGGGTCCGCCGCCTCGCCGACTGCACCATCAGCGACCTGGCGTCGGGGGCAGCCCACAGCGACGACGCCGGCTACTGGTCGGTCGGCGGGGTGATCACCGGCCTGCAGCGGCGCTGGACCCGCAAGGGCGAGCTGATGGCCACCTTCGCCCTCGAGGACCTCGAGGACAAGATCGAGGTGCTGGTGTTCCCGAAGGCGATGTCCGAGCACGGTCCGAAGCTGGCCGACGACGCCGTCGTCGTGGTCCGGGGGCGGCTCGACGCTCGGGAGGACACACTCAGATTCTTCGCCAACGACGTCAGTCTCGTGGAGAGCACCGAAGAGGACCCCCCGCTGCGGGTCAACCTGCCGCTCGAGCACCAGAACGACCGGCAGCTGCTCGAGCTCAAGTCGGTGCTGTGCGCCCATCCGGGCGGCTCGCCGGTGGAGTTGCTGCTGGGCGACCGGCGGGTGGCCCTCCTGCCCGAAGACTTCGCGGTGGACACCACCAACGGTCTGCCGGCCGAGCTGCGGGAGCTGCTCGGCGCGGAGGCCATCGCCGGAGTCTGACAGAGCGGGCCTGACGGGTTCTCGCCGGCGGCGAAACGACGCTCTCCGGGTTGCGAAATCGCGCCGCGCCCCTGAGACTGGATGGGGACGGTACGGGCGAGCGATAGGGGTGGAAGCCGCCATGGCAATCGCGATCGAGACCAGGGATTGCACCGCGCTGGGGGATGCCGATCTGGCCGAGATGGCCGATCTCTGCGCTGTCTCGTCCAACGCATACGAGGTCGGCTCCCTCTCCAAGCAGGTCGAGGCCTGGGTACTGGTCACCGAGGCCCGCGACAACGGCAAGCTGCGGGGCTTCTCGTTCTGCACCCTGGAGCGCATCGGCGGAACGCCGTGTGTGCTCATCGGCGCCGGCCACACGTGCCGCACCACCCGTCGCGACACCGTGCTGAGAGGGATCGTCACCGACCAGCTCCGCCGGGCTGCCCTGTCATTCCCCGACGAGGACGTTCTGGTCGGCATGCAGATCAACGATCCGGGCGCCTTCGAAGCCTTCAAGAGCCTTCACGACGTTGTTCCCCGCCCCGGCCACAAGGCCACCGGCGAGGAGCGGGCCTGGGGCCGGCGCCTGGCCAAGCGGTTCGGGATCGGATCCCTCAGCTACGAGGACCGCATCTTCACCACGCGGGGCAAGGGCGGTCCTCCGGTGGTACTCGACCACGCCAGCCTCAAACCGGACAAGATCCCGGCCGAAGCGGTCGCCCTGCTCGACAAGGTGGTCACCGACGACGGCGACACCCTGATCGTCCACGGCTGGGTAATGGCCGAGGAACTCGAGAAGCTGCTGTAGCGAGGCGGCCGAACCCTGCGGCGGGCAGAGCGACAGGCTCTCAAGCAGGCATAGCGGGCAGAGCGGCATGGAGTTCGGGCACGGATAGCCAGCGGAGCGGCACGGCTCTCGAGCAGGCATAAGGGGCGAAGCGGCATGGAGTTCGAGCACGCCGTGCGAGGCCGCCGGATGGTGCGCTCGTTCACCGGCGAGCCGGTGGCATCGGCGGTGGTCGATGAGATCTGCGACCTGGCCCGGCGGGCACCGACCGCGGGCAATACCGCGGGCGTGGAGTTCCTGGTGTTGGAGGGCGACGGCACCATGGCCTATTGGGACGTCACGCTGCCTGTTGGTCAGCGGGAGAGCTTTGCCTGGCCCGGCCTGCTGGCCGCGCCGGTGCTGGTGGTGGTGTGGACGAATCTCGGCGAGTACCTGCGCCGCTACCGCGAGCCCGACAAGGTCCACACCGGCCTAGGCGCCAATGCCCAGTCGTGGCCGGTGCCCTACTGGTTCGTAGACGGCGGAGCGGCGGTGATGACCATGCTCTTGGCGGCGTGGGATCGGGGACTGGGCGCGGCCTTCTTCGGGATGTTCAAACACGAGAAGGCGGTACGCAGGCAGTTCGGCGTGCCCCCCGACCGCCGCGGCATAGGCACCGTCGCCATCGGCCATCCCGCCGGAGACGACCGCCCCAGCCACTCAACCCGCCGAGGCCGCCCCGAACTCGATGAAGTGCTCCACCGGTCCCGCTGGCCACCGCGTGCGCGCGGTCAGCTCGCAGACAAGATCGAGATGTCGCCAGACTTCGCCGACACGCCCGAGTGGCTAATCGAGGCCTTCGAGTCGGGTTAGGTGTCCTAAGAGCGTCCGCGAATAGGTGAGAGTCCATGGTGTCGCATCGGTGTCATTCCCGCTCTTGTTCGCTGCGCTCACGGGCCGCTCGGGCCACGGCCTCGCCCGTATGGGCCGGATTCGCTCGCCTATTCGCTCGGCCTCTAACGGCAAGTTGCGCTGGGTGAGCGCTACCCTGCGCAGCGATGGCCACGATGCGAGTTCCGCTCGTCGAGTACCTGCATCTCGAGCCGGAACCGCACCTCGTGGCCCATGAGTGCCGCAGCTGCGGGGCTCGCTTCTTCGACCGGCGCAACGCCTGCGCCCGCTGCGGACTGAACGACTTCGCTCCGTTTGCGGTTGACAGTGCTGGCGAGCTCAGGGCGTTCACCATCGTCCACCGGGCCGCGCCCGGCATCCCGGTGCCGTTCGTGTCGGCCATCGTCAAGACCGACGACGGCACCTGGGTGCGCTCCAACGTGGTCAACTGCGACCCGACGCCCGAGGCGGTCAAGCTGGGTATGCGGGTGCGTCTCACCACCTACGCGATCGGCACCGACGACGACGGCACCGAAGCCGTCGCCTTCGGCTACGAGCCTGTCTGAAGTCAGCAGAGGGCTCAACGACACTACAAGGAGGCAACAAAGACAATGGCAGCTCAGATCTCTCCAGACAGTGTGTGGGTGCTCGGCGCCCACATGACCCGCTTCGCCCGCTACCCGGACCGGGACCTCATCGACTTGGCCTCTGAGAGCGCCATGGGCGCGCTGGCCGACGGAGAGGTAACGGTGGGCGACATCGACGTGTTGGCCTGCGGATCGCTGTTCCAGGCGTCGGGAGGGATCGGCCAGCGGATCCAGAAGCAGATCGGCCAGACCGGGGTGCCGGTCTACAACGTGGCCAACGCCTGCGCCACCGGGGCCACCGCCATACGCACCGTCATGATGGCCATCCGCTCGGGCGAGGCCGAGGTCGGCCTGGCGGTGGGGGCCGAGAAGATGGGCAAGATGGGACTGCTGGGCGGCGGCGCCACCAAGAAGGAGAAGAAGGTCTTCGAGCCGTCGGGTCGCTACGGGGCGGTCACGGGGGTGGACGGATATCTGGGCACCGAGACCATGCCCGGCGTGTTCGCCCAGGCCGGCATGGCCTACGCCCACGATCACGACGGGGTCGGCTTCGAGCAGTTCGCCCGGGTGGCCTACAAGAACCACCGACACTCGACTCTGAACCCGCTGGCGCAGTACCAGAAGGAGTTCTCGCTGGACGACATCATGGCCTCGCCGATGATGAGCTACCCCAACACCCTGCTGATGTGCTGCCCGACCGGCGACGGCGCGGCTGCCGTCGTGCTGGTGTCGGGGGAGCGGCTGGCGTCGATGCCGTCCCACGTCCGGAGGCGGGCGGTGAAGGTTTCGGCATCGGTGCTCACCACGGACCCGTTCACCGAGGACTGCCAGGTGCAGCCCGACGTGAACACCCTCACCCGCAACGCCGCGGCCCAGGCCTACGAGGCGGCCGGCGTCGGCCCCACCGACCTCAACCTGGTAGAGCTCCACGACTGCTTCGCCACCGCCGAGCTGATCCACTACGACAACCTGGGCCTGTGCGAGCCGGGCGGCGCGGGGGAGTTCATCGACTCGGGCGGACCGTTCCGCGACGGCGCCACCCCGGTGAACGTCTCCGGCGGCCTGATTTCCAAGGGGCACCCGATCGGGGCCACCGGCGTGGCCAACGTCTACGAGATCACCACCCACCTGCGGGGCGAGGCCGGCGACCGCCAGGTCGACGGGGCCAAGGTCGGCCTGGCCCACGTAATCGGCCTCGGCTCAGCCTGCGGAGTCCACATCCTGGAGAAATCCGCCGCCTGAGGGCTCGGGATCCCCAGCCAGCGGGTCCTGTCCGTTGCCTTACACCGCCGCAAATCGTCAGACCGCTGCTGACGAGGACACCCCCCGTGAAGTCGACGACGGTGACCGGAGCCGTCAGGCCGCTGCCGATCAGGAACTGACCAGAGAGATAGCTGCCCGCAGCCAGGTCAAGACTGCCGAGACGCTGCGGGGCGCGCCCGCCGTACGCCATGCCGTGGAGTCGGGGCGGGTGTCGCAGGCCAACGCCAGTTGCTTGGCAGAGGCGGTGGAGCGTACGAGCACCTCTGATGTCGAGTCGGACCTGGACCTGTTGGCCAAGGCGGAGTCGATGCGGCCCGAGCAGTTCGCGGGCGAGGCCCGGCGCTGGGCCACCGACCGCCAGGACGACGGCGGCACCGCCGGACGACTGGTCCGATCCCGGCCCCCGGTTCAGCCGAACCGGCACCGCCCACGCCAGCCGCCGTCGGACGGTCGGGGCGGGCGGTCAGGTTTCGAGTTGGGCAATCAGGTCTTCAGGCGTCGAAGCGGGGGACTGGCAGGTGAAGTTGCGGCAGACGTAGGCGAGGCCCTCGGAGCGGTCTTGCCATAGCGGGGAGTCGTAGGGCTCGCCCCAGGCCAGGACCGCGTTGGGCAGGTAGCGGCGCTGCACCGCGGCCACCAGGTCGGGGCGGTCGCCCACGATCGCGATCTCGTCGAGGCCCCCGCTGGCCATGTCGAGCGCTTCAAGCGCCCGGCCGAAGGCGGTGGGATGCTGGGCCGCCGCGGGGCTGAACAGCCCGATGATGCGGCGGGCGTGCTCGTCGTAGCGGGCCTCGCCGGTGAGCGCGGCCAGCCGGAGCAGGCCGCAGGCGGCCAGCGACTGGGCCGACGGGGTGGCGTTGTCCATCAGGTCCTTGGGCCGGGTCACGAGCCTCTCGGCGTCGATGCCGGTGGTGAACACCCCGCCCGCCCCGCCGTCCCAGAACAGCTCCAGCAGGCCGTCGGCCGCAGCCCGGGCCTCGCCGATCCAGCGGGCCTCGCCCGACAGCTCGCCCAGCCTGGTGAAGGCGTCGATCAGCGCCGCGTAGTCCTGGGCGTAGGCCAGGTGGCGGGCCTGGGCCGGGCGCCCGGCGTCGCCGGCCTGCCAGGAGCGCAGCCACCGGCCGTCGTCGCGCCGCAGGCTGGCCACCAGGAACTCGCCGTTGGCCAGCGCCGCCGCTCGCCATGCCGGGTCGCCGGTGGCCGCCGCGGCCTCGGCCAGTGCGGACAGCATCAGGCCGTTCCACTCGGTGAGGACCTTGTCGTCGAGACCGGGGCGCACGCGGCTCTCCCGGCACACGAACAGCGCCTGGCGGGCGGCCTCCACCTCTTCGGGCCGGATCAGATCGCCCCGCACCGGCCGGTTCAAGATGTTGGCCCCCTCGAAGTTGCCGGCCGCGGTCACTCCCCACCAGGCTGCGGCCGCATCGGCGGCCTCCGGACCGGCCGCGTTCTGCGCCACCGCTCGCAGCTCGGGCTCGGACCACACGTAGAACTTGCCCTCCACGCCCTCGGAGTCGGCGTCCTCAGCCGAGTAGAAGCCTCCGTCGGCGTGGCGCAGGTCCCGCAGCACGTAGCCGACCGTCTCGTCGACAACCTGGCGGTACACCGGCTCGCCGGTCACGATCCAGGCGTGGAGATACACCCGCGTCAGGAGGGCATTGTCGTAGAGCATCTTCTCGAAGTGGGGCACCAGCCACCGGCGGTCCACCGAGTAGCGGGCGAACCCGCCGCCGAGGTGGTCGTAGATGCCGCCGGAGGCCATGGCGTCGAGGCTGGTCCGCACCGCCCGCAGCAGCTCGGGACGGTTGCTGTGCCGGTGGATGCGCAGCGCGGAGGCCAGCGTCATGGCGGCCGGGAACTTGGGCGCTCCGCCGAAGCCTCCCCACTCGGGATCGAAGGATGAGAGGATCGCGTCGCCGGCCCTGTCCAGCATCCGGTCATCGCCGGTCTCGCCGCCAGGCTCTGCGCCCAGCGACGCGGCGGCACGCGACGTCCGGTCGATCAGGGCGACCAGCTGGTCGGCCTGGGCGTGCACGTCGGCGCGGCGGCTGGTCCAGGCCTCGTCTATGGCCTCCATCACCTGGCGGAACGAGGCCATGCCGCCTCTTGGCCGGTCGGGGTAGTAGGTGCCGCCGAAGAAGGGGCGTCCGTCGGGGGTCAGGAACACGGTCATGGGCCAACCGCCCCGACCGGTCATGGCCTGCACCGAGTCCATATAGATGGCGTCCACGTCGGGACGCTCCTCCCGGTCCACTTTGACGTTGACGAACAGCCGGTTCATCACCGCCGCGGTCTCGGGATCCTCGAACGACTCGTGGGCCATCACGTGGCACCAGTGGCAGCTGGAGTAGCCCACCGACAACAGCACCGGGCGGTCCCGCTCCGCCGCCGCCGCGAAGGCCTCCGCCCCCCAGGGGTACCAGTCCACCGGATTGTCGCGATGCTGGCGCAGGTAGGGGCTGGTCTCGCCGCCGAGCCGGTTCATGACCGCGAGCCTAGAGGCCGAGCGAGCAGCCGCGAATCACGGACAGGGGGCCGCGAGGCCCCCAGGGCCCGAGCGGCCCGTGAGCGCAGCGAACACGAGCGGGAAACACGGCCCGAGCGGCCCGTGAGCGCAGCGAACACGAGCGGGAAACACGGCCCGAGCGGCCCGTGAGCGCAGCGAACACGAGCGGGAAACACGGCCCGAGCGGCCCGTGAGCGCAGCGAACACGAGCGGGAAACACGGCCCGAGCGGCCCGTGAGCGCAGCGAACACGAGCGGGAAACACGGCCCGAGCGGCCCGTGAGCGCAGCGAACACGAGCCGGTAACACGGCCACTTCGATCCCAGCATGAGCGCTCGGGCTGCTAGTGGGGCAGACTGGCGCACGTGAGCGCCGGAGTCCGGGTACTGGTTGTCGACGACGAGCCCTCATACCGGGAGGGCCTGCAGGTGGCGTTGGGTGCCGAGGGGTTCATCGTCGACGTCGCGGCCGACGGGGATGAAGCCCTGGCCATGTTCGAGGCTCGCGAACCCGAGATCGTGCTGCTCGACGTGATGCTGCCCCGACTGTCCGGGATCGACGTGTGCAGACGCATCCGCTCCATCGCCGACACGCCGGTGATCATGGTCTCGGCCCGGCGGGAGGAGATCGACACCGTCGTCGGGCTGGAGGTCGGCGCGGACGACTACGTGGCCAAGCCGTACCGGGTGCGGGAGCTGGTGGCCCGGATGCGCACCGTGATGCGCCGCAGCCGGGCCCGGCCGGTCCACTCCTTCAACGGCGCGGCCGAGCTGCAGGTCGGCGAGGTGGGGCTGGACCGGGACCGCCACGAGGTCACCATCGGCGGCAAGCTGGAGCGCCTCCCGCTCAAGGAGTTCGAGGTTTTGGCCCTGCTCATGGAGAACGCCGGGTTCGTGGTCACCCGCCAAACCCTGATCGACAGGGTCTGGGGGTTCGACTATGTGGGCAACACCAAGACCCTCGACGTGCACATCAAGCGGCTGCGGTCCCGCGTCGAGAGCGACCCGGCCGAACCCGAGCGCATCGTCACCATCAGGGGTCTCGGCTACAAGTACGTGGCGCCCTGACCGCCCGGGCGCGTCCGAGACCGAGAGATGACAGCGCTCCGGACTTGGGTGGCCGGGGCCCGTCCCCGCACACTGAGCGCGGCGCTGGTTCCGGTGGCCGTCGGAACGGCCGCGGCGGTGGGGGAGGGATCGGAGACCGCGTGGTGGCGGGCCGGGATGGCGCTGCTGGTGGCGATGGCGCTGCAAGTGGGCGTCAATCTCGCCAACGACTACTCCGACGGTGTTCGAGGCACCGACGACTCCACCAGGATCGGTCCCCGCCGGCTGGTGGGCTCGGGACTGGTCGAGGCGCGACGGGTCAAGCGGGCCGCGCTCGGTGCTCTCGCCGTCGCCGCCGCGGCCGGCGCGGTGTTGGCCGCGGTCGCGGGCTGGGAGCTGCTGGCCGCGGGAGCGGTGTGCCTGGCGGCGGGATGGGCCTACACGGGCGGACCCAAGCCGTACGGCTATCGGGGGCTGGGCGAGGTGTTCGTGTTCCTGTTCTTCGGCCTGGTGGCCACCGCGGGCACTGCCTACGTGCTGCTGGAGCGGCTCGACTGGTTCGCGGTGCTGTGCGGCGTGCCGGTTGGGCTGTGGGCGGTGGCGCTGCTAGTGGCCAACAACCTGCGCGACATCTCCGGCGACGCGTCGGCGGGCAAGCGAACCCTGGTCGTGCGCCTGGGCGAGCGCCGCAGCCGACTCATGTACATGGCGGTGCTGGAAGGCGCCTACGCGGCGGCCCTGGTGGCGTCGATCACAGGCCGGGCCGCGGCGGCTGCGGTGGCCGGCGCCCCCTTCGCGGTGGGCGCGGTGCGCCGCGTTCTGCGGGGAGCATCCGGCCCCGAGCTGGTCCCGGTCCTGGGGGCGACCGCCCGGGTCCAACTCGTGTCGGGCCTGGCCATGGCGATCGGCATCGCGCTCACAGGCTGACGCCCAACTGCCAGCCATGGCCATCGGCATCGCGCTCACAGGCCGACAACTGCCGGCCATGGCAGTTGGCGTCGCGCCGATCCTCTGAGCAGACTGTCGATCATGAGCCGTGAGGCGGTGATTGGCTACCTTGAGGCGCTGGGCGTGGCCTACGAGCTCGTGGAATGCGATCCCGACTTCGCCGATACCGCCCGGTTCTGCGAGCGCTACGGCTATTCGATGGAAGCCTCCGCCAACGCCATCTGCGTCGTCGGGAAGTCGGCCGAGCGACCGATGGCGTGCTGCGTCGTGCTGGCCTCGACCAGACTGGACGTGAACGGCGTGGTGCGCCGCCGGCTGGGCACCCGCAAGGCCTCCTTCGCCGGCGCGGAGGCCACGGTGGCGCGAACCGGCATGATGATCGGCGGGGTCACCCCGTTCGGGCTGCCGGCCGGCCTGCCGGTGTGGATCGATGCCCGAGTCATGCAATGCGACCGGGTGATCGTCGGCGGAGGCTCGCGGGACTGCAAGATCCTGTGCCCGCCCGCCTCGCTGCTGGCGATCGAGGACGCCGAAGTGGTCGAGAATCTGGCCAAGGTGCCGCTGCCGGCTTGAGAGCGCCGCTAGCCGCGGGTGGCGGTGATCAGCTGGGCGATGCCTGCGCTGAGCTTGTGGCGGCGCACATCGGTAAACCCGGCGGATCGCAGCCCGCCGATCAGTTCCTCCGGCGGCGGCAGGTAGGCGACCGATTCGGGCAGGTACCGGTAGGCGTCGCGGTCGGACAGCACCCCTCCGATCAGGGGCACGACCCGGCGAAAATACAGCGCGTGACCCCAGCGCAGGACACCACTGGTCGGAGTGTCCACCTCTAGCAGGCCGACGCGCCCGCCGGGTCGCAGCACCCGGGCCAGCTCCGCGAACAGCGGCGGCACGGCCGTGAGATTGCGCAGTGCGAAGCCGCACGTCGCGCCGTCCAGCGCGTCGTCCGCCAGCGGCAACTCCAGCACGTCGGCGTTGACCAGCTGGGCGCGGCCCGCGCTCGAAGGGGCGTCCGCGGGGTCGCCAGGGGGCGCTGGGTGTGGCTGAGCGCGCCCCGGGCCCACCGCCGCGGCCCGCAGCATTCCCATCGAGAAGTCGAAGCCGAGGGGACGGTGGCCGAGCCGGGAGAGTTCCCGACAGAAGTCTCCGGTGCCGCAGGCCAAGTCGGCCACCAGCGATCCGGCCGGCAGCGCCAGCTCCCTGGCGGTCCGGCGCCGCCAGGACACGTCGAGCCGCAGGGTCATGATGCGGTTCACCAGGTCGTAGCGGGGCGCGATGGCGTCGAACATCTCCCGCACGGCCCGGCGTTTGGCCGCGCCGGAGGGCAGTTCGCTCACCCGCGCTGTCCGCGCTGCCGCTTGGGCCAGTACCGCTGGTAGTCGCGGCTCGCGGAATGCAACAGCAAAGCAATCAACGCAATGTCGAACAACAGTCCGATTCCGTCGGCCCACAGCCAGCGCAGGGTGTCGGTCACAGCCAGCAGCACCCGCAGCACCAACGGAAGCGCGGCAATCGCCACGCCGAGCCTGTAGCCCCACCGCCTCTCGTTGGCGATGCCGAAGGCGGACATCACCTTGCCCACCGCGATCGTCAGCGTGTAGAAGCCCAGCGACCGGGCACCGAGTATCGCGAACACCAGCGAGAAGCCGCCCTGGAAGTACATCAGCAACTGTGCGATGTACAGAGTCTGTGGCTGGCGGGGGTTCACCCACACGCGAGGTTGCATGCCTCCAGTATGCAGGCTCGCTACCCCGACGAGCGACGATAGGCCCGGTCGGTGTGGTGGTGCTCGAAGCCGATGCGGCGGTAGACGGCATTGGCGGGGTGGTTGTCGGACTCCACATACAGCACCCCGGCGGTCAGCCCCAGCCCGGACAGCCACTCGAGACCGGCCAGAGTCATGGGCCGGCCCAGCCCCCGGCCGGCGAAGTCGGGATCCACCGCGATCACGTAGATCTCGCCCATGGGCGGATCGTCGTCGGCGTGGACCTTGGTCCAGCAGAACCCGGCCAGCCGGCCGTCGCGGTGGTGCAGGCGGAACCCGTCGGCGTCGAACCACGGCTCGGCCATCCGGCGACCCACGTCGGCGGCGGTCAGCCCGCCCTGCTCGGGATGCCAGTGGAAGGCCCGGTTGTTCACCGCCACGAACTCGTCGAGGTCATCGGGCGTGAAGGCCCTGGTGGGCAGCCCCGACGGCTCGGCCGGCAACTCGCACCGCAGCTGCCACAGGTCGCGGTAGGGCACGAAGCCGAAGCGGCGCGCCGCGGCGTCGTCGCCGGGCGCGACCTCCCTGATCCAGAGCTGGACCGCGACGCGGTGGTCCATCTCGGCCACCGCCTCGGCCAGGATGCTCTCCGTGTCGTTGGCACCCCGGTCCTCGTACACCACGATCTGCGTCTCGCCGCCCGGCGTCGCGGTCCTGTTGACCTCGTAGCGCACCGAGCCGAGGGTACTGCGCTACCTTCCCCCTGATGGCCCGTCCCCGCACGCCCAAAGGCCGCGCCCGCCGCACCCACGAGCGCCTGGCATCGGAGTACCCGGACGCGGTGTGCGAACTCGACCACGGCAACGCCTTCGAGCTGCTGGTGGCCACCATCCTGTCGGCGCAGGCCACCGACGTGGGCGTGAACAAGGCCACGCCCGCCCTGTTCGCGCGGTACCCGGACGCCGAGACGCTGGCCGAGGCCGAGCCGGAGGACGTCCAGCCCTACATCAGCACCATCGGGCTGTTCCGCAACAAGTCCAAGAGCCTGGTGGGCATGGCCCGGATGCTGGTGGACGACTACGGAGGGGAGGTTCCCGGCGCCATGCGGGACCTGGTTCGGCTGCCCGGCGTCGGCCGCAAGACGGCCAATGTGATCCGCAGCGTGGCTCTCGGGCTGCCGGGGCTGCCGGTCGACACCCACGTGACCAGGCTGTCGAACCTGCTCGACCTAACCTCCGAGACCGACGCGGTGAAGATCGAGCTGGAACTCAACCCGATGATCCCCGCAGCCGAGCGCGGCGACTTCAGCCTGCGGATGATCCTGCACGGCCGCCGGGTGTGCGTGGCCCGCCGGCCCCGCTGCGAGGACTGCGTCCTCAACGACTTCTGCCCCTCCAGCGCCGTGTGACCTCTGCCGCGTGAGAACTCGACGCCGCATACCGATCACCACCGGCGGGAGCTTCGCGCGCCGACGAGGATTCGCGGTCTCCCTGGAGAATGCGGGAACCAGGTCCACGGGAGCAATCCGCTGCGACCAGCCACGAGTCCTAGACCTGAGTGCCCGCAATGGTCGGCGTCTCGAGAGTGTCCCAGCACCGGTCGTGGAGGAGGTACTCGCCCGCCTCGCGGCCATCCTCACCTGAGAGGGCGCGCGAATGGGTAGGCGTCTCGCGGCGCGACGTTGCGTTTCCCGCTCCTGTTCGCTGCGCTCACCGGCTGCTCGGGCCACGGTCTCGCCGGTATGGGCCGGATTCGCACGCCTATTCGCTCGGCCTCCGGGGGTCCCGCCCGGTAGCGTTGAGGGGTGCTAACCCGCCTCGACCTGCGCGGCGACGGCGGTCCCGTCGCCTCTCGCCTGCCCCGCCCCGAGCCTGCGTCTACGGGCCCTCTGGAAGCCGTGCGAGCCATCATCGCGGCAGTTAGGGAGAGGGGCGACGAGGCCCTTCGAGAACTGACCGAACGCTTCGACGGCGCGGCACCGGGCCGCCTCACCCTGGAACCGGACGAGATCGCGGCGGCCGCAGCCCGGACGCCGCCGGAGGTGCGCGAAGCCCTGGCGGCCGCGGTGGCCAACGTGGAGGACTACCACCGCCACCAGCTTCTCGACGAGGTGGTGCACGAGCGAGGCGGGATCGAGGTCCGCGAGCTCCATCGGCCAGTGCGCCGGGCCGGCTGCTACGTGCCCGGAGGCCGGGCCGCCTACCCGTCGACACTGATCATGACCGCGGTCCCGGCCCAGGTGGCCCGCGTGGACGAGATCGCGGTGTGCGTGCCGCCCGGCCCCGACGGCCGGATCGCCGACGTGACGCTGGCCGCCGCCGACGCGGCGGGCGTGACGGAGGTCCATCCCGTGGGCGGTGCCCAAGCCATCGCCGCGCTGGCATACGGAACGGAGTCGGTGCCCGCCGTCGACGTGATCGTCGGTCCGGGCAACGCCTACGTTGCGCTAGCCCAGCGCGAGGTGGCCGGCGTCGTGGGGGTTTCGGCTGCATTCGCCGGTCCCTCGGAGGTTGTGGTGGTGGCCGACTCCAGCGCCGACGCGACCTTCGCGGCGGCCGATGTGATCCTGCAGGCCGAGCACGGCCCCGGCGGGCTGGCTTGGCTGGTGACGTGGGATGCGGCCACCGCCGATGCGGTGGAGGCTGAGGTTGTGCGGCTCGCGGCCAGCGCCGCCCGGCGAGCCGAAATCGAGGCGACGTTGACACACTCGGGGCACAGCGTGCTGTGCTCGGGCGTCGAGCAGGCCATCGAGGTCGTCAACGAGATCGCTCCCGAGCATCTGGAGATCATGGTCGCCGACCCGGCCTCGCTGGTACCGCGGGTGCGCAACGCCGGCGCCGTGTTCTGCGGTCCCTGGGCACCCGCGTCGCTGGGCGATTACGCGGCCGGCCCCAACCATGTGCTGCCGACCGACGGCACGGCCCGATTCGCGGGCGCCCTGGGGGTTCGCGACTTCCTCAAGAGCATGCACGTCGTGAATGTCGACAAGGCCGGGCTCCGGCGCCTGGCCCCTCATGTGATCGCGCTTGCCACCGCAGAAGGGCTAACAGCTCATGCCGAGGCGGTCCGCCTGCGGCTGGGCGCGCTCGACACCGAGTCACGGGCGCCGACGCAGGAGCAGGCGCCATGACTTCGGTTGGCGCGACGCCGGGCCTGGTCCGGCCCCGCGACGACATTGCGCTGATGGCCGGCTACCACTCGCCGCAGCTCGACGTGGCCGTGCGGCTCAACACCAACGAGAGCCCGCTCCCGCCCCCAGCGGCCTTCACCGAGGCGGTGGCGGCCGCGACCCGGTCGGTGGTATGGAACCGGTACCCGGACCGTCAGGCCACTGAGCTCCGGTCGCGGATCGCGGCCCGCCACGGCGTGGCCGCCGACCGGGTCTTTGCGGCCAACGGCTCCAATGAGGTGCTCCAGTGCCTGCTGCTCGCCTACGGCGGCTCGGGCCGGTGCGCGGCAACCTTCGAGCCGTCCTACGCGCTGCACTCGCATCTGGCCCGAGTCACGGGGACGGCGGTCGTCGAGGGGGACCGGGACGACGACTTCACGCTCGATCCCGATGCCGCGTCGGCGCTGGTGGCGTCGACCGGGCCTTCCGTCACGTTCCTGTGCTCGCCCAACAACCCCTCCGGCACGGTCGCGCCTCGAGCCACCGTCGCCTCGCTGCTGGACGCCGTCGGCTCGGCCGGAGGACTGCTGTGCGTGGACGAGGCGTACGCCGAGTTCTCGCCCCACAGCGCGCTGGAGCTGGTGGCCGAGGACGCGCCGCTTGCGGTGACCCGCACCTACTCCAAGACATGGGCCATGGCCGGCGCCCGACTGGGCTACCTGATCGGACCGGAGTGGCTGGTGGCCGAGCTGGAGAAGGTGGCCCTGCCGTACCACCTAGACGCCCTCAAGCAGGCGGTGGGCATCGCCGCGCTCGACTATGTCGACGACATGCAGGCCCGGGTGGACGCCATCGTGGCCGAACGCGAGCGGCTGATTGCCCGGCTCGACGGGATGGACGTGGATGTGTGGCCCTCGGGGGCCAACTTCGTGCTGTTCCGGCCCCGCGGTTGCGACGGCGCCGCCGTCTGGCAGCAGCTCGTGGACCGCTCGGTGCTGGTGCGGAACTGCGCGTCTTGGCCCCGCCTCCAGGGCTGCCTGCGGGTGACCATCGGCTCGCCTGCCGAGGACGACCGGTTCCTGGACGCACTAACCGCGATCCTGGAATGAGCCGCCACCCGGCTATGGGCCGGCACGCCGGCATGGGACGCGATCCCGGCATGGGACGCGATCCCGGCATGGGACGCGATCCCGGCATAGGACGCGATCCTGGCGTGAATCGCGCCGCGGCGACCTGTGGCCCGTACCCTCATCATGCGCCGGAAATCCCGGAGATCAAGGAGATCGTGGCATGAGCCGCACGTCCACCCGCTCCCGCTCCACCAAGGAGACCCGCATCGAGCTGAGCCTCAACCTCGACGGCGCAGGCATCACCGACGTCTCCACCGGGCTGCCGTTCTTCGACCACATGCTCGACCAGCTCGGCCGTCACGGCGGGCTCGGGCTGTCGGTGCAGGCTCGGGGCGACCTCGCGGTGGACGCCCACCACACCGTCGAGGACACCGGCATCGTGCTGGGCGAGGCCTTCCGCCAGGCCCTGGGCGACAAGGCGGGCGTGCGCCGCTTCGCCAGCATCACGGTCCCGCTGGACGAGGCCGCGGTGGAAGTGGTGCTCGACCTGTCGGGCCGGCCGTTCCTGCACTACGACGTGGACTTCCCCGGCGAGAAGATCCTCGGCGACCCGCCCTTCGATCCGCAGCTGGCCGAGGAGTTCTGGCGGGCCTTCGCCACCGCGGCCGCGGTCACGCTGCACATCGTGATGCGGCGGGGCCGCAACACCCACCACATCGTGGAGGCGTCCTTCAAGGGCGTGGCCCGGGCCATCCGCGACGCGGTGCGGGTGGAGGGCGAGGCCCTGCCCTCCACCAAGGGCGCCCTGTGACCATGACCAAGCCCACGACCAAGGGCGCTCTGTGACCATGACCAAGCCCTCCACGAAGGGCGCACTGTGAGGGACAGGCCGCTCGTCGCCATCCTCGACTACGGCATCGGAAACCTGCACTCGGCCCAGAAGGGCTTCGAGCATGCCGGCGCCGACGCGCGGCTGACCGCGGACCGGGGCCTCATCTCCGACGCGGCCGGCGTGGTGCTGCCCGGCGTAGGTGCCTTCGCGCCGTGCATGGCCGCGCTGGGCCGGACCGGACTGGACGAGGCGGCTGTCGACGCGGCGCGCTCCGGTAGGCCGTTCATGGGCATCTGCGTGGGAATGCAGGTTCTCTTCGCGGGCTCCGAGGAGTCGCCCGGGACGTCGGGGCTGGGCGTGTTCGACCGTCAGGTGCGCTGGATCCCGGGACCGGTCAAGCGCCCGCAGATGCAGTGGAACGTCCTCCAGCGCAGGCGCGACCATCCGATGCTGGACGGCCTGGACGACCCGGTCTGGGCCTATTTCGTCCACTCGCTCGCGCCGGAGATGGGCGACGGAGACGACGTGGTGGCCACCTGCGACTACGGCGGGCCGGTGGTGGCCGCCGTGGCCCGCCACAACGTGTGGGCCGCCCAGTTCCATCCCGAGAAGTCGTCGCGGGTCGGCCTGAGCATCCTGGCCAACTTCGTGGTCGCCGCGGATGCGGCACCTGCCGCGATCGGCTGAGCGCCATGGACTTGTACTGCGCGGTCGACGTTCGCGGGGGCCGCTGCGTGCGCCTGCGCCAAGGCGACTACGGCGCCGAGACCGTCTACGACGACGACCCGGTGGCCCGGGCTGTCGAGATGGCCGAGGCGGGCGCGGGATGGATCCATGTGGTGGACCTGGACGGCGCCCGCTCGGGGCGCCCCGACAACGCCTCCCTCGTCGCCGAGATCGCGGCTGCGGTCGATGTGCCGGTCCAGGCCGGGGGAGGGGTGCGCACCGCCGACACTGCCGAGGCGTGGTTCGCGGCCGGAGTGGCACGGGTGGTGCTGGGAACAGCCGCGCTGCGAGACCCCGGCCTGGTGCGGGCGCTGGCGGGATCGCATCGCATCGCGGTCGGCTTGGACGCCCGCGCCGGCGAGGTGGCCACCGACGGCTGGGTCAAGGGATCGGGGAAGTCCGTGATGGATGTGGCCCGAAGCTTCGCCTCCGACGGCGTGGACGCCTTCGTCGTCACCGACATCAGCCGGGACGGCACCCTGGACGGCCCCGACCTCGAAGGTCTCGCATCGGTGCTCGAGGCGGCTTCCGCGGAGGTGATCGCGTCGGGCGGCGTGGGACGGCTCGACGACCTGCGGGCCCTGGCCGGCCTGGAGGGCGCAGCAGGCCGCGGGCTCAGCGGCGCCATCGTGGGGACCGCGCTCTACGAACGCCGGTTCACGGTGGCCGAGGCCGCCGCTGCGCTGGCATCCGTCGCCGGAACGAGCGAAGAGGGATGAGAGTGGCCCGGATCATCCCCCGGGGGCGCGACGCCCACAGACCGGCGAGACCACGGCGAGGCTGAGATGAGAGTGGCCCGGGTCATCCCCTGCCTCGACGTCGACGCCGGGCGCGTCGTCAAGGGCATCAACTTCGTGGACATACGCGACGCCGGCGACCCGGTGGAGCTGGCGGCCCGATACGACGCCCAGGGCGCCGACGAGCTCGTGTTCTTGGACATCACAGCCTCATCGGACCGCCGCGACACCACGGTGGCCATGGCCCGGGCCGTGGCCGACGAGGTGTTCATCCCGTTCACCATCGGAGGCGGCATCCGCACCCTCGACGACGCCCGGCGGCTGCTGCGGGCCGGGGCCGACAAGGTGAGCGTCAACACCGCGGCGGTGCGCCGGCCCGAGCTGGTGCGCGAGATCAGCCGGGAGTTCGGATCGCAGTGCTGCGTGGTCGCAGTAGACGCCCGCAGCTCGACGGGGGCGCGGAGCGGCTACGAGGTCTTCACCCACGGCGGGCGCACCCGCACCGGCATCGACTGCCTGGAGTGGGTGTCCGAAGCCGAGCGCCTGGGAGCGGGCGAGATCCTGCTCACCTCGATGGACCGCGACGGCACCAGGGAAGGCTTCGAGCTGAACTTGACATCCATGGTTGCGGCGGCTGTGGGCGTCCCGGTGATCGCCAGCGGGGGAGTGGGCAGCCTCGACCACCTGGTGGAGGGGGTGATCGGGGGCAAGGCCGACGCGGTGCTGGCCGCCAGCATCTTCCATTACGGAGAGCACACGATCGCCGAGGCCAAGGCCCGCCTGGCCGATGCCGGAATCCCGGTCCGCCCCGCCTAGGCGCGACACGCCAGACCGGGGGGTGGCGACGAGTCGACAGGACCCGCCGGCCGGAAACACCGCCGAACAGAGGCAGAATGCCCGCCCCAGCGAGAGACGGCCAGCGAGACGCCCCTTCCCTAGCCGCAATAGCCGCACTAGTCTCGCTGCCGCGCCAATGCCCCGATCGCTGACGCCCGGAGGTCGCCTTTGACCGTCGCCGACACGTACCGCCTTTCTGCCCGGTACACCGACGACTCCGGGACGGTGTTCATGACGGGCCTTCAGGCGCTGGCCCGGCTGCCGATCGAGCAGCTGCGGGCCGACCGGCTCGCGGGGCTGCAGACCGCCGCCTTCGTCAGCGGCTACCCGGGCTCGCCGGTGGGCGGCTACGACGGCGATCTGAGCCGGGCCATCGAGCAGGCCCCGGACCTGCCCATCGTGTTGGCCCCGGCCCTCAACGAGGAGCAGGCGGCCACCGCGGTGATGGGATCCCAGCTGGCCTCGCTGCGCCCCGACTCGCGCTACGACGGCGTTCTCGGCATCTTCTACGGCAAGGCGCCGGGTGTGGACCGCGCCGGCGACGCCCTCCGGCACGCCGTGTTCGCCGGCTCGGACCCCTGCGGAGGAGCGGTGGTGATCGCGGGCGACGACCCCGCGGCCAAGAGCTCGACCATCCCGTCGTCGTCGGCCGGGACCCTGGCCGACAAGCACATCCCGGTGCTCTACCCGGGAACGCCGCGAGAGGCGCTGGACCTGGGGCGACACGCTGTGTACCTGTCGAGGGCTACCGGGCTGTGGACCAGCCTCAAGATCGTGGCCGACGTGGCCGACGGCTCCGGAACCGTGCATCTCGATCCCCGCCGGGTCGATCCGGTCATCCCCGCCATCGACGGCCGGCCCTACGCCCACACTCCCGACGGCAGGCTGCTGACTCCCGAGACGGTCGACGCCGAGCAGGAGATCTACGAGGTCCGCCACCCGCTGGCAATCGAGTACGCGGCCCTCAACCACCTCAACCACGCCACCGTCGACCCGTCCGACGCCTGGATCGGGATCGTGGCCTCGGGGATCACCTACCGGGAGCTCCGGGAGGCCCTGCGCCGGTTGGGACTGGCCGAGGACGCCGAGATAGCGGCGGCCGGCATCCGGCTCATGTGCATGCACATGCCCATCCCGTTCAGTCCACAGCGGGCCCGCCACTTCGCCCGAGGCCTTGTGGAGATCCTCGTGGTGGAGGAGAAGCAGCCCAACATCGAGTCGCTCATGAAGGACGCCCTGTACAACGAGCCCCGCCGGCCTCGGGTGACCGGCAAGTTCGACGAGCACGACACCATGCTGCTGCCCGGCCACGGAGGTCTCACGGCCGACGACCTGCTGGGCCCGCTGCGCCGCCGCCTCTCCGAGCGCATCGGCCACCGCCTCACGCCCGAACAGCCGCCTCGCGAGCTGATCCCGCTGAACTCCGGCGTGGCCCGCACGCCCTACTTCTGCTCGGGATGCCCCCACAATCGCTCCACCAAGGTTCCCGAGGGCGCCGCGGTGGGCGCGGGGATCGGCTGCCACACGATGACCCTGCTGATGGACTCCGACGGCTTCGGCGACATCGTGGGGCTCACCTGCATGGGCCAGGAGGGGGCCCAGTGGATCGGCATGGCGCCGTTCGTCGAGACGCCCCACATCTTCCAGAACATCGGTGACGGCACCTACTTCCACAGCGGCCAGCTTGCTATCCAGGGAGCGATCGCGGCGGGCGTGGACATCACCTACAAGCTGCTGTGGAACCGCACCGTGGCCATGACCGGGGGGCAGGACCCCCAAGGCATGCTGGGAGTGGCCGAGGTGTGCCGGGTGCTGCTGGCCCAGGGAGTGGCCCGGGTGCTGGTGACCACCGATGACGCCGCCCGCTACCGCGGCGCGGACCTGCCGGTCGGAGTGGACGTCTGGCCCCGCAGCCAGCTCATGGAAGCCCAGGAGATGCTGGCGGGGACCGGGGGCGTGACCGTCCTCATACACGACCAGCAGTGCGCAGCCGAGGCCCGGCGGGGACGCAAGCGCGGCACCGTCGCCGTGCCCGGCCAGCGGGTGTACATCAACGAGCGGATCTGCGAGGGCTGCGGGGACTGCGCCCAGATCAGCAACTGCCTGTCGGTGCAGCCGGTGGAGACTCCCTTCGGGCGCAAGACCCGCATCGACCAGACGACGTGCAACCTGGACTTCTCGTGCCTCGAGGGCGACTGCCCTTCGTTCATGACCGTCACCCGACCGGGGCGCCTGCGGTCGTGGCTGCGCCGCATCGCCGGGCGGGACCGCGTCCCGGCGGCCGCCGAGAGCGGCCCGGCGCAGCCGGCGCACACCGCGCCCACCGATCTGGACGACCCGGCTCCGGTCGTCGGAACCGACGACGTGTCTGTCCGCATCATCGGCATCGGCGGCACCGGCGTCGTCACCGTCAGCCAGGTGATCGGGACTGCGGCCATGTTCGACGGCTACGAAGTGAGGGGCCTGGACCAGATCGGGCTCTCGCAGAAGGCCGGACCGGTGGTGAGCGACCTTCGGCTGTACCGGGGCGACGAGGCGGCCAGCAACCGTCTCGGCGAGGGCCAGGCCGACGTGCTGCTGGCCTTCGACCAGCTGGGGGCGGCGTCGCCGTCGGGAATGAGCAGGGCCGACCCCGAGCGCACCGTGGTGGTCGGCTCGACCTCGCAGACCCCCACCGGAGCGGTGGTCGCGCACCCGGAGCGGGCCATGCCGGAGCCCGCCGAGCTAGAAGCCCTCATCGCGTCGGCTACCCGGGCCGACTGCCGCCACTGGGCCGACGCCCAAGCGATCACCGAGGCCCTGCTGGGCAACTCTGTGACGGCCAACGTGTTCGTGGTGGGAATGGCTGTACAGGCCGGAGCGCTGCCCCTGTCGCCGTGGTCTGTGGAGCAGGCCATCGAGCTCAACGGCGTGGCGACAAGGAGCAACATCGAGGCGTTCCGGTGGGGCAGGGCCATGGTGGCCCGGCCCGAGACGGTGGACGCTGCGGCCGCCTCCGGCCCGGCCCACGGCGACGGGCTGCCCGAACTCGACGAGCAGCTCGCGGACCGGGTGAGGGAGGTGGCCGGCACCGCCGGCTTCGACGGGGACGCAGCCGACGGATCGGGCTCCGAGAACGGCTACCGGGGTCCCGTCGACCTGGAACTGATGGCCAAGGAACTCTGCGCCTACCAGTCGCCGCGGCTGGCCCGCCAACATCTCGACTTCGTGGAGGCCGTTGCTGCGGCCGACGCCGATCGGGGCGACGGGTCGGGACGGCTGGCCCGAGCCGCGGCCCGGGGCTACTTCAAGCTGCTCGCCTACAAGGACGAGTACGAGGTCGCCAGGCTGATGCTCGACCCGGAGGCCACCGCCGAGGCCCGCCGGCGGGCCGCAACCACCTCCGGGAGGCTGGCCTGGAGGCTCCACCCACCAATTCTGCGGGCCTTCGGCATGAAGTCGAAGATCTCGGTGCCAGTGTCGTGGACGCCGGCCATACGGTTGCTGGCCTCCATGCGCCGCCTTCGGGGCACGCCCTTCGACGTGTTCGGATACACCGCGGTGCGGAGGGCTGAGCGGTCTGTGCAGGGCCAGTACCGCGCCGCGGTCGAATCCGACCTGGCGACGCTGGCTCCCAGCTGCTACGAGGCGCTGCTGCGCAGAGCCGAGCTGCCCGAGCTCGTGCGGGGATACGAGCACATCAAGATGGCCGGCATCTCCAAGATGCGAGAGGAACTCAAGCGAACCTGAGGCCCAAGCTGATAGGCTTGTTCCCAATCCAATGGTGACGACGACTGCTACCGCCACCTTGGACCCACACTTGGCGTTGTCCACGGACTTCGCTGAAGCTGTGCGCCGCCATGTCGATGGCCTGGCCACCGACGCGGACCGGGCGCTCCTGGAGGCCAACACCAGGCTGTGGGTTCGAGCCCTCTACCGACTGCTCGACGATGTCGCTGAGTCCATCGACGCCGTCAGGGCATCGGTCAGGGGACATCAGCGCGCCGTGATAGTCGCCGATCTGGAAGAGGACTACCGGGCCATCGACGCGGTGCTGACGTCCCTGGCGGGGCCACCGGAGGCGCCATTGGAGAACGGTTCCTCCCCCGACGCGCGCGACAGCGGCCACCTCGATCTGCAGCTGTCGTGGGTGCCGGGTCGGATCATCGCCTGGGTCGCGGGGCCCGGCCGATCGGCCGAGAGCGCACCGGACGTGATCCGGCGGCTGCGCGCCACCGGCGGCGGCACAGTCGACTGGAGTCAGCACCGCCCGGCGAAGATCCCCGGCGGAGCACGGGCCGAGACAGTGTCGGCGCCGATCGAGAGCTGTCTCGGGTGGCTCGTCGCCCTGGGCGAGGCGGCCGAGGAGGACGGCATCGGAGCCAGCGTGTCGTGGCTGGGGCTGGTGGCCGCGCTGGCCGTGCGGCTCACCGCTCAGGGACGGATGGTTCCCCAGCTCAAGAAGGTCCGCCGCCGCTACCGCCCGGAGGAACCCGCCGGCGACGGCTCCAACGGCGCAGCCGCGGCGCGCGCCGACAGCGCCACCTACGTAGTGCGCTGGGCCCCCGCCCTGGCGGAATCCGACGTGATCGCCGCGCTGGCAGCGTCGCTGCCCGGTGCCGCCGCTGCGTTCGAGAACCAGCGGGACGCGAACGCCTTCACGCAGGCCGCGCTGGCCGACATCGTCGACGCCATAGCCACCGAGGCAGCCGAGCGCCTCGACGCCCCCGCGCCGCCGCCTGTCCCGCGAGCCAGGGCCGATGTGGCCGAGACGGCCCTGGCCCGGCTCGACGGCACTCCCTTCGACGTCCCGAGCCGGCACGCTGCGGACCTGACACGCCGCCTGGACCAGTGGGCTCGGCCGGTAACCGAATCCTACGACCGCCGTCTGCGCCTGATCGTGCAGCTCGATCCTCCCGACGACATCGGCGCCTGGCACCTGTCGGTGCTGTCGGAGTCGAGCGCGGGCGAGCTCCAGCCGGTGGAGCGGGCCCTGGTCATCGCGTCTCGGACCAGACGCCAGGCGGTGAAGCACCAGATGTCGCGCCTTGAGCGGCTCTTCCCGGAACTCGTGCGGCTCGGGGGGCGTCGGCGGGGAGAGGTGATCCTCAACGCCGACGAGGCCTGGCAGCTGATGACCGAGACCGGCCACATCCTGCAGGCCGTCGGATACGAAGTGCGGGTTCCGGCGCTGTCGCGTCGGAGGCCCACGCCGTCCCTGCGCCTTACGTCGGTGGAGGCCGAGGAGACCGTTGTGGGCGCCCGACAGCTCGCGGACGTGCGCTGGTCGGTCGCCTTCGACGAAGTGGAGCTCACCGCAGCGGAGATCCGCGACCTGGCCTCGCAGGCCCGGCCCCTGGTGAAGAGCCGGGGACGGTGGGTGGAGCTGGACCGCGCCGACCTGAACGAGGCCGCGGCCGCGCTCGCGGAGCGGGCCGACATGACCCGGCTGACCGGCGCCGACATGCTGCGCCACGCCCTCGGCCTGGAGGGATCGCCCCTGGCCGGAGGCACGATGATCGCGGGGGACGGCTGGGCCGCCGAGCTGATCAGCAGCGCTCGTCACATACCCGCCGAGCTCCCCACCAAGCCGGACGGCTTCAACGGGACACTGCGGACCTACCAGGCCGACGCCCTCATCTGGCTCGGCTTCCTGGAGCAGGCCGGCCTGGGCGGCTGCCTCGCGCTCGACATGGGCCTGGGCAAGACCCCGACCATGCTGGCCCACATCTACCGCACGCGGGGCGACGGCCCTTCGCTGGTAGCCGCACCGCCCGCGGTGGTGGGCAACTGGGCGTCCGAGGCGCGGCGCTTCGTGCCGGGTCTGCGGGTCGTCGTCCATCATGGTCCCAGCCGCACGCCGGCGGAACGGGTGCCGGCCATGGTCAGGGGCGCCGACCTGGTGGTGTCCACATACGGCACGACCATGCGCGACCTGGATGTGCTCGAGAAGATCGAGTGGTCGACGGTGGTTCTCGACGAGGCGCAGGCCATCAAGAACCCGGCGAGCGAGACCGCACAGCAGCTCCGCCGGCTCGATGCTCGCTGCCGGGTCGCGCTGACCGGAACCCCCATCGAGAACGGCTTGGGAGACCTGTGGGCCATCATGGACTTCTGCAACCCGGGCCTGCTCGGCGCGCGCAACCGGTTCATCGCCGAGATGTCGAAGGTGTCGAAGAAGCCGGAGGCGGGTCCGGACGGCGCGCCCGGTTCCAACGGCTCGGAGTCATCGAACGGGTCGCACGCGGCTGCGACCTCCCAGACGGCCTTGACACCCAAGGCGGCCGCGGCCGGCGAGGGCGCGCTGGCCGCCCTCAACGGCATCCTGGTGTTCCGCCGGACCAAGGCGGAGCCGGCCATCGCCGCCGAGCTGCCCGACCGCATCGACGAACTCGACCACTGCACGATGACCGGGGAGCAGATCGGGCTCTACCAGGCGGTTCTCGACGAGTTGGTTGCCCGAACCGAGGCCGAGGGAGTCGAGGCCGGACCCGAGCGCAAGGGAGCGGTCCTGGCTGCCATCACTGCCCTCAAGCAGATCTGCAACCATCCGGTCAACTACCAAGACGACGGCGGTCCGCTGGACGGGCGCTCGGGCAAGCTGGCCCGATTGGAGCAGATCATGGGCCAGGTATTCGCGGCCAGCGAGAGGATGCTGATCTTCACCCATTTCGCCACCTGGGGCGAGCGGCTGGCAGCCCATCTCAGCGAGTGCACGGGCCTTCCCATCGACTGCTATCACGGCGGCCTGGCCCGCGGCGCCCGCGATCGCCTGGTGCAGTCGTTCCAGAAGGGCCGGGGCGCGGGGGCTCTGGTGCTGTCGCTCAAGGCGGGCGGTACCGGCCTGAACCTGACCGCGGCCAACCATGTGGTGCTATATGACCGTTGGTGGAATCCCGCGGTGGAGGATCAGGCCCGCGACCGTGCCTGGCGCATCGGCCAGCGCAACACCGTGGTGTGCCACCGTCTGGTTTGCCCCGGAACGGTGGACGAGCGGGTTGAGGAGATTGTGGCGGGCAAGCGCCGCATCGCCGACATGGTCCTGCCCAAGTCGTCCTCGGTGGGCGACCTCAACAGCGATCAGCTGCGGGCCGCTCTGGGCATCGATCAGGAACTGCTGCTCATCGACGAGAACGGCGACAACGGGTCGCACACACTGGGAGAGGGCTCGTGACTCTGCTCAACGGGTCGCGCGGCCCGGGTGGCGGCCCGTGACCGCGGCCAACGGCGCCGACGCCGCCCGCAGGCGGTCCCGGCGGGGCAGGGGCAAGGGCGCGTCCCAGGCATCGGCCAAGACTTCCGGCGATTTCTGGGGCTCACCGGACAAGCTTCCGTCAGTCGAGGAGGTGACGGTCACGACCGATGCGTCTGCGGTGGTCAGATCGCTGGGACGCCCCCCGTTCCCCGGCCACGAGGCAGTGAGCGAGTACTACCTGCGAGCCGTCTACGACAACACCGCCAAGCTGGCCGAGGTGCTGGCCACGGCCGGAGATCTGCTGTCGGAGTCACCCGAGGAGGCCGAGCGGACAGGCCGCGACCGGTGAGTGAAGCGAACGAGAGCGGCAGACCCGGACCGAGCGGTCCGTGAGCGGAGACGCGGTCTCTCCAAGGCGAGCGCTAGGCTGCGCCGGCGCTGGGACGGAGACGCGGTCGCTTTGACAGCCATGCCGGCCAGCGTCAACCATTGGCAGATGCCCGGAGGTACCGTGTGAGATCGCGGCGCGCCACGCTCGCCCGCATCGGCGGCATCACGGTCGGCGGCTCGGCCGTCATCCTCGCCCTGCTCATCGGGGCGGCCATGATCCTCGGCTTGGGCGCCAACCCGCTCGAGGGATACAAGGAACTGCTCAAGGGCGCGTTCGGGGGCACCGAGGAGCTGGCCGAGTCGGCCGCCAAGGCAATGCCCCTGCTGTTCGTGGGCACCGGCATCTGCGTCGCCTTCCGGGCCAAGGTCATCAATATCGGCGGGGAGGGCCAGATCATCGCCGGCGGGCTGCTGTCCACCATCACCGCGCTGGCCGTGCCCGACCTGCCGCCGGTGATAATGATCCCGCTGGTGCTCTTCATGGGGCTGGTGGGCGGCGCCATCTGGGGCGGCATTCCCGGGGCTCTCAAGGCCTATCTCGGCGTCAACGAGATCCTCTCGACCATCATGCTCAACCTTGTGGCGGTGCAGCTGTTCAACTATTTGCTGCGGGCCCCCCTGATGGATCCCAGGCAGATCGAGCTCGGCACCAGGATTCCCCAGACCAAGCGCCTGTCGGAGAACGCCGACCTGCCGATACTGATCGAGGGCACCCGTCTGCACCTGGGCGTGGTCGTGGCCCTGATCGCGGCCGCGGTCGCCTGGTTCTTCCTGTGGCGCACCACCACCGGCTACCGGGTGCGGGCGGTGGGCGCCAGCGCTCCCGCGGCCCGCTACGCGGGGATGCCCGTGAAGCGCATGACCATGCTCGCGCTCACCATCAGCGGCGCGCTCTGCGGTCTGGCCGGAGCCTGCCTGGTGTTCGGGAGCGAGACCCACCGGCTGCAGACCGAGGGCTTCGCCACCGGCTTCACCGGGTCGGCCGGCTTCAACGGCATCGTGGCTGCGCTGTTCGGCGGCCTGCACCCGCTGTTCACGATCCCGTCGTCGTTCCTGTTCGGCGGCCTGCTGGTCGGGGCCAACGCGATGCAGCGGGTCATCCAGATCCCCGTGGACCTCGTGATCGGGCTCAACGGCCTGATCGTGGTGTTCGTGGTCAGCAGCAACACGCTGCGCGAGCGGCTGTCGCGCTACATGTCGATAGCCGGCGAGGCGGCCGAGCAGGACGACGCAGGCGCCCAGCAGGCACCGGTCGTCGATGAGGCCCCACCGCCGGAATCCGCAGATGCAGGCGCACCCGACGACGGTGACGACCCGGTCCGCACCCAGGAGAGCGAGCCGTGACCGACTTCATCACCGTCACCTTCACGGTGGCCACCTTCGCCTCGGGCGTGCGGCTGGCCACTCCCTACCTGCTGGCCGCCCTGGGAGAGACGCTGGGGCAGCGCAGCGGAGTGCTCAACCTCGGCGTGGACGGGGTGATGCTGCTGGGCGCGTTCTTCTCCTACTGGGCGGTGCTCCAGACCGACAGCATCACCGTGGGGCTGCTGGTCGGGATCGGAGTGGGCCTGGCGCTGGGAGCGGTGTACGCCACGGTCACCGTCGTGTTCCGGGCCGAGCAGGGAATCAGCGGGATCGGCATATTCCTGTTCGGGCTGGGCATGAGCGCGCTGCTGTTCGAGGAGTGGGTGGGCACACCGCGTCCCATCTCGAGCTTCGACAAGCTGGCCATCCCGCTGCTGTCGGACATCCCGAAGATCGGCGACATGTTCTTCAACCACAACCTGCTGGTCTACGTGTCGATGCTGCTGGTGCCGGGGCTGACCCTGCTGGTGAACCGCACCACCTTCGGACTCAACGTCCGAGCGGTGGGCGAGACACCGGAGGCGGCCGACAGCCTCGGAGTGTCGGTGGCCCGCACACGAGCCATCTGCATCCTCATCGGCAACGGGCTGGCCGGACTGGCCGGGGCCGCACTGGCTATCGAGATCGGGATCTTCCAGCACAACATCACCAACCAGATGGGCTTCATCGCCATCGCCCTCGTGTACTTCGGGGCGTGGCGACCCACCGGCGTGGTGGCCGGCTCACTCCTCTACGGGCTGGTCACCTCCACCGTCAACCAATGGAAGACCGCGGGCCTGGTCACGGGCGCAGCATCCAGCTTCACGACCATGGCGCCCGCGCTGCTCACCATCGTCGCGCTGGTGGTGATCGCGCGCCGCACTGCGGCCCAGCCCGCGGCGCTCACGCTGCCGTTCGAACGGGGCCACTGACGGTCGCCCCGGCATCCGAAGACGCCAGGCCCTAGAGTCACACAAAGCCACACACGCGAAGCCACACATGAGCCACAAACAGAAGAGTCACACATAAGCCACACATGGAAGAGCCACACAGAGAGATTCACGCATAGGAAAGATCACACATAGGGAAGATCACACAAGGAAAGATCACACATATGAGATGCCCGATCACTCGGGACCACAACACCAGGAGGGACAAGAGACAATGACGAAACGATTGCGATGGCTGGTCGTCGTGTTCGCCGTGTTCGGGCTGATCGCAGCCTCGTGCGGTGACGACGACGACGGCGCGGCGGACACGTCCGCCGCCCAGGCCGAAGCCGCCGCCGCTCAGGCCGCGGCCGAGGCCGAGGCCGCCGAGGCCGAGGCCGAAGCAGCCGAGGCCGAGGCCGCCGCCGAAGCGGCCGCCGCCAAAGCTGAGGAAGCTGCCGCCGCGGCCGCGGAGGCCGAAGCGGCACTGGAGGAGGCCATGGCTGCGGCCGAGGGGACGGTAGACCCCGAGGTCGTCGCCGAGCTTGAGGCGGCACTGGAAGCCGCCGAGGCCGAAGCGGCATCCGCCCAGGCCGAAGCAGCCGAGGCCGAGGCCGCCGCCGAAGCGGCCGCCGCCGCGGCTGAGGAGGCTGCCGCCGCGGCGGCCGCCGCGGCCGAGGCCGAGGCCGAACCCGAGACGGCGGCGCCGCTGCGGGCTGCGGTGGTGACGCCCAGCGCGGAGAACGACCTGGCCTTCAGCCAGTCCATCGTCGACGCCCTGCACCGCATGGAGGACGCCGGGCTGCTCAGCGAGGTCGCCATCACGCCGGGCACCTTCATCGTCGAGGACGCCGGAGTGGCGCTGCGCAACTACGCCGAGGACGGCTACGACCTGGTCATAGCCCACGGCTCCCAGTACGGCGGCCTGCTCGAGGAGATCGCCCCCAACTTCCCCGGCACCGCCTTCGCGTGGGGGACCTCGGTGGAGACCTTCGGACAGGCGAACATCTCGGCCTACACCACCCGATCGGACCAGGGCGGCTACGCCATGGGCCTCATGGCGGCCAGGCTGGCCGGCGATTCCCCGGTTGGGATCGTGGGCCCGATCGAGGTGGGCGACGCCAAGCTGTTCGTGGACGGCTTCGCGGCCGGCGTTGCGGCCGGCGGCGGCACCGCCAACTCCGTGTACACCGACTCCTTCGCCGATGTGCAGCTGGCTGCGGAGGCAGCCCAGTCATTCATCGACAACGGCCACGCGGTGCTCACCGGCACCGCCCAGATGACGGTGGGCGCCATCGGCGTAGCCCGCGAGAACAACATCCCGTGGTTCGGCACCCAGTCCAACCAGACCAGCGTGGCGCCCGAGATCGTGGTAGCCAACCAGGTCTACAAGTGGGACGTGGTCCTCGACGACCTGGTGCGCGACATCCAGGGAGGCTCGATGGGCGGCAGCGCGTACACCATCGACTTCGCCAACGGCGGGCTCGTGATCGAGTACAACGACGGCTACGACCTGCCGGCCGACGTGCGAGCCGTCGGCGACGCGGCCGTGGCCAACTTCACCGCCGGCGGAGCAGCCGGCGAGGAGGTCCTCGACGCGGAGCCGCTGCGAGCTGCGGTGGTGACGCCCAGCGCGGAGAACGACCTGGCCTTCAGCCAGTCCATCGTCGACGCCCTGCACCGCATGGAGGACGCCGGGCTGCTCAGCGAGGTCGCCATCACGCCGGGCACCTTCATCGTGGAGGACGCCGGAGTGGCGCTGCGCAACTACGCCGAGGACGGCTACGACCTGGTCATAGCCCACGGCTCCCAGTACGGCGGCCTGCTCGAGGAGATCGCCCCCAACTTCCCCGGCACCGCTTTCGCGTGGGGGACCTCGGTGGAGACCTTCGGACAGGCGAACATCTCGGCCTACACCACCCGATCGGACCAGGGCGGCTACGCCATGGGGCTCGCCGCGGCCGTGATCGCGGGAGGCTCTCCGGTTGGGATCGTGGGCCCGATCGAGGTGGGCGACGCCAAGCTGTTCGTGGACGGCTTCGCGGCCGGCGTTGCGGCCGGCGGGGGCACCGCCAACTCGGTGTACACCGACTCCTTCGCCGATGTGCAGCTGGCTGCGGAGGCGGCCCAGTCCTTCATCGACAACGGCCACGCGGTGCTCACCGGCACCGCCCAGATGACGGTGGGCGCCATCGGCGTAGCCCGCGAGAACAACATCCCGTGGTTCGGCACCCAGTCCAACCAGACCTCGGTCGGCCCCGAAGTGGTGGTGGCCAACCAGGTCTACAAGTGGGACGTGGTCCTCGACGACCTGGTGCGCGACATCCAGAGGGGCTCGATGGGCGGCAGCGCGTACACCATCGACTTCGCCAACGGCGGGCTCGTGATCGAGTACAACGACGCCTACGACGTGCCCGCGGATGCCCGCTCGGCCCTCGACAACGCGGTGGCGAGCTTCATCGACGGCTCGCTGTCCACCGGCGTCGGCTGAGCCCGACGAGGCGCTGAACAGACCATGACCGACACCCCGGGGGAGCGCCGGGAGGTGCCGCTGCTGGAGATGCGCGGCATCACCAAGCGCTTCCCCGGGGTGCTGGCCAACGACTCCATCGACTTCGACGTCCAGGCTGGAGAGATACACGCCCTGCTGGGCGAGAACGGAGCGGGCAAGAGCACGCTCATGAAGATCCTGTTCGGGCTGTACGCGCCCGACAGCGGCGAGGTCTTCCTGGACGGTGAACGGTCGAGGGTGCACTCGCCGGCGACCGCCATCGCCGCGGGGATCGGCATGATCCACCAGCACTTCATGCTGGTGCCGACGCTCACCGTCACCGAGAACGTGGCTCTGGGACTGCCGTCGGGACGCCCCGGCCAGCCCGATCTGGCCAGAGTGCGCTCCCGTATCGTGGAGCTGTCGGAGACCTACGGGCTCGATGTCCAGCCCGACGCCTACCTGTGGCAGCTCGCGGTGGGCGAGCGCCAGCGGGTGGAGATCATCAAGGCCCTGCTGAGGGAGGCACGGTTGCTGGTGCTGGACGAGCCCACCGCGGTGCTCACGCCCGGCGAGGTAGACGACCTGTTCGTGACCCTGCGGCGCATGGCCGAAGACGGGCAGGGGCTGATCTTCATCTCCCACAAGCTGCATGAGGTGCTGGCCCTGGCCGACCGGATCACGGTGCTGCGCGACGGCTGCGTCGTGGGCACTACCGTCCCCGCCGAGACCGACCGCGAGGGGCTGGCCCACATGATGGTGGGACGGCCCGTGAGGCTGGCCCCGGACATGGCCGAGACCGAGGACCGGGGCGTGCGGCTCAGCATCAAGGGACTCACGGTGGTGGGGGACCGGGGCACCGACGCGGTCAAGGACCTCGACCTCGACGTGAGGGGCGGGCGCATCGTCGGCATCGCGGGCGTGTCGGGCAACGGCCAGCGGGAGCTGGCCGAGGCGGTAGCCGGCCTGCGGCCCGTGTCCGCCGGCACGGTGTCGATCGACGGCGCCGACGTGACCGGGGCCGAGCCGAAGCAGGTGCGCCACGCCGGGCTGGCGTTCATCCCCGAGGAGCGCATGCGCGACGGCGCCATAGGCAGCTTCACCGTCTCCGAGAACCTCATGCTGCTGGCCCACGCCGAGCACCGGTTCTCCCGCCGCGGGGTGCTGCGGACCAACGCAATCAAGACTCACGGGGAGAGCCTCGTACAGGAGTACGCGGTCAAGACGCCCGACCTGGCCACCACGACCAGCTCGCTTTCGGGCGGCAACATCCAGAAGCTGATCCTGGCCCGGGAGCTGGACGGCGAGCCGCCGGTGCTGCTGGCCGCCCAGCCCACCCGCGGGGTCGACATCGGCGCGGCGGAGTACATACACGAGCGCCTGGTCGCCCAGCGGGAGCGGGGCACGGCCATCCTGGTCATTTCCGAGGATCTCGACGAGGTGATGGCCCTCTCCGACGATGTGGCCGTGATGTTCGAGGGCAGGATCGTCGCGGTGGTCCCCCGAGCCGACTGCACCGTTCAGGGCCTCGGCCTGCTGATGGCCGGCGGGGGAGAGACCGAGGCCGCCTGAAGGAACGGCCGGTCTGGTGACGCGACCGGTACGGTTGTCGTCCGTGACTCCCGCCAAGACGCAATCGGCCAAGACACAGTCCGCCAAGACCACTTCAGCGGCGGCCCGCAACGCCGAGGCTCGCAACAATGCCGCGCCCGGCCCGCACGACGACGACCGGCTGCCGGTCAAGATGCTCAACGACCGGATCCTGGTGGCCGTGGGCGAGGCCGAGGGCGAGCGCCGCTCCACCGGCGGCATCCTCATCCCGGCCACCGCCCAGGTCGGCAAGCGCCTCACCTGGGCGGAGGTGGTGGCCGTCGGGCCCAACGTCCGCAACATGGAGAAGGGCGACCGGGTGCTGTTCAACCCCGAGGACCGCTATGAGGTCGAGGTCCGCGGCCGCGACTACATCATCCTGCGCGAGCGCGACATCCACGCCGTAGCCGCCGAACGCCTAGACAAAGGCAGCACCGGCCTGTACCTCTAGCCCGCCCGCCGCACGCCTCAACACCATCGACGATCTTCTTCCAGGTCGGCGAGCATCCGCTCGACATCGAGCTCAATCCCATGGGTCGGCTGGTCTGATGGTGTGTTTGCCGTCGCCGGCGTCGACCACTTGCCAGTCGTGGTCGTGGATCTTGGCGTGACAGCCCCAGCACAGCGGTATGAGGTTGTCCAAGTCGGTGCCGCCGCCCCACGCGAAGGGGTCCATGTGGTGCGCGTGCACCTTGGTCTCGTCGGGTTCGCCGCACCCAGCACAGCCGCCATAGAGCGCCATAAAGCGCCTGGAACTGCGACTCGGTGGCCCGTCTGGTGTTGCGGCCCTTCCACATGGGCACGCCCTTGGCGCTGAGCACCAGCCCGAACCATGACGACTCGCCCGCGAGCCGCTCGATCACCGAATCAGGAAGCGGATCGCCGTCGGCAGTGGAGACCATCAGCTTCTCGGTGTCGGGATCGAGCCGAGCCGCCAGCGCGATGTCGGCGAAGGGCTTGCCGCCTCCAGCGGTGCGGCTGGTCATGTTCTCAAGCGCGTCAGCCATGCACTGCTGCAGGCTGCGCACTTCGCCGCCAGCTCGGGCGTGCTTCTTGTCGGCGCGCGCATACTCAAGCAAGCGGGCATCTCTAGCGATCGTACGACAAATCCACGACACCGCCCTCGCCTGAACACGTCACCGGATCGATGTCCTTGTCAAGTCAACTGGTTGAGGTCAACTGGTTGGCAACCTGTTGACAAGGTTCGCAAGGCGAGTCCGTCGCGGCCGTGGGCGGTTGAACCCATAGGCTGACCGGTATGAGCGGAACACCGATCGAGGCCGGCGAGGAAGCCCTCGCGGCCGTTGCGTACAACGATGACGGGCTGGTGGCCGCCATCGTGCAGGATGCGTCCACCAAGGCCGTGCTGATGATGGCGTGGATGAGCGCCGAGACTCTGGCCCTGACGCTGGCCGAGGGACGGACGGTGTTCTGGAGCCGGTCCCGCCAGGAGGTGTGGCGCAAGGGCGAGACCTCGGGCGAGCGGCAGTGGGTGCGGGAGGCCTACTACGACTGCGACGGCGACGCCCTGCTGTTCGTGGTCGACCAGGACGGTGACGGCGCCTGCCACACCGGCAACTACTCGTGCTTCTTCCGGTCCTTCCACGGCACGGCGTCCCGCGAGGGCGCCTGACCGCTGAGCCGCGCTGTGGTCCAGCCCACCGCCGAGGAACTCCGCGCCCCGGACCGCGGCGAACCCGACCTGGACGAACCGGCACCGTGATCCAGCCCGACCAGGAAGAGTTCCGGGCGCTGGCCCGCAACTACCGGGTCGTTCCGGTGTGGCGGGAGGTGCTGGCCGACCTGACCACGCCCGTGGCCGCCTTCGCCCGCGTGGTGGGGTCGGGCGACGGCTTCCTGCTGGAGTCGGTGGAGCACGGCGAGCGCTGGAGCCGGTGGTCGTTCATCGGACGCAATCCCATGGCCACCCTGGTGGCCCGCGGCCGGCACGTGGATGTGACCGGCCGCCTGGGTGTGAACATCCCCCGCCACGAGGGCGTGCTCGCCGCGCTGGAGGTGCTGCTGGACCACTACCAGGCCCCGTCGATCGCGGGCCTGCCGCCGCTGCACGGGGGCCTGGTCGGATACCTCGGCTACGACATCGTGCGCGAGGTCGAGCACCTGCCCGACGTACCGGTCGACGACTCGGGCCATCCGGATGCAGTGATGTCGCTGATCGGCGAGCTGGCGGTGTACGACCACTGGCGCCAGCGGGCCACGCTGATCTCCAACGTGCTCGTTCCCGCCGACGCCGACGATCGGCTGATCAACCGGCTCTACTACGAGGCCGTTCTCCGGGTCGAGGCCATCGCGGCCGACGGGGCCAAGCCGCTCGACGAGCCCCTGGTGGCACCGCCCGACCTCTCCGACGACGGCGGCTCGGAACCGGTGGAGACCGCCTCGACGATGGGGGTCGAGCTCTACTCGCAGGCGGTGGAGGCAGCCCGCGAGTACATCTTCTCCGGCGACGTGTTCCAGGTGGTGCTGGCCCAGCGCTTCGATTTCGAGCTGGGCGCCGACGCCTTCGACGCCTACCGGGTGCTGCGCCAAGTCAATCCCAGCCCCTACATGTACTTCCTGCGCCACGACGGGCTGGAGGTGGTCGGCGGCTCGCCCGAGCCCATGGTCAAGCTGCTCGACGGGAAGGTCATCAGCCGCCCCATAGCCGGCACCAGGCGCCGGGGGCGCACCGACGCCGAGGACCGCCGACTGGCCGCGGAGCTGGCCGAGCACCCGAAGGAGGTCGCCGAGCATGTGATGCTGGTCGACTTGGCCCGCAACGACGTCGGCCGGGTGGTGGCGTTCGGAACCCTCAACCTCGATGAGATGATGACCCTCGAGCGCTACAGCCACGTGATGCACCTGACCTCGCAGGTGTCGGGAAAGCTGGCTCCGGCGGCCACACCCATCGACGTGCTGAGGGCAACCTTGCCGGCGGGAACGGTGTCGGGCGCGCCCAAGGTCCGGGCCATGGAGATCATCGACGAACTGGAGCCCACCAAGCGCGGCCCCTACGCGGGCGTGGTCGGCTACATCGACTTCTCGGGCAACATCGACACCGCTATCGCCATCCGGACCATGCTGGTGCGCGACGGCCGGGCATCGGTGCAGGCCGGGGCGGGAATAGTCGCCGACTCGGTGCCCGCGGAGGAGCACGCCGAGTGCGAGAACAAGGCCAGGGCGCTGCTGGCCGCGGTCCCCGCGGCCCGGCGCATGACCGACGCCCGAAAGCGGGCGGGCCGCAGCGGATGACCGACACCGTCGCGGGCGCAGAGGCCGAGCGGAGCGGCAACATCACCCGCCCGCTCATCGCCGAGGTGCCGCGGGATGTGGTGCGGGCGACCGGCGCGGACGCTGCGACGTTCCTGCAGGGCCAGATCTCCCAGGACGTCGAGGCCGTCGGGATGGGCGCCTCGGCGTGGTCGCTGGTGCTGGCCCCGCAGGGCAAGGTGGACGCCTGGTTCCGTCTCACACGCAACCACGACAGCACGTTCCTGCTCGACGTCGACGCCGGATTCGGCCCCGCGCTGGTGGCTCGCCTGGAGCGGTTCCGGCTCCGGGTGGACGTCGCCTTCGAGAGCCTCGCCGATTGGCGGATGCTGTCGGTTCGCGGCGCGGCTGCGGCTGACGCCGACCTGGACGCCGTGGACGCAGCCGTGCGGGCCCGCGTCGAGTGGCCGGGCTACTGCGGCGTCGACCTGCTGGGACCGGCAGTAGCGCCGCCCGCGGGGCTGCCTGTCGCCACGCCGGCCGACATCGATGTGGCCCGCATCCGGGCCGGTTGGCCGGCCATGGGCCGCGAGCTGACCGAGCGCACCATCCCCGCAGAGGTCGGCGGGCTGGTGGAGGCGTCGGTGAGCTTCACCAAGGGCTGCTACACCGGCCAGGAACTGGTGGCCCGCATCGACAGCCGGGGCGGGAATGTGCCCCGACCGGTACGGCTCCTGGAGATCCGCGGCGGCGAGGTGTCGCCCGGCGCCGCGATCGCCGTCGACGGCAAGCCGGTAGGAGAGGTCACTTCAGCCGCGGCCGATCCGGACTCGGCCGTGACGGTGGCGCTCGGGCCTGTGCACCGCCGGGTCGAGCCCCCCGCATCCGCGGAAGTCGACGGCATGCCGGCCACTGTTCTGGCCACGCCGGCTCAGAGGCCGAGCGAATAGGGGCCGTTTCGCCGTCAGCCTGGGCCGGTGCCTCCGGCGCCCACCTACGATGGCGGGATGGATCCGTACGCGGTGCTGGGCGTGGCCCGCGATGCCCCCGTGTCCGAGATCAGACGGGCCTACGTCGCCCTGGCGCGGAGCACCCATCCCGACGTGCGGGGCGACGACCCCGACGCGGCCGAGCAGATGCGTCGCATCAACCTGGCCTGGGAGATGCTGTCGGACGCCGACTCGCGGGCGGCCCTAGACCGTCGCCTGCAGCGTCCACAAGCGCCGCCCGGCCCACAAGCGCCGCCAGGCCCGCGAGCGTCGCCGGGCTCCGATCGTTCAGCCCAGCCTCACCAAGAGGAGTTCGACATCGGCCGCGACGACTTCGACGGCGACGACCAGCCCCTCACCGAGGGCAACCTTCCCGGCTGGATGCGAGCGGGCGCGCCGCTGGCCTTCGTGGTGGGCATCTTCGCGGTCATCTTCGGCGTGCTGGCCGGCGGGTTCGTGCTGGTGCGCCTCGGCCTCCTGCTGCTGGGTCTGTCGGCCCTGCTGTTCCTGCTGTCGCCCTTCGTGGTGCTGGTCCGCAGCCGGGGCGGGCCGATGCGATGACGGCCGCCAGCCGTATCGACCGGGTCGCCGCCGAGCCGCTGACCGCCGACACCTGCATTCACCGGATCGTCGCCGAGCCGGTGAGCGCCCGCGCCTGCCCTCACCGGATGGGGCGGCGGCACTGATGGCCGCCACCTACCTCGACCGGATCGTCGCCCAGCATCGGGAAGCGGCCCGCGCCGACCGGCGCAGCCCGGCCGACCTTGCGGAGCAGGCCCGGTCCTGCCCGCCGGCGCGGGGCTTTCGCTCCCGGCTGGCATCGGCGAGCGGCATTGCCGTCATCGCCGAGGTGAAACGGCGCTCGCCGTCCAAGGGCGACCTGCGGGCCGACTTGGACCCCGACGCCCTTGCCCGCCAGTACGAGTCCGGCGGGGCGGCGTGCCTGTCGGTGCTGACCGATTCCCAGTGGTTCGGCGGCTCGGCCTCGGACCTGCGGGCCGCCCGGAACGCGACGAGCCTGCCTGCTCTGCGCAAGGACTTCACCGTCGACGACCGCGATGTGCTCGACGCACGCATCATGGGCGCCGACTGCGTGCTCTTGATCGTGGCCGCGCTCGACGACGGCGAGCTGACCCGGTACTGCTCCCTGGCCCGGGACATGGGCCTCGATGCTCTAGTTGAGGTTCATGACGATGCCGAGCTCCAGCGGGCCCTGTCGGCGGGCGCCGACCTCGTCGGCGTGAACCAGCGCGACCTGGTTACCTTCGAGGTGGACCGGAACCGGGCCGCCCGAATCGCTCGGCTGATCCCCGACGGCGTCGTCTCAGTGGCCGAGTCCGGAATCGAGGGCCCCGACGATGTGGCCCGCCTTGCCGACGCCGGCTACGGAGCGGTCCTGGTGGGGGAGTCGCTGGTGCGATCCGCCGACGCCGCGGCCGCGGTGCGCGCCCTGGTGGCCGCCGCTCGCTAGCGCTGTGTCGCCACAAGTGCTAGGGCAGCGCTGACGGCCCGGGCCCGAGCTTGGCGTCACTTCGGGCGCCATCTCGCGCCGATCGCTGGCAGCCCCGAGACGCTTCGGCGGTCGTGCATCGAAGCCCGGAATGAGCCGGCAATCAGGCCGCGTCAGGCTCCAACCCACTAGCGTCGAGGCGTGTTCGTGAAGATCTGCGGGACGACCACCGAGGACGACGCGCTGCTGGCGGTGGCCATGGGCGCCGACGCGGTGGGGTTCGTCTTCGCGCCGTCACCCCGCCAGGTGTCGATGGACCGGGTTCGGGACATTGTGCGCAGGATCCCCAGCGACGTGCTCAGCGTGGGGGTGTTCCGCAACGAGCTGCCCGCCCGCGTCGTGGAGATCACCTCCAAGGCTCGTCTGGGGGCGGCCCAGCTCTCCGGCCACGAGTCGCCCGACGACACCGCCTGGGTGGCCGAGAGGGTGCCCGTCACCATCAAGGCCTTCCCCGCCGGCCATGAGGGCCTGCTGCGCCTGGCCGACTACGGCGCCGACGTGGTGATGCTCGACAGCCACGAGCCCGGCTCTGGCGAGGTGTTCGACTGGTCGCTGGCCGAGGGCGCGCCGCTGGCCGGGCACCGCCTGCTGCTGGCCGGCGGCCTCAACGCCGACAACGTGGCCGCGGCCATCCGGCGGGTCCGGCCGTGGGGAGTGGACGTCGCCACCGGCGTGGAGAGCAGGCCGGGCCTCAAGGACCCCGCCCGTCTGCGGGCCTTCTTGACCGCGGCCAAGGCAGCCGGAGCCGCGGCCGCCATAGAGCAGGCCGAGTCTGTGGACGAGGTGCGCGGGCACCCGGCCGGGCCAGGCCCATACGACTGGGAGCAGGAGCAGTGACCGAGCCCGCCAGAGCCCGGCAAGAACCCCCCGGAGCGCGCCCGGCCACCGAGTTCATGGGCGAGCCCAGCGCCGAGGGGCGCTTCGGCGACTTCGGGGGCATGTTCGTGCCCGAGACCCTCGTGCCGGCCTGCCAGGAGCTCGACCGGGCCTTCCGCGCCGCGTGGGGCGACCCCTCCTTCCGAAACGAGCTCGACCGGCTGCTGCGCGACTACGCAGGGCGGCCCTCACCGCTGACCGAGTGCGAGAACCTGTCGGAGGAGCTGGGCGTGAGGATCCTGTTGAAGCGCGAGGACCTCAACCACACCGGCAGCCACAAGATCAACAACGTGCTCGGCCAGGCCCTGCTCGCCCAGCGCATGGGCAAGACCAGCCTGGTGGCCGAGACCGGGGCGGGCCAGCACGGCGTGGCCACGGCCACCGCGGCTGCCCTGTTCGGCATGGACTGCGTGGTGTACATGGGCACGGTGGACATCGCCCGCCAAGAGCTGAACGTGTTCCGCATGCGCCTGCTGGGCACCGAGGTCCGGGCGGCCGAGACGGGGTCGCGCACCCTCAAGGACGCGGTGAACGAGGCCATGCGCCACTGGGTGGCGGTGGCCGACACCACCCACTACTGCCTGGGCTCGGTGATGGGACCGCACCCGTACCCGTGGATGGTGCGCGAGTTCCAGCGGATCATCGGCACCGAGGCCCGGCGCCAGTGCGCCGAGATCCTCGGCGGCGGGGTGCCCGACGTGGTGACGGCCGCGGTGGGGGGAGGCTCCAACGCGGCCGGGATCTTCGCCGGCTTCGCCAACACCTCCGCAGAGTTGGTCGGCGTGGAGCCGGCCGGGGGCGCGGCCATCGGCCGAGCCGTTCCCGGCATCGTCCACGGCTCGCGGTCGTACCTGATGCAGGACGAGTGGGGACAGGTGCTCGAGGCCGAGTCGATCTCGGCCGGTCTCGACTATCCCGGCGTGGGTCCCGAGCACTCGTACCTGGCCGCCACCGGCCGGGCCGTCTACGAGCAGGTCACCGACGCCGAGGTGGTCGAGGCCTTCAGCCTGCTGTCGCGCGCCGAGGGGATCATCCCCGCGCTGGAGTGCGCCCACGCGCTCGCCTGGGTGTCGCGGGCCCGCTCGGAGCTTGCCGGCCGCACCGTCCTGTTGAACCTCAGCGGCCGGGGCGACAAGGACGTCGACCAGATGATGGGCATCCTCGGGTGACCGGCGGCGAAGACGACAGGCACACCGACATGACGGGCGGCGACACGGCGGGCGTACCAGCATGAATCTTGCCCAGAGCGAGCGCGCCAGCGGGCGCGGCTTGGGCTCCTCGACGACGCGTTCGTCGAGCCCGCCCGGTGCCCAGAGCGAGCGCGCCAGCGGGAGCAGCTTGGGAGCATTGGAGGCTGATCTGCGCCGTCGGCGCGACCGGGGCGGCAAGTGCCTGGTGCCCTACCTGACCGGCGGCCTGGGCAGCGACTGGCTGGAGACGATCTGCGCGGTGGCTGCCTCGGGGGCTGACGCCATCGAGATCGGGGTGCCGTTCTCGGACCCGGTGATGGATGGAACTGTCATCCAGCAGGCCAACGACCGGGCCCTGTCGGAGGGTGCCAGCCCGCAGTCGATCCTGGCCGCAGTGCGCAGCGCCGCGGCAGACATCGGTGTGCCCACCGCGGTGATGACCTACGCGAACATCGCTCACCACATGGGCTACGAGCGGTTCGCCTCCTCACTGGCGGAGGCCGGCGTCAGCGGGTGCATCCTGCCCGACCTGCCCCTGGAGGAGGTGGGGGAGTGGGCCGCCTGCGCGGACACGGCCGGCGTGGAGACGGTGCTGCTGGCCGCGCCCACCGCGCCCGACGAGCGCCTGCCCCGCATCTGCGCCCGCTCACGGGGGTTCGTCTACGGGGTGGGGCTGATGGGCATCACCGGAGTGCGCGCTGAGTTGGCCGCCAGCGCGACGGCCACCGCGGCCCGTCTCAAGGCCGTCACCGACATGCCTGTGCTGGTCGGGGTCGGCGTGGGCACCCCGGCCCAGGCTGCCGAGGTGTGCGAGGTGGCCGACGGGGCCGTGGTCGGCTCGGCCATCGTGACCCGGATGCTGGAGGGCGCCGGACCAGAGGGCGTGGCCCGCCTGGTGGCCGAGTTCCGCGCCGCCCTCGACGAGGCCCACGGCTGAGCTTCCCGACCGTTTCCGTGAGCAGACCTGCCGCCAGCGGCTCGTTCGCTCAAGAAGCTCTCCCGGCGATTCCGTGAGCAGGCCTGCCGCTCAGAGCGGCTCGTTGCTCAAGAAGCTCTCCCGGCGATTCTGTGAGCAGACTTACCACCAAGGGCGGCTCGATCGCTCGGAGACCCGGAAAGAACCCATGACGGTTGGACAACGAGACTCGCGTTGATGGCTCGGCGCGCCCGGATGATGGATCAGGACCTGATCGTGGTGGGCGGGGGAGCGGCCGGACTGGGCGCGGTCCGGGCTGCCCTCTGGGCGGGTGCCGACGTGGCCCTGATCACAGACGGGGCGCCGGGCGGGGAATGTACCTTCACAGGCTGCGTGCCCTCCAAGACGCTGCTGGCCGCGGCCCGCGACGGACTCGACTTCGCCGGGGCCATGGCCCGGGTGCGCTCGACCATCGAGCACATCGCGGCCACCGAGTCGGCCGACGTTCTGCGGGCCCAGGGAGCGACGGTGATCGAGGGCCGGGCCCGCCTCGTCACCCACGACACGGTGGCGGTGGGGGAGCGGCGCCTCACCGCGCCCCGCATCGTGCTGGCCACCGGGTCGCGCCCTGCGCTGCCCGACGACATACGGGGCCTGGCAGAGGCCCGGCCGCTCACCAGCGAGACCGTGTTCGATCTGACCGAGGCCCCCGAGTCGCTGGGAATAATCGGCGGCGGCCCCACCGGCTGCGAGCTGGCCCAGGCCTTCGCGCTCCTTGGCGTGGACGTGACCCTGTTCGAATACCAGCAACAGCTGTTGCCCGGCACCGATCCCGAGGCCGCGGCGACGGTGCGAGCGGCCCTCCAGGCAAGCGGGGTCAGAGTGCTGCGCTGCACCCGCGTGGCCCGGGTCATGCCGTCCCGGCCGGGTTCTGAAGGCGGCGGGCCGTGCTCGGTCCTCTACCGGCTAGCCCGCTCTCACGGGACAGGCGGGCGCGTCACGGTTGACCGCCTGCTGGTCGCCACCGGCCGGACGCCCGCGACCGAAGGGCTGGGACTCGCCGAGATGAAGCTCAAGCTCGGCGAGTGGAGCGGCCATGTCCTGACCGACGAGCGGCTCGAGACCTCGGTGAGGGGCGTCTACGCGGCCGGCGATATCGCCGCCTGGCGGCTGCGACGACCCACCCGGTCGAGAGTCCGACCGACGCCCCTGTTCACAATCGACAAGATCGATGAGCCGCGCCCTCCCCGCCGGCGGCGTCGGCACTATGCGGCCCTGAACCTGTCGCATGCCGCCGACGAGATGGGCCGGGTCGCGGTCGGCAACGCGCTGGGCAAGGGCCTGAGGGGACGGTTCCGGGGCGAGCTGGTGCCCCGAGTGGTGTTCACCGATCCCGAGGTGGCGTCGGTGGGTGTGGCCCCGAGACAAGCGCCATCGGGCAGCCGGGTGGCCTATCTGCCGCTGTCGGAGGTGGACCGGGCCGTCACCGACGGCCGCACCGACGGCTTCATCGCCATCGTGGCCGGCCCCCGCCGCCTGCTTCGTTACGCGGGCGGCGGCCGCATCCTGGGCGCCACCATCGTCGCGCCCCGCGCCGGCGAGATGATCGCCGAGGTCGTGCTGGCCATGCGCACAAGGGCATTCGCCGGCCGCCTGGCCCAGGCCCCGCACGCCTACCCGACCTGGTCCGGCGGCGTGCAGAAAGCCGCGGCCCAGTTCTTCGGCGAGATCGACAGCCGCCAGGCCCGCCGAATGCCCTGACGCGCCCGTTCTGCACGACAGGTTGTCAATGATGTTTCCTTATATATTATGCTTCCATGCGTCTGGTCCTGGAACTTGATGAAGAGGAGGTGTCTCACCTGCTTGAAGCACTCAACGGCGTCGCTGCTATCGTGGAACGCGAAAGCTACATACTTACAGCCGCTATCATCATAAGGAACGTGATTGACAAGATAGTTCAGGCCAAGGGGGATTCGGAATGACGAGGGCATTGACGCTGGATGACTTTAGCGAGGCCGAGATCGCGGCTAGCAGCAAGCGGGCCGCGCTCGGGTTCTTGGCCGGCATGACACGCGAGAAGGATCGACCGGACGCGAGGGACACCGCAGTCGGCAACTGGAGGTTCGCGGTGCGTTTCGCCCGCCGGTGGGCCTCCGTAGAGGAGATCGCTGAGGCGGCCGGAGTGTCGACGGACGAGGTCTCGGAGATCTGCGAGGACCGGGAGGCTGCTTCAAGCCGCTAGCCGGTGGTGAGGCCTCCGTCGGCGCTGACTATGGCACCGTGGATGCCGGGGCACTCGTCGGAGGCCAAGAAGGCGAACAGCGCGGCGATGTGCTCGGGCGCGCTCATCGGCTTGAAGGCGATCATGCGGCGGATGAAGTGCCGGTCGGGGTCGTCTACCTGCTGGTAGTTCTGGACCATGGGGGTGTCGACCCCGCCGGGGGCGATGGCGTTGACCCGCACCGGCGTCTTGGCTAGTTCCATGGCCAACGCCCTGGTCAACTGCACGACCGCGCCCTTCGTGGCGCAGTAGTGGGCGGTGTAGGCCAGACCCTGGATCCCGGCGTTGGAGGCGAAATTGACGATATTGCCGCCCGACTCGAGCAGGCGGGGGAGCGCGGCCTGAGTCAGGAAGAACACGCCTTTCACGTTCACATCGAACATGAGGTCCCACTTCTCCTCGGTGACGTCCTCCACCCGGTCCTGCCACGAGACGCCAGCGATGTTGCCGAGCACATCGATGCGCCCGAAAGCCTCCGCGCAGCCGGCTGCGGCTGCCCGGCAGTCTTCGATGTGCCGCAGATCGCAGTGCCGCGTCTCGATCCGACCCCCCAGACCGGCGACCTGTGAGGCGGTCTCGGCCAAGCCGTCTTCGTTCACGTCCACGCCGAACACCGCTGCCCCCTCGGAGGCCAAACGGACCGCCACCGCCTGACCCATCCCGGAGGCCGCTCCGGTAATCAGCGCCGCTTTGCCGTCGAATCGCCCCATGTCGTCCCGCCTGTCCTCGTTTTCTGGTCCGTGTCGCCGCGGAGGCTACCGGCTCGCGCCTACGGAGGTACGGGCGGAGGCAGGGGAAGGTGACGCTCATGCGGGGCGGCGCGGCGCGGCCGTCGGTCCGAGCCTGTCGCGGTGCGGCGGAAGGTGACGCTCATGCGGGGCGGCGCGTCCGAGACCTTCGGTACCGAGTGCTCCCAGCCCTGCTGGCAGGCGCCTCCCATCGCCAGCAGGTCGCCCGACGCCAGCGTGAAGGACCGGCTGCGACCCCCGCCGGCGGGCCGCAGCAGGAGCCGCCGGGGGCCTCCCAGCGAGACGATGGCCACCACGGCATCGGCGGGGTCGATGCCGATGCGGTCGCTGTGCCAGGCGACCGAGTCCTCGCCGCCGCGGTAGTAGTTCACCCACACCGAGTTGAACCCGGCCCGGTAGCGGGCCCGCAGCGCGCCCGCCATGTCGTCGAGCAACGGCGGGGTGCCCCGCGAGCCCGGCCGGACGAAGGCGCCGAGCCGGGGCTCGTCGACCATCTGCCCGTACATGGGACGCTTGGCTCGTGTCCAGCGCAGGCGGGCCGCCAGCTGCTCCAGCAGCTCATCGCCGCCGCGCAGCCACCTCGACGACACATCGATCCAGCTGCGGTCGTCCAGGTGCAGCCGCTCGACGGCTGCCGTCGGGTCGAGGGCCGGCGGCCCCTGGGCGAACAGGTCGCCCTGGCGGGGTCCCACTTCGGCGTCGGTGCCCGACCGGGAGATCTTCACAGGCCCGACTCTAGCGAACGTGTGTTCGTTCAGCAAGAGCGGGCTGCGCCAGGGGCGAGACACGCGCCAGCCCAGCAGACCAGCGGTCAGTTGTCGGTGGGATTGCGGGGATAGAGGCGAAGGCGACTCAGCTCTCCCTGCTGGCGAGCGAAGACCTGCCACCACAGCTCGTCGGGATCCGCCGAGAACGGATCGGACCCGTCGAGTTCCAGCACGAACCAGGCGTCCTCGGCCAGTTCGCCCTCGAGCTGGCCGGGCGCCCACGCCGCGTAGCCCGCGAAGATGCGCACCTCATCCAGTCCGCCCACCTCGTCGGGGTTGCGCTCCAGATCGACGGTGCCGATCCGCCCGATTACCTGCGACCAGTTCTCATCGGCATCGTCGAGCACCACCGACGCCAGCGCTATCACTGAGGACTGGCTCACCGGGCCTCCGACGAACACCACGCGCGGCTTGCTCGCCGCCGTCGCCCAGTCTCCGATAGCGCTGCTGACGGTCAGCTCGCTGGGTCGGTTGAGGACCACGCCCAGCGCACCCTCGCTGCTGTGCTCGAGCATCAGCAGCACGGTCTGGCGGAAGTTTGGATCGGACAGACTCGGTGCAGCCACGAGGAGCTTCCCGCGGGTCGATTCCATTCGTCGGTCTTCCAGTTAGCGGACGGACGGGGAGCGACACGGTGGCACTCCGGCGACCCCAAGCGGTGGCGGTGTGGCGAGGCAACTATGTGGCACGATCTAGGGTCGTGGTGTCGACCATGCCGCCGGTGCTGCTCACGATAGCCGCTTCGGACCCCCTCGGGGGCGCGGGCGTGCAAGCCGACCTGGCCACCTTCGCCGCCTTCGGGGTCCACGGCGCGAGTGCTCTCACCGCGGTGACCGCCCAGTCGTTGACCGCGGTCACCGCAATCGCTCCCGTGGGCGCCGACCTAGTGGCCAGCCAGATCGACTCGGTGGCGTCCACCTTCGGCGTGTCCGGCGCCAAGACCGGACTGCTGCGCCGGCGCGAGGTGGTCGAACTGGTGGCCGACAGGGTCGAGCGCGGCGACTTGCCCGCGCCGGTGGTCGATCCGGTCATGGTGGACGGACGGGGAGTGCCTTTCGTGGGCGACGAGGTGGAGAGCGCCTACCGCGAGCGGTTGTTCCCGCTGGCCCGGGCAATCACGCCGAACCGGCGCGAGGCTGAGTTGCTGGCGGGCGTGTCGCTGCCCGGCCCCGACGCGGTGCTGGAGTGCACCGAGATCTTCAGGAAGCTCGGATCCGGTGTCGTGGTGGTGACCGGCGGCGCCTTCGACGGCCGGCCCGACGACGTCGTGATCACCTCGGCCGGGGACGCCTGGGTGGCGCCCGGTCACCGCGTCCACACCGGAAACGTCCGGGGCAGCGGCTGCACGTTCTCGGCCGCGCTGGCGGCCGGCCTCGCCCTCGGACACGGCCTGGAGGACGCAGTGGCCGCTGCGGGCCGGTTCGTGCGCTCGGCCATCCAGACCTCCGCCGCATGGTCGGTGGGCGGCCCCGGTCCGGTGTCGCACACCCTCAGCCCCTAGAGCGTTTCGACGAACGTTTCGACCCCAACTTCACATTGGCTCAAGTTTACATAATGCATATTTCCGGCGGATTGCGCATTCTGCGCTCACGGGCCGCTCAGGCCACGGCCTCGCCAACTCGGCCTCTTGATTTCCCGCTCCTGTTCGCTGCGCTCACGGGCCGCTCAGGCCACGGCCTCGCCAACTCGGCCTCTCGATATCCCGCTCCTGTTCGCTGCGCTCACGGGCCGCTCGGGCCACGGCCTCGCCAACTCGGCCTCTGGCAAGCCGTTGCGGTTGTCGGGGCGTGTAGCTTTGTGGGCCGTGTCCCGGCGACTCGAGATCGAACTGACGAGCCAGCGCGATGACGGCACCTGGACGTGGCGGGCCGCCGGCGCACGCCGGCCCAAGGGCGAAGTCCGTGGCGACCTCCTGCCGGACACAGCCGCGGTCGGCAGCGTTCTCAAAGCCGAGGCGGAGGGCGGGCTCGACGGGCTGGAGATCATCGCGGTGTCCGCGCCCCGCGTCCGCGCCGCCCCGACAGATCGCCTCGAGCTGATCGGGGGCGGTTCAGGCCCTCTGGTGACCACCGCGCTCGTCGCGAAGTCGCGCCGCCACGACCGAGACGATCGCCGCCCAGCAGACGGCGCCCGACGCCGCGACTCCGACCGCAGAGGCAGCCGGGATGACGGCAGACGCAGTGGTCGCAAGCGCGACCGCCGCGGCGACCACGCCGAGGACGCCGATCGGGAGCGCCGGGACCGGCGACCTCGCGGCAAAGATCGCTCCGAGCAGGATGCTCCCGGCGGTGATGGCGCTCGCGACTCGCGTCCCCGCAAGGACGGTGGGGCCCCGCGCGGGGACCGCCGGGATCGCCGCTCGCGTGACAAGCGCACCCGCGGAGCCTCGCAATCGGAGGATCGCAAGCGTTCCGAGCGACCGGCGCGGCCGAGAAGCCCCGGCCTCAAGGCCAAACGGATCCATCGCCAGGCTGTGCTCGCGGCGCTGCCCGAGAACCAGCAGCCCCTGGCCCGCGAGGTGCTCCGGGCGGGCGTGCCGGGAGTGCGGAAGTCCATCGAACGCATGAACGCCAAGGCGGCAGCCGAGAGTCTTCCCCAGATCAAGTCCGAGCCCATTGTGGCGCTGGCCGAGCAGCTCCTCCCGGCGTTGAAGGCGGCAGAATGGCACGACCGGGCCGATGCGGCCCTGGCCGGAATCTCCAAGATCGACCTGCGCGACATTCGCTCGGTGATCGCCGCGGCCGACCGGGCCGCCCGAACCGAGGAGACCAGGGCGCTGTCCGAGAGTCTGCGAGCCGGTCTGGCTCAGCGCCTAGAGGTTGATCAGCGCCGGTGGTTGGACGAGTTGGCCAACGCCATCAGCGAGGGCCGCACCATCAGAGCGCTGCGCCTGAGCTCGCGCCCGCCCAAGGCGGGCACGCCGCTGCCCCCCGACATGGCCGAACGGCTCGCCGGCCTGGCGGCTGCAGACCTGAACCCCACCGGCAACCAGCAGCGGTGGTCGACGGTTGTGGACTCGGTGGCCCTCTCCCCCGTTCGCACTCATGTGATCCCCGTCGGTGCTCCGGACAAGCCCACCGACGACCTTCTCGCCACCATCCGCCGGCTGGCCGACCGGGTTCCACAGATTGCGGCTCTCTTCGGCATCGAGCCGCAGAAGCCGAGCCGGCCGGGCCGTCGACCTCCGCCGCCCCCGCCCGCTCCCGAGGCCGGCGAGCAGGCCGAACAGCCAACGGCCACCGCGGAACCCGCCGAACAACCAACCAACACCGCGGAACCGGCCGAACAACCAACCGCCACCGCGGAGCAAGCCGGCGAGACCGAAGCGGCCACGGACACGGCAGGGGCTTCGTGATCGACTTCGAGACCGAGGGCAACGTAGCCCTCATCACCATGAACCGTCCCGAGGCTCGCAACGCGGTCAACGGCGCGATCTCCCGAGGACTCGAGGAGGCGATCGATCGGTTGGAGGCGGACGACGCGCTGTGGCTCGGCATCCTCACCCACACAGGCCCGGTGTTCTGCGCGGGCGCCGACCTCAAGGCCGTCTCGGAGGGGCGCTTCTCGGAGCTGTCGACCGAACGGGGCGGCTTCGGGGGCATCGTGCTGCGGGAGCGGGCCAAGCCGTTGATCGCGGCCATCGAAGGACCCGCCCTGGCCGGAGGGACCGAGATCGCGCTCGCCTGCGACCTGCGAGTGGCCTCCACCGCGGCCCGTTTCGGCCTTCCCGAGGTCAAGCGGTCACTGATCGCGGCGGCGGGTGGTCTCATTCGCCTGCCCCGCGCCATCCCGCTGGCAATCGCGATGGAGATGGTCCTCACCGGCGATCCCATCGACGCCGAGCGCGCCCTCGAACTCGGCCTCATCAACGAGCTGTGCCAACCGACAGAGGCGCTCGACGCGGCCCGGCGCCTGGCCGCCCGGGTCAACGCCAACGGTCCGCTGGCTGTGCGGGAATCCCGCCGGCTGGTGCTGGAGAGCTTCAACCAGACCGACGCCGAGGCAATGCGCTCGGCCGGGCGGGCTCAGATGGGCCTGCGCGGCACCGAGGACTTCCGCGAGGGTCCTCTGGCCTTCATCGAGAAGCGGCCGCCCGTCTGGAAGGGCCGCTGAGCGACCACGGGTCCGCCGCTCAGCTCGGCCTCTGGACGATCGCAGGGATGACCCCGTGGTCGTACAGGAATTCCGCCAGCCCCTCCACCAGCGGCAGTGAGGCCATCTCGGAGAAGGGACACCATCGGGCCTCCAGGGCGTCTCCACCGGCGGTGGGAGCGAGGTCGTCCGTCACCGTCACTTCGAAGTCGAGGATCACGAAGTGATGGTTCTCGCTGATGCGCTCAACCCATCCGACTAGGGGCCCGCACACGCCTCGGAGACCGGTCTCCTCGTGCAACTCCCGCACGACCGCGTCCATCAAGGACTCCCCTGGTTCGACCCGGCCTCCGGGAACGGACCACTCCCCCGCCGCGGGCTCATGGCCCCGGCGCACCAGCAGCAGTTCGTCGCCACGGCGGACGATGGCGCCCACCGCGACCTCGGCCCGCTCGATCATTGACGCTCAGACGGCTCGGCTGCCTCCGGCAGCGCCCGATGCACGGTGATGGCCCGGGCCACCAGGCCGTGCGTCTCGAAGAAGTTCTTGGTGTCGCGATCTCCGGGCAGAGCCAGGCTGTCCACGCCGATACAGCCGCGCCGGCCGGCCCACGCCATCAGCAACTCCATCATGGCCTCGCCGACTCCCACGCCGCGGGCATCGGGGAGCACGTAGATGTCGCTGACGCGTCCCAAGGTCGAGCCGTCGTGCAGTTCCACCAGACGGACGGCCCCGTAGCCGACCACCGCGCCGTCGATGGTGCCCACCACCACCAACGCATCGTCGGCGTGCAGGTCTCGGGTCAGGCTCTCAAGCTGCGGGTCGGGCCGAGCCTCCAGCCGAGCCCAAATCCTGCCGCCGCGCCGCTCCGACATCTCGGCGGCCGCCTCCGCGGCCAGCCCGGCCACGCTGGCGATGTCGGCCTCAGCCGCCCGTCTAGCCCCCTCAACGATCGAGGTCATCGGCTGGGTCGGATGACGAGCATGGCACTTGGCCTTCTCAGCCTCCGAGAATCCTCTCGATCGACTCGCAGGGCTCCTCGCCTGACGGGCACACCGGATTGGCGCGCGAACCGAACTGGGTGACGCTCACGATCAGGAAGCATTGGCTGCAAGTCCACTCGTCCGAGCGAGGCGGCGCAACCATCGAAGTGGGCTTCGCCTCGGCTGCTTCCTCCTCTTCGTCGTCCTCGTCGTCGTCGCTGGCCGCGATGCGATCCCGGAGGATCTCCTCCAGATCGGCCTCGACGTCGCTGGGATGGACCTCCTCGTCATCGTCGTCGTCGACCGGCACGGGCACATCGTCGTCATCGTCCCCCTCGTCGCCGTCGTCGTCGTCATCGTCCCCCGCGTCGCCGTCGTCGTCTTCGAAGTCATCGTCTTCGCCGAAGTCGCCGTCGCCGTCGAAGTCGTCGCCGTCGTCGAAGTCGTCACCCAGGTCGTCTTCGAAGTCGTCTGCGTCGTCGAAGTCGCCGTCGCCGTCGAAGTCGTCGCCGTCAAGAGGGTGTTTCTGGGTCATCGCTCCAACTCGAGGGTCGGTCGGCACCGGATGTGGGGCGGATCATAGACACAGATCGGCCGGGCGCAACTGCATTCCGATCATCGGCCGGCGACCGCCGGCACCCGCCGGATTCCCGATCGCCGCTCGGCCTCTTGGCTCAACCCTGGGCCAGGCCGCCGTCGTCGGTGTCGTCGCGGCCGGCGGACAAGTCCGACGATGGATGCGGCTGAGCGGACCGGAGCCTCTCCACCCGCTTCTCGGCGTCGAGGCGGCCCAGACCGGGATCCTGGGCGTGATTCACGAAGGACATGAGTTCGGCGACCGCGACGTGACCGGCCTCCTCGGCGATCAGCTCATGCATCCGCTGGCACACCCGGCGGTAGGCCGGATGGCCTTGGAGCGTGGTGCGCAGCTCCAGCATGTGCATCGCCTCGCGGGCGTTCATCTGCATCGAGTACCGGATCCGGTAGGCGAGCGCGACGGCGTAGGAGGCCTCGTCACTGAACTCGGCGCTGAGCGCCTCATAGAGCCGGGCCGAGCGGGCCATGACTGCGTCGAACTTCTCGTCCTCGCCGGCGGCATCCACGGCGGAGGGCCGCACGTACCCGTGACGGGTGGACAGCGGCTGCCATTCGATGGTGAGCATCCGATGGCGCTGCAGGTCGCGGAACGCCCCGTAGTCGGACAGCACGTCGAAGCGGTAGTAGGCGCGTTCCAGGGCCCGGCCGGGGCGGTGGCGGCGGTTCCGGCGGTCTCCGCAGTAGGCCCGGACCACCGCGACCCGCTCGGCTGCCGACATGGCTCTGACCCTGGACTCGACGGTGCGGTCCGCCAGCGACGTGTGGGGGTAGAGCATCGCCGCGATCATCTTGGTCTCGCCGTCCGGGTCGTAGTCCACCAACTCGACCGAGTCATCGGTGACCGGCCCTCCTACCGCGTCGCCGAAGGTGCGGGCGGCCAGGTCGTCCATGGCGGCCCGGTTGTCGGCCAGGTAGCGCGAGGTGAGTCCGCCGCGGTCGGGCAGGTCCACCCGCTTGAGGAACGAGGGGATCACCTTGCGCAGTTCGGTGAGCATCATCTCGGCGTAGGAGCGGGCCTCGGGGAGGGGGTGGGCCCGCATCCGCAGCAGTAGCGCCTCGTAGGCCTGGCCGGTGCCGTAGATGCCGACGTTGCTCAACGACGCGGCCGGCAGCAGCCCGCGGATCGAGTCCAGGGCCCTGGCCTTGATCGCCTGCCGGTAGGCGAAGTCGGAGTCGCCGGGCGCCTTGGGCAGGTTGGCCCCGAAGAAGTCCTGCATGACCGGCACCAGCTCCGAATAGGTCGAGAACATGCGGTCGATGTCGCCCACGTAGCGGGTGCCCAGCGACGAGTTGAGCACCCGGGAGTCGCGGTAGTAGCGGTAGCGGCCGCCCAACCGCTGGTCGTAGGCGATGTACCGGGTGCTCTGCTCCAGGTAGGCCATCAGCCGGCCCCACTCCAGCACCTTGGTCAGCAGGTTGGAGGCCTGCTCGCAGGCCAGGTGCACACCGCCGAGTTGGGCCACCGAGTCGTCCCCGTACTCGAAGAAGACCCGGTCGTACAGCGCTTCGGCCCGGCGCAGGCCGACGGTGGCGTCGATGGTCACGTCGCCGGTGATGTCGAGATCGTCGACGAACTCGTCGAGGAACAGCCGGCGGAGGCTCGACATCGACCGGGAGTAGCGGGCGAACAGGGCGCCCTTGACGACTTCGGGCAGGTTCACCAGCGCGAACACCGGCTCGTCCAGGTTGGTGAAGTACCGGCGCAGGATGTCGGCCTCCTCGGGCGAGAAGGACTCCGCCGTGTACAGGTTCACGGGGCGCGACATTAGGGGCGCAGGCTACGCCGGTCGCGGATCGCGCCAGGCCTCAGCTGGCGGCAAACTCAGCCTGCATCGAGAGCAGCGCCGCGTCGTCCAGCCAGCAGTCCAGCGCGGTCATGGCCAGCGCCTTGGCGCCGTCGATCACGGCCGAGTCGCCCTCGGAGCCGCGGGCGTACTCGGCGAAGCGCGGCGTGTGGATGGGCACGTCGTCCGGCGCGACCTTGATCATGGGATGTATGGAGGGAACGGTGTAGCTCACGTTGCCCATGTCGGTGCTGCCCACCACCCGGGCCCGGGGGTCGGGCGCCACGGTGCGGCCCACGGCGTCGAGGTTGGCCAGATAGCGGTCCAGCAGGGTCGGGTTGTCCTTCATGTCGGCATAGGCGTGATCGTGCCATTCGAGGTCGACCTCGCAGCCGGCCGCGTCGGCGCCCGCCGTCAGGCAGGCGGCCACCCGCTCCTTGAGCGGCTCCAGTGATGGGAGGTCGGTGGAGCGCACGTACCACTCGACCGCGGCCGTGGCCGGAACGATGTTGGCCTTGGCGCCCCCGTCGGTGAATACTCCGTGGATCCGCTCGTCGTCGCGGATGTGCTGGCGCAGGGCGGCGACGGCGTTGTAGCCGAGCACGGCCGCGTCGAGCGCGTTGCGGCCCTTCTCGGGCGCGGCCGCGGCGTGGGCCGCGGCCCCGGTGTAGCGGGCGTTGAGCCGCTGGACCGCCACCGCGTGGAACACGCTCAACTCGTGGTTGGCGGGGTGCACCATCATGGCCGCGTCGGCGTCGGAGAACGCGCCCGCCCGGAGCATGATCTCCTTGCCGCCCCCGCCCTCCTCGGCCGGGGTTCCCATGACGGCGACCCGTCCGCCGGCCTCGCCGGCCACCGACGCCAGGGCCAGGCCGGCCCCCAGTCCGGAGGCGGCGATGATGTTGTGCCCGCAGGCGTGGCCGATCCCGGGAAGGGCGTCGTACTCGCACACGACGGCCACCAACGGCCCGCCGCCGTCGCCGGCTCGGGCCTCGAAGGCGGTGTCGAGGCCGTAGGCGCGGCGCTGCACGTCCAGGCCGTGATCGTCCAGCACCTCGGTGAGCAGGTCGTGGGCGTGGTGCTCCTCGAAGCCGAGTTCGGGCCGGGAGTGGATGCGGTGCGACACGTCGAGCAGTTCGGGGGCCAGACGGTCGATTTCCTCACAGACCCGTCGCTTGGCGTCAGCTATGTCCATGACACCGATCCTAGAGCCAGAGGCCGAGCTGGCGAGGCTCGGGCCCGAGCGGCCCGTGAGCGAAGCGAATGTGAGCGGGATTCACGTCGGGATCCAGGCCTCCAGGGCGCCGGCCTCGACTCGCAGGCTGAGGGTGCGGGCCCGGCCCAGGCTCCGGCCGTCGACGTGGACGTCGAGGGCGGGATCGAAGTCGTACTGGGCTGCGGCTGTGCGGCGCTGGGTGATGGCGGGGTGCGGGACGTGCGTGCCCGACGGCAGGCGGCGGCGGGCCGCCAGCCGGACCGCCAGCGAGGGATCGGCGTCGAACACGTCCAGGCGGCCGTCGCCGGGATGGGACCGGGGTGCCGCGTTCCAGCGGCCGATGAACGACGCGTTGGCCGCCACCAGCAGCCGGCCCCGCCACCACGACCTGCGGGCCACGATATGGGCCACGAACCAGTGCAGCCGGCCGTCCACCAGCGCCGCCCCCGCGTCGACCTCGAAGCGGGCTCCGGTCGCAGCTCGCGACAGCGACGAAGCGGTCCGGGCCGGGGCCAAGCCCAGAGTGCGGGCCAAATCTCCACCGGTCAGCACCACCGGAGGGATCGCCCGGCCGGACCGGCGAGCCTCGGCCACGATCCTGCCTACGGCCGCGTCGCTGTCCGCCACGGTGGCACCGGCGGGGATCTCGCCCGCCACTCCGAAGTCGACGCCCCAGCCCGGACCACGCTCGCCGATCATGCAGCAGCCTCGTGCACCGCGCCGGACAGGGCCACTACTCCCCTGTTGAGGGCCTCGACCGTGTCACGGGCCGTGGCCGAGGTGCCCGGGTCGGGAGCCACCGCGGCGATCCGGCGGGCCAGATCGATCACCTGCTTGACGTTGCGCACGAAGTCGCCGGCCGAGAATCCCTCGTCCTGCACGGCTTCGAACGGCACGCCGGCTGCCCAGCGATGGGCGGCCGGCCCGAAGCCCAGCTCCAGCGGCCGGGTGGGACCGACATCGAAGCTCCGCTCGGTGCGGTGCAGGTCGTCGAGGGCCGCTTCGATGCGGCGCAGGCGGCGGTAGGCGGTGCCCGAGGGGATCCACACCTCGGACCGGGGGCCGGGCGAGCGGTGCTCGTAGGTGAACGCAGACAGCACCGAGGCCAGCTCTGGCGGAGACAGGTCGTCGAGCTGCCCGCCCGACAGGGCCTCGGCCACGGCCAGGTCGGCCTCGTGGAAGATGCGCGACACCAGCGACCCCGAGTCCGTGAGGGTCCAGCCGTCCAGGTGGCCCCTCTCGCGCAGCACTCCGGCCACCGCATCGAAGCGGCGGGCCAGATCGACGGGCCGCGACGCCGCTTCGGCCTGGTGCTGGGCGAAGGACCGACCCATCAGGTCGCGGGCCGCTCCGGCAGGCATGCGGCCCAGCAGGCCGGCCACCATGTTGTAGGTGGGCCGGAAGGCTGAGCGCAGCTCGAAGGACCGGCTCGAGGCCAGCCGAGCCACCTGCTCGAAGGTGCAGTCCGGCGACCACAGGGCCACCGCCCATCCCGCCTCGTCGATGCCGCGGCGCCCGGCCCGGCCGGTGAACTGGGTGTACTGGGCCGCGCTGAGCGGGACGGTGCGCCGGCCGTCGAACTTGACGGGCTTGTCGATCACGACGCTGCGGGCCGGCATGTTCACGCCCAATGCCAGGGTCTCGGTGGCGAACACCACCTTCACCAGGCCCTCGGCGAAGCACTGCTCCACCGCCTCCTTGAACACCGGCACCATGCCGGCATGGTGCGACGCGATGCCCAGGCGAAGCCGATCGGCCCAGCGCCTCGCGTCCAGCGCGGCCAGGTCGGCGGGATCGAGGAGGCCGAGGCGCGCCTCGACCAGTTCGTCGATGCGGGAGGCTTCGGCATCGCCGGTGAAGCGAGCCCCGTCGCGAACGAGGCGGGCTGCGGCCTGGTCGCATCCCTTGCGGCTGAACACGAACCAGATCACCGGCAGCAGGCCCCGCTGTTCCAACTCCGCCAGCAGGTCGACGCGCCGCGGCGGCCGCCACGGAGCACGCGGGCGGTGCTCCCCGCGCCCCTGTCCCCTGTGCCCGGAGCGACCCGAACCACCGGATCCGCGACGCCGCGAACCACCCGAGCCGCGGCGGGAACGACCCGAACCACGAAGCTCCTCGCGCCCGGAGCGGGGCGACCCCCCATGTCCGTGACGTTCCTCATTCCCCCCACGCCCTGTACGCCCGCCGCGCCCAGAGCGAGGCGACCCCCCGCGCATGGGTCGTCCCTCACCTCCGGGACGCCCTTCACGCCCCGAGCCACCAACACCCCTTGATGCTGCCGGTGCGTCGAACCGCCCTCCCTCGGGATTGGGCCTGCCGTCGAGGAGGGTGGGCACGATCTGCACCGCGTAGGAGCGGCGGCGGCCCACGGCGTACAGATTGGTGAGGGGGACCGGTCGCCGAGACTCGACCACGACCGCGGTCGGGCCGCGCACCCGCTCGAGCCAGCCGCCCAGCTGTTCGTGGTTGGAGACCGTGGCGGACAGGCACACCAGCACGACGCTGGCTGGCAGGTGCAGGATGACCTCCTCCCACACCGGCCCGCGGTAGGGGTCCTCCAGGTAGTGCACCTCGTCGAGCACGACCGCGCCGAGCCTGCCGTCCACCGAACCCGCGTAGAGCATGTTGCGCAGCACCTCGGTGGTCATCACCACCACATCGGCGTCGCCGGCGATGACGTTGTCACCCGTCAACAGGCCCACCCGGCGCGGCCCGAGCCTCTGCCGCAGATCCCGGTACTTCTGGTTGGAGAGGGCCTTGATCGGCGTGGTGTAGAAGGCCCTCTTCCCCGCGGCGAGAGCCCGGTCGACGGCGTGGTCGGCCACCACCGTCTTGCCCGAGCCGGTCGGCGCGCTCACCAGCACCGAGCGTCCGGCGTCAACGTGCTCGATGGCGCGGCGCTGGAACTCGTCGAGGACGAACCCAGCCCCCGCCGCCTCGATCACGACCCGGAGGCTGCGGCGCGCCCTGGGCGACGGCTCACGATCGGGCCGCTTCCCGCCTTCGCTGCCGGCGGCGGGCCAGCACGCCCCACAGGATGGCGAGCTCGTAGAAGGCGTACATGGGAATCGACAGCGCCATCAGTGTGAAGGGATCGCCACTGGGGGTTATCACTGCCACCAGCACCACGATGCCCACGATGGCGTAGGAGCGGATCCTGCGCAGGGTCCGGTTCTCAACTATGCCCATCGCCTGCAGCCCGATGAGCGCTATCGGGAACTGGAAGGCGATGCCGAACGCCACCATCATCTTCACGACGAAGCTCAGGTAGCGCTGCGGGCTGAACAGCGACACCAGATCGGGGCCGCCGATGGTGACCAGGAAGTCCAGGGCCCGGGGCAGGCTCCAGTAGGCCAGCCCGACGCCCATGAAGAACAACAGAACGCCGGTACCCACGAACGGGATTGCGTAGCGCTTCTCGTGGCGGTACAGGCCGGGTGCGATGAAGCGCCACGCCTGCCACAGCAGGACGGGCATGGCCAGGGACAAGCCCGCGTATCCGGCCACCGTCAGGCGCACTCGGAAGGGCTCGAGGGGATCGCTCACATACAGGTTGCAGCCACCGTCGGGACCGAACAGGTGCGAGTCGATCCGCTCCTGGATCGGGAAAGTCCTGCAGTACGGCTCGAGCAGGAAGTCGAGGATGAAGCGATAGAAGATCCAGCAGGCGATTCCACCCACTGCCACCGCGATGACGGACTTGATCAGGCGGTTGCGGAGCTCGGCCAAATGCTCCATGAGCGTCATGTGGCCGCCCCCGCCGTCGTCCGGGCGCTCCATCGGTGTCGTGTCGTCGACTGCGTCGGTCATCGCCAGGCGTGCAGCGTGCTAGTCAGGCAGTGTCGCCAGCCCGCTCATCGGGCTCCACCTCAGCGACCTCAGACCCGCCAGCGTCCCGCGCCCCATCGGCTTTGGAGACGTCACCACCCGCCGGCGTGCCGGTCTCGTCACCGCTGACCGGGGGCGGAGCGGCCACGCTGGCCGCGGCCGCACCCCAAGACACGGGGCCTGGAGCCATCGTGTCCTTGCCCGATGCCGCAGCGTCTTTGGCCTCGCCGTCCTTCGCCTTGCCGTCCTTGGCCTTGCCGTCCTTGGCCGCGGGCGGCGGTTCGATCACCTTGCGCGGATCGGCAGCCTTCAGCGTGTCCGACATCTCCTTGAGGGGCTTCTGGGTGGTCTCACGCAGGCTCTTGTCGGCCGCCTTCAAGTCGGCGGTCGCTTCCTGCAACGGCTTGGCCGCCTCGCGCAGTTCCTGCTGGAAACCCTGTCCGATGCGGCGGATCTCCCCCACGAACTTGCCGACCTGGCGGACGGCCGGGGGCAGCTTGGTCGGTCCCAGCACGATGAGGGCCACGAGCAGGATGACGAGGATCTCTCCCCCGCCGAGATTTCCCACCCGGTCAGCCTAGAGGCCGAGCCTGCGAGGCCGTGGCCCGAGCAACCCGTGAGCGCAGCGAACAAGAGCGGAAGCGACACCGCTGCGACGCGACCGATTCTCGCCCCTATGGCGCACGCTCCTAGCTACGGGACTGTTGGCGGCTGCCATCGCGCCTCAACCCTCGCAACTGGTCGGCCGCGGCCCTGGTTGCCTCGGCATGATCGCCCAGCCGGGTCGCAACCCGGGAGAGTTCGTCTCCCGCTACTGCCGCCGACGAAGACCTCCTCAGCGCGCCGGCTAGATCAGCAGAGGCGTAGGCCACGGCACGCAGACCGCAGACGAGCACCACGAGTGCGATGACGGTGGCCCCGGCCGGCGCCAGCATCCACATGAGGGGCACGATACCCGCGAGACGTCAATGGCTCCCGATGGACTGCCAGAGAATCAGCCGTCGGCGCCGTCGGCGAAACGGGCCAGAGTCTCCACCATCCGGTCGACATGGTCGCTGTACACCGCGTCGATGCCGGCATCGACCAACTCGGCGATGTGGCGAGCCTGCTGGGCGTCCCAGCCGAAGGCGAACCGATCGAAGCGGTGATAGAGCGTGGTGAGGCCGCCGTTCCAGTCATCGCGGTGAAAGTTCACTGCGTCGATGCCGGCCTCGGCGAGATCGGCAGCATGGCGCTCGGGGCTTGGAGTGCCCAGCCGGCCCAGGCGCGTCGAGTGGACCAGCCGGACTTCGGGCGTGGCGGACCGCCAGGCCTGTAGCACGCCGGAGTCGTGGTGGCAGACCCACAACTGCTCGGCCGCGCTGTGCTTTCTGGCCACTGCGATCAGTCCCACAAACGCGGCCTCGTCCTTCACATCGACGCTCACGGGTAGATCGGTGCCGCAGTGCTCGTAGTACTCGCCGAGAGTGGGGATGTGGGCCGGCAGCCGGGCTCGGGGCAGGCTCGCGATGGGCCGGCCCAGGATCCGGCGGGTCGACAGCGTGGGCAGCCCCCCGACGGCTCCATCATGGTTCAGCACGATCTCGCCATCGGCGGTGATCCACGCGTCGGTCTCGATGCCGGTGGCCCCCATCTCGCGAGCCAGCGCGAACGCCTCGAGGGTGTTCTCCCGGGCGTGGGCCCTGGCCCCGCGGTGGGCGAAAGCGATGGGCGGCGCCAGCAGAGCCGGAATGCGGGTACCCATCAGGCCGTCATCGCTGAGCCGGAGCGGCCGGGGGCGGCGGCTACACGCCGCCCATGTCGTTCGGGGGCCAGATCTTCAGGAAGGCCCGGCCCACGATGTCGTCGACGTCTGTGGGGCCGAAGAAGCGGCCGTCGCGGCTGTCCTCGCGGCTGTCGCCCAGCACGAGGACCTTGCCCTCGGGGACCTCGCAGCGCAGCGAGTCGGCCTCGTTCGCGCAGCCTGGGATAGGCCCCTTGGAGAACGTTGACTCGCCGTCTTCCAGGTATGGCTCCTCGAGGCGGTTGCCGTCGATGTACACCAGGCCGTCCCGCATCTCGAATGTCTCACCGCCCAGCGCGACGACCCGCTTGATGAGGTCGTCGACGCCCGAATCCCGGTTGGGACTTTCGAACACCACCACATCGCCGCGGTTCACGTCGTGCAGGCGGTATCCGAGCTTGTACACGACCACCCGGTTGCCGGCCATCAGCGTGGGCTCCATCGAGCCCGACGGGATCACGAACACCTCCACCAGGAAGGCCTTGAGCAGCAGGGCCAGACCCAGAGCGCACACCAGCACGACCAGCCATTCGACGACCGCGGGCATGGCGCGCCGCTCCCGTGTCGGCGGCCCCTCGTCATCGCTGCCGCCCAACACCGCGGGCGGCTGCACCCCTTCGCCCCGGCCGTCAGGGCCCGGATGCGCGGACTCCCAGGGCCGAGGTTCAGCGCGCCGCGGCTCGGCGCGCGGTGGTTGGGCGGGCCGCGGTTCGGTGGACCCGCCCGGTCGAGCCGTTGCACCCCCGGTCACTGGCGGTACCTCTCCAGCATCCTTGCCGCGGTGGCCGATCGCAGGTCCGTGTCGATGGACTCGTGGCTGTCGATCATCTCCGCCAGCGGCCCGAGCTGCACGAGCAGCCGGGCCAGCCACGACTCGCCGGCCACCGCGAACACCGCGTCGACGGTTCCGTCGGGGTGCTCCGCTCGCTGCCGCGCCGGGTAGTAGTCGGCGGCCCAGGCGGCCTCGGGCGACAGCCGGATCGTGGCGGTGCGGTCCACGCTGTCCATCGACAGCGCGGGCGACCGTCCGCCGGGCAAGTCGACTTCCGCAACGGAGTCCCTCAGCGTGAGAGCTCGGATCCTGTCCACTCGAAACACTCGCTCCGCACCGGCGCGGTGGCACCAGCCGAACAGGTACCACGCGCCCTCATGGCTCGACAGCCGGGCCGGGTCGACCACCCGGACAGTCATTGCGTCGCGCCCCTGCGAGTAGTACTCGATCTCGATCTGCCGCCGCCCGCCGATGGCCCGGCGCAGAGCGTCGAGGGTCTCGGCCGGGGCCTGTCCCAAGCACACGTCGATGTGGTCGACGGCGCCAGTGTCGCCCGAGCCGAGCGACAGGCTCAGCTTGGTGAGGGCCCGCAGCAGCGGAGCGGCCGCGGCCTCGTCGTCGCCGGTGCTGGACTCGCGCCCCTCCGACATTTCGAGCACGGTGCGGCCCGCGGCCAGCAGCCGGGTCGCCTCCTCTCCGGTGAGCCGCATCGGCTGCGAGAACCAGTCCGCGTACTGGATGTCGACGATGCCGTCGGAGATGTGGACGTCGATCAGAGTGTCCGGGGTGAACGGGTGCACCCCCACGAAGAACAGCCTCTGAGTGAGGTCCTCGAGCAGCTGCTCGCGGGGGTAGTCGAAGCGTGCTGCGATGTCGTCGAGATGGGCGCCGCCCTGCTCGACGACCCAGGGGACGACCCCCAGCAAGCGGGCCATGCGCTCGGTCACGGAGAGCTTGGCCCCGTTCACCGCGGGCACCGACGTCACCTCACCACCCTAGGTCGCAGGACGGACTGATCCGCCGAAACCGGGGTCAGGCCAGTGCCTCCAGCCAGGCCACGAACTCGTCGCGCAGCCACTGGGGGTCGAGCACCTCCGCGTGCTCGAGGAACTCGACCACGAACGATCTGAGCGCGGCGGTGTCGCGCACCTGGAGTGTGAGCACCACCGAGCCGTCGGGCCGGCGCTCACCGTCGACCCCGGCCCGGTGGCAGGCCCAGCCGGCCTGGTCGGCGTCCACCAGCACCCGGGCCTCGACCGGTTCTGCCGCGCCGAACTCCCAAGGCCTCAGGGTGCGGGGATCGGGACCCTCCCCCACCGGGTTCACCGCCGGGCCCCGCTCGGTGATCTCGCCGCCGATGCGGTCCACGCGGAACAGTCGGTCGGCCGACTGGTCCACATCCCAGCCCACCAGGTACCAGTGGCCGCGGTGGAACGACAGGCGCCAGGGCTCTACCCGCCGATCCGCGTCCCGGTAGGCGAACGAGACCGCCCGGCGCCCGAGGGCGGCCGCCACCAGCTTCGACAGGGAGTCGTGGAAGGGCAGCTCGCCCACCGCCTCGACCGGCCCGACACCGCCGGCGGCCGACGCGGCGCCGAGCCGGGCCAGGCCCCCGCCCGCGCCGCCCTCGAGGCGCACCAGGTTGGTGGACAGATGCAATGCCGCCAGCTCGTCGGGTTCGAAGCGCAGGTCGCGTCCGGCATACTGCGCGGCCGGGATGCGGTATCCCTCCACCGGCGGATCGAGCCGGTAGAGGGTCGAGACCTCTATGGGCACGCCTATCGCCCTCAGGTCCGCCTTGTCGCGTTCGAACATCCGCCTGAAAGCGGTCTTGTCCTCCGCGTAGGCACCGGCCATGCGCTCACGCAGCTCGTTCGCGCTGAGCGGATGCGATGCGTTGAGCAGCGCCGCGGTGAGGTTCAAGAGCCGTTCGAACTTGTCCATGGTTAGAAGCGGTGGGCTCGGCGGGTGCCGTCGACCGACGGATAGGACGCTACCGGGGCCCGTCGCTACAAGGAGGCGATCAGCTTCTCCACCCGCTCGTCGTGAGACTTGAACGGATCCTTGCACAGCACGGTCCGCTGGGACTGGTCGTTGAGCTTCAGGTGGACCCAGTCGACGGTGTAGTCCCGCCTTCGCTCCTTGGCCCGGCGGATGAACTCGCCCCTCAGGCGGGCCCGGGTGGTGGACGGCGGGTGCTCCACCGCGTGGTGGATCTCGGCCTCGGTGACCAGCGTCTCCACCATGCCCCGGTGCTGCATGCAGTAGTAGAGGCCGCGGTTCTGGCTCACATCGTGGTACTGCAGGTCCACCAGGGCGACCCGCGGGTCGGCCAGGTCCAGCCCGTGCCGCTCCCGGTACGCCTCAACGAGGTGGTGCTTGACTACCCAGTCGATCTCGCGGTCGAGTTGGAGCGGATCCTGCTCGATGGCGGTCAGGCAGTACTCCCACATGGTGAGCGCCTTCTTCTCCTCGTCGGAGAGGTCGTGGTGCTCGGCGTAGCGCAGGGCCCGGTTCAAATACTCCGACTGGATCTCGAGGGCGCTGACCTCGCGGCCGGTGGCGAGCCGCACCCGGCGCTGGCAGGTGATGTCGTGGCTGATCTCGCGGATGGCGCGGATGGGGTTCTCCAGCGTCATGTCCCGCAGCACGACCCGGGGGTCCTCCAGCATTCGCAGCATCAGCGCGCACGTCCCGACCTTGAGGAAGGTGGTGTACTCGCTCATGTTGGAGTCGCCCACGATCACGTGCAGCCGCCGGAAGCGCTCGGCGTCGGCGTGGGGCTCGTCGCGGGTGTTGATGATCGGGCGCGACCGGGTGGTGGCCGACGACACTCCCTCCCAGATGTGCTCGGCCCTCTGGCTGATGCAGTACATGGCGCCCCGGGCGGTCTGCAGCACCTTGCCCGCGCCGGCGTAGATCTGGCGGCTGACGAGGAACGGGATCAGCACCTCGGCGTAGTCGCTGAGGTCGTCGCGGCGGCTGGTGAGATAGTTCTCGTGGCAGCCGTAGCTGTTGCCGGCCGAGTCGGTGTTGTTCTTGAACAGGAACACGTCGCCGCGGATGCCCTCTTCGGCCAGGCGCTCCTCGGCGTCGCCCAGCAGGCGCTCGACGATGCGCTCGCCGGCCTTGTCGTGGACGACCAGGTCGTGGGCCGAGTCGCACTCCGGGGTGGCGTACTCGGGATGGCTGCCGACGTCGAGGTACAGCCGCGATCCGTTGCCCAGGAACACGTTGCTGCTGCGCCCCCAAGACACCACCTTGCGGAACAGGTAGCGGGCCACCTCGTCGGGGCTGAGGCGGCGCTGGCCCCGCAGCGTGCAGGTCACGCCGTACTCGTTCTCGATCCCGAAGATGCGCCGCTGCACCCCGCCACCGTACCCCCCTCGACCCCCCGCCGACGGATCGGCCGAAGCGGCCGTAGTTGCCACACCGAAATGCGATGGTCGCCAACCGCCTTCTCCGCGGTGGTTAGATAAATGTCATGAAGTTTCAAGTTGCATCGCTATAGCTGGGAGCATAGATTGGGCGCATGGACACCGAAGCGGTCACGACAGTGCTGACGATCGTCGGGACATCCTTCGGTGCCATCCTGGCCGCGCTGATCACGCTGATGGTGGCCTCGATCCGCATCCAGCACCGAGACAGCACCGCCACCCGCCAGCTCATCACCGACGCCCGCAAGGAGAACCGGGACCTCATCGACCAGGCCCGCAAGGAGAACCGGGACCTGATCGATCAGGTCCGCGGAGAGAACCGAGACCTCATCGACAAGAACCGAGACCTCATCGACAAGAACCGCGACCTCATCGAGAGGAACCACAACGCCGTGATCAGCATCCTCGGCGACACCCGGGAACGGCTCGCCCGCATCGAGGGCCACCTGCGGATCGACCGGCCCGCATCCGACGACCCTGAATCCGAAGGTAACAGCCGCGAAGCCGCCTGAACCACTGCGACTCGGCCGGCTCTCACCCGCCGGCGCGCGTGCTAGGCCTCGAGGATGGTGGCTATTTCTTCGTCGGTTAGGCGGCGGAAGGCTCGGCGGTCGTTGCTGCGGTCCAGGACGGCCGCCTCGAGGCTCTCAGCGGAGAGGGTGCGGTCGGGTCCGGCCAGGGCGGACACGGCAGCCCGCACGCCTTCGGCCAGCGAGCGGGGGGCCTCGCGCAGGGCCGCCGCGAAGCGCTCCGAGATCTCCTCGGTCTCGCCGCCGAGCACCACCCAGTCGTCCTCGTCGACCACGGTGCCGTCGTAGAGGATGTGGAACAGCTGGTCGCCGCGGCCGTCGGTGTCGAGGCCGATCTCGGCCACCAGTATCTCCACCTCCATCGGCTTGAACTCGTGGGTGAAGACCTGCCCGAGGCTTTGGGCGTAGGCGTTGGCCAGGCTGCGGGCGTCGACGTCCTCGCGGCTGAAGGCGAAGCCCTTCAGGTCGGCGTGGCGCACCCCGGCGATGCGGAGCTGATCGAACTCGTTGTAGCGGCCCACCCCCGCGAAGGCGATGCGGTCGTAGATCTCGCTCACCTTGCGCAGCGTGCTGGACGTGTTCTCGGCCACGATGGCGATGCCGCCGCCGTATCGGAAGGCGACCAGGCTGCGGCCCCGGGCGATGCCCTTCTGGGCATAGTCGGCCTTGTCTTTCATCATCTGCTCGGGCGGGGCGTAGAAGGGCATCGTCATCGCGGGCACCCCCCTGTGCTCGGAACTCGGACCAAGGGCATCGTCATGATGCGGCCCCTGTGCTCGGAACTCGGACCGGGGGCATCGTCATGACGTGCCCCCGCTACGCCCATCGCGGCGCATTGTCATGACGCGCCGCCCTCGCGCCGGATGCGGTGGCGACGCAGCAGCCGCTCGGTGCGGCGGCGCAACTCGGCGTCGTCGAGGCGCACGTATCCGCTGGCGTCGATCACCGCCACCACGGGGAACACGTCGCGCACCGGGTCGGGTCCGCCGGTGGCGGCATCCGCGTCGGAGGCCACGTACAGCGCATCCAGCACCAAATCCACGGCCGCGGACCTCGCCATCGACGGGCGGTATCCCAGCTTCACCACGGTGTTGGCGTGCAACGAGCCCGAGCCGGTGGCGGCGTGGTCCCGCTCCTCGTAGCGCCCGCCAGTGACGTCGTACTCGAAGATCCGGCCCCTCGAGGCCATTGTGTCGAATCCCGCGAAGATGGGCACGACCACCATGCCCTGCATGGCCGCGGGCAGGTTGGCCCTCACCATCTGGCCGAGCTGGTTGGCCTTGCCCTCGAGGCTGATCGGGGTGCCCTCCACCTTCTCGTAGTGCTCGAGCTGGAGCTGGAACAGCCGCACCATCTCCGTCGAGGGCCCGGCCGCTCCGGCAATGGCCACACCGGAATGCCGGTCGGCGGGAAACACCTTCTCGATCCGGTGGTTGCTGATCAGGTGCCCCGCAGTGGCCCGCCGGTCGCCGGCCATGACCACCCCGGCGTCGTAGCGGACCGCCACACAGGTGGTGCCGTGGGGAATCTCCGGCGGCACCGGCGGCATGTGCTCGGCGGAAGCACCGAACGGGCGGGGATCCGGGCCGGAGCCGGTTAGGCGCAGCAGCGCGGCAAAGTCGGGACCGGGATCGTCGTGCGGCTCGAAGCGGGGCAGGCTCACTCGCCAGCTCCCGGGATGCTGCGCCCTCCGTCGTCCGAGTGACGCACGATCCTGGTGCCTCCTATCACTCGCCGCCCTTTTGGATGTAGCTCTTCACGAAGTCCTCGGCGTTGGTTTCGAGCACCTCGTCGATCTCGTCAAGCAGGTCGTCGAGTTGAGCCTTGATGTCGGAGCCCCGCTCCGACGCGGGCGGCGCCTCCTCCACAGACTGCTCGCGGGTTGCCGGCGCCGGCTTGCGGATCTGCTCTCTCTCGGCCACTGGATTCCTCCCGGCTCGGTGCGTACCCTCAGGTTTCTACAACGGAGGCTACGCGCCAGCGGCGCCCAAGCGGCGCAGTAGGTCGATCGCGGAGTCGCACTCGTCGAACATGGCGCCAACGTGGGCGACGGTGCCCCGCGCCGGCTCGGTCATCGAGACCCGTCGCAGCGAGCCCTCGCCCACATCGAAGACGATCGAATCCCAGTTGGCCGCGACGACCTCTGTCGCGAAGCGTTGCAGGCACCGCCCCCTGAAGAAGGCGCGGGTGTCGGGCGGCGGCTCGGTCATGGCCCACTCGGCGTCGGCCTCGTCCACCAGCGTCTCGAGCCCGGCCCTGGCGGCCAGGGACCTGTCGGGCCGCAGATCGTGGTATTGGATGTCGAGGGCCCGAAGCCGGGCGTCCTCCCAGTCGAGGCCGTGACGCTCCCGGAAGCCCTCCAGCAGCCGGAGCTTGGCCACCCAGTCGATCTGGGCGGCGAGTTCCATCGGGTCGCGCTCCAAACCGCCGAGCACCGTTTCCCAGCGGCTCAGCACCTCCTGGGCGACGTCTCCGCCGACTGCGTCCGCCCCCGTCGCGTCCACATAGGCGCGGGCCGCAGCCAGCAGCTCCCACTGCGCGTCGAGCGCGGTGATCGTGGAACCGTCCGCGAGCTCCAGCGGAGCCCGCAGCGACAGGTCGCGGCTCACCTGGCGCAGCGCCGCCACCGGCGAGGCGAAGCGCAGCTCGCGGGGAACGGCGTCGTCCTCGGTGAGGGCCATCACCAGCGCGGTCGTGCCGACCTTGAGGAACGTCGCCACCTGCGACATGTTGGCGTCGCCCACGATCACGTGCAGGCGCCGGTACTTGGCCGCGTCGGCGTGGGGCTCGTCGCGGGTGTTGACGATGGGACGCTTGAGGGTGGTCTCCAAGCCGACCTCCTCCTCGATGAAGTCGGCCCGCTGGGAGATCTGGTAGCCGGCCTCGTCCAGGCGCATCCCGGAGGTCTCGCTGCCCATCTTGCCCGCCCCGCAGAAGATCTGGCGGGTCACGAAGTGCGCGGTGGCGTGGGTGACGATGCGCGAGAACGGCACCGACCGGCTCACCAGGTAGTTCTCGTGGCAGCCGTAGCTGTTGCCCTTGCCGTCGGAGTTGTTCTTGTAGACCACGATCTCCTCGCCCGGCGCCAGCAGCATCCGGGCCGCCTCCATGGAGCGGGCCGCGATCAGCTCGGCAGCCCGGTCATAGACGACCACGGAGCGGGCGTCGGCGCACTCTGGGGTGGACAGCTCGGGGTGGGCATGGTCGACGTAGTAGCGGGCGCCGTTGGTCAGCACCGCGTTCACCAGGTGGGTCTCGATCTCGGGCGCGAGCGAGCCCGCTGCAGCTCCGCCCCGGGCGTCGTTTCCGGGAGTCTCGTCGGTGAAGTCCCAGCCCACCGCGGCCCGGCCCGGCTCGGGCGACTGCTCGGTGGCGATGAGGTAGGCGTTGATCAGCAGCGACGACGCCGAGATCGGGTTGGGCTCCGGCGCGCCCCGGTGGACGATGCCGTACTCGGTCTCGAGGCCGAGCGTCTTGGGGACAGCCACGGTCCGGACGCTACTGAGACTCAGAACGCCGAGCGAGGCCGGGCCCGAGCGGCCCGTGAGCGAAGCGAACAAGAGCGGGCGCCACAGCCGAGCGTCTTGGGGACAGCCACGGTCCGGACGCTAGCGAGACTCGGCGCCCGAGGGGCTAGAGGATCTGCGAGAGGAACAGCTTGGTGCGCTCCTCCTGGGGGTTGGTGAAGAAGTGTTCTGGTGTGCCGGTCTCGACTATCTGGCCCTCCTCCATGAAGATGACCCGGTCGGCGACCTCCCGGGCGAAGCCCATCTCGTGGGTCACCACCATCATGGTCATACCCGACAGGGCCAGCTCCTTCATCACGTCGAGCACTTCTTTGATCATCTCGGGGTCGAGGGCGGAGGTCGGCTCGTCGAAGAGCATGATCCTGGGCTCCATGGCCAGCGCCCGGGCGATGGCCACCCTCTGCTGCTGGCCGCCGGAGAGCTGGCCGGGGTACTTCTCGGCCTGCTCGGGGATGCCGACCCGCTCCAGCAGTGACCGGGCCAGGTCCTCGGCTTCCCGCTTGGGCTTCTTGCGCACCCAGATCGGGGCCAGCGTGATGTTGTCCAGCACGGTCAGGTGGGGGAACAGGTTGAACTGCTGGAACACCATGCCGACCTCGGAGCGGATCTTCTCGATGTTGCGCAGGTCGTTGGTGAGCTCCACGCCGTCGACCACGATCCGTCCTTCCTGGTGGACTTCCAAGTGGTTGATGCAGCGGATCCAGGTGGACTTGCCCGAGCCCGACGGGCCGAGCACCACCACCACCTCGCGCTCCTTGATGACGGCCGTGATCTGATCGAGGGCCTGGAAGTCCCCGAACCACTTGTTGACCCCCTCGCACACGATCATGTCGTCGCGGGCGGCGAGCTCCTCGGTCAAGGCGGTGGTGGCGTCGCTGACGCTCATGGCTTGATCCCCCCTGTGTTCGCGTCGCTGACGCTCATGGCTTGATCCCCTGCGGTGTTCGCGTCGCTGACGCTCATGGCTTGATCCCCTGCGGTGTTCGCGTCGCTGACGCTCATGGCTTGATCCCCTGCGGTGTGGCTGTGTGTGAGCGGGCGGCACGGCTAGCGCTCCCCCACTCCCAGCTTCTTCTCCAGGCGCTGGCTGTGCTTGGACATGCTGTAGGCGAAGATCCAGTAGATGACGCACACGAACAGCAGGCCCTCGCGCTTCACGCCCAGGAACTGCGTCTGGGCCGGGATGACCCAGTTGGCCATGCGCAGCAGGTCGAAGATGCCGATGATGGCCAGCAGCGAGGTCTCCTTGAAGGTGGCGATCATCTGGCCGACCAGCGGCGGGATGGAGACCCGCAGCGACTGGGGCAACACGATGAACAGGGTGCGCTGGACGGTGGTGAGGCCGACCGCATCGGACGCCTCGTACTGGCCCCGGCGGATCGACTGGAGCCCGCCCCGGACGTTCTCGGCGAGGTACGCGGCCGAGAACAGCGTGTAGCCCAGCGTGGCCGCGGCGAGCTGGCTGATGCTCATCCCGTCGGGCAGGAACAGCTTGAGGATGACGGCGAAGAAGATCAGGATCGTGATCAGGGGCACCCCCCTGATCACCTCGATGTAGCTGGTCGACAGCACCCTGAAGATGGGCAGCTTCGAGGTGCGGGCCAAGGCCAGAAGGACCCCCAGCGGGAACGAGAACAGGATGGTGAACACGGACACGATGACCGTGATCGCGAATCCTCCGATGAGGGCGTCGGTGGGTGTGTCCACCGTGGACGGTGCGTTCATCAGCGTGGCCATGTAGTGGAACAGGGCTATGCCGGCCACCCACATCCCCAGCAGGCGCAGGCGCTTGGCCCGCTCGCCCGCGAAGTTGTGGGCCAGCAGCGCCACCACCGCCATCAGCAGGAAGCTGAGGCGCACCTTCTGCAGCATCGCGTACCAGCCGAAGAAGGCGGCCACCCAGTTGAGCAGCGCCACCCCGACCAGCAGCACCGCGATGATCCGCCCCAACTCCCCGATCCTGGGATTGGTGAGCACCCACACCACCGCCCCTCCAAGAGCGGCGAAGAAGACCGCGATGGGGATGTCCACCGAGACCACCCGCGCCCAGTCGAGCGCCGGGTCCCGCAGCACCACCCAGAACAGTGCGAAGGGGCACAGCAGCCATGCGAAGTTCAGCCCCATCCTCGTCCTCGTCCCCGCGCCCCGGCGCCGCAGGGCCCGACCGGCCGCGATGAAGGCCACCAGCAGCAGCCACATCACCGTCCAGGGGAGCTTGGTGGACATGGCCACCGTCCGGCCGGGCTCGGCGATGAACTCTCCGTCCGCGTACGCGTAGTGGCCCCAGGGGTAGACCCAGCCCGACAGCACCAGCAGGCCGGTCAGGGCGACGCCCAGCTCGACCGAGGGAACGAAGGTGCCCCGGCGCCGGGTGTCGCCCAGGCCGTGCCACAGGGCCGCTCCCGCGCCGGCCAGCACCGCGGCCAGCAGCCACCAGGCCCAGCGGTCGGCCATGGCCTCGATGAACGACTCCCGGATGACGCCGTCGTCGTCTCGCCGCACCGCGCCGTCGGCGTCCCTGAGCACCGAGGGCTCGCGCAGCACCACAGCCAGGGCGATGGCGGCCCCGGCGCCCATGAGGCTCGTCGAGATCTTTTTCATCGACACGCCCCGGCCCCGGCCCGCGACCAGCCCCAGCGAAAGCCCGGCCAGCACCACGACGGTGCCCACGCAGACCCAGATGCGGATGTACTGCTCCTCCGGGTAGGCGTGGGTGAACATCAGCCGCAGGTTGGTGCGAACCGCGTCCCACTCGCGCTCCTCGCTGAAGGTGAAGTTGAGCAGGCCGCGGACGATCAGCAGGATCACTGCCCCGAACACGACCGTGAGCACCGAGTTGAAGGGGGTTGAGAACAGGTTCTGGCGCACCCACTCCCGCGCCGAGAGGCTCGGCTCCTCCGGCTTCTGGGCAACTTCCGCCTCGGTGGCCCAGGCCTCGGCCGGGTCGGCGGCTGTCACGGCTCCAGGGTCCATCGGCATGCCCATCTCAGCGCTCCACGATCTTGAGACGGACGTTGAAGAAGTTGACCACGACCGAGATGGTCAGCGAGCAGGCCAGGTAGAACAGCATCCAGATGGACACGACCTCGAGGGTCTTGCCGGTCTGGTTGTAGACGGTCTGGCCGACCTGCACGAGGTCGCTGTAGCCGACGGCGATGGCCAGCGAGGTGTTCTTGGTGAGGTTGAGGTACTGGTTGCCCAGCGGGGGCAGGATCACCCGGAACGCCTGGGGGAGGATGACCCGCCGCAGCATGGTCGCCCGGCGCAGGCCGACCGCCTGGGCGGCCTCGGTCTGGCCCTTGGGCACGGCCAGGATCCCGCCCCGCACGATCTCGGCGATGAAGGCGGCCGTGTAGAGCACTACGCCGAAATAGACGGCGGCCAGCCCCTGGATCAGGTTGAGGCCGGCCGGGCCGTAGTTCGGGAAGTTGCCGAGCTGCTCGATGTCGGGCCGCTTGCCGTCGATGGGCTGTCCGGTGCGGCCGTCGCCGAACTTGTCGCCGAGCACCTCGAAGAGATCTCGTCCTGAGTTGATGATCCAGCTCGACAGCCCGGGCCACGCCAGCGTCACGAACAGGATCACGATCACCGCGCCGGCCACCGCGAAGACGATGCGGAAGTAGTCGTCGTCGCTCAGCTTCATGAGCCCGGCCGGGGTCCGGCGCCGGTTGAGGAACCGCCTGATCCACAGGGCCGCCGCAGCCAGGGCGGCAACCGACAGCGCCACCTGCACGACCGGCTGCGTCAGCGAGTCGATCGCTTCGGCAATGAAGTCGAAGATGCTCCCGACCCAGCCGAACGCCGGGTGCAGGAACCAGCCCAAGATTGCGAACGCAGCCATCACGGCAACGAAGCTCAGCACCGGGTAGGTCTCGCGGCCGGTGGCGTCGTGCAGCCGGTTGCGATGCCGCATGACCAGCCATCCCGCCAGCGCGCCGATGATCAGGAACACGGCCCACTGGTAGAAGCCGTCGCCAATGAAGACGCGGGGGATCGACACCCCCTTGTTGGAGATGTGGAGCCAGCCGTGTATCGGCCCCTGATCGGCCTGCACCCGGGGCAGGCTGGCAATCACCACGAAGATCAGGATGATCTGGACCAGCAGCGGGATGTTGCGCATCGTCTCGACGAACACGCTGCAGATCCGGCTGACGACCCAGTTGCTCGACAGCCGGCCCACGCCGACCAGGATCCCGAGGATCGTGGCCGCGATGATGCCTCCCACCGACAGGCGGATCGTGTTGACGCCGCCGGCCCACAGGGCCCGGCCGCTGGTGTCCGGGTTGGTGTCGATGCCCGAGCCGAGGTCGCTGCCCAGGGCCGTGCCCAGGAACTCGTAGCCGGTGGCTATTCCCTTGGCCTGGAGGTTGCTCTGCGCCTGCGACGACAGGAACACCAGCGCGAACAGCACCAGCAGCAGTGCCAGCACCTGCGCCAGCCATTTGATGATGGTGGCGTCGCGGTAGAAGGGAGGGCGCTGCGACTGGGTTGCGGCCAGCGTGGCCTGGTCGGTGTTGGACACGCCGGGGCGCCTCCGTGACGGTCTGTCGCGGGCTTCGGTCGCTGCAACGGCAGCGGGGGCCCGGAACTGCTGTTCCGGACCCCCGCCAACCTAGACGAGCAGTTGCTCTATATGCAGTCTTTGGGTCTTGCCCCTAGACGAGCAGGTGCTCCAGATGCACCGTCGGTCTTGTCGCCTACCGGGCCGGAGGCGCGTAGATCAGGCCGCCGTCTAGCCAGCCGGCGTTGGCCGAGCCCTCGCGGGTCAGGCCCACCGGGTTGAGGTGGCGGGAGTAGATCTCGTCGTAGTTTCCGACCTGCTTGATCACCTGCAGGAAGGCGTCGGCCGACAGGCCCATGGCGCTCTGGAGCTCGCCGTCGCCGCCGAGCAGGCGCCCGGCCTCGGCGTCGGGCGGGCTGGCCGCCACGGCGTCGACGTTGGCCGAGGTGATGCCCTTCTCATCGGCGATGATGGTGGCGTACACGGTCCAGTTCACCACGTCGGCAAAGCGGGACTCGTTCTGGCCGTAGGTCGGGCCCAGGGGCTCCTTGGAGATCGGCGTGGGCGGGAAGATCACCCAGTTCTCGCCGTCGGGCTGCTGGTTGGCCTTGCGGCCGACCAGCCCGGAGCCGTCGGTGGTGATCACGTCGCAGGCGCCCTCGATGAAGTTGGTGGTGACGATGTCGAAGTCTTCGAAGGTGTTGAGCGTCATCTGGATCCCGGCCGCGTCGGCCGCGTCGGCGATGTTCTGCTCGGTGGTGGTGCCCGCGTTGGTGCACACGACCGCGCCCGCGATGTCGGCCACCGCCGACGAGCCGGAGAAGCCGTCGTCGGCCCGGGCCATCAGCTGCTGGCCGTCGTAGTAGGTGGTGGGGCCGAAGTCCATGCCGACCTCGGTGTCGCGGCCCTGCGTCCAGGTGGTGTTGCGCATCAGCACGTCCACGGTCCCGGTCTGCACCGCGGTGAACCTCTCGGCCGCCGTCAACGGATGGAACACAACTGCGCCGGCGTCGCCGAAGATGGCCGCGGCCACGGCCCGGCAGTAGTCGGCGTCGAAGCCGGTCTGGGAGCCGTCGGGCTGGGTCTCGGAGAACGCCACCGCCGAACCGGAGACGCCGCAGTTCAGCTCGCCGCGGGCGATGATCGTGTCGAGAAGGTCGCCGTCCTGGGTGACTTCCACCGTGTCGGCCGCGGTAGTGGTGGTCTCCGCGGGCTCGGCCGCGTCCGGCTCGGGAGCCGCGGCCTCCGACGGCGCCGCCGTTGTCTCGGCGTCGTCCCCGTCGTCTCCGCAGGCAGCTGCGATCAGGGTCACGGCAAATAGCACGGCAAGCACGCGCCACAGCAGTGGTTTGCTATTGGTCACTGGTTCCCTCCGTGGGCTGGTAGTCAATGACGCTGCCACCGTATTGGCCCGGAGAGCCTCTTTCAACTGAGGATCGTTCTCAGTCTGGCCGCTCAGCCGTCACCGGGCGGGAGGGGCGTAAACCAGGCCCCCGTCGCGCCAGCCCGCGTTCGGTGTGCCGGCACGCTCCAGGCCCGCTACGCCCAGATGGCGGCTGAGTATCTCGTCGTAGTTGCCCACCTGGAGGATGGCTTGCAAGAAGGCGTCGGCCGCCAGTCCCATGGCCGTCTGCAGCTCGCCGTCGCCGCCGAGCAGGCGACCGGCCTCGGCGTCGGGCGGGCTGGCCGCCATCTGGGCCACGTTCTCTGACGTGATGCCCTTCTCGTCGGCGATGATGGTGGCGTACACCGCCCAGTTCACGGCATCGCCGAAACGGGACTGGTTCTGCGGGTACACCGGCGCGAGCGGCTCCTTGGAGATCGGGGTGGCCGGGAAGATGACCCACTCCTGGTCGTCGGGCTGCTGCTTGGCCTTGCGCCCGGCCAGCGACGAGCCGTCGGCGGTCACCACGTCGCAGGCTTCATCAATGAAGTTGTCTGTAATGGTGTCGAAGTCCTCGAACGTGTTGAGCGTGATGTCGACGCCGGCCGCGTCGGCCGCGTCGGAGACGTTCTTCTCGGTGGTGGTGCCGGCCAGGGCGCACACGACTGCCCCGGCGATGTCGGCCACGCCCGAGGAGGGCGAGAAGCCGTCGGCCACTCGGGCCATGAGCTGCTGGCCGTCGTAGTAGATCACAGGTCCGAAGTCCAGCCCCAGCTCGGTGTCGCGGCTCTGCGTCCACGTGGTGCTGCGTATGAGCACGTCGATGACGCCGGTCTGGAGGGCCGTGAAGCGCTCTCCGGTGGTGAGCGACACGTACTCCACCGCGTCGGCGTCGCCGAGCACGACCGCCGCGACCACCCGGCAGTAGTCGGCATCGACGCCGACGACGGTTCCGTCGGGCAGTGTCTCCGAGAAGATCACCCTGGTGCCCGACACGCCGCACACCAGCCTGCCGCGCTCCTGCACCGTGCGGAGCAGGTCGCCGCCCTGGGTGTCGGCGATGGCGTCGGAGGCGGTGGCAGTCTCGGTCGGCTCGGCCGTGCTGGGCTCGGGATCCGCGGTCTCGGTGGGCGACGCCGCGACCTCGTCGTCGTCGTCACCGCAGGACGCCGCGATCAGGGTGACGGCAAGCAGCACCGCCAGAGCGCGCCATAGCAGATTTCTGTTGCGGGACATGGTTCTTCTCCTCCTCCGCGGCCGGCCCGGGGCAGCCTAGCCGAGGCAGTCGGAGCTACAGGTACTGGCCGGTCTGCACCCGCTCGATGGAACGGCCGCCGGAGGCCAGGTCCTCGTCGTCGCCGGACACGAGGGTGCGCACGAACACGATGCGCTCCCCCTTCTTGCCCGAGATCCGGGCCCAGTCGTCGGGATTCGTGGTGTTGGGCAGGTCCTCGTGCTCCTTGAACTCTTGGCGCACCGAGGCAAGCAGGTCTGCGGTCATGATCCCGCGGGCCCCGCCCGCGATCTCCCGCTTGATGGCCAGCTTCTTGGCCCGCCGGACCACGTTCTCGATCATGGCCCCCGAGGCGAAGTCGCGGTAGTACATGACCTCCTTGTCGCCGTTCTGGTAGGTGACCTCGAGGAACCGGTTGGCGTCGGCGGGCCGGTACATGTCCTCGGTGGTCTGCTCGATCATGCCCCTCACCGCCTTGTCGGGGTCGCCCCCGCCGACGGTGTCGACCATCTCGGCCGCGATCGGCAGGCTCGGGGTGAGGTAGCGGGCGAAGATTGACGCGGCCGCCTCGGCGTCGGGCCGCTCGATCTTGATCTTCACGTCGAGGCGGCCGGGCCGCAGGATCGCAGGGTCGATGAGATCCTCCCGGTTGGAGGCGCCGATGACGATGACGTTGCGGAGAGCCTCGACGCCGTCGATCTCGGCCAGCAGCTGGGGCACGATGGTCGACTCGATGTCGGAGCTGATTCCCGAGCCGCGGGTGCGGAACAGCGACTCCATCTCGTCGAAGAACACGATGACGGGCCAGCCCTGCTCGCTCTTCTCGCGGGCCCGCTGGAACACCAGGCGGATCTGGCGCTCGGTCTCGCCCACGTACTTGTTCAGCAGCTCGGGACCCTTGATGTTCAGGAAGAAGCTGCGGGCCCGGGCATCGCCCGACAGCTCCGAGACCTTGCTGGCCAGGCTGTTGGCCACCGCCTTGGCGATGAGGGTCTTGCCGCAGCCCGGCGGGCCGTAGAGCAGCACGCCCTTGGGCGCGGGCAGGTCGTACTCCGCGAACAGGGTGTGGTGCACGAACGGCAGCTCCACCGCGTCGGTGATCTGCTCGATCTGGCTGTCGAGGCCGCCGACGTCGTCGTAGCAGGTGTCGGGCACCTCCTCCAGGATGAGATCCTCCACCTCGGGGCGGGGCAGCCGCTCGATGACGAGGTCGCCGGACGAGTCGATGAGCACGTTGTCGCCGCTGCGGATCGGCCCGGCCGAGACCACCGCGCCGAGCTCGACCACCCGCTCCTCGTCGGCCCGGCCGAGCACCACGGCCCGATCGCCCCCGGGCAGCAGCTCCTTGACCGTGGCGACCTCTCCGGTGCGATCCGGCCGGCGGGCCAGGACCACGCTGAACGAGTCGTTTAGGGCGACCTCCTCGCCGGCCCTCAGGTCGTCGGCGAGGTCGGGATGAACCGCCACCCGCATCTTCCGGCCCCCGGCCCGGACGTCCACCGTGCCGTCGTCGTTGCATCCCAGCACGGTGCCGTAACCGCTGGGCGGCTGCGTGAGCTTCTCGACCTCCTCGCGCAGCGAGCCGATGTGCTCGCGGGCGTCGCGGAGCATCGTCGTGAGCCTCTCGTTCTGCGACACCGCCTGGGTCAGGCGGCCCTTGGTGTCGGCCAGCCGCTCCTCGAGCATCCGCACCCGCTTGGGCGCGTCGTGCAGGCGTCGCCGCAGCGAGGCGACTTCGCTCTCGAGCTCGGACACGAGCTGGCGCAGGCGCTCGACGTCCCGGGCTGAATCGCCGATGCCGGTCTCGCTCACAGCTCACCTCCTGCGCCGCTGGTCGGGCTGCGCAACGGCGACACCCTAGACCGCACCGGCGCCCAACGGTGCAATTGACGCCCGACGACGCCTCCCGAAAGCTCTGCGGGCGGACTCCGGCGCGCTGGTGTCGGCATTGGTATTGGCATTATTGGTCGCGGGTGTTGGCATTAGTAGCGGCGAGTTGGCAGTCTTGGGGCTCCGGCCCCGCTATGCTGCAATAGTCGCCGTGAGTCGCGGGCGCTCCCGGCCCCGTTCACCGCCCGCTGAAGAGAGGTTCCTCCAAGGACATGAAGGTCTGGATTGATCAGGACTTGTGCACGGGTGACGGCTTGTGCGAGGAGATCGCGCCCGACGTTTTTACGCTCCTCGACGACGGCCTCGCCTACGTGGTCGAGGACGGTCACGTCTTTTCTGACCCCGGCGGCCCCGACGGACTGGCTGCAGTGCCCGCAGGCCAAGAGGAGGCCGTGATCGAGTCAGCCGAAGAGTGCCCCGGGGAGTGCATCTTCATCGAGGTCTGAGACCCGCCCCAACCTAGCGTCGCGGCTCAACCGCAGCCGGGCAGCACTGCCGGCTGGGACAGGTCTGACGAGTCGAGAAGCCTATCCACCGCACCGGCGCGGGTGGCGTAGGCGACTCCGCCTCCCCCGCGCCGGGAGGCGCCCCAGGCCACACCCATCGCGGTGATCCGCCCGTCCAGCGTGGCCACCAGCGCAGCCCCGGAGTCGCCCACCTCGGTATCGGCGGCCAGCAGCCACGAGGGGCGCTCTATCGTCTCTCCCCCGCCCACCGGCTCGGTCCGCACCGTCACCGGCCGGTCGATGCGGAACGGCGTCGGGTCGGGCATGCCTTCCTCCTCCCAGGCCAGCACTGCGCCCAGCGTCCCGTCGGGCGCGGCCTCGCTGAGGGGAAGGGGGCGCAAGCCCGCGCCAGGCACCCGCAGCACGGCCAGATCGTTGACGGGATCGAAGGCCACCGTCACCGCGGCCAGCCTGCGGCCGTCGGACAGCTCGACCTCGGGCGCCTCCATCCCGATCATCAGGTGCGCGATGGTCACGACGAGGTCGCCGTCCCCGACCCCGAACCCGCTGCCCTCGCGCACGATCCCGCGGCATGCCGGCCCGGCGACCCGGACCGACGACGCCACCGCCGCGGCCAGGTCCGCCTTCGAGAGGCCGTGATCGTCGGGCACCGGACCCGGATCGGGAGGATCGTCCAGAGGTGGACGGGTGGAGGTCGGAACCGGGCCGGGATCGGGCGTCGCGGCAGAGTCGTCAGGCCTCGACGCGAGCCCGTCCGGCGCAGGCACCGTTCGACTCCACCAGATGGCCGCCACGGCCACCGCCACGCCCGATGCCATGACGAGGAGAGCGGCTGCCGCGCCGCAGGCGCGCCGCCACCCGAACGGTCTCACGAAGCTGTGAGCCTGCTCACCGTCAAGAAGCCGGTGTGGGCCACCATGCGGTGGTTGGGGCGCACCGCGTCGCCCTCTACATGCCAGCCCCGGTGCAGCACCTCGACAGTGTTGTGCAGACCGAACGGCGAGTCGTCCAGCGCCCGGCGCAGCCTCTGGACCTGCACGATGCTCGGCGTGTAGGCCAGCAGGATGCCTCCCGTGCGCAGCGCCCCCGCCGCACCGGCGACGACCCGCCACGGCTCGGGCAGGTCGAGCACCACCCGGTCGAGGTCGGTCTCGTCGATGCCCTCATACACGTCGCGGACCTCCGTGCGGTACCGCTCCAGCGCCCCGGGGCCGCAGAAGCGCTCGACGTTGGCCCGGGCCCGGGCACAGAAGTCCTCTCGGCGCTCGTAGCCCGACACCACCGCGCCCGCCCGCAGCAGCGACATCGACAGCGCCCCGGAGCCAACCCCGGCCTCGAGCACCCTGGCGCCGGGGTGGATGTCGGCCAGAACGAGGATGGCCCCGGTGTCCTTGGGATACACCACCTGCGCCCCCCGGGGCATCTTGAGCACCGCGTCGGCCAGGGTGGGACGCAGAGCCAGGAAGGCGGCGCCCCGCGATGACCTCAGCCTGGTTCCCTCGGGTGCGCCGATGATGTCGTCGTGGTCGATCACGCCGGCGTGGGTGTGGAACTCGCGGCCGGCGGCGAGGTCGACCAGGTAGCGGCGGTTCTTGCGGTCGATGAGCAGGACCGGCTCGCCCGCCTCGAACGCCCCGGCAGTCATGGACTGCCGCGCTCCGAGAACGGTCCGACAGTCATGGCCTGCCGCGGCCCGAGAAGCGCACTGGAGCGGGGGTCGTCGCCCGCTCGGCCAGGCGGCAGAATGCGCACACGCCGGCGTCGGTGGGCGATCCGCAGCGCTCGCACGGCGCCAGATCGGACCGGTCCCGCTCCACCTGGGCCCGGAAGCGCTCCGAAGCCCTCTCGAGGAAGCCGAAGTAGAAGTCGTGCTTGGCCCCGGGCGACTGAACTTCGATGTCGTTGAGCGCGGCCTTGTAGGCGAGGTGCTTGTTGCCGGCCGCCATGGGGCACTCCTCGACGATGTAGTCGATGCCCCGCAGGATGCAGTAGGCGGCGGTCTCGCGCTCGCTCAGCCGGACCAGGGGCTTCACCTTTCGGGGGAAGCCGTCGCGAGCCTCCAGCACCGGCAGCTGCCGGCCCAGGTACTCGGTCTGCCACCTCAGCGTGTTGCCCATCAGCACTGCCGCCTCGTCGTCGAGGTTGTGCCCGGTGGCGAGGGCGTCGTAGCCGCCCCGGCGGGCCGCCTCGTCGAACAGGTGCCGCTTCGACAGTCCGCAGGCCGAGCACGGCGCCCTCTTGGCGGCGCGGGCACCGCCGGGGATGTCGAAGCCGTGGGTCCGCAGCAGGTCGGCGGTGTGGAGGGTGAGATCCCGGCTCTCGGCGTAGCGGTGGGCGTAGCCGGCGGATTCATCGCTGTAGTCGCCGATGCCGAGGCCCAGGTAGAAGCCGTCGGCCTCGTAGCCCAAGTCGACCAGCATGTCCCACAGGGCCAGGCTGTCCTTGCCGCCCGAGACCGCTACCAGCACACGCTCGCCGGGCTGCAGCATGCCGAAGCGGCGGATGGCTCGCGCCACCTGGTCGCGGCACAGCCGCAGGAAGTGGTCGCGGCAGAAGTTGGCGTTGTGGCGCCGTATGTCGATCACCGCTGGTCCGCGGCACACCCGGCACTTCACCGCGACCCCGACCTCATCGCCGCGCCCCGGCACTTCACAGCCGCACCGACCTCATCGCCGCGCCCCGGCACTTCGCCGGCGAACCGCCCCGCCTGATATCACGCTGCGGATCTCCACCGAAGCGTCCGCCGCCAGCGTGCGGTCGCCGGCCACCAGCTCGCCGTCGCATATCACCAGATGAGACTCCCGGTTCAGCCCCAGGCGCTGCAGCAGGTCGTGCACCGTCACCGGACCCTCGACGTCCATCTCCCTGGTCGGGTTGCTCAGCACGACTCGCATCGGACCAGCGTGCTTCGGCGAACTCAGTCGCGGTCCCTGTTCAGGTGCCGGACCTCGATTCCAGCACCCGGCTCGAGCCGCTCCTCCAACACTGTCGTGGGCTGGCGCGGTCCCAGCGCCCGGCGCGCCAGCTTGACCGCGCCCTGCGCGACGAACACCGCCAGCCACAGCCGCGAGCTGCCGAGCAGGCCACGTCGCACAGCCCGGCGCGTGATCCAGGCTCCGGCTGCCCTCCCGGCGACCGGTCCCATGGGTCAGACCCGCCTCACTTCTACGACGGTCCTGCGAAGCCGGCCCGCCCTTCGCCCCAACAGGTAGGCGAGGCCGATCAAGACGCCCGCAGCGGCAGCCGCTCCGTAGGCGACCTTGACGAGAAGCGGCTGGGTGTCCCGGTCGATGTCGGCTTGAAGGTCGCGCAGGGCGTTCTCCAGCGAATCACGAGTGATCTGGTCCGGTTCCGCCGTCATCGCAGGCCTCGCTTGCCGACCTGGCGCAACAGCGCGGCGATGACTGCCACGAGCGCGGCCACCGCGATCAGGTAGGGAATCCACGAACGGCTCCCTTGGAAGGCGGTGCCCGTCTCGGTTTGCAGAGCTCGAAGCAGCGAGAGCAGCAGCAGCAGCAGGCCAACGACCAGCGCGACGCTTCCGGCCAGGCCCATCGACACCCACCGCCCGGCGCCTCGCAGCGGACCGAGCAACTCTTGGCGCACGTAGGCCTTCAACAGGTCCACGACTTCTGCTACGCCCTGCCTGCGTGCCAAACCTGGTCCTCCGCCCTTGCCGGGCCGTGTTCCCCGCTCTTGTTCGCTGCGATCACGGGCCGCTCGGGCCCTGACTGCCCCGCCGGGCCCCAACGGCCAAGCGGGCTCCAACGCTATCCGGTGCCGAACTCGATTCTTGCCCTCATCAGCTCGACGGCGTCGGCCACCACACGATGCGCCACCGCAAGCCGCTGACTGGCGCTCGGTGTGCACAGCACCTCGTAGCGGTCGAGCGGACCGAGCGGAGTCAGGGCCACAGCCCTGTACGAGGCCTCGGCCAGATCGTTGCCCAGATCGACAGGCGCCGGCTCGGCCCGCGGCCCCGACCCGAACCTCAAGCGGCCGGCCAGGCTGCGGGCCTCCGAGACCAGATCGGACAGCCGCCGCAGCCGCTCGGGGGCCTCGGACGACTCATCTTCGGGCTCGTCGGGCCAGTCCTCGGTCTCGGCGCAGGGGTATGGATCGTCGGGAAGCCACCGCCGCACTCGGATGCGGCGGACTCCCAGCGCCATCACCAGCAGCCGGCCGTCGGCCAACCCTTGGGTCTCCACCACGCGGGCCATGGTGGCCACATCGCACCTCACGTCGCCGCCCCCGACCTCCCGGCCGCGCTCGATCAGCACGACGCCCATTTCCCGGTCTGTCGAGACGACGGTGTCGAGCATGGCCACATAGCGCGGCTCGAAGACATGGAGGGGCAGCGGCAGCCCGGGCAGCAGGACCGACTGGAGCGCGAACATGGGCGTGGCCAAGGTCCCGGCCCCCGCTCCTATTGGCCGCTTGACTCGGGGTTGGGGTCCGCCACCGGCGCCCTCGCGGGCCTCGGATGGAGCAGGGCGTCAGCCGATGACGGACCGTACGGATGGCCGGCCGCGGCCGAGATCAGGCCTCGCTGCAAGTCGTTGCAGAAGCCCAGGTCGAAGATGAGCCCCTCGCGGTTGGACATCAGCGCGAACGTGAGCACGTCGCCGTTTCGGGCCACGGTCACCCCGGCGAGGGCCGACACGTCGTTCAGGGTGCCGCTCTTGGCCCACACCGGGCCGTCCACCGCACCCTCGGAGAGGGTGTCGGCGTCGGAGGTCGTTCCGTCAGCGGTCCCGTCGGAGAGCTGCGATTCTGCCTCGCAGTCCCGGAGGGTGCCGCTCTCCCCCACCACAGCCAGACCCGTCACCAGCGGCGAGTCGGGACCGGCCTGCAGCAGCAGCCGGGTGATCAGGTCGCATGTCAGCCGGTTGTGCAGCGACAGTCCCGATCCGTCGGCAATGACGATCCCGGTGGTCGGGATGCCCAGCAGTCGCTCCAGAACATCGTGGACGTCGGTGACCGCCTCGGCGCGCGCCGAGCCCGAGAAGCGTCTGCCGATGTCCTTGAGAATCATCTCGGCCGTGGTGTTGTCCGAGTGGCGCAACATCCGGGCCACTATCTCCGCCATCGGCGGCGACTCGACGCTGCCCAGCGAGAAGAGCTCGGACCGCGGCGGCGCAACGCCCTTGCCGGCCGGGGCCGACACGAGGATGCCGCGGGCCTCGATCAGCCCGTCCAGCACCTCGGCCGTGTGGAGCGCGGGATCGGGGGCCCGCACGTTCTGGCGCCGGCTGGCATAGTCGGCCGACGCGGGGAACGACACGTACCCGTCGTTGAGCAGCAGCGCGGACAGAGGACCGACCTGGTTGCTGTTGACGTAGGACTGCCTCCATATGGGCTGGTCGCTGGGCTCGACGATCTGACCGGAGTAGTCCCGCTCCGCTTCGGGGAACCGCGACTCGTCGGCCAGGACGCTGCCCTCGATCCTGGTGATGCCCCGATCACGCAGGCTCGCCGACGCCTCAACGGCCAGATCCGCGAAGTCGGTGTGGGCCATGGGCTCCGGGAAGCGCCGCATGTAGGAGAGCGTCGACAGGACCGGATCGCCCCGTCCCACCAGATATATGTCGCCGGTGAGCACGCCGCCGGAGGAGGCCGTCAGGTCCGCGGAACGCACGAAGGCCTCGGTGCTGAAGGTCGCCTCCGGTCCTGCCGTCTCGAGGATCACGGCCGCGGTGACGATCTTCATCAGCGAGGACGGCACGAGCGGCACGTCTGCCTGCTCGCGCAGGACGGGCTCGCCGTTGCGGTAGACGGCCAGGCATGTCTGCGGCGGGGCGCCGGGGAGCGCGGCCACGCCCGAGAGCCGCTCGAAGAGACGGGCCTCGGTGACCGGACCCGACAGCCACGACGGCGTCCGGCGCACGCTGAGCAGCGGTGTGTCCACCACCATCCGGGGAGGGCCGGCGTCGACGACCCAGCCCGGATCGGAGTCGGCGCTTATGCGCCGCGCCTGCACATACGACCCGACGGCAGTGGTCGCCAGCGCGGCCAGCAGGATCGAGACCAGGATTCGGCGCATTCTCGCCATCGTACGCCGCCCACCCGCCTCGATGGGGGCAGAATCGCCCGGCCGCGTCGCGGTTTCGGTAGCGTCGGGGATCAGCGCCAGAGGCCCAGCATGTGCCTCGGCGGACCAATCCGACATCCGCGCCAGAGGAGCCCAGCATGGACATCGTGGCCGCCTTGTTCATTGACGACATCCAGCTCCGCCAGGTGCCGGGGCCCTCCACCCGCATCGACCTGACCGGCGTGCAGTTCTCGGCCGCCGCCCCCACCGAGTTGCCGCTGGTGTGGGCCCCCCACCTAGTGGTGATCGTTCGCTGCGCGCCCGACGAGCCCGGCGTCGGCGCGCTCGAGGTTGTCTACTACCGGGGGGAGGAGCGCATCGCCCGCAACGTGCAGCCGCTGCAGGTGGAGCCGGGCAAGTTCAACTACCGGCTGGTCCGGGCCGAGCTCGAGTTCGCCGACTACGGCACGGTCGAGGCCCGGGCCCGCGTCGATGCCGGGCCGGTGACCGTGGTCCCCTACACCCTGCTGCCTCCGACGGGTTGAGGGTGGGCCAGGGGCGACGCCCGGCGTCCTCCCCCTTCGAGTCGCGGGCAATAGCTATGGTGAGCCGCGCGTGTGCGGACGGCGTGCGGTTGGAGGATCGGTGACTTCCATCGAGAGGCTCGGAATCAACGTCATCAAGGCGATATCCATGGACGCTCCCCACGCGGCCCGCTCGGGCCACCAGGGCACGGCCATGGCTCTGGCACCCCTGGCTCACGTGCTGTGGACCCGGGCCATGCGCTACGACGCCCAGCGGCCGGACTGGCCCGACCGGGACCGGTTCGTGCTCTCGGCCGGCCACGCCTCGATCCTTCAGTACGCCATGCTCTACCTGACGGGCCACGGCCTGACCCTCGAGGACCTGCGGAACTTCCGCCAGTGGGGGTCGCCCACGCCGGGACATCCCGAGGTCGGCTGCACCCCGGGGGTCGAGGTGACGACCGGCCCGCTCGGGCAGGGCGTCGCCAACGCGGTGGGCATGGCCGTCGCGGAGAGCCAGATGCGAACCCGCTTCGGCGAGGGCATCTGCGACCACCGCATCTTCGTGGTCGCCGGCGACGGGGACCTTTCCGAGGGAGTGAGCCACGAGGCGGCTTCGCTGGCCGGCCATCTCGGCCTGGGGCGACTGGTGGTGGTCTACGACGACAACGAGGTCACCATCGACGGCGGCACCGACCTCGCCCTCTCCGACGACGCCGCGGCCCGCTTCCGCGCCTACGGCTGGCATGTCGCAGAACTCGGCGAGGCCGCCGAGGACCTCGACACGCTGGAAGCCGGGCTGCGCGACGCTATCGCCGCCGATGACCGCCCCTCCCTGGTGATTGTGCGCTCGGTGATTGCCGCCCCGGCGCCGGCGGCTTCGGGAACGCCGGCCGCGCACGGCTACGCCATCTTCGACGAGGAGATCGCGGCCACCAAGGACTTGATGGGCCTGCCCGCCGCCGAGTCGTTCCACGTGCCGTCCGAGGTGCTCGACTACTACCGCCGAGCCGGGACCGCGGGCCAGGACGAGCGCTTCGCCTGGGAGGCCCGGGCGGCAGCCTTCGACGGCGACCGCAGCGAACTGGAGGCATGCCTGGCCGCGACGGGCCGCGACGGCTGGGAGGAGGCGCTGCCGTCATGGGCGCCGGGCCAGTCGGTCGCCACCCGCAAAGCCTCCAGCGCCACCCTGCAGGCCTTGCTGCCGGTGGTGCCGGGGCTCACCGGCGGCGGCGCCGACCTCACCGGCAACACCGGCACGGCCATCGCCGAGGGCGGGGTGTTCTCGGCCCGCGGGCCCGGGGGGCGCCAGATCTATTTCGGCGTGCGCGAGCACGCCATGGGGGCCATCGCCAACGGCATGGCCCTGCACGGCGGCGCCATTCCGGTGGTGGGCACGTTCCTGGTGTTCGCCGACTACATGCGGCCTGCGGTGCGGCTCGCCGCGCTGTCGGAGGCCAAGGTCATCTTCGTGTGGAGCCACGACTCGGTGGGCGTGGGAGAGGACGGCCCCACCCACCAGCCGGTGGAGCATCTGGCCTCCCTGCGAGCCATCCCGAACCTGCGGGTGATCAGGCCCGCGGACGCCACTGAGACGGTGGGGGCCTGGCGGGTTGCGGTGGAGTCCGGCGGTCCGACGGCGCTGATCCTCACCCGCCAGGGCGTGCCCGTGCTCGAGGGCACCCGGGCCGACGCGGTGGCGTCCGGCGGCTACGCGCTGCGAGAGCCCGAAGAGCCCAGCCTGACGCTGGTGGGAACGGGCAGCGAGGTGGCGGCGTGCTGCGACGCCGCGGCCATCCTCGCCGCCGAGGGAGTTGCCGCCCGGGTGGTGTCGCTGCCGTCATGGGAGCTGTTCGCCGACCAGCCCTATTCCGAGCAGGCCCGGGTGCTTCGGCCCGACCTGCCGTCGCTGGCGGTGGAGGCGGGCAGCACGATGGGCTGGCGCCGGTGGACCGACGACGCGCTCGGCATCGACCGCTTCGGCGCCTCGGCGCCCGGCGCGGTGGTGATGGAGAAGCTCGGGATCTCCGCCTACAACGTGGCCGGCAGGGCCCGGGCCCTGCTGGCCGGCGCCCGGCCGCGCTGCAATGAAGCTGTGACGTAGGGGAGACCTTGAAATGACCGCGACCACCAGACTTCAGGAGCTCTACGACCGCTGCGGCCAGAGCCCCTGGCTCGACAACATCCGCCGGGGCTGGATCACCGGCGGGGATCTCCGGAGCTGGGTTCGGCGGGGCGTCCGGGGCCTCACCTCGAACCCGTCGATCTTCCAGAAGGCCATCACCGCCACCGCCGACTACGACGACGAGTTCCGGGACTCCATCGACGCCGGGCTCGACGTCGAGTCGTCCTACTGGCACCTGGTCGCTTCCGACATCTCGGCCGCGGCCGCGGTCCTGCGATCCGTCTATGACGAATCCGACGGTCTCGACGGCTATGTGTCGGTGGAGGTGGCGCCCGATCTTGCTCGAGACTCCGCAGCCACCGCCCGGGCAGCCCGGCACCTTCATGAGCAGCTGGCGCTGCCCAACCTCTACGTGAAGATCCCGGGGACGGCCGAGGGCCTGGCGCCCATCGCCCAGATGATCGCGGAGGGCAACAGCATAAACGTCACCTTGATCTTCAGTGTCGAGCGCTACCTGGAGGTGGCCGACGCCTACATGTCGGGCCTCGAGCAGAACGCCGACGACCTGTCGAGTGTGTCCAGCGTGGCGTCGTTCTTCGTGTCGAGGATCGACACCGAGGTGGACCGGCGCCTGGAGGCCATCGGATCGGATGAGGCGCTGCAGCTTCGGGGCAAGGCGGCCATCGCCAACGCCAAGGTCGCCTACTCGCACTTCCAGAGGCTCTGCTCCGAGCCGCGCTGGAAGGCTCTGGCCGCCCGCGGGGCCCGGCCCCAGCGCCTGCTGTGGGCGAGCACATCGACCAAGAACCCGGCCTACCCGGACACGCTCTACGTCGATGAGCTGATCGGCCCGGGCACGGTGAACACGCTTCCCGACGCGACGCTGGAGGCCTTCGAGCATCACGGCGCCGTCGAGCCGACCCTCGCGTCGGGGATCGACGAAGCCGCCGAGGTGCTGGACCGCATCGCCGCGGTGGGCGTCGACCTCGAAGCCGTCACCGCCCAGCTCGAGGACGAGGGCGTGGCCGCCTTCGCCAAGAGCTTCGACGAGCTCTTGGGGGTGCTCGGTGACAAGGCCGACGACCTCCGCGCCGGGCCCCGCCCCTCCTAGCGCCCCCGGGCGGCTCCCGCACCGGCTCCAGCACTACACCGGTGGCGGCACGAGCGGCCGCCGCCACTAGCGTGGGGTCGCTATGGCGCTGAACCGCTACGGAGACCCGGCTCAGATCGCGGCGCGGGCCCGCGCCGTGCGCGACGAGCACCACGGGCCGAGAGTCACCTACTCGCCCAAGGTGTTCATTCCGCTGACCAAGCTGTGCCGGGACCGCTGCGGCTACTGCACGTTCGCGCAGCCTCCGGCCCGTCTCGAGGCGCCCTACCTGACCCCCGAGCAGGTGCTCGACATCGCCCGGGCCGGGGCCCGCCACGGATGCCACGAGGCGCTGTTCACGCTGGGCGAGCGCCCGGAGCTGAGGTACCCGGTGGCCCGCGACTGGCTCGACCGCCACGGCTACGCCAGCACCGTCGACTATGTGGCCGCCATGGCCAGGCTCGTGCTGGACGAGACCGGCCTGCTGCCCCACGCCAACACCGGGGCGATGACCGCCGACGAGCTGGCCGCGCTGCGCCGGGTCGCCCCCAGCCAGGGCATGATGATCGAGTCGCTGCGGTCCGACCTCGACGCCCACCGGGGCGCGCCGGACAAGTCCCCGGAGCGCCGGCTGGCCACCCTGGAGGCGGCCGGCGAGCTCAGGATCCCCTACACCACCGGGATCCTGGTGGGCATCGGCGAGGACCGGGCCGACCGGATCGAGGCGCTGGAGGCCATCGCCGACGCGCACCGCCGGTGGGGCCACGTCCAAGAGGTGATCGTCCAGAACTTCCTGCCCAAGCCGGGCACGGCCATGCAGCACTGGCCGCCGTGCCCGCGCCCGGACCACCTCGACGCGATCTCGCTCGCCCGGGTGATTCTGCCCCCGGAGGTCCACGTCCAAGCGCCGCCGAATCTGGCCGAGGACCTCGCAGAGCTGCTTCGGGCCGGGATCGACGACTGGGGCGGCGTGTCGCCCGTCACCGCCGACCACGTGAACCCCGAGCGCCCGTGGCCGCATCTCGACCGGTTGCGGGAGGCGACCGAGGCGGCCGGTCACGTGCTGGCCCCCCGGCTCACCGTCCACCCCTGGTACGCGCGCCGGCCGGAGACCTGGATCGACGAGGATCTGCACTTCGCAGTCATCGATCGCAGCGACTCGGAGGGACTCGGGCGCGACGACCCCGGCTCCCAGTTCCCGGAGCGGACCATGGAGCGGGCCAGGGCCGGCGACGGCGCCGACGTCGAGCTGGTGGGCGAGCGCTCCACCCAGTGGTACTCGGGGGCGGGCACCGACCCGCTGGTCCTGGTGCCGGGCGGGGCCTCGGCCCGGGGCGCGGTGGGCGAGGTTCTCCAGGGGGTCGCCGGCGGATCGGAGGTGGGATTCGACGAGATCGTCGCGCTGTTCGGCGCCCGCGGGCCCGAAGTGGCCGCGGTGGCCGCCGCCGCCGACGACCTGCGGCGCTCCATCGTGGACGACGACGTGACCTGGGTCGCCAACCGCAACATCAACTACACCAACGTCTGCACGTTCAAGTGCCGGTTTTGCGGCTTCTCCAAGGGGCCCCTGTCGCTCAACCTGAGGGGCACCCCCTACCTGCTGGAGATCTCCGAGATCGTGCGGCGCAGTGTGGAGGCCGCCGAATTGGGCGCCACGGAGGTGTGCCTGCAGGGCGGCATCCACCCCGACTTCGACGGCGACTACTACATCGACGTGGCCCGAGCTGTGCATGAGGCGGTTCCCGACATACACATCCATGGGTTCACCGCGCTGGAAGTGACCGAGGGCGCCCGGCGCAACGGCGAGCCGCTGGACGGCTACCTGCGCCGCCTCATGGACGCGGGGCAGCGGTCGCTGCCCGGCACGGCCGCCGAGATCCTCGACGACGAGGTCCGGGAGACGCTCTGCCCCGACAAGATCACCACCGACGAGTGGCTGGAGTGCCATCGCATCGCTCACGGGGTCGGGCTGGGCTCCAACGTGACGATCATGTTCGGCTCGATCGAGCGACCGGAGCACTGGGCCAACCATCTGCTGCGCACCAGGGCCCTGCAGGCGGAGACGGGCGGGTTCACCGAGTTCGTCGGCCTGCCCTTCGTGCACATGGCATCGCCCATCTACCTTCAGCGCCGGGCCCGGCGCGGACCCACGTTCCGCGAGGTCCTGCTGATGCACGCCGTCGCCCGGATCGCATACCGGGGCTACATCGACAACATCCAGGGGTCGTGGGTGAAGCTGGGCTTCAAGTCGATCGAGCAGCTGCTGCAGTCCGGCGCCAACGACCTCGGCGGCACCCTGATGGACGAGAACATCTCAAGGGCCGCCGGAGCGCAGCACGGCCAGGGCGTCACCGCCGACGACTTCGAGCGCCTGGTCGCACCGCTGGGCCGCCGCCTCGTGCAGCGCACCACTCTCTACGGCCGGGTCGACCCCGACGCCCCTCGCCTCGCCGCCGGCAACGGGAGGCGAAGGGTCCCCGTCGCGGTGGCGGCCCGCTAGCCTCCGGCCCACGCGGGCACCTACCGATCGGACCGAAGGAGGTGGGCAGCCTTCTCGACGGCTCGCCGGGCCCGAGTGAGGCGCTTCTCCTCTTCCGACCCCTTCGTTGCCCCGGCCTCGACCGACTCCCGCAAGCTCTCAAGGGCCAGATCTGCGAGTTCGTCGGCAATGGCCGAGAGCCGCTCTGAAATATCATGATGCTTATCAACCATGCCTGACACCCTAGAGGCTCTGTAACGGATGCGGCCGCTCACCCGGACCCTCCGCCAGGCCCGAAACCCGCGCCTGCTGGCCGCGTCCGCAGCCACCGGCGTGATCGTGGCGCTGGTGGTGGCCGCCTTCGAGACGTTGGCGCTCCACATCGTGCTGGAGCGGGTCCTGGAGCAGAATCTGGCCGTGCTCGCGCTGGCCCCCGTGGTCGGCATCGCAGCCTCCAAGCTGGTGCTGCGCACCGTGGGCGGCGGCACGTCTGGCTCCACCTCCGACGAGTACGTCCGAGCGTTCCATGAGCGTTATCCCTCCATCGGTTTCCGATTCCTGCCCGCCAAGCTGCTGGCCGGCGTGGCCACCATCGGCTCGGGCGGCGCAGTGGGCCTCGAGGGCCCGTCGCTCTACGCGGGATCGTCGATCGGCCTCTTCGTCCACGAGCGCCTGGGGCGCTTCTTCCGGCGCGACGAGGCCCGCCTGCTGCTCACCGCCGGGGCTGCAGCCGGAGTGGCCGCGGTGTTCAAGACCCCGGCCACGGGCGTGATCTTCGCCCTCGAGGCCCCCTACCGCGACGACGTGACCCCCCAAGCTCTGCTCCCCTCATTGATCGCATCGGCCGCGAGCTACGTCACATTCGTGTTCCTCGTCGGCAGCACTCCCGTCGTCCCGTTCCTCGGCGAGGGCCCCGTCGATGCCAACGGCGCCGCCGCGATGCTCGACGTGCAGATCGGGCACCTGCTGGGAGCGCTCATCTTGGGGATCGCGGCCGGGCTGGGCGGCCGCGGCTTCGCTTGGCTGGTGCGCCAGGCCAAGCACGCCACCCACACCGTCTCCTGGCCCAAGCGGGCTGCGGCGGCTGCGGCGGCCATGGCCGGTCTGGCCCTGTTGGCCGACGTCGCCTTCGACGAGGTCCTCAGCCTCGGGCCGGGCACCCGGGCCATGGAGTGGGTGGTGCAGCAGGACGCGCTGGAGCTGATCGCCCTGCTGTTCGGGGTCAGGGTCGCGGCCACATTGGCCACCGTGCTGGGCGATGGCGTCGGGGGCCTGTTCATCCCGCTCGCCACTCTCGGGGTGATCGGGGGCCAGTTCGTCGGCGTGGCCCTGGACGCGGAGTCCACCGGCCTGTACGCGACGCTGGGCCTCGCCGCGTTTCTCGGCGCCGGCTACCGGGCCCCGATCGCGGCGGTGATGTTCGTGGCCGAGTCCACCGGAGCGGCCGCATTCGTGGTGCCTGCCCTGGTGGCCGCGGCGGTGAGCCAGGTGGTGGGAGGCCCGGCCTCGGTCACCGAATACCAGCTGTCCAAGCGGCTGGGCCATCTCGAGCAGCGCTTCACCCTGCCCCTCAGCTCGATCCTCACCACCGACGTGCTGACCGTGCCCCCCGACGCCACGGTGTCCGAGTTCGTGTACATGCACGTCCTGGGCCGGCGCGAGCGGGTGGTGCCGGTCGTGGAGGGCAGCTCCTATCTGGGCATGGCCCAGCTCTCCCAGCTGTCGTCGGTGAGCCGCGACGAATGGGAGACCACGTCGGTCGAGTCCATGATGACGAGGGACCTCCCCGCCGGATCGCCGTCCTGGACCGTGCGCGATGCCGTGGTGGCCATGGAGGCGGCCGACAGCGAGGTGCTGGCCGTGACCGACAGCGCCGGGAACTTCATCGGCGTCGTCACCGAGGACGACGTCGTGCGGCTCGGCGAGATCCTCGAGGAGACCGAGGGCTGATCAGCTGGGCGCCGAAGGTCAGTCGTCGTCGGCGAGCTCCGCCTCGGCGAACTCCTCTTCAGCGAATTCCTCGGCCCAGGACGCGTGCTCGGGCTTCACGTAGTCGTCCGGTTCGTTGAAGGACTCGATCAGCCCCTGGAGATCGTCTACCTGCGAGCGCTTGAACTTGCGGGCTTCCTCATACCTTCGGTGTCGCCCCTTTTTCACGGCCCAACTCCCGGTTTGACGGATTCGCAGGTCTCCCATTGTAGCCGGACGGTGCAACTGGACCACCCGCACGGCAACGGCTGGAAGCGATCAGGCCACCGGCGCGATCAGGCCACCGGACGGCGGCTGCGTTCTTCTAGGACGAGCTGACCGTTGTCGAAGGCCAGGGCAGCCTCGCCGGCCACGAGCCGCCTCAGGGGCGCTCCCACCATCTGCGAACGCCACCCTTTCGCCAGCCGGGCATCGGCGTCGCCGCGGATCAGTGCTTCGATGTCGGCCCTGGTGGCCAGCAGCGACGGCTCGATCTTGCGGTCGCGGGCGAGCTGGCTCACCCAGGAGGCAACCAGCCCCACCGCGGGACGGAGGCGGTCCACGGCATCGGAGCGGGACGCGCCCTTCGGGGGCGGGCGCCAATTCGACGCCAGCCCGTCGGCGACTGCTTCGAGGATGGCCCGGCCCAGCCGGCCGCGGGCCACACCCTCGCCGACGCCCCGGACGTTGGCCAGCTCCTGGGTGGTTCGGGGCGCGGCCCGAGCGATCGACACCACGGCAACATCCGACAGAACGTGGCGGACCGGCTGATTGACCTGGGCGGCCCGAAGCTCGCGCCACATCGCCACCGACCGGACCACCGGCAGGTCGCGCCGCCTCAGATGCCGCACCTCCTTGAGCCGGGACCAGGCGTCCTCGGGCCTCTGCGCCCGCCGGTTGCGCTCGAGCAGCAGTTGGAACTCCGCTTCGGCCCAGTCTTGCCGGCCCGACTCCTCAAGCCGCGCCGTGAGCCTGTCGTGGATCTCCAGCAGATGCACGACATCGCTCGCCGCGTATTCGAGTTGCGAAGCCTTCAGCGGCCGTACCAGCCAGTCGGTGAGCCGGTCCGCCTTGGGAGGCTTCCAGCCGATCTCGCTCTCATACAGCGACGACAGCGCCGGCGTGCCGAGGCCGAGGAATCCCGCGGCGATCTGGGTGTCGAAGATGCGCTCGGGGACTGCCCCGCAACAGTGGTCGAGAACCTCCAAGTCCTGTCCTGCGGCGTGAGCGACCATCAGGCCGCCCGCTCCGAAGACCTCGGCGAGAGGGGCCACATCCACAGCCAGCGGATCGATCAGGACCAGATCGCCCGGCCAGGCGATCTGGATCAGCGCGGCCTGGGGCCGGTAGGTGCGCTCCCGGTGAAACTCGGTGTCGAGCGCGTATCGAGGCTCGGAGACGAGCGCGCCCACCACCTCGCGCAGCCCCGCGCCGGAATCGACGTAGCGATAGGGCGTCCGCGGACCACGGTTGGTCCGGGCGTTGCGACGGCGCGCCACTGCGCCGGTCAGGCGGGCGCGGGACCCGTGTCCACCGGCCTGCCCGACTGGTGCCAGGCGTTGGTGCCGCCGGCGACATTCACGGCGTCGACTCCCCGGTCCCGCAGGAACCCGACAGCCTGGGCGCTGCGACCTCCCACGGCGCACACGACGCACACCGCGGTGCGCTCAGACGCGGCCCGGAACTCCTCGACCGCTCCGGGGACCGACGCCAGAGGCACCAGCACCGCGCCGGGAATCCGGACCTCTTCGTGCTCGTCGGGCTCGCGCACATCGAATACCGCGGCGCCGCCGGCGCGGCGGCGCTCGAGTTCGTCGATGTCTATCTCGGGGACTTCGGCAGCTTCCATGCCCGCTCCTCGTTGGGCCGCAATTGATGATGGTAGTTCGGTCGGCAGGTCCTCGGGGCGGTCGGCATCGCCGAACCAGCCCGTTCCCGGCACGTCGACGGTGACGGTTCGCAGCAGTCGGGCTGCCTCGCTCGGTGCCCGCACTCCTGAGGCGAAGGCCTCCGACAGGCGCTCCAGGCAACTCCTCCGCCACGCGGCATGCATCCATTGGGGGTCCCCGCCTCCGAGCGGGACAACCAGATCCGCGACCGGCGCGCCGACCCCTGGACGGCCAACAGAGCCGGCCAAGCGATCAACCCCTGGACGGCCGGCAGTCTTGGCCAAGCGGTCGAGCACGCAGCGGACCGCGGCGGCCTCCGGCGAGATCACATCGCAGGGCAGCGTCACCACCGCGTCCATGCCGGAGACTCCTGGTGACCCGAGTGCGCCGAGCGCGGTGATCACGCCTCCCAGCGGGCCCTGACCGGGGTAGCGGTCGGGCATGGTGTCGAGGCCCAGGTCACCCAGCCGGGCTGCATCGCCGCCCACCACCACCGTGGGCTCAGCCCCCGCGGCCCGCAGCGCCCCGACAGCACGCACCACCATGGGCTCTCCCTCGATCTCGATGAACGCCTTGTCGGTGCCCATCCTGGAGCTGGCCCCGCCCGCCAGCACCACACCCATGCAGCCAAGGGTCCGCTCTGGTCTATTCACGCGGCCCCGGAGCGTCAGCAGGCGGCCAGTCAGGATCGAGCTGGACTAGGAACAAGGCGCACCGCTCAGCCTCGCCGGTCTCGCCGATGCGGGCTGCGACGCGCTGCAGTCCGCTGAGGGCCCGCAGGAACCCGCGGTTGGACGGGTGCGCCCATCGCACGTAGCCCGAGCCTCGCCAGCCGCTAGCCCGAAGCCGGTCCAGGCCGCGGTGATATCCCGTGCGGAACGCGGCGTAGGCCAGCGCCGACACGGATCCGTCCGACTCCAACGCCTCGCCGAGCGCGGCCCAGGATTCCATGCAGACGGGCCAGCGCTCGCAGACTGCGCTGAAGGCAGCCACGGGTTCGCCGCTCGCCGTGGCCGCAGCCAGCGCAGCCCGCACCTCGTCGGGCTCCGGGGCGAGAACCGTCTCGGGCGGACCGTGCGGAAGGAGGGAGACGCCAGCGTCACTCATCGCCGCCGAGGCTACCGGTACTCTGCGCGCCGGTGATGGGTGACTGGGTCGACGCCGAGTCTCTGCAAGCGATCATCCTCGGTGCGATTGTCGCTCTGGGGGTCCTCGCCGTGCTGGTGATGAAGGTCGTGCGCAAGCTGCTGCTGCGGCTCCTGTTGGTGGTGCTCATCGGGGCGCTGGCCGCCAGCCTGTGGTTCCAGCGCGCCGACTTGCAGGACTGTGTGGAGACCTGCTCGTGCAAGCTGTTCGGCCAGGAGGTCGCCGTCCCCGCGGACGCGAATCCCAACTGCCCATGAGGTGTTGACGCCCCGGCGCCCGTAGGCCTCAGCGCAGCATGTCCTCGTTGGGAACCAGACACTCCTTGAGGGGATCCACGGCCAAGCCGAGACCCTCTAGGGCGTGAGCGCCGAGCAGGAACGGAGCTTCGTCGCCCCCGAAGACCACCACCGTCGCTGCGCTCTCGCCGTCGATGGTCACCCATGCCCACGCCGTGTCCACTCCGTGGAGCCGCCCGTCGGCCAGTCGAAGCCGCCGCCTCTGGGCTGGTTCGATCCCCAACTCGCGCAGCAGGCAGCCAGGCAGCGCGCTGTAGGCGGCACCGGTGTCCACCGTCGCCTCGATGTCTGCTGATCGCCCGCCGTCGAGGCCGGATATCCGCACCGGCCACTTGAACGTGCCCATGAATGCCTCCTCACCGCCATCGTCGGGCTCACAGACGGCCGCGAGCGAGACCGGCCACATCAGCGTGGCCATGTATGCCTCCTCTGTCGTCGTGCTCTTGCGCGGCCAACATAGCACCGATGAATCGAACAACATCAATATTGGCAGAAATATCAGATTATCTCAATTACTGCCTGTCGGGAGGCGCGGCTAGGGGACGCGCTCCAGTCGGAGAACGTTGGCGCTGCGCGAGCGGTTGTCGGCGCCGGCCAGCACCGCGATGATCTCGCCTGAGCGCGCGAAGTCCCGGTCGCGAGCCACAGTCACCGCCTGGCGGACCATCTCGTCGTTGGAGCCCCGGTCCTTGACGAGCACGGGTGTGGTGCCCCAGCTCAGGGTGAGCTGCTGCACCGTCCGCTCGTTGTGCGACATGCCGATGATCCGGGCCTGGGGCCGGAACCGGGCCATCGACCGCACCGTGAAGCCGGTGCCGGAGATGGCCAGGATGGTGGAGATGCCGAGCCCGTCGGCGGCCCGCCAGGCCGCCATGGTCATGGCGTCGGTGATCGAGGCCGCGTCGTGGGTGGAGTCGTCGGTCATGCGCATCTCGGCGAGGCGCTCGGCCCACAGCTCGTAGTCGAACTCCTCGTCGGCTCGCTGGGCGATCCGATCCATGGTGCGCACCACGTTGGCGGGGTCGATACCGACCGCGGTCTCGCCCGAGAGCATCACCGCCGAGGATCCATCGAAGACCGCGTTGGCCACGTCGCTGGCCTCGGCCCGGGTGGGCGACGGGCGCGACACCATCGACTCGAGCATCTGCGTTGCGGTTATTGCCGGGCGGCCGCCCGCGATGCACTGCTGGATGATCTGCTTCTGCAGATGGGGCAGCTCCTCGATGCTGCACTCGCTGCCGAGGTCGCCGCGGGCCACCATGATCGCCCCGGCGGTGTCGATGATGCCGGCCAGGTTCTGCACCGCGGCCCGCGTCTCGATCTTGGCCACCAGCAGCGGGCCTCGGGGATGGGGCTCTGTGCCGACCCGCCGGATGTCGTGAGCGGAGCGCACGAACGATACGGCCACCATGTCCACGCCGAGCTCGATGAAGGCGTCGAGCGCCACGAAGTCGCTGGGGGTCGGCGTGGACATTCGCAGCCGGTCGGCGGGGATGTGCACCCCGGGGCAGCCCGACAGGACGCCGCCGTGAACGACCCGAACCTTGAGGCGGTCGCCGCCCTTGTCGATCACGTCGAGCACCACCCGCCCGTCGCCCACGTCCAGGCTGTCCCCCACCAGCACATCGTCCATCAGGCCCTCGTAGTCCACCTCCACCACGCTGTCGGTCGAGTGGCTGCTGCCGACCACCAACTCGACGATGCTGCCCGCGTGGAGCTGCACATGATCCTCGCCGAAGCTGGCGGCCCTGACCTTCGGTCCCGGGAGGTCCACCAGAATCCCGACGGGGCGGCCCTCCTGCTCGGCGACCCGCCGTATGCGCCGGTAACGCTCGATGGCCTCGTCGAGAGTTCCGTGGGCCAGTCCGATGCGGGCCACGTCCATTCCCGCGGCCATCATGTCCCTCAGCGCGGACTCGCCCTCGCTGGCCGGACCGATGGTGGCAACGATCTTCGTGCGGCGCTGCATGCCCACAACGCTACCGCCCGCGGCGCATTCCTGTGGATAACTCGTGGGCAACTCGTGGATAACTCCTGGGATTGACGAGTCGGGCCGCGTCAGCCGCGGCGACCTCGTGCGCCCGCCTCTCGCCCACTACCGTGCACCCATGGCCCGCCACCCCTACCTGGACGTGGACGGTCCCATCGCCTTCGCCCATCGGGGCGGCGCCGAGGAGTTCCCCGAGAACACGCTGCGGGCCTTCCGCCACGCCGTCGATCTCGGCTACACCCATGTGGAGACCGACGTCCACGCCACTGCCGACGGAATCGCGGTGGCCTTCCACGACGACTCCCTCGACCGGGTCACCGACGGCCGCGGCGTGGTCGGTGAACTCGACTGGGGCCAGGTTCGGCGGGCCCTGGTGGCCGGAACCGACCCGATCATGCGCCTCGACGAGCTCTTGGAGGAGCTGCCGGACACGAGGATCAACATCGATCCCAAGGCCGACGCCGCGGTCGGACCGCTGGTGGAGGTGCTGCGGCGCACCGGCGCGGTCGAGCGGGTGTGCGTCTGCTCGTTCTCGGATCGGCGCACTCAGCAGGTGCGCGATGAGATCGGGGCCGCACTGTGCGTCGGCGCCGGGCCGCGCGGGATCGCACGCCTGCTGGCTGCGTCGGCTCATCTCCCCGCGCCCGCTTCCTTCGACTTCCACGCGGCCCAGGTTCCGGTCCGCTCCAAGGGCCTGACTCTGGTGCGGCCGGCGGTGCTGGACGCGGCCCATCGCCGCGGCGTCGCGGTCCATGTCTGGACCATCGACGAACCGGCCGAGATGCACCGCCTCCTCGACATGGGCGTGGACGGCATCATGACCGACCGGCCCTCAGTTCTGCGCCGGGTGATGATCGAGCGGGGCCTTTGGAGTGAGGAGCGGGGCTCTTTGAGTGAGAAACGCACGCCTGAACTGTGAACAACTCAGCCATGTCTGGGGATTTCTCAAGAATGCTCGGGATTTCGATGGGGATTTCGCGTTCTCGGGTTGACAACCCGGCGCAGACCCCGCAAGATGCCAAGCGTCCGAAGTGAGCAGCGACAGAGACACCGGACCGGCAGTCGAGGGCCTCGGCCCCAGGCAGCGGAGCGGAGTGGATGAAGCGGTCCGCAGAGGACACCCAGCCAACCAGGCCGGCTCCCAGGAGTCGGTGGGTCAGCCGGGGACACGGAGGTTCTCCTTCGAGCAAGCGGTAGGAATCCCCGACGGGGGAGGGTGACTGCAAGGTCGAAGAAGGACCGCCTCGCCGGGAGGCCCGGCGACAACCGAACACACCGCCGGGTGTGGGAGGGAGTCACCGGAACCGCCGCCGGGTGAGGGTGTCGCCGAGACATCGGATCGGGTCCGATCCCGACGGGGAACGGGCAGAACCGAAGTCTCAGGAGGTGCCGACGGGCATCGCCGGGTGATCCGGTCCCACGCCGCGGAGCCGTCCGGGGCGGGGGGCAGGGCACAGATCCGGATACGGGGATGTGTCCCGGCAGTACCGCAGAATCCGCCGGGAGGATGCGGTCGGTGGATAGGCGCAATCGGAGCCCCGAGAAGTTGAGCGGCGAAAGCCGGGAGGCTACTCGGGGCTCCGTCGCGCCCCGGCTCCGGTCAAGCTCTGAAACGGCCGACAGCCAGTGTGTATACTCCCCCGCAGTTTCGGTGGTGCGCGCTGACGGTGTGCGCCAATGGGGCTTGGAAGAAGCACAAGGAGAGCGAGCTGCCAGCCGAGCGCTGCTAGCTCCACGAAAGGACAGATCAGATGAAGAGAATCATGGCATTGACAGCCTCGGTGAGCCTGCTGGCCCTGTTTGTGCTGACGACCCAGGCAGGTGCCCAGGACGGCCCGAGTCTGTCAGCCGATCCGCCGGCCGTGGCTGGCCCGGGCTCGCAGAGCTTCACGCTCACAGGGTCGGGCTGGAACCCAGGCTTGTTCGTGTTCATCGTGGACTGCACCGTTTCCGGCGATCAGCTCACGACCGCTACGCCAGCAGAGGACGTAGCCGCCGCTGAAGCGGCGCTAACGGCCGACGACTGCACCCGAAGCCCCATCGGGCAAGCCGCTGTCGGTAGCGACGGGACTTTCACCGTGAGCGTCACCACGAACGTCGCTGCCAATCACGCTTTGGGTGCTGGTGATGCCAGTGGAACTCAGGGCGCCAGGGTTGCAATCTTGTTCATCGCTGAGGAGCCAGCAGAGGAGCCGGCCGAAGAGCCTGCTGAGGACATGGCCGACGACGCCGCCGATGACGACATGGCCGACGACGCCGCCGATGACGACGCGGCCGATGACGACATGGCCGACGACGCCGCCGATGACGACGCGGCCGACGATGACATGGCTGACGACGCCGCCGATGACGACGCGGCCGACGACGACGCGGCCGACGATGACATGGCTGACGATGACATGGCTGACGATGACATGGCTGACGACGACGCAGCGGCTGACGACGACGCAGCGGCCGAAGAGGACATGGGCGACGACATGGTTCCCGAGGGCGGCGCCGCCACGGGCTTCGGCGGCACAGCCGGATCCGACGGCAACAGCGTGGCCGTTCCGCTGGCCGCGACCCTCGCGGCTGCGATCCTGCTCGGCGGAGCTGCGCTGGTCGCTCGACGTCACGCCTAACGACCAACCAACCGGTCGGGACTGGAGTTCGACGAACGCCAAGCCCTAGAGCGGCAAATGCTCGGGACTGCGGCAGCGGCACTCATTGTCGCTGCCGCAGTCGCGCCACCTGCCTCACCCGCCGCCGGAGTGCGTATATACTTGCCCGCAGTTGCGGTTGCGCACCCCTACGGCGCGCAACGGGAGCTTCAGAAGGGTAAGAGCAGGAGCTGCTAGCTCCATGAAAGGACAGAGCAAATGAAGAGAATCATGGCCCTGGTAGCTGTGGCGAGCGTGATGGCCCTCCTGGCGCTGCCCAGCCAGGCCGCGGCACAGGACGGTCCCACGCTGACAATCGATCCGCCAGCGGTGGACGGACCGGGAACGCACACCTTCACGATCAACGCATCGGGCTGGAGTCCGGGCCTGCTGGTATTCATCGTGCCGTGCTCGTACGACGGCGACCAGCTCACGACCGCCTCGACGGCGGACGACCTGGCAGCCGCCGAGGCACAACTGGATAATCCGGACAACTGCGTCCGCGTCCCAATCGGTGGCCCGGCCCCTGTCGGGGGTGACGGCACTTTCAGCCTGGAGATCACCCACGACGTCCCGGCGAACTTCATGTTCGGCTCCGGCGATGCCACCGCGGCTGAGACCGCTGCCGTTCCGGTGCTCTTCGTCGCGGAGGACATGGGCGAGGACGCGGCCGAGGACACGGCCGACGACATGGCGCCCGAAGGTGCGGCCGAGACGGGCTTCGGCGGCATGGCCGGATCCGACGGCAACAGCGTGGCCGTACCGCTGGCCGCCACTCTCGCGGCCGTGGTGCTTCTGGGCGGGGCTGCGCTGGTCACTCGACGTCACTCCTGACAACCAACCAACCCGCTAGGGGCGGGAGTTCATGACGAACACCAAGCCCTCAGCGGCAAGACTGCGAACTGCGGCAGCGGCCCTCATCGCCGCTGCCGCAGTCGCGTCCTGCAGCTCCGACCGCTCGGCCGAGATCGTCCCAGTTGAGGCCGGCTCGGCACCGACATCCTCGAGTCACAAAGCCTCCGGCCCTGAGACCACGGCCGCAACGTCGACGCCGACCATCGCGACAGAAGCGTCAATGTCGGCCTCAGGAGCGTCGACCGTCGCAACAGAAGACCCGATGTCCGCGACAGGAACGCCGACCATCGCGACAGAAACGTCAATGTCGGCCTCAGGAGCGTCGACCGACGCGACAGAAGCGCCGATGTCCGCTTCAGGAACGTCAACGATCGCGGCGGAAGCGCAGATGCTGGACACGGCTCCGCTCGTCGCGGTCGAGCCGTTGGTCTCAGCGGCCGCGCCCGCCCCCGCGAGCGGCACCAACGCTGCGCCGTCATGGGACTACACACCGTTGGCCGACCACTTGAGCTACGACGCGGTCAGCGAAGCCCGGATGCAGGCGCCCAACCCTGCCGTCATCCGCATCCCGAGGCTCGACGTGGAAGCGCCGATCGTCCCCCTCGGTCTTCAGGACGACGGTTCCATAGAGGTGCCGGAGGACCCCGACCAGGCCGGCTGGTGGCTAGGCGGTCCCGAACCGGGCGAGAAGGGACCGGCCGTGATTCTCGGTCACGTGGACTCCCAAGAGGAAGGCCCGGCCGTGTTCTTCTACCTGCGGTACATGGAGGCCGGTGACGAGATCCATATCGATCGCGTGGACGGATCGACCATCACCTACGTCGTCGAGTCAACCGAGCGCCACGACAAGGACGAGTTCCCCACCGACGCGGTCTACGGGCCCACGGAGGACCCAACGCTCCGCCTAGTCACCTGCGGCGGAGACTTCGATTTCAACGTGCGCACCTACAACGACAACATAATCGTCTTCGCCAACCTCGCCTGATCAAGCATTTTATACACCGCCGAACGCGGTTGTTATCTACGCAGCTGCGCGCCAATAGCTCGACGGACCCGACATCAACAAGCTCACCGAGAACTACTCGAACCGCAACGACGGCCACCGCGCCATGCTCGACCACCTCATCGCTGTTCACAACGACCACCGCCGCCGCAACGAGGAAGCTGTCGCGAGCGCTGCTCGCATCATCAAAGTCCACAGGTCACATCGAACCCGACGCGACACCGACAGCCCCGGGGTGCCTCGGGTGAGGGCTGCGAATGTGTCGATGATCGACTCGGCCTCGTAGACGCGGTTTCGCCTGCCTGCGCTGCGCTGTACGAGGATCCCCGCGCCGACCAGCAGATCGATGCTGCGCCGCGCCGTGCGGGTGTTCACAGCCAGCAACTCGGCGGCGCTGGCCGCGTTGAGGACGGGGTTCGAGGGCAGGGCGTCGATGAGGCGCATCACGGAGTTGGAGCGGCGCACGCCGCCGGAGATCAGCCGGTCCCTCCAGTCCTGCTGAAGGGCTGCGACGTGCGAGACGATGCGCTGCGTGTAGTCGCATGCCTGCGCGCACGCTTCGGCGCACAGCTCGATCCACGGTGCGAACTCGGCGGAGCGTCGAGGGTCGTCAGGGGCGCACACCGGCCGGTTCGAGCGGAGCGCGGCGATGTAGGCGTCGCGGTTGAGGGCCAGCGCCGAGCTGATCGGCGGGCTGCACGCCGTGGTGAGCCCACTTCTCCGCCGAAGCGGAGCGCAACTAGAGGAACTGGGGCGCGAGGGTAGAGGCCCACACCATTATCACGAAGCCGACCATCGCCACCAGGTAGATGCGCGTTTGTTTGGCCAGAGCCGAATCGATATAGCCCTTGAGCCCCTTGACTTCCCCCCGCAGCTCGCCGAACTCACCGCGCAACTCGCCAAACTCACCGCGCAGCTCGCCGAACTCACCGCGCAACTCGCCGAACTCACCGCGCAACTCGCCGAACTCACCGCGCAACTCGCCGAACTCACCGCGCAACTCGCCGAACTTCTCGCCGAACTCACCGCGCAACTCGCCGAACTCACCGCGCAACTCGCCGAACTTCTCGCCGAACTCACCGCGCAACTCGCCGAACTCCGCGCGTAGATCACCGAACTTCTCGCCGAACTCACCGCGCATCTCGCCGAACTCCGCGCGCAGATCACCGAACTTCTCGCCGAACTCCGCGCGCAGTCGCGCCTCGGCGAGCTCGACATCCTGCTTGGTGGCCAACTGGTCCCAGCCCCCGGGGAGAATGCACTTCATCAGAGTCTCCGTGCGTTCCTTCCCGAGCGTGTCGATCAATCCCTGCACCAGGCTGTGGCGCTCCACCTCTGTGACAGCCATCATGGCTCCTCTCGTCGTACGCCTACTTCGAGGGGAAGCCTTTCTCGCCGACGGCGAAGCCGATCCCGACTGCCGCCTGCACTATATCAGACTGTTTCAGGATGTTTCAAGCCATTCTTACCGCAGTGGCATCGAGGTGGGCTCAACCACGGCGGGAAGGTCGGTTGAGCCGGTCAGGTGGGCGTCCACGGCTGCGGCGCAGGCCCGGCCCTCGGCTATGGCCCACACGATCAGGCTCTGGCCCCGGCCCATGTCGCCGCACACATACACGCCGGGCTCGCTTGTGGCCCAGTGCTCGTCGCGGGCCACGTTGCCCCGGGCGTCCAGGTCCACACCGAACTGCTCGATCAGCGGCCCCTGCTCGGGGCCCACGAAGCCCATGGCCAGCAGGACCAGTTCGGCGGGAATCTGCTCCTCGGTGCCTGGAATCGGGTCGAAGCTCATCCGTCCGTCGGTGAAGGTCTGCGCCACCCGGATTGTGGCCAGTGCGGCCAGGTTGCCTTCGCCGTCGCCGATGAACTCGGTGGTGTTGATGGCGTAGTCGCGCTCGCCGCCCTCCTCATGGGCCGACGACACCCGGTAGATCATGGGCCATGTGGGCCACGGGTTGGCATCGGGGCGCTCCTCGGGCGGCCGGGGCATGATCTCGAACTGCCGGATCGAGGCGGCCTGCTGGCGGTGGGCCGTTCCCAGGCAGTCGGCCCCGGTGTCGCCCCCGCCGATGATCACCACCCGCTTGCCCTCCGCGGTGATGGGCGACTCTTCGAGATCGCCCTCCTGCACCCGGTTGGCCGGGGGCAGATACTCCATGGCCTGGTACACGCCCCGCAGCTCCCGGCCCGGAATAGGCAGGTCCCGCCAGGCCGTGGCCCCGCACGCCAGCACAACCGCATCGAAGTCCGCCCGCAAGTCCCCGGCTGTGACATCGGCGCCGACATCGGTTCCCGCCCGGAACTCGGTTCCCTCGGCCTCCATCTGGGCCAGGCGGCGGTCAAGATGGCGCTTCTCCATCTTGAACTCGGGGATCCCGTAGCGCAGCAGGCCTCCGATGCGGTCGGCCCGCTCGAACACCACCACGTCGTGTCCGGCCCTCGTCAGCTGCTGGGCCGCGGCCAGCCCGGCCGGCCCCGACCCCACCACGGCCACGCTGCGGCCGGTGTGCACCGCAGGCGGCTGGGGAACGATCCAGCCCTCGGCCCAGGCCCGGTCGACGATCTCCACCTCGACCTGCTTGATGGTGACCGGCGGCTCGTGGATGCCGAGCACGCAGGCCGCCTCGCACGGCGCGGGGCACAGCCGGCCGGTGAACTCCGGGAAGTTGTTGGTGGCGTGCAGGCGCTCTATGGCTCGCCGCCAGTGCCCCCGGTACACCAGGTCGTTCCAGTCGGGGATCAGGTTGCCGAGAGGGCAGCCGCTGTTGCAGAACGGGATGCCGCAGTCCATGCAGCGCGACGCCTGCTGCCGGAGCTTCTCCGGCGGGAAGTCCTCGTACACCTCGTGCCAGTCGCGCAAACGCACCGGCACCGGCCGCCGCACCGGCAGCTCCCGGTCGTGCACCAGGAACCCCCGCGGATCAGCCATCAGCCTCGGGGCTCAGCCGTGGGCCGCGGCCATGACCGCGGCGACTTCGTCGGTGCCGTCGGCCCGGGCCTGCTCGGCGGCCAGCATGACCCGCTTGTAGTCGAGGGGCATCACCTTCACGAAGCTCTCCGCGGTCGAGGCCCAGTCCGACAGCAGCCGGGCGGCCACCTCGCTGCCTGTCTCGTGGCGGTGGCACTCCACCCGGTGCCGCAGCCACACCAAGTCCTCGGCGTCGGGCGCCTCCAACTCCACCATCTCGGGATTCACCCGCACCGGCAGCTTGCCGCCGGGGTCATAGACGAAGGCGATCCCGCCCGACATGCCGGCCGCGAAGTTCCGGCCCACCGGTCCGAGGACCACGGTTCGCCCGCCGGTCATGTACTCGCATCCGTGGTCGCCGACGCCCTCGACCACCGCGACGGCACCCGAGTTGCGGACGCAGAACCGCTCCCCCACCAGACCCCGCAGGTACATCTCTCCCGAGGTGGCGCCGTAGCCGATGACGTTGCCCGCGATCACGTTGCGCTCCGCCGCGAAGTTGGCGTCGGCCGGCGGGCGCACGACGATGCGACCGCCCGACAGGCCCTTGCCGACGTAGTCGTTGGCGTCGCCCTCGAGGCGCAGGGTTATGCCCCGGGGCACGAACGCCCCGAACGACGTGCCGGCCGAGCCGGTGAAGTTCACCACGATGGTGTCGTCGGGCAGACCGGCGGCGCCGTACCGGCGGGTCACTTCGCTGCCCAGAAGAGTGCCGACTGTGCGGTTGGTGTTGCGGATGGGAATGTCGATGGTCACCGGGCGGCTGTCGGACAGCGCCCCCTCGGCCAGCTGGATCAGCATCTGGTCGAGGGCCCGGTCCAGGCCGTGGTCCTGCTCGGTCCGCTGGTGGCGGACAGCGCCGGGCGCGACCGGCGGCAGGTGCAGTATGGGCGTGAGGTCCAGGCCCGAGGCCTTCCAGTGCTCGACCGCGCTGGCCACGTCCAGCATCTCGACCTGCCCGACGGCCTCGGCGATGCTGCGGAAGCCGAGCTCCGCCAGCAGCTCTCGCACCTCGGTGGCGATGAACTCGAAGAAGTTGACCACGAACTCGGGCTGTCCCGAGAACTTCTTGCGGAGCTCGGGGTTCTGGGTGGCCACCCCCACCGGGCAGGTGTCCAGATGGCACACCCGCATCATCACGCAGCCCATCACCACCAGCGGCGCGGTGGCGAAGCCGAACTCCTCGGCCCCCAGCAGCGCGGCGATCACCACGTCGCGGCCGGTCTTGAGCTGCCCGTCGACCTGCACCACGATGCGGTCGCGCAGATCATTGAGGAGCAGCGTCTGCTGGGTCTCGGCCAGGCCCAGCTCCCAGGGCGCGCCGGCGTGCTTGATGGAGGTAAGCGGCGACGCTCCCGTGCCGCCGTCGTGGCCGGAGATGAGCACCACGTCGGCGTGGGCCTTGGACACCCCCGCGGCCACCGTGCCCACCCCGACCTCGGCAACCAGCTTCACATGGATGCGGGCCGCGGGGTTGGCGTTCTTGAGGTCGTGGATGAGCTGCGCCAAATCCTCGATCGAGTAGATGTCGTGGTGCGGCGGCGGGGAGATGAGCCCCACGCCGGGCGTGGAGTGGCGGGTCTCGGCGATCCACGGGTACACCTTGTGGCCCGGCAGCTGGCCGCCCTCGCCGGGCTTGGCGCCCTGGGCCATCTTGATCTGGATGTCATCGGCATTGACCAGGTACTCGCTGGTCACCCCGAAGCGCCCCGACGCGGCCTGCTTGACCGCGCTGCGCCTGAGGTCGCCGTTGGGGTCGGGGATGTAGCGGTCGGCGTCCTCGCCGCCCTCGCCGGTGTTGGACTTGCCCCCGATGCGGTTCATGGCGATGGCCAGGGTCTCGTGGGCCTCCTTGGAGATCGATCCGTAGCTCATGGCGCCGGTGGCGAATCGCTTGACGACCTCGGAGACCGGCTCGACCTCCTCGATCGGCACCGGGGGGCGCTCGCCGGCGCGGAGGCGGAACAGCCCCCGCAGCGTTCCCAGGCGGCTGGACTGGTCGTCGACGCGCCGGGTGTACTCCCGGAAGATGTCGAAGCGGCGCTCGCGGGTGGCGTGCTGCAGCTTGAACACCGTCTCGGGGTTGAACAGGTGGTACTCGCCCTCGCGCCGCCACTGGTACTCGCCGCCGGCCTCGATCGTGCGGTGGGCCCGGCGGACCGGGTTGGCGCCGAAGGCCCTCCGGTGGCGAGCCTCGGCCGCGGCCGCGATCTCGTCGATGCCGATGCCGCCGAGGCGGCTGGCCGTGCCGGTGAAGTGCTTGTCCACCAGCTCCGGCCTGAGCCCGATGGCCTCGAAGATCTGGGCGCCCGTGTAGGAGGCCACCGTCGAGATGCCCATCTTGGACATCACCTTGAGGATCCCCGCGCAGGCGGCCTTCATGAAGTTCCGGTGGGCGGCCTCGACTCCCATGGCCGGGTCCAGCCCGTGCAGACCCTCCTCGACCATTTGGGTGATGGTCTCGAATGCGAGGTAGGGGTTGACCGCGTTGGCGCCGTATCCCAGATGCAGGCACAGATGGTGGACCTCGCGGGCGTCTCCGGACTCGGACACCAGACCCACCCGGGTGCGGGTGCGCTCCCTCACCAGGTGCTGGTGCACGGCCGAGACGGCCAGCAGCGACGGGATGGGCGCCATCTGCTCGTCGCTGCCCCGGTCGGACACGACCAGGATGCTGGCGCCGGCGGCAATGGCGTCGGAGGCCGCCGCGCACAGCCCGTCGAGCGCCTCGCGCAGGCCGTCGCCCCCGTCGGACACCGCGAACAGCGCGGGCAGCACCTCCGTGCGGAAGTCGCCGATACCGCCAGGTCCGTCTATTCCCACCAGCCGGGCCAGCTCCTCGTCGGTGATCACCGGACTGTCCAGGTGCACCGTGCGGCACGAGGTCGGCTGGGGATCGAACAGGTTGCCCTCGGGGCCGACCCTGGCGTACAGCGAGGTGACCAGTTCCTCGCGAATGGCGTCCAGCGGCGGGTTGGTCACCTGCGCGAAGAGCTGCTTGAAGTAGTCGTAGATTGGTCGGGCCCGGTCCGACAGCACCGCCGGCGGGGTGTCGGTGCCCATCGAGCCCAACGCCTCCTTGCCGTCGATGGCCATGGGGGCGAGCAGCAGGCGGTGCTCCTCGTGGGTGTGTCCGAACACCTGCTGGCGCTGGACGAGGGTGCCCTCGGTGCGCCGTTGGGGGTCGCGCCGGGGCAGGTCGTCCAGACGCACCAGGTTCTGGTCCAGCCAGCGACCGTAGGGGCGGGCCGAGGCGAGACGGTCCTTGATCTCGTCGTCTCGCACGATGCGTCCCTCGGCGGTGTCGATCAGGAACATGCGGCCGGGCTGAAGGCGGCCCTTCTCCACCACCGAAGACTGGGGTACGTCGATCACGCCGGTCTCCGAGGCCATCACCACCAGACCGTCGCCGGTGACCAGGTAGCGGGAGGGGCGCAGGCCGTTGCGGTCGAGCACCGCGCCGATCACTGTGCCGTCGGTGAAGGCGATCGAGGCCGGGCCGTCCCAGGGCTCCATTCGGGTGGCGTGGTACCGGTAGAACGCCCTGCGCTCGGCGCTCATCTCGGCGTGATGCTCCCACGGCTCGGGGATCATCATCAGCACCGCCTCCGCCAGCGAGTAGCCGCCGAGAGTGAGAAGCTCGAGCACCTCGTCGAAGCCGGCGGTGTCGCTGGCCCCGGGCGTGCAGATGGGGAAGGCGCGCTCCAGTCCCTCCAGCGACGCCGAGGACAGCAGGGTCTCGCGGGCCCGCATCCAGTTGCGATTGCCGGCGATGGTGTTGATCTCGCCGTTGTGGGCGATCATCCGGTAGGGGTGGGCCAGCGGCCACGACGGGAAGGTGTTGGTGGAGAAGCGGGAGTGGACCAGCGCCAGGGCGCTCTCCACCCTCTCGTCGCGCAGGTCCGAGTAGAACGACGTGAGCTGGCGCGAGATGAGCATCCCCTTGTAGACGAGGGTCCGGGCGCTGAGGCTCGGGAAGTACACGCCGGTGTGGGGCGGCGCGGCGTTGCCGATGGCGGCGTCGTCGTCCTCCGCCGCCGAGTAGCCCGCGCCGCCCGGCCCGATCTCGTGCTCGATGCGCTTGCGGGCGACGTAGACGCGCCGGTCCAGATCGATGCCCGCCAGATCGTCGCCCGCGATGAAGACCTGGCGGAAGCTGGGCATCGCGGCCCGCGAGCCCGAGCCCAGCACCGACGTGTCCACGGGGACCTCCCGCCAGCCGATCACCCGGAGGCCCTCGGAGAGCACGATGCGCTCCACCTTCTCGGCCGCCTTCTCGGCATCGTCGGGCGCCGGCGGCAGGAAGCCGATGCCGGTGGCGTAACGGCCCGCCGGCGGCAGCGCGTAGCCCACCACGTCGCGCAGGAAGCGGTCCGGTATCTGGATCAGGATGCCGGCGCCGTCGCCGGTCAGGGGGTCGGCCCCCAGCGCCCCCCGGTGCTCCAGGTTGCACAGGGCCTTCGCGCCGAGCGCCACGACCCTGTGCGAGGCCGAACCGCCGATGTCGCACACGAAGCTGACGCCGCAGGAGTCGTGCTCGTTCTGCGGGTCATAAAGGCCCTGGCGCTGTACGGGGTCGGCCGCCATCGCTGTCCTCGCGGGAGGTTGGATCGTCTTTGGCCGCGTCTCTCAGGCAGGACTGGCATGCCCGAACCGCGCCATGCACGGCGGCGGGAGGGACGTCATTGGCCGCTCACCGCTCGAAACGCGTCGCCACAACCTACCAGGAGCAGAAGTCCCTTGACGAGTCGAGCGGTCGCGGGGGTGCCAGCCGGATCAGCGGCGAATGGTGCGCCACAGGACCTTGGCCCGGTGGGCGTGGGGCATGATCGCCAGCAGGACCGGGAAGATCTCCAGGCGCCCGATCACCATGAGCAGCGCCAGCACGAGCCGGGCCGGCTGGCTGAAGGCGACCGCGTAGTTGGAGGTGGGCCCGGCCTCGTTCAGCGCCGGGCCCATGTTCCCCAGCGCCGACACGACCGCTCCCAGCGCCGACACGAAGTCCCCTCCCAGCGCGGCGACCACCAGCGTCCCGCCGAGCACCAGCATGAAGTGCAGCAGGAAGAACCCGGCCACCCGCGACACCATGGACTCGCTGACGATGTAGCGCCCGAGCCGGATCGGGATCACGGCCCGGGGGCTCTGGGAGTGCTGCACGGAGCGCACCATGAGCAGCGCCAGCACCCGCATCCGCATCACCTTCATGCCGCCCGCTGTCGAGCCGGTGCAGCCTCCCACCACCATCAGGAACAGCAGCACGAGCTGCGCCCCGGCGACCCAGGTCACGTAGTCGCCGGGCGAGCCCGGCCCGGTGGCGTTGGACAAGCCGGTGCTGGTGCCCAGCGACGCCACAGTGAACACCCCGGCCCGGATCGACGAGCCCAGCGACAGGCCGGTCTCCCACCACAGCAGTATGACGACGACGGCCGAGGCCATGCCCAGTGTGAGCAGGTACGTCCGGAACTCGCTGTTGCGATGGTACGGCACGGTGCGGTCGGCCACCGCCCGCCAGTGCAGCGAGAAGCTGGTGCCCCCCAGGATCATGAAGACGATCGCCACGGTCTCCACAGCCACGCTGTCGTAGTGCCCGATCGAGTCCGCGTAGGGGGAGAACCCCCCGGTGGCCGCGAAAGTGAACGCGTGGGCCACCGCGTCGTAGAGCGAGGAGAAACCGTCCGCAGCCAAGAAGGCCAGCACGGCTACCGCGGTGAAGCCGATGTACACCACCCACAGCCGCCGGGCCGTCTCGCTCACCCTGGGCGTCAGGCGGTCGGACGAAGGCCCCGGCGCCTCGGCCGAGATCAGCTCCAGGCCGCCGACACCGAGGAACGGCAGCACCGCCACCGCCAGCACCACGACGCCCATCCCGCCGTACCAATGGGTGAGCTGGCGGTACATCATCAGGCCCCGGCCCGGGGTCTCGAAGTCGGCCAGGACGGTGGAGCCGCTGGCCGAGAAGCCCGACGCCGACTCGAACAGGCTGTTGACAACCTGCTCGACGAAGTCCGCGCCCCCGGCGGCGAACGTGGCCCCCAGGATGAAGGGCAGCGCTCCTATGACGGTGGTGAAGACCCAGGTCCATGCGACGGTGGAGAAGATGTGGCGCTTGCGGATCGCGCCGGGGCGGGTGAGATACCACAGCAGCCCGCCGGCCGCGGCCGTCACCAGGGCCGACACGGCCAGCGCGGCGGTGTCGCGCCCGGTTGTCAGCGCCTCCAGCAGCGCGCAGGCCGCCATCCCGACCGACACCGCAGACAGCGCGATGCCGATGACGTGCAGCGTGGTCGAGGCGACTTGGCCCCGGCGCAGCCCCCGCCCGAGAGGATCCGTCGGGGCAGGAGACGGGTGCCTAGCCATCGCCGTCCCTGGATTCGGAGCGAGCCTGGAGGCCGAGCACGGCCTGCCGGGCCGTGAAGCGCGACCGCCGGACGGCCGCCCCGTACCAACCCAGAACGAGGCCGACGCCGGCCATCAGCGGCGGGATCGACATCCGACCCCCCAACATGAGCGGCACGAGCGCCAAGCGTCCCGGCCAGTCGAGGTTGTCGAGACGACCGAAGGCGCCGATCTCGCCCACCGCGGGGCCGACCGTGCTCACCGCGCTCACCGACCCCCACACGCTGCCCGCCAGCGAGACGCCCGAGATGCCCAGCAGCAGGGCACCGACCGCGACCAGCGCCACGTAGGCGATCTGGTGGCCGCCGAGGCGGTCGAGGGTGCGCCCCGACAGGGCCTCGCCGTCGCGCCTCACCAGCACCAGGGCGTAGGGATCGAGCTGCCGTCGCAACTCTCCCCCGGCGGAACCCATCAGCAGCCGGGCCCGCATGACCTTCATCCCGCCCCCCGGCGAGCCCATCATGGTGCCGATCCCGGCCGCGACGAGCATCACGACCGTGGCCGACGTCCCCCATCCGGTCCAGTCGGCCACCGCGAACCCGGTGGTGCTCATCATCGACACCGCCATGAACCCGGCCTCGCCCAACCCGGTGTCGCTGTGCAGGGCCATTGCCGCGGCGGCCGCCGCGAGCAGCAGCACGTAGGTCCTCATCTCCTGGGAGCGCCACAGGGGCCTGAGCCTTCCCCGGGCGATCCACCACAGCACGAAGATCCCGGCGCCGGCCAGCAGCATCCCGGCCGCGGCGACGGCCTGGGCACCGGCTCCGTAGCCGGCCAGAGAGTCGGCCCGGCCGGTGAAGCCGCCGGTGGATGCCGTGCCCAGCCCGACGACGAGCGCCTCGGTCGGCCCGAGGCCGCAGAGCAGGTAGCCGGCCACGCATGCCGCGGTGAAGCCGGAGTAGAGCACCATCACCCGGCGGGTCCCGACGGTGGCGTTGGGCACAAGATCCAGCCCCCGCCGTCCCGAGGTGTAGCCGATGAGCGCGGTGGAGCGCAGCACCGCGGGCAGGGTCACCACCGCGATCAGGATCGCCACGAGACCGCCCACCCAGCTGGTGGCGGCCCTGAACAGCAGCACGGCGCGCGACGCCTCGGAGGCCTCGAGGAGGGTGAGCGAAGTGGTGGTGAAGCCGGCCACGGACTCGACGAGGGCGTCGTCGAGACGGCCCAGTGCCCCGGTGCCGGCATAGAGGACCGCGCCGAACAGCGCCAGCGCAGTCCACAGCAGAGCGATGCCGGCGAACACGCGGCCCGGGCCGGGCCGATCAGGAGGCGCCACCCGCCGTCGGGCCAGGGCCGCTAGGACCGCGCAGGCCGCCCCCACACCGCCGAAGACAGCCGCGTCGACGTTGTCGTCGCCGATTCCGGCGAGTCCGCAGACCATGGTGGCCACGCCGAGGACGAGACCGGCATCGGTGATGGCGGCGAGCGTCCACGACACTCTTCGGGCGGGTGCCTGCTCCGCTGCGCCCGCCAGCAGCGGGCGGGCACGGCTCAGACCGGCTGCGAGGCGGCGCCGCCGCCGAACCGCCGGTCGAGCCCCCGCCCGGCCTAGACGTCGCACGTCAACAGCCGGTGGACCTCCTGCACCGAGTCCGGGGTGGCGAAGGCGACCACATGGTCGCGTCCCCGCAGCCGGCTACGGCCGCGAGCGATCTGGGGCTTGCCGTCGCGCACGATGGCCCCGATGAGCACGCTCTTGGGCAGCCTGAGGTCCTTGAGCAGGGCCCCGTCGGCGGGACTGTCCTTGGCTACCTCGAGCTCCAGAACCTCGGCATCGGACTGCAGGAAGGTCGCCACCGCGGCCACGTCGCCGCGAACGAAGCGCATCACGCCGTCGGCGGTGGCGGTGCGGGGCGACAGCGCCACGTCCACTCCGGCGGAGTCCAGCAGCGACAGCAGGGCCAGCTTGTGCACCACCGCGATCGTCTCCGACGCGCCGACCGACTTGGCGTACAGGCAGGCCAGGATGTTGGCCTCGTCCTCGCCGGTCAGGGCGGCCACCGTGTCGAAGCGGCCGATGTCGGTCTCCTCGAGGAGGTCGGCGTCGGTTATGTCGCCCTCGAACACCTGCACGTCCGGCAGGTCCTCGGCCAGCTCCAGGGCCCGGGCCGCGTCGCGCTCGACGATCACGACCTCCACGCCCCTCGACACGAGGCGGGCCGCCAGGATCTCGGCGGTGCGGCCTCCGCCGAGCAGCAGCGCATGGCGAGCGGTGCCCGTGCCCAGACCCATCAGCCGGGCCACCCGCCGCCGGGCCCGTCGCTTGCAGACCACCCGGACCAGGTCACCCTCCATGAGCGCGTAGTCGGCGCGGGGGATGTAGGTCTGATCCCCTCTCGAGATCGAGCCCACCATGAACTCCCAGTCGGGCTCGAACTCGGCCGCGATCTCCGACAGTCTCCGGCCCACGATGGGGGCTTCGGCCTCGAGGCGGGCTCCGATGACGATGGCCTCGCCTTGAGCCATGACGGCGATCTCCGACGCCCCGGGGTAGTCGAGCAGGTCGAGAATCCTCTCGGCGGTCTCGTAGTCGGGATCGATGACGAGGTCCGCTCCGAAGATCTGGCGAAGCTCGGTCGCGGACCTGCCCCGCAGCTCCGCGGCCTCGATGCGAACGATGGTGCGGGCCACGCCCCGCTGCTTGGCCACCAGCGAGGCCACCAGGTTGACCTCGTCGTTGCTGGTGACGGCCACCACCAGCTCGCACTTGTCGAGTCCGGCTTCGGTGAGGATGCTGGGATGGGTGCCGCTGCCCTCCACGGTGAGCACGTCGAGCTCGGCGCCGAGTTGGCGCAAGCGATTGGCGTTGACGTCGACCACCGCGACGTTGTGGCGCTCATGGCTGAGGCGAGCGGCCACGTAGGAGCCGACCTCGCCAGCCCCTACCACGATGACATGCACGGCTATTTTCTATCGCCTCACGCCCCAACAGGGCGCGATCAAGGCACCAAGCCCGCGAACGCTCCGCGCCCGATCAAGCCAGCAGCCCGCGGTCTGAGATGATGACGCTTCGGTCGGTCACGACCGCGTCGAGCGGCATGTCCCACGGCTCCAGGGGGATCTCGTCGACCTGCTGGAACCAGTGGGCCACGCCGATGGTGGCGGGCCCGGCCGCGGCGGGGCCCGAAGCCAGGGAGGCCAGAGCCCGGTCGTAGAAGCCGCCTCCCTGGCCCAGGCGGTGGCAGCGTGCATCGAAGGCGACCAGCGGCACCAGCACCGCATCATGGTCGGCGAGGGCGACCACCTCGCCGTCGACCGGCTCGGGGATGGCGAAGGACCTCGGCGCGAACGACTGGCCGTCGCACCAGGCCACGAACTCGAGATCGTCGCCCACGACGCGTGGAAGCGTCAGGACTTCGCGGCGGGCGCCGTCCAGGAACTCGTCGAGGGGCACCTCCCCCCTCACGGCCCGGTAGGCGGCGACGCGGCGGGCGCCGGCTATCGCCGGCATCGACTCCAGCCTGCGGGCCACCGCTGCTCCGGCCTCGGCGGCGGCCTCGGGGCTCAGGCCTGCCCGCCTGGCCCTCATGCGAGCCCGCAGCCGAGCCTTGCTATCCGGCACCGAAGTCATCCCCCAAGAGTAGGCTCGCCGGGTTCTAGGACTCGGCAAAGGGAGCAGTGTCTTGCAAGCAATCCCCTACATCGCGCTGGTGTCGGCCCTGGCCGCCTTAGTGCTGGCGGCCTTCTACTACAAGGACGTGTCATCGGCCCCGGCCGGCAACGAGCGCATGGTGTCGATCATGAAGCAGATCCAGGCAGGCGCCCGCGCCTTCCTGCGCCAGGAGTACACCTGGGTGGCGGGCTTCGTGGTGATCATGGCGGTGCTCATACCGGTGATCACCGGAGTGGCCCTGTCCTTCCTGAGCTACCTGCTCGGGGCCGCCCTGTCGGCCGGCGCCGGCTATGCGGGCATGACCGTGGCCACCATGGCCAACGCCCGCACCACCAATGCGGCCATCGAAGGCCCGGCCAAGGCCCTGCCGTTGGCGTTCCGGGGCGGCGCCGTCATGGGGTTCTCCGTAGCCGGGCTGTCGCTGCTGGGGCTGACCTTCAGCTACCTGCTCTTCGTGGAGTGGATCGGCACCGACGACGCCTTCGAGATCTTCACCGCCTTCGGCTTGGGGGCCAGCTCGATCGCCCTGTTCGCCAGGGTGGGCGGGGGCATCTACACGAAGGCCGCCGACGTGGGCGGCGACCTGGTGGGCAAGGTGGAGGCCGGGATCCCCGAGGACGACCCCCGCAACCCGGCGACCATCGCCGACGCGGTGGGCGACAACGTCGGCGACGTGGCCGGCATGGGCGCCGACCTGTTCGAGAGCTACTCGGGCTCGATCATCGCTCCGGTGGCTTTGACCGCCTTCAGCCTGGGACTGACTGCGGAGATGGCGAGCAACGAGTTCATCGTGCAGCTGCTGGTGTTCCCCATGGCCATCGCCTTCGTCGGGATGATCGGGGCCATCGTCGGCTCGTTCGCGGTGCGCGGCGGCGACAGCACCGACGTCAAGTCGCTGTCCAAGCAACTCCACCGGGGCACCACCGTGGCCATGGTCCTCACCGTCATCGGGACCCTGATCATGGGCCGGATATTCTTCGGCGACAGCGACCTGTTCGAGGGATGGTACGGACTGCCTCTGTCGGTGATCGGCGGCCTGGTGGCGGGCTGGGGCATCGGCAAGGTGGCCGAAATCTGGACCAGCGACCACTTCCCGCCGGTGCGGCGCATCGCCTCGCAGGCCGAGACCGGCCCGGCCACCACCGTGCTGTCGGGCGTGTCGGCCGGGATGGTGTCGGTGGCCGCCTCGGTCGGGCTGATCGCCGTCGGCGTGCTGGTCGCCTACTGGGGCGGCCAGCAGACCCTGGGCGACACCACCTTCGGCGGCGTGTACGGCATCGCGGTGGCCGCGGTCGGGATGCTGGCCACCACCGGGGTGGTGGTGTCGGTCGATGCCTACGGGCCCATCGCCGACAACGCCGGCGGGATCGCCGAGATGTCCGAGCTCGACCCGAGCGTGCGGGAGGTCACCGACGCGCTCGACTCGCTGGGCAACACCACGGCCGCGATAGCCAAGGGCTTCGCGGTCGGATCGGCTGCGCTCACCGCGCTGGCCCTGTTCAAGTCCTTCGAGGTGGCGCTGGCCGCCGAAGCGGGCCCGTCGTTCGAGTTCAGCCTCGACATCGGGTCGGTGGACGTGTTCATCGGGCTGTTCCTGGGCGCGATGGTCCCGTTCCTGTTCGCGGCGCTCACCATCGATGCCGTCGGCCGGGCCGCCAACAAGATGATCGAGGAGGTGCGCCGGCAGTTCCGCGAGATCCCGGGTCTGCGCGAGGGAACTCCCGGCGTGGAGCCGGACTCAGCGGCCTGCGTGGCCATCTCCACCCGGGGATCGCTGCGCGAGATGCTGGCGCCGGGGGCGCTGGCCGTGGTCGTGCCGCTGGTGATCGGCTTCATCGACGTGGACACGCTGGGCGGCTTCCTGGCCGGAGCCCTGGTGACCGGCTTCGCGCTGGCCATCTTCATGGCCAACGCCGGCGGCGCCTGGGACAACGCCAAGAAGTACATCGAGGCCGGCGCCCACGGCGGCAAGGGATCCGAGCCGCACAAGGCGGCGGTGGTGGGCGACACCGTCGGCGACCCGTTCAAGGACACCGCCGGACCGTCCATGAACATCCTCATCAAGGTGATGACGATCGTGTCGCTGGTCTTCGCCTCAGCGTTCGTGTAGGGGCTCGTAGGAAGACTCGCCCGGCCGGCGGGTCCTGTCGCCGGGCTCCGTCCGGCCTCGCTGGTCGCTGTCGGTTTCTGTTATGGCGCTGGGGCTACTTCTACGACGGTTCGGACGCCTTCGGCGGCGCGGAGGCGGTCGAAGCCTTCGTTCACGCCGTCGAGGGGCACCCGGTGGGTGATCATGGACTCGAGGTCTAGATCGCCGCGCTGCCACAGTGCCACTAGGCGGGGTATGTCGCGGGGCGGCCAGCAGTCGCCCAGGAGGCTGCCCAGCAGGCGCTTCTGCTGGATCATGAATACGGTCGCCGAGCCGATGTCGACGGTGTGCTCGGGCGGGGGCGCGCCGACCACCACGGTCGTGCCTCCCGAGCCGGTCACGTCCAAGCCCAGTCTGACCAAGTCAGCCACGCCCGCTGTCTCGAAGGCGTAGTCGGCGCCCCGGCCGCCGGTGGCGTCGGCCACCGCGGCCCGCACCTCGGCGGCGTCGCCGCTCACGGCGTCGGTCGCCCCCAGGCTGAGGGCTGCCTGGCGGCGGGACTCCACCGGGTCAGCGACTACGATGCGGGCCGCTCCCGCGATGCGGGCGCCCTGTACCGCGGAGATCCCGACCCCGCCGAGGCCGGTCACCACCACGGTGGCGCCCCTCTCCACCTTGGCCGTGTTGAGCACCGCACCGACCCCGGTCTGCACCGCGCAGCCGATCAGGCAGGCCACTTCCAACGGAACATTGTCCTCGAGGCGAACCACGCCCGAGGCCGGAACCACCGTGCGCTGGGCGAACGCGCCGACTCCCACGCCCCGGTGAACGAGCCGGCCTGCCCGCGAGAACGGCGATGTCCTGTCGGGCCGGGTGCCGGCCACGAAGCTCATGGCCTGCGGACAGCGGCTGACCTGCTGTCGGGCGCAGCCGTCGCAGTGCCCGCACGGCGCCAGCGGAGTGATCATCACCTTGTCGCCCTCGCGGACGTGGCTCACCCCGGCACCGACCGCGGCCACCACCCCGGCGGCCTCGTGGCCGAGCACCGCCGGGAACAGATAGCCGCCCTCTATGACGGTGAGGTCGCTATGGCATATGCCGCTGTGGCTCACCGCCACGCACACCTCGCCGGGCCTGGGTTCGGCCAGGTCGAGATCGTCCACGATCTCCAGCGGGGAACCCGGATCGGTTAGCAGGGCGGCTCTCACAGGGGCCCTAACCCTACTTCGGCCTGCTGATGGGAACTTGCAGCAACGGGCACAGCCCGCTCGTCCGCCTACGGGCTCTCCGAACCGGTCGCTGTAGGACACGGCCCCGCTCTGGCGCAGCCCCCTCGTCGCCCGCCGCGCCCTCCGAACGGTCACCGCGGCGCCCGTCGCCTTCGGTGCAGTCGCTGCCGGTGGTCACTGTAGTGTGCGGTCGTGGTCTCAGAACTCTTCGACCCGGAGGCCTGGGGAGCCGTGGACGGCTTCGAGGATCTCACCGACATCACCTACCACCGGGCGGTCGATCAGGGCACGGTGCGGGTGGCCTTCGATCGCCCGGAGGTGCGCAACGCCTTCCGGCCCCACACCGTGGACGAGCTGTACCGCTGCCTCGACCACGCCCGCATGACCGGCGATGTGGGCTGCGTGCTGATCACCGGCAACGGGCCGTCGCCCCGGGACGGCGGCTGGGCCTTCTGCTCGGGCGGCGACCAGCGCATCCGCGGCCGTGACGGGTACCGGTACGCCTCCGGCGAGACCGGCGACACCGTCGACGCGGGGCGCTCGGGACGGCTACACATCCTGGAGGCGCAGCGCCTCATCCGCATGATGCCCAAGGTGGTGATCGCGGTGGTGCCGGGCTGGGCCGTGGGTGGGGGCCACAGCCTGCACGCGGTGGCCGACCTGACCCTGGCCAGCGCCGAGCACGGCCTGTTCAAGCAGACCGACACCGACGTCGCCAGCTTCGACGGCGGCTTCGGCTCGGGCTACCTGGCCAGGCTCATCGGCCAGAAGAAGGCCCGCGAGATCTTTTTCCTGGGTCGCACCTACTCGGCGCAGGAGGCCTTCGAGATGGGCATGGTCAACGCGGTGGTCCCCCACGCCGATCTGGAGGCTGTCGCGCTGGAGTGGGCCGGAGAGATCAACGCCAAGAGCCCCACTTCGCAGCGGATGGTGAAGTTCGCCCTGAACCTGGTCGACGACGGGCTGATCGGCCAGCAGGTGTTCGCCGGCGAGGCCACCCGGTTGGCCTACATGACCGACGAGGCGGCCGAGGGCCGCGACGCCTTCCTGCACAAGCGTCCCCCGGACTGGTCCCCCTTCCCCTGGCACTACTGACAGCCAGCATCGCCGTTGATTGAATTGGCAGCAGAACGCACGCCATCCGTGCACAACACTGCCAATTCCCCGAAGCACAGCCGAGGCCTCGGCGTGTGCTAGCGGGCTGCGACGAAACCGGCGACCGTCTCTATGTGTGATGTGAGGGGGAACAGGTCGACCACGGTCCAGCGGTCCAGGGCGTAGCCGGAGTCGATGAGGCGGCGGGCGTCGGTGGCGAACGACGACGGGTCGCAGCTCACCAGCACCACCAGGTGGGGCTTGCACGACAACAGCGGGCGCACGGCCGCGTCGCCGAGCCCCGAACGGGCTGGATCGGCCACCACGACGCTGGCGGGCGAGGCCCGCCACTTCTCCACCGGGATCCGCAGCACCTTGGCCCCATCTCCCAGGTTGACCCTGGCATCGGCGGCGGCGTCGGCGGACCGCTCGATGGCGGTGACCTTGCGGCCAGCGCCGACCGTGCCCGCGAACAGCCCTACACCGGCGTAGGCGTCCACCATTGGGCCGTCGGTGGCCAGCTCCTCCACCATCTCGGCCACCTCGTCTATGAGAGCCTCCGCTCCCGCGGGCCGGTTCTGGAAGAACGACCGGGCCGAGATCCTCCAGCGGCGCCCCGACAGCTCCTCATGGATCCAGGCCCGCCGGTCACCGTCGAGCTCGTCGGTGCCCACCACCATCACATCGTCGGGCACCGCCACCTCGTCCACGGTGGGGTTGACCACCACCATCCGCTCCCCGGTGCGGGCGCCCACCCGGATGAACACGCCGTCGGCGGGTCCGTAGCGGCCCTCGACCAGCAGCTCCTCGGCCCCGTCGTCCACCGCTCCGCAGTCCTCGGGTATGACCACCTCGTGGCTGGAGCGGGCCATGAACCCGGCCCGCCCCTCCACCACCCTGGCCCGCACCGTGGTGCGGCCCCGGTCGACATCGAGCATGCGCAGGGCTGGGGTCGGCGCGTCCACGCCCTGGCGGGTTAGCTGGTCCACGACGATCGATGCCTTCATCTGCATCTGGGCCCGAGAGTCGACATGAAGCATGTCGCATCCGCCACAGCCCTCGAGATGGTGCTCACACGCGATCGGAACGCGATGCGGTGACTCGTCGAGCACTTCGATGACCCTCGCTCTGGCCCAGCGCCGATCGACGGTGTGGATCTCGGCGGTGACCAGCTCGCCGGGGAGGGCACCCTCGACGAACACGACCCGCCCGTCGCAGCCCCTAGCCACGCCGACGCCGTCGCGCGCGGTGGCCGTCACCCGCAACTCCACGCCGCGACGGTATCGGCACTGTCGGCGATAGCGACTTGCCGGCATGGTGGACCACCCCGTCGCGTGGCTCGGTTAGGGTGCGGGCGTGGTGGTGGAAGTCGCTCCCTCGATGCTGGCGGCCGACGCGTCACGCCTGGGCGAGGAGTGCCAGGCCGTCGCTGAGGCGGGGGCTCACCGGATCCACTGGGACGTGATGGACGGGGTGTTCGTGCCCAACCTCACGTTCGGTCCCGATGTGGTGGCCGCGTGCCGGCCGCTGGTGGATCTGCCCTTCGAGGCTCACCTCATGGTGGTGAAGCCCGACGAGCTCGCGCCCCGCTACATCGAGGCCGGCTGCGACACGGTGCTGATCCACGCCGAGACCTGCCCGCACCTGCATCGCTCCCTGGCCGCCATCGCCGAGGCCGGCGCCCGCTGCGGCGTGGTGCTGAACCCGCACACTCCGGCGTCGAGCATCTCCGAGGTGGTGGGAATGATCGACGAGGTGCTGGTGATGACCGTGAACCCCGGCTTCGGTGGGCAGCGCTACATCGCCTCCGTCGAGTCGAAGATCGCGGCCGTGCGCCAGATGATCGACGACTCGGGGCGCAGCATCGACCTCGAGGTAGACGGCGGCATCACCGCCGCGACCGCCCCCGCGGCGGTGTCGGCCGGCGCGAACGTGCTGGTGGCCGGCTCGGCCGTGTTCGGCCACCGCGAGGGCCCGGCCATCGCCATCAAAGAACTGTCGGCCAGCGTCTGAGCGTCGGCTCTTAATCGAATTGGCAGCAGAATGCACGCCACCCGTGCACAACGCTGCCAATTCCCCGGGTCAGCCCAAGCCACTGCCGAACTGGCAGCAGAACGCACGCCATCCGTGCATAACACTGCCAATTCCCGGCCGCAGCTATGCCGCGACCGCGCCAGGCGGCCCTAGAGCATCTCGCCGCGTTTGACGATGACGTGGTCGATGATGCCGTAGTCCATGGCCTCCGACGCGGTGAACCACCGGTCGCGGTCGGAGTCGGCCTCGATCTGCTCGACGCTCTGGCCGGTGTGGTGGGCGATGCGCTCCTGCAGGAGCTTCTTGGTGTAGGCCATCTGCTCGGCCTGGATGGCGATGTCGGTGGCCTGGCCCCGAACGCCGCCGAGGGGCTGGTGCATCATGATGCGGGCGTGGGGCAGGGCGTAGCGCTTGCCCGGAGCGCCCGCGCACAGCAGGAACTGCCCCATCGAGGCACCCAGGCCGATACATATCGTGCCCACCGCGGGCTGGATGAACTGCATGGTGTCGTAGATGGCCATCCCCGAGGTGACCGAGCCTCCGGGGCTGTTGATGTACAGCCAGATCGGCTTGCTGGCGTCCTGGCCCTCCAGGTACAGCAGCTGGGCCATGATGAAGTTGGCGATCTCGTCGTTGACATCGGAGCCGAGCACCACGATGCGGTCCTGCAGCAGCCGGTTGTACACCTCGCTGTGACGGTTGGCGACGGTGGTCGGAGTCTCGAAGCCGACCTCGTCGGGTTCGGGACGGAGCCGGGGCGACAATGGATGCGACGTCATAGCCACGAGGCTACCGGTGCCGCACGATGATCCCGCCCGACCGGCGTTCACAATAGATTTTTCTTATTTGTAGTTATTTTTTAGGGTTGTTTGTCACACCCTCTGTCTAATGTGGAAGGCATGGGATCAGGGATCGAATCTGCTGAGGCTCCCGGCGCCGGGTGTGTCGCCTGTGCTCGGGATGCCGATGTGTCTGCTCTCGGTGACGACGAGTTGGTGGAACGTATGGCAGCGCTGGGCCGGGAGCGGTCGCGGGTGGAGGCGATGCTGGCGGAGACGGCGGCGGAGATGCGTCGCCGCTGCGGGGGCAGGGCGGTGTCGGCGGTGATGCGCGAGAGGCTGCATGTGTCGGCCCGTCAGGCCACCGCCGATGTGGAGCTGGCTGCGTCTTTGGGTGAGCTGCCGGCCACTGTGGACGCGTGGCGGGCCGGGGAGATCACTGCGGGACACGCCCGGGTGATCGCTCGGGTGGCCGCCGATCCCGGCCACGCCGACGAGCCCGCCTTGTTGGAGATGGCCCGCGGCCACCCCGTTGACATGTTCGCCCGCATGACCCGGTGCTACATGAAGCCGGGCGCGTCTGCTGAAGAGCGCAGGCGCCAGCGCGAGAGCCGGTGGGCGTCGCTGGTTCAGGACCCCGACGGCTCGTGGCGGCTGTCGGCGTACTTCGATGCCGACACCGGCAAGCGGGTCAGCGTGTCGTTCAACGCCATGGTGCGCGCCCACCGCAACGGCGCCACCGTGTATGGATCGGGCCCCATAGAGGGGCTCACCTCAGCCCAGCGCCGCGCCGACGCGCTGGCCAACCTGATCACCGGCGAGGGGCCGCACCACCGGCCCAAGACCACGCTGTTGTTGATCGCCGACTACGACACAGTGGCCCGCGAGCTTCGCGGCCTGCGCTATGACGACGGCCTTCCCGTCGCCGCTGACCGGATCGCCGAGCTGGCCGCACAAGCCAAGATCCTGCCCGCCGTCTTCAGCGCCGAGGGCGACCCGCTGTGGCTGGGGAGAGCCGACCGCAACGCCAGCTCGGGCCAGCGCATCGCACTCGCGGCCCGCGACGGCGGCTGCGTCAACTGCGCCGCACCCGCCGAAGGGGGCGAGCCCCACCACATCGAGTGGTTCAGCCGCGGCGGACCCACCGACATCGACAACCTCGCCCTGCTGTGCGAACGCTGCCACCACCTCGTCCACGACGACGGCTGGCAACTGCACTCCGACAACGGCCAACTCAAACTCAAACCGCCGCCGCAACCCACACGATCCCACTCCCGGTCCGACACCAATCGCCCAGCTCGGCACAACGGATACTCAGACGGCCGCCCCCAGCCCGCCGCCAGTGCTCGACCGCAACACAACCCCGTCCTGCGAACCTGATCCCTGTCCGGTGTGGGCTACCCTGAGCGGGCTCGCGGACGTGGCGGAATCAGGCAGACGCGCTGGGTTTAGGTCCCAGTACCCACAAGGGTGTGGGGGTTCGAATCCCCCCGTCCGCACTGGGGGGCTGATCCATACCAAGAGAGGGTCAGTTGATCCCAGGGGGGAGCGCGGTCATCTTGGGTTCCGCGCAGGCAATCGCTCGAATTGGCGACCCGCGCATGTCCCTGAGCAGTTCGCTGCGCCGTTCAGAGCCGAGAGCGGGCGGAAGCTGTAAGCGGAGCAGCGGGCGGATCGGCCGGGCCCGGCGATGGGAGAGCACAGCGGATCGCCGCGGCGCTTGACTTGATGGCTGCTCGCCGCAGCGATCCTGGCGACGGGATCTGGTTGGAGGAGGCGGTCACCGCAACTGCGCCCGATATCCGGGAATGGGATCTGGAAGCCTGCTGGAGGGGGCGGACTGGCCCGACCGTGAGGCGGTGTTCCCTGGTTCGTCTGCCGCTGACGACGGGATCGACGCTGTGGGCGTCCGGCGATCCGACGACGGGCTGGTCGCGATCCAGTGCAAGGCCCGCAAGCTCGACGAGACCGGGACGGGCAATCCCATAGGCAAGGACGAACTGGACTCCTTTGGGTTCGCCACGGCCGGCGACGAGTGGGAGGAACGCTGGCTAATCACCAACGGCAACGCACCCCCGAGCGCTCCCGCCACGCGCACCGTGGCGTTATCCGGCAAGACCATCAAGGTCGTCAACATCACCGCCGACCTGGAGGCACAGGCTGCGGCCTCGGCCACCGACGGCGACTGCCCCCATTGCGCCGCGGACGCAGGCCCCGGTGCTGTGCGCTCGAAGTCTTGCATGCAGGACGAAGCGCTCTCGGAGAGTGTGGCGACACTGCGGGCGCACGCGGACAGCACTACCGGCGGCAGTCTCAAGGGGCGGGCCCGCGGCAAGATCGTGCTGCCGTGCGGTACAGGCAAGACCCGCATCTCGCTTCGGATCGTTGAGGAACTGTGCGACGCTGGTGACACGGCTGTGGTGCCGTGTCCGTCGATTGCGCTGGTCGCGCAGCTGCGCCGTGAGTACCTGATCCATGCCGGCCAGCCGATCCGGTCGCTGTCGGTGTGCTCGGACCAGACGGCCGGGCATCTCGCCGAGGGCGGAGCCGAGGCACTGCCGGGTCTGGGCGGTAGCAAGGGCCGCGTCTCCAAGCCCGCAGAGGAGCACCATCTCGACGCGTTGAAGGACGATCCAACGCTGGATTTGAGCCATGTCAGCGCGTCGGAGATCAAGGGCCAGGTCACGACCGACCCGACCCGGATCACAGATTGGATCGCGTCTGCCACGACGACGCGCGGTTGGCGGCCGTTTACCGCGTCTACCAGACTGCCACGCCTCGGGTCTATGGCGGGCAGACCCGCCCCTCCCGCGGCGGGAACGGCTGGGTTGTGCGAGACATGGACGACGAAGCGACGTTCGGTGTCGAGTTGTACCGCCGCACATATACCGAGGCCGTCCGCAACGGCTGGCTGGCCGACTATCGGATCATCGCTCTGGGCGTCAACGACCCGGCCCTGTTCGCTCTGGCGAACGAGCTCGCCCGTAGACAGCCGAAGACCAAGAAGGCGCTGTCCGCCGCCGAGTTCACCAAGGGGTTGGTGCTGGCGCTGGTTCTCGGCGGAGCGACCCGTGCCGAAGCCCAAGAGCTCGGAGAGCGGCCTCCGGTCGTCGAGTCGTGCATCGCGTTCTTGAACTCCGTCGAGAAGTCGAAGTCGATGGCTAAGACGCTCCAAACCGAGCAGGTGACCGAATGGGTTGCCCGGTGGATGGCCGACAACGCAGCAGGCAGCCCGGTTTCCTTCACCGTGGAGCATCTGGACGCCTCCAGCAGCGTCTCTGAGCGCGACGAGGCGAAGGTGCATCTAGCGCAGGCCACGCCCGGTGCTCCGCACGCCGTCACCAACGTCGGCATCTTCGGGGAGGGCACCGACAGCCCGAACTTGTCGGCGGTCGCGTTCTTGGCGCCGCGCAAGAGCCCCATCGACGTGATCCAAGCGGTCGGGCGTGCCATGCGGGCCACACGCGGCAAAGGCGCCGGCTACATCGTCTGCCCCGTGTTGATACCGCCCGACCAGGACGCCGAGAACTGGCTGCAGATCTCGGGTCCCGAGGACGGCTGGCAGGAACTCGGGCAGACCCTCAGGGCGCTGCGAGCCCACGACAGCCGCATCGAGGACAACCTGGCCGAACAGATGATCTGGTGCCTGCCGCCGGCTCCGTCACCGGACACGAAGGTCGTCACCGTCGTGTCCGTCGCCAGCGGCGAGACGGGCCGGCTCTCACACAGACTCCACGTCGGCAAGCCCGGCGACGCAGCGAATGCCGTTGAGGATGTAGCGACGGGACGCAAGCGCCTCTCGGATCCGGAGTTCCATCCGTTCACGCAAGCAGCGCTGGACACGGTCACAGCCGAAAGCGGCGACACGGACGACGACGACGGATCGCTGTTCTCTGACGGCGGGGTCGCAGCGGTGGTGACCGCCAAACCGATCACCGGCCCGGCCGACGAGCCCGGTGTCGAGATACGCACCGCGGGGGTGGCCCGCGACAAGCCAGCCGATGAGGCCACCCCGGGCCCAGTCGAAGCCGATCCCACCTCGGGCCGCCGCGGCTCGGCCGGCAGCCTGGAACTGCTCGGTCAGCGCAAGTTCCTACAACGCCCCGGAGAACTGCCCTTCCCCGACGAGATCGGCGGAGAGATCGGCTCACAACACTTGGAGCTCGACAAGGGCCTCTCCGACGACGCCGAACTCGAAGACGCGGTGGACGCGGCGCTCGACTGCCGAATCGTGGTAATGAACCCACCCTTCACGAACCGCACCAAGATGGGCGAGAAGTTCAAACCCGTCACTCAGGACAATCTCCGCAGCCGATCCGACCATCTCCAAGAGATGCTCTGCGACGTAGACCCCTCCGTGGATGGTGTGGTGGACAAGAACTCCATCCGCCCAGTGTTCGCGATCCTGGGCGAACGATGTCTCACCGCCGCCCCGGGTGCAGTCCTGGCCATGATCTCCCCGACGATCTTTGCCACCGCCGCCTCCGGGCTCGCGGAACGCCGCTGGCTTGCGTCGCGTCTGCATCTACACACGGAACCGCACCCCCCACGAACGGGGAATCTCAAGAACGGGCAGAAATGCGCCTTGGTATTCCAACGGTTTCTGAGGTATGGATTGGCCCACTCGCTGAAGATGGCGGCTAGAGCCGGGGGTCGATGGGCTCGCTCTCGAGTGCGAGCACTCCGAAGACGCACTCGTGCACCCGGGCTAGGTGCTCGTTGGCCACGAACCGGTCGAGGGCCTCGATCCCGAGAGCAAACTCGCGCCGGGCCAACGACGACTTGCGGCCGATCGAGCGCTGCCGCAGCCGACCGAGATTGGCCGGCTCGAGATACTCGGGGCCGTAGATGATCCGCAGATACTCCCGGCCCCGGCACTTGACGCCGGGCTGGACGAACCGGCGTCCGGCAGTGACGATCGTTTCGGCCGGCTTGACGACCACTCCCTCGCCTCCCTGCTCGGTCAGCGAGTGCCACCAGTTGGTTGCTTCCTGCACCAGTGCACCGTCGCTCAGGTCGACGAACCGGCGGCCGGTGCGGCGAAGCGTCTCCGGTGCGTGATCCACCAGCGCGTCGATCTCTTCGAGATGCCAGCGGTGGGGGCGGCGGGCCAGCACCTCGCCCTCGGCCGCGAGGATCTGGAACGGGGCGATCTCGATGCCGTCGATGCCTTCGACATCCCAGCAGTACCGCCGGTACGCGTCGATGTAGGCGGCGACATGGCCGGCCCGCTTGGCGGTGCGTGCTGCGAGGGCCTCAACGTCGACACCCCGTTGCGCGGCTTCGGCCATCAAGCTGCGTGCGGCGTTGAGCGAGGCCGTGCCGGCCGCGCCGGTTGCGGCATATAGCTGCTGGATCAGAGCGGCTGCCTTGACCGACCACGGCAGGATCTCGGCATCGAGGACGAGCCAGCCGGTGCCGAGCCGATCCCACAGGCCCGCCGCGGCGACCGCGGCTCTGACGCGATCAAGCAGCGCACCGGTCAACTCGGGCTCGGCGAAGAAGGGCCTGCCCGTGCGGGTGACGATGACGCCGGCCTCCGCACCGGCAATGCCGAATCGTGCATGGGCCGCGTCGGCGTCTCGGGCGACAACCAGCACCGCTCGCGACCCCATGTGCTTCTCCTGGACCACCACTTCGCGGACGCCGGCCTTGCGGAAGTACGAGAACGCCTCATCGGGATGTTCGAGGCAATCGTCGCGGCCCGAGGCGGCCGCGGGTGCCATGGTCGGAGGCAGATGGACAAGCCATCGCGGGTCGGCCGCGAAGCGGCTCATGACTTCGAGGGCAGCGCTCGACCGCTCGGCTTCGATCAACACGCGGCCCGCCAGCTTCGTCTCTACATGGTGCTTGCCCAGCACATCGCTGACGTCGAGCAGCCGCGACGGCCCCAGCGGCTTGCCCTGCACAGCGCCCTCATCCAGCAGCCGCGACGACCCCGGCTGCCCGCCCTGCACAGCGCCCTCATCCAGCAGCCGCGACGGCCCCGGCTGCTTGCCCGCGGCGGGGCGGGCGGGGCGGATCGGCTCGTAGTGCACAGCGACCGCGGGCACCGACACCAGGTCGCGCTCGGGCCAGCGCAGTGCGGTCAGCTCGCCTCCGAAGACCGCCCCGGTGTCGATGCAGATGGTGTTGTTGACCCAGACCGCCTCGGGCACGGGAATGTGGCCGTACACCACCGCGGCCTCGCCGCGGTAGTCCTCAGCCCACTGGTACCTCACCGGCAGACCGAACTCGTCGGTCTCACCGCCGGTGTCTCCGTACAGCGCGAGGTCTCGCACGCGGCCCGAGGAACGCCCGTGATAGCGCTCGGGAAGGCCGGCGTGGGCCACCACGAGGCGGCCGCCGTCGAGCACGTAGTGGCCGATGAGGCCGTCGATGAACTCTGCGACTCTCTCGGCAAACTCGGGGGCACGCCGCTGGATCTGTTCGAGCGACTCGGCCAGCCCGTGACTGACCCGGACGTTGCGCCCCGCGATGGCCCGGCCCAGCTTGACCTCATGGTTGCCCGCGACGCACAGCGCGCTGCCCCCAGCCACCATCGACATGGCGATGTCGAGCACTTCGGCAACACCGGGGCCGCGGTCGACCAGGTCGCCGAGAAACACCGCCCGGCGACCCTCCGGATGCGCGATGGGGTCGGCCCCGGTGTCGTAGCCCAACCGGTCGAGCAGGCTCAGCAGCTCGACATGGCAGCCGTGGACATCGCCGATGATGTCGAACGGGCCGGTGTCGTCGCGGCGGTCGCTCCAGATCCTGGTGCGGACCACCTCGACGCCGTCGAGCTCCTCGATCGATCCGAGCGTGTAGACCCGTGTGAAGCGCTCCTTGTGCAGCCGCTTGGCCCCGCGGCGCAGGGTGTCGTGCTGACGCTTGATGGCATGCGCCGGCGTGCGGCGATCCCGGCGCTGCTCGTTGTGGGCCAGGCACGCGGCGACGGGGAGATCGAAGACGACAGCGGTGGCGAGCACGTCCCATCGGCGCGCCAACTCGAGGAGGGCCTTGCGGTCCTCGGGCTTCGTGTTGGTGGCATCGACCACGGTGAGACGGCCGATCTCAAGACGCTTGTCGACGATGGTGTGGAGCAGCTCGAAGGCCGCCGGCGTGACGGACTGGTCGGTCTCGTCGTCGCCGACCAGGGCCCGGCATCGGTCGCTCGACACGACTTCGGTGGGAGCGAAGTGCCGGCGAGCGAACGTCGACTTGCCCGAGCCGGACGCGCCGCAGAGCACCACGAGCCCGACCTCGGGCATCTCGATGCGGTCGAGCCGGCGTCTCACGCCAACCGCCTCATCGGCTGAACACCGCCATCTGCTTGGGAAGCCCGGGGCGGCGAGCGGGGCACAGCGACCGTTCCTTCCTCATCGGCTGAACACCGCCATCTGGGTCGGAGACCCACGAGCCGGGTCGACCGGGCCGACGGCGCTGATCTCGACGCCGTAGCCGAAGCGGTCCGCAATGGCGCGAGCCCACGTCTCGAACTCGCCGCGAGTCCACTCGAAGCGATGATCCTCGTGGCGCAGGCCCCTGCCGTCGAGCCGCCCGAAGTTCTGGTTGTACTCGCGGTTCGGGGTTGTCAGCACCACGGTCGGCGCGGCGATGTGCCCGAACACCACCTCGGCGAACACGTCGAGGCGTTCGGCGTCGAGGTGCTCGACTACCTCGACGACCGTGGCCACATCGAAGCCCTGCAACCGGGAATCGATGTAGGTCAAGGCGCCCTGCAGCAGCTGGATGCGCTCCCGGCGGCGCTCGGACATCTTGTCGAGCCCCAGACGCCGTTCGGCCCTCTTGAGCGCCCCCACCGACGCGTCGACTCCCACGACGAGGGTCACTGCGGGCTCGGCAATCAGCCGCTCAAGAATCCGGCCCTCGCCGCACCCGAGATCGACGACCCTTCCCGCCCCGACGCTCCGCACCGCCTCAAGCACCGCGTCGAGCCGCTGTTCGCCCAGGCGAAGGGGCGATTCGGTCGCTTGCTCGGCTGCGTCGCGCTGCGTGTCCAAGAGGTCGGAGTCCTCGCCGGCGTCGGCGAGACGAGCCAGCGCCTCCCGGGTGTATTCGGGAAGACGCAGGTACCGGCGGGTGATCAGATCGGATTCGGGATGAGATCCGAGCCAGTCGCCTCCCCGCAAGAGCAGCTTGTCCACCTCATCGGGGCCGATCCAGTAGTGCTTGGCGTCGTCGAGCACGGGGAGCAGCACGTACAGGTGCTCCAAGGCGGCGCGCACCGTTTGCTGGCCGGCCAGCCGAGCCGCCGCATAATGGCTGTCTCCCCATACCGGAAATTCGGGGTCCAGTGCTATGGGCGAGCATTCGACCCCGTAGCCCAACGGCTCAAACAGGCGCCGCAGCATCTCCGGGCCGTCCCTTAGCGGAACGACCGGCAGGCCGATCTCGAGATCGAGCGGCCGGGCCACCAACTCGGGCCGAGCATCGCACGTGCCCCTCATCGCGGTGCGGAAGAGGCGTCCCAGCGCAACGCTCAGCATCGACGACGCCGCATAGGGCCGGTCGTTCAAGTAGGGCTCTAGGCCCTGGGCTCGACGGTGCTGCCGGTGCCGTGCCGGGCCGAAGGGATCGATCTCGACGTAGGTCGCTGCCGTGCACCGCTGCGCAGTGGCCTCCGGATAGAAGACGTGGGCCCGCCCGAACCCGACATCGACGGAGCGCACACGGTCGGGGTGCTTGTGCAGCAGATACCCCAGATCGGTCGCAACAGGCGTCGTTAAAGTCAGCGATACCAGCATCGATCAGCCATTCAATCCGTTGGCATCAGGTTTCCCTGCCCGGCCCCCTGCGGCTAGGCGTCGGCACGCTGTCCGAGGCCGGCACAGGCACTCCTTGTGGACACTACGACGCCAGATACTCGCGGTCGGCCAGACTAGAGCGCGCTAGGTGGACCTTCGACTGCGCTTGCACCGCTCGCGGCCGAAGAGCCCAAGACTCCAAACCACCAAGGAGGCTGATCGTGCCAACTGCAATCGTGACCGGAGGAGCTAGAGGGCTGGGCCGGGTGTACTGCGTCGCGCTGGCCGGCGCGGGATTCGACATCGTGGTGGCCGACCTGCTCGACACCGCCGAGGCCGTCAACGAGATCACCTCCGGCGGCGGCCGGGCCATCGGTTGCCGTACCGATGTCACGTCGCTGGCCGACAACGAAGCCATGGCCGCGGCCACGGCCGAGGCCTTCGGCACAGTCGATGTGCTTATCAACAACGCCGCTTACTACTCGCAGATCACGCGGGGCCCGTTCAACGAGGTCTCGCAAGACGAATGGGACCGGACGTTCGAGGTCAACGTCCGCGGCGTCTGGCTCGCCTGCTGCGCGGTCTACCCCTACATGAAGCAGCAGGGGTCGGGGAAGATCATCAACATCTCCTCGACGACGTGCTTCAAGGGCACGGTCGGCTTCCCCCACTACGTGGCCAGCAAGAGCGCCGTCATCGGCTTGACACGATGTCTCGCCGAAGAACTCGGTCCCGACGGCATCACCGTCAACACGGTGACCCCCGACCTGATCCCCGACCCGTCGCTGCGGCCCTCCGACGAGGTCAGCGACAAGTTCGTGGTCGCCAGCCGGTCCATCAAGCGCACCCAGGTGCCCGACGACATGGTCGGCACCATCCTCTATCTCGCCGGAGGCGGCTCCGACTTCGTGACCGGCCAGAACATCGTGGTCAACGGGGGTGCCTTCTACCAGTAGACCCCGCCCGGTCCTGGGGTTTGGGCAGGCACCGACGTGGGCTGCCCGAAGGCGAACCTCCAGCGGTCGCCGTCCTTGGCCCAGTCAGGCTTCGGGACGGCCCGCAGGAGTCCGGCACCAAGCCTGCAACTAGTCCCCCAACAGCTCCAGCAGGGCTCGCAATGCTCGGGCGCGGTGGCTCATGGCGTTCTTGGCAGCCGAGCCCAACTCGGCGAAGGTCAGGCCGCCGGCCTCGACCGGGGCGAAGACCGGGTCGTATCCGAAGCCGCCGGCGCCTCGGGGCTCGGTGGTGATCGCCCCCTCGACGACGCCCTCTGCCGACAGGCTGGTGCCGTCCGGGAAGCACACGGCGGCCACGGTGCGGAACCGGGCGCTCCGCTGAGACGGCGGCACCTCGCGCATCTCGGCCAGCAGTCGGGCCAGGTTGTCGGCATAGCTGGCGTCGGGTCCCGCGTATCGGGCCGACCACACGCCGGGGGCGCCGCCCAGTGCGTCGACTTCCAGGCCGGTGTCGTCGGACAAGGCCGCCGATCCCGCGAAGTCACACACTGCCCGGGCCTTAAGCATGGCGTTGCCCTCCAGGGTGTCTGCGTCTTCCACCACCTCGCCCACCCCCTCGGGTCGGGGCAGCAGCACCGCGTGTCCTTCCAGCACTTCGGCCATCTCGGCCGCCTTGTCGGGGTTGGCGCTGGCGCACACCAGCTCGATCATCGCCACGCCGCCGCGACCCTCGGCAGTGACTGAAGAACCCTCACCTCGGCGCGGGTGCAGGCCAGCTCGATCATCGCCACGCCGCGGCGACCCTCGGCAGTGGCCCGACCACTCTCACCTGGGTGAGGGCGGCTCGGCCAGGACGGCGCGCTGGGCTGCGACTATCTCGGCTATCCCCTTGGCTGCGAGATCGAGCAGCTCGTCGAGCTGGGACCGATCGAAGGGCCTGCCCTCGGCGGTGCCCTGCACCTCTACTAGCCCGCCCGAACCGGTCATCACCACGTTGAAGTCGACGTCGGCGCCGGCGTCCTCGGTGTACGGCAGGTCCAGCAGCGCCGCCCCGTCGATGAGCCCGACGCTCACCGCGGCGCACTCGTCACCTATGGGAGACGCTTCGAGTTCTCCGGCCTGCACCAGCCGGGTCACCGCATCGTGCAGGGCCAGATACCCGCCGCAGATGGCCGCGGTGCGGGTGCCTCCGTCGGCCTGCAGCACGTCGCAGTCGACGGTCACCTGGCGCTTGCCGAGCGCCTTGAGATCGATCACGGTGCGTAGCGACCGCCCGATGAGGCGCTGGATCTCCTTTGTGCGCCCACCCACCCGGCGGCCCACCCGCTCGGGCGAGGAGCCGGGCAGCATCGAATATTCCGCCGTCAGCCAGCCCGTGCCCCGGTCGCGCAGCCACCTGGGCACATCGTCGTCGACCGACGCGGTGCAGAGCACCCTCGTGCGGCCGAAGACGGCCAGCGCCGACCCGTCCGCCATGGTGGTGTAGTCGCGATGGAACTCCAGCGGCCGCATCTGGTCCGGGGCGCGCCCGTCGGCTCGGCGGCCCCGGTCGTCGAGCGCGGTCATACCGAGATCACCAGGCCGGGGCGGGCCACGTCCAAGTCGCCGTCGAACGCGGCGCCCGCCTCCGCGAGCTGCGCGCCGGGGTCGCAGCCGGGAGCCAGATGGGTGAGCACCAGGCGCTCGACCCCGGCCGCGGAAGCCGCTCCGGCCGCTTCCCGGGCGCTCATGTGGGGGATGCCCCGACCCTCGTGCTCGCAGCCGTGGCTGGCGTCGCACATGGCGACGTGGATGCCCTCCCCCAGCGACCGGAAGTCCCATCCCGGCCCAGTGTCGGAGCTGAAGGCGAATGACCGGCCGCCGGCGTCGACCCGGGCCGCCAGGGTCTCGACGGGATGGTCGGTGCGGGCGAAGCTCCAGCGCTGATCGCCGATGGCCACCTTCGAGGACGGGTCGACGACCGTCCAGTCCAGCGGGTCGGTGCGGCCCGAGCGCAGCACGGTGATGGCCCGGTCCATGGCCCGGGTCTCGGCCGTGCCGTACACGGGGACGGCGGTGCGGGGCACGAACCAGATGAAGACGTTGCGGATCACCGGCAGCTCCAGCCAGTGGTCGGGATGGCAGTGGGTGGTGACGATGGCGCTGATGTCGGCGAGGTCTATCGCCTCCTGGAGCGGTCCCAGCGTCCCGGGCCCGCAGTCGAGCAGCACCGCCGTGGAGTCGCTTTGCACCAGGTAGCCGGTGCAGGGGTTGCCGGGCGCGGCGTACGAGCCGCTGCAGCCGAGGACCGTGACAGTGAGCGTCATGCCGATGCCCCGGTCCCCGAGCCCGTTAGCGCTCCTCCTTGAAGACCACGTGCTTGCGGATCACCGGGTCGTACTTCTTGAGCTCGATGCGGTGGCGGGTGTTGGTCTTGTTCTTGGTGGTGACGTAGGTGTAGCCGGTGCCGGCGGTGGACCGGAGCTTGATGATGGGACGCTTGTCGCTGGCCATCGCCGCCTCCTTGCTCTAGATCTTGCGACCGTTGCGGCGTATCTCGGCCACCACGCTCTCGATGCCCCGCTTGTCGATGGTCTTGATGGCCTTGGCGCTCAGGCGCAGCTTGATCCAGCGCTTCTCGCTCGGCAGGTAGTAGCGCTTGGTCTGGACGTTGGGATCCCAGCGGCGGCTGGAGCGGCGGTGCGAGTGGGAGAGCTGCTTGCCGAACTGCGGCTTCTTGCCGGTCACCTGGCAGATCTTGGACATTCGAGGAAGGGTAGCGAGCCCAGGCCCGCCCTCCACTAGAAGTAGATGATGGAGCCAGGGCCCGGGTCCACTAGAAGTAGATGATCTCCGAGGCCCGCTCGGTCACCTCGTCGAGGTCACCGGTCCAGGCCTGGCTCGACAGGTACTTCCAGCCGCCGTCGCACACGATGAACACGACCGTGCCGGCGTCGATCCGCTCCGCCACCCGGACCGCCCCGGCCAGGGCCGCGCCCGATGACAGGCCCGCGAAGATGCCCGCGTCGGCCAGCCTGCGGGTTTGCTCCACCGACTCGCGGGGCCGCACTATGCGCTTGCCGCTGAGCAGGTCGGCGCCTCCCCACTTCTCGTAGACCGGCGGGATGAAGCCGTCGTCGAGGTTGCGCAGCCCGTCAACCATCTCGCCCGCGGGGGGCTCCACCGCATAGACCTCAATGTCGGGGTGAGCCTCCTTGAGGTAGGTCCCGACGCCCATGAGGGTGCCGCTGGTGCCCAGCCCGGCCACGAAGTGGGTGATGTCGGGCACGTCGCGCAGGATCTCCGGCCCGGTGGTCTCGTAGTGGACCCGGGGGTTGGCCTCGTTGGCGTACTGGTACAGGAACACCCAGTCGGGGTGGTCCAGGGCCATCCGGCGGGCCAGGCGCACCGCTCCGTTGGAGCCCTCGGCACCGGGCGACACCACGATCTCGGCGCCGAACACCTCCAGCATCTGGCGGCGCTCGGGCGAGGTGTTCTCCGGCATTACCACCGTTATCGGATAGCCCCGGATCCGGGCGATCATGGCCAGGGCGATGCCGGTGTTGCCCGAGGACGGTTCCAGTATCCGCTTGCCGGGCCCGAGGGTTCCGTCGGCCTCGGCGTCGAGCACCATCGCCTTGGCGATGCGGTCCTTCACCGAGCCGGTGGGGTTGGCGCTCTCGAGCTTGGCCACCAGCCGTACGCCAGCGTTGGGGCTCAGCTGCGAGACGTCCACGGCCGGCGTGTTGCCGATCAGATCCAGTGCGTCCCGCTTGAGGGCCATTGTCGCGGTCCTGAGGTAGTCCTAATCCCGAGTAATTCGATCAGGATTATACCTGTGCAACAGCGCCAACGCGGCGGGCACGGTCAGCGCCGAGATCACCGCCAGAGCGCCCAGCGACCACGCGTAGGCCGACGACAGGGCGGCCGCCAGCGCGGTGTCCAGCACCGCTTCGGAGTCGTCGAGCAGGCCCCTCACCGCTTCGACGTCTCCGGCCCTCCGCTCTACGCCCCAGAACAGCACGGCGCCGGCGACGGCCGCTCCGTAGGTCCAGCCCAGCGAGCGGATGAACTGCTGGGCCGAACTCACGCGACCCATCTCCGAGGGGTCGGCCTGGCTCTGCAGCATGGCCAGGCTCGCTGAGGTGATGGTCCCTATCCCCAGGCCGAGATAGACGAAGGCGGCCAAGAGCACCGCGAAGGGCGTCCGGACCGCGGCGGCCACAGTGACCGCGGCTGCCGCGGAAGTGAGGAGAACCGAGCCGATCAGGACCACGATCGGGGCTCTCATGCCCCGCTCTTGGAGCCTGCTCGAAATCCATGACCCGACTGCCCATCCGATTGTGGGCCACACCACCGCGAAGGCGGCGAACGAGAGCGTGGTCCCCCGCCCGCCTCGCAGGTACAGCGGCAGGAAGACACTGGCTCCCGTGCCGCCCGCGATGGAGGCGATGGCGACGGCGTGCAACGGCCACCACTGGCGCCCCGTCATGTGCGGGATATGGACGATCGGCCCGGCGCGGCCCCGGGCGTGACGCACGTACAGCCCGTACAGCAGCGCGGCGACCGCCATGAGAACGAGACTCGACCATCGCACCGACGAGGTGGCCAGAAGCAGGGCGACGGCGACGCCGCTCATCAACGCGAGGCCCCGCCGGTCCAGTGGCTCGGCCTGGGCCATGGCCTGCGCCGGCAGTTTGTTCCACCCCGCCGCGGCCGCCACTGCCGCCACGGGAAGGTTGACCGCGAAGACCGATCGCCAGCCGAGCGTGCTCACCAGCACCGCGGCCACTGCGGGGCCGCCCATGCCCATCAGGCCCCAGACCGATGCCACCAGGGCATAGGCCCGTGGCCGGAGAGCGTCGTCGTAGGAGAGCCCGATGCAGGTCACGGCGGTGCCGATCAGAGACCCGGTGGCCAGTCCTTGCAGCAGCCGGGCTGCCACCAGCGCTTCCATGGTGGGCGCGGCGGCGCACATCGCGGACGTGGCCGCAAAGACGGCCGTGGTGATCCGGTAGGCCCGTCTGGCCCCGGCACCGTCGATGAACGGCCCTATGGCCAGCACCGCTATGGCCGCGGCCAGCAACTCGACGGTGATCACCCATTGAGTGAGCGCGACCCTTCCCAGGTCGGCGCCGATCTCGGGCAGGGCGGCCGTGACCGAGGTGGCGTTGTAGAAGGCCAGCGCCATCGAGGCCATCACCGCCAGCGACACCGCCCGGTTCTCCGGCGCCATCAGGCCTCGGGCCGGGCGACTCATCTCATGGCGCTTTCGCTGCTCCTCTGCCGTGCCCGTGCCCCGACGGCGCGGCACGGCACTATTGATCGACCGGGATGAAGCTAGCGCCGCTCCCCCGCCGGTCCTGCGCTTCGGCCGGCGCCATGGCGGGGCCGGCGCCCCCGCGTCAACACCAGCGCGGCGGGCACGGTCAGCACCGACAGCACGGCCATGGCCGCCAGCGACCACGTGTAGCCCGCGGCCAGCGCGTCCACGACGGTGGCGTCCACGACGGCCTCGATGTCGCTGAGCAGGCTCCGGACCAACTCGGCGTCGCCGGTGCGCCGATCGACCACCCAGAACAGCACGAGACCGGCCGCCGCGGCTCCGTAGGCGAAACCGAGCGAGCGAAGGAACTGGTGGGCCGAACTCACCCGGCCCATCTCGGCCGCGGCGGCGCGGCTCTGTAGCAGGGCCAGGCCCGAGGTTGTGATCGTGCCGATCCCCCAGCCGACGCAGGCGGCTGCGGCCAGCACCAGCGGAATGGCGGCCCCGACCGCGACGGCCGCTGCGACGGCCACTGCTCCCACCGCCATGAACCCTGCACCGATGAGGGTGACGGTCTGGGCCCGGACGTGCTGCTGGAGCTTGCCCGAGACCCATGCGGCTGTCGACCATCCCAGCGTGGGCCACACCACCGCGAAGGCCGCGAACGCCGCCGAGGAGCCCCGCGCCGCTTTGAGGTACAGCGGCAGGTAGACGCTGGCCCCGGTGCCCCCCGACACCGCCAGCGCAGCCACGACGTGGATCGGCCAGAAACGCTCCCCGGTGACGTGCGGCATCCGGACCACGGGCGATGGGGAGCCGCGGGCGTGCACGACGTAGAGGGCGGCGAGCGCAACGCTGGCAGCCAGCAGCACGATGCTGTACCACGCCAGATTGGAGGTCGCCACCAGCAGTGCGAGGGTGAACGCGCTGAGGATCAGCAGGCCCCGGCGGTCCAGCGGCTCGGCGGCGGCCTGGGCCACCGACGGCATCCGGCTCCATCCGACTGCGGCTGCGACCAGCCCGACAGGGAGATTCGCAACGAAGACGGCCCGCCATCCCAGCGTGCTGACGAGAGCCGCAGCCACCGCGGGGCTGCCGATGCCCATGATGCCCCACACCGAGGACATGAGGGCGTAGGCCCACGGTCGGGCCGCGTCGTCGAACACCAGGCCGATGGCCGTGAGGGCAACGCCGATCAGTGCGCCCATGGCGAGCCCCTGCAACAGCCTGCCTGCGACCAGCAGTTCCATCGTGGGGGCCACCGCGCACATCGCCGACGTGGCCAGGGCAGCCATCACCGTGATCCGGAAGGCTCGACGGGCGCCGGCGCCGTCTATGAACGGGCCTACGGCCAGCACCGCCACCGCGGCCGCCACCAGCTCGGCGGTCACCACCCAGGGCAGCAGCGTCACCCGGCCCAGGTCGTCGCCGATAGCGGGGAGCGCGGCGGTCACCGAAAGGTTGTTGTAGGAGGCGATGGCCACCAGGACCATCAGAGAGAGCGCCGCGGCCCGGTACTTGGGGCCCAGCAGGCCCGAGGCCGCGAAGCGGGTCACCACTCGACGCTACCGGCGCGATCCAGCCGACGGGAATGCCAGCGTCCATAGGAACAGGAGCAGCCGATAGAACTATCTGATGCCCGAGCCGACGCTGTTCTTCGAGGACTTCACGCCCGGCGATGTCATCGAGCTCGGCACCTACGAGATGACCGAGGCCGAGATCATCGACTTCGGCCGGCGCTTCGACCCCCAGTACTTCCACACCGACCCGGAGGCCGCTGCGGACTCGCCTTTCGGTGGGCTGATCTCCAGCGGCTGGCACACCTGCTCGGCGTGGGCCCGTCTGTGGATCGACGCCGTGATCTCGCGGGCCGACAGCCGCGGCTCCGGGGGCATGCAGGAGGTCCGCTGGCTGGAGCCGGTGCGGCCCGGCGACTCGCTGGCCGCGACGGTCGAGATCCTCAACACCCGGCCCTCGTCTCGGCATCCGGACCGGGGCACGGTGTTCATCGGCTGCACGATGACCAACCAGCACGGCCGCGTCGTGTTCACCGCGCACGGTCGGGGCCTGATCGGCCGTCGCCACCCGGCCGGCGAGGACACCCCGAACGCTCCCGAGCGGGTCGCAGGAGCCGATTCCTCCGGGACGGGAGACTCCCGAGAAGTCCGATCCGAGGACGGTGTGAAGCTCAACTTGAGAATGATGGGAGGGTCGGGTCCTGACCTGCTGGTATGTCACGCCACCGGATTCCACGGGCTGGCGTACCGTCCGCTGGCCCGATACCTCAAGGAGAGCTTCACCGTGTGGGCTCTGGACTTCCGGGGCCACGGCTCCTCGGGGCCCGCTCCCGGCGACGACTACGCCTGGAGCGGCATGGGCGCCGACGTGGCTGCATGCGTCGCAGCCATTGCAGCACCGCAGCTCTACGGGTTCGGCCACTCGATGGGCGGCGCCGCGCTGCTGCTGGCCGAGCGGTCCCGACCGGGCACCTTCGAGCGTCTGTTCCTGTACGAGCCGATCGTGCTGCCGAGTGGATTCTTTCAATCTCCCAACGCAAACCCGCTGGCCGCGGGGGCCCGCAACCGCCGCGAGGTCTTCGACTCCCGCGCCGAGGCCCTGGCCCGCTACTCGAGCCGGTCACCGCTGGGCGTGATGCGAGCCGATGCGCTGGCCGCCTACGTCGAGGGCGGATTCGTGGATCTGCCCGACGGCCGGGTCCGGCTGGCCTGCTCGGCTGAGACGGAGGCCCGCACTTTCGAGGCCAGCGGCGGTCTGCCGACCGAGGAGGCGGCCCGGATCGACGTTCCCTCCACAGTGGCGGCCGGAACGGTGGGCGCAACGCCCAATCCCGGAGAATTCGCGCCCGCAATCGCCGATGCGCTGCCTGCTGGACGCTTCCTGAGCTTCGAGAACCTGGGGCACTTCGGTCCACTGGAGGCGCCCGGCGTAGTGGCTGCCGCGGCGATCCGGGAACTCTTGGGCGACTAGCCGTCGATCGTCACGGGCTCCTCGGTGACTTGGCCGTCGAGGATGCGGAACGACCGCAGCGACGGTTCGGCATGGCGCAGCGACACGATCACGAAGTGCCACGCCCCGAAGGGGTCGAATCGGGCGGCGTCGGCGATGTCGGTGGGCGACGGGTAGTTGGTGGTGTGGGTGTGGGAGTGCATCACCCCCATGACGAGCAGGCCGGCTTCGTCGGCGGCGCGCTCCACGTCCATCATTTCCAGTCCATCGAGCACGTAGATCTCGCGGGACTCCGCCGCGTTGCGCATCGGGAAGAACCGCTCGACGCGGTGCGAGTCGGGCAGTCCCGCGAACAGCCCGCAGGCCTCGTGGGGAAGCCCGTCGATGGCGTGGGCCACCATCGCTTGGTGCATTTGCGCCGACATCTCCAGCATCGCTCCGCACGCTATCGCCGGGCCAGTTCTCCTCTGCCGCAGCCGCGCCGCGCTGCGGGCCGCCGCGCCGCCCGCCGCCGCGCCGCCACGGGTACCGTGAGCGACGATGGCCAAGTCGCAGAAGCCTCGCGACGTCCCCGAGGGAGCGTTGGTGGTGGCCACCAATCGCCGCGCCCGCCGGAACTTCGACGTGCTGGAGACGCTGGAGGTCGGCCTGGTGCTGGAGGGCAGCGAGGTCAAGTCGCTTCGAGAGGGCAAGGTGCAGATCGCGGGGAGCTGGGCGCGAGTGGATCGCGGCGAGCTGTGGCTGCACAGCCTGCACATCTCGCCCTACTCCCACGCCTCGGCGTCGTTCCGCTCCGACCCCGACCGGGTGCGCAAGCTGCTGGCCCACCGCCGCGAGATCCTGCGGCTGGCCGCCCGCGTCGACCAGGACCGGCTGGCGCTGGTGCCTCTGGCCCTCTACTTCCGCGAGGGGCGGGCCAAGATTGCTCTGGCCCTGGCCCGGGGCCGGTCGAGGGCCGACCGGCGCCGCGACATCCAGCAGCGCGACGCCGACGCGGAGGCGGCCCGTTCCATGGCCGCAGCCCGCCGACGGCGCACTCCGCGGCAGCCATGAGCAGGCCCACGCCGACGGTCGCCCCGGCCGCTGGCCGCCAGCCGCGCACCGCCCAACAGCCATGAGCCGGTCCAGGCTGACGGTCGCCCCGGCCGCTGGCCGCCAGCCGCGCACCGCCCAACAGCCGTGAGCCGCCAGGAACTCGCCTTCTGGGTCGCCGTGGTCGCCAACGGGGCGACTTTCGTGCAGATCGTGCCCCAGATCGTCAAGCTGCTGCGCACGGGACAGACAGAGGGCGTGTCACCCACCTGGGCCGCGGTAGGCATGACCATCAATCTGGGCTGGTTCGCCTACGTGGTCGAGAACGAGTTCTGGGAGACGATCCCGTCGATCTTCGCCGCCGTCTCCAGCTTCGGGCTGGCGCTGTACCTCCTGTACCGCAACGGCGCCCGGGTGCGCGCCAGCCTGCTGATAAGCGCTGCGGTTGTGTTGGCCAGCGTCGGGATCCAGCGGGCTGCGGGCTGGACGGTGTTGGGCACCGTGCTGGGCCTGTCCAACGGGCTGTATCTCGGACCCGCGCTGATCGCGGTATGGCGCACGCACGTCCCGGTCGGCGTGTCCCCCGGCACCTGGTGGCTGACCGTATTGGAGGGCTTCAAGTGGGGCCTTTACGGCGCGCTGGTGGCCTCGGTGCCGATCATGGTGTACGGATCGACTGCGATCCTCCTGGCGGTTGGGGTGCTGCTGCGGCTATGGATGACCCGCCACCGCATCCGGGCCGCGCTAGGTCACGCAGCTTGACTGCCGCATCTCGACAAGCTGTAGTCTTTCACATTCTGTTCTGATACATATCATGGCAGAACGGTTCGCGGCCCGCCGCACGAGGGCCGCCAACTGCACTGACATCTTGCATGATGTGGAATAAGGAGATATATTGATGGACATGTCAGCCACTGCGGCTGTGATCAGCGTGCTCGGCGTCGGCTTTCTGGGCCTGCTCGGCTACTTCCTGCAGGCCCTGCGGGCCGACATCCGCCGCCTCGACACCCGCATAGACCGGCTAGAAGCCGCCCACCGCGAGGAGATGAGAAGCCACCGCGAGGAGCTGGAGGCGATCAGGGAGACGCTGGGCGAGATCAAGGAGATCCTGGCCTCCCACACCGCCACGCTGGCCGCCCACGGCAAGCAACTGGAGCGGATGGTGAGCCACGGCGAGCGCATCGCCGCTCTCGAGGGGGCCCTTGCCGTGGCTTCCTGAGTCTCAGTTTGTCGGCGGTAGGCGTCCCAAGCCACATGATGAGTGTCCGTCGCCTGAGTATCATGATGGGTCCCCCTTCGGGGACCGCAGCTTGAAAAGAGACTGCACAAGGGGCTGACCGGTTTCGACGTCGGGACCAGGAGGCCGCGGAGTGCGACCGGAGTTGCTCAGACTCCCTAAACGGGGCACCCAAAGAGACGCCGATGACGACGCTCTCGTTCTCGCCGCCTGATCAGACCTGATCTAGCCGACGAGAATCATCGCGACCAGCAATGGCACGCGGGGCCTGATCGCTGCAAGCCTGGCACCAGAAGCAGGGATGGACGGCGGGGAGAGACCCGCTGACAGCCGGCAAAGACCGCTGGCACCGGAGGAAGATCCGGCGGCCGGATCACCCGATCCGCACGACCCGGCGTAGCGGCAGCCGCAAACCGCAGACTCGGGAATGGTCGTAGCAAGCCCGGCAACCGCCCAACGGACGGGAGTTCGATTCTCCCCAGCTCCACCACGCCACGCACGGCGTGCTCCTGCCAACCCTTTGATGTCACAGCCAAGCCTTACTGTCGAACATCTGTTCGTTTCAAGGAGGTTGCTGATGTCCCGCCGTCATGTTTCAATGCCCGCTTCGTCGACTGGAAGCACCGCTCGACCGATTGCCCTTCCTGGGAGTGAGGCGTGGTCTACGGTGGCCGACATGGCTCCTGCCGCGCGGCCGCGCACCAACGGCGCCATGAACACGCTGTTGGCGCGGGACGCCCCCGCACACGACTGGTACCGCTTCGTGCTGTCGTTCCCGCCTCACCTCGTGCGCGACTATTCCCAGCGGTTCGGTCTCGACGCCGACAGCCGGGTTCTCGATCCGTTCTGCGGCACGGGCACGACCCTTGTGGAGGCGAAGAAGCTAGGCGTGCCTAGTTGTGGCCTCGAAGCGGTGCCGCTGTCTCGGCTCGCAGCTTCCACCAAGGTCAACTGGACTCCAGATCCTGACGAGCTGCTCACGCACGCCGAACTCGTGGCCGAGAAGGCGCTCGCTATGTTGGCTGCGGACGGCATCTCCGATGAGCCGGCGTCATCGGTCCCACGGGGAGTGCGGCTGCGGACGCTTCCCGCCGCTAGCGCGAAGCTGCTGCTCAAGGACTCCATCAGCGCTCTGCCGCTTCACAAGGTGCTGGTGTTGCGTGACGCCCTCGACGGCGAATATGACTCGGCCTTTGCTGACCACGAGCGGCTCGCGCTGGCTCGGATCCTGCCGGTGGAGGTCGGCAATCTGCGCTTCGGGCCAGAGGTGGGCCTCGGAACGGTCAAGCTCGACACTCCGGTGGTGTCTGTCTGGCTTGAGCGCATGCGAGCGATGTGCGCCGACCTGCGCCAACTCCAGCCGCGCGCCGCCACCTCCGCTGTCGCGCTGGACGCAGATGCCCGAATGGTCGGCGAACTACTGGAGCCCAACAGTGTCGATGCGGTCATCACCTCGCCGCCGTATCCGAACGAGAAGGACTACTCGCGCACAGTGCGCCTCGAGTCGGTGCTTCTGGGCTATCTCAGCAGCCGGTCGGACCTTCAGGCGATGAAGAAGGACCTAGTGAGGTCCAACACCCGCGGCGTCTACCGCGACGACGCTGACGACGCCTGGGTTCAAGACGACGCCGAGGTCGAGCGCATCGCCTCAGCGATAGAAGCCCGCCGCATCGAACTCGACAAGAACTCGGGATTCGAGCGCATGTACCACCGGGTCACGAAGCTGTACTTCGGGGGGATGGCCCGTCACCTGGTTTCGTTGAGCCGGGTGCTGAAGCCCGGCGCCCGCCTCGCGTACGTGGTAGGCGACCAAGCCTCCTACCTGAGAGTCATGATCCGCACCGGGCAGATCCTGGCTGAGATCGCCGAGCGTGCAGGATACGAGGTCGAGTCAATCGACCTGTTCCGCACCCGCCGCGCCACGGCAACACGCGAGCAACTCCGCGAGGAAGTACTCGTGCTGAGATGGCCAGGCGCCGCAGCCGCCGCCAGCCCCCGATGAGGTTCTCGCGGACTCCCGCCGAAGGACTGGCCTGACGTGTCCACGGCGAGCTTGGCGCAGCAGATCATCGAGTGGACCTTCGCCCAGCGCCACAATCCAGGTGACGATCAAGTGACTTTCACAAGAGACGACTTGATTTCAGCTGCTGCCGCACTGGGAGCACCCCGCCCCAAGAATCTCGGCGACATCGTGTACTCGCTGCGCTACCGGGTGCCGCTTCCCGACTCCATCCGACGAACAGCACCACGGGGCCGCGAATGGGCAATCTTCCCGGGCGGCAACGCCGTCTACACGCTGCGGACCGTGCCCTTCAATCTCATCGAGCCACGACAGGGCCTTCGGACGATCCGCCTACCCGACGCCACACCCGGTGTCATCTCCAAGTACTCTCTAACGGACGAACAGGCCCTGTTGGCCCGGGTCCGATACAACCGACTGCTCGATGTGTTCACCGGCCTCGCCTGCTACCCCCTCCAGAGCCACCTGCGCACAAGCATCACCATCACCAACGCCATCGACGGCACGCCAAGCAGCTCGCAGGTCGAGACCGACGACGTCTACGTCGGCCTGGACGAACACGGCGCGCACTACATCTTGCCGGTACAGGCCAAGGGCGGCTCGGACTCACTGAGCGTCATCCAGATCTGGCAGGACCTACGAGTCGCTGAGCAGAAGTTCCCCGACCTGATCGCCCGCCCAGTCGCGGCTCAATTCATGGAGCAGAGCGTCATAGCTCTCTTCGAGTTCCAGGAATCCAACGACGAGATCACCATCGCCCGCGAGCACCACTACAGCCTCGTCGCACCTGAAGAACTCGCACCTGGAGAACTCGCTGCATACCGCGCTGCGGCTCAAATGTGACCTGGCTAAGGGACAATGACTAATGCTCCGCTCGCTCTCGTAGTATCCTCTCTGCCACATTGAGACGAGCCTCAAGATCACTAATCTCTCGATCCAAGACCACGTACAAGTCTGCAGAATTCGTGATTGCCTCCTCATCACTTGTCGCTTGGAGATCTCTACGGCTGCTGGCAAAGGACGAGAAAGCTGCCAACTGTCGATCATATGTAATCGGAAAGCCGCTACGCAGTGCATGGCCTGCTGTAAGCTCGACCGCTGCAATCACAGTTGCGCCGCTGTAACCGATCGTCCATACATCATGTCGCAACCCTAGGGCGATCCGATCTGGCTTGTCAATTGCCCAGTAGCGATCTCGACAGGTTTCGACGCGCTCTAGGATCGATCGTAGCTTGACCACACCTAACTCTTCCGACAGAGTTTCCTTTAGTGCTTCGATGGAACTCAAGGTTATATTCGTGCGGTTGGCGGCTTCCACAGAACCCGATTGATAGCCGTTCTCTGCCATCATGAATCCACGATCTGAACCAGTATCGTCTACAATCGTCCGGAGAGTCAGGACCTTGTCTTTCGAAATCGGCCGATTCCAATACTTGCATTCAACTAACCAGGTCATTTTGATTCCGACGTGCTTACTACGCACAACAACATCCATAGTGTGAGAAGTTCGAACCCTCTCGATATTCTCGTTAGTGACTGATCGGGGCAAGGTGCTGTTGCATGCGCTGTTGATGCTCGCCGGCGGCGGCGAGGCGTGAGCCTCACCGGGTATTGCGCAGGCGCTGGTGTGCCCCGCCACTCGCCGAGCCGCTGGATCGGGCAGTTCCGACTCTCGACGGGCCAGTCGCAAGAAGAGCGCGCTCGACGCAGGATCGCGGTACGTCGGCCGGAGTTCAGCGCTGTTGCCGTCGGCCGCTTGGAGCCTCTTGATGCGGTGGACTCGGTGGTGTAGGTTGCTGCCGCCGCGCAACCAAGACTTATGAATTATCCATACCGAAGCGGTCATCCCTCCAGACAACTGTTTAAGCAGGCGCAGCAGTAATCAACTCAGATCGGGAGGAGAGTTGTGATGAGCGCGTCTGACGCGGCTATGCCGTGGGTGTGGCTCTGCTGTGGGATGACAGGGCGAAGCGCATCGCTGGCAATACCGACCCGAACGCCGGATTCTGCGGGTCGCTGACCTCGAAGACCTGCTGAATCTCTCAAGAACAACAATCTGGCGCATGCAGCGAGCGGGCGAGTTCCCGCAGCCCATCCGACTTAGTGCCAACACCGTCGGCTGGTTCGCCCACGTCATCGACGAATGGCTCGCAGAACGCCCCCAGGCGTGATCGGATGCCCAAGCCCGAAACGGTCATCCAGAAAGCACGCACGGCACGCCGAACAAGGACGCGGCAAGACCCCGGCATCCGGTGCCGGAACGACCGTCGCCGCCGTCACTGGCGGCAACTACTCTCGACGCTGTGGCCAGCCCCACCGCCATGACGGCGATCACCGCCCCAGCGGCTTCTCCGGCTGAGGCTCTGGAGCCCTGCGAGAGGGAGATCTTGTCGGTGCTGCGCCTCTGGCCACGCGGCGCCGCTGAAGCCGCTGTCGCGCACCGCGCCGGCCTCGACGCCACAACCGCCGCAGCGGCGCTGCGCCAGCTCCTCGACGCCGCGTTGGTCGTGTCCAGCGAGGAGACCCCGCCGGTGCGGGGCCAACATGAACGCATCGTGTTCTGGCGCCTTGCGGGTGCCTCGGCCACCGCCGCGCTCATGGCGGATGTGCCCCGACCCGACCCTGCCCAGCGTCGAGGCCCCCAAGGTCCGGTGCCCGGCGAGTTCTGGCACCACTTCTGTTCGGGATCAGACCCCGCCGATCTGCGCCTGCCCCGCGACGCCACCCTGGTGGGCTGCCGCCTAATCGAGTCGTTCGACTCCGAGGCCCGATCCTGGGTGCTGTCGAGCTTCACCGTCGAGCAGCTAGCCGCCTGCCACAGCCGCTATCCCGACCCCAGCTCCGAAGTCCCCGAGCTGATCGCCGCGGCCATCGAGGCGCTGACTTGACCGTCATCGAGGACTACAGCGACGTCCTCAACGACAACATGATCGCGGCGTGGCCCCGCCTCGCCGCCGCCCTAGAGGGCCTCGACTGCGCGCTGATGGGCGGCACCGCGGTGGCCATGGTGCTGCGGCACCGCCACAGCCACGACTTCGACTTCATGACCCTGCAACCGTTCGACTCGCGCGCGGTCGCGGCCAAGCTGCTGTCATCTGCCGCCCGGGCCGCTTACAAGGACGACGACCGGGAGCACATCGCCAAGGTCGCCTTCGACGGCGTACCCGTCACCGTCATGAGAGACCTCCGAGGCTTTGTCGCCGGCCACGCCACCCAACTCGCCGCGCCCAGCGTCGTCGACGGCATCGCGGTGGGGTCGGTCCCGGACCTCATGGCCACCAAACTCGAAGTGATCCAGCACCGCCAACAGGGCCGCGACTACATCGACATCGCCGCCATGGACCGCGCCGGCGCCTGCACCATCGAAGACGGCCTGCGCTACCACAAACAGCGCTACGCCCCCACCGTCACCTACGAAGAAACCCTCCGCATCGCACAACTCGCCACCAACCCGCCGCCCACAGACCCCGACCCCGCCTTCCACCGCCACCTAGCCGAGGCCGCCGGCCACCTCGCCGCACGCCGGCGCGCCGTCCTCGACTGGGCGCTCCAATCCGGGCAGCGGCCACGCCCACCACAGTCCGAACCCCCCGCCCACGAACTCTGACCCTTCACCGCGGACACGCCGAAGGCGGGTTCATGCTCGCCGTCGCCGGGGACCCCGCGGCCTCTCAGGCGTTCCATGAACCAGCCCCGGCGGTCGCGAGTGACCGTGACGCCCAAGAATGTCCCTAGGAGGGCTGCAACCGTCTCTCAGCCTCGGGTTATCATGCACTCGCACCAATACACCGGCGCCTAGGCTTGGCTCCATCCGGGTCCGGCGCCGAACGCCACCTCCCACGGCCGCCTACTAGGCGGCCGTGGCTGCGCTGTGGGGGCCTCTTAGGTCAGCGTGCAAGGTCCGTGCACGAGCAGGTCGAGGCTGAGCAGATGGGGCTAGCGGGCCAGCGTTCGGCCACTATGGCGTCATGGCCTTGGCCGCGGCCTCGACCGCGGCTTTGAACTCCGCTTCGGCCTCGGCGGCGGTCGCCGGCTTGTACCCGTCGAGGGCGGCGGTGACACCGACGATGGAAGCCTCGGCCACGTCCCCGTCTAGGGCGTCGATGATCCTGTGGCGGCGCCAGAACTCGGTTCGTGCGGCTTCGAGGGCCTGAGCGTGCAGGCGTGTGCGGTCACGGGCGGCGATGTGGAACCCCGCGCTGTGGAGGACGCCGAGCGCGGCGTTTAGCGCGGCGGTCGTGTCGAGGGTCAGCCAGTGGTCGACGATCGTCTCGTAGAACTCGGAACGGCCTGCAGCCGCGCGGGCAGCTTCAAGGGCAGCGCTCATCGCGGTGGCGCGGTACTCGTCCGCTGCGGCTCCGGTTCCGGTCATGGGCACCAACCTACCGACGTCGGCTGACTGCACCGAGAGCACGAGGAGGGCTTGGCGAGCAGTGACGTAGGCGCCACGGATTGCAGGCCATCCCCGTGGCTACATTGATCGCAGGCGTCGCTGCCCGGGCCGTCCGGCACCGGGATGCCAGAGCACACAGAGGAGGGGCCACATGCCCGAAATGACGTCCACCCAGCGGCAGATGCTCGCGCTGTGCAGCTTGGTTTCCGCCGGTGACCGGTGCGACTGGGGGGTTCTCGCTCGGCAGGCCCACCGCGAGCGTTCTCTCGATGGTCTGGTGGCCGGCGACATTCTGGAGACCAGCGCGAACGCCCACAGGACCGGGTGGGTGATCAAGACCGCCTCAGCGGATAGCTGGACAGCCGCCTGGGAGCGAGCGGACTCGGAGTACCGGGCTGCGACCGCCGCTGGGGCGCGCCTGACGACTGTGCTTGACGACGACTTCCCGCTCAACTTGCGGCTGATCCACAACCTGCCGCCCTTCCTGTTCTATCGGGGCGGCCTCGACGCCGACCGCGACGCCCACAGCGTCGCCGTGGTAGGCACCCGATCAGCCACCCCTGACGGAATCCACCAGGCCCGCCGCGTGGTCCGCTCGCTAACGGACAGGGGCCTCACCGTCACGTCGGGGCTAGCAATCGGTATAGATGCCACCGCTCACCGGGAGACCCTCGCATGTGGCGGACGCACGATCGCCGTGCTGCCCTCGGGGATCACCCGGCTAGCCCCAGCCGCCAATCGGGCTCTCGGAGAGGACATCGTGGCCGCGGACGGGCTCATCGTGTCGCAGTTCCTCCCCACAGCCACGCCAGCCAGATGGACCTTCGGCAAGCGCAACGAGGTCACGTCCGGCATCAGCCAAGGCACGGTCGTGATCGAAGCATCAATCACGTCGGGAGCCCGAATGCAGGCCCGACTCGCCTATGAGCACGGCAAGCGGGTGTTCCTGCTGAACACGCTCGTCGGCGAGCAGTCCTGGGCGCAGCAGATGGTGGAGCGCCGCCGGGCAGTCGCCGTCTCGTGCATCGACGAGATCACCAGTCGGATCGCGTCACCCGACCGGGTGCGCGACGTAAGCGACCTGCTTCACGTAGAACCAGCACTGTTGTAGGCGCACCCCATGGCGCCTCCGGCCGACTGCCACGACCTTCCCAACTGCAAGAACTGCCGTACGTCCCGCTGACCCACGCTCGATGAAGCCGCAGCCGCGGCACCTTCAGCGTCCTCGCGCGGGACTGCCTCCGAAAAGCCGCCCACGCAAGCGTGGACGCGCTGGCGCCAATGCAATACGCTCGGGCCTATCTACTCCCCGCCCGCTGGACGGCTCACTTCGATGCCGTCCCCGGGCGGGTGTTCCGCACCCGCCACGCCACAGCAACACGCGAGCAACTCCGCGAGGAAGTACTCGTGCTGAGATGGCCCGGCACCACCGGCACCGCCAGCCACCGATGAGGTTCTCGCGGACTCCCGCCGGAGGACTGGCCGACATCTTTACGGTCGTCTATTGATAGCAAAGCATCATTTGATGCTATGCTGTCAAGATGCGTACGACCGTGACACTCGACTCCGACACAGAACAGATCGTCCGCCAGCGCATGGTCGAACGTCGGGTCTCCTTCAAGCAGGCCCTCAACGACCTGGTCCGCGAGGGCCGGGGCTCTGCTGATGGGCCACGCCAGTTCAGAACGACGACCCGGTCGATGGGGCGCGCCAAGGCCGACCTCGACAAGGCGCTGCGCCTTGCCGGCGAACTCGAGGACGGCGAACTCGCCAACCGGCTGGAGACCGGATCTTGAAGCTCGTAGACGCCAACGTCTTGCTGTACGCGGTCAACCGGGACGCGCCCCAGCATGCCTCGGCCCGGGACTGGCTCGACGAGGCGCTCAGCGGCGGCGCCCGGGTGGCGTTCTGCTGGGTAGTGCTGCTGGCGTTCCTGCGGTTGTCCACCAACGAACGGATCTTCGATGAGCCGCTGTCGGTAAGCGACGCGATCACCCAAGCCGAGGACTGGCTGGCCCAACCCGCCGCCGTCGTCGTGGAACCGACGGCACGCCACCTCGGCATCGTCCAACAGCTGCTGGCACCGCTGGAGACGGGCGCCAACCTCGTCAACGACGCCCACCTGGCTGCCCTCGCCATCGAGCACCGCTGCACAGTCGTGTCCTACGACACCGACTTCCTGAGCTTCCAAGGCGTGAGGCTGGAGACCCCAACCACCTGAGAGGCCGGCACGGCCGTGTCCTTCGAGGCCACCCACCGCCGCAGATGCGGCTGCCGGTCCGCTGCCATAAGCGGCGGCAGAGGCTTCGCAAGGCCCCGTGTCTGCCTCAGTGCCAACGCCGTCGGCTGGCCCGCCCACGTCATCGACGCGCGGCTGGTAGAGCGCCCCTAGACGTGATCGGATGCCCAGGCCCGAAACGGTCATCCAGAAAGCACGCACGGCACGCCGAACGCCGAACAAGGACGCGCCAGAACTCCGGCATCCGGCTCAAGCTTCGCAACACTGTGGAGGAGCGCCACGTGGACGCCCCGGCGAACCTGGTCGTGGTGACGGCCACAGGCCACGGCTACCGCCGCGACGACGGAGTGCTGGTGATGCCCCTGACCGCACTAGGCCCCTGACCGGGCGCCGCCCGGCCGAGCAGTCCTGGATTGGGCCAGCGCCGACGCCGCCACGAGCGCCGGAGAGTGTGGGCGGAGGGCGAGGCCGGTCACAACCCTTTGAAACTCCCGAGGCCGGTCACAGCTGCGCGGGTCAGGTGAAGCCGGGTCCGTGCTCGGTGGGGGTGATGACGCGGCCGCGGGACTGGCCTTCGACGAGATCGCGGTCGTCGAGGGCGGCGGCGACCGCGGCGACGACATGCCGGACCGGCTGCAGAAGGGCATCGTCTTCGACACGGGCAGCGGTGAGGTCCACGGCGAGGGAGGCGAGCTGCACGGCCGCGGCGGCGATGCCGGGAGCAAGCCGGATCGTGGTGGCAAGATCGATCTCGGGATGGTCGGCTAGGTAGTCGCCCGCGGTGCGCCAGACGGTGATGTCCTCAAAGCGGTCCTGTCCCGGCTCGGCGAGACCGGTCCGTAGCGGAGCCAATATCTGCCAAGCGGCTTCGGCGTGGTCGCCGGTGAGGCCGAGGAGGTAGTCGATGTCGTGTCTGCGCCTCACCGGCTGCCCTGAGAGCGCTATGAGGCATTTCAGGGACGTCTCGATGGCCATTGCGGCGCTCTGGCAGACGTTGATGAGACGCCAGTGGCGATAGTGGCGGACCGAGGCACCGTCCGCGGCGATGAGGGATTGTTGTTCGAGTTCGCTCATGCGGGTGTGGCCGAGAAGGTCGTTGAGAGCTTTGGAGGCCTCATCGAGACGGCCGAGAGCCTCCTGGGTGTTGTCGCTGGCCAAACCGATCTCCTTGTCCCATGAAATGTCGCCGGGCGGACGGTCATAGAGGACCATCGCCTCAGCGACGATGCCGGCCTCGAACGACGCGGAGACCCGCCGGGTGCGGTGGAACCATTCGGGCCAGTCGGTGGCATGAATCTGCACCCGACAGCCCGTCGAGGCCTGCGCCGCAGCGCTCAGCGCGAGCTGGCGACCGGCGCGGCGGTTGTAGTCCAAGTCATCGAAGACGGCCACCAGGTCGATGTCGCTGTAGGGGCCGGCGTCACCGCGGGCGACGGACCCGTACAGCAGCACCCTGCACACTCCCGCGGCGGCGAGTTCGTGAGAGGCGCGGCGGGCGTCGTCGATGGTCGGCGCAGCCGCGGCCTCGGTGAGCGTCACGCGAGAAGGCTACCGGCTCACAAGACCCGAGACCAGGAAACGGCCCGGCAGGAAAGGTGCAGCAGGCAGCTGGCAGCACTGGGGCAATGCGGCGAGGCGCGCCCGGCCAGCAGTCCGCCCGCAAGCGGCAGACTGGTAGCCGCCGGGGGGTAGTGGCGGGCGAGGACTTGGTGCTGTCCACGGGAGATCCCCCGGGGTCTAGGTGGAAACCTTGTTGTCTTGGGGCTGGGTTGACTCTTCTTGCGGGTCGGCTTTGGCCATTCGGTAGCCGACGCGGGGCTCGGCGAAGAAGTAGGTGGGGTTGGTTGCGTCCTCGCCGAGCTTGCTGCGGAGCCTTCTCAGGTGGGTGCGGAGCACAGCCAGGTTGCCGGGCCTCTTCGACCCCCAGACCCTTCGCAGCAGCTGGTCGTGGGTCAACACCCTCCCGGCGTTGACCGACAGCTCGAACAGCAGCCGGTACTCGGTGGCCGTCAACTGCACCGGCCGCCCGGCGAGGGTGACCCGCCGCTGGGCGTAGTCGATGGCCAGGTCGCCCAGCGTGTAGCCCTCCGACGGCTCGGGCCGGAAGGGCGCCGCGAGTCTCCGGAGAACCGCTCCCACCCTGGCGACCAGCTCGGTCGGCGAGAAGGGCTTGACGATGTAGTCGGCTGCCCCGCCCTCGAAGGCCCGAGCGACCACCTCGTCGCGCCCATAGGCCGACAGGAAGATCACCGGCACGTCGGCGACGGCGACGATGTCGCTCATCAACTCGATGCCGTCGCAGCCGGGCAGCATCATGTCGAGCAGGACCAAGCGGGGACGATGCTCCTCCACAAGGAGGACCACCTCCTCCGGGTCGGCGGTGACAATCGGGTGGTAGCCGGCGCCGGAGAGCACTTTCCTGAGGTTCCTGAGCGTTTCGGGATCGTCGTCCACCACGAGGATGGGCTCCGCGTCTCCCGTCTGCCCCGCATCTCCCATCTCCTGCCGCCGGTCCCCCGGAGACCTCCGGCGTGCGGCCGCGGCCCCATCGATCACCGGGACCGTGAAGGTGAACCGCGCCCCGAGTCCCGGTCCTTCATTGCCGGCCCAGATGCGGCCTCCGTGGGCCTCCACGATTCCCTTGCAGATGGCCAGCCCCAGGCCGGTGTCACCGCCCGGGTCGTCGTCATCGCGGCGCGAGAACTTCCGGAACAGGTTGGGCAGACGCTCGGTGGGTATTCCCCTGCCCTCGTCCACCACCGAGACCTGCACGTAGACGCCGTCGCGCGCCGCGGCGACCGTGATGGCGGACGACTCCGGCGAATGCCTGGCGGCGTTGGTCAGGAGGTTGCCGATGACCTGGGCGATGCGCCTGCGGTCCGCCATTACGAGGGGCAGGTCCGGCGCCAGGTCGATGGCGAGGTTGTTCCTGCCCCCGGCGCTCAGGAAGGCGGTCCGGGCCCGGTCCACCAGCGCGGCCACCTCCGCCGGCTCCGGGTTGACCGGCAGCTCCCCGGTCTCGATGCGGGCCACGTCGAGCAGGTTGCCGATCAGTTCGCGCATGCTGCCGGCCTGATCGAGGATGATGCGCAGGAACTGGCGCATCTCGGCGGGGTCCAGGTCCTCCGCGCTGTCCAGCATGGCCATCACCGAGCCCCAGATGGAGGTCAGCGGCATGCGCAGCTCGTGGCTCACCATGCCCAGGAACTCGGCCCGCAGCCGCTCCACCTCCTCCAGGGGCGTCATGTCCTGCATGGTGACGACGACCGACTCCACCTCGCCCCCCTCGGAGCGGATGGGCGTGGCATTGAGCAGCACTGCGATGCTCCGACCGTCGGGCGCCTCCATCACGATCTCCTCGGCCCGCACCTTCTCGCTCGTGCTCAGGACTTCGGCCAGGGGGAACTCCAGCAGCGAGACCTCCCGCCCGTCGGAGCGCCGGATGGTCAGCAGCCCGAGAAGGTCCTCCGGCGGCTGTTCCCGGTCCCGCAGGCCGTCGACGATCCTTGCCCCCTCCCGGTTGAACGTCGCCAGAGCGCCCTTCTGCACGTCGAAGACGGCAACGCCCACCGGCGAGGTGTCGATCAGAGTCTCGAGGCTGGCTCTGGCGCGCCTCTCGTCGCGGTGCCGGCGGGCGTTGGCGATGACTTGCGCCGCCTGGGAGGCGAACATCACCAACGTCTCCTCGTCTTCGGTGGTGAACTCCCTGCCCGGATCGTCGGTCGCCACGTAGAGGTTGCCGACGCGCACACCCTGGTGGAGTACCGGGGCGGCCATGAACGCGGCAATCCTGACGGGCGGGCGGAAGTCCAGAAGGCCAATCGAGCGGGTCAACTCCTCCAGCTCGCTGACTCTCAGCGATCCCGAGAGGGCGTTCATGTACTCGAAGAATCTCGGTCCGTCAGGGTCCTGCCACAGCCGCTCCGCGTCGTCGGCGGTGATGCCCGCGACAAGGTGGTCCTCCACCTCGCCCGAGTCCTCCAGGGTGGTGATGAGGGCGTATGCGGCGCCCGTCAAGGAGCGGGCGCCGTCCAGGACGCCCGACAGTGCCGCCTCAACGTCGAGGCTCTCATTGATGCGCAGGCTGGCTTGGCTGAGCCGCGACAGCCTGTCCCGCAGCGCCTCTATCTGCCGGTCTCGCTCGTCCGGTTGCGTCAACTTCTCTCCCCCACCGGTGTTGCCGCCCCTTCGGGCCACCTGGGCTGCGATACGCCCGCCCTGGGAGTGACTATACCCTGACTCGAATCAATAGTAATCAGAACGTAAGCTAGTTGGACTATAACGTCATCTATCGTCATCAAGACGTGGGCTATGCTTGAAGAGCCTAATCACGGGTAATCGGCAACAAAGAGCTCCAAGTGCGCCCTTCAAGCGCTTTCACTACCCCGCCTTCGGGGTCTTGGAGGCGGCAATCAGTCGTCCTCCTGACGCTGGTTGCCGCGCTGGCGCTGCTGGCGCCGCACGCGCTGGCGACATCGAACGCGCTGGCGCAGTCGCCGCCGGGCACTCCCTCCTCGGTGTCTTTGACCCGCGCCGACGGCACGCTGACCGCATCTTGGGGACCCCCCCCGGCGCGACCAGCTACCACGTCACCTATAGCTCAAACAACGGGCAGAGCTGGAGCCTCGCGGCGCTAGATCACCCCGCGAACCCCGGCGGCGGCAACGAGAGCATCACGATCAGCGTCGACAACGACAAGACCTACATCGTGGGCGTGCGGGCCAAGAACGAGCACGGCGGCAGCGGCTGGCGCAACTCGCCGCCCGCGGGGCCGTACACGCCGCCACCGCCGCCCGCCGCGGTGGCGTCGGTCAGCGTGACCCGCGCCGACGGCGCGCTGACGGCCTCCTGGGACGCGCCCGCCGGCGCGACCAGCTACCACGTCACCTACACCGACAACGACTTCCAGAGCTGGCAGCTGGCCGCGTTGGACCATGCCGCCACCAGCATCACCATCGACGCCGACAACGACAAGACCTACGTCGTGGGCGTGCGGGCCAAGAACACCAGCGGGGGCAGCAATTGGCGCAACTCGCCTGCCTCGGGTCCCTACACGCCGCCCGCGCCGATAGTTCCGCCCGCCGCGCCCACCGGCCTGACCGCCACCGGCGGCGACGGCAGCGTGACGCTCAACTGGGACGATCCGTCGGATTCATCGATCACGCACTACGTCTACCGGTGGCGGGCCGCGCCGCCCGCGCCCGGCTGGAGCCAGCCCGTCACCGTGCCGAGCAGCGGCGCCTCAACGACCTCATACACGATCGAGGGGCTGACCAACGGCACCCAGTACCGCTTCAAGCTCCAAGCCGCGAACGCGCAGGGAGAGAGCCAGCAGGCGCCGCGGGGCGCGCCCTGGTACGTCGAGGCGACGCCGCTGTCGGGGCCGGTGACGATCACGGCGGACAACGAGACATCCACCACCGCCGACCTGACCATCGGCAACTGGAGCGGGGCGTGGTACTACCGCGCCGAAAACGCATCCGGCGGGGCGGCGGGCGCAAGCGTGACATGCATCGGGCCGGTCAGCGGCACACAGACCACAGTCACCGGACTCGACCCCGACACCAGATACACCATCACCGCCTACGCCAACAACTGCGCCGGCGAAGCCATGGCCGCGGGACAGGCCATCACCCAGGCGGGCACGGCGACGCTGACGGCATCGGACGTCACCTACAGCACCGCCACCCTCACCATCTCGGGCCACACCGGCGGCTGGTTCTACAAGGAGTCCGCGCCGGGTACCGGTACGTGCACCGGCGCCGCGTTGTCGCCGGTGAAAACGGTAGCCAAGCGGCTCACGCCCGGGGTCTCCTACACCTTCAAGGCCTACTCGGACATTCAATGCAACACCGAAGTGACCAGCGATGCCACGGACGCCGAGTTCAAGACCTCGCCGGTGGTGCTGTCCACGATCTGGCACATCGTCCCCGAAGGAAGCTCGGAGGCGCACACCGTTTGGCTGAGCCAACGGCCGACGGCCGACGTCACCGTGACGGTGGCGACGTCGGGCGACAGCGACATCACCGCCAACCCGAGCACGCTGACCTTCACGCCGTCCAACTGGTCGCGCCCGCAGACGGTCACGCTCACCGCCGCGCAGGACAACGACGCGGTGCCGCAGGCAGGCAAGGGCGACGGCACATACGCCTACGGCGCGACCACCGTGACCCACACCGCCGCCAGCGCGGACGCACACTTCAACAGCGCCTCCGTCGCGCTGAACGCCACTGAAGGCGACGACGACGTCTGCTCCGGGGCGCTCGCGGTCGCCTACAACACGTCGGGCGGCGTGGTGGAAGACTGCGACACCCTGCTCGCCGCCAAGAGCGTCATCAACGGCGGCAATACTCATGTCGACAACTGGGACACCAGCAAGGCGCTCGGCACCTGGACGGGAGTGACCGTGGCCAACGACCGGGTGACGAAATTGGAACTATCGTTGTTCCTTTACGCCGGGGGCGTCGGGAACCTGCCGAACACCATCGCCGACCTGGACGCGCTGACGCACCTCGAGATGCAGGGCGGCGAGGCAATTCTGCCCGGCCCAATGCCGCCGGACCTCGGGAGCCTCACCGGGCTCACGGTGATCAGGTTGTACAAGCGTGGACTGAACGGACCGATCCCCGACAACATCGGGAACATCACCGGGCTGACCGAACTGGTCCTGGACGTGAACCGCCTCTCCGGGCCGCTGCCGGCAAGCCTGGCGAACCTGAGCAGCCTTACGAAACTCTGGCTGGAAGACAACCGCCTCACCGGGGAGATCCCGGCGCAACTCGGCAGCCTGACCGCCATGACCACGGCGAACTTCTCGCTGGATGGCAACCTGCTCAGCGGCTGCGTGCCCCCGAGCTGGTCGAAGTATCTCTCCGACATCAACCCGCAGCAGGACGCCAGCGGCAACAACGTCAACCTTCCCCTCTGCATCGGCAAGCCGGCCAAGCCCACAGCGGTCGCCAAGAACCACGGCGCCACGGTCTCGTGGACGGCCCCGACCGGCCGCACCGTCACCGGCTACGAGGTGCAGTGGCGGCCCTGCCAGACGACCTACGCCAGCCCGAACAACGCATGTCTGTGGAAGGACTCCCACGGTTCATGGCATCCGGCCTGGGCTCCGTGGGGCACCGGCAAGTGGCTGGTCGGCAGCAGCGGCACTGTGACCGTCGGGGCCTCCCCGACGTCGAAGGCCCTCTCCGGCCTGAACAACGGCGTGCGCTACCAGGTGCGGGTGCGCGGCTTCGACGGCACGGGCCAAGGCCCCTGGTCGGAACCCTCCGACGACGTGTGGCCCAACCCGCCGGGGCTCAACGCACCCACGGCATTGGGCGCCAGCCACGACAGCTCCAACAAGCGCATCACCATCGATTGGACGCGGCCGTCCGGCGTGACCGGCGCGGTCAACTACGAGGCGATGTGCAGCAAGGACAGCGGCGCGAGCTGGACCGACTGCGGCACCGTGGGCAACACCACCGACGCCAGCCTGCGGCTCACCCACACCTACACCGGCTCCACCAGCAACGTGCCCGACAAGGTGCAAGTGCGGGCAATCCAGCGCGGCAACCCCAGCCGCTGGGTGCAGTCCGGCATCGGCCGCGGCGACCCGTCGAACCTGAGCGCGTCCTACGCGAGCGGCACCCTGACGATCACTTGGCAGGGCGCGGGCCCGACCACCTCGGCCTACGCCTACCACGTGGAGAGCAGCGCCGACGGTGCGACCTGGACGCGCCAGCACACCATCAACAGCGTCACCCAGGCGAGCTTCAGCCGCACCGTCAGCACCGGCGGCATCGCCCAGGTGCGCGTGCGCGCCATCGACAGCTCCAGCAACGCCAGCGCCTGGCTGAAGGCGACCGTGCCCGGCCCGGCCAACGTGGGCGCGCAGGTTCAAGGCACGACCCTCAAGCTGCGCTGGGATCGCCCCGCCGTTGCCAGCGGCTCCCTTTCCTACACCGTCCAGTGCAACAACAACGCCACCGGAGGCACCTGGACCCAGTGCCACACGGAGAGCGCGACCAGCGACGCCACCATCACGGCCAGCGTGGCCAGCCAGGCCGGCGTCAAGCGCGTGCGCGTCAACGCCAGCCAGAACTCCGTCGCCGGCCCCTGGACCGTGGCCTCAGTGCCCACCGGCGTGCCCGGCGTGCCCGGCGGTCTCCAGGTGACCATCATCATTTCGGGCGGTGGCACCGGCGGCGGTTCTGAACTGACCCGGGTCGTGTGGACCAAGCCCTCCGGCGCGAAGTCCACCGACTCCTTCTCCTACGAGGTCACCTGCAGCGACGACAACGGCGTCACCTGGACCTACTGCAGCGTCAACCCGCATACGGTCGGCCCGACGACCAACACGAACCTCAGCGCCAACTTCGACGGCAAGCCCGACACCACCGACGTCCGCGTGGTCACCATCCAGGACGGCCTGCGCAGCGCCACCGCATCGTGGAGCAAGACGCCGGGCGCGCCGGCCAACGTGGGCGCGCAGGTTCAAGGCACGACCCTCAAGCTGCGCTGGGATCGCCCCGCCGTTGCCAGCGGCGCGCTGGCCTACACCGTCGGGTGCAACAACAGCGCATCGGGAGGCACCTGGGACGACACCTGCCACACGGTGACCAGTAGCAGCGCCATCTCCCTCACCGCCAGCGTGAACAACAAGGGCTCGGTCAAGCGCGTGCGCGTGAAGGCCACGCAGAACTCAGTCGACGGCGCCTGGACCACCGTCGCCGTGCCGAGCGGCGTGCCCGGCGCGGTGGGCGGCCTGGGCGCGCAGTTGCAGGGCACGACGCTCAAGGCGCGCTGGGACAAGCCCAGCGGAGCCAGCGGTTCCCTCTCCTACACCATGGAGTGCAACAACAACGCCACCGGAACGACCGGCTGGACTTCCTGCAAGACGGTCAGCGCCACCGCCAACGCCGTGATCACCGTCAGCGTGGACAACAAGGGCTCTGTCAAGCGCGTGCGCGCCCGAGCGGAGCGCGACGGGCTGCAGGGCGCCTGGACGACCGGCGCAGTGCCCTCGGGCCTGCCGGCTGCGCCGTCCAGCGTCATCCTGAACACGATCGGCTCCAGCAAATCCGGTTCCCTGGGCAAACCGGCCGGTGTCACCGGCGCGGTCACCTACCGAGTCCAATGCAGCACGGACGTCGGCACAACCTGGACCGCCTGCAACCTCACAGTCACCTCCAGCAACGCCACCCCTCAGGTCAGCCTGCCCTCCTCAGCATCAGCGGCGAACGCCCTGCGAGCACGGACAGAGCGCGACGGCCTGCACAGCGACTGGCTGCGCTACCCGCAGCGGACGCTGAGCGCGAGCAGCGTCACCCCGACGGGAGCGACGCTCACCATCGCCGGACACTCCGGCAACTGGTACTACGAAGCGGACGCCGCGCCGGACAACTCCTGCGAGGGCCCGGTCAGCACCACGACCAAGGCGCTCACCGGCCTTACCGCCGGCACGACCTACACGTACAAGGCGTACAGCGACTCCGGCTGCACGACCGCCAACCTGCTGGCAACCGCGAGCGCGTTCACGACGCCCGCGTCGCTGACCGCGAGCAGCGTCACCGGGACGGGAGCGACGCTCACCATCGCCGGACACTCCGGCAACTGGTACTACGAAGCGGACGCCGCGCCGGACAACTCCTGCAAGGGCCCGGTCAGCACGGCGACGAAGGCGCTCACCGGCCTTACCGCCGGCACGACCTACACGTACGAGGCGTACAGCGCAAGCGGCTGCGCCAGCGCCAACGAGATCGCGTCCGAAACGTTCACGACGACGCCCAACTCGCCGCAGAACGTCGGCGCGCAGTACCAGGACGGCTCGCTGAAGGTGTGGTGGGACAAGCCGTCCGGCGCGCAGGCCACGGACTCGTTCTCCTACACCGTGGATTGCAGCACGAGCACGAGCGCGCCGTACACCTGGACATCGACGCCTTGCGCGACCGTCGCCGCCACTTCGGACGACGACGTGAGCGCGACGAGCAGCACGGCGGGCTACAAGAGAGTGCGCGTCCGCACGGTCAAGAGCAGCGCCAACAGCGCCTGGGTCGAGTCCGCCGTCCCATCCGGCACGCCCCCCGGCGCGCCGACGGGCCTTTCATACTCGAACGCGCCCGGTGGCTACCGATTGCAATGGAGCAAGCCTTCCAGCCCCAGCGGGGCCGTCGGCTACTACGTCGAGTGCCAAGACAACCATGGCGACTCCTGGTCGGCCGGCGGCTGCCAGTTCGGTGGCGGAACGATCACAGCAAACACGAACGCAACCCGCTCCACCAACGTCGGCTATGTCTTCAAGTCCCGCGTGCGATCGGTGGTGAACGGCCTGGTCAGCGCGTGGGTCAACTTCAGCTAGGCAAGTAAGCCCCACGCCATCGTCCATTCCAATGCCCGATCCGCCACCGCGCGGACGCTCCAACAGCCATCGGCGAGCAGCATCACCGCGACGCAGCCCCGCCAGGCTCGAAAAGGCCTGCCAAACGCTCAAAGCCGCCACAGGCTGCTAGCCCCAAGGAAAGCACCGAGCCCCCGGGACTCACTGGGCGAATGGCTGCGCCGCGCTTGGCGCCATGGCCGGCTGCTGATACCCGGCGGCGCTGACACCGGTGGAGCTGCCCACCAGCAACTACGGTGTCCCGGCGAAGCGCTTGCCTAGCCAGGCGAAACCGGCTCCGGAGCAAACATGATCATCCTCTCAGACGGCAAGACGAACGAGGTCGCGCAGCGGACCGACGCCAACGGGGCTCTTTGGGTGCGGCTCGGCGAGCTTCCCGACGCCACCGGCTGGCAGATGAAGCCGCAGGGCGCATGCCTGGGCGACATATGCGTGCCGCTGCCGGAGAACAAGCGCGATGAGTGGATCGCCGACGCCGACGACTGGGTGTGGTTCAACTACTCGGAGTTCGCCGACATGATCGGCCAGAAGCATGTGCGCGACGGCGACGTGTGGAGCCTCGGCTCGGTGCCCGAGGTCCGTCGCATGGGGCTGGAATCCGCGATCGCCCCCGACTTCGAGGTGACCGACCGCAACGGCGACACGCTGAGGCTCTCCGACCTGCGCGGCCACAAGGTGGTGATGTTCACCTGGGCCTCCTGGTGAGGCTGCCGCTTCAGCCTGCCGGTCTGGCAGGAACTGTACGAATCAATCGGTCCCGACCGGTTCGAGCTGATCAGCGTGGCCCAGGACTCTGGGGGCTCCGAGGCAACCGACAAATGGTTCGACCGGGCCTCGCCGACCTACCGGTGCGTCGTCGACCCGACCCACGAGATCAGCTCGCTGTTCGGCTGGGTGAACGTGCCGTCAGCCGCATGGATCGACGAGGACGGGCAGATCATGCGCAGCAACGAGGGGGTGTACCCGGCTGAGACCACCGTCGGGTTCGGCCTCGGCAAGGTTCGCATGGGCGACGACTCATTCGCCGAAGCGACCCGCGACTGGATCGAGCAGGGCGCCGACAGCGAGCACGTCTTGTCGAGCAGGGAGCTGGCCAAGCGGCTCAAGCCCATCGACGACGACAAGCTGCTGGCCGAAGCGACGTTCAAGCTCGCGCTGCACTTCGAGGCGGAGGGCGACAGCGAGCGTGCCCTGAAGCACTTCGCCGCGGCCCAGGAGCTGGCCCCCGACAATTGGAACTACATGCGGCAAGGCTGGACCCACAAGGGCACCGCCTATGCCATCCTGCAGATACTGAGGCGGATGGGCGACCTGCGCAAGAACACCGACAAGAGCTTCTACGACCCCACCGGCCTGCCCGGCGAGAACTACCGCCGGTACACCGGGCCCGAGTGGCTATGGACCCCCGCCGTCCGCCGCATGAAGCAACTCCTCCGCCGCTGACGGAGCGCGACCCTGCCTCAGGTGCAGACCTGCCATGGCTCCTGCGGCTGTTGGACGCTCATCTTGCAGTGACTAGCGGCCAATCGGAACTGGATGCGTCTGCGGGATCGGAATTGGGCTTCGTCATGTCAAAAGGGGCTCATATCCTGTGGCCATGCGCCGACGCCTCGCCGCCGTTCTAGTTGCGACCGCGATCATTGCGGCCGGTTGCGGGGGTGGTACCGACGACGCCGACCCGTCCCCTGCCGCGGCTCCCACAGAAGCGGCGGACGCCGCCCCCACGACCTCCGCAGCCCCGGAAGCAGACGACACGAGCTCCCCGGAGGCCGCGGAGACAACCAGTCCCGAGCCGGAAGAAGCAGCTCCCGAGCCGGGCGACGCTGCCGTGCCGTCGGATCAGGGCGAGGCCGTGGCCGATCCCAGCGACGCTTACTTCGCGCTGGAGCGCGTGCTGGACATCAGCATCGAGATCGCGGCCGAGGACTGGGACACGCTGCGCCACCAGACCCGCACGTTCGAGGACCTGATCGCGGAGATCGAGGAGTACGGCCTGTCCCGGCCCTTCGCCGGCATCTACACCTGGTTCAGCGCCACGGTGACTGTGGACGGCGAGACCCACGCCGAGGTCGGCGTGCGCAAGAAGGGCTTCCTGGGCTCCCAGAGCGACACCAAGCCGTCGCTCAAGCTGCGGTTCGACAAGTACGTGGACGGCCAGTCCCTCGGCGGGGTCATGGAGCGCATGACCCTCAACAACAGCGTCCAGGACCCCTCGATGGTCAACACCTGCCTGTCGTACCGGGTGTTCGCCGCGGCCGGGAGCCCCGCGTCCCGCTGCAACTTCGCCACCGTGTCGGTGAACGGCCGGGATCTGGGGCTGTACGTCCACGTCGAGGAGATCAAGGCCCCGTTCCTGGCCCGCCACTTCGACAGCGCGGCGGGCAACCTGTACGAGGGCACGATCAGCGACTTCACGCCGGAGTACCGGGGCACCATCGAGAAGAAGAACAACGAGGACGCCGCCGACTGGTCGGACATAGACGCCGTCGTGGCTGCGCTGGAGGACGAGTCCGACGCCGGACTGGAGGCCCTGGGAAAGATCGTTGACCTGGACCGGTTCCTGTCGTTCTGGGCGACCGAGGTTCTGGTGGGGCACTGGGACGGCTACGCTGGCAACCGCAACAACTACTGGTTCTACCGCGAGCCCGGCGGCCGCTTCGTGTTCATTCCGTGGGGCACCGACGACACGTTCCACCTGCGCGACGACCCCAATCCCTTCGACAACATCTCCGACCCTCCCCCCTCGGTGCTGGCCCTCACCGCCATCCCGAACCGCCTGTACAACCACCCCGACTGGCGGGTCAAGTACGCCGCCCGGCTCAAAGAGATCCTGGACGCTGCGTGGAACGACGAGGAGCTGCTGGCTGCAGTTGACGAGATGGCCGCCATCGTGCAGGAGCACGCCCTCCCGAAGGCCCGGGCGGCCGCCGCCGAAGACACCGAGCGGGTGCGCAAGTTCATCCTGAAGCGCAGGGGCGAGATCCTGGCCGATCTCACCCCCGAGCCGCCCGACTGGCCCGAGCCCGAGGCGTACGTCCTGCCCGCCGACGCGTCGGGGACCCTGGAGTTCGCCTTCGAGACGACCTGGGGAAGCAACGCGAGCCCCAACCCGCTGGAGGAGGGGACAATCAGCGGCCTACATCTCGACGGATCCCCCGAATCGGTGGAGGACATGGGAGTCTTCGCCGGGCACTCCAGCCCCGACGAGAGCGGCCTGCTGCCCGAGATCGACAAGCCGGCTTCCATCATCGTCGCGGGACTGGACGACGACGGCTCGCTCAGCGGCATGACGCTGGTGGTGGATCCCGGCCTGCTGGCGCCCGGCGCCCGGCTGGTCATCGGCGCCGACGCGGTCGCGGGGGGCGTCTGGTCGATCCCGCCGGGCGCGGCGGCGCCGGACTGGTTCTCGCCGTTCACCGAGGGCACGCTGCAACTGTCGGAGGCCGCGGCCGCGCCCGGCGCCGCCATCGCCGGCACCTTCTCGGGCACATACGGGTTCGGTCCGCCGCCCGCCGCAGACGACCGCAACGGCGCAGACTCAGACAGCCCCGCCGCGGGCCCCGCCGAGGTTCCCGTAGTCATCAACGAGGTGGCCGCCAAGGGCGACCCCCTGGACTGGTTCGAGCTGCACAACACGTCGCCGGACCCGGTAGCGCTAGTGGGCTTCGTAGTGGCCGACAGCCTCATCGACGCCGGCAAGCGGGTCGCCTTCCCGGCCGACGCCATCCTCGGGCCGGGCGCCTACATGCAGTTCTCCACGGACAAGGACGGCTGGCCCGGCTTCGCCCTCGGCGGCGACGAAGAGCTCGGCATCTGGCTGGCAGACGGCACCTACGTCGACAGCGTCGACTGGGACGAGGGCCAGTCCCCCGAAGACCACAGCTACGCCCGCATACCCAACGACACCGGAAACTTCCAAACGGTGAACAATCCCACCCCAGGCACCCCCAACCAGCCCTAACCCTCAGCACCACCGGTCGTAGGCGTCCTGTGGGATCACGGGTCGCTCTCGATCTCGTCTGCGCCTTCCGGTGCTCGGGTTTGCTGGCCAGCGCCGCCCGTCGTGGCGGGGTCAGGGGTGCTGCGCCGCTCTATGGCCGGGGCCGGGGGCACGAACGGCTTGAGGTGCTGCACGACGTCGCTGTAGAAGCTGATCACCGCGTCGAGCACTGAGTCGATGAAGCCCTTCTGGCGTTTGGTGCGCCGGCCCAGGCCCAGCGCTGTGGTGTGGCGGATCTGGAAGCGGGCGGGCGCCGGCTTGCCCGCTCCCAGTCCCCGGCAGGGGTTCTCGCGCAACTCCTCCAAGGTGGCGGCCACGGGATGCCTGGCGTTGCGCGCGTAGGTGTCCACGAGCAGCGATCCCGGAGACGCCTTGAGTTGGCTCCCCTCGACGGCCGCGTCACGGACCGCGGTCCAACTCTCGCCCATGTCTGCGAAGTCCAGAACCCCGGACTTGGGGTGCGACAGATACCGGATGAGCTCTTCGAGGATCCAGGCCTGCTCGGGGTCTTCGACGCCGCGGTGGGTGTGCTCCTTTACCGCCTCGGACATGATCAGCATCCATGACAGGTGATGGACCGCGACCGTCTGAATCGGCGTCCGCTAAGCCGCCACCGACCTTTATGCCAGCAGGTCGTCTGCACGGCCAGCAGTACTATGGCGACCGTGCTCGAGCGAATCTACATCCACAACTACAAGTGCCTGGTCGGCTTCGACTTGAGTCTTCAGGAGACAGTCCTGCTGCTCGGCCGCAATGGAGCTGGGAAGACAGCCGTGCTCGACGCGATGTTTGGCCTTCGCGAGCTTCTCTCGGCCAGAGCCAAGATCACCGACTGGGACGCCTTCCACCCATCAACGCTGACACGCTGGCAACCCGAGAGCTGTCAGGTGTTCGAGCTGAACGCCGCAGCCGATGGCGATCGCTTCTGTTACCGCCTCAAGATCGAACACGACACCGACCGGCGGCAATCCCGCGTCGTTGAGGAGAGCCTCACCGCGGCCCAGACACCACTATTCCAGTGCCATCTGGGCGAGGTGCAACTCTATCGCGACGACGGCTCCGAGGGCCCATCGTATAGGACGGACTGGAGCGAATCCGCGCTGGCACGAGTGGTGCCGCAAGCGTCCAACACCCGTCTCACCGCCTTCATGGATGCGATTCGAGCGACGGTGGTATGCACGATCCGCCCTGCGCTGCTGCGAGCTGAATCGACCGGCGAGGTCGCTCTCCTGGATCGCTATGCGGAGAACTTCGTGGACTGGTACCGCCACGTGGTCCAGGAGAACCCGACCTCGTCGAGTGGACACGTCAACGCGCTGAAGGCGGTGATCGAAGGATTCACCAACATCCACCTCCAGAGGTCCGGCCTCGATAGCAGGGCGCTCATGCTCGACTTCGTCGACGGCGACGGGTACCTCGGCGGAGGGAACAACCTCGCCACGGCGACCGGCCGCGGCGAGCGACACTACAGGCTGCGCTTCGACGAGCTCTCTGACGGTCAGCGAGTGTTGGTGGTCCTCTACGCGCTGCTACACCTGAGACAGCCCGACCGGGGTGTGGTGCTATTTCTAGACGAACCTGACAACTATCTGGCCCTACCGGAGATACAGCCCTGGCTCATCGAACTTGTGGAACTCTGCGAGGAGACCCCATCGCAGGCCGTCATGTGCTCACACCATCCGGAACTCGTCGACTACCTCGGGCCGGACTGCGGACTCCTCCTACGAAGAGGGGAATCCGCAGTCACCGCCGTCCAACCCGCAGCGTCCCTCGACGCGGACGCAAGCCTGAAGATCTCCGAGTTGATCGCGCGGGGCTGGGACAGTTGAACCGCAACGTCCGCCTCATACTGGTGTGCGAAGACCGCCAACATGAGGCCTTCGCTCGGCGATTTCTGCGCAGGAGCGGATGGAACCTGCGCCACTTGCGCGTCGAACGATCTCCGCTGGGCCGGGGATCAGCCGAGCAATACGTGCGGGAGCGCTTTCCGATGGAGCTTAGGGCCGTGCGCTCCAAGTCGACTGAGAACGTCGGCCTGATTGTGATCATCGACGGCGACGACCAAGGCGTGGCAGGCCGCAAGCGCTCGCTGCATCAGGCTTGCAGCGACCGCGAAGTTGCGCCACCCGGCGACGGCGACTGCGTGCTCGTCTGCGTGCCTACATGGAACATTGAGACGTGGTTGGCCTTCCTCCAAGGCGAGGTCGTCGACGAGACCAGGCGGGACTATCCGCGCCTGGACCGCCCGAGAGACTGCGAGCCGCATGTCCAGGCACTCGCGACAATGTGCCGCGCGACGACGTCAACCGCCGAGTTTCCGCCATCGCTGGAAGACACCTGCACCCAATACCGGCGCATCTTCGAATGACAGGCACAACCTCCAATTCGAATCTGTGAACGAGCGGCCCGGTCGTCGGCATCGCTTGTCAGCGTTGTGCGCCGAACCAGGCGTCGTGGAGCTGCTGGTAGACGCCGCTCTCGATTAGTTCGAGCAGAGCGAGATCGATGCTTTCCTGCAGCTCGGCGTCGTCCTCGCTCAGCATCAGGCCGTACTGAACCCGCTGGAAGTCGGCGCCCACCGTGGTGACCTCGCCGGCACCCTCACGCGCCGCGTGGAACTGCAGCACGGGAGCGTCGAAAAGGACCGCATCGACGTCTCCTTCCGCCAGGAGGGGGTAGGCGTCCTCGACGTCGTCTACCAGCACCGGGCCCACGCCGATGGAGGGCAGGTATGTCTCCCCGGCGGAATGGGTGACCGTCGCCACCCGGCGGCCGGCCAGGTCCGATGGTCCCGAGATCTCCGATCGGAGTTCGGTGACGGCCAGAGACGAGGCGATGGCCGCGGTGAAGCTGGCAAAGACCAAGGTCCCGAGAGCGATCCACACCAGCGCGAGCAATCGGCCCTTGGTCCCCCGGGCCACCTTGTCGCCGTAGCCGACGGTGCTCATGGTCACCACCGACCAGTAGAACGAGTCCCAGATGCCCCGGCCGTACGGAGTCGCGAAGTCGGGGTTGTCACGACGCTCCAACAGCCAGACCAGGTGGGCGGCTACCAGCACAGCCACTCCGAACACAACCAGCAGCCACGGCAAGTCCGACGACGCCACAGCGCCTAAGAAGGCGAGGATACGGTCGCCCACGCCGCGCGACGCGTCGTTGGGAATCAGGATCGTCAAGCCCGAATCGAGCACCGGCAGCGAGAAGTCGACGATTCCCTCACGCGACCCGGTGATGGCCACGCCGCCCAGACCGACCTGGGCGACGCCGCGGTTGATGTCGTCGACCTGCTTGGCCACCGTGTCCACCGCGTATATGTCGGCGGACTTGCCGAGCTTGGCCGCGACCAGACGCACCAGTTCCACCTCGAAGCCGCTGTAGGTGCCGTTCTCGTAGATCACGAAGGGAGGCAGGGCCCGGGCCGCAACGGTCAGCGCTCCCCCGGCGGCCGTCTCGTCGGCCGCGGTGTCGTCCAGCCCGACCGCATCGGGGTCGGCCGCAAGAATCCACCGGTCGACCAGCCCCGCATTGTCAGCCACCCATTCGGATGCGTGGTGCCTGATGTCTTCGGGATCTCCGCCGTGGGTCACCATCAAGACGTTCTGCGCCGATATGTCGTCGAGGGGGATCACCACCTGCTCCAGCAGCGTCCGCACCGACGGGTTGGCGTCCAGGAAGCTCGAGTTGGCGACGGCCCGGATGTCGTTGGGGGGCCATCCGGTCTGGCAGGGATCGTTGGCGCATCCGGGAATCCCGGCGATGGTGGTCTGATCGAGCGCTGAGGCCTGCTCTGCGGGCAGGGACGGGAACGGCGTCTCCAACCACACGACGTCCGTGCCGGGGACCAGCTCGCCCACCGTCCAGTTGGGCGTCCACGTGAAGTAGAGCACGGGGTGCCCGGACCGGTAGCGGTCGATGGTGTCGGTGATGAGGGGCGAGTAGTCGCCCTGCACATGCTCCACCGTGCCGGTCAGGCCGTAGGCCTCCAGATGGTGGTCGATGGTCGCCGCGCACGACCATCCAACGTTGCAGCCCACCAGGTCGGCCCGGCCGTCGCCGTCGCGATCGAAGACCGCGGCCACGTCAGGGTCGGCGAGGTCGCCCAGGTTGAAGATCCCGTGCTGGGCGGCACTGGCCGCATCGACGAAATAGCCCTGCAGCGCCCCACCGCCCACCGAGATGCCAACCTTGGACACCTCGGTGCCGTCGGCGATGAAGACCTCGTGCGCCGGGAACCAGCCGTTGGCCCACAGGTCGACGTCGCCGGCTGCCACCGACTCGTAGAACTCGGCGTTGTCCATCGTCACCGGGCCGTCCACCCGATAGCCCAGCCGCTCCAGAAGGAGCTTGTAGACCTCCGCCTGGAACCAGCCGGTGTCCCAGGTGGCCCGAGCCAGACGAACCCGGGGCTCGTCTTCGGACCCGTCCTGCGCCGCCGCGGCTCCCATCGGGACGGCCAGCATGACTGCCACGAGCACCACGATGGCGATTGAGGCTCGGCGCATAGGCGGCACCCGCATAGACGTGATTCGAGGCTAGCCGACGCCCGAGTGCTGCCGCGACGCCGACTATATGTGGCCCTTTGCGCCGTCGGGTGAAGCATGATATTGTCCCCGTCCGCCTGGCTGCAGCCTGGTTCGCGCAAGTGCGCCAAATGCGTCCAGGCCCAAGGGGAGACAACCCGGAGGACCGTCATGGACGCCGAAAATCCCGGGGCAGAAGTGGATCCGCGCATCCATCGCAGCCCCGACGACACCGACATCAATTTGACCGAGGCCACGCTGGCTCTCCACGACTGGGAGGAGGAGGAGGAACGCCGCCGCGGGGAGGCGATTGCCAACCGCAAGTCGTTCGAAGGCCTGCAGATAGATCCCGACATCGACTTCTACCCGGAGGTTGCCGACCGGGAGCCCGGGGACCGCAACATCGTGCGGGCCGGGTTCGACATCCATCCCCAGGTGACGTTCTGGGCGTCGGGGTTCCTGGTGGTGTTCATCTGCCTGTCGATATTCGTCGACGCCACCCAGGACTTCTTCAGCGAGATTCTCGACTTCATCAACGGGTCGCTCGGATGGTTCTACATCCTGGACTTCAACATCTTCGTGCTGGTGGCGCTGTACTTCGCGTTCAGCCGCTACGGGAAGATCAAGCTGGGAGGTCCCTTCGCCTTACCGGAGTTCTCCACTGTGTCGTGGTACGCGATGCTGCTGTCGGCGGGGTTGGGCATCGGGCTGATGTTCTGGGGGGTCGCGGAGCCGATCTTCCACTACACCTCCCCGGCGCCGCTGTTCGACGTGGATGCCGGCAGCATTGACGCCGGCAAGGCCGCGCTGGCCACCACCTACCTCCATTGGGGCATCCACGGTTGGGCCCTCTACGGGCTGACGGCGCTGGCCTTGGGCTTCTTCGCCTACAACCGGGGCCTGCCGCTCACGTTCCGGTCGATCTTCTACCCGATCCTCGGGCCGAGGATCTACGGCACGTGGGGCCATGTCATCGACATCCTGACCGTCATCGCCACGCTGTTCGGCCTGGCCACCTCGCTGGGCTTCGGTGCGCAGCAGGGGGCTGCCGGTCTCCACAAGCTCTTCGGGCTGCCCGAGGACACGTGGTTCCAGGTCGTTCTGATCCTGGCCATCACCGGGCTGGCCACCATCTCGGTGGTCGCCGGTCTCGATGCGGGGGTCAAGCGGCTCAGCGAGCTGAACATCTGGCTGGCAGGCGCCTTCCTGGTGTTCATGCTGCTGGTCGGCCCGACGCTGTTCATCCTGTCGCTGTACACCCAGAGCCTCGGCTACTACGTCCAGGTCCTGCCGGAGTTCGCGTTCTGGAACGCAGCCTTCCAGGAGACCCAGTGGCAGGCATGGTGGACGATCTTCTACTGGGGATGGTGGATCTCGTGGTCGCCGTTCGTGGGAATGTTCATCGCGAGGATCTCCAAGGGCCGCTCGGTTCGCGAGCTGCTCATGGGCGTGATCTTCCTGCCGTCGATCCTGTGCTTCCTGTGGATGTCGGTGTTCGGCGGCTCGGCCATCAACCTGCAGATGACCGGCGAGCGCGACGTGGCCACCGCGGTCAACGAGAACGTGGCCACCGCCCTGTTCGACATGCTGGAGGCGTTCCCGCTCACCGGGATCGTCTCGTTCATCGGCGTGCTGCTGCTGGTGTCGTTCTTCGTGACGTCCTCGGACTCCGGGTCGCTGGTGGTCGATCACCTCACCTCTGGCGGCAAGCTCGACTCGCCCAAGCCCCAGAGGGTGTTCTGGGCCGTGATGGAGGGACTGGTGGCCATCGCGCTGCTCATCGGCGGCGGGCTCAGCGCCCTGCAGACCGCGGCGGTCTCGATCGGGCTGCCGTTCGCGTTGATCCTGCTCATCATGTGCTGGAGCATGAAGAAGGCCTTCACCGAAGAGCTAGACCTGCTCGAGAGCCACTACGACGAGCAGATCTTCCGCGCCCAGCACAGCGGCCTGATCGCACAAGCGAAGGAACGGCTCCAACAGGGCCCGGCCTCGTGACGGCAAGAACTGAGGAGCGAGGAGGCTCGAAATGACAAAGCAAAAGCGCAACGCCACTGTCCTGGTCGCACTGTTGGCCGCTCTGGTAGTGGTGGCCCTCGTCGTGATCTTCAGTGGCGACGAGGAGGACAACACGGTCACGATGGCCCGGGCCGACTGGTCCAGCGGCTACATGCAGGCCGAGATCTATGCCCAGCTCATAGGCGAGCTCGGCTACACGGTGACCGATCCCGCCGCCCACACGCTCAACCCCAACGCCTTCTATCCGGCGCTGGACAGCGGGCAGTACGACCTGTGGGTCAACGGCTGGTTCCCCACCCATGACATCTACCTCGAGGGAGAGACGGCAGCCGGGCTGTCGTACGACCGCGACATCGAAGCGGTCGGATTCCAGGTGCAGTCCGGCGCGCTCCAGGGGTACATGATCGACAAGGCCACCGCGGACAGCATGGGCATCAGCTCGATGAGCCAGCTGGCCGACTCGTCGGTCGCCGCGGTGTTCGACCAGGACGGCGACGGCCTCGCCGACCTGATCGGATGCAACGAGGGCTGGGGCTGTGCCACCGTCATCGACAACCACATATCCGAACTCGGCTGGGGCGGCAATGTGGAGCAGGTGTCGGGCAGCTACGGCGATCTGATGCAGGGAGTCCAGGACCGGGTGGCGGCCGGCGAGCCGGTGCTGTTCTACGCCTGGACACCCAACTGGACCTACGAGGCGCTGCCGCCCGGCGATGCGGTTGTGTGGCTGGAGTCCCCCGCCCTTGAGGACGATGAAGGCACCACCGAGGTCCGGGGCCTGGCCGGCTGCGCCGGCAACCCCTGCAACCTCGGATGGCCGGTCAACAGCATCCGTGCCGTGGCCAACAGCAGCTTCCTCGACGACAACGCCGACATCCGGCGCCTGCTCGAACAGGTGCAGATCCCGCTGTCCGACATCGCCGCTCAGAACGCCCAGGCGAGCCCCGACGCCAAAGCCGACGCGGCCGCATGGATCGCTGACAACCGGGCCCTGGTCGATATCTGGCTGACGACAGCTCGCGGCTGAGCCGCGCAATCTCACTCCCCGAACGGCGCCGGGCTGCGCTATGGCGTAGCTCGGTCGCCGTTCGCGCGTCAGTCGTCCGCTGACGTGCCGACGCGGTAGCCGATGCCGGGCACAGTGAAGACGTACTTCGGGTTCTTCACATCGTCGCCGAGCTTCTGGCGGAGATCCTTGATGAAAGTGCGGACGCGCTGGGGCTCACCGGTGGCGCCAGTCCCCCAGACCTGTTGCAGCAGATGGTCGTAGGTGAGCGTTCGCCCCGAGTTGGCGCACAACTCGAACAGCAGCTTGTACTCGGTTGGCGTCAGCTTCGCCGGGCGACCGGCAACGGTGACCTGGTGGCCGATGTAGTCGACGGTGAGGTCACCGATCCGGTAGGGCTCGACGTGACGGGTCTGGGCTCGCCGACGCAGAGCCGCACGGACCCTGGTGAGCAGCTCGGTGGGCGAGAAGGGCTTGACGATGTAGTCGGCTGCACCCATGTCGAAGGCTCGGGCAATGTGTCGGTCCTCGCCGCGCCCGGACACGAAGATGACCGGAACGTCGACCGAGACGGAGATCTGCATCATCAGTTCGAATCCGTCGGTTCCGGGCAGGACCAGATTGAGCAGGACGAGTTGGAGCGCTTCGGCCTCCAGGATGCCGGGCACCTCGGCGGGGTCGGGGGTGAGGACCGGCGCGAAGCCGCCCTCCGCGAGCGTCCTGCCCACATAGCGCAGCATCTGCGGGTCGTCGTCCACCACGAGGATGCGCTCCAACCCGGGTGATGCCTGCGGCAGGTCGGCAGGCAGTTCGCCGCTGCTCGGCGCCGCGCCAGCCGTGGCCTCATCGACGGCAGGCACTGTGAAGGTGATGCGCGTGCCGCGACCGAGGCCGTCGCTCTCAGCCCAGATGCGGCCCCTGTGGGCCTCCACAATGCCCTTGCAGATGGCGAGGCCGAGGCCATAGCCGTGCTGGCGCTGGCCGTCGACCGTGCTATCGGTGCTGGAGAACTTGCTGAATAGGCGAGGCAAGCGCTCAGGAGCGATTCCTATGCCCTCGTCCGTGACCGAGACGGCCACGTGCGGATCCTGCCGGGACGCGCTCACGCGGATTGTGGACCAGCTTCTCGAATGCTTCGAGGCATTGGAGAGGAGGTTGTAGAGGACCTGCACGAGCCTCTGGCGGTCGGCCATGACCCGTGGCAGGTCACCCATGAGGTCAGTCTCGACGGCGACCTCGTGCCCGCTGCTCGCGAACGCGTTCTTGGCCTGTTCGATCACGACCGAGATGTCCGCCGGCTCGGCAGCCACCGACAGGGTGCCCGCCTCGATGCGGCTCAGATCCAGGAGGTTGTTGATCAGGTCGCGCATGTGGTCGGCCTGCTCTTCGATGATGCGAAAGAACTGGCGCACCTCCGCGGGGTCGAGCGCCAACGACGCGCCTTGCGCCGAGGCGGCCGAACCCTTGATCAACGCGAGCGGCGCCCGCAGCTCGTGGCTGACCATGCCCAGGAACTCAGCCCGCAGCCGCTCCAGCTCTTCCAGGGCCGCGAGGTCCTGGACGGTGGCCACAACCGAAGTGACTTCGCCGTCCTCGGATCGGATCGGTGTGGCGTTGACGAGCACGGCCACACTCGTTCCGTCCGGGCGCTCGATCACCCGTTCCTCGGCTCGCACGGACTCCCCTGTTCGGGCCGAGCGCCCGATCCCGAGACCGTCGCGAGGCACCACCGAGCCGTCCATCCTGCGATAGACCAGTTGCCTGAGCAGAGAAGTGGGATCATCTGCCAGTTCGGGCGCTATGCCGAAGATCCGGTTCGCCTCGCTATTGGCCGCAGTCACATGGTGGGTGCGCGCCTCGAAGACGAGCACCCCCACGGGGGAGTTGTCGATCAGCGTCTCCAGTTCGGCCTTGGCCTGCAACTCGGTGCCGTATCTTCGGGCATTCGTGATCGCCACCGCCGCCTGGCTGGCGAACATCTCGACGGTCTCTTCGTCGTTATGGGTGAACTCCCGGCCGGCGCCCTTGTCTCCGATGTAGATCGTGCCGACATGGCGGTCCCGAACCCGGATCTGGGAACCCATGAACGCGCCCACTCGGGGCCTGAGTCCGGGGAAGCCCGATGCATCCATGTGGGCAACAAAGTCCGGGGTCCTCAGCGGCTCCCGCAGGCCGGTGAGGTATCCGAACACGGCTCGGCCCCGCGGATACGACAACAGCTCCGCCTGTTCCTCCGGAGTCATGCCCGAGACAAGCAGGTCTTGGAGTCCCCCGTCATCGTCCATGGTGGTGATGACGACGTAGCTGGCGCCGGTCAGCGACCGCGCGCTGTCCGCCACTTTCTGAAGCACGACTTCGAGGTCGAGGTCCTCGCTGATTCGCAGAATGGCGGTAACCACATCCGCGAGCCGCGCCCTCAGCCTCTCGTCCTCTGCTTTCAAGCGGTCCCCTTCCGCCAACCCGTCACCTCGCCGCGCGACCGCTCCGGTACAGCTCTGCGCACCGGAGGCCTGAGCTTGCGCACGGTACCACGCGGCTCAACACGTCATCGCAGCGGCCTGCCCGACGACTCAGCATCGGGGCCTCGGCCGGCGGCATGGGGGCCTCGGCCAGCGGCATGAGAGGCATCCCGCCGGACGGTCAGAACCTCTGGATGGTGTGGTGGCGGGTCATGGCCGATCCGGCCGGACCCAGCAGCATGTGCGCCCGGAGGTTCCGTTTGTGGAACAGCCGCACCAGCTCGGCGTCGTGGCGGCCGGCAGTGTCGGCCAGCACGAAGGCCTCGAGCCTGGCCTCGCCGTCGCGCCAGTCGTGGGGGCGGGTGCCGAGCAGCCGCTCGAGGTCGTCGAGGTCGGCCTCGTTGACGGCGTCGCCGATCTCGTCGCGCCGCTGGAGGTGGCGGGCCAGCCGGAACAGAATGCGCAGCCCGTGGCGGACGAACGGGTCGTCGGTCGTGACCGACCGCAGCTCCCGCACCAGGTGCCCGTGCCCTACGTCAGCGGTAGAGGAGCGGGGCTCGGGAGTCTCCACAGTGGGCAGGTCGATCCCGAGATGCTCGGCCCAGGCCTCAGTGGCGAACAGGTTGGTCTCGCAGCACCAATGGAGATTCGTCATCAGATCCGAGGCCGGCGACGGCTCGCGCAGTGCATGGCTGTAGGCCAGCTGGTTCGACAGCGTGAAGGCCATGTGGTGCCAGCGGACGGCGTCGAGATCGACGGGGGCACCCGAGAGCTCCTCGTAGCGGGCGTAGAGTTCTCGCATGTCGCCGTAGCCGACGATCGTGTCGCGCATGCGCCAGGCGGCGAGGTCCATCATGGGGTCGCCGATGTGGCCCAGCTCGAGGTCCAGCACCGCCAGGATCTTGCCGCCGCGATGGTGGAACTGCCCGGAGTCCCACACGACGGGCGCTTCCCGCCCGGCGGTGTCGATCGGGTTGCGCCGCAGCCAGCCGAGGCAGAACTCGAGGAAGGGGTCGGGGTGGGCCTTCAGGGAGCGGTAGTGCTCCTCGTAGCGGCGCAGCCCCACCAGAGCGGCCCCCGACGGGTCGGCGGCCCGCCGGATCCCGGCCGCCGCGAACGGCTCGACCGGCAGGGCGTGGAGCCGGGCGAGGACGGCGAGGTAGTCGTCGACGGCCGCGGCCCTGTCGGTGTCGCTGGTGTCGGCGAAATGCTCCCTGCCGGCCACCCGATCCATGACGTAGGCCATGGGCTCGTCGATCCATCCCCTCACCGTGGCCACGGGGATGCCGTGCTCGCCCAGGAGACGCTGGAAGGTCATCTCGTGCTCGAGGGGGAAGATGAGCGGCATGTCGGTGCGGTCGCCGCGCACCACCAGCTCGTGGCGGGCGCCGCCGCGGTCGACGGTCGCGAACCACACCGGCCGCCAGCGGTTCTGGCGGGCCAGTTCGACGACCGTGCCGCCGAAGTCCTGCTCGAACCAGCGGACGATGTTGCCGTCGGCGGCAGCCAGCGACTCCGGGCTCATCATGGCTGCGCACCTCTCCCCCGCTCGCCGGGCATCCCGGCCCGGGCCGCCGATCTCGACCGCGGGTCCATTGTGGTCTAGGTTCGGGGCTCCGACTTCGATTCGCCAATGGAGGAGCCATGAGGTTCAGCTTCGTAACGCTGCCCGACTACCCGCTGCAGGAGTCCCTGGAGCACATCAGAACCGCTGACGAGCTCGGCTTCTACGGGTGCTACGCCGCCGACGAGACGTGGCACAAGGACCTGTACGTGCTGTTCGCGGCGGCGGCGTCGCAGACCAGCCAGATCCGCATGGGCCCCAGCCTGGCCCCGATCGCCCTGCGCGAGCCGACCCTGGTGGCCCAAGCGGTGGCCACCCTCGACGAGCTGACCGGCGGCCGGGCCGAGTGCGTCATCTCCAGCGGGAACTTCAGCCTGCTCGCCCAGTACGCCACCGACTGGACGGGCATCAAGCCGCTGTCCCGGGTCAAGGAGGCCCACCAGGTGATGCGCACCTTCCTCGATGAGGGCGCGCTGACCTTCGAAGGCGAGTTCTTCAACTACGCCGGGCTGTTCACGTTCGCCCGCCCGGTGCAGGAGCACCTTCCGCTGCTGATCGGCGCCCTGCGCGGCCCGAAGTCCTTCCAGGCCGCGGGCGAGCTCTCCGACGGCACCCACGCCTTCGCCCAATACTCCCGGGAGGCGTGCGACTACATGATCGACAACCTGCGGATCGGCGCGGAGCGGGCCGGCAAGAACTGGCAGGACCTGGACATCGCGGTGTGGAACGTATTCGCCGTCGGCCCCGACTCGGCCAAGGCCAAGCAGGCGGCCCAGACCATCGGGGCGTTCTACATCCCGGCCATGGCGGTCGAGCAGATGGAGCGCCACGGCGTCTCGCAGTCCGACGTGCAGCCCATCCTCGACGCCTTCGGAGACGGGGACGTCCAGGGGGCGATCGACAACATGACGGTCGACATCGCCGAGAAGCTCTCGGTGGCGGGCACGCCCGAGGAGATCGTCGACAAGATCAAGTCGGACATCGAGCCCAGCGGCGTCAACCACTTCATCGCCTGCATCACCGACTCGTTCCTGCTGAACGCGTTCACCGGCCGGGACATCGAGGTGCCCGACGTCAAGGGCCAACTGCAACTGATCCACGACGAGGTCATGCCGGCCTTCAACTAGGCACCGGAGCGACAGTTCCGGCCTGGTCGAGAAAGCACGAGGGTCGACCAATCGCCGGACGCTCGGCGCGAAACTTCGACTAGAGGCTTGAGGAAGTCGACGACTTGGACGCACTGCGACGGCGAGATGCCGCCGACTGCGAGCCATCCGCCGGGTGCCGTGTGCGAGACCAGTTCCGAGGCGAGTTCGACGATTCCGGCCCTGGCGATGTTCGCCAACACCACATCGAAACGGTCGTCGATGTCCTCAAGGCGAGCGAGCGCCACTTCCAGGTGACGACCCATGCCATTGAGGCGGGCATTGCGTCGTGCCGCCTCCACGGCCTCGGGCTTGACATCGACCGCCGTGACGCTCGCGGCGCCGAGCTTGAGTGCGCAGAGTCCGAGAATGCCGCTCCCGCAGCCGACGTCGAGAACCCGCTCACCTCCGCCGATCCGGTCCGCCAACTCCTCAAGGATCTGCCGGGTGGTGGGGTGACGGCCGTCCCCGAAGCCGCCCGGGCCCAGCTCGATCAGCCCCGGAAGATCGCTGCGATCATGCTCCGACCACGCACGGCAGACGCTCAGCCGGCCGTCGACCGTGACCGGGCGAGTGTCTCGTAGCCACTTCTGGAGGGCCGCGCCTCCGTCCGGCCTCATGACCGCCGTCAAGCCCTCGGCCCGAAGCGCCGCCACCAGGCCGGCCTCACTCCCCTCGTCCATCGCAGCCAGCACCACCCTGCGGACGTCGCCGGGCGCTACGACTTCCACCGCGTGCGCACCCAGCGCCCGGAGCCGGTCACAAGCCGCGCCCAGTCCGCCCTCGGTAGTCGCAACCGAGACCGTCACGAGCGGCGGAAGGCGTCGCGCCGGTGAGCGACGCGGAGGACGACCACCTCGCGGCGCGTGTCGTCGATCCGGTACAAGATGCGGTACGTGCCCCTGCGAGCACTCCAGAGCCCGACCAAGTCGTCTCGCAACGCGACTCCGACCCGACGGGGACTGTCCAGCAGCGGTCCGGTGATCAGCTCGATCACGGCGGCGGCCACCGCTTCGGGCAACTGCTCGGCAATAGTCGTGGCGGCTGGCCGTGCGACGACTATGTCGTAGCGGTCGGCATTCATCAGGGCCGCAGCGCCCTGACGGAATCCACCCCTCGCACCACGTCGCCCTCGACATAGGCCCGGTGCGCCTCCGCCAACTGCCCTACGGCATCGCTGTCGGCCAGCACTGCCAGCGTCTCTTCAAGAGACTCGAGATCTTCGGGACTCATCAGCACTGCCGCCGGCGAGCCGTTGCGGGTCACCACGACACGCTCGTGATGGGAGTTGACCCGCTCGACGAACTCCGAGAACCGGGATCTGACCTCGCGCAGCGACTCGCTAGACATGCACACAATTGTACCACGCCCCGGTGGGGCTCGACCGGGTGACCGGTGAGCCAATAGCCTCGGCGACATGCGAGCCGCTGTCTACCACGAGTTCAACGGGCCGATCACGGTGGAGGATCTTCCTGATCCGGCCGTGCCCGGCGACGGGGTTGTGATCGAGATCCGAGCGTCCGGGCTGTGCCGCAGCGACCTGTTCGCCTGGCACGGCCACGACCCCGGCATGGCCCTGCCCCATGTGCCCGGCCACGAACTGGCCGGCGTGGTGGCCGAGGTCGGGCCCGACACCACCCGCTGGTCGGCGGGCGACCGGGTGATTGCACCGTTCTGTTGCGGGTGCGGAGCTTGCGAGCAGTGCCGCACCGGGAATGAGCAGATCTGTGACAACTACTTCCTGCCCGGCTTCACCCACTGGGGCTCCTTCGCCCGCTACTGCGCCGTCGCCCACGCCGACACCAATCTGGCTGAGCTGCCGGGCGGTCTCCCGTTCGAGCACGGGTCGATCCTGGGCTGCCGGATGATCACCGCCTACCGGGCGCTGATCGAGCGGGCCCGGCTGGTTGCCGGCGAATGGCTGGCAGTGCACGGCTGCGGCGGGCTCGGGCTGTCGATGGTGCTGATCGGCGCAGCCGTCGGCGCCCGGGTGGTGGCCGTCGACATCGAGGATCGGGCCCTGGCGCTGGCGTCGGCCATGGGCGCGACCGCAACCGTGACCGCCGATCCCGACAACGGCCGGGCCGCGGTGGGAGCGGTCCGCGACGCCACCGGCGGGGGCGCCCACGTGTCGGTCGACGCGCTGGGCAACGCCGAGGTGGCCGCCAACTCTGTGCGCAGCCTGCGCAAGCAGGGCCGCCACGTACAAGCCGGGCTGCTGTCGGCCCGGTCCACCGCGCTCCCGATGGCCACCGTCGTTACGAAGGAACTGGAGTTGCTCGGCACCAAGGGCATGTCGGCCCGCCAGTATCCGGCCCTGATGGACCTGATCGAGCGGACCGGCATGGACCTCGGCCTGCTGGTGAGCCGAACCATGGCCCTCGACGACCTGCCCGAAGCCTTCGAGACCATGGCCGGCTTCGGCGGCAGCGGCGTAGCCGTCGTCACCGAGTTCTGAGCCCCCACACAACAGCCCGGCCACCGCGGCCAAGTCTTGAGCCCCACACCGCAGCCCAGCCACCGCCACCGGGCAGCGAACTGGCGAGGCGGCTGATTCCTGGACCGGCCGCCACTACGCTGAACGCCGTGGCTGACGACGTCCTACCCCCAGGCGAAGACCAGGATTTCCGGGCCCGCTGCCGGGCCTTCCTCGACGAACACGCCACCGGCATAGCCCTGGGCGGGCGTCGCGACCCCCGGGGCGAGCTGCGCCTGCGGGCCGCCCAACGCTTCCAGAGGGCTTTGGCCGACGAGGGGCTGGCCGGGCTCACCTATCCGGTCGAGTACGGCGGCGCGGGGCTCACCAAGGCCCACGAGAAGGTGTGGCGCGACGAGTACAGCGCCTATCCCAACATGACCTACGACCTGCTCATCTCCCACGGCATGTGCCTGCCCATGATGGCCGAGTACGGCACCCACTCCCAGAAGTCGGCCCACCTGGCCCGCATCATCTCCGCCGAGGACGTGTGGTGCCAGATGTTCTCCGAGCCCGGCGCTGGCTCCGACGTGGCCAGCCTCCAGACCCGGGCCGAGCGCGACGGCGACGAATGGATCATCAACGGCCAGAAGGTGTGGACGACCCTGGCCCACCTGTGCGCCTACGGGATCGTCATCGCCCGCACCGATCCCGACGTTCCCAAGCACGCCGGGATCTCCATGTTCATCGTCCCCATGGACGCCGATGGCGTGGAGGTCCGACCCATCCACCAGATCGACGGCGGAACCCACTTCAACGAGGTGTTCTTCACCGACGTCCACATCAGCGCCGACAGCCTGCTGGGCGACCTGAACGACGGCTGGCGGATGGCCACCGCCATGCTCATGTACGAGCGGGTGGCCATCGGATCGGGCACCACCGGCGGGATAACCACCGACCGGACCGACCGCCTGATCGAAGTGGCCCGCAAGCGCGGCCTCGACCGCGACCCGGCCCTGCGCCAGAAGCTGATGCGCCTTCGGATCCTGGAGACCTGCCTGTCGCTGGTGGCCATGCGCACCCGGGCGGAGGTCAAGGCGGGGCGCACACCGGGGCCGGGCGGCTCCATCGGCAAGCTGGCCACCGTGCAGATCGCGGACCTGCACAGCGAGGTGTCAATGGCCATTGCCGGGGCCTCTGGTGTGGCCTGGGAGGACGACGCCGACGCCTTCTGGCAGCGCCAGACCCTGACGTCGCTTCAGGCCGGAATTGCGGGCGGCACCACCGAGATCCAGCGCAACATCATCGGCGACCGGGTGCTGGGACTGCCCCGGGACATCAGCGTCGACCGGGGCGTACCGTTCAAGGACCTCAAAGTCGGCACCCAAACAAGCTGACGGCCCCGCCCCACAGCAGGCGACCCCCTCGCCGCTCCGCCCTACAGCAGGTGGCGGGTGGTGCGGTAGACGGTGCGGATGGCGAAGTTGGAGCGCAGCCGGGCCACGCCCGGCAGCCGAGACAGGTGCTGGTTGTGGATGCGCTCGAAGTCGCGGTGGTCCTGAACGGCTAGGTGCAGCAGGTAGTCGGCGTCGCCCGCTACCAGCTGGCATGACATGACCTCTGGGCAGTCGCGTACCTCCTCCTCGAAGCGGCGCAGCGAGTCCTCGCTCTGGCTGACCAGGGAGACCTCCACGAACACGTCCAGGTCCCTGCCGATGGCCTCGGTGTCGAGGAGCATGACATAGCCGGCGATGACGCCGTCGGCCTCCAGCCGGCGCACCCGCCGGTGGCAGGCCGACGTGGACAGGCCGATGCGCGAGGCCAGTTCCGCGTGCGACACCCGCCCGTCGAGCTGAAGCTCGTTGAGGATGAGACGATCGGTCGAGTCGATGTCGTGCATGAACATATTTTGCGCTGAATCGGCAATTCTGTGCAAGCAATAGGCACTAAGGCAGAGTTTCGGAGGAATGTTGCTCAGAATATATCCTGTCCACGCGTGTAACATTCCAAGGAGTCGCATTCATGAGTCGCAGGTGGAGGGGTCCAGCATGCGCATCGGAGTGCCAAAGGAGATCAAGAGCGAGGAGCGCCGGGTCGGGCTGACCCCCGACAGCGTGCGCGAGGTCACCGACCGCGGCCACGAGGTCTACGTCGAGCACGGCGCCGGCACGGGCGCCGGGTTCGACGACGACGAGTACAAGAACCGCGGCGCCCTCATGGTGCCCACCGCCGACGAGCTCTTCGATGCCGCCGAGCTGATCGTGAAGGTCAAGGAGCCGCTGGCGGTGGAGCGGGCCCGCCTGAGGGCGGAGCACACCCTGTTCACCTACCTGCACCTCGCTCCGGATCCCGACCAGGCCGGCGACCTGCTGGCCAGCGGGGCCACCGCCATCGCCTACGAGTCGGTCACCGACCGCCGGGGACGGCTCCCGCTGCTCGCCCCCATGTCGCAGGTGGCGGGCCGGCTGGCCATCCAGGCCGGCGCCCGCTGCCTGGAGGCATCCGCCGGCGGGCGGGGGGTGCTGCTGGGCGGGGTTCCCGGCGTGGCCGCCGCCCCGGTCACGGTGATCGGCGGCGGCGTGGTCGGCACCAACGCGGTGGAGATGGCCGTGGGACTGGGCGCCGACGTGACCGTGCTGGACCGCGACACGGCCGTGCTCGAGTCGCTGGCGGCCCGCTTCGGTCCGGCGCTGCGCACCCTGTACTCCAGCCCCAGCCGGCTGGCCCAGGCGGTGTACACCGCCGACCTGGTGATCGGGGCCGTGCTGCTGCCCGGCGCCAGGGCGCCCCGGCTGATCACCAGGCAGATGGTGAAGGTCATGCGGCCGGGCACGGTGATCGTGGACGTGGCCATCGACCAGGGCGGCTGCGCCGAGACCTCCAGGCCCACAACCCACGCCGACCCCACCTACGTGGTCGACGATGTGGTCCACTACTGCGTGGCCAACATGCCCGGCGCAGTCCCCCGCACCTCCACGCAGGCCCTCAACAACGCCACGCTGCCCTACGTGCTGAAGTTGGCCGACCAAGGCGTCGTCAACGCCATCGCCGCCGACAAGGGCCTCCAGGACGGCCTCAGCGTCCGCCAAGGCCAAATCACCGAACCCGCCGTAGCCGACGCCCTAGACCTCCCCTACACCAACCCCCTCGCCACCCTCGGCTGAGGAGATCGACGGGGCCAGTCAGGCCCCAGCGACGCTACTCGTTGAGGTGCATGGCTACGGCTAGGTTGGAGCCGATCACTGCGACTCCTACCGCGATCGCCACCACTAGCAGGTTGACTTGCAGCATGGCGGAGTCGTCGACCTTGAATCCAGCCAGAAGCTGGAGGCCGTCGGCGTCGCTGAACTGGTCGATCACGTAGTTTCGCAACAGGGCGTTGCTGGTCATGGCGACGACCGCGCCGAGCAGGCCCTGCACCAGGCCCTCGAGCATGAACGGGACGCGTATGAACCACTTGGTGGCCCCCACCAGGCGCATTATCTCTATCTCGGTGCGCCGGTTGCCGATGGCTACCGCCAGCGTGTTGAGGATCAGCAGGGTCGAGGCGCCGAGCAGGATGATCGAGCCGATGAAGAGCACCCGCCCCGCCCGGTTCGACAGGTTCTGCACGTCGCGGATCACGTCCCCGGCGAACGTGACCGTGCGAACCCCGGGCTTGCCCTTGAACTGGCTGCCCAGCTCCTCCACCACGTCGGGGTCGGGATCGGTCGGCACCACCCGGAAATACGGGGGCACTCCCTCGGCGGTGAAGATCTCCAGCACCTCGGGCGTGTCCTCGAAGAACTCCTTGAACTCCTCGTAGGACTGGGCGCGGTCCACGTACTCCCATCTCTCCACGCCCGGGCTCTCATCCAGCTGGTTCCGCACGCTGGCGTCCTCGTCCGTGCCGACATCGGTGTTCATCCACACGATGAGCTCGACGCCGTCCTGCCATCGGGCGGTGGCGCTGTCCACCGCCACCTGGAACAGCATGAATCCGCCGAACATGGCCAGCGACACGCCCACCGTGACCACGGTGGCCACCGCGAGCAGGATGTTGCGCCACAGGTTCTGGCCCGTCTCGCGCAGCACGTAGCGGAAGCTGAACATCGGGGCCTACTCGCTACCGGGGACGAGGCTGAACATCTCGGCTCGACGGTTCGCTTACTCGTAGACGCCTCGGGCCTGGTCGCGCACGACCATCCCCCGGTCGAGCTCCACCACCCGCTGCCGCATGCTGTCCACCACGCTGCTGTCGTGGGTGGCCATGACCACGGTCGTGCCGATCTCGTTGATCCGCCCCAGCAGGCGCATGATCCCCACCGACGTGGTGGGGTCGAGGTTTCCGGTGGGCTCGTCGGCCAGCAGGATCAGCGGCCGGTTGACGAAGGCCCGGGCGATCGACACCCGCTGCTGCTCGCCCCCCGACAGCTCGTGGGGGAAGCGGTCCATCTTGCGGGACAGCCCGACCAGCTCCAGGATGGCGGGCACCTGGCGGTTGATGACCTGGGGGCCCTTGCCGATCACCTCCAGCGCGAAGGCGACGTTCTCGGCCACCGTCTTCTTCTGGAGGAGCTTGTAGTCCTGGAACACGTAGCCGATGTTGCGCCGCAGGTAGGGAACCCTCCATCCGCTGAGCCTGCCGATGTCGCGGCCGGCCACGAATATCCGGCCGTGCTCGGGAACGTCCTCCCGGTTGAGCAGCCGTATGAACGTGGACTTGCCCGAGCCGGACGGTCCCACCAGGAAGACGAACTCACCCTTGCCGATGTCGATGGTCACGTCGCGCAGGGCCACCACATCGCCCTTGAACACCTTGGTGACCTTCTCCATCTTGATCATCAGGCGTCCTCCATCCTGATCACGGGGTGCTCTCCCGGAGGATCATCAGGCGTCACCTCCGGCGGCCGGGCCCGACGAGGCGACAGTACCAGCCCCCTCCGGCGAGCCCGCGGCACCCGAGGCCCGGCTCCACCGCAGCCAGGACTCCATGAACGGGTCGAGGTCGCCGCCGAGCACCGCGTCGATGTTGGGGGTCTCGAAGCGGGTGCGCTGGTCTCTCACCATCTGGTAGGGCTGCATCACGTAGCTGCGGATCTGGCTGCCGAAGCCCACCTTGCGCTGCTCGCCCTTGATGCCGGCGATCTCGTCGGCGAGCCGCTTGCGCTCCAGGTTGAGCAGCTTGCCGGCCAGCATCTGCATGGCCCGCTCCTTGTTCTGGTGCTGGCTGCGCTCGTTCTGGCAGCTGGTCACGATCCCGGTGGGCAAGTGAGTGATCCGCACCGCCGAGTCGGTGACGTTGACATGCTGGCCGCCGGCCCCCGAAGAGCGGTAGGTGTCGATGCGCAGGTCCTTCTCGTCGATGGCCACCTCGTCGGAGACCTCCTCGAAGAAGGGGGCGACATCCACCGCGGTGAACGCGGTCTGGCGCTTGCCCTCGTTGTTGAACGGCGAGATCCGCACCAGCCGGTGGACGCCGTGCTCGGAGCGCATCCAGCCGTAGGCGCAGCGGCCCTTCAGCAGGAAGTCCACGCTGGAGTACCCGGCCTCGGTGCCCTCCGACAGGGCGGTCACCTCCAGATCGAAGCCGCGGCGCTCGGCCCAGCGGCGGTACATCCGCAGCAGCATCTCGGCCCAGTCCTGCGAGTCGGTGCCCCCCTCGCCCGACTTGATCTGGCAGACCGCATCCCGCTCGTCGAACTCGCCGGTGAACAGCGAGCGCAGCTCGAGCTCGTCGAAGCGGGCCGCGATGTCGGCCACCAACCGCGCGATCTCGGCCTCCTCGGAGGCGTCGCCCTCCTCGACAGCGAGCTGGTTGAGGGTCTCCGCGTCGGAGAGCTCGGCCGCGAGGCGGTCGAACATCGCCAGGTCGTCGTTGATCGAGGCCAGCTCCGAGGTGACGGCCCGGGCCCGCTCGGGCTGGTCCCACAGATCGGGGCGCGACGATTCGGCCTCGAGCTGGGGAAGCCGGGCCCTCAGCGCGTCGATGCGAAGATAGGCCTCGGCCTCGTCGAGACGCCCCCGCAGCCGGCCCAGATCGTCGCTGAAGTCCTGCACGGCTAAGAGGCCGAGAGGATGGACCGCGAATCCGGCCCATACGGGCGAGGCCGTGGCCCGAGCGGCCCGTGAGCGCAGCGAACAAGAGCGGGAATGGCACCGCTGCCACGAGACCGGCTCATCATCTATCCGCGCTCGCTCTCGCCCTCAGCTCGCGCCGGGGCGGCCGTGGCACATCTTGTACTTCTTGCCGCTGCCGCAGGGGCACGGCTGGTTGCGTCCGACCTTCTCGAGCTCGCTCTTCACCACCGGCACCCGGCTGGCCGGCCGGCTCGGCGCGGCGGAGCGGGCCGGGGCCGGGCCCGCCGACGTCGCCCCGGCGGGGGCGGGCTGCGGCGCCGAGACGCCGGCGCCCACCAGCGCCGGGGACGCGGCCTCGCTCTTGTTGGCGGTCACGCCGACAAGGCGCTGGGCGTCGTCGGGGGCGCGCTCGGCGAGCTGCACATGCATCACATAGCGCACGAAGTCCAGGGCGATGGTGTCCATCATCTGCCCGAACATGTCGAAGCCCTCGCGCTGCCACTCCGTGGCCGGATCCTTCTGCCCCATGGCCCTCAGGTGGATGCCCTCGCGCAGCAGATCCATCTCGTGCAGGTGGGACCGCCACTTCTGGTCGATCAGGCGGAGCATCACCTGGCGCTCGACCTGGCGCATCACGTCGGCGCCGAGCTGCTGCTCCCGCTCGCCGTAGTGGTCCAGGGCGGCCCGGTGGACGACCTCGGACAGCTCGTCGTGGGTGGCGATGCTGTCGAGCCGGGCCTCGTCGACCCCGCCCGGCCACATACCCGACAGCTCGGTGGCCAAAGCGGCGCGGTCCCACTCCTCGGAGTGCTCCGAGGCGCAATGGTCGCCCACGGCCGAGGCCACGGCCGCCTCCAGGTGCTCCAGCGCCTCGGCGCGCAGGTCCGTGCCGTCGAGGATCTGGGAGCGGCGCCGGTAGACGACCTTGCGCTGCTCGTTCATCACCTCGTCGTACTTGAGGACGTTCTTGCGGGTCTCCGCGTTGCGCTGCTCGACCGTGTTCTGGGCCCGCTCGATGGCCTTGGTGACCATGCCCGCCTCGATGGGCACGTCCTCGGGCAGGGCCTTGTCCATCACCCAGTTCATGGCGCCGGTGGCGAAGCGGCTCATCAGCTCGTCTTCCAGCGACAGGTAGAAGCGGCTCTCGCCGGGGTCGCCCTGGCGGCCGGAGCGACCCCTGAGCTGGTTGTCGATGCGCCTGCTCTCGTGGCGCTCGGTGCCGAGCACGTACAGACCGCCCAGCTCGAGCACCTCGTCTCGCTCGGCGTCGGTGGCCGCCCGATGCTTGTCGGCGAGCTCGGCCAGGCGCCGGGCGCCCTCGGGCGCGGCCTCGTCGAGGCCCTCGGCCCGCAGATCGCGCCGGGCCAGGCCCTCGGGGTTGCCGCCGAGGAGGATGTCGACGCCCCGACCGGCCATGTTGGTGGCCACGGTGACCGCGCCGAGCCGGCCCGCCTGGGTGACGATCTCAGCCTCGCGGCGGTGCTGCTTGGCGTTCAGCACCTCGTGGGCGACGCCCTGCTTGTCGAGCAGGCGCGACAGCTTCTCGGACCTCTCCACCGAGACGGTGCCGACCAGCACCGGCTGACCGCGGCCGTTGCGCTCGATGATGTCCTCCACGCACGCCGCGAACTTGGCGTCCTCGGTCTTGTAGATCAGGTCGGCCCGGTCGCCGCGGATCATCGGCCGGTGGGTGGGCACGCTCACCACATGCAGGTTGTAGGTGGACGCGAACTCGCTGGCCTCGGTCTCGGCCGTGCCGGTCATGCCGGCCAGGCGCTCATACATCCGGTAGTAGTTCTGCAGGGTGATGGTGGCCAGCGTCTGGTTCTCCTCCTTGATGGCCACCCCCTCCTTGGCCTCCACGGCCTGGTGAAGCCCGTCGGACCAGCGCCGCCCGTCGAGCACGCGACCGGTGAACTCGTCGACGATCTTCACCCGGTTGTGCTCCACGATGTATTCGTGGTCGCGCCGGTACAGCTCCTTGGCCCGCAGCGCGGCCTGCAGCTGGTGCACCAGGTTCTGGGCCACCATGTCGTAGAGGTTCTCGATGCCCAGGGCCCGCTCGACCGCGTGCACGCCCGCCTCGAGGGGCGCGACCGAGCGCTTCTCCTCGTCCACCTCGTAGTGGACGTCGCGCTGAAGTCCCCGGGCGATGCCGGCGAAGCGCACGTAGAGCCTGGCCGCGTCGGCCACCTGGCCGCTGATTATCAGCGGGGTGCGAGCCTCGTCGATGAGGATCGAGTCGATCTCGTCGACGATGCAGTAGTGGTGGCCGCGCTGTACCTGCTCGGAGCGCGCCATGGCCATGTTGTCCCGCAGGTAGTCGAAGCCGAGCTCGTTGTTGGTCCCGTAGGTCACGTCGCAGGCGTACTGGCGCCGCTTGTGCTCCCAGCCGCGGTTGCCGGGGACGATCAGCCCGACGCTGAGGCCGAGCCACTTGTAGAGCCGGCCCATCCACTCGGCGTCCCGTCCGGCCAGGTAGTCGTTGACCGTCACCACGTGGACTCCCCGCCCGGTGAGCCCCGTCAGGTAGACGGGCAGGGTGGACGTGAGGGTCTTGCCCTCACCGGTGCGCATCTCCGCCACCGCGCCCCAGTGCAGGGCGGCCCCGCCCACGATCTGCACATCGAAGTGTCGCTGGCCCAGCACCCTGACCGCGGCCTCGCGCACCACGGCGAAGGCCTCCAGCAGCAGGTCGTCAGGGGACTCGCCGCGCTCCAGACGGCTGCGGAACTCGCCGGTGCGGGCCCTCAGACCGTCGTCGTCGAGCCGCTGCATCTCGGGCTCGAGCGCGTTGATGTCGGGAACGAGGGCCTGGAGGTCGCGGAGCTTGCGGCCCTCGCCCGAGCGCAGAACCCTTCTCAGCAGCGACATCGGCCCAGACCCGCCCTCTGCTCAGCCGGCTTCGTCGATGAGGCCCACCGCGCCGTCGTCGCGGCGGTACACGACGGCGGAGCGGCCGGTGGTCGAGTTGATGAAGAAGAAGAAGCCGTGACCCATCAGATCCATCTTCAGGGCGGCCTCCGAGGGGGAGAGCGGGCCGAGATGGAAGCGCTTGGTCTTGACGATCCGAAGCTCGGGCTCGACATCGGAGTCCTCGACCGCGCCGGCGCCGTCGTCGACTGCTTCGGGGATCGGCTGCAGCTCGGCGGCGCGGCCGGTCCGGATCGTGGCGCCGCGGCCGTGGTGGCGGTTGTGGAGCTTGGTGCGCAGCTTGCGGATCTGGCGCTCCAGCTTGGCCTCGGCGAGGTCCACGGCGGTGAAGGCGTCGGGGGCGTTCACCTTGCAGCGCAGATGGTGGCCGTGTCCGGTCAGGGTCACCTCGCACGTCTCGCGGTCGACGATGCGGGGATTGCGGGCTTCGTCGAAGTGGACCTCGGCGGTGTCGAGATCGTCCATGTACCGGTCGAGCTGACCAATCTTGTTCCGCACGGCCGCCTCGAGGCCCGGCGTGATGGCTGTGTGCCGGCTGCTGATCGAGATCTCCACGTCCGCCTCCCTGTTGGTTCGATGCGCCCTCATGGTAGAGGTACCTCGGCTGGCTGCCGCGGCGCTGCGGGCGCCACCGTGGCCACCGCGGCCACCACCGCCTCCGCGCCGCCTTCTCGGAGCGCGGCGGCCGCAGCCCGCAGCGTCGAGCCGGTGGTGCACACGTCGTCGACGACCAGCACAACGCCGCCGCGCAGGCGGCTCCGCACCGCCAGTTCGGGGCCCGCGAGGCGGCCGTGCAGCGTGCGCGCCGTCTGGGGCTCGTCGTCGAGCCGGCGCAGCAGCCGGCGGGCTCTCAAACCCAGCCGCCGGGCGACGGCCCGGGCCAGCAGCTCGGCCGGATCGAAGCCGCGCTCACGCCGACGGGTCGGGCTGCACGGCACCCAGGTGATGACATCCGCGGGCCGCGTTGCAGGCGCGGCCGCCGCCATCCGATCGGCGATCGGCGTTACCTGCTTCGTGACCCGACCGTATTTCAAGGCCCGCACGCAGTCAGCCGCCCGGCCCTCGTGGCACCATCCCGCCCACATCTCGTCCACGCCCTCGATCCGCATGTCGCGCATTCCAGCATCCTAGCGTCCTAACGCTAGAATCAATGTAAATTACTAAAATTATCTACTGCGGGTCGTCAGGGGTCACGTCACGGCCCCGGCGTCGGCGTCGGTGACGCGGCCGTCGTCGCGCATCCAGGCGATGGCGTCGGTCAGGCAGTCCGCGGCGGACCGCAGCCCCACACCGGTGTCCTGCTCGGTGAACGAATTGTCGCCGGCGCAGGTGTTGTACATGTACTCCGTTCCCTCGGAGGTGAGGATCAGGTCGCGGCCGAAGCGGCGGGCCAGATCGCCGACCCGGCCCCATGCCAGAAACAGTGCCTTCGGCATCCGGACCGACTTCAGATCCCGGCCTGTGACCTCGCACAGCACCGACAACAACTCATCGGAGGTGAGGTGGTGGCCGAACATCACGTAGCGCTTGGGACCGCGGCCGGCCTGCATCGACGCCGCCACCACCGCCGCTATGTCGCGTACGTCCACCACGTTGAGCGTGTAGCCGGCCGAGCGCGTGAAGGGCTTGGTCAGCCACAGATGAAGCGGCTTGACCTGGGTCGACTCGCCATAGTCGCCGGGCCCGAACACTCCGCCGGGGTAGATGATGACAACGCCGTGCCCCGAGGCCTGCAACCGCCGGGCCAGATGCTCGCTTTCGGCCTTCGACCGGGCGTACGGCATCTGGGCGTTCCCCACCGGGTGGTCGCCGGTCACCGGGTCGCTGGTGAACGGAAAGAGAGCCGCCGCGCTGGACACATGCACGATCGGGTCGCAGCCGGAGTCGGCGGCCGCGCCCAGCACGTTGAGGGCGCCCGCGAAGTTGCTGGCCTCGATCTCGGCCTCGGAACTCGGATCGGTTCCCACCACCGCAGCCGCGTGCACCACCGCGTCGCAGCCGTCGACCGCGGCCGTCACCGCCGCCGGGTCGGCGATGTCGCCCTCAACCGTCTCCAGCGCCGCGAGATCGACGCCCACCCGGGCGGTCACCGTCTCGAGCTTGGCCGGCGTTCGCACCAGGGCCCGCACGGTGTGGCCCGCGTCCTGAAGTGCCTTGGCCGCGTGGGACCCCACGAAGCCGGTGGCGCCGGTGACTAGGACTCTCATGCTCTGCCCCTCCCGGTGATCTCGGGTCGGTTCTGCGGATATGCCACCCAAAACCAACCCGAGATTTCTGAGTCGGCTGGTGGACCCAGCCTAGGCCCCGGGCCCGAGCGGCCCGTGAGCGCAGCGAACAAGAGCGGGAGTCAACGCACGGCCCCAGCCTGGGCCGCGGAGACGTATCCCTCGTCTCGCATCCAGGCGAAGGTGTCGGCCAGGGACTCGGAAGTGGGGCGCAGCGTGACGCCGGTGTCGTGCTCGGTGAAGGAGTTGTCGCCGGCGCGGTAGTTGAACATGTACCCGACGCTCTCGGAGGAGAGCACCAGGTCGAGGCCGAACCGGTTGGCGATGTCGCCGATCCGGCCCCAGATCGAGAACACCGCCTTGGGCATCGGCGCTGACTTGAGGTTCCGGCCCGTCACGCTGCGCAGCTCCGACAGCAGCTCGTCGGCGGTGAGATGGTGACCGAACATCAGGTAGCGCCTCGGGCCGCGGCCGGCCTCCATGGACGCGGCGATCACCGCGGCCACGTCACGCACGTCGACCATCGTCATCGTGTAGCCCGACCGGGCGAACGGCTTGGTCAGCCACAGCTTCGCCGGCTGGAGCTGCACCGACTCGCCGTAGTCGCCGGGGCCGATGACCAGGGCCGGGTAGACGATGACCACGCCGTGACCCTGGGACTGGTAGCGGCGGGCCAGCTGCTCGCTCTGGGCCTTGGACCGCGGGTAGGCTTGGCGGGCGGTGCCCACCGGATGATCCGCGGTCACCGGGTCGGTGCGGAACGGGAACAGGGCCTCGCCGGTGGAGACGTGCACCACCGGATCGCAGCCCGCGTCCACAGCGGCGCCCAGCACGTTGAGGGCGCCCGCGAAGTTGGTGCCCTCCACCTCGGCCGCCGCGGCCGGCGCGATGCTCACCACCGCGGCGGCATGAACCACGGCGTCGCAGCCGTCGACGGCGGCGATGACCGCGGCGGCGTCGCGGATGTCGCCCTCGACCGTCTCCAGCGAGGCGAGGTCGACCCCCACTCGGGCGGTCACGGTCTCGAGCTTGGCCGGCGTTCGCACCAGCAGCCTGACAGTGTGGCCCGCGTCCTGGAGGGCCTTGGCCGCGTGGGACCCCACAAAGCCGGTCCCGCCCGTGACCAGCACTCTCACCGCCGATCCCTCCCCAACCGGGCCGGCCTGCTCATCCCGACACCGTTCCCGCAACGGGCCGGGGCCATGAACACCGATCCCTCCCCAGCCGGGCCGGCCCGCTCATCCCGACACCGATCCCGCAAAGGGCCAGAGCGATGAGCACCGACCCCTCCCCAACCTGGCAGCCTGCTCACGGGGTGTGGTCGTCGAGGAGGGCCGCGCCCAACGATGCGGCGTCGGCCGGCGTGCGCCGGGCCTCGATGTCGCGGTGGCGGGCCGCGACGGCGGCGTCGAAGTCGTGGTCGGTGAACAGCCAGAGCTGCTCTTCGCGGATGGCCCGCACCACCATGTCGGCCACCGCGGCGGGGCGCAGCGCCTGGGCGTATAGGTCGCGCACGGCCGCCCTGGTCTCGGACTCGGCGCCGCCCGCGACCATGTCGGAGGCCCATGCGCCCTCTGCGCCGGGATGGTCCCGCAGGCGCTCGGGCCGGTTTCGCTCAGAGTCGAGGATGTTGGTGGACACCAGCCCGGGGCACAGGCAGGTGACGCCCACACCGGTGCCCTCGGCCAGCATCTCGGCGTGCAGGGTCTCGCTGAGGGCCACCACACCGTGCTTGGAGACGTTGTAGGGGCCGATCCCGGCCGAGGTGATGTGGCCCAAGACGGACGCGGTGTTGACGATGTGGCCCGAGCCTCGCTCGATCATCGGGCCGAGGAAGGCTCGGCAGCCGTGGATCACACCCCAGAGGTTGACCCCCAGGCACCACTCCCAGGACTTGAGGGACAGTTCCGCCGTGGTTCCGGTGGCGGCCACGCCGGCGTTGTTGCACAGCACGTCGGCGGGACCGTAGGCGTCGTCGCAGGCGTCGCGCAGGGCCTCCACCGACGGCCAAGACGACACGTCGCAGACGACCGCGATCGCCTCTCCGCCGCTGGCCCGGATCGCTTCCACCGTGTCGTGCAGGGGCGGCTCCTCTATGTCGGCCACGACCACCTGCATCGACTCGGCCGCGAATCGCTCGGCCATCGCCCGCCCGATGCCGCTGGCGCCTCCCGTGACCACGGCCGCCCGGCCAGCGAGATCCCTCACTGCGCCGAGTCCTTGCCCGGCGGCGAGACCTTGCCCGGAGCCGAGCACCTCACTGCGCCGAGTCCTTGCCCGGGGCCAGCGCCGCGAGTGCGTCATAGTCGAAGGCGGCGACGCCTGCTGCGGGGTGCAGCACGTGGATGCAGACCTGGGTGGCGCCAGCGTCGGCGTGCTCGGCCAGCCGGCGCTCGATGGCCTCGGCGTCGCCCCAGGCCACCATGGCGTCGATGAAGCGGTCCGAGGGTCCGTCGATGTCGTCGTCGTCGAAGCCGAGCCGCTTCCAGCAGTTCCGGTAGCCGGGGGCCCGGGTGTAGAACTTCATGACGTTGGCGCCGGTGGCCCGGGCCTGCTCGGCATCGGTGGCGAGCATCACCTTCTGCTCGACGCAGAGTTGGGCGTCGGGGCCCATCACCGAGCGGGCGAAGGCGGTGTGCTCGGGGGTGGTGTTGTAGGGGTGGGCGCCGTCGGTGCGCTCCGCGGCCAGCTCCAGCATCCGAGGGCCGAGCGCGGCCAGCACCATCGGCACCGGCTCGGGCGGCTGGACCGAGGAATAGCGGGCCGCGTCGAGAGCGTCGAGGTAGGACCGCATGTAGGACAGCGGCTTGTCGTAGGGGATGCCCCGCACCTTGGCGACGATCACCGGGCTCGACACGCCCAGTCCCAGCGTGAACCGGCCGCCGGTCTGCTCGGCGACGGTATAGGCCCCCTGCTTCATCACGCCCGGGTGCCGGTTGTAGACATTGGCGATCCCGCTGGCGAGCCGCAGCTTGGAGGTGACCGCGCCCAGGTGAGCGGCCAGCGCGAACGGATCGCGCCCGAGGATCTCTGCCAGCCAGAGCTGGGCGTACCCCAGTTCCTCGATCCTGGTGGCGAACTCGGCCACATCAACCGCGCTGAGCGCGTCCGGTGTGGCCCAGCACCCCCGTTCGACCGCCATGTGCTCTCCCCTCGACCCGCTGGCGTCCCCAACGTATCCGAAGACCGCGGACGCGTCACCGCCTCCAACCCAGGCAGCTGCCCGCCGACGGGCGGATCTTGGTCGATCGACAATAGCTATCTGTCTGCGAACTGTATGTCTGCGCAAACAGCGGCAGCCGCAGAGCGCTTCAGCCGATGCTACCCGGATGCTGGTTGACGGTTGACAATCAACTAGCTAGCGTCTCACGGAGCCGCCCATCGTCTGAACCCGAGGGAAGCGGAGTGATATCCGACCAGTTGACGGACAGCCGCGACGCGCAGGCCGCCATCGAGGTCGCGAACGCCACCGTCCGCTTCAACACCGACCAGGGCGAAGTGACCGCACTCCAGGACCTCTCGGTCGAGATCGGGGTCGGCCAGCTCGCCACTGTCATCGGCCCGTCGGGATGCGGCAAGTCGACCCTGCTCCGCCTGATCGCCGACCTCCTTGCCCCCACCGCGGGCAACGTGGCCGTCTTCGGTGCTCCGTCCCACCGCGCCCGCAAGGCGCGGCGCCTCGGGTTCGTGTTCCAAGACGCCGCGCTGCTGCCGTGGAGAACGGCCATCCGCAACGTCGAGCTCCCGTTGGAAGTCGGAGGCGGCGCCAGCGGCGGCCGGCCGCACCGCGACCCGGGCGAACTGCTGGACCTGGTCGGCCTCAACGGCCGCCATCACGCGTACCCCCAAGAGCTGTCGGGCGGCATGCGCCAGCGAGTCTCGATCGCCCGGGCGCTGGTGACCCAGCCCCAGGTCCTGCTCATGGACGAGCCGTTCGGCGCCCTCGACGCCATCACCCGGGGCCGGCTGAACGTCGAACTGCTGAACATCTGGGCCAAGACGGCTACGACGATCGTCTTCGTCACCCACAGCATCGACGAGGCCGTGTTCCTCGGGCAGCGGGTCATCGTCATGTCCGCCAACCCCGGCCGCGTCCACCGCGAGATCGACGTGCCCATCGGATACCCGCGCACACCTGATCTCCGCGAGAGCACAGAGTTCGTGACCATCGCCGCCCAGGTGCGCAGGGCGCTCGAGACGGCATGAAGACCGGCACGGCCGCCACCGACGACGCCGCCGGAGACGGCATGAAGACCGACGCGGCCGCCACCCCGCAGGACGAGGGCACGCCGCGGCGGGCGCCGCGAACGCCGTGGCAGAGCCATCTGCGGACCGCCTTCTGGGTGATCCTCGGCTTCGTGGTGACCATCGCCGTCTGGCAGTCGATCATCACGATCAGAGACGTTCCGAACTACGTCGTGCCGCCGCCCGGCGACGTCTGGGAGTCGCTCAACTCCGACTTCGACACGCTCTGGAGCAACACCAAGCCCACCGCGATAGAGAGCATCGGCGGCTTCATGATCGGATCGCTGGGCGCCATCGTCCTGGCGATCATCTTCGTCCACAGCCGAATCATCTCGCGCATGTTCCTGCCCATCGTGATCGTGATCCGCACGATCCCGGTCGTCGCCATCGCGCCGGTGCTGGTGCTGATGCTCGGAAACGGCCTGGCCCCCAAAGTCGTCATAGCGGCCCTGATCTCGTTCTTCCCCACCCTCGTGAACATGGTTGAAGGCCTGCAGTCGGTCGACTCGCAGTCCGTGGAGCTGTTCCGGGTGCTGTCGGCGAGCAAGTGGGAGGTGTTCTGGAAGCTGCGCATCTACAAGTCGCTGCCCTTCCTGTTCGCATCCCTCAAGATCGCGTCGACTGCGTCGGTCATCGGCGCGGTCGTCGCCGAGTGGATCGGATCGGACGAGGGGCTCGGCGCCCTGATCATCCTCGCCACCTTCAACTTCAGGACCTCGCTGCTGTACGCCACCATGGTCTTCGCATCAATCCTGGCCCTCGTCCTCTTCGCGGCGATCGCCCTGCTCGAACGCCTGGTAGTCCGCTGGCAACCCGAATGAGAGCGGCCCGACGCGCACCCATCCCCCCACCCGACCCGGAGGACTACTCCCGATGCCGCCTGCAACCGTTCCGATAGAGGCCGCGACCGCGCCCGTGGTGGCCGCGCCCGACGTGGTCGTCGTGGGCGGCGGCCCGGCAGGCATGTCGGCCGCGGTCGCCGCGGCCCGCAACGGCGCCTCGGTGACCCTCGTGGAGCGGTACCCCCATCTCGGCGGCATGGCCGCGGGCGGCATGGTTCTGGTCCTCGACGACATCGTGGACGAGGACGAGATCACCGTGCGCGGCATCGCGCAGGAGATGATCGACCGCCTCGAGGCGATGGGCCTCGCCGTCTACCCGCCGCCCGAGGACCGCGTCCTCAGCGAGGCCTCCTGGGAGAAGTGGCGGCGCTGGGGGGCGATCGACTTCCACCAGCCGGGAGAGATCAAGCCGATCGTCTACAGCGTCGCCTTCGACCCCGAGGGCTGGAAGACGGCCGCCCACGACATGATCGCCGACAGCGGCGTGGAGCTGCGCCTGCACTCGCCGTTCTGTTCGCCCGTCATGGACGGCAGCCGGATCACCGGAGTGGTGTGCAGCACCAAGACCGGGCCCGAGGCCATCCTCGCCGACGTCGTCATCGACTGTAGCGGCGACGCCGACGTGGCGTTCGGTGCCGACGCTCCGTTCGTGCAGGGGTCCTACCTGGTCACGACCGTGTTCCGCCTCGGCAATGTCGACACCGACACGGCCATGGCCTTCGACCGCCAGGAGCCCAGAGCCGCCTACGAGCTCGACCGGGAGGCCAAGCGGATACTCGGGGGAGCGTGGGAGCACTGGTGGCTGCTCACGCCCCTGCCGGGGATCGTCTGGTGCAACGCCCCGCACATGACCGGCTACGACGGCCTCACGCCGCTCGACCAGACCGCGGCCAACGACGAGGGCCGGCGCCGCGTGGCCGAGCTGCTCGAGTTCGCCCGGACGCGGATCCCCGGATTCGAGCGGGCGGTGCTCGTCGACGTCGCGCCGCAGCTCGGAGTCCGCCAGACGCGGCTGATCCGGGGCGACTACGTGGTCACCAAGGACGATGTGGTCAAACGGCGCCACTTCCGCGACAGCGTGGCCCGGGGCCGGGGCTACTACACGCCCTACCGCGCCCTCCTCCCCCGCGGCATCGACGGGCTGCTGGTCGCCGGCCGCCACTACTCCGTGGAGCCCGACGCCCAGAAGCTGAGCCGCGAGATCCCGCCGTGCATGGCCATGGGCGAGGCTGCGGGGGTCGCCGCCGCGATGGCCGCCGACGCATCGGCCGGCCTCCGCGACATCGACGTCGCGACGCTGCAGGGGACTCTGCGCTCGCAAGGCGCCGACCCCGGCGACATTCCCTCCCCTAGAGCGACCGTCGACCATGCGGCCATGGCGGCGACGCCATGACGGCGCGGCCGCTCGACGGCGTCCGGGTCCTCGACTTCACCCAGGTGATCATGGGCGCGGCCGCCACCCAGATACTGGCCGAGCACGGCGCCGAGGTCATCAAGGTCGAACGGCCCGGGACCGGCGACATATTCCGCGGATCCCTCCCCCACCGGCCCGGAACCAACAACCCCGCTTTCGCCAGCGCTAACCGCAACAAGCGGAGCGTGGAGCTGGACCCGCGAACCGAGGACGGCGCCGACACGCTGCGACGGCTAATCGAGATTTCCGACATCGTGGTCAACAACTTCCGGCCCGGGGTGATGGAGCGTCTCGGCCTCGGCTACGACGGCGTCAAGTCGATCAACCCGCGGATCATCTACGCCGAGGCGACCGGCTTCGGCCCGACCGGCAAGTACGTGCACAAGGGCGGCCAGGACATCCTCGCCCAGGCCTACACCGGCGTGATGCTGCGCAAGGCCGACGCCGCCCACCCCACCGCGATCTACCCGACCTCGATCGCCGACTACGGGGCCGCGATGCATCTCGCCCAAGGCATCCTGCTCGCCCTGCTGGCCCGGGACCGCACGGGCCGGGGCCAGAAGGTAGAGGTCTCGCTCTACGACTCGATGGTCGCGCTCCAGCACCAGGAGGCCGCCATGGAGCTCGCGGACGCACCGGAACTGAACTGGGCGTCTCTCCCGCTCACCGGGGTGTTCGACGCCGCGGACGGCCAGCTCGTGATCGTCGGCGCATTCAAGGAGAACCCGCTGCGCGACATCTGCGAGGCGCTGGACCTCGAGGACCTGTCGGCGCGCGCCGAGTTCGGCGACATCGAGTCGAGGAAGGCCAACAAGGGCGATCTGCACGCCCTGATCGGGGCGGCCACCGCCCGACACACCGTCTCGGAGAACATCTCCCGGCTCGAGTCGGTCGACATTCTCTGCGCCCCGGTGCGGTCTCTCAGCGAGGCTCTCGCCGACGACCACACGGCGCCGATGGTCGTCGAGGTCAGCGGTCCGGCCGCGCCGCAGCCCGAGCGGCACATCGGCTCGCCGATCCGCCTCTCGCGCACTCCGGCCCGTCCGGGGCACGCGGCCCCGCTGCTGGGGGCCGACAACGAGTGGCTGCGAGCCCTGCTCGACCCGGCGCCCGGGGCAGGCGGCTAGTGGCCATCGACTTCCGCGCCGCGGGGCACGTCGCGACGGTGACGATCGACCGCCCGGACCGCCGCAACGCGATCGACCGCGCCCACCATGCCCGGCTTGTCGAGGCCTGGCAGACCGTCGAGGCCGACCCGGAGATCTGGGTCGCAGTCCTGACCGGCGCCGGGGACCGGGCGTTCTGCGCGGGCGCCGACATCCACGAGCAGGAGCCCGAGGGCCACGACTACTGGGCGTCGCGGGACCCGGACGGGTTCGGCGGGCTGGCGCTGCGCACGTCGATGACCAAGCCGGTCATCGCCCGGGTGAACGGGCTCGCGCTGGGAGGCGGGTTCGAGATGGTCCTCGGCTGCGACCTCGCGGTGGCGGCCGAGCATGCCCGGATCGGCCTCGTGGAGCCCAGGGTCGGACGCCTACCGATCGACGGGGGAATCGTCAACGCCGTCCGCCACGTCTCGCGCAAGCACGCCATGGAGCTGCTGCTGACCGGCAGCATGTTCGAGGCGGCCGAGGCCCGCAGGATGGGCTTCGTCAACGAGGTGGTGCCCGCGGACGAGCTCGACGCGGCCGTCGAACGGTGGGTCGAGGTCCTGCTGTCGTGCTCGCCGGTGTCGCTGGCGGCCATCAAGGCGCTGATCAACCGGACGCCGCACCTGCCCGCCAGGGAGGCGAATTGGGCCGAAGTGGCCGAGGTCCGGGCGCAGATGACCTCAGCCGACGCCGTCGAGGGCCCGGCCGCGTTCCGGGAGAAGCGCCGCCCGACATGGTCCGGGATGTGAGCGATGCCCTATGTGATCACGTCGCCCTGCATCGACTGCGTGGACGGGGCGTGCCTGCCGGCGTGCCCCGTCGACTGCATTCACCCCTCCGAGCGCATGTTCTACATCGACCCCGTCACCTGCGTGGACTGCGGGGCCTGCGAGAGCCTCTGCCCGGTCGAGGCCATCTACAAGTCGCGCTGGGTGCCCGAGGCCGAGCAGGAGTTCATCGCCATCAACCGGGAGGCCACCGCCCCGCTCGCCGAGGCCGACCGCGGATCGGCGCGGCGGATCGACGACCATCCGGCGGTCGCGGCCGCGCCCAGTATTTGATGCGCATGACCTGCATCACCGGAACGGGCCAGGTCGATCCGCACCCGGCGAAACCAGGCCGCGCCTAGTACTTGATGCGCATGACCTGCATCACCAGCGGGCTCGCCGAGTGGAACTCGATCGAGTGCCAGATGGGCCGGTCCTTCTCCGTCCACCCGACCTCGGTCACCTTGATGAACGGCGTGCCCCGCTCCACAGCCAGCTCCTCGTAGCCGCTCAAGGGAGCGGCCACCGGCTCGAGGGTCGACAGCACATACGCCGTCGGCGCCGCCGAATGCGAGTCGATCAGGGAGTCGAGCGGATCGAGCATCGAGTGGTCCCGGCACGCCCGCTCGGCGACCTCGGCGCCGATGACGGCCACCGGCACAGCGTTCAAGTTGTGCATGTAGGCCTCGGCGCCGACCAGGAACGACTTGCGGAACCGCAGCACTGCCGCATCCGGGGATTCCAGGTCGAGGGCCCCGGCCACCTCCAGGCCGGCCGCGGCGACGGCCGCCTCATGGACGCGGACCTCGTACTCGAGTCCCTGGGCCGAGAGCATCGTGCCGAAGCTCACGGCCTCGTTTAGCGTGTGGACCTTGGCCGACCGGCGGCTTACGAACGTGCCGTGCCCATGGAGCCGATAGACGAACCCCCGGTCGGCCAGCATCCCGAGGGCGGCCCGAGCGCTGGCCCGGCTGACGCCGTAGCGCGCCGCCAGCGCGTGCTCGGTGGGCAGCTGGTCGCCCGACTGGTACTCGCCGGACCGGATGGCGTCCAGCACCCGGTCGGCGAGCTGCGAGATGCGCGACGCCGGCTTGCTGACTCGTGTGTCGTCCATGCGAGGGCAGGCGCTCCCGTGCGTTGCCGGTCGGCTGGTACGACGATCACTCTAGGGTCCGGCCACAGGGCACCAACGACCGCCGGGGCGCCCCGAGCCCCTGCCAGAGCGGGCGGGGCGCGGGATCCGCGCCGGAACGCCGGGCCGGATCGGTGTGCCTGCCCGCTCGGCCTCTACCCGCTGGCCGCCTCGAGGATCGCGGTCGTGACGACATCGTCCAGCGCCGGGGCGTCCGCGTCGAACTGGCCGAGCGCGTCCCACCGGTCTATCTGCGACTGCCAAACCTCGAGGTCGAACCACCCGAAGCCGCCGAGCGCCTCCACGCCGGCGTTCTGCTTGATGCCCAGCAGGATCTGGGCCCCGGCCAGCTGGGAGTCGAACTCCAGGTCCGGGTACTCGTCGATCAGCATCCCCACGGCCTCCTCGGGGTTGGCTGCCGCGAACTCCCAGCCCCTGCGGGTGGCGCGCAGCCATCCCTCCAGGATCTGCGGGCTGTTCTCGATGGTGTCGGTGGACGCGTAGTAGATGTGGGCGTACAGGGGCACCCCGGCGTCCCACAGCCGCAGCGTGTTGCGGTCGGGCACCTGGCTGAGCTGGCCCACATTGGTGACCCAGCCGGTGAAGGCGTCGACCTGGTCGGTCAGCAGCGGCGTGATGTCGCCTCCGACCGTCTCCAGTCCGCCGAGGTCGTCGCGGGTCATGTCGTTGGCCGCGAGCAGGGCCTCCACCAGGATCACGCCCGTCGCCTGGACGCCGACGACCAGGCCGCGCAGATCCTGGGGCGAGCCCAGCGGCGTGTCTCCCTTGGAGAAGAACGCGTACGGATGCTCGGGCGTTCCGACCGCGAACACCTGGAGGGGGATGCCCTGCGAGACCGCCAACATCGCGGACGGGCTGGAGGACAGCTGACCGATGGTGGCCTTGCCGGAGGCCACCTGGGCGACTCCGTCGATGCTGGGACCGCCCGGGTCGATCTTCAGGACGATCCCCTCCTCCTCGTACCAGCCCATCGTCTTGGCGACGACCTCGCCGAGGACGCCGTTGTCGGCTAGCCAGCCGAGCTGGTAGTTGACCTCGGTGAACTCGACGGGCTCGTCCGCGGCAGGCTCCTCCGCCGCAGGCTCCTCCGCCGCAGGCTCCTCAGCGGCAGGCTCCTCGACGGCAGGCTCCTCCGCGGCAGGCTCCTCCGCCGCAGGCTCTTCAGCGTCGGGCACCTCCGCGGCGGGCGCTTCCGCCGCCGGTTCCTGGACGGCGGGCTGAGGGGCGTCGTCCTCATCGTCGCCGCACGCGGCAACCAGGAGCGCGATCAGTGCTAGAAGCGCCAACGCGGAACGCGGCCCCCTGCCTCTCCTCCGCCTGCCTTCAGTTGCAAACCCAGCACCGATCATGGCTCCTCCAAGGTTCGTCGTATCGGTCGCATCGCCGAGCGAGGCCCGGCACCGCGGACCCTAGCTAGTGGATAGATGACTGTCAACTAGTAACTGGGCGGCGTATGGGAAGGTCCACACCGACACGAATGCGCGCCGATTCGGGCAGGCGACAGCCGTCCCCGCGGGTGTCTTAGGAGGGTGGAGACTGCGGCCAGGCGTCGACGACGGGGTGGTCGGTTTCGACAGCCCCGACGCGGGCTGCGCCTCCCGGCGATTCGAGTCCGGTGACGCCGAAGAAGCCGGCGTTGACCGCGGTGAATGCCCGCTGGTCGGCGGGGAGGAACTCCTCGGGGTAGATGGCCTCGACGGGGCAGACCGGCTCGCAGGCGCCGCAGTCGATGCACTCGTCGGGGTGGATGTAGAGCATCCGGCCGCCCGTGTAAATGCAGTCCACCGGGCACTCCGCCACGCACGCGGCGTCCTTGACGTCGATGCAGGCGGGACCGATGACGTAGGTCACGGGCACTCCCGAGTCACGGGCGCCGTCGGAGTCACGGGCACGCCGTCGGGCATCGACTCGTCGCGGGTCACGGGCACTCCCGATAGCCGGGGTGCCGGTCGTGCACCCGCTCCAGCATGTCGAGATAGTCGGGCTCACCGGCCACCGACATCGGGGTGGGCTGTTGGCCGGGGTAGCCGATCAAGCGACGCACCTCGTCGCTGAGGTAGTAGGCGCCCACCACGGTGGTGGACAGGACGGCGAAGTCGCCGGGACGGTCGGCCGCCAGTCGTCGCACGAAGGCGTCTAGCCCGTCGGCGGGCGCCTCGTCGAGCAGGGCCATCAGCGGCTCCGCCAGCGACGGGGCCGCGTCGAGGAACCGGTCCAGCAGACCGTCGGCCACGCCGACCGCGGAGGCGGCCGGCATCCCCACCCCTTCGTCCACCAGTACGTCGGCCAGCCGCGCCAGCGTCAGGCGCTGGTCCGGCGTCGGCCCGGCGCCGCTCACGAGGGCACCTCCTGCGTCGCCCGGGCCTCGATCATGTGATCGACGACGCGCCGGGCGTTGGCCATGATCGTGGCGGTCGGGTTGGCCGACCCGCCGGTTACGAACACGCCGCCGTCGATCATGTAGAGATTGGCCACGTCGTGGGCGCGGCACCAGCGGTCCACGACCGAGCGCCGGGGATCGTCGCCCATGCGGGTCGTGCCCAGGACATGGCCGATGCCGGTGGGCCAGATGTCGCGCGCGTGGGTGGACACCGCTCCCGCGGACTCGGCTGCTTCGACGGCGCGGGCCACGTTGAAGTCGAGCATCCTGCGGGTGTTGTCCGACACCGTGTACTCGATCCGCGCCGCGGGCAGGCCCGAGGAGTCGCAGGCCGCGGGATCGAGGACCACCCGGTTGTGGTCCTCGGGCAGGTCCTCCGCCTGAATGCCCCAGGTGAAGGCGTGACCGAACACCTCGGCGGCAGCCCGGTGGAACGGCGGACCCCACAGGGCGTCGAAGCCTTCGTGACGGTGCGCCTCCTGGTATTCGGCCACGGCGAACATGGGCCCGCCGTGGGGCATGACCATCCACTTCGTGCCTCGGACAAAGTCGCGGTCGGGATGGGTCTCGGCGAACTCCAGGGAGTAGATGCTCTGCCCCCAGGGACCCTGCCAGCTCTCCAGGGGCTCCTCGCATACCGCTGTCACCGTCCGGTACGGGTGCTGCATGAGCCGGCGCCCCACCAGCCCTGAGGAGTTGGCCAGGCCCTCCGGGAAGCGCGGCGATTCCGACAGCAGGAGCAGGCGGGCCGTGCCGACGGCATTGGCGGCCAGGATCACAACCTGGGCGGGCTGCAAGTGTTCGACGCCGTCGCGGTCCATGTACACCGCACCGCGCGCCCGGCCCCGCTCATCAAGGGGGATCTGCGCCACCCGGGCGCCGGTCACCAGCCGGGCGCCCGCGGCCAGCGCCGCGGGCCAGTGGGTGAGCGACGGGGTGGCTTTGGCGTTCTCGGGACAGCCCAGCATGCATGTGCCCCGTCGCTGGCAGGCTTGAAGCGAGCCGTGGCGCCGTGAGGCGATGGCGTTGGCGCCGGGCCACCAATGCCACCCGAGGCGGTCCATGCCCCGGGCGGCGGCCATGCCGATCCGGCCGATCGGGATGGGCGGGTTGGGGTAGGGGTCGAGCTCGGGCAGGGCCGGGTCGCCGCCCAGGCCCGATACGGACATGTCGCGAGCCACTTGAGCGTAGGGCGCAGCCAGGTCGGGCCAGCCGATCGGCCAGTCGTCGGCTACGCCGTCGAGTGTCCGCACCCTGAAGTCCGACGCGAGCAGCGGCTGCCACATGGCCGCCCACTGCACGAGGCCCCCGCCGACGCCGTTGAACATCACTGGGCGCACGTCGGCCTCGCCGGTCAGCGGATAGTCGGCCGCACCCCGGCGGACGTTCGGATCGGGGTTCCAGCGCTCGACCCACGCCAACTCGGCCTCCGGCGAGTCGCTCATGTAGTCGGCCGGACCCGTCCAGTCGCCCTGTTCGAGACAGACCACCTCGAAGCCGGCGGCGGCCAGCCGGGAGGCCGCCACCGCGCCCGAGGCGCCTGCGCCGACAATCACGACATCCGATTGTCGGCGCTGCATCATCATATTGAAATACTATATTGTGGTGAAGGCAGGTGGTACTGGGGTGGTCGGTACATTGACGAACGTGATTCACTCGCACTCAGCCTCGCACAACGACGCGTCGAACTGGCACACGCCCGCCACCGATGCCAGGCTCCGCAACCTGGACCGGCCGCCGCTCACGGTGCAGACGGTCGGCAGGGAGATCAAGCGGCTGCGCAAGCTCCGAGAGTGGACCCTGGAGCAACTCGCCTCAGCCTCGGGGGTCAGCGCCGGGCTGCTCTCGCAGGTGGAGCGCGGACAGGGCAACCCCTCGTTCAACACTCTCGTGCAGGTTGCCCACGCCCTCGGCATCCCGGTGGCTCGGCTGGTGGCCGGCGAGCAGATGTCCTCGCCGGTGGTCCGGCGCGAGGAGCGCCGCCGCCTCAATCTGGGCGACGAGAAGCTCGTCCTGGCCGAGATGCTCACGCCTCGGCTCGACAGCGCCCTCGAGGCGATCCGGATCGTTACCGAGCCGGGATACTCCACCCAGGACACGCCGTTCGTGCACGACGGCGAGGAGTTCGGGATCGTTCTGGAGGGCACGCACGCCGTCAACGTCGGCGGCACCCACTACGTGCTGCGGGCCGGCGACTCGATCTCCTACAGCTCCACGATCCCCCACTGGTACGAGAACCCCGGAGAGGGCACCTCGGTGTCGCTGTGGGTGGTGACCCCGCCGAGTTTCTGAGGCGATGGGCTCCTCCGTCACCCGACCGGCGGCCGATGCTCCGGTGATGGCCCGCAGCGATGTGGTCGTGGTGGGGGGCGGGCCGGCCGGCCTGGCCGCGGCGCTCTCGGCCGCGCGCCAGGGGGCGAGCGTGACCCTGCTGGAGCGCTATGCCTACCTGGGCGGTCTGGCGGCGGGAGGAATGGTCCTCGTGCTCGACGACTTCGCCGACGGCGCCACCGAGATCACGGTGCGCGGCATAGCCCAGGAGATGGTGGAGCGCCTGCACTCTCTCGGCCTGGCCGTCTACCCGCCACCCGACGACCGCATACTCAGCGACGAGATGTGGCGACGGTGGTCCCGCTGGGGTCTGTTCGACCTCTACGCCAAGGGATCCCAGAAGTCCATCGTCTACGCGGTGGCCTTCGATCCCGACGGCTGGAAGCGGATTTCCAACGACCTCACCGAGGAGGCCGGAGTCGATGTCCGGCTCCATTGCTGGTACTCGGCGCCGATCATGGACGGCGACACCATCGCAGGCGTGATCTGCGAGACCAAGAGCGGCCCCCGGGCCGTCCTCGGCGATGTGGTGATCGACGCCAGCGGCGACGCCGACGTGGCCGCGGGTGCCGGCGCTCCTTTCGCAGAGGGCTCGTACATGGTGACCACGGTCTTCCGCTTGGGGAACGTCGACACCGATGCAGCCGAGCGCTTCGAGCACTCCGAGCCGGCCGAGTGCCACGCGGTGAACCGCAGGGCGCGGCGCATCCTGGGCGGCTCCTGGGCCCAATGGTGGCTGAAGACGCCGCTGCCGGGAGTGGTGTGGTGCAACTGCCCGCACATGACCGGCTACGACGGCTTGAGCGTGGAGGATCTCACCGCCGCCGACCGGGAGGGGCGCAAGCGGATCGCCGGCCTCCTGGACTACGTGCGCGGGCACTATCCGGGGTTCGAGAGCGCGGTGGTGATCGATGTGGCGCCCCAGATCGGGGTGCGGCAGTCGCGCCTCATCGAGGGCGAGTACGTGGTGACCAAGCACGACGTGATGAACCGGGTGCACTTCGGCGACAGCGTGGCCCGGGGCCGCGGCTACTACACCCCGTACCGGGCGCTGCTGCCGCAGCAGGTGGAACAGCTGCTCGTGGCGGGCAGGCACTACTCGGTGACTCCCGAGGCGCAGAAGCTGTCCAGGGAGATCCCGCCCTGCATGGCGATGGGCGAGGCCGCGGGCACGGCCGCGGTCGAGGCGTTGGACTCCGGCGTGACGGTCCGCAAGGTGGACGTGGCGGCGGTGCAGCGGCGCCTGCGCCGCCAGGGCGCCGACCCCGGGGACATCCCGTCGCCGCGGGCCCGCCCGGCCGGAAGCGCCCCGGCGGCGACCAGACAGCAGGAAATCTCGGCGGAGGCTGCCAGCACGCCGGCGGCGGCCAGCACGCCGGAGGCGGCCAGCACGCCGGAGGCGGCCAGCGCGCCGGAGGCGATCTCGTGACCGGTGCCGCGCCGCAGCCGCTGGACGGGATCAGGGTCCTGGACTTCTCCCAGATCATGATGGGCCCGGTGGCCACGCAGCTGCTGGCCGACCACGGTGCCGACGTGTTGAAGATCGAGCGCCCCGGCAGCGGCGACATCTTCCGCCAAGCCCTCGTCGACCCCGATGGCGCCGAGCACCCCGCGTTCGGCGCCCTGAACCGCAACAAGCGCAGCATTGTCGTCGACGTCCGATCACCCGAGGGTCTGGCCCTGATCGACGATCTCGTCGCCGTGGCCGACGTGGTGGTCAACAACTATCGACCCGAGGTGATGGACCGTCTGGGCCTGGGTTACGAGCGCCTCGCGGGCATCAATCCCCGCATCGTCTACGCCCAGGGCACCGGCTTCGGTACCGGCGGGGCGTACGGTCGCAAGGGCGGTCAGGACATTCTTGCGCAGGCCCTTACCGGCGCGATGTCGCACAAGGCCGACCCCTGCCACCCAACGGCGATCTACCCCGTCTCGCTGGCCGATTACACGGCCGGCATGCACATGGTGCAGGGGATCCTGATGGCACTGCTCCAGCGGACCCGGACCGGACGGGGCCAGCGGGTCGAGGTCTCGCTCTACGACTCCCTTCTCGCCATGCAGGTATTGGAGGCAACGATGGCGCTGATGGGCCGCGACCCGCTCAACTGGGCACGAATGCCCCTCGTGGGCACGTTCGCCGCCGCGGACGGCGAAGTCGTGCTGGTGGGCGCCTTCAAGCCCAATCCCCTGCGCGACATTTGCCGGGCGCTGGACTTGGAGGACCTCTCGACCGAACCCTCCTTCGCCACGATGGCCGACCAGGCCGCGAACCGTCCCCGCCTCCAGGCCTTGATCGCAGCGGCGATCAGCCGGTTCACCGTGGCCGACGTGATCGAACGGCTCGAGGCGCAAGATGTGCTCTGCGCGCCCGTGCGGACTCTCGACGAAGCGTTGGAGGACCCCCACACGTCGTCCATGATCGTGGAGATGCCCCGGCCGGGCCGGGCACCGCTGCGCTCGGTGGCTTCACCGGTGCATCTTCCCGACGCGCCGCTGCCGGTGCGCCGACCGCCGCCCGCGCTAGGCGAGGGCGCCTCCGAGGCGCTGGCAGAGTACGGCATCGCGCCCGAGCGTGTCGGCGCCCTGACCGCGCCAGGAGTGACGGCGTGAGCAGAATCGGCGCCCTGACCGCGCCAGGAGTGACGGCGTGAGCAGAATCGGCGCCCTGACCGCGCCAGGAGTGACGGCGTGAGCAGTATCGGCACCCTGACCGCGCCAGGAGTGACGGCGTGAGCATCGATCTGGCCGTCAGCGACCATGTCGCCAGGGTGACGATCAACCGTCCGGAGCGGCTCAACGCCATTGACGAGGCCCACCAGGAGGAATTGCGGCTCGCCTGGGAGGCCATCGAGGCGGACCGCTCAGTGCGGGTCGTGGTGCTCACCGGCGCCGGCGACCGGGCCTTCTGCGCCGGCGACGACATGCGGGCCGAGGGTCGCACCGGCCTCGACTACTGGCTGCACGCCCGCAAGGACGGTTTCGGCCACCTCCCGCTGCGCGACTCGTTGGACGTGCCCGTGCTGGCGAGGGTCAACGGCTACGCCCTGGGCGGCGGCCTGGAGTTGGTGGTGGGATGCGACCTGGCCGTGGCCTCCGAGGACGCCGTGCTGGGCTTCGTGGAGCCCCGGCTGGGTCGGCTGCCGCTCGACGGCGGGATCGTGTCGCTGGCCCGGCAGCTACCGGCCAAGTGGGCCATGGAGGTCCTGCTGACGGGCAGGAGATTCAGCGCCGCGGAGGCACTCGCCCTGGGTTTGCTGAACGAGGTCGTCCCCGCCACCGAACTCGACGCCGCCATCGACCGCTGGCTGGAGAACCTGCTGGCGTGCGCGCCGCTGTCGCTGCGGGCCATCAAGCAGATCGTCCGCCGGACTGCCCACATGACCGCGGCCGACGCCCGCATGGCCAATCTCCCGGCCCTCGTTGAGGTGCTGGCTTCGTCCGACGGCGAGGAGGGCATCCGCGCCTTCGGCGAGAAGCGGCCTCCCCGCTGGGAGGGACGCTGAACCGGCCGCATACCGGGCGCCGAGCCGAACAGTCGAACCGAGCATCCGTTAGCAATTGACTTCTATTTATTGAAGATCTATATTTTAGTGAACTGACTGCGCGGGTAGGGAGGAACCCAATGAGACGCCGACGCCTTCATATGCTTATGACCCTTCTACTGGCCGGTGCCCTGCTGGCAGCCGCCTGCGGAACCGACGAGGACGGGGGTGCAGCCGCTCCAGAGCCCGAACCGGCCCAGGAGCCGGCACCCGCTGAGGATCCCGAGCTGGCCGAGGAGCCAGCCGCCGACGCCGCCGAGCCCGAACCGGCCGAGGAGCCGGCACCCGCCGACGATCCCGAGCCGGCCGAGGAGCCGGCCGCCGACGCCCCAGAGCCCGAGCCGGCCGACGCCCCGTCCGTCGCCCTCGTGGCGAACCAGAAGGCAGGCGACCTGGGGCCGATCGACGACCTGGTGCGGGGCCTCGAGAGGGTGGCGGACGACTACGGCGCCGACACCACGTTCATCGAGGCGACCGATCCGTCGACGTTCGAGACCATCCTGCGCAACCTGGCCAACCAGGGCACCGACATCATCGCGGTGACCTTCCCGCCCATGCAGGACGCCGTCGTCGCCGTGGCCCCCGACTTCCCCGACACCCGCTGGATCCACGTCTTCGGCTTCGAGGGAGGCGTCGACAACCTCGTCTCCGTCGGATTCGACTACTACAAGGGCACCTACCTGGCCGGCATCCTGGCGGGCGCGCTGAACACCACCGGCAAGGTCGGATTCGTGGGCGGCGTGTCGATCCCGCCCCTGAACGCCGACTACAACGCGTTCGTGGCCGCAGCCCAGACCCAGAATCCCGGCATCACCGGAGAGGCCGCCTTCGCCGACTCCTTCGAGGATCCCGCCAAGGGTCGAGAGCTCGGCGCGGCGCTGTACGACGGCGGAGTGGACATCATCATGACCGACGCGGCGGCCACTGACCTCGGTGTCATACAGGCGGCCGAGGAGAAGGGCGGCTACGTGATCGGGGGCTCGGTGAACTACTTCAACAGCCCCGCCGTGATCGGAAGCGTCCTGTTGTACTGGGACGAGGTCCTCCACTCCCAGGTCGGGCACGCCCTCAGCGACGACTACACGCCGGGCTACGTCGGCGCCGGCGTGGCCGAGGGAGGAGTGGACCTGGTAGTCAACCCCGACTTCCTTGCGAACGGCCCGGCCGAGATGGTCGAGATCATCAACGCCACCCTCGACGAGATCGACGCGGCTCGCTCGCAGATCAAGGACGGGTCCCTCGAGGTTCCCTTCGATCCAGAACTCTAGAGGCCGAGCGGATACCGAGCACCGATGCGGATCTTCGCGAGGCACCGAGCGAGGCCGTGGCCCGAGCGGCCCGTGAGCGAAGCGAACAAGAGCGGGAGTGACACCGCGGCGACGCGACAGGCTCTCACCTATTCGCGCGGCCCCTGAGGGTCGGTAATCTCGCGCCGATGACGGTGCCGAGTGGACCGGCACCCGCCGGCGAGCCGGCGGTCCGCTGCCAGTCGCTAGGCGTCTTCTTCGGCACCGTTCGGGCGCTTCATGACGTCAGCCTCGATCTTGCCCCGGGGCGGATTCACGCGCTGGTCGGCCAGAACGGCGCCGGAAAGACCACGTTGGCCAGGGTGCTCGGCGGCCTTCAGGCCCCAAACACCGGTGATGTCTGCATCGCCGGCCGGACGCTCCCCGCCGGCGACGTGCGGGCCGCCAGAGCCGCCGGCCTCGCGATGGTGCACCAACACTTCTCTTTGCCTCCGTCCTTCACCGTCGCGGAGGCTCTGGAGCTGACCGCCGCCCGACCAACGGGCCGCTCGGTCTACCGGCGGGCCGACCTGCGCCGGCGCTGGCGGGACGATGTGGCCGAGATTGGCGGCGAGGCCGCTCTGTCGACCCGCATCCGGGATCTGCCCGTCGAGACCCGCCAGTCGCTGGAGATCGTGCGAGCTCTGGCGACCGAGGCGCGGATCCTGATGCTGGACGAACCCACCGCCCTCTTGACGCCCGCAGCCATCGACACGCTCTTCGATCGCCTGAGACGCCTCCGCGACGACGGGGTCACCGTCCTCATCGTGCTGCACAAGCTGAGGGAGGTGGCTGCCGCCGCCGACACGGTGAGCGTGCTGCGCGACGGCGAACTGGTGTTGGGCCCGAGCGAGATGTCCGAGGTGTCCCAGGGCCGACTCAGCGACGCAATCGTCGGGCCCGCGCCAGACGCAGACCGCGCCGTCGGCCCGGAGACGGCTGCCGACACCGAGCTGCGGTCGGGTCCGCCCTCGCCACCAAACCACCCCCGAACTGGCAGCCAAACGACCCCTATAGGGGACAAAACACTGCCAATTCAGAATCGACAACCAGACCACCCCCGAACTGGCAGCCAAACAGCCCCTATAGGGGACAAAACACTGCCAATTCAGAATCGACAACCAGACCACCCCCGAACTGGCAGCCAAACAGCCCCTATAGGGGACAAAACACTGCCAATTCAGAATCGACAACCAGACCACCCCCGAACGCTGCTGGAGTTGGTAGGAGTCTCGAGCCGGGAGTCGGCCTTCGAGCCCGGCCTGCGCGGCGTCGACCTCAGCGTCGTGGCCGGCGAGATCCTGGGGGTGGCGGGCGTGGAGGGCAACGGCCAGCGAAGCCTCGTGTCGGTCATCGCCGGGCTGGACGCGGCCACCGAAGGCTCGGTGTTCATCGGCGAAGCGGACGCAACCGGCGCGACGGCAGCCAGCAGACGGCTGCGGGGGCTGCGGCTCGTGCCCTTCGACCGCAACAGCGAGGGGATCAGCCGCAGCGCGCCCTTGTGGTTGAACCAGTCGGCGCTGCGCCTCATCGGACGCCATCGCCGACGACTCCCGCTGATCTCGCTGCGCCAGCACAAACGGCAGGCCACCGAGGCCATGGACTATTGGCGGGTCCGCTACGACAACGTCAACCAGACGGCCGAGAGCCTCTCCGGCGGCAACGTGCAGCGCCTGATCCTCTCCCGGGAGCTGGCCCCGGGCCTGGAGGTACTGGTGGCGGCCCAGCCCAGCCGCGGCCTGGACTTCGCGGCCACCGACTTCGTGCGCCGCTCGCTGCGAGGCCTGCGGGACGCGGGGGCGGGAGTCCTGCTGGTGTCGTCGGACCTCGACGAGCTGTTCGAGCTATCCGACCGTCTGGTCGTGATGTACGGCGGGCGCGTCGCCGCACACTTCGAGGCGCCGTACGACCGGCGCGCCGTGGGCGACGCCATGACCGGGACGACGCGGTGACCGGCAGCGTCCACCCGCTCCACGGAGCCCTCCCGATGACGAGGGGCCAACAGTGACCGGCGGCCCGCAACCGGCAGCGTCCACCCGCTCCACGGAGCCGTCCCGATGACGAGGGGCCAACAGTGACTGGCGGACTGCAGCGGATGGCGTCCACCCTGGTGCTGGTCGTCGTCTCTTTCCTGCTGACGGCTCTGATCCTGTCGATCAGCGGCTACGCCGTGGGCGAGGTCTTCTCGGGCGTCATCCAGGGGGCGCTGACCGCCACCGGTGCGTCGACCTCGACGATCCGCTGGACAATCCCGCTGCTGCTGATCGGTCTGGGCGTGGTGATCGGCTTCCGGGCCGGGTTCTTCAACATCGGCGGGCAGGGGCAGTTCTACATGGGTGCCTGCGCCGCCTTGATCGTGTCGCTGGGCTGGCGGGAGGGCCCGGCCCTTCTGGTCGTGCTGTGCGGGACGCTGGCCGCGGTCGCCGCCGGTACCGTCTGGTCGCTGCTTCCCGGCTACCTGCGGGTGCGCTTCGGCACCGACGAGGTGCTGACCACGCTGATGATGAGCTTCATCGGCGCGCTGGTGCTGCAGTACTTGACGGCCGGGCCCTTGCGGAACCCGTCGGGCACCGGGCAGACGGCGGCCAGCGAGCGCATACCCGAGGCGTTCCGCATCACCGACGGCTCCGGCGTCTCGGCCACGGTGCTGGTGCTGGTCGGCGGCACAGCCGTGCTGGTGTGGCTGTTGCTGGAGCGAACCCGCTTCGGGCTGGCCATGACCCTGGTGGGCCGGAATCCCACCATGGCCCGCTGGCAGGGCATCGACGTGCGCCGCGTGGGCCTTATCGCCTTCGCGCTGTCCGGAGCGCTGGCCGGCCTCGCCGGAGCAGTCGAGCTCTACGGCCCGCAAGCCCGGCTGGTCACGGGGTTCTCCCCCGAGGTGGGCTTCACGGCCGTGGTGGTGGCCCTCGTCGGCCTGCTGAGCGTCTGGGGCACCGCGGCGGCTGCGGTCTTCTTCGGCGGCCTGCAGTCGGCCATCCTGTTCCTGCCGATAGTCACCGACCTCCCGCCCCCCGCCCTAGTGCTGCTGCACGGCATGGTGGCGTTCCTGGTGACCGTCAAGTTCCGCGCCGTGCGCCGACGGCGGCCAGAGCCTGCCTCCGAGGCTCTGACGGGCTGATGGAGCAGATACTGGCCACCACGCTTCGCTCGGCCACCCCGCTGGTGCTGGTCGCCACCGCGGGGGTCTTCGCCTTCCGGGCCGGGATCTTCCACCTGGGACTCGAAGGGCTGATGATCACCGGCGCGTTCACCACCGTGGCCGTCGCCGAGACCACCGGTTCGGTGGAACTCGGCATCCTGGCGGCCATCGGCGCGTGCATGGCCCTCTCAGCGGTGTACTGGTGGGTGATCGGCCCGCTCGGCGCGAACGTGATAATCGCCGGGCTGGGCCTTACCTCCATCGGCCTCGGTGGAACGGCCTTCGCTCTGGGAGCCATCTTCGACCGGCGCGGCTCCATGTTCACCGACAAGGTGCTGCCGCGCCCGGTCAGCGGGATCACCGAGGGCCCGGGCGTGATCGTCTCGGAGCACTCGATCCTGGTGTGGATCACGCCGCTGATCGTGCTGGCCGCCTGGGTGGTGCTGCGGCGCAGCCGTTTCGGGCTGCGCCTCGCCGCGGCGGGCGAATACCCGTTCGCGGCGCGCACCGCGGGCGTCAATCCGTCGATGATGCGGCTCCAGGCGCTGCTCATCGCCGGAGCGCTGTGCGCCCTAGGCGGCGCCGAGCTGTCGGTGGGGGCGCTGCACAACTTCACCGAGAACATGACCAACGGCCGGGGATTCATCGCCTTCGTGGCCGTCATATTCGGGGCCTGGCACCCCGTCGGCGCAGCGGCAGCCGGGCTGTTCTTCGGCTTCGCCGACGCCGTCGGCATCCAGTCCCAGATCAACATCACCGAGCGGGTGCCCCGCGAGTTCGTCCTGATGATCCCCTTCGTGCTCACCATCTTCGCCGTCTGGCTGGGCGGACTCTGGCGGCGCCGCTCCCTCGAGGCCGAAGCCGGCTACGCCGAGCTCAGAGAACCCGACTATTGAGCCCGCCCGGCTGCAAGGGCGCTCGCACCCGGCGCCAACCTCCGTGCATGACTGCCTCAGGCACCGGATTGCGATGGTGGGCGCTGCCGCGATCGGGCGAGGCGCACGCTGTCGGCCGCGACACGTTCGCAGCTTGCCGCCCGCTGCTTCTGCTGGATGAGATAGGAGGACACGATGGGCAGGTCTTGCCAGGCTGTCGGGAGGAACTGGACTGTGGCCTCCAGCGCGTCGGGCATCAAGGACGCCAGTTCCTGAAACCTTCCGGCCACCGCCACCGCTGGCAGCTTGAGCCTCTTCGCGGTGTCCAGCATCGCGGTGGGCTGATCGGCGCTGCTGACGTCGTAGTCGGCTCCGATTGTCATCGCGATGCTGAGGTCGCTGATCTTCTGGCCTTCCCGACGGTACGGCATCCACGAGCAGGCGTCATAGAGCGGCGCGATCAGGCTCCTGCCGCCGCTGAGCAGCAGTCCGTAGTTCTTAGAGTGGGCGTCGTTGCCAACGATGAGCCACTGGTAGGCGAGCATGTCGCGGAATGTCTCGACCATCTGGGTGGAGCCCGGAATGTCCACCTCGCTCAGCTTGGAGGCGATCTCCGCAGGCGTCGGACCGCCCAGATGCTGATACTTGAGGTTTGGCGGATACCCGAGCGCCTGACAGAGATCCTCTTGATGCACGCGCACGAGCCTGCCGTCGATGCTCAGGCGGTCGAAGCGACTGACTACGATGCCCTCGACATCGCCGCGGCTGATGACTTCGCTGCCGGCTGCGGTGATGCCCATGCGGGCGGCTGTGGCGAGGGCGATGTGCTCGAGCAGGGACTCGTGCGGGTAGGAGTCGTTGCGGGTGATCTTGATGATGTGACTCGACGGTTCGGCGCCCCAAGGCACCGCCCATCCGGAACCAGTGGACCGCAGGGCGAGTTTCGGCTGCACGCCGCCGAGGCTGAAGCCGCCTATCGTCTTGTAGGGGTCCGGGCGATAGGCGGGGTCATCTCGCCGCTTCGCCATCCAGTCGAAAACCTCGTCGTCGCTGATCGGTACTGTGCCTCCCTCGCCTGCGAGCAGCGCCGCGGTTCGCTCCGGTGGGGCGAACTGCACCGCTCCAGCGCACTCCTCGCCCATCGGGGTGCCCAACAGCTTCACACGGTGGTAGTAGTGCAGATCGTGCTCGCGGAGGCGCTGGCTCAGCAGTTGCTCGTTGTCGGGCAGCAGTCCTTCGAGCCATCGCAGCAGCTTGGCCCCCGAGGCCTTTGGAGCAACCAGCGGGAACCGCGTCGACAGGGGGGTGGCCCAGGCGCTGCCCAGGTAGCCGGGGTCGTAGGTGAACACCGGCGCGTTGGGTCGATTCAGGTCCAGCGCGCCGGCGCGGGTGCCCTCAAGGAGGACGTCGAGGATCACCGCGGAGGCTCGGTGAGTGCCTGTACGTGGGCGTCCAGGTCGATCCTCGGCGCTGGGGACGGCGCGAGCTCGATCTCGTATCCGAGATGGTGGACCAGCTGGCACAGCAGCTTGATCCCCAGCGGAACCTTGCCGTTCTCGGTGTCGCAGACCCAACGGCGGCTGGTGCCTGCCCGCGCGGCCAGGTCGGCCTGGCTGAGCCCCTGCTGGCGGCGCATGTCCCGCAGCGCCGCGCCCAGCTCGTAGGGTCGCTTGATGTGATGCCGACGGGTTCTGGTCGCGCTCATGAGCCCTCCCCTGGTATCACGATATAGTTACATCAACAGGATGTTATAATACCGTGACATTTCTGCAAACGGGCATACCGTAACATCCTCCTAACGGTCGCAGATCAACATCACCGCGCGGGCGCCCCGCGAGTTCGTCCCGATGATCCCCTTCGTGCTCACCATCTTCGCCATCTGGCTGGACGGACTCCACACCGCGCCCATCGGGCAATTTGCGTCAAGCGGGAGCGCCACATAGGTTGCGCCCATGACACCGCGCGGCATGTCGGTATTCTCGCAGGCAGCGGATGTCGGCCGATGCCATCCAGCGGCTTCGTTGCTGATAGGGCCGGGCATGCCACCGGCACAACTGCATCCCACCCCCCCCCCGGAGCGATCACTCCCGTAGAGTAAACGGACCCGACACCACCGGGATCCGAGCGTCAACGCCGCCGCTGGCGCGATCTCACCGCTCCACCCACAGACGCAACCAACCAAAGATCCAGCGCTGTGGGTGCCGTGTCAGGAGTGCGTGCCCTCCGCGCCCTCGGCCAATCACCTCAAGCCAATTCTGTTCTAAACGGACAGGAGCGACCAAGCAAGGAGTGACCAAGCCATGAGAACATCATCGAGAGCGAGCACACAACTAATGACGAGAGTCGCTGTCATTGCTGTCGCACTCACGTTGCTGGCTGCCGGTCTTGCCGTATCTGCTGCCGATCCGCAGGTTGCCCATGCACAACAGAGTTCTCTCCAGGTGAGGATCTCATGGGGCAGCGACGCGAGTGATCGCAGCGACTGTCCCGCGAACACGGACTGCCGGAACCTCAGCTAGGAGTACATCGGGGACTGGCCGCAGCCTCCCTACACGGTGGAATGCTGGGACAACGGACAACGGGGCTATGGCCCGTTCCAGTGGTCGGGCAGACCTCACACAGGCTGCTACTACTGGGGCGGAACAGCCCAGGTCGTCATCAACGGCATCCGATCCAACGAGATAGCATTCCCGACAATCCTTCCCCCTTCACCGGTTTGCCTTGTGGTGTCGTTGGGTCTGAGTGGGGGGTCGGCGTCGCAGACAGGCCAGTGGACGAGCGGTTGTGAGTCCGGGAGGCGCAGCGGCAGCTATGCGCGTCTGTACGAGTTCACTCTGAGCGGCACGCGCGATGTGCAGATTGACTTGGAGTCCAACAATGCGGACGCGTATCTGTATCTTCTCGACAGCCGGGGCAACCAACTCGACGAGGACGATGACGGCGGCTCGAACACGAACTCGCAAATAAGTAGAAGCCTCAACGCGGGCACCTACCGCGTCGAAGCCACTACCTACAATGCCGGCGCAACCGGCAACTTCACTCTCCGAATCAGAATGGACAGTCCACAAGCAACAGTTCCCGGTCTGCCGCTGAATGTCCGTTGGAACGTCACTACGGAGTCGGGGGAGCGCAGGATTGTGGCATCGTGGTCACCGCCAGCCGATAATGGCGGGGCGGCGATCACAGGCTATCGGGTAACGATCTCGAGGCCGGGCAGGACCTTCGGCCCATACAACAATTCTCCGAGCGATCGCGACAGGTCACTAAAGAATCCGTTCTCGGATACCACCTACACGGTGCGAGTCGCCGCCAAGAACAGACACGGGACAGGCCGAGAGGCCAGCGCACAGATCCGAGTCACCGGTACCTCTACTGTTCCCGGTCTGCCGCTGAATGTCCGTTGGAACGTCACTACGGAGTCGGGGGAGCGCAGGATTGTGGCATCGTGGTCACCGCCAGCCGATAATGGCGGGGCGGCGATCACAGGCTATCGGGTAACGATCTCGAGGCCGGGCAGGACCTTCGGCCCATACAACAATTCTCCGAGCGATCGCGACAGGTCACTAAAGAATCCGTTCTCGGATACCACCTACACGGTGCGAGTCGCCGCCAAAGAACAGACACGGGACAGGCCGAGAGGCCAGCGCACAGATCCGAGTCCCGCTTACGTGTCCAGTAGGAAACAAGTTCCGAATCAATGACGGTTGGTTTACCGATCCGATATATGCAAAACAGAAGTTTCGAGCTGCCGGACAACTTGTGGAGGTCGGCGATCGGGGAGGGAACCTCGATAATGAGAATAATCTCTCTCAGGGTGGATGTTCATGGGTTTTTGAGGGTGCTGGTGTGATTCACAGTGCACGAGTCGAGGGCAATGCTGCGATAATGGGTGACGGGACTTCGATCAGAGATAGAGCACGTGTGCGCGGTAACGCTGTTGTCTCAGGCGGAGCTACCATAGCAGGAACCGCCGAGATCACTGGTAATGTGCGTATTGAGGGCAAAGTAAAGATTGATAGCGGTGTGTGGAACGGTTGGGCAGAGTTCGTCCGTCCACTCGAGGAGGCTTACAAGAAGCTGTTTGATGAACTATACACCACGCTCAGAAACTGTGCAGCTACTAGATCTATGAGTGACGAGGATGTCAAGAAGATGATTCGAAATATCATCAATCTGGACGGTCGTAATGACGCTTGGAGACAGGTTGATGAAGCAGTTCTGTTTGCGTGTGAATACTTAAGGGCGATATTCCGCATTCTGCGTGCTATCCTTCCTAGCATATATTCTCTCTTGGAAGTGTTTAAGCTCGGTAAACTCTTAGTTGCAGGCAAGACACTGTTAGAACTCGAGAACATCATAGAGGATTACGCTGATGCTGTCGAAGGAGGAGGAGACCGTGACAAGGTGCTGAGTACCCTACGCGAGTGGTACGAAGAACTCCACAACAACATTTGCCGCAACGAGAGCGACCGTAGAACACGGCTGAGAGTTCTTGCAACTCGATGAATATGTCGCAGCAGTACAAGAGACGGTGACTCCGAGATATTCGTCGTGAACGCTGGCGATACGCACCCCTACCGACTCTCCGACAACGACACCCACGACTAACTGATCTCATGGTCATATGTGACCGCGTAAGGTTGAGATTCCTATTCACATTCCTCGCCACGGTGGCGCCTTCCGCGGGCGTGACCGTCGTACAGCCCAAACCAACGCGGACATTGTGAGACTGGAGTCAGCGGTCGCTGCGATGGTGATGTGCTGGCTGTCGGCGTCGGTGGGCTTGGTGGCGTGCAGCGGAGGGCCGGATACGACAGAGACGGCCACCGTGGATGGGGGCACCAGATCCGGCGATCCGGCAGTGGGTGATGTGTCTACCACCCCAGATACGGAGGCGTTTGAGGTTGAGGCGGGCGGCGATGGCGGTGATGTCGTGGTCTCGACGGAGTGGATCTACTTAACAAATGAGGAAGAGGGCAACCATGCGCTGTTCGCCGTGCGTTCTGACGGCAGCGACCAGTGGAAGCTAACGAGCATCGATGCGTACTCTCTGGTGTCACCCGAGGGTTCGAGGATCGCGTTCTTGGTTTCCGGCTCGGACGGTGGCGCTGAACTCTTCGTGATGGACGTTGACGGCACGAACCAGAAGAAGCTCGCCGACCTCGACGACGATGTCGGTCCGGCGTGGTCGCCCGACGGGACCCGGCTGGCGTTCAGCGACTACCGCGAAGACCAGTACGGAGACGGTGACTATGAGATCTTCGTCGTCGCTGCGGACGGCTCCGCCGGTCCGCAGCAGGTCACTAGGAACAGCACCATCGATGATCTCATCCTGCCCGGATTCGGGTCGTGGTCGCCGGACTCGTCCAGGATCGCCTTCTCACGCGACTTCGGTCCCGCGACGACCGACAGCATGCCCGACAACTTCACGAAGGTGTTCGTCATGGATGCCGACGGCTCCAACGAGCGCCAACTCGTCAGTACCGACGACTGCCAAGACTGGGCGCCCACATGGTCGCCCGACGGAACCAGGATCGCGTACTTCAGCCATTGCGACGGCACCCACGCCATCTCGGTCATCGATTCCGACGGCTCCAACCCCCACGAGGCCGTACCCGGCGACGAGGGCACGGCGTCCTGGCCGCCGGTCTGGTCACCCGATGGGACACGACTGGCGTTCTACGGCCGCCGCGACGACGCCTACACGGTCTCCATCGTCAATGCCGACGGCTCCGGCTCGCAGCAGCCCAACCACAACCGGTCCACCGCGGCCACCGGTGAAGTTCGTCGCCTTTCAAGCCGCTACGAACGCAAGAATCCTGACAGTCCCCCGAGCCCGCACAGGGCCTCCTGGTTTGGATGCAAGGATCACTTCGATGCGGGCGCACTAGGGAAGGTGACCGACATGGGATCAGGTTCGGGTTGTCGTAGGCCGGGCGGTGGCTGGCAGCGGATCAGGCGGTCTGCTGGAGCGTTGCTGGCGGCGACCGCTGCTCTGGGTTCGTTGTTGGCGGTGTCAGCGCCCGCGGCCGCAGGCCAGGCTATTGAGCCCGCTGCCACCGCCAACCAGCCGTAGCCGTCGCCGAATAAATCAGATCGGGTGACCCACAGAATTAGGATTATCTCACCAGAAAATCTATGACTAATAGGTAGGGTGAGGTCGTGGAGAACTTTGCCCGTCATCTGCTGCCCCGTCTGAACGAGGCTATGGACGGCTTCCGCGCCGTGGTTCTGCACGGCGCCCGGCAGTGCGGCAAGACCACGACGGCGAGGCTGCTGGCCGACGAGCGCGGCGGAACCTACGCTTCGCTGGACGACAGGGCCACGCTGGATGCCGCCGTCGCCGACCCCCACGGCTTCCTGCTCGACCAGCCGCACCCGCTGGTCGTGGACGAGGTCCAACTGGGCGGCGACCGTGTGGTGCGGGCCGTGAAGCAGATCGTCGACGCCGATGATGCTCGGGGCCGCTTCCTGCTCACCGGCTCCACGAACTTCCTCACCGTGCCCGCCATCAGCGAGTCGCTCGCCGGACGCGTCCGCATCCTGCGGCTGTGGCCGCTGTCGCAAGCCGAAATCGCCGGGCGCCCGGCGCCGGGGGTCTGGGACTGGACCGAGAGCACCAATAAGCCGGCGCACGCGCCAGCCCCGGGCGGTTCGCCGCGCTCGGGTCGCCGGGCCTGCATGAACCTGGTATGCCGGGGCGGGTTCCCCGAAATCGTGGCCATGCGAAGCGGCCTGCGGTCGGGCTGGTTCGAGAGCTATGTCGAGACGGTCATCGAGCGCGACATCGTGGCGCTCGGCGACCTTCGCCGCCGATCGGTGCTCGCACCGCTGGTCCGCTGGATCGCGGCGAACACGTCCCGCGAACTCAACGTGCAGACCGCGTCGGGCCGGCTGGGCATCGACCGCGCCACGACAGAGTCGTATCTGAACTGGATGGAGACCGTGTTCTTGATGCACCGCCTGCCGGCCTGGACCCGGAGCCTGCCGTCACGGGCCGTGCGCCGCCCCAAGATCCATATCAGCGACACCGGCCTCGCCGCCAGCCTCCTGGGGGTGGGCCCCAACGCGCTGACCGCGCCGACATCGCCGTCGGCCGGGCCGCTGTTCGAGAGTTTCGCGGTCAACGAGATCATCCGCCAGCTCTCGGCGTCGAGCCCGGCCGCGAGGGCACACCACTACCGCGACCACGACGGCCACGAGGTCGACCTGCTGCTGGAGCGCGCCGACGGCACCGTGACCGCCGTGGAAGTCAAGGCCACCAGCTCGCCGCGGGCCGAGGACCTGCGGCATGTGGCCTGGCTGCGCGACCGCATCGACGCCACCGCCCCTGGCGACTTCCGCGCCGGCGTCCTGCTGCACACCGGCCACCAGCACCTGACCGTCGGCGACCGCCTCCACCTGCGGCCCGTCCAAACCCTCTGGACCACCCCATCCGAAGGACGCTGAGCGACCTCCGGCCAAAGGTCCAGCACCGCCCAACGCACCCCGCCCAGCTTCCACTGAGAGAACGAGCGCCGAACCGGTTAGAGGCAGAGTGCCTTGCGGGCCGTCTCGCCTTCGGGCTGATTCAAAATCTAATTTTGAAATAGCGAGGTGCGGCTAGGCTCTCGGCGTGTTGGTAGAGCGAGACATCGCGCCTCTGCTCAAGCGAGCCGCCGACCGGTGGCCGGCCGTGACCGTGACCGGGCCCCGTCAGAGCGGCAAGACGACGCTTTGCCGTGCGCTGTTCCCCCAACATCCCCATGTGTCCCTGGAGGATCTGGACATGCGGCAGTTCGCGACCGAGGATCCCCGGGGGTTTCTGGGCCAGTTCGGCAACGGTGCCGTGATCGACGAAGTGCAACGCGTGCCACAGATCCTGTCGTACCTGCAGGGTGTCATCGACGACGAGCCGTCGCCGGGGCGGTGGATCCTCACCGGCTCGCACAACCTGGCCCTACTGGAGTCGGTCAGCCAGTCCCTGGCGGGACGCACCGCCGTGCTGCACCTGCTGCCGCTGACCCGCAGCGAGACGATCCGGTTCGACCGGCATCCTCAGAGCCTCGACGAGTCGATGTTCGCAGGCGGGTTCCCGCGAATCTTCGACCGCGGCCTAGACCCCGCCGAGTGGCTCGCCTCCTATGTGACCACATACATCGAGCGCGATGTGCGCAGCATGAGCAACGTGGGGGATCTGGCAGTGTTCCAGAGGTTCGTGCAACTCTGCGCGGGGCGAACGGGCCAGTTGCTGAACTACTCGTCGCTCGCCAGCGACTGCGGCGTGTCCCAGCCAACCGCCAAGGCGTGGCTCAGCATCTTGGAGGCGAGCTTCGTGGCCTTCCGCCTGCCCGCGTTCCACTCCAGCCTGCGCCAGCGGCTGATAAAGATGCCCAAGCTGCACTTCTACGACACCGGCCTGGCGTGCCGGCTGCTCGGCATACGCGCCGCCGAGCAACTCGTTGCCCATCCCCTGCGGGGCGCGATCTTCGAGACCTGGGTCGTGTCGGAGATCGTCAAGCACCGCGCCAACCAGGGCATCACCGGCGGTGTCGCGCATTATCGCGACCGCCGCGGCACCGAAGCGGACCTCGTTGTCGAGCACCCCGAGGGAGAGATCGTCGTGGAAGCCAAGGCCGGCGCCACCCCGTCGGCGAGCATGCTGGCCGGCGCCTGCCGAGTCCGCGAGATTCTCGACGGTCGGGGCACAGGCACCCCGGCCGCGGCCGTAGCCGTCTACGGCGGGCGGCAGCCGCAGCAGCGCAGCGACGGCTCGCTGGTGCCCTGGCATGCCCTGCACGAGTCGTCGGCCGCGTCGAGCCGCGCCTGACGGCGGCCGGATCCACAACCCTTGGCCCGCCGGGTTTATCGGCCGCGGCTGTGCCCTATCCGCGCGCCTGGGCACCTCATTCAAGGGGGTTCGAGAGGCGCTGACTGGTCAGTAGCGGTAGTGGTCGGACTTGTAGGGGCCTTCGACGCTCACGCCGATGTAGTCGGCCTGGGCGGGTGTGAGCCTGGTGAGGCGGGCGCCGAGGGCGTCGAGGTGCAGGCGGGCGACCTCCTCGTCGAGGTGGCGGGGCAGGGTGGTCACCGCGACCGGCATCTCCTCGGCGTTGGCGTGCAGGTCGATCTGGGCCAGCACCTGGTTGGTGAAGCTGCACGACATCACGAAGCTGGGATGGCCGGTGGCGTTGCCCAGATTCAGCAGGCGCCCCTCCGACAGCAGTATCACCGAATGGCCGTCGCCAAAGACGTACTCGTCCACCTGGGGCTTGATGTTGACCCTCTGGACGTCCGACATCCGGTTCAACCCTGCGACGTCCACCTCGTTGTCGAAGTGGCCGATGTTGCCCACGACGGCCTGGTGCTTCATGCGGGCCATGTGGCCGGCGCTGATCACGCCCGCATTGCCGGTGGCGGTGACGAAGATGTCGCCCATGGACACCACCGCTTCGAGGGTGTTCACCTCGTAGCCCTCCATGGCGGCCTGCAAAGCGCAGATCGGGTCGATCTCGGTGATGATCACCCTGGCCCCCTGTCCCCTCAGCGCCGCCGCACAGCCCTTGCCGACGTCGCCGAAGCCGCACACCACGGCCACCTTCCCGCCGATCATCACGTCGGTGGCCCGGTTGATCCCGTCGATCAGCGAGTGACGGCAGCCGTAGAAGTTGTCGAACTTGGACTTGGTGACCGAGTCGTTCACGTTCACCGCCGGGAACAGCAGCTCGCCCCGCTCCAACATCTGGTGCAGCCGCATCACGCCGGTGGTCGTCTCCTCTGACACCCCCCGGATGGACGGCATGATCCGGGCGAAGAACCCCGGGTCTTCGGCGGCGATCGTCCGCAGCCGGTCGAGCACCACCGACCACTCCTCGGAGTCGTCGTCGGCCGCCTGCGGCACGGCACCGGCCCGCTCGTACTCGAGCCCCTTGTGGACCAGCAGGGTGGCGTCCCCGCCGTCGTCGAGGATGAGGCTCGGCCCGCCGCCGCCGGGCCACCTGAATATCTGCTCGGTGGCCCACCAGTACTCGGCGAGGGTCTCGCCCTTCCAGGCGAACACCGGCGCCCCCCGGGGCTCGTCGACGGTGCCGTCGGGTCCGACCGCCACCGCCGCGGCGGCATGGTCCTGGGTGGAGAAGATGTTGCAGCTCGCCCACCGGACCTCGGCGCCCAGCGCGACCAGCGTCTCGATCAGCACCGCGGTCTGGACCGTCATGTGCAGCGATCCCGCGATCCGGGCGCCGGCCAGGGGCTGATCGTCGGTGTAGCGGCCCCGCAGCGCCATCAGCCCCGGCATCTCGTGCTCGGCCAGGCGGATCTCGGCGCGGCCCAGCGGGGCCAGCGAGAGGTCGGCCACCTCGAAGTCCCTGTCAGCGAAGTCCCGGTCAGCGAAGTCCCGGTCAGCGGATGAGGTCACGGCCATCACTCCAGTCAGCCGCTTGCCGGCCCACGGCGACCCGTCGCCTCGAAGCTACTGGCGATCAGGCTGAATCGTTGCGCCCAACGGTCGGGCCGACCGGGTTGACACTCCCTCGCAACACCACGGGCTTGCACCTACCCGCGCACCTTCCAAGGCATCGGACTTGGTGCGCGAGGCGCGCCATTACCATCGCGCCCGTGGGGCGGAAGACGCCAGCGGTGCTCGGATGGTGGCATGCGACGGTGCCAGCACTGCTCGTCACCGTTCCACTGGCGGGATACTCGCTGCTGGGGGACGAACGGCGGCGCCTGTTCCTCGCGGCCCACCGCTTCGGATCCAACCCGCGTGCAGCAACGAGCCATGCCTGGGACACCGTCGGCGGGTTTCTCGACCTAGGCAACTTCCGGCCGCTCGGCCGGGCCTTCGAGAACTTCGCGAGAGGCCTCATGTTCGATGTAGCAGAGGCCACGGGCCTGGCACCCCAGGCCGTCGTCGGCGTGGTGCGGCTCGCAGCCGTAGCCCTGCTCGCTCTGGTGTGCTGCCGGGCTGTGGCGGCCGTCCTGCGCTCTGCCGAAGCCTTGCCCGGACGCTTCCAACCGGCCGTCGTGCTCTATCCGATGGCGCTGGCTGCGACCCTCGTCGCGGCCAACGACGACAGCCCCATTGTCCGGTACCCGGACATCGTGGTTGGATCCAGCGTCCTGATCATCGTCATCGCATTGGCGGTATCGCGCGACAAGGACCTGCAGGCGAGACCGCTCGCATGGCACGAGCCCGTGTGGATGGCCCTGATGGGTGCGGTGGCAGCCAGCACCTACGACCTCCTCTACGTGTCTCCTCCTGTGGCGGCGGCCTTCATGGCGGCCCGCCACACCGCGTCGGGCCGCCCGGCACGGGAACTGCTGGGCAGCGCGGCTCTGCGCCGCTGGGCCTTTCTGTGCGCCGGCTTCCTCGGCGTGTTCGTGCCGGTCCGGATCATGATCGCCACTCGGTGCAGCCAGACGCCCTGCTACTCGGCGTCGGACATCCGGATGTCCGGGGACGCCATCCCCACCACGGCGGACCGCCTGCTGACCGGCGCGCCGCCCGCCGGGTGGTCGCACGCCTCCGACCACCTCCAAGAATCCGGGCTGGCATTCGGGCTCCGCGAACTGCTGACCAACGGCCTGCTGGCTCTGGTGGTGGCCGCGATGCTTGTCGTCGCAGCGAGATCGACCCTTCAGCTCAACCGTCGTGGGCCGGACCTCCAACCGGACGAGACGGCATGGCGCAGGGCGGCCGCCGGCTTGGGCGTGCTCGGAGCGGTCGCGGCCCTGCTGCCCGCGCTGCTCGCCGGGCTGTCGAACATGCTGCAGACATGGAACCACCTCCCCGTCGGCAGGGCATGGCGTGAGACCGTGCTGGTCCAGGTCGGCTGGTCGTTCATGGCCGCCGCCGGACTCGTCGCGCTGTTCGGGATCGCTCGGACGCGGCGGGCATCGCGGGTGGCGGCCGTGGCCGCTCCCGCGATCCTGGCGGCATGCATGCTGCTGACTCTGCTCACCAACGCCCGGCTGAATCAGATCGACCGCAACACACCTCTGCACGCCGTCTCCAACGAGATCGCCGCGGCCACGATCCACTTCGACCCGACTACCGAGGGCAACGCACGTCGCTGCCGCATGATCGACGACTACACGCTGCTCCACGGCGAGCCCGACAAGTGGCTCAGCGGTCCGGCCGTCCACGCGGAACTCGACACCCTCATGCGCGAGCGGCGCGGCATGCCGTTCTGCGACCCGGCCCTCACCGAGGAGCCCTGACGAGACACCTCGTCGCCAGTGGCAGCAGCGACGTAGCTTGAGAGAGCCGTCGGGATCCCGGCGCCCCTGCGGAGTCGGCGACAGGTCCGCGACACCCGTGTCCCTACCCCGGACCCGGACACCACCACCAGCGGCAGGAAGCGGCCAGCAAAACTCCGCGATACTCATGTCCCTACCGGTCGCCGGCCCGCCGGGCCGCGGCCTCGGCTACCGCGTCGCCGAGCAGCACCAGGTCCAGCAGCTGCGCCAGGGAACCCTCCCCGGCCGCCGTCACCTCGTGGATGGCGGTCACCGTGCCGCCGAGCAGGTCGATGCGATCCGCTAGCCCTTGGGGCTCGAAGTCATGGCGCAGCACTATCGCGGCCACACCCGCCGGGATGCTCCGGGCCAGCGTGCGGAACGAAGCGGCCTCGGCCTCGTCGGCCGGGAGGTTGCGCCGCACCGACGACACGCCGCCGGTGCGGTCCAGTTGGTAGACCCAGCGCCGGGCCGCATGCTTGCCGACGCCTCCGGCGCCGCAGACCACCGCCATCCGGTCCTGAAGGCTCGCGGCCAAGGCCTCCACCGGCCCGGGATCGGCGTCGATGAGCCTGCGCCGGGCCTCGATCTGAGCGGCGCTGTCGGAAATCAGCCTGTTCATGTCCTCCAGCACTCCGACACGCTCGAGCAGCACCAGCACCGGCACGATCACCACGCCGAGTCCGGCCGCCGGACCGGCGAAGGGGTCGACCCGCATGATCGGAACACCCCAGCCGGCGCACAGCTCCATGAGCTCGCCGCCGGACGTGACGGCCACCATCTGCGCACCGCTGTCCAAAGCGACACGGGCTGCGGCCACCGTCGGCCGGTCGTCGCCCGACTGCGACACCGCCACCACCATCGAGGACTCCGAGAGCCAGGCGGGGCTGAGGCCGCCCGTGGCCAGTACCGGCACCGAGCCCTGCAAGTGCGCGACCGACTCCACCACGTCGCCGGCCACCCCTCCCCCGCCGGCGCCGATGATCACCACCTCGGTGATGCCGCCGGGAGCGGGCAGGCCCTCCAAGTCGGCGGCCGCAACCGCGGCGTCGCGCACCTGGTCGGGCAGATGCCGGAGCGCTTCGAACAGGTCGGCGGCGGCCACGGCCCGAGGTCTCGCTCAGCTTGCGCCGTCGTCGCCGGCTTCGAAGGTGGGGACGACCCCGTCGGCCTGCGCCTTGGCCATCAGGCGCTCGTGCTCGGTGTCGTCGATCGAGGCCGCCTCGTCGATCAGCATCACGGGGATCCCGTCGTCCACCCGGTAGCGGACGCGCAGCCGGGGGTTGTACAGGCCCTCCTCGTCCGCGAAGTAGAGCAGCGGCCCCTTGTCGCTGGGGCAGGCGAGAATCTCCAGCAGGCGAGCGTCGAGTGTCACGGCAGGGCCACCTCCTCAGCTGCGGGCGGGCAGTTCCCAGATGCTACGGGCTCACGGCTGCACCACGGCGGTGTCGGCGTCCCAGCCCGAGTGCGGCCGGAACTTCAAGCGGTTGGCCACACCAGAGGCGGTTGACTGCTTGAAGTTCACCGGCGGGGAGCGACTAGGGCCAGCACCTCAGCAACCCGGGCTCGGGCTTCGGCCGGGTCGCTCGACTCCAGATTCAGGCGCAGCAGCGGCTCGGTGTTCGACGGCCTGAGGTTGAACCACCAGTCGCCGCAGTCGACGGTCAGACCGTCGAGTCGATCATGCTCGCAGTCCGCGAAGGCGGCCGCCACCCGCTCTATCGCCCCAGCCTGGTCCGGCACCTCGGTGTTGATCTCGCCCGAAGCTTCGTAGCGCTCCAGCGGAGCGGCCAGGTCGCTGAGGCTGCCGTCGTGGCTGCTGAGCGCCTCCAGCGCGACCATCACCGCGATCATGGCGCTGTCGGCGCCGTAGTTGTCCCGGAAGTAGTAGTGGCCGGAGTGCTCGCCCCCGAACAGCGCGCCGCTGGACGCCATCGCCTGCTTCATGAACGAGTGCCCCACCCGGGCCCGCACCGCTCGACCCCCCAGCTCCTCCACGACCTGCGGGAGGGCTCTGGAGCAGATCACGTTGTGCACGACCGTCGCGCCCGGCTCGCGCTCGAGCATTGCGGTCGCGATGACCGTTGCGGTGAGCGAGCCGGACAGCGGCCGGGACAACTCGTCCACCGCGAACACCCGGTCGGCGTCGCCGTCGAAGGCCAGGCCAGCGTCGGCGGAGACGGCCCTCACCCCGTCCTGCACATCCCGAAGGTTCTCAGGCTTGAGGGGGTCGGCCGGGTGGTTGGGGAACGTGCCGTCAAGCTCGCGATGGATGTAGTCGACCTCGAAGGGCAGCGGATCGAACACGGCGGGAGCGACGAGGCCGCCCATGCCGTTGGCCGTGTCGACCGCCAGTCGCAGCGGCTGCAGCGCCCCGGGGCTCACGAAGGACAGGACGTGTTCGACGTAGCGATCCAGGATGTCGCGGCGGGCCAATGTCCCGGCAACGACAGCCCGGGGCGGCCCGGAGAGGGCGCGGGCCTTGATCTGCTCCAGTCCCGTGCCCGCGCCGATCGGCGACGCGCCCGGGCCGCAGAGCTTGATGCCGTTGTAGCCGACCGGGTTGTGGGACGCGGTGAACATCGCTCCGGGGATGTCGAGCAGCCCGGAGGCGAAGTACACCATCTCCGTGGCGCACATGCCGATGTCCACCACATCGACGCCGGCCGCGGTCACGCCCCGGCAGAAGGCTGCCGACAGGTCCTCGCCGTCGGGGCGCATGTCGCGGCCGACCACAACTTGCGCCGCGCCCCGGTTGCGGCCGTGACCGCCGAAGGCCGCGCCGATGGCGAAGCACGCCTCCGCGTCGATCTCGGATCCCACGATGCCGCGAATGTCGTAGGCCTTGAAGATGCTGTCGAGATCGGCCACTGCCAACCGGAACCTAGCCGCCCCGCCTAGAGCCGCCCGGCCTCTGGCGCGGGTAGCGGCCGAGCAACGCCCGGGCCCGGATGCGGAACATGTCGAGCACCAGTTCCCAGCCGTCGCTGACAACCCGCACCGACGACACGTCGCTGTTGACCACCTCGACGGACACCTGGCGAACTTCCATGCCGAGGCGGTCTGCCAGAAACAGCACCTCGACATCGAAGGAGAACCGGTCCATCACCGACGCTTCCAACAGCGCTGCCACCGCTCGCCGGGAGAACGCCTTCAGGCCGCACTGGGTGTCGCGGCCCCGGCCGAGCCTCAGCATCCCGCGCACGAGGCCAACGACCAGGCTTCCTGCTCTCCGGAGCCCGGACGGGGCGGTCACGGTCACCGAGTCGGGATGGCGGCGGTCGCCGACCGCTATGTCGGCGCCCCGCTCCACCTCGTCGAGCAGTCCGACGAGTTGGCTCGGCGCATACGCGAGATCCGCATCGGTGAAGGCCACCACGTCTCCCGAGGAGGCCCGCATCCCGGCCCTTACTGCCTCGCCCTTGCCCCGGTTCACCCCGAACTCCACCACGATGTCGGCGCCAGCAGCTTGGGCCGCGTCGGCGGTGCCGTCGTCGGAGCCGTCATCGACCACCAGGATCTCCGCGCCGCCCTCGGCGTCGACCCCGGCGAGGGCAGCCCGCAGCGCTCTCACGGTGTCGCCGATGCGGCCGGCCTCTCGGTAGGCCGGCACGACCACCGAGAACCTCACAGCCCGGCCGCCTCCCCCGACGACTCAGCGTCGCCGGCTCCGGCCTGTCTCGGGCGCAGCACCAGCCACGCGGCGGCTGCGAGGCCGATCAGGGTGACCGCCATCGAGAACCACTCCACCGGGCTGCGGCCGTAGGTCAGGCGCACCTCGGTACTGGTCGGCACGACCACCATGAGGTTGGGCGTCACCCGGTAGGGGCCCCGCGCGCCCGATGCCGACCAGTTCGGGAAGTAGGACGTCCGCACCAGCACCGGTGAACCCGCCCGGTCCACCGAGAACGAGATCGAGTGGTCCCCGCGGACCACTGCGCTGACCCTCGCCGGCTCGATGTCGGCGCTGGGCGCGATGTCGGGCAGGACCGACGACAACCTGCGCATCACGTCCCGGCGTGCCATTTCGGTGCCGGACAGCCCGTCGCCCGGCTCTCCCCGGACATCGGGAAGAGTCATCCGAGGCCAGTCGGCGGGACCGTCGGCGGCGAGCACGGGCCCGTGAAGACCGGTCGCGAGGAAGGCGCCGACCGACGCCTCGAGCCAGCCCTCACTGGAGTCGTCGAGGCCCTCGACCACCACCGGCAGCCTGGACAGCCCGGCCACCGCAGCGTTCTCGGACACCTCGAACACGACCCACGGACCCAGCGTCGTCGAGCCGACCTCGGTGAGGTCGGCCGATGCCCGGGCCTGGCGCACCGCGTCGGAAGAGAACGCCATGTAGTAGCGAACCCCCATGAGCCTCATGTGCTCCACCCCCCGGGCGACGTCGAGTCCCGAGTAGGGCAGGTCCCGCTGAGCCCGCGACGGGGAGGACGACAACTCCGACTGCATCAGGAAATGGTACGGGACAGTGGCCGACGCCTCGAAGTAGAGACCCTCCATGGAGCCGATGCACCGACCGGTCCAGTACGGCAGCAGCATGGGCGCCATCGGCGTCCCGTAGGACCCGAGCCTTCCGGCCTCGTATTCCCAGAGAGCCGGGCCGCAGCCGTGGGTCTCGCCGATCCGGTCCATGGTCTCGACGAGATCCCAGTACTCGGAGCTGCCCCCGCCGTCGGCGGTCGGGCCCCTGCCCTCGTAGCCCTCGAAGTTGTACTCGACCCAGTACGAGCCGAGGTTCGATTCGCTGGAACTGAACGGCCCCCACCGGTAGACGCCGTCGTCGCCGAGCTGACCGCCGGGCAGCGACCGCAGCGGCAGCCCCACCATCACCATCACCGCGGCCGCAATCAGCGCCACCGCACCGCCGGCGGCGGCCGTTCCCGCCCGCGTTCGGGGGTGGACCGCCGCCGCGTCTTCGTTGTATTCCGCGTATTCCGCTTTCTGGTCTTCTTCCGCCTCTTCGGCTTCTTCGGCTTCTTCTGCGGCTTCTTCTGCGGCCTCTTCTTCGGCTTCTTCGGCATCTTGGGCCCGGGCCGCCTGGCGCCGGTCGATGGCTATGCGTCCCATACGGATCGCCTCGCCTATGCCAAGAGCCGCGGTCAGGTAGACGGTGAGGTAGTAGAAGGGCAGGATCCGGACATTCCAGAGGCGTCCCTCGGGCAGGATCACGAAGCCGGCAGCCACGATCGCCCCGGTCAGCGCCAGCGCCATGCCGAGCCGGGCCCGCCTGAAGAACAGCAGTCCCGCTCCCAGCACCGCCAAGACGACGAACAGTTGCAGCGGCGGATCGTTGGTCAGGAAGCTGTAGTCGAAGGAGCTGCGCGACCACAGTGACGACAGGTAGCGGCGCTCCTTTCCCCAGCCCATGTCGTTGAGCAGGCTCCGGTTCCACCAGAACGGCAGCACCCACCACGCGCTGAGAGCCGCTGCCAGCGCCCCGGTGGAGACGGTCCAGGAGAGCCGGGCGCGCCATTGGGGGGCGCGCCACGGCAGAACGAGCAGCAGCGCGGCCACCGCGGCCAGCGCGAAGAAGGCCGAGAACAGGTGCATCAGCCCGGTGAGGGCCAGCAGGGCGCCGGCCAGCAACCGGTGACGCCCGGTGGGCATGCCCCGCGCCGCCACGCCTATGAACAGGACCGCGCCGGCCAGGCCAAGCGAGTAGGCGAACTCGCCCGCCATGGTAGACATGAGGTTGCCGCCGTAGATGTTGAACGAGCGGTCGAACAGGAACAGCAAGGTGGCCGCCGAAGCCAGGGACTGACCCTCGGTGGGGATCCCGCCGAGACGCACCATCGCCCACACCGCCACCGGCAGCACCACCACGCCCGCGATCGTCACCAGCTTGAGAGCGACGCCGTAGGGCATGGGGACCACGAGCAGCGCGAGAATGCCCGCGCAAACAGCCGCTCCCACCCGCCAGCGGCGTCTCCGCCGCAGGCCGTACCAAGCACACCAGGCCGCCGCGGCGGGCAGCAGCAGCCCGGCCAGGGCACGGTCGGTCACAGGGTCGTCGATGAGCAGCTTGGCGGCGCCGCAGATGCCGGCGACACCCAGCGCAACGGCCCAACAGTGGCTGCCGGACCAGCCCGCCCGGCGGGCCACCGCCATCGCGACCGCGCCGGCCGCAAGGGCCGCTGCAAGGTAGGCGAAGACGGCGGCATGAAGGCCCAGGCCCACGTTGATCATCACGACGAGCAGCGACGGGACCACCATGTAGAACGTGAAGGCGGGAAAGCCGGCGTACCAGTCGTGGGTCCATCCGGTCAGCCTCAGCTCGCCGATCAGGACATCCCTCAGGTAGGCGGGCGCCCAGACGTGGGCGCCGAGGTCGCCCCCGGTGGGCGTGGTGTCGGTGAACCAGAGCCACGGGCGCAGGTTGACGACCACGAACCCGACGACCGCGATGAGCACCGCCACGAGCACTGCCACGTCGGGAACGAGCCACCGGCGGCGACCGCTCAACACGGGCAAGAAGCATAAGAGGCCCAGCGGACGGCGAGCGACCCGCGGACGAGGGCTGAGTCAGAGCAACAGCAGCACAACGACAGTGGCCGCGTTGAAGGCGACGTGGGACCACAGGGCCGCACCGAGGCGCCCGGTGGCCAGCACCAGCAGGGCGTGCACTATCCCGATCACGAGCAGCGCGGGGAACTGCACGATCTGGAAGTGAACCACCGCGAACGCGAGCGAGGAGATCGCCACCGCACGAATCGGGCCGAACCGGTCGCGCAGGGCGCCCTGGAGCAGGCCCCTGAAGAACACCTCCTCTGTGAGAGGAGCCGCCACCACGGTCATGAACACCAGCGCCACGACCTCCAGGGGCGTCTCGGCCAGCGCGGTCAGCTCCCGCGCCGGGCCCTCCACGTCGAGGTCCTCGAACACTTCGAGGATCGGCAGGTATAGGAGCGGGAGCAGCACGAACTGCAGCAACAGGCCGACGGCGATGCCCTTGGGCGCGTCGGCGAGCCTCATCCGCCACCCCATCTGCTCTTTCCAGTCGAGGCCGCGGGACCGGGCCAGCAGAGGCGTCCCCAACAGCCCGGCCCACAGCGGAATCTGCAGCAGAAACAACGCGCCCAGCGTGAGCCCCGACGAAGCGCCCTCGCCGCCAATGTCCGTCCCGAACAGAGTCACGGCCACCACGACGCCCACCAGGCTTCCCAGGAAACCTGCAGTCCATCCGACGACCGCCCACTTCAGCCGCGTCGTGGCCGGCATCATCGTCGGCATGCGGGCTTACGGTACCGGCCCTGCAGAGCGCTGCCCTCGACGGCGCGGGCGGGCCGGGCGGGCCGCGTGGACTGGGACCGCAGGCGACTAGCCTGAACTCCGTGGCAGACAGCACGCCGCCGCCCCCGCCTCCGCCGACGCCGCCCGACGAAGGCAAGCGGTCCCGGCCGCCGTTGCGGCCCTCACCGGAGTCGCAGCGCCGCTCGCGCCTGGTCGTATGGCTGATGATCGGCGCGATCATCGCCATCTTCGTGGCCACCACCATGCTCCCCGGCGAGTCGGGCAACGAGATCTCCTACCCGGACTTCCTCGATCGAGTGACCGACGGCGCCATCGTCCAGGGCACCTACAACAACAACAGCGGGAGCATCAAAGCCACGGCCGTCGACGGCACCGAGTACGCCTCCAACGGCCCGCTGCCGCTGCCCGACGCCGACACCGCGCTCATCAACGAGCACGTCCCGGAGTTCCGCTACGAGACCCCCGAGACGAACTTCTTCCTGTCGATACTGCCGCTGCTGCTGCCCATCGGGCTGCTCATCCTGTTCTTCTGGTGGATGCAGCGCCGGGCCCAGGGGCAGATGGGCAGCATCATGTCGATCGGACGGAGCCGGGCCAAGACCTACACCACCGAGCGGCCCGGCACGACCTTCGACGACGTGGCCGGCTACGAGGGCGTCAAGCAGGAGATCACCGAGATCGTCGACTTCCTCAAGCTGCCGGAGCGCTTCTCCGAGATCGGGGCCCGGGTGCCGAAGGGCGTGCTGCTGGTGGGCCCTCCCGGCACGGGCAAGACGCTGATCGCCAAGGCGGTGGCAGGCGAGGCCGGTGTGCCGTTCCTGTCGGTGACCGGCTCGGACTTCATGGAGATGTTCGTGGGAGTGGGCGCCAGCCGGGTGCGCGACCTCTTCCAGTCGGCCCGCAAGATGGGCAAGGCCATCATCTTCATCGACGAGATCGACTCGATCGGCCGCAAGCGCGGCGCCGGCCTGGGCGGGGGCCACGACGAGCGCGAGCAGACGCTCAACCAGATGCTCTCGGAGATGGACGGCTTCGAGGGGTCCGAGGGAATAGTGATGATGGCCGCGACCAACCGGCCCGACATCCTCGATCCCGCCCTGCTGCGGCCCGGACGGTTCGACCGCCAGGTGGTGGTGCCGCTGCCGGAGCTGTCGGACCGCCAGGCCATCCTCGAAGTGCACGTCAAGGGCAAGCGAACCGCGGGCGACCTGGACCTCAACGTGGTGGCCCGGGGCACGCCGGGGATGAGCGGCGCCGACCTGGCCAACCTGATCAACGAGGCCGCCCTGTACGCGGTGCGCGAGGGCGACGAGGAGATCGCGGCCCGGCACGTCGAGATGGCCCGCGACCGGGTGATCATGGGCCAGAAGCGCGAGTCGCTGGCCCTGACCGGCGACGAGAAGGAGGCCATCGCCTATCACGAGGCAGGCCACGCCGTGTGCGCGGCGGTGCTCCCGACGGCCGACCCGCTTCACAAGGTGACGATCATTCCCAGCGGGATGGCGCTGGGCGTCACCATGCAGCTGCCCGAGGAGGATCGCCACATCTACCGCGCCGACTACATCCTCGACCGTCTCGTGGTGATGTTCGGCGGCCGCATCGCCGAGGAGCTCGTGTTCGGGATCAGCAGCACCGGCGCCGCCGACGACCTGATGCGGGCCACCGCACTGGCCCGGTCAATGGTCCGGGAGTGGGGCATGTCGACCGAGCTCGGCCCCATGGCGTGGGGATCGCAGAACCAGGTGTTCCTGGGCGAGGATCTGGTGCAGACCCGGGACTACAGCGACGAGACGGCCCGGGTCATCGACGAGGAGACCGAGCGCATCCTGCGAGAGCAGCAGGAGCGGTGCCGCCAGACCCTCACCGAGTACCGCCACGGGCTCGACCTGGTCGCCCGAGCCCTGCTCGAACACGAGACCATCAGCGGCGAGGAAGTCGATCGCCTGATCGCCGTGTCCCGCGAGGGCTCGCAGGCAGGCGACGGGGCCGGCGGCGCGCCGAGCCGCGACGCGCCCGCCGGCGATGACGGCCCGCCTGCCGCCGAGGGCAACGGCGCGGGCACTCCCAGCGGCGTCCCGACTTCCACGGCCTGACACCCCGCCGGCCCGGCCGCGCTCAGGGTTCAGCGGATCGCGTTGATCGGCACCGGCTCCTCGGTGGCCACGCCCAGCGAAGCCGAGCGGGACGTGAGCCCGACCAGCTCGCGGCCGGCAACGACCGGCGCCGACGAATCCACCTCCGCCAGGAAGCGGTCCGAGCCCAGCGACGCCAGCGCCAGCCTGCGGATACGGCCGGGTCCGATCTCGATGGAGTGGACCAGCTCGCCGTCGATGCTGACGTCGACCTCGGCGATTCCCACGGCCGACGGATTGGCGATCACCAGGGCCCCCGCATCGCCGCCCAGCGCGACGCCGCCGTCCGACGTGGGCACCTCCGCCGGCACCAGCCAGCGGCGGGAGGCCCCGTCGGCGCCGCCGGTCGCGGTCGAGCCGGCGACCTCCGCATCGCCGGCGCCGGCGGGACCGGCCGTCGAGGTGACGCTGGTGATCGACGCAGCCACCGGCACTGCTGCCAGGGAGCGCACGGCCACGCCGAAATGACCGATGGCGTCCAGCCGTCCCTGCTGGGACAGGTCCACCAGAACGGTCCGGCCCGGGCGAACCGTGATCTCGATCGGGCTCACCTCGATGCTCGGGTCCTCGGTAATGATCTCCAAGTCCACTTCTGCCGCGTCGGTGGTCGACGGGTTGGACACCGCGACGACGTCCCTGCGGGCGGGGCCCACCGCGGCAACCGGGAGATGCCACACATCCGAGGCGCCGGGGACCGCCGGAGCAGTACGCGTGCCGCGGCCGGCGATGGGGCCGTCGGCGACCTGGATCCACGACGCGGCCACACGGCCGGAGACGACGTTGATGAAGGCCGCAACCGTGGCCGCCACCGTGACTTCGGCCGCGACGTCCACGGCCACCACCCGCTGGGCCGGTATGACGAGCCCGTCGATCGAGTCCCGGCCCACATCGGCCACCAGCTCGATGTCGGCCACCGCGACGTCCGGGAACGGGTTGAGGAGCATCACGACGAAGCGCTCCCGCTCCACCGCCGAGCGGGTGGCGCCGTTGGAGACCACCCAACTGTCGGCCACCCTCGTGAGGCACGGCGAACGCCCCACCCCTCCCTGGGGCGCAGTGAGGATCTGCTCCACGACCACGCCGGAGCCCTTGGCCTCGACCACGACGCCGACCCAGTCGGCGCCGGGCGCCGCCTCCGACGGCCGGATCAGGGCCCGGCCGCGGGGCTCGATGTCCATGTGGAACATCGCCGGCTCCTGCGGGTCCGGCCCGCCGGGCAACACCGAAACGACGACGGTTCGCGACTCATCGGACCCGTTGGCCATCTGAACCGTCAGCTCGGCGATTCCCGAGGGCCCGCTGCCACCGGGACAGAACCACGTGTTCACGACTGCGGTCGGGGCCGCCAGGGCCGACGTGTACCGGTCTCCGAGGTCCGAGCGCGGGCGATCCGCCACGTCGACGAGCACGCCGGCCAGCAACAGGCCGGCGATCGCGACAATGGCGAGCACTCGCATCGAGCGCATCACGACTGGTTCATCCGGCGGCGAATCCACGCCAGCGCCAGCACCAAGGGCGCAGCCGCGCCGACCAACTGGCCGCCATGGCGCCACCAGGGCGCCGAGTAGGACAACTGCACCTCTCCGGAGGACGGAGGCCGGTAGACCCTCGCCCACGACAGCGCCTCACGCCTGGGAACCGGCTCGCCGCCCGCGGTCAATTCCCAGCCCGGCCGCGGCGTGTGGCCGACCAGGATCTCCGCTCCCTCGGGAATCCGCGCCGCCCACGGCGGACCGGCCCCGGAGAAGAGCGACGCGCCGGTGGCCAGAGGCCGAGCCTCAAGGTCGGTGAAGTCCTCGATGCCCTCGTCGAACCCCGGCGGATAGAGGGCCCTCATCGGCACCCAGGCCGTGTTCACGAACATGTCCACCGCGCTGTTGGTGCCTTCCACCAGCTCGAGATCAAGCTGGTTGTGCATCGCCGCGGCGAGGCGGGCAGGCACCGGACGGGCGTCGCTCTCGTCGGCGAACGGCGCCGGCGCGAGCCGGTGCAGCAGCACCACGTAGCGCACCCCCAGGCCAGCCAGCAGCCGCCCGCCCCGCGCCGTGCGGCCCTCGGTTATCTCCCCGATCACCGTCTCGAAGAGATCGGCCCGGCCCCGATCGAACGGAACGGCACGATCGAGGAGTGTCACCGAGTCGCCGGCGGTGGCCGCCCAAGCGACGCCGGGTGCGAGGCTGTGCCCCTCGACGGCCAGGAACTCGGGCGCGCCGATCCACAGCACCCGGTAGGCGCCCTCCAGCACCGGGGCCTCGAAACGCAGCGACGCGTGGTGATCGCTGGCTGCCAGGCCCCAGCGCCCGTCCTCCAGCCAGCCGATGCTTCCCACCGCCAGCAGCAGGGAAGCCAGCGCCGTCACCGGTACCAGCGCCTGCCTCCAGCCGAAATGGCTGAAGCGCAGGTCGTGCTCGATCGACAGCACGGCCATGCCGCACAGCCCGGCCACCGCCACGGCCGCCGGGGCCAGCAACAGATTCAGATCGGGAAGCCCGAACGGCAGCATTCTCCGCTCGGCCGCGAGCGCGACGGCCCAGGCAACCAAGGCCACCATCCACAGGCGCACGGACTGCTCCAGGCGCCATCCCCTCCCCAGCAGCAGGGGCACCGCCATCGGCAAGGCGAACAGCCAGACCAGCGATCCCGGATCGCTGCCGCTGACCGCGAAGCGCACGATCTCGCCGAAGGAGACCGCACCGGCGGATCCGTCGCGCCCGTCGGCGACGAATCCCCAGTCCGGACCGGAAGCGGCCAAGTCCACAACGGTCGGGAAGGCCACGAAGAAGAGCACCGGCACGGACAGCGCGGCGGCAGCCAGCAGGCGGGGAACCACTTCGGGCCGGCCCGCGAGCAGGCTGCCCGCCACCAGGCCCGCGGCCAGCAGCGCCACGAGCCCGGCGGCGGCCGGGACTACGAGCGCGGCGAGCCCAGCCGCAGCTCCCAGCGACACCCACACGGAGAGGTGGCCCCCCAGTCCCTGGGGATCCTGCCGGAACGGCGCGGCCCGCGACGCCCTCAGCAGCGCCTTGAGCATCCACGGGGCGGCCGCGTAGCCGACGAGACCGGCCAGCGACCCGCCGGCCACCGACACCGGCGCCAGCGGAACCAGGAGGTAGGCGACCAGCGTGCTCGCCTGGGCCCGGCGCGAGCCGGTCGCGGCCAGCAGCCGGTAGGAACCGGCCAGCCCGGCGACGATCAGCGCGATGACGGCCAGCGTGCGGACCAGCTCCATGCTGTCGAGGACCCAAACCAGCAGGCCGAGATATACCAGGATTCCCAGATTCGAGGACGGCGCTCCGGCATTGCGCTCGCTCCACCCGCTCCACCACGCCTTCAGCAGGTCGGAGGCGGTCTCGGGCAGCGCGACGAAGTCACCGACCGCGGGGACGCCGTCCGACAGCAGCCGGCGCGATCCGAACAGAACGGCCGCGAGCACCACGATCCAGGTGACCCACGCCAGCCGGGTGGTGCCCGTGCGCAGGCCCCCGAACACTCCCCGGCCGGCGGCGCCGAGCAGACCGGGGGGACCGGTGCCGGGCTGCCCGCTGGATCGTCTCCTGAGTGAAGCGACGACACGGACGCTGCCGAAGTACTGGAGCGCGGTCACGTCGGCCTGGCGCACCCTGCGCACCAGTGCGTTGGCCTTGCGGCGCTGGGCCACGACGTCGAGCCGGGAGATGTTCCAGATCCAGGCAGAGATCACGTCGCGGACCCGACCGAACCGGGCGGTGAAGACGTCCAGCAGGATCTCGGCGAGCGCCATCAGCAGGGCCACCGGCAACAGCACGGTGAGCGAGATGCGGCCGTGGTTGACCAGCATGGCCCGCAGCGCGTGGCGGGTCTCGGTGAGTTTCGCGTCGTCGATCCCCGTGCGCGAGACGAGGGCTTCCCGGTGTCGGGCCTCGGCACTGCCGACGAACATCACCCGAGCCCCGGCCATCTGGGCCCGCCAGCACAGATCGACGTCCTCGCCCCGGAAGGTCATGCCTCCGTCGAATCCGCCGAGGCGGGCGAACAGGTCCCAGCGGACAAGCAGCACCGCCGACGGCAAGGCGAACACATCGCTCACACCATCGTGCTGCTCCTGGTCGAGGTCCTCTGCGCCGATCCGCTCCGCCGGCACGCCGAAGCGGTCGACGTCATAGCCGGCGTGCTGGATGATCTCGGGCCGATCCCACTCGAGGATCTTGGGACCGACTATGCCGGCGTTGCTCCTCAGCGCTTCGGCGACCAGGGTGGTGACCGCATCGGGCGCCAACGCCACATCGTCGTGGCACACCAGCAGGAAGTCGGCTTGGATACCCGAATCGAGGACGGTGTTGGCCGCTTGGGAGAATCCGGTGGTCCCGGCGCCGTCGATCACGGCAGCATCGGCGATGACCTCCGACACCCGCGGGCCGATCCCGGAGGAGGCTGCGTCCACGACCGCGATGCTCAGGCGCTCGTAGTCCTGCAGCGACAGCGATTCGAGCGTCTCCACGAACCAGTCGCCAGGCTCATGGGCCACCACGACGGCCAGCACCGTCGGGGTGTGGGCGCGGGACGGACCGGATGCTTCGGAGGGTGCGGCGCTATTGGCGGAGGCGTCGATCAGCCGAGGCTAATGGGCGCCCCTCCTGCGGGCGTGCCACCAACCCGCTCACGAGCTGGCCCAGGCCTCCAGCAGATCCGAGGACGACACCACTGTGGCCACCATGGCCAGGGAGTTGTCGATCACGGATTCGGCGTAGTCCGCGGGGACGCCCGCCACCGCATCCCGCACCAGCACCACTTGGTAGCCGAGATCGACGGCGCTGAGGCACAAGCCCATAATGCCCACATTCACCGACACGCCGGTGGCCACAACGGTGGCAACACCGAGGTTCCGCAGGGTCTGATCGAGCGAGGTGGAGGTGAACGGGGTCAGGCCGTGGACGCGTGCCGCGATCAGGTCGCGGGGATCCCCCCCGAGCTCGGGCACGAGCCCCGCTCCGTCGCTGCCGGCGAGAGTCGGAGCGATCCCCTGCTCGCGGCGCAGCTTGTCGGCCAGCCCGAGGATCCGGCAGTTGACCGCGCCGCCCGCCCCGTCGGCGCGAGTTTCAACGACGCAGTGGACCACACGCGCCCCCGCCTCACGGGCCGCGTCGCACACAGCAGCCGCAGCGCGGACCGTCCCGGCCGCGGCCACCTGCTTGGCGAGGGCCCGCATCATGGCGTCCGGACCGACCACGCCTCGCTGCAACTCCATGGTCAGCACCGCAGTAGAGGCCGGATCGACCAGCGCTGCCAGCCGCTCCCGGTCCCGTTCCGATGCCGCCGCCCTGTCCATCCGCCTAGCAGGCCCTACATCCGTCCAAACTCGTCGGAGCCGAGTCCCGCCTGACGCAGCACGCGCCGCCGAGTCCCCACCGCCACCTCGCAGCGACAAGGCACGATCGCGGTGCGGACACCTGCGCCGTCCCGCTTGACGAATTTGACGCGGCTACCCCGTTGCCCGGCTTCGATGGAGCCCGCCGCCCGGAGCCTGCGCGCCGCCTCGCAGTATGGCAGCCGCTCAAGGGGCGCCAAGTTCGACCTCGAGATTGCGGATCTCGGGGGCGGCTGCCTGGGCGATCCACCACTCGCCCTCCTGCCATACGCTGGGCGAGCGTACCCGCTCGTTCCTCACCGTTCCCACGATAGTACCGCCTGCGGGCTCCCTCATCGCATTGTCGGCGCGATTCACATAGTGTGCGCGCTAATGCGCTTTGCGGGCACCGTCTGGTAGGCGCGGATGTGGGCCCTCGTGACCGGAGCCTCGGGGTTCGTCGGCCGCCATCTCGTCGACCATCTGGCCGCGGCCGGCGACAACGTGTTCTCCAGCGAGGGTGAGATCACCGACCCCGATGCGCTGGAGGCCGATTTCGAGGGCACCCGTCCCGACGTGGTCTACCACCTGGCCGCGCAGGCCGACGTGGGGGCGAGCTTCGCCGATCCGGCCGCAACGCTGCGCATCAACGTGGAGGGAACGCTCAATGTCCTCGAGGCAGCCCGGCGGGCCGGCGCGGGCCGGGTCGTGGTCATCAGCAGCGCCGACGTCTACGGACGAGTCGAGCCCGAGGACCTTCCCGTCGATGAGGCCGCGGCCATGCGGCCGGTGACGCCCTACGGCGCCAGCAAGGCCGCGGCCGAGATGGTGTGCGTACAGGCGGGCCTGGGCCGCGGGCTCGACGTGGTCCGGGCCAGGGCCTTCAACCATCTCGGACCGGGCCAGAGCGACCGGTTCGTGGCCGCCGCGCTGGCGTCGCGCGTCGCGGCCAACGAGCGCACCGGCGCGGAGGAGGTGAGGGTCGGCAACCTGCAGGCCAGGCGCGACTTCACCGATGTGCGCGACGTCGTCCGGGCCTACAGGATGCTGGCCACCGGCGGCGCCGCCGGCGAGGCCTACAACGTGTGCCGGGGTGCCGCCTGCCGGATCTCCGAGCTGGCGGAGGCCCTGATAGCTCGGGCCCGGCACCCGATGCGCCTCGTGGCCGACGGCGGCCTGATGCGCCCCGTGGACGTGGCCGAGGTCCGCGGCGATCCCTCCAAGCTGCACGGCGCCACCGGCTGGCGACCCGAGGTGCCGCTCGATCAGACGCTCGACGACCTGCTGGACTACTGGCGATGCGCGCCAGCCGACTCGGGGCCACACGAATGCGGCAAGCCCGGGACCAGGTCGCAACCACCGGTCCGCGGCGATAGCCAGTAGCGCCATGGCCAGACGTGCTCTGATCACCGGCATCACCGGCCAGGACGGCTCGTACCTGGCCGAGTTGCTGCTCGGCAAGGGCTACGAGGTCATCGGCATGGTGCGCCGTTCCAGCATCGTCAACTACGAGCGCATCGCTCACATCCAGGACCGCATCCGCATTGTGACCGGGGACCTGCTCGACCAGGTCTCGATGATCGAGATCCTTCGGACCTACCGGCCCGACGAGGTGTACAACCTGGCTGCGCAGTCCTTCGTGCAGACCTCGTTCAGCCAGCCGGTGCTCACCGGCGAGACAACCGCGCTGGGGGTGACGCGGATCCTCGACGCCATCCGGCTCGTGAACGGCGACATCCGCTTCTACCAGGCCAGCTCGTCGGAGATGTTCGGGAAGGTACGGGAGGTCCCCCAGAACGAGCAGACGCCCTTCCACCCGCGCAGCCCGTACGGGGTGGCCAAGGTCTACGGGCACTGGATCACTGTCAACTACAGGGAGTCCTACGGGTTGCACGCAACCTCGGGGATCCTCTTCAACCATGAGAGTCCTCGCCGGGGCATGGAGTTCGTGACCCGCAAGATCACGCACGCCGCGGCCCGGATCAAGCTGGGTCTCGCCGACGAACTGCGTCTCGGCAACCTCGAAGCAGAGCGGGACTGGGGCTACGCGGCCGACTATGTCGAAGCGATGTGGAGCATGCTGCAACAGGACGAGCCCGATGACTACGTGATCTGCACGGGCAAGACCCATTCGGTGAGGACGCTGTGCGAGTTGGCCTTCGAGTATGCGGGACTGGACTATCGCGACCACGTGGTCACCGACGAGCGGTTCATGCGCCCGGCTGAGGTCGACTTGCTGGTCGGCGACCCGTCCAAGGCCGCCGCGGCGTTCGGGTGGCGCCCGAGGACGTCGTTCGCGGAACTTGTCCGGCTGATGGTCGACGCGGACCTGGCGCTGCTTCAGAGCGCGCAGAACGCCGGCGGGACCGGCGACACGATCCGATGATCGCAGTCTTTGCCAGCGCGTGTGTGGGTCGATGATCACCGTCCTAGCCGGCAGCATCGGCGCGGCCCGCTACATGGCCAGCGACACGAGCCGATGATCACCGTCTTGGCCGGCGGCGTGGGCGCGGCCCGCTACCTGGCCGGCCAGTTGCTGGTGACGCCGGACAGCGACGTGACGGCGGTGGTGAACGTCGCCGACGATGTCGAGTTGCACGGGCTGCACGTCAGTCCCGACATCGACACCGTCATCTACACGCTGTCGGGGGCCATCGACACTGATCGGGGCTGGGGCTTGGCCGACGAGACGTGGAACGCCCTGGGCGAGCTGCGAGCGCTGGGACTCGACGCCTGGTTCAACCTCGGAGACCGCGACATAGGCACCCATCTGTTCCGAACAACCCTGCTGCGCGAGGGGCTGAGCCTCAGCGACGTGACCGTCCGCCTGGCTTCGGCCCGGGGCCTGCACTGCCGCGTGCTGCCGGTGAGCGACCAGCCAATCGAGACCCGGGTGACGCTGGCCTCGGGGGGCGAGATCGGCTTCCAGGAGTACTTCGTACGCCTCGCTCACGACGTGGCCATCTCCGGGGTGCGCTTCGCCGGAGTGGACGAGGCCCAGCCAGCCCCGGGAGTGCTGGAGGCGGTCGCCGCCGCCGACGCTGTGGTGATCGCGCCCTCCAACCCGGTGGTGTCGATCGGCCCGGTCCTGGCCGTTCGCGGCGTTACAGAGGCGCTGACCGCCCGGCGGGACCGAAACGTGGCCGTGTCGCCCATAGTGGCCGGCGCAGCCCTCAAGGGCCCCGCCGACCGGATGCTTCGGGAGTTGGGCGAGGAGTCGAGCGTGGTGGGAGTAGCCCGGCGCTACCGGGAGGTGGTCGCCACGTTGGTGATCGACGAGGCCGACGCCGATCTGGCCCCCGCAGTGGCCGCCACAGGCGTGCGGCCCGTGGTAGCCCCCACAATCATGTCCTCACCCGAGGCCGCAGCCGAACTGGCCCGCCGCACAATGGCCGCAGCGCTGTCATGAGCAATGATCCCGACCCGAACCCACAAGCCGCCGCCGACACGAGCCACCCCAACCCCAAGCCACAAACCGACGCCGCCACCAGCCACCCCAACCCCAAGCCACAGACCATGCCGACACGAGCCACCCCAACCCCAAGCCACAACCGACGCCGCCACCAGCCACCCCAACCCGAGGCCGCGGGTGACGCCGTGAGCCTGGAGATCCTCGGGATCGAAGGCATCGGCGAGGTGCGCCCCGGCGACGACCTGGCCGAGCTCATAGTCGCCGCGGCCGGGCCCGACGGGCTGCTGGACCGCGACTGCCTGGTGGTCACCCAGAAGGTGGTGTCCAAGGCAGAGGGTCGGCTCGCGGCCGTCGACCCCGACGACCCGCTCAGCCACAAGCCGCTGGTGGAGGCGGAGTCGGTGCGAGTGCTGCGCCGCCGGGGCGACCTGGTGATCTCGGAGACAGCGCACGGCTTCGTGTGTGCCAACGCCGGCGTCGACCTCAGCAATGTCGAAGAGGGGTTCGCCGCGCTGCTGCCGGTGGACTCGGACCGCTCGGCCCGACGCATCCGCGACCGCATCAGAGCCCTCGGGGGCGTCGAGGTAGCGGTGGTGATCTCCGACACGTTCGGCCGCCCGTGGCGCCGGGGCGTGACCGACACCGCCATCGGCTGCGCCGGCATCGCCGCAGTGGTCGACCTGCGAGGCACCACCGACGCGCTGGGCCGCGAACTGAAGGTGACCGAGGTGGCCGTAGCCGACGAGATCGCCGCCGCCGCCGACCTCGTCATGGGCAAGTCCAAAGGCGTGCCGGTCGCCATCGTCCGGGGCCTGGACGCCTCCTGGTTCCGCCCCGGCTCGGTGCGAGAGGAGATCATCCGCTCCCCCGCCGACGACCTCTTCCGCTAGCGGCGGGCACCGGAGAACGTCTGCCCGCACGTCGAGCAGCGCCATGCCCCAGAAGATGTCGCCTGCCCGCTCGGTCTCCTAGCGCGACGCTTGGAGACTTGCTCGGGCGTGTCGCAACGCATCTCGGGCCGCGGCTGGGCCTGCTCGCACAAGTGGATCGGGGACGCCCGATTGATCCCGATGGGCGGACCGTCGCTTGGTGGTCGGCCGTGAAGGCGGATCTGGAGACGTCTCTGCCTTGAGGTCGAAGAGCGATTCCGGCATCGGCGGATCGGGGGCGAAGGGCCTGCCGGAACCGGACTTCCGCGACGAGTCAGGAGCGTGGGCGGGGCTGAAGGGCCTGCCGGAACCGAACATCTGCGGGGAGTCAGGAGCGTGGGCGGGTCCGTAGGTTGCCGCCTCGGGCGGGTGCAGGGTGCGGTTGCCGGGCGGGCCGTGGATCTGCCAGCCCAAGTGGTGGATCTTGTTGTGGCAGCGCCAGCAGGCCAGCACCATGTTGTCGAGACTGGTGGGCCCGCCCTCAGAGACGGGCCTGACGTGATGGGCGTCGCAGACATCGGGATGGGCACCGCAGGCGAAGCAGCCGCCGTCGCGGGCGATCAGCAGCTGTCGCTGGGCCTCGGTGGCGCGGCGCACCGAGTGGGCCCGCCATATCGCTCGACCCCTGCGGTCATAGACGACGCCGGTGAATCTGGCGTTGCACGCAAGTTCTTCGAGCACCGACCGCGGCAGCCTCTCCCCATCGGGCAACTCGGCTATGAGCCCACCGGTGGCCTCATCGACGTGCGCCACCACGCAGATGTCAGCGAAAGGCTTGCCACTGGCCCCACCCGGCATGATCGCGGTGAGCTGATCGAGGGCGTCGGCCATGCACTGATCGAAGCTGCGCCGCTCGCCGGGGTCCCCGGAGCCCTTCTTGTCGGCGTCGTGCATGCGGCCAGCCTCGGCCCGCAGGCGGTTGCCGATACGCCGCCCGGTCACGGAGTCGAACTGTCCGCGCAGATGCACCATGCCGTCATCGTCGTCCCAGACGCGCACGCAGCGCCGGGCCCGCTGGCGGGCATGCTCGGACGCGCCGCCGTCGCCCTCGCGGTCGACGGTCCACCGGCGAGCCTCCTTCGTGAACTGCTCGGGCCGCATCGACTCAGCCTTGGCCAACAACTCGCTGTCCGCCTCCACGTCAGCTGCGCTGGTCTTCTCAACCGCGTCGGCCAGCCGCTTGGCGTTGGTATGCGACACCCGCCCCTCGGCAACCGCCTGGCGCAGCCTCGGCATGTCCTGGATCACTCGGGCCGTCTTGACCTGGCTGCGCGCCTCCTGCCGCGACAGCCCCGCAGCCGAGGCCAGCACCTCCGCACCGCCGTCGCCGTGGCGCTCCCGGCCCGCCACCGCGGCGGCAGCCGATGCCTGGAACGCCGCCGAGACCCCCACAATCGACTTGGAGATTGCCAGCGCCTCGCGCAGCTCGTCCGCAGTCGCGGACCCGTCGTCGGCGATGGCCAGCATCTCCTTCACCGCGGCCTCGGCCCGTCGAGCAGTCTCGATCAACATGATAACAGCATTACATAGGGGTGTGACATTTGTCAAGCATTTACAGGCATTTTCCAGTATTTTCTTGTGTAGAGATCCTGGCTTTCTGCATCCAGGACGCAGAGGATGGACGAATGCACCGCCTGATTCACGAGTGCTCGTCCCATGGCCCGGCGCACGAGTCCCGCCTGCACGAGCCGCGGATGACCTGATTTCGCGTCCGACCATGGCGCGGCATGGCGGGGTCAGCCGTGCTGTCACCACCGCGGTCGACGACCTCGCCGACCGCCGTGTCTTCGCGCTGTCCGCTGAGGTCTGGGATGAACTCCAGGAGATCCTTGATCGGCCCGCGGCCGCCAAGCCGAGGGTCGTCGCTCTGTTGGTGGAGCGCTCAGTACTCGACCGCGAGTGAGCGCGTGCCAGCCTCAATGGGTTGAGTGGGGAGCCGAGCCCCCAGACGAGTCGTCGCAGCATCTCGCTGGTTTGAAGATGCGCCTAGCCTGCGGTTCAAACTGCCACTTTGCTGGTAGTTGAACTGCCAGTAAACTGGCATACAAAGAGAAGATGCAAGCGCGGTCAGAGGATGCAACAGACGACAGCGGACCATACGGCTCCTGAAGGGTATGTCCCCCGCGTCGTGGACGCGGAGATGCGCAGGGCGCTGGACACGATGCCCGCAGTGGTGGTCGAGGGCCCGCGCGCCTGCGGGAAGACATGGACGGGGCGCCGCTTCGCCAACAGCGCGGTGTACTTGGATGAGAGGGTGAGCGCTGCACTGGACGCGGGAATGGACCCGGCATCGATCCTCGCCGGCACCCCGCCCCGTCTGCTGGACGAGTGGCAGCTCGCGCCGGGCATCTGGAACCCGATGAGGCGGGCCTGCGATGCCCGGGGAATACGAGGCCAGTTCATCCTGACCGGCTCCGCCGACCCGCCCGACGATATCACCCGACACTCCGGCGCCGGACGGATCATCCGGGTCCGCATGCGGCCCATGAGCCTCTTTGAGAGCGGCGAGTCCGACGGCTCGGCATCGCTGAGCGCGCTGCTAGACGGCGAGGGATGCGCCGCCGGTGATGCCGGTCTGGCGCTCGGCGACGTGCTCGAGCTCGCGTGCCGGGGCGGATGGCCGCAGTTGCGCGACGCCGACGCGGTCACGGCCGGCGACGCCTCTCGCGCCTATCTCGACGAGATCAGCCGCACCGACGTGTCCAGGGTGGACGGCATCGAGCGAGACCCGTCGCGTGTCGAGCGACTCCTGGTGTCGCTGGCCCGCAACGTCGCCACCGAAGTGAGGCGAACTGTGCTGGCCGCGGACACCGCCGCGGCCGGCGATCCGCCCATCGAGCGCCGCACGGTCGCTGCCTATCTGGCCGCGCTCTCCCGACTGTTCGTTGTGGAGGAAGTGCCCGCCTGGAGACCGCATCTAGCCTCGCGCGCCCGGGCGCGCCGCTCGCCTAAGATCCACCTCACAGATCCGTCGCTGACCGCGGCTGCGCTGGGGGCAGGCGTCGACGGGCTGATGCGCGATCTGGGCTTCGCGGGACGGCTGTTCGAGTCGATGACTATCCGCGACCTGCACGTCTACGCTCAGGCGAACCGCTGCTCGCTGTCGCACTACCGCGACAGCGACAACCTGGAGGTCGACCTGATCATCGAGCGGCCCGAAGGCGGATGGGCCGCGGCGGAGGTCAAGCTGGGAGGGGCCGCCGCCGTCGAGCAGGGCGCCCGAACGCTGCAGCGGCTACGCGACAAACTCGACCCGGCCAAGGCCGGCGACCCAGCCAGGCTCCTGGTGATCACGGCCGGCGGCTACGCCTACGAGCGCCCCGACGGAGTGTGCGTGGTACCCATCACCGCCCTAGGACCCTAGACCCCCTCAAAGGGCCTGTTCCAAGGGGTCAGCGGTCGTAGGCCGAGCAGGCGTCACATCCTTCCCAGACTCGGACTGAATGTCTAGCCCTCGTAGCCGTCGGGGTGGCGGCGGGTGAAGTTCCAGTGGTCGGTGAGCATTTCGGCCAAGTTTCGGCGGGCTTGCCAGCCGAGCTCTTCTTGGGCTCGGGTGCAGTCGGCCCAGGAGGCTTCGATGTCGCCGGGGCGGCGTCCGGCCATCTCGTAGGGGATGGGCGAGCCGACCACCTCGCCAGCCGCGGCCAGCACCTGGAGCACGGTGGTGCCCGAGCCGGTGCCCAGGTTGAAGACTCGGCTGCTGGCCGGGGCTATCTCGGCATCCAGAGCAGTCACATGGCCCTCGGCCAGGTCCATGACGTGCACGTAGTCGCGCACCGCGGTGCCGTCGACCGTGGAGTAGTCGGCGCCGAAGACATCCAGCCACTCTCGACGACCGGCCGCGACCTGCGTTATCCGGGGCACGAGGTTGGCCGGCTCGCCGGACGGATCCTCCCCTATGAGCCCCGACGGGTGCGCGCCGACCGGGTTGAAGTAGCGCAGCATCACCGCGGTCATCTCCGACGCGGCTGCGGCATCGGCCAGTATGCGCTCGCCCATCAGCTTGGTCTCGCCGTACGGGCTCTCCGGGACGGTCGGCGAGTCCTCGGTGACCGGCAGCGTCGAGGTCGACCCGTAGACGGTGGCCGATGAGCTGAACACCAGCCGCCGGACACCCCGATCAATGGCCGTAGCAGCCAGCGAGATCACCGATCCGAGGTTGCTGCGGTAGTAGCCGAGGGGATCGCTGGCCGACTCGGCCACGCTCTTGCGGGCCGCGAAGTGGACCACCGAGTCGATCCGGTGCCCGCCGAAGACCGCGTCCAGGACGTCCGGATCGCCCGCGTCGCCCTCCACGACCGGAAGGCCCGGGCGAGTGAGGCCGCGTATGGCGTCTATCGCTCGACGGGAGGCGTTGGAGAAGTCGTCGAGGATCACCACGTCGCGGCCCGCGTCGTGCAGCGCGACGACCGTATGGCTACCGATGTACCCGGCGCCCCCGGTGACCAGCGTCGCCATCAAGCCGCCTCGGGCACCCGGGCTCCCGACAGGGTCGCCCGAGGCTCCACCGCGACACCTTCGCCGATCAGGGTTCCGTCCGCAACCTGGGCGCCCTGCCCGACCGTCGCGCCCGGTCCCACGACTGAGTCGAGCACCGTTGCGCCCGTCTCGATTACGGCACCCGAATGCACGGCCGAGCCCCGCACGACCGAGCCTGCCCCCACCGCGGCACCGGCCATGACCACGCTGCGCTCGACCACCGCCCCGGGATCAACAACCGAGCCGGCCATCACCAAGCTGCCCTCGACCACCGCCCCGGGGTCAACAACCGAGCCGGCCATCACCAAGCTGCCCTCGACCACCGCTCCGGGATCGACCGAGGCGTCCGGCGACACGCTGACCGCAGCCGGCCCCCGCCGGCCGTCCAGCAGGTCGAGCTGAACCTGCAGGTAGGTCTGGGGAGTGCCGGCATCGACCCAGTAGGTGTTGTGCTTCAGAGCCCACAGGGTGCCGGCAGCAGCCATGGCGGGAAAGACCTCGCGCTCCACCGAGACCGGACGCCCACCGTCGATGCGCCCGATCACCGACGGCTCCATCAGGTATGTGCCCGCGTTGATCCACCGACTCGGCGGCATACCCTGGCCGGGCTTCTCCAGGAAGGCATCCACACGCCCGTCGGGATTGGTGACCACCACGCCGTAGCGAGACGGGTCCTCCACCTGGATCAGGTGGATCGTGGCCTCGGCGCCGGCCGAGCGGTGAAAGCGCAGCATTTCGCCCACGTCGAGATCGGTGATCACATCCCCGTTGGCCACCAGGAACGTGGCCCCGGAGGCCTCCATGCCCGACTCGCGGCACGCGAAGCGGATCGCGCCCGCGGTGTCGAGCGGCTCGGACTCAACCACCCAGCACAGCTCCACACCCGCGCAGCGACCATCGGGGTAGGCCGCCCGGAACGCGTCGTGGTGGTAGCCCAGGGCCAGCACCACCCGGGTCACCCCATGGCGGCCCAGGCCCGCCACAACGTGTTCGATCATGGGACGGTGCAGCACCGGCAGCATCTGCTTGGCGGTGGTCAGCGTCAGGGGCTGCAGCCGAGTCCCGAAGCCTCCGGCTAGCAGGATGGCCTGCACCCCGGCGCCCCCGCCTATTCCTCAAGCGGGGCGTCGGTCGGATCGAGATCGGTTTCCGGCCCGGTCGAGATCAGGTTCCCCGCCGAGGCCGCCAGGGCGATCTGGAGCCGGTCCTCGGGCGGCGGCGGGATCTCGGCCCCGGCCGGGACGCGGGCGAACGTGAACGCCTCCATGTCTCCCAGCAGACGGATGTCGCCGAAGTCGTCGGTGTAGGTGTCGGTCGCCGCGTAGAGGTCGTTCAGCCTGGTGGCCGGATCGTCGAGGCGCGGCGCTTCCTCGGGATCGATCCGCGTGAACCGCACCGCCCTGATGACGGTCGGCTCGCCGTCGCAGTCTGAGCCCGCCTCCAGCACGCCGATGCCCGGACCGCTGATCTCGTCGTCAGTGACCCTCGCCCCCATCGACTCGAAGAACACGTCGAGGTCGGCCCGATCGCCGGCGGCGGAGCTGTTCCACGGGTGGACGTGGATCACGCCGTCCTGATGGGAGTGGATCCCGTCGGGATCCGCGGCGCTCGTGAAGGCAGGCAGGAACCGGTCGCAGTCGAAGATGGCGTAGGCCGAGTGCCAGTGATCGTGGCCGACCCTCGGGGCGGCCGCGGGCGCGCGCGAGGACCGGGCGAAGACCACCAGGGCCACTCCGAGGACCACCACCACCGCCAGCGCCAACGGAAAGCCAAGCTCCCGACGCTCGCGGGCGCCCTTCGAGGAGGCTGCCGTCCTGGCGGCTCGCTGGACCTTCTTGGACGAACTCGGCTTGGCCACGGCCCGTCACGCTATCGGCTCAGAGACCGAGCGAATAGACCGCGACTCGTGCGACTCTCGGCGGGGCGCCGAGCGAGGCCGTGGCCCGAGAGGCCAGTGAACGAGGCGAACAAGAGCGGGATACCGCAGGGACTCCACGGGCAGCACGGCTTGCTCACCCGCCGACGCCGCTGTAAGTGAAGCCTCGGCGCTCCAGATCGTCGCGGTCGAGCAGGTTGCGAGCGTCGATCACGTGCCGTTCGGCCATGACCCGGGCCACCCGGTCGAAGTCGAGCTGCCTGAACTCGTCCCACTCCGTGGCCACCACCAGCGCGGAGGCGCCGTCGCAGGCCGCGTAGGAGTCCGGGGCCACGACGATGCCGGCCGCCCCGGCCGCCGCGCTCAAGCGGACCGCCGGATCGTAGGCGTGAACCGCCGCCCCGGCCTCGACGAGCCTCCGGGCGATCTCGAGGGAGGGCGAGTCGCGCAAGTCGTCGGTGCCGGCCTTGAAGGCCAGGCCGAGCAGCGCGATGCGGGACCCGGGCAACGCCACCCGGGACGCGACCTTGTCGACGATCCTGGCGAACTGGGCTTCGTTGGCCTCCACCACCGTGCGCAGCAGCGCGAAGTCGTAGCCGGCCGCCGACGCCGCGTCGATCAGGGCACGGGTGTCCTTCGGGAGACACGAGCCGCCCCACCCCGGCCCGGGCCTCAGGTAGTCGCCGCCTATCCGCCGGTCGCGGCCCATACCCCACAGCACGTCGTCGACGTCGGCGCCCACGGCCTCGCACAGCGCGGCCACCGCGTTGGAGAACGACAGCTTCATGGCCAGGAAGGCGTTGGCCGCGTACTTGACGGTCTCAGCCGAAGCCGGATCGGTGGTCAGGACGGGAGCATCGATGCTCGCGTAGAGCCCGGCGACCCGCTCGGCCACCGCGGCGTCGGCTGCGCCCACGACGACCCGGTCAGGGTTGAGGAAGTCGTGAACGGCCGAGCCCTGCCGCAGGAACTCAGGATTGGACGCCACAGGGACGTCGGCCCGTCCCATCACCCGGGTCAGGAACCGGGCGGTGCCCGGGGGCGCCGTGGACTTGTTGACCACCACCGTCCCCGGCCGGAGGCTCCGAGCTATCTCGATGGCCGCGGCCTCCAGGAAGCTGAGGTTGGTGCCGCCCTCCGGCCCGGCCGGCGTGGGCACGCACAAGAAGACGAAGTCGACCCGGGACGCCGCTTCGGCGGAGCCGCAGACGAAGGAGAGTCCGCCCGAATCGAGCCCGGCCCTGACCAACTCGTCCAGTCCGGGCTCGCGTATGGGGATCTCTCCGCGCTGCAGTCCGGTGATCCGCGGCTCGTCTACGTCGGTGCAGACGACCCGGTGGCCGATCCGAGCGAGGCACGCCGCAGTGGTCAGACCGACGTATCCCGCCCCGACGACGGCCACGGCCGCCGACCCGTCCGGCCGCCCTCCGCCGCCGGGAGACACCGACGAAGAGGCCGACCGCTCCCCGCCGCCGGGAGACACCGCCGACTCGTCCCGGTCAGCCACAGAACTCGCCCTCGGGTGGACGGCCCAGGATGGAGACCGGCCCCGGATCCGCTTCGCTCGATTGGGCGACGATGAAGTCAGCGGCGGAACCCACCCAACTACCGACTAGCGCGCCCGCACCCACCAGTCGCTTGACCAGCGCGCCGGCACCCTCCGGCCCCCCGAACAGCGCCAAGCCCATAGCGGCCGGCGCCAGCGTCGTGGCCGCGGCCTCGTGGTTGAACTCGTTGAAGCCTGCGACCGTCAACGACACCTCCGATGGACTGGCAGAGTCCGTCACACCCCGGAACACGTCAAGGACCGGCTCGTTCGCCTCCTTGTAGGCGGCCTCGCCCTTGTAGCGGCCGTCGGGCCAGAACAGCGTGTAGACCTCGAGTCGCTGCCGCTGCAGGTTCTCGGGGTTGAAGTCCGAGAAGTCCTGGGCCAGCGACACCAACTCGCCGAGGGTCAGATCCTGGTCGAAGGCAACGAAGGCGGCCCCGGCCTCGATCATGCCGGCGATGGTGGTCGGATTCCTGGCCCCGCGGCTGATGGCCCGGTCGAGGGCGAGCACCAGAAAGTCCTGCTGGCGGGCGATGCGGCTGAAGTCGTCGCCACCGGTGATCCGCCAGCGTCCGTCGATGAACTCGGTGAACGTGCGGCTCCGCACGTACTGGAGCGCCTGCTCGCCTCCGAGCACATGGCAGCCGGGCGTCTCGATGTTCAGATGGGACTTCGGGTCACGAACCGGATGGGGGAACCAGACGGGCACTCCCCCGAGCGTGTCCACCACCTGCTGAAACCCCGCGAAGTCCATCTCGACATAGTGATTGATCTCCACGTCGAACATGGAGCTGACGGTCTCCACCAGCAGCGGGGCGCCGCCGATGAGCAGGGCGGAGTTGATCTTGTGGTCCTGCGCGCCCGGGATCTCGGCCCACAGGTCCCGCGGGATCGACAGGACCCATGCAGACTTCGCCCCGGGGTCCAGGCGCATGAGAATGATGACGTCGGCCAGGGCCTGCCCGCCCGAGGCGGCACCGCCCTCGCCGTCAGCGCCGGCACCCTGCCGGACGTCGATGCTGCTGTCGGTGCCGACCAGGAGGAAGTTGACCGGTTCGCCGGGCTCGGTGTCGGGGCGAAGCAGATCGCGGCCGTACTGGACGGTGTCGGGAAACTGCACCCGCTCGTACTCTTCCCAGACCTCCTCGACGTAGTGCACCGTCTGTGCCGACGCGATGGCGGCGACGATCACCAGGAGGCTGGCGAGGACCACCAGGCGCTGCGGCCAGGTGCGTCTGAGCCGCGCCACCTGTTCTTGGTCCGACACGGAGGGCAAGCGTACCGCCGGTCCTCTGGCGCTCTGTTGATCGATCGCCGGTCGAACCGGCCATCAGGCCCTCAGACTCTCGGGTTCTCAGGCTCGCAGACATTTTAGCCTCTCAGGCTCTCAGGCTCTCAGGAATTCAAATGGAACACGTCGCCGGTGTCGATCAGCACCTCGCCGCCGTCGCCCGCCAGTATCAGGCGTCCTGCCGCGTCGATGTCGATGGCGGTGCCCACCACCGACGTGCCGTCGATGCGCTGCACCCTGACCACCCGCCCCAGCGTCGCCGACGCCGCCCTGAGGCTGGCGCGGGCGCTCCGGGGGTCACCGAGATGGCCGGGCAACTCGTCGATCATCCGCGCCAACAACTCGTCGCGGGTGGCGGCGCCGCCGGCCTGGGCCAGCGAGACCGCTCCCGGCTCGCCGGGCGCGTCTGCGACGTTCAGTCCGAGACCCACCACCACGACCGGGGGATGGCAGTCGACCACCTCCGACAGCACGCCGGCCAGCTTCCCGGAGACCTCACCAGACTCGATCAGCAGGTCGTTGGGCCACTTGGCCCGCACCGCGGCGCCACCGTCGGGGAGGGCCCGCGACACGGCGGCCAGGGCGGCGGCCGAGACCGCGGCGACACGGTCGAAGGCACCCGACACCGGCGCGGCCAACCGGAAGCTGACCAGGAGCGAGGCTTCGCTGCGGTGCGGCCCCGTAGCGGCGTCAGACCAGCGACGCCCCAAGCGACCCCTTCCCGCGGTCTGGTGATCGGCCACCAGGATCGCGGGCGACCGGTCACCGAGCCGGGCTTCCTGCGCCAGATCGCGGTTGGTGGACCCCGTCGCGGCGGTGTGGCGCAACTCGCCCAGCCCTGCCCGGCGGACCGCCTCCCAGCTGAGCGGCAACTGCTCCAACGCCGACTCCGCAAGCGGATCGACCGGTCCCGCCGAGGACACCACGGGACACATTCTGTGTGATCCGGGCCGCGATCGGCTATCCAATGCGTTGATGTTCTCGAAGGTGCTGGTGGCCAACCGGGGCGAGATTGCGGTTCGGGTGATCCGGGCCTGCCGCGAGATGGGTGTCGCCTCGGCCGCCGTCTACTCCGACGAGGACCGCGGCGCCATGCACGTGCGGCTGGCGGACGAGGCCTACTCGTTGGGAGGCGCAGCCGCGGCCGAGAGCTACCTGCGCACCGACGCCATCGTCGCCGCAATCGAGCGGAGCGGCGCCGACGCGGTCCATCCCGGCTACGGGTTCTTCAGCGAGAACGCCGACTTCGCTCGGGCCGTTGCCGCTCAGGGCGTCACCTTCATCGGACCGCCGCCCGAAGCGATCGAAGTGATGGGGGACAAGATCTCCGCCCGGGGCGCGGCCGTCCGGGCCGGAGTGGAACCGGTCCCGGGCACCGCCGAGCCGATCGTCGACGCCTCACAGGTCGAGGCCTTCGGGGCAGACCACGGCTGGCCGGTCGCGGTCAAGGCCGCCTACGGGGGCGGGGGCCGGGGCATGAAGGTGGTGAGAGAGGCCGCCGAGGCCGGGGCCGCGGTCGAGTCGGCACGACGCGAGGCGCTCGCCTACTTCGGGCGCGACGAGTTGTACATGGAACGCTATTTCGACGCCGCCCGCCACGTCGAGGTCCAGGTGCTGGCGGACGCCCACGGCAACTGCGTCCACCTCGGGACCCGCGACTGCTCGGCTCAGCGCCGGCACCAGAAGCTCATCGAGGAGGCGCCCGCGCCACAGATCGATCCCGGTGTCCTCGCGGCCATGGGCGAGGCCGCGGTGGCGGTGGCCCGCGGCTGCGGCTACGTGAACGCGGGCACCGTCGAGTTCCTCTACGCCGACGGAGAGTTCTACTACCTGGAGATGAACACCAGGCTGCAGGTCGAGCATCCCGTCACCGAGATGGTGACCGGCGTCGACTTGGTGGAGCAGCAGCTTCGGGTCGCAGCCGGCGAGCCTCTGGCCCTGACCCAAGCCGGCGTCGCGTTCGACGGCTGCTCCATCGAGGTGCGAGTCAACGCCGAGGACCCGGCCGGGGGCGCCTTTCTCCCGTGTCCCGGCCTCGTGACCGATCTGAGGCCGGCTCAGGGATACGCCACCCGCTGGGACGGCGGCTATGAGGCCGACGACAAGGTCAGCCCGTACTACGACAACCTCATCGGCAAGCTCGTCGTGTGGGGCCGCGACCGCGACATCGCCATCGGCCGGGCTCTGCGAGCCCTGTCCGAGACGCGGGTCGCCGGGGTGGCCACCACCATCGGAGCCGCGCAAGCCATCCTGTCCCACCCGGACTTCGCGGCGGTGGCCCACTCGACGCGCTGGGTGGAGGAACGGCTCGACTTCTCGTCTCTGCCCGGGCCGCCGCCCGCCGCGACCGGCCCCGAGGCCGGTGCCGCCGGCGGAGGGATGCGCCACGAGATCGAGGCAGAGGTGGACGGCAAGCGCTTCAGCGTCGCGCTGTGGACACCGCAGGCCGACAGCGGCGACTCCGAGCGCCCGAGCGCGGCCCGCAGGAAGGCCCGGGGGCCGTCGAGCCTCGGCGGCGGCGCGGCGGAGGTCACGGTCCCCATGCAGGGCACGATCATCAAGCTCCTGGTGGATGTGGGCGACGAAGTGGAGGCCGGCCAGCCGGTGGCCGTGCTCGAGGCCATGAAGATGGAGAACAACATCGCCGCGGGCCGCTCCGGAACGGTCGCCGAGATCCGGGTGAAGGTGGGAGACTCGGTCGGAGGCGGAGACACCATCGCAGTCGTCCGCTAGAGCCGCTCGGCCTCTTGTTTCCCGCTCTCGTTCGCTACGCTCACGGGCCGCTCGGGCCACGGCCTCACCCGTATGGGGCGGATTCGCTCGCCGGCCCGCTCGGCCTCTTGTTTCCCGCTCTCGTTCGCTACGCTCACGGGCCGCTCGGGCCACGGCCTCGCCCGCATGAGGCGGATTCGCTCGCCGGCCCGCTCGGCCTCTTAGGATCGGTCGTGTGAGCGATCTCGACGTGAGCGTGGTGCTGCCCGTCTACAACGAGGCGGCGCACCTCGGCGAGGAGCTCGACCGCATCACGGCCGCTCTCCAACAGTCTCGCTACACGTGGGAGGTCCTGGTAGTCGACGACGGCTCCGACGACGGCTCGGGCGATCTGGCACTGGGCCGCGACGGTGTGAGGCTCCTGCGCTCGGCCCGCAATCGCGGCTGCGGCGCGGCGAGGCGCATCGGCACTCTGGCGTCCAAGGGCCGGGTGGTGGTCTGGACCGACGCCGACATGACCTATCCCAACGACGAGATACCGGCCTTAGTAGAGGAGCTGGGCGACGCCGACCAGCTGGTGGGGGCCCGCACGACCGAGCAGGGGACGCTCAAGGCGCTGCGCATCCCCACCAAGTGGGCCATCCGGAGGCTGGCGTCGTACCTCTCCCGGACCCGCATCCCGGACCTGAACTCCGGCTTCCGGGCCATGCGCCGCAGCGTGGCCGAACAGTTCATGGGCCAACTTCCCGAAGGCTTCTCGTGCGTCACCACCATCACGATGCTGTTCCTGATGAACGGCTACAGCGTGCGCTACAAGCCGGTGGAGTACCGGCCCCGGTCGGGCCGCTCGAAGTTCCACTGGTGGGCCGACACCCGCCGCTACCTGCTGCAAGTCGTGAGGATGATGCTGTCGCACGACCCGCTCCGGGTGTTCATGCCCCTGGCTGCGATCCTGGGAGCGGTCTTCGCGGCGAAGCTGGGCTACGACCTGGCCGGCAAGGACCTGCGGGTCGCGACCAACACCCTGCTGCTGGGCTTCGCGGCCATCCAGACGCTCGCCATCGGGCTGCTGGCCGACCTGGTGGTGCGAGCATCACGGCCCGGCCGGCTGGTCCCGCCCGCCGACGCGGCCGAAATCACCAGCGGAACGCCCGAGTGAGGGGTGGCCGACGACCACTCGACCGTCCACGCCACGATGCCGGGCAGGCGCTAGCCTCTCGCCCCGGCGGGCGTCGGCAGAAGAACGGTGGTTTCATGCCCTCCCATTCCATTCGTTCGCTCGTAGGCCTGCTATTGGTCGCCGCGGTCGCCGCCGGCGCGTTCGCCACCCCCGCCGCGGCCCACCCCCACGGCCCCTCCAATGACGAGTTCACCTTCATCGGCGGGGGCTGGGGCCACGGCACCGGCATGAGCCAGTACGGCGCCCTCGGACGGGCCAACGCGGGCCACACGCACGCCGAGATCCTCGCCTTCTACTACGACGGGACGGAACTGACGACCGATCCCAGCCTGGTGCCCGACGACATCGACGTGCGCATCGCCGTCCACAACACCACCGTCTTCAGACCGACCGGACTGTTGACCGTGTCCATGGACGGCCGGTTCCTCGACACCACCGTCAACACGCTCACCGTGCGCCGCGGCGACGGCGGCTGGCACATCAACTCCAGCAACATCGACTGGTGCCGCGGCTTCTGCAGCGGGACGGTGCTGACCGTGAGCTTCAACGACGGCCAGCATGTGCGGGTCTCCAACACCTCGAACGGCACCGAGCGCTACGCGCACGGGCAGTTCCAACTCACCCCGGCCGCGGGCGGGATCGCCAACTGCGGAAGCGCCGACGCGAACCAGTACTGCCTGGTGATCGGGGAGATGACCATGCAGCAGTATCTCTACGGCCTCCGAGAGGTGCCCCGCTCCTGGCCGGCGGAGGCCCTGAAGTCCCAGGTCATCGCGGCCCGCAGCTACGCCACCGCCGTCATCAGGGACCGGGCCGGCTGGTCCTCGCCGTTCGATCTCTACACCTCGACGCGCGACCAGGAGTACAAGGCCTGGGACTACGAGAGGGAATCCGGCCACAGCGACTGGGCCGATCAGGTGAATGCCACCGACGACACCGTGCTCACCTACCGGCCGACCGGCGAGGCAGAGCCCAAGGTGATCACCGCCTTCTACGGCACGTCGAACGGAGGGTACACGGCGGCCAACGAGGAGCCCCGGCGGGAGTCCCTGCCGTACCTGCTGGCCAAGCCCGACCCCTTCGACGCCGCGCCGGACGCGAACGGCGATTCCCAGAACCCCACCCACTCCTGGACACGCACCTACACCGCCGACCAGATCCGCCAGTGGCTCGCCGACTACCCCTTCGCCGATCTGGACGTGGGCGAGATCGTCGAGATCCACCTCTCGGCCGGCGGACCCTCGGGCCGCATCGACGACTCTCTGGTGGTCCTGGTAGGAACGGAGCGCACGATCGAGGTCCGCAACGACGACGGCGAGCCCTACGGCTACCGCTTCTACTACGCCCTCGTGCTGGGCTGCCGCCGCACCCCCGACTGCCAGCCCCTGCTGTCCACCAAGCTGACGCTTCAGGGCGCGCACACCGACGACGGCTCCACCGTCCACACCCTCCCGTTCACCGACGTCGCCTGGAACGCCCCCTACGCGGCCGCCGTTTCATGGATGCTCAACACGGAGATCACCCAGGGCACGACGCCCACGACCTTCTCGCCCGCCCGCTCGCTGACCCGGGCCCAGTTCGCCACGTTCCTGTGGCGCTTCGCGGGCGAGCCGCAGTCGGCCGACGGATCGCTGACCTTCGACGACGTGGAACCCGACAGCTTCTACTCAGAGGCGGTGGGCTGGATGGTGGACCAAAACATCACCCTCGGGTGCAGCAGCGATCCCATGCTGTTCTGCCCCAACGGTCCGCTCAACGCCTCGCAGTTGGCCGCCTTCCTGTGGCGGTTCGCGGGACGCACCTACAGCAACCACCCGGTCCCATTCACCGACATCGGGATCAACGACTTCTACCTGGAGGCCGCCCGCTGGCTGGTGGAGCACAACCTCTGGATCGACGAGCGCTACCGGGCGCCCGGCGACACGCGGACGGAGTTCAAGCCTCACGACCAGGTGAACCGGGCCCGGATGGCCATGCTGGTGTGGAACCTGGCCGCGGCGCCCGGCGCGTTCGACCTCGACGTGCCGCTGCCGCCCCTGATGCGATCCACGTGAGGACCGGCTTCCTGCGGCGCCTGGGCTTTCGTTATCTGTACCTGATCGACGCGACCACGCTGTTCGGACTCATGGTCGCGATCACGGCGGCGCGCTTCGGGCTCGACTGGCCCACCTACCCGCTGTCGCACTACGCGGTGGGCTTCGCGGCGGCGACGGGCCTGCACATGGCCGTCTACTACTTCGGCGGCCTCTACGAGTACGAGCAGCGGCTCGGCCGGCCGCCGTGGCTGCCGCGAGCCACGATGCTCACCCTGCTGGCAGTGGGGGCCGACGCCACTGTGTCGCTGCTCAGCGGCCGCTACCTGATGCCCCGGGCCAACCTCGTGATCCTGGCCGCGGCGGCCAGCCTGGTGGTGTCGTTCAACCGCTGGCTGGCCCGGCGCGTGAGGATGCGCCGCTTCGGGCCGTGCCGGGTCCTGCTGATGGGAGACCCCGCGGATGTGGAGTCGGCCCGGCGCCACCTGGGCGACGCGGAGCCCGCAGTGGAGATCGCCGGACAGTCCGACACGCCGTCGGACATCGCCGCCGAGGTCGACCGGACGGCGGCCACCGATCTGCTGCTGCTGTCCAGCCAGTCGCTGGACATCATCTATCCCGAGCCGCTGGCCGAACTGGAGGGACACCAGGTGGGGGTCTACCGGCGGATCGCACCCTCCGACACCCTGCTGGGACTCCAGCGGATCCGCCAGATCGGCGGCATGCCCTTCGTGGCCCTGCGAGCCCATGCCCTGCCCGCGTGCCGGCTGCGCTTCAAGCGCCTCCTCGATCTCGTCTACCTGCTGGTGCTGGCCCCCGTTGCCATCCCATTGACGCTCGCGGTCGGGCTGTACGTGCGCCTGCGGGCCGGTCCGGGAGTGCTCTACCGCCAGGAGCGGGTGGGCATGGAGGACCGGACGTTCGTCATGCTGAAGTTCCGAACCATGACGCCGGACGCGGAGCGAGCCGGGCCGAAGCTGGCCCTGCCCGACGATCCCAGAGTCATCGAGGGCGTGGCGTGGCTCCGCCGGACCCGGCTCGACGAACTGCCGCAGCTCTGGAATGTCCTCGCCGGAGAGATGTCGCTGGTCGGGCCTCGGGCCGAGCGGCCCGAACTGGTGGCCCGGCTCGAGGAGGAGATCGCCGGATACGGCCGGCGCCACGACATCCCGCCGGGCATCACCGGCCTGGCCCAGACTCAGGGCCACTACCAGACGGACGCCGCCCACAAGCTCGGCCATGATCTGCAATACGTTGTGAACTGGTCGCCGCTGCTCGACTGGGAGATCATGGTGAAGAGCCTCGTCGTCATGGCCCGCCGCTCGGGCCGGTGAACAGCCCCGCTGCGTCACGCGGCGGTCTGCCGGTGAAAGCCCCGCTGCGCTCCGCGGCGGCCTGCCCGTGAACAGACCCCGAACCGCCCGCGACCGCGCGCCGCACATCTCGGTGGTGGTGCCGGCTCGGGACTGCGCCGCAGTGATCCCGGCGTGTCTCGCAGCCATCGGCGCCCAGACATACCGCGGGCCCGTCGACGTGACGGTGGCGGTGGCGCCCAGCCGCGACGGCACCGAGCAGACGGTCGCCGGGGCCGCCATCGATCTGCCCCTGCAGGTGGTCGGGAACCCGGCGGGGACCACCGCGGCGGGCCTCAACATTGCAGTGGCAGCATCGAAGGGCCCGATCGTGGCCCGGGTGGACGCGCAGTCGCGTCTTCCGCCCGACTACCTGGAGCGGGCCGTGTCCGCCCTGGCCCGTACCGGGGCGGCCAACGTGGGCGGCGTGCAGCGCCCCGTCGGCGCCGGAGGCCTGCCCGGCGCGATCGCGGCCGCGATGGGGTCGCCCTTCGGGGCCGGCCCCGCGGCCTTCCGCCGGGGCCGGCGCGCCGGACCGGCCGACACCGTGTACCTGGGAGTGTTCGACCGCGACGCCCTGGAGTCGGTCGGCGGCTTCGACGAGACCCTCGGGCGCAACCAGGACTACGAGCTCAACTGGCGTCTGCGCGAGCACGGGCACACCGTGTGGCTCGATCCCAGACTGGTGGTCGACTACGTGCCCCGCTCCGACTACCGGGGGCTGGCTCGCCAGTACTTCTCGTACGGAGCATGGAAGCGCACCATGCTGGTGCGTCACCCGCGGTCGCTTCGCATCCGCCAGCTCGCCGCCCCGGCACTGGTCGCGGGCCTGGCGTTCTCCGCGTTCGAGCTGGCCCTGGGACGCTGGAGGGGCGCGGCCTTGCCGGCGCTGTATGCCGGGGCCTGCGCGGTGGCCGCCACCGGGCTGCGCGACGTGCTGCGGGGCCGGCTCGACCGGACGCGGGCCGCAGCTGCCTTCGCGGTGATGCACATCGCTTGGGGGGCGGGCTTCCTGGCGGGACGCACCGGCCAGGGCAGGCCCCCGGATCGGCCGGAGGCCGCGGACCCCGCCTAGAGCGAGCGCACACAACCCGGCCCGGATCAGCCGGCGCCAGTCGAATCCAGGTAGGCGGCCACAACCTCGCCGGGTTCGCCCACCGCCCTGAGCACCCCGTCGTCGAGCCACGCGACCCGATCGCAGGACCTCTCGATCTCGGCCATGTTGTGCGACACCAGGACCACCGACCCGGCCGCCGAGCGGACCTCGTCGATGCGCTCGGCGCTGCGGGCCCGGAAACCCTCGTCCCCCACTGACAGAGCCTCGTCGATCAACAGGATGTCGGGAATCCGGGCGGTGGCGATCGCGAAGTTCAGACGGGCCCTCATCCCCGACGAGTAAGTACGCAGCGGCCGGTCTATGGCGCCGCGGAGTCCGGCGAAGTCGATGATCTCGTCCATGCGGCTCTCCACTTCGGCCCGGGTGAAGCCCAGGGCGAGCCCACCGATCAGGATGTTGCGTCGGCCGGACAGAGCGGAGCGCAGCGCCGCGGACACGCCCAGCAGCGACGGCCTGCTCCGGCCGAGGATCGTGCCCGATGCCAGCGGCAGCAGCCCGGTCATGGCCGCCAGCAGCGTCGACTTGCCCGACCCGTTGGCCCCGACGAGGCCCAGCGTCTCGGACTCGTGAAGATCCAGGCTCACGCCGCGCACGGCCCGGATCGTCTGGTAGCGCCGTGCGGTCCGCCCGCTCGAGAACAGCTGCTTGATGCCCGCGGCCGGATCCTCGTACACCCGGTAGTACACGTGGGCGTCGTCCACCCGCACCGTCACAGCCCGATCCGAGTCCATCACGCCATCCTCGACGGCGCCGGCGACGAGTTGGCCGTATCGGATGTCGTCGCGGCCCGGCCCGGATCCATCACGCCCCCAGCCGCTGGTCGGATCGCCAGAAGACCGCGAATCCGACCACCAGCAGCGCCACGCCCCAGACCAGCATTCCAGCCACCGCCCAGGAGTCGGCCGGTTCACCGAGCAGGCACCAGCGGGCGCAGGTGATCACGTCGTAGAGCGGGTTCAGAGCAAACGCCCGCCGCCAGAACTCGCTCGTCACGAACGCATCGACGCTGAAGATCACGCCCGAGGCGTAGAACAGCAGCCTGAACACGTGTGGCAGCAACTGGCGCAAATCCGGCACGGCCGCCCCGATGCGGGCCACCAGGAGCGCCGCCCCGAAGTTGAACACGAACTGCGCGGCCAGCACCCCGATCAGTGCCAGCCACCGCAGCGACGGACGCTCACCGGTGGCGATCACGGCTGCAAGCGCCAGCACGAGCGCGGGCGCGAACGCGGCGGTCTGGCCGTTGACGGTCGCCGCCGGCAGCAGGATGCGTGGAAACTGCACCGATCGGATCAGTCCCAGATTGCGGGGGATGCACACCGCGGCGTCCTGCACGACCCGCTGGGTGAGATGGAACCAGACCACCCCGACGACGAGGAAGCCCAGGAAGTTGTCCACGCCGCGGCTGGTGTCGATGACCAGCCCGAAGATCAGGAAGTAGACCGCCACCATCAACGCCGGGTTCAATAGATGCCAGAGCTGGCCCAGCGCAGATCCCATGTTCTGGGCCCGCAGATCCTGTACGGGGACCAGGATGGCGAAGTCCCGTCTCCGCCAGACCTCAGCGAGATAGACGGCGGGTGGTGAGGGCTGCGTAAGGTCGACCAACTGCTGGTCGGGATCGCTCACGACTACGATCCTAGGATCGTCCGTCGCGGCAATAATGCAACCGTGGCCCGAAGCCGGCGCCTCGACGGACAACACCAACCTCATATCACCGAAATGCAGCGATGGAGTTCGGCGCTTCGCAGGGCCGCCCGCCGCATCGGGTGGGGCTGGGGCACGGTGACGCTGGTCTGCATCGGTGTGCTCGCCGTGTGGCTGCCCGACCTGAACCTGCCCCTCGGCAACAGCGACGACGGGCGCATCCTGGGCCGATTCGGTCTGCAGGCCCGCAACTTCTGGGAACTCGGTCCGGTCGAGTCCCGCTTCGGCGCGGTGATCGAGCCGTTCATGCGCGACGAGTACAACGTGGCGCCCCGAACTGCACCGCCGGCGGCGGCGGTGACCTACGCCCACCATCCTCCACTGGCGATCTTCGCCGCGGTCGCCTCGGTCGGGCTGTTCGGCGACAGCGTGGCCGCGCTGCGGATCGTCCCCTTCGCCATGGGCGCGGCCACCGTGGCCGCCATGGCTCTGCTGCTGCGCGTTCGGCGCATCAGCTGGGGGCCGACGCTGCTTGCGGTGGCGGCCATGGTCTGCACCGGGTTCTTCTACGTGTACGGGCGCATCGGGGTCGGCTACTCGCTGCTGGTCGCGTCGACGGCCGCGGTGGCGTGGCTGCGCGAGCAGAGCGAGCCGCCGCGGTGGGCGCTCGCCGCCATGGCCTGCCTTGCCGCCGGCGCCGCCATGCAGTCCTGGATCGCCTTGGCGACGCTGGGGCTGCTGGCGCCCTGGCTGTTCACCGGCGAGCTGGCGCGGCAGCGTCCGGTCTCTGCGTCGCCCCGCGAGCAGGACCGAGCCCGGCGGGGCGCGATGGCCAGGCTCGCCGCGCACCTGTCGCGGGGATGGTCTCCCGCCCTCGCCGCGCTGCTGGTCGGCGCCGCGGCCGGCGCCGCGGTCACTGCGGGCTGGCTCCTCAACGCGACCGACCTGGCCGAGCTGAGCGAACGGGTCAGCTTCCGGGTCGGCCGCGACGTGGACACCGCCATCGAGAGCACCAACTTCACGTTCGGCGAGTTTTTGAGCCGGCAGTGGCGATTCGCCGGCCACGAGCTGCTGGCGCCGCCCTGGCTGCGGGCGCTGCTCGTTCCCGCGCTGGTTGCGGGCATCGCCGACCGGCGCACTCGCGTGCCGACGCTGGTGACTCTCGCCTCCGCGGCGGCTCTCACGTTCGGCTTCCAGCAAGGCGCCTGGATCCATCGCCTCTGGAACTTCCCGTGGCTGGCGCCCGCGACCATCGGTCTCGCCGCGCTGGCCGACGCCGTGCGAAGGCTCCTCGCCGCCAAGGCGTCCTGGCTGCGCCTGCCTCTGGGCGTCGTGGCCGCTCTGGGAGCGGTCGCCACGCTGGTGCTCGTCGTTGCGGGCGGCACCCGCGACTACTACCTCTCAGACCCCGCCGAGGCGGGCGCGGTGCTGGAGGGGGCCCTCGGCGAGGCGAGCCCCGAAGTCGTGTGGGCGACCCCGGGCATCTCCACTCCCCGATGGGTGTCCTACTACATGGACGCGCCGGTGTTCATCCTCGACCAGGACAGTCTTGCCGACGTGCTTCCGTCGGATCTGGTGCTGGTGCGCACGGGCCGCACCCCCGAGTACTTCCGCGACGACGCACCCCGTCACGCCCTCGTATCGCGGGGCGACTACTATCTGATCCGCGCCGACCGCCTGCTCGTGCCGGCCGCGAGCTCCGCCGCCGATACTGAGATGCCGCCATGACTGATCCCGCCGGGCACGGCGAACGCGCTCCGGCCGCGCCCGCGGCGACCCCTGCTCCTCAGCCGGCGGATGTTGAGGGCAACGACTGGAGAGCCCTCGACACGGCCCCCCCGGAGAGGTTCGAGCCCCGCTTGCGGGCCACGGTGGTGGTTCCCCACTACCAGGCGCCGGAGGCGCTGGCTCTCACCTTGGCCGGCCTGGAGCGCCAGAGCTACCCGCGTCACCTCTTCGAGGTGATAGTGGTGGACGACGGGTCGGACCCGCCGCTGGAGATGTCCGGGCCGTCGCCGCTGGATGTCCGTGTGATCCATCAGCCCGATCTCGGGTTCGGCCTGGCCCGCGCCCGCAACAACGGCGCCCGGGCCGCGCAGGGCGACATCGTCGTGTTCCTCGACTGCGACATGATTCCCGCCCGCGAGTGGCTCGCCGCCCACGCCCGGTGGCATCACGCCGCCAGCGATGCCGTGTCGATCGGCTTCCGTCGCCACCTCGAGGTCACCGGCGTCACGGCCGACGATGTACGCGACTGCCGCGGAACGCTGGACGAGATGTTCGCCGACCGGCCCTGGGACCGGCCCGAATGGATCGAGTCCCACATGGCCCGAACGGCGGAGTTGACCTCCGATGACGACGACCTGTTCCGCGTGGCCTCGGGCGGCAACCTCGCGATGTGGCGCGACTTCTACTGGGAGGTTGGAGGCAACGACGAGTCGTTCACCCAGTGGGGCGCCGAGGATATCGAATTCGGCTACCGGGCCTTCACCCTCGGAGCGCTGCTCGTTCCCGAGCGCCGGGCTCTGTGCTGGCACCAGGGGGAGGGCGCCACGCCCAGCGCCGCGGAGGTGCGCAGCCTCGAGCAGCAGCGGGCCAAGCTGTCGCAGCTGATCGCCCACCACGGCTTCAGGAAAGCCAAGCCGGGCCGCAGCTTCACGGTCCCCCAGTACGTGGTCAGCGTCGCGACCGAAGGGGCCGACACCGGCGCCCAGCTCGACACCGTCGAGAGCCTTCTGGTGGGCGATGTCCACGACCTGGTCGTCTGGATCGAGCAACAGCAGCCCGCCGACGAGGAAGAGGCTCACGCAGCCGAGATCGTCAGACGCCTCCTGGGGGGCGACCCGAGGGTCCGCTTCGGCCCCAGGGGCGGCGCGCCGGGCGCATTCGCCGCCTCGCAGTTCCATGTCTTCCTGGAGGCCGGCGCGCCCGTCGCCGCCGACCTGGTGTCGGGGCTCCGCAAGCAGCTGGGCACCGCGGAATGCGCCACTGCATCGCGGCCCGACGGCAGCGTCGCCATGCTGGTCAGGGCCAGGAGGCTGCACCGCGAGCTGCGGCGGGGTCTCGACAGAGAATCGATCACTGCAACCACCCTGGCACCGAAACTGCTGCCGCGTCCGGTGGCGTCTATCCCCACGCCCGAACTCGGCCGCCCCAGCGCCAAGAGTCTGCCCGCGAACACGCCGGCGGCAATCTGGGAATCGGCGGGCGCGGCGAACGGGGAGCGGGTGCCGAAGTTGCGGAAGTTGGGACGCATCGCCGCCTACACCGCCACCGAGGCGCGCGCCGTGCGCAGCCCGGGCGACGCTGCACGGCTGGCGGGAACCGTCGGAGCGTGGATCGTCCGAGCTGCGGCCTGGCGCCTGAGATGGATCGCGTTGCGGTCGCGCCGGATCGGGTGGATGGCACGCCGAGCTGCGCTGCGGTTACGCAGAGCGGCCCGCCGAGGTGTCGCCGTGGTCCGCAAAGTCGCCAAGGGGCGGCCTCGCTCGAAGACGATCCGGCCGGCCACCTATCGCCTCGGCCCGTCCATCGCAGCGTGCGGCCCGCGGTCAGCGGCTGTGTTCGCCGCTTGGACGGGGCTACACACCGAGTCCTCGGCCCCCGCCCAAGTCGTGCTGTGCGATGACTGGCCCCTCCCGAGTTCATGGACCCCCAGAGCCGGTGCCGCGGTGGTCTCACTGGGCGGCATGGCACCGACCGCGGCCACGCCCGCCTTCGACGCCGAGCAGGTCAACCCCGCTGGCTGGCCCGTGGCCTTGAAGCGGGCTGCCGCTCTCGGGCCCTCCAAGCTGCTGCCGACCGGGCACACAGCCTCCAGGAAGGTGGACGCCGCCGATCTTGCGAGAGCCCGCCGCTACCACCACCTAGTCGATGTGGCCGCATTTCACGCCGACGCGCAAGCCCGAGCGGGTGCCGTGGCGGCGCTGGCGGCCAGCGGCGCGGTGGTCCGCCTCTGTGACGGCGGCGACGAGGTGGCCGGACTGTTGGGCGAGAGGCTCGTTGCCCTGCTCACCGATCCTCGCATCGAGACGGCTTCTGAAGCTGAGCGCGAAGCTCTGAGCGTAGAGATGCGACGTGAGGCGCTGCGCTCGCACTCGCTGCGGGCGCGCGCTCGTCAGGTGTGCGAAGCAGCGTCAGTGAATGTGGGGCCCCTGCCGCTGGTGTCGGTGCTGCTGGCCACCCGGCGACCGGATCAGGTGGCTGCTGCGGTCGCCTCGGTGGCGGCCCAGACGTACCCTCGCATCGAACTGGTGTTGGCCGCGCACGGCGACGGATTCGACCTCGCCCGGCTCGAGGCGGTGGCCGCCGACAGCGGTACAGACGCCCGCGTGCTGGCGGTGCCCGCGGGGCGCGTGCTGGGCGAGGTCCTCAATGACGCGCTGGAGCACAGCCAAGGAGATCTGATCACCAAGTTCGACGACGACGACTTCTACGGACCAGAGCACATCTGGGACCTGGTGCTGGCCCACGAGTACTCCCGAGCCGCACTGGTTGGCAAGGCGGCCGAATACGTGTACCTGGAGGGAGCGGACCGCACCCTGCGCAGGTTCCGGGGCGGCGCCGAGCGCTTCGGGCCGAAGCTGACCCTGGCGGGCGGCGCGATGATCATCGCTCGCAGCGACCTCGATGCGGTGGTGGGATGGCAGCCGGTGCCCTCCGGCGTCGACAGGGCCCTCATGCACGACGTCGTCGCCGGCGGGGGCCGCCTCTACCGCACGCACGGACGCGGCTATCTGCTGGTGCGGCACGCTCGCGGACACACCTGGGAGGCCGACGATGAGTATTTCCTGGAGCAGGCCGTCGAGGTTCACGACGGCTGCGACCTCCGCTTCGCCGGCGTCGCCTGAACCGGCCGGGCGGGACACCTCGTCTCGCCGGGCAGCCCCATCCGAGACTGCCAGGCGCGCCGGCTCGTTTGGCCGGGAGACACCGTCCGATACCGCCGGGACCGCCGCCTCATTTCACTGGGGGGCCGCGGCTGTCGCCGCCGGAGCTCTGCTCGTGTTCACCAACGGCCCGGTCCTGCTGTTCTCCAAGCGCGTGCTGGATCGCACCGGCCGATGGGAGGACCACGCGGTCTGGCCGGCGCTGGCCGCCGCCGCGATGTGCGGCGCGGTGTTGGCCGCACGCCGAGTGCGAGACGCCACCGGTTGGCCACGGGACGCCACACGCGGGCAGCGGGGCGCCGCCAGTTGGCCGCGGGATCGTGTCTCGCGGGTTGCGGCGACTGCGGTGGGCTGCTTCGCGCTCGCCGCGCTGGCGTCCACGCTGTGGAGCGTCGATCCCGCGGCCACCGCGTGGCGCTCGTCCGTCTATGTGGGCATGGCCCTGCTGGCGTGGGCGATGGCCGGCTTCAACTCCGACGAGACGGCCGCGGCAGTGGCCGCGGTGGCGGGCGCTGCCGTGGCAGCGAGCCTCCTGCTGGTTTGGCTGCGCCCCGACCTGGGACTCGATCCCGACGGCAACTGGAAGGGCGTCTACACCAACCGCAACTCGCTGGCGCCGCTGGCCGCTATCGGAGTCCTGGTCAGTGTCCGCTACCTGCTGGCGTCCGGAGGCTGGCGACGGGTCGCCGCGGCCTGCTGTGCTGCCGCCGCCGTCGCCGCGCTGGTCGGCGCTGGCAGCCGTACCGCATGGATCTCTCTGGCGGTTGCGGCCACGGCCGCGACCGTGGTCGGGTCTCGCCACTGGCTCAGCCGACGCGGCAACGCGGCGACGGCCACCACAGCCACGGCCGTTGCCGCGGCCCTGGCCGCCTCGACCGCGGCCGTGGCCGTGGCCGTGCAGTGGAACGTGCCCACGTTCAGCCAGCGACGCGAGATATGGGGCCTGGTGTGGGACCGGATCGTGCAACGCCCGTTGCTGGGGCACGGCTTCTTCACGTTCTGGGACATCGAGGAACTGACCCAGCACGCGCTCCTGCGCCGGGGCAGCGCCCACAACAGCCTCGTCGAGGTGGGGCTCGGGCTGGGGCTGCTGGGCGCGGTGCCGTTCACGGTGATCGTCTTGCTGGCCGCCCGCAACTCCGGCTCGGCCCTGTGGCGGCGCCCCGACCCCGACACATGGTTCGGTGCCGCTCTCGTAGCCTTCCTGATCGTGGAGAACCTTGCGGAGAGCTTCGTCCTGTGGTTCTCCTACAGCTGGGTGCTGCTCATGGCCGCTTCTCTCAGGCCGGCCCCCGCCGCGGATCGGCCAACCGCCGCGGCGGATCGATCGGCGGCAGCTGCCCCCCGCAGAGAGTCGTCGGGCGCGGACGGATGACGGCTCCGCCTCCCGCAGGAGTGCGCGGCAACGACTGGCGCTCCCTGCCGGTCGCGCCGGTCGAGTCCTTCGAGCCTGAGATGGCCGTCACCGTCGTGGTCCCCTACTTCGAGGCGCCCGAGGCGCTGGCTCTCACACTCGCCGGGCTGGAGGGTCAGACCTACCCCCGGGAACTCTTCGAGGTGGTCGTCGTGGATGACGGCTCCGATCCGCCGCTGGAGCTGGACCCGCCGACGTCGCTGCGGGTACGGGTGATCCACCAGCAGGACCTGGGCTTCGGGCTGGCCCGGGCCCGGAACAACGGGGCCCGGGCGGCGACCGGAGACATCCTCGTGTTCCTCGACTGCGACATGGTGCCCGAAGCCGCGTGGCTGGCCTCCCACGCCCGCTGGCACCACGCGGCCAGCGATCTAGTGACGCTCGGGTTCCGCCGCCATGTCGACTTCGAGGACATCGACGCCGACGCGGTCAGAGGCCGGCGGGGCTCGATCGAGGACCTCCTCTCCGAGCGACCGGCGCAGATCCCCGAGTGGATCGAGCGCCGGATGGCTCACACCGACGACCTGACGGCCGACGCCGACGACATCTTCCGAGTCGTCACCGGCGGCAACTTCGGCATCTCCGCCGCGTTCTTCGCCGAGGTGGGAATGTTCGACGAGTCGTTCACGCAGTGGGGCGCCGAGGACGTCGAGTTCGGTTGGCGGTCCTACGCCCTCGGAGCGGTGCTGGCCCCCGAGCGCGGTGCCCTGTGCTGGCACCAGGGTCCCGGCGCGGTGCTCACCGAGAGCGAGACCGCCAGCCTGGAGCAGCAGCGCGACAAGGTGTCGCATCTCATCCCCGACCGGCGGCTGCGCTCCGCCGCGCCGGGACGGTCGTTCACGGTTCCGCAGATCGTGGTGGCGGTTGACCCGGGCCACGCCGAGCCCGACGTGATCCTGGCCACCGTCGAGCAGGTTCTGGCCAGCGATGTGCACGACCTGTTCGTCTGGGTCGAGGAGCGTCCGGCAGAGCGCTTCGAGAGGCTTCACCGGCTGCTGGACCCGGACCCGCGGGCAGAGGTCGGCCCGGCCGGGGGCGCGGCGGGCGCCCACCGGGCAGCCGCGTTCTTCGTCACGGTTCCCGCCGGCGCCGAGGTGGCGCCCCGCATGATCGGGCGGTTGCGCCAGCAGCTCGGAACAGCCGCCTCGGGCCAGTCCGACCTTGCCTCGGGACACCGGGTCGCCATCACCAGGGCCTGGGCGCTGAATCGGGCCCGGCGCTGCAACCTGGCCGTATCCGATGTGGGAGACGTGGCCGAGCTGGATGTGGACTCCCTCAGGGTCGTCCAGGAACCGCAGCCCGAGAGCCGGCTGGCCGCCCGGCTGCAGCGACCGGCCAAGACCCTGCTGAGAGTTTGGGCTCGGTTCCGGCGGCACCTGGCGACCGTGTTCGGCACGGCGGTGCGGATACGCAGCCTTGCGGATGCGGGTCGGTTCGCCGCGATGATCGCCCGGGCCGTTTGGTGGCGCATCCGGAACGTTCGCTGGAGGCTGCGGCGGGTTCGGAAGAGCCTGAAGATCTGGCTGGGCTTGCAGGCCAAGAGCCGCCGCTATGTCCCCCGACTGGCCCGCTATCCGCTCGGGGCCGAGATAACCGCCTCCGGGAGGGTGGCGTCGGCCGTGCTGGCGGCGTCGGCCAGGGTGGCTTCTTCCGCTGGTGACCACCATGTGGACATCGTGCTTGTCGACTCACGCCGGGCGGCGCGCTCCGTCGCGAGCGGGTCCACCCTCCACTCCCGCCCGGTTGTGGCCGTGCTGGATGAGTTGAGTCCCCGACTCTCCGTTCAAGCGTTCGATGCGGAGGCCGTGAATCCCATCGGCTGGTCGGCGGCTCACGAGCCCGAATCGGCGACGCTGCGCTCGCAGCTTCCCTCCGCCGGGCGCGGGGTCTTCAGCCACCGGATCGGCGGAGACTTGCTGGAGGAACTGCGTTCCCTGCACCACTTGGAGGATCGAGCGGCCTTCCACAGGAGCGCTCCGCAGCGGGCGGCGGCTCTCGCCGCGCTCGCCGCGGGCGGCGTGCTCGTCAGCGTCGCCGACCCTGACGCCGAACTGAGGGAGTGCCTCGGCGAGCAGCTGCACGACCTGCTGGCCGGCCAGGCCGTGGCGCACGCCTCCAGCCATGAGCGAGAGCTGTTGAGCATCGCCATGCGACGCGGCGCGCTGCGAGACCACTCGCTGCGAAGCCGTGCCCGACAGATCCTGGGCACGGCCGGCATGGACGCCCCGGTGCCGGAGGTCTCCATCCTGGCGCCGACGAGGCGGCCCGAGAGGCTGGGCGCGGTCATCGACGCGGTGGGGTCCCAGACCTACCCGCGCCTGGAGCTGGTGCTCGCCCTCCACGGCGACGGCTTCGACGGCGACTCGGAGATCGCGGCGCTCACCAGCGCCCTGCAGCATCCCGTGCAGGTGGTGCGGGTAGATGCCGACAAGCCGCTCGGGGCCGTTCTCAACGCGGCCGTCGAAGCATCCTCCGGCACGCTGGTCACCAAGATGGACGACGACGACTTCTACGGCCGCGAGCACATCTGGGACCTGGTGCTGGCCCACGAGTACTCCCGGGCCGAGCTGGTGGGGAAATCAGCCGAGTACGTGTATCTGGAGAGACTCGACAAGACGGTGCGAGACGCCCACCGTCAGAAGTTCTCGGAGAGTTTCATACCGTTCATCGGCGTGTCGGGCGGTGTGCTGATCATCGCGCGGCACGATCTCGTCGCCGCGGGCGGCTGGCGTCGCGTCCCGCGCCGCGTCGACATCGCCCTCGCCCAGGACGTCGCCGCAGTCGGAGGCCGGATCTACTGGACACACGGCGCGGGATACCTGCGAGTGCGACACGGCGACGAGCACACCTGGACCGTCGACGACAGCCACTTCCTGGGCCGAGCCAGCGAGGTGCGCGACGGCCTCGACCTCTCCTTCGCCGGCTTCAACTGAGCCGCCCTCGGGCCAACTCGTTGACACAGACCTCCCTCGACTTGTCCTACTACGGAATCCCCTCCCAGTTCGCGGAGGCACCACCTTCCATCGGTCCGGGGCGGACTTCGCCGTCCAGACGGCTCGGAAGTCCTGCAAGGTTGGGAGTCCAACGATGAGTTATCCCCAACTTTGTGCACGTATCCACAAGGTGATATCAATATGGCTCCTCCGTTCTACCAAACAAAAGGGGAGTAACAGTGACTAAGAAACTATTGGCGGTCGCTCTTGTGGCTGCGGTCGTTGGTGGCTCGGCCACCCTCGCCGCAGGTACCGCGTTCGGGCACCACACGAAGCCTCGGTTCGCCCCGGGCCATGAGATGTCGAAACAGAACGTGGCCCTCGCGACTTACAAGATTCTGCGGGCCCATGCGCCGGACGCGATCAAGGGCTGCAAGTCTGACGTCAAGAAAGAGCGGAACCGTTTTGGCGATCTGGGCCGCACTGGAGCCTTCACCCGAGGCGCAATCAACTGCCTCAACAAACTCGGATATCTGCAAGGTCTCCCCGGAGGCACTCCGAGCGATTTCGGAGAATGGTCTTGGGCCGGCCGGCCTGATCGTGAAATCTATGAGCTACAGGCCTACAAGAACGATCCATTGGTCAAAGCGACAATGTCCCTAGCCTGCCTCACACCAGGTGATCGAGACTCCGATGACCCTTATGTCTGGATCTCTCTGGACGGTGTCGCCCTATCGCCCGATGACTTTGGACAAGTACAGGTCACGTACCGGCTCACCGAAGGAAAAGACTCTAAAGGGTATAAGAGTTATAGAAAGGACATCCGACAGAAGTGGGATGCATTCAGCGATGACTCTCGGTCTACTACACGGTTGGTGCCGGCCGACCAAGGCTCGTTTGTCCGTCAACTGAAGAACACGGGCGCTGGCGATCTCCGTATCGTCGGCAGCGATGCAACCGAGAGCATAAGGGCTTTCTTTGAGATCGAAGGTGTGCGATCGGTGCTCGGCATCCTGACGACTTGCTAGACGGCATACCACCGGCGGTGTAATGGCGGCGTGGGCGTAGGTCCCTTCAAGGAGTTACCAACTCGCGAAGGAGACCTACGCCCGTGTCGGCACGAGGCTCGGGTGACCACAGTGAGGACAAGGGCCACATTCGCGGCGTCAGCTTGAGGTCCGCAAACGGCCTCGACCTCCCCTTCGCTAGCTTCGACTGAAGCGAGCGCCGCGGCGAGGCGGCCGGTCCGCCGCTCAGGCCTCGCGGGCGTGGGCTGCGTATTGGTGGCGCAGCAGGCTGCCGGCCACCAGCGCGCCGGCCAGCACCGCAGCCACCAGGGCCAGCTCCACCCGCAGGAACGGCTCAAAGTCGAAACTGACCACCACCGCGAAGGCTGCGATCCCGGCGACCCATCCCGCCACCGCCAGCCGGGTGTGGCCCAGCGCGACCAGGCCCAGCGCCAGCGACAGCATCAGCATCAGGCCTCCACCGCTGGCGGCCAGCAGCGCCATGTCGCTGCGGCCCAGCTCGTCGCCGAACACGACCCGCACGATCGGCGGCCCCACCACCGCAGCCACCGCGGTCGTGGCCAGGGCCACCGCCGCCACCGCCGCCACGATCTTGAGCTGCATGTTGCGGAACCCGACGTGGTCGCCCCGGCCGGCCAGCGTGGCCAGGCTGGGCAGCAGGCTGGCCTTGACCGCTTGGAAGAAGAACAACGGGATGCGGGCGATGAGCATGCCGTTGAGGAACACGCCGGGGGCGTCGGCGCCCAGTTCGTCGCCGGCCGCTATGTCGAGCGCCACCGGCCCGACGTTGAGTATGAAGGCCTCGCCGATAGCGGCGATGAGCAGGAAGCCCAGGGCCGGGGTGAGCTCGCGGTACGAGGCGGGCGGCCCCGGCCGCACGAAGGTCCGGTGGCGGCCGGCCGCAGCGACGGTGGCGACCACCAGCGCGAAGGCGATGGCCAGCCCGTAGGCGCCTACCGCGGCCACCCCGGCGATGGCCAGCACCACGGCCAAGGCCATGCGGGCCCCGCCCTCGACCACGAAGTACCAGGCGTAGCGGTCGAACAGGTGTCGGCCGCCGAGGATGCCCCGCACAAGCTGGGAGCCGGCGAACGCGCCCAGAGCCAGCAGCAGGGCCACCAGCAGCTCCAGGCGGCCGTCGAGCAGGTCGTCGAGCCCGAGCGGCCAGGCCGCGAACAGGGCGGCCGTCACCAGCACGAACTGCGCCGCGCCCAGCACCCCGGCTCGGCGCAGGACCGGAGCGCTGCCCACTCCCCGGCTGGCCCGGTCGGCGGTGGCCCGGGCCACTTCCTGCTCGAGGGGCTGGAACAGGCCGAAGCCGCCGATGTTGACCAGGGCCCACAGCACGGCCAGGCCGCCGTAGCCGTCGTCGCCCAGAGCGCGCTGGGCCACCACCAGGTATCCGTAGGTGGTGAGCCCGTTGAAGACCAGCCCCCAGAGGATCCAGGAGGTGCCGAAGGGCAGCAGGCTGACGAAGCGCCCCCGGAGATTGTTCAACACCTGTCCGATGGCGCAGTCCCCTTGTTTCCGCTCTTGTTCGCTTCGCTCACGGGCCGCTCGGGCCCGCGTGTTCCGGGGCGCCCGCTTCGCTCACGGACCGCTCGGCCTCTCGCCGGGCGGCGGGGCGTACTCAGTCTACGTCGCGACGAGACTTCGGAGAGTTACAGCTAGGAGAGGGTCGGCATGCAGAGGCCGTCGAGTTCGCCGACCTCGATGCGGTCCCGGTTGTCGTAGGTGACCTCGTTGGAGGGGTCGGGCCGCAGCCTGAACTCGCGGAAGCTCATCTCCAGCGCGTCGAAGGCCACCAGCCGGCCACGCAGCGAGTCGCCCACTCCCAGGATCAGCTTCATGGCCTCGAGGGCCTGCACGCTGCCGACGATGCCGGGCAGCACGCCCAGCACCCCGGCCTCGGCGCAGCTCGGCGCCATCTCCGGCGGCGGGGGCTCGGGCAGCATGTCGCGGTAGGTGGGCCCGTTGCGGGGGTCGAACACCGTGACCTGGCCCTCGAAGCGGAAGATCGATCCGTGCACCACCGGGATGCCGAGCTTCACCGAGGCGTCGTTGAGCAGGTAGCGGCTCGGGAAATTGTCGGCCCCGTCGACCACCACGTCGTAGCCGTCGAGGATCTCGAGGACGTTGTCGGCGCCGAGCCGGGTGTCGTAGGTGACCACGTTGACGTCGGGGTTCAGCGCAGTCAGGGTCTTCTTGGCCGAGTCGACCTTGCGGTCGCCCACCCGGTCGACGTTGTGCAGGACCTGGCGCTGGAGGTTGGACTCGTCCACGACGTCCATGTCGATGATGCCGATGGTGCCCACCCCCGCGGCCGCCAGGTACAGCGCAGCCGGGGAGCCGAGCCCGCCCGCGCCGAGCAGCAGCACCTTGGCGTCAAGCAGCTTGAGCTGCCCCTCCTCGCCCACCTCGGGCACCAGCAGGTGGCGCTGGTAGCGGTTGCGCTGATCGGGCGACAGGGTGCGGGGCCGCGCCCAGGCCCGGCCCTCGTCCTTCCACTTGTTGAAGCCGCCGTCCATGGACACCACGTCGGTGTAGCCCATCTGCTCGAGGGTCACCGCGGCGAAGGCGGACCGCACCCCGCCCGCGCACATGGCGACCAGCGGGGTGGACCGATCCGCGACCCGGTTCTCGATGCTCGACTCGAGCTGGCCCCGGGGGATGTGCACCGAGCCGGCGATGGCGCCCTGCTCGTACTCGTCGGGCTCGCGCACGTCGAGCAGGGTCCAGCCCTCGGCCAGCAACTGCTCGCCGCCAGCGGTGTCAACCTCGCGTATCTGGGCTTTGGCCTGCGTCAATAGTTCTCGAAAACTCGCCATGGGCTAAATCCTACCTGTCTTGTCGGGATTTAGCCACTCCGGCTAGTCGCCGGGGTCCAGGCCGCAGATGACGGGCAGCACTTCGCTGATGGAGCCGCCCACCAGCACGTTGGCCAGGGCATCGAACTCGGTCGGCTCTCCGTTCACGATGACCAGGCGGGCCCCCGAATGCGCGGCCAGGGGGGCGGTCATGTTGATGGGCGACACGGCCAGCGTCGTGCCCACCGCCAGAAACAGGTCGCATTCGAGGGCGGCCCGCTCGGCCCGGGCCAGATCGACCGGGTTGAGGCTCTGGCCGAACGACACGGTGGCCGACTTCAGGAGCCACCCGCAGCGCGGGCACTCGGGGTCCTCCTCGCCGGCCCGCACCCGCTCCAGCGCGGCCTCGATGTCGTCGCGGTAGTCGCACGACAGGCACTGCACCTTGCGGGTGGTGCCGTGGATCTCCACGACGCGCTCGGGGTCGCTTCCGGCCTGCTGGTGGAGTTCGTCCACGTTCTGGGTGATCAGCAGGTGGAGCTTGCCCCGCCGTTCGAGGTGGACCAGCGCCTCGTGACCCCGGTTGGGCTCGACATCGGCCCACAGCGCCCCGGCGGCCCGGCGAGCCCAGTTGCTGCGCCGGACCTCGGGATCGGACACGTAGACGTTGATGTTGGAGGCCCGCTCGGCCGCGGGGTCCCGCGTCCAAAGGCCTTCGGGGCCCCGGAAGTCGGGCAGGCCGCTGTCGGTGGAGATGCCCGCGCCGGTGAGCACGGTCACTCGCTCAGCGGCGTCGACCATCCGGCGGGCCGCAGCCACCTCGGCCGCAGTATCCGCTCGCACCCCGCCAGCCTAGAGGCCGAGCCGGCAGGCCCCGATCGGTGGACGGATCGTCAGCCGCGCCGCGGGCCGCATCGATTCGATCCGGCCCGTTGCTGCGTATTCGGCGCGGCGCCTTCAGCGTTGCGAATTCAGCAAGATATTGGGCTGATTTTTCTGATTGACAAGCTGTAGGGGCCTACATATGTTTCAAAGTCGGCACTTCCCCCCGCAAGTTGCGACTCAGGCGCGCTCACGAGCGCTCGTCTTTCTTGGAGAATCATCATGACCTCGTCTATCAACCTGCCCCCGGCCATCGTCAGCTCTGAAGTGATCACGCTGATCCCGTGGGTCGACCAGCGCATCGACGACGCTCTCGGCCACGATCCGAGATCCGCCTACGTCGAACAGTTCTGGCTGGCAACGCTGGGGCCCTCCACCACCTGGTTCCTGCGCCATTGCGCCGACCTGCTCGACGAGACCGACGGCACGTCCGTCAATCTGCGGGAGACCGCCAGCACCCTCGGCATCGGACACGAGGGCGGCGCTCGCAGCGCCATGGCCAAGACGGTCGCTCGAGCATGCCGGTTCCGGGCGGCCCGGTCCGTTGGACCGACAACCCTGGCCGTCCGTCTTCAGCTGCCCCAGCTCAGCCACCGCCAATTGGCTCGACTGCCCAAGTCCGTGCAGCGGCGCCACGCCGAGTTTCTCGCGTCCAGCTCGAGCCCCGACGCCGCATACCGTCCACAGCAGCGAGCCCGGCAGTTGGCCTCGTGCCTGATCGAGTGCGGCGACACCATCAGCGAGGCGGAGCGCCAACTGGCCGGCATGGGGTTCCATCCGGCCATCGTTGCCGACGCTGTCCGGTGGGCCTGGAGCCTTCATCACGGCCGCGGGTCCTCCGAGGCCGGCGAGTTGATCGCGGCGACCGCGGCCGAGGCCAGCGAGTTGATTGCAGCAACCACAGCCGACACCGGCGAACCGATCGCGGCGACCGTGGCCGAGCCCGGCCCGCGGCAGGAGATCGGCGTGATGTAGCGTCGAGGCCTGGCTAGGGGGTGAATATGGAACCCGCAATACCGGACGGCATTGACGACATCGACGACGAGTGGCTCTCGCAGGCCATGGGCTCGCCCGTGCGGATCGCCGACATCGACGACATCGGGACAGGGGTCGGGATGATCGGCGCCATCTACCGAGCGACGCTGGAGGGCGACGGCCCCGACACCGTGGTCATAAAGATGCCCGGGCTCGACGAGACGGCCCGCTTCACGGCCCAGATCCTGCGGCTCAACATCCGCGAGGTCGGCTTCTACCGCGAGCTGGCCGCCGAGAGCCCCATCCGGGTGCCGGCCTGCCACTTCGGCGCCGTCGATGCCGAGACCCACCAGTTCGTGCTGGTGCTGGAGGATGTGGGCTCGCACCGGGCCGTCAGCCAGATCGAGGGCATGGGCCGGGCCGACGCCGAGCAGGCCGTGGACGAACTGGCCGCGTGGCACGCCCACTGGTGGGGCGCGGCGGGCCCGATCGTGGAGCGGGGCACCGCGGTGAGCATCCGCGATCCCATCTACCCGATGCTGCTGCCCCCGGTGTTCTCGGACGGCTGGGCCAAGGTGCGGGGCGCCATGAGCGTCCCCCGGGCGGTTGAGACGGTGGCCGACGGCTGGGTGGAGGCCCTCCCCGAAATGCTGGGTTCGCTGGGCACGACACCGAGCACCCTGGTCCACGGCGACTACCGGGCCGACAACATGTTCTTCGACGACGACGGGCGGGTCGTGCTGCTCGACTTCCAGGTCATCGGCGAGTCCATGCCGGTGGGCGATCTGGCCTACTTCGTCACCGGGAGCCTGGCCCCCGCCACCGCCTCGGAGATCGAGCCGGGCCTGTACGAGCGCTGGCTCAGCGCCCTCAAGTCCGAGGGCGTGCCCGAGTCCGAGACCGACGGGATGTGGGACATCTACAGGGGCGCCGTGCTGTTCTGCGTCTGCTACCCGATGATCGCCGGCGCAGGGATGGACCTCACCGACGAGCGCCAGCGAGGACTGCTGGCAGCCACGTTCGAGCGCTTCGAGCGGGCCGCCGACGAACTGAACCTGCCCGACCTGCTCTGAGGCGCTCGGCCCTACCGCTCAGCTGTGTGAGGCATACGACAGGGCCAACTCGATCAGGGTGCGCACGCCGAAGCCGGTGCCGCCCTTGGAGATCTCGCCGTCGTCCGACTCGGCCCGGGCCGGGCCGGCGATGTCGAGGTGGGCCCAAGGAATGCCGTCGGCCACGAACTGCTTCAGGATCAGCCCCGCCGTGAGCGCGCCCCCGTGGGAGCCTCCGATGTTCTTCATGTCGGCCACGTTCGACTCGAACTGCTTGGCGTAGTCAGTCGGCAGCGGCAGCGGCCACACCCGCTCCCCGACACGGTCCGCGGCGGCGCGGATCTCATCGATCAGCGATTCGTCGTTTCCCATCAGCCCGGCGATGGACGGCCCCAGCGCCACCATGCAGGCGCCGGTGAGGGTGGCCAGATCGACGATGGCGTCGGGCTCGTCCTCGCAGGCCAGCGACAGAGCGTCGGCCAGGATCAGGCGACCCTCGGCATCGGTGTTGAGCACCTCGATGGTCTTGCCGTTGCGGATGGTCAGGACGTCGCCGGGCCGGGTGGCGTCGCCGCCGAGCATGTTGTCGGTCATGGGCAGGTACCCCTTGACCTTGACCGGCGCGCCCACCTCGGGGAGCACCGACATGGCCCCGATGATCGCGGCCGCTCCGCACATGTCCATCTTCATGGCCATCATGCCCTGCGCGGTCTTGATGGACAGGCCGCCGGCGTCGAAAGTGATTCCCTTTCCCACGTAGGCCAGCGTCGCCGCCGGGTCGCCCTCGGGTTCGTAGGTCAACTCCACGTAACGCGGCGGATTGGTGCTGCCCCGGTTGACCCCGAGCAAGCCCCCGAGCCGCTCCCTCTTGATCTCCGCTTCGTTCCAGACCTTCGACTTCAGACCGGCCTTGCCGGCCGCCGCGGCAGCCTTGCGGGCGAAGGCCGGGGCGGTGAGCGAGCCGCCGGGCTCGTTGGACAGGTCGCGAGCCATGCACACGCCTGCCGCGATGGCGGAGCCACGGCCCAGCGCGGCCTTGGCCGCGGCCGACGTGCTTCCCACGACGTCGACCCGGGCCAGCTTGGGGGCGCCGTTGCCACCGTTGGAGCCATCGGCGGACGACTTGTAAACGGTGTATCGGTAGCCGCCCAGGATCACGCCCTCGGCCAGCGCCTGGCGGGCCTCGGCATCGTCGACAGCGGAGTCGCCGGGCAGCCGCACCGCCACCCGCGGGTGGCGCGAGCACGAGCGAGCCAACGCCGCGCCGGCTCGCCGGATCGTGGCCGGGGTGACTTCGCCAGCCGGGCCTACGCCGACCAGCCCGGCTAACCCGACGGCGGCGGGCTGCAAGTGGACCTGGTCCGCCTTGCCCTCGAACCCGGCGGTGTCCAGAACGGCAGCGTCGAAACCGTCGAGGCCGAACTGGACCGCATCGGAGGTGACCATGGCAATGCTCGCAGTGGCGGCCTTCGACACCGAGCGGGCGGCATGAACTGTGATCGGCATCCGGTCAGACTAACGGCGGCAGAATGTCCAACCCTCGCAGCCCGGAACTGGCAGCAGAACGACCCACATAGGGGGCAAAACGCTGCCAATTCCCCGACCACAGCCGGGCCAGCCCAGAACTGGCAGCAGAACGACCCACATAGGGGGCAAAACGCTGCCAATTCGGCAAGCGCCTAGCCGGACGATGGGGCGGGCAGGTCCTGCTCGACTGTGAGTGTCGGCGCGAACATGTCGCCGAGTTCTTCAAGCCGGTCCAGCACTTCAGGGGCGGTGAACGTCAGCGGTTCGCCGTCGGCGCCGTCCGACACCTCGTCCCACGTGATCGGGGCGGAGGCCGTCGGGCGATCGAGCCCTCGCAGCGAGTAGGGGGCGATGGTGGTCTTGAAGCGGGCGTTCTGGCTCCAGTCAATGAACACCTTCTGAGGCCGGAGGCTGCGCTTCATCACCGACACCACCAATTCGGGCAGTCGCTTCTCGAGCAGTTGGGCCACCGCCAGGGCGAAGCCGGCGGCGTGGTCGTGGGAGTGGGGCCGGTTGAGGGGCACGTAGATCTGCATTCCCTTGCTGCCCGACGTCTTGGCCCAACCGGCCAGGCGGACCGACTCCAGGATGTCGCGGACGTGCAGGGCCACCCGACAGCACTCGATGATGGTGGCCGGCTTGCCCGGATCGAGGTCGAACACAACCATGGTGGGCGAGTCGAGGTCGCCGCAGCGCGCCATCGGGGCGTGGAGCTCCAGCGCGGCCAGATTGGCCGACCACGCCAGCGCGGCTACCGAGTCGAGCCGGCAGTATTCGATCGGCCCTCCCCTGTCGCCGGGACCCCTGCAGGTGCCGACCCAGTCGGGACGGTGCTTGGGGCAGCGCTTCTCGAAGAACGAGGACGCGGTCACGCCGTCGGGCCAGCGCCGCAGGGTCACTCCCCGGTCACCGACGTGGGGCAGCATCGCCGGCGCGACCCTAACGTAGTAGTCGATCACCTGTGCCTTGGTGAACCCGGTCAGCGGGTACATCACCTTGTCGAGGTTGCTGACCAACAGCCGGCGGCCATCCACGGTTACCGGCACACGCTCGGGTGCGCTCACCACTCGAACCTACCCTGTGACCCACCCCCGTCCGCCGCGCCCACCGGCCGCCCAGGGACTGCCACCCGCCCCCGTTCGCCGCGCCCACCGGCCGCCCAGGGACTGCTAGGCCGACTTGCGGATCTTTGCCGGTTCCTCCGGCTCGGGTTCAGGATCCGCGGTGCCGGCCGGATCCGGCGCAGCGGCGGCGTCCACGGCGGCCTTGCCTGTGGCTGGGTGGCGCTGGCGGGCCTGTTTGGCCGCGGCCACTGAGGCTTCCAGCGCGGCCATCAGGTCCACGACGGTGTCCGACGCGGGCGCCGACAGTGCCACCGTGGTCGCCGCCTCGCCCGCGGCCTTCCGCTCGATCAGCTCCAGCACCGCCTCCCGGTAGGAGTCGGCGTAGCGGCCCGGCTCGAAGTCGGCCTCGAGGGCCGCGATGAGCTGGCGGGCCATGGCCGTCTCCCGCTCCTCCACCGCGATGTCGCCGAGCCCGTCGAAACCGTCGATCTCGTCCGGTGCGACCAGCTCGTCGGAATAGACCATGGTCGACAGCATCAGCCGCCCGTCGACGGGGCGGATGGCGGCCAGGTGCTGCTTGGAGCGCATCACGAAGCCGCAGATGGCCACCTTGTCGGCCTCACCCATGGCCTCGGCCAGCAGCTTGTAGGGCTTGGCTGCGGCCTCCTCGGGCACCAGGTGATAGGCGCTGTCGTAGAAGACGGGGTCGATGTCGGCAAGGTCGATGAAGGCGTCGATGTCGATGGTGCGGGCTGCAACCGGGGCCAGCTCGTCCAGTTCGCGGTCGGTGACGGTGACGTAGTCGCCCGACGGCATCTCGTAGCCCTTGACGATCCGCTCGGCCGGCAGCTCCGAGCCGTCGGCCGACGACACCTTCTTGTAGCGCACCCGGGCCCCCGTCTCGGCGTCGAGCTGGTTGAAGCGCACGTTCTTGCGGCTGACCGCGCTGAAGAGCTGCACGGGAATCGTCACCAGCCCGAAGCTGATCGATCCCTTCCAGATCACTCTCGGCACTACCGGCCTCCTCGCGTCGGCCCGAGCCCGGCGTAGCCGGGGCCCGGCGCACAGGCCTCCGCACCGCCCAGCTGAGTCTACGGCTTGTCGGCCCACTCCGCCCCGCTCACGGACCGCCCGGGCCCCGCACCCCGCCCACTCCGCCCCGCTCACGGACCGCCCGGGCCCCGCACCCCGCCCACTCCGCCCCGCTCACGGACCGCCCGGGCCCCGCACCCCGCCCACTCCGCCCCGCTCACGGACCGCCCGGGCCGGGGCCTCGCTGTCACTGCGACGCGGCCCCGCCCGCTCGGCCTCAGGGGGTCAGCAGGATGCGGGCGACCAGGTCCTGGCCGAAGGCGGTGACGATGGCCAGGTACACCAGGCCGGTGGCCGCCATCACCGCTGAGTACTGGCGCTCGCGCAGCGCGGCCCGGGCCACCCCCACGAGCAGGATGGTCGTGGCCGCGCAGGCGATCCAGAACCAGCCGAGCAGACCGTTGTAGCCGTCGTCGATGGTTCCGTTGAGCACCGAGGCCATGCCGGTGGGCCACAGCATCACCACCACCGACGGCACCCACAACACAGCCGCGGCCCGCAACATCTCCAGCAGCGGCCCCCGCGCCAGTCCGGGCTGCACCAGGTACCAGTGACCCAGCAGCATGGCGCTGGTAACCGCGCCGACGAACAGGGCCCCCACCAACGTTCGGGCGACGGCAAGACCCGTCGGCCCGGCCGCCGCCAAGGCCCCCAACAGGACCGCGGCCAGACCCACGGACGCCGCAACAAGATCCAGCGCGGGCGGGAACTCCGGCGCGTCGGGATCGAAGCGGCCTTCGGCCCTATCGATGCCGGTCATCTCGGCCACCCTGGCAGACCGACGTTCGACCCCCGCTCGCTGAACCCTCGTGCCAGCCGAGCGTCGGGTTACCGACACCACGCCGGCAACCAGCCCCGCGCAAACGAAGGCCATAGTGGCTGCCTCCCGGCTCCACGTCGGCTCGGACAGGAACGCGGCGACCAGAGAACCGGCGGCCAGCGCCAGGAATATGCCCCTCATCAGCCAGCCATAGCCGAGTCCCACCTCGCGGCGGCGGGTGGTGACCCACAGGAAGAACCACCCGCCCGCGGCCCAGCCCACCAGCAGGGTGGCGGCTTCGAGTTCGACCACGGAGCCGACCCCTGCCGCTCAGACGGCCGCGGCCGATGCCGTGGCGGCGGCAGATACGGTCATCGCGAGCCGGACTCGGGCCTCTCAGGCGACGACGGCCAGGCGGTGGTCGGCGCGGTTGAGCGGGTCGGGGCCGGCAGGCGACGCGGCCACGATGTCCTCCAAGCGGGCCCCCCACCGGCCGGGCACGTAGATCCCCGGCTCCACCGAGAAGGCGTTGCCGGCCTCCAGCGGCGTGCCGTTGCCCTCCACGATGTAGGGGTCCTCGTGGGCCTCGGTCCCGATTCCGTGGCCGGTGCGGTGCACGAAGTAGTCGCCGTAACCGGCAGCGGCGATGATCGAGCGCGCCGCCCGGTCCACATCCTGGGCGGGAGTGCCCACTCTGGCGGCGGAGACGCCCTCCGCCTGCGCCTCGAGCAGCACGTCGTAGAGCTCCACGAACTTCGGAGGCGGTTCGCCGGTGTACACGCAGCGGGTGATGTCGGAGCAGTACCCGACGCCGTCGTCGCCCACCATCGTGCCGCCGAAGTCGCACAGCACGACCTCGTCCGCGCCTATCGCTTTCGATCCGGGCTCGTGATGCGGGCTGGCCGCGTTGGCGCCGGCCGCCACGATGGCGAAGTTCACCCGGTCGTGGCCCTCGGCCAGGATCTGGCGACCCAACTCGGCCGAAACCTCGGCCTCGGTCCGTCCCACCAGGTCGATCTCGCCCCGCTGGAGCCGGCCCGCGATCCGGTCCACGGCGGCGCCCGCGGCCCGCAGACGCTCGATCTCGTCGGGGGTCTTCACCGAGCGGATGGGGGCGGTCACCTCCGAGCCCCGCCTCCACGCCGCGTCCGGCATGGCCCCCATCAACTCCACCAGGAACCGCGACCACATGTGGTCGCCCACCGCGGCCACCGCCGCCGCTCCGGCCAAGCCGGCCACGATGTCCACCGGATCCTCGGTCTCGTCCCAGGGACGCATCCCGAACACGTCGGGACGCTCCACCACCCGGGGAGCCTCCATGCGGGGCACGACCAGGGTGGCGGCGCCGTCGCGGGGCACGACCAGCATGGTGAGCCGCTCCAGCGGCATGGCCTCATATCCGCAGAAGTACGGCAGGTCCGCCCCAACCGAGAGCAACAGCACGTCGACGCCCTGCTCAGCCATCAGTGCCCGGGCCCCGTCCAGCCGATCGGCGAACACGGTGGGAACCCTAGGCTCGCTCCGCGCCGGCCGCGACGGCGGCGTCGGCGGCTTGGCGGGCGTGGTAGCTGGAGCGGGTCAGCGGCGAGGCCTCGACATGGCTGATGCCCATCGACTCGCCGATCTCCTTCCACCGGTCGAACGCCTCCGGCGGCCACCAGCGATCCACCGGGAGGTGGCGGGCGCTGGGACGCAGGTATTGCCCGATGGTCACGATGTCGGTCCCGGCCGAGTGCAGATCGGCCAGGGTCTGGACCATCTCGTCGTGGGTCTCGCCCATGCCCGCGATGATCGAGGACTTGGTGGTCAGCCCGGCCGTCCTTGCCCGGGCCAGCACCGACAGGCTGCGGGCGTAGCCGGCCGACGGCCGCACCGCCCGCTGCAGACGGGCAACCGTTTCGATGTTGTGGTTGAGCACGTCGGGTCGGGCGTGGAACACCTTCTGCAGAGCGTCGGCCTCGCCGCCCAGGTCGCTGATCAGGGTCTCCACCCGGGCACCGGGCAGCCGGCGCCGTACTGCGGCCACCGTGTCGGCCACCGCGGCCGCGCCCCCGTCGGCCAGGTCGTCGCGGGCCACCATGGTCACAACGACGTGCTCGAGGCCCATCCGAGCCGCGGCCTCGGCCACCCGCTCAGGCTCTTCTATGTCTACGGGTCCGGGGCGGCGGGTGTCCACCAGGCAGAAGCCGCAGGCCCGGGTGCATCGCTCGCCCAGGATCATGAATGTCGCGGTTCCGTCGTTCCAGCACTCCGAGATGTTGGGGCAGCCGGCCTCCTCGCAGACCGTCACCAGGTCGAGGCCGCGCAGCGTTGAGCGAACATCGTGGAACGTCGGCCCGGTGCTGAGCGGCACTCGCATCCACTCCGGCTTGCGCGACCGGTACGGCACGGGGGCAGGCTCGTCGCCACCCTGCAGCCGGGCCTGCGCCAGCCGGCCTAGCAGCCGGGGCGAGGTCCCGTCACCGTTGCCGGCCGCAGCAGCGTCGTCTCCGGCCGCAGCAGCGTCGTCTCCGGCCGCAGCAGCGTCCCCTCCGGCTGGAGCGACGCCGGCGTTGCCCGCCGGTGAAGCCTCGCCTCCGACCGCAGTAGCCTCATCTCCGGCCCGAGCGACGCCGGCGTTGCCCGCCGGTGAAGCCTCGTCCGGCATGGCAACGGCCGCAGTTCCAGCCGGCTCCGCGCCGGCAACGGCCGCGGCACTGGGCGCTTCGCGGGTGAACTGGGCCAGGTCGGCCGGAGCCACCCGGTGGGCCACATCGGCCCGGTCGACGCGTCCGTGGGCACCCCAGAGTCCCGCGGCCCGCCGGGCCACGATGTCCACCACCTCCCGCATCGACACGTCGATTCCCTCGGCCGACAGCGATGTGACTCCCAGGCCGGTAATCCCGCAGGGCACGATCCGGCTGAACCAGCTCAGGTCGGGATCGACGTTGAGCGCGAAGCCATGCATGGACCGGGCCCGCGACAACCTCACCCCGATGGCCGCGATCTTGCGGGGCCGCCAACCGTCGGGGTCCACCCACACCCCGGTATGGCGGTCGAGGCGTCCGGCTTCCAGGCCCAGATCGGCCAGCACGTCGATCAGAAGCTGTTCCACGCCGCCCACGTATGCGGCCGTGTCGGCCATCCCGCCGCCCCGCCGGCCGGGCACCGTCAGGATCGGATAGCCCACCAGCTGCCCGGGACCGTGGTAGGTGACCTCGCCGCCCCGGTCGGTCTCCACCACCGAGCCGCCCAGCGCCTCGACATCGACCAGCAGATGCTCACGCCGGCCCCGGCGGCCCAGCGTCACCACATGGGGGTGCTCGAGCAGGAGCAGATGGTCGTCGGCGGAGTAGCTGTGGAGGCGCCGTTGCAGGGCGAGAGCGTCGTCGTAGGCCACACGGCCAAGCCAGCGGATCCGCAGCATGGGCCCCTCAGCGGCCACCAGCGACATGCTCAGCGGACGCGCCGACTGGTGCCCGTGCCTAGCGGCGCGGCGTGGTGTTTCCCGCTCTTGTTCGCTTCGCTCACGGGCCGCTCGGGCCACGGCCCCGCTCGGATTCTCGCGCCACTGTTCACCAATCGCTTCCCTGTTCGCTCGGCCTCTCTCAGCGGATCTCAGCCTCCCAGTCGCGGGTCTCGATGAGCTCCTTGACCCGGTGAAGGAATGCTGCGGCGTAGGCGCCGTCGAAGGCTCGATGGTCCCAGGCCATGGCGAGCACGCCCATCGAATGGATGGCGATGGACTCGTTGCCGTAGGAGTCGGTCACCACCACCGGCTTGCGAGACACCCCGTCGGTGCTGAGTATGGCGACCTGGGGCTGGTTGATGATCGGGAACTGCATCATCGTCCCGTACTGGCCTGCGTTGGTGAGGGTGAAGGTGCCGCCGGCCAGGTCGTCGGGCCCGAGCTTGCGGCTGCGGGCTCGGTTGGCCAGGTCCACTATGTCGCGGGCGATCTGGCGGAGTCGCTTGCCCTCCGCACCGTGGATCACCGGCGCCAGCAGGCCCTGGAAGTCGATGTCCACGGCGATGGCGAGGTTGACGCCTGCGTGGACCACGAGCTCGTCCCCGCCGAAGCTGGCATTGAGGTGCGTGTAGTCGCGCAGGGCGTCGATCACAGCCCGGGCGATGAAGGGCAGGTAGGTGAGGCTGAAGCCCTCCTCCGCCTTCCACGCCTGCTTGGCGGAGCGGCGGACCGACTCCACGCCCTCGTAGTCGACCTCGATGGCCGTGAGCACGTGAGGCGACGTCTGCTTGGACATCACCATGTGCTCGGCGGTGCGCCTCCGGATGTTGTTGAGGGGCACCACGCTGTCACCGCTGCGGACCACGACCGCGGGCACCGTCGATCGCCGGGTCCGGCGTGAGGGCTGGGCTTCATCTCCAGCAGGCGGGGGTGGAGGCTCAGCCGCAGCCGCAGCCTCGGCGACAGTCGGAGCCTCAGCGGCAGCTTCCGCCTCAGCCGGAGCCGCAGCCTCGGCGGCAGTCGGAGCCTCGGCAGACGCGCGGGCCCGTATTACCTGCTCGACGTCAGAGCGGGTGATGCGGCCCCCGAGGCCAGTGCCGGTCAGCGTGGACGGATCGAGGTTGTTCTCGCTGATCAGGCGGCGCACGACTGGCGACAGCACGATCCCGGCCGCCCGCCGCGTCCCAGCGACTCTCGGCTCCTCCGACTCGGATGGCGTCTCAGCCGCTTCGGACGGTGGTTCGGCGGCGGCCGGCGGTGCCACCGGTTCGGGCACCGGCTCGGCAGCCGGCGGCGTCACGACTTCCTGCACCGGCTCGGCGATCGGCGGTGTCACCACCTCCTGCACCGGCTCGGCAGGAGGCGGCTCGGCGGGCGGGGCCTCCCCGGCCTTGCCGACGCGGGCCAGGACCTGTCCGACCTCCACGAGGTCACCCTCATCAGCCAGGATCTCGGCCACCACACCGGCCACCGGCGAGGGCACCTCGGTGTCGACCTTGTCGGTGGAGACCTCGAAGAGTGCTTCGTCGAGGGCGACCTCGTCGCCGACCTGCTTGAACCATCGGGTGATGGTCCCCTCGGTGACCGTCTCTCCCAGTTGCGGCATCGTGATGTCGGCCATCAGCAGTCCTTACCCGTGCAGCGAGCGACCCGTCAGCGACAGGACGGTCTCCCCGAACAGCTCGCTCATCGTCGGATGGGGTTGGATCAAGCCAGCCACCTCGGCCGCGGTGGCCTCCCAGTTCACGGCCAGATAGGCTTGGCCCAACTGCTCGGTGACCCACGGACCGGCCATGTGGACACCGAGGATCCGGCCGCCTGTGCCGTCAGCCTGCTTCTCGGCGACCACCTTCACCAATCCCTCGGTCTCGCCCAGGATCTGGGCCCGTCCGTTGGCCATGTAGCGGTGTGTCGAGGTCACCACCTCGAAGCCGGCCTCGACCGCGCTCTGCTCGGTGTGCCCCGCGAAGGCCACCTCGGGGTGGCAGTAGATGCACCAGGGCGTGCCGTGGTAGTCGAGGGGCTCGGGGTCCTCGCCCAGGATGTCGCGGATCACGAGCATGCCCTCGGCGAAGGCGGTATGGGCCAGCTGCGGGCTGTCGACCACGTCGCCCACGGCCCAGACGCCCGGCGCGGTCGTGCGGCCGCGGTCGTCGACCGCGATGAAGCCGCGGGCGTCGAGTTCCACGCCGGCGGAGTCGAGACCCAAGCCCTCTGTCCGGGGCCGCCGGCCCACCGCCACCACGACCATCTCAACGCCGACCTGCTTGCCCTCCCCGAAGGAGACGACGGTGCCGGAGCGGTCCGGCCGGGGCTCGTGGCCATGCACCGTCACACCGGTGTGCACCTCGATCCCCCGCTTGCGGAACGATCTCCTCACAACCTTGGCAACCTCGGCGTCGCATCCGGTCAGGATGTTGGGAAGAGCCTCCAGGACGGTGACCTCAGTGCCCAGGTCGCCCATCATCGACGCGAACTCGCAGCCGATGGCACCGCCGCCGATGACTGCGGCCGAGGCGGGCAGGCGGCTGATCGAGAACAGCTCGTCGGAGGTGACCACCAGCTCGCCGTCGACGTCGAAGCCGCCGATGGTCCGGGGCGTCGAACCCGTGGCCAGGATGATCGAAGCTCCGGACAGCGTTCGAGAGGAGCCGTCGGCCGCCGCCGCCCGCACTGTGCCGGCCGGGCCGAGGGCGCCGACGCCCGGGTAGACGGTCACCTTGCGCTGTCCCAGCACCGACGACAGCCCGGCCATCATCTTGTCGATGACCTGCTGCTTGCGGTCCAGCACGGCGGACCAGTCGAGGCTGGGCTCGCCCGCGGCCACCCCGAACTCGGCCGCCCTCGCCACCGTGCGGTACACCGAGGCCGCCTCCAGGAGCTCCTTGGCCGGGATGCAGCCGACGTGCAGACAGGTGCCGCCGACCTTGTGCTTCTCCACGACGGCCACGTCGAGGCCCGCGCTGGCGCCGTACAGGGCCGCCGCGTAGCCGCCGGGACCGCCGCCTATGACGATCACATCGTGCACGGAGTCGCTCACCCAGCCTCCCGGATCATGGCGCGACCCGTCGATCTCAGCATCGACCAGACCGCCCTGCAGATGAGTCGCTCACCGAGCCTCCCGGATCATGGCGCGACCCTACCGGGTCCTGCCACCGTCAGAACCAGCCGAACCTGCCGGACAGCACCTGGACGGTGAAGGCCACCAGGATGGCGAGACCGCACAACAGCGCGGTGAGTATCAACCTGCGGGTGCTCACGATGAGCGGCTCCCTATCTCGTCTCGAAGCTGCTGTCCGCCGATTCGCCTACGTGAGCATCGACCTGTGCGTGTTCACGATCGGCGGCGACGCCGACGCCGACGACGCCGGCCGACCACCCAGCCGAGAAGCTCGGTGAGCACCGCTCCCGCGGCGGCGGCAACGATGATCACCGCCCACAGCGGGCCGTTCACCTCGATGAACAACCAGGTGACGGGCACCTCGCTGTCGTTCTGGACGACGAAGACGATCAGGGCGGCCGCGACCACCAGGGCGATCACCACCCCGGGCCGCATCAACCGCTGCCGGCCGGCGGGCTTGGCGTCGCGGCCACCGGTGTCGGAGGCACCGGCGAGTCGAGGATCGAACAGCTCGCGATCAGATGGTGTCAGATCTTCTTCCACGTCAGCCTCTATCTCTCCCGACGGGCCGCGGGGATGCTAGACCAACCGCGGTGGGACAGCCATGCGGGTAGCGGTCACGGGCTCTACCGGGCTCATCGGCCGTGCTCTGGTCGTGCGCCTGGCTGCCGGCGGGCACGAGCCGGTGCGGGTGGTGAGGGCAGCAGCCGCGCCCGACCAGCAGGGGCCCGTCGTGAACTGGGACCCCGCCGCGAACCGGATCGAGGTCGAAGCCTTGGAGGGCCTCGACGCTGTGGTGCATCTGGCCGGCGAGCCCATCGCGGCCCGGCGTTGGTCGCCCGCGCAGAAGCAGCGGATCGCGGAGAGCCGCGTCCAGGCCACCGCGCTGCTGGCCGGCGCGCTGGCCCGCCTCGACCAGCCGCCCGGAGTGCTGGTGTCGGCCTCGGCCATCGGCTTCTACGGAGACCGGGGCGACGAGCGACTCGACGAGTCGTCCAGCGGCGGGCACGACTTCCTGGCGCAGGTGTGCCGCGACTGGGAGACGGCCGCAGATCCGGCTCGCGAGGCCGGCATCCGGGTCGCCCATCCCCGCACCGGGGTCGTGTTGAGCCAGTCGGGGGGCGCGCTGGCCGAGATGCTCCCCTTCTTCCGTCTGGGCCTCGGAGGCCGGATCGGGAGCGGCCACCAGTGGGTCAGCTGGATCACCCTGCACGACGAGGTCGAGGCCCTGCTCTGGCTGCTGACCGCCGACGTGGAGGGCCCGGTGAACCTCACCGCGCCCGAGCCAATCACCAACCGTCAACTGACGGCAGCCCTGGGTCGGGCCATGCGCCGACCCACCCTGCTGCCCACGCCCAAGCCAGCCCTCTGGGCCCGCCTCGGCCGCGAACTCACCGAGGCCCTGCTCTACAGCAGTGCCCGAGTCGATCCCGCCGTGCTGCTGCGCCGCGGCTTCCACTTCGCCCACCCCAACATCGTCACCGCGCTCGCCGCGGTTCTGGGTCGCTGAACCAGCTCCCCCCGACAAATCCTGTCCAGAGGTTGCGCCGTAACGTGGAATAGTATTATATTTCATTAGCAGCCATGAAGACTGCCGCCCAGCAGAGCATCGAGGGTGATGACCATGAGATCAGCGACTGAGACAATTCGGGCATGGCACCGCCGATTGGTGGGGGCGAGAGGATCAGTACGTGCCCGGTTCAGCGACGAGGAGTTGTCCGTCATCGACCGGCTCGTATCCGATGGGATTGGAACTGACCGGGAGAACGTCATCCGCCAAGCAGTGCGCTGGTACGACGACGCACTTGAGCGCCATCGCGTCGGAAAGGCCATCGAGGACCACTACCTCCGGCACCCCCAGACCGAGGCCGACCACGCCCAGGCAATGGCCAACGCCATCGCCTTGACTGAAGCAGAGTCGTGGTAGCCCAAGGCGAGCTCTGGCTGCTCGAGACACCCAGCCATAAGGCCCGACCCGTCCTGGTCATCACGCGCAGCCAGGCAATAGACGCACTGGACGCGGTGGTGGTAGCACCGGTGAGCAGCACCGAGCGGAGGATCCCCACATGCATGCCTGTCGGATCCGACGAGGGCTTGGACCACGACAGCGTCGCTTCCTTCGACAACCTCGCCGTTGTGCCGAAGTCCCTCCTGACAGCACGCCTTGGCGCGCTGAAGCCAGAAGGCGTCCAGCGCATGTGCGGTGCCCTCAACGCCCTCGCTGACTGCTGAAGCGCGCCCCGGCCTAGAGGCCTCAACGCGACGCGCCGGGCGCGATTGTCGTCGTAGCGCTGCCCGGTGGCAGAATCGGGCAGTGGACGGCCTCTGCGACCAGGTTCGCCCAATTCCAGAAAATGGCGCGAAGATCCGGCTGCAAGGCTCGGTGCCGTGAGGCGAGCAGCCCAGCGGGCGGCCCGACTGGCGGTGGCGACTCTCTGCGCGGCAGCGGTCTTGGCGGCCGCTCCGGCGGCGGCGTCCGCAGATACCACGGGCCGGTTCTATCCGGAGCAGCGGCTGTCGAAGGGCTGGTTCGGGGTACTCACCTACAAGTTCGTCCGCGACGAGATACCGGGCGGCAGGACTGCGCTATCGTCGTGCTCGACGGCGAACCGGTTCGAAGACCTGTCCAGGGAGTCGCAGTTCAAGCGCGACGCCCTGACATGCCTGGCGGGGCTCGGGTACTTCGACGAGGTGCCACTGCCCGATGGACGCTCGCCGGGGTGGAGGACAGCGGGTTCCTCTGCACCAGACCCGGAGTCTGTCGTAGCGACCAAGACTTGGGCCGAGTGCGACGGCACATCCGACGGTGACAGCGAATGGACGACGACGCTCAACGAGGCTGGCTCCGGGTCATGGTGGTATCAGGCCGCCCGCCATTCCGACGGCACCACTTGGGCCGGCGACGGCGACGACGCGGCCTTCTTGGACAGATTCCGTGGCGCAGACACGCTGTATATGAGCGTCGACTATGACGGAGGCGCCGATCAAATGACCTTTGACATAGGCGACTCTCCTATCTTGGCCGTCATCCGAGACGCCTGCCGATAATGAGGGTGACCTCCACCGGTGGATGCGACAGATCGGCCACGATGGAGTCGTTGCGGCCCGAGCGGTTCACCAAGGAAGCCGGCACTTCCCCGCTGATCGGTCAGGTGGAAAGGGCGGGGATGGTTCCCGCGGTGTGACGGCAATCGAGTTCGTACTGGTCGGGTGGGCAGTCCAGGCTGGTGTGGCGGCGGTGGGTGTTGTAGCGGGCGAGCCACTAAAGACCGATCGTCGGGCGGCGCGGTCGGTGTAGCGGTGCCGGTTGACGAGCTCTCGCTTGAGGCTGGAGAAGAACGCCTCGGCCACCGCGTTGCTCGGACCCGAGACGACCGCGCCCCCGAACTGCCAGTCCTGGCCAGAGTTGACGACATGCTGGCACCCGAACCTGCGACCGTAGCCCGGCCGCTCTTCGCGCCGATCTAGGGCACCGCGCTCGCGGCGTAGCCGAGCGGGGGGTTAGGGACCGCGGCGGGGGCGCTGGTCGGTGGCCGCGCCTACTGCGAGTTGGTCGACGATCTCGTTCCACTCGTTGCCGGAGTGGCCCTTCACCCAGCGGAACGAGACCTCGCCCAGCCGGGACTCGTAGAGCCCGATCAGCGGCTTCCACAGGTCCTGGTTTTCTACCGGCTTGCGTTTGGAGTTGCGCCAGCCCCGCCGCTTCCAGCCCTCGTACCAGCGGTCGCGGAAGCAGTTGACGACGTAAGTGGAGTCCGACACCACCTCGACCGGGCCCTCCAGCTCCCGCAGCGCTTCCAGCACCGCCTGTAGCTCCATTCGCTGGTTGGTGGTGGCCGGCTCGGGACCGCAGGCCCAGTCGCCGCCGGGCACCGCCCAGGCCCAGCCTCCCGGTCCGGGGTTGCCCAGGCAGGCACCGTCGGTGTACACGACAGTCGGCTCGGCAGCGGATCCGGCAACGGGTTCGACCGGGGGCTCGGCGGCGAGTCCGGGAAGGGGTTCGGCGACCACGCCTTGATGGTCGCGCATCGAAGCCCCAAAGTCGCGAATCCATCCTTTGCTGCCATCATGGGGGCAGTGGCCGACAACTTCCTGCGCCAGCTTCCAGACATCGACCCGGCCGAGACCCAGGAATGGATCGACTCGCTCGACGCCGTCGTCGCGGCGAGCGGGCGGGAGCGGGCCCGCTACATCGTCGCCAAGCTCCTAGAACGCTCCAACGAGCAGCAGGTCGGCGTCCCGCCCACCACCTACACCCCCTACATCAACACCATCCCCGCCTCCGAGCAGCCCTTCTTCCCCGGCGACGAGCAGATCGAGCGCCGCATCCGCGCCTTCATCCGCTGGAACGCGGCGGCCATGGTCATCCGGGCCAACAAGGCGGCCGACGGGATCGGCGGCCACCTGTCCACCTTCGCCTCGTCGGCCTCCCTGTACGAAGTGGGCTTCAACCACTTCTTCAAGGGCAAGGACGACGGCCTGGTCGGCGATCACGTCTACTTCCAGGGCCACGCCGCCCCCGGGGTGTACGCCCGGGCCTACCTGGAGGGCCGCCTCACCGAGCAGGAACTCGACAACTTCCGGATGGAGGTGGGCGACAACGGGCTGTCGGGATACCCCCACCCCCGGCTCATGCCCGACTTCTGGGAGTACCCGACGGTGTCGATGGGTCTCGGGCCGATCAACTCCATCTACCACGCCCGCTTCAACCGGTACATGCACAACCGCCGCATCGACGACACTGCGGACAGCACGGTCTGGTGCTTCCTGGGTGACGGCGAGTGCGACGAGCCCGAGACGCTGGGCGCCATCGCCCTGGCCGGCCGCAACGACCTCGACAACCTCAATTGGGTCGTCAACTGCAACCTCCAGCGCCTCGACGGCCCCGTGAGGGGCAACGGCAAGATCATCCAGGAGCTCGAGGGCGTGTTCCGGGGCGCGGGATGGAACGTGATCAAGGTGATCTGGGGCACCAAGTGGGACGATCTGCTCATGCGCGACACCGACGGCGCGCTGCTCAACAAGATGGCGACCACCGTGGACGGCGAGTACCAGCGCTACGCGGTGGAGACCGGCGCCTACATCCGGGAGCACTTCTTCGGTCCCGATCCCCGCCTGCGCAAGCTGGTCGAGCACCTCACCGACGAGGAGCTGAGGGTGCTGCCCCGGGGAGGCCACGACTACCAGAAGGTGTACGCGGCGTTCAAGGCCGCCACCGAAGTCACCGGCCAGCCCACCGTCATCCTGGCCAAGACCATCAAGGGATGGACCCTCGGGGAGGGATTCGAGGGCCGCAACGCCACCCACCAGATCAAGAAGATGACCACTACCCAGCTGATGGAACTGCGTTCCCGGCTGCACATGGAGGAGGAGATCGACGAGGCAGACCTCGCCGACGGGATCCCGCCCTACTACCGAGCGCCTCCCGACTCGCCGGAGATCCGCTACATGATGGACCGCCGCCGCGCTCTCGACGGCGCGGTGCCCCGCCGGGTGGTGCGGGACCGCCGCCCCATCACGCTCCCCGCCGACGGGCCCTTCCTCGACATGCGCAAGGGCTCCGGCGGGCGCGAGGTCTCGACCACCATGGCATTCACATCCCTGCTGCGCGACCTGATGCGCGACCAGCACTTCGGCCGGCGGGTCGTGCCGATCGTGCCCGACGAGGCCCGCACCTTCGGCATGGACTCGCTGTTCCGGGAGTTCCGCATCTACGCACCCCACGGCCAGCTCTACGAGCCGGTGGACCACGACCTGCTGTTGAGCTACAGCGAATCGACCGACGGCCAGATCCTCGAGGAGGGCATCACCGAGTGCGGCTCGCTGGCCAGCTGGCTGGCCGCGGCCACGTCCTACGCCAACCTCGGCGTGCCCATGGTGCCCTTCTTCGCCTTCTACTCCATGTTCGGCTTCCAGCGGGTCGGCGACTCGATCTGGGCCGCGGCCGACGCCCGGGCCCGGGGATTCCTCATCGGCGCCACCGCGGGCCGCACGACGCTGCCGGGCGAGGGGCTCCAGCACCAGGACGGCCACAGCCACGTGCTGGCGTCGACGGTGCCGGCGTGCGAGGCCTACGACCCGGCCTTCGCCTACGAGCTGGGGGCCATCGTCGACGAGGGCCTGCACCGGATGTACCCGCCGGAGGCCGCCGACGGAACGGACGTCTTCTACTACATCACCGTCTACAACGAGAACTATGAGCAGCCGTCCCGCCCCGATCACGTGACCGGCGCCGACATCACCAGCGGCCTCTACAAGTTCGACGACGGCCCCGGCAACCGCGGGCGCACGGCAACGATCCTGTTCTCGGGAGCGTCGGTGGGCGCGGCGCTCGAGGCCCAGGCGCTGCTGGCCCAGCATCACGACACCTCGGCCGAACTCTGGAGCGCCACGTCGTATCAGAGACTGAGGCGGGAAGCGCTAGACGTAGAGCGCCGCAACCGGCTGGACCCGGCGTCCGAGCCCGCCGTGCCGCTGGTCACCAGGAAGCTGACCGACTCCGACGGGCCGATCGTGGCCGTGACCGACTTCATGACCCTGGTCCCCGACCAGATCGCCCGCTTCACTCCACGGCCCCTGCACGTGCTGGGCACCGACGGGTTCGGCCGCTCGGACACCCGCGAGGCGCTGCGGCGATTTTTCGAGGTGGACGCGCCTCACATCGTGCTGGCCGTGCTGTCGGCCTTGATGGAGTCGGGCGAGGCGTCACCGGACGAGGTGTCCGCAGCCATGGACCGGTACGGCATCGAGGCCGACCGCGACGATCCCGGCCACCCCGACACCGGCGCACGGCTATCCTCCGACCAATGAAGGGGGTCGGGACAGGCACCCTGGCGGTGACCGGGAACGGGGCCGCCGACCATCTGATCAACTCGGATCCCCTGGCGCTGCTGCTGGGAATGATGCTCGACCAGCAGATCCCCATGGAGTGGGCATTCATGGGACCCTTCCGCCTGTCGGAGCGCCTCGGCGCCGAATTGGACGCCCACGACATCTCGGAGCAGGACCCCGACGCCTTTGCCGAACTGGTGAGGGCCAAGCCGGCGCTGCATCGCTTCCCGGGCTCGATGGCCAAGCGGATGCAGGCCCTGTGCCGCCATGTCGCCGACAACTACGAGGGCGACGCCGGGGCGCTCTGGGCCGGCGCAGAGAGCGGGGAGGAGCTATTTCGGCGTCTGCGGGACCTCCCCGGCTACGGAGACGAGAAGGCCCGGATCCTGACCGCGGTCCTCGCCAAGCGCTTCGACGTGCGCCCCGAGGGCTGGGAGGCCCAGGCCGGAGCCTTCGCCGACAACGAGCCGCGGTCGGTGGCCGACATCGACAGCCCCGAGGCACTGCAACGGGTGCGGGCGTGGAAGAAGGAGCAGAAGGCCCGGGGCAAGAAGAAGGACGAATGAAAGTCCGACTCCTGACGGGCGCAGCGATCATCGCCCTCGCGGCGGCCGCCTGCGGATCCGACGATCCGGTCACGGTTGCCGAGCCGGCCGCCGCGATTGACCCCGTCACCGGCGAGTTGGTCGACGAGATGGTCGGCAGCGAGACCGACACGGTCGTGGAGCCCGAAATCGCGGCAGACGCAACCGCCGCGGACACCACCGGCGAGGCGCCCGCGGCCGAAGCCGCAGCCGCCGAAGCCGAGGCAGAGGCAGCCGAGGCAGAGGCAGCCGCGGCAGCCGCAGCCATGGCAGAGGCAGCCGCGGCAGCCGAAGCCGAGGCGACAACGACCACCGCCGCGCCCACCACCTCCGCGGCACCAACAACCACCGCCGCACCGGTCGTCGAGACCGACGTGCCCGCTCAGGACATGATCGATGTGCGCACAGGAGCGACCGTCAACCTTCGCGACTTCGTGGACGGCTCGACACCCCTGCTGCTCTGGTTCTGGGCCCCGCATTGACCGATCTGCCGGCGAGAGGCGTCGCCGGTCGGGCAGTTCGCCCGAGACAACAGCGACAGAGTCATCGTCATAGGCGTTGGTGGCACGGACAGCCTCGCTCAGGCCGAGAGCTTCGCAACTGCGTACGGCGGCCCCGACAACCTGCTCTGGAGCGAGTCCCTAGTCGCTTGGCGCCACTACCGAGCCGGCAACCCCAACCTCGTGCTGCTCGACGGAGCGGGTGTGACCGAGATCGGCAGGCTCTCCAGCTTCAACCAGCGACGCATCGAGCAGATGCTGGACGAACTGGCGTAGACAGTTCACCGACAATTCGCCCGTCTGGACAATTCACCCGCCGTTCACCGGGATTCACTCCCGGTTCACGGTCTCCCCGGCTGTCCGAAACCTGGTCTTGTCTAGCTTGCCGGCGGCCCGCCGAAGGCGCGGGCTTGCCATGCCATATTTCCAAGGGCCCAAGGGAGGGAAAACTAAGTGCGCAATTCAAGGTGCCGGCCCCTCTGGCTGCCGGTGATTCTCGTGAGCTTCTCGCTCGTGGCCGCTGCATGCGGTGACGACGACGAAGACACCTCGACGTCATCGGCTGCTACCGGCACCGACACCGGCGCCGCCGACACCGCCGACACAGACACTGCCGACGCCGCGCCGACCACCCCAGTTGCGGCCATGACCGAAGAAGAGATGGCCTCTGTCTCGGGTGAGGTGAACATCTCGGGTTCGTCGACGGTTGAGCCGATCTCGATCCGGGTGGCCGAACTGTTCGAGGATGTCGCCCCGGATGTGTCGGTGACCGTGGACGGTCCCGGCACCGGCGACGGCTTCAAGCTGTTCTGCGCGGGCGAGACCGACATTTCCGACGCCTCCCGCCAGATCAAGGACGCCGAGAAGCAGGACTGCTTCGCCAACGGAATCACCAACATCGTCGAGCTCAAGGTGGGCGTGGACGGCATCGCGGTCATGACCAGCGCCGGCAACGACGCGGTCGAGTGCCTGACCTTCCACCAGCTCTTCGACCTCATCGGCCCCACTGGCGAGGGCACCGGCACCTGGGCCGAGGCCTCCGCGGGCCTGCCCGACGCCCCGCTGGACGTCTTCGGACCCGGCGAGGAGTCCGGAACCTTCGACTCCTTCGTCGAGATCGTCCTGGAGGACCTGGCCGAGGAGGCCGGCGTCGAGGCCACCACGCGCACCGACTACAGCCCCTCGGGCGACGACAACGTCATCCTGCAGGGCATCCAGTCCAGCGACACCAGCCTGGGCTGGGTCGGGTTCGCCTTCGCCATCAACGCCTCTGGCGTCAAGCTGCTCGAGGTCGACGGCGGCGACGGCTGCGTATCGCCCACCGCCGACACCATCGCCTCCAACGAGTACCCCGTCAGCCGGGACCTGTGGATCTACGTCAACGCCGATACGGCCGCCACCAACGCCGCATTGGTCGCCTACGTCGACTTCTACGTCTCCGAGGCCCTGAGCCGAGCCGTGAGCGAAGTCGGCTACGTGCCCCTCGCCGACACGGCCCACGCCGAGACCGCCGACCGCTGGCACAGCCGTGCTCTCATCAGCTAGAACGCCGGGCGGCCTGACCCGGACTTGACCCTGCGAAGATCCCTCCGCCGCCATGACCGACACGGAGCGCCGTGCATTCAGAGCTAGTCACCGCTGATCAGCTTCAGATCGCGCCTGCCCGCAGGCACCGCGACGTGATCATCAAGTACACCTTGATCGTGACGGCGCTCGTGTCGGTTCTGGTGAGCGCGCTGATCGTGTGGAGCCTCCTGCGGGAGGCGTGGACCTTCATCACCGGTGTGGTCTGGGCCGACACCTGGGGACAGCAGGGATGGTTCCCCCGGCGGGGCCTCTACGACATACCCACCATCATCGTTCCATCGCTGATCGTGACCGGCATCGCCATGGTGGTGGCGGGCCCCCTGGGCCTGGGCGCCGCGGTGTACCTGTCGGAGTACGCCAACCCGAGGGTCAGGTCCTGGCTCAAGCCCGCGCTCGAGATCCTGGCCGGCATCCCCTCGGTCGTGCTGGGCTTCTTCGCGCTCACCTGGATCGCCCCCAACATCGTGGGACGCATAGGAAGGGAGGCGTTCCTGGTGATCGGCGCGGCGATCCTCCTCGGGTACGCCGCGGTGTCCGCCGGCATCGCGCGGGCCAAGATCAAGCAGTACCGGGAGGGGGCAGCCGATCCCTCGGCCCGGATCGGCGCGGTCGCGTCGATAGCCATGCTGGTCGTTGTCTTCGCCCTGGCGCTGGCGTGGATCCTGAACGTCTGGCTGGACTTCGCCCCGAACAACTCCGGCTCGCTGGCGGCCGCCGGCATCGGCGTGGGAATCCTGACCATCCCGCTGGTGGCCTCGATCTCCGAGGACGCCATGGCCGCAGTGCCCGACTCGCTGCGGGAGGCCTCGGCCGGGCTCGGCGCCCGGAAGATGGCCACCGCCACCGCGGTGGTGCTGCCCGCGGCCATCTCGGGCATCGTCGCTGCGTTCATCGTGGCCATCTCCAGGGCCATCGGCGAGACGATGGTGGTGTTCATGGCCGCCGGCGCGGCCGACGCCGCCCGCTTCACCGACTCCCCGTTCGAGGGCGGCCTGACGATGACCGCCGCGATGGCCTCGCTGGCGTCGGGCACTGACAGCGTCGTGGGCGAGGGCCTCACCTTCCAGAGCCTCTACTTCGTGGGCCTGATGCTGTTCCTGATCACGTTGAGCCTCAACATCATCGCCTCGCGCTTCGTGTCGAAGGTCCGCGAGGCCTATTAGGGCAGCGAGATGATCACCCGCCTCGTCGATGACAAGTCCCGGGCCGCCATCGCCGCCTCCATCGAGAGGCGACGGGTGGACACCCGGGGCCTGCTGTTCAAGACGGTGCTTCAGGCGTGCCTGCTGCTGACGCTGGCACTGCTGGCGGTGCTGCTGGTCACCGTGGCGCTGGACAGCACCGACCAGCTCGGCACCCGCTTGTGGGACTTCCTCCAAGGCACCCTGCGGTCCCGATCCTCCGACGAGCGCCTCGGCATCCACCAGGGCATGTACGGCTCTCTGTGGATAGCCATCATCGTGGCCGTGCTGGCCTTCCCCATCGGGATCGGCGCCGCGGTCTATCTCGAGGAATATGCGCCCAGGAACCGCTTCACGTCGTTCATCGAGATCAACATCCGCAACCTCGCGGGGGTGCCGTCGGTGGTGTATGGCCTGCTCGGGCTGGCCCTGCTGCTCAACGGGCAGATCTTCGGCCTCGACCGTCTCACCGGCGGGAGCTCGGCCCTCTCGGGCGGGATCACCCTGGCCATCCTCGTGCTTCCCATTGTCATCATCACCTCCGGCGAGGCCTTCCGGGCGGTGCCCATAGAGCTGAGGGAGGGGGCCTACGGCGTCGGGGCCACCAGGTGGGAGATGATCCGGACCCAGGTGCTCCCCTACGCCGCGCCCGGCATCCTCACCGGCACGCTGCTGTCGATGGCCAGGGCCATCGGCGAGGCGGCCCCCCTCATCCTCGTGGGTGCCGTGACCGGACGGCTGGGTGACGATCCCGGGCTGTTCGACATCGGAGCGCTCGACGAGCGCTTCACCGCGCTTCCCATCATCATCACGAGCTGGACCCAGCAGTCGGGCCGCGACGTCGGCTTCGCCGCCGCGGCCGCCGCCGCCATCGTCGTGCTGCTCGTGTTCGTGCTAATGATGAACTCGGCCGCCATCCTGCTGCGGAACCGATTCGAGAAGAAGAGAGGCTGAAGTGTCCATGACCGAGGAGGCCCCCCGCGTGATCGAGCGCCCAGCCGCCACCGCCAGCGAGGCGAGCCCGGCACCGGAGATGCCCTCGCTGGCCACCGAGCGGGACGTCGTGTTCGAGTCGCGGGACGTGAACGTCTACTACGGCTCATTCCGGGCCGTGCGCGACGTGACGTTCGACGTGGCCAAGAACGAGATCATGGCCCTCATAGGCCCCTCCGGCTGCGGCAAGTCGACCGTGCTGCGCTGCTACAACCGGATGAACGACCTCATCAAGGACGCCCGTGTGACCGGCGCCATCACCTACCGGGGAACCAACCTCTACGACGAGCGCGTCGACCCGGTCGAGGTCCGGCGCCGCATCGGGATGGTGTTCCAGAAGCCCAACCCCTTCCCCAAGTCGATCTACGACAACGTCGCCTACGGCCCGAGGGTCGCGGGCCAGAAGAAGGGCCTCGACGACATCGTCGAGAGCTCGCTGCGCAAGGCGGCCCTGTGGGAGGAGGTCAACGATCGGCTGACCGACTCCGCGCTGGGGCTGTCGGGAGGGCAGCAGCAGAGGCTCTGCATCGCCAGGGCCATCGCGGTCGGCCCCGACGTGCTGCTGATGGACGAGCCGTGCTCGGCGCTCGACCCGATCGCCACGGCCCGCATCGAGGATCTGATGCAGGAGATCAAGCAGGACTACACCATCATGATCGTGACCCACAACATGCAGCAAGCGGCTCGGGTGAGCGACACGACCGCCTTCTTCACCGCTGACGTCCATTCCGAGAACGACACCCGCACCGGCATCCTGGTGGAGGTGGACACCACCCAGAAGATGTTCTCCAACCCCTCCGACGAGCGCACCGAGAACTACGTCACCGGAAGGTTCGGCTGAGGGCTGGGCATGACCGAGCAGACCCGCAAGGGCTTCCACGCCGAGATCGACGAGATCAGCGACCTGATCGTCCAGCTCGCGGCCCGGGCCGGCGACGCGGTGGCCAGGGCCACCGATGCCCTGCTGAGATACGACCTTGTCGAGGCACAGCAGATCATCGACGACGACGACCACATCGATGTGGCCGCCATCGAGATCGAGGAGAAGTGCCAGAGCCTGCTGGCCCTGCAACAGCCCATGGCCGGCGATCTCCGCCAGATTCTGGCCGCCATGTGGATCACCGGCGAGCTCGAGCGGACCGGTGGCCTGGCCTGCAACATCTGCAAGGGCGCCCGCCGCATGTTCCGCACCGAGCTTCCCCCCAGGCTGCGGGGCCTCATCGCAGAGATGAACGAGGAGGCCATCCGGCTGATCCGGTTGTCGGTGGACTCCTACTCCGAGCATGACGCGGCCTTGGCCAGCGCCCTTGACGACATCGACGACAGGCTCGACAGCCTGCACCGCACCTTCGTCAAGACGCTCCTGGAGTCGAGCCGCACCCACGATCTCGACGTCCAGCCGTCCGTTCAGCTCGCGTTGATAGCCCGCTACTACGAGCGCATCGGCGACCATGCCGTGAACATCAGCGACCGGGTCCGCTACATGGTCTCGGGCGTGATGCCGTGGCGGGCCGGCATAGCCCGGCACCACCTGCGCGAAGAGCCGAGGATGCAGGAACTGGCCGCCGACCCGGCGGAGATGTCCTCCAACGGCGACGACAAGGCCGACTAGAGACAAGGCTGACTAGAGTCGCGAACCCCAGAGGCCGAGCGACCGGGGAGCGAATCGTGAGAAGCCTCGCGAGGTGCCGAGCGAGGCCGCGGCCCGAGCGGCCCGTGAGCGAAGCGAACAAGAGCGGGAGTGACACCGCCGCGACGCGACCGGCTGTCACCTATCGGCGCCGCCCTCACCCATGACCGCGCTCATCGTCGGAGTCCTGCTGGTGATGGGCGGTGCGGTGGCGGGCATCGCCGTGGACCGTGCCCTCTTGCGGCGATGGATACGCAGGCGCGGCCCCCGGCGCTACCACCGGGCGCCCCGGGCACCGGCGCTCCATGACCGGACGCGGTCGGCCCGTCAGATCGTGGAGGACGCCGACAGGCAACTGGAGTGGGCCGAGGACCGCCGACTCTCAGCCGAGACCGCGGCCCGGCGGGTGGAATCAAGCCTGGACGCATTGCGGAGCGGTCTCGTGCTGTGCGACCGCAACGGCCGGGTGGTTGCCCAGAACACCGCGGCGACGCAGTTTCTACAGGCCCGCCACGGCGAGGCCCTCGTGACCCGGGTGATAAAGGACCTGCTCGAGCAGGCCCGCTCCGGCGAGCGGGTCACCACCAGGGTCGAACTGCACGCCGAGCCCCGCCGCAGCTACGAGGTGGAGGCCGGTCCGGTGGCGCGCGAGAACGAGATCCTGGGTGCGGTCGCGCTGGTGCGCGACATCACCGAGCATGACCGCATCGAGTCCGTGAGGAGGGACTTCGTGGCCAACGTCAGCCACGAGCTCAAGACCCCGATCGGCGCTCTGAGCCTGCTGGCGGACTCGCTGGCCGCTGACTCCGAGCCGGAAGTGGTCGCCCGTCTCGCGGGCCGGATGCAGATCGAGGTCCAGAGGGTGGCCAACACCATCGACGATCTGCTGACCCTGGCCCTGTTGGAGGACGAGAGCGGCCGCCCGGATGAGCGGGTCGACATCGGCGACATCGTGGCGGCGGCCATCGACAGGATCTCGGAGACGGCCGAGCAACGGGACATCAAGGTGGTCTCGTCCATGGCCACCGGCCTCGCCCCCTTACGCGGATCCCGGCTTCATCTCGAGTCGGCCGTGTTCAACCTGCTCGACAACGCGGTCAAGTTCAGCGAACCCGGCGGGCGGGTCGACGTCGAGGTCGAGACCGACGGGCACACCCTGACCCTGTCGGTCACCGACGAGGGCATCGGCGTCCCAGCGGCCGAGCAGTCCCGGATCTTCGAGCGCTTCTACCGGGTCGACCAGGCTCGCAGCCGCAGCACGGGCGGCACCGGGCTGGGACTGTCGATCGTGCGCCATGCAGCGCTGAACCACGGAGGCGACGTGAGCCTGACGTCGCGGGAGGGCTTCGGAGCCCAGTTCACCCTCGAACTCCCCCTCGAAAACGGCGACTGACCGCTCGCCGCTAGAGACCCGCCCGAACTGGCAGCAGAGCGCACGCACAGCGTGCAAAACGCTGCCAATTCCCCCACGACCACCATGTCACCCGCGAACTGGCAGCAGAACGCACGCACAGCGTGCAAGACGCTGCCAATTCCCCCACGACCGGGGGCTAGGGGTTGGGGTTCCCGTTGGCGGCGCCCGCAGCCGCGGCCAGCAGGGACTGGCGCTGGCGCTCGAGCCAGCCGAGCAGCACGGCGACGGCCCTGGGATCGTGGCGCAGGTGGTGGGCCGCGCCGCTGATGATGCGCAGGTCGGCACCGGCATGGGCGTCGGCCAGCACGCGGGCGTCGAACACCGGAACCGTCTCGTCGTCGCTGCCGTGGAGCACCAGCAGAGACCGGTCTCCGAGCGACTCGGCGGCGGCCACGGCCCGCACGGCCTTGATCTCCGCGGCCCAGCGGTCGAAGCGCTGGGGGAACTCCGGGTCGCGTATCACTCCGACCTCGCGGGCCCACACCAGCAGCTTGCGGGGATTGCGGGCCCAGTCCTCGAAATCGGCCGGAGCGGCCACCGCGGCCACTCCCCGCACCCGCTCGTCGCGGCCGGCCACCACGACCGCCAGCGCGCCGCCGGTTCCGAAGCCGATCAGCCAGATGCCGTCGCAATTCACCTCCGAGGCCAGGAAGTCGACCGCGCCGACGAGGTCGCGCCGCCAGCCGTCGAGCGAGAAATCGCCCATGGATCCGGCCACCCCCCGAGACGCGTAGGTCAGCGCGGTGAAGCCGGTCTCGGCTGCGATCAGGTCGGCAAGGGCGGGCATGGTCATGGTGGAGTTGATGCCGCCCCCCGGCTCGGTGGGGAAGCCGTGGACGATGACCACCGCCGGTTGCACCGACGGCGCCCGGGCCGGCCGGGCGAGATGAGCCGTCAACTCGTTGGAGTCGACGACGAATCGCTTGTCCATCGGCCTCACCGTATCGCTGCCCGTCCAGCGCGGCCCATGGGCACGGCAGCCCGGCGAACTAGTGCCCGGGCGCGCCGTGGGGCGGGCCGAAGAGGCCCGCCCCACTAGTCGTTTCTGCCGGAAATCCCGGGCGAGCCTCGCACACTCGCAGCCGAGAGGGCCGCGGTGCCTGGCCGGATGTGACTAGGTCCGGCGACTCGGGTCCGGGGGTGGAGCTGGCGGGGATTCGCCAGTCGGTCCAGCTTGCCGTAGCTAGCGGCCAGCCACCTCCAAGGTCACAAAGCGTTTAGCACTCAGTTGGACCACCTCCTTTCCCTTGGTGGCAACAGTCAACCACATTCCGGCGCGCAATCCAAGCACCGGGCGTCCAGAATTCGCCAACTACGACGAAGTCTCGCCCGCGCTGACTGCGCCGATCTCGGCCAGATAGGCGAGCTGCACGTCGAGGATGCACACCACGTCCACCGGATCGGGGCCTCCCTCCTGGAGGGATCGGGCCACCACCGCGTCGCAGGCGGCGTCGGTGTCGGCCACGGCCATTTCGCCGACGGCCACCGCGGGATCGCCCAGCTCCAAGCCGTGGGAGGTGGCGAGCCCGATTGCCGCGAACCAGTCGAGATGCCAGCCGAGGACCGTCCGCACGTCGTCGTAGCTGATCCTGGCCGTCACTTCGTCGGGCAGGCGGTCGGCCACGTACTCGACCGCGTCCGATAGCCGGTAGACCGACGGGGCGGTCTCCTGCTCGAGGCGGCCGACCGCGATCCCCACCGAGACGAAGGCGATCGCCACCACCGCGGCCAAGCCGACTGCGGCGATCAGCCAGATCACAGCGCGGGTTGCACGGCCTCTAGAGGCCGATGCGCTGGGCCAGCAGCTCCCGGTGGTACGTGGGGTCTCCGAACAGGAGTTCCGAGCTCTTGGCCCGCTTGAAGTAGAGGTGCGCCGGGTGCTCCCAGGTGAAGCCGATCCCTCCGTGGATCTGTATGTTCTCGGCCGCGGCGTGGAAGTAGGCCTCTGAGCAGTAGCTCTTGGCCAGCGAGGCGACCTGGGGCAGCTCGTCGTTCATCTCGGCCGCGCACCAGCCCGCGTAGTAGGCGGCGGACTTGGCCGACTCGACCTCCAGGAGCATGTCGGCGCACTTGTGCTTGATCGCCTGGAACGAGCCGATGGGGCGACCGAACTGCACCCGGACCTTGGCGTACTCCACCGACATGTCCAGGCAGCGCTGGGCGCCGCCGACCTGCTCGGCCGCCAGGGCCACCGCGGCCAAGTCCAGCACGGTCTCGAGCACCGGCCAGCCCTGACCCTCGGCGCCGATGAGCGTCGCCTCGGTGCCCTCGAACGTCAGCTTGGCCTGCTTGCGGGTCTGGTCCATCGTTGACAGCGCGGTGCGGGTCAGGCCGGAGGCGCCGGGGTCCACGGTGAACAGCGAGACGCCGCCGGCGGTGCGGGCCGCGACAACGATCAGGTCGGCGGTGTGGCCGTCGAGCACGTACATCTTGACCCCGTCGAGGCGCCATGAGCCGTCGTCGGGCGATGCCACCATGGTGATGCCGGGCTCGTCCCAGCGTCCGTTCTGCTCGGTGAAGGCCAGCGTGGCCCTCGTCTCTCCCGAGGCGATTTGCGGCAGATGGACCTGCTTGGCCTCCTCGTCGCCGCAGTGCATCAGGGTGTTGGCGGCCAGCACCGCGGAGGAGAAGAACGGCGCGCACAGCAGCGCCCGGCCCATCTCCTCCAGCACGACCACCTGCTCCACGCAGGTGAAGCCCTGCCCGCCGTAGGCCTCGGGGATCGTCAGGGCAGGGAGGCCCATCTGCTCGGACATCTGGGCCCAGACATCGGGGTCGAAGCCGCGCTCGGTGTCCATCTGCTCGCGCACCGCCGACTCGGGCGACTTCTCCTCAAGGAAACTGCGGACGAATTCTCTGAGCTGCTCCTGCTCGTCGGTGAATGCGAAGTTCACGTCGGGACTCTCCTGCGCGCTATGAAAGGACCAAGCTGTGTGGAGGCCAAGCTATCGGGTCTATCCGGCCTTGAACGTCCCCAGTGCCCGTCAAGGGCCGTAGGATCGGGGCGTGCCCGCAGCACCGCTCTTCGAGATCGACGGCCTGCATGTCGCGACGGCGGACGGCGACGCCGAGATCCTGCGAGGCGTCGACCTGGTGGTCGGCGCCGGGGAGTTGCACGCCCTCATGGGCCCCAACGGGTCGGGCAAGTCCACCCTGGCCGCGGCGCTGCTCGGCAGCCCCGAGTACGAGGTGACCAGCGGCTCGATCCGCTTCAAGGGCGAGGACATCACCTCCTGGCCCCCGGAGGTCCGCGGCAAGGCCGGCCTCTTCCTGGCCTTCCAGTACCCCCAGGAGATCCCGGGCGTGTCGGTGCGCAACTTCCTCACCCAGGCCCTGCAGGCCCGAAAAGGCACCGACGTCAGCTCCATCGAGACCTATATGGCCATGGTCGAGTGGATGGAGCGCCTGTCCATCGACTCGTCGCTGATGGACCGCCACCTCAACGAGAAGTTCTCCGGCGGCGAGAAGAAGCGCAACGAGATCCTGCAGATGGCGGTCCTGGAACCCGACATGGCCATCCTCGACGAGACCGACACCGGCCTCGACATCGATGCGCTGCGCATAGTGGCCACCGGGCTGCAGGAGGTGCGGGCCGAGCGGCCCGAGCTGGGGGTGCTGGCCATCACCCACTTCCAGCGCATCCTCACGTCCGGGCTGCAGCCCGACAGAGTTCACGTGCTCCTCAACGGCCGGATCGTCGAGAGCGGCGGTCCCGAGCTGGCCGACCGGCTGGAACGCGACGGCTACGAGCGGTACGGGTCATGAGCGCCGGCGGCGACCCGCTCGGTCCACAGACGAAGGCGCAGTTCCCGCTGCTGGCGCGGCAGGTGCGCGGCACGCCCATCGTCTATCTGGACTCGGCCGCCTCGTCGCAGAAGCCCCGCTGCGTTCTCGACGCCATGAACAGCTACTACGAGACGATCAACGCCAACGTTCACCGGGGCGCCTACGAGATAGCGGCCCAGGCCACCGAGGCCATGGAGGCGGCGCGGGCCGGGGTCGCCCGGTTCGTGAACGCGCCGTCCGCGGACGAGATCGTCTTCACCAAGAACGTCACAGAGGCCATCAACCTGGTGGCCCGCTCCTGGGGCGGGGCCAACCTCGGACCGGGCGACGCGGTGGTGATCACCGAGATGGAGCACCACGCCAACATCGTCCCCTGGCACATCATGTCGGCCGAGAAGGGCTTCAAGCTCCGCTGGATCGGCGTCGGCGCCGACGGCCAGCTCGATCTCACCAACCTGGACCGGCTTCTCGACGGAGCCAAGCTGCTGGGCGTGACCGCGATGAGCAACGTGCTGGGCACGCTCAACCCGATCCGGCGCCTGGCTGACGCCGCCCACGACGCCGGAGCGCTGGTGCTGGTGGACGCGGCGCAGTACGTGCCCCACCTGCCGACCGACGTGCAGGCCCTCGGGGCCGACTTCCTGGGCTTCACCGGCCACAAGATGTGCGGCCCGACCGGCATCGGGGTGCTGTGGGCCAGAGCCGAGCTGCTGGAGGCGATGCCGCCGTTCCTGGGGGGCGGCGAGATGATCCTGGACGTGCGCAAGGACGGCTTCCTCCCCAACCGCATCCCCCACAAGTTCGAGGCCGGGACCCCGCCGATCGCCGAGATCGTCGGTCTCGGCGCCGCCGTCGAGTACCTCGAGGGTCTGGGCATGGACCGGGTGCGCGAGCACGAGGTGAGCCTCACGGCTTACGCCCTGCGGAAGCTGGACGAGCGCTACGGCGCCGACCTCGCGGTGCACGGGCCGTCCGAGCCGGCCTGCAGGGGCGGCGTGCTCTCGATGAGCTTCCGCGACATCCACCCCCACGATCTGTCCCAGGTGCTCGACGATCGCGGCGTCTGCGTGCGGGCCGGCCACCACTGCGCCAAGCCGCTGATGCGGCACCTCGGGGTGCCGGCCACGGCCCGGGCGTCGCTCTACGTGTACAACGACACCTCCGACGTCGACGCCCTCGCCGATGCGATCGGCGCGGCCGGCGACTTCTTCGCCGGCTAGCGGGAGGGGGCCATGGCCGGGCTGGAGGACCTGTACCGCGAGATCATCCTCGACCACTACCGCAACCCCCGCAACCGCGGCGAGCTCGAGGTTCCGCCCGCGGTTCAGGCCGTGGGGTTCAACCCGCTGTGCGGCGATGAGGTGGTCGTCTACCTGGAGGTCCGGGACGGTGTGATCGTCGACGTGTCGACGGGCGGACAGGGTTGCTCGATAAGCCAGTCGTCGGCATCGATGATGTCCACCGCGGTCAAGGGCCGCACCGCGGCAGAGGTGCGACGGCTGGTGCGGGCGTTCAAGCACATGATGTCCATCCACGGCACCGGGATCGGAGGCACCGGCGACGACCTCGACGACGACGGTGATCGCGGCAACGGGACCGAGGACGTGAAGCTCGGAGACCTCGAGGCCTTGCAGGGCGTGGTCAAGTTCCCGGTGCGCATCAAGTGCGCCACCCTGTCGTGGAACACCCTCGTCCAAGCCCTCGACGAGACCTTCGCCTGATCTGAAGTTCCGACCCGCGCACATTGCGCGGCAGTCTCACAGCGTCAGGACCTCGTCGCGGACTCTTCGCGTCTGTCTCCTTGACCCCGCGCAATATCGGCCAGCAGGGACTTGAGGTCCTCGCCGTAGGCGGACAGCTTGGCCGGGCCGATGCCGGGCACGGCCAGCAGAGCCGCGTCGGTGGTGGGACGGCGGCGGGCCAGCTCGCGCAGGACGGCGTCGGAGAACACCCGGAAGGGCCGGACCTCTTCCGCTTGGCTCTGCTGCCAACGCCACTGGCGAAGACGCCGGAACATCGCCGCGGCCTCGGGCTCAGTCGCCTCGTCGATGGGTGGATTCTTCGCCTTGGACACCGAACTGGCATCCCTACTGGCATCCCGGCCCGCGGCTGGTGAGGGTGAGGCGGGCTTTCCCGCGGAACGTGCGACACCGGCGGGCTCCCCGGCGGGGATGCCGGTCGGTTGGAGCTTGGACCGCCATGACATCTCGGTGATGAAGGGGGACTTCGGGCCGTCGGCGATGATCAACACCGACTCCGCGCCGCGGGTCATGGCTACGTGGAAGACGCGGCGCTCCTCCTCAAGGTCGCCAGCCAAGCGGTGGGGCATCAGCCCCTCGGTGGCCGACAGGACGATCACGTGGGGCCACTCCAGGCCCTTGACCCGGTGCACGGTGGCCAGGCGCACGCCCCGGCCCCACGACGGGCGGCCGGTGCGGGGATCGCCCTCGTCGCCGTCCGCGCGGCCCTGGGTCAACCGGTCCCTCAGCCAGTCCTCGAACGCGGCCGGGTCGGCGCAGTGGGACGCCACCGACAGCAGGGCCCTCAGGTCGTCGCCGTGGGCGGACCGGTCCACGGACCGACGGGAGGCGTCGAGACGCTCATCGAGGCTGGCTCCGAGTTGCGTTCCGTCCCTGACGGCCTCCAGCAGCCGGAGGGTGTCGGCACCGTCGCGAGCCATGTCGCCCAGTCGCTCCACCTCGTCGGCGAAGTCCGACACCCGCTCCGAGGTCCGCTCGTCGGAGATGCGGCCTGCTAGCCGCCTCAGTGCACCGACATTGTGCTGCTCGGCTATCCAGTCGATCACCCTTGGAGAAATGCCTCGGGGCGGGCGCCGGGCCGCGATGGCCAGCGCAGCCGCGGGCAGCCGAGCCGAGGTGGCGGTAGCCAGCCGGATCCACGCCAACGCTGCGGCCACGCCGGTACGCTCCAGGAACCAAGGGCCTACGGGCGTCATGCAGTCGATGCCCGCTTCCGACAGCAGGATCTGGGGGGCCAGCAGCGTGCTGTTGACCCTGGTCAGCACCGCGATGTCCCTCGCATCGGCACCCCCCGCGATGAGGTTTCTGACCCTCTCCACCACCGCGGAGCCACCGTCGGCGGCCACCTCGACCGCCAAAGACCGGACCGTGCCCCCGCCGCGGCCACCGTCTCCACCGGGCTCCCCTGTCGAACCGGCCTCATGGGCGCGACCCGGGTCCTCAGAACCGCCCGAACCTCGCACCCGCCGACCACCTACCGAACCAACCTCACCCGAACGACCCAGGCCCTCAGAACCGCCCGAACCTTGAACGTGCCGAACGGCACCCGCCGGACCGGCCTCACGGGTGTGGGCCGGGCCGGCTGTGATGTCCTTGGCGATGCGGTGCTGGTTGTGCGACAGCAGGTTGGACGCCGCCTCCACCACCGCGGCCGGGCAGCGGTAGTTGACGCGCAGCAGGTGGCGGGCCGCGCCGGGATAGAAGCGCTCGTACTCGATCAGCCAGCGGGGCGAGGCGCCCGAGTACCCGTAGATGGTCTGGTCGTCGTCGCCCACACCGAAGACGTCCGCTCTCGGGCCGGCCAGCAGCCGGATCATGAGTAGGTGCGCCGGCGTCAGGTCCTGGAACTCGTCAACCAGCAGCACGCCGCAGGCTTTGCGGGCCGCGGCCCGGGCGGCCGGATCGGCGAGCAGCACGTCGATGGCCCGCACGATCTGGTGGTCGAAGTCCACGACGCCCCGCTCCTCCAGCGCCTCGGCGTAGGCAGGGGCCAGCTCCGCGAAGCCTTCGACGTCCGGGGCGTAGTCCCGCTCCACCTCAGCCGGGTCGCGCAACCCGAGCCGGGATGCGCTGAGGGCCTCCAGCCACGGCGCCAGCGGGTCGGTCATGGCCCGCCTGCGCCTGCGGGGCGCCCGCTCCCCCACCAGTCCGTGCAGCAGGTCGCGCACTGCCCGCTCGTCGATCACCTCGACCCGGCGATGGCGCGAGGGGCGGGCGAAGGGACCCGTGCCGTTGCAGACGGCCAGCGCCAGGCTGTTGAGGGTCCGTACCTCTAGTCCCGCTAGGTCGGCGGTGCGCTGCTGCATCTCGGCCCGAGCCCGAACGTTGTAGGCCACCAGGCAGACCGCGGCCGGAGCCACGCCCAGGTCGCGCACCAGCCAGCGGGCCCGCTCCGTGAGCACACGGGTCTTGCCCGATCCGGCCGGGGCCACGATGCAGGCCCCGCCCCCGAGATGGCCCACGGCCCGCCGCTGGTCGGGCGCCAGGTCGGCGTCGGGCTCGCACCGACGCAACGCCGAGAGGCGACCCACGGCCAGGTTGGCGGCCGGAATCAGCGTGGTGTCACCCAGTTCGGACGGATCGAACGAGTCCAACGGCCCCCCGTCGCACCACAGGCCGGACCCGTCCACTGCAACATCGCCGGGTTCGTCCACCGCCGCGGGGCGAGCACCCGCCTCCGCGGCACGGTCACGGGGAGCGAAGCGCAACTGGTCGGGGTCGCGTGCGTCCACCGCGTTGGCCGTCAGCAGGTGATGCCAGACCTCATCGCCGAGCGTGGTTCCGGGTTGGAGCCTCCACCACGGCGCCTCCAGCGTCGGCTCTGAACTGGGCAGCTCGCCGTGCACCTCGATCACTAGGCGCTCCCGCTCGCTCCACGCAGCCCGCAGACGGCGACCGGCTTCGGGGTCTGGAGCGTCGGTGTGGACCGCCAGCCGCGGTGCCTGCGCCCACGGCTCGGGCGCCGCCCGTCCCGGCGCCACCAGCACACTGCGACCCAGACAGTCGGGCCCCGCGGCCTGTTCCACGCTGAGGGCCGAGGCCGTCTCGGCCCCGCGGCTACCGTCCAGCCCGGTCACGCTACTTCACCCACGCGAACTGGCAGCAAAACACACCCCATAGGGGACAAAACGCTGCCAATTCCAGGACCCGCCACCAGCCCACCGCGAACTGGCAGCAAAACACACCCCATAGGGGACAAAACGCTGCCAATTCCAGGAGCGCAGCACGGGGGCGGCGATCACGGTTCGGCGCCGACGCCGAGGCGGCGCATCGCCTCAAGGACTCGGTCGGGGCGGTGGCAGCGGCCGTAGTCGAAACCGGCCCGTATGCAGGTCTCCAGCAGCTCGTCATGCTGGTCCGTCTGCTTCCACGGCAGGGGCAGGTAGATCGGCAGCCCGAAGGCCTTCAGCGCGTCGAGATTCTCGTAGACCCGCTTCTGGTACCGGTAGCGGTCGGACCACTCCCAGCCGTGCGGGCCGAATCCGGTCCCCGGGTCGAGGATCAGCCGGCTGCGCTCAACGCCAGCCCGCTCCCAGCGGCGCAGCGAGCACTCGAACCAGCCGCAGATGACCTCGACCGGGTCGCCGGTCACATGCCGCGAAGCCATGGGGTCAGCGCCCCACACGAACGGCGCCACCACCGGGACGGCCCGTTCGGCGGCCAGCCGCACCATGGCCGAGTTCTGCAGCCCATCGGCCGCGTTGATCATGGTGGCGCCGCAGTCGAGGGCCCGTCGCATTACCTCCGGCTGCCACGAGTCCACCGACAGCGGCGCACCTCGTGAGCCGCACAGCGCGGCCAGCGCTTGGACCTTGCCGTCGAGGCGCCGCCACTCAGTCTCAACGTCAACCCGGTCGGCGAACTGGGTGGAGCCCGCGCCGCCGAGGTCGATGCCGACGCAACCCTGGTCGAGCAGTTCTGCGGCCCGGGCCGCGGCGGCCTGCACGGTGGTGACCACCGAGAAGTCGGCCAGCGAGTCCGGCGAGGCATTGACGACGCCGTGCAGTCTCATCGCCAGTGCAGGATCCGCCACGCCCGGCAGTGTCGCACCCCACCGGCTCCGCGCCACCCTACCGGCACCGTTTCCCCCCACCGGCTCCGTTTCCCCCCGCCGGCTCCGCGCCACCCCGCTGGCTCCGTCCCACCCCACCGGCTCCGTTTCCCCCCGCCGGCTCCGCGCCACCGGCTCCGTCCCACCCCACCGGCTCCGTTTCCCCCCGAGACTTCCGACCGCGCCGTTAGAGTCCCCCCTCGTGAGCGACCTGCCACCGGCCGATTGGTACACCGACCCGGAGGACGAGTCGCAGTATCGCTACTGGGACGGATCGACCTGGACCGAGCACCGGGCCCCCCGCCACGACCAGCAGGCAAGCGAGTCCGGATCGGAACCGGGCCAGACGCGCACTGCTGGGCAGCTGATCGCCGACATGTTCTCGACCGCCGGCCGGCGGTGGCGAGGCTGCGCGGGCGCGGCGCTGATCTACGCGGCTGCACAGGTGGCCATGGTCGTGCTGGTGCTCATCGGGGGCAACGACATACTCAGGGGCGAACTCGGCGAGATCTGGGACAGGGTGAGCGACCCCGACTTCGATGCCGAGGCGCCCGAGCAGACGGCCTACTTCGAGTCGCTGGAGTTGGATCTCTCGCCGATGAACTTCGTGCCGATCGTACTGGGCCTCGGAATCCTCTGGATCGCGAGCAACCTGATCCAGGCGGCCATCGCGCGCGTCACCCTGAGCGATCTGCAAGGTCGGGCCCTGACCGCGTCAGACGCGCTCAGGCAGGCGCTGCCGCGGGTGCCGCGGCTGCTGGGCCTAGACCTTCAGGTGCTCGCCATCTTCGTGGTCGCACTGCTTGCGGTGGTCATGGCGGGAGTCGCCGCTCCCGTGCTGCTGATCCCGCTGATTCCGGCGTTCATCGTGTTCGCCGTCTACGGGACGGTGGTGACGGCATTCGCCTTCATGGTCGCATCGGTGGGGCCGGCCACGCCGTCGCTCCTCTACGGAGCCCGACTCGTGCGGAGACGATTCTGGGGCACGTTCGGACGGCTGCTGCTCGTCTTCGTGGTGCTGTCCGCCATCAGCTTCGCCGTCGGCATCGTCTTCACGCTCGCCGGGTCTTCGACGCTCACCTTCCAAGTGGTGTCACAGATCGTTCAGACCGTCGTCGGAACGGTGGTCACAGTCGTGGGCCTGATCGCGGTCGCGATCATCTACCACGATCTGGGAGGCGAGTCGGACTGAGGCCCCTCAGCTCCTAGCCGCCGGCCGCGTCGACGCGCTCGACGAAGTCGCGGTCTCGGGCCGACAGGCCGCCCACATCGTGGCTGGTGATGGCCAGCTCCACCTTGTTGTAGACGTTGGACCACTCGGGATGGTGGAAGAGCCGCTCGGCGATGAGGGCCACATGGGCCATGAACGCGAACGCGGCCCGGAAGTCGGCGAACTGATACGAGCGACGCAGCAGGTCGCCGTCGCGGCGCCACTCGGGATGAGCGGCCAGCAGGTCGGCGATCTCGGCCTCGGTCAGCAGGTCGTTATTGCTCATGAACCTCGATGCTACGCCGAGAAGATCCGTTCATGAGCGGCCGGCGAGCACGAACCTAGGCTTCTGGGCTTCTGGGGCGCGGGGAGGAACCAGCCATCTGGGCCCCGATTCGCCGGGTGCCGGGACGGTGCAGAAGCGGATCCGTGGAGCAGCCCGCGGTGACGCGAGTCGCCAACAGGGGTGTCGCTGTGGCGTCACGGCCGCCGCTGGGGATCAACCGCTAGAGTGCGCGCAAATAGGTGAGGCCGCCTCGCGGTGCAACGTTGCGCTTCCCGCTCTTGTTCGCTGCGCTCACGGGCCGCTCGGGCCACGGCCTCGCCCGTATGGGGCGGATTCGCTCGCCTATTCGCTCGGCCTCTTAGCTCAGCAGGTCGGCGAAGGGATCTCCGAAGGGATCCGTGAACGGTGTCGCCTCGGACACGGGCTGGGGCAGCGGCGCCGTCCAGCGCTCGTAGCCCTCGGCCTCCAGCTCGTCGGCCAGCTCGGATCCGCCGGACTGCTGGATGCGGCCGCCCGCGAACACGTGCACGGCGTCGGGCTGCAAGTGGTCGAACACGCGGCTCGAATGGGTGATGGCCAGCACTCCGAGGCCCTCGTGCGTGGTTGCGTCCTCGATCCTGGCGCCCACGAAACGCAGCGCGTCGATGTCGAGGCCCGAGTCGAGCTCGTCGACGACCGCGAACGCGGGGCCGAGGACGCCGAGTTGGAGCGCCTCATTGCGCTTTCGCTCGCCGCCCGACAGGTCGACGTTCACCGGGCGCTCCAGGAACTTCTCGTCGAAGCCGATGCGCTCGGCCTCCTCGCGCATGCGCTCGGCCACCGCGGCGCCCTCGGGCGTGCACACCGACTCGGTGAGCATGTCCAGCAGCGACACGCCCGGAACCTCGGTCGGGTACTGCATGGCCAGGAACAGGCCCGCCTCGGCCCGCCGCCACGCGGGCATCCCCAGCAGTTCGGTCCCGTCGAGTCGGACCGACCCGTCGAGCACGTCGTAGCCGCCGCGACCCGCGATCACGTGGGCCAGGGTCGACTTGCCCGACCCGTTGGGCCCCATCACCGCATGGACCTCGCCCGCAGCCACCTCCAGGTCGACGCCGGTGAGGATCTCCCGGCCCGCCACCGAGGCCCGCAGGCCCTCGATCACCAGAGTGCTCACAACATGCCCTCGCCCTCGATCACCAGAGTGCTCACAACATGCCCTCGCCCTCAATCACCAGAGTGCTCACAACATGCCCTCGCCCTCAATCACCAGAGTGCTCATGCCGCATCCCCGCCTGAATCGAGCTTCAGCACGACCATGCCATCCGCCACCGAAGCCTCGTAGACGGGCACAGCCCGGGTGGCAGGCAGCGACAACGGCTCGCCGGTCTGCAGATCGAACATGGCCCCGTGGGCCACGCACTCGATGGCACAGTCGTCGGGTTCTACCCACCCTTCGGACAGCGACACTTCGGCATGGCTGCAGGTGTCGCCGATGGCATACACGTCGTCGCCGATGCGTACAACGGCGATGTCGTGCCCCGACACCTCGACCCGCCGGGCGGAGTCGGGCTCCAATTCGTCCAGGGGGAACAGCTCGTGGATGGTCATCGTCACTCCCGGTGTCGCTTAGGGCCTGCCTGGGCGGTCACGCCGTCACGCCGCCGACCTCAACATCTGGTTGAGCTTCAGGGCCAGGGCGTCTCGGGCCGCTCGCTCCACGGCACGGACGGGCAACTCGTCGATCACCTCGTCGAAGAACCCGGCCACGATCAGGCGCTCGGCCACCGGTGTCGGCACTCCCCGGCTCTCCAGGTAGAAGACCTGGTCGGGATCGACCGGCCCCACCGCGGAGGCGTGGCTGCACCGGACATCATTGTTCTCGATCTCGAGGTTGGGAACCGACTCGGCCCAGGCGTCGTCGCTGAGCTTGAGGTTGCGGTTGGTCTGGAAGGCGTTGGTTCCCCTGGCGTCGGGGCGGACCCGGATCAGGCCGGTGTACACGCTGCGGGCCGAGTCGCCGACCGCGCCCTTGAAGAGCAGGTTGGACGTGGTGTCGGGCGCGGCGTGGTCCTGGTAGGTCCGGAAGTCGAGGATCTGGTCGCCCGATCCGAAGTACACCGACAGCAGGTCGCCGCTGGCGCCCCGCCCCGCCAGGCGGGTGTCGGTCCGGGTGCGGGCATAGCCGCCGCCCAACGCGACCGAGGCCGCTACCAGCGTGGCGTCGCGCTCCACTCTCGCGGTGTGGGCCGCGATCTGCCAGGCCCGGAGGTCGTGCTGCTGAAGGTTCACGTAGCCGAGCCGGGCGGCCTGGCCGACATCGAGTTCGACGACGGGCACGACCAGCGCCGCACCGGCCGAGCGCTGCATGTCGAGCACCCTGGCCGAGCCGTGCTGCCCGACCCGCACCACCAGCCGGGGGAAGGTGGCCGCGCCCGGCGCGGCCGCGTAGTGGCGCACCGCGATCACCCCGTCGACGGTCACCCCGGCGGGGATGTCCACCAGGATGGGGCAGCCCGCGAAGGCGTCGTTCAGCACGGTGAAGTAGTCGCTGGATCCGTCGACCACCGAGCCGAGCAGCTCGGCGCCGTCGGCCCGATCTACAAGCGGGCCCACCCGCACACCCTGCTGCGACAGTTCGTCCAGCCCCGCCGAGGCGACAATGCGCCCGTCGGCAATGTCCACGACCGCGGCCACCGAGCCATCGCCCGCCTCCGCGCCGGCCCACCACCCGTCCTCGGGGAACGGCGTCTCGACACCTGCCAGCTTGTAGGCGGCCAGGTCGAAGTCGGCGATGGCACTGTAGCGCCACTCCTCCTCGGCGGCGGTGGGGGGGTCCGCGGCCGCGAAGCGCTCAGCCGCCGCGGCCCGGCGTTCCGCCAGCCAGCGGGGGCCCGGCAGGCTGCGGGCCGCATCGACGGTGAAGGGGTGCACTCGTAGTCAGCCGCCGTCGCGGTACCGCCTGCGGAAGCGCTCCCCCAGCCCGCCCCCACCGGAGGACGACCCGCGGCCGCCCTTGCCCTTCTTGCCCTTGGCCCTGGCCGCCCGGCCCTTCCGGGAACCCCGGCGCTTGCGGCGCTCAGCCTCCACCTCGGCGATCACGTCGGGCGCGGCCGCGTTGACGATGTCCTCGGCCGCGTCGAGCAGGGCACCGATGCTGTCGTCGGTGCCGAGGCTCTCGGGTTCGGGCGGGGTCTCGGGCGTGACCAGCGACCCGTAGCTCCAGTTCACATCGGCCAGCCGCCGGGTGTACTTGGGGCAGTCGTCGGGACAGCGCCAGGGCGCCTCCGGGGCCAGGTCAAGGTCGCACTTGCGGACCGTCTCGCCGTTGGGATAGGTGCGCGACTCGAAGTACTTGCAGTCCTGGCGCATCGGCATACCTCACATTGTGGCAGCCCGCCACCCCATCGCGTCGCCCGGTCCGAACACTGCCGCGCCGGTCACTCCGGCAGCCCGTTCATGGGCTACAGCCAATGCGGGCCCTGATAGGGATCGGGATTGGCCTGCGACCAGCGATGAAGAGCCTGAGCCAAACTCCCGGCCAGGGGGCGGCCCCGCCCGAGTCGGTCCTTGCGGACGAGGACAATCGGCACCGATGGCACCCCTGAGTCAAGTTCGTCCTACGCGAGCGGAACAAAGCCGGCGGCATCCTCGGTCACGATCACGCGGCCCTCCGAGAGGGCGGCCAAGTAGATCTCCGCATCGTCCGCCTCGCTCAACCCGACGTTGACCACGCTCACAGCGTCATTCGTGACTCCCAACGCCTCGCGACCTGGTGCCGGTCGGAATCGCCGACCGAACCCATCTCAGCCGAGGCACGGATTCCAGCACCCGTCAGCCGACGCTGCCTTCCATTTGAAGCTCGATTAGGCGGCTCCACTCGACCGCGTACTCCATGGGGAGGGTGCGGGTGACCGGCTCGATGAAGCCGTTGACGATCAGGCCCATGGCTTGCTCCTCGGTGAGGCCCCGGCTCTGGAGGTAGAAGAGTTGGTCGTCGGCCACCTTGGACACCGTCGCCTCGTGACCGATCACCGCGTCGCCGGAGCCGACCTCCATGTAGGGATAGGTGTCGGACACGGAATCGCCGTCGAGGATCAGGGCGTCGCACTGCACATGGCTCTTGCAGCCGTGGGCGTCGTCCTCGACCCTCACCAGGCCCCGGTAGGAGGTGCGACCGCCGCCCGACGAGATCGACTTGGACACGATCTTGGACGTCGTCTCGGGCGCGGCGTGGGTCATCTTGGCCCCGGTGTCCTGATGCTGGCCCGGCCCGCCATAGGCCACCGACAGCACCTCGCCCGAAGCCTTGGGCCCCACCATCACCACCGCCGGATACTTCATCGTCAGCTTCGAGTTGTGAACGATGAAACCCTCGGACACGAAGTTGCCGGTTCCCTCCACCTCGATATCCCAAGTGGGCACGACCTCGGCGTCGGAGCCGACCTCGACCTCGCGGACCTCCAAGCCAGCGGCGAAGTCGACACGGAGAGGATCGTCAGTGTTGGCGCTCGCCACGGGGACGATCGCCTTGTGGAGCTTGTCTGCCCGCACGTACCCCAGCCCGCCGTGGACGAAGGAGTAGAACGGGTGGTTGTCGGTTACCCGCAGGCGCCGTGACCCCATCCGAACGTCGCGGACGGGCTGCTCGCCGGAGTAGCGCTTGGCTGTGACCCGGCGCCAGCACAGCGATCCTGCGGCCTCGTCGTAGGACAGCACCTCGTCGCCGGGCGTCACCAGTTCGATCGGCTTGATGCCGCCCCGGGTGGTGACCCGCGAGCCCTCGGCCAGGCAGCCGATGTTGCCGTCGATCCATTCCATGTGGCCTTCAGCCTCGACCCGGGCCCGTTTGGTGACCAGGTTGTAGACGTTGTCGGACCAGTTCTGGATGGTGGTGTAGGTGACCCGGGCCGACCGCCCCACCACGATCTCGACCACGGCGGAGTGCAGCGAGTCGGTGGAGTAGGTGGGCGCCGAGCAGCCCTCGATGTAGTGGACCTTGGAGCCCTCGTCGGCGATGATCAGGGTGCGCTCGAACTGGCCCATGTTCTCGGCGTTGATGCGGAAGTAGGCCTGCAGCGGTGCCTCCACCTCCACGCCGGGCGGCACGTAGATGAACGAGCCGCCCGACCACACCGACGAGTTGAGCGCGGCGAACTTGTTGTCGTTGGGCGGGATCACCGTGCCGAAGTACCGCTTGAGCAGCTGCGGGTACTCCCGCAGGGCGGTGTCCATGTCGCAGAACAGCACCCCCTGGGCCTCGAGGTCCTCGCGGTTGCGGTGGTAGACGACCTCGCTCTCGTACTGGGCGGTCACGCCGGCCAGGTACTTGCGCTCGGCCTCGGGGATGCCCAGGCGCTCGTAGGTGTTCTTGATCGACTCCGGGACCATGTCCCAGTCGTTGGCCAGCGTGTCGGTGGGCTTGATGTAGTAGTAGATGTCGTCGAAGTTGATGCCGGTGGTGTCGCCGCCCCAGGTCGGCCGGGGCCGGCGCTCGAAGCGGCGGTGCGACTTGAGGCGGAAGTCGAGCATCCACTGGGGCTCGCCCTTGAGCCACGACATCTCGGTGATGATGTCGTGGTTGAGGCCCTTCTTGGGCTTGAAGACGTAGTCCTCCTCGTCGCTCCAGCCGAGCTGGTAGCGGCTGAGGTCGACGCCGATATCCGCGGTGGTCATGGGCTCTCCCCGACGGGCCGGTGCTTGGGATTACACCCTATCGCGGCGCTAGGACGGTCAACCGATGCGGCCGGTTTCGCCAATCAGGCTATGCAGCGGAGATCAGCGGATGCGCCGGGATTTCGCCGACTCACGCTGCGCCGCGGCAGATCAATCGACGCGCCGGGATTTCGCCGACTCACGCTGCGCCGCGGGAGATCAATCGATGCAGCGGGTTCGCCGACTCACGCTGCGCCGCGGGAGATCAATCGACGCGGCGGGTTCGCCGACTCACGCTGCGCCGCGGGAGATCAATCGACGCGGCGCGACTGTGCCCGGTAGTGGTGGCCGCGCCGGGCGTAGATCTCGGCGTTGCGCTGGTTGTGGTCGGGCTCGACGGCGTTCTCGCGGATGCGGGCCGGGGTCCCGAGCGCCATTGCTTGGGCCGGCACCACCGTCCCGCCGGTCACGGTGGCGTTGGCCCCGACCAGGGCATTGGGGCCGACCCGGGCGTCGTGCATCACCACCGATCCCACGCCGATCAGGGACCCGTCCAGCACGGTGCACCCCTCCAGATGGGCCTGATGGCCGATGGTGACCCCGTCCCCGATGATGGTGGGATGGCTGGGTGTGCAGTGGATCACCGCGGCGTCCTGCACGTTGCTGCGGGCGCCGATCCGGATCAGTCCGTCGTCGCCGCGCAGCACTGCATACGGCCAAACGGAGGCCTCCGGACCGAGTTCGACGTTGCCGATCACCACCGCCAGCGGATGCACGTAGGCGGTGGGATCGATTTGCGGCTCAAGGTCGCCGAGCGCGTAGATCGCCATCTACAGCCCCGTCACCCGGCCGTAGGCGCCCTTGAAGAACACCAGCGGCCCGTTCGTCGCCGCATCGGGGTCAGCGGTGCCGAGGGCTACGACCCGGCCGACCACAATTTCGTGGTCGCCAGCAGCATGAACCGCTTCGACGCGGCAGTCGATCCAGGCCAAGCACCCGTCGATCACTGGGGCGCCGGTGGCCTCCACTCTCGTGCTGAGACCCTCGAAGCGGTTATCGACCTTGCTGGCGAATGTGGTTGAGACGTCGGCCTGGTGGTCGCCGAGCACGTTGACGCAGAAGCTGTCCACCACGCGCATCTTGATCCACGAGTCGGAGTCGCGGGCCGGGCAGAACGACACCAGCGGCGGGTCCAGCGAGACGCTGGTGAACGACCCGATGGTCATCCCCTCGGGCCCTCCAGGGCAGGCCGCGGTCACCACCGTGACGCCCGTCGGGTAGTGGCCCAACACCCGGCGGAACTCGCGGCCGTCTATGGAGTCGCCTGCGCCGTCGCCCTCGGTCATCGCATCGGGAGGCTAACAGTGGCACAATCGCTTGATGAGGCCCGACCTGTCAGTGGCGCCGCCCCTGCCCGACGGGCTGGTGGCGGTGGTCAAGCGCGACTGCCCCACTTGCGAGCTGGTGGCTCCGGTGCTGGCCGACCTGCACGACCGGGCCGATCTGACCGTGGTCACCCAGGACGACCCGAGCTTTCCGGCTGACGCCGACTGGGTGCACCACGACCACGACCTGGCCCTGTCCTGGCACCACGACATCGAGACCGTGCCCACGCTGCTGCGCGTGACCGGGGGCGTCGAAGAGCAGCGCACGGTGGGGTGGTCCCGAGACGAGTGGGAGAGGTTCACCGACGTGGACGGCTTGGGCCGGGGACTCCCGGACTGGCGGCCCGGCTGCGGATCCCTCAGCGTCGACCCCGCCCACGCGGATGAGCTGGCCGTTCGCTTCTCGGGTTCCAGCCTGCGCAGCCGCCGGGTGGCGCTGGCCTCGATGGAGGACGAGTGGGAGGCCATGTGGGACCGGGGCTGGTCCGACGGCCTGCCGGTGGTGCCGCCGACCGAGTCCAGGGTGATGCGGATGCTCGAGGGCACGACCCGAGACCCGTCCGAAGTGGTGGCCGTGGTGCCGCCCAGCCTGGTCGAGGGCACCGTCGAGAAGGTGGCCGTCAACTCGGTGATGGCCGGCTGCGCGCCCGAGTACCTGCCAGTTGTGATCGCCGCGCTCGAAGCCGCCTGCACCGACGAGTTCAACATGCACGGAGTGCTGGCCACCACGATGAGCGTGGCGCCGGTGCTGGTGGTGAGCGGACCGGTGGCCGAGCGCATCGGCATGAACCGCGGCCTCAACGCGCTCGGCCAGGGAAACCGGGCCAACTCGACCATCGGCCGGGCCCTGCAGCTGGTGGTGCGCAACGTGGGCGGCGGGCGACCCGGAGAGGTCGACCGGGCCACGTTCGGCTCGCCGGCCAAGGTTGGCTTCTGCTTCGCCGAGGACGAGGAGGGCTCGCCGTGGGCGTCGCTGGCCGAGAGCCGGGGTTGGCGATCCGACCAGTCCACAGTCACCGTCTTCGCGGGAGAGTCGCCGAGGATCTTCGCCGACGAGCGGTCCCGCAGCCCCGAGTCGCTGACCAGGCACCTGGCCCAGGCCCTGCAGGCCACCATCTCGCCTCGAATGATGCTCGGGATGGACGCCATGCTGGTGCTGTCGCCCGAGCACATGGCCCGCTACGCCGACGCGGGCTGGAGTCGGCTCCGTTTCGTGGAGGAGCTGTCGGCCGAGCTGCTGTGCGACGCAGACGAGCTGCTCGCCGGGGCCAGGGGCGTCGCCGCGGGTCTGCCGCCGGCCGCGGCAGGCCAGAAGGTCCCCAAGTTCCGCCCCGGCGGCCTGCTGGTGGTTCATGCCGGCGGCAAAGCCGGGCTGTTCTCAGCCATCATCGGCGGCTGGGCCAACGGGCCGAGAGGAAGCGACCCCGTCACCCGCGAGATCATTGCGTGAACCGGCGATGCGGCTGCGGACGGTGGCGAGGAAGTGCCGCAGCAACCCGGTCACCCGCGAGATCACCCCGTGAGCCCCGCGGCCGGGCCGACGGACCGAGGGGCAGCAACCCGATCACCCGCGAGATCACCCCGTGAGCCCCGGCGACCGCTACTACGCTCACCGGAGCAAGGAGGCTGCCACATGACGACTGTCCTGGACCCCACTTCGGAGCAGACACCGGCGACGCGGGAGCGGGCGACCCGGCCCGAGTCGCTGGCCGGGCTGACCGTCGGCCTGCTCGACATCTCCAAGCCCCGCGGCGACGTGTTCCTCGACCGCGTCTCCGAGCGCCTCACCGGACTCGGCGCGACGGTCAACCGCTACGCCAAACCCACCTTCACCAAGCCCGCCCCGGTGGATCTGCGCCACGAGATAGCCACCACCTGCGACGCGGTGATCGAGGCCCTCGCCGATTGAGGCTCCTGCGTGTCGTGCAGTGTGCACGACATCAGCGACATCGAGCGGCGCGGCGTCCCCGGCGTGTTCGTCGCGACGGTCCACTTCGCCTCGGCAGTCGAGGCCCAGTCCGAGTCGCTCGGCTTCGACGCCGCCTCGGTGCTCACCCGCCACCCCATCCAGGACCGCACCGACGACGAGATGTCGGCCATCGCCGACGCTGCCTTCGACGAGTTGGTCCAGGCCCTGATAGGCCCCGCCTAGGACCGCCACCGGACGAATTGATGAGTCGCAGCGCGAGCGCCGACTCGCAGCCGGCCGACAGGCCCCGCCTCGGACCACCACCGGACGAGTTGATGTAGCTGTTGCCCTCCCAGGGCGTCAACTACATCAATTGGCCATCAAGCAACTCGACTGAGCGAAGGCGTCATCCCCAGGCGGCCAGGGCCACCGCGGTGGTGCTGGCGTAGAGGACTCGGCGGCCGGAGGCTGCGCTGAGGAACATGCCGTTGGCCACCCGCGAGCCGGTGGAGACCCGGTCGAGGAGGCCGCCGGTGGCGATGTCCACTACGACCAGATCGTCCGATGGCGGCCCGCCGCCCCCCTCGGGCCGGAAGTCGTTGATGACCAGCTCGCCGGACTCGGGATACACCACCGGCTGCATCGACGGGCGCACGTCCAAGTGCCATGCCACGCTCATCTCGGGGCGTGGCAGGCCAGCCGGGACCTCGACCCCGGCCAGGCCGCCGTTGACCGAGTCCCAGGCGATGGCCATGCCGACACCAGGCTTCACGTCGGACACGTGGACTGGCGGTGCGATGATCCCGCCGCCGGGTGTGCCGAATGGCTCGATCTCGCCGCGGTCGCCGTCGTCGGCCAGACTGAACCTCAGCAGCCGCTGGGCCCCGGGCCACGGGGCGGGGCGGCGCCACGACAGACGGTTGCCGGGCGGTTCGTCGAAGCGGCCGTTGGGCTCGGTGGTGTGGATGGCCCTGACCGACTCGATGTCGCCGCAGTCCATGAGCCAGCAGTCCCCGTCGGAGAGGCACGAGTCCCAGGACAGGCCCCAAGCACCGCCCGCCGAGCGGTAGCGGGGTCGCCAGCTCGCATCGATCTCCAGGCCGCACCCGCCCGCGCCATCCGATCCGCCCGGCTCGCCCACGAAGAGGCGCCACAGGTGCTCGGTGCCCGGCACGTAGACCAGCTCCACCGTCGATCCGTCGATGTCGACAACGTCAGCGGCGATGCGGCCCATAGAACCCTCGGGCAGTACCAGCGGCTCGCCCGCCAGCTCCAGCCCGTCGGGCTCCAGGCGGGTCAGAGTCGTGCCGCCCTGTCCCTCGAGCCGCAAGTCCTTGGTGACGATGGTGCCGTCGCGCAGGGCCAGCATCCCATTGTGGGAGCGGTCGGCCGGCAGGCGCCGCTCGGCCAGCACCGACAGATCGTCGGGGTCGAGCTTGTGCAGATGCGAGCCGTTGACGCTATAGACGGCCCCGTTGGCGTGCGCCAGGATCGACCCGCACCACACGTGTCCGCCGCACGGCAGCCGGGGCGAGCAGGCCACGGGCTCCAGAGACTCAGGATCGGCGCCGCCCGCGCTCAGGTCCAGCCGCTCCACCCACCCGTAGGGTTCGGGGCCGCTGAAGGCGGGCATGGTCCCGCCCAGGTACCACTGGTCCGGCTCGCGCTCCACGAACATCACGTTCCAACGCCCGTTGCGCCGGGTCGCCACAGAAACCTCGCCCACCCCCGCGTCGAGACGGCCGGTAGCTGCCTTCTGCCGCCGGTTGCCCCCGCATTCGGCCGGCCACGCCGACGGCCAGTACCCGTCCCGAGCCCCCGGCCGCCCCTCGAACCGGTCCAGCCCCGTCATCGCACCCTCAGGCTCTGAGTCCGCCAGAAGGTCACGGGGTGAAGAGTCCGCCAGAAGGTCACGGGGTGAAGAGTTCGGGGACGATTGGACAGTCGGACCTTCGGGCGGCTTCGACGGGCGCTCGCAAGCCCGAAGGGGTGACCACTCTGGTGACGAATCGGTCGAGATCCAGTACGGCCAGGCTCCGCATCGTCGGGTCATCGGAGCGACGGCGAGCGCTCAGGAGCTCCCACATACGCTCGGGCAGTATCCGCCCTGCACCCGCGATCAGCCACACCGGCGTTGCCCAGCCGCGTGCCATCTCAGCCACGGACAGAGTCTCGGACACGACCAGCGCCTGTGACGGTCCCACGCAGTCGCTGGTCATCAGCACCAAGTCGGCTGAGCCCGCGGCGTCGGGGTCGTCCGGTTCGATCCACCGCAGATCGGGCCGGTCGTCGAGGGCGCCGGCGTAGGCGCCCAACTCCCCCACGGCCAAGACACCCGATCCGGCGGGCAGGGAATGCAGACCGTTCCGAAGGATACGGCCGGTGGAGTCGTCGTCCAGGGCCTCCATCACCAGCATCGCCTCGGAGCGGGGATCCATGGCGGTGAGCATCCGGGCCGCCAGCCACACCAGCGGCGCGCAGTCGCTGCGCCGGTCCAGCAGCCGGCGGCACGACGTGAGCAAACCCTTGGGATCGTCAGCGAACGACGACAGCGCCGAGGCCGACTCCCGGACCAGCGGCACCACCGGCACAACCCCGGCCCGAGCCACATACCGCAACCGCTCGATCGGATGCACCCTCCGAGCGTAGGCACGGGCGGACCCATGCCGCTGCCGACCCGCAAGCGAGGCACTCGCGGCACCGACTGTCCTGAAGTTGCTTCTGATGATGCCCAGTATGCTATAATCTAATATAGTCGCCATTCGATGGCCTTGGAGCAGCCTTCTTGGATGCCCCCGAATCTGCATCCGCCGAACCAAGGGGCAACAAAGATGGCTCTCACCCACACCCAGCGCAACTCGATGTTCAACACTCTGACAGAAGTCATGGGACAAGACGACGCCGAAACCCTCATGGAGCACCTGCCGTCCAGCGGCTGGGGCAACGTCGCCACCAAGGACGACCTCCGAGCCGCCTTTGCCGAGACAAGCGCCGCCATCGCCACCGGACTGGCCCAAGCCGCGGTGGAACGGGCCGACGGCTTCGCCCAGGCCGCCGTCGAACGCGCCGAGATCAGAACCGAAGCCGCCGTCGAGCGGGCCGAGGGATTCGCGCAGGCCGCCGCCGAGAGAACTGCGATCATCAAAGCCATGACCGACGGCTTCGCCCAGGCCGCCGTCGAACGCGCCGAGATCAGAACCGAAGCCGCCGTCGAACGGGCCGAGGGATTCGCGCAGGCCGCCGCCGAGAGAACTGCGATCATCAAAGCCATGACCGACGGCTTCGCCCAGGCCGCCGTCGAACGCGCCGAGATCAGAACCGAAGCCGCTCTGGGGCGGGCTGAGATCATGCGGCGCCAGGCCTGGCACCTCTACATCGTGGTGTCGACGATTGTGGTGGCCACCGTGTCGATCTGGATCGCGGTGCTGACCCAGGCCGGCGCCGGCTAGCTGCATAGGACCCGCCGGCCGGAAGGGCACAACCGCTAGCGTTGGCCTCGTGACCGCCGTCTCGCTCGATCTGGAACTGGACCCGCTCGGCGGCAAGGCCAGGCCGCTGTCCTCATGGCTCACGACGTTCCCGCTGCTGCCGGTGCTCCTCGACCCGTACACCAACGAGAGCGCCTGGATCCTGCACACCGCCCGGCGGATCCTGGTCACCTACGCCGAGGCCGGGTGCCGGACCTGCTGGGTGGTCGCCTGCGGTCCCGACGACGCCCGGCGCTTCCTCGGTCCCTACGCCGAGGAGATCCTCACCTTCGCCGACCCCGACCGCCGCGTGCCCGCCGCCCTCGGGCTCGACACCCTGCCCGCGTTCGCCTTCGTGCTCCAGAACGGCGCGGTCACCGCAGCCGCCCAGGGCTGGAACCCTTCGGAGTGGCGGGACGTGGCCGACACCGTCTCGGAGTTCACCCACTGGCAGCGCCCGGTGATCGGCGACGGGCAGGACCCGGCCCCGTTCCCGGGAACGCCCGCCAAGAGGCCCTGAGGCAGGCTCCGGCACCGGCGGGCGTCATGGCCGACTCGTCCCAAGTGAGCGCCTTCGCCTACTCGGACATGCTGCCTCTCGGCGAGGACCAGACCGACTACCGGCTGGTGTCGCCCGAGGGAGTGTCCACCATCGAGGCCGCGGGCCGCACCTTCCTGAAGGTGGAGCCGGAGGCGCTGACGCTGCTCACAGCGGCGGCCATGCACGACATCAACCACTACCTGCGATCAGATCACCTCCAGCAGCTCCACAACATCCTCGAGGATCCCGAAGCCTCCGACAACGACCGCTTCGTGGCCACCGAGCTGCTCCAGAACGCCAACATCGCGGCCGGCGGGATCCTGCCCATGTGCCAGGACACCGGCACCGCGGTGATCATGGGCCGCAAGGGCGAGCAGGTGCTCACCTTCGGAGACGACGCCGAGGCCATCTCCCGAGGCGTGCACGACACCTACGAGACATCGAACCTGCGCTACTCGCAGCTCGCCCCGCTCGACATGTTCACAGAGGTCAACACCGGCAACAACCTGCCCGCCCAGATCGAGATCCACTCCAAGCCCGGCAATGTCTACGAGCTGTTCTACATGGCCAAGGGGGGCGGCTCGGCCAACAAGTCGTTCCTCTACCAGAAGACCAAGGCCCTGCTCAACGAGCAGTCGCTGCTCGACTTCTGCGACGAGACGCTGCGGCTGCTGGGCACTGCGGCCTGCCCGCCGTACCACCTGGCCCTGGTCGTGGGCGGCACGTCGGCGGAGTACAACCTCAAGGTGGCCAAGCTCGCCTCGGCCAAGTACCTCGACTCCCTGCCCACTTCCGGCGACCCGGCCACCGGCCACGGGTTCCGGGACCTCGAATGGGAGCAGCGGGTCTTGGAGTTGACCCGGACCTTCGGCATCGGCGCGCAGTTCGGCGGCAAGTACTTCTGCCACGACGTGCGGGTGGTGCGCCTGCCCCGCCACGGAGCGTCCAACCCCGTCGGGATCGCGGTGAGCTGCTCGGCCGACCGCCAGGCTCGGGCCAAGATCACCTCCGAGGGACTGTTCCTCGAGCGCCTGGAGACCGACCCGGCCCGCTTCCTCCCCGAGGCCAGCACCGACGAGCTCTCCAGCGAGGTTGTGCCGGTGGACCTCGACCAGCCCATGGGCGAGATCCTGGCCCGGCTCACCCGCTACCCGGTCAAGACCCGCCTGGCCCTGAGCGGCACGCTGGTGGTGGGCCGCGACATCGCCCACGCCCGGATCAAGGACCGGCTCGACGCCGGCGAGCCGATGCCGCAGTACATGCGGGACCATCCGGTGTACTACGCGGGCCCGGCCAAGACGCCGCAGGGATACGCCTCGGGATCCTTCGGGCCCACCACCGCGGGCCGGATGGACTCCTATGTCGACCAGTTCCAGGCGGCCGGCGGGTCGATGGTGATGCTGGCCAAGGGAAACCGCTCCTCGGAGGTGACCGAGGCCTGCGCTCGCCACGGCGGCTTCTACCTGGGCTCCATCGGAGGCCCGGCCGCCCGCCTGGCCCGCGACTCGATCCGGCGGGTGGAGGTTCTCGACTACGCCGAGCTCGGCATGGAGGCCGTGTGGCGCATCGAGGTCGAGGACTTCCCCGCGTTCATCGTGATCGACGACAAGGGCAACGACTTCTTCGCCGAGGTCTCCACCCCGGTGAGGCTGCGCAGCCGGTAGCCGCCGCTAACTGCCCGAGTCCCCCGACGCCGGCACCGGCGCGGCGACGTCGGCCGCGGCCCGCCAGTCGAGCAGGGGGCAGTCACCCCACAGCCGCTCGAGCTGGTACAGGGCGCGCCGCTCGGCGTCGAACACGTGCACGACGAACGGCCCGTAGTCGAGGAGCACCCACTGCCGATCGTCGGCGCCCTCGACGCGCAACGGCGAGGGACCGCCCGTCTGCTTCACCAACTCCTCGACTCCCTCGGTGATGGAGCGCACCTGGCGGGCATTGTTGCCGTGAGTGATCACAAACAGGTCGGTCACCACGAGCACGTCGCCCACATCGATCACCACGGTGTCCACACCCTTGCGTTCGTCGGCCGCCGCGGCCGCGGCTACGGCCCACCGCCGCGCGTAGGCGCCGTCCACTGCCGGGGACGAGCCGGCCGACCCGGCAGAATCGGCCGCACTGGCAACACCGGCCGACCCGGCAGAATCGGCCGGACTGGCGCCTGTCGTCACCGCGCCGCCTGGTCGAGTCCGACCGTCACCGTGATATCGACCACGTCGTCCGCGCCCTCGCCGAGTTCGATGAGGGTCATGTCGACGCCGAGTTGGATGGCGATGGAGTTGGTGATGGGGTCGCTCACGAGGTCCTCGCGATGGTAGGCGAAATGGGTGGCCTCCACACCGAACGACTCGGCGTTGCCGATGACGGTGACCACTCCCCCGGCCGAGATGACATCGGCGGCCAGCGCATCCCGGATCGATGGATCACCGGTGCCGTCGAGCAGCTTGACCCGGGGACGCAGGAACGACTCCGGCTGCCGGGGCCATGGCGCCAGTTCCTGAGCCTCGGTCCTCAGCCATGACCGGCCCTCCGGGCCCAGCAGCGGGATCGGGGCGGCGCCCGGATCCGGAGTGAAGGACTCGAAGGGAAGGACCTCCACCACCGTCGTGCCCGCCCCCAGGGCCCGCAGGAACGGCGCCAGGGGCGAATCGGCCGGCGGGATGACCGCCTCCGGGTCCTGCGCCCGCCCGACCACTCCCAGCCAGGACTCCCACATGGTTCGCTGGCGCTGCACGCGGTTGCCGTCGGCCTCGTCGGGATTGCGGTGGGCGTACACCGCGGCCGCGTCGGCCGCGGAGAGGTCGTAGCGTCCGGATTCGTAGACGATCTGCTGTGCGCCGTCGGACCCCGCCGCGAAGAGATCGTCCACCAACACGTACGGCAGCGGCGCGGCGGGTCCCATGCTGTGGGCGAGCCGCTCGGCGGGCACTTCGACCACTTGGTCGAACCCGAGGCCGAACATGCCCTCGGCAACCCGCCGGACGGCCTCCACTCCTCCCGTCGCGAAGGTGTCGGAGAGCAGCTCGCCCTGCGCGGGCGATCCGCCCTCGGGCACGACCAGCAGGTCGGCCGGCAGCAGCACGACGCCGCCGCCCGCGCTGATGCCCGTCCGGGCTATGAAGGCGGCACCCGTGAGGCTGCCGTTGTGAGTGTGAAGCGACAGCAGGGTCGGGGTGGCCCCCACGAATTCCAGGTATCCGGGCTCGTCGGGTTCCAGAACGACTTCCTCCTCGACGCTGGCCACGGTGGTGTTCAGAACGGCCCGACCCCCTTCGAGAGCCAGGATCAAGACCGCGATCCCGGCGGCCACGACCATCCCCGGATAGACGAGCCGCCAGAAGAGGTGGGCGCGGGGCGCGGTCCGGCGGTCGCGCCCCAGGAGCCGATCGAGCAGTTGAGAAATCACTTGAGTCCGGCCTCAACGGGAGCGAGGCACCCGGGCCCGAGCGGCCCGTGGGCGCAGCGGACAAGAGCGGGAAACAGCATGCCTCAGCGGCCGCACCCGTACAGGCCCCTGGACCTGACGACCTCGGCCACCGCGCCGGGCACGAGGGCCTCCACCGGTCGGCCGTCAGCGAATCGGGATCGGATGTCGCAGGACGAGATGTCGATGGCGGGCACCTCCACCACGACAGTCGGCCAGCCGGCGCCGGGACGCCCGCCGGAGCGTCCTGCTCTGTCGACGACGACGGTGGTGGCCAGCTCCCGCAATTCGGCCGGGCGCTTCCAGGTGTCGAGTCCCTGCGCGACGTCGGAGCCCACCACCATCAGGAGTTCGGCTGCTGGATGCAGGATGCGCAGCTGTTGGAGCGTGTCGGCCATGTAGCTCTCACCGCCGCGATCGATCTCGAGGGCGCTCGCCTCGAGCCCGTCGAGGTCGCGGACGGCGGCCCGAACCATCTCCAGTCGCAGCGGCGCGGGCGTCACCGGGTGCAGGGCGGACTTCTGCCAAGGGTCGTTGGCCACCACGAACAGCACCGACGAGAGCCTCAGACGGTGGCGAACCTCCAAACCCGCGGCGAGGTGCCCGAAGTGAGGCGGATCGAACGTCCCTCCGAGCACGCCGATGCGGAGGGCGTCGGGTGGCGGCACCGTGGGAGTCTATGATCGGGCGGCGAGACGCATTGCGTTGCCGCGCTTGTTCGTTACGCTCACGGGGCTGCTGGCGCCGGCCTCCGGCTCCAGTACGCTGCGCTCACGGGCCGCTCGGGCCGCAAGGGGCGCGTGACCAATGTCACAGTCCGCGCGGGCGCACGTCTTGACTTGCTGGGAACAAACGCCTATTCTATGTTGGTTCGTTGGGCTGGAGTAGTGCACTTGGAGGGTGTGCACCCGGCACCGATCCTCCCCACAAAGAAAGCGAGAAGGCCGCCCTGCCGACGCGAGCGGGGCCGGTCAGGTGAATCAGACATGAGCGACTCAGTAGGACAGTATCTCAACGAAATCGGTGCGGTGGCACTGCTCAACGCCCAAGAGGAGCGCGAGCTGTCGCAGGCCATCGAGCGCGGCGTCGAGGCCCGCCTCCGCAAGGAAGAGGGCGAGAGGGGCCGCGAGATCGACAAGGCGATCCGCGAGGCCGCCGCGGCCAAGGACCGCTTCATCCGGGCCAACCTGCGCCTGGTGGTGAGCGTCGCCCGCCGCTATCCCCTCCCCCCGGGCATGGAACTGCTCGACCTCATCCAGGAGGGGAACCTCGGCCTCGAGCACGCGGTCGACAAGTTCGACTGGCGCAAGGGCTTCAAGTTCTCGACCTACGCGACCTTCTGGATCCGCCAGTCAATCGGACGGGCCCTCGACCAGAAGGCGAGCCTGGTGCGGCTGCCCGGCGACCGGTCCGCGTCCCTGCGGGCCGCGCTGCGGCAGGTGTCCGGCGACGGCGACGAGCTGGACGACGACCATGCCCGGCTGCACCGGCTGACCACCCCCACCTCCCTCGACCGCACCATCGGCGACGACGACAGCAACGAGCTGATCGATCTGCTCCCCGACGCCAACCCCGGGCCCGAGCTCGAGGTCATGGCCAAGGCCGAGGAGGAGATGGTGACCGGTCTGCTCGACATCCTCGAGCCCCGGGCCAAGTACGCCGTCGAGCAGCGCTTCGGGCTCTCCGACGGCATCAAGCGCTCCTACCGCGAGGTCGGTGAGGAGCTGGGCGTCACCGCCGAGGCGGCCCGCCGCCTGGTGAAGCGCGCCATCAACGCCGTGCGCGAGCATGCCGAGGAGCTGAGTCTGGCCGAGACGGTCGACGCGGCATAGCGCCCATGTCCGCCGGAGATCCCACCCTGTTCGCCGGCGGAAGCGACTGGTTGCCGTCGTCCTGGCGGGCCAAGCCTGCTCTCCAGCAGCCGGCTTGGCCCGACGAGGCCGAGCTAGAGCAGGCCACCAAGGCCCTGCGCGATCTGCCTCCCCTGGTGTTCGCGGGCGAGGCCCGCTCGCTGACCAGCCATCTCGGACGGGTGGCCAACGGCGAGGCCTTCCTGCTGCAGGCGGGCGACTGCGCGGAGTCGTTCGACTCCTCGGCCGACTCGATACGGGACAAGCTGCGGGTGATCCTGCAGATGGCCATCGTGCTGACCTACTCGGGGGGCGTTCCCCTGGTGAAGGTCGGCCGGATCGCGGGCCAGTTCGCCAAGCCCCGCTCCAGCCCCACCGAGACGGTGGGCGAGGTGGAGCTCACGTCGTTCCTCGGCCACATGGTCAACGACATCGGCTTCAGCGAGGCCGAGCGGCTGCCCGACCCCCGACGCCTGCTGACCGCATACCACCGGGCCGCGTCCACCCTCAACCTGCTGCGGGCGTTCACCCGGGGCGGCTACGCCGACCTGTCGAGGGTGGCCAGCTGGAACCGGGAGTTCGTGGCCACGTCACCGGCAGGCCGTCGCTACTCGCAGATGGCCGATGAGATAGACCGGGCCCTGCGGTTCATGACCGCGTGCGGGGTGACCACCGCCAACACGGCGCAGTTGCACGAGGTGGAGTTCTACACCAGCCACGAGGCCCTGGTGCTGGACTTCGAGGAGGCGCTGACCCGCGAGGACTCGACCAGCGGCGACTGGTACGACTGCTCGGCCCACATGCTCTGGATCGGCGAGCGCACCCGCCAGCTCGACGGCGCCCACGTGGAGTTCCTGCGGGGCGTGCACAACCCGCTGGGCTGCAAGATCGGGCCCACCGCCACCGCCGACGAGGTGGTCGCATTGTGCGAGCTGCTCAACCCGCAGCGGGTGCCGGGCCGGCTCACGCTCATCACCAGGATGGGCGCCAGCAAGGTGGAGACGCTGCTGCCGCCGCTGTTGCGGGCCGTGCGGGACTCGGGCCATCCGGTGGCCTGGGCCTGCGACCCGATGCACGGCAACACCTACACGTCCAAGTCGGGACGCAAGACCCGCGACTTCGATGACGTGCTAGCCGAGATCGGCGGCTTCTTCGCGGCCCACACCGCGTGCGGGACCTGGCCCGGCGGCGTGCATGTGGAACTGACCGGCGACGCCGTCACCGAGTGCATAGGCGGCGCCGACCAGATCCTCGACGCCGACTTGGAGCAGGCCTTCGAGACCCTGTGCGACCCCCGCCTCAACGGCCGCCAGTCGGTTGACCTCGCCTTCCGGGTAGCCGAGATGCTCTCGGACCGCAGCTGAGAACTCAGGGCCGAGAACTCAGGCCAGGCGGTCTACGAAGGCTTCCAGCTGGCGGAGGTTTCTCACCTCGAAGACGCCGTCGCAGTGGGGGGCGTACTCCCCCACTATCGAGTCGCCGGTGTCCCAGTAGCTGCGGGGCTCGGGGTTGAGCCAATACACGTGGCGGGCCTTCTGCTGCAGGGCCTTGACTATCCAGCTCTCGGGGGCGTGGTAGTTGTTGCGGGCGTCGCCGAGGATCAGCACCGTGGTGCGGGGGCCGACGCCGTCGGCGTAGTTGTCCCAGAACACGCCCAGGGCGTGGCCGTAGTCGGAGTGGCCGTCCACCCACACCACGTCGGCCTCGGTGTTGACCCGGTGCACCGCCTCGGCGATGTCGTCGGTGCCCTCGAAGAAGCTGGTCACCTCGTCGAGCCCGTCGATGAACACGAACGACCGGACCTTGGAGAACTGGCTCGAGATGGCGTACACCAGGTGCAGCGTGAACCGGGCGAAGGCGGCCACCGAGCCCGACACGTCGGCCACCACCATGATGTCGGGCTTGTGGGGCCGGGGGTGGCGGAACTTCGGCTCCACCGGCACGCCCCCGTAGGACAGCGAGTGGCGCACCGTCGAGCGGAAGTCGAGGGGCCCCGCCCGGCCGTGGCGGCGCTTGCGGACCAGCCTGGCGGCCAGCTTGCGGGTCAGCGGGTAGATGGCCTTGCGCAGGCTGGCCATCTCCTCGCGTGACGCGTGCATGAAGTCGATGTCCGACGGCAGCGGCTTGCGCAGGGTCTTGGCCATGGCCTCGACGCCCCGGTCGGCCACCAGCCTTCGCCGGATCTCGGCCTCGATCTGGCGCTTGAGTTCGGCGATGCGCAGCTCGAACTCGTCGCGCCTCAAGCGCAGGTCGAAGTCGTCGACGCCGCCCTCGGTGTGCTGGGCCGCCTCCATGAGACGCTCCAGCACCCGGTCGAGGTCCAGGTTCCGCAGGGTGCGGTACAGGTAGTAGGTGCCCCCCACGGGTCGGCCGGGCTCCATCCCCGCGTAGCGGCGCACCGCCTCGCGGGCCGCGGCCCGCAGCATCTCGGAGTCGCCCCGCATCAGCGCCCGGTAGAGCATCTCGGCCAGTTCCTCGGGGCTGAGCATGTCGCCACCGGAGCCCCGGTCGCCTTCGGCCCGGATCTCGCCGTCGGCCTCGTCGGCCTCGTCGAGGTCCTCCGCCGCGATCTCGTACTGGGCACCTCGCAGGGAGAAGTACACCTCGAAGACGGTCTCGAAGGCCTTCCAGTGGGCCTGGTTCTTCACCAGGGTGGCGGCCAGGGCGTACTTGAAGGTGTCGCGGTCGGTGATGGGGACGTGCTTGACCGCCTCCATGGCGTCGAGGTTCTCGGTGAGGCTGGCGGGGATGCCGACCGCCCGCAGCTCGGCGATGAAGCCGTTGAGCAGGTCCAGGAGGGGGTCCCCAGCCTCGACCGGAAGCGTGGGCAGGTCAGTCACCCGCTCGGCTTCTAGGGCGCGAGGCCGTCGACGGTCGCCAGCTCCTTGTTTGCCTTGGCGATGTCGCTCTGGTACTTCAGCAAGATGTTGACCGTCTCGGCGGCCACGTCGGCGTCGACGTGCTGCACGCCCAGCAGAACCAGCGTGCGGGCCCAGTCGAGCGTCTCCGACACCGACGGCGGCTTCTTGAGCTCCAGCCGGCGGATGGAGCGGACCACCCGGGCCACCTGCTCGGCCAGGTTCTCGGCGATGTCGGGCACTTTGGCCAGCACGATCTCCCTCTCGCGCTCCATCGACGGATAGTCGATGTGCAGGTACAGGCAGCGCCGCTTGAGGGCCTCGCTCAGCTCGCGGGTGTTGTTGGAGGTGAGGAACACCAGCGGCACCTGCAGCGCCTCCATGGTGCCCAGCTCCGGGATCGAGACCTGGTACTCGCTGAGGATCTCCAGCAGGAGGGCCTCGGTCTCGACCTCCACCCGGTCGACCTCGTCGATCAGCAGCACGATCGGATCGACGGCCCTGATGGCCTCCAGCAGTGGGCGGGTCAGCAGGAACTCGTCGGAGAAGATGTCGTCGGAGACCTCGTCCCAGCCCACGTCCGCGTCGCGCTCGGTCTGGATCCGCAGCAGCTGCTTCTTGTAGTTCCACTCGTACAGCGCTTTGGCCTCGTCGAGGCCCTCGTAGCACTGCAGGCGGATCAGCCGGCTGCCGGTCATCTCGGCCACGCTCTTGGCCAGCTGGGTCTTTCCGGTGCCGGCCGGCCCCTCGACGAGCACCGGCTTGTCGAGGCGGTCGGCCAGATAGACGACCCCGGCGAGGCCCGAGTCGCAGAGGTAGTCGACCTTGGAGAGGTCCTGTTGGACCGCGTCGACGTCAGTGAAGCGATGTGACATTGCGATCAACCAGACTTGTCAATCAGCGGATGTGGCCTTCGCCGCGCACGACGAATTTGAGAGTGGTGAGCTGGTCGAGCCCCATGGGGCCGCGGGCGTGGAGCTTCTGGGTGCTTATGCCGATCTCGGCCCCGAATCCGAACTCCTCGCCGTCCACGAACCGGGTGGAGGCGTTGACGAGAACGGCCGCGGCGTCCACCTGTTTGGTGAAGCGGTCGGCGGCGGCGAGATCGGCGGTGACGATGGTCTCGGAGTGGCCCGATCCGTTGTCGTTCACATGGGCGATGGCCTCGTCGAGGGTGTCCACCACCTTCACCGACATCTTCAGGTCCAAGAACTCGGTGGCGTGGTCGGCGGCGGTCGCCTCCCCCATCGACGGCACGGACTGGCGGGCCCGCTCGTCGCCGAGCAGCTCCACGCCGTTCAGCGCGTCGGCGGCCCGGGGCAGGAACTCTGCCGCGACGGCCGAGTGGACCACCAGCGACTCCAGCGCGTTGCACACCCCAGGCCGCTGAGTCTTGCCGTTCACGACGATGTCGAGGGCGGCATCGAGATCGGCGGAGGCGTCCACATAGGCGTGGCAATTGCCCGCCCCGTCGATGACGACGGGAACGGTGGCGTGCTCCAGCACCGAGGAGATGAGCGACGGCCCGCCCCGGGGGATCAGGCAGTCGATGTAGTCGTTCTGCTGCATGAACTCCACCGCCGCAGCCCGCGAGGTGTCCTCCACCAACACGAGGGCGTCGGCCGGCAGTCCGGCCGACGAGACGGCCTCGCGGATGGCGGCCGCGATGGCCAGGTTGGACTGGATGGCCGACGACGAGCCCCGCAGGAAGGCTGAGTTGCCCGACTTGAGACAGAGGCCGGCGGCGTCCGAGGTGACGTTGGGCCGGCTCTCGTAGATGATGGCCACCACGCCGAGGGGCACTCGGACTCGCTCGATGCGCAGCCCGTTGGGCCTCACCCAGCCGTCGGCCACCTCGCCGATGGGATCGGGCCGGGCCGCGATCTGCCGGAGGCCGTCGGCCATGGCGCCGATCCGGGCCGGCGACAGCCGGAGGCGGTCGACGAGAGGGGGTGGAGTCCCCCCGGCCTCGGCCCGGGCCACGTCGGAGGCGTTGGCGGCGCAGATTTGGCCGGCTCGGTCCACCAGCAGGTCGGCCGCAGCATGAAGGGCGCCGTTCTTGGCCGCGGTGGAGGCCGCCGCCATCAGCCTGGATGCAGCCTTGGCCCGGGCAGCCAGCTCCGCTACCGGTGCCGGGGAGCGCTCGGACCCGGGCACCGCGGCGGGAGTGCCGACCGGCATGGCGGGCGCGGCCGACGTCATGACAGAGGTTGCAGCGCTGCTCATCACCTCAGGCTATAGGGACGGCGCGGCTAGCCTCGCCCCCAGAGGCCGAGCGGATTGGCAGCTTCATGAGGATCTGTGACTGAACCGAGGCGCCCTCGCCGGGCTTCGGGCTCTGTGATGGTGGCGCTGGGAATCGCCGCCAGCCGCCTGGCCGGTCTGGGGCGCGAGACGGTCGCTTCCCGGCTGCTGGGCAACACCGCGGCCGGCGACGCCTTCGCGGTGGCAATGCGCATCCCGAACATGCTCCAGAACCTGCTCGGCGAGGGCGTGCTGTCGGCCAGTTTCGTGCCCGTCTACAGCCGGCTGCTCGACGAGAGCGCCCGCAAGCAGGGCGACCGCACCGATCCGGGACAGGTGGCCGGTGCGGTCGCGGCCGCGCTCATGGTCGTGGTGGGGCTGGCAGTGGCGCTGATCGTGACGCTGGCCCGCCCGATCACGTTCGTGCTGGCACCCGGCCTCGAAGGCGAACGCTTCGAGCTGGCGGTTTCACTGGTGCGCATCACTGCGCTGGGCACGGGCTTCGCGGTGCTCTCGGCCTGGTGTCTGGGCGTGCTCCTCAGCCACCGCCGGTTCTTCCTGTCCTACGCCGCCCCGGTGCTGTGGAACGCGCTGCAGGTCGGCGCGCTGGTGACCGCGTGGATCCTCGCCTTCGACTTGGACGGCGTGGCCCGGGCCCTGGCCTGGGGGGTGGCCGGTGGCGGCCTGGCCCAGTTGCTGGTGCAGCTGCCGCTCGCCTTGCGCCTGGCCCGCGGGCTGCGGTTCAGATGGATGCGCGGCCACGCCGGCCTGCGCGAGATCCGGCGCCGGTTCGGCCCCGCTGTGCTGGGACGCGGCGCGGTGCAGGTCTCCGCTTACGTCGACTTGATGCTGGCGTCGCTGCTGGCCACGGGGGCCATGGCCGCCCTGTACCGGGGCCAGATGCTCTACATGATGCCCGTGAGCCTGTTCGCCATGAGCGTGGCTGCCGCAGAGTTGCCGGAGATGTCCCGCCAGGCGGACGACCCCGTCGCACTGGCGACGCGGTCTCGCTCCGCCATGCACAAGGTGGCTTTCTGGATGCTAATGGCCGCCGCGCTGTACCTCGCAGCCGGCGACCTGGTGGTTGGTTTGCTGTTCCAGGGCGGTGTGTTCGGCTCGGCCGACACCGTGCTCGTGTGGTTCGTGGTGGGGGCCTACGCGCTGGGACTGCCGGCCACCGGCCTGAGCAGGGTGCTTCAGAACGTCTGCTACGCCAAGGGCGACACGTCCGGACCGGCCCGGATCGCGACGGTGCGAGTAGTGGTGGCCGCTGCGGTCGGCATGACCGTGATGTTCCCTCTCGACCGCATCGTGGTGGGTCCGGACGGCCTGCTCAGCACCACCGGCCCACTCGGGCTGGCCTGGGCTCTGCCCGAGGCCGAGAGAGCCCTCGGCGATGCCGTGCGACTGGGCGCGGTGGGGCTGGCCCTCGGATCAGCCGTGGCCGCCTGGACGGAGATCGTGTTGCTGGCTCGCCGGCTCCGCGCGGAAGAGGCAGTCCGCTCGGCGCTGGGCGCTCCGACTGTCGCCGCGGCGGTGGCGTTCGCCGCGACCGCCGCGCTCAAGCTCCTGATCGGAGACTGGCCCCTGCTCCTGTCCGCCCCCATTGCGGCTGCGTTCGCCGTCGGCGTGTACACGATTGTCGCCTACCGCCGCGGCGTCGCCGAGGCCCACCTGCTGCTGCGCCCGCTACGAAGGGCGCTGTGGCCCTAGAGGCCGAACCCATCCGCTCAGCCTCGTCGCGGGACTAGAGTTATCCACATGTGGAAACTCCTCAAGCGCCGCTGGAAGTATCTGACTGCCCGGCTGGCGGGCCGGCTCGAGGAGAGCGCCGACCCCAAGATCCAGTTGGAGCAGGCCATCGCGGAGGCTCGCGATCAGCATCGGCGCCTCAAGGACCAGGCCGCCAACGTGATCGCCAACCACAAGCAGACCGAGATCCGGCTCAACCGGGCCCTCACCGAGCTGGAGAGGGTCAACCGCAACGCCCGCCAGGCGATCATGATGGCCGAAGAGGCCGCCCAGACCGGGGACGAGGCCAAGGCGAGCTCCTACGCGAATGCGGCCGAACAACTGGCCGGCCGGCTCATCACCCTCGAGGAGGAGATCGAGAGCCTCAAGAGCCTCCTCTTCCAGACCTCCGAGGCCGCCGACCAGGCCAAAGCGGCCGTGTCCCAGAATGCGCTCGGCCTCCAGGAGAAGCTCAGCGAGCGCCAGAAGCTCCTCGGGCAGCTCGACCAGGCCCGGATGCAGGAGCAGATGAACGAGGCCATGAGCACGCTGTCGGAGGCCGTAGGGGAGGATGTGCCGACTCTGGCCGAGGTCCGGGACAAAATCGAGGCCCGCTACGCCAAAGCCAAGGGCGCGGCTGAACTGGTCGAGGAGAGCAGCACCGAGGGCCGGATGCTGGAGATAGAGGCCGCGGCCCGCAACCAGGAAGCTAAGGCCAGACTCACCCAGATCCGGGAGCAACTCGGGATCGAAGCCCCTGCACCACAGGAGATCCCGCAGTCAACCACCGGCGAGGCCTGAAACCCTCATAGGGCGTCTCACACCGGTGTCGAGCAGCGCTCAGCGCGGCAGCCGCGACCACTCCGGCTGACGCGCCTGAAACCGATGCTGCGGAGAGATCAGGAGTTGGGCAGGACTACCAGGTCGTTGGCATGGATAACCACGTGGGGTGCGCCGGGTGGGAGGTCCTCGCGCCGGCGGCCGGCGGCGTCGCGCAGGTCGTCGCTGCTGTGGCGGGCCAGGCCCTTGGCGAACACCTCGCCTCCCGCCTCGCGCACCTCGACCGGTGCGCCGGCGTCGAAGGTGCCGGACACCGACTTGACTCCGATGGCCAGCAGCGACTTGCCCCGCTCGAGCGCGGCCCTGGCCCCCGCGTCCACTGAGATCTCGCCCTGCGAGCCCACCGCGAAGCCGATCCACAGCTTGCGGGCCGGCAGCCGCTGGGCCGAGGCCCGCACCAGCGTGCCGACGCCGGCCACGCCGGCCGTGGCGTCGGCCAGCACGGCGGGCCGCTTGGCGTCGGCGATCACCGTGGGCACACCCGACAGCGAAGCCACCCGGGCCGCGGTGAGCTTGGACGCCATGCCACCGCTGCCTCGCTGCGTCCCCGCGCCGCCGGCCCGTCTGGTGAGGTAGTGGTCGAACTCGACGATCTCCTCGATCAGCGAGGCGTTCGAGTTGCGGCGGGGGTCTTCGGTGAGAACCCCCGCAGTGTCGGTCAGCAGCACGAGCAGGTCAGCCTGAACCAGGTTGGCCACGAGCGCGGCCAGCCGGTCGTTGTCGCCCCACCGGATCTCGTCGTCGGCCACCGCATCGTTCTCGTTGACGATGGGCACTACTCCCAGTTCCAACAGCTTTTGCAGGGTGGCCGCGGCATGGACGTACTGGCTCCGGATCACGAAGTCGAGGGGGACCAGCAGCACCTGGCCGGCCACCACGCCCAAGGCGGCGAACACCTCCCGGTAGATGCCCATGAGAGCGCTCTGCCCGACGGTTGCCACCGCCTGCAGCGTCTCCATATTCACCCGACGCCGATCGCCGCCCATCCCCAGTTCGGGCAGCCCCGCCGCGATGGCCCCGCTGGTGACCACCACCACCCGGTTGCCGAGCGACCTGAGATCAGCAACCTCCGAGCACAACTTCTCGATGGCGGCGCGGTCGATGGCGCCGGCTGCGTCGGTGACCGACGACGTCCCGATCTTGGCCACGATCGTGCGGCCCGCAGGCGTGCCGGTCTCGGGCGTCGTCCCGCCCGCGGCGTTCACCGGTCGCTCCTGCGGACCCCACCGCCGGTGGCAAGCGCGCTCGTGGTGCACCTCCAAGACAGCAACCTCGCCACGGAATCGCTCCTGCGGACCCCGCCCCTAGCGGCGAACGCGCGCCGGTGAGAGTCCCTCGCGCCGAGATGGAAGGTCTCCGGCTCTTGCTCGCTGACCTCACAGGCCGTTCGGGCCACGGACTCGCTGGGCGTTCGGCCATTCTCGGGCTTCTTCATCGCGCACCCGCTCGGCCTCTGGCTGCGGGATCGGCGTCGTCGAGGTACGTGAAGCTGAAGTCGCCGATGCGCACCTCGTCGCCGTAGGCCGCGCCGGCCCGGGCCAGGGCCCGCTCTACCCCGAGACTGCGCAGCCGGTCCTGTGCATAGGCCACGGCTCCGGGATCGGTGAGGTCGCTAAGCGCTACTGACCGAGCCGCGGCCCGGCCCTCGACCGCCCACACACGGGCGTCGAGACGCCGGACGGCCACCTCCTGCGCGGGCGGCAGGGGCCGATGCACTACCGGAACATCGAGGACCGGCTCACGGGTGCGAGCCTGGGTCACTATCCTGCTCAACTCGCCGAGCACTTCGGGCACGCCCTCACCGGTGACTGACGACAGGCGCCCCACCGATCCCGAGCCGAACGCCGAACCCGAGCCGCCGGCTGAACCCGAGCCGAACGCCGAACCCGAGCCGCCGGCTGAACCCGAGCCGAATGCCTTTCCGGGCGCGGTGTCGGCCCGGCTGCCCACCACCAGCCGCGGTCTCTCCAGCAGTTCGGGGCGATAGCGGCCTAGCTCGCGCAGGAGCACGGCCAACTGCTCATCGGCGGAGCAATCGGCCAGCTCGCATAGGTCGATCAGCACGAGCAGCACCCGGGCCCGCTCCACGTGACGCAGAAAGCGGTGGCCCAGGCCGCGTCCCTCGCTGGCGCCCTCGATGAGTCCCGGGATGTCGGCCAGGACCATCTCGAAGGTGTCATCGAGCCGGCACACGCCCAGGTTGGGCTCCAGAGTGGTGAAGGGGTAGTCGGCGATCTTGGGCTTGGCCGCGGACACCCGGCTGATGAACGTCGATTTGCCGACGTTGGGGAAGCCGACGATGGCCACGTCAGCCAGCAGCTTCAGCTCCAGGCGAAGCCAGCGCTGCTCGCCGAACTCGCCCTGTTCGGCGAAGGCGGGGGCGCGCCTGCGGTTGGACAGGAAACGAGCGTTGCCCCGGCCGCCCTCCCCGGCACCAGCCGCCAGCCAGCGCTCGCCGTGAGCCGACAGGTCCGCGAGCTGCGAATGGTCGCCGTGGTCCAGGACCACGGTGCCGATGGGAACCTTCACGACCAGGTCGTCACCCCGCGCCCCGTGGCGATTGTTGCCGGAGCCGTGCTTGCCGTTGGCCGCCCTGCGGTGGGGATGATCGCGGAAGGCCAGCAGTGAGGCGACGTTGCGGTCCGCCACCAGCCAGACGTCCCCGCCCCGGCCGCCGTCGCCGCCGGATGGCCCGCCCCGCGCCACATGAGCCTCCCGGCGGAACGCGACGCACCCGGCTCCGCCGTCACCAGCGGTGACGTGAAGGTTGCACTCATCGACGAACCCAGACACCCACTCAGGCTAGAGCCACCGCCCCACACCGCAGAACTGGCAGCACAGGACGCCCGAAGCGGCGCGCCCCCCTGCCAAATCCCGCGCACCACGTCCCCGCCCGAAGAACTGGCAGCAGAACGCACGCACACCGTGCAAAACGCTGCCAATTCCGACCCGGATCCCGGCCGGACCGGGGAGTCAGGATTCGGCGGGGACTACCTCGACGAGCTTGCGGCCGTGGCGGGCACCGAAGCGGACCACGCCGTCGGCCTTGGCGAACAGCGTGTCGTCACCGCCGCGCCCGACGTTGGTGCCCGGATGGAACTTCGTGCCCCTCTGGCGCACGATGATCGCCCCGGCCAGGACGCGGCCCCCGTCGTACACCTTCACGCCGAGGCGCTGCGCGTTCGAGTCGCGGCCGTTGCGGGTGGATCCCCCGCCCTTGGTCTTGGACATGGCGGATCAGCCCTTCCGGATGTCGGTGATCTCGAGGGTGGCCAGCGTCTGGCGGTGACCCCACCGGCGACGCTGGTTGCTCTTGGACTTGTAGGTGAAGCCGCGGATCTTGGGGCCGCGATGCTCGTCCAGGACGATCGCGGTCACGCTGGCGCCCGCGAGGTCGGACGGCGTGGCCAGCACCGCCTCGCCGTCGACCAGCATCACCGGTCGCAGCGAGATCTCCGAGCCGGGCTCGGCCACGCGTTCCACCTCGATGGTGGAACCCTGCTCGACGCGGTACTGCTTCCCGCCCGTCTCCACGACTGCATACATAGCCACCAGAGGGTACCCGCGAGGGGCTCCTGATCCTCGGCTCGGTATCTCCCGCGGCTCGCTGTCTCCCGCGGCTCGCCGTCTCCCGCGGCTCGGTATCTCCCGCGGCTCGCTGTCTCCCGCTGACCTTCGCATCGTTCACGGGCCGCTCGGGCCCGGCAGCTAGTCCATGAGCTCGGCCATCAACCGGTAGCCGCGGCCCGAGCAGTCTCCGCAGATGTCCGACAGCGACTCGAGAAGTCCTTCGCCGCTGCGCTTGCGAGTCATCTCCATGAGCCCGAGCCCGCTGATGTCCAGCACCTGCGTGCGGGTCTTGTCCCGGGCCAGCGCGTCCCGGAAGCGCTTGGTGACCTGGGCCCGGTTGGCGGCCTGCTCCATGTCGACGAAGTCGACCACGATGATCCCGCCGATGTCGCGCAGCCGCAGCTGGCGGGCCAGCTCGTCGGCGGCCTCCAGGTTGTTGGCCAGCACCGTCTCCTCGAGGCTGGACTTGCCCACGTTCTTGCCCGTGTTCACGTCGACCACGGTGAGGGCCTCGGTGTGCTCGATGATGAGCGAGCCGCCCGAGGGCAGCCACACCTTGGGCTCGAGCGCCTTCTTGAGCTGCTCGGTGATGTAGTAGCGCTCGAACAGCGGCAGCTTCTCGCGGCCTGCGTCGTAGTACTCCACCCGGTCGGCGAGGGGCCGGATGATCGACGAGACGTAGCCCGACACCTCGGAATACAGCCGCCGGTCGTCGATGATCACTCCCCGGTAGTCGGAGTTGAGCTCCTCGCGGATCAGGCGCAGGGGCGCGGCCGGCTCCCGGTACAGCAGCGCGGGCGCGGAGGACGACTGGGCCAGCTTGGAGATGTCGTTCCACTGGCCCACGAGGCGGGCCACGTCCCGCTCGATCTCGGCTGCGGTCACCTTCTCGGCCGCGGTTCGCATGATCAGGCCGTGGCCCTCGGGCTTGACCCGTTCGAGGATCGACCGCAGGCGCTTGCGCTCGGAGTCCGGCAGCCGCTTCGATATCCCGAAGCCCGAAGAGTTCGGCACCAGCACCACGAACCGCCCCGCCAGCGACACGTCCTGGGTGAGGCGGGCGCCCTTCTCCCCGATGGGATTCTTGGTCACCTGGCACAGGATCGACTGCTTGGGCCGGAGCAGATCCTCGATCCGCGGCTTGGCCTGGTCGCCCTCGGTCCGGCCCGACTCGATCTCTTCGGGGTCGTACTGGACGTCGCCCCGGTACAGCACCGCGTTCTTGGGCGTTCCGATGTCGACGAAGGCCGTCTCCATGCCGGGCAGCACGTTCTGAACCCGGCCCAGGTAGATGTTGCCGTGGATCTGGCTGACGTCGTCGGCCGGGCGCGACACCCTGAACTCGATGAGGCGGCGCCCCTCGAGCACCGCTATCTGCGTGGCGCGCTCGTCGACGTGAACGCACATGAGATAGCGGCCCACGGCCTGACCCTTGCGGGTACGGCCCCGCCGCCCCCGCATGCTCTTCTCATCGAGCTCTACCGGCTCGTCGTACGTGACCGCTTCCACTACCGCGGGGGCGTGGGACTTCTGCCCGCCGCCCCGACCGCCGCCGCGCCGCCGCCGCCGCCTGCGCCCACCGGATCCAGATCCGCCCTCGGAGCCCCGTCCACCGGAGTCTTTCGCGGGCACCGGCGGTGCCGGACGGGTGTCGCCGATCTGCGGCTTCCGGCCACCTGAGGGGCCTGGACGTCCTGGCTGGGCCGCCTTGGGTGCACGCGGTCCGGACGGCTTGGACGATCCGGAAGGCTTGGATTCCTTGTCGCTCGACTTCCTAGGCGGTTGTGCTCTCTTGTCGGCGGCGCGAGAGGCGCCCGCCGGTTGGCGTTCCTTGTTCATGGTGTTCCTTCGAATGTGTGAGCGGGGTGCTCATGGCTCGACTCCCGCTGCTGCGACCGACAGCTCGGCGAACGCCAGCGGTTCACGGCGCTCGCCTGTGTCGGTTGTGATCCATTGGTGAAGACGGCACGCCCGCAGAAGTATGAGCGGCGGGCATAGGCTCGCCAGCAGCTCCGCGGGACGCACCGCCCGCGGTTGCGTGGCCAGCTCGGCGGTGAGCCTCACGCCGTCGGTGATGTTCCCCTGCACTTCGACTGCATGCACGGCGGGCCGGATGTCGTCGATGCTGAGCCGCCCCTTGCGCTCGCGTTGCACGAGCAGCTCGCCGCCGTCCATCGCCCGCGACACCGCCTCCGACGCCTCTCGGGCGTCGGCGCCGGCTGCGTCGATCCTCCAAGTACAGCTAGTCACCGCGTGCTGGAGCGACGGCTCGCCTGAGGCGAGCTCGACCGCGGCCAGCGCTGTCATGCCCGTCGGCAGCGACGCGGTCAACGCGCCGACGAGGGTCTCGTTGCCGATGCCGGCCGCCCACACCGGATCGACCTCGACGTCGAGGTACTCGGCGTCGGAGGAGTATCCGGTCGGGAGGGCCAGCCCGTACGCAATCTTCGGCCGGGGGCTGAAACCGGCCGAGTAGGCCACGGGCACTCGGGCCCGGCGCAGCGACCGCTCCCATATCCGGGCCACGTCCCGGTGCGAAGTAAAGCGAACCTTGCCGTGCTTCGAGAAGCGGACCCTGAGGCGCGAGCCCCTCATGTCGCCGCCCCCGCCAAAGATCGTTCGAGCAGCCGCACCGGGACCTCGCCGCCCCGCGAGAGGTCCATGCCGGTGCCCTGGCTTCCGCCCGCCGGCGGCACGGCGGACGCCACCACGTGCTCGATGCCGTAGCCGGTGCAGGCGCCGCAGTCGTAGCAAGGCGTCCAGCGGCAGTCTTCCAGGCCGACCTCGTCGAGAGCGTCGCGCCAGTCCTGCCACAGGAAGTCCTTGTGGAGCCCGGCGGACAGGTGGTCCCAGGGCAGGACCTCGTCGAGAGTGCGATGCCGGTGGACGTAGGCGTCGATGTCGATGCCGCAGGCGGCGGCCGCGGCCTGCCAGCGCCCGAGGTCGAAGTGCTCGGACCACTCCTGGAACGTGCCGCCGTGGCGCCAGACGTGCTCGATCACCGGCCCGAGGCGGCGGTCTCCCCGGCTGGCCAGACCCTCGGCCAGGCTGGCGGCGGGATCGTGCCATTTGAGCTGGACGCCCCTGGCCCTGCGCAGGCCGTCGCGCAGCAGGCCGATCTTGCGGCGAAGCTCCGCCACGGTGTTCTGGCCGAACCACTGGAAGGGGGTGAACGGCTTGGGCACGAACCCGCCGACCGAGACGGTCACCGACGGCGAGCGCACGTGGTCTCGGCCCAGCGCAACGCAGTTGCGGGCCAGCTCGGCGATGCCGAGGGTGTCGGAATCGGTCTCGGTGGGCAGTCCGGTGAGGAAGTAGAGCTTCATCCGGCGCCACCCCTGCGAGTAGGCCGATTCTGCCGCGGAGTAGAGGTCGTCGTTGGTGATGAGCTTGTTGATCACTTGGCGCATCCGCCAGGTGCCCGCCTCCGGCGCGAACGTCAGCCCGGTTCGGCGCGCCCGCTGGATCTGGGCGGCAATCCCCACCGTGAAGGCGTCGACCCGCAGGCTGGGCAGCGACACCGAGACCTGGCCGCAGCCGGCGCCGCTGACGGTGTCGGCCACGACCCGCTCGATGCCGCTGAAGTCGGCGGTGCTCAGCGAGGTGAGGGCGACCTCGTCGTAGCCGGTGCGCCGCAGGCCCTCGCCCACCATGGTGCGAACCTGTTCGGCGGGACGCTCGCGCACGGGGCGGGTGATCATCCCGGCCTGGCAGAAGCGGCAGCCGCGGGTGCAGCCCCGGAAGACCTCGACGTTGAGGCGGTCGTGGACCACCTCGGTGAGCGGTACGAGCTGCCGCTTGGGATAGGGCCATTCGGCCAGGTCGGCGATCGTGCGCTTCTCCACGACCGCGGGCACGTCGGGGTGGCGCGGCTCGACCGCTGCGAGCCGGTCGCCGTCGTAGGCGACGTTGTACATGGACGGCACATACACGCCCGGCACGCGGGCAAGGGCCCGCAGCACCCCCGCTCGGCCCCCCGGGCGTCCCGACACCTTCCAGTCGTGCAACACCTCGGTGATGTCGCCCACCGCCTCCTCGCCGTCGCCGAGCACGACGAAGTCCAGGAAGTCGGCCAGCGGCTCGGGATTGTAGGTGCAGTGCCCCCCGGCGCCGATGAGGGGATCCGCGTCGTGCCTCTCGGCGGCCCGGACGTCCACACCCGCGAGGTCGATGCAGTTCAGCACGTTGGTGTAGGTGAGCTCAGCCGAGAGGTTGAAGGCGATGACATCGAACAGCGCGGCCGGGCGGTGGGTGTCGAGCGAGAACAGCGGCAGCCCCTCTGACCTCATGAGCGCCTCGAGATCGACCCAGGGCGCGTAGGCGCGCTCGGCGGCCGCGTCCGGGCGCTCGTTGAGTATCTCGTAGAGGATCTGGAGGCCCTGGTTGGGCAGACCGATCTCGTAGGTGTCGGGGTAGGTGAGCAGCCACGACACGACGCCGGGCCCGTGGCGGGGGGCCTGCATGCCGTCCTCGCCGCCGATGTATCGAGCCGGTTTGGACACCTGAGGCAACAGAGGCTCTAGCCGGTGCCACAGGTTCACGGTTCCACCAGCCGGCAATGCCACAAACTCCTCACTGTGCCAGCCTACTGCTGAGCGCCGAGCATGCCTTCGATGTCGAGGCGGCGGCGGTAGACGCCGGCGACGAGCCCGAGCGACGCCATGGTGGTGAGCATCGAGGATCCTCCGTAGCTCACCAGCGGGAGGGGGATGCCGGTGACCGGCATCATCCCCATGGTCATTCCGACCGACTGGAACGTCTGGAACAGGAGCATGGCGAAGATCCCGGTGCACATCAGCCGCTCGAAGGGCGTCGAGGCGAGCTGGGCCGTCCGCCAGACGCGGAACAGCAGGACGGCGAGCAGGCCGAGCAGCAGGGACGCGCCGCGCAGGCCCAACTCCTCGCCCGCCACGGTGAAGATGAAGTCGGTCTGCTGCTGGGGCACGAGGTCGGACCGGGTCTGGGTGCCCTGGAACAGTCCCTGTCCCCGGAGTCCGCCGTTGCCGATGGCGATCTGGGCTTGCTCGACGTTGAAGGCATAGCTGGCGGACTCGTCGCTGACGTCGGACGCGAACAGGTACACGCGCAGGCGGGCCTCCTGGTATTCGGCCAGCGCGTCCGACCGGTACACCCCGACGGTTCCCGCCACCGCGATGATGGCCAGCAGGACTATCCAGCGGGCCTTGATCCCGCTGACAATCACCATGACCAGCGCGATCACCAGGTACACCAGCGTGGTCCCGAGATCGGGCTGGAGAAGGAGCAGGGCTATCGGCGCCGCGGCCATGAGCAGGGCGAGCAGGACCCGCCTGATGCCCGCTTCCTTCCCGCGGGGCGCCAGCAGCAGGGCCAGCCCGATGATCACCACGAGCTTGCCGGGCTCCGAGGGCTGCATCCTGAACGGGCCGAGGGAGAACCAGCCTCTGGTCCCGCTGACCTCCACGCCCACCTGCAGCACCAGCCACAACGCGGCGATCATCGTGAGGTAGACCAGCGGATAGAGCGTCTTCATCAGCCGGGGCGGGACGAACACGGCGGACGCTCCGGCCACGACGCCCATCACGATGAACAGCGCCTGGCGCTCGAGAAACTCGGTGCTGGGCTCGGTGAAGTCGCCGACGACGCCCCTGGTCGCCGAATACACCAGCACCGCCCCCATCGCGGCGGTGGCCAGGGCCGACAGGATCAGGAAGGGGTCGACCAGCAGCCACCAGGGATCGGGAGAAGCCTTGCGGCGGGCCGGCTCCGTCGCGGTGGAGGTCACAGCAGTGCGTCCAGTCCTCGCCGTTCGACGGCCTCTTCGCCGCCCACCAGCTCAGAGCAGTCCTCCGACAGCTCGGGGCGCGTCTCGGAGAGGGGCACGCCGTCGGAATCCACCTTGATCTCGCCGGTGCGGACACCCTCCAGGAACGACGCCAGTTGCTTGACCTCCGCATAGCACACGTCCACTTCCCTGGCCGTGCGGGCCCGGCCGACCGTGTCGGTGGCGATCGGGAGAAGCACCCGGGCCACCGCCGGCGCGGCCACGTCACCGCCGAAGCCGGCCTCCTCCAGCACCATCGCCACCACCACTTCGGGAGTGTGGCGGTAGCCGCGTTCGGGCCAGGAGGCCGGGCCGAACGCCGCGAACCAGGCGAAGTCGGCCTTTCCCTGCTTCTCGGCAGTGCCCGTCTTGCCCGCGACCGGCCACGCCGCCAGCGGGAAGTTGACGCCTCCCGCCCCGGGGAGGTTGAAGGCCTCGTAAGCCGTCCCCTGCAGCAGGGCCTCGCCACCGGAGCTGCTGGGCAGGTTGTACGCGGTGACGCCGTTCATCCCGTCGAGCAGCGGCGTCGCGATCTCGGCCGTCCATTCCAGCTCGCGCAGCAGTCTCGGACCGAACTCCTCGAGGATCTCTCCGTTGCGGTCGGTGATCTTGACCGCGATGTTCGGCTGATGAATCTTCCCCTCGCTGGCCAGGGAGGCGTAGACGTTGGCCACCTGCAGCGGAGTCGTCAGCAGGTTGCCCTGGCCGATCGCCAGGTTGATCGTGTCTCCTGCGAACCACTGGTCGCCGCCGCGCAGGAACACGCCCTGGTCGTACTGAAAGTCGTAGTAGTCCCTGTCGGGCACCACCCCGGCGCGCTCGTGGGGCAGCGGAACGCCGGTCTGCGTGCCCAGTCCGAACGCCCGCGCCGACTCCTGTATGCCCTCGTCGAGGGGCGTCCGCCGCCGGAAGAAGCCCTCCCCGGCAAGCCGGTAAAAGTACGTGTCGCTCGACACCGTGATGGCGTCCCTCAGATCGACGCCGCGCTCGCAGCAGTAGGGGCTGTCGAACAGGCATGTGTCGGACTCCTCCAGGCAGAAGGGATAGCGATACGTGCCGGTGTCGTTGTAGAACTCGTCCACGCCGATCAACGAGGAGGCATCGGCGCCTATCACCCCCTGGGTGATGGCTGCATAGGCCGTCACCACCTTGAACGTCGAGCCGGGCGGGTAGAGACCCTGGATGGCGCGGTTGAGGATCGGGGAGAAGTTCTCCTGCGCGGTGAGTTCATTGAACTGCCGCTGCGATATGCCGTTCACGAAGTCGCGGGGATCGAAGGTTGGGAACGAGGCCATGGCCAGGATCGAGCCGTCCCGAGGGTCGATGGCAACCGCCGCTCCCGACGATGCCACGAAGTCGGGGGTGTCGGGACTCTCCGCGGGAGGCTCCTGCCGTCGAGCCTCATCGAGGCCCCGCCGCAGCTCGCGCTCGAGCAGGCTCTGGATGTCGAGGTCGATCGTGAGGTGCACGTCGCTGCCGGGTATCGGCTGGCGACCCTTGTCGTCGTGGACCTTCACGATCTCGTCGAGCCGGTTCACCTCGAAGACGCGCACGCCGGGAACCCCCCTCAGCTCGTTCTCGAAGATCCGCTCGATTCCGGACTTCCCGATCTCGTCTCCGGGCTGGTACGTCTTGGCGTCGGGGTCGGTCGGGTCGATCTGCGCGCTCTGAGCCCGGTACTCGGGCTGGGTGAGCGGGCCCACGTACCCGAGCAGGTGCGCGGCCAGCTCGCCGTACGGGTAGCTGCGAACGGTGCGCTCCTCCACCGATACTCCGGGGAACAGGTCCGGCCGCTCGCCCAGATACACCAGCAGGTCGGGGTCGATGTCGAAGGCCACGGGAACCTTGTCGAAGGGTCCGAACTCCAGGCTGGCCAGCCGCTCCTCGATGTGGCGCACCTTCGTGAGGCGACCCGAGCGGCTGATGATCTCGGCCAGCTCGAGCAGGACGTCCTGCTGCTCGGACTCGCCGAGAGCGGCCCGGAACGCCAGGCGGTCGACCGTCACCACTTGGACCACCCGGTTGTCGACGAGGATCCGGCCGCTGGCGTCGAAGATGCGGCCCCGGGGCGCCTCCGTGTAGACGACTCGCAGGATGTTCGTGGCCGCGGCCGTCTGCAGCTCTTCGCTCTCGAGCACCTGCAGGTACCACAAGCGAGCGAAGAGGCCGGCCACAAGGCACACCGCCACGATGCCGATGACGTAGAGCCGGAAACCCTGGCGCTCGTCCGCGGCCGGGCCGTTCGACGCCATCAGCGCACCGTTCTGGGCGCGTTGAGAGGCTCACGCCGTCGGGCCCGGCGCCGAGCGGGGCCGCTTCCCACAGCCCACCGCATCGCGGGCACCGCCGCGAGCGAGAGCACGGCATTGAATGCCGACGCCACAAGCACGACCCGCGGCAGGCGGTCGTCGACGAGGCCGCGCTGGCCGACAAACTCGCCCAGCAGGGCGTAGGCCGTGACCATGGCCGCCGTGCCCGCGAACGCCAGCACCACCGTCTGGATGCGGGTGTCGTGGAAGAGATCCTCGGTGAGGCCGCCCAGCGCGTAGGCCACGACCGCGAAGGCGGCCGCGGCCAGCCCGAGAGGCGTCGAGAGGTATACGTCCCACACCAGGCCGGCCCAGAAGGCGATCATCGAGCCGTGCCGGGGACCGGCGAAGAGGCCGGCCAGAACAGCAACCAGCGCGGGCAGCTCCGGGGCGACTCCGGCCACTCGCACCTGCGTGAAGAACGTCAACTGCAACAGAAGCGCTATCAGGTACACAACGATGAGCCGCAGCACGGTCATGGTCACGCCGCCCCCCGCCATAAGGCGGCGCCGGCGCAGCACAGTCGGCAGGGACTGCAGCGCCGTCATGGTCGCCCCAAAGCGAACCGGATGTCCGCCGTCATGGTCGCCCCAAAGCGAACCGGATGTCCGCCGTCATGGCGATTCCTGGGGGAATGGGGAGTCTGGACCAACCGGCGCCTCGTCTCCGGGCGCCTGCAGCAGCACGGTGACGTAGCCGAGATCCTGCACGTCCGCAGACAGTTCGACGGTCACCAGCTGCGCCAGACCCGCCTCGGCCGGCTCCACGGATGCCACCCGCCCCACCGGTATGTCGGCGGGATAGCGGCTCCCGGCCGCCGTCACCACCGCGCTCCCGATCGTCGGCAGCTCCGAGAGATCTCCGGTCTCGGGCCAGCGGAGGCCGGCGTCCACCACGAACCTGGTCGGGTCGCCGGCCATGCCGTGCCCGAGCCCCACATCGCCGGTGTCCAGCAGTCGCACTCCGATCACCAGGCCGGGGTCGCTCACCGCGGTGACCGTGCTCGACACCGCGTCCACGGTCTCCACTCGACCCACGAATCCGGCCGCAGTGACGACCGCCATGCCTGGGGCCACCCCGTGACGTCGCCCCGCGTCGACGGATATCACATCGTCGTCGAAGTTGCCGGGCGAGTCGCGCAGCACCGTGGCCGTCAGCCTTTCCACGCCTTCGACGTAGGTCACCGCGGTGGCGGCCAGGAGCCGGTCGAACGCATCCTGCTGCGCGGCGGAGCGAATGTCGGCGCTGCTGAGCCGGTCGACTTCGTCTCGGAGCCGTGCGTTCTCCTCCTGGAGGTCGTTGTAGGAGAACATCACGGTCCAGACCTCCGCAACCGGTCCGAGTACCACATCGACCGCGGAGACCACTGGCTGGAGCACGTCGCGCACCCGGCTCTGAGCCGTCTCGAGCGGCCCGAAGCCGCGGAAGTCAAGAGTGAGCAGCGTGGCGGCTGTGAGGATCAGCAGCAGCAAGCGGTAGCGGGACCGCCCGCTGCGCTGGGCGACCGCCATCGTCCAGCGCTAGAAATCGCTCGATGCGGTCACCGCTGGTCCAAGTTGTCGAGCACGTGGCCGCAGCCCCTCACCACGGCATGCAACGGATCCTGGGCGACCGTGATGGGCATGCCGGTCTCGTTGGCCAGCCGTTGGTCCAGATTCCTCAGCAGCGCGCCCCCGCCCGCGAGCATGATGCCCGACTCCATGATGTCGGCGGCCAACTCCGGCGGCGTGTGGTCCAGCGTGCCTCGCACCGCGTCGCAGATGGCGGTGACCGACTCCTCCAAGCCCTCGCGGATGTCCTCGGTGGTGACCGAGACCACTCGGGGCAGTCCGCTCACGAGATCGCGGCCCCGGATCTCGGCCCTTGCCTCTCGGGTGAGGGGGTCCGCCGACCCGAGAACGATCTTGATCTCCTCGGCGGTGCGCTCCCCGATCAGCAGAGAGTGCTCCTTCTTGACGTATTGCGAGATGACGTTGTCGAACTCGTCTCCTCCGACCCGGATCGACTGGCTTGAAACGATGCCTCCGAGCGAGATGACGGCCACCTCGGTCGTGCCTCCGCCGACGTCGACGATCATGTTGCCGGTCGGCTCCCACACCTGAAGCCCGGTGCCGATCGCGGCGGCCATGGGCTCCTCGATGATGTGGGTCGGCTTCCGGGCGCCGGCGGACTCCGCGGCCTCTTGCACGGCCCGCTGTTCCACGCCGGTGATTCCCGACGGCACGGCGATGACCATCCTCGGTTTGGTCCAGCGCCTCTGATGAACGCGCTCGATGAAGAAGCGCAGCATCTCCTCGCACATGTCGAAGTCGGCGATCACCCCGTCCTTGAGAGGGCGAACGGCCTGGATGTGCGAAGGCGTGCGGCCGATCATGCTCTTGGCCTCTGAGCCCACGGCCAGCACTTTGCGGGTGCGGGTGTTGACGGCCACCACTGACGGCTCGTCGAGCACGATCCCCTCGCCGCGCACGTACACGACGGTGTTCGCGGTGCCGAGGTCCAAGGCCATGTCGCGGCCGATGACCCACCCCAGCCCCGAGAGCATGCTCGCTGTGCTCATGGTGATGCCTCGATCAGGTTGGGGACGTTGTCGCAACGCCGGAGGAGACCCGGCCGACCGCGATTCGGATTGTAGACGATGACGAGCGCCCGCACACAGTTCACGTCAAGCGACCTCCACCGCGGACCAGCTCACCAATTTCATATCTTTGTACTATAGATCAGGGAAGAAGATAGCTATCTCGCGTCGAGCCGACTCGGCCGAGTCGCTCCCGTGAACCAGATTCTCGGTGACCTCGGTACCAAAATCGCCGCGAATGGTGCCGGGCGCGGCCGCCATGGGATCGGTGGCGCCCATCATCTGGCGAACCACGCTCCAAGTGTCGTGCGGCCCTTCCACCACCGCGACCAGCACCGGGCCGCGGCCCATGAAGGCGACGAGATCGTCGTAGAAGTCCTTGCCGACATGCTCGGAGTAGTGGCGGGCGAGCAGGTCCGGGCCGAGAGCGCGAAGCTCGGCCGCGACCAGCTGCAGGCCCTTGCGCTCGAAGCGTCCGACGATCTCGCCCACCAAGCCGCGCTCGACCGCGTCGGGCTTGCATATCACCAGCGTGCGGTCCACGGCGGGCGATGTTACGGGCCGCCCGGGCCCAGGGCCACCTTGGCTGCGCCGATCACCGTGAAGGAGCCGGTGACGATCACGACATCGTTCGCGTCGGCTAGTTCGAGCGCGCGGTCGAGGGCCGCCCCCACACCGTCGATTGCCTCTGCGTTTGCGCCGATGGATGCTGCCGCGGCGGCCACCTCGGCCGCCGGGATGCCCCGGGCCGTGGGAGCGGTGCAGCAGAGCACCCGGTCGGCCCGATCGGCCTCCAGGCCCTGGAGAACGCCGGCGACGTCGCGCCCGGACTGCATCCCGACCACCATGAACCGCCGTCCGGACGGCGCGAAGTCCTCGCTGAGAGTGTCGGCGGCGGCGCGAGCGCCGTCGGGGTTGTGGGCGCCGTCGAGCACGACCAGGGGCTCGCGGCGGGCTATCTCGAAACGGCCGGGAACCTTGACGTTGGCGAGGGCCTCGCCGATCACCTCGTCGGAGAGTTGCGCCTCGAAGAAGGCCTCCGCCGTGGCCACGGCCAGGGACACGTTGTCGAGTTGGTGCCGGCCGTGCAGGGACACGAGCACGTCGGCGTGATGTCCGTAGGGCGTGCGGAGGTCGGCCAGCCACCCGCCCGCCGCCAGGCGCTCCCGCTCTGTTCCGAAGTCGCGGCCCCGCTCGAACATGGCCGCATGGGGCTCGGCCCGGAACACGTCGCGCGTGCGGGGATCTGTCTCGCCGCACACCACCGTCGATCCGGGCTTGATGATGCCGGCCTTCTCACCGGCGACGGCAAGCCTCCAGTCGCCCACGCCGTCGGTGTGGTCCATGGCGACGTTGGTGATCGTCGCGACCTGCGCTTCCACGACGTTGGTGGCGTCGAAGCGGCCCAGCATCCCCACTTCGACCACGGCCACGTCCACAGCCACATCGGCGAAGTGCTGCAGCGCGGCCGCGGTCACCGTCTCGAACCAGGTTGCCCGCATCTGCAGGTGGTCGGTGAAGCGAGCCACGTCGCCTATCGCCGCGCCGAAGGTCTCGGGGTCGATGGGCTCGGCGTCAACGGCGATCCGCTCGGTTGGAGCCACGAGGTGCGGGCTCGTGTAGGCGCCGACGCGCAGTCCCATCTCCTGCAGGAGCCGGGCCGTGACCCGCACTGTGGACCCCTTGCCGTTGGTTCCCGTGACGTGGATCACGCGGTAGCACCGCTGCGGGTCGCCCATCGCAGCCGTGAGGCGCTGCACCGACTCGAGGCTCAAACCGGCGACGCGGCCCGCCCGCGGCTTGACCTCATGGTTGATCAGGGTCTCAAGATGGTCCAGGGCCGCGCCGTAGTCCAAGGGGGCCTCTGTGGCTGTCAGCTGGCGCGCCGGGAGCGGGTGTCGTCCTCCTCGGCCCGGGGCACCAGCGTGGGGTTCACGTTGCGGAGCACAACCTCTCGATTGATCACCACCGTGGAGATGTCCTCGCGGCCGGGGAGGTCGTACATGATGTCGAGCAGGACCTCCTCGAGCACCGCTCGCAGCCCCCGAGCGCCCGAGGCGCGCTTTATGGCCTCGTCGGCTATCGCCTCCAGCGCCTCCTCCTCGAAGTCCAGCTCGACGTTCTCGAACCGGAACATCTTCTGGTACTGCTTGACCAGGGCGTTGCGGGGCTCCACCAGGATGCGCATCAAGGCGTCGCGCTCGAGGCTGCCGACCGCTCCCATGACCGGCAGACGTCCTATGAACTCGGGGATCAGCCCGTACCTGGTCAGGTCCTCGGGGAGCACGTCGGAGAAGATGGCGCCGAGATCCTTGTCCTCGGGCCGGCGGATGTCGGCGCCGAACCCCACGCCCCGAGTGCCCGTGCGGCGCTCCACGATCTTCTCGATGCCAGCGAAGGCGCCTCCGCAGATGAACAGGACGTTGGTCGTGTCGATCTGGATGAACTCCTGGTGAGGGTGCTTGCGCCCTCCCTGCGGGGGCACCGAGGCGCACGTGCCCTCCAGGATCTTGAGCAGAGCCTGCTGGACGCCCTCGCCGGAAACGTCGCGTGTGATCGAGGGGTTCTCGCTCTTGCGGGCGATCTTGTCGATCTCGTCGATGTAGATGATGCCCTTCTCCGCCTTCTTGACGTCGTAGTCGGCGGCCTGGATCAGCTTCAGCAGGATGTTCTCCACATCCTCGCCCACGTAGCCGGCCTCGGTCAGGGCGGTGGCGTCGGCGATGGCGAACGGCACGTTGAGCATCCGGGCGAGCGTCTGGGCCATGAGCGTCTTGCCGCAGCCGGTGGGGCCTATGAGAAGGATGTTCGACTTCTGGAGCTCTACCTCGGGATCCTGGCTCTCGCCGAGCTGCACTCGCTTGTAGTGGTTGTAGACGGCGACCGAGAGGATGCGCTTGGCGCTGTCCTGCCCAACGATGAAGTCGTCTAGGAAGGTGTAGATCTCACGGGGGGCGGGAAGCTCGCCGACGGGGTCGTCGGACGGTCCGGCCAGCTCCTCGTCGATGATCTCGTTGCACAGGTCGATGCACTCGTCGCAGATGTAGACGCCGGGCCCGGCGATGAGCTTCTTGACCTGCTTCTGCGACTTGCCGCAGAACGAGCACTTGAGAAGCTCGCCACCCTCACCGAGCTTGGCCACGCGGTCGTCCCCCCTCTGGCGTCAGCGCGAGTAGGCGAGAGCCGGCAGCGCTGCGGCGGTGTCATCCCCGCTCTTGTTCGCTGCGCTCACGGGCCGCTCGGGCCACGGCCTCGCTCCACGCCCTGCGAAGATGCTCATCGATCGCCCCCTGTCCGCTCGGCCTCTGGCGTCAGCTGATCGCCCGGATGGCGCTGCTGTTGTCCACCACATTACGCGCTTCGATGACCTCGTCGATGACGCCGTACTCCTTGGCCTGCTCGGCGGTCATCACGAAGTCCCGATCGGTGTCGGTGGCGATCCGCTCGATGGGCTGGCCGGTGTGCTCCGAGAGCACGTCCTCCAGAGACTTCTTCAGCCGGGCCACCTCCGAGGCGATCCGCTCTATGTCGCTGGCGTCGCCGTGCGCCCCCGCGTAGGGCTGGTGAAGGAGGATCTTGGCGTGCGGCAGGGCCAGGCGCTTGCCCTGGCTTCCGGCCGCCAGCAGCACCGCGGCCGCCGATGCTGCCTGGCCGAAGCAGATGGTGGTGATGTCGGGCTTGATGTACTGCATCGTGTCGTAGATGGCGAACAGCGAGTTGATGTCCCCGCCGGGGCTGTTGATGTAGAGGTTGATGTCCTTGTCGGGGTCCTCCGACTCGAGGTGCAGCAGCTGCGCGCAGATCAGGTTGGCGACCACGTCGTCGATCGGCGTGCCCAGGAAGATGATGTTCTCCTTGAGGAGCCGGCTGTACAGGTCGAAGGCGCGCTCGCCGCGGTTGGTCTGCTCCACCACGGTCGGGACCAAGTAGTTGCGGGGGCTGATGCTCATGTTGCGTCCTGGGCTTGTTCGTTCCGGGCTTGTTCGTCCTGGGCTGTTGCGTCCTGGGCGTGATCGGTGGCTACATCCTGAGGGTACTCAGCCCCATCGCCAACGTCGGCGGGGAGGCTCAACAGATCCGGATCGATGACCTCCCCTTCGGGATCCACCAGCTCGACGCGCTCGGTGATCCACGCCAGGGCGGCCCGCTTGGAGATCTGCGACCGCATGTCCGACAGCCGTCCCGACGACGCCAGAGCCTCGCGCAGGTGTTGCGCCTCGGCGACCGCGTCCTGATCGGCGCCGTTGCCGGCAGCGAGCACTACGCGTTGCAACTCGGCATCCACAACGTCGGAGTCTGCCTCGAGTCCCTCCGCCGCGGCGACCGCCCTCAGCGCGAGATCCAGCTTCACGCTGCGGTCGGCGCTGACCCGCAGGCCGGTCTCGAACTCCTCTCGGGACTGCCCGATGCTCGCCAGGTAATCGTCGAGCTCGTATCCCCGCCTGGAGAGGTCGCTGGCCAGGCTCTCGAGTCGGGCGTCCATCTCCGACGCGATCATCGCCTCGGGAACCTCGTCGGTGACCAGACCGGCGATGGCGTCGGCGATCTCTTCGCGGCGCACGGACTCCGCGTACATCGCCCGGGTCCTGGCTTGGCCGCTCTCAAGCGCAGCCCGGAACTCCTCGGCGGTGTCGAACTCGGTGTTGGCCGTCACGAACTCGTCGTCCAGCTCTGGCAGGACGGTCTGTTGCACCTCCTTGACCAGCACCCGGAAGCGGAGCGTGCCGTCCTCGTCGGGATCGGGATGCGAGGCCGTGAACTCCAGGATGTCGCCGGCCGAGGCGCCTCGCAGGTTCTCGTCGATCTCGGGCACGACAGCGCCGGTGCCGAGGAGATAGTCGTAGTCGGAGGTCGTGAGACCGTCGATGGTCTCGCCTCCGAGCGTGCCGGCTATGTCGATGGTGAGGTGGTCGCCATCGACCGCGGCCCGCTTCACCGGCGACAGCTCCGCGAACTGCTGCCGGAACCGGTCGATCTCGGCCTGGATCTCCTCGTCGTCGACTGCGGGATTGGGAATCTGCACGCTCAGGTCGTCGTAGCCCGACACCAGGATGGCCGGCCGCACGTCGACCACGGCGTCGAAGCACACCGGCCCCGACTCCGAGCCCTCGGTGATCTCGATCTCGGGCGCGTCGATGACATCGATGTCGTGCTCGACGACGGCGCGCGCGTAGTAGTCGGGCAGGGAGGCCCTCAGCGCCTCCGTCCGCCCTGCCTGCGGTCCCAGTTGCGCCTCCAGCAGGCGGCGAGGGGCCCGCCCCGGACGGAATCCCGGAATCCTCACCTCACGAGCAATGCGCTTGAAGGCTGCTTCGACCTCAGTCTCAAACTCCGCCTCGTCCAACTCGACGGTCAGCCTGACGCGGTTGTCGTTGAGCGTCACGACGCTGCTGCGCACGGCCGCGAGTGTACCGGCGCGCTTCCGCGGCACTACGGAAGCCCCACCCCCGCGGCCGGTCCCGAAGATCAGGGTTCCCCGGAAGTCGGCACGGCCTGTCTGCTCCGCGCCTTCCTCAACGCGGCGCGGGCGGCTGCGGGTCCCGGTGCCCGGAGCGGTTCGTGCTCGTCGGCCGGTCCACCAGCAGCACCACGGCCCTCTCGCAGAGCCGATTCAGCCGATCCACCAGCACCACCACGGCCCTCTCGCAGAGCCGATTCAGCCGCTCGTTCCGTGCTGGGAGCGGGGTCGAGCGGGAGACAAGGCGAGGGTTCGGAGTGTTGCATGAAGAACAGTGGCTGGTCGGGGCCGCGCGCCGGTCCGTGGTGGATGCGGTCGGGCGGGTGCAGCGTGTGGTTGCCGTCGGGGTGCTTGTGGATCCGCCAGCCGTGGTGGTGGATGCGGTGGTGGCAGGTCCAGCAGGCCGGGACGAGATTGTCCAGCTTGGTCGGTCCACCCCGCGACGCGGGTTCGATGTGATGGCCCTGGCAGATGCCGGGGTTGGCGCCGCAGTGGAAGCAGCCGCCCCACTTGGCGATGAGCAGCTGCCACTGAGACTCGGTGACGGTGCGGCGGGCCTCGGTGCGCCAGATGGGCTTGCCCTTGCGGTCATAGACGGCGCCGGTGAGCTTGGCGTTGCAGGCCAGTTGTTCGAGCACCTCCGCGGGCAGCCGCGCCCCGTCGGGAAGCTCGGCTATGAGCTCGCCGGTGTCGTCGTCGACGTGGGCGACCACGCAGATGTCGGCGAGGGGCTTGCCGTTGCCTTGGCCTGCGGCTGCGCTGGTGGTGTCGGTGAGGTTGTCGAGGGCGTCGGCCATGCATTGGTCGAAGCTGCGACGCTCAGCGTCGCCAAGACCGGCGGCGTTCGCCTTGTCAGCGTCATATAGCTCTCGGGCCTGGGCCCGCAGCCGGTTGGCGATGCGCTTGCCGGCCACAGGGTCGAACTCGCCTCGCAGATGCACCATGCCGTCATCGCTGTCGAAGACCCGCACCCGGCGCTTTGCCCGCATCCGCCGAAACTCGGAGGCACCACCGTCGTCTTGGTGGTCGGCGGTCCAGCGGCGGGCCTCGCGCACGAACTGCTCGGGGCGCATCGACTCGGCCTTGGCCAACAGTTCCCGGTCGGACTCCACATCGTCTGCGCTGGTCTTCTCCACCGCCTCCGCCAGCCGCTCGGCGTTGGCATGTGACACCCGCCCCGACTCCACCGCATCGCGCACTGCGGGCGCTGTCTCGATCACCCGGGCCGTCTTGACCTGGCTGCGGGCCTCGTGTCGTGACAGCCCTGCGGAGTCAGCCAGTACCTGCGTGCCGCCGTCGCCGTGGCGCTCACGCCCGGCGATGCTGGCCGCGGCCGAGGTCTGCGCAGCCGAAATGACCGCCGCCGCGGCCCGGCACACCTCCAGCATCTCGCGCATCTCCGCGCAGGTAGCCGACCCGTCGTTGACCAGCGCCAGCATCTCCTTGGCGGCGGAATGGGCCCGGCGGGCGGCTTCGATCAGCATGAAGAAAGTATCTCACACCGGTGTGACATCTGTCAAGCATTTACAGGATATTTCAAGATATTTTCGACCGAGAAACTGACAGGAGGAAGATCCAGATGGCGAGCCGGAACACGCCAACTCAGGGCGGGCTCCCGCAGCGAGGCAGAACCTGCGGGCGAACTTGGCGCACCCATGCGGACAGAACCGTCGAGTGCTAACGCCCTGATCGAGCCGCCCGCTTCCAGGGGAGCACGAACGTCTGTCCGTCCTCGTCACGGTTATGGACGTAGGAGAGCATCCTGCGCCGGTGAGCGCCGTCCCAGCGGCCGGTTGCGTCCGGCTCGTGCGACTCCAAGTACCAGCGCCAACCCTTGTCGACCGCCTTGGCCACCCTGGTCAGGAACCCGCCGGAGTCGGCCTCGGAATCTGAGCCGGTCGCAGCATCGTCGCTGACGTCCGAACGTTGATCCGGAGGCGAGGCCCTCCGGCTGGTCGACTCGCGCGCGGGCGGCTGGTCCTGCACGATGCCGCGGCAGTTGGGAAACTCCGAGCACCCCCAGAACTCGCTGCCCGCGCTCGGTCCGCGCCGAGCAGTGCGCCGAACCATCGGCCGGTCACACTTCGGGCAGTTGGGAGCCGACCACACCATGTCCTCTGACGACCGGCCCATCGATGCTCCCGTAAGGTGACCGAAAGCGGGACGATACCGGCAGACAAGACAGTCAGCTACAAGCGACCCGGTCGTGCAGACCCTCGGCCTTCGACACAGATCTCAGCGCCCGTCGTCAGACGTTGCCGTCACCTCGGCTGGGAGCTGTGGGTTTAGGGGCCTAGGAGGGCGGCGGGCACTATGGCGATCCCGTTGTCGTCTCGGTAGGCCTCGGTGCCGGTGTAGACGACGACGGCGTCGAGCATTGTCGGGCCGAGTCGGTCCGAGAGCCAGCGCAGATGGCGGGTGTCGCGGGGGTCCACGCGGGCAGCGGCCTTCACCTCCACTGCGACTATGCCGTCGGCGTGCTCGACGATTAGGTCGACCTCTCGGTCGTCGCTCCAGGTGCGCATGTGGTGCACGCGGGCGTCGGCGGGCTGAGCGTAGACGCGCAGGTCTCGTGTGACCAGAGACTCGAACAACTGCCCGGCCAGGCCAGCCTCGGCGAGTGTGTCGGCCCGCACGTTGAGCAGGCGCGCCGTCAGCGATGTGTCGGCGAGTTGGTGCTTGGGCGAGCGCTTCAGCCGGCTGAGGCGGTTGGTCCCGGGTGTCCATGCCGGGACCGGCTCGGCGACCCACATATGCTCCAGAACCTCGCGATACGCCATGGTCGTGGCTTTCGACGGCTTGTCGTGCTCTCCCGCTGTCGCAACGTCGCGGACGGCCTCGTATGAGGCAGTTGTGGAGGCGGCCACCGCTTACTAGCCAAATTCTCAGTTACTGAACTAATTCTCAGCAACGAGACCATTTCGCACAACCCACCCTAGAACTCTGGGGGAGCAGCAACGCCGGCGCGGGCCAGCCTGGATGAGTCGCCGCTACCGTGAGGGGCTCGCGGGCGTAGTTCAACGGCTAGAACCTCAGCCTTCCAAGCTGATGATGCCGGTTCGATTCCGGTCGCCCGCTCAAGCGCCCGACAACCTGCAAACATGTGCCAATGACAAAGTCACTGCTCGAACGCTCGACCCGTTTCATCGACGGCGCCACCTTCGACGAACCCGAGAGCCTCAATCCCATGGACGGGTCTTTCCACGAGATTGCCGACCGTGTGGGGATGATGTGCGGCTTCTCCCACATCTGGACGCTCGACACCGGCGAGGGGCTCGTGGTGGTGGACACGTCCCAGCCCGACTTCGCGTCGATGGCGCTGGAGCACCTGCGCCGGTGGGGGGACGTTCCGGTCGACACCATCGTCTACACCCACGGGCATCTGGACCACGTCGGCGGCGCTCAGATCCTTTGCGACGACGCCGCGGAGCGCGGGCGCCCGTCGCCGAGGGTGGTGGCCCACGACGCGGTGGGGCGACGCTTCGACCGCTACGACCTGACCCGCGACTACAACGAGCTCATCAACGCCCGCCAGTTCGGCTGGCACTACAGACCCGGGTCCTTCGACGTCGACTGGGTGAGGCCGCAGGTGACCTACTCCGACAGCCTGGAGCTGGAGGTGGGCGAGACCAAGGTGCAGCTGATCCACGAGAAGGGTGAGACCGACGACCACACCATCGCCTGGGTGCCGCAGCAGGGGGTGCTGTTCACCGGGGACCTGATCATGTGGGCCTTCCCCAACGCGGGCAACCCCCAGAAGGCGCAGCGCTACCCCGCGGAATGGGCTGCGGCGCTGCGGCGCATGATCGATCTGCGGCCCTCCCTGCTGGCTCCGGCGCACGGCCTACCCGTTTCCGGCGCCGAGCGGATCGCCCGAGTCCTCGACGAAACCGCCACCGTGCTCGAGGGACTCGTCGCCGACACCCTGTCGATGATGAACGCGGGCGCTTCCCTCGACGAGATCCTGCACACGGTGCGGGTGCCCGAAGATCTCCTGGAGCGGCCGTACCTGCGACCCTCCTACGACGAGCCCGAGTTCGTGGTGCGCAACATCTGGCGCCTGTACGGCGGTTGGTACGACGCCAACCCGGCCCGCCTCAAGCCCCCACCCGACGCCGCCGTGGCCGCCGAGGTGGCGACGATGGCCGGCGGGGCGGCCGCGCTGGCCCGGCGGGCCGCCGAGCTCTGCGAGGACGGCGAACTGCGGCTCGCGTGCCAGCTGGTCGAGTGGGCCGCCCAGGCCGCGCCCGCCGACAAGGATGTCCACAGCACGCGGGCCGAGGTGTACCGAACCCGCCGCCGCAGCGAGCTGTCGTTGATGGCCCAGAACATCTTCCGCGACGCCTCCCACTCTTCAAGAGACCAACTGCAACCCGAGCAGGCACCAGACTGACGGGCATGCGCACCGAGTTCGACCCCGAGGTCCCCGACGGGCACTGCCACATCGCCGGGGCACCAGACTGACGGGTATGCGCACCGAGTTCGACCCCGACCGGCTGCCCCTGGCCATCCTGGAGCTGTTCAGGATCAAGCAGGGCGAGATGGTTTCGGCCCTGATGCACCTGGGCACCCGCCTGGGTCTGTGGGAGGCCCTTCGCCGCTGCGAGCCGTGCACGAGCGACCAGCTGGCCGAGGCGGCCGGCCTGCAGGAACGCTGGGTGCGAGAGTGGCTGCACGGCATGGTCGCAATAGAGATCGTTCAGCACGACGACGGCCGATTCGCCCTCACGCCCGAAGCGCGGGTAGCGCTGACCGACAGCGACCACTGGTCCTTCATGCCGGGGGTGTACGGGCCGCCCATGACGCACCGCGAGATCGAGCGCACGGCGGAGGCATTCCGGACCGGGTTGGGAATGACTTGGGCCGAGCACGGCGACCATGCCTGCCACATGCAGTGCGCGATGTCCGCGGCGCGCCAGCAGAGCTTTCTGGTGCCGGTGGTGCTGGCCGCCTTCGACGGGGCGACCGACCGGCTGCGGGCCGGCGGCGCTCGCATCGTGGATGTGGGATGCGGGGCCGGTGTCGCGGCCAGGCTGCTGGCATCGAGTTTCCCCGAGGCGGCCGTGGTGGGCGTCGACCCGTCCGAGCGGGCGCTCACCGAGGCCCGAACGCGAGCGCGCGAGGCGGGCCTCGACAACTTGACCTTCGAGCAGGGAACCTTCGACGACCTGGACCGCTTCGGCCCCGCGGACCTGCTCGTGACTCTGGACGTGCTGCACGACCTGCCCCGCCCGCGGGAGGCGGTGGCAGCCGCCGGCCGCAGCCTGGCCGCCGACGGCTGGTGGCTGGTGGCCGACATCAAGGGGCGCGGGGACTTGGAGTCCAACCGCAAGATCCCGCTGCTGCCCTACATGTACGCGATGTCGGTCTTCTACTGCATGTCCTCGGCCCTGTCAGAACCGGGCGGCGAGGGCCTGGGAACTCTGGGGCTCCACCCGGCCCTATTGGAGGAGATGGTCGAGAGCGAGGGGTTCACCCGCTTCACCCGTCATGAGGTGGAGCTTGACCCCACCAACTGGTACTACGAGATCCGGCGATGAACCCGGCTCGGCGAGGTCTATTCGTCGCCGGAATCCGACTCCGGGGGCCGGGGCGCCACCTCGGGATAGAGATGGGAGATCGTGCCGGGCTCAATCCGGCACGACTCGATGTAGGCGTCGACATCCTCGCCCTTGACGCGGATGACCCGACCCATCCGATAGGCAGCGATGTACCCCTCGTCGATGAACCGGTACAGCGTTCGCGTCGTGATGCCGAGGCGCTTGGCCGCCGCGGTCGTGCCCAGCCATTCGATCTGAGACTGCTCGGATTGTTCTTCGTCGATCATGGCTACAGTGCCTTTCAATGCTTCTTGTGATGTGTGAGGGGACGCGAAGCTCATCGCATGAACAGCATGCCCTACGACGAGATCAAGGAGAGTCTATGGCAATAACCGCCGCAGAACGTGGATACACGTCTATATCGGTCCAAGGCAGTCGAGGAGCGAGTCCGCACACGCGCCAAGAACGGCCCCACCGACTAGTCTGACGAGCGTGATCGACCGGGTTCTCTTGGCCTCGCCCCGGGGTTTCTGCGCCGGAGTGGACATGGCGATCAAGGCGCTGACCTGGATGATTCAGGCCTTCGGCCCGCCCGTGTACTGCTACCACGAGATAATCCACAACCAGAAGGTGGTGAAGCGCTTCAGGGATGTCGGCGTCGTCTTCGTCGACGACATCGCAGAAGTGCCGCCAGGGGAGCCCATCATGCTCTCAGCCCACGGATCGGCGCCCGAGGTCGTGCAGACGGCACGCGACCGGGGCGGCTATCTGGTGGACGCGGTGTGCCCGCTGGTCACCAAGGTCCATCACGAGGTCAAGACCCGATCCGCCAAGGGCTACCAGATCGTGTACGTGGGCCATGAGGGCCACCAGGAGGCGGTGGGAACGATGGCCGTGGCGCCCAAGGCCATCCACCGGGTGGACAGCGCCAGAGGGGTGGCCGCCCTGCCGGAGTTCAAGGAGCCTGTCGCGGTCCTGGCTCAGACCACCCTCTCGCACCGCGAGTGGGAGGGCGTGCTGGAGCACACCCGCCGCCGCTTCCCCGACTTGTGGCAGCCCAGCATCAGCGACCTGTGCTTCGCGACCACGAACCGGCAGGCGGCGATGCTGGAGATCGCGCCCGAGTGCGACGCCGTTCTGGTCATCGGCTCGGCCAACTCGTCCAACACCCAGTCCCTGGTGGACCTGGCGGCCGAGGCGGGCTGCCGGAGGGTGCTGCGGATCAACGACGCCGACGACATCCCGGCCGACCTCGCGGGCACGATCGGCGTGACTGCGGGCGCCTCGGCCCCCGAGGACCTCGTCCGGGGCGTCATAGAGCGGCTTGCGCCGGCTCGGGGCGTCGAGGAGATGACCGTCATCGACGAGGACGAGTACTTCCCTCCCCCGCGCAACCTCCGCGACCTGCTGGCCACGGTGGAGGCAGCCGCCATCGTGGCCCTCGGATCCCAGGCGACAGACCGGGAGCCCCTGAACGACCGCTCAATCGACGCGAGCGATCTGCTAGACGGGCTCAGCCCGCGCCCAGCGGCCTGAGAGGCCCAGGGCCCGACGGGCTCAGGCCGGGCTTGGCTCCTGGCCGGCAATCACGCGAGCTTCCACATAGAGGTCGCCCAGCTCGTCGAACAGGCGGTCGGTGAGTTCGCTCACCGCCCGGCGCGGCAGCCGCCCATCGATCCGGGCAGGCGGAGGGATCGGGTTTCCGACGACGACGACCGCCCGGCGGGGCCGGGGGATCACCGATCCCACGGGCAGGGCTCGGACCGTGCCGCCCAGTCCGACGGGGACGATCGGAACCCCGGCCCGGGCCGCCACGAACGCCGGGCCGTCCAGCATGTCCTCTCGCCGGACCCGGTCTCCGCTGCGACGCGTCCCCTCGGGGAACATCACCAGCGGCTCGCCGAGCGACAGCACGTCGGTCGCGGCCCGCAGCGCGGTGCGGTCGGCCGTCCCCCGCTCGACCGGGAATCCCCCCAGCGCCGAGAGGAGGGCGCCCAGGGGCCTGTTCTCCCACAGGCTCTCCTTGCCCATGAAGCGCAGCCGCCTGCTGGTGGCCATCCCCGCTATCGGGGTGTCGATGAAGGACCGGTGAACGGGCGACAGGATGAACGGGCCCGACGGGAAGTTCTCCTTGCCCTCCACCCGCAGCCTGAACAGCACCTTGCACAGGGCGAGGACCATCGACCACAGGACCCGGTAGAGGATGCGGCCCCACAGGGGCTGCCGGCTGCGCCGCACGGCGCCGTCGCCCGAGGTGTCGGCTCCGCTCCGGCGCCCGTACACGCTGCGGCTCACGCCAGTTCCAGTATCTGCTCGATCGTCTGGTCGAAGGTCTTGTCGGTCGTGTCGATCACCAATGCGTCCGGGGCCACCGCCAGCGGACCGGCGCGGCGGGTGGAGTCGATCATGTCACGCCGGGCCAGATCGGCGGCGACGGCCTCGACCTCTGCGACTTCGGGGTCGCCGTCGGGCGGGTTCGGGGCGTCGGCGAGACCGTCCTGGCGGGCTCTGCGCAGAGCCCTGACTGCGGGGTCGGCGGTCAGATAGACCTTGATCGCGGCGTCGGGGAACACCACAGTGCCGATGTCGCGCCCCTCCAGCACTCCCCCGCCCCGCCGACGGGCCCATTCGCGCTGGCGGGCCACCATCTCGGACCGCACCTCGGGGTTGGCCGCGACCAGGCTCACGGCCCGGTTCACCGACCGCCCCCGTATCTCCACGGTGGCGTCCACGCCGTCGACGAAGACATGCTCCTGGGTGACCCGCATATCGATGGCGCGGGCCACCTTCGCGGTGAAGCCGTTGTCGGCGGGATCCCCGCCGGCCCGCAGCACCGCGAAGGTGACCGCCCGGTACATCGCCCCGGTGTCGAGGTATTCCAGGCCCAGCCGGGCGGCCACGGCCCGGGCGACGCTGGTCTTGCCCGAACCGGCCGGACCGTCAATGGCGATGACCCTCATCGGCTCAAGGCCCCTCGTCCCTCGATGACCCTCATCGGCTCAAGGCCCCTCGTCCCTCGATGACCCTCATCGGCTCAAGGCCCGTCGTCCCTCGATGACCTTCATGCCCTCAGGGCCTCCAGCGCCTCGTAGAAGCCGGGGAACGTCTTGGCCACGCATCCGGGGTTCTCGATCCGGATCCCCGGCACGACCAGCCCCAGCACCGAGAACGCCATGGCGATGCGATGGTCGTCGTAGGTGCGGACACGAGCACCGGCCGGCGCCGAGCCTCCGGACACCGCGAACCCGTCGGCCAGTTCCTCAGCCGCCACGCCGCACCTGCGGAGCTCCGAGACCACGGCGGCGATCCGGTCGCTCTCCTTGCCCCGCACGAACCCGATGCCCCGCACCGTGGTGGGGGTCGCGGCCAGCGATGCTGCCACGGCCAGCGTGGGAGCGGTGTCGGACATGTCGGCGAGATCGGCATCGATGCCCTGCAGCGGCCCGCCGGTCACCCGGGTGCAGCCTGCGACTTCTTCAGTTGACGCGCCCATCTTGTGCAGCAGCGACGCGAAGCGGGCATCGCCCTGGATCGAGCCCGCCCCCAGGCCCTCGACGGCCACCGTCCCGGATGTGATCGCGGCCGCCGCCCAGAAGTAGGACGCCGCCGAAGCGTCCGGCTCCACCGCGTAGCTCTCGACCGGCGTGTACCCGCCCCCCGCCACGCGCACTGTCTCCGGTCCGACCTCGACAGCCGCCCCGAACGACCTCATCACCGTCGCGGTCATCTCCACGTAGGGCCGGCTCACGGCCGACCGGTCGATTCTCAGGGTCAGCCCTCCGGGCACGAGGGGCCCGGCCAGCATGAGCCCGGAGAGGAACTGGCTGGAACGATCGGTGGCCACCGCCACGTCGCCGGAGCGGATGGGCCCGCAGATCAGCATGGGCAGACCGGTGCCGCCCGACGGGAACTCCACACGAGCGCCGAGCCGCCGCAGCGAGTCGGCCAGGTCGCCGAAGGGCCGGGCCCTCAGCTGCGCATGGCCGTCGAGGGTCACCGGCCTCTCAGACAGCGCCAGCACCGGCGCTACGAAACGGCTCGTCGTGCCCGACATGCGGGCGTCCACCACGGCAGCCTCAGGGGCCGCCACCGCCCCTGCGGTGCCGCGGATCCGCATCGTCGCCTCCTGGGGAGTGCAGATCACCTCGGCGCCGAGCGACCGGACCGCTTCGACCATGGCCTCGGTGTCGTCGGCGAAGAGGGCGCCGGTGAGCGTGGTGTCGCCGTCAGCCAGCGCGGCGCACACGAGGGCCCGGTTGGTGATGCTCTTGGAGCCCGGCAGCCTCACCGTCGCCTTCGGCGGGGCCTCGAGCGGCGTGATGTCCAGAGCCGCAGGGAACTGCTCTCTCATCCGAGCGGGTTGAGTGACGGCCGGTAGCCGGCGTCGGTCAGGCGCCGTGCGAACTGCTCGGCCGCATCGCTGTCGACCAGGGCCAGCACCACACCGCGGGCGCCCTCGGTGGAGTGCGCGATCTCAAGGTCGTAGATGTTCACGTCGAGATCGGCGGCAAGGGTCGTGATCCTGGCCAGCTCCCCCTTCTGGTCCCGTATCGCGATGCGCACCTCGGTGAGGCGGGAGGGCTCGGGCGCACCGACCGACAGGCTTCGCCGGCTTTCGCGGGCGGCCTCCAGCCTGGCCAGCAGTTCCCCGCGATCGCTCCCGGAGACGATCAGGCGCATCTCGATCAACTCGGCCAGCAACTCGTCGAGGACATCGGTGATCGCCGCCCGGTTCTCGACACAGATCTCGGGCCATATGGCCGGATGGCCCGCAGCCACCCTGGTCATGTCGCGGAAGCCGCCGGCCGCGAGTCGCAGCAGGGCGCGATGCTCGGACGAGCGCCCCTCGGCGATGCGCATCAGGACGGCCGCGGTGAGGTGCGGCACATGAGACACCACCGCCACCAGCGCGTCGTGGCGCTCCGGCGCGAGAGCGATCGGCTGGGCACCCAGCTGAGAGACGATGTCGCGCACCTGGGCCAGAGCCGCGTCGTCGGTGATCGCGGTGGGCGTCAGCACCCAGGCGGCGTCACGGAACAGATCGGGATGAGCGCCGTCCAAGCCGTCCTGCTCGCTGCCGGCCATCGGGTGGCCGCCCACGAACCGGGGATCGTTCACCGCGGCGCACACCGGCGCCTTCACGCTGCCCACGTCGGTGACGATGGCCGCGCCGGCGTCGAGCAGCCGGTGCGCAACCCCGGCCAGCGCCGAGGGCGGAGTGGCGACGACGGCGAGTTCGCACGGCCCGGGCTCGCCGATGCAGTCCACCGCGCCCGCAGCCACCGCGGCGGCCGCTCGACGAGGGTCGGAGTCGATCCCGGTCACCTGCCACCCGGCCTTGCGCAGGGCCATCCCCACCGAGCCCCCGATGAGGCCCGTGCCGGCAATAATGGCGCTGCGGTCTCGGGCCATGGACGGCGATGCTACCGGTGCGATCCACCGGCCTCTGTTTCCCGCTCCTGTTCGCCGCGCTCACCCGTCGCTCGGACCGCACCCCCGCTCCTGTTCGCCACGCTCACGGGCCGCTCGGGCCCGTGGGCCTCGCCAAGAGCAGAGTGAGAGTCGCTGTCAATCGCGGGCTTTCCGCTCGGCCTTTGGCGTGGACGCCGAGACGACTGCGGCCCTCTCCAGGCTCCTGGTCTCGGCGGGTGTCAGCGATCGCCAGGCACCGGGCGACAAGCGCCGGTCGGACAGAGGTCCAATCCTGGTCCTCACCAAGCGGCGAACCGGATGGCCCACGGCCTCGCACATCCTGCGAACCAGCCGGTTGCGACCCTCGTGGACGGTGATGCGCAGGACGTCGGGCGCGACTAGCGCCACGCGCGCGGGGGCGGTGGTCCCGTCCTCGAGCTCGACGCCCTGACGCAGGACGCGGACTGCCGCCGGTTTCGGCGCCCCCGACACATGGGCGAGGTATTCCTTCTCGACGCCGAAGGACGGGTGCGTCAGCCGGTGGGCGAGATCGCCGTCGTTGGTGAGTATCAGCAGCCCCTCGGTCTGCAGATCGAGGCGCCCGACGGGAAAGACGCGGGGCTCGGCGGGGACGAGTTCGGTGACGGTGGGCCGGCCCTGAGGGTCCTGGGCCGTGGTCACCACACCGGCGGGCTTATTCAGCAGGTAGTGAACGAGACCGGGTCGGACGCCCACCACCACCCCGTCCACCTCCACCACAGCCCGGGTCGCATCGATGCGGGAGCCCAGCCGCGCCACCGCGCCGTCCACGCGCACCCGTCCGTCGGCGATCAGCGACTCGCAAGCGCGGCGACTCCCTAGCCCGCAGCGGGCCAGAACCTTCTGTAGGCGCTCACCCCCCACCGGCGTCACCACCGAATCCCGGCCACCCCCCGCCGGCGTCACTGCGGAGTCCCGGTCACGGTCGCGCCGATGATCCTGGCGGGGTTGAGATTCCTGCGGGGCCGGTGTCACCGGTTGTGGCCGGCGGGGCTGTCGGGATCCGGTTCGCGGGTCTCGGGCACCACCCTCAGGCGGCGCTCCATGGCCTCGACCGCATCGGGGTTGGGAACGAACTCGCCGAGCGGGGGCAGGTCGTCGAGCGAGTCGAGGCCCAGATGCTCCAGGAACTGTGGCGTGGTCCCGTAGAGCACCGCCTGGCCCGGCCCCGGAAGCCGGGCGATCTCATCGATGTAGCCGCGGCGCCTCAGCGTCCGCATCACGCCGTCGACGTTCACTCCCCGGATCTCGGCGACCTGGTGGCGCGACACCGGCTGCTTGTAGGCCACCACGGCCAGCGTCTCGAGCGCCGCGGCCGAGAGGCGGGCGCCATGGCCCTCGCGCACGAACCGCTCCACGTAGACGTCCTGGCTCGGCGCGGTCTGGTACCGGTAGCCGCCCGCCACCCGGGCCAGCACGAAGCCCCGTCCCTGCGACTCGTACTCGGCGGCCAGCGCGTCGCAGGCGGCCCGCACCTGCTCGGTCGGAACCTGCACGACGGCTGCCAGCACTTGCGGAGACACCGGTTCGTCGGCGAGCAGCAGCACGGCCTCGAGCGCCGCCGCAATGGCAGCGTCGGGCGGCGCGGTACCGGGCTGCACGGCACCGGGCTGCGCGGCGTCGTGCGGGGCGGTGCCGGGCTGCGCGACGTGGCCGGGAGGGCTGCTCATCGCCTGACCGATCGGCTCTCAGCCCTCGTAGACATCCACACCGGCCATTGCGGCCTGGCGGACGTCGGTGGCGTCGCTGCCGGTCCACGAGATGACGATGTCGCCGAACGTGATCGCCTGCTCGACGTCGGCCAGTCCCTGCTTGACCAGTTCGAGCACGGCCAGGAACCGCACGACCAGCTCCAGGCGGTCGTCGATGCCTGCCGTGAGACGCCGGAACGTGGCCCGTCCCTGCTTGTTCAACGCCTCGATCAGCTCAGCCACGGCGTCGCCCACCGTCAGAGAGATGGGGGTGATGTGGGTGGTGTCCACCCGCGGCGCGGCGCGGGGAGCGGCGGCCCGCAGGTAGGCGGTGCGAACCTCGGAGGGAGACACTCCCTCCAGCACCGCGGGAGCCAGCACGAGCCAGCGCTCCTCGGTGATGCCCACGGCGCGGGGGCGGCTGCGGGCTGCCTCCTCGAAGAGCCTCCGCAGCGTCTGGGACGCATCCCGGAACGTGTTGCACTCCAGGAGGCGGGCCAGCAGCAGGTCCCGCTCGGAGATGGCTTCCAGTTCGTCGTCGAGGTCCACGGCGGCCTGAGCGGGCAGCAGGCGCTTGATCTTCATCTCGACCAGGGTCGCGGCGATCAGCAGGAACTCGGTGGCCACCTCCAGGTCGCATTCCGGCACCTGCTTGACCTCGGCCAGGAAGGCGTCGGTGATGCGGGCTATGGGAATGTCGTAGATCTCCACCTGCTCGCGCAGGATGAGCTGCAGCAGCACCTCGAACGGGCCGCTGTAGGCGGGCGTCGACACCTGGTAGCCGGTCGACCGGCCGCCGTGCGCCGGGGCGGGGGCAGGGGCGGACACCTGGAAAGCCATCGCGGTGAGATTACTCCCGTGAGGCTGAGCGACGGGGCCAACGACCGAGATCCTGCCTGCGGCGAGGCCGTGGCCCGAGCGGCCCGTGAGCGAAGCGAACAAGAGCGGAACGTATGCTGGCGGGCCATGACCAGGGTCCTTTCCGGCATCCAGCCCAGCGGCGACCTGCACCTGGGGAACTACTTGGGCGCGATCCGCAACTGGGCGAGAATCCAGCACACCGCCGACGCCTTCCACCCCGTCGTGGACCTCCACGCGGTGACCGTGCCGCAGGAGCCCGGCGAGTTGGGGAGGGCGACGCTGCGGATGTCGCAGATGCTGATGGCCGCCGGGCTCGACCCGGAGGTGTGCACGATCTTCGTGCAGAGCCACGTGCGGGAGCACACCGAGTGCGCCTGGCTGCTGGAGTGCACCGTGTCGTTCGGGGAGCTGAGCCGGATGACCCAGTTCAAGGACAAGTCGGGCCAGCAGCAGTTCATCTCGGCCGGGCTGTTCACGTACCCCGCGCTGCAGGCGGCCGACATCCTGCTGTACGACGCCGACGAGGTGCCGGTGGGCGCCGATCAGCGCCAGCACATCGAGCTGACCCGCGACATCGCCGAGAGGTTCAACTCCCGCTACGGCGAGACCTTCAAGCTGCCCGCCGCGGTGGTCCCCGCGGCCGGAGCCAGGGTCATGGACCTCCAGCACCCGACCAACAAGATGTCGAAATCGCTGGACTCGCCGCGCGGCACCGTCGACATCCTCGACGACCCGTCCATCGTCGTTCGCAAGATCAAGTCGGCGGTCACCGACAGCGAGTCCGAGGTCCGCTACGACGTCCAGGCCAAGCCCGGAGTGTCGAACCTGCTGTCGATACTGGGGGCGGCCACCGGCCAAACGCCGGAGGAAGCCGCTGAGGGCTATTCCATGTACGGTCCGCTCAAGGCGGACACGGCCGAGGCTGTGGTGGAGCTGCTCCGCCCGATACAGGCCCGCTTCGCCGAGCTGGAGGCCGACCCGGCGGAAACGTCGCGGCTGCTTCAGATCGGCGCCAACAAGGCCCGGGCCATCGCATCCGTCACCCTGGAACGGGCCCGCAACAACATCGGCCTCCTCGCCCCCTAGAAGGTGCGCGCGTAGGTGCAAGCCCGGCGTGTTGCGAGGGAGTGTCTCCCGCTCTTGTTCGCTGCGCTCACGGGCCGCTCGGGCCACGGCCCCGCCCGTATGGATCGGGTCTGTGTGCCGACCCGCGGGGCCTCTTCGAGGCCGAGCGAACAGGCGCTGGCGACCCGAACCGACTGTGACGTTGGCGGGTCAGCCTCCGATCGGGCCGGTGAATAGCGCGATCAAGATGGAAATGGTGGCCAGAACGATGGTCGACACGGTTATGTAGAGGTGCCTGGCCTGACTCTTGAGGAGCTCAGCGTTGCCCTTGAGGAGCTCAGCGTTGCCCTTGACGAGCTCGGCATGGTTCTTGACGAGCTCGGAGTGGCTCTCAGAGAAGGTCTTGATGATCTCGGCCCGCTCCTTGGCTGCTTCGGCGAGGGCGTTCGCGACCTCGACCCTGTGCTCGGCGAGGGCGTTCGCGACCTCGACCCTGTGCTCGGCGAGGGCGTTCGTGAACTCGACCCTGTGCTCGGCGAGGGCGTTCGTGATCTCGACCCTGAACTCGGCAAGGGCGTTCGTGAACTCGACCCTGAACTCGGCAAAGGCCGCGGTGAATGTGGCGGCGAGGACTTGGAGGTCGTCCTTGGTGGCCATGCTGTCCCAATCGCCGGGAGGCAGCTGCTGCACGAGGGTCTCGGCGTCTTCTGTGCCCATCAGTTCCGCCAGTGTGTTGAACAGCGAGGCGCGCTGTGCTTGGGTTGTCGCCACTTCGGGCTCCCGTCTACTCGTGGGTCTCGATTAGCGGGAGCCGTCGGGGGCTCCGATAGCGCCCGGAGAGGCTTCGCCGGGCTGGCAATGACAATAGCACCCAGTTCTACAATTTCAATCAACTTAGTTGTTCAGCCGGTGGTCTCAATAGCCTTCAAGCACTAGCAACGGCGCGCGGATGGGCGGCCCGGTAGACGGCCCTGAGGCGCTCGGTCGACACCCGGGTGTAGATCTGGGTGGTGGAGATCGAGGCGTGGCCGAGCATTTCCTGCACGATGCGTATGTCGGCGCCGCCGTCGAGCATGTGGGTCGCGCAGGAGTGGCGCAGCACGTGGGGGGTCAGCAGCGACCCGATCCCGGCCGCGTCGCCGTGGCGGCGCACGATGAGCCACAACCCCTGGCGGCTCAAGCGCCCGCCCCGGCGGTTGAGGAACACTGCCTCGGCGTCGCCGCGGCGGGCCCACCGGTCCGGCTCCAACGCGCCTCGGCCCGCGGGCGCCAGCCAGCGCTCCAGCGCCTCCGCCGCGCATCGGCCCAGCGGCACGATCCGCTCCTTGGCACCCTTGCCGGTGACCCGCACCAGGCCGTCGTGGAGGTCCACGTCGGGAAGCGACAGCGAGCCGGCCTCCGAGATGCGGCAGCCCGTGCCGTAGAGCAGCTCCAGCACGGCCCGGTCGCGGCGCGCCGGCGGATCGTCGCCGACGACAGAATCCATCAGCGAAGCGACCTGAGCGGCCGACAGGGCCTTGGGCAGCCCCCGGGGCAGGCTGGGGATCTCCACATCCGCGGAGGGGTCGTCGACTCTATGGCCCTCGGCCACCAGGAATCGGTGCAGCCCCCTCACCGACACCAGCATCCGGGTGACCGAGGCCGGGGCCAGTCCCTCGTGCTGGCGGGCCCGGACGAACGCAACCACATCGCCGGTCTCGACGTCGTCGAGGCTGCGCTCGCAGCCGGCTAGATGGCCCTGGTAGCGAACCAAGTCCCGCCGGTAGGCCTCGACGGTCCGCGGAGACCGGCCCCGCTCGACTGCGAGCCAGGCCAGGAACTCCTCGGCCCTGACGTCCAGGACGAACTCAGCCGGCTCGACCGGCGGGGCCGCCCCGCTCATCGCCTGCTCTCGGAGACGCCACCCACACCGCCGCGCGAAGCTCCGCCGTGCCTCGTCGCGCTCATCGCCTGCTCTCGGAGACGCCACCCACACCGCCGCGCGAAGCTCCGCCGTGCCTCGTCGCGCTCATCGCCTGCTCTCGGAGACGCCACCCACACCGCCGCGCGAAGCTCCGCCGTCTCTCGTCGCGCTCACCGGTCGAGGCGGCGCAGGGCGAGGAGCACACCGATGATGGTCTTGGCGTCGCGGATCTCGCCCCGGTCGATCATGGCCTCGACCTCTTGCAGGCTGACGCGCTCGACGGTCATCCACTCCTCCTCGGCCCCGTCGGGCCGGCGGGGCACGGGACTGAGCCCGGTGGCCAGGAACAGGTGGGACCGCTCGTCGCAGAATCCGGGCGAGTTGAAGAACGTCCCCAGCTCCTCCAGCGACTCGCAGGCCAGACCGGCCTCCTCGGCAAGCTCCCGGCGGGCGGTGCCCGCGGGGTCCTCCCCGCTCACGTCCCGGGTGCCAGCCGGGATCTCCAGCAGCTCGCCCTCCACCGGGGTGCGGTACTGACGCAGCAGCACGACCTCGTCGCCGTCCACAGCCACCACCGCCACTGCGCCGCGGTGGTGCACCACATCCCTCGCGATGCGCCCGCCGTCGGGGGTGGCGAAGACGCTCTCGGTCAGGCGCACGACCCGACCGGAGTGGATCTCGCGTTCGTTGACCTTCCGAAAGCCCCCGCTCGGCTCCCCGGACATAGACGTCACGCCCTGGCAGCGCCGCGGCGGTCTGTCAACGCCCGGCGATGAAGCATCCGTTCCCAGTCATGTCCGCTTCGCCCGCGGGCCGCCGGGGCCACGGCCTCGCTGGAGTTGTGCGACGATCCCCACGAACCACCGGCTATCCGCTCGGGCTCCGGGCCGAGGGCTCCGCGGCGAGGTCGCTCATGTCGGGTAGCCGGGGATTGCGGCCCGCGGCCCGGACCAGTGCCGCGGAGACCAGCCCGCTGAAGAGGGGGGCGGGCCGGTTGGGGCGGCTCTTGAACTCCGGGTGGGCCTGCGTGCCCACCCAGAAGGGGTGGCCGTCAAGCTCGATGAACTCCACCAGCCTCCCATCGGGCGACTCGCCGCTGAGCACCACGTCGGACTCCTCGAAGCGGCTCCGGTAGCGCGGGTTGAACTCGTAGCGGTGGCGGTGCCGCTCCGAGACGACTTCCTCGCCATAGGCGCGGGCCACCTGCGAGCCGGCCCGGAGCTGGGCCACGTACGCGCCCAGGCGCATCGTGCCGCCATAGTCGGTGACGCCGCGCTGGCTGTCCATGAGGTCTATGACCGGGTGCGGCGTGAGCGCGTCGAACTCGGTGGAGTTGGCGTTGGCGAGCCCCAGGGCGTTGCGGGCGTACTCGATGGTCATCACCTGCATGCCCAGGCAGAGGCCGAGACACGGGATCGAGTGCTCGCGGGCGTATCCCGCCGCCGCGATCTTGCCCTCTATGCCCCGCTCGCCGAAGCCGCCCGGAATGACGATGCCGTCGACGTCGCGCAGGCGCCCGGCCACCAGCAGACCCTCCACCTCCTCGGCCTGCACCCATTCGATGCCGATGTCGGCACCGTGGTGGATGGCCGCGTGATTGAGCGCTTCGATCACCGATAGGTAGGCGTCGGGCAGGCTCACGTACTTGCCGATGAGGCCGATCCGAACCGGGGTCGAAGCCTCGCGGATGCGGCCCACCAAGGCCTCCCACTCGGCCAGCTCCACCGCCCCGGCGTCCAGGCCGAGCTGCCGGCACACGACCGTGTCGAGCCCCTGGGCCTGCAGGATCAGGGGTATCTCATAGAGGCTGGACGCGTCGGGGCATGTGATCACCGCCTCCGGCGACACGTCGCACAGGTTGGAGATCTTTCCTTCGAGGTCTTTGGTGAGGGGCGTCTCGCACCGGCACACGATGGCGTCGGGCTGCACGCCCCGGGAGCGCAGCTCGGTCACGGAGTGCTGTGTCGGCTTGGTCTTCTGCTCGCCCGAAGGCCCTATGAAGGGCACGAGCGTGACGTGCACGTAGCAGACGTTCTGGCGGCCCACGTCGAGCCGGAACTGCCGGATCGCCTCGAGGAACGGCAGGATCTCGATGTCGCCGACGGTGCCGCCGACCTCGGTGATCACGACGTCGACATCGTCGCCGGCCAGCCGGGCGATGCGCCGCTTGATCTCGTCGGTGACGTGGGGGATCACCTGGACGGTGCGGCCGAGGTAGTCGCCCCGGCGCTCGGCCGCGATCACGTCCGAGTAGATCGAGCCGGTGGTGCCGTTGGACTCGCGGGTCAGGCTCTCGTCGATGAAGCGCTCATAGTGGCCGAGGTCGAGGTCGGTCTCGCCGCCGTCGTCGGTGACGAACACCTCGCCGTGCTCGAACGGGTTCATGGTGCCCGGGTCGACGTTGAGGTAGGGGTCGAGCTTGAGCATCGTTACCCGCAGCCCCCGAGCCTTCAGCAATCGGCCCAGAGAGGCGCCCGTCAGGCCCTTGCCCAGGCCGCTGACGACGCCGCCGGTGACGAAGACGTGCTTTGTCATCGGGATCTCACCCTACCGCGATCCGGCTCGAACCCGGCGGACCGGCCCTCTGCAACGGTTCTCTTGGCGCTTTCTGGCTTGTATGGCACGAAACTGCCAAGAAAGCCGGCGGCCGATCAGTCGCCACGACTGGAGGACGCCGCGGCCAGCACTCTGGCTGCGTCAGCCGCAGCAGTGCACCACCGCCGATCAGTTGCCACGACTGGAGGACGCTGCGGCCAGCAGTTCCCGGGCGTGCCGCCGGGCCGATGCCGACTGCGGTGATCCCGAGAGCATCCGCGACAGCTCGGCCAGCCGATCCTCGCCCTCCAGGTTCCGCAGACGCACCACTGCGGACCCGTCGGCCACCGACTTCTCTAGCACCGCGTGGTGGTCGGCGTGGGCCGCCACCTGCGGGAGGTGGGTGACGACGATCACCTGGTGGGCACCGGTCACCTGCGACAGGCTGCGGCCGACAGCCCGGGCCGCGGTTCCGCCGATGCCTGCGTCGACCTCGTCGAAGACCAGGGTCGGGGGTCCGGCGGTGAGCACCAGCCTCAATGCGAGCATGCTCCGGGCCAGCTCGCCCCCGCTGGCCGCCTTCCTCAGGGGCAGCGGCTCGTGGCCGGGGTTGGCCGCCAGCCGGAACGAGACCTGCTGCCCCGCGTCACCGTCGACGGCAACGGCGAAGCGGGCGCCGGCCATGGACAAGTCCGCCAGATGTGCCTCGACCGCGGCCGCCAGCCGGGGCGCGGCGGCGGACCGCTCGCCCAGCACACGAGCCTTCTCGGCGGCGAGGCGTTCCGACGCTTCGGCTCTGCGCCGCTCCAGGGCAGCCGCCCGCTCCTCGTGGGCCTCCAACTCGGCGAGGCGTTCGGCGGCCTCCGTGCGGAAGTCGAGCACCTCGCCCAGTGTCGAGCCGTACTTGCGTCGCAGACCGGCCAGGAGCTGGCGGCGGTCGCGCAGCGCGGCCAGAGCGGCCGGGTCGTCCTCGATCGCCTCGGAACGAGCTCTGGCCTCGGCTGCTATGTCGGCGATCTCAGCGGACGCGTCGGCGATTCGTCCGGCCAGGTCAGCGAACGGCGCACGATCGGCGAGAGCCGCCTCGGCTCGGCCCAGTCCCTCCGACACCGCACCGTCGGCACCGAGCAGCCCGACCGCTCGCGCGGCGGCATGCCGGTGGGCGGCGGCGTCGGCCAGCATCGACTCGTCCCGGTCGAGACGCTCGTCCTCGTCGGGAGCCGAGATGGCCGCCCCGTCAATCTCCGCGAGTTGATGGCGCAGCAAGTCCATCTCCCGGAACCGGGCTCGGGCATCGCCGCCGAGTCCGGCGAGGGCGGCGTCGACGGCCCGCAGGTCATCGATGAGGCTTTCCAGCCGGACGGTGTCGACGGCGCCGAAGAGGTCGAGGGCGGCCCTCTGGACGCTGCCGCGCAGCAGTGACTGGTGAGCGTGCTGGCCGTGCAGGTCGATCAGCTCGCGGCCCAGCTGGCCGAGGGCGTCCACGGTGGCCAGATGCCCGTCGATATAGGCCCGGGACCGGCCGTCGGCGGGAACGACGCGCCGCAGGACCAGCTCGGTGTCGCCGGTGACGAAACGGCCCTCGATCTCGGCCTGGGACGCTCCGGGCCGCACCCGCGTGGCGTCAGCCCTGCCGCCGGTGAGCAGGTCGATGGCCCCGACGACCAGCGTCTTGCCCGCGCCGGTCTCGCCGGTGACGGCGGTCATGCCGGCGCCGAAGACAACCATCACTTCGTCGATCACGCCGAGGTCGCGCACTGCTAGTTCAGTCAGCAACAGAACCCTCCCGAGCCATGAGCCTCAGATCGACCGGCAACGGCATCCTCCCGAGCCATGAGCCTCACCGGTCATTGAGCCCGAACTTCGTCTTGAGCACCTGGTGGAACCGGCGGGCCCCGAAGGTCACCAGACGAGCCGGGTGGGGCGACGCAGAACACGAGACCACGTCGTGCTGGTTCAGTTCCGCCAACCGGCGCCCGTCCACCGACAGCACCGCGCCCCGGTCCGACAGGACCTCCAGCTGCAGACGAGTGTCGGCGGCCACCACCATGGACCGGTCGAACAGCATGTGGGGCGACACCGGCGTGAGCAGCAGGGCTCGGTGGGTGGGATCGACGACCGGTCCTCCGGCGGACAGCGAGTATGCGGTGGATCCGGTCGGGGTGGACACGATGAGACCGTCGGCCGCGTAGGTGGTGAACTGCTCGCCGTTGAATGACACCCCCAGGCGCAGGGCAAAGGAGGCCGCGCGCCGTTCCACGACCGCCTCGTTCAAGGCGACCCGCCGCTGCCGTGTCGGTCCGCCACCGGCAGCCGGGGCGTCGAACTCCGCTGTGAGCAGCATCCTCTCCTCGACGCCGTGATCGCCGGCCAGCACCCGGTCGATGGCGGAGTGGGCGTCGGCCGGCGCCACCTCGGTCAGGTAGCCCATGCGGCCGAAGTTGACGCCGAGGATCGGCACGCCCGACTCGCCGACCAGCTCGACGGCCCGCAGGATTGAACCGTCCCCCCCGAGCGTCACTACCGCGTCGAGGCCCTCTGCGAAACGTTCCGGGGCAACCCCCAGGTCCGGGCACGACGCCGCAGCCGCCTCCTCGGGCGGCATGCGGGCCCGATGACCCTCCCCGGCCAGCCACACCGAGAGCTCACGAGCCGCGGCGGTCGCCTCCGGCCGACCCTGGTGCACGATCAAACCGATGACCGCCATCGATCTCAAGCCCCCCGAGCAGGCCGAGCGGCGCGAGGCCACCGGCCCGAGCGGCCCGCGACCGCAGCGAACAAGAACGGGAACCGCTGCCCCAACGGCCCGCCAACGCAGCGAACAAGAACGGGAATCACGACGCTCCACCGCGAGACGGCTGGCGGTCCGCGCCCGCGGTCGGCATGGCCGCGGTAGCGACGGCCCGGTCGACGGCTTCGGCGGGATCGTCCAGGCCGCCGGCTTCATCGCGCGCGTCGGCGTGCAGCAGGAACTCCACGTTGCCCTCGGCGCCGGTGAGAGGCGAGACCATGACCCCCATGATGGCCGCTCCGGCGCCCACAACGGCGCGGCACACTCCGAGCAGTGTCCGACGCCACACTTCGGGGTCTCGGATCACGCCGCGGCCGCGGTCGGCTTCGGCCCGGCCCGCCTCGAACTGAGGCTTGACCAGTATGACAATGTCGGCCGTCGCCAGCCGGCAGAGGTCGGCGGCGAGCAGGCGCAGCGAGATGAACGAGACGTCGGCCACGACGATCTCCGCCGGCCCCCCGATCGCGTCGGCGGCGACCTTGCGGACATCCGTGCGCTCGAGCGACATGACCCGCGGGTCGGCCCTCAAGCGCTCGTGAAGCTGGTTGCGGCCAACGTCGATGGCCACCACGGCCGCCGCGCCGTGCTGCAGCAGGCAGTCGGTGAAACCGCCGGTCGACGCGCCGACGTCGATGGCTCGGCAACCGGCAGCGGAGATGTCGAAGCCGCCCAGCGCGGCTTCGAGCTTGTGCCCGCCCCGTGACACGTAGCGGGGCGGGTCGGCCACCACCACCACCGGCTCGGCCGGATCGACGAGGCGCGACGCCTTGGACGCCGGCGCTCCCCCAACCGTCACCCGCCCTTCCTCGATGAGGCGGCGGGCCTCGGTGCGGCTGCCGGCCAGGTCCCGGCGCACCAACTCGATGTCGAGCCGTCGTCGCCTGGGCGTCACCGCGGCGGGTCCACCCCGCGACGCGGACCTGGATCGTCGCGCCGCGGGTCGAGGCCGGCGATCAGAGGGTTCACCCCGCGACGCGGGACTGGCGGTTGAGCCAGCCGAGAGTGAAGGCGTTCCACTCGTCGGGCATCTCGTGGAAGGCGATGTGGCTGGAGTGGGGGCCCCGGAACACGTGCATCGTCGAACCGGGAATGGCCTGCTGGACCTCCAGCCCGTAGCGGGTGGGCACCTGCCAGTCGACCTCGCCGGAGGTGATCAGGGTGGGCACTTCGATGGCGCCGAGGCGGTCGAGGGCGTCGTGGGTCCTGTCGGCGTGGAAGTGGCCAAGCATTCCGGCCTTGGACGGCGGATGGGGGTTGTCGAGGATGAAGCCCCGCTCGAGAGCTTCCACGTCGTCGGGCTGGTCGTTGATGAACGTGGGGCTGGCCACCCACAGCAGGGCGGTGCGGATGTATCCGGCGGGGTCGTCGTGGAGGATGTAGGTCTCGTTGGTGTCGATCATGCGGATGAACCACTCGTCGGACCGGCCCCATGTGCAGTGCAGTTGCAGGGTCGCCACCTTGGCCGAGTGGTTGACCGCCAGCTCCTGGGCGGTGGCCGAGCCCAGCGAAAGGCCCGAGACGTGGGCTCGCTCCACGCCGAGGCTGTCGAGGAGGGCAGCCGCGTCGTCGGCGAGGATGCGCATCGAGTAATCCTCGACATCAGGCGGATGGGTGGACTGGCCGGTGCCACGGGCGTCGTAGGTGATGACCGTGTAGCGGTGCCGGTAGGCCTCCACCTGGGCGGTCCAGTTGTTGTGGTCGGCGGCTGTGCCCATGATCAGCAGCAGCGGGTCGCCGTCTCCCTCGACCTCGTAGTACACCTCGATCCCGGTGGACAGGTCGGTGAAAGGCATGGTGGTCCCCCTCGGCGTCTCCGCTAGCTGTGCCTTCTTGGGTCGCTCTCCGCGGCTGGGCGGATGTTCGTGGGCGGCAAGGCGTCCCGTCGAGGCACCGCAGGCCAGCGCTGATGGTACCGCCCGCAGAAGTGCCAAGCCTCCCCACCGTCCCACCCAGGCCGATACGTGTCGGCGGTCTGCATCCCAGCCCAGTCAGGCGGCGCGGGACAGCCGGCGGCCCATACCTGCAAGCGAACGAACAGTGTCCGCGACCCGACCGATCGTGGTCAGAATCTCCGCGATCGGGCCCTCCAGATCAAGGGTGGCGATTTCCAAGCGCTTGTCGAGGGGGCGAATCTCATGTGCCACCGGCTCGGATTCACCCTTGGCGTAGACCAGCAAGCCACCGGGTAGATCGAGAGCGGCGGCGTAGGCGAGGATCTGATAAAGGTCGGCATGAGGGACGCCCTTGACGTCGATGCGCTTGTACTTGGCGTCGCCTACAAACGTGCAGGTGCTGCCTTGCCACCATGTGAGGTCGGGCTCTAGGCCAAGTTTCCGTGCATGGTCGAGGAAGATGGGTCTGCGTCTGCGGAGACCCTTGTCAGAGCAGAATGTCCGCTCTGAAAGCCCCAGCGACTCCCGAAGCGCCCGCGTGACGAAGCCTTGGAAGACCTTGTTCATGTCTATGAGGAACCCGGCGGCTCGTCTCTCGCCTCGGCCCAGCTCCAAGGCCCGATGCCTGAGAATGAGCCGAGAGAGGGTCACGACCTCGCGGTAGTGCTCATTGAGCCTGTCGAAGGCAAGCTCCGGCACGTCATGGGGCGAGCACCGCACCGGCGCGACGTTGGCCAGCATGGCGCCCATCCACCGCAGCCCGTCGCGCGAAACGACGGTCATCCAGACGCATCTGGCCCAACAAGTCGGCCGCGGCCTTGACCAGCCGGTTGGCCGGGATGTCGTCGGTGAACTCGTCGTATTGCACCTCCACCGGCACGAGCGCATCGAACCTGCGCCGCAGCTGTTCGGCCATGTCGATGCGACCGCGAACGGTCCGCAGTGCATCCTGCTCAGTCCGATACCCGTGCAGCAGCCCGCGAGCGAAGGCGCGGCGTGCCGCCGAGGTCAGCGCGAGGGCCAAGGCCTCGACCAGTGTCGGCGCCGACGGGAAGTTGAAGCTCTCCTCGCGCAAATTGAACGCTCCCATGGCGTAGGACGCCAGGTAGATGACACGGGAGATGTCCAGCTTGGGCTCGATGACGACCGACATCTGCCCCATCTGGAGGGCACCGATGATGGACTCGGGCCGCAGCCAATAGAGATCGCTCTCGCCAGGGACCGGGTGAATCGCGACCGACGGAAGCGTCGCCTGCAGAGTGTCCCGCTCGGCGACGCTGAGTCGCAGGGGCTCGCTCGTGTGGTACTCCCGAAGGTCAATCCGACGCATCGCCCCCAGGTTGGTACGGCCCCTGGACGCCCCCCTGCTCCTCGGCCGAATCCGAGTCTCGGTCGGCGCCGCTCCGGAGCTTGTCGAGATCGAAGTCGTCCATCCGTCCGTGCTCGCCGTAGAGCTGCTCCTCGATGTACGGCAGGACGCGGTGCTCCCAGATCACCTCGACCAGTTCATCGTCGAGGTGTCCGTCTCTCGACATGAAGTAGCTCGGGCCGACCGCCGCGTCGCGGTCAGACAGCTCGTCGTTGGCGCGGGCGACGACTTCTGCAACCCATTCCATCCCGCTCGCATTCACACCCAGCCACCGCCGCAGGAGCCCCTCGATGGGCGGCTTGTCGGGGTGGAACTCCACGAAAGGAAACCGCCGCCGCAGCGCCAGATCGACTAGGGCGATGGAGCGGTCGGCGGTATTCATGGTGCCGATGACCCACAGGTTCTCAGGAAGGGAGAACCGCTCGTCGTCAGAGTCGGCGTACTGGAGTCGAATCTCGGTATTGCGGTACTCCAGCAGGAAGTACAACTCCCCGAACACCTTCGCGAGGTTCCCGCGGTTAATCTCGTCAATCACTAGGACGTGAATCTCGTTTTCCTCTGACCGCCGAGCCCGCTCCGCCATTCTCAGCAGCGGACCGTCCCGGAGCTTGAATCGTTGGCGGCCGCCTTCGAGAGTGGGCCGAAACCCCTGCACGAAGTCCTCATAGGCGTACGACGGGTGAAACTGAACGACCTCGAACGATTCAGCCAGGCACTCCGCCAGCTTCTGGGCAACGTATGTCTTGCCGGTCCCCGGAGGCCCCCGAAAGATGACCTGCCGCCACTTCCGAAGCAGCCTCTCGATTCTGTCTAGGTGCTCGACATCCCACAGGAGTTCACCGGCAAGCGCCTCCAAGTCCTGAGCCCCCGAAACCGAGGGCCCGGTCCCGCTGGAGACGGTTCCTAGTGAGACGGCGTTGCCCTGTTGCGCGGCGCGATTCATCTGCCACAACATCGACTCGGCTTCGAGACGATTGGTCGGCATGCCCTGGCCGCTCTGAACCAGCTTGTCGAGAAATGCCAGCGAATGCTCATAGAGGGCACCCTCGTCGGCACCCTGTGGCGGCTCGGGATGACCAGTCTCCTCGTAGGCCCTGCTGAACTGCCGGGACTTGTAGGGAGAGTAGTCGGGGCCGAGCGCCATCAGCAGCACCGAAACCGGCCGCAGACCTGTTCCCTTGCGCTTCACTGGCACGTCCTCCGGCACTAGGCCAAAGAAGGAGCGAATGCGTTCGTCGGGTAGCGTTGCTCCCTCCTCCCAAAGAGTTCTCAGGGCGTATAGCGCGTCATCGGAACCGGACTTGAACCACTTCTTGAGCGGATCGCCAGCACGCCAATCGAATATGTCGTCCTGGTGCGTCACACCCTTGACCACCAGTGACGACCAATCGTTGGTTCCGGCCCGCACTGCACGGAGCGCCGGTTGAAGCCCCGCGATGATCTCGCGCTTCCACTCCGCGATATCTCTAGTCTCATCGAAGTCGATGGTCTCGCCTGCATGCTCGACGTACCGGGCGTACAGGTTGGTGTTAGCCATGTCTCACCACTCTCCTCGCGCAATTGGCGTTAGACGCAGTACCTGCCGAGGCTGTTGCACGGCATGACCCTAGAGCTTGCATGTGACAGGGGCCTCTTGGCGGGGAGTTAGTGGGACGATTCCCAGAGTCGGCGGATCGGTACCGCACGGAGATTGTCGCCGAAGCCTGCGCCGAGCTCGCCGTCGTAGAACACGATGCCAGCAACGAAGCGCTCGCCTACTGCCGATGCGAGCCTTCGCAGCCCGCGGAAGTCGGCCCGGGACACCGTGGCCCCCGCCTTGACCTCAACGCCGGCCACGGGTCCGGCGCCTTGCTCGATCACGATGTCGACCTCGGCTCCGTCCTTGTCGCGGTAGTGGAAGAACCTAAGCGGCCTGTGGTACCAGCCCGACTGCCGGCGCAACTCCTGGTACACGAATGTCTCCGTCAACTGCCCGAGCAACTTTCGATCAGCCTGAAGTGTCTCGGCATCCGCGGCGAGCAGCGCACAGGCCAGCCCGGTGTCGCCGATGTGGAGCTTCGGCGTCTTCACGAGCCGCTTCAGACGATTGCTGTGCCAGGGCGCCAGACGCTCCAACAGGAACAGCCGCTCCAGGAGCACAAGGTAGTCGCGTACCGTGGGGAGGCTCAGCTGGAACGGCGCCGCAAGACGGCTCACATTGAACAGCTGCCCGGTCTGGGTCGCAGCCGCCTCCAGCAGCCGCGGCAGCGCTTCCAGCCGGGAGATGCGAGCCAGGTCCCGCACGTCGCGCTGGGTCACGGCGTCCATGTAGTCCTCATACCACCGGGCCCGACGCCGCCCTGGCGGCCGGGACAGGGCCGCGGGATACCCGCCCGCCGCGATTCGCTCCCCGAGTTGGGAACCCAGCCGCTCGCTTGACGCGACACCGAACCCGTTGCTGAACAGAGCGTCCAAGAACCCCGAGCGCGGCCGGTCCCACTCACCAGGAGCGCCCGGGCTGGCGAGTTCAACCTGTGACAACGGATGCAGCCTCACGACCTGCATGCGGCCGGCTAGGGAGTCTGCCAGGGTCGGCACCAGCAGCACGTTGGTGGAGCCGGTCAGCACGAAGCGCCCGGGACGCCTATGCCGATCGATCGCCATCTTGAGCGGGGTGAACATCTCCGGGACGCGCTGCACCTCGTCGAGCACCACCCTGTCGGGGAGATCGTCGACGAAGCCGGCGGGGTCGGCCCGCGCCGTGTTGCGGGCGACATCATTGTCGAAGGTGATGTAGGCATATCGCGGCCCACTCGGCGGTCCCGCAGACGGCGATCCAGGCCAGTTCAGATGCTCGGGCGCGCACACCGCCTGCGCGAGCGTGGTCTTGCCGCACTGGCGGGGCCCATGTATCACGACCGCCGGCGAGTCTTGCAGCGATTCGAGTAGCTGACTTCGGATGCCGCGCGGGTAGAACAAAGTGTCGTTCATCGTCCAATTGTAACTTCAGGATGCGGCTGATTGAAAGGTTCAGGTACGGCTAGTCTAAATGTTAGGGGTCGGACGATTGAAGGGTTATGGTGCGGCTGATTGAAGGGCTGGGGTGCGGCCCGAGACGCCCGCGATTGACTCGAAGCAGGCGGCGACTTGCAGCGCGGTCTCCTCGTCGAAGGGCGGGGCCGCGATCTGCAGCCCGATGGGAAGGCCGTCTCGGTCGAAGCCGGCCGGCACCGACAGCGCGGGCAGGCCCGACAGGTTGAACGGGGCCGTGGTCCGCACGTAGGCCAGCGTCACCGGCTCGGCGGTATCTCCGAACCAGAAGTCGTCCGCGTCCTTGGGCGCGGCGGTGGCCGGCAGCGTCGGGGTGAGCAGCGCGTCCAGCCGGTTCTGCACGAAGGCGTCGCGCAGGGCGTCGGCGATGACCCGCCGGGCGGCCAATGCCTTGAAGTAGTGCTCCGGCTCCATCATGAGGCCGGCCACCAACAGCGTGCGGATGCCGGGGTCGATCAGGTCGGGTCGGCTGCGCAGCAGTTCGCGGTGGTAGGCGCCGGCCTCGGGGGCCACGATCCCGAACTCGGCGGCCAGGCCGTGCTCCAGCTCGGGAACCTCCACGCCGACCATGGCCGCACCCTGGCGGCCGAGCAGGTCGGCGGAGGCCGCGAAGGTCTCCGCCACGTCGGGTTGCATGGGATCGAGCGGCGGGCCGGCGAGCACGCCGATCCTCAGCCCGTCTACTCCACGGTCCAGGCTGCGCGAGTACTGCGGCACGGGCCTCGGTGAGGTCGAGGGGTCCAGCGGGTCCGGTCCGGCGAGGACTTCGAGGGCCGCTGCACTGCCCGCCACGGTGGCGGTGAGAGGGCCGAGGTGGTCGAGCGACCACGCCAGCGCGGCCACCCCGGCGCGCGACACCCGCCCGTAGGTGGCCTTGAGCCCGACCGTGCCGCACAGCGAGGCGGGGATGCGGATCGAGCCGCCGGTGTCGCTGCCGATGGCCATGGGCACGATCCCGGCCGCGACCGCGGCGCCCGACCCGCCGCTGGAACCGCCGGGGATCCGGCTGAGGTCCCAGGGGTTCGACACCGGCGGGCTGTATACGCCGCAGGCCAGTTCGTGGGTGGTCGTCTTGCCGACGATCACGGCCCCGCCCCGGCGCAGTCGCCGCACCAGCGTGGCATCGGTCGCCGCAGGGGTGGCCGGATAGGCGGGCGAGCCACACCGGGTGGGCAGGCCGGCCACATCGACTATGTCCTTGATCCCGACCGGCACGCCCATGAGCGGGCCGAGATCCCGTCCCGCGGCGATCGCCTCGTCGGCGGCGTCGGCCGCGGCGAGGGCACCGTCGGCGTCGACGACCACGAAGGCCGACAGGTCAGCGTCGAGGGTGGCCGCCGCGGCCAGGCTGGCTTCGGTGAGTTCGCGGCTCGTCGCGGCACCGGAGCGAAGCGCCCGTGCGGCCTCGGGGATTGTGGTCACGGCTAGTGCCGCGGGTCCTGGGAGCAGCGCGGATAGGTGACAGCCCGTCCCGGCGCGGCGCTGTCACTCCCGCTCTTGTTCGCTGCGCTCACAGACCGCTCGGACCGGGGCTTCGCTGAGCGTGGTCGCCCGCTGGCCAGTCGGGATCGAAAGCGGTCGGGTCCGGCTCGCCCCGCTCGGACAGGAGTCCGTCGAGGCTCGCGCTCTGCTCGATCCGCTGGGCCAGGTCGGCATGAGTGGCCGCCGGGTCGAACACCTCGTGGTCGAGACCGAGGGCGCGCATCCGCACCGCGGTCTGCTCAACCGGATCGCAGGAAGCGCCGTCACTCACCGCCGGCACCGATCACCGAAACCACCACAACCACCTCCAAATCGCCGCCCGCGCAGCAAGCGACATCACCCACCGCCAGCACCGATCACCGAAACCACCACAACCACCTCCAAATCGCCGCCCGCGCAGCAGGCGGCGTCACTCACCGCCCGCACCGATCACCGCGATCACGTCAACCTCCATCTTGAGGCCGGGCAGGCCGAGGGCGGCGGCCTGGCAGGCGGTCACGGCCGGAAACGGCCGGCCTGCGAACACCTCGCGCCGGACCTCGATCTCTTCGGCGATCTCCCGCACATCCTGCATGAAGTACGTGATCTTGACCACGTCGGCGATCGAGCTGCCCGAAGCGGCCAGCACGGCGGCGATGTTGTCCCACACCTGGCTGGCCTGCTCGGCCACCGTGGTCCCCACCACTTCGCCGGCTTCGTCGAGGGCCACCTGGCCGGCCAGGTAGAGGGTGTCGCCCGCCCGAACGGCGTAGGAGTACGGCTCAGGAGGCGGGCACAGCCCGGGTACGTCCACGACGGAATCCAGCGGCATGGCGGCCAATATACGCTGCCGCCGGTTCAGCCTCCTAACCGCCTCCGCCACCCGCGACCCGCGAGCCCGCTCCACCGCGAACTGGCAGCAGAACGCACGCCATAGGGGACAAAACGCTGCCAATTCCCCGGCCAGCCGGCACCCCACCGCGAACTGGCAGCAGAACGCACCCCATAGGGGACAAAACGCTGCCAATTCCGCCCGGCGCATGTACGCTGCCGCGACCCTCAGCTGCCGCGGGAGCCGCCGATGTCCAAGGTCACCGTCAACGGAGTCGAACTCTGGTACCAGTTCACCGGCCAAGGCGCGACCGTCGTCCAGATCGGCGGGGCCGTCAGCGCCCACGAGGGGTACGCAACGATCACGCCCGGCCTGTCGGAGCACTACCGGGTGCTCGACTACGACCACCGGGGCTACGGCAGCAGCGACCGCCCCGCCCAGCGCTACACCCTCGACACCTGGAGCGACGACCTCGACGGGCTGATGGACGCCCTGGAGCTGGAGCGGGCCCATATCCACGGCGGGTCGATGGGCAGCTTCATCGCCGTCAACTTCGCGGCCCGCTATCCCGACAAGGTCGACAAGCTGATCCTGGGCGCCGGCGCAGTAGGCAGGTGCGACCGCATGGGAGTGCTCCAGTTCCGGATCTGGCAGAGCCTGGCCCGGGCCTACGGAGTGGCGTCGCGAGAGCTGGCCGAACAGCTGCTCATCCACGCCTTCTCGCGCGCCTACCTAGACGGACCCGACGGCGGAGACGAGGGCCTGGAGGCGATGCAAGAAGTCACAGCCCGCAACGTCGGCACCGACGTCTTCATCGACGCCTGCCAAGCCATGATCGACACCGACGTCACCGACCAGCTCCACCGCGTGACGGCGCCCACGCTGGTCATGGTCGGATCCGAGGATGTGCTCACCCCGCTCGACGCCGGACCGGGCGGCGCCGGAGCCCGCTCAGTGGCCGAGAACCTGCCCGACGCCCGGCTGGTCATATTCGAGGGCAGCGGCCACGGCCACTACATAGAGCAGCAAGAGGAGTCGCTGACTGCGATCCTCAAGTTCCTGGCCGACTAGCAGGGGAACTGGCAGGCGGCCCATCTTGGAACTGGCAGCCACCGACACCCGAACGGAACTCCACCGCTGCCAATTCCTTGGCCTGGCTCGGCTAGTGTCGCCGCCTATGGCGCGGGCCAATGGCAATCGGCGGCTGTTGGAGATCAATGGCGACCGGCTGCTTCAGCGGTTGTGGGACCTGGCCGAGATTGGGCCGATCCCCGGAGGGGGCAACAACCGCCTCGCCCTGACCGACGCCGACAAGGGCGGACGCGACCTGGTGGTCACCTGGATGCGCGACCTCGGCCTGGACGTGAGCATCGACACCATCGGCAACGTCGTGGCCGCCCAGCGCGACGCAGGCAGCGGCCCGCCGGTGATGATGGGCTCCCACATCGACACGGTCGCCACCGGCGGCAAGTACGACGGCAACCTCGGCGTGCTGGCCGCGCTGGAGGTGATCGAGACCGTGATCGAGCGCGGCCTCGATCTGGAGCGGCCCCTGGCCGCGGCGTTCTTCACCAACGAGGAAGGCTCCCGGTTCCCGCCCGACATGATGGGCAGCCTCTGCTACACGGGGGGGCTCACCGTCGAGGAGGCCATGTCAACCACCGACGCCGACGGGGTGTCGGTCGGCGACGAGCTGGACCGCATCGGCTACCGCGGCCCGACGCCGTGCCCGGGACCGGATCCCTACGCCTTCGTGGAGCTCCACATAGAGCAGGGGCCGGTGTTGGAGCGCGACGGCATGCGCATCGGGGCGGTCACCGGCGTCCAGGGCATCTCCTGGACCGAGGTCAACATCACCGGCCAGTCGAACCACGCCGGCACCACGCCGATGAGCATGCGCCGCGACGCGGGCCTGGCCGCGGGCGAGCTGGTGGTGGCCGTGAGGCGCATCGCCTCCGAGATGGGCGGCACCCAGGTGGGAACGGTGGGCGCCCTGAGGCTGCATCCCGACCTCGTGAACGTGGTGGCCGCCAGGGCCCAGCTCATCATCGACCTGCGCAACACCGACGACGACGACCTGCAGTCGGCCGAGCGGCGCCTGCTCGCGGAGGTCAGGCGGGTGGCCGAGTCCGAGGGCGTCGAGATCGACACCAAGTGGGTGGCCCGCTTCGAGCCGGTGGTGTTCGATCCCAGGGTGGTTGCCCTGGTCGAGTCGAACGCCTCGGCGCTGGGGCTGTCGGTGCGGCGGATGCCGTCCGGGGCGGGCCACGACGCCCAGATCCTGGCCGGGGTGTGTCCGGCGGGAATGGTGTTCGTTCCCAGCGTGAAGGGCATAAGCCACAACCCGGCCGAGCACACGGAGCCGGACGACCTCGTGGCCGGGGCCAACGTCCTGCTCAACACCGTGGTCGCTCTGGCCACCGACGGGATCTGAGAGGCCGATGGCGGTGCGGGCCACGTTCACGGGCTGGGGCAAGTGCGTGCCCCCGGTAAAGCTCACCAACGCCGACCTCGAGCAGCTCGTAGACACCGACAACGACTGGATCGTGGAGCGGACCGGCATCCACGAGCGGGGCATCTCCCATGTGGAGACCACCGACCTCGCCGAGGTGGCCGCCCTCCAGGCGCTGGCCGCGGCCGGGCTGGAGCCCACCGACATCGACATGCTGATCCTGGCCACGGTCACCCCCGAGATCACCTGCCCGAGCAACGCCTGCGTGCTGCAGGAGCGCCTCGGGGCGACCAACGCGGCGGCCTTCGACCTCAACGCAGCTTGCAGCGGATGGGTCTACGGCACCGCCACCGCCTCGTCGATGATCACCGGCGGCGTGGCCGAGCGGGTGCTGCTCGTCGGGGCCGAGAAGCTGCACTGGGTGATGGACTACTGGGACCGAGCGACCTGCATCCTTTTCGGCGACGGCGCGGGCGCCGCCGTGCTGGAGCCGTCGGAGAACGGCGACGGGGTGCTCGGCATCGATCTGGGCGCCGACGGCGTGGCCGGCCGCACCATGGTGTTCCCCACCCTGGGCACCCGCGGCCGGTTGAGCACCATCCGGGACCCCTTCGAGCACCGCCTGCACTTCGACGGCCAGGCCGTGTTCAAGATCGCGGTGCAGGGCATCGAGAAGTCGGTGCGCCGGGCCGTCGAGCGTGCCGGGCTCACCCTCGACGATGTAGATGCGGTGATCCCCCACCAGGCCAACGAGCGGATCATCTCCGCTGCGGGCCGCCGCCTGGGCGTCGACCCCGGCCGTGTGATGCTCAACATCGCCACCCACGGCAACTCGGCGGCCGCGTCGGTGCCGATGGCACTGGTCGACGCCCTGGAGGCCGGGCTGATCCAGCCGGGCTCAGTCGTCGTGCAGACCGCCTTCGGCGGGGGCGTCACTTGGGGGTCCACAGTGACGCGGTGGGGCGAGCGGGTCACGCCGCTCGGCACCTCCGACGCCGAACTGCCCGCCTGCGACGAGACGGTGTTCGACCTGCTGGCCGCCAACCGCGACTTCTACGCCCCGCTGCACGCTGCCGCCGACGGCCACTCGGGTCCCTGAGCGGCACCCCAGCCCAGCGCTGCCAATTCCCCGAGCGACCCGAACCCGACCGCGAACTGGCAGCAGAATGCACCCCATAGGGGGCCAAACGCTGCCAATGCCCCGAGCGACCCGAACCCGACCGCGAACTGGCAGCAGAATGCACCCCATAGGGGGCCAAACGCTGCCAATGCCCCGAGCGACCCGAACCCGACCGCGAACTGGCAGCAGAATGCACCCCATAGGGGGCCAAACGCTGCCAATGCCCCGAGCGACCCGAACCCGACCGCGAACTGGCAGCAGAATGCACGCATACCGTGCAACACGCTGCCAATTCCCCGGGACCGGGCCTTCGTCCTGATGTCAACTGAGACCCGTTCCTACTGATAATCTTGAGGCCGGTCTTGGCCCATCCCCATATAAGGAGATCCGCATGATCCCCACCCCAAAGCGTGGTCTGAAGACGGCCGGAGTCGCGCTGGCGGCTGTAGCGCTCGTAGTGGCCCTGCCGACCGTCGCGTTTGCCGACGAAGGACAAGGCGGGTCGGCGGGCTTGCCGCGCGAGGAGCTGCAGTTCATCCTCAACACGTTCGCGTTCCTGATCTGGGGCGCGCTGGTGATGTGGATGTGCGCCGGCTTCACGATGTTGGAGTCGGGCGCGGTGCGCACCAAGAACGCCTCGATGATCTGCCTCAAGAACATCGGCATCTACTCGATAGCGGGCCTGGCCTACTACTTCATCGGCTACAACCTGATGTACGTCGATGTCGGTGACGTGATCGGCTCGTTCCAGTTCCTCTACGGACCGTCCGACGCCGAGCTCGCCCTGCTCGACGGAGCGGCCGACCATCTCGGCGAGGTGGTCGGCAACGGCTACGCGGTGATGTCGGACTGGTTCTTCCAGATGGTCTTCGTGGCCACCGCGGCCTCGATCGTGTCGGGCGCCATCGCCGAGCGGATCAAGATGTGGGCGTTCTTCCTGTTCACGCTGATCCTGACCGCCTTCATCTACCCGATCGTGGGGTCCTGGTACTGGGGCGGCGGCTGGCTCGCCGAGCAGGGGTTCGTCGACTTCGCCGGCTCGACCATCGTCCACAGCACCGGGGGCTGGGCCGCCCTGGCCGGGGTGCTGATCATCGGGCCCCGGCTCGGGAAGTTCCGCTCCGACGGAAGCGTGAAGGCCACGCCCCCGTCCAATGTGCTGCTGGTCACCCTGGGCGTGCTGATCCTGTGGCTGGGCTGGTTCGGCTTCAACGGCGGCTCGCAGCTGGCGCTGGGCAGCGCGGCCGACGCGGTGGCCATGAGCAACATCCTGGTCAACACGAACTTGGCCGCCGCGGCCGGGGTGGTGGCCGCGCTGGCCGTCTCCCGGCCGATCTTCGGCCGCATGGACCTGTTCGCGGGCCTCAACGGCGCGCTGGCGGGGCTGGTCTCGATCACTGCCGCCCCCGACATCACCGAGCACTGGTGGGCGGTCATCATCGGCGCTATCGGCGGTGTGATCTGCACCGCGGCCATCAAGGGCATGGAGAGGCTCAAGATCGACGACGTGGTCGGCGCGATCCCCGCCCACCTCGTGTGCGGCATCTGGGGGACGCTGGCGGCCAGCATCGCAGGCGGCGCCAAGTTCCACATCCAGCTGCTGGGCGTCGTGTCGATCGGCGCATTCGCCTTCGTGAGCTCCTTCATCGTCTGGAAGGTGATGGACATGGCCATGGGCCTGCGGGTTCCCAAGGAGGCCGAGCGCCTCGGCCAGGACACCGCCGAGCTGGGCATCGAGACCTATCCCGAGTTCGTGCTGATGCCCGAGGATTTTGACGACGAGGACTAGCCGTCCCGGGGGTGCGCCGGACTGGCCCGGCCGCGCCGCGCCAGCGGACCCTCAACAACCCGACCTGCAAACGTTTTAGGCTCTAGCGAGCCGTCGGGCGCTCTGTTTCTGCCTTTGGCTGCTTGCCTTTGCGTAGCCTCGTACCTTGGGCGATAGGTGCCACCTATCGCGCCATAACTAAGCTATAGCTTTAGATGTTGACATTCTATATGTCTGGCATTTGAAATGTCGGTCTAGATATGCACTCGACCGGCAAAGAGCCCTCAATCGAAGCCGATGGGAAACGCCTCGTGAGGTATCGCCCTATTCCGGCTGTCGGCACTACACGGTTCGGCTATGCATCCACGCCCGCCTCATCCAACCCCCGCCGCCGTGACGGCCGGCCCGGACCCGTCCGACGGCGGCCAGCGGCTCGGCGGGTGCTGGCGTCTGTGGTGGCAGGCTGCGTGCTGGTGGCTGGGCTGGCCACCTCGGCCACCTCGGCGGCGGCTGACGCCGGCGAGGGGTTCGTGAACCGCGAGTCCCTTTGCCGCGAGGCGTCGGAGCCCTTCGACGACGTGGACGGCGGCCACGTCGCCGCGTACGCGGTGGCTTGCCTGTATGTGCTGGGGATCGTCTACGGCCACACCCCATCGAGCTATGACCCCTCGGGCATGCTGCGCCGCAACCAGCTCGCCGCCATGCTGGAGCGGGCCTGGCGCGGCGTGGGCCGCGACTGCCCGGAGGTCGCGGCGCGCTATGTGGACATCGCCGACGACTGGGCCAAAGCCTCCATCGACTGCCTGTGGGCGCTGGGCGCCACCGTGTCCACGACCGTCACCGCGGGCATCCACGACGACGCGCCGACAACCCCGCCAGCGGGCAACGACGCGGCGACGGTGGGCACGTCCTCGCCCGACGACGCGGTCCATCCCGCCGCACCACCAACAGCCGCCGGCGACGGGTCGAGGGTGCTCGCCGACGGCGAAGCGGTCCATCCCTCAGCGCCGCCAACAGCCTCCGCGGCGCTCGAGCCGCTGTTGTTCCACCCCGACGGCACCGTCACCAACGCCCAGTTCGCGCTGGTGGTGGCCAAGACCTGGCAGGTCGCCGGATTCTCCTGTGAGCCTCACGACGGCTTCGACTTCACCGACGTCGACTACACCAGCGAAGCCGGACCCGCCATCGAATGCCTCCAATCACTCGCAGTCGTCCCCCTGTACCGAGGCGCCACCGAGTTCCACCCCGACACACCCATCACCAGAGGCGAAGCCGCGATCCTGCTCGCGCGCCTATGGCGCTACGGCCCCCTCGCACCGCCCCTCACCACCACCGCCATCACAATCTCCGTCCCGCTGGGACCAATCAACCAAGCCCCGCTACAGCAGGACCCGCCGGCGCAGGACCCCGCGCCGACTGCGCCCGGCGCTCCCGGCGCTCCGGGGCTCGCCGCCGGTAACACCACGATCGACGCCTCCTGGAGCGCCCCATCCGACAACGGCGGCTCGGACATCACCGGCTACAGGGTCCAGCACCGCACCGCGGGCGCGTCCCCTCAGGGCGCGTCCGCATCGAGCGAGTCCTCATGGACCATCTCCGAGTGGCTCGACGCCGACCAGTTGTCCCACACACTCAACCAGCTCACCAACGGCACCGAATACGAGGTCAAGGTCCGGGCCCGCAACGCTGTCGGCGAAAGCGGCTGGTCCGCCCCGGCGACCGCGACGCCCGCCGAGCCCGATTCGGCTCCCGCCGCGCCCGCGGCGCCGACGCTGACCCCCGGCAACGCGACGCTCCTGGCGTCCTGGAGTCCGCCCGCCAATGACGGGGGCAGTGCGATCACCGGCTACAAGGTCCGGCACCGCATCTCGTCCGAGCCCGGCATCTCGGGCGCGTCCGCATCGAGCCAGTCCGCATGGGAAACCTCCGACATGCTCCGCGCCGACCAGCGGTCCTACATGATCACATCGCTCGACAACGGCATCAAGTACGAGGTCCAGGTCCAGGCCGCCAACTCCGTCGGCGACAGCGACTGGTCCCCCGCCGCGACGGCCACGCCCCTAGCGGTTCCCGCCAAGCCCGCCGCGCCGACACTCAGCGCCGACAACACCAAGATCGACGCCTCCTGGAGCGCCCCATCCAACAACGGTCGCCCGATCACCGGTTACAAGGTCCAATACCGCAAGACCGGCGCCCCCAGCTGGACCACCAGCAGCGCGCTGGGCACCTCGCCGCTGTCTTATGAGATCGGCTCGCTCACCAACGGCACCGAATACGAGGTGCAGGTGCAGGCCACCAACGCCGTCGGCGACAGCCCCTGGTCCGACTCCGCCAAAGACACACCTCGCACCGTCCCCGCCAAGCCCGCGGCACCGTCCCTGAGTTCCGGCAACGCCAAGCTCAACGCCTCCTGGAGCGCCCCCAACGACGGCGGCTCGGACATCACCGGCTACACCGTCCGCTACAAGAAGACCAGCGACACCAACTGGACCACCTCCAGCTCCCAGACCGACACTTCCTATGAGATCACCACGCTGACCAACGGCACCGAATACGAAGTCCAGGTCCAAGCCACCAACGCCCTGGGCGACAGCGGCTGGTCCGACTCCGCCAAAGACACGCCCGAGGCGGTTCCCGACGCGCCCACCGCGCCGACACTCAGCGCCAGCGACACCAAGATCGACGCCTCCTGGTCCGCGCCCTCAGACGGCGGCAGCGAGATCACCGGCTACACCGTCCGCTACAAGAAGACCAGCGACGCCAACTGGACCACCTCCAGCTCCCAGACCGGCACTTCCTATGAGATCACCACGCTGACCAACGGCACCGAATACGAAGTCCAGGTCCAAGCCGCCAACGCCGTGGGCGACAGCGGCTGGTCCCCATCCGCGACAGCGACGCCGCACACCATCCCGTCCAAGCCGTCGCCCTCGCTCACTCCTGCGGACCAGAAGATCACCGCATCCTGGACCGCACCGGATGACGGCGGCTCGGACATCACCGGCTACATCATCCGCCACAAGAAGACCAGCGACACCGACTGGACCACCTCCAGCTCCCAGACCGGCACTTCCTATGAGATCACCACGCTGACCAACGGCACCGAATACGAAGTCCAAGTCCAAGCGACCAACGAAGCCGGCGACAGCGGCTACTCCGACTCCGCCAAGGCCACGCCCCGCACGGTGCCCTCCAAGCCGTCGCCCTCGCTCATTCCCGCGGACCAGAAGATCACCGCATCCTGGACCGCACCGGATGACGGCGGTTCGGACATCACCGGCTACACCGTCCGCTACAAGAAGACCAACGACACCAACTGGACCACCTCCAGCTCCCAGACCGGCACTTCCTATGACATCGGCTCGCTGACCAACGGCACCGAGTACGAGGTCCAGGTGCAGGCCACCAACGTCGCCGGCGGCAGCGGATACTCCGACTCCACCAAGGCGACCCCGCGCACAGTGCCATCCAAGCCCGCCGCGCCGACGCTGACCGGCGGCGACCAGAAGCTCAGCGTGTCTTGGACCGCGCCCAACAACGGCGGCAGCGCGATCACCGGCTACACCGTCCGCCACCGCGCCACAGACACCGAAAACTGGACCACCTCCAGCTCCCAGACCGGCCTCAGCTACGAGATCGCCGATCTGACCAACGGCACCGAGTACGAGGTCCAGGTCCAGGCCACCAACGCAGCCGGAGACAGCGGATACTCCGACTCCGCGGAGGCCAAGCCCAAGACCGCCCCGTCCAAGCCGACGCCTGCGCTCACGCCCGGCGACCAGAAGCTCACCGCAACCTGGAGCCCGCCGTCCAACGGCGGACCCGCGATCATCTTCTACAAGGTCCGCCACCGCGCCGCCGGCACCGACGACTGGACCGAATCGGCCGAACTGGGCGAATCGACGCGGACCTATGAGATCGGCTCGCTGACCAACGGCACCGAATACGAAGTCCAGGTCAATGCCATGAACCGTGTCGGGTGGGGCGGATACTCCGACTCCGCCAAAGCGACGCCCTGCAGCGTGCCCTCCAAGGCCTCGCCGACACTCACCGCCGGCAACGCCAAGCTCACCGTGTCCTGGTCAGCGCCCAGCAACGGCGGCTGCGACATTTCCGGCTACAAGGTCCGGCACCGCAAGACCGAAATCGGCGTCAACGTCAAGAACCCATGGACCACATCGAGCGCCCTGGGATCCTCGACGACCTCCTATGAGATCGGATCGCTCGCCAACGGCATCGACTACGACGTCGAGGTCCAGGCGATCAACTCCATGGGGAGCAGCGGTTGGTCGGACACGACCGTCGGCAAGCCCTATACGAAGCCAGACAAGCCTTCGCCGACGCTCACCCCCGCAGACCAGAAACTCACCGTGCTTTGGAGCTCGCCCTTCGACGGCGGCTCGAACATCACCGGCTACACCGTCCGCCACCGCGTCAAAGACACCACCAATTGGACCACCTCCAGCTCCCAGACCGGAAACTCCTATGAGATCGGGTCTCTGACCAACGGCACCGAGTACGAAATCCAGGTCCAGGCCACCAACGCAGCCGGAGACAGCGGATACTCCGACTCCGTCACCGCCAAGCCCTGCACCGTGCCCTCCAAGCCCGCCGCGCCGACGCTCACCGCCGGCAACGCCAAGCTCACCGTGTCCTGGTCAGCCCCCTCCAATGGCAGCTGCGACATCACCGGCTACACCGTCCGCCACCGCGTCAAAGACACCACCAATTGGACCACCTCCAGCTCCCAGACCGGCCTCAGCTACGAGATCGCCGATCTGACCAACGGCACCGAGTACGAAGTGCAGGTCCAGGCCACCAACGCAGCCGGAGACAGCGGATACTCCGACTCTGTGAAGGCGACTCCGCGCACTGTCCCCTCCAAGCCTGCCGCTCCGACGCTGACGGCCGCGGACAAGAAGCTCACCGCAGCCTGGACCGCGCCCGCAGACGGCGGCAGCGCCATCACCGGCTACAAGGTGCGCCACCGCGAAACCAGCGATACCGACCCCAACCCCAACACCTGGACCACCAGCAGCGCCCTGGGCACGTCGTCGCTGTCATATGACATCTCCTCGCTGACCAACGGCACCGAATATGAGGTCCAGGTCCAGGCCACCAACGCCGCCGGCGACAGCGGATACTCCGACTCGGCCAAGGCCAAGCCGCGCACGGCGCCGTCCAAGCCCGCCGCTCCGACGCTGACTCTCGCGGTCGAGAAGCTCACCGCGACCTGGACCGCGCCCGACAACGGCGGCTCGGCCATCACCGCCTACAAGGTCCGCCACCGCATCAGCGACGTCACCAACAGCCCCTGGACTACCAGCAGCGCGCTGGGCACGTCGACGCTGTCATATGAGATCACCGATCTCACAAACGCCGTCGAGTACGACGTCCAGGTCCAGGCCACCAACATCGCTGGAGACAGCGGCTGGTCCGACTCCGCCGAGGGCACGCCGCGCACCGTGCCCTCCAAGCCGTCGCCCTCGCTGACCCCCGCGGACAAGAAGCTCACCGTCACTTGGTCCGCGCCCAGCAACGGCGGCAGCGTCATCACCGGCTACAAGGTCCGCCACCGCGAAACCAGCGACACCGACCCCAACCCCAACACCTGGACCACCAGCAGCTCCCAAACCACCCGCAGCTACGAGATATCCTCTCTCACCAACGGCACCGAGTACGAGGTCCAGGTGCAGGCCACCAACGCCGCCGGCGACAGCGGATACTCCGACTCCGTCAAGGCCACCCCGCGCACCGTCCCCTCCAAGCCCGCCGCTCCGACGCTTGCCAGCGGCGACAAGAAGCTCACCGTGACGTGGACGGCACCTTCAAACGGAGGATCGGCCATCACCGGCTACAAGGTCCGCCACCGCGACAAGGACGACAGCGACTGGACCACCAGCAGCGCCTTGGACACCACCCCGCCGCTGTCTTATGAGATCGGCTCGCTCAGCAACGGCGGCACATATGAAGTCCAAGTGCAGGCCACCAACGCCGCCGGAGACAGCAGCTGGTCCGACTCCACCGACGGTAAGGCCGGCAAGCCACCCGGAGCGCCTTCATGGTCCGGTGCCTCATCAGTGTCCGATAAGAGCGTTACTCCCAACTGGCATGCACCTACAGCGCTGGGCGGCGGAACGATCAGCGGCTACACGGTCCAGTGGAAGAGCGGCACTCAGAGCTACTCCACCACGGAGCGCACCACGACCACCGCCGCAGACACCCCATCTACAACGGTCAGCAGTCTGACCAATCTCACCAAGTACTATTTCAGAGTGAGGGCCACCAACGAGTTCGGTGACGGGACTTGGTCCTCGGAGAAGATGTTGATCCCGCACGCGGCAGTCAGCCAGCCGGCGGCACCAAGCGTTTCCTGCAAACAGGAGAGATACGCTGGGACTAAGACCAAGGCCGTGTTTGAGTGGACGGACAGTTATGCAGGCTCTAGTCCGATCACCGGATACGACCTCGAATGGCAGCATAAGGCTGTAGGCTCAAGTTCATGGGTGACGACCACCGAAACCGTAGGCGCTGACGTCAAGAAGAAAGACAGATACAGCCACGGAGCCTACCGTCTCAAGGTAACGGCAACCAACAGCGTGGGCGACAGCGCATGGTCGGCACAGGTGCAATGTCAGGCCGGGGACTCGGGTGGCACATAGCCTTGGTCTTGGACAGTTACAGGACTGGATTTGGGTCTGGTGCCATCACTAGTGACAAGACTCTGATGGTCAAGATCTCAGCCACCTCCAACTGAAGCTCACCCCCGTTCCGGCGAGGACCGGGCCGCGGTTCCGAGAGGCCTCGGCACCCCCGAGCGGATCTGTGCGAGCCAGCTCTGGGGACGCGCCAGCAGCCACCGTGCGGGGCCTTTGGCGCTTCGGCCCCTTACCATGTCCAGTAGCTGGCCCTGGCCCGCGTCGAGGGTTCTAGTGGCCTAGGCCCTGGCCCGGAACCGGCCGCGGCGCCACAGCACAGCGCAGCAGTCCCGCGGCGCACAGCACACAAGCAGCAGTCCGCGGCGGCCGGCCTGTTTGGGCTTCGTTCCTCGGATGATAGGTAGCGCCTATCGCTCAATAGCCAAGCTATAGCTTCAGGTATTGGAATCCATATATCGGATCCTGTATGTCTGACAATTGTGGAATCCACAAGGCGCCGAAAGACTGCTGTGGCACTGAGGGGCGCGGCGGCGCGGCGGGTGCTGGCGTCTGTGGTGGCCAGTTGCGTGCTGGTGGCTGGGCTGGCCACGTCGGCCGGCTCGGCGGCGGCTGACACCGGTGAGGGGTTCGTGAACCGCGAGTCCCTTTGCCGCGAGGCGTCGGAGCCCTTCGACGACGTGGACGGCGGCCACGTCGCCGCGTATGCGGTGGCTTGCCTGTATGTGCTGGGGATCGTCTACGGCCACACCCCATCGAGCTATGACCCCTCGGGCATGCTGCGCCGCAACCAGCTCGCCGCGATGCTGGAGCGGGCCTGGCGCGGCGTGGGCCGCGACTGCCCGGAGGTCGCGGCGCGCTATGTGGACATCGCCGACGACTGGGCCAAGGCCTCGATCGACTGCCTGTGGGCGCTGGGCGCCACAGTGGCCACGACAGTCACCGCGGGCATCCACGGCGACGCGCCGGGCGACGCGCCGACAACCCCACCGGCGGGCAACAACGACGCGGCAACAGTGGGCGCCTCCTCGCCCGACGGCGACGCGGTCCACCCCGCCGCGCCGCCAACAGCCGCCGGCGAAGCGGTCCATCCCTCGGCGCCGCCGACAGCCGCCGCCGCGCTCGAGCCGCTGTTGTTCCACCCCGACGGCAGCGTCACCAACGCCCAGTTCGCGCTGGTGGTGGCCAAGACCTGGCAGGTCGCCGGGTTCTCCTGTGAGCCTCACGACGGCTTCGACTTCACCGACGTCGACTACACCAGCGAAGCCGGCCCCGCCATCGAATGCCTCCAATCGCTCGCCGTGGTCCCCCTGTACCGAGGCGCCACCGAGTTCCACCCCGACACACCAATAACCAGAGGCGAAGCCGCGATCCTGCTCGCACGCCTATGGCGCTACGGCCCCCTCGCACCGCCCCTCACCACCACCGCCATCACCATCTCCGTCCCGCTGGGACCAATCACACAACCCCCGATACAACAGGACCAGCCGCTACAACAGGACCCGCCGGCGCAGGACCCCGAGGTACTCAGAGCTCCCGACGCTCCCGGCGCTCCGGGGCTGGCCGCCGGCAACACCGAGATCGACGCGTCGTGGACCGAGCCCGACAACGGCGGCAGCGAGATCACCGGCTACAGGGTCCAGCACCGCGCTGCGGGCGCGTCCACTCAGGGCGCGTCCGCATCGAGCGAGTCCTCATGGACCACCTCCGAGTGGCTCGACGCCGACCAGCTGTCCCACACACTCGAACAGCTCACCAACGGCACCGAATACGAGGTCAAGGTCCGGGCCCGCAACGCTGTCGGCGAAAGCGGCTGGTCCGCCCCGGCGACCGCGACGCCCGCCGAGCCCGACTCGGCTCCCGCCGCGCCCGCGGCGCCGACGCTGGCCCCCGGCAACGCGACGCTCCTGGCGTCCTGGAGTCCGCCCGCCAATGACGGGGGCAGCCCGATTACCGGTTACAGGGTCAAGCACCGCCTCGGGGGCTTCTCCATATCGAGCCAGTCATCATGGACCACCACCGACTGGCTCGACGCCGACCAGCTGTCCCACAAGATCATCTCGCTCACCAACGGCAAGACCTACGAGGTCCGAGTCCAGGCCCGCAACGCCTTGGGCGAAAGCGACTGGTCCAACCCGACCGCGGGGATGCCCCGCACGGTCCCCGCCACGCCCGCCGCGCCGACGCTGGTCCCGTCGGATCAGGAGCTCACCGCATCCTGGACCGCCCCCGATGCCGGCGGCCACCCGATCACCGGCTACAAGGTCCGCCACCGCGCCACCGGCACCACCGACTGGACAACGTCAGACGCGCTCGGATCCTCCACCAAGTCCCAAGAGATCGAGTCGCTGACCAACGGCACCGAATACGAGGTCCAGGTCCAGGCCATCAACGATACTGGCCCCGGCGGCTGGTCCGACTCCGCCAAGGCTACCCCCCGCACCGTTCCCGCCACGCCCGCCGCGCCGACGTTGACCGCCGCGGACCAGAAGCTCACCGCACGCTGGACCGCTCCCAACAACGGCGGCAGCAAGATCACCGGCTACAAGGTCCGCCACCGCGCCACCGGCACGTCGTCGTGGACAACGTTGAGCGTGGACAAATCGCCGCTGTCTCGTGAGATCAAGTCGCTCACCAACGGCACCGAGTACGAGGTCCAGGTCCAGGCCACCAACGCAGCCGGCGACAGCGGATGGTCCGACTCCGCCGAGGCCACGCCGCAAACGATGCCGTCCAAGCCGTTGCTGACGCTCACCCCGGCGGACCAGAAGATCACCGCATCCTGGACCGCGCCCTCCGACGGCGGCAGCGAGATCACCGGCTACAAGGTGCGGCACCGCGAAACCAGCGACACCGACCCCAACCCCAACACCTGGACCACCACCAGCGCTCTGAACAAGACCACCACCTCCTATGGGATCACCGGGTTGACCAACGGCACCGAATACGAGGTCCAGGTGCAGGCCACCAACGCCGTCGACGACAGCGGATGGTCCGACTCTGCCAAGGCCACCCCGCGCACCGTGCCCTCCAAGCCGTCGCCGACGCTGACGGCCGCGGACCAGAAGCTCACCGCATCCTGGACCGCCCCCGACAACGGCGGCTCGGCCATCACCGGCTACACCGTCCGCTACAAGAAGACCAGCGACACCGGCTGGACCACCAGCAACTCCCAGACCGGCCTCAGCTACGAGATCGGCTCGCTCACCAACGGCACCGAGTACGAGGTCCAGGTCCAGGCCACCAACGCCGCCGGCGGCAGCGGCTACTCCGACTCCGCCAAGGCCAAGCCGCGCACCGTGCCCTCCAAGCCGTCGCCAACGCTGACGGCCGCGGACCAGGAGCTCACCGCATCCTGGAGCGCGCCCTCCGACGGCGGCAGCGACATTACCGGCTACACCATCCGCCACCGCGCCACCGGCACCACAACCTGGACCACCAGCAACTCCCAGACCGGCACTTCCTATGAGATCTCCTCGCTGACCAACGGCACCGAATACGAGGTCCAAGTCCAAGCCACCAACGCCGCCGGCGACAGCGGATACTCCGACTCCGTCAAGGCCAAGCCCCGAACCGTGCCCTCCAAGCCGTCGCCGACACTCGGCACCGCGGACCAGAAGCTGACTGCATCCTGGAACGCCCCCGACAACGGTGGCAGCGAGATCACCGGCTACAAGGTCCGCCACCGCGTCACCGACACCGGCTCGTGGACCACCAGCAGCGCACTCGGATCGTCGGCCACCTCCTATGAGATCACCGGGCTTACCAACGGCGAGGAGTACGAGGTTCAGGTCCAGGCCACCAACGCAGCCGGCGACAGCGGCTGGTCCGACTCCGTGAAAGCCAAGCCCCGCACGATGCCCTCCAAGCCCGCCGCGCCGACGCTGGCCTCGTCGGACCAGAAGCTCACCGCAACCTGGACCGCCCCCCCGGACGGCAGTTCGCCCATCACCAGCTACACCATCCGCCACCGCGTCACCGACACCGGCTCTTGGACGACGTCGAGCGCGCTGGGCACCTCGACGCTGTCCTATGAGATCACCGGGTTGACCAACGGCACCGAATACGAAGTGCAGGTCCAGGCCACCAACACAGCCGGCGACAGCGGCTACTCCGACTCCGCCAAGGCCAAGCCCTGCACCGTCCCCTCCAAGCCCGCCGCACCGACACTGGCCTCATCGGACCAGAAGCTCACCGCATCATGGACCGAGCCCTCCGGCGGCGGCTGCGACATCACCGGATACACCATCCGCCACCGCGCCACCGGAACCACCACCTGGACCACGTCCAGCTCCCAGACCGGCACTTCCTATGAGATCGGCTCGCTGACCAACGGCAGCGAGTACGAGGTCCAGGTACAGGCCACCAACGCGGCCGGCGACAGCGGCTACTCCGACTCCGCCAAGGCCAAGCCCTACACCGTCCCCTCCAAGCCGTCGCCCACGCTCACCGGCTCGGACCAGAAGCTCACCGTCGACTGGTCCGCGCCCAACAACGGCGGTTCCGACATCACCGGATACACCATCCGCCACCGCCAGACCGGCACCACTACCTGGACCACGTCCAGCTCCCAGACCGGCACTTCCTATGAGATCGGCTCGCTGACCAACGGCAGCGAGTACGAGGTTCAGGTACAGGCCACCAACGCGGCCGGCGACAGCGGCTACTCCGACTCCGTGAAGGCCAAGCCCTGCACCGTCCCCTCCAAGCCGTCTCCCTCGGTCACACCCGCGGACCGGAAGCTCACCGTCACCTGGACCGCGCCCGACAACGGCGGCTGCGACATCACCGGCTACACCGTCCGCCACCGCTCCTCCAAGGGTACCTGGACCACCTCCAGCTCCCAGACCGGCCTCAGCTACGAGATCGGCTCGCTCTTCAACGGCACCAGATACGAAGTGCAGGTCCAGGCCACCAACGCAGCCGGCGACAGCGGCTACTCCGACTCCGTCAGCGCGAAGCCGCGCACGGTGCCCGACAAGCCGTCGCCGACGCTAACCGCCGCGGACGAGAAGCTCACCGCGTCTTGGAGCCACCCCGCCACCAACGGCAGCAACCTCACCGGCTACAAGGTCCGCCACCGCCAGACGGGCACCACCACCTGGACCACGAGCAGCGCCCTGAGCGAGACCGCCACCTCCTATGAGATCACCGGGTTGACGAACGGCACCGAATACGAGGTCCAGGTCCAGGCCACCAACGCCGCCGGCGACAGCGGCTACTCCGACTCCGTCAAGGCCAAGCCCCGAACGGTGCCGTCCAAGCCCGCCGCTCCGACGCTGGCCAAGTCGGACAAGAAGCTCACCGCGACGTGGACCGCGCCCTCAGACGGTGGCAGCGACATCACCGGCTACAAGGTCCGCCACCGCGAAACCAGCGACACCGACCCCAACCCCAACACATGGACAACCAGCAGCTCCCTGGGCACGTCGACGCTGTCATATGACATCTCCTCGCTGACCAACGGCACCGAATACGAGGTGCAGGTGCAGGCCACCAACGCAGCCGGCGACAGCGCCTGGTCCGACTCCACCAAGGCCAAGCCCCGCACCGTGCCCTCCAAGCCCTCGCCGACGCTCACCCCAGCGCACCAGAAGCTGACCGTGTCCTGGAGCGCCCCCTCAGACGGCGGCAGCGACATCACCGGCTACAAGGTCCGCCACCGCGAAACCAGCGACACCGACCCCAACCCCAACACCTGGACCACCTCTAGTTCCCAGACCGGCACTTCCTATGAGATCTCTTCGCTGACCAACGGCACCGAATACGAGGTCCAGGTCCAGGCCACCAACGCCGCCGGCGACAGCGCCTGGTCCGACTCCACCAAGGCCAAGCCGCGCACCGTGCCCTCCAAGCCCGCCGCGCCGACGCTGACCTCGGACGACGCCTCGCTGGAGGTCACCTGGTCAGCGCCTTCAGACGGCGGCTCGGACATCACTGCCTACAAGGTCCAGCACCGTCAGACCGGCACCACCAACTGGACCACCAGCGGCGCCCTGGGCACGTCGACGCTGGCCTATGAGATCACCCAGCTCACCAACGGCACCGAATACGAGGTCCAAGTCCAGGCCACCAACGCCGCCGGCGACAGCGCTTGGTCCGACTCCTCCAAAGCCAAGCCCTACACCGTGCCCTCGAAGCCGTCGCCCACGCTTACGCCAGCGGACCAGAAGCTCACCGCATCCTGGTCAGCGCCCTCCAACGGCGGCAGCGACATAACCGGCTACAAGGTCCAATACCGCCCCACCGGCAACACCGACTGGACAACCAGCAGCGCCCTGGGATCCTCGACGACCTCCTACGAGATCTCCCCGCTCAACAACGGCACCGAATACGAGGTCCAGGTGCAGGCCACCAACGCCGCCGGTGACAGCGGCTACTCCGACTCTGTGAAGGCGACCCCGCGCACGGTGCCCGCCAAGCCCGCCGCTCCGGGGCTGGCCGCTGCGGACCAGAAGCTCACCGTCACCTGGACCGCCCCCAACGACGGCGGCTCGGCCATCACCGGCTACAAAGTCCGCCACCGCATCAGCGACGTCACCAACAGCCCCTGGACCACCAGCAGCGCCCTGGGCACGTCGACGCTGTCCTATGAGATCACCAATCTCACAAACGGCGTCGAGTACGACGTGCAGGTCCAGGCCACCAACGTCGCCGGCGACAGCGCCTGGTCCGACTCCTCCGAGGCCACCCCGCCCTCGCTCACCGCGTCGAACCTCACCGACACCGCCGCAACGCTCACCCTCGGCGGCACCATCAGCGGCAACACGACGGACAGCTGGTGGCTCAAGCGCACATCGCCCGCCGACACCACCTGCACATCCAAGGGCACCACCTACACGCACAGCCTCACCAGCCTCACACCGGGCGATACCTACACCTACACGGCCTACTCCGACTCAAGCTGCTCGAGCTCCTTCGCCGATGTGACGTTCACAACGCTCGAACTCACCGCATCGAAGATCACCGACACCACCGCGACTCTCACCCTCACCGGCAATACCAGCAGCTGGTATTACAAAGCCGACAAGAGCCCGGACAACAGCTGCTCATCCAGCTCACTCTCCGGAAGCACCACGACCAAGGACCTCACCGGCCTAAGCTCCGGCACGACCTACAACTACAGCGCCTACAGCAACTCCACCTGCACAACCAAGATCGCCACCGCCGCAGCCTTCACAACCAGCGACACGACGGTGAGCAACCTGGGCAATGGGCCTTCCGGGTTGAATTGCACCATAGGAAGGACTACTCAGCCCCAAGCCCTGCCGTGTCTCGTCGGGTTCACTACCGGATCTGCGACCAACGGTTACACCTTGGACAGCATCACCGCCAACTTTAGCGCCGCCCAGACTCTTGTTGGCCTAGCTCAGGGATTCAAGGTTTCACTGCACCTTCCTTCCACCAGCGGCGATGGCAGCGTGAATGAGACTGCAATCGCCAATGCCACATTTAGCGGCAATGATCCCGTGTCGGCGGGATGGCATACTTACGACTGCTCCGGCTCGGGATGCCAACTGTCAGCAAACACAACCTACTATCTCGTCATGACGGTAAGTAGCGCAGCCCAATTCCAATACTTCCTATGGCGTACCACCAGCAACTTCGGCGAACAGCATCTACCGGCAAGCAACGGCTGGTCTGTCGCGGACTGTCACAAGAACTCATTTGGCAGTTCGTGCGAGATTCAGTGGACTACGATGTTCAAGGTTTCAGCCACCGAGAACTGACGCTCACCCCTCCGACGAGGACCAAGTCGCGGCCGCCGACCAGCACCCACGTCGAAGTCCGCACCAAGCGGGCCAACTACCAGGCCCAGGTCAAGTACCGGATCGTCCCCAGCATCCACTGAGCGGGCGACCCGGCCAGGATCGACCGGCGCTCCGCCCAACCCCTCAACTCCCCGTCGGTGCCGTTCATCGTCGTGTTCGGCGCTGGCTCCCCCGCCGAAGAGCGAGCCAGAACATGGCTGGCGGCACTGCTAGGGATAGCAGACGTACATGTAGATGATGATCCCGTCGAAGCGGCAGATCTCAGGCATCAACACCTGCGCGCGTGCCGGTGAGGCGCATGTACATGTCGTCTGGGCACAGGTCGATTCTCTCGCTCCAGCTGATGCCCCCGATCGGGCCGATGTAGACGCCAGCGAAGAAGGCCGGGTCCTCCCACGCGGCGAACATGCCCTTGTTGGCCAGATAGGACAGGTCGACCTCGCCTTCTGCACCGTTGTCGTAGCGGAGCCAGATCCGGTAGGGCTCAAGGGCGCGCACTTCTACAGGGCGGGGCATCACATCCTCCGTCGTCATGCGGTCCACGCTAGCGGGTGCATCGTGAACGGCCCCGGCACGACGAACATGGCGCTGAGCGGATCATGTTGCCGGGTCGGGGGCCACATCGTTGATGTGAATGAAGATGTGGGGCCATCCCAAGCGGTGGTCGCACTCTGCGAGCGAGCACGGTCCTCTTCCTCGAGTGTCCAGGTGGCGGGGTCGGTGCTCACGGCCAGGCCGTCTGCGTTCATGTAGGAGAGCACGACAAATGAGATATCACCGGTGCTGTCATGATGAACCTCTTCGACATAGGCGACGGAGCCGTAGGCGGTGTTGGATCCGCGTTCCCGCTGAGCCACAGCACCCTGCGCTGGATGCTGGTCCACTGTGATGCCCAATGCGCGGGCGGCGTCGTCCCAGTCGGCGGGGTCACCCCATTTGTCCTGAGTGCCTATCCGGTACCTGTTGTGGAAGAGCTCGTCCGCGCCGGCGAAGTTGACCGCGTTCAGGCGCCACGCGACAAACGATGTCGGCATACCAGCGGCAATCGGCGGCTCAGGGAGCAAGAAGACCGCCCGCTCCAGTTCGCCGTCGGTGATCATCTGCTCCACATCGGCGCGTCCGCGCGCCTTTGCGTTGATCATTGCAGGTTAAGCGCTCGCCTATGCTGCTAATGGTCCAAGAAGTTCTCGCGCACGCTGCGCGACATCGCCAGCTTGATCGTAAGGGACAGCCCGAACGCCCAACTCTTCAAATACGTGCTGGGCGTCGACAAACGCTGGCGCGGGACGTGTGGGGAGCGCCGGCACATAGACCGCTTCGACGTCCACGTCAGTTCTGACATCGAACTCTCCGGCAGAACTGAAGACGCGGCCTCCGGTGTTGAGAGCCTCTTGCACGGTCCAACCCCATGCCTTCACTTGCTCGGCGAGCGTCGCTTGATCAGGAACCTGGAAGGACCATGCCTGCGTCAGCTGAACTGCCTGGCCATTCGTGACGGCAAAGTCGAAGAGCGCGTCGTGATGAGGCGTCTTCAACGTCACACGCTCGCGACGCTCCCTTCCCTTGGTGATCTCGAGCTCGTCGTAGGCGCGACGCAACGCAGCTAGAGCGGTGTTCTTCTTCGTGAAGGAGTACTTGCGAACCGCAGGATCGAGCACCATCAGGTCGAAGACGCTCTCCAAGGCATCGTCCGCCGAGTCAGCGACCATCGGCGTCGGTGCGCTCAACTGAACGATGTTCTGGTGATCAGCGTGAAGACGCCACAACCAGTCCTCCGTCAACTCGACTTCGGGCCCGAACAGGGACTGCGTCGAAGCCTCGAATCTGTCGACGTCAACCCCGACACGATCGATGAACGACCAAACCGCCCCGAGCGAGGCGTTCTCATCGATCGCGCGCGCACGTCTGGGGTTCTCGATCTGTCGCACTTGCCACTCCGATGACTCCTCACTGCCGACGATCGCTCCGACGTTCACGAACTCACCACGCGCTGGGTCCGGAACGAAACGGATAAGCGAGTAGATGTACCTCACGGCGCTCCTCCCATTGATTCCAGTCTGGCAGCAACCTCAGGGGCTCATGGAGCCGGATCGAAACTCCCATCCTTCGATCTCGGGGGGCAGAAAGACGATGGCCGAGTCGCAGACCGGTGCGCCAATGAGCGCTCCGACGGCAGCGACGATCGCTTCGGTTACTGTGACGCGTGCATCCTGCTTGTTGTTCAGGGGTTTGACCCACCATTGCTCGCCATCGCCGTCAGCAGCCAGGAAGGTCCCTGATCCGCCCCTCGGACTGGGCTTGATCGGGATCGTGATGACCGGCGGGTTGGCAGGGTCGCCGCGGTGAGCGAGATCACCCTCCCAACTGTCGAACTGCACAGCCACAGAGCAACGCTAGCGGCAGGATGTGACCGTGGCCGCTCGCCAGTGTTGGCCATGCAGGCCGCCTCCTCGGCCAACTGGCGCGCGACGCGCTCCGCGGCGGCCGCGTAGAGCAAGGCGTCGGGATCGGGCACCGCCCCACCATCGGCGATATTCAACCCCAAGACGAGCGTCAGGTGTCCGAGGAGGCGAGTTCGCTGCGGCGCCGTCGCCGTCTTGGAGGTAGCGCCACTCCTCGCGCTTCTTCGGCGGCGTGTTGACAATCGCCCGCATCGTGTGTTCGTGTGCACACGAACACTGTTAGGGTGGGGCTATGTCTCGACGAACCGTCGCCAGGATGGAGCACGACGCTGCCGCTGCCCTCTCAGAAGCCCTAGAACTCGCCGACGCCGCAGCCCGCGTCATAGCACTACCGTCACCGGGCGAACGTTTCGACCTGGTGGTAGAGACGGACAGCCAGCGATTCGATGTGGAGGTCAAGTCGGTCGTTACCGCTGCGGCAGGGGCGATGTTGGCAGAGCGCACTCCTCAGGACGCGCCGTTGATCGTTGTTGCTGACCGCATCGCCGCTGCTGCCAAAGAGTCGTTGCGCGCCGCGGGCGTCAACTTCTTTGACCGCCGCGGGGAGCTGTGGATCGCGAGCCCGTCCCTGTGCGCCGACAAGCGCCTGGATCTGCCGCGTCCACCGGTCGCCAGCAGCGGCGGGCCGCTCGACAGCCAGGTCGCCAAGGAAGCGGCGATAGCTTGCCTGCTGGCCCCGCGGCAACCTCACGGCGTCCGCCAGATTGCCCGCTGCATCGACAGGGCCCCCAGCGCTGTCTCGGTTGCCATGGCCGGACTGCGAGACGTCGGACTGCTCACTTCCGACGGTGAAGCCATGGTCCCTGAACTGTTCGATGCGCTGGCGGCCGTGTGGCATCGGCGACCCGTCGCGTTGGCGGCACTGCCCGACCGCGGCGACGCGACACGACTGGGTCTCGGTCTCGACGCTCCCGAAGACTCGACGGGCTGGGCGCTCACCGACACCCGAGCCGCCATGTCGTGGGGCATACCGATCATCGCGAGCGGCGACTACCCGCCAGACTTTCTCGTGCCCTCAGAACCAGCCCTACGCTCCGCTCTGTCGCACCTCACAAGAGCACCCACCCCGGGGATGCGGGCCTGCACCGCGTCGGTGGCGCCCGTCCGGCTCGCGTGCACCCGTCGCGTGGACCACTCCCACACAACCGGGGAGCGCTGGCCGGTCGCGAACCACATCGTCGTCGCCCTAGACATGGCCCAGGACAAAGCACGCGGACTAGAGGCCCTAGACCAGTGGCAGCCCGAAAGCATCGACCGTGCCTGGTGAGCCGACCGTCCTCGCGTCCGACCCGCACGGCCGCGCCCGATCATTCGTCGCCGCGCTCGCCCGTTTCCCCACCGAACCTCGATGGGCGATCATCGGAGGGTTCGCCGTCTATGTACGCATCACCGACATCCACCGCTTCACTCACGATCTCGACACCCTGTGCCGCAACCAGCCCTCACTCGTCGAAATCCTCGTCGCCGACGCCGGCGCTGAGCGGCTCGCAGCCGCCAAGCTGCAACTAGCCGATTCAGCTCGCAACATCCCTCAAGTGCGCTTAGGGAGCTACTGCCCAGACCCACCACCCTGGCGCCAGCGTGCAATATGCCGCCTATCGACAATGATCGCTTCGCTCGACGGGGGAGGCTTCGGACATGAGCGAATGGCTTTGCATCGAGCACCTCACGGACCTTTGGGCCGCCGCCAGGTCGAGCCGGTGCTGGCCCACCGCCCGGCACACCCGGCGCTCAGACACCCCGAAGTCGGACGACTATTGGCTGTCGGGGTAGGTGTAGTGGAAGCCGCGGCCCCGACCTGAGGGGTTGCTCGGGGCGAGGCCCTCGGTCTCTGCGAGGGTTCGCAGGTGGCTGACCGCCGTCGGCCTGCTTACGCCCGTGAGTCTCTGATATTCGGTTGCGGAGATGCGACGGCGCTCCCGCACCCATTCCACGGCCGCGCCGATGCTGGGCTGTGGCGCCTTGAGCAGGTCTCGGGCTTGATATGACAGGCGCCAGGCTCGTGGTGTCGCCTCTGGAACCGGCAACTGTTCGAGCAGGGGCGTGTCTTCGGCGGTGCGGTACCGGGCTACTCGCAGCAGTGCGTTCTCGGTGTCGCCAAGTGTTCGCTGCAGCAGTCGATGACACGATCTGGCGGTCAGGAAGGGGGTGGTCGGACTCGCGGCTCGCCACACGATAAGAGCGGCGTCGACGTCGTCGGCAGCCTGCTGGGGTTGCAGTCCCTTGAAGAAGCGGTACCGGTCCATGTTCACTGGGCGCCCCCCGAGCACCACCCGCACCGCCGGGCTCTCGGTGGACTCGATGAGGGGCGGATCGCTGCCGATGCGTATGAGGTCTGCGACCATCAAGTCGACGCCGATGCCTTCCTGTTCGACGAGGCCCAGTTGGCGGACCGCTCCCATGAGGGTCCGATAGCGGGGCTGGGAGGGATGGGTGATGATGTTCTCGGCGGTGACGTCACTGATGAACCCGCCGGGGGAGGTGACGCGCAGCTCGTTGCCGATGTGCTCGACCACGGTCGGCTCGCGCAGGTTCCAGTCGCGGTGGCAGACGCCGTTGAGGATCGCCTCTCGCAGCGAGCGCTGCGGAATGGCGGAAATCCGTTCGATCCCGAGGCCGTTGGAGATCTCCGACACCGGGTTGTGGCGCGCAGCCTCCGCCTCCACGAGATCCAGTTCCTCGAGCAGACACAGGCCGGGCTGATGGATGCGAGCGGTCGATCTGTCGCCGGGCACCTCGCGGCGCATGTAGTCGATGCACGGCAGGTCGCGAGCAATGAGCAGCATCTCCCCGGCTATGTTGAGCGAACCGGTGTCTCTGTAGAGCAGCCCCAGACGGGCGAGCAGATCCCGCAACTCCACCGACGCCTTGCGGCGGTCAACATCCGCCATCCGGCGGCGCAGGCTCGCAGTCGCGCCGTCGGAGATGTCGTCGACGGCATACCCGGACCTTCGGTGGGAAGGGTCTGCGGCGGCGTCGGCGAACAGTCCTTGGAGCAGTTCGGTGCTGGTGACCGGCACGCACAACTTGCCCCGCCGGTGCTGGTACCGGCCCCTGAACGGCACAGGCTCCACCGCCTGGGCGATGCTGAGGACGAGCAGTCTCACGCCGCGGATCTCCGCGGTTCGAATATCGGCAGTGACCTTGCTCTCGGTCAGCTCGTAGATGCGGGTGCGCAGCCAGTCGGCGTCCGTCTCCGCGCCTATCAGCTCGCCCGTTTTGTCGTCGGCGCCGACGATGAGAGCCCCGCCGCCGCGAGTGTTGGCCATGCAGGCCGCCTCCTCGGCCAACTGGCGCGCGACGGCTTCGCTGTGCGGATGGCCCGGCAGTATCTGAGAGCGATCGCGCCGCCCCGCCTCCTCCTTGAGGTCGATGGCGTTGGCCTCCAGCGCCTCCGGTTCGCAGTCGCCGGCCGCAAGAGCGGCCAGCACGCGCAGTATCTCGTCCTCACGCGATGGAGGATCGAGAAAAGTAAACCCTTGGCCACCCATGAGCCAGATCTTAACTATTTGAGAGGCAAAAAGTTAAGCAGCGGGCGTTCGAGCGGTCTTCGTGGCGCTGTCGGGTGCTTCTGCGGTGTGGCTCACAGTCAGAAAAGGAAAGCGCGGGCCCGATCAGACAGCAGCCTTAACTTTTGGGAGTCATAGAAGTGAGTGGCAACCGGCTCAGTCGCCGTCTGCATAACCCGCCTACCGCTAGGTCTAAAGTGCGGAGGCCGGAGGCATCCCCTCACGTCACTAGCAGGGAAGCGGGGGGTGATCCGGCACTCGACGCGGCCAACGTAGCACACACCCGTCCTTCGGTCACCGGTCATTGCCTCCTGCGGGCTCGATCGCACCAGGTTCGGTTGCGAGTGGCTGTTTGGCGTCCGCGAGGACCGGCACCAGCGTTCGCGACTTGATCTCGCGGATGAAGCTCTCTCGGCCGGATTCCCACTGCGAGCGGGTCCGCACGGTGGCCTGCACCGGCATCCCGATCCGCCGCTCGGCCCGCTGCGCGGCCTCGTCCACGGCATCGCGGTCGGCGCTGCCGACCACGAGCACGTCAACGTCGTTGGGCGCCCGGCCGGGCTCGCCCACATACCGAGCGGCCCACGAGCCGAACAGCAGCACGGCATCGGCGCCCTCCACGTCAGCGAACTCCTCAGCCACCACGACCGGCGGGCCGTAGGTGGCAACGATGATCCGGCGCACCGAGCCGTGCAGGGGATGGTCGACCCCGGCGCGCACAAACCGGATGGGGCCCACCTTCTCGGTGACCACGATGCCAGCCTCCTCGGCCCGCCGGACCTCGCGCATGACCGTGGGCATCGAGGTCTCCGACCAGGCGACCAACTCCGACAAGCTGTAGCTCTTGTCCGGATCGGCGAGCACCCGCGCCAGGATGCGGCCCTGCGCATCCGAGCGCAAAATGGGAGCGAGCGACGGCGCAGGAACTTTCATAAACCGTACACAACTATACGCTTAAGGAGCCACTGCCCAGACCCACCACCCTGTACCGCCTCCCAGGCGTAGCATCGAGGCGAGTCGGATGAGCCAGACTCCGATGTAGAGGCACCCGCGGACGCGAGCCGCGACAAGGGACTCCCCCGCAAGCCAGTCAGGCAGCCTGGTGGCGAGCCCTGTCGGAATGCGCGGTCAGGCCTCCGCTAGCTGGGCTATTCCTTGGTTCTCGATTTGGTGCACGATGACCAGCGTGGAGACACCGAATTCCTCCGCCAGTTCATCGACCTCGTCAGGGTCCACAACCGGTTCAGAGATTCTCTGCCGCAAGCCAGAGGCAGGGGCCAGAAACTCTGCGGCAAAGGCGCGGTTCGAGCGCTGGCGATCAGTGACGCCCCCTGTGAGCAGGGCATCTCCACCCGATGTCATCACTTCCGCAAGAGCACGGCAGAAGGCAAACCGCCGTCCTTGCTCGCTCTTGCCCCTGAGCCCGAGCGAGATCGTGCCGCGGGGCCCTTCCGCAACCACGCCGTCCATTAGCCGGAAGCCATCAAGAGCACTCATGGGCTGAGTCGCCTGCTCCAATGCCTCGCCGTCTATTCCCAGCGCCTCAGCCAAGGACTCCAGAGTCGGGACAGGCTGGCCGTCTAGCTTCAGACGTTGCCGAGCCTGTCTAGCCAGAACCCAACCAACCCGCCACGGATAACTTCCAGTTGATCCCCTCGCCTCAAGAATCGGCCCCAGACTTTGGAGTTGCAGTCGATTCTTCTCGGTCGTTCTGGCTGTCTCCAAGGCAGCGACAATCTTGGAACTCTCATCGAGAAGACGAGAAGCGTCCATTATCGATGCCGCTTCACTGCACAGAGGCCCCAGTTCTTGAGTGAGACGAGCGACTTGGCCCTGCTGGTCTTCATCGAGATCGTAAGGATCCCAGCCCAACCCGGCCGCAGTCTCCAAGAAGGTCTCCTCCTCGGCATCAGCGCCTTGAATCGACTCCCACTCCGTCTGAAGGAACGTGTCATGGATGTCGAAGTCTCTCAGCCTCCGGATCACCCGCTCTATCAGATCTGAAGATGCCTCCTGAAATGTCACTACTTCGACTGAGGCCCGACCGTTCTCCAGAAAATCGATCTTGGAACTAGTCGACGTCCGACGGCTCCATTCGAGAAAGGTATGCGTACCTGTGGGAACTATCCTCAAGTCGGGAAGGGCATAGCCCTCAGTATGCGTTCCCAGAGCATGGCGGCGGCGAAAGTCGTGATCTGCCGCCTTGGTCGGATTGTCAAATTCGCAAGCGAGAAACCACCAGTTGGCCACCAGCCACTCGGCAAGGGGATACAGCGGGACGTACACAGAGTCGCGCACCGTCCGCGCCCGCGAATCGAGCACCCGCGTGACGGGTTGATCGTCAATGCGGATCTGCAGGGATGCAAAGGTTGCCGACAGCTCGGCTCCCTTGATTCCTGCTCCGTCGTGCCACTCGGTATCGAAGGTGATTGTAGCCATGCTCGTGCCTAGATGCCGGGTGGATGCTCGTCCTCATTGAGAGGGTACCCCTTGTGGGATCTGCCCAGTGGCGGACAGTAGAACTGCCCAGTGGCGGCCAGCTGTTCTGCCCGCCGTTCAGTTGGTCAGTGGCGTCACCCCCTTCCCGGCGGTGGCTGCGGTGAGGTCGATGGCGTTGGCCTCCAGCGACTGATGCAGGGGGACGGCATCGCGGAGGGTCTTGGGCGGTTCGTGGACGAAATCTGCATTATGCGTTAGACGAAATATGCATTAGACCCGGCAAGACGACCCTCGCGCGCGAGGTCTGCAACCGTATGGGTGGGACGTTCGCCAGCCTGGACTGGACGGCGTGGCAGCGCTGAACGCGGCGCGCCGTGACCCGGCGATCGCATGACCCTGCTGCCCCTCGACGCGATCTGGATCCCTGCGATCTAGTTGGCTGGCGCGGGCGCGCAATATGCTGTGTATCTGCAATCACCGCTTTGCTCGACGGGGGAGGCTTCGGACATGAGCGAATGGCTTGGCATCGAGCACCTCACGGACCTGTCCGCAGGGGAGGCGGTCGCGGCGTTCTTCACGCCGCTGATCATCTTCGCCGTGTTCTTCGCGCTGCAGATCATCCTGCCTGCGAGGCGGGTCACCGGCTACGTGAAGGACCGCGACACCGGCGAGCCCCGCAACTACCGGCTCAACGGCCTGCTGGTGTTCGTGATCGTGGAGCTGGTGTGGGCCTTCGAGCTCACCGGCATGCCCCGCGACTGGTTCTACCGGTCGTCGCTGTGGGCGGTGCTCGGGGGCACGGTGTTCACCGCCATCTTCGCGGTGTGGTCGGTGTTCAGCCAGCCCAAGGGCGAGATCCGGAACCCGTGGCTGGCGCTGTGGGAGGGCCGCTCCCAGGAGCTGCAGCTCTTCGGCGGCCGCATCGACATCAAGATGTGGTGGTACGTGGTCGGCGGAACGATGCTGTCGCTCAACGCCCTGTCGGGGGCGGTGTGGCACCACAACCGGTTCGGCGACGACGCCAACCCGGGCATCTACCTGTACGCCGCCTTCTGGACGTTCTACATCTTCGACTACTTCATCTGGGAGAGGGTCCAGCTCTACACCTACGACCTGATCCACGAGCACATCGGCTTCAAGCTGTGGTGGGGCGGCCTGGTGGCCTACGGGTGGCTGTTCATCCTGCCGCTGTGGGGCATGGCCGCCCACCCGGATCCCGGGTTCTCGACGGGGTTCACCTACTTCTGGCTCATCGGAGTCTCCGTGCTGTTCCTGGGCGGGTGGACCATCGGGCGGGGCGCCAACCTCCAGAAGTACACGTTCAAGCGGTGGCCCGATCGCAAGTTCCTCGGCATCGAGCCGACGCACATCCAAGCCGGCGACCGCAAGATCCTGTGCAGCGGATGGTGGGGCGTCGCGCGCCACTTCAACTACCTGGGCGAGGGGATCCTGGCCATCTCGTTCGCCCTGGTGTTCGGCCACCCCGGCAACCTCTGGGCGTGGACCTACTCCATCTTCGTGATCAGCTTCTTCACGCTGCGGCAACGCTACGACGAGCGGGAGTGCGCCCAGAAGTACGGCCCCGAGAAGTGGGCCGAGTACCAGGCCCGGGTCAAGTACCGGATCTTCCCCGGCATCTACTGAGCCGCCACCCCGACCAGGGTCGCCGGGTGCTCGGCTCGGCCTCTCCGGTCGCCCGACAAGCCGACCGACGCTCCGCGCTCAGCCTTTCGGTAAACGGTTGCACTATGGTGGAGGTATGTCGCCGCTGAATCCGGTTCAGCTGCAATGTCTCGACAGCGTCGTGCGGGAGGGCTCGTTCCGAGGCGCGGCGGCGGCTCTGAGCCTGTCGCAGCCGTCGGTGTCGATGCACGTCGGGAACCTGGAGCGCCGCTTGGGCGTGCAACTGCTGCAGCGCTCGGCGCGGGGCACGTCGCTCACCGACGCCGGCACCGAGATGCTGCCACACCTTCGATCCGTGCTGCGCGCCGAGGAGGCCGCGCGCCAGCGGGCGGCGTCGCTGCGGGGCGCGATCGAGGGAAGGGTGCGGATCGGAGCCGTGTCCGGTGCGCTGGCCGGCCTGGTGCCCGAAGCGATCCACCGGACGATGGAGATCCACAGCGAGCTCGTCTTCGAGGTCTTCCAGATGGGGGCGGACAAGGTGCACGATCGGGTGCTCGACGGCACCGTCGACGTCGGCCTGCTGGTGGACGACACAAGAATCAAGTTCCCCGACATGCGAGCCGAGCTCCTCACTCAAGGTCCGCTGATGTTCGTGGCTCGCAAGGGCCATCGCCTGCTCAGGCAGCACTCCGTCACCCGCAAGGAGGCGGCCCCGGAGCCGTGGATCCTCCTGACTCCCGGCCACGTGCTGCGCGAACGCATTCTGGAGTTCTTCAACGGCTACAACTTGAGAATCGTCGGAGAGTCCGACAGCCATGAGACCATCCGCCGACTGGTGTCCACCGGCCTCGGCGTGACCCTGATGCCCTGGATGACGCTGTCGCACAATCCGGGAGTGCCCACCGATCTGAGAGGCGTGCCCGTGTCCGACATCACGGGGAAGCCGGGACTCTGGCTGATCTACTTGCCCCAGCACCTGTCGAGAGCCACCGAAATACTGATCGACTCGATCCGGGCAACAGTCCCCCCCCCCTTCCTGACAACCCCTGACAACTGACAAAACGAACAGACCGGCAACCCCCGCTCACGCCGCACAGAACCAGGCCGTCGAGGCCAGCCCGACTCGGTGGGCGACATTCATTCACGGCATGAATGGATATCACCATGGACTGGCGCACCACCGCAGGCTCCTCGTTGCTTTCCGCCCCCTAGCCCCGTTGGCGTCGTGAGGGCATCAGGGGCTGCGGCAGAGCCTCCGGATGGACTTCCATGTCCCTTGCGGTGTAGGTCGCCTCAGCGAACAGCGGCTCGCTGCGCAGCAACAGGACGTAGCGGGCGTCATGTGCCTGTCTGACGCTTTCTTGCAGGCGACTAGCCGTCTGTAGCAATCTGGAGTCAGCGCTCCGCCTAGAGATGAATTCGGATGCTGCGTGGTGACACGAAGCGAGGGCGGCACTGTAGAGGTCGGCAGCGTAGTTGGGGGTGATCTGGGCCAGCACCGCGAGAGACTCCTCCTCGTAGACATAGGTGGCAGCCGTCCGCCAAGGACTCAGATCCGCTGGCTCGAGCGGCGAGATGAGCTCCTTGAAATGTTCCACCGCAGGTATCGGGAGTGCCGCAAGCAGCACTTCGATTCGGTGGTCGTGCTTGGGTAGCTGGCGGATCACTCCAGCGGTGAGCGCCTTGATCGCGTTCTCTGTCGCCATGTGGGCAGCGCTGCACACCTCGATCATTCTGTCGAACCGCGCTTCATCCCATCTGTAGGCGTTGTCGGCTCGAATGGCGACAGCCTCGTTCTCTCCAGGGCGGGCTGCCTCCGCCAGCCGATCGATCTGAAAGCGCGCCGTTCCCAGTGCCTCGGCGGCTCGGCGGTCAAGTTCTGTACCGTTCATCGCGGCCTCGACCCAGCGGATTCTGCCATCTTGCGGCTTGGCAGCCTCGGCCGTCGCGGCCGTGGTTGTTCCCCGCGTCGGCTCGGAGGATTCAGGCCGTTGGCCTCGTAGGCCAAGCCTGCAATGGGAGCCCCTCGGCGGATCGTTGCTATGGCGCTACCGATGTCCGTAGCCGAGACGGTCTCCAGCAGGTCGCGCGCCTCTTGTACCGGGCCGTGAACGGAGTCGATGGAGCGAGCCGCGAACTCACAGAACCCGATCGCGGTCTCCGCCATGTCCGCGGCCAACGCAGGCGTCACCGACTCAAGCACGGCGCTCGGCATCGAAGCGCCCGGCTTCCGTTCCCACGCGTCCACGCAGACGGCCGGAACCCGCAGCGCCAACTCGAGCCCCGGGCGCTTGTCTGCGGGAATCTGATCGAGCATCGCCACGAAGCGCCCCCGGCCCTGGCCGCGGCTCGGTCGTTGCCGGAGCACTCCCTTCGTATAGGCCCGCAGAGCCGCGCCGGCGGCGCTGTGGGACCGTTCACACAGCACTCGCATCCGGTCGTAGCGAGCGGTCTCAACCCTCGCGTCGTCGCGCTCCTTCTTGGCTTCCTGCTCGCCGCGGGTGCCCCGCGCATACTCGCAGACGACGCGCATGTGCCGGATAGAGAGCCGCAGTTCCGCAATCGCTTCCTCTCTCTCATCGGCAGGCCGGCCGATCGGCTTGTCCCAGTCGATGGACTCAGCGGCAGGAAGATCAAGCAGGACGCGACAGGACTGCGCAATCTCCGACTCCACCGTGGTCGCTAGCTTGGACCGCACGGACCATTCGACGCGGTCAGTTACCAGGAGGTCGCAGGCCCAGCCGCAAGCATCCTCAACGGCTTTGCGCGCCTGGGTCTCGAGGCCGTGACGCCTGCTGTAGTCCCCCAGGTCGTCGAACACGGCAACAAGGTCCAAGTCGGACTCGTTGTTGGGCTCGCCATGCGCGACCGACCCGAACAACAGCACCTGCCGGGCGCCGATGTCCGACAGGGCGTCAGCGGCCCTGCGGGCGTCGGCTCGTGTCGGCACGGCAGTCCGTGTCCTCGCGATCCGCGGCACCTCGCGTGCTGTCGCGAGGCCAGGCGCGGGCAGAACGCTTCGTTGGGGCTCTGCATGTGACGAGAGCACTGCGGAGGTCACGGTGCGGCGGTCCTGTTCTTCGCACTCGTTGAAGCGGATGAGGACCGCTTGGGCTGCGTGAGCAGGCGCCAGTTCGGCTATGTAGACGTCAAGCAGCGCCGCCGCGGCGTCAGGCAGCACGTCGAGATCGCCTGAGGGTTCAATCTCCCAGCAGGCATAGCGGCTGGCGAGCACCAGTGCGGGCACAACCTCAAGGTTCTGTGCCGTGAGTACCGCGGTGGCGAGCATGCAGCTCAACGGGTGCCGTCGAATCGAGGGATCCACTGACGTTCCGAACCCAACAGAGGCCGCCCTAAGCAGCCCGCACACGAGAGAGGTGTCTTCCGAGGCAGCGGCCTGACCAAGTCGTTCCGAGTGCCACTGGAATGTCGTGGGCGCGTGATGCCAACTTGCTGGGCGAGCCAGGAAGTTGAGCGCCGCCCGCCCAGTTGTGTCGGCGTCTGCGATTGCGGTGAGCTCATCCCAGGTCAGAGGCACATCCGCGATGCCCTCCCGCAGCAGCAATCCCTTGAGATCAGCCAATTCCAGCGACAGGCTCGTCTCGGTGCGAGAGTTCAGCACCTCCCAGAGGGCGTACGTGCCGAATGTGGTGATCCCCTCGCTTCGGGCCCATCTGCGCAAGGCAATGTCGTCGCACCACAGAGCGCACTGACGGTTCGACGCCACGCGCAGCGAAGCATCCCACGGACTCAGATCAGCGGCCTCTAGATCTGCGGTCCCGTCGTCCCAGCGCGCCGCGAGCCCTCCGCTGGGCACGCTGCGCCATCGTTGCAGGATTTCGGCTAGGCGAGCCACCTTCTCGCGATGATGCGCGTGCTGCTCCTGAGTGTCCGTTAGGCGCAGTCCGCCCGCCACCGGGTCATTGGACGCCGAGCCGGCCACTGGAAGGCTCGCGCTGACAACCGCGCTGCGGGCGTCCGTGACCAGATCGTCTGCGATCAGCACACGCTTGAACGCCGCCGCGCCCTCGTGGATCGGGATCTCTGCACGGACCGCCACGGCCGCGACGCTCGTGTCGGCCGCTACGACACCTCCCAAGGCACTCCTAGCAGCATCGCGTTCGCGCTCACGTTCCTCGTCGTCAGCAGAGACCGCGGTCAGATGCCCTGCGGCCGCCCCAACAAGCAACTCGGCGTATGGCAGCATCCTCAGCCAGCGCAAGAGCCCATACGGTGCCTGGCCGAGCCGAACGAGGCTGACGAACTGAAGTTGCTCGATCGACGGCTCCGCAGTCAACGACTCCATCATCTCGACGGCGTCCTCTACCGTCGCGAACTCGAAGCGGCGCAGTATCCGGCCCTCGTCGAACCTCTCGAAATGGCCATTGAACGCCGCCCCGAAGCGGGAGCGTTCTGCTTCGGTCATTTGTGTGTCGTCGGCTCTGAGCATGAGCGCCATGAGCGCGCCACCGGCGACCTCTTCGTCATGGGCGAACTCGCTGGCGATATCAAGGAGACGCTCAGTACTAGACGCTGTTGTCTCTGCTGACAGGTAGGCGCGGATGGACCACAGGGCAGAGTCCTTGTCGAAGGGCTTCGCGTCGTGCTCGACGATGACTCTCCAGGCTGCGAGCCCGTCGCCGCGGGACAGTTGCGAGTGGACGATTGCCCATATCGCCATCGTCTCATCGGGGAATTCCTCGAGGAGCTTCCGAGCGTGCTGCTCCATGGTTAGCCAGTCGCGGCGGCTCTGTACGATGTCGACTAGAGCGCACAGCAACCGGCGCCTATCGCTTCGCGGCATGGGCCCGCCTAGTGCACGAAGCGCTAGCGCCTCAGCCGCTTGTAGTCGTTCGCTTTCCTTGAGTATCTCGACGGCGACCAGGTGCAGCGACGCATCGCCGAGCCACTCGACCGCCTGCCCGAGCGTGTCCACCGCGTCGTCGGTCTCACCGAGGCGGTGTTGAGCCCTCGCGAGGAGCTGGGCATGCATGGATGTGGCGAGACCGTGACGGGCCAACAGTTGCACAGCCCCGACATAGTCCTCCCGGTGATATGAGGCGACTGCCCGAATCAGCGCTTTGTGCTGATCTTCGGCTCCCTCGATTCGTTCCAGTGCTGCCTCGTCCAACTCCCCGAAGAGCGCGAGACCATGCAAGGCCATAAGGCGCCGGCTGTCGTCGGTTGCATCATCAAGAGCCTTACGCATCAACTCGACAGCGTTGGGGTCGCCCCGACCTCGCGCCTGATAAGCCACCATCAACGCACCCTCAGATGCGTCGATCAGGTCCCAGTCCCAGTCGTCGAGCTCATCGTGGCGGTCGAGCATCAGCAACGCATGGGCCCGATTCGTGACTACAGCGGCATCCGTAGCCTCCGCCTCGGTGGCTTGCCCCTCGGGACCGGGTGTCGCGAGGCCACACACCTTCTTGGGCTCGTCCAGCATCAGCAGCGCTTCCGTGGTCGTCGCGACCGCGGCTGCCGACGGTCCACCCCAACGGCGGTACAGGTCCCTAGCTTCCAACCCGCGCTCGACGGCTGACTCCAACAGTCCCGACGGGGCAATCCCCTCGGATCGGCGTTGTTCGGCCAGTTCGATGCAGAGCCGTGCCTGATGCAGGCAAAGGCTGCCGCGATCGGGGAACCGGTGGCTGGCACGTTCCATGACCCGCCGTGCCTCATCAAGTTGGCCCAGATGACGCTGAGCGTCCGCCAGCATCAGGAGGGCGTTCAGAGCAACATCCGGATCCTGAGACTCGCACGCGCGGGAATTGATGACGGCGGTGATGGCCGTTCGGGCATCGCCAGCGACCAGAGCACGAGTGGCCTCATGCAGAGGATGGTCCGACACTGCTTCCCGCAGGAGCATCTCTGCGTGGTCGGCGTTTCCATCTAGCGCGGCCAAGAGGGCGTCCCTGAACCGGTACAGATCGCCACGGGGCGAACCGAGGCGCACAGCCATTCGGCGCGCCGCGTCGCCCCCGGGCAGTTCATGGCCATGTAAGAACGCCGCGATCGCCTCCCAGGCGAGGTGCCCGGCCTTTATCAGCCATTCCGGCGGGTCCTCAACCTGATGAGCCAGCACCCCCGGAACCAGCGAGGCAGGCTGCTCAAGCATCCGCTGCAGACCATCTGCGGCCTCGGGCGACGACTGCCGCAGACTGTCCAGCCAGACAGTGCAAATCGGCGGGAGTTGGCTCGTCGCCTCTTCTTCAGCTGACGCGCAGGGCTCCGGCGCTGAGCGCAACATCTGCATTGCCGCGACCAGGCGACCCGCGGCCTCGGCGTCGAGTGGACCACCTCCATCCGCTACCCGCTCCCGGACGAGGCCCACCCCGAGCATCAACGCGGGTTTGTCGCTTCGCAGTCCTACCCGAGCCATGCAGTCCTGCGCCTGCTGGCGGATGCCTAGCTCAGACCCCGTCTGCCTCCATCGAACGACAGCCAGAAAGTCAGCCAGTTCGTCCGTCTCGACACCCAGATGCCGGGCCCAGCGGTCACGCTCGCGGCCCACGTCGGTGCGAGGTCCGGCTTCGAGCATCCGTGCCGTATCGATCCGGTCCTGCTTGAGGTCGCGCAGCTTGCCCAGGAGCGGGTTCCTGCCGTCGAAACCCCGGTTGGTCCAGAGTTCCAGCAAGAACTGATCGGCGGTTTCCTTTAGATCCTTGAACGTGCTGTAGAAGCGCTGCAGGCAGCTTCGCGAGGCGGGCGAGTCGGCCTCAAGCAGCCAGTCGCCGTCAATGACCGCGCTGCCATAGTTGGAACTCTTGGCCTGGATGTAGAGATCCGGTCCGCAATGCCTCCGCACCACGACATCGTCGAAGGTTCCTCCTGCTCGATCCTCTACTGTGACGCTCGCGATCCGGGCGGGATCGCGGAGCATCCTGGATATCCACAGCCACGCGATGGCGTGCTGATAATCATTGCCGCGCAAGATCGCGGCCTGCGGCGCAAGCGTCCGACGTGCATCCGCCAGCATGTCACCAGGGTCACGTACGGGCATGAGCCGACGGTAGCGGGTCCCTGCGACAACAGCGCAGAGTCGTCATCCAAGCGGCACCTGGGCCGATGTGTGGGCGGCCATGAGATCCCGCCCGGCGGCAGCCATATGGTCGCCCGCTGGCAGCCATGAGATCCTGCCCGGCGGCCATATGGTCGCCCGCTGCTCTAACCCTGTGGTGGAGGTGAGGGGATTCGAACCCCTGGCCTCCTCGATGCGACCGAGGCGCTCTAGCCAACTGAGCTACACCCCCGCGGGAGGGGCGAGTCTACCGGCGCGTCCCGCCGCACCGAACAGCCGCGCCCGACGAACGTAGGCTGCCCGCTGTGCCGAGGGCGACGCTGCTGTGACTCGACGGATCGCCGTCGGCGGCTGGTTCGGCTCCGACAACCTCGGCGACGAGTTGATCCTGCAATCGCTGATCCACGCCGTCAGGGCACGCGGGGCCGAGCCCGTGGCCATCAGCATCGACCCGGCCGGCACGAGCCGCGATCACGGCATCGCTGCCATCCTCCACCGCCATCCGGGCCAGTGGATGGCTCTCCGGCGGGCGCTGGGGGGCTGCGACGGGATGGCGGTCGCCGGAGGGCTGATCCAGTCTGAGACCTCGCCGTGGAATATTCCGTTCCACGCCTCGCGACTGCGGGCTGCTGGGCCTCGCCGCCCCGTGGCGGCAGTGGGCCTGGGCGTAGGACACGTTCGCGGACGGCTGGGCCGCGTCATGGCCCAGAACTCGCTGCGGCGCCTCCGCCGTGTCGTTGCCCGCGACGACGACTCGGCCCGGCGGCTTCGCAGCCTCGGCATGAACGACGTGGCCGTCGGCGCGGACCCGGTTGTGGCGCTCGAACCTGAGCCGGTGGAGCCGTCCGACACCATTTGCGTGATCCTGCGACCCGCCAACCGGCGCGGCCTGCGAACGGCCGCGACCAAGGCCGAACGGTCGAAGCCGTCTGGCACCGTGCTCGACCGGATGGCCCGCGCTATCGACTTGGCGGCGGATGCGACCGGCCTCGCGATTCGCTTTGTGGCCTTCCAGGCCAGCCGCGACGGTCCGCTGCACGCCGAGATTGCCGGCCGGCTCACCGCGCCCGTCGAGGTGGTGACACCCACCCTGCGCACCGTTCTCACAGAGGTAGCCCGCAGCCGAGTCGTGGTCACGATGCGCTACCACGGCGCCGTCGCGGCGCTGCTGCACGGCCGTCCGGCGGTCCTGCTCGACAGCTCTCCGAAGATGGCCTCGCTAGCCGGCGAAGGGCACCAGTGGGCGCCGCTGCTGGACCTCCACCAGCTCGAGGCTCCAGAACTGGCCACCGCCGTCTCCGGCGCACTGGACGCCCCCGGCCGAGCACCGGAGGCTCGAGCCGACCTGCGAGCGCGCCTCGCCGCCAACGACGACGCCCTGGACGGGCTGATCCTCGATGGCGGATGAACGCATCCCGCCCGAGGCGGCCCGACGCAACCGCCAACGATGACGCCATGGACGGGCTGATCCTCGATGACAGATGAACGCATCACAGACCGGCCGGACGCCGTTTCCATGACGGGGGCGGACCCCGAGTCGGGCCCGCGGTCCCGGCGGGCCCGTGCGATACGGATCGCTCGGCGCATCTACCTGGCTGCTCTGGTTGTGGCCGTCGTCTGGCTGGCGTCCACCCGTCACGAAGAGATCGTCGAGCTGCTGGAGGGCGCCCGGCCGGGACTGATCGCAGCCGCCCTTGCGGCCAGCTTCGGGCTGATCCTGCTGAACGCCGCGCTGTGGCACTCGGGACTGCTGATGCTGGGACACCCGGTGGCCCTGCGGGAGGCCGTACTGGCCACGGCACGATCCCTTCCGGCCAGGTACGTGCCGCTCGGCGTGACCTACGCGGCGGCACGCATGGCCCTGCTGCGGGCGGCGGGCGTGCCCCTCGCCCCGCTGGCCATCACCGCGGGGACCGAGATGGCGCTGAGCGTGTCGGTGGCGCTGGCGGCCGGGGTGGCCCTGCTCGGCGCGGCCGGCGCGCTGCCCGGCGGCGCGGCGTGGACGATCGCGGCCGTGGTTGCCGCCTCAGTGGCCGTCTCGCCCGTCGCCGGAGGCCGGGCCGTGAACCGCCTCCTAGCCCGGCGAGGCGCCCGGTTCGCTATCGCTTGGCCCGACTACACGCGGGTGCTGGCCGCGGCAGCGGCCTACTGGGCGTGGGCCGCAGGCACTTTCGTGCTGTACCTGCGGGCCTTCCCGGCCGCCGACGACTTGGGAATCGTCGAAATGGCGGGCGCCTTCATGGTGGCCTGGGCCGTGGGGTTCCTCACGGTGCTCGCTCCCCAAGGCATCGGAGTGGCCGAACTGAGCCTGGTGGCCATCCTGGCCAGCGACGACCGAGGCGGCGTCGCTATCGCCGCGCTGTTCGCCGGCTACCGGATCGTGCTGATCGCCCGTGATGTCGTGGCCGCCGGTGCGAGCGAGGTCATCGCCAGCCGTCGAGCTCGGCCAGGATCTGTGCCGACGGGCTGAGCTCCGGCGAGCGGGGCCGGCGGCGGTAGCGGCCCGGGTCCTGCACGAAGCCATCGACTATCGCCGGGTCGTAGTGGCTGAGGACCACGTTCTCGCCCAAGCCGTCGGGGCGGTCGGTCCGATCACGCCACACAAGGGTGGGCACTCCCAGCAGGGCGCACTCCTCCTGGATCGAGCCTCCGTCGCTGATGACGAAGGGGGCACTGGCGAGGCCGGCCAGAAACTCTCCGTAGGCCATGAGCGGCACCAGTTCCACGCCCGCATCCGACAGCCGGTTTCGCGCCTCGCCGGCCAGGGCCCGCTCGGTGGGACCGTGAACCACCCAGCGGACCGGCCAGTCGGCGGCCAGACGCTCCACGACGTCGACGAGCGCCTCGCGGCGGGATCGGCGGTGGAGGTTCTCCACACGATGCATGGTCACCACCACCGACCCCGAACTGTCGCCACGGGCACCGGCACCGGCCCGACCCGTCGGCTGCTCGTGGGCCCCCGGCCGATCGTCAGCGTCCATCTGCTCACGGGCCCGCGGCTGCTCGTGGGCCCCCGGCCGATCGTCAGCGTCCATCTGCTCACGGGCCCGCGGCTGGTCGCGGGCCTCCGACTGCTCGTTCACGTCCAGTTGCTCACGGGCCCGCGGCTGGTCGCGGGCCTCCGACTGGTCGTCGGCACCCAGAGCGTCCCTCACCGACTCGAGCACCGTGTTGGTGGGCTGCTCGACGATGCGGCCCTTCACCGCCGTCTTGCGCAGGTTGGCCGCAGCCTCCGGCCCCGGAGCGAAGAGAACGTCGGAGATCCGCCCGACGACCACCCGCACAATCTCCTCCGGAAAGGGATGGAGCCAGCGGAAGGTGCGGAGGCCGGCCTCCACGTGAGCCACGTCCAGGCCGGCCCGCTTGGCCAGCAGCGCGCCCAGCAGCGCGCTCGGCGTGTCGCCGTGCACGACGCACACGCCGTCGCGGCCACCGAATACGCGCCTGCGAAGCCTCGGACGCGATACGAGGCGCCCGGCCAGCCCCAACGACCAGCCGACGGCTTGGGGAACGGACACGACGTCCCGGTCGCCGCCCAGGCGGAAGTCGGGCTCCCGCAACCCCAGCTCGCGACGCAGTGCGGCTGTCAGGTCGCCGTGCTGGCCCGAGTCGATCAGGCGGTAGGCGACTCGCTCGGAATCCATGCGCCGCAGCAGCGGCGCCATCTTTATGTACTGCGCCTTGGTGCCGATGAAGACATGGATCACCTGCGGATGCGTCAGCCGTTGGCGACGCGCTTCAGAGGCATGGCCATTGCACCGCCGGGAGCGGGCCGGTCGGGATAGAGCACCCGCACATCGGCCAGGTTCACAGCCGTCGCCTGCTGGCGGTGGACCGACCCGAAGGCGAACAGGATCAGGACCACATCGACCATCACATGCACGGCCAGGGCAGTCGGCCCGAAGACGGGAACGGTCAGCAAAGACGCGAGGGCCACCGCGATGAGCACCGCGGCCACATGCCGGCGACGGCGATGAGCCTGCTGCCGGGTTCGAGGCGATTCCAGCAGGTCTCCCAGGTTTCTTGCGCTCTCGCCGGCACCGCCGGTGGCGGACGCCTCGCGGCCAATAGCGCCGAACGACGGGGTGAGCGCCGCGACGAATCCCGTGGCGCTGTCGCCGCGCTGCGGCCGGAACGCCCGCCTATCCCGGAACCAGAGCGCGAAGTAGCCCAGCCAGGCCGCGGCCAGCATTGCCAAAACGATCAGAGTCACAGGTCGATTGTCCTCCTCGTACGCGATGACGGGCCGTCGACACAGCTCACGACACGCCCTGAGCGCACCGCGCCACCGCTTTGACGACCCGTACATGCAGACGACGGCCCACACAGAATGTCATGCAAGACCGGCCGGGTGGTGGATCCTCGCGCCTCTCCAAGGCAATGCTCACCGGTCCTCGCGGCGGTAGGTCCCGGACCGTCCGCCGGACTTCTCCCACAGAGCGATGTCGCCGATGGTCATCGACCGGTCCATCGACTTGCACATGTCGTAGATCGTCAAGGCGGCCACGCTGCACGCGGTGAGTGCTTCCATCTCCACTCCGGTGCGATCGACGATCTCCACTTGCGCCTCGATGCCCACGGAGTCGTGGCCCACCTCGAAGTCCACGGCGACGGAGCTGACCGCCAGGCCGTGGCACAGCGGGACGAGCTCCGAGGTCCGCTTGGCCGCCTGGATCCCGGCCACCCGAGCCACGGCCAGCACATCGCCCTTGCCGATCTCTCCGGCGCGCAAGGCCCGGGCCACCTCAGGCTCCATCGTCACGCGGCCCCTGGCGACGGCCCGGCGATGGGTCGGCTCCTTCGACGAGACGTCCACCATCCGAGCCCGACCCTGAGAATCGAGATGGGTGAAGCCCATCAGCCGCCGATCTGGGACATCGAGCGGCGGGGCCTGACGAAGTGAACCCGGTTGATCTGGTGCCCCGCCCACTTCGACGCCACCGATTCCTCCAGCGCGGCCCCGATCTCGTCGTCGCTCGCCCCCGACCGCAGCAGCGCCCGCACGTCGGTCTCGGTCACCGCGAACAGGCAGTTGCGGAACTGGCCGTCGGCCGTGAGGCGCACCCGGTCACACGTCGAGCAGAACGAGTCACTGACCGACGCCACAATGCCCACCGACCCCGACCCGTCGGCGAAGCGATAGCGGGTCGCCGGGGCCGATGTCCGCTCGACCGGCTCCACCGGGCAGGCGTCGTTGACACGAGCCAGGATCTCGTCCACCGGAACCACCAGGTCGTTGGTCCAGATGCCGTCGGCGTCCAGCGGCATGAACTCAATGAACCGGACCTCCAGGCCCTTGCGCCGCCCGAACTCGACGAACGCCGCGATCTCGTCGTCGTTCACGCCCCGCATGACCACGCAGTTGACCTTTACGGGGTCGAAGCCCGCCTCGAGGGCCGCTTCGATGCCTTCGAGCACACGGGCCAGGCCGTCTCGCCTGGTGAGCTCGGCGAACCGATCCGGGCGCAGCGAGTCCAACGACACGTTCACCCGGCGCAGGCCCGCGGCCCGCAGATCCCCGGCCAGCAGCGGCAGCGACACTCCGTTGGTGGTCATGGCCAGGTCGGTATCGAGTTCGGCCAGCAGACCGACCAGCACCGGCAGGTTGGCCCTGACGGTGGGCTCGCCGCCGGTGAGCCGGATGCCGTTGACGCCGTAGCGCTCAACCATGATCCGGGCCACCCGGGCGATCTCCTCGAAGGTGAGCAGATCGTCGCGGGGCACCCAGTCCAGCCCCTCTGCGGGCATGCAGTAGGTACAGCGGAAGTTGCACCGGTCTGTCACCGAGATCCGCAGGTCTCGGTGGATCCGACCGAAGCTGTCGACGAGCTGGTCCGCCATCGCCTGCAGGCTAGCCGCCAAGGGCCTCGCTACCGGCCGGCTGGACACCCACCAGCCCGAACTGGCAGCCAAACACACCCCATAGGGGACAAAATGCTGCCAATTCGCGACGGGGCGGCTATAGCAGGATCACGTCCACCGGGTCGCCCGCGCCGGCCGGCGCGCCGTCGGGGACCACGGCCAGCGCGTCGGCTCGGGTCATGGCCGCGAGCTGGTGCGAACCCTGGCCGCCGGAGCGGGTGACGTGCAGCACGCCGCGCTCGTCTCGCTGCGCCGCCACCCTCACGTAGTGGGTCTTGCCGTCGCTGCGGCGGCTGAGGTCGCCGTCGCTGACGGCCCGCACCGTCACCGGGCCGAGATCCTCGGGGCCGTGGCCCGCCATCGCCCGCAGCCCTGGCTTGGCCAGCAGCTCGAAGCTCACCATCGACGACACCGGATTGCCGGGCAGCCCGAACACGGGAGTGCCGTCCACGATCCCGAAGGCGAACGGCTTGGCCGGCTTGATGGCAATCTGCATCCATCGCATGTCGCCGATCCGGTCGAGCACCACCTTCACGTAGTCGAAGTCGCCCATGGACACTCCTCCCGAAGACAGCACCGCGTCGCAGTCCGCCGTGCCCGCCCGGAAGGCCCGCTCGATGTCGACGGGATCGTCGCGGGCGATGCCCAGATCCACCCCCTCGAAGCCGGCTTCGGCCACCAAGCCCAGCAGCGTGCGGCGGTTGGTGTCGCGGATCTGGCCCCTGCGCAGCGGTCCGGCGGTGTCGGCGAGCTCGTCGCCGGTGGAGAGCACCCCCACCCGGGGCCGGCCGTGGGCCGAGACTTCGTAGGCGCCCACCGCGGCCAGCAGGCCGACCCGGCCCGGCGTCACCACCGTGCCCGGCTCCAGCACCTGCTCGCCTGCGGCCACGTCCTCGCCGGGGCGGCGGATGTGGTTGCCCGGCTTGACCGTTGTCTCCACGTTCACACGATCGCCGGAACCGTCGAGACGGCTGGTCAGCTCCACCTTCACCACGGCGTCGGCGCCGTCGGGGATAGGCGCTCCGGTCATTATGCGGGCGGCCTGGCCGGTACCGACACGCAGGTCGCCGTCGTAGCCCGCGCCGATGGTGCCCACGACCTCCAACTCGACGGGCGCGCCCCGAGTGTCCTCGGCTTGCAGCGCGTACCCGTCCATCGCGGTGTTGGCGAAGGCGGGAATCGGCTCCGCCGAGTGGACCGGCTCGGCCAGCACGAGGCCCAGCGCCTGCTCGAGCGGAACCCGGCGAGCCGGCAGGGCCTCAACCCGCGAAAGCACATAGGCCCGAGCCTCCGAAAGCGGGATCACGCCCGCACCACCGCCCGACCCGCCCCGGGAGTCATGCCCGCACCACTCCCCTGGCCCGGATTCGGGATCATGTCTTGAGCTTCCGTTCGGTGCCGCGCACTAGTCGCACAATATTGCCGTGGTGGCGCATGGACATCAGCCCCATCACCACCGCCGCCACGATCACTTCGGCAGCAGGCCACCCGAACGCCAGCGCCAGCACCGGGTAGGTGACGCCCACGCTCAGCGAGCCCAGCGCAGCCACCCTGGTGATGCGCACCATGGAGAAGAACAGCACCGTGCAGATCACGCCGATGATCGGGTCGAGGACGATGCCGCCGCCGCCCGCGGTGGCCATGCCCTTGCCGCCCCGGAACTTCCTCAGCGCCGGCCAGACGTGGCCGGCTACCGCGCCGATCCACGCCGCCATGGCTTCTGGCCGGTCCCATAGAAGCAGGGCTGCCCCGACGGGCGCGGCACCCTTGGCCATGTCGCCCAGGGCCACGGCCACGCCGGCGAGGCGGCCGCCCAGGCGGTAGATGTTGGTGGCGCCCGGGTTGCCCGAGCCCTCGCTAGTGGGGTCGCGGCCGATCTTGCTGCCGACCAGACCGGCCGTGGGGAACATGCCCGCCCCGTACGCGGCAACAAAGGCCACCGCCATCCACACCGTCACGCCCAAATAGTAGAGCCCGAGCGGGTCGGCCTCCGTGCCGCGGCGGAGAACTGGCAGCAAAATGCTCACCATCCGTGCAAAACACTGCCAATTCGACAACCCGCCGAGCCCCACGGAGAACTGGCAGCCCAGGACGCCCATTTCGGCCCTCACCGCTGCCAACTCGGGGATCGGTGCCGCGGCGGGGAGGTCCCGGTATCCTTCGCCGCCGTGCCGGTTTACGACTACCGCTGCGAGCGCTGCACCACGCAGTTCGAGGTGCGGCAGTCGTTCAGCGACGACACGCTGACGGTCTGCCCGCCCGAGGGTGGCCCGGCCGCCTGCGTCTCGCCTGGCGAGGGACCCGTCAAGAAGGTGTTCAGCGGAGTGGCCGTCTCCTTCAAGGGCGACGGCTTCTACAAGAACGACCACGGCTCCATCGCGCAGGGCCGGCGCAAGGAGAAGGAGGCCGCATCGTCGAAGGACTCGGCCTCCAACGGCTCATCGCCGTCCAAGGATTCCTCGACCAAGGCTTCGTCTTCGGATTCGGGCTCCAGTTCGGATTCTTCACGGTCGAAGGCCGCCAGCGCCTCGCCGTCCCCCTCGTCTAGCTGACGGACAACTCGTCGCCACCCGCGACCCACCCTCGCCGCACAAACGGCAACTCGTCGCCAGTGGCGACCGATTCCTGCGGAGTTGGAGCATCTCGGACCCCCGCACCGCGCTCGTTGATGGCTAGGAGGCTCGATGTCGCCCGTCAGACCTGGCGCCCGTGAAGGCCGCAGCGCGGTCGGGCGCATCCAGACGTTCCTGTATCGCCACCGGTGGCTTCGCTGGGCCGCCGCGGGCGGTGCGGCCTTGATCGTGCTGGTCTCGCTCGGCGGAGATGCAACCGACACGACACCCGCTCCCATCGAGGTCGCCCCGCCGGGACCGGCCGATCTGCTCCCGCCGGGCACCCGCGGCGTTCCCATCCCGGCCACCAGCCAGGCGCTCGCGGCCCGAGACTGGGTGGACATTCACGCCGTGCTCGACGGCACCGCTGTCGTGCGCGGTGCGCTGATCGTCGACGCCACCGAGGACGAGGTGGTGGTGGCGGTTCCCGACAAGAAGGTGGACGCCACCGTCGACGCGCTGGCGACGGGAGGCGTGATCCTGGTGCTCGTACCCTCAGAGGCCGAGCGGGCAGGCGGCGACTCGTGAGCAATCGGCGCGGCGCCTGAGCGAGGCCGTGGCCCGAGCGGCCCGTGAGCGCAGCGAACAAGAGCGGGAATGGCACCGCTGCGCCGCGACGGGCTCCACCCTGTTCGCGCTCGTACTCAGCGCAGTCCGGTGGCGACTAGGGCCAGCACCGCGCAGCCTGCCAGGACTCGATAGGCGACGAAGGGCCGCAGGCTCACCCGGCTCACGATCTGCACGGTGGCCCATACCGCGATCCATCCCGTGACCATCGACGACGCCGCGCCCCAGGCCAGCGCCGGCCACAGCGGCTCCGGGATGCTCAGCCCGACGAGGCCGTAGACGCCCGCGCCGGCGATGACGGGCAAGCTCATCAGGAACGCCAGACGCACCGCGGCCTCGCGGCCGTAACCCAGGCCCCGGGCCACCGTCATGGTCACGCCCGAGCGCGACACCCCCGGCTGGAGGGCGAGAGCCTGGCCGACGCCCATCACCACCGCGTGCAGCAGGCCGAAATCGGACTGGTCACGCCGCTCGGCCAGCCGGTCGGAGACGCCCAGCAGCAAGCCGAACACGATCAAGGCCAGAGCCACCAGCACTATGCGGTCCGAGCCCCGCAGGGCGTCGCCCGCGGCGACTCCCACAATCCCGGCCGGCACCGCCGACACCACCAGCGACCAGCCGACGCGGCCGTCTGGTCCGAGGGGGCCGCGGTTGAGCACCGGCGCCAGAGCCCCACCGGCGTAGGTCAGGACGTCGCGGCGCAGATACACGGTCGCACCGACCAGGGTGCCGATGTGGACGGCGACGTCGAAGGCGGTGGCCGCGTCGCCCGCCAGCTCGTCCCACCCGAAGAGCCAGCGGACCAGGATCAGATGGCCGCTGGACGAAACCGGCAGGAACTCCGAGAGTCCCTGAACAACGCCCAGCACAACGGCATGAAGAATCGGCACCGCCGCGGCTCACCCGCTGGTCATGTGCCGGACATGGTTACGTCGGCGATGGCCAGGGTCACCCCCGCCGCGCTCATGGGGAGCCACTCCAGATCTGAGCCGACCTCGGTCACGTCCATCAGCAGCCGCTGGATGGTGCTGGCGATGGTCACCTCCCTGATCGGCTCGGCGGTCTCGCCGTCGCGTATTCGCAGGCCCTCGGCGCCCACCGAGAAGTCGCCCGACACCGCGTTCACGCCGCTGTGAAGGCCGGTGACGCCCTGCACCAGCAGGCCGTCTCCTATGTCGGCCACGATCTCGGCCTGGGAGCGGGTGCCGGGCGCCAGCCTCAGGGCGTGGGCACCCACACCGGGGGTGCCCTTGAACCCGCCCCTCACCGCGGAGCCGGTGGAGGAGACCCCGGCCCGCCGAGCGGTGTAGGTGTCGTAGAGGAAGGCCTGCAGCACGCCGTCGCTGATCAGCGGCACCCGGCGGGTGGCCAGGCCCTCGGCGTCGATGGCCGAGGCGGTGAAGGCGTCGGGGTCGGTGGCGTCGTCGACGAGCGTGATCGACGGCGCGCCCACCGCATCGTTCATCCGGTCGGCGAACAACGAGCGGCCCTTGAGCACGGCGTCACCGCTCAGCGTCGCTCCTACGATGCCCAGCAGCCGGGCGGTCACGTACGGGTCGAGGACCACGGTCAGGCGGCGGGTCGGTGCCTTGGACGCTCCTAGGAGGCGTGTGGCCCGGTCGGCCGCGTCGGTGCCGGCCGTCTCCGCCGACAGCTCGCCGGGATGGCGGCCCACCGAGAATCCGAATCCGGTCTGGGTCTCGTCGCCGTCCGACGCCAGGCTGTAGGTGGCCAGGTAGCAGCCGGTCTCGCGGGACGACGCCGCCACGCCCCGCGATGTGGCCACCGCCCCCTCGTAGACCGAGTCGGCGTACTCGGCCGACTCCACCCCGGTCACGCGGGGATCGGCGGCCAGGGTGACCCGCTCCAGCTCCAAGGCCAGGCCCACCTTGTCGTCGGTGGGGAAGTCGACCAACTCGGACCGGTAGAGGTCGAGGGATGCGGCCGCCACGCCGTCGGGTTCGGCCACCCCCGCGAACTCGTCGACGCTGCCGAAGCGGGAGTTGTCCAGCGCCTCATCGAACGTCTCCCGCAGCGTCTCTTCGTCGAGGGCGGCGGCGTAGGCGAAGCCCTGCCGGCCGTCGCGGACGACTCGCACGCCGATTCCCACCGATGTCGCCGCGGTGAGCGACTCGACCTCGCCCTGATAGGCCCGCACCTCGGTCTCGCGCTCCCGGGCGACGAAGGCCTCCACATCGAAACCCGTGCCGGACCAGCCGACAACCCGCTCGGCAATCTCCAGCAGGCTCTTACTCACCGCCTGCCTGCCTCATCCGGAACTGGCAGCAGAACGCGCCCTATAAGGGGCAAAACGCTGCCAATTCCCATGCGACTCCGCAAGTCCGGGTTCAGGCGGCGGTGCCGCCGACGGTTAGCGCCGTCACCCGCAGCGTGGGCGTGCCGTCGCCCACGGGGACGCCCTGGCCGTCCTTGCCGCACGTGCCCGGCGATCCCATCGCGAAGTCGTTGCCTAGGGCGTCTATGCGGGTTAGCACCTCGGGTCCGTTGCCGATCAGGTTGCCCTCGCGGATCGGGGCGGTGATCCGGCCGTTCTCGATCAGGTAGGCCTCGGTCATGCCGAACACGAAGTCGCCGGTGGCGGTGTTGACCTGGCCGCCGCCGAGCTGTGCCACGTACACGCCGTGGGAGGTGTCGGCCACGATGTCGTCGGGATTGGCGTCGCCGTTGTCGATGAAGGTGTTGGTCATCCGCACCATGGGAAGGTGCTGGTAGCTCTGGCGGCGGCCGTTGCCGGAGCTGGCCCTGCCCTCCTTGCGGGCCCGGAGCCGGTCCCACATGTAGTCGGTGAGAACCCCGCCGGAGATGAGCACGTTGCGGGCCGCCGGCTTGCCCTCGTCGTCGATGCCGTAGTGGCCCCACTCCCCCGCCATGGTGCCGTCGTCCACCAGGGTGACCATCGGCGCGGCCACCGTCTCACCGATGCGCCCCGCGAACACCGAGGCCGACTTGGCCACCAGATCGGCCTCCAGGCCGTGCCCGCAGGCCTCGTGGAACAGCACCCCGCCGCCGCCGGGGCCGACCACCACCGGCATCTCGCCGCTGGGCGCGGGCCGGGCGGTGAGCTTGGTGAGGGCCCGCTGTGCGGCCCGGCGGGCCATCTCCTCAACGTCGTAGAGGTCGAACAGCTCGAATCCGGCGGTCCGGCCCGCCGACTCGCGGCCGGTCTGCATGCCGGTGTCGCCGGTGGCCACGCACGACACCGAGAACAGGGTGCGCACCTGGTCGTCGCTGGTGAACAGCCCGTCGCTGTCGGCCACCAGGATGCGCCGGCGACCGTCGCCGTAGCGGGCCGACACCTGGGTGATGGCGCCGCCGGCGGAGCGGGCCGCGGCGTCCGCGGCGGTGAGCAGCGCGACCTTGCGATCCTTGGGAACCTCCTCGGGAGGTATGCGAACCTCGAGCCGCCGGGGGGTTTGCAGGGCCGACACCGCCACGGTCTGGGTGCCGCCGCCGCCCCGGCGGGCCGCGGCCGCCGCGGCATCCGCAGCCGCGGCCAGGCCGGACGCGCTCAAGTCCGCGGTGTGGGCGAAACCGGTGGTGTCGCCGGCCACGACCCGGATCCCGGCGCCCCGGTCTCGCCCCGAGACGACCTCCTCGACGCGGCCGTCGTCGAGTATCGCCGACGAGGATCGCCTGTCCTCTGCGAATATCTCGGCAAAGTCCGCGCCCGTGCGCATGGCGACCGCCAGGGTGCGGTTCGCAAGATCAGCGTCGAGCATGAGCGACTACTGTAACGCGATGGCTTCGGGGGCCACTGACGTCGAGGACGACGCGGACACCGGGCGGGTCTCGGATTCGCCCCACGACTCCGAGAGGCCCCACCGGCGCCCCGCGAGCAGCTCGCTGCACTGGTGGAGCGAACTCATCATCGTTCTGGCCTTCTACGGCGTGTACACCTTCATCCGCAACCAGTTCGGGTCGGACTTGGGCCAGTCGGTGAAGCAGACCGCCATCGACAACGCCTACGACGTGATCGCCTGGGAGCGGGCCATCCACCTCTTCGGCGAGAAGGGCATCCAGGACCTGTTCATCGAATGGGACCTGTTCATCCGGTTCTGGAACATCTTCTACGGGTTCTGCCACTTCGCAGTGACCATCGCCGTGATGGTGTTCCTGTTCTGGCGCCATCCGGTGCGCTACGGGATCCAGCGGACCGTCCTGGCGTTCACCACCGCGGTGGCGCTGGCCGGCTTCGCCCTCTACCCGCTCATGCCGCCCCGGCTGCTCAACGACTGCAGCCCCTTCGGCGCCTGCGACCCCAACTACTCCTACGTGGACACCCTCGTGGACCCGGGCGGGTTCTGGTCGTTCAACTCGAGCGCCATGATGGACATCTCCAACCAGTACGCGGCCATGCCCAGCCTGCACATCGCCTGGGCGGTGTGGTGCGTGGTCGCCGCCCTGCCGGTGCTGCGCCGCCGGTGGGTGCGCCTGGCTCTGCTGGCCTATCCATGGCTTACACTGTTCGCAGTGATGGTGACCGCCAACCACTACTGGCTAGACGCCGTGGGGGGCCTGCTGGCGGTCGTGATCGCCTATCCAGCCGGCGTGCTGCTCGCCCGCAGGCTTCCAGCGTGGCTGGCGCCCCGGCCGGCCGGCGACATCCGGCCCTAGGAGGGCAGACCGATGCAACTCGACACGATCACAGGAGCGCAGATGGGACGACCTCGACGTGGCCGTGGGCGTAGGAGGCAGATCGATGCAGCTTGATTCCATCACGGGACCCGACGACCTGCGCGAGCGCTCCTACGAGGAACTCACCGACCTCTGCGGGCAGATCCGCGCCCGCATCATCGAGGCCGTCACCGCCCGCGGCGGGCACCTGGGGTCGAACCTCGGCGCGGTGGAGCTCACCGTGGCCCTGCACCGCGTGTTCCGGTCCCCCCACGACGTGATCCTGTGGGACACCGGCCACCAGGCCTACGTCCACAAGATGCTCACCGGGCGGGAGGCCGACTTCGACAGCCTGCGCACCGCCGGGGGGCTCGCGGGGTATCCGTCGCGAGCCGAGTCCCCCCACGACTGGATCGAGAACAGCCACGCATCCACCGTGCTGTCCTACGCGCACGGCCTGGCCACCGCGTTCGATTCCTCCGACACCCGGCGCCGCGTCGTGGCGGTCGTCGGCGACGGCGCCCTGACCGGGGGCATGGCCTTCGAGGGCCTCAACAACATCGGCCACAGCGGCCGCAACGTGATCATCGTCCTCAACGACAACGGCCGCAGCTACGCCCCCACCGTCTCGAGGCTCTCCGAGAGCCTGGTGCGCTTCCGCTCCAACCCCAAGATCATGCGCCGCCAGGACCGCCTCGAGGAGGTGGCCGAGCGCATCCCCTGGGTGGGCGAGACCCTCCAGCGGGGCGTGAAGATGTCGAAGGCCGCCCTGCGGGAGCTGTGGGACTCGGCCGGCTTCTTCGAGAACCTGGGCGTGCGCTACCTCGGTCCCTTCGACGGGCACGATGTCGCCGGGCTGGAGGAGGCGATGTCCAACGCGGCCCAGTTCGACGGGCCGGTCGTGGTCCATGTGCTCACCCAGAAGGGCCGGGGCTACGGCCCGGCCGAGGAGGACACCGTCAAGCACATGCACGACGTGGGCAAGGTGAAGCCGGGCACCTACACCGGGATGTTCTCCGACATGATGGTGAAGCTCGGGGGCCTGCATCCCGAGGTGGTGGCCATCACTGCGGCCATGCCCGACTCCACCGGGCTGCTGCCGTTCCGAGAGCACTTCGGCGACCGCTGCATCGACGTGGGCATCGCCGAGCAGCACGCCGTGACCTCCGCCGTGGGCATGGCTATGGGGGGACTGCGGCCGTTCTTCGCGGTGTACAGCACGTTCCTGAGCCGGGCTTTCGACCAGGTGAACCTGGACTGCGGGCTGCACCAGGCGCCGGTGGTGTTCTGCATCGACAGGGCCGGGATCACCGGCGACGACGGCCCGTCGCACCACGGCGTGCTCGACATGGTGCTGCTCACCAAGGTTCCGGGGATGGTGGTGCTGGCCCCGTCGTCGCTCCAGGAGCTGGAGCGGATGATGCTCGACGCCATGGACATGACCGGCGGACCGGTCGCCATCCGCTGGCCCAAGACCGCGGCCCGCAGCGTCGGCCCGGGCGAGGTCGGCTCGGGCCTGCGGGCTCGCCAGGCTCGGGCCGGCGACGGCCGGCTGTGCCTGATCGGCGTCGGCAAGATGCTGGAGGCGTGCGAGCAGGCCGCCGAGCTGCTAGCCCACGACGGGGTGGACGCCACCGTGTGGGATCCCCGGGTGGTGAGCCCGCTGTGCGAGCAGATGCTCGCCGACGCGGCTGGATGCGATGTGGTCGTGACCGCGGAGGACGGGCTGCGCACCGGGGGCGCGGGAACGGCCATCCGCGACGCTCTGCTGGAGCGGGCCGAGGCCGCGGGGCAGGCCGCTCCGAGGGTCCGGGTGCTGGGTGTGCCGCTCGACTATCTCCCGCACGGCAAACCCGACGCCATCCTGGCCGACCTCGGCCTCAACGCCGCAGGGATCGCAGCCACCGTCAAGCAAGAACTGCTCTAGGCCGCGCTGCGAGCCGGCGCCTGGTCGCGCCGACGACTGGTCGCGCCAACGGCCACACGCGGTCGGCGGCCACTAACGCGGTCGGCGGCCACTAACGCGGTCGGCGGCCACGAACTTCAATGAGTTAGCCACATATATGGTGGTTAACTCATTGAAGTTCGGCTGTGAGAGCGACGGGTCAGCTGTAGTAGGGGTTCTCGCCGGCGGTGTGATCGGTGACGTCGATCACTTCGGGCACCTCGGGGATGGCCTCCATGATGGCCCGCTTGATGCCGTCGGACAGCGTGGCCTGGCTCATGGCGCATCCCTGGCAGCCCCCGCCCATGGTGACGACCACAGTGTCGTCGCCCTGCACCTCCACCAGGCTGGCGTAGCCCCCGTGCGAGGCCAGCGCGGGGTTGATGCTCACGTCGAGCAGTTGCTGCACTTTGTCGGCGATCCCGCCGGTGAGCTCCAGCCGACCCATGTCGCCCAGCGGGTTGGGGCGGTTGGGGTTGCGGATGACAAGCCCGCCCTGGCCTGGCATCGACGGGACATCCAGGGTCGAGCCCCGGAGCCGGCCGACGCTGGCGTCGGGAACCATCACCGTCAAGCCGCCCGAAGTGTGGAGGTGGTCGTCGTCGGCGGCGTGCGAGATGGGGTCGAGCGCCAAGTCGTAGGTGTAGTCGATACCCGCGGTGCCGGTGACCTCGACCCTCAGCCCCAGGGTCTCGGCGTCGTCCTCGCGGTCGCGGATGGACAGCACGGCTGTGCGGGCCGCGTCGGTGACTATCAGCACCTCGTCGATGGACGCCTCGTCGGCATCGGTTGCCACGGTGACGGTGTCGGTCATGACTCCGAGCCTACCGAGGCACCGAACCGATGGATGATTCGCCTCGCGGTCAGGACGGCGTCCGGGCGAACTGGCAGCGTCACGCACGGATAGCGCACATCCTGCTGCCAATTCGCGACGAACAGGTGAGCAGGCGGGCGAGGCGGGCGCGATACGGTGCAGCCCATGACATCGAAGACCTCCTATGAAGTCACCGACAGCGTCGCGGTGCTGCGCCTCGACGACGGCAAGGCCAACGCTGTGGGCTATGACACGCTTACGGCCATCGACGCCGCTCTGGACGATGCCGAGGAGAACGCCGGAGCGCTGGTGATCACCGGCCGGGAGGGGTGCTTCAGTGCCGGCTTCGATCTCGGCGTCGTCGCCGAGGGTCCCGACGCCGCCCGAGCCCTGGTGGCTGCGGGGGCCCACACCGCGATGAGGATCTATGGAGCGGCAATCCCGGTGGTGGTCGGGTGCACCGGCCACGCAATCGCCTTCGGCGCGATCATGCTGCTGTCCAGCGACGTTCGCCTCGGGGCCGACGTCGAGGCCAAGATCGGACTCATCGAGGTGTCCATCGGCATGCCGCTTCCCCTCTTCGGCATAGAACTGGCCCGCGACCGGCTGAGCCCCCGGCACTTCACGGCGGCGACCAACCTGGCCACGGCCTACTCGCCTCGGGACGCGGCCGAGGCCGGCTACCTGGACGAGGTGGTCTCCGCCGACGAGTTGCACGACGTCGCGATGCAACGGGCAGCCGCGCTGGCCTCGCACGTCCGCCGGACCGCCTTCGGGCTCACCCGCCGCACTGCGAGGCAGAAGACCATCGACCACATCCTGTCGACGCTCGACGCAGACCTGCAGAACTTCGGCATCCTGGACTGAGCCCGCGGTCTGCTGCGCATGAGGGCTGTGGAAAACTCACCGGAGCCTGTGGATGAGTCCGGGCTAAACGTCCCCTACGACGCGGTCGTGATCGTGTCGTTCGGAGGCCCCGAAGGCCCCTCGGAGGTCGAGCCGTTCCTCGCCAACGTCACCGCGGGACGGGACATCCCCGCTGAGCGCCTCGCGGCCGTCGCCCACCAATATCAGCACTTCGGCGGAGTCAGCCCCCTCAACGCCCAGTGCCGCCGCCTGCGAACGGCCCTGGCCAGCAGGCTCGCAGCCTCGGGCCACGACCTGCGGGTGTACTGGGGGAACCGCAACTGGGTCCCCTACCTGGCCGACACGGTGGAGGAGATGGCCGCGGCCGGGCATCGCCGGGCGCTGGCCGTGGTCACCTCCGCCTACTCGTCGTACTCGGGCTGCCGCCAATACCTCGACGACATCGCGGCGGCCCGCGACTCAGTGGGCGAGGGCGCGCCCGCAATCGACAAGGTGCGCGCCTACTACGACCATCCCGGCTTCGTGTCACCGTTCATCGACGCGGTCATAGCTGCCCGCGGGAGCCTTCCCACCGAGGTCCGCACGGACGCGCAACTGGTGTTCACGGCGCATTCCATACCCGAGTCCATGGCCGCGGGCTGCGACTACGAGCGGCAGCTGGACGAGACGGCGCGGCTGGTGGCGACCGGCGCCGGCTTCGATGCCTGGACGATGGCCTGGCAGAGCCGCAGCGGCCCGGCCTCGGTGCCGTGGTTGGAGCCCGACGTGAACGCGTGCCTCGAGCAGCTGTCGCAGGGCGGCGCCGAGGCCGTGGTGCTGGCACCCATCGGATTCGTCACCGACCACCTAGAGGTCATGTGGGACCTCGACGTGGTTGCGGCCGGCACCGCGGACGCTTTGGGCATGCGACTGGCCCGGGCCGTGACCCCCGGCACCGAGCCCGACGACCGCTTCGTGGCCATGTGGCAGGAACTGGTGACCGAGCGCCTCGAGCCCGGCACCGGCCGGCGCTCGCTCGGCCGTCTGGGCGCAGGCCCCGACGCCTGTCCGCCCGGATGCTGCCCGGCCCGGTCCTGACACGAAGCTCCACCGCATCGCCTGTGGATAATGCTAAATTGCATGTTTGTCATCTAGCGCTGGTCTTCCGATACTGAGAGCGGTGCCGGAAGCGCCGACAACGAAGAGAAACACCGAGACGAGGCCAAGGTCGCAGCACCTGATCCATGAACCACACCCGCATCGCCGCCGAAGCCATCCGGTTCCGAATCTCTACCGTCCGCCGTCCGATGGTCGACAGCGAGACGATCAACGTAGAGGCCATGGCCGCCGCCGCGGTCACGGCCGCTTCCCCGGAGGTGGACCAGGCCCTGCGAGTAGTGGCCACGGCCTGGCAGCGAGCGGGCTTCGATCCCGAGACGCTGGTGCAGCCCTGGAAGGGCGAACAGGCCGACTACATCAGGAGTCGGCCCGACCTCATCGACGCCATCGACGTGATAGTGCGAGGCGCCAACGGAGCCATCGCCGCCGCCTAACGCCCAGGCTCAACGTCCAGTAGAGAGTTGAGCCCCGCCGGGCCCCCGGAGCAGGGGCGGCTCCCCACCCACGAAAGGAAGTCGGGACAAGGACTAGGCAGGTGTCCCCCTGGCAGAGGCCGGCTCCGGTACGGTGCGGCCGGTGCCCGAACTTCCCGAGGTCGAGACCATCCGAGCCCAGCTGCACCCACGCCTGGAGGGGCGCTCCATCACCGAGGCGGGCTCCCATCCCTCGGCGAAGTTCTCGCCGGCTATGGACGCGGTCGGCTGCCAGATCTCAGCTGTCGGCCGCCGCGGCAAGTATCTCATCCTCGCCCTCGACGACGGCAGCGAAACCGGATGCGAGCTGGTCATCCACCTAGGGATGACGGGCCGTCTGTCCATCTCTTCCGACGCTGATCGAGACCATCCGCACCTGCGGGCCTGGTGGCGCCTCGACGGACCCGACGTACCCGAAGGCCACGATACGGTCAACGGACCCGACGTGCTCGAAGGCCACGACGTTCCCGACAGACCCGACGTGCCCGAGGTGCTTGCGCTCCACGACATACGGCGGTTCGGGCGGGTGCATGTGGTGGATGCGGGCTGCTATGAGACCATCGCCACGTTGGACCGCCTCGGTCCCGAGCCCTTCAGCGACGAATTCACCGGCGACGGCCTGTGGCGGGCACTTGGCGCCAGCCGGCGGTGCGTGAAGACACAGCTGCTTTCGCAGCGGCCGGTGGCAGGGGTGGGGAACATCTACGCCGACGAGGCCCTGTGGCTGGCCCAGATCAACCCTGCCGTCCGCTACGTGTCGAAGCCCCGGGCCGGCCGGCTGGCTGAAGCGATACGCACCGCGCTTGCATCGGGGCTGCGCCACGGCGGCACGACGCTGCGCGACTACGCCTCGGTAGACGGATCGCGGGGAAGCAACCAGCACCATCTGCGCTGTTACGGGCGGGTCGGCGAGCCCTGCGAGCGCTGCGGCACGGAACTGCGCCGCAAGGTCATCGACGCCCGCGGCACCACCTGGTGCCCGACCTGTCAGCGGCGCTAACGCCAGCAACGCCAACACCCCGCCGCGCCAACACCCCGCCGCGCCAACACCCCGCCGCGCCAACACCCGTGGCGGCGGCGGGTGTTGCGCCGCAGCGCGCTTTCTTGACGTAGTTCGCCTCACATATGCGGCACAACTACGTCAAGAACGCTGGGCCACGAGGCGTTAGCGTGTCGGCTATGGAACTGGGTCCCGTGCACCATGTATCGATCAACGTCGACGATGTGGAGTCGACCGCGCCCTTCTACACCGGCGTGCTGGGCATGAGGGTGCTGCCGCGGCCCGACTTCGGCTTCAACGGCCGCTGGCTTCAGACTCCCGGCGGCGGCGAAGTGCACCTCATCGAGGTCGCGGGCTGGGTGCCGCCCGCAGGCCAGCACTGGGCCTTCAAGGTGGACGACATCGACGCCGCGGTGGCGGAGTTGAGGGATCAGGGTGTGGAGGTGGCCGACCCCAAGCCGTTACCGGGCACGCTGGCCCGCCAGACGTTCTTCTTCGACCCTGCCGGCAACATGATCGAACTCAACCAGCCGGCCTGAGCAGCTCGGCTTCATGCTCCGACCCCGAAGGACACCGACCCGAGAGCTCCTGCGCCTCGATGGCCTGTGGCGGTTCGCGCTCGACGCTGATGCAGGTGCCGAGCCGTTCCGCGCCGTCCTCGACACGCCGCTTGAGGCGCCCGTGCCCGCAAGCTACAACGACCTGTTCGCCGACCGTTCCATTCGCGAGCACGTCGGGTGGGTCTGGTACCAGCGAACGGTGCGTGTGCCGCGCGGCTGGGCCGACGAACGGATCCGAATCCGGATCGATGCGGCAACCCACGAAGGCCGGGTGTACATCGGCGACACGCTCGTCGCCGAGCACATCGGGGGCTACACGCCGTTCGAGGCCGACATCACCGCCCAGGCGGTCGCCGGCAATGAGATCCGGGTGACCATCGCGGTCAACAACGAACTCACCAACGAGACCATCCCTCCCGGCACCGTCACCACCGACCCCGACGGCCGCCGGCGCCAAACCTACCGGCACGACTTCTTCAACTACGGCGGGCTCGCCCGATCGGTGTGGCTCTATTCGGTGCCCCCCGACCATGTCGAGGACATCACAGTGGTGACGCGACTCGACGGGTCCACCGCACTAGTCGACTACCGGGTCGATCTTGCGGGGTCCGGCGAGCTGTCGGTTCGGCTGAGCGACGCCGACGGCGCGATCGATCTCGCGGGGTCCGGCGAGCTGTCGAGGCGGCTGAGCGACGCCGACGGCGCGATCGATTTCGCGGGGTCCGGCGAGCTGTCGAGGCGGCTGAGCGACGCCGACGGCGCGATCGATTTCGCGGGGTCCGGCGAGCTGTCGCTTCGGCTGAGCGACGCCGACGGCGCGGTCGTCGCCGAGGGGTCCGGCCCGCAGGGGACGCTTCGCGTCGACGAGGCGCGCCTGTGGCGACCGGGCGACGGCTACCTACACACGCTCGAAGTCGAGCTTCGCCGCGGGGGCACTGTCGTCGACTCGTACGAGCTCCCGGTCGGCATCCGGACAGTCGAGGTCCGCGGCGCCGAGTTCCTCATCAACGGTGCGCCCTTCGCGTTCCGGGGCTTCGGCCGCCACGAGGACAACACCGTCCGCGGCAAGGGGCACGACGACGTGATGATGGTCCACGACTTCGCGCTGATGGACTGGGTGGGGGCGAACTCGTTCCGGACCTCGCACTACCCCTATGCCGAGGAGGTCATCGACTACGCCGACCGCAAAGGGATCGTCGTCATCGGCGAGACGGCCGCCGTCGGCCTGAACATCGGCATGGGCGCTGGCTTCTTCTGGCCGGCGGAGGAGGGAACCTACTCGCCGCAAATGTTCAACGACGCCACCCGCGAGTCCCATGCCCAAGCGGTTCGCGAGCTGATCGCCCGGGACAAGAACCACCCGAGCGTCGTCATGTGGTCGCTGATGAACGAGCCCGACACCGTGGAGGACGGAGCGCGCCAGTTCTACGAGCCGACGGTCGAGCTGGCCCGTCGCCTCGACCCGACCCGCCCCCTGATGTACGCGATCGAGTCCCGAGCGACGCCCCACAAGGACCGCATCGTCGATCTCTTCGACGTGATCTGCCTCAATCGGTACCTGGGCTGGTACTTGTTCCCGGGCGATCTCGAGCGCGCCGCCGTCGTCTTGGAGGATGAGCTCCGCAGCTGGGAGAGCGCCCACGGCAAGCCGATCATCGTCGGCGAGTACGGCGCCGACACAATCTCGGGCTTCCACTCCGTCACCGCGGAGCCGTGGACCGAGGAGTATCAGAGCGCGCTTCTTGACGCCTACCACAATGTCTTCGACCGAGTCGACGCAGTCGTCGGCGAGCATGTGTGGAACTTCGCCGACTTCCAGACGCAGGCATCCTTCATGCGGGTCGACGGGAACAAGAAGGGCGTCTTCACCCGCGACCGCCGTCCGAAGGCTGCGGCTCACCTCCTCCGGCGACGATGGCGATCAGACCGGACGCCCGACCCGCAGAACAGCGACGATCCGCCATAAGCGGGCCCCGCTGCCGTGCCGAGCGGCCCCACCCTGGCCTGGCAGTGGCACCCCGTACGGGATTTGAACCCGTGCTACCACCTTGAGAGGGTGGCGTCCTTGGCCGCTAGACGAACGGGGCTAGCGCGGGCCAGCGCCCGCAGGCGGGCGAAGCCTATCGCTGGGTTCGGGGAGGAGGACTTGAACCCCCAATGGCTGGGCCAGAACCAGCTGTGTTACCGATTACACCATCCCCGATGGAGCCGTCCAGACTACCCGGCCCCGCCGACGCCGCCACGACGACAGCCGCCAGCCCTCCGGCCTCTAGGCGCCTGCCACCTGCCCGACCTGCCCCTAGACGCCCGCCCTGTCGTTGAGGAGCGCGAGTTGATCCCTGGTGCCCAGCGCGATCAGCACATCGTCGGCTGCCAGCACGAAATCGCCCGGCGGGTCGGTCACAAAGGAACCGTCGCGCCGAACCGCCAGGACGGTTGCTCCGGTGGACTCGTCTATCTCGCATGCCGCCAACGCTCGGCCGGCGAACGGGCCGCCCGCGGTGACCAGCGTCTCGGCGAGGCGCACCGAGAGCTCCTCGGCGCGCATCACCACCCCGAGGAAGTCGACCACGTCGGGCTGAAGCACCAGCGCAGCCATCCTCGACCCGCCGATCTCGTGGGTGTTGACCACCCGATCCACGCCCGCTTGGCGCAGCTTCGGCTCCGCTGAGGAGTGGTTGCAGCGGGCCACGATGAACAGGCTCGGGCGCATCGACCTAGCCGTCAGGGCGACGTAGAGGTTGTCGACGTCGGAGTCGAGGGCCAGCACCAGCGCGCCGGCCCGGCCGAGACCGGCGGCCCCTAGCACATCGTCGTCGGTTGCCTCCCCGATAACGGTGTACGGCAGGTCCTCAGCGTCGATCTCTCGACGGTCGACCACCACCACCTGTCGCTCCGCCAGGGCCAGCTCGCGGTGGATGGCCCGGCCGACCTGGCCGAAGCCGCACAGCACCACATGGTCGCTGAGCCGATTGATCCGCTTCTGCATGCGCCGCCTCCGAATCTCGTAATCGAGCCGGCCCTCGAACAGCGACTCTATGAGAACGCCCGAGATGTAGAGGGCCGTGCCCACTCCGAACAGGATCAGCAGGATGGTGAACACCCGGTAGCTGCCGGTGACTGTGCCGATCTCCTGGTAGCCGACCGTCGTGATGGTGATGACTGTCTGGTAGAGGGCCTCCCCCACCGTCAGCCCCAGCCGCTGGTATCCGACGGTGCCCGCGGCGGTCACCAGCGCGAGCACGCCCACACCGGCCCAGAAACGGCCCCACGGGTCCTTGGGGGCACCTCTGGCCAGGTGCGGATGACGGCCGCGGCGTGTGCGGACCCAAGTCTTCACCGACGCCAAGACTAGATGGACCGGTTCGCACGAAGGGGCGCTTGTACCTTGGGCGCGATGAGTGAGACCGTCGGCGTCGGCCCCCATCCCGAGCCCTGGCCCGCTGGCGACCACCTCGATCCCGATCTGCTCGCCGACGGCGACCGGCGCAACGTGATCGACCGCTACCGCTACTGGGCTGTGAACGCCATCAAGGCCGACCTGGACGCCCGGCGGCACCCGTTCCACGCGGCCATCGAGAACTGGGAGCACGACCGCAACATCGGTACGGTGGTGCGCACAGCCAACGCCTTCGCGGCGGCCGCGGTGCACATCGTGGGACGGCGGCGCTGGAACCGGCGGGGGGCGATGATGACCGACGTGTACCAGCACATCCGCCACCACGCCTCGGTGGAGGAACTGGCCGGATGGGCCGCGGCCGAGGCGCTGCCCGTGGTGGGGATCGACAACCTGCCCGGCGCGGTGCCGCTGGAGACCGCCGAGCTGCCCGAGCGCTGTGTGCTGCTGTTCGGCCAGGAGGGCCCGGGCCTGTCGGCCGCGGCGCGGGCCGCGGCTGTGCAGGTGGTGTCGATCTCCCAGTTCGGCTCCACCCGCTCAATCAACGCCGGCGTGGCCGCCGGCATAGCCATGCACGCCTGGATCCGCCGCTGGGCTGTCCCTACGGACTGAGCCCGACCCGAATTGGCAGCGTCATGCACGCATTACGCGCATGCTGCTGCCAGTTCGGGCAGACGGCCCGTGCCCGACAGTCGGCCTCACGACTATTGGAGGATCTAAGAAACAGCAGGTCAGGAGGGGTGGCTCGGCCGGTCGGGGCGGTGTGCCTATGATGCCGCCATCGTGACATCGATTGCTGGTGGCGCAGCCCTCGAGGCGGCCATCGAGGACGGACCGGCAGGCAATATGACACGCATCCAGGTGAATACCGCCGATCACCCGGACGAGAAGCACATCGTGGCCGCGGCCGAGGCTCTCGGCGTGGCCGGGCTGCGGGGCTGCCGCCGCTGGGCGGTGTACCACCTCGACGGTCGCCTCAGCCCCGCGGACGTCGACCGGCTGTGCCGCGAGGTGCTGGTCGACCCCGTGACCGACACCGCCGTGGTCGGCCCGCCCCCCGCCGCGCCGCATGTGGTGGAGGTGGCGCCGGTCGCGGGCGTGACCGACACGGCGGCACGCGAGCTGGAGCGGGCCGCGGCCACGCTGGGCCTGGGACCGCTGCGGGCCGCCACCGCCCGCCGCTACGAGCTGGGCGGCGACCTTGACGACGACGACATCGACCTGTTGATGCGCCGGCTGCTGGCCAACCCGACCATCGAGCGCAGCAGCCGCGGCGAGCTGGCACCGGCCTTCTCGCCGGAGGCGGCGACCGGCCTCGCCGTCGCCGCGGTGCCGCTGGCCGGCCTAGACGACGAGCAGCTGGCCGACCTCAGCCGGCGACGGCTCCTGTCGCTCGACATCGCCGAGATGCGGGCCATCCAGGCTCATTTCGTCGCCTGCGGCCGCGACCCCACCGACGCCGAGCTCGAGACTCTGGCCCAGACCTGGTCCGAACACTGCGCCCACAAGACGTTCAAGGCGCACATCACGCTCACGCACACCCGCGCCAGCGGCGAGATCGAGGTCTCCGACCACGACGGCCTGCTGGCCGCCCTGCGCCGGGCCACCGACGAGCTGGACGTCGCCTGGCTGCGGTCGGTGTTCGTCGACAACGCCGGGATCATCGCCTTCGACGACCGCCTCGACCTGGCCGTCAAGGTCGAGACCCACAACCATCCCTCCGCGCTGGAGCCCTTCGGCGGGGCCAACACGGGCGTGGGCGGCGTCGTGCGGGACATCCTCGGTGTGTCGGCCCGGCCCATCGCCTGCACCGACGTGCTGTGCTTCGGACCCGCCGACCTCGACGAGAGCGACCTGCCCGCCGGAGTGCTGCACCCCCGCCGGATCCGCGACGGGGTGGTGGCCGGCATCGGCGACTACGGCAACAAGCTCGGCCTGCCCACCGTCAACGGAGCGGTGATCTACGACCGGGGCTACGTGGCCAACCCGCTGGTGTTTTGCGGAGCGGTGGGGCTGCTGCCTTCGGGCTCGCACCCGACCGAGCCCCGCCCGGGCGACCGGATCGTGGTGATTGGCGGCCGGACCGGCCGGGACGGCATCCACGGCGCCACCTTCTCGTCGGCCGGCCTGGACGCCGCCGTCGCGGAGCGGGCCGGGTCGGCCGTGCAGATCGGCGACCCGATCACCGAGAAGGGCTGCATCGAGGTCGTCGAGCGGGCCCGGGACCTCGGCCTGTACAACGCCATCACCGACTGCGGCGCAGGGGGACTGTCCTCGGCGGTGGGCGAGATGGGCGCCAGGCTCGGCGCGGTCGTCGACCTCGCCGTCGCGCCGTTGAAGTACCCGGGTCTGCAGCCGTGGGAGATCTGGGTGTCGGAGGCCCAGGAGCGCATGGTCCTGGCCGTGCCGCCCCACAAACTCGAGCGGCTGCGGGAGCTGTGCGACGAATGGTGGGTGGAGATGAGCGACATCGGCTCGTTCTCCTCCGACCGCAGGCTGGTGGTCCGCCACGGCGGCCTCGAGGTGATCGATCTGCCCATGGCGCTGCTGCACGACGGTCTGCCCCGGCGCACCATGGCTGCGAGGCACCGGGATCCGGTCCCGTCTGACGGCGAAGCGGACGCTCTCTGCGGAGTCGACCCCGACAAGCTGGTCCTGGGCCTGCTGTCGCATCCCAACGTGTGCTCCCGGGCGCCGATCGTGGGGACCTACGACCACGAAGTGCGCGGCGGCACCGTGGTCCGACCCCTGGTCGGGCCCGGCGGCGACGGGCCCGGCGACGCCGCCGTGCTCAAGCCCCTCGGCACCTGGGAGCACGACATGGCGGTGGCGCTCGCCGCCGGCATCGCCCCGCGGATCACCGCTCTCGATCCGTGGGCCATGGCTCTGCACGCCATCGACGAGGCCTTCCGCAATCTGGCGGCCGTGGGCGCCGACCCCGACAGGGTGGCGCTGCTCGACAACTTCTGCTGGGGCGACCCCACCGTGCCCGACCGGCTCGGATCCCTGGTGCGGGCCGTGCAGGGCTGCGTAGAGGGTGCCCGCCGCTATCGGGCGCCCTTCGTCTCGGGCAAGGACAGCCTCTACAACGAGTTCGAGGGCGTGGCCGTGCCCGGCACGCTGCTCATCTCGGCGATCGGCGTGGTGGCCGATCTGCACCGGGCCACCACCAGCGCCCTTACGAGCGCGGGCCATGATCTGTGGCTGGTGGGTCGGGGCTCGGTGTGCCTGGGCGGGTCGCTGGCCGCAGAGATGCTCGGTATCGGCGACACCCGCGTCCCTGCGCCGGTCGGCGAGCCCCTCGGCCGCTACCGGGCCGTTCACAGGCTGATCAGCGATGGCCGTGTCACCGCGGCCCACGACGTGAGCGACGGAGGGGTGGCGGTGGCCTTGGCCGAGATGGCCATCGGCGGAGGTCTTGGGCTACAAGTCGCCATCCCATGCGATGGCATCGGCGCAGGTGCCGCCGCCAATGATGGCGAGCGGGCCAGCGGGCCGATCGCGACGCTGATAAACGAGGCACCGGGCCGGCTTGTGCTGGAGTCGCCAGCGACCGAGCGGGCAGCAGTGGCAGCGACGCTGGGCAGCTTCGGCTGGCGCATCGGCACCGTCACCGGGAACAACAGCATCGAGATCCGGGTGGACAGGAACGGCAGCAACCGGGACGGCGATAACCGGACCGGCAGGGACGGGACCCGCAACCACGGGACCAGCAGCAACGCGACCGCCGAGGTGGTGATCAGTGTCGAGGACGCGCGGCGGGCCTTCGGATGCAGTGAGGCAAGACCATGATGCGGACCACAAGCGGCGAGGCAACACCATGATGCGGACCACAAGCGGCGAGGCAACACCATGATGCGGACCACATGCGGCGAGGCAGGATCATGAAGCGGCCTCCGGTGCTGATCCTGCATGCGCCGGGCACTAACCGCGATCAGGAGGCCGGGTTGGCTGTGCAGGCCGCGGGAGGCGACCCCCGGATCGTGACCGTGGACGAGATGACCTCCCGGCCGGGAGCGCTTGACCAGTACGCCGCCGTCGTGCTGCCCGGCGGCTTCTCCTACGGCGACGCGCTGGGCGCCGGCGGGCGCCTGGCGCTGGAGCTGCGAGCCTGGCTGGGCGACGAGCTGGCCGGCGCGGCCCGGTCGGGCCGGCCGATCCTCGGCATCTGCAATGGATTCCAGGCTCTCGTCAAGTCGGGGCTGCTCAGCACCCCCGAGTCCCGAGGATTCACTCTGGCCGCCAACGCCAGCGGACACTTCGAGTGCCGCTGGGTGACGCTCAGCGTCGAGCCGGGCTGCCGGTCGAGCTGGCTCGAACCGTTGCGCGGATCGGTCATCCGCTGCCCCGTGGCCCACGGCGAGGGCCGCTTCGCGGCGAGAGACTCCAGCGTCGTCGCTGAGTTGGAGAAGGCCGGGAGGATCGCCTTCCGCTACCTGGCGTCGGGATCGGCGGGAGGCAACGGGACCGACCCTGCTGCGGGGACCTATCCGGCCAACCCGAACGGGTCCGATCACGACATCGCCGGGCTGTGCGACGCCACCGGCACGGTCGTGGGCCTGATGCCCCACCCCGAGGACCACATCGTCGACTGGCAGCGGCCGTCGGGACCGCCCGGCGCCCAAGGATCGACCGTCTTCGAGGCCCTCGTGGACGCCGCCCGATGATCGCCCCCGAGACCCGTCCCCGCACCGGAATTGGCAGCAGTGAGTGCCCCGACGGGCATCCTGGGCTGCCAATTCCGTTCGAGGGGCTCTCCGACGCGGCTGCGGCCGGGCTGGGACCCCTTTATCGGGGCAAGGTGCGCGACGTCATCGACCTCGGGCCGCGCCTGGCCCTGGTGGCCACCGACCGCCTGTCGGCCTTCGACTACGTGCTGGGGCTGGTCCCGGGGCGGGGTCAGGTCCTCAACCTGCTGTCGGCCTGGTGGTTCGAGCAGCTCGGCGACATCGTGGCGTCGCAGATCGTGGCCGTGCCCGACCCCAACGTCTCCATAGTCGAGCGGTGCGAGGCCCTGCCGGTGGAGGTGGTGGTGCGGGGCTGCCTCACCGGCTCCACGTCCACGTCGCTGTGGACCCGCTACCGGTCGGGCGAGCGGCACATCTACGGCATCGACTTCCCCGAAGGGATGGCCAAGAACGACCCGCTGCCCGGCCCGGTCATCACCCCCACCACGAAGGCCGCCACCGGCCACGACCGGCCCCTCACCGAGGCCGAGGTCGTCTCGGAGGGACTGGTGGACGCCGACCGCTGGGACGAGATCCGCACAACCGCGCTGGCACTGTTCGAGCGGGGCCGCGACATGGCGGCGGCGGCAGGGCTGCTTCTGGTCGACACCAAGTACGAGTTCGGCACGGGACCCGACGGTCGGCTCACGCTCATCGACGAGGTCCACACGCCGGACTCGTCGAGGCTCTGGCGGCTCTCCACGCTCCAGTCCCGCCGGCAAGCCGGGCTGGAGCCCGAGAACCTCGACAAGGAGGTCGTGCGCCTGGCTTACATAGCCGACGGATACAACGGCGACGGCCCGCCCGAGCCGCTCAGCGAGGCCAGGGCCGAACAAGCAGCCGCCGTCTACCGGCAGGCCTACGAGGTGCTGACCGGTGCGCCCCCGCAGCTGGCCGCCGGTCCAGCCGAGGACAGGATCGCGACCGCGGTGCGGGCCTGGGCCCATCCCCGCCCCGCCGACGACGGGACGCGATGATGGCGCCGGCGATGGCGTCGGACCAGAACCCGGGGGCGATGCGATGACGGCAGCAACGGTCGGGGCGCAACAGGACTCAGGTGACTCCTCAGCCTCGGCGGTGCTGGTCGGCGTAGTCATGGGCAGCCAGTCGGACTGGCCGACGATGCGGCACTGTGCCGAGGTGCTCGCCGAGTTCGGTGTGTCCCACGAGTGCCGGGTGGTGTCCGCCCACCGCACTCCCGACCTGCTCGTGGAGTACGCGAAGAGCGCTGAGCGCCGGAGTCTTCAGGCCATTGTCGCGGGAGCGGGCGGCGCCGCCCACCTGCCCGGAATGCTGGCCGCCAACACGATCGTGCCCGTAATCGGCGTGCCGGTGGCCAGCCGGCACCTGAAGGGAATGGACTCGCTGCTGTCGATCGTGCAGATGCCGGCCGGAGTGCCGGTGGCCACCATGGCCATTGGTGAGGCGGGAGCGGCCAACGCCGGGCTGCTGGCGGTGGCCATGCTGGCCCGGCACGATCCGAAGCTGGCGGACCGGCTGGTCGCCTACCGAGCAGCCAGGGCCGAGCAGGTCCGTGCTGCGGAGCTGGACGCATAGGACCGCGCCCCATGACCCGACACGTCCCCCCCAACCAGAACTGGCAGCAGAACGCGCCCCATAGGGGCCAAAACGCTGCCAGTTCCCCCCAAGCCCAACCCCCCAACCAGAACTGGCAGCAGAACGCGCCCCATAGGGGCCAAAACGCTGCCAGTTAGACGGGACGAGTCCGTGACCTGCGACATCCCCCCCGGCATGGTCCGGTGACCGGACTGCGCCCGCCGGCGGTGGTCGGGATCGTGGGCGGAGGGCAGCTCGGCCGGATGCTGGCCCATGCCGCCCAGCGGTTCGGCTACCGCACCGCGGTCCTCACCGGGGGCGAGGAGCGCACACCGGCCGGGTCCGTGGCCGACATCGAGATCGCGGCAGCCTTCGACGACGGCGACGCAGTGCAGCGCTTCGTGGACTGCGCCGACGTGATCACCTGGGAGTTCGAGAACGTCGACCTGGGGGTGGCCGACGCGGCAGCCGCCGCTGGAGTCCCGGTCCGGCCCGGGCGGCAGGTCGTGGCCGCCACCGCCGACCGGTGGGCGGAGAAGCGAGCCATCGTCGGCGCCGGGGCACGGGTGGCGCCCTACCGGGAGGCGGCCAGCCCCCCGGAGTTGGCCGCAGCATTGGCCGCGCTCGACGGGCCTCTGATCTGCAAGACAGCCCGCGACGGCTACGACGGCAAGGGCCAGATCCGCATCCCCAGCCGGAGCCCGTCTGCCGGACGCAGCCCGGGAACGCCAATCGCCAGCGCGACCAGCGGACACCCGCCGCCGGTGGCGCCAGAGACAACGTTCGAGGCCAGCGGAGACTCGCCGCCGGTGGCACCAGAGACAACACCCGCAACCAGCGGACACCCGCTGCCGGTGGCGCCAGAGACAATGTTCAAGGCCTTGGGCTCGTACCGCCTGGTCGTGGAGCAGGAGGTGCCGTTCGACTGCGAGGTGTCGGTGGTGGTGGCCCGGGGCGCGGACGGCACCGTAGCCGACCACGGAGTGATGGAGAACGTGCACGTCGGCGGCATCCTTGACACGACTGTCACCCCGGCCCGGCTGCCGGCGGAGGTCGCAGGCGAGGCCCGGCGGCTCGCGGCCCGGCTGGCCGAGCACCTCGAGGTGGTCGGGGTGCTGTGCGTCGAGATGTTCGTCGTCGGCCGCGATCTGATCGTGAACGAGATGGCGCCTCGCCCCCACAACAGCGGCCACTGCACCATCGAGGCGGCGTCGGCGAGCCAGTTCGAGCAGCAGCTCCGAGCCGTCTGCGGACTGCCTCTGGGCGACGGCACCTGCAGGCCGGCGGCCATGGCCCAGATTCTGGGCGATCTGTGGGCCGGCGGCGAGCCAGCGTGGGAGCGGGTGCTGGCCGACCCGGGACTGCACCTGCACCTGTACGGCAAGCGCGGTGCCGGCCCCGGGCGCAAGATGGGCCATCTCACCTGCGTCGACTCCACTCCCGAACTCGCGCTCAAGCGGGTGCTAGAGGCACGGGACCGGCTGCGATGACCGGCGCCGTGAGACGACAGGATCGCCGAGCAGTCCCGGTGGAGGGTGCTAGAGGCACGGGACCGGCTGCGATGACCGGCGTCGCCTTCGACGGGCTGCGGGAGGAGTGCGGCGTTGTCGGGGTGTACACGCCCGGCCGCCACGCGGCCCGGACCGCCTTCTTCGGCCTGTACACGCTGCAGCACCGCGGCCAGGAGTCGGCCGGCATCGTCAGCTGCGATGGGGGCACCGCCCACATGCACCGCGGTCCCGGCCTGGTGGGCTCGATCTTCAACGAGGAGAACCTGTCCACCCTCACCGGAGCGGCGGCCATCGGCCACAACCGCTACAGCACCACCGGCGGGTCCGGGCTGCGCAACATCCAGCCCCAGTTGATCGAGACGATGGACGGCCCGCTGGCCGTGGCCCACAACGGCAACCTCATCAACTCGCCACAGCTGCGCCGCGGCCTGCTGGAGGCCGGGATCGGCCTGCAGACCTCGTCTGACACGGAGGTGATCCTCCAGTTGCTGGTAACCGCCTCCGGCGACTGGCCCTCCCGCATTCGGGCGCTCATGACCCGCGCCGAGGGCGCCTACACGCTGACCGTCCTCACCCGCGACGCGGTCTACGGGGTGCGGGACCCGTGGGGGTTCCGCCCGCTTGTCATCGGCCGGCTCGACGGCGGCTGGATGCTGGCGTCGGAGAGCTGCGCGCTCTCGGTCAACGGCGCCGAACTCATCGGCGAGGTGGCCCCCGGCGAGATCGCCCGGATAGACGCCGCCGGGCTCAGCACCGAGCGGGCCGCCCCGCCCCGCAAGCCCTCGTTCTGCACGTTCGAGCAGATCTACTTCTCGCGGCCCGACAGCCACCACAACGGCTCGCTGGTGCATGCGGTGCGCCAGCGCCTGGGGCGCCGCCTCGCTGCCGAAGCTCCGGCGGCCGCCGATCTGGTGGTGCCGGTGCCCGACTCGGGCACGCCGCAGGCGGTCGGGTACGCCCAGGAGTCGGGCCTGCCCTACACCGAGGGCCTGATCAAGAACCGGTACGTCGGGAGGACCTTCATCGAGCCGACCCAGCAGCAGCGCGACGCCGGCGTGTCGATGAAGTTCAATCCGCTGGGCGACAATCTGGCTGGTCGGCGGGTGGTGCTGGTCGACGACTCGATCGTGCGGGGCACCACCTCGGGGCCGCTGGTCCAGATGCTGCGCGAGGCCGGAGCGAGCGAGGTCCACCTGCGGGTCGCCTGCCCTCCCATCACCGATCCCTGCTTCATGGGCGTCGACATGGCCAGCAAGCAGGAGCTGATCGCCTCGGACCGGTCGGTGGCCGAGATCTGCGACCACATCGGCGCCGACTCGCTCGCATACCTGTCACTGCCGGGGATGATGGAGGCGCTGGACGCCGCCGACGGCTACTGCAACGCCTGCTTCACCGGCGTCTACCCGTTCGAGCCGGAAGGGTTCGTGCAGCTCCGGCTGGGGTCCAAAGACCGCTTCGCGTCGGTGCTGGGCGAATGAGCGCCGGCGGGAGCGGCACCAGCAGGAGCGGCACCAGCAGGAGCGGCACCAGCAGGAGCGGCACCAGCAGGAGCGGCACCAGCAGGAGCGGCGGTGCGGCGCGATGACCGTGTGGCGGTGTTGACGGTGCTGGGCGAATGAGCTGCGTGCTGGTGGTCGGCGGCGGCGGTCGCGAGCATGCGCTGGCGTGGGCGCTGAGCCGCTCGCCGCACGTCGAGCGGCTGATCGCGGCGCCCGGCAATCCGGGCATCGCGACCTGCGACCGGGCCGAGAACGTGCCGGTCGCGGCCAGCGACACGGCTGGCCTCGTCGAGTTGTGTCGCCGCGAGTCCGTAGACCTGGTGGTGGTCGGCCCGGAAGGGCCTCTTGCCTCTGGCCTGGTCGACGTGCTGGGCGCGGTCGGGATCGCGGCGTTCGGCCCCGACGCGTCGTGCGCCCGCCTGGAGGCATCCAAGGCCCACTGCAAGCAGTTCCTCATAGACAGCGGCATTCCCACCGCGCCGGCTCACATCTTTCGCAACGCTGGCGAGGCCCTAGCCCATCTGCGGACCCGACCCGACGTGCCCGTGGTCAAGGCTTCGGGCCTGGCCGCGGGCAAAGGTGTGATCGTCCCGGCGACCAGGCAGGAGGCCGCCGAGGCCATCGAGTCCATGCTCGTGGGCGGGCGGTTCGGGGCGGCCGGCTCGGAGATACTGCTGGAGGACCGCCTCGAGGGCCGCGAGCTGTCGGTGCTGGCCTTCTGCGACGGCGAGCATTTCGCGGTGCTGCCGCCAGCGCAGGACCACAAGCGGCTGCTCGAAGGCGACCGCGGCCCAAACACCGGGGGTATGGGCGCGGTGGCGCCGTCACCGGCCGCGGACAAGGATTTGGTCGCGGAGGTCTGCGAGCGGATCATTGCACCGACGCTGGCCGGTCTGCGCCGGGCGGGGACCCCCTACCGCGGGGTGCTGTACGCAGGCCTGATGCTCACTGCCGAGGGCCCCAAGGTGATCGAGTTCAACTGCCGCTTCGGCGATCCCGAGGCTCAGGCCGTGATCCCGCTGCTGCGCAGCGACCTCTACGAGATCATGGTGGCCTGCGCCACCGGGTCCCTCGCCGACATCGCCATCGACTGGTCACCCGAGGCCTGCGTCACGGTGGTCATGGCTTCATCCGGCTACCCCGATGACAAGGCCGACCCGGCACCGATCACGGGCCTCGACGACGCAACCGAGGCTGGATGCTTGGTGTTCCACGCCGGCACCGGCACGATCGACGGCAGGCTGCACGCCACCGGGGGCCGAGTCTTGGCCGTCACTGCGCTCGGATCTGACATCGATACCGCGGCCCGCAAGGCCCACCGCGGGGTGGCCGCCATCGACTTCGAGGGAGCCCAACACCGCGCCGACATCGGTCAGACGCTCGCGGAGGCCCGGCAAACATGAGCCCGTCCCTGACTGAGGCCGGACAGCGTGCCGACACGCCCGCACTCCCGGACCAACCCGCAGCGCCGGAACAACCCGCACCGCCGGAACAACCCGCACCGCCGCAACAACCCGCACCGCCGCAACAACCCGCACCGCCGCAACAACCCGAAACCCCAACCCAACCCGAAGCGCCGCAACAACCCGAAGCGCCGGACCAACCCGAAGCGCCGGACCAACCTGAAGCGGCGAGCTACCGCAGCGCCGGCGTGGACATCGACGCCGGCAACCGGGCTGTCGCTCTCATGGCCGAGGCGGTGGCCTCGACCCGCACTCCCGAGGTCATCAACGCGGCGCGGGGGTTTGGCGGGCTGTACTCGGCCGCGGCCCTGGACCCCGACTCCGTGCTGGTCGCCTCCACCGACGGGGTCGGCACCAAAGTGGCCTTGGCCGCCCGCCACGAGCGCTGGCGGGGAATCGGCACGGATCTGGTCAACCACTGCATCGGCGACATCGCGGTGCACGGCGCCCGACCCCTGTTCTTCCTCGACTACATCGCCATGGACCGGCTCGTGCCCGAGGCCGCCGCCGAGATCGTGGCCGGCATGGGCGACGCTTGCCGGGCCGCGGGCTGCGCCCTGCTGGGAGGCGAGACCGCCGAGATGCCCGGCGTGTACGCGCCCGGCGCGGCCGACGTGGCCGGGACCATCGTGGGCGCGGCCCAGCGCCGCTCGCTTCTGCCCCGCACCGAGGACGTGAGGGCCGGCGACCTGCTGGTTGGTGCGGCCAGTTCCGGACCCCACACCAACGGCTACTCGCTGATCCGCCAGCTGCTCGAGGACAGGGATCCCGACCCCGAGATGATCGACGCCCTGCTGGAGCCGCACCGCAGCTACCTGCCGGTGATCGACGGGTTCTCGGCGGCGGGCGTCCGGCCCAAAGCGCTGGCCCACATCACCGGCGGCGGGTTGTTCGACAACCTGCCGAGGGTGCTGCCCGACCATCTAGCCGCCCAGATCGAACTCGGCTCGTGGCCGGTGCCCGAGCCGTTCGCAACGCTGGTGGACTGGGGAGGAACCGACGACGCCGAAGCGTTCCGCGTCTGGAACATGGGCGTAGGCCTGGTGGCCGTAGTCGACGAGGCCAGCGCCGACGCCCTGATCCACCAAGGTCATAGGGTGATCGGCTCGGTGATCGATGCCCGCCACTGCGGGTCACGGGGCGCTGGCCGGGTCGTGCTGGAGGGGACCTGGCAATGACCGGCCGCCTGGTGGTTCTGGCGTCGGGTGCGGGGACAAACTTGGAGGCGATCCTCGAAGCGATCGCCAATCGGAGACTCGACGCCGAGGTGGCGGCAGTGGTCATCAACCGCCGAGGCGCGCTGGCAGGCGAAAAGGCGCGACAGGCCGGAATCCCGGTGAGCTTCTGGCCGCTGGCGCCTTACCTGGCGGGCCCGACGACTATGGCGGAGGGACGACGCCGGTACGACGAGGAATTGGCCGCTGCGGTAGCGCAAGCCGCTCCGGACCTCGTAGTGCTAGCCGGCTGGATGCACTTGCTGTCGTCGGCGTTCCTGAATCGGTTCCCCAACCGGGTCGTCAACCTCCATCCGGCCCTGCCGGGCCAGTTCCCGGGCCCCTCCGCCATCGTCGATGCCTGGACCGCCTACCAGGCCGGGCAGATCGACCGAACCGGAGCGATGGTCCACTACGTGCCCGACGAAGGCGTCGACAACGGTCCCGTGATCGCCTCGGCGGAAGTGCCGATCCATCCCGAGAACACCGTCGAGTCGCTCAGAGCCAGGATCCAGGCAGCCGAGCACGAGCTGATCGTCACAGCCATAGCCAAGGCCTTGACGGCGATGTCGAGGGGCATGCCCTCGACATCGGCGAGCCACGCTTCGTCGCTGGGTCTCTGCGGTAGGTAACCGGGGACGTCGCCATCGCAGCCAATACTCCCGGGAGCTCCGCGTCCAGGCGGTCTCCCTACGCGACCTGTGCGGATGCTGACAAGATGGGGCTGGTTCTGTCGGCTGGATGGAACTCGACGCGCCGCACCCTTAGGCCGGGAACCGACTCGACGTCTCGCAGTGCTGAGCAGAGTGCCTCGTCACGGGTGGGTGCCCTGCGATCGAACTCCAGAGTGTCGCAACCCACAGTGGCGTCGCCACAGCCGGCCTCGTAGAGCGCGTCGAGGGTCGCCCACTCCATCAGATCCATTCCTTCGGTCACTACCACGAAGTGATGAGTGGGCATCTCCTCATCTGAAGGCACGGGGGCTGCGGTCATGTTGCTCGGCTCCGTCGCATGCAGGCGTCGATTTTCGCCAGCAGCCTAGCCGCGTGCCTGTCAGGGTTCGTTGGGGTGCTCCAGATCAAGGTGAGGCACTCCCGATGATCGTGGGGGCAGTGTGCTCGGCCCCACGAATGGCTGCTGCGTCCCCTCGATAGCCGGACAGTCCAGCCCTCCCTCACTAGCCGGCGGATTGCCTTTCGCACATCCTTGTTCGGATGTATGCCCTTCGTCACAGAGTCACCTTAGTCCGCAACATATGAAATATATGTGAATTGCTCAAAATGACTGTAGAGCGACCGAACTGCGGTGCCCCGGCTGGACGACTGCCCATTGGCAGTCTCCGCCGAAGGGCCCAAGAACTGACAGAGCAGCGGCTCGGGGCGCTGTCACTGCGTAAGCGGGTCGTCGGGCATGGGCGGTGAGCGGTTAGCGTTGGCGCCCGCATGAGCCCATCTGCTGACGAGTCGCAGCGCCTGGCTTCCGTTCCCGACAGGCCTGTCCTGGAAGGCCTTGAAGCCAAGTGGGACGCGGCGTGGGAGGCGTCCGGGATCTACCGGTTCGACGAGGGCCGGCCCCGAGGTGAGGTGTTCTCCATCGACACTCCCCCGCCGACAGTGAGCGGCTCGCTGCACGTGGGGCACGTGTTCAGCTACACCCACACCGACATCATCGCCCGCCACCGGCGCATGGCCGGCCAGGCCGTGTTCTACCCCATGGGCTGGGACGACAACGGCCTGCCCACCGAGCGCCGGGTCCAGAACTACTACGGCGTGCGCTGCGACCCCTCTCTGCCGTACGACCCTGCCTTCGCTCCCCCTCCCGACGCGGGCCGGCCCTCGGCGGTGGCCAAGCGGCGGACCATCGCGGTGAGCCGGCCCAACTTCATCGAACTGTGCGAGGAGCTCACCGCCTCCGACGAGCAGGCCTTCGAGGGCCTGTTCCGGCGCATCGGGCTGTCGGTGGACTGGACCCGCACCTACGCCACCATCGACGCCCACTGCCGGCGGGTGTCGCAGCTCGCCTTCCTCGAGAACCTGGAGCGGGGCGAGGCCTACCAGATCGAGGCACCGTCGCTGTGGGACGTGACCTTCCAGACCGCGGTGGCCCAAGCCGAGCTCGACGACCGGGAGGTGCCCGGCACCTACCACAAACTGCGGTTCCGCCGCACCGAGGGTTCCGGCGGCGCGGCCGGTGCGACCGTGACCACCGCAGACCACGACAACACCGACGGTTCCGGCGGGGCCGCAGCCGTGGCTACCGCTGCCGACCGCGGCAACACCGACGGCGGCTCTGACGTGTGGATCGATACCACCCGGCCCGAGCTGGTGCCATCCTGTGTGGCGCTGGTGGCCCACCCGGACGACTCCCGCTACAAGCCGCTGTTCGGGTCGACGGTGCGCACGCCGGTGTTCGATGTGGAAGTGCCGGTGCTGGCCCACCCGCTCGCCGACCCCGACAAGGGCACCGGCATCGCCATGATCTGCACCTTCGGCGACACCGCCGACGTCACCTGGTGGCGCGAGCTCGACCTGCCGGTGCGCACCGTCATCGGGCGCGACGGACGCTTCGCAGCCGAGCCGCCCGCGGCCATCAAGTCGCCGACGGGCCAGGCCACCTACGCCCGCCTGGCCGGCAAGACCGCCGCTGCGGCCCGCACCGAGATCGCGGCCGTCTTCGCCCAGTCCGGCGACATCGACGGCGAGCCCCGGCCCATCACCCATCCGGTCAAGTTCTTCGAGAAGGGCGACCGGCCGCTGGAGATCGTGTCCAGCCGCCAGTGGTACATCCGCAACGGCGGGCGCGACGACGACCTGCGCCAGGCCCTGATCGACCGGGGCACGCAGATGAACTGGGTACCGTCCTACATGCGGGCCCGCTACGAGAGCTGGATTGCGGGACTCAGCGGCGACTGGCTCATCAGCCGCCAGCGCTTCTTCGGGGTGCCCATCCCCCTGTGGTACCGACTCGACACCGACGGGTCGCCGATATGGGACGATCCGATCCGGCCCGAGGCCGGCACCCTGCCAGTGGACCCGTCGGCGGACTGCCCGCCGGGCTGCGACGAGTCCCAGCGGGGCCGGCCCGGGGGCTTCGTCGGCGATCCCGACGTGATGGACACCTGGGCCACCTCGTCGCTCACGCCCCAGATCGCCACCGGCTGGCGCACCGACGAGGACCTGTACGCGTCCACGTTCCCCATGGACATGCGCCCCCAGGCCCACGACATCATTCGGACCTGGCTCTTCTCCACCGTGGTGCGGGCCCACTTCGACGCCGGCGCCGTCCCGTGGCACAACTGCGCCCTGTCGGGCTGGATACTCGACCCCGACCGCAAGAAGATGTCCAAGTCCCGGGGCAACGTGCAGGTGCCCACCGACCTGCTCGACCGCTACGGCGCCGACGCGGTGCGCTACTGGGCCGCGTGCGGCCGTCCCGGCACCGACACCGCCTTCGACGAGCAGCAGTTCCGCATAGGCCGGCGACTGGCCGTCAAGCTGCTCAACGCCTCCAAGTTCGTGCTGCGCTTCGACGAACTGGACGATGAGGCGGCCTCGGAGGTGAAGCGGCGCGAGCGGGCTCTCGGCACCGGCCTGGACGCCGGTGCGGTGCCGGCAGGGGCGACCGAGCCGCTGGACCGCTCGATGCTGCACCGGCTGGCCGGCTTGGTGGAGGAGGCCTCGCGCGCCCTGAACGCCTTCGACTACGCCCGGGCCCTGGAGCGCACCGAGTCGTTCTTCTGGGCCTTCACCGACGACCACATTGAGCTGGCGAAGGCCCGCGCCTATGGCGAGCACGGGACCGCGGCCGCGGTCTCGGCCCGACTGTCGCTGCGAATCGCCCTGAGAGTGCTCCAGCAGTTGTTCGCCCCCTTCATGCCCTTCGTGGCCGAGGAGGTCTGGAGCTGGTGGCACACCTCGTCCGTCCATGCGTCAACCTGGCCCGAATCGAGCCGTCTGCGAGCCGCCGCGGGCGACGCCGGGCCGCTGCCCGGCGCGGTGGCCGCCGCGGTGTTGGGAGAGGTGCGCCGGGCCAAGTCCGAGGCCAAGCGACCGCTGCGCACCGAGGTGGAGCGGGCCACAGTGACCGACAAGGCCGAGCGCATCGCCGTGCTCGAGCGGGTAGCAGCCGACGTTTGCGCAGCAGGCCGCATTACGGATCTGGCGACCGTGGAGGGCGACGAATTCTCGGTCCAGGCTCAGCTCGCCCCCGAGACAAGCCCGTAACTCCCCGAACCCTATACACAAGAGAGCGTCCGACCCGTCGGTGGGTCCGGGCGACCAAGTGCCTGCTCACCGACCGGCAGGCCCTCACTGCCCACCTGAGGTTCCCCGCCGAGCACTGGAAGCGCATCCGACACACCAACCTCACCGAGCGCACCTTCGGCGAGACCCGCCGACGAGTCAAAGTCATCGGCCGGCTCCCCGGCGAAGCCTCCTGCCTCACACTCGTGTGGGCCGTGCTCGACCGGGCCTCACAAGGCTGGCGCGGCCTCACCTACACCCCCGCCATCGCCCGGCGCCTCACCGAACTGCGCCGCCGCCTCCACCAACCCGCCCACACCGACACCGACACCGACAACCACCAGCCCGCCGACGCTGTCACACGCGGCCTAACATGACCACCCGAACCTGCGCCCAACGCCCTGTTACACCAAACCCGAGACGCGACCGCCCCTAAGGCCCGGCCCCTCAGGTCTCGGCCCAGTCACCCTCGGCCGTGCAAGGGTAGATCCTGAGAGATGGGACCGACGAGTCATCCGAATCCTTGTTGCCGCCTCGACGGCTTCCTCTTCGCTCCAGCCTTAGCTTCGTCCGGTGGAGGCGCAATCAGCTTGCATTGCTCCAACAGAATCGGAGCACTGACTTCGAGCCGGAACGACGCAAAGATCGGATGCTCATTAGCGAGATGGACCGGATGCTCGATGGCACTCCCAAGGCCGCCGTACCCTTCGGGAAGTCCGACTGCCTCTGAGATACCGATCCAACACGTATGGTCCAATCCATCGCGCGTCACGACCGAATCCACATAATGCGTCGAGTCGAATCCGGGATGCCTCCGTGTCAGCAGTGGGCCACGCAAGAAGTTCTCCAACGAGACTTCCTCTAGTCCCTTGACTCTCGTTTCAACATAATCAATGTACTCAGCTGTTGCATTGTCTCCAAGTCTATCGCCTAGTTCTGCCCATATATCATTGCGGCTCTCCTTTGCATGCAGGCCAGCACAGTATTGCTTGGCAAAGTCAGCAAGAGGGTAACGAATCTCTCTTACGCCCTCATCTGATCCGGTGGATGCGATCTCATATATGACTTGCGGGAGCGCCTCAGCATCCTGCTCAGGCTCCGGTGACAACTGGGTACTCATTGCATTAGCAATCATCTTATATTCGTTGAACCAGTCTCTTCTTCTCGCCACGAACGAGCGCATCATCCAACCTCTCTCTGCCGCATTACGAGCCACGCGTAGCTCAAGCAGATTGCGTTCACGGTCTGACATCACTGCCTGACCAATCAACAAAGATCGCGTGTGGCTCGACGTAAGTTCCTCTTCACCATCAACACTCTGCTCAGATTCGTCCCCAGCTGCTAGTTCAGATCCCAAGGGGCGATGCAGCGCTTCACTGAGGATCTCCGCCCAATAGAGATACTGAACATACAATGCTGACAGTCGACGGAATTCCGAAATCGCATGACGTCGACGCTTCGGCAACTCTTCTGTTTCCAGCTTCATTCGGTATTTCCATTGGACGTGACGCCTGGCCGTCGTTAGCAGAACGAAACAGAACCAGACCAGACATAGAGCTGCACCAGCCGCTAGGACAAGCACAATTGTGATCGGTCCGAGCAAGAACGCTACGATTCCTCCGGCTACGAACAATACAAAGAACAAGAAAGATCTCATTACACGTCCGAGAAAGAATCTTCTCTGCTCGACAAGTTCTTCGCTAGAGGTCCGACGCAGCCGCTCCCACTCCTCTTGTGCGCTCACCAGATCGGCGAGAGCTGCATCCTGACCATCCATAAGGCTCCACGCGAGACGACCTGTCAACTGCTCCTTGGATCTCTGTTTCCAAGATCGAAGCACCTCAAGGTCAACGTTCTTCTTAGGCTTACTACTCTTTGGTGAGTTCACCGAGTCTCTCCCAACTCTCGAAGGACACTACCACAAGGCTGTACTGTGACATCATTCATCATCGTCCGCCAAGATAGCTCGGATCGCCTGAACATCATGAGCCCTGATACCTAACATGGTTTCAGCCCTGCGCAAATCCGGCGCAAGCAGTTCCAGATCCTCTATCACTGCACGATGTTCATGCCATTCCAATCCTTGCCACTTAAGTGCCGCCGGATAATCTCCTCCGTCCGCCGCGGAAATGACAGCATTCCTCAGCGCTGACCAGACACCAGGAGTACCTACGGCGCGATAATTCCCCAAGTCTGGAATCCGATCCAGTTCTCTGCAACGCGCCGCCTGATCCATCACCAAGTTGATGTCATTCGTGTCGCGAACGCCTACCATGATCATACTATCCCGGCCGAAGGTCTTCTCTGAAACGATGTCTTCCACCTTCGCTTCGACCCTTCGGATGCGCCGTCGAATACTATCCCTCATGCCCTCGATCACCGTCGTGGGAATATGCCGCATTACGGTGCTCAATTCAGCGAAGAAGAGCTTCAGTGCACCGACTATGCTCAAGGCCTTTCTTGCGGGCGGCTGAGCCTTACGGTATGGCCGATATGAAAAGCCGATTGGTGACACCGTATCGGATCCAGTCAAGACATGATGCAATTCGTTGATGGCCGATTCAGGCTGGCCATGAGCGACACACTCTCGAGGCAATAGCCTCTTGCTATCGCCGCCCAAGACGTTTATAATCGCCTCTGTCACAAGATCCTTTGATTTGGTCATTCGCGTTGTGACTTTAGCGAACCGTACACGTTGAAGATCATCTTCACCTGCATGTTGCATCTCATCAAGAGGCGCATCCTCGAGCCACCACCACAGGCCGCCTACGACGGCGAGCATATTGGCCATCACCTCGTCCCTCCGGTTGGTAGCCGTCAGCGGGAGGGTTGGTGAATTCCTTTCGCCGAGACCATCTTCGGGCAATACGACCAGATTGTAGTTGAAGTATCGATTATAGTTCGTAAAGAGTTCGTTGGGTAGCTTATCGTCAGCGGTACACAGGTATACACCGCCGAAGCTTGTCTCGATATCGGTGTGAGTCATCGACTGGCGTAACGTCATCATGGCTGATACATAGTCCGGGTCTACCGCATCAGTGCCGGTTGAGAAGCAGATGAATCGAATCAGATCGCATCCTTCAATCTCGGCTAGCAAGTTGTTAAAGTTCGAATATTCCGGCTTGTCGGATTCGTCTACCCAGGCACCCTCATCTGGGAGTCTGAACTGGATGAAGGGCCGTATGTAGCCTGCCGATACATACCGTCGGAGTATTTCAGCAATCCGCTGATCAGCCTCTGTTCTAGGAACGAGTATGGTGAGTTTCATCCGAACTGTGTCCCTCCACGCATTGAGTCGATCATGGTGTGAATCGTGTCTAGCTCCTCACGAATGATTGAGAATAGCTCGCGTCCAAACGGTACGGCCGAGAATGCAAGATAGTCGCCTTGAAGTCGCTTCGGTGTTGCCTCATCCAACTCCAGATAGCCCTGCTTGATGTGATGAACAGCTTCCTTGAACATCGTCTTTCGGTCCTCTTCAGTGTCACCGTAGATCTGCGGTTGGTTCTGTGAGGAAGTCGTTCCATGTGTGATGAACTGCTTCATCTCGGATTCGGCTCGTTGGCCTAGGCGGAATATGTCCTCGTAGGCGTCTAACGCATGTTCGTCTTGCGATAGCATCATCATGGACAGCGGTATCTGCTCCAATATAGCTGGCAACCACTCATACTTGTAATAGCCGTCGCCCAACTGTGCTGTGCGGCCGTGCCGCAACAGCGGCCATGGGAAAGCGGAGATTCGCTCGCGCCCGAATTCGTCTCGAGTGTGGATCCGTGGTCCGGTAGATTCCGTCGGATTAGTAACAAGGCCCAACAGCCTGCCTACGAACCATCCCCTTACGATCGTAGCGATCGCGGGGAGCGGCAGTGGGATGAATTCCTGTAGAAGTCGAGTTCGCTTATTGTTCCAAAATGTCTGGATAGACTTAGCTGGATTTGGTGAGTTTACTACTTGATCCCAATCTCTGACGATCGGCTGATACAGCGACGCCACTACTGCCGGATGCACGGGCGTCGCGAGTCGCCGCACGAGGAGTACTGACTCTACGCCCTTCTTTGTACGACTCTTGAACGCCTCTGAGGACACGTCGCCCCCAGTTGTGAGAATCTCCTTTGCGATCTCATACGCAGGATGACTGTTGTCGAACGGCAACTCCTGTATGGTCATCCGCGTGCTGAGGTCGGTGTGGATGTGAAGCCGCGACATCATTGTCTGATCAATTCTGAACAATGGTGAGGCCATCTGCATCGCTGACGTCAAGGCTTCACGGAAGCAACGCAGCCGTTCCCCATGATCGACGACAGGATTGCTGCGATCGGTCGGTGCCAGATACTCCTCCAGGCCCGCACCCATGAATCGACCAATGGAGTTGCTTGGATCGTACAGGAATCGCTCTGCCCGATCCTTTAGCTCATCCGGGCTCAGGGCCAGTTCTACCTTCACGGGACGACCGTCTCGACCCGCCCAACCTTCTCTGCCGTCAATGTGCAAGGCCGTCGGTGCTTTGAATCGCGCCGCGGTGTCGCCATACTCAAATCCGCCAGCACAGATCTTGTCGCGAGCGGTCTCAACTGAGCCGGCAGACTCCTTCAACAGTTCTTCGTAGATCTTCGACCAATCATCTGGTCCAACCAGACAGAACTCGGATGGGGCTGGAGCGTATAGCGGTGTCACACCTGAGCCAGCAGGCCAATCGTGCATCTCACGAGTATCCGCGAATGCATCCAACTCCCGCCCAACGACCTCCAGCTCAGATGTCAGAGGATGCAATACCTTGTCGACTACATCTGACAGCAAAGAGGCTGCCTTCTCACAGCGTTCTGACTGTGCCCAGGATCGATTCGGCCCGATGCCCTTTCGTGCAGCTTCATCGACAAATGTTGACGTAGCGTCGATCTTGCCGCCCCCCAGCGATTGAAACGCCGCCGCGATTGCCCGATTCGGATTCCGTTGCAATGCCGAGTCGTGCTCGCGTGACTCTCGCCTGAGCTGTTCGGTTGCCGACCGACACTGCTGAGACAGTTCTTTAACGAGTCCGGCCGCTACTGGTAGACCATACTCGGCCAGCCAATTCGATACCGCTGATTCCAAGCGGTTGACCACTCCGGTAGCAAAGGTGTCGCTTCCTCTCTCTAGCGATGCCATCATATTCGCTCGAAAGTCTGCCTGTCGGTTACGAATCACAACAGGGATACGGTTCACCCATTCCCGCTCATCGAGCTGCCCGAAGGCCTTCATTTCTGCTATCAGATTCTGATGAAACGCTCGCAACGAGTCCTTCAGATTATCCAAGGGCATCACACCATCTACGACTTGGTCGTGCCTAGTACCGTCCGGTTCATCTTCTTCCCAAAGACCACATTGCCCAAAGAACTCTTCTCTATCGCGGTTAACCAAATGCTCCACGATTTCGGGATCCTGAATGACAGAGCGCCGATTAGGGTCAACGAGTTCTAAGCCGCGATCCCGCCACCCCGTGAGCAAGTACTCAAGTACAGCTCGTACCATCCTATCTCTGGCCCATACGCTGAACCTGCTGGCTCCGACAGAAACTTTCGCTGAGCCAAACGATGAGACAAAGCCACACTTGGGCGGAAGGTTGGCGTGAGGTGGTTCCAAGAGCAACTCAAACTTGGAACTCCGTTGTGCCTGCTGCTCTGTCCGATTTGTCAAGTCATAGTTGATGATCTCCTGTTGCAGATGTTCATCCAGCATCAGAGCGACCAGTGACTCGGTCACAGCTCGATATGCGTCGCCAGGAGTCCGGAGCGATCGGCTCTCATCAAGAGTGCGTAGACCGACCAAATATGAAGCAGAGGGTCCTGCGCCTTGCAGAGCGTTCATGGCTGCTCCACGTCCATATAGCGTCTCAAGGTGTCGTTGGACCTCCAACATCGCGTTCATTAGCTCACTCGATGCAGCCAGACTGTTGGGAGGAATTCCCACGCCAGCTACCCCCGGAAAGATTTCGGCTGTGAGGAGTATGGCGATGATTCTCTGGCTCAGGTTGGGGTCGTAAGATCGTATCAGATCACATACATCTAGGAAGATACCCGCTCCCGTACCGCCAGCCAACGACGACACAACAAAGACAAAGGGATCGCTGCTCACGTTTTCGACATCAAGGCATTCGCCCAGAGACTCCAACTCAGGACGGGAGGATTGAGAATTCTGGACTGCTCGCTCAATAAGCCGTGAGACATTGGGAGCGTTCGAGAGAGCTACGCTTCGGCCGATCGCCCGCATCTGGCCAGCTCCCTGCAAGACAGGTAACTGAATGTAAGGTGATGGGCGCCAGCCGATCAATCGTTCGACACGCTCGCCTGCACTCCTTAGCACTAGCGCGTCGATGTGCTCGTACGTGTCGGACAATGCCAATCCCGTATAGTCCTCTTCCGCGAGACCCTCCCCGAACTCGGGATGCGCTTCTTGTGGTGTTGGAACGTCGACCCACTTCGTCTGGAAGGACTCTGGAATGCCGCGATTCCATCCTCGGCGCTGCAGTTCTTCTCCTAGGCGCCTTCGAAGCGACAAGATGACCTTGCCCCCCGACCCTCCACAACCAATTACTATCATCGGACTCAATGGCATCTTCGTACTCCTTTGAATCGATCTACTGCTACGGTACTCTTCCTTGAATCTTCCTTGAAGCTAAGTAATGTCAGTCAAGCTCCCACCCGATTCTCTACTACCAATCATCTTCATCGCCATAATCCCAGATGCGCGATGGCTCATCCGTGACACTCTCATTGTCGTGCATCAAGTCATCACTCTCCACGGTCTCATCTTCATGATCCTCCGACTCGGTCAATTCTCGACCCGCAGCTTCAGCTCTCGCGTCTGCGACAGCCTCGGCAGCGCTAGTGACTTGCTCGCCGATAACCTCTGCTTGCTCGTTCAGTCGCGCATTCGCAAAGGCCGCGTCGGCTTCGAAGGGAATTGCTATACTGAGCGTGCCGACGATGGGATCAAGGCTCGTTCCGGCTTCATTTGGCTCGAGTACTGCATCTGTATGGAAAAGCCATTCACCCGAGAGCGATGTCGGTAGGAAGCCCTTCCTGCCGTCATCGGAGGTTCCTAGACTCCCGACAATCAACGTTGCGTCTCTTGCAGTAGCCACTGCAATCGATTTCGATAGGGGTAGGACCGGAGTCTTAGCCCGGACCGTCAACTCCCATAGACGCACCGATCGAGCCCTTGCTTCGCCGCCGCCTAGAGGTTCTGAGCCAATGTCTCTACCCTCAATGGTCAACGGCACCTGATTGCCTCCATCATCCAATCTACGCACTGTTCCGCTACTGATCGCGATGGGGAAGTTGACCGAGGCCAACCGCCCTACGACGAGACGGCTAGTCGCTTGATTCGCACCGTAAAGCACGACGACCAAGAAGAATACGGCGATCAGGCTCAGGGCCAGTGCCTTGACAGTGTCCGTCTCGGTTACGGTGTCTGGTGGCGGGGGAGTGGCTGTAGGCGGTGGAGTGTCGGTTGTAGGCGGTGGAGTAGTGGTTGTACGCGGCTCAACCGGAAGCTCGACCAGCACTTCAACCGAGTAGGAATAGTCCTTGAACTTGCCTGGATCGATTGGATTCGACGCTCGCAACTTCAACATTCCTGTGCCTATCGGACCCTCCAATGAGTCCAAAGTCGTAGCATCTACAACTAGGGTCAGGTTCGCGGTCTGCCCATCAGTTAGCTCAATGGGACATGAATCAGTGGCACTTACTGGACGAGCACCATCAAGTAGGTAAAGGTCCAACGCATGGGAACCGATCAATGGAGCACCGACTTCAAGAATGTCGATGCAGCCACCAGTTCGTTCTCGCGATGCATCGATGAAGATCGTGGATTCCAAGCGTCTATACTCATGGCTTAGCTTGCGTTCAAATGGAGTTGGCCGATTGATCAACGGATAGTCACCCACCGGTTCGATAGCCAACTCGCCCAATACGCCTGACCACGATGTCAACGGAATTACTGGGGCCTCAGACGACAGCCGGACGAAGGGCTCAAAGAACCCTGTTATAACAGCTACGTCATCAGCAAAGTCGGACGGTACGGTATAGCTAACAGAGTAGGTACCGTCGGAGCGCTTGATCGGTTCGCTCGCCGCGGCATCATTCACCCAAACTCGTAGCCGTGTGCCAGGTTGCAATTCCGCATGCGCCGCCGGTTCTCCACTGGCACCGACGATACGAAATACGATATCATCCTGAATTCCTGCTTGCAGCGACGGCTGCGACAAATCCAACTCCATGGTCAGGCTTCCAAAAACATATATGGATGCCCGGTTGAGATCCTCAACGGCTTCGGGATCGTCGGTGGTATACCTTACCCGCCAGTGGCCTTCCCAGGAGCCACCCGGACTAAGCTCCCCATCCACCAAGAACGCGCCACCCTTCAAGTCTAGTTCTTGAATAGTCAGTTTGACGCCCTCGCCCCCAATCATGGGCTCTCCAGAACCGAGTTCGAATGAGGCACCAGATGGCATGAATATCTTGGTGCTTACTGATGGATGCGAAGACAACGTCAGCAGGTTAAATCGCTGAAACCCAGGATAAAGATAGAATGTGTAGTCATATTCCTCGACGTCGGCCCCTACATCGTGACATAACTCCTCCGAAGTCAAGCAACTTCGAGTGCCTTCCTGCTCACCATGTGATTGCCCCAGCACCGCGCTACGAAGACCTATCGCCAATGAGCCAATGTCGTCTGCCGTGCCGAACGTTCCCCGAGCTGGCGCCGAGCCACAGTCAGTATCCTGGCCCTCACCCGTCGCGAAGGCACGTAGCAATCCGAAGTCTAGTGTTCCAAGTCGGTCCAGAGCGACTACAGATACGTGAGCACTGGATCCGCTTGACATATCGGTACCGGCCCGAAGCCTATCTGCCAACCCCCCTGGCGAACACAACCTCGCCTCCGCTTCCACCCACAACGCATCAGCGACTGATTGGGAGTTTACAACAGTTGGTGGGTCTGTCCAGTTGAAAGTTAGGCTCTCACCACGGTAACCGACATCGAGTTGGCCGTCGGTGAACCATACCAATAGTCGGCAGGACCCGTCCGGTGCATGCTCCAAGGTCTCGAGCGCGCCGACTTCATCGGATGGTTGCAGATCGCGGTTAATCCACGGTTCAAGTGCAGCAACGTAGTCCGTCGCCCCTCCGTCGTTGCGTTTAGCAAACTCGTTGGCGATTTCGACATGTTCTTCTGGAGAGTTTGGAACAGGCATCCACTCTGGTCTCTCCGGAAATGATCTGCGGGTCTTTACACTGAAGTCGAGAAAGGCTACATAAACCTCGACCTGAGGCGATGAAGAGTCCAATGCCGACAACGCGCTGAGAGCTGATTGTATTGCCTGCACCCTCTCATTGTCTGGATCGTTTCTCTGCAGAGACGACGATGTATCGACTAGAAAGAGAGCTGACAGCGAATGTTCTTGCGCTAAACATGTTGACAGAGCGTCGGACGGCTCTTGACCACTAGATGAGTTTGAACTTGTGAGCACTATGGCAACGGCAAGCAATAGCACCAAGCCTACAATACTCGCTGGCTGACTCGCTTTCATACGGGAACGACATTCTGTGACAAAGCGATACTGTGAATCACTACCAGAGCGAGGCCGGCAAGTATGGACAGGATGGACAAGAACGTTCGGTGACCAGCAAATACGTAGTTTGGCAGCATTCTACGTTGCTGATCGATACCCCAGTAGCCAACGATTAGCGCAGCAGCGAAGTAGCCACTGATTACGTAGCCAATCCAGTTTAGGATATCCGAGCCAATCAGCAAGAATACGAGGCTAACAACATTTGCGAGATATGCAGATACGATCAGTGAGCCTGGACTTCGCGTTGCTCCGTCGCCTATGTCAATGATAGTCGTGAAATCATCACTCGCTTGAGAATCCCAGCTCTCGTCCCAATTGGAATGAGAAGGAAAGATCCCATCATCAGAGCCTGCCAAATGGTCCTCAGTGGGGTCATAGTCTGAAGATGAAGGCATATCAGTCACCTCGTCACCAATCTTCATCATCAAACGTGTGCGAGTGTGATGCTTGAGTCCCACTAGGGATCCAGTCAAATTCATCCTCTTCATCGAACCACGACTCCGCGTGGACCGAGTCGTCATGCGACGACAGTCGCTTGACCGAGGTCGGTACCCTCAAGCGTTGGGCCAAGAGCATCGTCGAACCGACGATGCCTATCAGACCGCCAACCAGTAGTACCACTAGACCAGACCGAATTCGGACGCTAACGAAAGCCCCAAGTCCGACCGCTGACGCAAGCCGCGTCAGCGTTGACGAGAAAGCGATGCTTAGTCCAGAAAACAGTGTAGTGAGGATTGAAGCAGCGAGCGACAAGAGCACCAGGACGGATCCGCTGCGGAACCTAGAGTACCAACCAGCACTCCCGACGGCTGCTGCTAATGAAATGGTGTAGAATATAGTAAATCCGATTTCATAACCATAATATTGTACATAAGTTATGGATAGCTTGCCCTCAAACCAGGGGAACATCAAAGAAGCCACGAGTAGAGCGCTCGCACTAGCCAAGAGCCACGACCCCACCTGTGAAATCACTGGCCTCTGCTGCCTGGTTTCGGGTCGGAGATTCTTGACCATGAGTGACCTCGCTACCCGCACATACGGTGCCTCCTCGGACCGAGCCGAAAAATTGGCGCTTGGCAAGAAGGGAGGCAAGCGGGGTAGAGATAGTGAACGACGAGCGACCACGGATGGATCTCGAGCGTCTGATGGTTGACCTGCACGAATAGATCGAGGCGCCGCAAGCGACGAAGACGAGTCCCGGGGCCGACTCGGAGTAGTATCGTCACGTGGCCGAGCTCGGTGTAGGTGGCCTCTCCGCGGATCAGCTCGATGAGTTCGACCGTAACGGGTTCCTGGCCATCGATAGCCCGTTGACCGACGAGGATCTCGCCCCCGTCTATGAGGAGTACGAACGGATCCTCGACGGCCTGGTCGACCGCCTGCTGGCGGACGGCACGCTGAGCGAGCGGCCCGCTGGAGGACTTGGTAACCGTTACTCGGCCGTGCTGGCTGCCGATCCGCTCTCGCACCGATAGTTCAAACATCTCGCTGCCGTTGATCAACCGACGCGTTGACGCCGGGTCCTACGTCATGCACTGCAGCCCGGCCGTGTTCGACCTGCTGCGGCATCCGGCCATCCTCGATGCCGTCGAGTCGATCATCGGGCCCGAGATCGCATCGAACCCGGTGCAGCAGATGCACATGAAGCCCTCGGCGGACGCAGTGGCCGACGAGTCGCTGCGGTTGCACTCCAACATCGGGATGACCACTTGGCACCAGGACATCGTCGCCCTGCTGCCCGACGCCGACGACACCCAAATCGTCACGGTGTGGATCGCGCTCACCGACGCCTTCATCAACAACGGCTGCCTGGTGTCGACCCCAGGCTCGCACCGTCTCGGCCCGCAGGTGCACTGCACCAACCAGACCTGGCGTCGGAGCCCTATGTTCCGCCGCCGGTCCTCGCCGGCATGAAGGAGCAGCCTCTACCGGTGCGGCGAGGCGGAGTGGTGCTGTTCGACAGGCTGAACGTCCACCGGTCGCTGCCCAACCGCGCCGGATCGACGCGCTGGAGCATGGACCCTGCGCTACAACCCGATCGGGCAGGGCAGCGGCCGGCCCGCCTTCCCGCCTTCGTCGCCCGCAGCAGGCGGCTGCCCGAGTCGCTGCTCGAGGGCTTCGAGACATGGAAGGCGATGTGGGACGACGCCCGGGAAACAATCATCAGCGGCGCCTATCCCGACCGCATCTTCGAGGACGTCCGCTGGAACGACCAAGCCGTCTACTAGCCGCCAGCCCAGCCGGGACACTGCCGGGAGTAGATGTATGGTGGCTCGGGTGAGAGCACGGGGCGCCGCGGGTAGCCACGTTGGCTAGCGGGCTTGCCGGACCCGTCGTCGCAGCCGTTCTCCACGAGACAGGCGGGCAGTTCGTGCTCGAGGAGATCGAGCTGGACGAACTGCGTGCCGGGGAGTTGCTCGTTCAGGTGGAGGCCTGCGGCGTCTGCCACACCGACGTACAGGGCAAGACCCTGCTGGAGCCTCCAGTACTCGGGCACGAAGGCACGGGGAGGGTGGTCGCATGCGGTCCCGGGGTGGAAGGAGTCTCGCCCGGCGACTGCGTGGTCATGTCGTACCCGAGCTGTGGGACCTGCCGCCAGTGTCTCAATGACCAACCGTTCTACTGCCCGTCGAACCTGTCGCTGTCCCTCGACGGCCAGCGGTCCGACGGATCCCCCACGATGAGGCTGGGGTCGGAGTGGATCAACGGAGCATGGTTCCATCAGTCGGCGTTCGCCACCCAATGCCATCGTCCCGGCGCGCTCGGTGGTTGTCGTCGATCCGTCGCTGCCATTGGCGGTGCGGGCCGCGCTGGGATGCGGTGCCCTGACGGGCGCAGGAGCCGTCGTGAACGCGCTTGGGGACACTAGGCGCGGCGCTGCTTATCGGAGGGATCGTGATGTAGACCCGGTGAGGCTCAAGTTCCAGGAGGCAGTTGCGACGACACGTCGAGCGCGGACGCAGGCTGGCCGACTCCTACGCACTCGGCGGTTGGGCACCGTGGAGTTCTATGCTTGTTGTTGTGGCGCTGTTTCTCGAGCACGGTCGCTCGTGTGTGGCTACTCGGCGTTGACTGAGGAGCCTCTGGTGGTGTCGGTATGAGTAGCCAGTTGGTCATTGTCCTCATCCTGGCCGGAGCGGCTCTAGCCGCCGCTGTTCCCACGGTCCTTCTGCGCCGCACGGTCGTTGCAGCGCGCGCCGAGTGGATCGAGCGTGCCGATACGGCAATGTCGGCCTGGGTCAGGGACAAGGCAGAACTCCTAACGACGCGGGAGGAATTCGATGCTGCAACCAACTTCCAGACCGACTGGAAGACCCGGAGAGCGCAGCAGAAATGGTTGTCAGACGCCTCGGACCAATGGCGACAGCAGAACATCTCCATTCACAATGGACTCCTGCGCTCCGAGGTCTCCACGTTGACAGACTTGCTGTCACGGCGGACAACGCCAGACGGGTCGCTGGCATGGCCGCGACAGACAATCGTCGAGACTGCGCTTGCCGAGAGCGACTGGGCACGCCTCACCGACGAGTCCAACATCCGCGCGTGGGACTTGCCACCCGATAACCTCCAGACGATCCGCGCCGAGATCGACTCTTTGGTGGACGAACTGCGGCGTAGGTCACAGCAGCAGGCTGCAGAGACTCATTCTGAGTTATTTGGATCGCTTGAAACTCATCCTATGACAGCAAATCAGGTTGATGCGGTGACGTCGAATGAATCAGTCAACCTTGTGGTAGCAGGGGCTGGCTCCGGCAAGACGTCAGTGATGGTCGCCCGTGCCGCATGGCTTGTGGCGTCGGGACAGGCCGAGGCATCAGAGATTCTCCTGCTCGCCTACAACAGAGCTGCAGCGGCCGAACTCCGAGGGCGTCTGAAGAGGTATTTTGGCTCGGGGGCGGTTCCCGAATGCCGGACTTTCCACGCGCTGGGACTGTCTGTGCTGCGAGACGCGGGCGAGACTGGTGACGTACCAACGATCAGCGGACTGGCCGATGAAGCAAAGCTGCTGAAGTTCCTGACTGACTGGCTGACACGGCGCATCGCGGAGGAAGAGACAGACACGGAGACCCGAGGCGGCGGACTCGGACGAGTCACGAACGCTGTGCTCATCTGTTCGCCGGCGTCTGTGTGGTCGTCTGCGCCGGAAGGCTACGGACCCTCACCGCCGGATCGCGACGCGCCCCCACACGTTCCCACGAGGGCAGGACACAATGTGCGCGGTTCCCAAGAGGCTCATATCACGAACTTCATGCTCATGCTGGGCTATCGCGCCGAGTACGAGAAGCCCTATGCCGTACCCATCGGCACAAAGTACGAACCTGACTGGTACTTGGGGATGGAGGCGGGCTCCACTCGCAGGCACGTATACCTGGAACACTTCGGGATCGATCGCCGCGGTGGCACCCGCGACGACATTGACGCTACAAGCTACAACCAAGAAATAGCTTGGAAGCGCGGCATTCACCACCAGGGTGCGACTCGACTGCTCGAGACCTACACCTACGACTTCACGGAAGGTGCGTGGCACGCCCGGCTCGCCATCCAGTTGCACGGCACCCCGCTAGCAGTCGATCGTACCGCTCGAGCGGAAGGCAGCGAGTTCCACGGTCGAATCGCCAAAGCAGCGCGCAAGGTGGCGGGAGACCTGGCCGCGTTCATCCGTGTGGCGCGCGAGAGTCGTCCTGATCTCTATTCTGTGCGACATCGCCTGGCTGATGCCAGCCAGTGGGTGCCCGTCGGCGGCACCGAGGGGCAGTGGCGCGGTCTTCGAAACCTGGTTTTTCTTGATCTGGCGCGTGATGCACTTGAATTGTATGAGTCCGCACTCGCGGCCTCCGGCGAGATTGACTACGCCGACATGTGCGCCCAGGCAACGACGCGTCTTCGCGAGGAGGGCACGCGAGCGTCCAGGTGGAGGCACATCCTCGTCGACGAATTCCAAGACATCACTCGGACGCGTGCCGACCTGATTGAAGCACTGCTGATGACGAGCGACGGAGATGCCGCCCTTTTCGCCGTCGGGGACGACTGGCAGTCGATCTACGCGTTTGCAGGTGCAGATGTAGCAATAATGACCGGCTTTGCGAGCAACTTTGGGCAACGCCTCGCACGCGTTCACGGCGGCGCACCGGAGTCTTTCGCCAACATCCTGCCGCTGGATCGCACGTTCCGATTCCCGCAGAATGTCGCAGATGTGTCAGGGCGCTTCGTCATGGCCAATCGCTACCAGCTTCCCAAGATCGTGCAGGCGCGTCCGGCCGAAGAACGCAACCAGATGGCCGAAGGAGTTGTAGTGCTGCGCCATCCGGCGCCGAGTGAGAACGATCCCAATCCCGCGCGCCGTGTCGCCTCTAGAGCGCTCGGAGGCATCGCCCGCCACGCTCGCGGCGCTGACCGCGGGCGACGGCCAACCGTGATGTTCCTTGCGCGATTCACCCACATCCTAGAGGAGCTCGATCCCGCCAGTCTTGTAGCTGGACCCTCGACTGGACAGGTGTTAGAGGTCGATGCCTCTACTGTTCACGCCTCGAAGGGACTTGAGGCTGACTACGTGGTACTTGCGGGGGTCGGCACCGGGCGATGGGGCTTTCCGCCGGACGATGGCGAATCCTCGGTCGTCAGATTGCTGCTCACAGAGGAGTCATCAGTTCCCGACCCCGAAGAGCGCCGGCTGATGTATGTGGCACTGACGCGGGCACGCCGGCTAGCCATCGTGTTGGCAGAAGAGTCGGCGCCGGGCGTTCCGGCGTCGCCATTTGCCCGTGAATTGATCGGCGACTCGAATGTGCGTTCACCGGAGTATCGCGCCGACACCAGCTCCGTAGCGCCGGTGGGCGACACTGGAGTGCCGGGCCACGCACCAGCGGGCGAACACGGGCCCGGTTCCGAGAGACAATGGGAAGCGCGATGGTCGCGCCTACGGGATACCGGCGTTTGGGGCGCGACGGTGACCGGTTCGGGCGTTCAGCGCGGCGACAAGGTGTCGATCACAGCGAAGGACGGACGTAGGGACCAGAGGGTCGTCCTCAAGTGCATCTGGGAGGGCGACGGCAAGACACTTGTCGCGCTCGCGCCTGAGAGGGCGCTCGACGGCGGGCCATGGCTGTCGGATGGGTGTCCTCAATGCGGAGGCGACCCGAAGGCGGGGACTACCTGCTGGGAGAGCGGACTCACGCATTAGCCCTGATCGTCCGGGGCCGGTGACAACCCAGCGGATGGTCGCCCCCCACAACCGGCAGCAGCCCACCGAATCGCCTCCCACACAGCATCGACCACCTCCGAGTCCAGCGCGCGCATAATGACAGACTGAGTTTGGCGGGTGTTTGCGTTTTGGCAGGTCAGAGGGGGCGCGCTGGTTGGGTGTTTCCACTACATCGGCGGGTTCGGGACGCTTTGGCCGGTCAGGTGATGTCGGCTTTGTCCCAGTCGCGGGTGTCGGCTCCGACGGCGGCGAGGGCTCGTGCTTGCAGGGGTGTGCGGCGGGTGGTGAGCTGGATTCGGTGCTGTTGGGGCGCGCCGGGTCAGGGTGTTGGGTTGTGGCGGGTTGGTGGCGCTGGGGTGTGTGCTGGGGGGCAGCCGGGTCCCGGGGCTGGGCGGCTAGATGAGCAGGGGCAGGTTGCGCAGCCGTTGCAGTGCTTGGGTGTAGGTGTGGGCCCAGGGCCAGTGTCGGGGTAGGCGCAGGATGTGTCGGTGGCTGTGGTTGACGAGGCGGGCGGGCATGGTGAGGAGCCGCTGTCGCACGGTGTTGGCGACGGTGAGCCGCCCGGGGTGGTGGGTGTGTCCGAGGCGGGCTGTCCAGCGTGTGATGTTGTGGGCGAGGGCGGCGCAGACCAGCCAGGCGCCGTTGGCGAAGAACTTGCCCGAGGGGCAGTGGCGCAGGCCGGTGTCTTTGAGGTCGCGAATGGCGAGCTCGACTCGGGCGTGGGCCCGGTGGTAGGCGTCGGCGGCTTCGGTGTCGAGGTCGCTGCGGCTGGTGACGAAGCAGTGGTGCGCCAGTTGGGCCACAGCTCGCTTTGGGGGCCGACAAGGCGGGCGCGGCGAACGATCAGCCGCAGCCGGTGGGGGCCTTGGTTGTCGCGGCGGCCGGTGTCTATGGTGGTCTCAGCGACTTGGGCTGCGCCGCCGCGGGTGTGGGGGATCGGCGCCCAGGCGCCTTCGTCGATGGCGGCTATGGCTGCTTTGACCTTGGGGTTCTGGGCCACGGTGATCGAGTGGCGGGCGCCGCGGGCGGCGATGAGGTCCAACATGTCATAGGAGAAGAACCCCGCGTCGGCGCGCACGGTCACCGCGGCCTGCGGCGCCAGGCGACGCAGCCGCGCCAGGGTCTCGGACACGAACCGCAGGTGGCCGCGCTGGGAGCTGCCCGACCGCATCCGGGAGTGCACGAACTCGCCGGTGTCGTCGCGCACCGCCCCACAAGCATCGACGCCACCAACGACAGCACCTTGGCGCCGGACCCGCGGCCCGCGCCGGGCGGGCGCACCACCCCATCGACCAGCGCCTCCAGACCCAGCCTCGCCATCACCGTGCCCGCCAACAACAGCCCCGCGTCAGCCACCAAAGACCCGTCGTCGAATCTCGCCTCCAGCCCGTCGATCCCAACCGCTACGCTGCCCACAGGAAGTGCCTCCTCACATGGTCCAGAATGTGCGTTATCGCAGACCGCATTCTCCCATGTCAGGAGGCCTTTCTAGTGGACGCGCCAACCCCGCAAGCCTCACCGCGCCGGTGGATCCAGGCTAAGGTGACCCCATGGCCAAGCCGACCAACGTGTTGCTGGATCCCGCCCTGCGGGCCGCGGCAAAGCGCCGGGCCAGTGAGCGCGGCCTCAGCGTCTCGGCGTACATCCGCGAACTGATCCGCGCCGACGACGCGGCAGCCCGCGCCACCGGCGGCGACATCACGCCACTGATCGGCATGCTCGACACCGGCACCGAGCCCACCGACATCGCACGCCACAAACACCAGATGGTCCGACAAGCCTTCAGCGAGAACCTCGACCGCAAACAGCTGCACCAAGCCTTCACGATTCACCGCTAGACCCGACCAGCCACCGCCGCAGGCCGCGATCACACGAGGCCGTGTATCTGGCGGGCGACCCGCAGGCCGGAGAGGAAGGCGCCGTGCACCGTGGAGGGGAAACGGCTGTGGGTGGCCTCCCCGGCGAAGAACAGCCTGTCGCCCACCGACCTGGCCATGTACCGGTAGCTCTCGAAGGAGGCGCCGACCGGGACATAGGAGTACGAGCCCCTCGTCCACGGGTCTGACAGCCAGCGGGTGCTGACCGAGTGCGAGGGCTCGGGCACGTCGCCGAAGATGGCCTTGAGCGCATCGACGGCCCGCGCCGCCAGCTCGTCGTCGGAATACTGCTCGACTTCGGCGCCGTAGGCGCCGGCGTTGAACATGGCCAGTATCGGCTGCTGCTGGTACGGATACAGGTTGAGCGTCTCGGACCATTGGCCCTTCTCGTCGCTGAGGTATCCGATCCATTCGACGTCGCGTTCCCAGAAGACCTCGTCGAAGAGCAGGCACGTCCGGTTGAGCACCCCCATCTCGAGGGCATCGATCGCGGCCTGCTTGTCCGGCGGCAGCGACGGCACGAACAAGATGTGCCCGCCCTTGAGGACGCCCAGGGGCACGGTGACGACAACCCGGTCGGCCTCGAAGACGGTACCGGAGTCGGTGGTGACCACCGCCGTGTCTGCGGTGTGGTCGATCTCGGCCACCGCATGGCCGAGCCTGATGTCGCGGCCGGCCGCGAGCATGTCGATGATCTGGCCGTACCCGTCGGGGAACACCACGTCGCCGCCCCGCAGGTCGCTGCCCCCGTCGTAGCTCATGATCGACAGGTCGGCGATGTCCGCTCCGAACTCGTGCTCGAACATCGAGTTCAGGACGTGATCCCACAGGAGCCGGTCGTCGTCGTCGAAGCCGTTGGCCGCGGCGAACGCGTCGTACACGGCCTGCAGCGACTCGTCAGGCAGGTCGTAGGCCAACTTCATGTAGTCGCGCCACAGGCCCCCGTCCACCCAGTCCGTCTCCCGGCCCTGCGGGTCGTACACGAGGGAGTTGTCGTAGTCGGTCGGGGCCGTGGCGATGTTGTTGCTCTCGGCGATGTCATGGATCGGGTTGCCGTCGATGCCGTGTATCCATGTCGCTCCCAGCTCGACCGGGATGCCGTCGCCGATGCTCCCGGTCCAGACGCGCCCGCCGGCCCGGTCGCGGGCCTCGAGTATGACGACGTCCTCGAACCCTCGCACCTGCAGTTCCTGCGCGGCGGCCAGGGCGGCCACCCCTGCGCCGACGATCACGATCCTCTCGGCTGACCGGGCCGGGACTTCGCTGCGGCCGTCGCTGGCGGCGCGCCCGCTGCAAGCCGCCAGCAGGGGCGCGGCGGCTGCGAGCCCGGCCGCGCCCAGCCCGCCCCTGATGAAGGCCCGCCGGGCCACCGTGAGCGACAGTGCCGAGGCGACGGCGTTGCTCGCGGGAGATCGGCCGGCTCGCCCGGGCCGGTGAGTCCTCGGCCTGCGGCTCACGGCTTCGCTTCCACGAACTCCATTATTGCCGTCCGCCGCGGGAAGGCAGCGGGGCCGCGCCCCGCCGACGGTGCCTGCGTCCGGCCTCCAGAGCCCAAGGCCGCACCGGCATAATGCGGACGGCGGGCCGCACCCGGCGGTGCCCGCCCCCGTTAGTCGTCTATCTCGGGGATGCGCAGGCCGACGGCTGCGCCGCCCAGCGGCGAGGCACCCGCGAAGACTTGGCCGCCGTGGGCCTCGGCCACTTGGCGCACGATGGCGAGTCCGAGACCGGAGCCGGGCCGGTCCCGGTCGGGCTCCATGCGGTAGAAGCGCTCGAAGATGCGCTCCCGCTCGGCCTCGGGCAGGCCCGGCCCCCCGTCGTGCACGGTCACCGCGCCGCGGTCCACCACCACCTCGATGGGGCCGCCGGTGCTGAACTTCACCGCGTTGTCCACCAGATTGCGCACCGCTCGGGCCAAGGCCTCCGGTCGACCCTCCACCGGCACTCCCCGCTCCACCCGCACTATGATGTCGCGCCCGCTGCGGCGGCGGGCCCGCTCGACCACCGGCTCGACCACCTCGCCCAGATCGATCAGCTGGAGTTGCTCGTCGGCTCGGATGTCGGCGGCCAGATCCACCAGCTCGGTCACCAGGTCGGTCAGCTCTCCCAGCTCCGCGTCCACATCGTCGAGCACCGCGGCCCGCTCGGTGGGCGGCAGTTCGTCGGACCGTCGCATCAGGTCGACGTTCGTGCGCAGGCTCGTCAGCGGGGTGCGCAGTTCGTGGCCGGCGTCCATCACCAGCCGATGCTGCTGGCGGCGGCTGGCGGACAGGGCTGCGAGCATGGTCCGGAAGCTGCGGGCCAGGCGTCCCACCTCGCCCGCCTCCGAGCCCTCCACCGGCAGGTCCACGTCGCCGGTCTCAGCGACCTGCTCGGCCGTCTCCGTCAGCCTGACGATGGGGCGCACCGCCCGCCCGGCCAGGAACCAGGCCCCGGCCGCGGCCACCGCCACCGCCAGCGAGCCGAACAGCAGAACCTGCCGACGAAGATCCTCGATCGCGTTCTCCACCTCGTGCAGGGGGCGGGCGACTTGGACGAACACGCCGTCGGCGGCTCGCACGGTCATGAGCCGCAGGCTGCGGCCCTCGACACTGACCGTGTCCATGACCGGCCCCCGCCGCCGGGCTCTCTCAAGGCGGTCCACGTCGGGCACGGTTCCGATGTCGTCGTCGAGGGCGACGATGACCTGGCCCCGGATCACGCCGTCGGCGCCGGTGTCCAGGTCGGTGACGATCACGCGGGCGTAGGCGTCCAGCGACACCAGCGAGCCGAGCGGGTCGGACCGCAGCAGCGACCCGATTCCCGTGGAGCGCCGGACCAAGATGTCGGCCCAGAAGTCGCCGCGGGGCTCGGCGAACACCCGCGCCGCTCTCTCGAGGAGGTCGTGGTCGACTTCCTCGGTCAGCTCCGCCCTCGCCGAGCGCACCGCTGACCATCCCACCGCAGTCACCGCCACGGTGACGACCGCGGCCACCAGCAGCGCGACCCGAACCCGAAGCGTCACGGATCGACCCTCGACACGCAGCGGACCCCGCACACGGTGATCACCCCGGACACGCAGCCGACCCCGCCCGAGCTCACTGATCGATCCTGGCCACATAGCCGATCCCGCGCACGGTGTGGATGATCCGGGATCCGCCACTGGCCTCGGTCTTGCGCCGCAGGTAGCCGACGTACACATCGAGGGTCTTGGACTCGGTGTCGAGGGTTCCGTCCCACACGTGCTCGTAGATGTCGCCGCGGCTCAGCACGACGCCGGCGTTGCGCACCAGCAATTCGAGCAGGTCGAACTCGGTCACCGACATGGCGATCGGCCGGCCGCTCCGGGCCACCAGACGGCCCTCGGCGTCGATCTCGAGATCCCCTAGGCGCAGAACTTCGTCATGGCGCCGCCCGGCCGGGTTCCAGGCTCCCCGGCCGGCACGCTCGCCCTTGTCGGCCGCGGCCCGCAGCCGGGCCCGCACCCGGGCCAGCAGCTCCTCGATGGAGAAGGGCTTGACGAGGTAGTCGTCGGCGCCCGCGTCGAGTCCCGCCACCCGATCGTCCACCTCGTGTCGGGCAGTGAGCATGAGGATCTGCGTGTCGCAGCCCCTCTCGCGCAGCATCCGGCACACGCTGAGGCCGTCGGCGTTGGGCATCGACACGTCCAGCACCAGCAGGTCGGGCCGGCAGGCGTCGTGAGCGGAGAGCGCGGCGGCGCCGTCGGGCACGGCCACCACCTCGTAGCCCTCCAGCCGCAGGTACCGGTCCAGGGAGTCGCGCACCCGCCGGTCATCCTCCGCGATGAGGATGGTGGCCGCGGCCTCGCCCCGGTCTGCGGACTTCACTTTCCCATTGTGGCCCTTGAAGGTGAACACCAGGTTAGAACTTCGCCCGGCCCGGTTTCGGCGCGAGTCTGGACAGCTAGGGTCGGCTGGTGCGCATTCTCGTCACCAACGATGACGGCATCGACTCCATCGGGCTGCATGTGCTGGCCCGGGCCATGACCGAGATCGGCGACGTGGTGGTGGTCGCCCCCGACAAGGAGTACTCCGGTTACGGCGCCGCCTTCGGGCCCCTGCACCTGATCCAGCCCGAGGTGCACCGCTCGCGCATCGACGGGGTGGACGAGGTGTGGTCGGTCACGGGGCCGCCGGCGCTGTGCGCGATGTTCGGTCGCCTGGACCTGTTCGGGCACTACGACCTCTTGGTGGCCGGCATCAATCCCGGCGCCAACGTGGGCCGCTCGGTGTACCACTCCGGGACGGTCGGCGCCTGCCTGACGGCCCGCAACGGAGGGGTTAGCGGCGTGGCCGTGAGCCAGACCGTGGAGTCCTTCGGCGTGGAGGGCCAGGGCTGGGAGGAGATGCTCGCCGATCAGCACTGGGACACGGCCGCCACCGTGGCCGCCGCCGCGGTTGAGGGCTTGACGGCCGCGCTGCCGCCGGAGCCGGTGGTGCTCAACATCAACGTCCCCGACCGGGAGCTTCACGACGTCAAGGGCTGGAAGCGCACCGATGTGGGAATCGAGCCGCCCCGCTCGATGGCGACCGCACAGCTCGAGCCCAGACGGGGCCACACCGACGCGTTCCGGGTGAAGATGGACTGGGGCGAAGCCGTCGAGCTCCCCGAACACACCGACGGCGGCGCGGTGATGGCCGGCTGGGTGTCGGTGGGGTGGCTGGGCCGCCTAGAGGCGACCGAGCCGGAGTTCGCCGGAGTCGCGGAGGCCGAGTCCCGCCTCGACAAGCTGCTGAGCTGACGCCGCGGCCGGTGCAAGGCCCCTGGAGGCCGGGGCGCTGCGGTGAGGCGTAGCGTTGGGCGGTGACCCTGACCGCCTCCGGTCTGGCCAAGTCCTACGGCGCCCGCCGGCTCTTCGAGGCCGTGACCCTCAACCTGTCCCCGGGGCGGCGCGTCGCGCTCGTGGGCGGTAACGGCACCGGCAAGACGACCCTGCTCGAGATCATGGCCGGCCTGACCGAGCCCGACGCCGGCACCGTGACCAAGCCCCGCGACGCACGGATCGGGTACCTGCCCCAAGACCTGCGCGATGTGTCGGCGGGAACCGTCCGCGAGCATGTGCTCGCCGGGACCGGCCGCCTGGCCCAGCTGGCCCGGACCCTCAAGGATCTCGAGAACCGGCTCGGTCGGCGCGCCCGCGCCGGTGACGACGACGTGGCCCGCTACGGCGAGGTCCAGGCCCAGTTCGAGCAGCTCGGCGGGTACGCGCTGGAGGCCGAGGCGGCCAAGGTGCTGGCCGGTCTCGGATTCTCCCCCGCCGACTCGGACCGGCCGGTGACGGAGCTCTCGGGCGGCTGGAGGATGAGGGCAGCCCTGGCCCGCCTGCTGATTTCCCGGCCCGACATCCTGCTGCTCGACGAGCCCACCAACCACCTGGACGTCGATTCCATGTCGTGGCTGGAGCGACGCCTGGCGGCATGGCCCGGTTGCCTGCTCTTCGTCAGCCACGACCGCGACTTCATCGACGCGGTGGCCGACCGGATCGTGGAGCTGGCCTCGGGCGCGGCGACCGCCTACGAGGGAGGCTTCGCGGAGTTCGTGGTGGCCCGGACCGAACACCTGCGGCGCATCGAGGCGGCCGCCGCCCGCCAGGCTCGCGAGGTCGCCCGGGTGGAGCGCTTCGTGGAGCGCTTCCGCTACAAGGCCACCAAGGCCCGCCAAGTGCAGAGCAGGGTCAAGACCCTCAAGAAGCTGGAGCGGATTCAGGCGCCCAGCCGCTCCGAGCTGGCCGCCCGCTTCAGCTTCCCGGCACCGCCCCGCTCCGGCCGGGTGGTGGCCGAGCTCGAGGATGCCACGGTCGGCTATCCCGACGGCGACGGGCCGGTCGTCTCCGGCGCGACCCTGGCAGTCGAGCGAGGCCAGACGGTGGCTCTGGTCGGACCAAACGGCGCGGGCAAGACCACCCTGCTGAAACTGCTGCTGGGCGAGCTGTCGCCCGCTTCGGGCAGCGTCCGGATCGGATCCAACGTGCGGGTGGCCTCCTTCGACCAGCATCAGGCCGACGAGTTGGACGGCACTAAGCGAGCGATCGAGGTGTTCTCGGCCGGCATCGATCCGGGGCGACGCAACCTGCGAACCGTGCTCGGCGCGTTCGGGTTCCGCGGCGACGATGCCGACCGGCGGGTGGCGGAACTCTCCGGCGGCGAGCGCACCCGGATGGCGCTGGCCCGCCTGATGGTGGAGCCGGTGAACCTGCTGGTGCTCGACGAGCCGACCAACCATCTCGACCTGCCCAGCTGCGACATCCTCGAGGACGCCCTCGGCGCCTATCCCGGAACCGTGCTGCTGGTGACCCACGACCGTCACCTCATCCGGGCCGTGGCCGACGCGCTGATCGAGGTCCGCGATGGCCGGGCCGTCTGGCATCTGGGCGCCGACGAGTCGGTCCTGTACCCCGACGACGCAGCCGTCCCGACGCTGTCACCGGCCGGCACCAAGACCCCGGCCGCCGCAGTCTCCGCCCGTGCGGACGATCCTGGCGGTTCGAACCGGTCGGGCGAGCCGAGCAAGCCGCGCCCGTCCCCGGCCGATCGGGCCGAGCGACGCCGGGCCGGCGCCAGAGCCCGGGCAGCCACCAGCGCCCTGCGCAGGCGGGTGGCCGACCTGGAGCGAGCCTGGGCGGCAGCCGACGCCGAAGTGTCCGATCTCCACGTCCGGCTCAGCGACCCTGCCCTCTACGATCGGCCCGAGGAGGTCCACGCCCTCGCCTCGGCCCACACCGAGGCCGCGGACCGGGCCGCCCGCTTGCTCGCGCAATGGGAGGCATCGCTGGCCGAACTGGAGACGCTCGACTAGCGGCCCGCCGACTCAGCGGCTTTGCGATAGAACCCAGCGGGATGCTTCTCGCCGATCTCGTAGCCTGCGCCGACGCGGTGGCCTCGACATCGGCGCGCACGACCAAGATCGAGTTCCTGGCCGCGTTGTTGCGGGGAACGAACGGCCGCGAGGCCGGCGTGGTGGCCGGGCTTGTGGCGGGCGATCCGCGCCAGGGACGCATCGGCGTGGGTTGGGCCACGGTGGCCACGCTGCAAGCGGACGCTGCCCACGAGCCGAACCTGACCGTCGGCGATCTCGACGCGATGCTCGATGACGTCGCGGGTACAGCCGGTGACGGATCGGCACAGAGGCGGCTCGACCTCCTCGAGGGCTTCCTGGCCCGGGCCACGGCCTCCGAGGCCGATTTCGTGAGGCGGCTCCTCGTCGGAGAGCTGCGGCAAGGAGCCAGCGAGGGGGTGGTGGTGGAGGCGGTTGCCCGAGCGGCGGGCGTCTCGGCAGCTTCGGTACGCCGAGCCCTGATGCTGGTCGGCGACCTCGGCGAGACGGCCGGCATCGCCCTCACGGACGGAGCCCGCGGATTGGAGGCGGTGGGCTTCCAGGTCTTTCGACCGATCCGGCCCATGCTGGCCTCCACTGCCGACGACGCGGCGTCGGCGGTCGCCGAACTGGGCCGATGCTCGATGGAGTGGAAGCTGGACGGGATCCGCATCCAAGTCCATCGGCGAGGCGACGAGGTCCGGATCTGGACCCGCAATCTGAACGACGTCACCGACCGCCTCAGCGAGGTGGTCGACGTGGTTCACAGCCTTCCCGTGAAGGCCGCGGCGCTCGACGGGGAGGTGGTGGGCCTAGCCGACGATCTCGGACCGGCCGCGTTCCAGGACACGATGGGACGTGTCGGCACAAGGCACCGCAGCGGCGACAGCCCCACCGGCAGCGACAGCCCCACCGCCGTCGGCCCCACCCGCAGCGGCAGCCCCACCGCCGTTGGCCCCACCCGCAGCGATAACCCCACCCGCAGCAACAGCCCCACCGGCGGCGAAGCGGTGCGGGTGAGCCCCATGTTCTTCGACGTGCTCCACCTCGACGGGCGCGACCTGCTCGACGAGCCGCTCGAGATGCGCCTCGACTGCCTGACCGGCGCGGTTGGCGACCTTCGCGTGCCCGGTGTCGTCACCGAGGACCCCGAGGAGGCTGAGCAGGTGTTCGCCGCCGCAGTGGAGGCGGGCCATGAGGGCGTGATGGTGAAGGCCGCCGGCGCGCCCTACGCCGCGGGGAGGCGGGGCAAGGCCTGGCGCAAGGTAAAGCCGGTGCACCGCTTCGACCTGGTGGTCTTGGCGGTGGAGCCCGGCAGCGGGCGCCGTCGGGGCTGGCTGTCCAACATCCACTTGGGCGCCCGCGACCCCGACGGGGGTTTCGTGATGGTGGGCAAGACGTTCAAGGGCATGACCGATGCGATGCTGGAGTGGCAGACCCGGCGCTTCGGCGAGCTGGCCACCGACCGCACAGCCCATGTGGTGGAGTTGCTGCCGGAGCAGGTGGTGGAGATCGCGGTCGACGGTGTGCAGCGCTCGAGCCGCTACCCGGGCGGTGTGGCGCTGCGCTTCGCCAGGGTGGTGCGCTACCGCAGCGACAAGTCCGCCGCCGAGGCCGACACCATCGCCGCGGTCCGCAGCCTCCTACCGGGCGCGGCAGGGTCTATAGGCTCACAGCCATGACCGCCAGAGCCAACATCTCCACCACCGCCGCAGCCGACACGATCCCGGCACCCGCAACCTCCACCACCGCCGCAGCCGAGACGACTCCGGCGCCCGGAACCTCCACCGTCACCGAGCCCGACATGCGGCCCGTGACCGATGACGGGGACCACGACCGCTTCGCCCACTACACCCGCCGGGCCGATGCCAACCGGGCCTACGTCGAGGGCACACCGGTGCGCGCCCTGTGCGGCAAGGTCTGGGTTCCCAGCCGGGACCCGTCCCGATACCCGGTCTGCCCGGAGTGCACCAAGATCCGGGAGCGGCTCCGCAGGCGGGCCTTCAACTGACAAGCGAGGGTCTGGCGCCGGGTACCGGGATGCGCATCCACCTGCAAGGCACGTTCCTGTTGATCGTGCTGTTGCTCGTCTTCTGGGGGATGCTGAACTGGGCCGTTCCCATCCTGGACAACGCTGTATTCGGCGACGACGGCGCCATCGTGGCCCGAGCGCCGCTGGAGGTGGACGATCCGGCCGACTCCGGCCGTGGCTTGGAGGAGGATCGGCCGCTCGACGGCAACGAGGTGGCCGACTTGCAGGGCGCACTGACCCAGCTCGGCTACAACCCCGGTCCGATCGACGGCATCATGGGCGAACTGACCCGCCAGGCCATCGACGAGGCCAAGGCGGACGTCGGTCTGCCGGAGGCGTCGGACCGCAAGCTGCTCGAGACCCTCGAATCCGCGCTGGAGGCTCTCAGCACCGCCTCCGACCCGGACGCGCCGGGACCCTGAGATGCCGCGCCCCGGCGACGCCGCTGTGGCCGCTCCAGACCGGGCGCCCGACCGTTCGACGGTCTTCCGACCCTCCTACGACCTGAACCTGAAGGTGACGTTGATGTGGGTGAAGACGTCGCAGCCGCGCAAGGGCGTCGGCTGGTGGGCGACCGAGACCCCCGAGGGCTCGGCCTCGGTGGCCTTCCGGGCCGTCGGGGGCGAGGTCCTGGCCGACGCATGGGGTCCCGGTGCCGAGTGGGCCATCGACCGGGTGCCGGACCTGCTCGGAGACGGCGACGATGCCAGCGGGTTCCGCCCCCTGGATCCGGTGGTGCGTGATCTGGTGGATCGGCTGGGTGTCCCCCGGCTGGGTGCCACCGGCCGATGGTTCGAGGCCATGGCCACCGCCGCGGTGTACCAGCGGGTGGTGAGCGCCGACGCCAGGACCGCGGTGGCCAGGATGGGTCGGCTGTACGGGGCCGAGGTTCCCGGACGGGGGCCGTTGCCGCTGTTCCCCCGCCCCGAGGCGGTGCTGCGGGTGCCGGACCACGGATTCCATCGGGCCGGCGTCGACCGGGGACGCGCCCGGGTGATCCGGGTCGCGGCCAAGTACGCCGACCGTCTCGAAGAGCTGGGCCAGCGGCCGCCAGCCCAGGCCCGCCAGTGGCTGCAGCGCCTGCCCGGCATGGGCCCTTGGACCGCGGCCCGAACGACGGGCGCGGCGGCGGGCGACCCCGATGCCGTGCCGGTGGGCGATCTGCACGTGCCGAAGCTGGTGACCTACGCCCTCAGCGGCGCCACCGACGGCGACGACGACTCGATGCTGGAGTTGCTGGAGCCCTACGCCGGCCACCGGGGCCGCGTCGTCCGCCTGGTGAAGGCCGCCGGCATCGGCCCGCCGAGGCACCACCCCGCCCCCACCCGCCACGACATCAGCCGCATCTAGCCGACGCGGCGCTTAGCGGCTTGGCGGGCGGCCCTCGCGGCCCGGTGGGCCAGGGTGCGCTTCACGTAGGGGGCCACCTCAGGGGTCTTGCAGCCCGTCTGGCCGTGGTCGACCTTCACCGGACCGATGCGCTCGGCTGCGGCCAGAACGGAGCGGCGCAGGAAGGGGTCGCGCAGGGCCATGACGATCATGGCGCCGTTCATCTCGTGGCGGACCCGGTTGGGCCGCACGGCGATCTCCGCTTCGATCTGGTCCAGCAGGCCCTTGAGCTCCTCGACCGACCACACCTCGGGATCCTCGGCGCTGCACATGACGATGAACCACCCGACCGATGCGGGCCACTCGTCGGGATCGTCCCGCCAGGAGTCGCTCAACGTCCGGGCGTGCGGCGTCTGGGCGCACAACCCGCCCAAGCCTTCGGCCAGGATGTAGTTGTCGACGTCACCCAGCCACCGGCGAGCCAGGGGCTCGTCCAGCGAGGCGGGATCGGCCACGCGCAGCGCCAGCACCCGGGCGTCGTGGTTGCCGGTGTCCCACAGTTGCCAGGCCAGCGCATGGTCGGTCTTGATCGGCTTGGCGATCCGGCCCAACTCTGCGTAGCTGACCCCGAACATGGGCTCGGCCGCGCCGTGGCGGGCATAGACCTTGCGGTTCTGGGCCGTCCCCGCGGCCTCGAGCTGTTCCATGACCGAGCCGAGATCATGCGCCACCTTCGTACCTGCCATCAGCCGGTTCACCCGTCGAAGTCGCGAGTGAACAGGCGATAAGCCAGATCGTCGACGCTGGCTGCCGAGTTCGACAGGATGACCACTCCTTCACCCGCCTCCGGGTCGAAGCCAATGAACGAGGCGTAGCCGCCGGTTGCGCCGTTGTGCCACACGAAGCGGCGGTCTCCCTCTGCCGCGATGATCCACCCCAGCCCGAGGTCCATGCCCAGCGCAGGGTCCGTCAACTGCGGAGCATGGGCGAGCTCCATCGCAGGCCGCAGGGCCGACTCGCGTAGCCCCATGTTCGCCTCGACGAATGTCAGCATGTCGTTCACGGTGGATCGGAGCGCTCCTGCGCCGGCCAGGGCGGTGAAGTCCCAGTTGGCGGCCGGCCGGAGCCGCTCGTCGTGCCCGGGGGCCAGGCGCGCCCGAAGCGGAGCACTCAGATCGACGGCGGTGTCTTCCATCTGGAGCGGCCCGAGGATCCGCTCGATCGCCAGCGTCTCGTAGTCGGTGCCCTCCCGGAGGGCGAGCGCATGGCCCAGCAGGCCGTAGCCGACGTTCGAGTACTCGACCGCCTCGCCGACGTCCCGTCGCAATTCGTGAGACGACAGGAACGCGTAGAGACGCTCGGCGTCGTAGTCGGCGTACGGGTTGGTCTCGTCGGCCGGGTCGAAATTGCCGGGCAGGCGGGGCAGTCCCGAGTTGTGGGTGGCCAGATGACCCAGGGTGATCTCGGTTGCGCCTCGGGTCGGCATCCGGGCCGCGGCACCCAGCAGGCTCTGCACCGGCGTGTCGAGCCCCAACTCCCCCCGTACCACGAGATCGGCCAGCAGGGTCGAGGTGAACACCTTCGTGACCGAGGCGATCTCGAAGACGGTGTCTCCGTCGGGCTGGGTCGAATCATCCGCGCTGAAGCGGCCAAATCCGACGACCGTGCGCCCCACCCCGGTCGTCAGACCGGCCACGACCCCGACGCCCTGCCGCTCGTCGTCGACGAACTCCGCCAAGAGGCCGCGGATCTGCTCGCTGAGCGTCTCAGCCTCCGGCATCACAGCATCCGATCCGCTGAGTGTCTCAACCTCCGGCCCAGCCTCCGGTATAACAGCATCCGACCCAGCCTCCGTGACAGTGCTCGGGCCCGCACAGGCGACACACCAGATCGCAAGCCCGACGCCAGCTGCGAGCGCCCTGCGCGTGGAACTCCCTCTCAGCTCAGACCCAGCTCCGACATGCGGTCCAGCACGCGCTCGGTCTCTGCGGCGATGGTGGTGTTGTCGCCGTGGCCGGTGTGCACCACTGTGTCGGGCGGCAGGGTGAGCAGGCGGTCGCGGATGCTTCGCAGGATGGTGGGCTCGTCGCTGTAGCTGCGTCCGGTGGCACCCGGCCCGCCGCAGAACAGGGTGTCGCCCGACAGCACCCGGCCGTCGGAGGCGTCGTGGAAGCAGCAGCAGCCTGGCGAGTGGCCCGGCGTGTGGATCACCCCGAGCTCATGGCCTCCTGCGGTCAGCACCGAGCCCGGCTCCAGGTCGCCGTCGGGCGAGTCGCCGGGATGGACCACGTCCCACAGCATCCGGTCGCTGGGATGCAGCAGCACCGGCGCGTCCACCGCGTCGCGCAGGGTCACCGCCGCGTTGATGTGGTCGTTGTGGCCGTGGGTGCACACGATGGCCGCCACCCGGCGGCCGGCCACCGCGGCCGCGATGGGCTCGTGGTCGTGGGCGGCGTCGAAGATCAGCACCTCGCGGTCGTCGCCCACGAGCCAGATGTTGTTGGTGACCTCCCACTCGCCGCCGTCGAGAGCGAAGATGCCGTCGGTGGTGACCAGCTCGATGGGCATGGCCTCGGTCCCGGCCTCTACAGCACGACGACGGAGCGCAGCACCTCGCCGCGCTCCATCTTGTGGAAGGCCTCCTCCACGTCACCGAGGTCGATCGTCTCCGACACGAAGCCGTCGAGGTCGAGCCGGCCCTGGAGGTACAGGTCGATCAGCATCGGGAAGTCGCGGCTCGGCAGGCAGTCGCCGTACCAGCTGGACTTGAGGGCCCCTCCCCGGCCGAACACCTCGATGAAGGGCAGCTCGATGGTCATGTCCGGGCGGGGCACGCCGACCAGCACGACCGTCCCGGCCAGGTCGCGGGCCTCGAAGGCCTGGCGGTAGGTCTGGGGCAGGCCCACTGCCTCGATGGCCACGTCGACGCCGTTGCCGCCGGTGAGGGCCTGAATCTCCGCCACGGGATCGGCCTCCGAGGAGTTGATCGTGTGGGTGGCCCCGAATCCGCGGGCCCATTCGAGCTTGCGGTCGTCGATGTCCACGCCGATGATGGTCGAGGCGCCGGCCAGCTTGGAACCGGCGATGGCGGCGTCGCCCACTCCCCCGCAGCCGAACACGGCCACGCTGTCGCCCCGGCCGACACCGCCGGTGTTGATGGCCGCGCCGATGCCGGCCATCACACCGCAGCCGAGCAGCCCCGCCGCGGTGGCCGGGGCGGACGAGTCGACCGGGGTGCACTGGCCCGCCGCCACCAGCGTCTTCTCGACGAAAGCGCCGATGCCCAGCGCGGGCGACAGCTCCGTGCCGTCGGCCAGCGTCATCTTCTGGGAGGCGTTGTGGGTGCTGAAGCAGATGTGGGGCCGGCCCCGCAAGCACGAGCGGCACTGGCCGCACACCGCCCGCCAGTTGAGGATCACATAGTCGCCGGGAGCCACCTCGGTCACCCCGTCACCGACAGACTCAACCACCCCGGCGGCCTCGTGGCCCAACAGGAAGGGAAACTCATCGTTGATGCCCCCCTCGCGGTAGTGGAGGTCGGTGTGGCAGACGCCGCAGGCCTGTATGGCCACCACCGCCTCTCCCGGACCGGGGTCGGGTATCACGACATCGGTGATCGTGACGGGCTCGCCTTCCGCCATCGACACCACTCCTTGCACGGTCTGGGGCATGTCTCGGTCCTCCTCCTGCCGGTGCTTCCGGGCGACCCGGGCACACTACCGCGCCCGTCGGACCGAGTGGGTAGGCGCGCCGCGTCCGCGCGGGACGGCGGCATTCCGCTGCCGATGGCGGCTGGACCGGCGGCGTAGAGTCGAGGCCATGTGCCGCAACATCACGACCCTGCGGGGTCTGGCTCCGCCCGCCACGACCGAGGAGGTCGAGGCCGCTGCCCGGCAGTACGTCCGCAAGGTCAGCGGAGTGCAGAAGACATCGGCGACAACCGAGGCCCCTCTTGAACAGGCCGTTGCCCTCATCGCCGACGCCACCGCCGACCTCTTGGCCGCGCTGCCGCCCCGCCGGACGCCGCCGCGCACCGATCCGCCGTTGCGGCGTCTAGCTGCAGCTGCCGCGGCCGGTTCGGATTGAGTTTGCCGGTGGCTGGTTCGACGCGTCAGTTGTCGGACCTCGTCGTCCAGGCCCGCCGTTACGGAGTGCGCGACGAGGCCGTGCTGGAGGCCATTGGCCGGGTGCCGCGCCAGGAATTCGTCCCCCGCCGGTTAGCGGCGGCCGCCTTCGACGACGGGCCGCTGCCCATAGGCGAGGGCCAGACCATCAGCCAGCCCGCCATGGTGGCCATGATGGCCGAGGCGGCCCGGTTGAGCCCGGACGACCGTGTGCTCGAGGTAGGTGCCGGGTCGGGCTACGGCGCGCTGGTACTGCGGGCCCTGGCCCGCCGGGTGGTGACCATCGAGCGGCGGTCGGCGCTGGCCGAGAAGGCCCGGGCCGCTCTCACCGGGCAGGGGCTGGGAGACGTGACGGTCGTGGTCGGCGACGGCACGCTGGGGTGGCCCGAGGAGGCGCCCTATGACGCCATCGTCGTCACCGCCGCCGGTCCGACTCCTCCTCCGCCGCTGCTGGAGCAGCTCGCGCCCGGCGGCCGTCTGGTGATACCGATCGGCCCGCGGTACGGCCACCAGCACCTCATGCGCTACACCCGCCGCCCCGACGCTGAGCCTCAGGATGGCGAAGGCCAGCCGATGAGCGGGGACTACTGCGAGGAGAGGCTCACGCCGGTGCGCTTCGTACCCCTCATCGGTGCCCACGGATATGCCCCCGGCCGCTGAGCCCCACCCGGCCGCGCCGATCCCATGACACGACACCATGACGCACGTCGACCAGAACGGCAGAACCGGCAGCCCAGAAAGTCCACCAAGGCACCCACCACCGCCAACACAGAACCCGCAGCCCAGAAAGTCCACCAAGGCACCCACCACCGCCAACACAGAACCCGCAGCCCAGAAAGTCCACCAAGGCACCCACCACCGCCAATTCTCGACACATGACCCGGGCTTCTCGACAGATGACGGAGGCCCCATGACCGAGATCCGCAAGCGCATCATCGACGCCACTACGCCAGGCGTGCCTCGCGATCACGGCCGGTTCAACGTGAACGGGCCGGCGGTGCTGGCCGCGCCCGAGTGGATGCCCGCCCGGCCGGGCCGCTATCTCATGTATTTCGCGCACCATGTCGGTCGGTCGATCCGGCTGGCCGCCGCCGATGAGCCGGCGGGGCCGTGGCGCATGGTCAATCCCGACGTGCTCAACGTGGACGACACTCCGTCGGAGCGCCAGCCCCACATCGCCTCGCCCGACGTGCACGCCGACCACCGGCACCAGCGCTTCGTCATGTACTTCCACGGGATGGTCCCCGAGTCGGTGGGGGGTCACCTGCCGTGCTGGGACGTCTACCCGTCGTTGAACCAGAAGACCATGGTGGCGACCTCGGGCAGCGGCCTCAGCTTCACTCTGGTTGAGCCGGTAATGGCCGTGTCGCCGAGCTACCTGCGGATGTTCCACGCCGACGACGTCTGGTACGGGGTGGCCATGCCCTCCCCGGTGGTGCGCTCGGCCGACGGGCTGCGGGGCTTCGAGTACGGCCCGATGCTGTTCGACGACGACGAGATCCGTCACAGTTGCGTGTCGTTCCGGCCGGAGCGCCGGGAGCTGGAGATGCTGTTCACCCGCTGCTTCGAGGCGCCGGAGCGGATCTACCGCACCGTGATCGACACCTCGGGCGACTGGCGCCAGTGGACACCGGGACCGGTCAGCGAGGTCATGCGGCCCACTGAGCCGTGGGAGGGTGCCCGCGAGCCGCTCAAGCCTGTTGCGAGAGGTCTGGCGGCATCTCCGCAGAACGGCCTGCGCGACCCGTACCTGCTCGACGACGCCGGCCGGCGCTGGCTCTTCTACGCGGCCTCAGGAGAGCACGCCATCGGCGTCACCGAGCTATAGCGGCGTCCAGCCCTGGCCGGCCGCTGCTGATTATGAACTGGCAGCAGAACGCACCCTATAGGGGACCAAACGCTGCCAATTCCGCAGGCCGGTCGGGGGCCGTAGCCTGACGTTGTGATCGATCTGCGCTCCGACACCGTCACCCGGCCGTCCCCGGCCATGAGGGCCGCTATGGCCGCCGCAGCGGTCGGCGACGACGTGTACGGCGAGGACCCGACGGTCAACGAGCTTCAAGACGCTGTGGCCGGGCTGCTCGGCAAGGAGGCCGCGCTGTTCGTGACCAGCGGCACGCAGGGCAACCTCTGCGGGCTGCTCGCCCACTGCGGGCGCGGCGACGAGTACATCGTCGGCGACCATGCCCACACCTACATGTACGAGGGCGGCGGCGGCGCGGTGCTCGGGTCGATCCAGCCCCAGCCGGTGCCCACCGGCGACGACGGCATGATCGACCTCGCTGCGGCGGAGGCGGCCGTAAAGTCCCCCGACCATCACTTCGCCCGCACCCGGCTGCTGTGCCTGGAGAACACGAACGACGGCAGGGTGCTCACGCCGGCCCAGATGGAGGACTCGGCCGCGCTAGCCGCCCGGCATGGCCTGTCCCACCACCTCGACGGGGCCCGCGCGTGGAATGCGGCCGTGGCTCTCGGCGTGACACCCACCGTGGTGGCGGCACCGTTCGACTCGGTGTCGGTGTGTCTGTCGAAGGGATTGGGCACGCCGATGGGATCGGTGCTGGCCGGACCCGCGGACCTCATCGACGAGGCCCACAAGTGGCGCAAGATGCTCGGCGGCGGACTGCGCCAGGCCGGCATCGCGGCAGCCGCCGGTCTGTACGCGTTGGAGCATCACATCGACCGCCTGGCCGACGACCACGCCAACGCGGCCCGCCTGGCCGAGGGACTGGGCGCCATCGACGGCGTGAAGATCGACTCGTGCGCCACCAACATGGTGTTCGTCCGCCTTGACGACGAGGTTCTCGGCGGACGCTCGGACTTGCAAGGGGCTCTGGCCGACCGCGGCATTCTCACTCGCTGGAGCGGCTCGCGATCCCGGCTCGTCACCCACCTCGACATCACCGCCGACGACATCGAGACTGTCATCGGCGCTCTCGCCGAACTGCTGGTCTGAGACCCACACCAACCCCACCGCTCAGCTAGCGGACTGGCGGGAGGCGAGTACGGTGAAACGATGACTCTGGCCGTGGCCGGAACATTGATGCAGACACCGGCACCCGACCGCCTGACGGTGATGGACGTGGTGGTCGAGGTCGACGACGCCGGGACGGTCGCTGCGGTGCACGACCGGTCCACCCCGGAGGGCGCGACCGCGGGGCGGGCTGCACTGGACTCCGCTGCCGAGCGAGTGGAACTGGCTCCGGGCACGTTCCTGATGCCGGGTCTGGTGGACCTGCACATCCATGCGCCCCAATGGCCCCAACTCGGTACCGGGCTCGATCTGCCCCTGGAGCGCTGGCTGTTCGACTACACCTTCCCGCTCGAAGCTCGATATGCGGACGCTGAGTTCGCCTCGGCCGTCTGGGACGACTTGGTGCCGTCGCTGCTGGCCATGGGCACCACCACCGCGGTGTACTTCTCGTCCAACCATCTGGAGGCCACCACCGCCCTAGCCCGAGCCTGCAGCCGGCACGGCCAGCGGGCGCTGGTGGGTCGGGTGGCGATGGACCACCCGACCGGCACCCCCGAGTGGTACCGGGACGCGACCGCCTCGGAGGGTGTGGAGACGTCGGCCGCGTCCATCGAGGCCGTGGCTGCCCTGGGAAGCCCGCTCGTCGAACCGATCATCACACCCCGCTTCACCCCGGCGTGCACCGATGCCCTGCTCGAAGGACTGGGCGAGCTGGCCGCGGCCACAGGCGTGCGGGTGCAGACCCACTGCGCCGAGTCGGACTGGCACTGCGGCTATGCCCTCGATCGCTTCGGTGCGCCCGACCCCGCCGCGCTCAACCGCTTCGGCCTCGTGCGTCCCCACACCGTGCTGGCCCACAGCGACCACCTGACCGCCGACGAGATGACCCTGGTGTCCGGGCGCAGGGCGGGCGTGGCCCACTGCCCGCTGTCCAACGCCTACTTCGCAAACGCGGTGTTCGGGGTGCGGCAGGCCCTGGCCGCGGGCGTTGGCGTTGGGCTGGGCAGCGACATCTCCGGCGGAGCCCGTCCCGGCCTTCTGGGAGTGTGCCAGGACGCGGTCACCGTGTCCCGCATGCTGGAGGACGGCGTGGACCCCGCCATTGGCCCGGTGGACCGGGGAGTCCCGGAGTCGCGCATCGACACCATCACGGCCTTCTGGCTGGCGACTGCAGGCGGCGCCGCGGTGATCGACCTGCCGGTAGGGCTCATCGAACCGGATCGCCGTTTCGACGCCATGGCAGTTCAGACCGACCGGCCCAGCGGGGCCATCCGACTGTGGGACGGCATCGACGACGACACCCGAGCCTTCGAGAAGGTCGTCCGCCTGGCCACCGCCGACGACATCAGCCACGTCTGGGTCAACGGCACAAGCGCCAAGCGCGGACCAAACCCGTTCCCTTCCGAACTGGCAGCCAAACAGCCCCTATAGGGGGCAAAACGCTGCCAATTCGGTGTGCTGGACACACCGGAGGTCTAGCTCGCCCCGCCGTACGCCGACAGCACTAGCGTCAAGGGTATGACCGAGACTCTCACCACGCCGGGCGGCATCGCCTTCGTTCGGACTCCCGAGGAGCGCTTCGCCGCCATCGACGACTATCCGTACGAGCCCCGATACGCGACCGTGGACGGCTTTCGGATGGCGTATGTGATGGCGGGGCCGGATGGCTCGAGCGATGGCACAGCCACGATCCTGCTGCTGCACGGCGAGCCCACCTGGGGCTACCTGTACCGCAAGATGATCCCGGCGCTGGCCGGCGCCGGACACCGGGTGGTAGTCCCCGATCTGATCGGCTTCGGTCGCTCGGACAAGCCGGTCGAGCGCTCCGCCTACACCTATGCGGGCCACGTCGAATGGATGCGCAGCTTCCTGGAGGCCACTGCAACCGAGCGCGGCTCGGGGCCGCTGCACCTGTTCGGCCAGGACTGGGGCGGCCTGATCGGCCTGCGACTGGTTGCGGAGCATCCCGACCTGTTCGACCGGCTGATCCTGGCCAACACCGCCCTGCCGGTGGGCGACTCCCCCGGCGCCGGATTCGACTTCTGGCGCCAGTTCAGCCAAGACGTCCCGTTCCTGGACTGCGGCCGGCTGGTCGAGAACGCCACCGCCAACGAGTTGAGCGAAGCCGCCATAGACGCCTACCGGGCACCGTTCCCCGAAGAGCGATACATGGCCGGCGCCCGCCAGTTCCCGCTGCTGGTGCCGGTGTCGCCCGACGATCCGGCCGTGCCCGCCAACAAGGCCGCCTGGAAGGTTCTGGGGCAACGGACCAAGCCGGTGCTCACCCTGTGGGCACCGGGAGATCCCGTGCTGGGCGGCCTACAGCCCTTCATTGCCGAGCGCATCCCGGGCGCGGCCGGCCAGCCCCACGCCCAGTTCGAGCCGGCCAGCCACTTCATCCAGGAGGACCAGGGACCCGCCCTGGCCGAAGCCATCAACGCCTGGCTGGCGGACGGCTAGCGACGCCGTCCGAGGGCTCGGACGACCCTCAAGGACGACCCGTGAACACCCTCTTCGCTCACGACGAGAAGACCTCGCGCAACGTGGGCCGGTTCCTCGCGCCGCTGCTCGTCTTCGAGGCGCTGGTGATCGGACTGATGATGTGGGCGGTCTTGGCGAAGGAGGATCCCGGATCCGCTGCTCGGCGGCAAGAAGGCCGTCACCGTCGAGTACCGCCGCAAGGGCCAGACCCGCAAGCTGACCGTCACCACCGAGCGGGCTGACGACCTCCTCGCCGCCCTGTCCGAATAGCTGTCATGGCCTGGTCATGCCGAGTTCATGCTAGAGTCATGCTAGAGTCATGCTATGGCGAACCTACAGGTCAAGAACGTGCCGGACGAACTCCATGACCGTCTGAGAAAGCACGCCCGCAACCGCAACTGCTCGATGAGCGCCGCCGTGCTCGACGCCATCGAACGGGAACTGACCTGGTGGGAATGGCGCGAGCGCTTCGCCGACCGACCGGAGACCGACCTCGGCACGGACGCGGCAACGCTCCTCGCGGAGGCTCGCAGGCAGCGCGACACGGAACTTGGGTGACCCTCCTCGTCGTAGACGCCTCGGTGGCGGTCGAGTACCTCCTCCACACACCGCTGGGGCTGTCGCTCGCCGAGACCCTTGAGGATGCCGAACTCTCGGCTCCTGACCTGATCGACGCCGAGGTCGTGTCGGTGCTGCGCGGAGCCGTCCTAACGAAGCGCCTCGCAGAGGAGCGGGCAACGACCGCCCTCGACGATCTTGTTCACTGGCCGATAGACCGCATACCGGGCCGAGCGCTAGCTGCTATCGCCTGGCAGCACCGCCAGAACCTGACCGCCTACGACGCCTTCTATGTCGCGGCCGCAAGTGCGCTGGGTGCCCCACTGTTCACCGCCGACGGTCGTCTGGCGAGGGCACCGGGACTCGGAATCACTATCCAGCACTTCCGGATCTCCTGAGGGCGACGTGCCTGAGATCATTGAGGTGGAGGCCTACCGGCGGGCCATCTCGGCCACGGAGGGGCGCATCGTGGCCCTCGTTCATGCGCCCGATGAGTGGTTCGCCAAGGGTGGTACTACCACTGACGCGCTTCGCTCGGAGTTGACTGGGACGCTCGTCGAAAGGGTGCGGCGAATCGGCAAGCTCGTGGTCATGGACACCGACGGGCCGCGGCTGGGGCTGCGGTTCGGCATGACGGGCAAGATCGTGGTGGACGGGGCCATGCCCATCGACCACCTGCTGTACGACAGCCCCCGTCACGAACCGGCGTGGGACCGGTTCGGGCTGGAGTTCGAGGGCGGGGGCGCAATGGTGCTGCGTGACCCTCGGCGGTTGGGCGGCGTTCAGCTCGGGCCGGACGAGAGCAGGCTGGGGCCGGACGCCCTGTCGCTCACACTCGGACAGTTGCGCAAGGCGCTGGCCGGCTCGACGGTGGCGCTGAAGGCCCGACTGCTGGACCAGCGGCGCCTGGCCGGAGTCGGCAACCTGCTGGCCGACGAGGCGCTGTGGAGGGCTCGGCTGTCCCCGATTCGGGAGGCCAGGTCATTGGATGCCCCGGAGTCGGCCCGGCTCCATCGCGCCATCCGCACCACGTTGAGAGTCCTAGGCCAGCGGGGCGGATCCCACACCGGCGATCTCCAGCCCGCCCGGGTGCGGGGCGGCTGCTGCCCACGCGACGGCGCGGCGCTCCGCCGCGAGCAGGTCGGCGGCCGCACCACATACTGGTGCCCCGAACACCAGACCTGACCCGCTCCGGCGGCCTCACGTCGCGCCTCTGAGGCCACCGGCGACCGGCCAAGATGCCAGCCACCCAGACCTGACCCGCTCCGGCGACCGTCTATCGCGCCTTCTTGTCGCATCGACAGCACTTCGCGATGAGCGAACGGCAGGTCTGGAAGATACGGGATCGACGCCCTTGTCTAGCCTGATCGGATGGCTGGGCCGCTGGCGTTGCGCTTCGTGTCGTCGTTCCCCCACGCTCGCCAGATGCCGGCCACGGTCTCCGAGATCGCTCTCGTGGGGCGGTCCAACGTTGGCAAGTCTTCGCTGTTGAACGCGCTGGCCCAGCGCAAGCGGCTGGCCCGCACCTCCAAGACCCCAGGTGCCACCCGGCTGATCAATGCCTTCGAACTGGGGGCCGAGGGCTCGGGACGCTGGCTGGTGGACCTGCCCGGCTACGGGTACGCCAAAGCGTCCAAGGCCGAGCAGGCCCGCTGGAGTTCCATGGCTGAGGGCTACTTGGCCCACCGGGAGCCGCTGCGGGGTGTGCTTCACCTCATCGACGGTGAAATCGGCCCCACCCGCCTCGACCTGCAAACCGTTGAATGGCTTGACGGCCTAGACCTTCCCGTGACCTACGTGGCCACCAAAGCCGACAAGGTCCGCCCATCCCGTCGGGGCGCCCGCCGAGCCGAGCTCGCAGCCAAGCTCGGCGCCGACCGGGGTGCGGTGCAGTGGACCAGCGCCGCCAAGGGCACTGGCATTCCTGAGCTCCGAGCCCTAGTGGCCACACTGCTTCGGGCCTAGGAGGAGATTCTCGAACATTCAGCAGTCCCCTATAGGGCGCGTTCTGCTGCCAGTTCGACATGGGGAGGGCGCCCTGAAAGGAATTGGCAGCGTTTGGCCCCCTATAGGGCGCGTTCTGCTGCCAATTCACGGCAGCGAGGCTCGGCTATGGGCCCGCGGTGGCGGCGAGGGAGGCGACTGCGGCGGGCAGGCCGTGACCGTGGGGCAGCCCGAGCACGGCCATCGCCGTCTCGATGCCGCCCAGCGCGCCGAGCAGCATCGGCTCGTTGAGGTCGCCGAGATGGCCGAAGCGGAAGGCCCGGCCCTCCATCTCTGCCATCATCCCCGACCCGACGCTGACGTTGAGGCGGTCGCGGGCCATGGAGATCAGCGGGCCTGCCGCGATCTCACCGGTGCGCACGCAGGTGATGGCGGCAGTGCGGTGCTTGGGCTCGACGATGTTGATCTCCCAGGGGCCTGCCGTCGCCCACCCCTCCACCGCGGCGTGCACCGCCGCGGCCCAGCGGCGGTGGCGGGCTATGGAAGCATCGATCCCCCCGGTCTCGGCGATCATGTCGAGGGCGACCCTCAAGGCGAACATGTGCTGGATCGGCGGGGTGCCGCCGAAGCGGTTGTAGATCGGGCCCTCCTCGAAGCGGGGCGTCCACGCCAGGTGGAACCGGGGCGTGGCCGCCAGCCGGTTGCGTTCCACGGCCCGGTCGCTCAGCGCGCAGAACGCCAGGCCCGGCGGCATCATCAGGCCCTTCTGGGAGGCGGCCACCACCACGTCGATGCCCCAGTCGCGCATCCGCAGCGGCTCGATGCCCAGCGAGCACACCCCGTCCACAACGAACAGCGCCGGATGGTCGGCGGCGTCTATGGCAGCCCGCATCGCGGCCAGATCGACGACCGCGCCGGTGGAGGTCTCGGTGTGGACGATGCACACGCTCTTGATCCGGTGGGCGGTGTCGGCCGCGAGAATGTCGGCGATCTCGGCCGGGTCGGTCGGACGGCGCACATGGCGCTCCGTCATCACCACCTCGTAGCCGAGGTCTCGGGCCATCCTCGCCCAGCGCCGCCCGAACAGCCCACAGTCGGGGATCAGCACCGCATCGCCGGGATCGAGGGTGTTGGTCAGCGCCGACTCCCAGGCACCATGGCCGACGGTGGTGAGCACCACAATCTTGTCGGCCCCGCCGAAGATCTCGGGCAGTTCGGCCCAGATGCCTTCGGCCAGCGCGACGAACTCGGGGTCGGCGAAGTCGATCGCCGGGCGGCGGAACGCCTCCAACACCCGGTCGGGGATGTTGGTCGGTCCGGGATTCTGAACGAAGTACCGACCCCCGACGCTTCGCAGTCCCCCAGTCACAATCCGCCTCTCGCAGTCGAGCGCTCGGCTGCGCTCAGGCCTCCAGGCGGGCGGCCAGGGACTCCACCGAGTCGATGAACTCCTCGATGATCTCGTACACCACCTGGGCGCTGGTCTTGGTCTGGTTCATGGTGCCCACGATCTGCCCGACAAAGTAGTTGGCCAGCTTCTCGGCCCCCGACCCGGCAGAGTGCGCGCCCCGCTCGATGCGGCGCTGAGCGGTGCGGGTCAATATCGGCTGAAGCGGCATCGGCAGCGGATCGGGGGTGTCGGCCCGCTGCCATTCCTCGGTCCACGCCGACTTGAGCATCCGGGCCGGCTTGCCGGTGAGGGAACGCGACCGCATCGTGTCGGACGACTTTGCCGACAGCAGCTTGTCCTTCACCACCGGATGGGTCTCGGCCTCGACGGTCGTCAGCCACACCGAGCCGCACCACACGCCCTCGGCGCCCAGGGCCATGGCTGCCGCCATCTGGCGGCCACGGCCGATGCCGCCCGCACCGAGCACGGGCATGTCCACCGCATCGACGATCTCCGGGATCAGCACCATCGAGCCGATCTCGCCGGTGTGGCCGCCCGCCTCGTGCCCCTGGGCGATGATGATGTCCACCCCCGCGGCGGCATGGCGCTCGGCGTGCACGGCCCGGCCGGCCAGCGCGCCGACCAGCTTGCCGGCGTCCTTGGCCGCATCGATCATGAACTGCGGCGGCGGGCCCAGCGCGTTGGCTACGAAGGCGCTCCGGTGGGCCAGGGCGATCTCCAGCTGGGCGCCGGCCGCGTCGGCCGAGAATGGCGTCATGTCGCCCAGGCTGCCGAAGGAGGTGAGCGAGTCCGACCCGTCGTCGTCGGACAGTGCGGGCACGTCGTAGCGGGCCAGGATGTCGTCCACGAAGTCGACATGGGTGGCCGGGATCAGCTGGCGGACATCGTCGAGGGTGAAGCCCCCGTCGGGGCCGCCGGCCAGGCTGGCCGGCATGATCACGTCCACGCCGTAGGGCTTGTCGCCGACCTCGGCCTCGATCCATTCCAGGTCGATCTCGAGGCTCTCGGGCGAGTGGGCCACCGCCCCGAGCACCCCCATCCCACCGGCTTTGGACACCGCGGCCACGACATCGCGGCAGTGGCTGAAAGCGACGATAGGAAACTCGATTCCCAACATGTCGGTGATACGGGTCTTCATGGGAGCGAGCCTACTTTCGGGAATCGGCATGCCGTCCAGGCGGTCCGCCGAACTGGCAGCAAAAAGCACGCCATCCGTGCACAACGCTGCCAATTCATCGCCAGTTAGGCGCGCCTTCTTTGGGTTTCGCTCCAGGTGAGGCCAGCCTCCACGTTGGGCTCGCGGGGCAGGCCCAGGGCCTGTTCGGCCACGATGTTTCGCTGCACGGCGAACGTGCCGCCGCCCAGCGTCAGAGCCGGGGAGAACAGCAGGCCGTAATGCCAGATGGGATCGACCTCCGGGAAGTGGCCGCCGCCTCGGGGGAAGTTGACCTCGGTGGCGCCGGTCTGCATCGACTTGGGAATCTCTCCGGCCGGTCCCGACCCGGTGAGCAGGCCGGCCGCGCCAACCGTGGCCGCGGCCAGTTCCATCACCCTCTGGCCGTGGTCGTCGGACATGATCTTCAGAATCGACGCCTCAGGCCCGGGCGCGCGCCCGGCCAGGCGGGCGCTGAGCGTGCGCAGCTGGTTGAGGCGGAGCACCTCCGCTTCGCAGTACACCGAGGCCACACGGTCTCGCAGCACAGAGTCGGACACCCCGCCATTGCCCTTGATGAGCTCGACCAGCTTCTGGGCGGTGGGGCCGAGGCTCCACAGCACCCCGCCCGAGGACAGACTGACCCGCTCGTTGGCCAGCGTCACCTTGGCCAGGCGCCAGCCGTCACCCTCGGCCCCCACCCGCAGGCCGACCGGCAGCCGCACATCGTCGAAGAACACCTGGTTGAACGAGTGGGCGGTCGTCATGTCCACGATGGGGCTCAACGTCACGCCGGGAGCGTCCATGGGGCAGATGAAATAGGAGATTCCCCTGTGCTTGGGCACGTCGGGGTCGGTCCGGGCGATCAGGATCCCGAACTTGCTGTGGTGGGCCCCGCTCGACCAGATCTTGGCGCCGTTCACCACATAGGTGTCGCCGTCGCGCACGGCCCGGGTGGACAGCGAGGCCAGGTCCGATCCGGAGTCGGGCTCGCTGAAGAGCTGGCACCAGTACTCCTCGCCGCTGAAGATGGGCCACAGGTAGCGGTCCTTCTGCTCTGCGGTGCCGGCGGCGAGGATCGTGGGCGCGGCCCAGCCGATGCCGATCAGGTTGTCGGGCCGCTTCACACCCGCCGCGGCCAGCTCCTCGTCGATGACGAGCTGGTGCAGCCCGTCGGCTTCCAATCCCCAAGGCCGGGGCCAGTGGGGAACCACGTATCCGGCCTCGGCCAGCTGCCGCCCCGTGGGATTCGGGTGCTCCGCAAGCCAGCACCGCACCTCGACCCGGCGGGAGTCGTCGTCAGGGAGAAGATCGAAGTCCATGGGCCCCCTCACTCTCGCCGGGCCGGGCCCCGCTCGCAACCGCGGTCTATCCCCGAGCAGACCGATGTCCTATCGGCCAACATCGCCGTCGTCCGTGGGGCAGACCGACGGGCCTCTGCATCATCCGCGCCCGACGGTCTGCCTCGATGGCATACTCAGTCACATGGTTCCCGATCCCGTGCTGGACCGGTTGGAGACGGCCTTCGACCGTCGGCGCGCCAAGATGCTGGAGAATCATGAGGGCAAGTGGGCCTTGATGATCTACCGCCGCCTCAGCGAGCCGACCGAGTTCTTCGACACCCAGCGGGAAGCCACGAATGCAGGCTTCCGCAAGGCGGCTGGGGGTCGGTTCTTCGTGAAGCAGGTGCTCAAGGAGGACCGAGTCATCCAGATGCCGTACAGGGTCGTGGTGGCCGACCATCGCTGACCTGTCCAGGTACGCCCGGATCGAAGGCCGCATCGGATCCCAATCTGGAGGACTGGTCGAAGTCAAGCTCGAGATGCGCCGGGATGAACTTGAGAGACGCCGCCTTGAGACCATCGAGATTCCGCTGCCGCAGTACGGATGGGGTGTGATCGACACGGCCGCGGAGAAGTCCGGCGTGGGCGTGGCAACCGCACAGGCGCTGCTCGTCGATCCGATTGGAGCGAACCGTGTGAGCACGCCCGCCGGTCCCGTGATACGGCCCGTCTATGGGATCACCCTCACGAGAACAGAGGTGCGGCCCCGTTAGCGATACCGTGCCCCACGGGCCGCGGCCACCAGAAGGACCCCGGCCTCTGCGCCACCCAAGGAGAACCCAATGAAGCTGGGACTGAACACCGGATACTGGTCGGCGGGGCCGCCCGCGGGGGTGGCCGAGCAGATCGCGGCTGCCGACCGGCTCGGGTTCGACTCGATCTGGACCGCCGAGGCCTACGGCTCGGACTGCTTCACGCCGCTGGCCTGGTGGGGGGCAGCCACCGAGCGGGTGCGGCTGGGCACGTCCATCACCCAGATGTCGGCCCGCACCCCGGCCGCCACGGCCATGGCCGCCATGAGCCTCGACCACCTGTCCGGCGGCCGGTTCGTGCTGGGCGTCGGCGCATCCGGCCCCCAGGTGGTGGAGGGCTGGTACGGGCGGCCGTACTCCCGGCCGCTGGCCCGGACCCGCGAGTACGTGGACATCATGCGCCGGGTCATCGACCGGGCCGGCCCCGTCGCCTACGACGGGGAGTTCTACCAGCTCCCCTACGCCGGCGAGGGCAGCACCGGTCTGGGCAAGGCCCTCAAGAGCACCGTGCACCCGCTGCGGCGGGACATCCCGATCTACTTGGGCGCGGAGGGACCCAAGAACGTGGCGCTGGCGGCCGAGATCTGCGACGGCTGGCTGGCCTGGCTGTTCTCGCCCCGCCACGACGCCATGTACCGCGGCTTCCTGGCCGACGGCTTCGGCCGCCCCGGCGCCCGGCGAGACCCCGATGACTTCGAGGTGGTGGCCTCCACCGTCCTGGTCCCCGGCGACGACATCGAGGCCTGCGCCGACTTCGTGCGTCCGGTGATCTCGCTGTACGTCGGAGGCATGGGCGCCAAGGGGGCCAACTTCCACCGGGCCGTGTTCGACCGCATGGGCTACGAGGCCCAGTGCGACATCATCCAGGAGCTGTACCTGGCCGGCGACAAGGCCGCGGCGACCGCCGCGGTGACCACCCAGATGTGTGAGGAGATCGCGCTGATCGGCCCATGGGCCAAGATCGCCGAGGATCTGGAGGCGTGGCGGTCGTCGGTAGTGACCACGCTGCTGATCAGCGGAGACCCCGCCACCCTCGAGCGCTTCGCCGCACTGACCGGTTGACTCTCCGGCCCTAGCGAGGGCCGAGTGTGGCGTGGGGCAGGCTCTCGATGACGCCCTGCGGGGTCACCGCTATGAACTCAGCCAACTCGGTGAACTCCGCCAGCGTGGTGGCGTTGGTATAGCTCATGGCGCTGCGCAGGCCGGCCATCAGCTGCAGCACCAGCTTGGAGACCTCTCCCTTGTAGGGGACGGTTCCCTCCACGCCCTCAGGGGCCCGGTACGACAAGTACTCCTCGTCGAGATCCTCCCCCGAGCGGTCGGCCCGGGCCTGGACCGCCTCGAAGCTGGCCATCCCCCGGATGCGCTTCTGCAGGCCCTTCGGCCCCTGCTCCACCTCGCCGGGGCTCTCCTTGGTGCCCGCCAGCATGCTGCCCACCATCACCGTGGACGCTCCCGCGGCCAGGGCCTTGGCGATGTCGCCGGAGCTGCGGATGCCTCCATCGGCTATGACCGGCACGCCGACGGCGGCCACGTCGGCTATGGCCGTCAACTGGGGGACGCCGACGCCGGCCACCGTGCGGGTGGTGCACACGCCACCGGGACCGACACCCACCTTCACCGCATCGGCGCCCGCCTCCACCAGATCGACGGCGCCGTCGGCCGTGGCGATGTTCCCGGCTAGCACGTCCACATCGGCGAAACAGTCTTTGAGGGTGCGCACGCCGTCGATGGCGTGGTCCGAGTGGCCGTGGGCGATGTCCAGCACCAGCGCGTCGGCTCCGGCCGCCACCAGCGCTTTGGCCCGATCGACCATGTCGCGGTCGGTGCCCACCGCCGCGCCAACGGCGAGGGAGGCGCCGGCCTCCTTCACCCGGTAGATCTCATCGGCCTGCGTGTCGATCGGCAGGAAGCGATGCACGATGCCGATGCCGCCCAGCCGGGCCATGGCGACGGCCATCTCGTGCTCGCAGACCGTGTCCATGTTGGCGGCCACGACCGGCAGGTCCAGCTCGATGCGGCGCGACAGCCGCGTCCGCACCGACACGTCCTGGCGGGACCGGATCGAGGATCGCCGGGGGACGATCAGCACATCGTCGAAGGTGAGCCCCGTGCGCAGTCCCTCCAGCCCCATACTCGACGCCAAGCTACAAGACGCGTCGATGCCGGACCAGGGATTCGTCGACGCCGCCAGTGCCGTTCAGTCGACGGAGATCTGGGCCATCAGCGTGGCCCTCTGCTCGTCGAACGACTCGAGGTCCATCTGCCCGTCGCTGTAGCGCCGGTGCAGATCCTCCACCTTGGCCATGATCTCGTCGTTGCTGAGGCCGGAGCCCTGTTGCGGCGCCTCGACGTTGTCGGCGTCGCGTTGGGCGTGCTCCAGCTCGTAGAGCTCGCCCCGTCCCAGGCGCTTCTGGCGCTTGGCCTCGGCGCGGGCCTTCTTGGCCATGTCCCGCTGACGCTTTGCGAAGCTGGATCGTCCGGTTGCCACTGGGATCGGCCTCCGTGAATGTGCGTCGGCTCCTTGCTCTGACAGGGGCCGACATACGAGGGTAGACGAATCAGAGGCCAATTCCATCTTCGGCCCGTGCGCTCCGCCGCACGCAAGACAGCGCAGCGCCCGGGAAGACGAATCGGAGGCCCCTGCCATCTTCGGCCCCCGTCCCGGCGGGCCGTTACCATTCGGCCGCGACCGTTCGCCGCGTCCCGGCGCCCCGGGCGGGCGCATCGCCAGCGGCAGGAGCCGACCATGCCCGACACCGCATCCGTGGACATCTACTCGCCGGACCTCTACGCGGACGGTCCGCCGCACGAACTCTTTGCCCGCCTCCGCCGCGAGCGCCCGGTGTGCTGGCAGGACGTGCCGGGCGAGCCCGGCTACTGGGCGGTGCTGCGCCACGCCGACGTGGTCCACGTGGCCCGCCATCCCGAGGTGTTCTCGGCCACGGAGGGGGGCGTGGTCATCGAGGATCTCGAGCCGGCGAGCCTCGAGGCCATGCGAGACATGCTCCTGGCCATGGACCCTCCGCGCCACACCGCCTACCGAAAGCCGGTGTCGCCGGAGTTCAAGGCTCGGGTGATCGGGCAGATGGAGGACCGGATCCGGGCCATCACCGTCGGGATCCTCGACGGCATCGACACCAGCCGCGAGGTGGAGTTCGTCCACGATGTGTGCGCTCACCTGCCCAGCGCGGTCGTCGGCCAGCTGCTGGGGCTGCCCCAAGAGGACTGGCCGGCCATCCATGCCCTGGCCGAGCGCAACTCCGGCGGCCAGGACCCCGACATCGCCGAGGCCTCCGAGAGGGGCTCCTCCAGCGTCGAGATGGCCATCTACGCGATGGGGTTCGCGGCCCGCCGGCGGGCCATGCCGCCCCAGGGGGACCTGACCGACGTCCTGCTCGGCAGCCATTTCGACGGGCGGCTGATGACCGACATCGACTTCGGCCGGTTCTTCGTGCAGCTGGTGACGGCCGGCAACGACACCACCCGCACCATGCTGTCGGGCGGGCTGCTGGCCCTGCTGCAGCATCCCGAGCAGATGGAGGCGGTGCGCCGGAACCCGGAGGCGATACCGGCGATGATCGAGGAAGTGCTGCGCTGGGCCAACCCGCTGCACTACTTCCGGCGCACGGCGATGACTGACACAGAGGTCGCGGGCCAGCCGATCGCGGCGAGCGACAAGGTGGCGATGATCTACACGTCGGCCAACCGCGACGAGGCCGTGTTCGACGATCCGCAGTCCTTCGACATCACCCGGAACCCCAATCCGCACCTGTCGTTCGGCATCGGCACCCACTTCTGCCTGGGCGTGCATCTCGCCCGGCTCGAGGGTCGGGTGTTCTTCGAGGAGCTCCTGGCCCGCTTCGAGCACGTGGAACTTGCGGGCGAGCCCCGCCGCCAGCGCTCGAATCTCAACAACGCGCTCAAGTCGCTGCCCGTCGTCCTGGCCTGAACGAAGCTCTCACCCCGCTGCCAATTCGAGTTGGGATCAGTCAGCGCAGGCGAGGCCGCCGCCCACAGGGACGGTGGCGCCCGTCAGGTACGACCCGGCCCGAGAAGCCAGGTACACCGCCGCTCCGGCCAGGTCTTCGGGCTCACCGATGCGGCCCAGAGGCACCTGGGTCGCCAGCGCGGCCCGGGCCTTGGGGTCGTCGAGGATGAACGCCATCATTTTGGAGTCGAACGGGCCGGGCGCTATCGCATTCACAGTGATGTGCTCGGGCGCTAACCGCTTGGCGAGATGGCGGGTGAGGTGCATGATCCCCGCCTTGGACGCCGAGTACGAGTAGGTCTCCAGGTAGGGCACCTTCAGGCCGTCGACGGAGGCGACGTTGATGACCCGCGCCGGATCGGTGGGGCCGGCCGCGGCCCGCAGCAGCCCCAGCAGCTTCTGGGTGAGGAAGAACGGGCCGCTCAGGTTGGTGTCGATGACCTTGTTCCAGCCGTGCACCGGGAACTCGTCGAGTTCCGCTCCCCAGCTCGCTCCCGCGTTGTTGACGAGTATGTCGAGCGAGTCCCATCTCTCCGCGACTGCCGCGGCCAGAGCTTCACAGCCCTCCGGGCTGGACAGGTCGGCCGGTACCGCCTCACAGACGCCCCGAGCCGACAGCTGCTCGGCGGCGGCCGTCACCTGCTCCACTTTGCGGGCCGAGATGATCACCCGGCAGCCCGCGTCGAGCAGCCCGCCGGCGATCATGTAGCCGAGACCGCGACTGCCGCCGGTGACTACGGCCGACTTGCCGTCGAGCCCGAACAGATCGATCAAGCGGTCGGTGTTCATCGCCATGGCTCGGGTTCCTCCGGCAGTCGGTTCACGCCCGGGTTGAGCCGTCATCATGACAGACCGCGCCGTTGTTGGCCCATGCTGGCGGCAGCGCGAGGACGAAACCACAGCCGGATCGAGCCGAACTGGCAGCAAGATGCACGCATCCGGCGCAAAGTGCTGCCAATTCCTCAAAGGCCGCCGGTCCCCCAGCCACCACACCGAACTGGCAGCCGAGGACGCCCAATAGCGCTCCGGTCGCTGCCAATTCCCAACTACTAGGGTCAACCAGGATGGCGGGAACTGATCAGGGCATGACTGCGGCCCAGCATCGTCGGCGGGGCGTGTCACTGATCGCCGCCCTAGTTGCGACAGCAATCGTGGCCGCCGCGAGCTGCGGAGGCGATGCGGCGGCGCCAGCACCCGAGACGGCCGATGGAATGGCCCCGGATTCGAATCCAACAACGTCATCGGCAGTGGCCGCGAGCACTGTCGCCCCTACCACGAGCCCACCGACCACGACCGCTCCAGCCACCACCGCAGCTCCCGCGACATCGACGACGACTTCGACCACGGCCGCCACCACCACGGCACCCCCGACTACCACCACGGCACCCCCGACCACGACGACCACCGCGTTGGTGCCCCGGCCGGAGGCGTCCACGGTCGAGGCGCTGGTTGCGCTGGACCGCCCGCTGGTGATTGCCCATGCGGGGGGCAACCAGGACTACCCCCACTCCACCCTGTACGCGTACACCCAGTCGGCCGCGGCCGGTGCCGACATCCTCGAGCTCGACGTGATGCTGACCGCCGATGGGGCGCTGATCGTCCAGCACGACGACACCGTCGACCGCACCACCGAGGCGACCGGGCCGGTGGGCGAGCTCACCCTGGCCGAGATCCAGGCCCTCGACAACGCCCACTGGTTCGTGCCCGGCCTGTGGGGCGACCAGACCCGGCCCGACTCCGAGTACGTCTTCCGGGGCGTGCGGACCGGCGCCGTCGAGCCTCCCGAGGGCTTCGAGGCCGACGACTTCAGGGTGGCGACGTTCCGGGAGGTGGCCGAACGGTTCCCCCATCACGTCCTGGATGTGGAGATCAAGCTCCAGCGGGGCCCCGACGGCGAGGAGGACCCCGCCACCGGCATAGCCGCGGCCGAGGTGCTCGCGGCCGAGATCGCCGACCTCGGCCGGGAGGACTCCGTGATCGTGGCCTGCTTCAACGACGACGTGCTGGCGGCCCTCGGCGACCTGGCCCCGTCGGTGGCGACCACCCCCGGCGAGGCCGCCCTGCTGGGCTGGTTCGCGGCCGGCCAGGCTCTGGACCCGAGCATCTCCGTTGTGCAGGTGCCCTTCACCTACCAGGGCATCCCGGTGGTGACGGCGGACACGGTGGCCCGCGTCCACGACGAGGGTCGGAAGGTGTGGGTGTGGCTGAGCGGGACCGATGTGGTGGAGACCCGGGAGTTCTACGCCGAACTGTTCGAGTTGGGCGTGGACGGCGTGATAGCTGGCCGCCCCGCTGAGGCAGCCGCGGCCCTCGCGGCGGTCGCGGGCTAGAGCCGGCCAGCGAATTGGCAGCGTCTTGCACGGTATGCGTGCATTCTGCTGCCAGTTCGGGAACTTGAGGCCGGGTTGGGAGGAATTGGCAGCGTCTTGCACGGTATGCGTGCATTCTGCTGCCAGTTCGGGAACGCAAGCCGGGCGGCGGCGATGGCGTGGGCCAGCTAGCGGCGGCGGGCCATTTCGAAACAGGCCACCGCAGCGGCGGCGGAGACATTGAGAGAGCCCAGCACGCCCCGCAACGGGATGGAGGCCAGAACATCGCAGCGCTGGGCAACCAGCCGGGACAGGCCCCTCCCTTCGGAGCCTAGAACCAGGGCCACCGCCTCGCCCGCCAGCTCAAGCTCGTGAAGGGGGCGGGGCCCGGCCGCGTCGAGTCCGACCGTCCACACGTCGTGGCTGCTCAGCGTGCGCAGCGCCGACGGGATGCCGGGCACGACCGCAAACCTCAGGTGCTCCACCGCGCCGGCGGCCGCCTTGGCCACCGTGGGCGTGATCCGGGCAGAGCGGTGTCTGGGCAGCACGACCCCGGTCACCCCGGCACACTCGGCGGTGCGCAGCACGGCGCCGAAGTTGCCCGGATCGGTGATGCCGTCCAGAGCCAGCAGGAAGGGCGATCCGGCTGGGCGACCGTCACGGCCCGTAGCGCCGTCCGCCGGTGCCTGAGCCAGTTCGGCCACGCCGACCTCGGGCAGCGGATCGGCGAGGGCGACGACGCCCTGGGGCGACTCGGTCCGGGCGGTGGCATCAAGCTCGGGGCGGCTGACCTCGCGGACCGCGGCCCGTTGCTCGCGGGCCAGCTCGACGATGTGGCCGACGATGGGAGCGGGATCGAGACCCTGAGCAATCATGACTGTGCGAGTCCGCCGCCGGCCGGCCAGCAACAGCTCACGGACTGCTTGCCGGCCCTCAACCTGCTCCCCGCCCAGACTGCTGCGGTCCCGTCCCGCCGTTCCTGAAGCTCGGGGTCGGCTGCCAGGCCCGCGCGAGCCCGGACGCCTCGCCGGCCCCGGCCGCGGGCGGCGCGACCGGTTGGAACGGCTCACCGGGACCGACCCGATCCAGCGTGTCGGGCTGTCGGACCACAGGAGCGACCGCCGCCCAGGCGGCCACCCCCGCCCTCCGGGTGAGGGCGGCGCGACCGGCTAGAACGACTCACCCGGGGTTCCGCTCGAATAGTCGGAATGCCGGGCCACAAGCGCCACCGCCCAGGCGGCCACCCCCTCGCCGCGGCCCAAGGCGCCCACGCCCTCGCTGCTGCGGCCGGTGACGGTCACCGGCGCGCCGGCCGCAGCGCTGAGACGCTGCTGCATGGCGTCGCGGTGGGGCGCCAGCTTGGGAGAGTCGAGCACCGCGGTGCACGACAGGTTCACCGGATCCCATCCCGCCTCCCGCACCGCGTCGGCGGCTCGACGGAGCAGGTCGATGCTGTCGGCGCCGGCCCAGGCCGGGTCGCGGTCGCTGAACATCTGGCCGATGTCGGGAAGGCCCGCCGCGGCCAGCAACGCGTCGATGCAGGCGTGGGCGACGACGTCGGCGTCGGAGTGGCCGTGCAGGCCCCGCTCGCCGTCGAAGCGCACCCCGCCCAGGACCAGCGTCCGCTCAGGGTCGTCGCTGTAGCGGTGCACGTCGAACCCCTGCCCGACCCGCATCGGTGCATCACCCACGGTTGCCGCCGTTGTCGCCTAGTGCTTCCCGTGAACGCGAATGGATGAGAACCCGTACTGTCGCAGCGGTGTCATTCCCGCTCTGGTTCACTGCATTCGCCGGCTGCTCGGGCCTTGGTCCCCGCTCTCGTTCGCTTCGCTCACGGGCCGCTCGGGCCCGCGGCCTCGCTCGGGGGTCAGAAACAACTCTCATGAATCGCTTTCCATCCGCTCGGCCTCTGGGCAGGCCCCTAGCAGCGCTTCGGCCGTCACTAGGTCGTGGGCCTCGGTGATCTTGAGGTTGCGGCTGTCGCCGACGACGGTCACCACCGTCGCGCCGGCTGCTTCCGCCAGCGTGGCGTCGTCGGTGGCGTCGGCACCGGCCGCGTGGGCGGCCCGGAGCGCGTCGGCTCGAAAGGCTTGAGGGGTCTGCACCGCGGCCAGCTTGCGGCGATCGGCAGTGCCGCCTCCTCGCCAGCGGATTGTGTCGGTCACGTCAATCACCGGGACGGCCGCGTCGGCACCAGCCCGCACGGCCTCGATGACCCGCTCGAACACGCCGTCGGGGGCCAGCGGCCGGGCACCATCGTGGACCAAGACGATCTCGGCGTCGTCCGGTATCCGGCCGAGCCCGCAACGCACCGAGTCGGAGCGCAGCACTCCGCCCGCCACTACGACCACCTGCCCGGAACGGTCGCCGGGCGAGTACTGCGGTCTCCAGGCATGCTCGCCGGTGCTGCGTGCTGCGGGCAACACCACCACCACTCCCTCACACCAGCGGGCCGCGCCCTGCACGGTCCAGTCGAGCACAGACCGGTCCCCTAGGCGGCTGAACTGCTTGGCACCCCCGAAACGGTTCCCCGCCCCGGCCGCGGCAATGATGGCCCAAACGCCGGACTCTGCGCCGCCGCGATTCGCACGATCACTCATTCCCACCGCCACATCACGGTCGCCAACCGGCCCGACACTGCTTCTGCGCCGCCACGATTCTCACTATCACTCTTGGCCACCGCTACTAGTGTGCGCCTTTGGTATGCCCGACACCACCCCTGCGCCCGATGCTGCCCCCAGCGCCGCCAGCGCCGCCATCGGGGCGACCCCCGAGGAACTGCGGGAGGCGCTGCGCGCCACGATCCTCTTCGCCGACCTGGACGACGAGCAGATCGACCACATCGCGGCTGCCGGAACGGTGCTCTCACTGCAGCGAAATGTCGTGCTGTTCGATGAGGGGGCCGAGCCCCACGAGTTCTACCTGGTGATGGCGGGGCGGATCGCCATAGCCCAGGAATCGGAGGACGGGCGGGAGTCGCTTCTGGCCCTGATGGGCCCCGGCGAACTGTTCGGCGAGCTGGGATTCCTCGACGGCCTCAACCGTTCGGCCCAGGCCCGGGCCCTGGAGGAGTCCGAGTTGCTGGTGGTGCCCTACGCGGAGTTGCGGCTGCTCTACGAGAACCATCCGACGGCGCTGTGGAGCGCCGTGCAGCTTCTGGCCCGGAGGCTGCGGGCGACCGACCAGGCCCTGTCCGACACGGTCTTCCTCGACGTGATGGGGCGCACCGCCAAGCGTCTGCTGGAGATGGCCGGAGACCGCGACGAGTTCGAGATGCCCCTAACCCAGGAGGAGCTGGCCTCGATGGTGGGGGCCAGCCGCGAGCGGGTCAACAAGGCGATCCACGCCTTCGTCCGGCTGGGCTGGATCACCCACGACCACCGTCACTACAAGATCACCAACCGCAAGAACCTGACCCTCCGCGCCCGCTAGCTCCCGCTCGGACCTTCACGTCCTGGCCTACCTGCTGGAGTCGGGATCCGACCGCATCGGCGCCCTCGACTTCCAGGCGTCGGCCACCCACTACGAGGCCCGTTCCGGCGACGCCGCGGCACTGGCCGAGTTGGCCGAGGCCGCCGAACGCGTCGAGAGCGGCGAGGCCCTCACCCCGGCACTGGATCGGGCCCTGCTGCACGGGACCTCGGTGGGCGGGGCCCGGCCCAAGGCCCTGCTTGCCGAAGGTGCCGGCAGCGTGATCGCCAAGTTCGCCTCCTCGACAGACCCGTACCCGGTGGTGAAGGCCGAGTTCATCGCCATGGAACTGGCCCGACGCGCCGGACTCGACGCCGCGCCCGTCGAACTCGCCCAGGCCCTCGGCAAGGACGTGCTGCTCGTGGAGCGATTCGACCGGACCCTCCAGCGCGCCAGGCGCATGATGGTCTCGGCGCTGACCATCCTGGAGTTGCACGACGCCGATGGCATCGCGGGCCGGTACGCGACCTACGTCGACCTCGCCCATCAGGTGCGGTCGCGCTTCACCGCGCCCGATGCGACCCTGCGAGAGCTGTTCTCGCGCATCGTGTTCAACATCCTCGTCGGCAACACCGACGATCACGCCCGCAACCACTCCGCCTTCTGGGACGGCCACAGCCTGACGCTGACGCCCGCCTACGACATCTGCCCCCAGACCCGCACGGGCGGCGAGGCGGCCCAGGCGATGGCGTTCGGCGACAACGGCGACCGCCTCAGCCAGGTGTCTCGCTGCATCGCCCACGCCGGCCACTACCACCTGACCGCGCAACAGGCCCGCGAAATCGTCGACCACCAGATCGCGGTCATCCGGGACCAGTGGGCCGAAGTCTGCGAACTCGCGGCCCTGCCCGCCGTCGAGAAGCAACGACTCTGGCAGCGCCAGTTCCTCAACCCGTACGCCCTCTACGACTACCGAACCCCCTCCGCCCCGCTGTCATAGCCCGCCGACAGCCGCACCGAAACACGGCCTCTCCCCGATCTGCCAGGTGAGATCGCCCTAGAACCCCAAAGAGCAGCCTTGATCTATCTCGACAGAAGCTGGTCGACGGCGGACTCGGGGGTGATTTGGCCTTGCTGTACGGCTTGCTCTAGTTCGGCTCGGCGGTCGGCCAGGCCGGGGTGGGACTCGAAGTTCTCTAGCAGGCGGTGCTCTAGGAGGGCCTGCATCCAGGCGAGGCGGCCTTGGGCCCGGCGGTGGGCGAGGGCGCTGGTGGACTCGAGCAGGCGGCGGTGCTCGATGATGCTGTTCCAGAGTTCGTCTACGCCGGCGCCGGTCTGGGCCGAGACTGTCAGCACTAGAGGGGGTCCCGCGTCACTGGAGGGCGCGAGCAGGGGCAGGGCCCGGCGGAGCTCGGCCGCGGCCAGGCGGGCGGGCTGCTCGCCTGCGCCGTCGGCCTTGTTGACGGCGATCACGTCGGCTAGCTCCAGCAGGCCCCGCTTGACGGCCTGCAGCTCGTCGCCCGCGCCGGCCAGAGCCAGCACGCACAGGCAGTCCACCGAGGCGTGGACGGCCGCCTCGGACTGGCCAACGCCCATCGTCTCCACCAGCACTATGTCGTAGCCGGCCGCCTCCAGCACGGTGATCGACCGCGGGGTGGTGCTGGTCACGCCGCCCAGCGTCCCCGCCGATGGCGAGGGCCGAATGAAGGCGTTCTCGTCGGCGGCGAGGCGGGCCATGCGAGTCTTGTCACCCAGGATCGATCCGCCGGTGACCATGCTCGAAGGATCGACCGCCAGCACGCCTACCCGGTGACCCGCGCCGGTCAGCCGGGTGCCCAGAGCCTCGATCAATGTGGACTTGCCCGCGCCGGGCACGCCGCTGATGCCCACCCGATGTGCCCCCCCGGCGTGGGGCAGCAACTCGGCCAGCAACGCCTGAGCGCGCCGACGGTCGTCGGGCCGGGTCGACTCCACCAGGGTGATGGCCCGCCCCATGGCAGTGCGGTCCCCCGCCAGCACACCAGCAGCCAATTCATCCATCTCGTCCACCGCCGACATTTCGTCCCCTGTCGACATCTCGTTTCTCGCCGACACCTCGTCCATCGCCCCAGTTGATGCAGTTGAGCGCGATAGAGGGTACGAGCTGCATCGATTTCGCGAAGCTGGCGGGCAGATCGCGGCACTCGGCCGCCATCAAGCGTGTGAGCTGCATCGATTTCGCGAAGCTGGCGGGCAGATCGCGGCACTCGGCCGCCATCAAGCGTGTGAGCTGCATCGATTTCGCGAAGCTGGCGGGCAGATCGCGGCACTCGGCCGCCATCAAGCGTGTGAGCTGCATCGATTTCGCGAAGCTGGCGGGCAGATCGCGGCACTCGGCCGCCATCAAGCGTGTGAGCTGCATCGATTTCGCGAAGCTGGCGGGCAGATCGCGGCACTCATTCCGACAGGTGCTCCAGCAGTTCGATCGCCGCCTCCGAGATCACGGTGCCGGGCGGGTAGACCGCGACGGCGCCGGCGGCCAGCAGCTCGTCGACGTCGGCGGCGGGAACGACCCCGCCCACCACGATGGCGATGTCGGCCCGGCCCAGCCTCGCCAGCTCATCGCGCAGCTCGGGCACCAGCGTGAGGTGGCCCGCAGCTAGCGACGAAACTCCCACGACGTGCACGTCGGCCTCGACCGCCTGGCGGGCCACCTCGGCCGGGGTGGCGAATAGCGGCCCGATGTCGACGTCGAAGCCCAAGTCGGCAAAGGCGGTGGCAATGACCTTCTGTCCCCGGTCGTGACCGTCCTGGCCGACCTTGGCCACGAGAATGCGTGGCCGGCGGCCCTGACGGCGGGCGAATTCGTCGGCCGCGGCCCGGGCGACGTCGATACCGTCCGGCCCAGACCCTTCGGCATCCCCGCCGGAGACCCGTCCGTCGCTCCCGCCGGTGTTGCCGGCATCCCCGCCAGCGCCTGCAGCGGGCGACCGGGCGGCCTCGTTGCGGTACACGCCCTCCACTGCCCTGATCTCGGCCACATGACGACCGTAGACGGTTTCGAGGGCGTTGCTGATCTCTCCGACCGTGGCCTGGGCGCGGGCCGCGTCGATCGACAGCGCCAGCAGGTTGCCCTGGCCGGTGCGAGCCGCCGCTGTCAAGGCGTCGAGGGCGACCCGAAGGGGTTCGGGGTCCCGCTCAGCCCGCAGTTGCTCCAGTCGGGCGATCTGCCGCCGACGCACCTCGGCGTTGTCGATGCGGCGGACCTCCGCCGGCGCAGCCTCACCGTCATCGACGCGGTAGCGGTTCACGCCGACCACGGCCTGACGGCCCGAGTCGATGCGGGCCTGGGTCCGGGCCGCGGCCTCTTCGATCCGGAGCTTGGGGAGGCCGGTGGAGATCGCCGCGGCCATCCCGCCCAGCTCCTCGACCTCGCCGATGTGAGTCCAGGCCCGCTCAGCCAGCAGCTTGGTGAGCCGCTCGACGTGGTAGCTGCCGCCCCAGGGGTCCACGGTGCGGGTTATGCCCGTCTCGTGCTGCAGGAACAGCTGCGTGTTGCGGGCGATGCGGGCCGAGAAGTCGCTGGGCAGGGCCAGCGCCTCGTCGAAGGCGTTGGTGTGCAGCGACTGGGTGTGGCCCTGGGTGGCCGCCATGGCCTCGACGCAGGTGCGGACCACGTTGTTGTAGGGGTCCTGGGCGGTGAGGCTCCAGCCGCTGGTCTGGCAGTGGGTCCGCAGGCACAGCGAGCGGGGGTCCCGGGGGTCGAACTGGCCCATGAGCCGGGCCCACAGCAGCCGGGCGGCCCGCAGCTTGGCCACCTCCATGAAGAAGTTCATGCCCACGCACCAGAAGAAGCTGAGCCGGGGCGCGAACTCGTCGATGTCCAGCCCCGCGGCCAGCCCCGCCCGGGCGTACTCCACGCCGTCGGCCAGCGTGTATGCCAGCTCGATGTCGAGGGTGGCCCCCGCCTCCTGCATGTGGTAGCCAGAAACCGAGATCGAGTTGAACCTCCGCATCCGCTCGGCGGTGAAGGCGATGATGTCGGCCACGATCCGCATCGACGGCGCCGGCGGGTAGATGAACGTGTTGCGGACCATGAACTCCTTGAGGATGTCGTTCTGGATGGTCCCGGCGAGCTGCTCGAGCTTCACGCCCTGCTCCTCCGCGGCCACCACGTAGAGGGCCAGCACGGGCAGCACTGCGCCGTTCATGGTCATCGACACCGTCATCTGGTCGAGCGGTATGCCGTCGAACAGGACCCGCATGTCGAGGATCGAGTCGATGGCCACCCCGGCCATCCCCACGTCGCCAGCCACTCTTGGATTGTCGGAGTCGTAGCCGCGGTGGGTGGGCAGGTCGAAGGCGACCGACAGGCCCCGCTGGCCGGCGGCCAGGTTGCTGCGGTAGAAGGCGTTGGACTCCTCGGCGGTTGAGAACCCCGCGTACTGGCGGATCGTCCAGGGCCGGGTCACATACATCGTTGGGTAGGGCCCGCGCACGAACGGCGGGAGACCCGGGTAGCTGGACACGAAGTCGGCACCTTCGAGGTCGTCGGGGCCGGCCAGGGGCGGCACGGAGATGCCCTCGGGCGTCTCGAACACCACCGGGTGGACGGCTGCTGCGGACGGATGGCCCGCGGCGTCCCCATCGTGAAGCTCGACCAGCGAGAAGTCGGGGATCGTGGTCACGGCTCGGCCCGTCGTGCCAGCCCGCTCAAGCGAATTGGCAGCGTTTTGCACCCTATAGGGGGCCGTTTGCTGCCAATTCGGGGACCGGGCAGGGGATCGCCCATCGGCCGAGTCTAACTGGCCCGGTACTTGGGCCAGAGTCGATGGGCAGCGGCCCGGTGCCTGGGCCAGAGTCGATGGGCAGCGACCCGGTACCTGGGCCAGAGTCGATGGGCAGCGACCCGGTACCTGGGCCAGAGTTGGCGGACCGGTGCCGGGTTTCAGCCGAGCAGGTCGTTGAGGTCGATCGCCACCAGCACGGACAGCAACACGATGATCCCGGCGTTGAGGGACGTGATCAGCCACCGGTAGCGGTGCCCGGTCCGCTGGAAACGCCGGATGCTCAGTAGGTTGAACACAATCGCCACCGCGCCGATAGCCAGACCCAGGCCCGAGCCCACGCCCGAGGCGATGCCAGCCGCAGGCAGCAGCCACGGGAACAGCACGTAGGCCAGGAAGCAGCGAACTCCCGACACCACCACCGAGGTGCTGAAGACCCGCTCGGCCGGGGGCTGGGGCACCGCGTCGGCGTGGGACGTGTCGGGATCGGCAGCCGCGGTCACCGCCATAGCGTGCCACGCCCCCACCGCAGCGCCACCCCATCGGCGAACTGGCAGCACAACGCACGCATACCGTGCAAAACACTGCCAAATCCGGCACGGCTCCACCCCCATCACCGAACTGGCAGCACAACGCACGCATGCCATGCACAACGCTGCCAATTCCGACTAGTTCATGCGCGGCGGCTCAGCCGAGTGCGGCCAGGACCGAATCTGTGTCGGTGACCGTCGAGACGTTCTGCAGGGCGTAGTCGACCGCCACCCGGTGCCACTCGCCGTCGAAGGAGCCGGCTGCGTCCTCCGGGAACACCACGTAGTAGCCGAGGTCGGCGCCGGTACGGGCCGTGTGGGACATGGCCATGTTGGTGAGCACGCCGCTGAGGATCAGCGTGTCGCGCCCGAAGCCCTTGAGCATGGTGTCGAGCTTGGTGTCGTGGAAGGCGCTCATGCGCATCTTCTCGATGATGAAGTCGCCTTCGGCGGGGGCCGTGGCCGGCGACGGCTCCGCTCCCCACGTGCCGCGGTCGAGGCTGCCCGACGACGCCACCGCCTCGAAGAGGCCCGCGTTCACCTTGAAGCCGGGCGATCCCGGCTCCACGATGAACCACACGTGCAGCACCGGGATGCCGAGCTCGCGGCAGCGGTCGGCCAATCGGTTGATGTTGGCTTCCAGGTTCTGCTCCGCGTGGTGGGCGCGGGACTCGGGCGTCGAGAACGCGCCGCCCTCGGTGATGGACGCGTTCTGCATGTCCTGGATGATCAGGGCGCAGCGTCCGGGGTCTAGTTCGAGTGCCATGGGGCCTCCTTCGGATTGACTCCTTGAGATCGGTATTTGGACTCCGGGAGTGCGAGCGAGGGGTCGGTGCCGTCGGTCTGCCTCGCGGAGCCGTCAGGCCCGCATGAACCCCTCGGTGTGGGGGCCGACGACGGTCGGCAGGGCGCGCACGGTGGTGGACGACGCGAAGAACAGGGTGCGGAAGTCCGGTCCCCCCCAGTGCAGGTTGGCGACCACCTCGTCGATCTCTACGACGCCCAGGTGGTTGGCGTCGGAGTCGAACACCCACGCGCCGCCGGGGCCGGTCACCCAGATGTTGCCCTGCTCGTCGCACTTCATGCCGTCGGGCACGCCGGCCACGTCGTCGTCGGACAGGCCGTCGACGAACACGTCGCCGCCGTCGAGGGCGCCGTCGGCGCTCACGCTGTACACCCGCACCAGGGCGTGGGTGGTGTCGTTGATGTACAGCCGCGACTCGTCGGGCGAGAAGCACAGGCCGTTGGGCTGGTCGAAGGTGTCCTGGTCCACGCACAGCTGCGTGGCGCCGTCGGCGCCGGGGGCCACCCGGAACACGCCCTGCCAGCCCAGCTCGCGGGGCCGCTCAAGGCCGAAGCCGGGCATGCGGCCGTACCAGGGATCGGAGAAGTAGATCGTTCCGTCGGCCCGGACCACCACGTCGTTGGGGCTGTTCAGCTCCACCCCCTCGAAGTGCGAGGCCACCGTCTCGCGGCTGCCGTCGGGGCGCTCGCGCATCACCTTGGAGGTGGAGTGCTCGCACACGATCAGGTTCAGGTCGGCGTCGTAGGTCATGCCGTTGCACTTGTCGGCCGGCCGGAGCACCTCGGTCACCTCCCCGTCCTGCCAGCGGCGGCGCACGTCGGCGGGCATGTCGGAAAAGAGCAGGTAGTGGTCTCGGGGATGCCAGATGGGGCCCTCGGTGAAAGTGAAGCCGCTGCCGATCACCTCGACTGCAGCGTCTCGGTCAACGAGATCCCAGAACCTGTCGTCGTTGGCGCGCAGGGTCATTGTTCAGCCCTCCTGTGAACGGGTCTTGATGTGTGAGCGGGTCTTGATGTGTGAACGGGTCTTGATGTGTGAGCGGGTCTTGATGTGTGAACGGGTCTTGATGTGTGAGCGGGTGTGAACGGACTTGACGGATGGTTGCGATGCGTCAGGGCCCCCAGGTCCTGGTGGATGAGACGCGGTTGATCGACAGTTCCTCGTCGAAGGCCACCACGCGGCCCTCGCGGCGGGGCTCGCCACCGCCGGCGCGCTTGGCGTCGAGAGCGTCCAGCACCCTCTCGGGAGTGATTGGGAACTCCGTCACCCACACGCCCACGGCGTCGTAGATGGCGTTGGCGATGGCCGCGGGCTGGGCGTTGTTGGCCATCTCGCCGATTCCCTTGGCACCGTACGGCCCGCCCTCCGACGGGTTCTCGATTAGCACATTGTCGATGTCAGGGAGCTCGGACATCGTCGGGACGTGGTAGGTGTTCATGCCGTCGCCCCGATGCTCGGCGCTCGGATAGTACGGGTAGCAGGTCTCCAGCACACCGAACCCGAGGCCCATCACCGCGCCGCCCTCGATCTGGCCCTCCACCAGGGTGGGGTTCATGGCCCGGCCGATGTCGTAGGCCTGGGTGAGCTTTAGCACCCGCACGTCGCCGGTCTCGTCGTCGACCTCGACGGTGGCCGCGCACGCCGCGTAGGAGATGGCGGCGTGGGGCGGCTTGTCCACCTCGCCGGTCTCGGGGTCGACGATGGCCGCGCCCGGGTTCAGATGGGCGCCGTCGCCGGTCAGCAGCTCGCCGTGCACGAAGGTAGCCGCGCCGGCCACCTCGTCCACGCCCATCGACTTCGCCGGCGTGCCTTTCACCGACACCGCTCCGTCGGCAACTTCGAGGTCCTCGGGATCGATCTCCAGCTCGCGGGCGGCCACGGCGAGGATGCGCTCGCGCACCTGACGGGCCGCTTTCAGCACCGCGTTGCCAGCCACGAACGTGGCCCTCGAAGCGAACGTGCCGGTGCACATGGGCGAGGAGTCGGTATTGGAGTTGTCGTAGGTGATCCAGTCGTAGGGGACGCCGAGTGTCTCGGCCACGATCTGCGACTGGACGGTCTTGGAGCCGTTGCCGATGTCGGAGGTTCCCGAGAACACGTCCACCCGGCCGTCGGGCTTGACCTTGATCCAGGCCTGCGACGGATCGCCGTTCTGGTTCATGCCCGTCGGGTACTCGATGGTGGCAACGCCCTTGCCTCGATGTAGAGCCATCAGTGACCTCCTCGCTCGACTCGGCCCGGTGTTCCCCGAGATCCCGTCAGCGGCCGTGTTGCGCGGTACTGGCTGATCGTGAGCGACAGCATCAGTGACCTCCTGATCCGATCTGGGCCACGAGATGATCCGGCAGCATGTCGCCGGAGCGCTCGTCCCTGCTCATCGCCCGGAGCTCTTCGCTCAGCTCCGAACCGGTGGCCGAGGCCAGCGACTGCAGCACTTCCACGGTGCTGGGGTCCTCATAGGCGATGCGGTTGGGCGACGTGTCGTTGACCCGGTTGGCGTTCTTGAGCCGGAACTCGTAGGGGTCCATCCCCAGCTCTCTGGCGACCCGCTCGGCGTGGATCTCGATGGCGGTGGCCAGCCCGGTGATCCCGTAGCCCCGCATGGCGGTGGTGGGGACGCGGTTGGTGAAGACCACGTAGCCGTCGAAGTGCAGGTTGGGAATGGTGTAGGCGCCGGTGTGGTGGAAGCTGTGCTTGGTCACGCCGTAAACCGAGAAGCGGCCGTAGGCGCCCGCGTCGTGGATGGTGAGCATCTTGCGGCCCAGGATCCAGCCGTCGCGGCTGACCGCGTCGATGATCTCCATGTGCCATGGACCGCGGTTGCCGGAGGCGAGCATCTCCTCCTCCCGGCTCCAGCGCCACTTGACCGGTCGTCCCGACTTCTGGGCGGCGAGCGCGGTGAGCGGGTCCGAGGCGGTGTCGACCTTGCCGCCGAAGCCGCCCCCGACGGTGCCTCCCACCATCTTCACCTCGCTCATGGGCATCTGCAGGTGCGAGCACACCACGCCGAGCGAGAAGTACATGGCCTGGGTGCAGGTGTGGATGGTGAGGCGACCGTCGGGCTCGGGTATGGCGACGCACACCTGGGTCTCCAGCGGCACCTGCTCCTGGGACTGGGTCCGGTACACGCCCGACACGATCAGATCGGCCGCGCCGAAGGCCTCCTCGATGTCCCCCTTGCGGATCTGGCGGACATCGAGGTTCCCCTCGTACTGGTCGTACCAGTTGCCGAAGGTGTCGTTGACCACCGGTGCGCCGTCGTCGAACGCGAGGCGCACGTCCAACAGGGCGGGCAACTCCTCGTAGTCGACTTTGATCGCGGCGCACGCGGCCCGGGCGATATCCACCGTGTCGGCGGCTACCAGGGCAACCGGCTGGCCCCGGTAGCGGACGTGATCCTTGGCCAGCAGCGGCTCGTCGCCGGGGATGCCGCCGCCAGAGAGGTGGCCGTACACCAGCAGGGGCACGTCGGCGTGGGTGATCACGGCATGGACGCCGGCCATCGCTTCAGCCGCGCCAGCGTCCAGGCGAGTGATCCGGGCGTTGTGGTGCGGCGAGCGCAGGGCGGCTGCGTGCAGCATCCCGGGCAGGCGCACATCGTCGACGTAGGTCGTGCGCCCGGTGACGTGCCCCACACCGTCATAGCGCGGCAGGCGCGCCCCGACGACCTTCATGTCTGGCCCCCTTCTGAGATCTTGACATAGGTGTTGTTGGCACTCGATGCGGTGGTGCCGGTGTCGAGCTCGTCGCCGCGGGCGGCGGCGGCCACGGCTTCGAGGATCTTCACATAACCGGTGCACCGGCAGAAGTGCCCAGCCAGGGCTTCGCGTATCGCGCCGGCGTCGTCGGAACCGCCCCCGTTGATGTAGGCGGTGGCCGCCACGACCATGCCGTCGCTGCAGAAGCCGCATTGGGCCGCATAGTGGTGGATGAAGGCCTGCTGAACCCTCGACAGGTCCTCGGGCGTGCCCAGACCCTCCACGGTGACCACTTCGGAGCCGTCCAGGGTGCAGAGCGCAGTCAGACACGACCGGCGGGGCTGGCCGTCCACCAGCACCGTGCAGGCCCCGCAGCCTCCCGACTCGCAGCCCGCCTTGGGGCTGGTGATGTCCAACTCCTCGCGCAGCACGGTCAGCAGCGAGGTCAGCGGCGCTGACCGCACCGTTCGGGAAACGGAATTGACGGTCAGCTCCACTTCAGGCTCCCAACTGCTCGAGGGCACGGCCGACGTAGACGGGCAGCACCCGCCTGCGATACGCCGCCGACGCCAGAGCGTCGTCGTAGGGGTCGGCATCAGAGACGGAAGCGGCGGCTGCGTCGGCGATCGAGCCGCCATCGGCCAGCACGGTCTCGGCGGTGCGCAGCCGGCAGGCGTCAGGCGCCGCCCCGGTGGCCGCAATCGTCACGGTGCCGCCAGTGTGACGGACCGCGCTCACCGCCAAGGCTGTCAGCGACTGCGTGTGGTGGCGCCGCAGCGCAACGAACGAACCTGCCTCGGGCACCTCGAAGGCCATGTCCAGCAGCAGCACTCCGGGCCGGGCCCCACCAGCGGCTACGAAGTCGGCTACGTCGCCAGTGTGGGCGCCACCGGGATCGGCCCAGCGCAGGATCGCGCCGAGCGCCAGCAGCGGCCCGCGCAAGTCGCCGTAGGGAGCGGGCGAGCAGATGTTGCCGCCGATGGTGGCTTGCGCCTTCACCTCGTTGTCCCCGATGTTGGCCGAGCACGGCCCGACAGGTGCATCCAGCCCCGCACACGCGGCCAGAGGGGCCGCCGCGCCGACCGTCATGCGCCCGTTGGACCGTGAGATCCCGTCTATCTCCGCCCTGCCGAGCCACACGGCCCGCTCCACCGCGACCTGGCCCAGAGTGTGCTGGGGCACCAGCAGCGTGCCCCCTGCGAGCACCGTCGCGTACGGCTGCTCCGTTACGGCCGCCACCGCCTCAGCCTCGGAGGACGGCATGCTCACCGCAGCCGCGCCCACCGTCGATGTCATGGGAACCTCCTGGGTGGTGCTCTCAGGTCCCGCCCGCGGCAGGCCGACCGGCACCGTTAGCGCTGTCGGTGGATTCAAGTCGATGGCCGCTCCGGGCAACAGGCGCTAGCGGAGCAACCTGCCCACCGCGATGGGAGTGGCTCCTAAGCACTAGCCAGCGTCCGTCGGCCTCTAGGGGCGGGGCGGGAGCTTGGGGCGGTCCTGGTAGCGGGCGTTGAGGATCATGGCCACCAGCTCGGTGCGCGACTGAACATTGAACTTCATCAAGATGTTGCTTACGTGGTTCTTGACGGTGTAGATGCTCAGATAGAGCCGCTCGGCGATCTCGGCGTTGGACAGGCCGGTGGCCAGCAAGTCGGCCACCTCGCGCTCCCTGTCGGTCAGCCCCCGCAGCACATCGTGGTCCGAGGCGATCAGCCGGGTGACCGACGAGTCCATGGCCGACTGCCCCGCGGCCGTGAACCGGATGGAGGCGGCCAGATCGTCGCCCGACACGCTCTTGAGTTGGAAGCTGGTGGCACCGGCCTCGAGTGCGGAGCGCAGCAGCGCGCCGTCGGTGAAGCTGGTGAGGGCCAACACCCTGGTGTCGGGGGCCCGGCGGGCGATCTCCCCGATGGCCTCGACTCCTCCGCCACCGGGCATTATCAGGTCCATGACCACCACGTCGGGGCGCATCTCCACCACCCGGTCGACGGCCACCACGCCGTTGTGGGCCGTGCCCACCACCTCGATGTCGTCGTAGCCGTCGAGGCAGGCGGTCACGCCCTCGCGCAGCAGGTCGTGGTCGTCGACTACGACGACGCGGATCGTTCCGCCGGCTGCGGCGCTCATGACGACGTCCCGGCCGGGCCCAGCCGACGCCGCGGCGCGCCGATCGCGCCGCCGGTGGCGGCGCTCATGGTGACTGCTCCGGGGGTCGCACCAGCAGTTCCATGACTTCGGGCACCGACGCCGAGACGGTGGTTCCCTCCCCCAGGCGGCCGTCGACTTGCAGGGTCGCCCCGATCTCGGCGGCCCGCTCGGCCATGATCCTCAACCCGAAGTGCTCCGACGCCGACCCCATCTCGAAGCCGGCCCCGTCGTCTCGCACCCGCAGCTCGAGGGCGTCGCCAGTCACCTCCACGGAGATGCGGACGTGCTCGGCGTTGGCGTGGCGCGAGACGTTGTTGAGCGACTCCTGCAGGATGCGATAGAGCGCCACCTTGACGGTCGGCAGCGGCTCCACGTCCCGGTCGAGATGCACGTCGCACTTGGCCCGGCGCCGGCTCTCGAAGGCCGACACCAGCTGGTCGACCAGATCCGCGAACGGGGTCTGCTCGATGACCGAGGGGCGAAGCTCCAACAGCAGGGTGCGCATCTCCGAGAGGGCCCCGGCGGTCAGGGCGTGCAGCCGATCGGCCCGGTCGCGCTGCTCGGAGCTCAGATCGGACGCCCGGGCCAGGGTCTCGGCCAGCAGCGTCGCCGTCCACAGCGTCTGGCTGACGGAGTCGTGTAGGTCGTTGGCCAGACTCTGGCGCTCCTCGAGCGCGGCCAGCGAGCGGGCCATCACCAGCGAGCGGCTGTTGGAGATGGCCGAGGACGCCTGGTCGGCCAGGATGGCCAGGCTGTCGACGTCGGAGTCGCTGAGATCCTGGCCCCGGCGGGGCTCGATCACGAGGCACCCGAGGCGCATCTCCGCCGCCTCCAGCGGCATCACGACCGCCCCGTTGACTCTGGACATCGAGACCCGCCGTGAAGCGGCGCCCGGCGCCGCGCCGACATCGAGGCCCTCGGGGGGAGACCAGCCGTCGAGGGGGTCGGTGATGCGGGTGTGGGGTTCGGGAGCGCCGCGGTCGGGGCGGCCCGGATAGCGCTCGCCGGCCAGTTCGAGCACTCCCTCGTTGTCGTAGAAGGCCACGTAGCTGCGCTCGTGATCGCAGAGCCGCTCCACGCCGATCAGCACCTGCTCGATCACGTCGTCGAGCTGGAGCGAGCGGGCGACCGCGGCGGCCGTGTCCCGCAGCGCCTCAGCGTGGCTTCGCTGGGCTCGCTCCTGCTCCTCCAGCCTGACCCGCTCGTCGACCTCCCGCCTCAGCGTCTGGTTGGCTCGTGACAGCTCGGATGTCCGTTCCCGCACCCGCTCGTCGAGGTCCTCGAGGGTGCGCTGCAGCTCGGCCTCGGCCTCGATCCTGGAGGTTATGTCGGTGAAGGTGCCCAGGGTGCCCACGACCTTGCCGTCGAAGTCGGTCAGAGGCACCTTGTTCGTCTCCACCCAGATCACCCGCCCGCCCGCGATGCGAACCTGCTCGCGCAAGCCGATGATCGGCTCGCCGGTCTCCATGACCACGCGGTCGTGATCCTGGAACCAGGGCGTGCCGCTGCGGGGCAGTCCGGAGCCTCCCCAGGCGCAGTCGGCGTCGGTCTTGCCGATGAGCTCGCGGGGATGGCCCACCCCCGCGTACTCGGCGAGCTTGCGGTTGCACCCCAGGAACACCGAGTCGGCGTCCTTCCACCAGATGGCGTGATGCACGCTGTTGAGGACGAGTTCGAAGATGTGCCGGCTGGCCTGCAGCGCCTCGTCGCCCTCCAACTCGCCCCGCAACATGGCGGCATACAGCGAGAGGGCACCGACGGAGGCCATGCCGCCGCGATCATAGCCGTTGCCTGCCGGCCCGTCGGGGGTCGGCCCGCCGAAGCGCGCGGTGGTGTCGATCAAGGTCGGATCAGGCATTTTCAGAGGTTCCCGGTTGGACTCTCTCAGGCGTCCACGCCCAGATATATGCCCTGGAGCTCCGTTGATTCCAGCAGCTCCTCGGCTGTCAGCTCGATCTCGATGCGGCCCGAGGTCATCACCAGCTGGCGGGGCGACATGGCGGTGGCCGCCCGCAGGTTCTGCTCCACCACCAGCACGGCCACCCCCTCGGACACAAGCTGGTGCACCGCGTCGATCAGGTCGTCCACGATGCTGGGGGCCAGACCCTCGGAGGGCTCGTCCATCACGATCAGGGGGGTGTTGAGCAGCAGGGCCCGGCCCACGGCCAGCATCTGCTGCTCGCCGCCGGACAGCTCGGCGCCGCCGTTGCCCCGGCGGTTGGCCAGGCGCGGGAACAGCTCGTAGACGGCCGCGGGCGTCCAGCGCTTGCCCCTCGATTCGGGCGCCAGCATGGCCAGGTGCTCATCCACGGTGAGCGACGGGAAGAGACGGCGCCCCTGGGGGACGTAGGCGATCCCCGATCGGGCCACCTTCTCGGGCGGGAGGCCGTCGATGCGCCGGCCCGAGAAGGTGATGGCTCCGGCCGTGGGCGTCACCATCCCCATGATCGTCTTGCACAGCGTGGACTTGCCCATGCCGTTGCGCCCCACGATGCACACCGCCTCGGTGCCCATCGAGAAGGTCAAGCCCTCCAGCACCCGCGAGGTCCCATAGCCGGCCTGCAGATCCTCCACGCTCAGCAGAGCGTCCGCCGCGGTCACCGGTCCGCCTCGCTCAAGCCTGCCGCGATCACAGGTCGGCCTCGCTCCGGTCTGCCTCGCTGCCGAGGTATATGGCGTGCACCAGCGGGTCGGCCCGTATCTCGGTGGGCGTCCCGCTGGCCACGGTGTGGCCCTCGTTCATCACCACCACCCGGCGGGCGGCGCGCAGCGCGACGTCCATGTCGTGCTCGATCAGCAGCAGCGTGATGTCGGTGTCCAAGCTCGTGAGCAGGTCCACCAAGCGCTCCCGCTCGCCCCGCGACAGCCCAGAGGCCGGCTCGTCGAGCATGACGAACTCGGGCCCCGTCACCAGCGCCATGCCGATCTCGAGCTGGCGCTGCTGGCCGTGCGACAGGTCGCCGGCGGTGGTGCCGACGACGTCGGCGAGCCAGACGGTCTCGGCCATGGCCCGGGCCCTGTCCCGGAACTCGGCGTCAACTCCCGAGCGCAGCAGCGCCAGGTGCCGGCCGGAGCGCCCGGTCTGGGCCAGGTACAGGTTGTCGGCCACGGTCAGCCCCCGGAACAACCGGGTCTTCTGGTAGGTGCGGGCCACGCCGAGGCGGGGACGGAACCGCGCCGGGAGCTCGGTGCAGTCGATCCCCTTGATGGTCACCCGCCCCGACGTGGGCTTGATGTCGCCTGCGATCACGTTGAACAGGGTGGTCTTGCCGGCCCCGTTCGGGCCGAGCAGGGCCAGGCGGTCGCCCTTCCACACCTGGAGGTCCACGCCCGCCAGGGCTTGCAGTCCACCGAACGCAACCACCACCGCCTCCAGGTTCAGGAGGGAACCGCGCCTGTCGGCGGAGGCGGCGGTGGCCGCGTCGGTGTCCATCGGTCAGCTAGGGCGATGCCTGCTCAACCGGAGCTTGCTGGTTCGCTCAGCGCTGCGGAACGCCGTCAACCACCGGGATAGCGTTGCCGGCCCAGGGCAGGCTGCGGGTCTCGCACACCGGGTTCTCGCGATCCGGTGGCGGTGTCTGCGGGCTGAACGTCCCGCCGAAGCTCTGGTCCACGGCCGGGATCAGGGCCACGGTCTGCGACACCACCTCGCCGGCGTCGTTCAGCACGAGCTGCTGGACGGAGGTGTCCACGATGGCCTGGCGGTTCTCATCCAGGGTGATGGTGCCGTAGGGCCCGTCGATCTGGATGTTTGCCAGGGCATCGCGCAGGGCGGCGTGGTTGTCGGACAGATCGCCGCCGACCTGCTCGAGGGCCATGATGAAGGCCAGACCGGAGCTGTAGAAGCCGTAGAAGAACCCGAATCCGGCGGCAGCCGCGGGCGAACCGGGCTCCATGCCGGACATGGGGCTCACCAGCGAGTCCCACGCGGCTTCGGCCGACGCCAGGTACTCCTGGATGGCCGGGGTGGAGACGTCGCCGGGCAGGGTGGCGAAGCCGCCCACGTAGGCCCCGGCGATGTCGGTTCCGAGCGCCGCGGCCAGCGCTGGGCTGAAGAACAGGTTGCCTGCGTGCTGGTCGCCGGTCAGGTCGCCCTTGGCCGCGAGGAAGGCCTCCAGTGAGGCGTTGGTGCCGGAGCCGCCGACGGCCCAGAAGTAGCCGTCGACCTCATCCGGGTCGGGAAGCTGCTGGACGTACGACGAGTAGTCGGTGGTTCCCAGGGGTGGGAACACCCTCGATATGACGTCTCCGCCGACCGCGCAGAACTCGGCGATGAAACCCGCGGTCGAGGTCCAGCCGAAGCTGTAGTCGTCGGCGATCACGGCCGCGGTGTCCCAGCCGGCCTCGTTGTGGAGGATGTCACCTAGACCTGCGTTCCACTGGGCGCCGTCGCCGTTGAACCGGAAGAAGTTCGGCGCCTGGACGACCATGGTGGTCTCCTGGGCCCCGGCGATGCCGTTGAGGAAGGTCACGTCGGGATGGTCCTTGGCGTAGTTGGCGACCGCGATGCTCTCGTCGCCCGAGAGCGGGCCGATCACCACGTTGGCACCGTCCTGCTCGACGATCTTGCGGACTTCCTGGATGATGCGGTCGGGCGTGTCGTCACCGCAGCCGATGCCGACGACCTCGATGGGCACACCGGCGACTTCGGCGCCGCTGAATCCCTCCAGAGCGCTGGTGGACGAGTTCGACGTCCCGCCCGCGAAGGTGATGAACGGCAGCGACGCACCGGCCACGACATCCTCGTGGAACGCGCCGAAGGCGCCCTCGCACTCGCCGAGGATGCCGAGGCGCACGACGGTGTCCATCTCCTCCATCGTTTCCGGCTCGGCCTCAGGCTCGGCCGGAGCCTCGGGCTCCGCCGCGGCCTCGGGCTCGGCGTCAGGCTCGGCCGGAGCTTCGGGCTCCGCCGGAGCGGCCGTGGTAGCCGGCGCAGCCTCCTCGTCGTCGTCGCCGCAGGAAGCTGCGAGCAACGTGAACACGGCGAGGATGCCGACAAGGCTCAGGAGCCGCCGGATCGTTGGTTTGTGTCTCATGGAGTGGTCCTTTCTCTCATGGGCTGAATCCCTCCATTGATGGGGCGGACGGGCGTCCGCTTCGGACCGCGCGTGACGGTCGCGATTCTTGTGAATGAGTTCATGGCGCCGAACCGGCCGCGGCCTCCGCCGGGGTCGCACCGGATCCCGGCGGCTGCTGGATCAGGCGGCGCAGGCCCTTGCGGACTCGGTCGATGATCCCGGCGAGGCCGTCGGGTGACAGGATCATGATGAGCAGCACCAGCATGCCGACGATGGTATTGAAGCGGGCCTCGGTGATGCCGATGTGGTCCACGAGCGGGAGGTTGCGCAGATAGTTGTTGGCCGCCACGAACACGAAGGCGCCCAGCCAGGCGCCCTCGAGGCTGAGGGTGCCGCCGATGACGGCCACGATCAGCAGGTCGAGCGTGGGGCCGATCGAAATCGATGTGGGGTCGATCTGGCCGTTCCACCAGACGTTGAACACGCCGGCCAGACCGGCCGTGAAGCCGGCCAGGGTGAACGCCAGCGCGCGGTGCAGCGACACGTTGAAGCCCAGCGACGCCATGCGCACCGGGTCGTCGCGGATGCCCTGCAGGGCCAGTCCGAAGGGGGTGACGGCCACCACCCGGAAGGCGATGTAGACAAGTACCGACAGCACCACCAGCGCGAGGTACATGCGCACCGGGTGGTCCCGGAAGAGGCCGGGCGGGTCGATTCCGGTGATTCCGCCGAAGCCCGACAGCGGGGTGATCGATCCGAACACGTAATAGCCGATGACGGCGTACGTGAGGGTGATCATCAGGAAGTAGATGCCGGTCGTGCGCGACGCCAGTGCGCCCAGGACGAAGGCGACGACGGTGGTCACCCCCAGCGCGAACAGCACCGCCACCCACGGGTTCCAGCCGAGCTTGAGTCCTTTCGACCAGGCGTCCTGGGCGACGACCGCGTTGCCGACCATGAAGCCGGCCACGCCGGCGAGCAAGTACTGGGCCAGCGAGACCATGCCCCCGTAGGCCGCCAGAAACACGATGGTGGCCGCCGCGATCCCGAGGATCATGGTGCGGGTCATCACGAACTCCACGAAGAAGTTCGAGCCGAACAGGGGCAGCAGCAGCGCCAGCCCGGCCGCCGCGACTACGACCACGTTTCGGGCCGACAGCAGCCGGGTCGCCCGGCTCGCCGGACCGGATCCGGACACGGTGCCCGCCGAGCTCATTCGGCCCGCCCGTACAAGCCGTTGGGTCGCACGGCCAGCACCACGGCCAGCAGGGCGAACGTGAATATGACCGAGTAGTAGGTGTAGCCGGCCGGAAGGTACGCGGGCGAGAGGGCCACCACCATGCCGTACAGCAGCGATCCGGCCACCGCGCCCTTCACCGACCCGAGCCCGCCGATGATCACGACCACCAGCGAGTTGAGCAGCCAGGCGCCGTCGACCCCCGGTGCCACCGACCCGGCGAACGATCCGCCCAGCACGCCGCCTACCCCGGCCAGGAACGACCCGACCGCGAAGGTGACCGCGAACACCAGGGTGATGTTGATGCCGAGCGCCCTGACCATCTCCTGGTCGTCCACGCCGGCCCGGATGACCATGCCCATACGGGTCCGGTTGAGCCACAGCCATAACAGCGCGCCCACCACCAGCGCCACCCCCAGCATGAACAGCCGGCTCGTGGCGTAGCGCTCGCCCACGATCTCGAAGAAGTGGGTGACCGCGCCCGGCCACTTCAGCGGCTGGGCCACCCCGCCGAAATGGGCCAGCATCTGGTCGGCGGCGATCACCGAGATGGCCAGCGTGATCAACGCCTGGCGCAGGTCCTGACCCTGGTTCCAGCGCAGCAGCAGCTGCTGCATGAGCAGGCCGAGGAGGGCCACGACCGCGCCGGCTGCGAGCAGCGGCAGGATCCATGCGAGCAGGCTCACGTCGCGGGCGTCGATGTTGGCGTCCTTGCCGACCATGTTCGTCTGGATCTCGTGGGCCACATAGGCGGCGCCCAGAAACAGGGAGCCGTGGGCCATGTTGACCGTGCGCATCAGGCCGAAGATCAGGGTGAACCCCGACGCCACCACGAACAGCAGCCCTGCGAAGGTGACGCCGTCCAGCAGCGTGACCACGAACTCGCCGGGCTCTCGTATGGCCGGGCCGGCGGAGGTGTTGCGGGCCAGGACGAGAACCCACAAGGCCGCGGCGGTTACGGGCACCCACACTGCGGCACGCGCCACCCATCCCGGCAGCACGAACGGCCGCCGGAGCTGAAGTTCCCGCTCGTCGACGGCGTGCGCGGTCAACTAGCCCTCCAAGTTCCGGCTCGCGGCGAAAGTAGCCAGAAGATCCGGTCCGCGCCCAGCGGCCCGAGAGCCATTGTCACACCTACGTTGGTGCCAGTCCTATAGAACTACGTCGGGCCGCAGTGGCGGCTAGAGGCCCGCGGCCAGGATGCGGGCCGTCTCGGCGATGGCGTCGTCCAGCGGGGTGGGCTCGATGTGGCCGAGCAGTTCGGCCAGCCCCGCGGGCGACAGGGCGTGGGCGAAGGGCAGCGGCTCGGTGCCGGCGCCGAGGTCGTCGAAGCCGGTGATGCGGCTGACCCGGTCCACGAAGTCGTCCACCGACGTCACGTGGCCCCTCAGGTTCACCGCCGGCGCCGCGGGCGAGTCGAGCTCGACCCGGGCGGCGGCTATGAACGCTCGGGCCACGTCGGGCGCGTAGTGGAAGTCGGTGACGCCCCCATACCCCACCCGGTACGGCTCGCCCCGCACGGCGCTGTAGATGGCCGCGGTGGGCTGGGACGTCACGCCCTGATCGCGGCCGGCGCCGTACACGGTGAAGGGGCGCAACCCCACGGAAGTCAGACCGTGGTCGGCCGCGTACACCGCCGCCGTCTGCTCGTTGGCCACCTTGTAGGCGCCGTACAGCGTGGCCGGCTTGGGGAGTGCGTCCGGTCCGAGCACGGGCTCGGGATAGAGGTCGACGGGTCCGAAGATTGCGGCGCTCGAGGCGTAGGCCACCGGCGAGATACCGTGCTCGACGGCCGCCTCGAACACGTTCACGGTGCCCTGCACGTTCACCGCCGCGCCGCCGCTGGGGTCGGCCTTGCAGAACGGCACCTGCAGCGCGGCCAGATGGATCACCCGGTCGACGCCGGCCATGGCGTCGACCACCGCGGCCCGGTCGACGATGTCGCCCATCACCCGGCGGAAATTGCGCGGGGCACCCTCGGCGACGAGCCGGTGCCGGCTGTCGTTGGCGGCCAGATCGAAGGTGGTCACCTCGGCGCCCTGGTCGAGCAGGAGGCGCACCGTCCAGGCGCCGATGCACCCGTCGGCCCCGGTGACAAGAAAGTGCTCGGCCATCAGATGACTCCTGTCTCGCTCATCCGCCTGCCTGCTCGGCCATCAGATCACTGCCGTCTCGCTCATCCGCCTGCCTGCTCGGGCATCAGTAGGTCGCCCTGCCTCCGGAGATGTCGTAGCAGGCGCCGGTGCTGAACGAGCACTCCTCCGAGCACAGCCAGCCCACCAGCGCAGCCACCTCCTCTGTCTGGCCCAGCCGGCCCATGGGGATCTTCGACAGCATGTACTCCAGCACCTCGGGGGCGGTCTCGAGGTTCATGGGGGTGGCGATCACGGCCGGGGCGATCGAGTTGACCAGCACGCCGGTGGTGGCCAGTTCCTTGGCCACCGACTTGGTCAGCGCAATGACGGCGCCCTTGCTGGCCGAGTAGGCGCTCAGGTTCGGGTTGCCCTCCTTGCCCGCGATGCTGGCGATGTTGACGACCCGGCCCCAGCCCCGCTCCACCATGCCGCCCAGGGTGGCCTGCATCACGTTGAAGATCCCGGTGACGTTCACGTCGAAGGTGCGCTCCCAGCCGTCCAGGGGCGTCTCCAGCAGCGGCACGTTGGGCCCGACGACGCCAGCGGACTGCACCACGATGTCCATCCGGTCGATGCCGTCGATGGCTCGCACCGCGGCGGCGTCGGTGACGTCTATTTCGTGGATGGCCTCCAACTCGCCGGCCCGGGCGGCCATGTCGCCGGCGCGCAGGTCGACCGCGGCCACCCGGCAGCCCTGGGCCAGCAGCCGGTCGACGCAGGCAGCGCCGATGCCCGATCCGGCCCCGGTGACCAGAGCTCTGCGTCCCTCAGTAGTCATGAGCCGCCATGGTAGGCACAGGGAACGGATCCTTGGCACGTCGCTCGGGCCGCTGCTTCACCAAGCGGCCGAGCGAATGGGTGTCAGTCCGGCCCATACGGGTGAGGCCGTGGCCCGAGCGGCCCTCATGTCGCAGCGAACAGGAGTGGGAAACACCACGTTCCGACGCGACGGGCTCACGGTCTATGCGCGCATACTCTGAGGCTGGCAGTTTCCGCCGATACGCGAATGGAGGAACCGCATGGGCCGCGCCATTGTCAAACCGGGACTCGACCTAGGGATCGTCACCAACAACGGCGAAGCGATGCTCGAGTTCTACCGGGACGTCGTGGGACTCGAGTTCGAGGCCACGATGAAGCTCGAGGCGCTCGGGATCGCCCGGATGGACCGGCTGCGCTGCAATGACAGCGTGCTGAAGCTGGTGACGCCCGTCGCCGATGTGGGCCCCGGTCCAGGCGGCGGCATCGACGGCGCGACAGGCTTGCGCTACCTCACCATCACAGTGGACGACGTCAGGGCCGCGGCGGCCGACTGCGAGGACGCCGGAGCACCCATTGCGTGGCCCCCGGTCGAGTCTCGTCCCGGTGTGACGATCGCCATGGTGGAGGACCCCGACGGCAACTGGGTGGAGTTCATCCAGATGTCCTGATCCGGCCGCGCAACATGCTTGCACAGGCCCCTGATGGTCGCCGAGCGGCTCAGCCGCTTGTCGGCGTCCCGACCGGCCGAGTCCTGACGCCGGGGTGACGGGCTAGCGGAGCTCGCTCAGTAGGTGGCCCGGCCTCCGGTGATGTCGTAGCAGGCGCCGGTGCTGAAGGAGCAGTCCTCTGAGCACAGCCAGCCGACCAGCGCGGCGACCTCGGCCGGCTGGCATATCCGGCCCATCGGGATCTTGGCCACCAGACGGTCGAGCACTCCCTGGGGCGCCCCCGCAATCATGGGCGTGTCGGTGACCGTGGGGGCCACGCAGTTGACCAGCACGCCGGTCGTGGCCAGTTCTTTGGCCACCGCCTTGGTGAGGGCGATGACCGCCCCCTTGCTGGCCGAGTAGGCCGACAGGCCCGGGTCGCCCTCCTTTCCGGCGATGCTGGCGACGTTCACCACGCGGCCCCAGCCCCGCCGCACCATTCCCGGCAGCGCGGCCCTCATCACGTTGACCACGCCGGTGAGGTTGACGGCCATGATGCGGTCCCAGTCCTTCATGGACAGCTCGGTCAGCGGAGCGCTCGGCCCTCCGACGGCGGCGCACTGCACGACGATGTCGACCTCGTCGATGCCGTCGATGGCGTTGACTGCGGCGGTGTCGGCCACATCGAGCTCGACAACGCCGTATAGCTCACCGGCTCGTGCCGCCATCCGTCCCGAACGCAAGTCGACCGCCACGACATTGTCGCCCCGAGCCAGCAGCCACTCCGCGCACTCTGCGCCGATCCCCGACCCTGCCCCGGTTACGAGCGCAGTTCGGGGCTGGTGTGCGATCACACTCCGACACTAGACGGCAAGCGACCGAGAACAGCCGGGAGAAGCGGCTGCACGGTCACTCTCGGGCGGGTAAGTTCCGTGCGCTCCACCGGCCCAAGGAGGCACAAGTGACCATCTCGAAACCACCGAAGTCTGTACTCGCCCTGGCCGCACTGGCACTTCTTGCCGCGACCGCTGCGCTGGTCCCGGCAGCCGGCGCGCAGGAGACGCCCGCGCCCATCAGCGCCGACACCTTCACCCTCACCATCCTGCACAACAACGACGGCGAGTCGAAGCTGCTGCCCGACGAGGACGCCGGCTATCCGGGCGTGGCCCGCTTCGCCGCGCGGATGAAGCAGATGCAGGCCACAGCCGCCGAGAGCGGGTCGGGCGTGATCACCCTCACCTCGGGCGACAACTTCCTGGCCTCCCAGGAGCTGAACGTCTCGCTGGCCCGCGACGGCGCCCTCTACGACTCCATCGCTCTCAGCGGCCTGTACGACGCCATGGCTCTCGGCAACCACGACTTCGACCTGGGGCCGGAGGTGACGGCCCGCTTCATCGAGGGGTTCGACCCGGCAGTGCCGTTCCTGTCGGCCAACGCCGACTTCTCGGGCGAGCCGGTACTGCAGGCACTGGTCGACGCCGGAGTGCTGGCCGGCAGCGCCGTCGTGGAGACCGGCGGCCAGCGGGTCGGCGTGATCGGCGCGGTCACCCCCCTGCTCCCCAACATCTCGTCGCCGCGCAACGTGGTGATCTCCGATGTTCTGGCCGCGGTGCAGGCCGAGGTCGAGTTGCTGGCCGCGGCCGGGGTCAACAAGATCATCCTGGTCAGCCATCTGCAGGGAGTGTCGGAGGAGGTCGCCCTGGTGGCCGAGCTGGCCGGCGTGGACGTGGTCATCGCCGGTGGCGGCGACGACCTGCTGCGCAACGAGGGCGACACCTGCATGCCGGACGACGAGCCGGCCGGGCCGTACCCGATGCTGGTGGCCGACTCCACCGGCACCGACGTGCCGGTGATCACCGCGCCGGGCGGCTACCGCTGCATCGGCGCACTGACGGCTGTCTTCGACGGCGACGGCAACATCGTCAGCCACGCGGGCCGCTCCGCCGGAGTCGGCTTCGACGTGACACCCGACGCCGCGGTCCAGTCGAGCGTGATCGAGCCCCTGGCCGCGGCGGTGGCCGAGATCGACGCGGATGTGATCGGCACCAGCGAGGTCGACCTGGATGGGCGCCGGGCCAGCGTGCGCACCGGCTCCTCCAACCAGGGCAACTTGCATGCCGACGCGCTGAGGGCCGCCGCGGCCAACCTAGCCGCGGACTTCGGCACTGGTGTGCCCGACGTCGCGATCCAGAACGGCGGTGGGATCCGCAACGACGCCGTGATCCCGGCCGGGTCGATCACCGCTGGCGACACCTGGGACATCGCTCCCTTCCGCAACTTCGTGGTGGTGGGCGAGGTCGCCCGTGAGACCTTCCATGTGCTGCTGGAGCAGGCCGTGGACCGGATCCCGGGTGCCGGGGGCCAGTTCCCGCAGGTCTCGGGGTTCACCTTCACCTACGACCCGTCGGCACCGGCCCGCGAGACCGACCGGGCCGGCGACTGCTCCCTGGCTGGCGATCCGGGGTCGAGGATCCGCGATGTGACCCTCGACGACGGCACCGCCATCGTGCGCGACGGCGCGGTGGTGCCCGGCGATCCGGTGGTGCTGGTCACCATCGACTTCCTGGCCAACGGCGGCGACTGCTACCCGCTGGGCGACATCGAGTTCACGAAGCTGGGCGTCAGCTACCAGCAGGCCCTGGCCAACTACATCTCAGAGGACCTGGGCGGCACGATCACCGCCGCGGACTATCCCGAAGGCGGCGACAACCGGATCGTCGCCGTGAAGGCCGAGCCCGAGCCGGTCACGGTCACGGTCAAGCGAGGCGACAGCCTCTGGAGGATCGCGGCCCGGCACCTCGGATCGGGGGCCCGCTGGCCGGAGATCTTCGAACTCAACCAGGATCGGGTCCAAGCCGACGGCCGCACGCTGCGCAACCCCGACCTGATCCTCATCGGCTGGGTGCTGGAGCTGCCCGCCGCCTGAAGGCTCACCGCCGAACTGGCAGCGAAACAGGCCCTATAGGGGGCAAAACGCTGCCAGTTCGTCGGCATGGAGGATCGAAGCCGGATCGGCGCCAGCCAGCAGACAGGCCAGCGCCGGGGGTCAGGTGTAGTCCCGGTACTTGGCCAGGTGGCGGGTGGGGCGGCGCAGGGCGTCCTTGCGGAACGGGTCGCCGAGTTCCTTGGTGCACATGGCCTCGATGACGGTGGTGCGGCCCCCGTTCATCTGGGCGTCGATGGCCGCGGTCAGCGCCGGGCCCACGTCTTCGAGCTGGTCGATCCGCACGCCATCGGCGCCCATGGCCCGGGCCACCTCCGACCAGTCCTCGCCGCCGTCCAGCTCGCCGGCCACGAAGCGCCGCCCGTAGAAGTCGACCTGGTTCTTCTTCTCGGCGCCCCACTGGCGGTTGTGGAACACCACTGCGGTGACCGGGATGTTGTGGCGCACCGCGGTCATGGTCTCCACCATGCTCATGGCCCAAGCCCCGTCGCCGGCGTAGGCCACCGCGGGGCGGTCGGGAGCGGCCTTCTTGGCGCCGATGACGGTGGGCAGGGCGTAGCCGCAGTTGCCCCAGCTCATGGCCGCGAAGAACGACCGGGGCTCCTCGAAGCGCAGGTAGCTGTTGGCCACCGAGTTGATGTTGCCGATGTCGGTGGACACCATCACCCGCGGCGGCATGGCCTTCTCGAGTTCGCGTAGCACCTGGCGGGGGTGCATCCAGTCGTCGGGCTCGGCCGCGGCCTGCTTGATCATGTCCACGCTGAAGTCGTCGGTCTCTTCGGTCCAGTCGTCGAGCTCGGCCTCCCACTCGCCCTTCTCGGTGGCGATGTCCGCGGCCCGCTGCACCCGGGTGGCATCGCAGGCCAGTTCCCGGCCGGCTAGCCTCGCGGTCAGCGCGGCCGCAGCCGCGCCCGCGTCACCGCAGATGCCCACGTCGATGCGCTTGACCAAGCCGAGCATCTTGGAGTCGGCGTCCACCTGGATGACCTTGGCGCCGGTGGGCCAGTAGTCGAGGCCGTGCTGGGGCAGGGTGCCGAACGGACCGAGCCGGGTGCCGAGAGCCAGGACCACGTCGGCTTTCGATATTAGGCGCATGGCGGCCTTGGAGCCCTGGTAGCCGAGCGGCCCGCACCACAACGGGTGCGAGGCCGGGAACGAGTCGTTGTGCAGGTAGCTGTTCACCACGGGACAGCCGAGACGCTCGGCCAGCGCCACCGTTTCGGCCATGGCGTCGCCCATCACCACGCCGCCGCCGGAGATCATCACCGGGAAGGCGGCGCCGGCCAGCAGCTCGGCGGCCTCGTTCAGGGTGCGGTCGCCGCCGGGGCCGCGGTCGAGGCATTGAGGCTGCGGTATGTCTACGTCGATGTCGCCGTAGAAGCGGTCGCGGGGAATGTTGAGCTGGGTGGGGCCCATCTCGGACAGGGCCCGGTCGAAGCAGCGGGCGGTCAGTTCGGCCATGCGGTGCTCGTTGTTGACGTGGCCCTGGTACTTGGTGAACTCCTCGAACATCGGCAGCTGGTTGGCCTCCTGGAAGCCGCCCAGGCCTATGCCCATGGTCCCGGCCTCGGGGGTGATGACCACCACCGGGCTGTGGGCCCAGAAGGCAGCCGCGATAGCGGTGACGCAGTTGGAGATGCCCGGGCCGTTCTGTCCGATGACCACGCCGTGGCGGCCCGATACCCGGCTGAACCCGTCGGCCATGTGAGCCCCGCCCTGCTCATGCACCACCGGTACAAGCTCGATGCCGGCCGGCTCGAAGATGTCCATGGCGTCCATGAAGGCGCTGCCCATGATGCCGAAGATGGTGTCGACGCCGTGGGCCACCATCGTCTCCACGAACGCCTCGCTGGGAGTCATGCGGGTCATGTGTGCACCTCCATCGACTGGCCGGCCTGCTCCGAGGACGGCAGCGCCAGCGAGGTTAGAGCCTATAACAGATCGTGTAGACGCCGCTCGCTCTGGTCAGCCGCTCGGGTCAGGCCCGCAGGGAGCGGAAGCGGCGCAGGCGCAGGCTGTTGGTCACCACGAAGAGCGACGACAGGCCCATGGCGGCCGCCGCGGCCATAGGGCTCAGCACGCCGGTGGCGGCCAAGGGGATGGCGGCCACGTTGTAGGCGAAAGCCCAGAACAGGTTGACCTTGATAGTGGACAGGGTGCGGCGCGAAAGCGCGATGGCGTCGGGCACCGCCCGCAGGTCGCCGCCGACCACGGTGAGATCTGATGCCTCCATCGCCACGTCTGTTCCGGTGCCGACCGCGATGCCGAGATCGGCTTGGGCCAGCGCGGGCGCGTCGTTGATCCCGTCCCCCACCATGGCCACCCGCCAGCCAGCCTCCTGGAGGCGCACCACGGCGTCGGCCTTGTCCGCCGGCAGGACCTCGGACGTCACGTCGCCAACGCCGACGGCCTCGCCCACCCAGGCAGCCGTGCGGCTGTTGTCGCCGGTGATGAGCGACACCTCTAGGCCCATGGCCCGCAGTTCCTGAACCGCCTGTCGAGACGTGGGCTTGACCGTGTCGGCCAGGGCGATGACCGTCTCGGCAGTTGCGCCGCGGCCCACGAGCACGGCGGTGTGGCCCCGAGCCTCGGCCGCGCCGACGGCCTCGTCGAGTTCGGCGGGCACGGCGTCGAACAGCGGACGCCTGCCGACCCGCACCTCCGCGCCGTCCACCCGGCCGACAACGCCCAAGCCGGGATGGTTCAGGAAGTCTGTGACAGTGCGAGACGACGGCCACCGACGGGCAATTGCCGCGCCGATCGGATGCTCCGAGCGCGACTCCAGCGCTCCGGCCAGCAGGCCCATCGCAGTAACGTCCGCCCCCGACTCGGTCACCGCGTCCACCACTTCAAGGCGACCCTCTGTCACCGTGCCGGTCTTGTCAAGAATCACGGCATCCACCGCGCGGGTGTCCTCGAGCACATCGGCACCCTTGATGATCACGCCGAGTTGGGCGCCGCGGCCCGTGCCGACCATCACCGCCAGCGGAGTGGCCAGACCAAGCGCGCATGGGCAGGAGATGATCAGCACCGCGACCGCCGCGGTGAACCCCTCCGAGGCCGCGGCTCCGGCCGCGAACCACACGCCGAGCGTGACTCCGGCCAGTACCACGACCGCGGGCACGAAGACGCCGGCCACCCGGTCGGCCAGGCGCTGCACCGCGGCCCGGCCCCCCTGGGCCTCGTCCACGAGCCGCACGATCTGGGCCAGCGCGGTGTCGGCCCCAACCCTGGTGGCCTCCACCTCCAGGGTGCCGTCGGCGTTGACGGTGGCACCGATCACCTCGTCGCCCGGCGCCACTTCGACCGGGACGGGCTCACCGGTCACCATCGACATGTCCACCGCGGAGGCACCGCTCACCACCACGCCGTCGGTGGCGATCCGCTCGCCGGGCCGGACGACGAAGCGCATCCCCACCGTGAGATCCTCCGCGGGGATCTCGGTGCCGTTGGTGAGGCGGGCGGTGGAGGCGCTCAGGCGGGCCAGGGCCCGCACCGCCTCGCCCGAGCGGCGGGTGGCCCGGGCCTCCAGCCACTTGCCCAGCACCACCAAGGCAACGATCACGGTGCCCGTCTCGAAATACACATGGCCGTCCTCGACTCCGGCCACCAGCACCACCGCCGACCAGACCCACGCCGCAGTGGTGCCCAGCGACACCAGAGTGTCCATGGTGGCCGCCCGGTGGCGGAGATTACGAACGGCGGCCCGGTGGAAGCGCCACCCCGAGCCGAACACGACTAGCGCCGATGCCACCAGCGCGCCCCAGCGCCAGCCGTCGAAGCGCAAAGGCGGCAGCATCGACACAGCCACCACTGGCAGCCCGGCGACGACCGCGGCCAACAGGCGGAGGCGCAGGGCGTTGATGCGACGCCGTTCGGCCTCACCGTCATCGCTGGTGTCGACCGGTGCCGAGTAACCGGCCCGCTCCACCACAAGGCGCAGGTTGACATCGTCGATCGTGCCGTCATGCAGGACCGTGGCCCGGCTCGAAGCGAAGTTGACGCGGGCGTCGAGGACGCCGTCGGCGGCTCCCAGCGCCGTCTCCACGCGGGCGGCGCAGGCGCCACAGGTCATGCCGTCCACCCGGATGTCGGTCCGGACCTTCGCCGACGAACCCGTTCCCATGCTTCCAAGACTACGCACGAGGAGCGCTCGAATATTCCCGCACCAGATGACTGCCGCGGTCGTCAGCCGCACGACTCAAGGGCGGGCGCGCGTGGGTGATGACGTCTCGCGGCACGGCGTGGTCCTTTTCGCTGTCGTTCGCTGAGCTCACGGGCCGCTCGGACCAGGGCCTCGTTCAACGCCTCGCCGCACCTCGGAGGAATCGCTGCCTACCGCTCGGCCCCTTGGGGAGCCGAATGGGGCAGACTGGCAAGATGCCTTCCACCGAAGACGTGTCTCCAGCCCCCGTGGGGCGGGTGCGGCCTGCGGTCGATGCGCTGCCCGCGTACAAGCCGGGCAAGGCGGCTGAACAGGCCGAGCGGGAGCACCACATCGCCGAGGCCATCAAGCTCGCCTCCAACGAGAACCCCTACCCGCCTCCGGCCGCGGTGGTCGAGGCGGTAACCGCGGCCTGCCGGGACGGCAACCTCTACTGCGACCATCGTGCCACCGCGGTGCGGGAGGCGCTGGCGGCTCGGCTGGGGCTGGCCGTGGAGCAGGTGACGGTGGGGGCCGGCTCGGTGGCGCTGCTGTACCAACTGGCCACCGCATATCTCGACCCCGGCGACGAGGCAGTCACCCCCTGGATCTCCTTCGAGGCCTATCCGATCTCGGTGCAGACCATGGGCGGGACGCTGGTGAGGGTGCCGCTGACCGCCGGCCACGCCTTCGACCTCGACGCAGTGGCCGCGGCCGTCACCGAGCGAACCAAGCTGGTGCTGCTGGCCACTCCCAACAACCCCACCGGCACGGCGGTGTCGACCGCGGCGGTGGCGAGGCTGGCCGAGAGCATCCCCGGCGACGTGATCGTGTTGGTGGACGAGGCGTACCGGGAGTTCGCCGACCCGGCCCTCGGCGATCCGGTGGCCGAGCTGCTGCCCCGCTTCGACAACGTGGCCGTGGCCCGGACGTTCTCCAAGGCCTACGGGCTGGCCAGCCTGAGGGTCGGCTACGTGATGGCCCACCCCGAAGCGGTGTCGGCCATCGACAAGTGCCTCATCCCGTTCAACGTCAACGGGCTGGCCCAGGCAGCCGCCCTAGCCGCGCTGGGCGACAGCGCCGCCGAGGACGCCCAAGCCAACATCGACGCCATCAAGGCGGAGCGGAGCCGGGTGGCCGCGGCCCTCACCGCCGATGGCTGGGACATACCCGACGCCCAAGCCAACTTCGTGTGGATGCACCTGGGCGAGCGCACCGACGAGGTGTGCATCGCCTTGGAACAACGGGGAGTGGTCGTCCGGCCGTTCTCCGGCGTCGGCATCCGGGTCACCATCGGCACGCCCGCCCAGAACGACCGCTTCCTGTCCACCCTCGCGCAGGTCACCCACCCAGCCTGAATCCCCAACCGCTCCTGACGACACCGGGCGCATCGACGGTCAGCTCGATCGTCTTGCGTCGTCTCGGGCTGCGGACAACCTGGTACTTGATCCGGGCCTCGCCGAAGACGATCTCCCCGCGCTCTGTCACACGAGCCTCTTGCGGGCCATCGAGGATGGAGACGGGTGCCATTAGCCACCGGACGCTCGCGTCGATGCGCGTGTCGATCAGATGCTTGACCTTCGCGCCGACGGCGGTCCAGTCGATGTCGGCCCGCTCCCGCAGGAACTGGGCGCGCGTGTAGGACCGGATGACGCTGCGCCTGGACGTCGGTAATCCAAGGATTGAGACGCTTGAGAGCCGCGGTGAGCTGACCGGCCAGCAGCACATCCCGCTCGTCGTCGCGCTCCAGTGCCAAGGCCTCCCGCGGCACATACAACCAGCCGAGCCGCTCCAGCAGCTCCCGGGCCGGATTCTCGGCGAGCTCGAGTTCGCTGGACTTCACGGACGAGGCCATTGGGTGCCTCTATTCGAAGCTGGACACGATGCGCTCAACGAGTAGCCTCGGGCACGAGAGTGCATGATCGATCATTCGCGGGAGTCGCTGTCGCGTTCGGCCTCGTAGGCCGCAATGAGACTTCTCAGCTGTGGCAGCAGGGCCGGTATGGCATCCTCGATGATCGACCAGATGACACTGTCACTGATGTCAAGGTATGCATGTGCAAGGCGATTGCGCGTCCCGATGATCGCGTGCCATGGAATCTCTGGATGGGCTTCCCGAGCATCGATCGGAACGTGTCTGGCTGCTTCACCGATGAGCTGGATGTTGCGTAAGGCAGCGTCATAGACGAGGTCATCAGCCAGCAGCGTTTCCTGATCGAGTCCGCTCGTGTATGTGAGCACCTTCTCAGCAAATTCAATCATATCCCGGAGGTAGAATATCCAAGGCCTATCCTCAGATAATACTTCAGACATTGATGGCCTCGCCCTCAACGTACGGCCTTACCTCCTGCCGGACCTCTGCAAGGGTCATCATGTCAACGGGACGTTCCAAGACATCCTCTAGGAACATTTGGGCACCGAAGTAGTTTCGCCAGCCGGGGGGAGACTCGAACTCCACGAGAACGTCAATGTCGCTGCTGTCCTTAGCCTGATCGCGCGCAACCGAGCCGAACAGTGAGATACTCGTCACGCCGAACCGCTCAGCAAGCGTTGCCCTGTGCTCCCGCAGTGTCTCTAGGACTTCATCCCTTCGCAGTTGTTCCATGGCCTTTCCCCGTTCGTTGTTCCACTCGCACACGACCTGTCAAGAGCGCATCGGGCATCCATGTGACCGACCCAATACTGCCCTTGCGACCGACAACAACTCCCGGGCCCTTGTGTGTAGCGCGATCGTGAAATCCGACTACGCCGGCAGACCCCACCACAGGAGTGCATCCAGGCCGACGACTCCGTTCGGGCAAAGAGACGCCGTACTCCAGCTTCAAGACCTCGGCGAGGCGGGCGACGCGCCAGCCGTCGGGAACCTGGGTGGAGTCGATTCTCAACTTGGTTGGGTCGGTTCGGGGACTTGGACCTCGATCTCGACAGGTTCGAACCGGGTCGCGAGTGACGGTGTGGGGTCGCCGGACCCGAGATAGGACTCCATGAGGTCATCAGGGACTGGCTCGGCGTGGTACGAGATCGCTTCCTTGATGGACATCTTCGGCTCCGGCAGCGGGTCGCCGTCCTCCAGGGTGCCTTCAATATGCAAGGTGAGAGCTTCGTCCATCAGTTCAAGCGTCTGCTCCCAGGTATCGCCAAGGCTGACGCAGCCGGGAACGTCCGGCGCGTAGGCGCACCAGTTGTTGGCCGTCTTCTCGAAGACAGCTACATACTTCAGTTTCACTGGCCGCGCTCCTCGATGTCGTCCCTGCTCAACCCCGCTTGCAGCAGGATACTCATCCAAGCCTTCTCCGTTAGGCCGTGGTCCAGCGAGCCGGAGATCGTCAGCCGTCCCGGCTTGACGGGGTGGCGGAACTGGCGGCGGTTGCCCTTCGGTCCCATATCATGCCAGCCGTCGCGCCGCTTCAGGAACAGCACACCCATCCGTGTGAACTACCGCCGGCGGTTTGGGGGACGAAGTAGACCTGTGCGCCGTCGGCTAGGGGCTCGTACTCGGGGTGGGCGATGAGCAGGCCGTCGATGACCACCGAGACTCCGGCCCGCAGCGCGTCGCCCAAGCCGGGGTAGCGGCGGTCGAGATCGTCGATGAGAGCGCCGACGGTGGCACCCTCGGCCTCAAGCTCGGCGAGCCCTCCGGTGGGGCCTCGCAGGTTGGAGCTCAGGTGGACCCGGACGGCCATGGGACGCTCCGCTGACGCGACCCCGGCGGAACGCCCTAGGAGCCGTTGGAGCCGCCGTTGGCGGTGATGGCCTCCAGCACCCTGATGGGTGACATCGGCAGGTCGCGGATGCGGCAGCCGGTGGCGTTGTAGATCGCGTTGGCCACCGCCGGGATCGGGGGCACGATGCCGGTCTCGCCCACGCCGCGCACGCCGTAGGGATGGGCCGGGTTGGGGACCTCCACGATGATGGCGTCGATCATGGGCAGGTCCGAGGCCACCGGCACCCGGTAGTCGAGGAAGCTGGGGTTCTCCATCACGCCGTCGGAGTCGTAGATGTACTCCTCGTTGAGGGCCCAGCCGACCCCCTGGGCGACGCCGCCCTGGATCTGGCCCTCCACGTAGCTGGGATGGATGGCGGTGCCCGCGTCCTGCGAGGCGGTGTAGCGCACCACCCGCACCACGCCGGTCTCCTGATCGACCTCCACATCGCAGAGGTGAACCGCGAAGCCGGGGCCGGCCCCGTGGGCCTCCAGCGATCCGGTGGCGGTGAGCGGGCCGCCGGTGCGCTTGGCCTTGGCACAGATGGCGGCCACCGACAGCGGATCCTTGGTGCCGTCGCTGCCGGTGTAGACGGCCTGGCCGTCCACCCAGTCGACGTCGTCGACGTCGGCGCCCATCATCTTGGCGGCGCGGCCCCGCAGCTCGGCCACCATCTTGCGGCAGGCCTCCACCACCGCCATGCCGGTGGCGAAGGTGGCCCGGCTGCCCTCGGTGGTGTCGGTGAAGCCGACCGCCTCGGTGTCGCCCACCACGGGGCGGATGTCGTGGGGGTCGATGCCCAGCTCCTCGGCGGCCATCAGCGCCATCGAGGCCCGGCTGCCGCCGATGTCGGGGCTGCCGGTGACCACCGTGGCGGTGCCGTCCTCGTTGAGGTTGACGGTAGCGCTGGACGACTCGCCGATGTTGAACCAGTAGCCCGCGGCCAGGCCCCGGCCCTGGTTGGGCCCCAAAGGAGCGGTGAAGTGCGGATGGCCGCGCACCGCCTCGAGGCACTCCACGAACCCGATGCGGGCGAACGGGAAGCCCATCGTCGACGGGTCGCCCTCGGTGACCGCGTTCTTGAGCCGCAGCTCCATGGCGTCGATGCCGAGCTCGGTGGCGATCTCGTCGAGCATGGTCTCCATCGCGAAGGCGGTCAGGGGCGCGGCCGGAGCCCGGTAGGCGGCCGAGCGGGCCGTGTTGATCACGACATCGAGGGCCTCGATGTTGAAATGCTCGATCTTGTAGGACTCGAACACGGTCATGGCGCCCAGCAACCCGCCGGGGCCGGCGTAGGCGCCGTTGGTGTAGATCAGGTAGGCGTCCCCGGCCACCAGGCTGCCGTCGCTCTGGACGCCGAGCTTGATCCTGAGCTTGGTGCCCGGCGCGGGGCCGGTGGCCCGGAACACCTCGTCGCGGGTCATCACCATCTTCACAGGGCGGCCCGCCTTGGCCGACAGGGCCACGGCCAGCGGCTCGAGATAGACGGTCGTCTTGCCGCCGAAGCCGCCGCCGATCTCAGCCGGGATCACCCTGATGCGGGTGTTCTCCCAGCCGAGCAGCGTGGCGGTGGAAGACCGGACGTTGAAGTGGCCCTGCGAGGAGCACCAGATCGTGGTGTGGCCGTCCTGGCCGGTGTCGGCCACGCAGGCGTGGGGCTCGATGTACCCCTGGTGCACCGGCTGGGTGGTGAACTCCCGCTCGATCACGAGGTCGGCCTCGGCGAACCCGGCGTCCATGTCCGTGCCGCTGGAGAAGCGGGTGATGTTGCTGATATTGGAGGGCTCCTCCGCGGGCGGGTTGGCGCCCGCGGTCATCATGTGGGCGTGCAGCACGGGGGCGTCTTGGGCCAGTGCCTGGTCGATGGTGAGCACCGCCGGCAGCACCTCGTACTCCACCTTGACCGCGGCGGCGGCCGCCTGGGCCTGGTCGCGGGTGGAGGCGGCCACCGCAGCCACGGCATGGCCCTCGTAGAAGACCTTGTCGCGCGCGATGACGTTGACGCACATGTCGTATTGGCGGTGGCCGGGCTCGACGGCCGGGAAGTCGTCGCCGGTGATCACCGCCTTGACGCCGGGCATGGCCTCGGCCTGCGACGTGTCGATGGAGGTGATCCGGGCGTGGGCGTGGGGTGAGCGCACCACGATGCCGTGGAGCTGGCCCGACATGTTGAGGTCGGCCGCAAAGCGGGCCCGGCCGGTCACCTTCTCGAGCCCGTCGTGGCGGACGGGCCTGGTGCCGACGTACTTGTAGCGGGGCTTGGGCTCGGTGACGGTCACGGGCAGCTCCTAGCTCTCGGTCGTCTCATTGATGGTCTGGGCCGCGGTCTGCACGGCCCGCACGATCTTGTCGTAGCCGGTGCAGCGGCAGAGGTTGCCGGCCAGGCCGTAGCGGATCTCGGTCTCGGTGGGGTCGGGGTTGCGATCGAGCAACGCCTTGGCCGCCACCAGGAACCCGGGGGTGCACACCCCGCACTGCAGGGCGGCGCCCTCCAGGAAGCACTGCTGCAGGGGGTGAAGGTCGTCGCCGCTGGCCATCCCCTCCACGGTGGAGATGGTTGTTCCCTCGGCCTCGGGGGCGAGCACCAGGCACGAGCACAGCAGGCGCCCGTCCATGACGATGGAGCAGGCCCCGCAGTCGCCGGTGCCGCAGCCCTCCTTGGCCCCGGTGAGGCCCGCCTCGTCGCGCAGGGCGTCGAGCAGCGTCTGGCCGCCGTCGCAGAGGAACTCGGCTGGGTCGCCGTTGATGGTGCAGGTGACGTGGACGCGGCTCATCGTTGTTCTCCTCGCTCGCGGGCCCGCTCGGCCGCGATGGACACCGCCCGGCGGGCCAGCACGCCGGCCACCTGCCGGCGGTAGGCGACGGTGCCCCGCTTGTCGTCGATGGGGCTGGTGGCGGCCGACGCAGCCGCCTCCACGGCCGCCAGCGCATCGCCGGCCGGCTCATTGCCGATCAGGGCGGCCTCGGCGTCGGGCACCCGCACCACGGTGGGGGCCACCGCACCGAGGGCGATGGCCGCGGCGGCGACCCTGCCGTCGCCGTCGAGGGTGACCCGGGCCGCGGCGCCCACTACAGCGATGTCCATCTCGGTGCGGGGAATCAGCCGCAGGTAGGCGTCGGCGGTGCGGGCCGGCGGCTCGTCCAGCTCGAACTCGACGATGAACTCGCCGGGGCCGAGCGACGTCTGACCGGGGCCGGTGGCGATGTCGGCCGCGGCCACGGTGCGCTCCCCGCCCGGTCCGGCGATCACCGCCCGGGCGTCGTTGACGATGAGGCTGGGAGGGGTGTCGGCCGCGGGCGAGGCGTTGGCCAGGTTGCCGCCCCAGCTCGAGCGGCTCTGGATCTGGTCGGAGCCGATCAGCCCGCTGGCCTCGACCAGGCCGGGGAAGGCCGCGGCCAGGCCGTCGTGGGCGCAGATGTCCGCGGTGGGCGTGGCCGCACCGACCGTGTAGGTGGATCCGCTGCTGCTGACGGCGCACAACCGCTCGATGCGCTTCAGGTCGACCATCACGGCCGGTTCGGGACGTCCGGCGCGGATCTGGGGAATCAGGTCGGTTGCGCCCGCGTACACGCGGGCGTCCGGCTCGGAGCCCAGCAGATCCACCGCCTCGGCCACGGTCGTCGGGGAGGCATATCTCATGGCCGTGAGCATAGAGTGCCGCCACAGCCGTTAGTCACACCGGAATCTCGGGAGAGAAATCGGTCGTAGGCACACTGAAATCGACCCGAGAATCTCGTGGGCCGTCGCGTCGCGGTCCCTCAGGAGTTGACAGCACGGGTACGATCTTGGTCCTCTCGGGTCGGGCCGTCGGCTCGCTTGTTCCCAGGAGGTCGTCGCCCATGGCGGACAAGTCCCCGGCTGTCGCCAAGCCCGGCTTCAAGGGCTTCGAGCCCGAGGTTCCCATCACGACCTCGCCGATGTTCGACTGGCCGCCGAAGCCGGTGGCGACGCTGCTGTACCTGGTCAAGCCGGTGATGCTGCCCTACGGCGTGTGGTGGGTGGCGCTGGCTGCGCTGACGTGGAACTTCCTCACGCCCTCGATGGAGCGGATGGCGAGCCTGCGTGCCGGGTGGGTCCTGGAGATCTACATCCGCAACGCGCTGACCCTGACCGCGGTGGCGGGAGCTCTGCACCTGGCGCTGTATGTGAGGCGGGCCCAGCAGCAGCGCTACAAGTACAACCGGCAGTGGATGAGCACCACCAACCAGGAGTTCCTGTGGACCCACCAGACCCGCGACAACGTGTTCTGGAGCCTGGTCAGCGGCGTCACCATCTGGACCGCGTACGAGTCGATCACCATGTGGTTCTACGCCAACGACTGGATCCCGTCGGTTGAGTGGCGCTCGGCGTGGCCGTACCTGGCGGTGTTGACCGTCGGGGTGTTCGTGTGGTCGGTGGCCCACTTCTACCTGAACCACCGGCTGCTGCACGTCCGCTGGTTCTATGACCACGCCCACTACCTGCATCACCGCAACGTGAACACCGGGCCGTGGACCGGCATCTCGATGCACCCGCTGGAACACGTGATCTACTTCAGCGTTTTCGCGCTGTGGTGGGTGGTCCCGGCCCACCCGTTCATCGTGATCCTCACCGGCTTGTTCCAGGGCGTGTCGCCGGCGGTGTCGCACTCGGGATTCGAGCGCTTCGAGATGGGCCGGCGCGAGGGGCGCACCGCACCGGGCGCCGACTACTTCCACCATCTGCACCACCGCTACTTCGAGTGCAACTACGGCAACCGGCCCGTGCCCATCGACAAGCTGTTCGGCACGTTCCACGACGGCACGCCCGAGGCCCACGCCCGCATGCGCCAACGAATGAAGGCCCGCCGAGGCACCCAGGCCGGCGCCCGGTCCTAACGACCGCGTCCCGCTGCGGCCCCTGGGCCCGCCGTCCCGCAGCCGCCCGAAGGCACGCGGCTGCGAGCCGCGCCACCCTCCGGTTCTCAGGCCCAGCGGCGACCGAACCCAGTCTCCCTGCTGCGGCCTGCGGCAGTAGCGTGCGGGCATGGAGACGCTGCAGCGCTACCGGGCGCGGCTGGGGGCCTCGGTCAGCGGGCTGTTCTCCCATGGCGAGATGCCGCTGCAGCGCACGGCAGAGTATCCAGGCGACCCGGGGCTGTGCGGGCCGGGGTCGGTGAGTTGGAAGGCGATCGGCGACGTGAGCGTGTTCGTGGGGGCCATCCGGGCCCTGCTGATCCAGGCCGCCCATCCCGAGGCGGTAGCCGGCGTGGACGACCACAGCCGCTACCGAGACGACCCCATGGGGCGCCTCAACCGCACCGCGTTCTACGTGACGTCTGCGACTTTCGGGGCCATGCCCGAGGTGGAGGAGGCGGTGCACCGCGTCCGGACCGCCCACCAGGGCGTGAGCGGCACATCGCACCGGGGGCGGACCTACGACGCGACTATGCCTGATCTGGCCGCCTGGGTGCACAACACCCTCACCGAGTCGTTCCTGGTGTCGTACCGGGAGTTCGGTCCCGGTCTCACCGAAGCGGAGGCCGACCGGTTCGTGGTCGAGCAGGCCCAGGCGGGAGCCATGCTCGGGGCCGCTCCCCTGCCGCAGACCGCGGCCGAACTGCACACCTGGGTCCGCACCCATCCGGATCTGGCGACGAGCCCTGGGATGAGGGCCGCCGTGGATTTTCTGCGGCAGCCGCCCCTGCCCGCCCGCCAGCGCGTCGGCTACGCGGTGCTCATGCAGGGAGCCATCAGCACAATGCCTGCCGAGCTGACCAGCGTCCTCGGCCTGAAGGCCCGTCCCGGCGCCCGCCTGACCACGACCACGCTGCTGACGTTCCTGCGCTGGGGACTCCGCAACAGCCCCTCATGGCGCGCCGCCCTGGACCGCTGCGGCGCCCCCTACGACCCCTCCAAGTTCCGGGAGATGCCGCGACCGTGACCATCGAGCCCCACGCCGACACGCCGACCACCGCCCACGACCACGCCGAGAACCCAGCCACCACCCATGACAACGCCGACACGCCGACCACCGGCCACGACGACGCCGACACGCCAGCCACCACCCATGACAACGCCGCGGGCAGCGAGGGCGAAGGCTGGCAAGTCGGATTGAACCTCACGGGGTCGCTGCGAGAGGCGATGCGGGCACCGCCAACGGTGTACGAGATCGTGGGTGGCCAGCCGTTCTTCGATGAGCTGGTCGACCGCTTCTACGACGCCGTCGAGGACGATGCGCGGCTTCGGCCGATGTACCCGCGCGACATGGGGCCGTCCCGCCGGCGGCTGGCGGGGTTCCTGGCCCAGTACTGGGGCGGGCCCCCGCACTACAGCGACGAGCGCGGCCACCCCCGCCTGCGGATGCGGCACTTCCCCTTCGCCATCGGCTGGGCCGAGCGCGACGCGTGGATGGCCCACATGACTGCCTCGCTAGACGCGGCCACCATCGCCGACGGCACCGGCCGCCCGCTGCCGGCCGAGATCCGAGCCGCTATGTTCGACCATTTCGACAACGCCGCCACCCACCTCATCAACCAACCCGTAGCCGGCCCGCCCCAGGCCTAGCGCCTCACCCGGACCACCCGCATGGTCGCGGCCGGCCCGACGCAGCCCGCCCCAGGCCTAGCGCCTCACCAAAAGCCGTGCTTGTGGTTGGCTTCGTAGGGATCCTGACCCGCGGGCACTCGATGCCGAGGGGTCAGACCACGGCGGGGCTGACGCAGCCTGAGAGCCGCGCCGGGCCCGTCAGGCGGCCGGAAGCGTGAGCAGGTGACGGCCGCCGAAGACGCTCGGTGCGATGATCCGGCCTTCTTGCTGCACCAAGTCGCCGTGCACCCACACCGCGTCGATGCCGTCCGGCGGGACCAGCGGGTCCTCGTAGCTGTTGCGCTCGGTGACGCGGTCCCAGTCGAAGAGCACTAGCGAGGCGTCGGCGCCCTCGCGCAGCACCGGGCTGGGCACCCCCATGAAGTCGCACGGCAGCACCGCCAGCCGGTGCACGATCTCGGCCACCGGGATGCCCAGCTCCCGGGCCATGCGCAGTGCCTTGGGGAAGGCGCCCAGCGAGCGGGGGTGGGGCTTCTGGCCGGGGCCGGGCATCAGCCCGTCGGTGCACAGCGCCATATTCGGGCGGCGGAAGAACCTTTCCACGGTGGCCTCGTTGCCGTAGTGGCTGATGATCGACACCTCGCCCCGGTTGTGCAGGAAGAAGTCGCAGACCGCGTCGTGAGCCTCAATCGACTCCATGTCGGTGACCCCGGCCGCCAGTACCACGTCGGAGAAGCGCTTGCCCAGGAAGTCGTCGCCCACTCCCTCGAGCACGCCCGCGATCTGGACGCCCTCCAGGCCCCCGCAGAACGCCACGAAGTTGTCCCAGCCGATGCCGTCGCCGTAGATCTTCTCGAAGGCGAACTCCCGCACCTTGTCGTCGGTGAGCCGGGCCAGGAACTCGGCACGGGTGCCGGAGCGAACCTCCGGCGGGAACAGGGCGTCGGCGGTGGTGCTGCCCGCGGTGTAGGGATACATGTTGCCCATCGTGGGCACCGAGCCGGCCGCGTCGTCGAGCTTGGCCGCCACCTCGCCGAAGCGGTCCCAGTTGCGGCGACCGGCGATCTTGGAGTGCTCGCTGCAGTAGCCGCCGCCGCCGTCCACCGCGGCGGTGATCACCTCGTCGAGGGCGTCGATGATGTCGTCGCTCTCCGACCGCAGGTGCGGATACAGCGCGCCCGGCTTGACCTCGTTGAACGCCCTCACCAGGGCGGTGATCTCGCGCTGGTCGGAGTAGACGGCCGGGTTGTAGACGAGTCCGGTGGACAGGCCCAGGCACCAGGGCGCCTCCCGGCGCACCACTTCGGCCATGGCCCGGATCTGGGCGTCGTCGGCCGTCCGGTCGAGGTTGCCCATCACGGTCCGCCGGACTGCGCTGTGGCCCAGGTGCATCCCGAGATCGGTCACCGACCGCCCGGCGTGCCACCGCATGAACTCCTCCATCGTGGTCCAGGGCCACTGGCCGCCGCCTGCGGGGTCGTCGCCGTCGGGATCACCCGGAGGACCCGCCATGCCGTCGAGGGGGGCGAGTTGCGCGGCGTACTCGGCTCGCTGATCGCCAGCCACCGGTGCAGGGGACAGCCCGTCCACGCCGCAGATCCGCTTGGTGACGCCGCCCCGCACCGCCATCTCGCAGCTGACGGGAATGCCGTGCTCCCCGATGCGGGTTCCGGCCAGGGCACCGTGGTTGTGAGTGTCGACGAAGCCGGGCGCCAGCACCCGGCCCGCCGCGTCGATGGCCCGGTCCGCTCCGGCCCGGGCGCTGGGCGGGACGTCACCCAGGTGGACGATGACATCGCCGTCGATCAGCGCATCGCCCCGGTACGGCTCGCTGGATCCGTCGCCGGTGACGATCAGCGCATCGGTGATCAGCTGGCGCACAGTGTCACCGTACCGGACCTGCCGGCTCCTGCTGGACTGCTCCAGCGTCGCCGGGTCAGGCTGCCAATGCCTGCGGGAATGTCAGACGGCCGGCATCACGCAGTCGGGCAGACGCCGGCTCGATCCGACGGGGGTGCCAGTTCTATCAGCACGGCGTGGACGGCTTCGACCGCGCAGGCGTTTGCTGGGTACGCCACATGGGCGGGATGGTCGGCCTCCAGCAGATGGCCGTTGGAGAGCGTCTCTTCGACCAACTCCTGGGACTCGCTGAACGGCGTCGCCGGGTCGGACGGGTTGCCGATCACGAGAATCGGCGCTCCGCCGCCGTCGAGCGGACCGTCAAAGGCCGGAGGGGCGATGGTGTCATAGAACACGCAGGTGGACGGCGCATTCACCTCAAGGAGGTTTAGCAGCGGCAGTTGCTCCTCGATAGCTGCGGCCTCCGCAACCTCGTCGCCGAGCCGTGTCTGCCGGTCGAGCTGCGGGTACAGGACCCAGGAGTCGAGGCAGTTGATGTGCTCGGTGAAGGTCGTTCCGCCTGTACTGTCACCCAGCTGCACCATTGCGAACTCGGCGAGAATGCTCGGATCGTCGCGCTCCACCAGGTCGGCCAGCCCCTGCCACAGCAGCGGCCATGTCTCCTCGGCGTACAGGGTGGTGATAACGCCGAGAGCGCCGGAGAGCGGACTGCCGTTGGTCGCGTCGGCCACCTCGGCGAGGCGGTGGGCGTTGGCGGCGAGGAAGCCGCGCGGGTCACCATCATTGTGGATGGGACAGCTCGGGCTGTCGCAGGCGTCAAGCGCCTCTCCGAGGAGCACCTCGAACTGCGCGGCCTCCTCGATGCCGCTGGCGATGCGAGCCTCCTGGCTGCTCAGGTCGTCTACCGGGTTGTCGGCGCCGTCGACCACCATCGCCCGCACATGCTGCGGGAACAGCGTGGCGTACCAGACTCCCAGCGTCGAGCCGTAGGAGGCACCGTAGTAGCTGATTCGGTCGGCACCGAGCGCCCTGCGAATCTCGTCGATGTCCCGGGCGACAAACTCGGAGTGAAGGAGTCCGGCGGCCGGGCCCATGCTCGCCGCGCAGAGCTGCGCAGCAGCCTCGCCCGCGGCCAGTTCCCCGGCACTGTCGTAGGGCGGATCGATCGTCAAGAGCAGGCTCAACTGCTCGCCGGGATCACCACACTCGAAGATCGGCTCGGACAGGCCCACACCCCGCGGGTCGAACCCTACGATGTCGAACCGCTCGATCACGTCGGCGCTGAAGCCCTCGCCGAAGGCGGCCGCGTAGGCCATGTCCAGCCCGCTTCCGCCGGGCCCGCCGGGATTCACCAGCAGATAGCCGATGCGATCGTCGGGGCGGGTGGCGCGGTGCACGAGCACCGCGATGGCCAACTCCCCGGCATCGGGATCGTCGTAGTCGAGGGGCACGAGGACGAATCCGACGTCAACGCCCTCCTCGGCCTCCCCCCATTCGATCGACTCACGGGCTCGAATGCTCGCGGTCACATCATCTGCTTCCGCGGCGTCAGCCCCTGAGTCATCGGCCGCCCCAGCCGTCCCGGCCCCAGGGACCTCCGCCGCCCCAGCCGTCCCGGCCCCAGAATCCTCCGCCGCCTCCGCCGTCCCGGCCCCAGAGACCCCCGATGTCGCGGTCTCCGCGTCCCGCGTCATCTCAACCGTGTCGGCCTCAGTGGAGGCATCGGCCCCTGAGGCCGCGGGGCGTTCAGATTCGCCGTCGCCCCCGCAAGCCGAGGCCAGCAGCAACAGCATCACCGGCAAAGCCAAGGCGCGGCCCGCGGCAAGGCCAAGAGGCCCCGCGGGTAGGCACACAAACCCGATCCATACGGGCGGGGCCGTGGCCCGAGCGGCCCGTGAGCGCAGCGAACAAGAGCGGGAGACACTCCCTCGCAACACGACGGGCTTGCACCTACCCGCGCACCTTCTAAGGCGCGGCGCGGAATTCGAGACCGGCCGCGCCCAGGCACGCCAACTGGCAGCAGGAAGCTCGCTATCCGTGCACAACGCTGCCAGTTCCCACCGGGCCACCAGGCATGGACGCAACTCAGAGCGTGTGGGCGAAGGCGGCTAGGTCGCGGGCCGAGGCGGCATATACCTCGGGCATGGCGCCCGGCAGCAGCAGGTCACCGGCGTGACAGGTGCCGTTGACGGTGCGGCTGTAGGCGGGCACGCCCGCCCGCACGAGCTTGCGGAAGTAGTCGAGGCCCTCATCGCGCAGCGGGTCGAGCTCGTTCACCGAGATCACGTGGGGCGGCAGGCCGGCGAGATCGTCCACCGAGGCGTGCCACGGCCAGGCCAGCGGGTTGGTGACGTTGGTGCCGCCCGGGTCGTAGGCCTCCACGAAGTAGCCCATCACGTCGCTGGCGATGAAGTACCCGTCGTTCTCGTGCAGCGACGGCAGCTCCGGCGGCGGGCTTGCGTAGGCGCCAGAGATGTAGGGGCACTGGGCGTACACCCCGTCGATCATGTCGAGGCGCTCCTCCCGGCGGGCCTTGAGCGTGGTGGCCAGCGTCAGGTTGCCGCCGCCCGATTCGCCCGACACCACCAGCTTCGACACCCCGAGGTCGTCCCGATGGGCGTGCATCCATTCCAGCGCGGCGGTGCAGTCGTTGAGGGCCGCCGGGAACGGGTGGCAGCCGAGCGCCCCGGCTGCGTTGCGGAACTCCACACCCACGATCACCAGCCCGCGAGCGGCCAGTTCGTCGCGCCAGCGCCGGTAGGAGGCGCCCGCCGCGGAGCAGATCACCATGCCGCCGCCGTGGATGTGCAGGATCCCCGGATACGGGCCGCCGTCGCCGGCCGGGCGGTGGATGTAGAGGCTGATGTCGTTGCCGTCGACGCCGACAATCACCTCAGTGCGCGACTCCACGCCGTCCACGGGCGGCAAGGCCTCGAACAGGACTTCGAAGAGCTGCTCGAAGCGCGGCTCGCCCAAAGCGGCCAAGGCTCGGATGTCCTCGAGTGTCGCTTCTGTGGTGAGCGGCACCGGGTCGGCCCGGCCGGTGAGCCCGAGCGGCTCGAGCGCGGCCACCATCCGAGGGTCGGACCGGGGGTCGGTGGCCATGGTCATGTCGGGGTCTCCCAGCCGTCCGGGGAGATTGACTCTCGCGGCGGTCATCGTGTCTGTCATCGCCTGCTCCCTTCTGGGCTAGCTCGGCCCCGTGAGTGCGCCGCACCCTAACCCGCCGCCGCAGATGCCGGCGCAGCCCGCCGACCCCCGTTAGGGGTTGACGGCCAGTGTCAGGGCAGACTCGCCGCCGTGAACAGGCCCGAACATCGCATTGCTGACGGCCGTCGATGACCCGTCCGGGCGGTGCTCTCCGCATGGGCGAGCGGGAGTTCGTGTTGTTCATGGCCCTGGTGGCTGCCATGTCGGCTCTGGCCATCGACATCCTGCTGCCCGCCTTCGCGGACATGCGGCCCGCATTCGGCCTCGACGACGACGCCACCGATCTGTCCCTCACCATCACCCTGTTCCTGATGGGGACGGGCGTCGGCAACCTGTTCTACGGCCCCATCGCGGACGCCGTGGGGCGCAAACCGACGCTCGCAGGGGGCATGGCGCTCTACGGTGCGGCCGCCCTGACCTGTGCGCTGGCCCCGTCGCTGGGCGTGCTCTACGTCAGCCGGTTCGTGTGGGGATTCGCGTCGGGCGGGTCCAGGACCCTCACGCAGGCCATCGTGCGCGACCGCTTCGCGGGCACGGCCATGGCCCGGGTAATGACGCTCATCCAAACCGCGTTCATGATCGCACCCATCCTCGCTCCGGTCCTTGGCAAGGCGCTGGTGGAGATCGGCTCGTGGCGCTGGGTGATGGCCTTCGGCGCGGTGATCGCGCTGGCGGTTCTGGCATGGTCGGTACGCCTCGCCGAGACTCTCGACCCCGACCACCGCCGCCCCCTGAGCGTGAGACCGGTGCTGGCGGGCTTCCGGGCCGTGGTCACCAACCGAACCTCCCTCGGCTACACGCTCATGAAGACTTTCGCCTTCGGTGCGTTCCTGTCCTTCCTGGCCAGCACCGAACTGATCTTCGGCGAGGTGTACGGGCGCCCGGGGTGGTTCGTCCCGTACTTCTCCGCCTTCGGCGTGGCGTGCGCAGCAGTGGCGCTGGGATGCAACCGGGTGCTCTACCGGGTGGAGGCCCGCCAGTTGGTGCTGGGCTTGGGCGTGGTCTTCGTCGTCATCGCGGCCGCTCTGTTCGCGGTGACCGCAGCCGGTGACGGCCTGCCTCCGTTCGGCCTCTGGATGGTGCTGTTCAGCCTGGCCAACGCCAACTGCGTGGGGGTGTTCCCGACCGCTCTGAGCCTGGCTCTGGAGCCGATGGGGAGGATGGCGGGCACCGCGGCGGCCGTGATGGGGGCCTGTGGCTCGCTGGGAGGGTCGCTGCTGGCCTCGTTAACCGACCGGGCCATCGACGGCTCGGTCATGCCCATCGGCATCGCCTACCTCGTCTACAGCCTGATCGCGCTGGCCTGCCAGCTCTGGGCCCGGGGCGGCTGGCACCAGTGAGCGGGCCGATGAGCCACATGGGCGAGCGAGAGTTTGTGCTGCTCATGGGGCTGTTGACGGCCATGTCGTCGCTGGCCATCGACATCCTGCTGCCCGCCTTCGCGCAGATGCGGCCCGCCTTCGGCCTGTCAGACGACTCCACCCGGCTGTCCCTCACGGTGACGCTGTTCCTGATGGGGGCCGGTATCGGGCATCTGTTCTACGGCCCCCTGGCCGACGCCGTCGGGCGCAAACGGGCTCTGGCCGGGAGCCTGGTGCTATACGCCGCGGCCGCTCTGGTGGCGGCGCTGGCCCCGTCGCTGGGCGTGCTCTACGCCAGCCGGTTCGTATGGGGGTTCGCGGCCGCCGGGCCTCGAATCCTGACGCAGGCCATCGTGCGCGACCGCTTCGCGGGCACGGCCATGGCCCGGGTGATGACGCTCATCCAAGCCGTCTTCTTCATCGCGCCGATCATGGCGCCGGTTCTCGGCAAGGCCCTGGTGGAGATCGGCTCGTGGCGCTGGGTGATGGCCTTCGGGGTGGTAACCGGGCTGGCAGCGTTGATGTGGTCGTTGCGCCTCGACGAGACGCTCGACGATGCCCACCGCCGGTCGATGCGGCTCGGCCCGGTGGCGGCGGGCTTCCGGGCCGTGGTCTCCAACCGCACCTCGCTGGGCTACACGCTCATGGTCACCTTCGGCTTCGGGGCCTTTCTCGCCTACCTGGGCAGCACCGAGCTGATCTTCGGCGACGTGTACGATCGCTCGAGCTGGTTCGTCCCGTACTTCAGCGCCGCCGGCGTCATCGCCGCGGGCGTGGCCCTGACCAGCAATCGCGTGCTGCACCGGATGGACGCCCGCCAACTTGTGCTCTGGGCCGGCGGCGCCTTCACCGCGACCTCAGCCGCGCTGTTCGCAGTGACGGTTGCCAGTGACGGCCTGCCTCCGTTCGGACTGTGGCTGGCACTGTTCACCCTGTGCAACGCCGTTCATGTGGCGGTGTTCCCGTCCGGCGTGAGCCTGGCTCTGGAACCGATGGGCGAGATGGCCGGCACGGCCGCTTCGACTCTGGGGGTCAGCACCTGGATGCTGGGGTCGCTGCTGGCCTCGTTCACCGACCGGGCCATAGACGGCTCGGTGCTGCCGATCGGCGTCGCCTACCTGACCTACACCGCCATCGCGCTGGCCTGCCAGCTATGGGCCCGCGGCGGCTCACCCCGTGGAAGCGAGGTCTAGCATGACCGGCGAAGGAGGCGTCGCGATGGCCGGGATCGACTTCGACCACGGGCTTGCCGAGATCGGCGATGGGCTCTGGGCGTACTTGCAGCCCGACGGCGGCTGGGGATGGAGCAACGCGGGGCTCGTCGCCGGGGAGGGCAGGTCCCTGCTGGTCGACACGCTGTTCGACCTGCCGCTGACACGTGCGATGTTGGACAGCATGGACGCCATAACGGCCACCAAGCCGATCCGGACCCTCGTGAACACGCACGCCAACGGCGACCACTGCTTCGGCAATCAGCTCGTTCAGGACGCCGAGATCGTGTCCACCGAGGCGTGTCTCGAAGAGTTCCGGGAAGTACCGGCATCGGCACTCGAGGCCATGGTCGCGGCCGACTTCGGCGATCCGGTCGTGAACGACTACATACGGACCGCGTTCGGACCATTCGACTTCGGCGGCATCGTGTCCACCCCTCCCACCAGGGTCTTCTCGGATCGCTTGGATCTGACCGTCGGCGGGCGCGACGTCGAGTTGATCGACGTTGGCCCGGCCCACACGAAGGGCGATCTGCTGGTCCACGTGCCCGACGCCCGGACCGTCTTCACCGGGGACATTCTGTTCGTCTACGGCACGCCCATAGTGTGGGCGGGACCGGTCGACAACTGGGTCCGTGCCTGCGACTTGATCCTAGAGCTCTGCGCCGAGGTCGTGGTGCCCGGGCACGGGCCCGTCACCAACAAGCGCGGCCCGGCCATGGTCCGGGACTATCTGACCTTCGTGCAGCGGGAGGCGACCGAGCGCAGCCGGGCAGGAATGACTGCCAGCGAGGCCGCCCGCGATATCGACCTGGGCGAGTTCGGCGAGTGGATCGACAGCGAACGCCTGGCTGTGAACGTGCACGCGGTCTACGCCGACCTCGACCCCGCCTATGTCGTGCCAGCCTTGCCGCAGCTCGTAAGCGAGATGGCCCACCTGGCCCGGCGCTGACAACCCTCCGCCGGCTCGCCCCCGGAATCTCGGGTTGGCTTTGTGTCGTAGGCACACAGAAATCGCCCCAAGAACCCGCGCCCGGCTCACTGCTGCTGTTGCTGGCTCTGCTGGGGCCTGCTCGGGGCGGCGGACGTCCTGACTTCGGGACGCGCCCGCCGGGGTGCCGACGCTTCAGCGGTCAGGTCCTCGGTCTGCCTGCCGATCAGAACCTCGGCGTCGACCTCTGCGGTGCCCGAGCCCATGAAGGCGCCCCGCACCGGCGGCACGTCGCCGTAGTCGCGCCCGCAGCCAATCACGACGTGGCGCTCGCCGACCGGGCCACCGTTGGTCGGGTCGAGCGCCCACCAGCCCGAGCCGGGCAAGGCAGCCTCGATCCAGGCATGGGTCTGCACCGTCACGACGTCTGCGGTCTCGGAGTTCGCTGAGGTCTCGTCGGCCGCGAACAGGTACCCCGAGACGTAGCGGGCGGGGACGCCGACGCTGCGCAGCATGCCGAGGGCCAGGTGCGCGAAGTCCTGGCACACGCCCGCCTGTCCCTCAAGCAGCTCCGCCAACGAGACGCCGATGTCGGTGGCGCCCTGCTCGTAGCTCAACGCCCCCCGCACATCGGCCACCACCGCGGCCACCATCTCCGGCACAGACTCGGCGGCTGCGACCGCGGCTGCGGCCCGCTGCTCGACGGCGTCGCCGCGGTGCCAGTCGACGTGCTGGGACGGCTCCAGGAATTCGAGGTGCTCCAACTGAAAGCCGGCGTCATCCAGTTCCGAGACGGTCGGAGCCTTGTCCGGCTTGGGGCGGGCCGCCGTCTCCACAGTCGCCTCGGCCAGCAGTTCCAGTTCGGTGTGGGGCGTGCGGATGCCGAGATGCTCCACGACCGTGCCCCAGTAGTCGACGACCGACAGCACCTGGAGCTGCGGGCGCGATGTCAGCCGGTAGGAAAGCACTCGCTGGTGATCGTCGTCGCGGGGCCTCACCCGCACCTCGTTCTGGCACTCGGTCACTGGCTCGGAGTAGCGGAAGTGCATCCGGTAGGAGATTCCGAGCCTCATGGCACCTTCTTGCCTGAATGCCCGGGCACGCCTGCGTGGTCGGGACCGCCTGCACGCCCGGGTTCGTCTTCGTAGCCGCCCGCATGGCCGAGTCCGCCCGCACGCCCCGGTCCGCCCGCATGGCCGAGTCCGCCCGCACGCCCCGGTCCGCTTGCATGGCCGGGGCGGACGTACTGGGCTTGCACGGTGGCCATGGCCAGCGGCGGCACGATGCCGGCGTGCACGTCGCTGGCCAGTCCTGCGAGCTGCGCGGCGAAGTCCTGCAGCGTCGCCACCGGATCGGAGGCCATGGCCTCCTCGACCTCGCCGAGCTCCAGGCGGGCCCGCAGCAGGGCCGCCTTGCGGCGGGCGCGGTCCAGGGCTGCGGAGTTCGCACCCAGGCCGGTAAGGCCCTCCTCGGCGCGGCCGAGGCATGACAGCACCGAGCGGGGCAGGTCCGGGGCGTGAAGCAGGTAACGCCTCACGCCGTCGGCGTCGGGGGCGTTGCCGTGCTGGCGGTGGTAGGCCTGCAGCGAGCTGGTGAGCCGCAGCATCCGGGTGGCGTCCATCACCCCGCGGGCGTCGGAGTGGCTGGCCTCGAGCAGGCCCACGGTAAAGATCGAGCGCTCCAGCATCCGGCCGACGACCACGAAGGCGTGCCCCTCGTCGCGCCTCATGCCCTCGTTGAGGATCCCGGCGATGGCCAGGCAGGCCCGCCGCACCATCAGCAGAACCTCGTGGAGCCCGGCCGGTGCGGCGTTGGCGTGGCCGAGGAACGGGAACCTGAGGTAGAGGCCGTTGGCCTCCTCCCACAGCTCGATCGGTATCCGGTCCCGGACCGAGCGCAGGTTCTCGCGGACCGCCACGACGGCCGACACCACCGACCCGGGATTGTCGGTGTCTGAGAGCAGGAACGCGACGAGCTGCGGCTGGCTCTCCAGCGGCCCGACGGCCTCCAGCTCGTCCTGCAGCCCGAGAGTCCTGACCATCAACTCGCCCTCGGCGCGGGCCTCGTCGCCGCGCAGGTGGGTGATCGAGTTGGCCGCGTAGTTGAGGCACCTTGACGTGGTCTCGGCCCGCTCCAGGTAGCGGCCCGTCCACAGCAGCGCCTCGGCGTGACGGGCCAGGATCACGGCGCGCCCCCGAGCAAGTCCCCAGACGACCGGTCCCCCGCCGTCATGGTGTTTCGGGGGCCAGGACCCAGGTGTCCTTGGAGCCCCCGCCCTGGGAGGAGTTGACGATGAGCGACCCCCGGCGCATGGCCACCCGGGTGAGTCCGCCGGGGAAGACCTGGGTCCGCTCACCGGTGAGGATGAATGGCCGAAGGTCCAGGTGGCGGGGCTCGAGGCGGTCATCCGCTATCGACGGCAGCGTGGACAGCTGCACCAGTTCCTGGACGATCCAGTTGCGGGGCTCGGCCTCGATCGTGGCGCGGGCCTCGTCGAGTTCCGGCTCGGTGGCGTGGGGGCCGATCAGCACGCCGTAGCCGCCGGACTCGCCCACCGGCTTGGCCACCAGCTCGTCCAGCCTGCCCAGAGCCTCGCGCCGCTGGTCGGGATCCCACATCATGTAGGTGGCGACGTTGTCGATGATCGGCTCGGCGCCCAGGTAGTAGCGGATCAGTTCGGGCACGTAGGGGTAGACGCCCTTGTCGTCGACGACGCCGTTGCCGAGCGCGTTGCACACCGTGACGGTGCCGGCCCGCAACGCGCCGAGGAGGCCGGGCACGCCCAGGGTCGAGTCGGGCCGGAAGGCCACCGGATCCAGGAAGTCGTCGTCGATGCGCCGGTAGATGACGTCCACCTTCACCAGGCCCTCGATGGTTCGGGTGTACACCCTGTGACCGTCCACGACCAGATCCCGGCCCTCCACCAGCTCCACGCCCATCGAGCGGGCCAGGAAGGCATGCTCGAAGTAGGCGGAGTTGAAGATGCCCGGGGTCAGCACCACGATGTGAGGGTCGTGCTCGCCTCCCGGCGCCATCGACTCCAGCGTGGAGCGAAGCATCTGGCCGTACTGCTCGGTGGGCTGAACCGCGTGGTCGTAGAACAGCCAGCTGCAGGCCTTGGCCATGGCCGCCCGGTTCTCGACCACATAGGAGATGCCGCTGGGGCTGCGCAGATTGTCCTCCAGCACCCGGTACCGACCGTCGGCGTCGCGCACCACGTCGATCCCGGCCACGTTGCAGTGCGCGGAATGGGGCACGGCTATGCCCCTGGCGTTGCGCTCGAACCCCTGCGACGACATCACGAGCCACCGGGGCACCACCCCGTCGGCGACAGCCGCCGCGCCGCCGTTGTACAGGTCGGCCAGGAAGCAGTTGAGGGCCGCGACCCGCTGGCTCAGCCCCCGGGCCAGTTCGTCCCACTCGGCCGCGGCGATGAGCCGGGGGAAAAGGTCCATGGGCCAGATGCGCTCGGTGCCCTCCTCCTCGCTGTAGACGGTGAAGGTGATCCCCTGGCGGCGGAACTCGTCGGCGACGAGCTTCTCGAGCCGCTTGATCTCGTCGGCGTCGAGTTCCCCGAAACGCTCGACTATGCGACGGTAGACGCCGCGGACCGCACCGTCGCTGTCGAAGGCCTCGTCGTACCATCCGCTCGCGTCGTACCGGTCGAGCAGCCCACTCCCCGTCTCAGGCATCGGATCGACCACGGCCGACCATCGTAGATCACGCCCCAAGCCCTCTCAGGGTCCCCGTAACGCCCCAGGCCGAGGCCCTGACCCGGTACCGGTATCGCTGCGGGCGGTAGCTTGGCCGTCCATGAGCAACCTCGAAGTCCAGGAATCGACACTCGAGACGGTCAGCGACGGCGAGCCTCTGGCCGTGCCCCGGATGCGGCCGGCATCGGGCGGGCCGCACCCGCTGATCGTGATGTTCATGGACAAGCCGGGCATCCGGGAGGCACTGCGGGCCTTCGGGAGGCGGCTCGCGGCCAACGGCTACGACGTGATCCTTCCGGACCTGTACCACCGCCACGGGCGGATGATCGGCTACGGGCCTGCGGAGTTGGCCGCCAACCCCGGCGCCGGGGACCAGTTGATGTCACTGATGATGTCGCTGACCGACGAGGGCATCCAGAACGACCTCGACGCGGCGCTGGACGCGGTGGCCGCCGACCGGCCGGCAGCGTCCATGGAGACCGCCGGCTGCATCGGCTTCTGCCTGGGGGCGCGGGCCGTGTTCCGCACCATGATGCGCCTGCCCGGGCAGTTCGCCGCGGGCGCGATGTGGCATCCGTCGTTCTTGGTGGACGGCGAGCCCGACTCGCCGCATCTGACCGCCGGAAGCCTGGCCGGCTCGCTCTATGCCGGCTTCGGCGAGGCCGACCAGATGATGAGCGTGGCCAGCATGACACCCTTCATCGAGGCGGTCTCCGCCCTTGGCGACCGGGTCACTGTAGACATACTGCCCGGCGCCGATCATGCCTACACCTGGCCGGACGCGCGGACGTACAACGAGGCCGCCGCCGAGCGGGCCTGGTCCCAGTCGCTGGCCCTGTTCGCAGACGTGCTCGGCTCGGCCCGCAGCTGACCCATCAGCCCCGCGAATTGGCAGCGCTTCGCCGCCTATAGCGGTCATTCTGCTGCCAATTCCCCACTGACCCATCAGCCCCGCGAATTGGCAGCGTTTCGCCCCCTATAGCGGTCATTCTGCTGCCAATTCCTGCCCACACAGTTCGCCATCGTCGCTGCCGTAGGGTTGTGAGCCGTGCGCGACCCCTCGGTGAAGTACCAGACCGTCGACGATCTGCGCCGACGGGCCCGCAGGCGCACCCCTCGCTTCGCCTGGGAGTACCTCGACAGCGGCGAGGGCGACGAGCGGGCCAGCGCCCGCAACATCGAGTCGCTCCAGCGCGTGCTGCTGACGCCGCGGTTCCTCAAGGGCGAGCTGGAGCCCGATGTCGGGACAGAGCTGTTCGGGGTCGACTACTCGCTGCCGGTGGGGATCGCCCCGGTGGGCCTCACCGGGCTGATCTGGCCCGGCACCGATGTCGCACTGGCCGAGACGGCGGCCCGGCGCCGGATCCCGTACGTGGCTAGCACAGTCAACACCGCCGACGTCTCGGATGTGGGGCCCCGTGCGGGCGACATGGGCTGGTTCCAGCTCTACCCGCCGAGGGACGTCGGCGTCCGTGACGACCTGCTCGATAGGGCACAGCAGGCCGGCTTCCACGTTCTGGCGGTGACGGCCGACGTGCCGGCCCGGGCCCGGCGGGAGCGCCAGACCCGTGAGCGGGTCTCAATGCCGCCCCGTATCACGCCTCGCCACGTGACCCAGGCCGCGCTCAGGCCGGCGTGGACACTAGGGCTGCTGCGCAACGGCCTGCCCCGGTTCCACACCTTGGAGCGCTACGTGGACCGGGCCACACTGCGGGAACTGGCCGGCTTCGTCGGGGCGAGCCTTGGCGGCACCCTGTCATGGGACTACCTGGCCGAGACATGCGAGCTGTGGCCAGGCCCAGTGGTGGTCAAGGGGATCCTTCACCCCGACGACGCCGTGCGCTGCGTGGAGACGGGTGCCGACGCAGTAGTCGTGTCGAACCACGGCGGACGCCAGCTCGACGCCTCACCCGCCGCCGTCGAAGCCCTCGGGCCTGTCGTGGAGCGCATCGGCGGCCGTGTGCCGGTGCTGTTCGACGGCGGTATCCGCAGCGGCCTTGACATCGCCCGGGCACTCGCCCTAGGCGCCGACTTCGTTCTCTCGGGCCGCGCCTTCATGTACGGCCTGTGCGCCCTCGGATCCCAGGGCGCCGACTTCGTGGCCTCAATGTTCGAACAGCAGCTCACCACCGTGATGCACCAACTCGGCTGCGAGCACCTGGCGGAGCTACGAGACCGCAACCCCGCCTCGCCACACTAAGCGGCTGATGCCGCTCGTGGTTCGGAACGGCAGATGTACGAAAGGGTTGCGTCAAAGATCACCCGGGTTCTCTACAGAATCCTTGATTGCTCGACCCTCGACCAACAAGGCAAAGGGGATGCACAGCTACGCATAGGGCGCCCCGTGCAGCTCGCCCTGGGAGAAGGGCCAGAGCTCCAGGAACGCGGCCCGACCGGCCAGCGACTCAGAGATCGCCGGCACAGTCAGAAAGTCCGCCGAACCGTTCAGGAAGCGAGCCAGCGTCCCGGCCCCTGCCAGCGTCCGCCGCACCGACGTGGTCTTGCCTGCCTGACGGGGACCGGTGATCACCACCACCCGAAGACCGGACAGAGAATCCCGAGTGATCGGCTCCAGCCGCCTCGGCACTTCAACCATCCCAGCCTCTCTACTGATTATCCGTCCAAACATTACTGAGAGTTTTGTCCCTGCTCTACTGACAATTTCGTCCGGTCCTCCGCGCAGACCGACCTGACATCGATCAGCAGACGGGTGTCGCTTCAATGGGGGCTGAGCAACTGCCCGGCCCTCACGGCATGACTAGCTCACAGGCTCGTGACAGCCCTAATCGCTACAAGTCCTGGTACGTGCGGTCGTCCCGTCTCGCGACTCGCAGAACCATCAATCGCCGCTCATCGTCATGGATCTCGTAGATGATCCGGAACCGACCGGCCCTGACACGCCACACCGTGGCGAACCCTGCCAACTTCGTGCTTCCTAAGGGGCGGGGATCGAAGGCTAGGCCGCGGAGCGCATCCCGGACCCGCCGGGCATCTTGGCGTTCGAGCCTGCGGGCCTGACACTGGACCGCGGGGGCCAGTTCGACTCGATACGTCTCCGGCAATCAGTCCCGATCCCGCAGAAGCTCGTCGAAGAACTCCTCGAACTCAATGCCGCCCCGTTCAGCAGCCTCGGCGCGGGACTGCTCGATTGCAGCGTGGTCGGCCTCATCGACTGCCAATTCCTCTAGCCAGGCGACGATCGCCTCGACCACCAACTCTTGGACCGTCCTGCCGTCTCGGTCGGCAACCGCCTCCAAAGCACCGTACAGGTCCTCATCCACACTCATGACCTTCATGGCTTGCCCTCCCTCGGCTGGAGCAGCGGCATCTGATGGGCCCGAGACGGCCGATCGCTCGCCCGTTCTAGCCCCATGTCGAGCGTAGCGCAGCTTGCGCTTCCACCTTTGTAGCGCCGGTCGCGTCCGAAGCAATCCCTGGGCAGAGGCTGCGCCCGCGATGGCGGTGTATCTTCCGTTGCATGCAGAGGACGAGCGTGTACCTGACCGAGGGTCAAACCCGGTACTTGGAGGCTCGCGCCGACGCCACGGGCACAACCCGCAGCGCGATTCTGCGGAACATCATCGACGACGCCGCGGCTCAGCCCGTCGTGCTCGACGAGGAGGTCAAGCAAGCCTTCGCGGCGCTGGCTGACGAGTACGCCGAGGTGTCCGCCCGGCTGTTCGCCGGCGATCCACACGTCAGCGTCGACCCTCCCGACGACAACGGGTGAGAGCATCCCGCCGTCGACCTGGTTGCAGCGCAACCGCCAAACCACTGCCGTCAACACTTATTGAGATAAGTTTCATGCTTTCTGGTGTTGCATCGTGAACACTGTCCGCTAGGGTCGAGGCCGTGGAGGTTGCAGTATCGTCCGATCCGGCCCAGACGCATGCGGGAGACGCCGTGACACCCATCCGGCGCCCCGCCAGGGAGACGGCACGCCTCGGTGACGAGATCTACGAGCGTGACATCCGGCCGCAGGTCGAGGCGGATCACCACGGCGAGTATGTCGCCATCGACATCGACAGCCGAAGCTGGGCTGTCGCCGACAGCATCCTCGCCGCGGCCGAGCGGCTGCGAGAGCAATCCCCGGACGCCCATGATGTTTGGTCCGTGAGGGTCGGATACAGGGCGCTGCATCACTTCGGAGGGCGTCCCTTGAGGAGATCCGAGTGATCGAGGGCGTCGTGAACGCGGCCCGCGAGGCCGTCGTGCCGCTCACGGTGGCGAGCCCGGCGGGTCGGATGCAGCCCATCGACGCCGTAGTCGACACCGGCTTCAGTGGCTTCCTGACGCTGCCCGCGGCGCTGGTCTCAGAACTGCGGCTGCCCTTCGTAACTCGTGGCCGCGCGACCTTGGCCAACGGCAGCGAGGACTTCTTCGACATTCACAACGCTGTAGTCATATGGGACGGCCAGCCGAAGCAAGTCCTGACCGACGTGGCTGACACAGCCCCGCTCGCAGGCATGTCCCTGCTCGATGGCCATAGCCTCTTTGTCGAGGTCGAGGAGGGCGGACGCGTCGCCATCCAAGCCGCGACGTAGCAAGCCGCTCAGCTCAGGCTCGCCGGGCCGCGGAGCGGGGCACGGTCCGTGAACAGGCGCGGCGTCGCCCATCCTCACCCGGGGAGCACTTGCGGGCTCAACCCGTCCCTCGCCGTATAGTCCGTGCGGACGACACCCGTCAACCCCCGGAGCAGAGATGGGAACCCACAAGCCTGGTCGCGAAAACGTCTATACGGCGGCCCAGGCTTGGGTTGAACGCGCTCTGCGGTCCGACGACTCGCTGTTCACGCCCGGCAGACCGATCTGGACGAGCGAGTGGCTCGATGAGCTCCAGCGCCGGTTCCTTGACAGGCCGGATGTGTCCGACACCCCCTTCTGGGATAAGTTGGAGCGTCAGATGGCGGGATCGCCGCCGGAGGCCTACCAACTGATGGCCGAGGTGCTGTACGTGCACCTCATCGTCGTTTCAAGGAAAGACAGCACCGGAGTCCAATCGCAGCTTCAGCAAGTCCTGAACTGGTCGCCTCAAACGGTGGCCATCCCGTCCGAGTTGGTCACAGGGTTAACGCCAGGCATCGCAAATCCCGGCCAGGCATATCACAGGTACAGGCCGCACCAGGTCGGATTCGTCATCGAGTTCGCGAGCCGATGGAAGCATCTGAAACCAAAGAAGCAACAGCGGCTTCTCGATGATCCGTGGGCATTCAAGGACTTCGTGATGCACCTGGACCTGCGTAGCGTTCTCTTCCGCGAGGAATTCGTCAGCCCGCGCATCCAGCAGCACGCGCTACTGCATCTCGTCCACCCAGACACCTTCGAGCCGATAGTGAGCGTCAATCACAAGAAGATGATCGCCGAAGCATTCGAAGAGTTGGTCGAAGGCCCGGAGCAGGATCTCGACCGCAAGCTGCAAGAGATCCGCTCGAAACTGGAAGCGGATCACGGCGAGGGGTTCCACTTCTATCAGCCCGAGATCAGAAGCCGGTGGGATGACCGCAAACTCGACGGCTGGGATCAATTGATCAACGAGACGAAGGACTACCAGACCTCTGGCGAACTCAACGAGATAGCCGAGTGGCACATAGAGATCGGAGAGCGCATCTCGAAGGCGCGTAAGACCCTGCTCGCTAACTCCAGCGATTGGCCAACTCTCGTCAAGAAGAGTGTCGGTAACGATTTGCTCCACTTTATGGAGACCTCCAAGTTGCGCGAGTGGATCGATGAGGAGCTTGATGAGGCACACCGTGCCCTAACTGCGGTCTGGAGCGACGATGATGCCCACGCATCCGAGCGAGTGGGAGCATTGATGGAAGCGCTGCGGCCGATCGGCGGCACGGGAACCCACGCCAAGGTCGCATCCGTTCTGCTGATGGGCTTGGATGCGCGAGAGTTTCCGTCCTACGGGTTCCGCCTGTTCAACAATGCGTACAACTTCACCGGATACGAGACGCCGAGAGCCGAAGCCGACGAGGCGGAGTTGTACAACCACGCACTCGGCTTCCTCGATCAGGTCATCGACGAGGCTTCCGAGCGCGGGCTCGTCCTGCGCCACCGCCTCGACGCCCGCTCGGCGCTCTGGGCGTTCTTCCAAGAGGACAAGCCCAACGGTGGCGACCCGCCGCCGCCTCCGGCGGCCCTCGCTGAGCTTGCTAAGAAGCTGTGCCTTCCTCTCGGGTTCCTTGAGCGGATAGAGAGGCAACTCAAGCGCAAGCGGCAGGTGATCTTCCAAGGTCCGCCGGGCACTGGCAAGACCTATGTTGCGCAGGAACTCGCCAAATGGCTCGCAGGCGGCAAGGAGCGGGTCACGCTTGTGCAGTTCCATCCGTCGTACGCCTACGAAGACTTCGTAGAGGGCTACCGCCCGCACTTGGAGAACGGGCAGCCGACCTTCGCTCTCAAGAGCGGTCCGCTCCGGCGGGCAGCCGCGGACGCAGGCGCTGACCCCGACAACATGCACTTTCTAGTGATCGATGAGATCAACAGGGGCAACGTCGCCAAAGTGTTCGGCGAGCTGTATTTCCTGCTTGAGTACCGCGACCACAAAGTGCGCCTTCAGTACTCGAACGAGCCATTCTCGCTGCCCAAGAACCTGTACATCATCGGCACGATGAACACCGCGGACCGTTCGATTGCGCTCGTGGATCTGGCTCTGCGACGCCGCTTCAGCTTCGTGGAGTTCCACCCCGACGACGAACCGATCAAGGGCCTGCTGCGGCGCTGGCTCCACGAGCATGGCAAGGACGATCTTGAATGGGTGGCTGACTTGCTGGAAGAGGCCAACGCGTTGCTGAAGGACGACCGCAACGTCGCCATCGGCCCGAGCTACTTCTTCGAGGAGGATCTCAGCAAGGAGGTCGTCGCGGAAGTCTGGAACCACAGCGTCCTTCCGTACGTCGAGGAGGCGCTCATCGGCAACCCCGACCGAGTCAGGGAGTTCGACCTGGATCGACTGCGACGCAAGGCCGCTGGCGTCCCCGCGCCTGAGATGAGCGACGACCCCGACAGGAGTCCAGCCGACGATGAGCCCAACCGCGTTGAAAGCGGCACCTACGCTGCTGGGGCGTCCAGCGGCGCCCAGGCCAACGGCGGATCGTTGGACGGCGAGGCTGACAGCATCGAAACACCCGGTACATAGCACCAGCCAGGCCATGCTCCACATCGATCTACAGGAGCATCAGGGGACCGAGTACGCCCTCACGATGACCCAGCGAGACGAATTGCTGGGTGACGCCAAGAATCTGAAGCTGTCAATCAAGCCGATTGTCGGCACTAGCAGCCGGTACCTGGTCACACCTGGGTCGACGGTGGGTGCGGTCGAGGTCGGCGACATGTCAGTGCGGATCGACCCGAAGATCGGGATTCCTCAACTTCTGTCGCTTGCCTGCTACGCGATGAGGCTGTTCAAGCGTCAGCACGAGCCGTTCAACTTCAGGAAGGACGAGGCGCTTCCCGACGTGCTTGCACTCGCACTCGCGGCAGCGGCGCGCGGGGCGTTCGCCCACGGTCTCCTGCACGGCTACCGCACCGAGGAGGACACCCTCCAGACGGTCCGGGGCCGCATCAGGATCGACGACCAGCTCCGGCGACGACCGGGATTCATGCTTCCCGTCGACGTCCGCTACGACGAGTTCACCGACGACATCGTCGAGAACCGGCTCGTCAAGGCCGCTGCCGCCCGGTTGGCCCGGATGCGCCTCCGTTCACAGGACGCCCGTGCAGGGTTGAGTTGGGTCGCCGGGATGCTCGAGCAGGTGTCGATCGTCGAGTTCGCGGCGAACGACCTGCCCGAGGCTCGCTTCACCCGCCTCAACGAGCACTACCGGGACGTCCTGGCGCTCGCCCGCCTCATTCTCCGCCACAGCGCCTTCGCGTCCGACCGCGGCACGGTGCGGGCGTCGGGCTTCCTGGTGAACATGAACGACCTGTTCCAGGAGTTCGTCACGATGGCCCTGCGCGAGGCGCTGGACGCGTCCGAGCACGAGCTGCGCTCCGACAGGCAACTTCGTAAGATTACCCTTGACAAGGGCGAGACGGTGAAGCTTGAGCCTGACCTCTCGTGGTGGGACGATGACGACACCTGCACGTTCGTGGGCGACGCCAAATACAAGAGACTGGTGAACGACTCGGTGCCGAACGCCGACTTGTACCAACTGCTGGCCTACGCCACTGCGCTCAATCTCCCAGGCGGACTCCTGGTGTACGCGCAGGGCGAAGCAGACGCGGCGTCGCACGTCGTCAGACACTCCGACAAGCGCCTCAATGTTGTCGCGCTTGACCTGTCCGGCTCCCTCGACGACGTTCTGGAGCGAGTCGACTACATAGCCGACAGGGTGCGAATGCTGCGATGCGAAGCGGAGCGGCTGCAGCTCGCCGCGTAGTGTGACAGAACGATGCACCGAGAAGTGCCCTTCGAGGTGAAGATCCCCAACGCAGAAACCACCGAGGCGTTGCACCAAGCCGAGTCTGGGGCCGACCTCACCGAGTACTCCACCCTGGAGGAACTCAAGTCTGCGCCGCGGTGAACCATGCGTCTTCTGGTGACCAATGGAATTACATGTGTTATAATGGGGATCGTAGGTGCCGGAGCGCCTCCTCTCGTCTGGTTGAAGGCTTCCACTGACGTGGCAAGGGGAGACGCTCCGGCTCTCACATACTGGAGCGGGTCTACGGTGGCTCCGACTGTGCATGAAAGAGCTTTGTATAGCTTGATAGTTGCTTAGAGTGCAGACAGCTTCGCCGAGACAGTTCCTACGCTGTCGATCTCGGCTGAGAGTTCGTCGCCGGGGGTCAGGGGCTGCATGGGGCAGAGTGAGCCGGTCATGATGACCTCGCCGGCCCGGAGCGGGGTGCGGCGCTGGCTCATCGTGTCGGCCAGCCACAGGACCGAGTTCAACGGGTTGCCCAGGCAGGCCGCGCCTGAGCCGGTGGCCGCCTCCTCTCCGTTGATGGTGAGCCGCATCTCGACTCGGCGCAGGTCCACTGCGGTCAGAGGCACGGGGCGGGTGCCGAGCACGTAGAGGCCGCTGCCGGCGTTGTCGGCGATCATGTCGGTGCTGGTGATGTCCCAGCCGGCTATGCGGCTGTCGACGATCTCCAGGGCGGGCAGAACGTAGGCCGTGGCGCTGATCACGTCGGCCAGGCTGTGGCTGCCCTCATCGAGGTTGGACCGAAGCACCACGGCCACCTCGACCTCGACCCGAGGTGCGATCAGGCCGGAGCTGCTGAGATCGTCGCCGTCGGTGCGGCACCTGTCGGCGTAAAGGACGCCCCATATGGGCTCGTCCATACCGAGTTGCTCTTGGACGGCGGGGTTGGTCAGGCCGACCTTGTGCCCCCTCCTGCTCCGTCCCGCCTTGACCGAGTGCTTCGTGTTCAGCTGCTGCACCGCGTATCCGGCTTCTGGACCAGCGAAGTCGCCGAGCAGGCCGCGTATCGGCTCGCAGGGCACCGCGGCTGCCGCGGCAGCACGCAGGCGCTCAGCCGCAGCTTCGAGCACGGCGGCCTCAGGACGCGCCGTCATCGCGCCATCACCCACCGGCCCGTCACCGACCCTGGGCCCGACCGCTGCGGCCGCGGCGGCCCGCAGACGCTCAGCCGCAGCCTTGAGAGCGGCTGACTCAGGACGAAGCTTCACAGTCCTGCACCATGCTCGAACCTTAGAACCCACACGGCTAGGGGCAAACCTGCCGCGTCGGCGCGGGTGCTTCCCGCTCTTGTTCGCTGCGCTCACGGGCCGCTCGGGCCACGGCCTCGCCCGCATGAACCGGATTCGCTGCGCCTACCCGCTCGGCCTCTTGTAACCCGCCTCACTCGCCGTGGACATACTGCCAGCCGAAGCGGCCCTTGATGCAGAGGTGGCCGCTGGTCACCGAATGGTCGGCCGGGGAGGTGACCTTCACGATCCGCTCGTCCTGAACGTGCAGATCCAGGTTGCAGCCCACGCCGCAGTAGGAGCACACCGTGCGGGTGACGGTCTGGTCCTCCGGGCGCCACTCCCCCACTTGGCGCAGGTCGTACTCGGTCTTGAACTGCAGCGCCCCGGTGGGACACACCCCCACGCAGTTGCCGCAGTACACGCAGGCCGAATCGGGCAGGGTCACGTCGAACTCGGTGGAGATCCGGGCGTCGAAGCCCCGGCCGGCCACCGCGATGGCGAAGGTGTGCTGGGCGTCGTCGCCGCAGGCCTCGACGCACTTGTAGCACAGCACGCACTTGGAATAGTCCCGGATGTAGAGCTCGTCCTGGATCTTGACCGGCTCGTCGACCCGCTCGACCGGATGGTCCTCGTCGCCGTAGCGGTCGGGGTCGGCGCCGTATGCCTCCATCCAGTGGTGCAGGTCGTCGGCCTGGCTCAGATCCACACCCGAGCCCAGGAACTCGAGCACCATGCGGCGACTATGGCGCACCCGGGGGGTGTCGGTCTGCACGACCATGCTCTCCTCCGCGGGGCGCGAGCACGACGGCACCAGCGCCCGGGACCCTTCCAGCTCAACGACACAGACCCGGCACACGTTGACCGGGGTCAGGTTCTCGGCCCAGCACAGCGTGGGAGTGTCGATGCCGGCCTGCACGCAGGCGGCGTGGATCGTGGAGCCCTCCGCCACCTTGACCGGCCGGCCATCGATGGTGAGCGTGACCGCGGTCTCGGTGATGGTCGTGTCGGTCATCGGGAGGGTGCCGACGCTATCAGGACCCGGACCGCAGACCCGCATCGACCGGGCCGTGCCAGCCGGCCCGCGATATCTGGGCCGCGGCGCCGAAGAACGGCCGCGGGTCCCGCATCGACCGTGCGGCACCATCCGGCATCGATGCGAACGTCACGATGGCGGCGCCTCCCGGATCAGGCCCAGAGTCAGGGCGGATCGAACGGCCGACGCCGCGGTGTGGCCCAGACCGCAGATGGAGGCGTCCACCATCACCTCGGCCATCTCGTCGATCAGGGTCCTGCGGGCCGACGTCAGCGAGCCACGGCTCTGCATCTGGACCAGCGTCTCGTGCTGGCGGACCGCGCCGACCCGGCAGGGCACGCACTGCCCGCACGACTCGTTGCGGAAGAACTCGGCGATGCGGACCACCACATCGGTCATGTCGACCGACGTGTCGAAGGCCATCACCACCCCCGAGCCGAGGGTGGTGCCCGCGGCCCGGGTGTCCTCCAGCGTGAGCGGCAGGTCCAGCGAGTCGGGGCCGACGAACGACCCGGCCGCGCCGCCCATCAGCACCGCCTGGAGCTCGCCGTTGCCAGCTACCCCGCCCGCCAGTTCCAGCAGTTCGCCCAACGTCGTGCCGAACGGCACCTCGTAGAGGCCGGGCCGCCCGACCTTGCCCGACAGGCACAGCAGCTTGGTGCCCGGCGAGCGTTCGGTCCCCCGGCTGCGGTAGGCGTCGGGGCCCTCGATGACAATGTCGAGGACGTTGAGCAGGGTCTCGGGGTTGTTGATGGCTGTCGGCTCGCCGAACAGGCCGTGGGTGGTGGGGAACGGCGGCTTGTTGCGGGGCTCGCCCCGGAACCCTTCCAGAGAGTTGAACAACGCGGTCTCCTCGCCGCAGATGTAGGCCCCCGCCCCCCGCCAGATGGCGATGTCGAAGTCGTGGCCGGTGCCCGCCGCGTCCGGGCCAAGCAGCCCCGCGGACCGAGCTGCGTCAATGGCAGCTTGCAAGCGAGCGGTGGCCAGCGGGTACTCGCCCCGGATGTAGACCCAGCCGTGGGCCGCGCCAGTGGCCAGCCCGGCGATGGTCATGGACTCGATCACCGCGAAAGGGTCCTGTTCCATGACGATGCGGTCCTTGAACGTGCCCGGCTCGGACTCGTCGCAGTTGGCTACCACATGCTTGGGTCGGCCGTGCTCGGCAGCCACCGCCCGCCACTTCACTCCGGTGGGGAAGGCTGCCCCGCCCCGTCCCGAGAGCCCCGAGGCGGCCACCGCCTCCAGGACGGCCTCGGCACCCATCTCGCCGGCCCGCCGCAGCGCCTCGTAGCCGCCGTGGGCGAGGTAGGACTCCAGCGAGGAGGGATCGGCCACGCCGATGCGGCGCAGCAGGCGCAGCGACGGGTCGCCGGCCTGGGGCAGCTCGAAGGGATCGTCGTCGGCGGGCACGCGGTCGGGACGGCCTCCGGACCCCTGCACGAACAGGGCGGGGGCCCGCTCGCACTGACCCAGGCACGGCCCCAGATGCACATGTCCGCCCGACGCCCGCACCGAGGCGGCCAGAGCGTCGTAGCCCGCGATCTGGCAGGCCGCGTCGACGCACACATGGAAGGTGTCGCCGTCGTGGTCGGGGTGCTCGGTACGGAACAGGTCGTAGAAGGTGGCTACGCCGAAGGCCTCCGCCGGAGGCACGTCCAGCACCTCGGCCACGTAGTTGACGCCGCCGGGGCTGATCCAGCCGGCCTCGTTCTGGAGAGCGTGCAGCGCGGGCAGCAGGAAGTGGCGGCGCTCCCGGCGACGCACCGTCCCCGACACGAACAGTCGCTCGGTCTCGGGACGCACCACCGGTTCCACACCCCGGGCCCGTAGCGCGGCATCGACCGCGGCCGCCTCAGCGTCAGTGGCGCGGTCCGCACCCAGGTAGATGTCGGTCATGTCAACGAATTGGCAGCAATCTGCGCCCGATAGGGCACTCCCCGCTGCCAATTCCCGCAGAGCGCTGGACCGACACGCGAACTGGCAGCCATCTGCCCCCATAGGGCACTCTCCGCTGCCAATTCCCGCCAAGCCGCGGACCCACAACCGAACTAGCAGCCATCGGCGCCCAAACGGGCAAGCTCCGCTGCCAATTCCCGGTGATTAGGTCGGTCATTCGCTAGGCGGGGGCGGGTTCGGGCTCGAGCCTTGAGATGCGGATGGCGGCCGCTTTGAACTCGGCCGTTCCCGAGCGGGGATCCCACTCGTCGTTGGTCAGGACGTTGGCGTCCACCAACTCGGGGAAGTGGAAGGTCGTGAACGTGAGGCCCGCGGGGATGTCCGGCTGCAGGCGGACGTCCATCTCCACCGATCCGCGGGGCGAGCTGACCAGCACCCGCTCCCCGTCGGCCACTCCGAGCGCGGCCGCGTCGGCCGGGTTGACGTCGATGGCGTCGCCGTAGCGGATGGGCGAGGCGTAGCCGCTCGACTGCACCCCGGTGTTGTAGGAGTCGAGCGCCCGGCCGGTGGTGAGCCGCAGCGGGAACTCGTCGCTGAGCTGCTCCTTGGGCGGAGCGTGGTGGGTGATGCTGAACGGCGCGGGATCCCGGCCCTCCAGGTCGTCGGCCCACAGCCAGCCGTGGAGGAACTCCGAGCCCGGGTGGTCCTCGCTGTCGCAGGGCCACTGGAGACCGCCGGAGGCCTCCAGTCGCTCCCAGGACATGCCGGCGTGCATGGGTGACAGCGACCGCATCTCGTCCCACAGCTCCTGGGGGCTGGGACGGCCCCAGTCGACGCCCAGGCGGCGGGCCAGCTCGCCGATGATGTCGATGTCGTGGCGGGCCTGGCCGGGCGGCGGCACCGCGGGCCGAACCCGCTGCACCCGCCGCTCGCTGGAGGTGACCGTGCCCTCGGACTCCGCCCACGCCACCGAGGCCGGCAGCACCACGTCGGCCATCTCCGCGGTGCGGGTCATGAAGATGTCCTGCACCACCAGGATGTCGAGCCCGGCAAGCAGCTTGCGGGCGTGCTCGACGTCGGCCTCGGAGTCGGCCGGGTTCTCACCGATCACGTAGCAGGCCCGCAGCTCGCCGGCTTCCATAGCCTCGAACATCAGCGTCAGGTGCTTGCCGGGCACGCCGTTGAGCTCGGTGCCGTAGACGGCCTCGAACTTGGCCCGCACCGCGTCGTCGGCCACGTCCTGGAAGCCGGGGAACTTGTTGGGAATGGCGCCCATGTCGCCGCCGCCCTGCACGTTGTTCTGACCCCGGAGGGGGCACAAGCCGGAGCCCCAGCGGCCCACATGGCCCGTGAGCAGGGCCAGGTTGCACAGCGACACCACGTTGTCGACCGCGTTGTGGTGCTCGGTGATGCCCAGGGTCCACAGGATCTGGGCCTTGGGCGCGGTGGCGTAGGCGTGGGCCATCTCGCGGATGGCCCCGGCGGGAACGCCGGTCTCGGCGGCGGACCAGTCGAGGGTGTACGACTCGACGTGGGCCGCGTAGGCTTCGAAGCCCCGGGTGGAGTGGGTGATGAAGTCAGCGTTGTGCAGCCCGGCCGCGATGATCTCGCGCCCCATGGCGTTGGCCAGCGCGATGTCGGTGCCCACCGACAGTCCCAGCCACCGGTCGGCGAACTTGGCCGAGGACGTGCGGCGGGGGTCGATGGCATACATGCGGGCCCCGCTGGCGAGGCCCCGCAGGACGTGGTGGAAGAAGATCGGGTGAGCCTCCCGGGCGTTGGAGCCCCACAGCAGGATCACATCGGCCTCTTCGACCTCGGTGTAGGACGAGGTCCCGCCTCCCGCTCCGAACACTGTCGCCAGACCGACGACGGAGGGAGCGTGTCAAGTTCGGTTGCAGGAGTCGATGTTGTTCGACCCCATGGCGGTGCGGATGAACTTCTGGGCTGCGTAGTTCATCTCGTTGGTGGCCTTGGAGCAGCTGAACATGCCGAAGCCGTCCGGCCCGTGACGATCGAGCACGGCCCGGAAGCCGTCGGCGGCCCGGTTCAGCGCGTCGTCCCAGGAGGCGGGACGCAGCCGCCCGTTGTCACGCACCATCGGAACGGTCAACCGCGGCAGCCGCCGGTTGTATGAACGTTTGCTCATGTCGGCCCCCAATGTAGAGGAGTTGTAGACAACAGTCGTCGGCGCGTTCGGGGAGAGTCCCGGCTCAACGCTCTAGCCGAGCGAGAGCGTCTCCCGGGCCTGGTCCGGGGTCTGGAGCCGGCCGCCCATCGCCTCCACCACCTGCCGCGCCCGGTCCACCAGATCGGCGTTGGAGGCGAACACCCCCCGAGCGAGATAGAGGTTGTCCTCGAGGCCCACCCTGATGTGACCGCCGAGCAGCATCGCCTGCGCGGCCCACGGGATCTGGCTGGCCGACAGAGCGAAGGTGGTGAACTCGGCTCCTGACGGGAGCAGGCGGGTGAGCGCGGCCAGCAGGCCGACATCGGTGGGCATGCCGTAGGGGATGCCAGTGCACAGCTGGATCCACGGCGGGTCGTCGATCAGGCCCTCTTCGACCAACGTGTTGGCCAGCCAGAGATGGCCTGTGTCGAAGATCTCCAACTCGGGCTTGACACCCAGCTCACGGACCCGCTTGGCCATGTCGCGGATCATGTTCGGGGTGCTCACATATACCTGGTGGCCCTCGCCGAAGTTCAGCGTGCCGCAGTCGATGCTGCACATGTCGGGCTTGAGGGCCTCCACGTGGGCGAGGCGCTCCAGGCCGTTGACCAGATCGGTCCCCTCGGGCCGGAAGTCGAACGGGTCGGGGTCGCCGAGCAGCAGGTCGCCGCCCATGCCCGCGGTCGTGTTGATGATCACATCGGAGTTGGCCGCCCTCACCTGCTCCAGCACCTGGCGGTACAGGTCCACGTCGCGGGTGCCTTTGCCGGTGGCCGGGTCGCGCACATGGATGTGCACGATGGCCGCGCCCGCCTCGGCCGCGTCCAGCGCGGCCGACGCGATCTGAGAGGGCGTGATGGGCAGATCGGGATGCTTGCCCGCGGTGTCGCCCGCACCGGTCACCGCGCACGTGATGATCGGGTTGCGGTTCACCACTGCAATCCTACCGCTCCAGGTGCGTTGGGGCTGCCTTCGGGCGGGGGCGTTTCGGGCGCGTCCAACCGCCCGCGACACCGATACGGTGACGGCGCTATGAGATGGTCGAAGCTGTTCGTCCCGACGCTGCGCGACGCGCCCGCCGACGCCGAGGCGGCCAGCCACAAGCTGCTGGTGCGGAGCGGGTTCATCCGCCAGCTCCACGCGGGCCACTACTCGCTGCTGCCGCTGGGGCTGCGGGTGCACGACAAGGTCGAGAACATCGTGCGCCGGGGCATGGAGGAGATCGGAGCGCAGGAGTTCCTGCTGCCGGCCATGCACCCGGCCTCGATCTGGCAGCGATCGGGGCGCTGGGAGTCGGTGGGTCCCGAGATGTTCCGCCTCCAAGACCGCAAGGAGGCCGATCTGGCGCTGGGCATGACCCATGAGGAGGTGTTCAGCGAGATCGCCAGGGAGATCACCTCGTACCGGTCGCTGCCGCAGATCTGGTACCAGATCCAGTGGAAGTTCCGCGACGAGCCCCGGCCCAAGTCGGGCCTGCTGCGGGTGCGCGAGTTCGCCATGAAGGACAGCTACTCCTTCGACCTCGACGACGCCGGCTTGGACCATGCCTTCGAGATCCATCGAGAGGCCTACATCCGGACCTTCCGGCGGCTGTCGCTCGACGCGGTCGCAGTGGAGGCGTCGTCGGGCATGATGGGCGGCACGGGGTCGGTCGAGTTCATGGTGCCCTCCCCCGCCGGTGAGGACGACATCGCCCGCTGCGGCGGCTGCGGCTATGCGGCCAACGTGGAGAGGGCCACCGCGACGCTGGCACCGGTCGACGACGGCGACGCCAGCGCCGACCTCGCCCGGTTCCCCACCCCGGGAGTCCGCACCATCGCCGCGCTTGAAACGGTCGAGGGCGGCGCGCCCGCCCACCGGCAGATCAAGACCATGGTCATGGTGCTCGACGGGGCGATGACGCTGGCTCTGGTGCGAGGCGACCACCAGCTCAACCTCCAGAAGCTGGCCGACGGCACCCGGGCCGTCGATATCCGTCCGGCCGAGCCCGCCGAGACGCTGAAGCGCCTGGGCGCCCATCCCGGCTCGCTGGGAGCGGTGGGCGTGACGGACCTGCCCGTGGTAGCCGACCACGCGCTTCGGGGTCGGCGCAACCTGGCCACCGGCGCCAACGAGGACGACTGGCACTACTCCGGCGTGGACGTCGACCGGGACATCTCGGTGGACGAGTGGCTCGACCTGCGGGAGGTTTCGGCCGGGGAGCCGTGCGTGAACTGCGGCCAGCCCCTGGAGGTGGTGCGCTGCATCGAGACCGGCCACATCTTCAAGCTGGGCCGCCGCTACGCCGAGGCGATGGGGGCCACCGTGCTGGATGCCGAAGGGGTGGAGCGCACCATCACCATGGGCTCCTACGGAATCGGCATCGGCCGGGCCATGGCTGCGGTGGCCGAAGTGCACCACGACGACCGGGGCCTTGTCTGGCCGGTGGAGGTGGCGCCGTATGAGACGGTGATCACCGTGGCCAGCATGCGCGACGACGACGCGGTGGCGGCGGCCGAGCAGCTCTACGGCGAGCTGCGGACACAAGGCGTGGAGGTGCTGCTGGACGACCGCGACGCCCGGGCCGGCGTGAAGTTCGCCGACGCCGAGCTGGTCGGCATCCCCTGGCGGATCACCGCGGGCCGGGCGGTGGCCGACGGCGAGGTCGAGCTGACGGCCCGGGCCACCGGCGACACGCAGCGGGTCGGGATCGAGGATGCCGCGGCCCAAGTGGCAGCGCGGCTGGCCGACGCCCGATCCTGACAGGCGCCCGATCCCGGCAGACGCCCGATCCTGACAGGCGCCCGATCCCGGCAGACGCCCGATCCCGGCAGACGCCCGATCCCGGCAGACGCCCGATCCTGACAGGCGCCCGATCCCGGCTGAAGACCGGATCTCAGTCCGATAGCTGCATCGAGAGGCGGCTGGCCGCCTCGATCACCGCCATGCCGAGGTCGTGGGTGTAGTCGGGGTTCGGGAACCGGTACGCCGGCCCGTGGACGTGCAGGGCCGCCTCCACGCTGCCCTCGTTCTCGAAAACGGGAGCGGCCACGGAATTGAGCTCCTCGGCGAATTCCTCATACACCCAGGCGTATCCGATGCTGCGAATCTGCTCCAGCCGATCCCGGATCTCGTCCGGGTCAGTCATGGTCCAGGGCGTGCATTGGACCAGCGGCGCGGCCATGTACCTGTCGATAAAGCTGGGTCGCTGGTGGGCGAGGATGACCAGGCCCGAGGGCACGGCGTGCAGCGGCGCGTACTCGCCGGTCCAGTCCCGCACCTGGATATTGGACGAAGACTCGGTCTGGTCGAGGTAGTAGACCTGCCCGCCGTCGATGATCGACAGCCCCGCGACCTCGTCCAGGCTCTCGGCCAGCTCCAGCAGGTGGGGCCGAGCCGCGGCCACCAGGTTGCGGCCCCGGGGCGCCGATCCGGCCAGGTCGATCAGGCCCGAGCCCAGCCGGTACTCGCCGCCGGCCTCGGTCTGTTCGACGGCCTGCTCCTCCTCGAGGGAGGCCAGCAGGCGGGCCACTGTGCTCTTGGGGAGGTCGACCCGCTCGGCCAGTTCGGTGACGCCCACCGGACCCAGCGCCAGCGCCCGCAGCAGCGCGAACGACCTCTTGATCGACTGCACCGTCACGCCGGCAGCCCACCTTCTCTCATGCGTGGAATCGTGCGTTCCATGAAATGATCAGGGCCGGTCCCGCCGGCGGCGGATCTCGGCGGAGATCGCCGGTATGACTTGGTGCAGGTCGCCGATCACCGCCCAGTCCGCCTTCACCACCATGTTGGCCTCGGGGTCGATGTTGATGGCCAGGATGCGCTTCGAGCCCACGGCCCCCACCCAGTGCTGTATGGCACCGGAGATACCCGAGGCGATGTAGATCTCCGGGGCGATGCGGGTGCCGGTCTGGCCGACCTGGTCGGAGTGCGGCCGCCAGCCGTTGTTGGTGACGGCCCGGCTGCAGCCGACCCGGCCGCCCAGCAGCTCGGCCAGCTCCTCCAACGGCGCGAACCCCTCGGCGGAGCCGACGCCGCGGCCGCCGCCCACCACCACCGGCGCGGTGGGCAGGGTGACACCCGCCTCCAGCACGACCCGGTCCTTCACCACGGTGCGGGCCAGCGCGGCGTCGAGATCCACAGGCACGGCCTGAACCTCGGGGGGCCCGGCGGGCGCGGGCTCGGCCGGTGCGGAAGCCACCGTGTGCAGGCCGCAGGTGAGCAGCGCGGTGCCGGCGGCGAGCGTGGCGTCCTCCAGCAGCGATCCTCCCCACTGGATACGGGTCATGGACCACTGCCCGCCCTCGCCGGGCGGCGGAGTGATGTCGGTGCAGTTGGCGACGAACGGCCAGTCGAGGCGAGCCGCGGCCTGGGCCATCACCTCGTTGCCCCGCTCGCTGCCGCAGGCCAGCACCGCGCCGGGCTCGAGCGCATTGACGACCTGGGCCAGCGACTGGCCCCACGCCTCGGGGCCGAAGTCGCTCAGCACCTCGTGCTCCACGGTGTACAGCCGGGCGGCGCCATGGTCGCCGGAGGTGGCCGCGACCTGCTCGGTCGCCGCCGCGCCGGCCCCGATCGCCACCGCGTGCATCTCGACACCCATCTTCGCCGCCAGCGTCCGCCCGAACGTGAGCGCCTCCCGGGCGGGCTCGCCGAGCGCGCCCCTGTCATGCTCGAGCACCACCAGCAGCATCACACCCGCCCCAGTTCCTGCAAACCCGCCGCGGCCATCACACCCGCCCCAGTTCCTGCAAACCCGCCGCGGCCATCAGACCAGCCCCAGTTCTTCGAGCACGTCGACGGCTGCGGGAGCGGCGTCGGGACCGTCGCCGAGGATCACGGTCTGCGACACGGTCTCCACCGGACGGTGCAGACGAACCAGGGCCTGGTCACCGGCGGCCGTGTCGAGTTCGAGCGTCGTGATCTGCAGCTTCTTGGACGCCAAGCGCCCTCTCATGGTCGGGTAGCGGGGAAGGTTGATGCCCTCCTTCACGCCGAGCGCGGCGGGCAGGTCCAGCTCGTACACCTCGAAGCCGCCGTCGATCTCTCGGCGGGCCCGCACGACCGGGCCGTCCACATCGATCCCCTTGATGCCGTTGACGATGGGGCGGCCCAACGCATAGGCGACCCGCACGCCCACCTGGAAGCCGCCCGAGTCGGCCGACTCGTTGCCGAACAGGATCAGGTCGAAGGCGCCGCCGTCGGCCTCCAGCGACTCGATGGCCGCGGTCAGGGCCCGGGCGGTGCGCTGGGGGTCCCAGGACGTCCCGTCGGTCTGGATCAGCACACCGTCGTGGGCGCCCACCGACGCTGCGTAGCGCAACTGCTCGGCGGCCTCGGCCGAACCCAGGGTGAGCACCGTCACCTCGCCGCCGGTGCGCTCCGCGATCTGCACGGCCTCCTCCACGCCGCACTCCTCGTGCGGGCTGGTGGTGAAGCCCAGGTGGGCGGCGTCGACGGCAAGGCCGTCCGCGGTGACGTTGATCTTGGCACCGGGTGCCGGTACCCGCTTCACGCAGCACAGGATCCGCATGTCACCGCTCTCCCGGGATCCGTCCGTCGATTCCTCGACCCATCACTGCTACTACACCCCGCTCCAAAGCCGGCCCTAGCTCTTCATGCGGGAGTCGTCGGGGTCGAACACGGCGCCGGTGCCCGCCACCCGTACCGGGAACAGCTCGTTCATGTACATGACCTGGAGATCGGTGCCCGGCGCGGCCAGTTCCGAGGGCAGGTAGCCCATCAGCAGGTGCTTGCCCACCGAGGGGCCGGGGCCGGCCGTGGTGACCCTCGACACCCGGCCGTGGGAGTCGACGATGCGCTCGCCGTCACCGGTGAGGATCGGCTCGTTGCCGCCCTGCATGTAGCGCTTGCGGCCTCGCGCGTCGTGCAGGTCCTCCACCGTCAGCACGCACATCTGCACCTCGGGTTCGCCCGCCTCGCGGGCCGCCAGGTAGGCCTCCTTGCCGATGAAGTCGGCCGCCTTCACCCGGGGCCGGGCCAGGCCGGCCTCCAGCGGGTTGTACTCGCTCTCCAGCTCGGCGCCCATGAGGCGGTAGCCCTTCTCCAGGCGGCCGGACGTGCCGTACACGCCGCCGCCGGTGGGCCGCAGCCCGTAGTCGGCACCGACCCGCATCAGCGCGTCCCACACCGCGGGGCCGTCGTCCCAGGCCAGGTAGATCTCCCAGCCCGTGTCGCCGACGTAGGAGATGCGGAACAGGGTGGCGGCCACCGGCCGGCCGGCGCCGCAGTCAAGCTCAACATCCAGCAGGGAGCCGTAGGACGATCCGGCCTGGCTCAGGTCGGCGTCGCACAGGGCGCCCAGCACCGCGGGGGCGTTGGGTCCCCACAGGCCGAGGGTTGTGATCTCGTCGGTGATATTGGTGAAGCTCACCGATCCGTCAGTCGGCATGTGGCGGCGGGTCCAGAACTCGTCGCGCCCGCCGTCGAACACGCCGGTCACGATCCGCACCCGCTCGGGGGCCATGCGCATCATGGTCAGGTCGGAGTGGAACCCGCCGTCGGGAGTGAGCCACGGCGTATAGATGGATCGGCCCACCGGCACGTCGATCTTGTTGACGGCGAGGCGGTCGGCGTAGGCAACCGCGCCCGGTCCGGTCAGCTCGTAGATCTGGAACGCGCTCAAGTCGACCAGCCCGCAGTTGTCCCGCAGGTTGAGGTGCTCGGCGTTGGTGATCGGGCTCCACCAGCGGTTGTCCCACTCGACCTCGCGCTCGGACAGGCCGTAGCGCTCCACTAGGTCGGCGTTGGACTCGAACCACTGGGGCCGCTCCCAGGTGCGGGCCTGGAAGAAGAAGGCGCCGAGGTCCTCCTGGCGCGAGAAGTACGGCCCGACACGCAGGTTGCGGCGGCTCTCCCACTGCTCGGCCGGGTGGACGATCCCGTAGGTCTTGTTGAAGTGCTCGGCGGAGCGGGCCCAGATGTGGTCGTCGGGCCGCTCCTCGGGATAGAAGCGGGCGATGTCGGCGCCGTGGACGTCGATCACCCGGGGATAGCCGAAGGTCATCCACTCGGCCACCACCTGGGCCATGCCGGGACCCTCCTTGACCCACACGGCGGCGGCCGACCACAGGTTGCGGACCTCGGGGACCTCGCCCAGGCACGGCATCGCGTCGGGCGTGAGCGAGAGCAGGCCGTTGATGGCGTACTTGATCTCGGCGTCGCCCAGCATGTCCATCAGCTCGATGGCCTGCTCCATCTGGGGATCGAAGTCGTCGGGCGTGAACGGCATCTCGGTGGGCGAGAGCGCGGCCTCCTCGTTGGACGGGATGTCGTCGGGGTGGTGGAAGATGGGACGGTGGGCGTAGGAGCCCACTTCCATCGAGCCTGCCGTCTGGCGCTCGTAGCAGAACGTGTCCATGTCCCGCACGATCGGGTAGCCGATCTCGTTGCCGGTGGCGGCGAGGATGTCCATCGGCCCGACGTCGGCCATCTGGTGCACGGCCGGAACCAGCGGGATGTAGGCGCCGGCCATGTTGGCCAGCCGGTTGGACCAAACGCCGCAGGCGATTACCACGTACTCGGTCTCGATGGTTCCCGCGTCGGTGACCACTGCGGTGACGGTGCGGTCGCCGGGATTGGGGCCCGGCTCCGTCAGGATGTCGAGCACCTCGGTGTTGGCCAGCACCCGACACCCGTTGTCAACGGCCAGGCGACGCATGACCGTGCCTGTCTCCAGCGAGTCGACCACCGACACCGTCGGGCAGTAGAACCCGCCCAGGATCACGTCGGTGTTGACGAATGGGACGAGCTCGGCAACCTCCGCGGGGGTGAGCAGCCGGGCCTCCACTCCCCAGGCGGTGGCCGATGTCATGCGCCGCTGGAGCTCGTCCATCCGCTCCTGCGTGCGGGCCACCTCGATCCCGCCCGAGTCGACCGACAGGTCGAGGTCGCGATACTGGTTGGCGCTCTGCACGCCGAGCAGGCACATCTCCTTGTTGTGGTCCACCGGGAAGATGAAGTTCGATGCGTGACCGGTCGACCCGCCCGGGTTGGGCAGGGGTCCCTTGTCCACCAAGACCAGGTCGTTCCAGCCGAGCTTGGTCAAGTGGCCTACGAGACAGTTGCCGACTATGCCGGCGCCGATCACCACGCACTTGGCGCTGGCGGGGAACTCGCTCACATCCATTCCTCCTGTGCTGCTGTGCCAGCGGGACTGGGATCTCATGTAGTCTGCGGCGTCCACCTTGGGGGCAGATGCCACATCGGCGTTCTGTAATGCGGAATCGTTCCGCGATACGGAACGACAAGCTACCCTCCGGGTAGTGCCGCGCCAACACCTTGGCCGGTTCCGTCAACCGCACAAGACTGCTGCGAAAGGAAGGGCAACGATGCCGTTTCCGACCGACTTGGAGATCGCCTCCCAGGCCAACCTGAAGCCTCTTGGAGAGATCGCCGCCGACGCCGGAATCCCGGCGGAGATGCTGGAGCCCTACGGCGCGGGCGCCGCGAAGGTGAGCCTCGACGCGGTCGCGGCCATGGCCGACGCCGGCCGGCCCCGGGCCCGCTACGTGGTGGTGTCGGCCATAACCCCCACCCCGCTCGGCGAGGGCAAGACCACCACCACCGTGGGTCTCGGCCAGGCCTTCCAGCACATAGGGCGCAGCGCCACCATCGCCATCCGCCAGCCGTCGATGGGCCCCACCTTCGGGATCAAGGGCGGCGCCGCGGGGGGCGGCTACAGCCAGGTGGTCCCGATGGAGTTGTTCAACCTCCATCTCACCGGCGACATGCACGCCGTGACCGCGGCCCACAACCTGTGCTCGGCGATGGTCGACGCCCATCTGTACCACGGCAACGAGCTGGGCCTCGACATTCACAACATCACCTGGCGGCGGGTGCTCGACGTGAACGACCGGGCGCTGCGGAACATCACGCTGGGTCTGGGCGGGCGGCTCGACGGCGTGCCCCGGGAGTCCGGCTTCGACATCACGGCCGCGTCGGAGGTCATGGCCGCGCTGGCCCTGTGCACTGGGTTGCACGACCTGCGGGCCCGGCTGGGCCGCATCGTGGTCGGCTACACCAAGGCCGGCACGCCGGTAACCGCGGAGGAGATCGGGGTGGCCGGGTCGATGGCCGTGATCCTGCGGGAGGCCATCAAGCCGAACCTGATGCAAACCCTGGAGAACACACCGGCGCTGGTGCACACCGGGCCGTTCGGCAACATCGCCACCGGCAACTCCTCGATCGTGGCCGACCAGGTGGGCATCCGAACCTCGGACTTCCTGCTCACCGAGGCGGGCTTCGGCGCCGACATGGGCGCCGAGCGGTTCTTCAACATCAAGTGCCGCTACTCGGGGATCGCTCCCGACGCGGCGGTGCTGGTGGCGACGGTGCGGGGCCTGAAGGCCCACTCGGGCAACCACCGGATCGTGGCCGGCCGTCCGCTGCCCGAGGCGATCCTGGCCGAGAACCCCGACGAGGTCCACGCGGGCGGCGACAACCTGCGCAAGCAGCTTGAGAACATGCGCATCCACGGCTGCACGCCGGTGGTGGCCATCAATGTGTTTCCCGAGGACCACGCGGCCGACGTGGCCGCCATCGGCGAGATCGCGGCCGAGTACAACGCTCGCTCGGCGGTCACCACCCACTTCGCCGACGGCGGGCGGGGTGCGGCGGCGCTGGCCGAGGCCGTGGCCGAGGCGGCCGAGGAGCCCAGCGACTTCGCGGTGCTGTACCCCGACGAGGCGTCGCTGAAGTCCAAGATCGAGACGGTGGCCACCCGGGTGTACGGCGCCGACGGTGTCGAGTACTCCAGCACCGCCGACAAGCAGCTCGCCACCTACACCGAGGCCGGATTCGGGAACCTGCCGGTGTGCATAGCCAAGACCCACCTGTCGATCTCGTCGGACCCGACGCTGAAGGGCGCCCCGACCGGCTGGACGCTGCCGGTGCGCGAGGTGCGGGCATCGGTGGGCGCCGGTTTCGTGTACCCGATCTGCGGCGACATGCGCACCATGCCGGGCCTCGGCCGGGTGCCGGCCGCCATGGGGATCGACATCGACGCCGACGGCAACATCGTCGGCCTCAGTTGAGTCCGCAGGCGACGAGGGCGACGAGCATGCCGACCAAGATGATCTCGAGGCTCCGGCGCGGCCCGCTGGCTGCGGAGGACCTCGCGGCCCGGCACTACCGGCTGAGGCTCATCAGGCATCTGACCTTTGAAGTCATACCGCTCAAGAGCCTCGATGCGGCGATCGACGCGCTCCCCGCCGGTTCTCGAGTCTCGGTGACCGCGTCGCCCGTGAAGGGCCAGGATGCCACTTGCGAGATAACCGAGCGGTTGATGGAGTTGGGCCATGAAGCGATCCCGCATGTCTCGGCCCGGCTGGTGGCCGATCGAGCGCGGGTCTCCAAGCTGGCCAGCTGGTTCCGGTCGTCCGGGGTGTCGACGATGTTCCTGGTGGGCGGCGATGTGGAGTCTCCCGGTGCCTATGCGGACGCCGCCTCGTTCCTGCGGGACCTGCTCGAGTGCGACCACGGGCTGACCACGATCGGCGTGACCGCCTACCCGCACGGCCACCCGCTGATCGCTGAGGACGTGCTCCATGAGGCCCTGCACGCCAAGCAGGCGCTGCTGGCCGATGCGGGCATCGAGGGCTACTGCAGCACGCAGATGTGCTTCGACCCGGACCGCATCGAGGCCTGGCTGCGCGACGAGCGGGCCGCGGGGCTGACGCTGCCGGTCCACTTGGGCGTCTCCGGTGTGGTGGATCGCACCAAGCTGCTCACCATGGGGGCCCGCCTGGGTGTCGGGCCCTCGCTGCGGTATCTCCGCAAGAACCGGGCCGCCATCACAAAGCTGATGACCTCACCCCACTACGACCCCGACCACATCCTGATGGCCCTGAGCCCGTCGTTGGACGATCTCGGCGTGACCGGCCTGCACGTGTTCACCTTCAACCAGGTCGCCGCCACCGTCACCTGGCAGTCCTCCCACCGCTAACGTCGCTCTTGCCTGAGCCACAGAGCCTGTTTTTGATCGAAATTTACGTAGTTATCACCATATAATGTAAATAACTAAGTCAATTTGGGACGGCAAGGCCGCAGGCGGTGGCAACCTGGTCGCACAGGGTGCTGGGACGGTTCTTGTAGTCGCCCCATGTGAAGCTCAGCACCGTCCAGCCCTCAACGGTCAGGGCATTCCGCCGTCGAGGATCGGCTACGAACGACTCATGATTGAGGTGATATCGGACGCTATCGAGTTCGATGGCTACTCGATGAACGGGGTACGCGAGGTCAACCTGGGCAAGCAAAGAGCCGTCCGAGCCGTTGATCCGGTACTCGAGGCGAGGTCGAGCAAGGCCGGAATCAACGAGAAGTTCCTCCACCATCCGGCTCCACTCGCTGAGGGGAACGGGATCGTCGCTGAGGCGTTCCGCGAGAACGTCCCGCAGCGCCGAGCAGCCGTTCCGCCCACGACGTAGGTGCAACGCCAGCACGCCATGGAGATCCGACGGTCGAAGCCGCCTGTCCCGCAGGACAGCGTCAATCGCAGCAATCAACTCCCTGCGGGTGACGACTGAGGCCAAGTCGAGAATCGTCCTGGCAAGGCCCGTGCATGGAACGCCCTGTCGCTCAGTCGGCTTGGCCAGGCTCAGTTGGCTCGACTGGTGCAGGACTACGCCTGCCATCGAGGGAAGTCTTCCCTTGGAGACCGTCAACTCGATCGGGCCGAGCTTGAACCCGTCGATGCCGTGCACGGCCGCCGCTGACCGGTGGCTGGCAATCCCCTTGTGGGCCAGGCACGCTGCGAGCAGCCTCGACAGCGGAGTGGGGGATACAGCCGTGTGTCGATACAGTCCCCGCGCCACCCGTACCCACCGCCCCGTTGCCAGGCGGTGATCGATTTGCCGCTTCGTCATGCCGTCTTCAACGGCCTGGGCGCGGGTGACCAGCCCATGCTGCCGCCTCATCCGCCTGACCACCCGCTCCTCGCCCATCGTCATCTCCCATCTCCGAACTATGTTGAGTTGGTAACACTGACTTGACATAGTATATATTGAAAAATATGCTTGAGGGCCGGATGGGGCTGAGGTCACTCGCAGGGGCGAACCAGCGGGGCATCGCCGGCGATGTCACAGGGGGGAGGTACTTTCGAGGACATGGAACAAGCAGCAGTGATGACGGCGGCGATCGTGGTCCTTGCGGCCGTGGCCTTGGTGGTCGTGGGGGTGCCGCTCCTGCGGCGGAGGCGTCCGGCGGGAGGTGGGAGCGAACTCACTCGTGTCGAGGTCCAGCTGAATGAACGTGAGCGAGAGTTGGGGCAGGCCCGCGACGAGCGTGACGAAGCCAGGCGGGAACGCGACTCGGCCCGCCGGGAGCTGGCCGAGGCCCAGCAGGAGCTCGCCGCCGTCAAGGCGGACCACAACGCTCGCACCGAGGAGTTGGACACAGCCCGCGAGCAGCTCGACAACAAGTTCAAGGGGTTGGCCGCTGGGGTCCTCAAAGAAAATACGGAGACCCTGCTGCGGCAGGCCAAGGAGCAGTTCGACAGCCAGCGGCAACTCAGCGCGGCCGAACTCGAGCAGCGCAAGGAGGCCATCGACAATCTCGTGGCACCGATCCGGGAGGGACTAACGAAGCTGGACGCGCACGCCGACGAGATCGAGAAGAAGCGGATCGGCGCCTATGAGCAGTTGACATCCCAGGTCGCTTCCCTGCAGAGAGTCGCCGGGAGTCTCAGCGAGGCGCTGCGGTCGCCGAACATCCGGGGCCAGTGGGCCGAGCAGGAGCTGGGGAACATACTGGAGCTCTCGGGCCTGCAGCAGCACACCAGCTACTACCCGCAGCACACCGTGCCGGTGCCTGGCAGCGCTGTGCGGCCCGACGCGGTCGTGAGGGTGCCGGGAGGCGTCAGGGTCGTCATCGACGCGAAGGCTCCGCTGGAGAACTACCTGAAGGCCCATGAGGCCGACGACGACAGCCAGGAACTCGCTCACCTGACCAGCCACGCGACCGCCATCTCGAAGCACGCCAAGGACCTCGGCGGACGGGACTATGACGATGCCGTGGTCGGGTCTCCCGACTTCGTGCTGATGTTCGTGCCCGCCGACCCGATCCTCGACGCGGCCATGAAAGTGCAGCCGACTCTTTGGGAGCGGGCCTGGCGCGAGCACAGGGTCCTCATTGCCACGCCCGGGCTGCTGCTGGCGTTCCTTCGGACGGTTGCGCTGGCCTGGCAGCAGCAGGACATGCAGGAGAACGCTCAGGAGATCGCGGACCTCGGCAAGGAGCTCTACGACCGGCTGAGGGTCTTCGCCGGGCACATCGACGACATGGGCGCCGGCCTCGAGAGGGCGCGGGCGGCGTACAACCGAGGCGTCGGCTCCCTCGAGGGTCGAGTGCTGCCCCAGGCACGGCGCTTCGAGAAGCTGGGCGCGGTGTCCGACGCCAAGCGCATACCCGAACTGGGTCCCGTGGAGGACACCGTCCGCACCGTGAGTGGACTGCTAGCCGACCCCATGACAGAGGCTGACACGCAGCCCGGCAGCGTGGTTCCCCACAAGCGCAGCGCCTAGAGATCAGGCTGCATGGACCCTTGACTGCCTCCATCCGAGCTATGGCAGAATGGGGTTGTGACTAGGTCGGATCGGGGGTGGCCGGCGATTGAGCCGGTGCTGGATGATCCCGTCGCGGAGCGGGCTCGGCTGCTGGACGACCTGGCCACCTCGTACCGGCTGTTCGGGGCGCTTCGGTGGGGCGAGCTTGGCGACGGCCACATCACCTGTCGCGACACCGAGCAGTCAGACCACATGTGGCTGCTCCGCTACCGGGTCCCCTTCGAGCGGGCCCGGTCCACAGACATGGTGCTGGTCGCACCCGACGGCAGCGCCACCGACCAGGACGGTCGGCCCGTCCGAGTCAACAACACCGCCTACCACATCCACCACCCCATCCACGAGGCCCGGCCCGACGTCACCGCGGCCGCGCACGTGCACACCGCCTGGGGCACCCCGTTCGCGGCCGAGCGGCGCATGATCGAGCCCATCACCCAGGAATCGACGCTGTTCTTCGAGGATCACGCCCTCTTCGACGACGAAGAGGTCCAGATCCTCTCCTGCGACGGCGGCAAGCGCATCGCCGTCGCCCTCGGCGACTGCCGGGCCGTGATCCTGGCCAACCACGGCCTGCTCACTGTCGGCTCCAGCCCAGCCGACGCCGTCGGCTGGTTCGTGCTGATGGAACGCGTCGCCGAGGTGCAGATGAAGGCCCGCCGCGGGCTGCCCGTGTCAGCCGAGGCCGCCCGGGCCGCCCGCGGCGACATCGTGGAGGGCGACTACGGCTGGGACCTTTTCAACTGGGCCATCCGCCGCCACCTCAACGTCCCGTAGGCGAGCCGGCCCAGTCCGGGAACGCTCCCAGCCAGGCCCAAGCCCAAGTCGGCAGCCCTAGTCGGGGAACGCCCCTAGCATCCGGGCTGCGGCCAGGGTGTTCTGCAGCAGGCAGGCGATGGTCATGGGGCCGGTGCCGCCCGGCATGGGGGTCACGGCGCCGGCCACCTCCTGCACCGCCTCGAAGTCCACATCGCCGACGATGCCCTCGGCCGTGCGCGAGATCCCCACATCGATCACAGCCGCGCCCGGCTGCACGAAGTCGGCGGTCACCAAACGGGCCATGCCGGCCGCGGCCACGATGATGTCGGCCTGCCGGCACACCTCCCGCAGCTCCGGGGTGCGGCTGTGAGCCAGAGTGGGCGTGGCGTCCACCCCCTTGCGACCCAACAGCAGCACCTGGGGCAGCCCCACCAAGGTCGACCGGCCGATCACCACCGCGCTCTTGCCGGAAACCGCCACCCCGTAACGGTCCAGCAGGCGCATCACCCCCAACGGCGTGCACGGCACATGACCCCGCTGACCCCTGACCAGCCGGCCCATCGACCGGGGCGTGAGCCCGTCGACATCCTTCTCCGGCGGGATCAGCTCCAGGACCGCGTCGGCATCCAGCCCCTCCGGCAGCGGGAGCTGCACGAGGATGCCGTGCACGCCCGGATCCTCGGCCAGGCCCCCGACCACCTCCTCCACCTCTGGCTGGCTGGCGTCGGCGCCGAGCTCAACATGGCGCGACTCCATGGCGGCCTCGGCGGCCTTGCGCTGCTTGTTGCGAACATATATGCGGCTGGGCTTGTCGTCACCCACCAGCACGGTGGCCAGGCACACCCCCGGTCCGCCGGCCGCGGTGATCTCGGCATTGAGCTCGGCCACGATCTCGTCCCGAAGCCGGTTGCCGTCCATCAGCACGGCCCCACCCGCGGTCAACTCGAATTGCTCGGTCATCCGTCCTGCCCGCTGCCCATCAACATGCGATGTCCTGTCATCTCTCCTCCTGCTACAGGCGACAAAACCGTCGGATCTTTCGTGAACCCCGGCTGACAGGCTAGAAGCCGCCGACCTACGATGAGCGTTCCGACATGCGGAACTGTTCCAATTCCAGTTCCGACCGCGTACTATCGCCGTTCTTCAGAGGCCGAGCGGATGGGGCGAATCATGAGGACCTTCGCGATGCACGGATCGAGGCCGTGGCCCGCGCGGCCCGTGAGCGCAACGAACTGGGGCGGGAACCACCACGCCGCGTCGCGAGGCGGCATCGCCTGCACGTCGGGTCTCTCTGGTTCCGAGGTTGGAGCCGCATGAGAATCCTGTTCGCCGACGGCCTGTCAGACACCGCGGTGGAACGACTGCGAGCCGGCGGTGACGCCTGCTCGCTGAAGCCCTCCCTCACGGCTGACGATCTTCCCGGCCACATCGCCGGCTTTGACGTGCTGGTGGTACGCAGCACCCGGGTGACGGCCGAGACGATCGAGGCCGGCGACGGTCTGGGGCTGGTCGTGCGAGCGGGCGCCGGAACCAACACCATCGACTGTGCCCGGGCTGCGGAGCTCGGCGTGTTCGTGTGCAACGTCCCCGGCCGCAACGCCATCGCCGTAGCCGAGCTGACGCTCGGCCTGATATTCGCCATCGACCGCCACATCGCCTCCGCGACCGCCGACATCCGGGTGGGACAGTGGAACAAGAAGGCCTACAGCAAGGCCCGCGGCCTGCACGGAGCGACGCTCGGCATCATCGGCATGGGCGCCATCGGCCTGGAGGTGGCGCAGCGGGCCGCGGCCTGCGGTCTCCGAGTCGTCACCGAGGACAAGCCGCGGGATCGGGCCGTGCGCCAGCGCATGAGCGACATCGGCGTGCAGACGCTGCCGGACCGAGCCTCGGTGTTGGCCGCCAGCGACATCGTGTCGCTGCACGTGCCCGGCGGCGACCACACGGCGGGAATGGTCGACGCCGGATTCCTGGCGGCCATGAAGCCCGACGCTGTGCTGATCAACACCGCTAGAGGCGAAGTGGTGGATGAGGAGGCCTTGATCGCCGCACTGGACTCCACCGACATGCGAGCCGGTATCGATGTGTTCGCGGACGAGCCCCAATCCAGCGCCGGAACGGTCGACTCCGCGCTGGCCCGCCACGCCAAGGTCGTCGCCACCCACCACATAGGCGCCTCAACCCGCCAGGCGCAGGAGGCCGTGGCCGAGGGCACGGTCGAGGTGATCGAGGAGTACCGCACCGGTTCGATCATCAACTGCGTCAACCTCGAGCGGGCCCCTCGCCGCACGGCCACGCTCAGCGTGCGCCATTATGACCGGGTCGGCGTGCTCGCCTCGGTCCTCGAGGAGCTGCGACGCGGGAATCTCAACGTGGCCAACATGAGCAACAGGATCTTCGCGGGCTCGGTTGCTGCGGCCGCGACGATCGACGTGTCCGGTGACATCCGCGAAGAACTGCTCGAAGCGGTCGGTGCGCTCCCCGACGTGATCCAGGTCTCGGTGTTCGGCGCATGAGCAAGGCGGAGCCGGTGCTGGCGCCTTTCGCGGGGTGGCTGGTGAAGCCGGAATGGGCCGACCGGGTGATCAGTCGCGCCTACGACAACCTCACCCCGGGCCAGCGCCGATCGATTGCCAAGGAGAACCCGTACAGCTACGTCAACGTCACCCGCAGCGGCGAGGACCTCCTCGACGACGAGAACCTTTCGATCGACAGACTCGTCACCCAGGGTGCAGCCGCCTTGACCCGCCTGCTCGACGCTGAGGTGTTCGCCCCGACGGGACGGCGCGCCCTCCATCTGTACCGCCTGACCCACGCCCGGGGCTCCCAGACCGGCATGATCTGCACGGTAGCGGTCGAAGGCTTCGACGATGGGCGCATCCGCATACATGAGGGCGTGCGGGAGGACCGCACCGAGTTGCTGACCTCCCACCTGATGGGCGTGGGCGCCACGTCGCACCCGGTGGCACTGACGGTCAGAGCGTGGGCGGACTCGGAGTATGCAACCCTGCTGGACGAGGTCGCCGCGGTGGCCCCGGCCGCGCTGGAGTTCGGCTCGCACCTGGTCAGGCACCAGATATGGACGGTGCCCGCAGAGATGACCGATCGGCTGCTATCGGCGCTGGACGGCAAGGTGCTGTACGTGACCGACGGGCACCATCGTTCGGCTGCCGCGCAGCGGGCCCGAGCCCAAGACCCGGACAACCCCGTGTTCGCTCGCACGCTGGCCGCGGTGTTTCCCCACAGCCAACTCCACGTCGAGGCCTACCACCGCGTCGTGGCCGACCAGAACCACGACAACCACGAAGACTGCCTGTGGGCTCTGCGCTCCCGGGCCAGCTACTTGGGCGGCGAACTGGAGCGAGTGCCGGGCGCCGAGGACTCACGGCCCAGGCACCGGGGCGAGGTGGGCATGTATGCGGCGGGAGCATGGCACCGGCTGACGCTGCCTCCGCCGGCCTCCGAAGCGGGCGCCCTCGACGCGCTCGACGTCGACCGGTTGCGCCGGCAGGTGCTTGACCCGGTGCTCGGCGCCGAGGAGCTGGCAGCCACCGGCACCGTCGACTACGTGCCCGACACGGCAGGCCTCGACGAGCTGATCAGCCGCTGCGATGCCGCCGACCGCATCGGCTTCGTGATGTACCCGTTGTCGGTTGACGAGCTGCTGGCCGTGGCCGACGAGGGCAGCAAGATGCCCCCCAAGTCCAGCTTCTTCTATCCCAAGCCCCGAGCCGGAGCCTTCCTGCGGGTGCTGGGGCGGGGAGCCACTGCCCACCTGGCCCCGTCCTGACGACCGCCGCACTTGGCCCCGTCCTGACGACCGCCCACCTGATCCCGTCCCGGCAGGAGGCCGGGCGAGCAGGCAGCCCGCCTCGCCGCCTGGCCGGCAGCCCGCCTCGCCGCCTGGCCGGCAGCCCGCCTCGCCGGTCCGCAGGCCTCACTGCCGGGCCATCTCGGCCCGGGCTGTGTTGATGTTGTCGCGGCGGGTTCGCGGCGCCAGCTGGATCTCGACCTCGTGCAGCGTGCCCGAGAAGGGGAACGGCCCCACGTAGCGATCCGACACCGCCGAGCCGTGGTCGCGGCCGATGCTGGTGCCGACCGCGGAGATGATCCCCATGAACACCGGCAGGTCGCATTGCCCGCACTCAGTGCCGTCAATCGCGATCTCCAGCGTGCCCGCAGCACGGCTGGCCCGCTTGAGGCGCATCGACACGGTGGCGTCCCCTAGGGGCACCTCCGTGCCGGACTCCAGCACGGTGTGGTCGCCGAAGGCGTTGTAGTCGACGACGAGCCGGTCCTCCTGCACGAACATCGAGACCCCGGCGCTGGCCGTGCCAGCCGCCCAGATCACTCCCTCGTCGGTGGCGGCGCGGCTCACCCGGGCATCCAGAGCGAAGCCGCGCCCGCCCGGAGCGGGCGCGGCTCCCACCGCGATAGGCGACATCGGCAGCCGGTAGCGGTAGCGCCGATTGACGGGATGGGGCGAGCGGTCATTCAGGCGGAGGGAGAACGCCCCGACCCAACCGTCGTCGAGGGGCAGCACCCCGTTGCGCTCGGCCTCGCTCCACCACAACTCGATCAGCTCGGCCAGCTTCTCGGGCCGCCGCGCGGCGAGGTCGTCGCACTCCGAGGCGTCCACCGACAGGTCGTAGAGCTCCCACTGCTCGGTGTCGAAGTCGTCGCCGAGCCTGTGGCGGCACACCGCCTTCCACGAGCCGGCCACCAGGGCCCGCGAGCCGGACATCTCGAAGTACTGCAGCGTGTTGGTGGCGGGATGGGAAGCGTCGTGCAGGACCGGCGCGAACGAGTGGCCCGTGACCGGCATCTGCTCTAGGCCCTTGTGCACCTCCGGCGGGGTGACGCCGAGCAGCTCGTAGACGGTGGGTACGATGTCGGAGACGTTGACGAACTGGTGCCGCATGGTGCCCCGCTCGGCGGCGGCGATCCCGTCGGGCCAGTGGACCACCAGCGGCACGTGCACCCCGCCCTCGTGGGTGTTCTGCTTGTACCACTTGAACGGGCTGTTGCCGCACTGGGCCCAACCCCACGGGTAGTTCACATAGCTGCGGGGGCCGCCAATCTCGTCCAGCCGGGCGATCGCCTCCTCCGGCACCTCCGGGATCCCGTTGAACCACTTCATCTCGTGCATGACCCCGAACGGGCCGCCCTCCTGGGACGCCCCGTTGTCGGAGAGGACCATCAGGATGGTGTTGTCGAGCTGGCCCAGCCGGTCGAGCCCGTCGACCAGCCGCCCGATCTGGTCGTCGGTGTGGTCGAGGAAGGCTGCGAAGGCCTCCTGGAGGCGGGCCGCGAACCTCTGGTGGCTCTCGGGCAACCTGTCCCACGGCTCCACGCCGGGATTGCGGGGCGCCAACCGGGTCCCCTCCGGGATCACGCCGAACTCCAGCTGCCGCCGGTACCAGCGCTCCCGCACGACGTCCCATCCCTCGTCGTAGCGGCCCCGGTACTTGGCCAGGTAGTCGGAGGGCGCCTGATGGGGGGCGTGGGTGGCCCCGAAGGGGAGGTAGGCGAGGAACGGCCGGTCGGGGCGGATCCCCTTGCTGTCGCTGATCATCAGCAGCAGCTGATCGACGAGGTCCTCGCTGAGGTGGTAGCCGTCCTCGGGCCGGACCGGAGGGTCGGCGCGGTGATTGTCGATCACCAGCTCCGGGTTGAACTGGTCGGTCTCGCCCTCGAGGAAGCCGTAGAACCGGTCGAAGCCCCGTCCCAGCGGCCACTGGTCGAAGGGGCCGGCAGCCGACAAGTCCTGGGTGCGGGCCAGATGCCACTTGCCCGCGCAGAAAGTGGCGTATCCCGCGGCGGACAGCACCTCGGCCACCGTGGCCGCGTGGTTCGAGACGTGGCCGAGCTGGTGCGGGAACCCGGTGCGGAAGTTGGAAATTGTCCGCAGGCCGACCGCGTGCTGCGACCGCCCGGTGACGAGCGCAGCCCGGGTGGGCGAGCAGAGCGGCGTGACATGGAAGTTGGTGAACTGCACGCCGTTGGCGGCCAGCCGGTCGACGTTCGGGGTGTCGATGTCTGAGCCATAGCAGCCGAACTGGGCGAAGCCGGTGTCGTCGAGCAGCACGATCACCACGTTGGGCGAGCGCTCTCCGGGGTGCGGCGGCTCGCTGAAGTGGGGCTCGGACTCAGCAAGGGTCCGACCGATGCGGCCCTCGAAGGTAGGGATCGGAATGTGCCCTTCAGTCATGGGGACTCCTCTGGGTGCGGCTTCAGGTGAGGGCGCAGATGCTCGTGGAGTACGGGGCGCTCGTGGAGTACGGGGCGCTCGTGGAGTACGGGGCGCTCGTGGAGTACGGGGCGCTCGTGGAGTACGGGGCGCTCGTGGAGTACGGGGCGCTCGTGCAGTACGGGGCACTCGTGCAGGTGCAGGTGCTGGTGGAACTCAAGGTCGGACCTCGACCCGGTGCAGGTCGTCGCCCACCTCTATCGTGCCGTCGAAGTGCTCGGCGGCCAGGGCCCGGTACGTGTCGTCGTCTCCGGCGGCCGGGGGCGGGAAGTAGTGGGTCATCACCAGCGTCTTCATTCCGGCCCGGGCCGCGGTCCGGGCGGCCTCCGCCGGTGACGAGTGGTAGTCGAGCGTGTCGAGCACCCGCGGGATCGGTAGCGCCGAGACGACGTCTTTGCGGATGACGGTGTGGACCATTGCTTGCGCGCCCTCGCACAGCCGGTCGAGGCCCGCGCAGGGCACGGTGTCGCCGGCTGCGACCACCGACGAGCCTCCGTAGTCGAAGCGGAAGGCAACCGTGGGCTCCACCGGCTTGTGGTCGGTCGGGGCGCAGGCGATGCGCACGTCCCCGCCGAGGTAGATCTCACCCTCGGTGACCTCGACCACCTCGACCGGCGGCGGGTAGTCGAGGTCGTCGTGGTGAGCGATGCGGTAGCCGATGTCGGGGCCGAGCGACTCCCCGATGCCGGTCACCACCCGCCGCGTCCCGGCCGGGCCGACGATGGTCAGCGGGCTCGGCTCGAACGTCGTGATCCAGCGGGTGGTGATGATGTCGTTGAGGTCGGTGATGTGGTCGCTGTGGAGATGGGTCAGCAACACCGCCCGCAGTTGGGCGGCGCCGCTGCCGGCCGCAGCCAAACGCATCAGCACCCCCCGCCCCGCGTCCACCAGATACTGCTCGGATCCGCCCGCGATCAGAGTCGCTGGCCCGGCCCGCCGCGGGTCGGGAACGGGACCGCCAGTCCCGAGAAGCGTGACAGTGATCATCGGGACCTACCTCGCTTGCGGCCACGCGGGTGGGACTACGAAGCGCTGGACGGGCCCGTCCTCGGTCTCAAACTCGCCGAACTCGACGGGAATGATCGACCGCCAGAATGAGGTGGCGCTCGGGTTGGAAGCGAGCTGGCGGAGTTGCCACTCGCCGGGATACTTCCGGAAGAGTTGAAGCGCCGCCTCCCGCCCCACACCCGAGCGACGAAATCGCCGCATCACGAAGAACTCCGACATATCGATAGGCGGTCCAAGGCGAACGAGAGCGAACCCCGCCCACCGCCCATCAACATCGATGAGGAACGGGTGCCGGTCGGCATCGATCCAGTAATCGTCGAGGTACGGATAGCCGTAGAGCCCGTGAACGTCAATATCGCGGTCGTCGAGCTCTGAGAGATCGTGTTGGTACAGTTCAAGCAGGTGCCGCAAGACAGGCCTGTCGGCGATGGTTGCCTCAAGCACCTCGACGGCGCGCACAGGCTCAGAGGCTAATCCCAAGGCCGACCAGCTACCCGAATAGGTGGTCCGACCACATGCCGGACTAGGGGGACGGGAGTCGGCTAGCGCTGACGTCGGCCGGCGCTGGCGTCGATGAGGACGCGGCCGCCATCCACAACATCGATGTTCAGGTTGTGGCTGTGCAACATGGCCATGCCCAACAGTGGGGCGGCGTTCGCTTCATCGGCATCGACGAACTTGGTCTGCCCATCCCAGACCACCGCCACCCCGTAGGTGTCGAATACGTCCCGGCTGCCGTTGGCCAATACCATGCTCTTCTGTCCGAGCCATTCCAATCCCAACTCCTCGACCAGGGCCGGCGGCAGGGTCAGGAAGCCGTTGAAGCCGGTGTCTATCACCGCGTCTACGTTGCGCTCCCGCCCGGAGGGGCCAACCAAGGGGACGCGTACAACGGCTTCGTGGTGAGCGTTGACGACCCCCTGTATCAAGAGGCTCTCCGCAGGGGACGGCCTCCCAGGTGGTAAACCGCCGGGTAGCCGACTCGCACGAACCAGAAGCCGCCGTCCGGATGCCTGGATATGAGGCGCTCCCATGCGGCCACAACGCTCTCAGCAACGGCATAGTCTCCGCTGTCCACATCGATGGCGACGATTTCTCCGTGGTGGTCGGCCTCGACCTGCTGTCGGATGTGCCGCTCGTAGATCTTGTCGCCCCAGAGCGCCGTCTCTTGCTTCATGCGGCCCGGCGGCGTGGCGGGCACAGGTGATTGCGCGTGTTCCGAAGCATCCGACATGTGTGCCTCCCTCAGCTGAGGTTAGCGAGTTCTCCTGCGGCGAGTTGCTGAGTGCCGCCGAGTGCATCAGGCGGTGAGTTTCGGAGTTGTCGACCAGGACCAGATGAAACTCGTAACCCGAGGGGTTTGAAATTCGTAGTTGGAGGGGTTTGCGCTTCGGACTTGGAGGGTTCTGCCGGTTCGCGGCGCTCTTCTTGGAGTCGGACGCCGCTAGGTCCGGCTGGGATCCCTTCAGGTGTCAGCGGCGGCTAGGGCGTCGACAATTGCGGCGGCTCCCTCGTCGATCTCGGCCGCGGTGACGTTGAGCATGGGGGTGACCCGGATCACGTTGCCGTAGAGGCCTCCCTTGCCGACCAGCAGGCCCCGGTTGCGGCACTCCTCGAGCACCGCGCCGGCCCGGGCCGCGTTGGGCTCGATGGATCCGGGGTGCACGAACTCCATGGCCTGCATGAGGCCCCGGCCCCGCAGCTCGGCCACCCAGTCGAAGCGCTCGACCGCTGGGGTGAGCGCATCGGCCAGCCGCCGCCCCATGGCCTGCGCGTTGGCCTGCAGGTCGTCCTCCAGCACCCGGCGCAGTGTGGCCCGGCCGGCGGCGGCCGACAGCGGGTTGCCTCCGAAGGTGGAGAACTGCAGGGCCTTGATGGCGTCGAATATGTCGGCCCGGGCCACCACGCCGGCCAGGGTGATGCCGTTGCCGACGCCCTTGGCGAAGGTGAGCATGTCGGGCACGATCCCGTGGGCCTCGTAGCCCCAGAAGTGTTCGCCGGTACGGCCCCAGCCGGTCTGCACCTCGTCGGAGATGAACAGGATGTTGTGGGACGACAGCACCTTTCCCATGGCGCCGAAGAAGCCGTCGGGAGGCACGGTGAACCCGCCCACGCCCTGGATGGGCTCCGCGATCATGGCGGCCACATCACCGGCGGTGGTCATGTCGATGAGCTGCACCAGGTCGTCGACGCAGGCGGCGGTGTAGGCGTCGTCGTCGAGATGCCGGAACGGGCTTCGGAGCCGGTAGCCGCCGTGCACGTAGGTGACGTTGAGGCCGGTGTGGCTGGTGGACGACCAGCTGCGCTGGGCGGTGATGGCCTGCGCCGAGAAGGTCCGCCCGTGGTAGCTGTTGCGCATGGCCAGGATCTGGTTGGAGCCGCGGTAGGCGGTGGCCAGCAGCAGGGCGGCGTCGTTGGCCTCGCTCCCCGACGGCAGGAAGAACACCCGGGCGTCGTCGATTCCCGACACCCGGGCCACGTCCTCGGCGAAGGCGATCATGGGCTCGCTCAGATACAGCGTCGAGGTGTGCATCACCTTGGCCGCCTGGTCCTGGACGGCGGCCAACACGCTGGGCTCGGCGTGGCCGATCATGGTGGTGAGCACCCCGCCAAAGAAGTCGAGGTAGCGGTTGCCCTCGACGTCCCAGACGTAGCTGCCCTCGCCCCGGTCGATCGAGACCGGCGGGTCGTAGAGCAGGTGCAGGAAGCTGGGCAGCGCCGAGGCGTAGCGCTCGGCCAGTTCAGCGTTTGTGGTCATGGCGGAGATTATGCCCGAGCCGCGACCGTCCGAGCCTGAGGTTCCTGGATTCAGTGCGCACATGACCCGACACGTAAGGCATCTCCGGCCGACGATGTTTCAACCAGCGGTGATGTTCCAGTGAGCGGTGATGTTCCAGATGGCGGGCGATGCCGGACAGTCAGTCGTTGCGGAGCTTGCGGGCGAGGGTGACCGCGGCTCTGGCCTCGCGGTTGGTGCGGTACTCGTAGAGGTCGGCGGCGGCCAGAATCCAGCGGCTGGTCCGCACTCCGAGCCAGCGCAGCGGCTCGGGCTCCCAGCGGCGATGGCGGACTCCCACCCACGGCAGGTCGACCCGCTCGGAGTCGGTGCCGGTGATCAGGTCGGCCAGGGTGCGCCCGGCCAGGTTCGAGGGCGCCACTCCCTCCCCCACGTACCCGCCCGCGCCGGCGGTGCCCGCAGCCCGGTCGCAGTGCACGAACGGGGTCCAGTTGCGGGGCACGGCGAGCACGCCTCCCCACCGGTGGGTGACCCGGGCCTCCGACAGCGCAGGGAACAGGTCCACCAGCGTGGCGTGGATGCGCTCGTGCGAGCGGTGGTGCTGCTCGACGGACGGACTGATCCGCGAACCGTACAGGTAGGGCACTCCCCGACCGCCGAAGGCGATCCGGTTGTCGGCGGTGCGCTGGCCGTAGATCACCATGTAGCGGTCGTCGGCGAAAGTGGGCCGGTCGGCTAGGCCGATCTCGTCGAACACCGACTGCGGCAGCGGCTCCGTGCCGATCATCAGCGAGTAGACAGGCAGCAGCTGGCGCCTGCGGCCCCGCAGGTCGCGGGTGTAGGCCTCGGTGGCCCGCACTACCACCTCGGCTCGCACCGTGCCGCGGTCGGTCAGCACCCGGCCCGGCTCTATGGCGGTGGCGGCCGTCTGCTCGACGATGGTCGCACCCCGCCGCTCCACCGCCTCGGCCAGGCCCCGCACGAGCCGGGCCGGGTCGTGCGCCGCGCAGGGGGCGTAGAAGATCCCGCTCAGCACCTCGGTGGCTCGGGCATGGCTGCGGGCCTCGTCCGCCGTGAGCAGTCGGATCTCGTCCTCCGTCAGCCCTAGTTCATGATGGTGAGCCACTTCAGCGGCTTGGCGTTCGGCCTGGGGGCGGTTGCGGGCGAAGCGGATGACTCCGCCCTTGTGGTAGCCGCATTCGATCCCCTCGGCCGCGGCCACCCGTCCGATCTCGTCGACGCTGTCGAACACGGCCCGGGCGAGGCGCAGCGAAGCGGGCAGGTCGGCGAGAGCCGCGTATTTCTCGATCCCGGCGGCCAGCTCGCCCACTACCCAGCCGCCATTGCGGCCGGAGGCCCCGAAGCCGCAGACGTCACGTTCGATCACCGTCACCCGCAGCGTCGGGTCGAGGCCGAGCAGGTAGTAGGCGGTCCACAGCCCGGTGAACCCGCCACCGACAATGGCCACATCGGCGTCGCGGTCGCCGTCGAGCGCGGGACGGGGGTCGAGCGAGCCCGGGAAGGTGTCGAGCCACATCGACCGCTCGCGGTACCGGGCGTCCGACGTCGCGGCGGGGGGCATCCCGCCACTGTACGCCCGCGGCGGGCCGGACCGAGCTCGTACCGCACCGCCGAACTGGCAGCCGGCAACGCCCAACACGGCCCCCACCGCTGCCAATTCCCGTCAACGCCAACCCCCCACCGCGAACTGGCAGCAATACGCACGCCACCCGTGCACAACGCTGCCAATTCCCTTGGGGGACCACTGATCAGCAACCGGGATACTCTGCGGGTATGCGACGGCCGCCGATCAGGCAACTCGACCTGGCCGGGTCGCCCGAGACAATGGGCGACGCCCACGGACGAGCCCACGCGGCCGAGATCAGGAGCTATGCCCGCGACCGGGTCGATCTAGTGGCCGAGGGCCTGTGGAGTGGTGGACCGCTCGAGCGGGGCGCGGTGTTGGAGCTGGCCGAGGCGAGCTTGCCCGCTCACGAGGAGTTCTCGCCGCGCCTGCACGCCGAGATGACGGCCATGGCGTCCGCCGCGGGCATCACGCTGGCCGAGGCGGTGGTGGTGGGCGGGTTCACCGACTTCGTGGACACCGTTCGGGCCGCAACCGCGGGCCCGCACCCGGTCTCGGTGACTGAGGACGACTGCACCGCGTTCGTGGTGCCTGACGGGCGCGCCGCCGGGGCGGGTCTGCTCGGCCAGACCTGGGACATGCACGACACCGCCACCGACTATGTCGTGCTGGTCCGCCTCCGACCCGATGACGCGCCCGACGCACTGGTGTTCACCACCGTGGGATGCCTGGGCCAGATCGGTATGAACTCTGAGGGCGTGTGCGTGGGCATCAACAACCTCACCGGCAACGACGGCCGCTTCGGGGTGACCTGGCCGTCAGTGGTACGCGAGATGCTGGCCCAGTCCACCGCGGCCGAGGCGCTGGACGCGCTGCTGCGAGCCGACCTCGCCGGTGCCCACAACTACCTCATCCTCGACGCAGAGGGGCGGGGCTTCAACGTCGAGGCCATGCCCTCGGCCCGACCGGTGCAGCCGCTCGGGGCCAAGCCGCTGGCACACACCAACCACGTCACCGACCCTGCGGCCGCGCCCTTCGAGGGACAGAGGGACGTCGAAGTCATGGCCAACTCGCGCCTCCGCCTGGAACTGGCCGAGGTCATGCTGTCCGACCCGAGCAAGCCGGTCGACGCCCAGCGGCTCATGGAAATCACCCGAGAGCCCACTGCCATCTGCCGCCAGCCCGACGCCAAGTACCGGGTCGAGACGAGCGGCGCAGTGATCATGCGGCCCCGCACCGGCGATTTCTGGGCCTGCTGGGGCCAGCCCGCCGACAACGACTACCAGCACTTCTCGCTGACACCTGCCGCTGTCGGCTATGGCTGAGGACCCTGCCGGCCCGCCCCGAACTGGCAGCAGAACGCGCCCCATAGGGGGCAAGACGCTGCCAATTCCCGTGGGTCGGTGGCAGGCGGTGGGCGGCCCATGGGCGAGCTGACGTACACCCGGATCCGGGCCGAGTGGGCCGAGGCGCTCCAGCACATCGAGCACACGTCGTTCCCGACCGCGGACCGCGAGGACCTCTACTGGGCTGACGAGCTGCGGACTCTGGCCCGCGAGTTCGGTGAGGGTGGCGTGGTGGTGCTCGACGGCGACACCCCGGTGGCTATGGGGCTGGGCATCCGCATCCATTTCGACTTCAGCCACACCCAGCACTCGATCCGCGACTTGGTGGGGGTCGACGGCGGCACCGGCCACGTTCCCGACGGCCCCTGGTACTACGGAACCAGCATCGCGGTGCTGCCCGACTACCGGCGCCGGGGCATCGGCCGCCGGCTCTACGACATGCGCAAGCAGATCTGTCGCGACCTCAACCTGGCCGGCATCGTGGCCGGAGGGGTGATCCCCGGCTACGCCGACCACAAGAACAAGATGTCGGCCGCGGACTACGTGGCCAGGGTCTCGGCGGGCGAGCTGTACGACGCCACCCTCACCATGCAGATCGCCAACGGCTTCGAAGCCCGCGGCGTGATCGCCAACTACATCACCGACCCCGCAGTCGACAGCTGGGCATCCCTGATCGTCTGGGACAACCCCGACAACAACCCCGACCTCTGACGATCCCTTTGCGAGTCCGCCAGCAGGCGCCCCGAACAGGACAACAATCAGATGTTTTCAATATGAGATTCCCGTTGGTATGGATCGAAGCGATATGGTGTCGCCTCCAGGCTCTCGCAGCACGAGCGCGTGCGCATCTACCGGTGGCGAGCAGCCGACACCCTGAAGGGGGAATCACCAAGCCGTGACCGCAGACGCAGTGTTCACCTCGGCGCCGCCCGTGCCGCAGCCTTCGGTCCATGAGGACGTGCTGCACTACCTGCGCAAGCTGATCATCACTGGCGAGCTTCCCCCCGGTGCGAAGATACCCCTCGACGCGGTGGCTCGGACGTGCAGCGTCAGCCCAGTTCCGGTGCGAGAGGCGCTGCGCCAGTTGCAGAACGAAGGCGTCGTGATCAACGAGCCGCGCCGCGGCTACTGGGTGGCGCGTCACTCCCGAGAGGAGTTCGCCGAACTCCAGGACATCACCCTGCTGTTGGAATGCGAGGCGATCCGACTCGGTGCCGCCAACATCACCGACGCTGACATCGACCGCATGGATGCGTACCGCGTCGAAATGGAGGAGGCGCTCGCCGCGGGCGACCTGTGGACTGCCAGCGTCGCCCACCGCGAGATGCACTTCGTGCCATACCGGGCGTCGGGACGCAAGATCCTGGTCCGTGAGATCGAGCGGCTGTGGGAGCACACCGACCACTACCGGGTGCTGTACCTCTACAAGGACAAGGACGTCCAGGAGGTGTCGCTGGACCAGCATGTGGGCCTCATCGACGCGTGCCGTGCGCGCGATGCTGAGACGCTAGTGAAGTTGATGACCGCCCATCGGGAGTTCGCGACGGCGACGATCACACCCGGCCTGCTGGAAGAGGACACTCCCTAGCCCGGCCGTACCCGATCTCCGGCCGAGGCGCGACGCCGACTGGCGTCAGGAGTTGACTTGGGGGATGACCAGACGGCTCAGCAATTCGAGTTGAGTGGGACCGTCGCTCGTAGGCCCGAGCACGATGTATTCGCAGCCGCCATCGGCGAGGTCACGAAGACGGGTGACGATCTCGTCTATCGATCCGAAGAAGTAGCTCTTCTCGAGATGCTCGTGGGTGCGATGGCTGCCCATGGCTTGCTTGAAGTAGATGTGCTGCTCAGCGCGTGCTTTCTCGGGGTCGTTGGTATCGACGACGTGGATGAAGTTGCAGTGCGCGAACCGGGGACAGGGCGAACCGCGCTCAGCCGCGGCGTCCTGGATGAGTTGCCAGTCGCGGTGCACCCACTCCTGCTGGCCCGAGCATCGTGACAGCCACCAGTCGGCTCCGAGGATTCGGTCTCGCACGGTCCTGGCGAGCACGGGCACGTCGTTGTCGAACGCTCCGTCGGGGATGCGCGACCCGCCAGCGACCCACACGTTGGGCATCCTCGGAGGTCGGGGCTCGATGGTGACGTCATTGAAGGAGTAGTAGCGGCCCTCGTATGACGCGTTGGGGGTGGTGAGCAGCAGCCTGACCGCTTCGACGATCTCGTCGGTTCGTTTGCCGCGTTCGCTGATGTGGGTGCCGGTCGCTTCGAACTCGGGGCCGTACCAGCCCGGGCCGATGCCGAACTGGTAGCGGCCGCCGGTGAGGTAGTCCATGGTGGCGACCTCCTTGGCGAGCAGCACCGGGTCGCGTATCGGCAGCACCAGGATCCCGGTGCCGACCATCTCGACGTCGGGGGCGACCGCGGCAGCGTGGGTGAGGACGGTCATCGGTTCGAGCCACGCCATGCCATACAGGCCGGGAGCGTGCAGCAGGTGGTCGATCACCCACAGGTCGATGTCGTGCTCGTTGGCCGTCTTGGAGAACGCGTCAGTGCCGCGACGGGCCCTGTCGTAGTCGAGCTGCGGGTAGGCGAACGATGGGATCCAGGCTCCGAAGCGCATGGCGGGGTCCTTCTCTGTGGGCGGCCGGGGGGAGTCCGACGGTTCTACACTGTGCAATTTGAAATTGCAAATATTTGATTTTAGATTGTGCGCATGGTTCACTACTGGACACCGGACTGTGAGGGCCGGCCGTACGTGTGCACCGGACCGCAGCGGTCGCCGGACGAGGGAGGAGGGCAGCGCAGCGAATGAAGCCTCCGAGGTTCGCCTACTACTCGCCCCGGACGCTTCCAGAGTTGCTGGAAGTCCTCGAGGAGACCGGTGACGAAGCTGTGGTGTTGGCGGGCGGGCAGAGCCTGTTGCCGATGCTCAACCTTCGCCTGGCCACCCCGAGCCATGTGATCGATCTCGGCCGGGTTCCGGGACTGGACTCCATTGCCAGCCCCAACGGCAGCGTGGAGGTGGGTGCCATGGTCACCCACCGACGCATGGAGACCGATCCGATCGTGGCCGCCGTCGCGCCGCTCGCCCAGCGAGCCGCCGGCTATGTCGGCTATCTGGCCATCCGCAACCGCGGCACCGTCGGTGGCAGCGTCGCGCACGCCGACCCGGCAGCGGAATGGCCGATCGTGCTACTGGCGCTCGACGGGAATGTGGGCCTCGCGTCATCGCGCGGCTGGCGCAATGTCGCTGCTGAGGACTTCTTCGAGTCGGTGTACACGACCGCGAGACGACCCGATGAGGTCGTCACCTCGCTGCGGTTCAGTAGCCGCTTCGCCCACAGTTGGGGGTTCTCGGAGTTCCAGCGACGCACCGGGGACTTCGCAACGGTCGCGGTCGCGGTCGCCTGCGTCGTGGAATCCGGTGAGGTCGCCGAGGCGCGTGTCGCGATCGCAGGTGTGGCGGACCGGCCGCTGCGATGCCGCGAAGCCGAATCTGCCCTAACAGCGGGATCGGCATCAGCCGCGATCGACGCCGCGGAGGCTGCCCGCGACTGCATCGATCCGGTCAGCGACATCCACGGATCGTCGTCATTTCGCAAGCGCTTGGTCTACGCCGAGACCCTACGCGCCGTCCGTCAAGCCCTCACCGTCAACGAAGCGGGCATCGGCGATGGCTGAGATCTCTCTCATTGTCAACGGCGAGCCCGCCATCGCACAGGTGGACCCCCGCACGCTGCTGTCTGACTTCCTGCGCGACGACCTGGGCCTCACCGGCACCCATGTGGGCTGCGAGCACGGCTACTGCGGAGCCTGCACCGTGCTGGTGGATGGCGCGTCAGCGCGGTCTTGCCTGATGCTCGCCATCCAGGCCGACGCCCGCAGCGTCGAAACCGTCGAATCGCTCTCCGCGAACGGCGCCGGGCTTCATCCCATACAGCAGGCGTTCAAAGACTGCCACGGACTGCAATGCGGCTTCTGCACACCGGGGCTGCTCATGAGCGTCGTAGAACTCGCCGCCACGAACCCCGGCTGCGGCAGGGACGAGATCCGCGAGCACCTCTCGGGAAACGTGTGCCGCTGCACCGGCTACCACCACATCGTCGACGCTGTCGAGCGTGCTCTCAACGGCGCCCCGGGTCGAGCCGATGAAAGCTGACCAGGCGCCCCGCTACTTCGGGGCGAGGGTGTCCCGCCGCCAAGACGACCGACTGTTGCGCGGCGACGGCCGCTACGTCGCCGACATCAAGCCGGCTGGGGTGCTCGCTGCGAAGTTCATGCGCTCCCACCAAGCGCACGCCGCGGTGACCAGCATCGACATCGACGCCGCCGGTGCCTCAGAGGGAGTGCGGGCGGTGTTCGTCGGCGGAGACTTCGCCGACCACGAGATCCGCTGCGTGTCGAGCTACGCCGCGTTCCAGGAGTCGGCTCAACCGATCCTCGCTGTGGATCGCGTGCGCCATGTGGGCGAGGCGCTCATCATGGTCGTCGCAGAGGACGAGTACCTCGCAGAGGACGCTTCTGAGCTGGTCGTGGCTGATCTCGACCCGCTGCCCGCCGCAGTCAACATCGACGCGGCCCTCGCTGTGGGGTTTGCGCCGCTGCATCCAGGCTGGCGACACAACGCGTTCGTTCGCAGACAGGTCAAGACCTACGGATTCGACGATGCCAGCTCCTCTGCGCCCCATCGGGTAGCGATCGAGTTGCACAACGGGCGCCACAGCGGCATCCCCATGGAGAACCGGGCGTGCATAGCCGAACACGACCGCGGCACCGGCCAGTTCCGTCTCCACACGACAACCCAGATTCCCCATCTCGTGCGTGCGGGGCTGTCCTGGGCGCTGGGCGTCCCCGAGAGCCTGATCCAGGTGATCGCCCCCGACGTCGGCGGCGGCTTCGGAGTCAAAGCCCAGCTCTATCCCGAGGAGGTGGCCTGCTGCTTGGCGGCACGCCAGTTGGGGCGGCCCGTCAAATGGGTCGAGGATCGCCGGGAGCACTTCGTAGCGGCGCACCACTCCCGAGAGCACCGCCACAAAGTGACGGGCTATTTCGACAACGACGGCACGATCCTGGCGCTGCAAGCCGACATCGCCGTCGACATGGGCGCCTACTCGGTGTTCCCCTGGACCGCGACCATGGACGGCGGGATGGCCATGGGCATCCTGCCTGGCCCCTACCGGATCCGCGAGTACTCGGTCGCTTCCATGTCGGTGTGCACCAACAAGACCCCCTACGGTGCTTATCGGGGGGTTGCACGCCCGGCGGCGTGCTTCTCGATCGAGCGGCTCATGGACCAGATCGCCCGCCACCTCGGTGTCGACCGAGTCGAGATCCGCAACCGGAACCTGCTCACCGACGGCGACTATCCGTGGCGGTCCCCGTCGGGGCTCGTCTATGACAGCGGGTCGCTCATCGAGTCGCTCGACGCGGTGGTGGACCTCGCGGACCTCGAAGGTCTGCTCAAGTGCCAAGCCGACGCCCGAGCAGCCGGACGGCTTGTGGGGGTGGGGCTCGCAGTGTTCACCGAACAGACCGCTCACACCACCCAGGAGTTCAAACAGCGCGGCGTTCCGATCGTGTTCGGCTACGAGACCGCCAAGGTGCGACTCGACGCATCCGGTACAGCAGTGGTGTCGGCATCGATACACGACCACGGCCAGGGGCTGGAGACCACCCTCGCGCAGATCGCCGCGGATCGGCTCGGCCTCGATCTCGAACAGGTCCGCGTCACCTACGGCGACACCGAACAGGTCGCCTACGGCGCCGGTACCTTCGCCAGCCGCTCCGCTGTGCTCGCAGGCGGTGCCGTGATCAGAGCCGCCGACGCGGTCGCGGACACACTGCGGGAGGTAGCGGCGCACATCCTCGAAGCAGCCCCCGAAGACATGGTCGTCGAGACGGGGCGGGTGTCGGTTGCGGGGAGCCCCAGCCAGTTCATCGAGACCAGCGAACTGTGCCGGCTCATCTATCAGCGCCCCGAACGACTCCCCGACGGCGTGGAGCCCCGCCTGGAAGCGTCGCGAACCTACGACGCGCACCCCGGCACCGGTGCGTACACCAACGCCGCGCATCTGGCATCGGTCGAGATCGACCCGCTGACCGGCAAGACCCGAGTCTTGAGCTACGCGGTCGTGGAGGACTGCGGCCCGATGATCAACCCGACGATCGTCGAGGGCCAGATCTTCGGCGGCGTCGCCCAGGGCATAGGCACAGCCCTGTTCGAGGAGTTCCTCTACGACGAGGTGGGCCAGCCACTGTCGACCACCTTCGCGGACTATCTGGTGCCGGTGATGAGCGACATCCCGGACTTCCGGGTTGCTCACCTCCAGACCCCCTCCCCGCACACCATCGGCGGGCTCAAGGGCATGGGCGAGGGCGGCGCGATCGCCCCGGGCGCGGTGATCGCCTCCGCGGTGGAGGACGCCCTTTCACATCTCGGCGCAGTCACCGTCGACCGGCTGCCTCTAACCCCCGAGCGAGTCCTTGGCTACATCGACGCCGCCAACAGCAACGGAGCCTCCGCATGAGGGTCTCGCTGTTGCAGATGCCTGCCGACGCGGCCGCGGCGGCGCCGGATCCCGCCCACTTCGTGCGCGGATGGATCGACGCCGCCGCCGGCTCGGATCTGATCGTGCTGCCGGAGATGTGGCATCCCGGCTACTTCGCGTTCGACCAGTACGCACAAGCGGCGGAGGGCACCCCTGCGCTGCTGGAGGCTCTGTCCGACACGGCTGCGGAGGTCGGGGTGTGCCTGCATGCGGGTTCTCTGGTTGAGGCGGACGGGGGGCGTCTCTACAACACGTCAGTGCTGTTCGGACCCGACGGCACCGAACTTGCCAAGTACCGCAAGATGCACTTGTTCGGGTTCGACAGCCAAGAGCAAAGGCTGCTCAGCCCCGGCGACGAGGCTGTGGTGGCCGACACACCGCTGGGTCGTCTGGGGATGGCGGTCTGCTACGACCTGCGCTTCCCGGAGCTGTTCCGCCGCATGTGCGAGCGCGGCGCGGCCGGGTTCATCGTCGCGTCGGCCTGGCCCCATCCCCGAGTTGAGGCGTGGAGCACCCTTCTTCGGGCCCGGGCAATCGAGAACCAGGCGTTCGTGTTCGCTTGCAACGGCGTCGGCTCTACCGGCCGCGGCACGACGCTGTGCGGACGATCCGCGGTCATAGACCTGTGGGGAATCACCGTCGCCTCACTCGGCGACGATCCCGGCTTCGCGTCGGCGTCAGTGCAGCTCGAAGAGGCCCACACCGCCCGCGGCCGGTTCCCGGCGCTCACTGACCGGCGGCTGCTCGGCGATCCCGACAACGATCTGGTGCTTCGCCAAGACGACGGCACCGCGGTTCGGTTCACTGTCAAGCGGGTGATCCTTGCCGGCTACACCGCCCGAGACACCGACGCCATCGACGCCTACATCGCGAAACTCCAGGAAGAGGGAATCGAACCACCCGACGAAGTGCCCGCCTATTTCGTGGTTGGCGCAGATCGGCTGACGACAGCCTCCCGCATCGAGACAACGACCGCTTCGTCGTGCGGGGAGGTCGAGTTCGCGCTGCTCATCGACAACGACGAGATCTGGGTGGCGGCTGCTTCGGATCACACCGACCGGGCGTTGGAGGCCGTCGACATCAACGCCTCCAAACAGAACTGCCCCAAGGTGTTGTCGACGCGGGTGTGGCGTCTGCGCGACATCGAGGCCCACTGGGACGACCTGACCTTCGAGGCCCGAACCCCAGCCGGTGCTGACGACTGCTATCAGGCGGGTCCCGTCGCGGCGCTACGACCCCCTCGCGATCTGATCGAACTCGTCGAGAACCGATTCGGGGGGCCGATGGCCGGGACGGTGATCTTGTCGGGAACCATCCCCGCCGCGGGAGGTTTCGAGTTCCATCCCAGCTTCGAGGCCTCTCTGCGAGACCCGGTCCGGGGCCGCTCGCTCGAGGTCGCCTACTCGATCGTCAACGTCATGGAGGACACCTGATGGGAAAGCAAGAGTTCGAGTTCTTCGACCCCGAACTGCTGCCATGGCAGCCCGAAGCCGGCATCGAGGGCCTCTACAGCAAGACCCTCTCCCGTGACCCCGACACCGGGTCGTACACGCGGCTGCTGAAGTTCCTTCCCGGAACCGACACCTCCGCAGCCGGGGTGCAGCGCCACGACTTCTGGGAAGAGATCTGGATGGTCGAGGGCGCCATCCACGACCTGACGCTGGATCAGACCTTCATAGAGGGCATGTACGCGTGCCGCCCGCCGGGCATGCCGCACGGTCCGTGGGTGAGCCCCCATGGAGCGGTGACCTTCGAAGTCAGAAACTACGAGTAGAGCGTCGATGCTGCTGTTGCAGTTCTTCGTGTCGGGCGTCGCGACAGGCTGCTTTCTGATCCTCGCCACGATCGGGTTCTCGCTGACCCGCCGCGTTGAAGGGTTCTTGAACATCGCCCACGCGGAACTACTGGGCGTCAGCGCCTTCACGACATGGTGGCTCAACGCACACCACGGCTGGCATGTCCTGGCAGCCGCAGTCGCGGCGGTTGCGTTCACCGCCCTGGTGGGGCTGGGCATCGCCCGCGTCGTGTACGACCCGATCCGCCATCGCGGGCCGGCTGTGCTGTTGATCACCTCCACCGGAGTCGCGTTCGTGATCGGCGGCGCGCTCCACGGGTTGATCGGAACCGGCATCCGCACCCTCGACATCGGCCTCGCTCACCGCTACGAGGCCTTCGGGCTGCGTGTCACCAGCCACCAGCTCATCGTGGTCGGCCTGGCCGCGGCGGTGTCGGTGTCGCTGGCCTTGTTCTTGAACCGCACCCGCACCGGGTTGGCGATCAGAGCGATGGCGGTGAATCCCGAACTGGCCGCGTCGCGTGGCGTCAACCTGAGTGCCACATCGCGGGCCACTTGGCTGCTGTCGTCCGGGCTTGCGGGACTAGCCGGGGTCATGTTGGCGGTGCTGGCCACGCTCACAACCGACTTGGCGTTCGCTCAGATCCTGCAGATCCTCGCGGTTGCGATCCTCGCCGGCCTGGGGTCGCTGTATGCGGTGATCTTGTCGGGGCTGCTCGTCGGCGTGGCCATGGACGTCTCCGCGTACTGGATCCCGGCCGGGTACCGGCCACTGGTCGCGTTCGCGGTGGTGATCGTGGTGTTGTTGTTCCGTCCCGCGGGGCTCGCAGGAACGAGAGCCGCATGAACTGGCCGCAACTGCTCGTCACCGTGCTGACCCTCGGCAGCATCTTCGGGGTCGTCACCCTGTCGCTGAACCTTCAATACGCGCGCGGCGGGATGATCAACTTCGGGATCGTCGCCTACTTCGCGGTGGGGGCCTACACCTACGCCATCTTCACCCAGCCACCACCGCAGGGACTGGATCAGTACAAGTTCGGGTTCGGCTGGCCGTGGTGGGCCGCAGTCATCGTCGCAGGACTCGCAGCGCTGGTGTTCGCCGCGGTGACAGGATGGCCGACGCTGCGGCTGCGAGGCGAGTACTTGGCCTTGACCACGTTCGCGTTCGCGGAGGTCTTCCACTCTCTGCTGTTGAACGAAAGACGCATCGGCAACGGCACCGTCGGGCTAGCCAGAGTCGAACGCCCCTTCGGGGACTGGGGCCCCATAGAGGAGAAGTACGTGTTCGCCGGTGCCGCGGTGCTGCTGCTGGTCGCGACGCTGGTGGTGTTCAGGCGGCTTCTGGTGTCGCCGTATGGGCGGGCTCTCGACGCGATCCGCGACGACGAAACCGCCGCGTTGGCAGCGGGCAAGCCCGCGCAGCAGATGCGCCGGCAGGTGTTCTTGATCTCCGCGGTGCCTGTCGGGTTCGCCGGAGCGGTGTACGCCATGTTCACCACCCTCGCGCAGCCGTCGCTGTTCACAGCAGAGGTCACCTTCATCGTGTGGATCGCGCTGGTGCTCGGCGGTGAGCGGTCCGTTTACGGCGTGGTGCTGGGAACCGTCGGGCTTGTGTTCTTCGAGGAGATCGTGCGCGCCTGGCCCTTCGAGACCGTGCGATCCGCGCAGATCGCGGCAGCTGTCGAGCATGTGGTCACCGGGCTGGTGTTCATAGCGGTATTGCGCTACCAGCCGTTCCAAGCCGCGGCGACACGTCTGAAGGTCTCGAAGTGACCTTCCCGGGCGGCGCGGCCGCGCTCAACGGCACCCTGCTGGAGGCAAGACACATCTCGAAGCGCTTCTCGGGTCTGCAAGCGGTCGGAGGCACCGACGGCCTGAGCTTCAGCGTCGACCGGGGCGCCTTCGTCGGCCTGATCGGACCGAACGGCGCCGGAAAGTCCACGACCTTCGACCTCATGTCCGGTGTTCAAACCTCAGACACCGGGTCGGTGCTGTTCGACGGTCACGACATCACCCGCTCCAGCCCCGACACCATCGCCGAGCAGGGCATTGGCCGCACCTTTCAGACCCCTCGGGCTTTCGAGTCGCTGACAGTGCTCCAGAACGTCGTCGCTGGTGCGACCAGCCCAGGAGAGAGTCTGCGGTGGGCGTTCGGTCGCAGCTGGCGAAACCAGGAGACCGCAACAGTCGAATCAGCGAAGGCGACCCTTCAGCGGGTCGGGCTGCACGAACGAGCCGCGGCTCGTGTGGGTGACCTCTCTGGCGGGGAACTGCGAATGCTCGAAGTCGCACGCCAACTGGTGCGTGACCCGACCGTCCTGCTGCTGGATGAACCCACCGCCGGCGTTCACCCCGGCCTGCAGGAGCGGCTCGCCGGTCTGCTACAGGACCTCCACAGCGGCGGGATGACCCTCGTGGTCGTTGAGCACAACCTGCATTTCCTGCTTGCGTTGGCCGACCACATACTCGTGCTCGCCGAAGGTGAACTGCTCGCGCAGGGCCCACCGGCGGACATCCGCGCCGATCCCGCTGTGATCTCTGCGTACCTCGGGGGCAGCGATGCTGCTTGAGGTACGCGGCCTCGTGTCGGGCTACGGCCGAGTCACGATCCTCCACGGCGTAGACCTAGCGGTCGCAGCCGGTGAGATCGTGGTGGTGCTCGGCCCCAACGGAGCCGGCAAGAGCACCCTGATGAAGACCATCGCAGGGCACCTGCAGCCCTCCGAAGGCGCAGTCCTACTCGACGGCGCAGACATCACAGGCTGTGCCGCTCAGGATGTCGCAGCCCGCGGTGTCGGCTACGTGCCCCAGGAGCACAACGTGTTTCGGGAGCTGTCGGTGCGCGACAACCTGCGAGTAGCCGCACTGTCGTCTCGGGGCACCAAGAACCGCCTAGAGGCGGTGTTCGAGCGGTTCCCGATCCTGGCTCAGAGAGCGTCACAGCGCGCCGCGACGCTCTCCGGCGGGGAACGCCAGACACTTGCTGTCAGCTCCGCGCTCGTCGGCGACCCCCGAGTGATGCTGCTTGACGAGCCCGCGGCGGGACTCGCGCCGCTGTTCGTCAAGCAGATGGTCGAGTGGGTCCGCGACCTAGCCGACGCGGGAATGGGCGTCGTGTGGGTCGTCGAACAGAACCCCGACCTGATCCTCGCCGCTTCTGCGAGGACCTACCTCGTCGAAGGCGGACGCATCACGGATGAGTTCGACAGCCGGGAACTGCTCGAACCGGGTCGTCTGAGAGAACTGCTCCTCGAAGAGCGCCAAGAGGCTCATTGAGGAGCGGCAAGAGACCGGCAGCTGACCGCCGCCGGTCTGACACACCAACACCCCAAGGAGGGGAACAACCATGAAGACAACCAAGTCCATCTGGTTGCGGCTCTTCGCAGCCGTGTTCGTGTTGTCGTTGGTTGCCGCGGCCTGCGGCGACGACGACGAACAGCCTGCGACAGATGCAACCGAGACACCCAGCGAGCCCGCCGACACCGGCGACGCCGAGCCGGCGGACGACGAGCCCGCCGTGCCCGCCGACGACGAACCCGCGGACGACGAGGCTGAACCGGCCGACGACGAGCCCGGCGAGGCTGCTGAGCCCGCCGACGTCGGCGAGATCACCGTCGGTGTGCTCGTTCCGCTCACAGGCGAACTCGGCGAGTTCGGCAAGATCGTCGCTGACGCCATCGAGTTCGGCGTCGAAGAGATCAACGCTGCTGGCGGCACCCGCTGCGGAACGATCCGCACCGTGGTGGCCGACACCGGAGGCGACGCCGAGACCGGCATCCGCGAGGCCACCAACATGATCGAGAGCGAAGGAGCTGTTGCCGTCATGGGGCCGACCTCGGGTGTGATGGTCGCGCTCGTTGATCTCGCCCACCGCGAGGAGGTCGTGATCATGTCGCCGTATGCCGGCACGATCAACCTCAACGAGCTAGGCGGCAACTTCGTGTACCGCACCGTGTCGTCGGATCTCGGTGACGGCGCCGCGTCGGGTCTGTGGCTGTCGAGCCGCGGATACGAGTCGGTCTCGTTCTTGATCCAGAACGAGGAGTCGACGATCTCCCCCGCTGAGGTCGCCCGCGCCGAGGTTCTCGAAGCCGGCATTGAGATCACCGACTTCATCGTCTACAACCCCGGTCAGCCGTCCTATCAGGCCGAGCTGACCACCGTTCTGGCCAACAACCCCGATGCGATCTTCCTCGCCGGCGGCCAGGAATCGGGCGTGACGGTCATCAAGGAGGCCGTCGCAGGCGGCTTCGAAGGCGAGTGGCTGTTCACCGCGGATCTCGCAGTGCCGGAGATATTCGACGCTGTGGGAGCGGAACTCATCAACGACAAGGCCTTCGTCGAGTTCGCCGACGCGGACCCGTCGCTGCCGGAGTTCATCTCCTTCGAGGAGCGCTACGACAAGGCAGGCGATCCGTTCGCGCCGAACTCCTTCGACATGATCACTTTGGTGGCGTTGTCGCTGGAGGCCGCCGACAGCTGCGACGGAACCGGGATCAACTCGACCATCCGCGGCGTCGCCCACAGCGACGGCACCAAGGTGTCCACCTTCGCAGAGGGACGCGACATCCTCGCTGCCGGCGGAACCATCAACTATGAGGGCGCGTCGGGGCCGCTGGTGTTCGACGAGTCCGGCACCGTCTCAGGCGCCTACACCATCCAGCAGGCCATCAACGGCGAATGGGTGAACGTGGAGTTCTACCCGGCGTCGACGTTCGACGGCTAGCAGACCGCGCCGACAACAGGTCGGCGCGGTGATTCCCCTCCAGGACAGCCGGGCGGGGACTCGCAGCCCGGTCTCATCCTCCGATGGTTCCGACGATGAGACCAAGCAAGTCGAGCACCCGCCCGGCCCTGGAGGCCGACACCAGACCAACCACCTCACACGGCAACCGATCTCAGCACCGAACTCCGCCACCGAATCTAGCGACAGGAGCGCACCATGAGCGTCGCCAAATACGAGCCCACCCAAAGAGAACTGCGGGTTCTCGATCATGTGGAGAACCCGCGCTATGACCGCCAGATCCTCAACGGCCTCGACCCGTTCATCAAGGGCACCGCGCCCGAGGACATGCGCGGCTTCTACAGCCAGGCCGAACTCGACGGGCTGCTGCAGATCCGCGGCACCGAACGCGACATCGAGCAGCGCATGCCCGTCAAAATGACCCGCCACTACTTCGAGCTCGCCCGCAACAGCCCGGCGTTGCAGAAGCTCGTCAAGGCCACGCCCCAGGAGACGCTGAACCTCGAAGGATCAGAGGACCCCGGATACCAGATGGACTTCAGCCCGGTGGAGGGGCTGCTCCACAAGTATGAGATGGGGCTGCTGTATGTGGTGTCGACCTGCTCGGCGCACTGCCGGTTCTGCTACCGCGAGGAGCTGATTGCCCGCAAGGACATCGAACGCCAGGACGGCACCGTCGAGAAGAAGGGCATCGCCAAGATCCCGGACGTCGTCGCCTATGTGCGGGCACACAACGCGGCGGTCGCGGCCAACGGCGGGGTTCACCCCGAGTCGGGCCGTGAGAAGCTGCGCGAGATGCTGCTGTCGGGTGGCGACCCGATGGTGCTGCCCAACTCCAAGCTGGCCGCGTGGTTCACCGCGCTCGCCGAGGCCGGCGTGGAGGCGATCCGGCTCGGCACCAAGGAGCTCGCGTTCCACCCCGACCGGTTCGACGACGCGTTCTTGGAGATGCTCGACCGGTTCCACGAGACCTACCCCGAGGTCGGGTTCAGGCTCATGACGCACTTCAACCATCCCGACGAACTGCTCGCCAAAGACAGCGACCGCGGCTACATCGAGGACTCCGAAGGGTTCCCTGTGTGGCATCCGAACAGTCGCCGGGCCATGGACGCGGTCGTGTCGAGGGGCTGGATCAGCGTCGAGAACCAGTCGCCCATCATCAGAGGCGTCAACGACGACCCGGAAGCGTTGCGGATCCTGCAGCGCACCCTCAAGCGGGTCGCGGTGGAGAACCACTACTTCTTCTGCGGCCGCGACATCGTCGCCTACCGGGCCTTCAACGTGCCCATCGAGACCGCATGGCAGATCCTCAACGACTCGCAGAAGGGCCTCTCCGGTGTCGAGAACCATGCCCGGCTGTCAATCACCCACTACAAGGGCAAGACCGAGGTCGCCGCAGTGTCCGACAGGCCCATCGAAGGACTGCCCGGCAGCGAGAACGGGTTCGTGGTGTTCAAGATCCTGCGCAACGCGGCCGACGCCCCCGACCGCGGCAGGATGTGCATCGTCGGCCGCAACCCCGAGGCGCTGTGGTTCGACGACTACGAGGACCGGGTCCTCTTCGACGACGCTGGCCTTTTCGACTACGTGCGGTTCAAGTCGGCGAGACTGCAGGACCTCGCCGCCGCGGCGGTGTAGCAGCCCGGCTGTGACCGACAAGCGGTTCGCTGATCCGGCCGCCGCGGTGCGCGACATCGCCGACGGCGCGTCCGTAATGATCGGAGGCTTCGGCGAGGCTGGCAGCCCGGTCGAGTTGATCGACGCCCTCATCGAACAAGGCGCGGGCGATCTCACAGTCATCAGCAACAACGCGGGCAGCGGAACTGTCGGACTCGCCGCGCTCATCAAGGCAGGCCGGGTCTCCAAGATGATTTGCTCCTACCCGCGCAGCGCTGACTCCGAGGTGTTCGCCGAGATGTACCGGGCCGGGCGTATCGGGTTGGAGCTGGTGCCGCAGGGAACGCTCGCGGAGCGCATCCGCGCCGCCGGTGCCGGCATTCCCGCGTTCTACACGCCCACCGCGGCCGGCACGAACCTCGCCCAGGGCAAACCGCACCGCCGGTTCGATGATCGAGAATGCGTGCTCGAGCACGCTCTCGGAGCTGATGTGGCTCTGATCAAGGCCGCGGCAGCGGATCGTCATGGGAACCTCCTCTACAACAAGACCGCCCGCAATTTCTCTCCGCTGATGGCCACAGCCGCAAAGACCACCATCGTGCAGACAAGCGTCGTCGTCCGTCTCGGATCGCTGGACCCCGAGACCATTGTCACGCCAGGCATCTTCGTGGACCGCATGGTGCTGACAGACCGCGCCCCCCAACAGCTCGATCCGGCCAGGAGCGAAGCAGGCTGGCTATGACACCACGCACCCCACAGGGGCTCGACCGCAGGGAGATCGCCCACCGGATCGCGCGCGACATCCCCGACGGTGCGTATGTGAACCTCGGCATCGGCATGCCCGAGACCGTCGCGGAGTGCATCCCCGAAGACAAGGAAGTGATCCTGCACACAGAGAACGGGCTATTGGGAATGGGACCCCCACCACCACCTGGTGAGGAAGATCCCGAACTCATCAACGCCGGCAAGGAGCCCGTCACCACCGTGCCGGGAGCGTCGTTCTTCCATCACGCTGACAGCTTCGCGATGATCCGCGGCGGTCATCTCGATATCTGCGTGCTCGGCGCCCTCGAAGTCGCCGCCAACGGCGATCTGGCCAACTGGTCCACCGGCGCTGACGCGGTGCCCGCGGTAGGCGGGGCCATGGACCTCGTCTCGGGCGTCAAAGCGGTGTATGTGATGACCCGACACTGCACCCGCACAGGAGACCCCAAACTGGTCGCCGCTTGCCGCTACCCGCTCACCGGTCGAGGCGTTGTGAACCGCGTCTACACCGACCTCGCCGTCATCGACATAACCCCCCAGGGGTTCGCAGTGCGTGAACTGGCGCCCGGAATCACACTCGGCGATGTAACAGATCGCACCGCCGCACCCCTCCACGACGCCCGAAGCATCCGCGGCGAATAACCCCTGGGCGGCAACTCAGCGCCACGCGGATAACCGGACCCCGCGATCGGAGAACACACCATGAAGGACACCCCCCGCGCCAGCCAATCCGAAGCTCTCTACCGGCGTGCTCTGAAGGTCATGCCCGGCGGTGTCAGCCGCAACACCGTGCTGCGCAAGCCTCACCCCCTCTACGCAGCCCGCGCATCTGGCTGCCGCATCACCGATGTCGAAGGCGTTGAGCGCATCGACTTCGCCAACAACATGGCATCGCTGATCCACGGCCACAGCCATCCCGCGATCGTCGCGGCCGTCGCCAAACAGCTGCGCCGAGGCACCGCCCACACCCTCGCGACTGAAGTCGAGCTGCGCCTCGCGGAGCACCTTTGCGATCGGGTCGACAGCTTCGAGCAGATCCGGTTCGTCAACTCCGGCACAGAAGCCGTCATGTGCGCCATCAAGGCCGCACGAGCGTTCACTGGCCGACCCAAGATCGCCAAAGCAGAAGGCACCTACCACGGCACCTACGACTACGCCGAAGTCAGCCAGACCTCCACCCCCTACAACTGGGGCCCACTAGCCGACCCCGCCAGCGTGCCCGTCGCGGAGGGCACACCTCCCTCAGTACTCGACGATGTCGTCGTCGTGCCGTTCAACGACACCGACCTCACGCTGCAGATCCTGAACCGTCACGCCGACGACATCGCCTGCGTGCTCCTCGATGTCATGCCGCACCGCGCCGGGCTGTGCTCAGCCGAACCCGAGTACGTCGCCGCACTGAGGGACTGGGCGACCCGCAACTCGGCGCTGCTCGTCGCGGACGAGGTGGTCACGTTCCGAAACAGCTACAGCGGAGCACAGCGGCACTACGGCCTAACCTCGGATCTCACCGCGTTGGGCAAGATCATCGGCGGCGGCTTCCCTGTAGGCGCGGTAGGAGGCCGAGCCGAAGTCATGAGCGTCATGAACCCCCACGGCGACCACTACGTCATGCCGCACTCCGGCACGTTCTCAGCCAACCCGATCACCCTCACAGCGGGCCTCGTCGCCATGGAGATGTTCGATCCCGAAGAGGTCCATCGGCTCAACCGTCTCGGACAACTCGCCCGAGACGGCATCGCCGAGGCAATCGACCGGCACGGCGTGGAGGCCAGCGTCACCGGAGCAGGGTCGATGTTCCGCATCCACATGCAACCCACCCCGCCTCGCCACTACCGCGATGCCTACCCGAGTCCAGACGAGGCGACCCGGCTGAGCCGGTTCTTCGATGCACTGCTCGAGGCTGGCATCCTGTTGATCTACAGCTGCACAGGGGCAGTCTCCACTCCGATGCGCGAAACCGAGATCGAACAACTCATCACCGCCGTCGACACCGCCCTCCACCACGGGTACTCAGACACCCAACAGTTCCGGCCACTTGACGCAGCCGAGCACCCAGGCGATCTCAGAAAGCACGTTCAATAAAATCCAATCGGTGCCAGCAGCGAGATCGCTCATGCGGGCTCGCCCATGTCAATTTAGAGTTCCTATCTCGGGGGATCCGTTTGCATCCCAGCTCTACGGCGATCTCGCTACATCTCTAGACGACGCAGTACACCGTCGATATCGAGGTTAGGCATTCCTACACGCCCTATGTAGCGGTTGAACTGATATGACAGCGCCTCCGCGAAGGGACTATCGAGCGAGGCGATCTTCCTATAGTCTTCAAGTTCTTCACAAGGGATAGACATCACGCTTTGGAGATCAGCTACACTATTTGGGACGTTCCATGCCGCGGGCAGGTAGAAGTACCGGTCCTCTTGCCCCTTCGGTCTTGAAGTGAGCAGTTTGCGCAATCGTTCCGTATTGTTGGTACTAGGCGCACTCTTCCAGTCTTCGTATTCCTTGAAGCTGTCAAGTGAGATACACTGTACAAGAACCACCTTAGCCGCCTTGGTGCGTCCTGAACGGAGAACGAGATCACAACTCGGAGTGAGGACCACATACAACCTTCTTGCATCCGTGTCCTCTTCCATCGACTCAGGCATTGCCAGCAGATCCCCCATCTTGTAGTTGGAGTTAGGCGGCTGAACGTAGTAGCGTGTGGGATGAATAGTGTCTCCGAGCGTTGCCCCGCTAGCTTGTCCGAGTTCTTGCGCTAGACTTTCAGCTCCTTCTTCGAAAGAGACCGCGAGTCGCCTAGACAGCAGGTATGCCATGTCTTCTGGCCGATCTACAAGATCAGACCAGTGGTGCTCGACGAAGTCAGCCATGAACATACGCTGAACATCGGCTAGATGACCTGATACGGATTGCAGAAGGCGTGGAAGTCCTGAGCGGATAACGTTCTCAATAGCCTGCCTAAGATCCGCGATCGGATCCACGGCAATTTTTGAAACTGTCTGAACGAACGGAGCATTAGAGATGCCTATAGAGACATCCGGCAAAGCCGTATAGAAAATAATCGGAATGAAGCGACGCTTGCGTATATTGTCGAATATCGCAATACCTGCTTCATCGGACGGCGGCCGTCCTGATTCGTCTCGAATGTCTAAGACGAGGATATCGATCGTCTCCCTTACAAGTAGCTCTACAGCCTTGTCAAAGGACTCCTCGAACCTCGTCGTGATCGAGCGAGAATCTGAAACGGAAACAAAGGACTCCAGCAACTCACAAATCGTTGTGCCAACCTCTGGTTCATCGTCGACAACTAGGACTCGCCAAGAAGCTGTCACCCGACTCCCCTCCTCAAAGTCACTCTGAATCGAGCGCCACCAAGTTCTCCGGGCTCCAACAATGCCAACTCGCCACCATAATAGTCCTCGACGATTTCTCCGGTAATCGCTAGACCTAGGCCAACACCATCCTCTTTAGTGGTGAAGTATGGATCGAAAATGAATTCACGATCACCCTCTGGAACGCCTGGACCAGAGTCTTCAACGATGACCACGAGACTGTCGTCTTGGCCACGTTCGACATCTAGCGATATCACTCTGGATCCCCGCCTGACTTGCTTCAACCAATAGAGAGAGTTTTGCAAGAGATTCAATAGCACTTCCTGAAGGTCTGTGCTGTCCAAGGTCACTTCGTGGACTCCAGTAGGCAAACGAACCTCGGCACCGACGGTGTCGAGCTCATCCTGCAAGAGGGCCACCGCATTCATGATGGCGTTCTCAATCGGGTACTTCTGTGATTTTCCACGTCTTCGGCCCCCGAAGGGTTCGATACGTCGAATAACGTCGTTCGCGACCTTTGCTTGCGCGGAAACTGTCCTAAATCGTTTCATCGGCTTCGCTACACGAGCGGAACCTACCAGAGAGGCGACTTCAGGAGCAAGGTTCTCCAATTCTTGTTCGCCCAATACCGCTGCCTGGCGAATCGTTACGATGGGTTGAGCAGCATCGTGAACTACCTTGTCAACCAGTTGTCCAAGTGTCGCGAGTCGGTGATATCGCGCTAGAACTTCCCCTACCTCACCAATCCGATCATCAAATTCCTGTTGTGTTGCATCTAGTAGATTCTGAATTCGCGTATCATCAGGCAATTCCTGTCGGACAGCTTCTCTGATGACTCCAAGATCGAATCGGGCGAGCAATCCACCCCTATGTCTACGTTGAGTGTCCCGCCTCGGTCTGAGCTTGTATCGCTCAACTTCGATCATTGACACAACTTCTGCGACAGCCTTACGAAGATCTGTGAAGGCCGGGCCTTCGAGAATCCCTTGCCGATTTGACTGATCATTGAGTTGAGGGTTCGTGTCACGTCCAATCAGCACATATCCAACAATCTGATTATTCGACAGTTTGTGTGTAGGTTCCTGCACACGTCTGCGATCGAGCTCCAGCCAATCGTTGCCTGTCTCACCGTATGGAAGAACGCGGAAGCCATCACGATAGATGTTGACGCCAGCAGCAGAATCTAAGATTCCTCGAACTCGCTTGAGGGTCCCAACCTCATTCGCTATGGTCCTTAACGAGTCACTGTCGCGGTCCCAAACATTCAGAAAGACCTCAAAAGATCCACACTCCAAGCCTTCTCGATCGGCAACCATCTGAAGAGGACGATCAAACTCCAGCTCACCGCCATCCTTCAATTCCATGAGTACGGTGGCCCGGCCGTTTGCTTCGATCTCGGCGCTCAGCTTATAGTGTGGTCTCTGGAGCGTAGAAGGTGAGCTGACTAGCTCTGTGCCTCTGCCGACAGCACCCCGTGTGTCGAGTATGATGGCGAAGTCGTGAACAATTCGCCGTTCGTCCTGAAACGGAGTGATGAGCCTAGATAGCGAACGGCGAAGGTCCTCGACGAGCTCTGAGGTCCAAGAACTTCGGAGCCCTGAGATCGTGAGGAGTGTGCCGTGATCGGCTGTTGGCTTGTCAACTGCTTCCAAGTAGGGGACGACATCACGCCAGATACTGCTGACGAACCCATCCGGCCCGAAGTTGCCGTGTTCGACCACATCGAGACTTACCTCAACATCTTCGAGATACATGTTGTCATCATCGAAAGCTGACCAATCGATGTCCAATTGGACCTCTCCGGTGCCGTCAGCCTTCGAGATCAATTCCAAGCGATCACCCAGTTTCGCAGTAGCGAAGCGCCCGACGCCCTTTTCGCCCAGTACCCTTCGGCCTCCTGTCGTGGTCTGCGACCTCGTTCTGAAGGATGTCGCCGGCTCGAGCCACGTCTCGAGGATCGTCTTCTCGTCCATGCCGTGGCCGTCGTCCAAGATTTGAATCCTGCTGGTGCCGGGCGGACCCAGCCCATCGAACTCGTCCGTCAGCCGGATGAGTACGACCCGGGCATCGGCATCGTAGGAGTTCTTCACGAGCTCGGTTATGGCCACCACATCGCTGCTGATGAGCTCGCGGCCGAGCGTCGTCATGAGTCGGGCCCGCGGCCTAAATCGCAGGCCCTCGCGCGCCTTGCCCTCCATTGGCCTCATTCCCCTGTCTCGATGCGAGACTCGAACGTGCCGCCACGACACGCTATTAGGTTGCGCTCGATGGTAGGCGTCACGAAGTCGATCCCAGACACACTCGCTTGAGCGGGCACCGGCAGCAGTCCGGCGACCTAGGCGTGCAGATGTCTGTCCCGATGCGGTGCATCGCCACGTTGAGCGTCGCGGCATCCCCCCGAGCGCCGACCAGCTTCGCCAACTCCATCCGTCCAGCCGAATTCGTCTTCAGCCGGCCAGCGCCCGTCACCCTCTCAGCAACTCGTAGAACCGGCGATGAAGCGACCAGTCCGTCGGACTCGCCAGTCATGAGGGCGTACCAGCGGCGAGCAGCTGGACCCAGCCGCGTCGCATCGCGCCAACTGTCGGAGTACCAGCCGCCCGGATCGTTGCTCAGCAAGGACGCGGCCGCTCTAATCCGATCGAGGAGGGTGGAGCATCGCTCCGAGCCATCGGAGGTGGTCAACAGATCGAAGGCCCGCTCGTTCGCCCTGTCGAGTGTCGGCACGGAGCGCAGCACTCGATTCGCGGTCAGCCGCGCATCCTTGCCGCCCGACCAGCATATCAGTCCCACCGTCACCGGCCACAAGTTCCCGGGGTATGCCCAAGGAGCGTCGGCGCGGTCGACGGCCGCCCAATCGGAGAGCGCTGCCCGGAACTCGACTCGCTGCTTCGACGGTCGAGGATGAGGAGAGTCGTACCCGTACAAGCTCGCGAGGATGGCGGATCCGATCGACTCGCCGAGCACGGGGGGCACCGCGTTGCCGATCTGGCGGAACTGGTGCGAACGCGATCCGGCGAAGCGGAACATGTCGGGGAACGTCTGGAGCCGAGCGGCCTCGCGCACGGTGAGCGTTCGGTGCTGTTCGGGATGTATGTACCAGTAGCCGTCCTTGGCCAAGTGCGCGGTGATCGACCTGGAGGGCTCAGCCCAGCTGAGCCGGTGGTACTTGTCGTCGAAGATGTCGTCTCGGTAGCGCTTCAAGTCGCCGGGCAGCTCCGAGTACAGGGTTCCGGCGGTCATGAGCTTGAACGCTTCGAAGTCGTCGGGGCGAACCGCACGCGTGCTGTGGTCGTGGACAATCCACGCCTCAGCGCCGACGCAATCCTTGCGGGCCCCTCGGGCGAAGTCGCTCGCCTCCCGGTCGCCGTAGACCATGGTCTCCGCCCCTATCGGCGTGTCCGGCGACACGTTGAGAACCGGCAGGTCCCAGATGGCGTCGCGAACCGTCGCCATTCCCGAGGCCTCAGGCCATCTGAACGCCCCTCCGTCTCGAAGGCCGATGAGGATGAGCCGCTGGCGGTGCTGAGGCACTCCGTGTTGCGACGCGTCAACGATTCGGGCGTCCGCTTCATAGCCCGCGCGTTCGAGCCGGTCGATCATTGTCCTCAGCACCATCATCTCGTCGCCGAGGGCCATGTCAGGCACGTTCTCCAACAGCACCGCACGCGGCCGAACACGCTCAATAACATCCAGGAACGCTCGCCACAGTTCCTTGCGGGCATCGACGGCGTCACGAACCCCTCGATCCACCAGACTGCGGATCTTGGATCGACCGGCGCGGGAGAAGGGCTGGCATGGCGGCCCTCCGGCGATCAAATCGACGTCGAGGCTCTCGCACAGCCCGACGACTTCATCCCTGGATCGCTCTTCGCCCAAGTCGAGTTGAAGGACCCGTCCGGGCAGGTTGTGGGCGTGGCTTTCCAGCGACCATCTGTCGGAGTCCACGGACAGCGCCACGCGGTACCCCGCCGCCGTCAACCCGTGGCTGAGACCGCCGGCACCGCAGAACAGGTCGACCGCCAACGGCCGTGGCGAGCGACGCGCCCAAGCCTCCCACTCGCCCGCTGCGGGAGCTTCAGGATGCCCGGCAAGCCGCAATGGAGCCGTCCGACGCGAGCTGACGCCGTACTTGCCGGGTCGTGCTGACTGCTCCTGCTGCATCTGATCCACCCTACCTCATAGCCAATGGCACAGAATCGACCCAATCACCCTACAGCATCATCTATCATGCTACTATCTAAAAGAGCATGAAATTGTCAGATCATCGATAGGCGTTGGCTGAATAAGGGCGGGCGCGATAGGTGGTCATGTGGGATTCAAAGGTTCCCTAGCCACGGGCTGCGAGTTGTCATCTTGCTCACCCATCCCCATGTCTGGCGGCGCGGGACTCCAGTTCTGCGATCAGGTTTGGATCGTGCTCGCCCAGGGCGGGGACGGTGGGGTCCGGGTCGCCGGTGCCGCTGAGGTTGAAGGGGGGCTTGTAGACCTCGGTCCAGCCTGTGGGGGTGGTCACTTGCATGAAGCGGTCGCGGGCCCGGAGTTGATCGTGCTGCCACAGCGCCATCGGGTCCCGCACGAAGCTGTGGGCCACCCGGCCAGCTCGCAGGCGCCGCATCAGTTCCTCAGGGCTGACCGACGTGAAGACCGACGTGATCAAGGCCTCCAGGTCGTCGATGTTGGCGATGCGGTCGGAGTTGTTGACGAAGCGGGGATCGTTGACGAGCGCTCGATCTTGAAGGACGTGCTCGGCGAAGTCGGCCCAGTCGCGGTTGCTTTGCACGGCGATCATCACCAGTTCGCCGTTGCTCATCGGGTACATGCCGTAGGGGGCGATCATGGTGTGGCGGTGGCCGGACCGGGGCGGCACCGAGCCCTTGCCGACCGCTGCGTAGGTGGGCGCGGCCGTCCACTCGGCGACGCTCTCCAGCATCGACACCTCGATAGAGGCGCCCTCGCCGGTGGCCTGCCTGCGGTAGAGGGCGGCCAGGATCGACGAGAAGGCGTACATGGCCGAGGCGATGTCGGCGACCGAGAACCCGACCTTGCAGGCCTGCTCGGTGGTGCCGGTGAGCGCCACCGCGCCTCCCTCGGCCTGGACGGCCAGGTCGTAGGCCTTGTCGTCGGTGCGGGGGCCGCCCAAGCCGTATCCGGAGATGTCGCAGGCGATCAGGCCGGGGTGCTTGACTCTGAGCTGGTCGGCGAGGATCCCGGCCCGGCGGGCCGCGGCGGGCGACAGGTTCTGCACGAACACGTCGGCGCCAGCCACCAAGCGGTCGAAGACAGCCCGGTCGCCGGTGTCCTTCAGGTCCAGCTCGATGCTCTGCTTGCCCCGGTTGGCCCACACAAAGAACGCCGAAGTGCCGCCCATGGCCGAGTCATAGTGGCGGGCGAAGTCGCCCTCGCCGGGGCGCTCCACCTTTAGCACGCGGGCGCCCAGGTCGGCCAGCTGGCGGGTGGCGAACGGGGCCGCCACCGCCGCCTCCAGCGCGACCACGATCACACCCTCAAGCGGCGCGCTCACGCCGACGGCTCCACGGGCAGAGGTGAGGGCGGGATGTTGTAGCCGCCACCCAACGGCGGGCTCACGCGTTCGGCTCCTTGGGCAGGTAGCCGCCGCGGGTCTGGGGGAGCTTCATGTCCAGGATCCGCGACGCCACCACTGTGCGCAGGATCTGGGCGGTGCCTCCGCCGATCGTGAACATGCGCACGTCCCGGTACATGCGCTCCAGCGGGTTGTTGCGGCTGTAGCCGGCCGCGCCGTGGGCCTGGAGCGCATCGCTCACGACCGCGATGGCCGCTTCGGAAGTGAAGATCTTGGCCTGGGCGGCGAGGGCCGGATCGGGGAACGGGCTGCCGCCGGGCCCCTGGGAGGCCGCGGCCCGGTAGGTGAGGCTGCGAGCCGCCTCCAGCTTCACGGACATGTCGGCCAGCATCCACTGCAGGCCCTGGAACTCGGCAATTGGGCGCCCGAACTGCTCGCGCTTCTTCACGAACTCCAGTGCCAGTTCGTAGGCGCCCGAAGCCAGGCCGAGCGCCACCGTGCCCGCGCCCACCCGCTGGGTGTTGTAGGCGTTCATCAGGTCGGCGAAGCCCCGTCTCAGCCCCGACGGCGGCTGCACCGCCATGTCGGCGGTGACCTCCATGTTGTTGAAGCTGACCACCGTCTCGGGAAGACCCCTCAAGCCCATCGTCGGCTCGCGGGGTCCGATCTCCAGCCCCGGCGTCTCGTCCCTGAAGGCCAGGAACGCACCGATGCCCTCCTCGTCGCCGTGCTCGTCGAACACTCGGGCGAACACCAAGTGCGTTCTCGAGACGCCGCCGCCGGTGATCCAGTGCTTGGTGCCGTTGAGCACGTAGCCATCCCCGCGTCGGTCGGCCCGGGTGGTCATCTCAGACGCGGCGCTCCCGGCGCCCGGCTCGGTGATGCAGATGGCCGGCTTGTCCCCGGCCAGCACCAGATCCGCGACCTTCTTGCGCTGGGCGTCGGTGCCGTAGGCCATGACCGCGGAGAGCGCCCCCATGTTGCACTCCACCGCGATGCGGCCGGTGACCCCGCACACCTTGGCCATCTCCTCCACCACCAGCACGGCATCAAGGGGCGGCCGGCCGGGTCCGCCCAGGGAGGCGGGCACGGTCATGCCCGTGAAGCCGGCCTGCTGGAGGGCTTCAACATTGTCCCAGGGATACTGCTCGCTGCGGTCCACTTCAGCGGCTCGGGGCGCGATCACGCCGCGGGCCAAGGCCCGGGCCTCGGCCTGGATCGACCTCTGCTCGTCCGTCAGGGCCCAACTCATGCCTGCACTCCGTCGTCCGCCGACCCGGCGACCGCGGGCATCGGATGCAAGGGCGAGCGGGAATAGGTGACAGCCCGTCGTATCGCCGCAGTGTCGCGCCCGCGCTTGCTCGCTGCGCCCACAGGCCGACCGGGCCACTGCCTCGCTCGGCTCTCTGTGAGAATTCTCATAGGTCGCTCCCTACCGCTCTGCCTCTACGGAGGCCTCCGAGGTGCTCGCCCCCATGTCCGGCGCGGGCCTGGACAGGTCGGCACGGGCGAGCGCGGCCTGGCGGGTCAGAGCTATCAGGTCTCGCTGAGCGATGCTCCCGCCGATGCGGCTAACACGACAGTCCAACTCGTCGACGATGCGGACGAATCGGTCGTGACGGCCTCGTCCATATTGTCGGAATGCCTCTACAAGGGGTACCACCACCTCGCTGAAGGTGCCGTCGTTCTCGCTGGCGCTCACACGGGCGCTAGTGTCCGCGGCCCGGCCAGCACCCGCGGTATCAGTCGCGCCCACGGTCCGGCCGGCGCCGTAGCATCGCTCGCGCCCGCGGCCCGGCCGGCACCCGCAACATAGCCCGCGGCCCGGCCGGCGCCCACAGCCTTGCTCACGTCCCCGGCCCGGCTGTGGAGGCCCGCGAACCAGTTTGCCGCGCCGGGATGGTCCGGCCTCCGTACGAATGCCAAGGCGGCGTGCAGGTCGAGGAAGCCGCAGGTGTGACGCTCGGCCACCCCGCCCCAGCGATCGGCCAGTTCGTCCCAGCGGTTACCGGAGTCGCAGCCAGCCAGCTCCAGCCGCCACAGCAGCGACGTCTGGTCGCAGAGCTGGAAGGCGGTGGTCGCATGGGGCCGGCGGTCGTCGAAGACCGCCAGCGCGCCTGAGGTATCGCCCGAGGCCAGCAAGCGCAGGGCCAGATGCCACCAGATGTGGGTGGCAAGAAGGTCCTGTGAGTCCCAGCGGTCGACCGTGCCCTCGAGCAGGTCGAGCGCGGCCGGAGTGTCGTCGGTGGACTCGTAGACATGGGCGAGCGCATGCCGGGCCCACAGATCGTCGGGATCGAGGTCCAGAGCGGTCCTACCCAGCTCCTCGGCCTCGCCGTAGCGCCCGGCCTCCTCCAGGGCGAAGGCGTGCTGGCCGGCGACGAACCCCCAGCCCAGCCTCCCGCGCCACGCCTCCACCGCATGGGAGCTGGAAGCCAGCCTGCGCTCGTCGTCACCGACATGGAGGTAAACGTCGTGGGCGAATCGCACCGCGGCGAAGTCGCGCTCGCCGCAGGCGATCTCGTCCCATCGGCTTGCCGCGCCGGTGAACTCCCCCGCTAGAAGCATCTCCAGCGCCATCACATGAGCCTGCTCGCGATCACCCGACCGGGCCGCCCGGGCCCGGGCCCGGCCTGCGTCTGCGTCCAGGGCGGGCGAGCCGAGCGGGGAGCCGGCCAGCACCCGGTAGACCGCGGCGAACACCGGACCTAGCACGAAGGTCTCGTCATCCTCGCCAGCCTCCGACGCAACGACAACGGGGTCGCCCCGAAAGTGCAAGTACTGCTCCCATGCACGGTCCCATGCCTCGACGCTGGCCGCCGAGCCCTGAACCGGCCCAAGCTCAGGCCGCGGAGACAGGCTCACCACACCCGCACCCCCAAGTGCCCCGACCGCGGAGACAGGCTCACCACACCCGCACCCCCAAGTGCCCCGACCGCGGAGACAGGCTCATCGCATCGACACCCCCGAAATGCCTGGCCTGCGCGGGCGTGCTCACCGGACCTCGACCTCCAGGTGTTCTATTCCGTTGACGAAGTTCGAGTCCACGTAGACGGGGTCGCCGACCAGCCGGAGGTCGATGCCACGGGACAGGATGGCCTCGATGAGCACGGCCAGCTCGAGGCGGGCCAGCGGCGCGCCCAGGCAGAAGTGGGCGCCGCCGCCGCCGAAGGCGGCGTTGGGCGGCCGCAGCGGTCGGGTGACGTCGAAGCGCATCGGCTCGTCGAACACCTCCTCGTCGAAGTTGGCCGCCGCGTACCACATCACCACCTTGTCGCCGGTGCGCAGAGGGGTGTCCTGCAGCACCGTGTCGCGGGTCAGGGTGCGCCGGAAGTACAGGATCGGCGACGAGTACCGGATCACTTCCTCCACGGCCCGGTCCATCAGCGACGGATCGGAGCGCAGCCGCTCGAACTGGTCGGCGAACTCGACGAGGTGCAGGGCCAAGTGCGCCATCGAGGCCCTGGTGGTCTCGTTGCCGGCGAAGACCATCAGCCGGAAGAAGTTGGTGAACTCGGCGTCGGTGAGGCGCTCGCCATCGACCTCGGCCTCGATGAGCTTCGTGACCAGGTCGTCGGCGGGCCCGGCCCGGCGTCGCTCGCCGAGGGCGCGGGCGTACTCGTTGATCCCGTGGGCGGCCGGGCTGTTGAACGGCAGCAGCCGCAGGTCGGTGGTGTTGCCGTAGGCGGTGGGTTCCAGCGGCTTGCTGGAGGTGCCGGCCACGAGATGGTCGGTCAGTTCGATCATGTAGCCGTGGTCCGACTCGGGCACGCCCATGATGTCGCAGATCACTCCGATGGGGATGGGCGCGGCCACCGCCTCCACCCAGTCGCCGCCGCCGGCCGCAGCCAGCGCATCGAGGCGCGCCGCTATCCGGGACCGCACCGCCGACTCGTACGACTGCACGTGGCGTGGTGTGAACGCCGAGCTGACCAGCCGCCGCAGCCGGGTGTGCACCGGGGGGTCGAGATCGATCATCGAGGCCCGCGCCGACAGGGCGTCGGAGTCGATGTCATAGATCTGGATGTGCCCGACCGCGGAGGAGTACAGGTCGGTGTCGCGGGAGACCTCGGACACGGGCGCATGGCGGGTGACCGACCAGAAGCCGGTGCGGTCGCCGCCGCTGCGCGGGGTCCAGCTCAGCGTCGGGCGGGCCCGCATCTCGGCGAAGGCCTCGTGTGGGATGCCCTGGGAGAAGGTGGCCGGGTCCTGAAGGTCCGCTGGCGCCAGCAGCCGCTCGGTCGAGAGCTGCATCAACCCATTACGAAGGGGTCGCGGGTGGCGCCGGTCAGCTCCACCCACACCGACTTGGTCTGCAGGTAGCCATCGAGGGCCTCGCGGCCGTTGTCCTTGCCGTAGCCGGACTGCTTGAACCCGCCGAAGGGCGCGGCGTAGTTGACGGTGCGATAGGTGTTGACCCACACGGTGCCGGCATACAGCGCCCGGGACATCCGCAGCGCCCGGCGCACGTCGAGCGTCCACACGCCGGCGGCCAGCCCGTAGTCGGAGTCGTTGGCCAGCTTGATCGCCTCGTCCTCGTCGTCGAAGGTCATCATGGCCAGCACCGGGCCGAACACCTCGTCGCGCACGATGGTTGTGTCGTTGGTGGCGCCGGTGATCACGGTGGGCCGCACGAACCGGCCTCCCAGGACGGGGTCGACCACCCCTCCGGCGGCGATGGTGGCGCCCTCGGCCCGAGCCTGCTCGATCATGGCCAGGATGCGGTCGCGCTGCGCGTCCGACGCGGCCGGGCCCATCTCGGTGGCGTAGTCCGACGGGTCACCCAGCACCAGCTCGCCAGCCCGGGCCGTAACCCTGGACACGATGTCGTCTGCGATGCCTCGCTGGAGGTAGGCCCGCGATCCGGCCACGCAGGTCTGACCGCTGGCCGCGAAGATCCCGGCCAGCAGGCCGTTGGTCGCGGCCTCGGCGTCGGCGTCGGCGAAGATGATCTGGGGCGACTTCCCGCCCAGCTCCAGCACAGTCGGCACGAGGTTGGCGGCCGCGGCCCGGGCCACATGGCGGGCAGTGTCTCCGCCGCCGGTGAAAGTGATCTTGTCGATGCCGCTATGGGCGGTCAGCGCGGCCCCCACCGACGGGCCTCCGGTGACGATGTTGATCACTCCCGGCGGGAAGCCGGCTTCGGCGGTCCGCTCGGCCAGCATCAGCGCGGTGACCGGCGTGAGCTCGGACGGCTTGACCACCGCGGTGCACCCCGCGGCCAGCAGCGGCGCCAGCTTCCAGGTCAGCAGGAACAGCGGCGAGTTCCAGGGAATGATGGCGCCCACCACCCCGACGGGCACCTTCTCGGTGTAGACGAGGAAGTTGGGCGTGGGGCCGGGGATCTGCTCGCCCGCGATCTTGTCGGCCAGGCCGGCGAAGTAGTCGTAGTAGCTCTGGAGGCTCTTGGCCTGCGCCGAGGTCTCGCGGATGATCTTGCCGTTGTCGCGGGTCTCGATGACGGCCAGCTCGTCGGCGTCTCGGGTGAGGATCTCGCCCAGGCGCCGCATGAGCCTCGCCCGCTCCGCGGCCGGCATCTGTGCCCACGGCCCGTCGGTGAAAGCCCGGCGCGCCGCGGCGACCGCGGCGTCGACAGCGTCGGGGTCGTCGGCGACGCTGGCCCAGACCTCCCCCGTGAAGGGGTTGGACGTGGTCATGCGGCCCCCACTGGCAGGCGCGGCGAATCCCCCGTCGATCCAGTTGTCGTAAGTCTGCATTCAGGACTCCTCCTCTAACCGTCCAGCCTCGCGCCGTCCGCGGGCTCCACGATGGAGATCGCCGCGCCCGGGCAACGGTGCACCACCACTTCGGCCCGCTCACGGGACAGCACACCCGATCCGATCACCGACGAGATGGCCGTCTCATCGTCGAGCAGGAAGACCTCGGGCTCCAGCATCTCGCACTGGCCCCCGCCGATGCACCGCTCCGAGTCCACCGTCACCCGGACCGGGTCCCCGCTCACCGCGGCCCGCTCCCCCAGGATCTCGGTCGAAAACTGGGCCCCAGAGGCCCACAAACAGCCCCAAGAACGGGCCGGCCCACGGTCCAGGCGGCCTCCCACCGAACCTGCTTGGCCGTGAGGCCCTCGGTGTTGGGCAATGAACTCATGAATTGGCTCCCGGGGCCATCTCGACCGACAGCACTCCGTGGACGAAGTTCGATGCCATCCGCACGGCCTGGCTGCGCTGCTCCAGGAACATCCGCCTTGCGGCCATCTCCTCCAGCAGCACCGACACTTCGAGCCGGGCCAGGAAGGCGCCCAGGCACAGGTGCGGGCCGCCCCCGCCGAAGGCGAAGTGCTCGTTGCCGGCCCGGCCGACGTCGAAGCGGAAGGGATCGGCGTACACGGCCTCGTCGCGGTTGGCCGAGGCGTACCACATGACCACCTTGTCGCCGGCGGCGATGGCGGTGCCGGCCAGCTCGCAGTCGGCAGCGGCCGTTCTGCGCATGTGCAGCACCGGGGTGGCCCAGCGGATGATCTCCTCGGTGGCCGACTCGATCAGCTCACCCTCGTCCAGCACCCGCTGCCACTGGTCGGGATTGGCGGCCAGGGCCATGGCACCGTGACTGATGGCGGTGCGGGTGGTCTCGTTGCCGGCAAACACCAGCAGATGGAACAGGTGACGGAACTCGTGGCGGGAGATGCGCCCGCCGTCGGCCTCGGCCTCGACCAGGTGGGTGACGAGATCGTCGCGGGGCTCGGCCCTCCGCTTCGAGCGCATCTCGTCGCCGTACTCGAACAGGGCGTGGCTGGCCGGGCTGTTGAACGGCAGCAAGCGCAGCTCGGTGGTGTTGCCGAAGGCGTCGGGCGGCAGCGATTGGGCGTCGCTGGTGCCCTCCACGAGGTAGTTCGACAGCTCGACCAGGTAGCCGGCGTCGGCCACGGGCACGCCCAGCATGGAGAGGATCACCCGGATGGGCAGCGGGGCGGCCACCATCTCGACCCAGTCGCCGCCCCCCTGGGCCAGGAACTCGTCGAGCAGCTCGACGGTGATCTCGCGCACCGCGTCCTCCCAGCGGCGGATGTTCTTGGGCGTGAACGCCCCCGCGACCATGCGCCTCAGCCGGGTGTGGTCGGGGGCGTCGGTGTCGATCAGCGAGCGGCGGGCCTCCAGGGCGTCGGCCTCCAGGTCCCACAGGTTGGTGTGGCCGATGGCCGACGAGAACACGGTCGGGTTGCGCGACACCGCCCTAACGTCCGCATGGCGGGTCACCGCCCAGAAACCCTTGTCGCCGTAGGGGTGCCACGCCAGCCCGGGCATGGCCCGGATCCGGGCGAAGCGCTCGTGGGGTATGCCGTCGAGATAGAGCCGCGGGTCGGCGACCTCGGGCGCCAGGGTCGGCGGCGGTGCGGTTGAGGGGTTCACGGAGGGCTACCGCATCAGCAGTGCGCCGCGAAGCGGGCCCGCTCCCAGTCGTTGACGTCCTCGGGGTCGGGCGAGTTCTCGGCGGCCAGGGCCAGCTCGTGGTTGGCGGTGCACACGTAGTTGGTGGAGAACACATTCCCCAGCAGCCCGGCCAGCGTCGAGCTCTCGAACGCCGAGATGGCGTCGGCGAGCGTCGCCGGCAGCGGAGCGCAGTCGCCGGGGTTGGTGTACATGTCTCCCTCGCTCATCGGCGGGGGCTCGAGGCTCTGTTCGAGCCCGTCGCAGCCGGCGGCCAGCACCCCGGCGATCATCAGATGGGGGTTGGCGTCGGCGCCCGCGGAGCGGAACTCCACCCGGTTGGCCGGCGAGCCGGCCTCGGTGATGCAGCGGGCCATCACGGTGCGGTTGTCGAGGCCCCAGTGCACATGGGTGGGCGCGAACGTGTAGGGCCTGACCCGCTTGGCCCCGTTGTCGGTGGGCGAGCCCAGCAGGCTGAGGCTCTCTGCGTGCGAGATCAGGCCGCCGAGCCACTTCGACATCAGCTCGTTGGGGGCGCCGTCGGAATCGGCGAAGGCGTTGGCCCCGCCGACGTTGAGGCTGGTGTGGACGTGCATGCCCGAACCCGTCTGGCCGGCCCACAGTTTGGGCATGAACGTGGCCCTCAGCCCGTGGCCTACGGCCACCTGCTTGACGATGCTCTTGAACAGCACCGTCGCGTCGGCGGCGGCCATGGCGTCGGCGTAGGCGATGTTGACCTCCATCTGCCCCGGCCCGTACTCGGCGTTGGAGGACTCCACCTCCAGCCCGGCGCCCAGCAGCCCGGCCCGCATATCGGCGATGCAGTCCTCCAGCGCCACCGCGTCGGTGAGCGACGAGTACTTGATGTGGTTCTGGACCGGGCTCCAATCCGGGTGGCACAGGTAGAACTCGAGCTCGGTGGCCGCCACCGGCTCGAATCCGAGGTTGCGGCAGCGCTCGATCTGCCGGGCCAGCGCCAGCCGCGGATCCAACTCGTGGGGTGAGCCGTGCTCGTCGAGCACGTCGGTGAAGACGACGGCGTACCCGGGCCGGTGAGTGAAGGTCCGCCCGGTGGTCAGGTCGGGAATCAGGCGGCAGTCGAGGTAGCCGGTGTCCATGTTGACGAAGGGGTTGTCCGTCAGATCGTCCTGGGCGTCCATCACGAAGATGGCGTCGGCGATGGCCACGCCCGAGGCGGCAACGGTGGCGAAGAAGCGCTCGACGGGCACCCGCTTGCCTCGCAGATGCCCTTGGGTGTCGACCGTGGCGACCTCCACGGTGTGCACTTCGGCTTCCAGGCACTCCTGCTGGAATCTGCCGGCTGCGGCGATGTCGGTCATCAGTGCTCCTAAAGGTTGGTCGACGTGGGAGGGGTTCGATGGGAGTCAGGCAACGGTCAGCACAACCCGGCCCTTGATCTCGCCGGCCCGGAGCCGGTCGTGGGCCGTCTGCGCGCTGGCGAGGGGAAGGGTCTCCACCGGATTGAGGACCGAGGGCTCCCGCCCGGCCAAGCCGAGCAGTTCGTCGAGCTGGGCCCGGCTGCCCCAGACGCTGGTCACGAAGCGGGCCTCGTGGGGCACCGCGCCGAAGCCGAACGGGATCCGGCCTCCGTAGAGCCCGACCACGGCCACCAGACCGAGCCGGGCCACCGCGCCCGCGGCGGCGGCCAGCGTGGCCTCGCTGCCGATGAAGTCGATCACGAAGTCGAACCGGGGCAGCTCGTCGCCGGGACCGTACGCGTGGTGGGCGCCGCGCCCGAGCGCGGTAGCCCGCTTGCTCTCGGAGAGGTCCAGAGCCCCAACCTCGGCGTCGGTCAGCAGCCGCAGGTACCGCAGGGCGTACTGGCCGAGCCCGCCGGCGCCGATGACCAGCGCCCGGCGCCGCCGGCCCGGACGCCGCAGGGTCTCGAGGCCCTGCGTCACGGCCCGGTAGGCGGTGAGCCCCCCGCAGGCCAGCGGAGCGCTGGTCACAGGATCGAGGTCGCCGATGGGCGCCAGGTAGAAGGCGTCGGGGACGCTCATCCGCTCCGCGTAGCCGCCGTCAGAGAATATGCCCGCCTCCCGGGCGTCGACGCAGATCATCTCGACGCCCTCGTCGCACAGCTCGCACGATCGGCACCCCCACGGGGCGTAGACCATGACCGGCCCCAGGCGCGGGTGCACACCGGTCACCTCGTGGCCGAGGATCAGCGGCACAGCGGTAGGGAACTCGCCGTCCACGACATGCAGGTCCGAGTGGCACACCCCGCACGCGGTCACGTCGATTACCTCCGCGGCGGGGTCGGGCTCGGGGTGGTCGCCGACGAAGCGGAGATCGGTGTCGAACGCCTCGAGGACGACGGCTCTCATCTCACAGTTCCTCGCACGGAGGCAACGGGAGTCACAGCTCCGGCTCCTCGTCCCAGTAGCCGTGGCGCTGAAGGAACTCTGCGGCGGCCATACCGCTCTGGTGCAGGTGCTCCTCCATGGCCCGGCGGGCGCCCTCGGCGTCGCGCGCGGTGATCGTCTCGAGAATAGCGGCGTGGTGCTGGACGGCGTGCGCGTCCCAGCCCTCGATGAACTCGTAGTAGCGGGACGGCACCGAGCGGACCAGGTGCTGAAGCAGCCATCGGGTCCGGCGGGGCGCGGCGGAGTTGATCACCCGGTGGAAGGCGTTGTTCAACGCCGAGAGGTCCTCGCCGCTGTCGTGCTCGAAGCGCTCATGGATGGCGGCGAGTTCGGCGATCTCGTCGTCCTTGAGCGAGACCGCGGCCATGGCCGCGGCCCTTCCCGACACCACCCCGAACAGCTCGTAGTGGTCGATGATGTCGTCGGGAGTGAGATCGGCCACCGATGCGCCCCGGCGGGGGGTGACCTCCACCAGGCCCTCCCGCCCCAGGATCACGAGACCCTCCCGCACCGGGCTGCGGCTCACACCGAGCACCTCGCCGATGGCGTCCTGGTCGATCTTGGTGCCCGGCTTGAGCGATCCGGCCAGGATGAGGTCGCGGACGTAGGTCACAACCTCGTCGGCGAGGCTGCCGCGCCGGCGTCGCCGCGTATCGACCGGCGGGTACTCAACGCTCACTGCGGGTCCTTGTCCTGCTGGGCGGCCTCGCTCTGCTGCGCGGCCTGGCCCAGGTAGGCGGCCTGCACGGCGGGGTGGGCCTGCACCTCGTCGGGCGTGCCGATGGCGATCACCCGGCCCTGGTCGAGGCAGTAGACGCGATCGCAGATGCCGGTGATGAAGTTGAGGTCGTGGTCGATGACCAGCACCCCGGCGCCCACTGCCGCCGCCATGCTCCTCACACTCTCGACCATCGCCAGCGACTCAGTGTCGCTCATCCCGCTCGTCGGCTCGTCAAGCAGCAGGAAGGCGGGCACCGCCGCGGCGGCGCGGGCCAGTTCCAGGCGCCGGGAGTTCCCATAGTCGAGCTGGCCGGCTCGGCGGTTCCGCTGGTCCCACAGGCCGGAGCCAGCCACGATGGCGTCGATGTCGGCCCGGGCGCCGCCGTTGCGATGGACGGAGGCCATCAGCGCGGCCACCTCCACGTTCTCGCGCACCGTGAGCGACGAGAACAGCCTGAGGTTCTGGAAGGTCCGGACCAGGCCGGCGCGGGCGATCGCATGGGAGGGCTCCGAGGTCAGCCCCAGCTCGCCCAGGCGCACCTCTCCGGCTGTGGGCTCAACAATGCCGGTCATCACGTTCACCAGCGTCGTCTTGCCCGCCCCGTTGGGGCCGATCAACCCGACGATCTCGCGGTTGGAGACCTCGATCGAGGCGCCGTCGAGGGCCCGGAAGCCGCCGAACTCCACCGACACGTCGCTGGCGAGCAGGTCCAGCGCCTCGGGGACGGGGGCCTCGATCTCTTCGGCGGGAGGCCGCTGGCGGGTGAGGCGGCGCGACAGCCAGGCGTCGACCTCCCAGTCGCCCAGCACCCCGTTGGGGCGCCAGATCATGAACACCACCATGGCCAGGCCGAGCAGCACCGTCGGCAGTCCCTCCCGGAACACCCAATCGAGGTTGCCATCGAGTCCGAGGCCGAACACCTCGTATCCATCCGAGCCCATCCGCCGGGCACCCTCCCGCACCGCGGTGATGACCCCGACGCCGAACAGGGCACCGGTCACGCCGTTGCGGCCGCCCACCACCAGCATCACCAGCGTCAGCAGCGTGTAGTTGAAGAAGAAGAACTCGGGGAGCAGGCTCCCGATCTCGTAGACCCGCAGCGAGGCGGCCACCGAGACGACCGCCACCGACAGCAGCAGCGCGATCGTCTGCTGGACCACGGGGTCGACGCCCATGGCCCGGGCGGCGAGATTGTCCTCCCGGGCCGCGTGGTTGAGACGCCCGACACTGCTGCGAGCAAACAGCAGGGCCAGCACGATGGAGGCGAACAGCACGATGTAGATGGGTGTGCGGGTCTGGAGCGTGTCGCCGATCCCGAAAGTCAGCCCGGCCCGCTCGCCGCCGGTCAGGTCGTTCCAGCTGGTGGCGACCTCGTGGGTGAAGAACAACAGGGCCAGGGTGATGACGGTGGCCGCCACCGAGCCTGACCGCGCCCCGGAGCGTGCCAGGCCGATCCCTACGATCACGGCCACAACGAGGGTAATCCCGAGAGCCACCGCCGTCGCGGCCAGCGGGCCCATCTCCACATCGGCCAGTCCCCAGGGGGCATTGGGTATGCGGGTGTACTTGTCGTCGGGCGCGATGGCGAAGATCGCGAAGGCGTATCCAGCCACCGCGCCGAAGCCGACGTGGCCGAAGGAGAACACGCCGGTATTGCCCACGTAGATCTGGATGCCGATCACCATGATGGCGTCGATGAACATCGCGGTGATCAGCTTGTCGGCCGACGCGCCCTCGACAATGACCGTGTACAGCAGGCCCGCCCCCACGAACACCGCGAAGAGCACCACCGCGCCGGCCAGCGGGAGGGCCACGTCGCGGCGCAGGTCGGGGAACAGCAGGCCGGCCTCGCGCCGACGGCTGCGCGCCCATGAGGCCACAGGCGACGATCGCGCCGCCATCACACCCGTCCCCGGTGAGCGACCGCAAACATCACACCCGCTCCGCGTGGGTGACCGCGGGCCATTACACCCGTCCCCGGTGAGCGACCGCAAACATCACACCCGCTCCGCGTGGGCCACGCTGACGAGACCCTGGGGCCGGAAGATGAACAGCAGCGCGATCAGGGTGAACACCACCCCCTGGGTGAGGGCCGCGGCTGTTCCGGGCAGCCAGGTGCGCAGCATCACCTCGGCGAGCCCCAGGGCGAGGCCGCCGATCACCGCGCCCTTGAGGCTTCCGAGACCGCCGATGAGAGCGGCGAGGACGCCGCTGAGCATCGGGTTGATGCCGGAGGTGGGCGAGGTGTGGCCCGCCCGCATCAGCCAGAAGATCCCGGCGATCCCGGCCAGCGCTCCCGACAGGGCGAAGGCCCCCCGGATGACACGGTCGGAGTTGACGCCCATCAGGCGAGCAGCATCGAAATCGGCCGCCGCCGCCCTGATCGACAGCCCGAACATGGTGCGCTGGAGGATGGCGGCCGTGACCGCCAGGGTCGCGATCGTCACGATGATGACGACCGTGTCGAACACCTCCACCCGGATGGGCCCGATCGAGAAGGTGTCGGCGATCCAGCCCGGCTCCGCGAAGGTCTGGACCCGCGCGCCGATGTACATCAAGAAGATGGCCGACACCAGGAAGTGGATGCCGAAGGAGGTGAGCAGCTGGGTGAACTCCGACGAGCCCCGCACCCGGCTGAACGCGATCCGCTCGATGACCAGGTTGGTGACCACCGACACCACCACGATCAGGGGCGCCACCAGATACCACGACCAGCCGTTGCTGAACGCGGCGTAGGCCGCGTAGCCGCTCACGGTGATCAACTCGCCGTGGGCGAAGTTCAGCAGGTGCATGACGCCGAAGACCACGGCCACGCCCAGCGCCAGCAGCGCGTAGATGCTGCCCCGCCCCAGCCCGTCGATCAGGTTCTGAACCAGCTCGGTCATGCCGCGCGCGCCTGTCGGCGACCGTTGCCGGTCGGAATCGTTGCCGGGTCTGCCGTCACCTCATCTCGATGAGGACGTCCTGGCCGTTGACGATCCGCTTGATCGGAACCTGCTTCGGCGGCGTGCCGGTGGTGCCGACGTAGCTGATGGTGCCGCTGAATCCCTGGAAGCCCTCGATCTGGGCGACAGCGTCGCCGATCTGGGCCGAATCGGTGCAGCCGCAGTCGACGATGCCCTGGATGCCCAGCAGCAGCGAGTCGATGTAGAGGCCCATGAAGCCCTGGCTCTCGAGCACCTCGCCGTCGTTGGCGGCGGAGTACCCCTGGAGCAGGCGGTCGTTCAGTCCGCCCGGCTCGACGTTGATGTGGGGGGTGTGGACGATGCCCTCGTTGTTGGCCTCGAAGGCGATGCCGGTGGCGTCCAGCGCGTCGGTGCCGATGTAAGTGATGTTGTCGAAGCCCGCGCCTTCGAGCTGGCCCCTCAGCGCGGTGACCTGGTAGCCGAGCGCGGCCGAGAAGAAGGCCTCGTTGTTCTGGAGGACCTCAGACAGCTCGGCCACCTGGGCGGAGAAGTCGGTGTCTACGAACCACTCGTAGGTGTGCTCGGCCACGATCTCGCCGCCGCCGGCCTCGAAGACCTCCTTGAAGACGTCGGGGTTGTAGCCGGTGTAGGGGCCCGGCTGGGTGAACACGAAGGCCCGGGTGATGCCCTGGTCGAGGGCCCATTCGGCCGCCGCGCTGGACTGGCCCCGGTCGTCGAAGCTCACCAGGAACGAGTTGTTCTCGATGTCGGACAGGGTGGGCTCGGTCGAAGCGGCCACGAACACCGGCACCTGGCCCTCGGTGGCCTGCAGGATGGGCAGGGTGAAGTCGGCGAAGGGCGGGCCGATGAGGAAGTGCGCGCCCCAGTCGAGCAGCTGCTGGGCGGCCACGCCGGCGGTGGTGGCGTCGCCGCCGACGTCCTCGACCCGTACCTCGACCGGGGAGCCGTTGACCCCGCCGGTGCAGTTGATCAGGTTGGCGAAGTGGGGCACCAGCTTGGAGCCGGGGATGTCGACGAAGCCGACCACGTCGCTGAAGTCCATGGCCATGCCGACCCTGATCGGATCGCCGCCCGGTGCGGGGGCGCAGTTGTCAAGGTCTGCGTTGAGCGCGGCCCGGATGTCGACGGCCTGCACCATGGGCTCGGGGCCCGCCATGGCCGCCTCCGCAGCCGCGGCCTGCGCCGCTGCTTCGGCTTCCGCGGCCGCGGCGGCCTCAGCCGCGGCATCTGCCTCAGCCTGAGCCGTTTCCAGCTGTGCTTCGAGTTCTGCAACGACGTCGGGGTCAATGGCCCCCTCGGCCTCTTCCATGGCGGCCGCCAGCGCAGCCTCCGCCTCCGCAGCCCTGGACGCAGCCGCCTCAGCCTCCGCAGCCGCCTCCTGGGCAGCAGCCTCCGCAGCCGCGGCCTCAGCCTCCGCAGCTGCGGCAGTCGCCGCAGCCTCAGCTTCGGCAGCCGCGGCAGCAGCCTCAGCTTCGGCTGCCGCGGCGGCAGCCTCCGCCGCGGCAGCCTCCGCCGCGCTGGTGTCGGGTGCTGGTTCCTCGTCGTCGCCGCAGCTGGCGGCGAACAGGGCCAAGACCGCGACAAGCGCGATCGCCGACTTGAACTTCATGGGATTGCCTCCTCCTGAGAACGTTGGCGGCGGACCGTAGCACACCGACCGTTCGGTAGCGAACGAAATCAGGTACCGGGGCCTGAGAACGTTCGGGCGGACCGTAGCGCATCGCTCAGGCGAGTGCAAATATTTTATGAAAAATTTAGAATGCAGTCGTCAACAAGGCTCAGGAGGTCCCCATAGGCCGTGCAGCAGGGGTACTGCGGGTGCTCGGCCCGCACGTTGTCCGGGGCCCGGAACAGGATGCCGGCGTCGGCCGCGGCCAGCATGGTCATGTCGTTGTAGGAGTCCCCCACCGCCACCACGCGGTAGTTCAACGAGCGGAAGGCCTCCACCGCTTTGGCCTTCTGGTCGGGCACGCGCAGCCGGTAGTCGGCAAGACGGTCGTCCTCCACCACCAGCGTGTGGCACAGCAGCAGGGGCCAGCCGAGTTGCGCCATGAGGGGTCGGCCGAACTGCTCGAAGGTGTCCGACAGCAGCACCACCGGCACGCGGGACTGGAGTTCGTCGAGGAACTCGCGCGCACCGGGCAGCGGCGCGAGCCCCTCGACCACCTCCGTGATCGTTGTCATGGTGACGCCGGCCGCGTCGAGCGCCGCGATCCTGCCCTTCATCAGCACGTCGTAGTCGGGCTCGTCGCGGGTCGTGCGGCGCAGGAAGTCGATGCCGGTGCGCTCGGCCACCGCGATCCACACCTCGGGGGTGAGCACGCCCTCCACATCGAGCACCACCAGCGACTGCGGAGGGGAGGGCATGTGCGCTCAGCCCTCACCCATCATGGCGGCGGCGCGCCGGTCGAGCTCGTCGTCGTCCACATCCTCTATGTGGGTGTGCACGCTCCACTTGTGGCCCCACGGGTCCAGGAACTGGCCGGCCCGATCACCGTAGAACTGGTCCTCGGGGGGCCTCAGCTCCGTAGCCCCGGCGGCCAGCGCGGCTGTGAAGGTCGCGTCGCAATCCTCGACGTTCACGGTCATCGACACGGGCGTTCCGCCCAGCGTCTTGGGCCCCACCACGTCCATCTCGGGCCACTCGTCGGACAGCATGATCAGCGAGTCGCCGAGGCGCAGCTCGCAGTGGCCGATCCGGCCGCCAAAGTCCATGCGGCGACTCTCGGTGAAGCCGAGCACGCTGGTGTAGAAGTCGATGGCGTCGGCCGCGCCGTCGACGCAGAGGTAGGTCGAGACTCGCGGGTAGTCGTCGGGAATGGGGTTGACCATGGGGTGGCGTCCTTTCTCGGGATCACAGGACGGCGGAGCCCATCGGGCACCGACATCTGCGGAGTACCGCATTATCGCCGCCCCGCGGCCAGCTTGCTCAGGCCGGTCCGTGGCCCGCTCGGGCCCATCAGCCGTCCCGCGCCGCCGGTGACACTGGCCCCAACCGCTGCAATCGCGCCTCTGAGTGATTTTACTCAAGAGTGGAGTCGTATTCAGCCCTCCACCATGGCTATGAGTTCCTCGTCGCTGGGGATCTCCACGCCGGGCACGTAGTAGGTGTAGAGGCTGGCGATCACCTCGCCCAGGCCGGCGCCGTCGCCGCCGGCCAGCTCTGCTGTGATCACTGAGCCGTGCATGTGCACCGACGACAGCCCGCCGGTGGCCAGCATCCGGCGGGCCAACTCGTCGCAGGGACGGTCGCCGATGATCTCCTCGCCGGACCGGTAGCGCTCGTGGCCCATGCCGGTAAGCGTCCGGTTCAGCTCGAACCGCACGAGCCCGGACCGGGGCGACGAGGTGCGCAGGAAGGTGACAGGCTGGCCCATGGCGACCGAAGGCTACAGCCGTCCGGCCGCTCCCCGAAATTGATACGGATCTTGTCCCTCAGAGGGCGGATCTGTCATCCATCTCGGGGAACAGACGGGGGTGGGCGTCCTTCGGCGGGGGCACGAGTCGGGGGACGCCGCTCCAGCGCAGGTCGTCCATGAATACCCATCGGCGGCGGTGGATGGCGCACGGACCCCACGCCGCCAGCGCGGCGATGTGGCGCGGGCAGGGGTAGCCCTTGTTGGACGCGAACCAGTAGGCCGGATAGCGCTCCGCCGCGGCGACCATGAGACGGTCGCGGGTGACCTTGGCCACCACCGAGGCGGCCGCGATCGACAGGCTCAACGCGTCGCCCCGAACGATGGTGGTGACCTCGGGACCGCTGTTGCTCGCCCCGTCTCCCTCCTCGGGCCTGCGTTCGCCCTTCGTGTCGCTGCGCCCGTTGCTCTCGGTCCGGTCGGGCGGCGGGGTCAGGAAGTCCCACGAGCCGTCCACCAGCACGTGGTCCACGTCGAGCCCCAGTCCATCGATGGAGCGCCGGGCGGCGAGACGCTGGGCGTTGGCCATGCCCAGTTCGGTGCACTCGGCAACCGTGGCATGGCCGACCGAGACCGCCCGGGCCCACGCCCTGATGCGACCGTGCAGCGCCTCGCGCTCGGCCCCGGTCAGCATCTTCGAATCGCGCACCTTGTAGATGCGCCTATCGGGATCGGCGACCACGGCCGCCACCGTGAGTGGTCCGGCCCAAGACCCCCGGCCCACTTCGTCGACGCCGGCCACCACCCCGGCGCCGGAGTCCCACAAGGCCCGCTCGGCCCGCAGTCCGGGCGCCCGTCCCCGCAGGGCGCGCCGGAGTGGTGCAGCGGTCGGAGCGGCGGAGGCCATCGGCGCGACCGTAGCCGCGCCGGGCTAGTGCCTCCTGCTCCTGTTCGCTTCGCTCACGGGCCGCTCAGGCCTAGTTTCCGCTCTTGTTCGCTTCGCTCACGGGCCGCTGTGCCCTGAGGCCTCGCGAGCTGGGCCTCTGACCTAGAGCGTCCAGGTGGAGAGGACCAGCGCCTTGTCGCGCCAGGCCTGGATGTTGGCGTCGAGGACGTCGAGCGGGTTGAACGGAGTCACGCCCTCCATGACGTCGTCCTCGCGCATGCCGTACAGCGCGCCCATGGCGAAACGGCAGCAGTAGACGGTGGCGCCCTCGTTGATGAGGGTCTGAAGCTGGCGGTTGTACCCGAGGTTGCCGGGGAAGCCCTCCTGGCCCACCGCCGGGTAGCCGCGGGCGGCGTTGGCCATGAGCACTGCCGGGCCGTACAGCACGAACGTCAGCTTGAAGCCCTTGCGCTGCAGGCGGGTGGCGGTGAGCATGTTCACCAGGCCGACCGAGCCCTCGAAGGGCACGGTGTGCATGAACACGTAGGCCTGGTCGCCTTCCTCGGCCTTGTAGTCGGGGAAGACCTTCTCCTCGATGTTGTGCATCACGTCGCCTTCCTGGGGCGGCGGGATGGTCACTGTCTTGGGCATAGTTGCCTCCTTGTTGTTGTGCTGGTGGTTGTCGAGGTCGGATGTCGGTCGGTAGTTGTCTAGGTCGGTTGCGGCAGTCCTGTCAGACGGCGGGCCCTCGGGGCCGGGCAGAGCGGATCGGCCAGTCCCTTCGGTGCGACCCTGGCAGAGCGGCGATGACCCGCCGCCGGATGCCCCAGGGGAGCAGGCGGTACGCCGGCGTGAAGATGTGGCGCCAGAAGACCTCCCGGAGGCCTCGGGCCTTCTCGGGGGCGCGGGCGCCGTAGCGGGCGCCCACCCGACGCTGAGCGTCGATGGCCAGATAGTGCTCGGAGTTGGAGCGGAGCCAGTGCGCGAATCCCATGGCAGAGCGGCCGGACGATCTACAGCCCGGCCAGGAGGTTCTGGGCCGCGATCGAGATCGGCTCGTTCAGCGCGCCGATGGCGGGCGAGTACACGTTCTCCATCGTGGCCAACTCTTCGATCGTGAGGCCGACCCGGACCCCCATGGCCAGGAAGTCGGCCCGCTCCTTGATGCCCTCACCGCCCACCATCTGGGCGCCGATCAGCCGCAGCGAGTCGGGCTCGGCCAGCAGCTTCACGGTGATGGGCGTGACGCCCGGGTAGTAGCGGGCCCGGGTGATGCCTTGAGCCTTGCCCACCAGGTGCTTGATGCCCAGCGCGGTGGCCAGGGTCTCGCCGTAGGACACTCCGCCGATCATCCACTCGCCCGCCAGCAGGCCCCACGGGACCACCACCGGCCGGTAGTGGCGGGTCCCGCCGGCCGCGTTGGTGCCGGCCGTCTTGCCCTGCGAGTAGGCGTGGGAGCCCGTCAGTCCCTGGATCGGGATGTTGGAGACGCCGTGGGGAATCTCGGTGCAGTCGCCAGCCGCGTAGATGTTCGGATCGGAGGTCTGCATCCTTGAGTCGACGATCAGCCCGCCGGTAGTGCCCAGCTTGAGGCCGGCCGCGGCGGCCAGGGGGTTGTTGGGCACCTTGTGGGTGCCGATGATGACGATGTCGGCCTCGATGTCGCCCTGTTCGGTGGCGGCGCCGGTCACGGTTCCGTCGCCCTTGAAGGCTGTGACCCAGTTGCCCCACTGCATGTCGACGCCCGCGTCCTCCCAGGCTTGGCGCACCGGCTCGACGATGTCGGGGTCGAGCACGTCGGCCATCGGCCAGGGGGCCTTGTCGACCACGGTCACCTTGATTCCGCGGTGCAGCAGGGCCGCGACCATCTCCATGGCCACCAAGCCGGCCTCGACGATTACCGCCGACTTGCAGGAGTCCAGGCGCTTGTCCCAGTCCATGGCGGCCCGGATGTACTTGACCTCGTAGATGCCGTCCAGGTCGGCACCGTCTACGTCGACCTTGGCGTAGTTCCAGCCCGCGGCGATCACCAGGCGGTCGTAGGACGCCTCGCCCTCACCCGCGACTGCGAGCGTGCGCGACTTCGGGTCGATGGCCTCCACGGTGGTCTCGTAGTGGACGTCGATGCCGGTGGCGACGTACTGCTCCTTGGTGGCCAGGAAGAGCCGGTCGAACGAGTCGATCTCCTTGCCGTGGACGTAGGGGATGCCGCACGGGCTGTAGGCCACGTCGGTGTCCGCGGTGTAGACGACCAACTCGGCGCTCGGATCGACGCCCTTGGCCGCCCCGGCGGCGCCGAGGCCGGCGGCGCCGCCGCCGATAACCGCTATCCGCATCGTGACCCTTTCGTCACAAGACCTCCCGGCAAGCCCGCCGTATCGGATGAGAGAACTGCGTATCGGAACCTAAAGCCGACCCCCGGCCAGTGTCAAGCCGCGCCCGCTTGCGGCGCGCCCCTCAGGCGACCCGCACACCTCAGACGGCCCGCATCGACATCTCTGGCGTGTTGCGAATGGTGTTGGACACGTAGCAGACGCGAGCCGCCGCCTCCAGCAGCCGGTCCTTGACGGCGTCGTCGCAGCCGACGTCGACCCGTATCTCGAGCGCCGAGAAACTGGGGCCGTCGTAGGTGCCGGTCACCTCCACCCCCAGATGGGACAGCTCGATGCCCCGCTTGCCGGCCGCGTGGGCCACGGCGAGGGTGAAGCACGACGACAGCGCGGCCAGCAGGAGCTCGGTGGGCTGGGGACCCTGATTGGTCCCGCCATATTTCTCGGGCTCGTCCACCGGGATCGTGAAGTCGCCCGAGGACACGTCGCAGCGGTAGGCGCCCAGCCACCGGGCCGAGACGGTAAGGGTCGGGGAGCTCACGGCGCGTCGTCCTTCAGGCTGCGGCGCCAAGCTGTGGCGCGGCCCGTCAACTATACGACACCGCCGGATCACAAGCGAAAGGCCGTGGTCTAAGCTGCACGCCCGGTGGCGGAGACATGACTGGCCAGGCGGCGACCGGCGCTGGGAACGCAGACGGGCGGCCCAACCAGGTGAGCGGCCAGACGCTGAGCGCGGTCGTGAACTCCATCGGACCCAAGATCCGCCGCCTGCGCAAGCAGTGGAACCTGTCGCTGCAGCAGCTCGCCGACCGCTCCGACGTGTCGACCGCGGCCATTCACAAGGTGGAGCAGGGCACCATGGTGCCCACCATCACAACCCTCCTGAAGCTGGCCGCGGCCCTCGAGCAGCCGGTGGCGTACTTCGTGGACGAGGAGCTTGAGTCGCCGCCCTACGTGGTCTTCACTTCCGCGTCCCGGCGCCGATCGATCTACACCCCCCATGAAGGCCTCACCCTGGAGGGAATCTCCGGTCCCTACGGCCAGTACTTCGTGGCCACCGCGATCGCTGAGGTCGAGCCCGGAGCCGACAGCGGCGAGTCCCCGCTGCGGCACGCCGGCGAGGAGCTGATCCACATGCTGTCGGGCCGGCTCGACGTGGACGTCTCCGGTCAGACCTTCCAGCTGCGCCGAGGCGACTCGATCCACTTCCGAACCGACCACGAGCACCGCTGGCGCAACCCCACCCGGCACCCCGCCCGCGCGGTATGGACCGCCCTCCGACCCACCTGATGTCGACCAGCCAAGTTCTCTCTCCGTCACAGTAGAGACCGGGAGGGCCTGAGCCAAAGAGCAAGGCAACCGCGCTTCGTGTTGATCGTTGGCCGCTAGGCCGCCGAGGTGGTCTCCGCATGATCGTCTGCGCCACCTGATCGCGGAACGGACTGGCTGATCTAGCTGTTGTTGAGGCGGCGGTCGAGGTCTTGGAGGGCTTTGACGAAGCAGGCGAGGGGGGCGTGGGCTACTCCGGCGCCTACCTGGCCGGAGCCGTCGGAGGCGTGGACTATGCCGGTGTTGACCGCGGGGGTGATGGTGGTCTCGACGACCTTGCGGACGTCCGCTCCGAGGGGCGTTCCCTGGTTGTCTAGGACAGGGAGGCGCAGGCGGGTGCTGGTGCCGGCGCAGATGCGGCGCATGTTGGCGGTCACCGCGGCTGCGTCGGACATCTTGCCTCCGAGGAAGCCGGCCACTGCGGGCGAGTTGGCGGCGGCGGCTCCGCCTAGGCCGACGAGTTCAAGCACGGCACTGTCGCCTATGTCGGGGGCGCTCGTCTCGGGGCCCTGGCCGGGGTAGTAGAGGGCGTCCTGCACGGGAGGCGACGGGGCGATGTGCCAGGCATCGGAGTTGCCGGCCAGACGGATCCCGTAGGTGGTGCCGTTGCGGGCCATGGAGGTGACGATGCTGGAGTCGGGCACCTGACCGGCCCACTCGGTGAGGGCCCGGGCACCGGCCATGGCGATGTTGAGGAACATCAGGTGGTTGGTGCTCAGGAAGTCGGCCACCTCGCCGATCCTGTCGGTGCCGGCGCGGATGAGTTGCGGGAGCAGGTCCCGTAGCAGGAGATTGGTCGTGGCCTGGACCCGCATGTGGACGTCGTCGCCCATGGCCACGCCCTGGGCGGCCAGGGAGAAGATGTCGATGGGACCGGCGCGGTCCAAGGCCTCAGCCAGCGCGGGACCGAGAGCGTCGCGCAGAAACCGGAGACGCTCGATGGCTTCGTCGGAGTCCACCCCGAACCACGGGACTGCTCCTGAGCCCTGGTTGAGGCTGGCGTAGGCGGCGGTCCCGCCAGCATCAACCGACACCACGTACACGGGAGCAGTGGGCCCGATAGCGCTGGCCATGGGCACCACCGCGCGGTGCTCGTTGGCCGCCTCCAGACGGACCTCTCCGGCCTGGAGCATCCGGCCGGCAATGTCACGATCTGAGGCCCAGCCCTCGGCCACAACCGCCGCCCTGACCGAGCGCTGCAGCGGATCGCACATCTCGGCCCAGCCGATGGGTGGACCGCAGTGCAAGATCGTCCCTTCGGACAGGCCTTCGACGACCGTGCCGGCAGCCTCGACTCCGAGCAGCATTGGCACTCCGCTGTCGAGGCGGCGGACCACCTCAGCGTTGGCCGCGTCGACCCGGTCGGCGGCGGGGCCGAACAGCCGGGCCAGCGCGGCCACCACCTCGGCGTCGCCACCGGCCGGGATGCGCCAGTCCACCCCTATGGCCGAGGCGCCCTGGTCCCGGACCGCCGTCTCGAACCGGTCCAGTCCGACGTTGACGACCTCGACCCTCTCGGGCAGTTCCACCTGGGGTCTCATGCCGCGAGCCTCACAGCACGGTCACAATCGGCACGCCGGGCGAGGGTCCAAGCCGGTGCCGGCCGCTCGATCCCGACCCGAGACGCGAACTGGCAGCGTCTTGCACGCCACGCACGCACAATGCTGCCAATTCCTCCAATTCCTCGGCGGGCGCGCGAATCGACTTCGGCGAACGCCCGGGCCGGGGTCATGCCATCGCCACCAGCAGCGGGCTGGGGGCGTCTCGGGCAGCCGGGAGGCGAAGATGGGCGTCGGTGGGAATCTCACTCTCGTCCAGTCGGCGGGCGTCGGACAACCTGAAGACCATCGGCTGGTGGGGCAGGCCGTAGTAGAGCAGCTCCGGGCCGTTGCGCTGCCAGCCGATGCGCTCGAAGAACGTCACGTTCTGGAGCTGCACGAAGGCGTCCATCACGTCGCCGCCGGCTGCCGCCGCGGTGGCCACTGCGAAGCGCACCAGCTTCATCCCCACCACCCCGGCCCGGTAGCCGGGAAGCACCGCGAGCCGGTCACCTTTCCAGCGACCCGCATCGTCGGTGCGATAGAGGCGGACCGTGCCGACCGCCTGCGACCCCCGGCCCGCCAGAACGTGGATTGTGTCGGTGTCGCGATCCCAGTCGTCGACGTCGGTGAAGGGGATGACCCGCTGCTCCTCGACGAAGATGCGGTGACGGATGCGCATGTGCCAGCTCTTCGCAGACGGCGTGACGGCCCGCCAGCACACAATGCGGTCGGACGGCCTCAACGGCGATCAGCCTTGCCGGTCGGAGCCTTCACGCCCACAGCAATCAACCTTCCCACCTGAAGCGTTCACGCCCACAGCGATTAGACCGCCGCTCGCACCGGAATGAGGCTCCGGCCTTCGGGTGCCTGCAACTCCCTCTCCATCGCCCCCACCGGCGAGCACGCTTGACAGCGGGCGCAGCCCGCGGCAACCAGGTCCGCGGTCAAGCCCCGCTCCACCAGGTACGGAGCGACCTTGCGGGCGACGTTCTCGACATAGTCGGAGGACGGGGGCAGCCAGTCGCCCATCAGAGAGCCGGGCACGGGCCGCAGCGGCACGATGAAGGGGTACACACCGATGTCGGCGGCCCGGCGGCAGCCCTCGACGATCAGGTCCGGATCCTCGCCCATGCCCAGGATCACGTACGTGGAGACCTGGCCCTCGCCGAAGCGTTCGACGGCGTACTCCCAAGTCTCGAAGTAGCGCTCGACGCCGGTGCGGTACTTGGGCGGCGCGACCCACTCCAGCACGGCCGGGTCGAAGGTCTCGATGTGGATCCCCACCGAGTCGATGCCCCGGTCGGCGACCGCGTCGATCACGCTCAGGTCGTCGGGCGGCTCGAACTGCACCTCCACCGGCAGGCCCGAGGACTCCTTCATGGCCTCCCCGCACTTGGCCACGTACAGGGCGCCCTTGTCGCGGCCGTAGGTGGAGCCGGTGGTCAAGGTGATGTCGACGGCGCCGTCCAGCTCCTTGGCCGCCACCGCCACCTCGGCCAGCTGGGCCGGCCGCTTCACCAGCACGGTGCTGCCCGACGCGAGGGACACGCCGATCCCGCAGAAGCGGCACTGGTCCTCGTTGCCCCAGTAGGCGCAGGTCTGAAGGACGGTGCTGGCCAGCGAGTCGAGGTGCATGAGGGCCAAGTGCCAGTACGGGACGCCGTCATCGGTGGTGAGCCCGTAGAAGCGGGGCCGGTCGGCCGGAGCGGCGCCGGCTAGGCGGATCCCATCGGCGTAGATGCCGAACCCGAGGTCCTCCGGCTCCAGCGAATAGGGCGAGTCGGCCACGAAGGAGGCGTCCACCGGGACCGTCACCGCGGTTCCCTCGATCCAGACCATCCCCGCGTCCGAGGGGCCGGCCCCGCCGGGCCGGCGCTCGAAGGGGGCGTTGATCCTCAGGCCCTTGAACTGGAGGTCGATGATGAGCTCGGCCAGCGACATTGCGCCCTTCCTATCACGACGGAAGTCGGTCCATGAAGGCGGCTGGCCGCCCGCGGATCACCGAGCCGCGGCCGGGTCGGGCCCGGAGCGACCGGCTCAGCCGGCGCGGCGGAATAACTCCCGCTCTTGTTCGCTGCGCTCACGGGCCGCTCGGGCCACGGCCTCGCTCCGCGCCTCGCGAAGACTCTCAGGAATCGCTATCAATCCGCTCGGCCTCTAGGGGATCTCGTTGCCCGTGGCCAGGATCAGGGCCGGGACCCAGAAGGTGTAGATCGCGGTTCCGGCGAGGATCAGGCCGAGGAGCTTGGCCTCGAACTTGCCGTAGGTGGTGAGGGCCACCGATCCGAAGGCGACCAACCAGACGATCAGGATCGACTGGAACATCCAGCTTCCCGAGAAGGAGTCCCACCAGAACAGCGGGAGGATGGCCGTCGGCACGGCGAGGTTCCCCACGACCCGCAGGTCCCATCCGTTGACCTCGCTCTTGCCGAGGACCACGAAGAAGAGACCGTAGAACGTGACGAGCCCGGCGAGGACGATCGACGCGTCGTCCAGAGGACGGGCCCACATGATGTAGACGGCCTGGACCAGGTTCAGCAGGCCCACGACCATGGTCGCATTGCCGATGCTGACGAGCGGGTTCGAACCCCCCTCCTTCTGATCGGCGCCCACGCCGAGGAAGTAGAGGGCATTGAGCCACACGACCAAGCCGGTGGCTATGAACACGATGGTAATAGGAGGCATGACACGCCTTTCGCTGGTCTCATCCAACATTTCGGATGAGACATACTTGTTTCGTAACCTAAACCCTCAGCCAGTGCCAGTCAAATTCGCTCGCAGCGCCTTGAGCCAGCTGTCTCAAGGATCTCCGGCTGCGGCTTCAGTGGCTGTGGCCTCGTTCGTCGGGCCCGTGGTGATGGTCGCCGTGACGGTGGTCGTGGCCCGGCGGGCGGGCTGCGTAGGCCGCGGCCAGTTCGTCCACTTCGGGCAGGGCCACGATCTCGAGTTCCTCGACGATGGACTCGAGTGCCTCCTGCCAGCGCTCGTAGTACCGGTACTGGCCCATGGGGTTCGACTCCCAGCGGCCGATCGCCGCGATCAGATGGTCCCGGAACTCATCCCAAGTGAAGAGGCCTCCCTCGGCCAGAGCCGCGGCCATGGCAAAGCTGCGGCCCTCCCAGGGCTCGTCGAACACCAGCTCGCCGTTGAGCCGGGGCGGCGCGGCCGGGCCGTCGATGTCGAGCGTCAGGGCCATGAGCGCCCGCTCAGCCTGCGCTGACCTTGGCCACTCCCACCATGGCGTCGCGGGTCACGAGCGCGGCCAATTCCTCCTCGGAGAGGTCGTCGGTGCCGTCGGGACGCTGGGGAAGGACCAGGTAGCGGTTCTCGGCGCTGGAGTCCCACACCCGGACGTCCACGCTGTCGTCGAGGTCCAGACCCATCTCGCTCAGCAGCGTGCGGGGCTCGCGCACCATGCGGCTGCGGTAGGCCGGGTCCTTGTACCACTCCGGCGGCAGGCCCAACACGGGCCACGGGTAGCACGAGCACAGCGTGCACACCACCACGTTGTGCACATCATCGGAGTTCTCGACCACCACGATGTGCTCGCCCTGGGGGCCGGCGAAACCCAGTTCCTTGATGGCGCCGGTGCCGTCGGCGAGCAGGTGCTCGCGGTAGTCGGAATCGGTCCACGCCTTGGCCACCGCCTTGGCGCCGTTCATGGGTCCGACGTCGTTCACGAAGCGGTTGATGAAGCCGTCGAGCACCTCGGACTTGATCAGGCCGCGCTCGGCCAGCAGCGACTCCAGCGCCTCGGCCCGAACCGCGGGCGCGAGCCGGTCCTTGGTGTTGGTGGGATCAGCCATCTAGATCGCCTCCAGGTAGCTCTCGAACAGGTCTATGCGCAGCTTGGCCGCTTCGGCGTCCGGGCCCCACAACTCGGCGGACTCGAACTCCACCGTGTAAACGTGCTGGGGGTTCTCGCCCCGGAAGTGGGCGTTGGTGTCGGGCAGCAGCGCGGTGGGGCGCAGCGCGTGGACGGTGCCGGCACGGCCGCGGATGTATCCGGGCATTCGGGTGTGGCCCTCGGTTCGCACGTCCCGGGCCCGCACCCGGTCGCCGGGTGAGAAGGCGGGCTCGTCGTCGATCTCGCGCAGCGAGCCGGGGCCGCCCCGCTCGTAGGTGGGCTTGTTCTCCTCGACATCGGCCGGCTCGTCCACCGTCTCGCCCATCAGGCTGCGGGCTCTGGCCTCCACCGCGCCGGGCGCGAGCACGCCGCTGTCCACCAGCAGCGTCTCGGCGCAGGCCAGCCATCGGCCGTAGTAGCCGTCGGCAAGGTAGTCGTAGGGGTGCAGGCGCTCCAGGCCGTGGCGGAAGGCGTCGAGGTTGGTGCCCGACAGCCCCATCGACATGGCACCCATGGCGAAGGCCCGGCCGTGCCACGGCTCGCGGAACACGGGCTCGTCGGGGTCGATGGCCACGGTGCCCCAGCCCTGCATTCCCCCCATGTCATGGATGCCGTCCATCGAAGCCTCCCCCGGTCGGCGAAGTGTTCAGCCGGTGGCCCGGTGAATCCACTATAAGACAGCGAAGAGTTGCATGAGAAATGCGAGCGCCCTCCGGTGCTAGCTGGCCTTCACCTCCAGCGAGGCGTGCGCCCGCCCAATCCGCTCACTTTCGGGTGGCGAGAGTCCGGGCCTGGGCCAGCAGCGTCTCCTCGGCGCGGGCGTAGCGCTCCAGGGCTTCGACGGCCCCGGCCCGCAGCTGGGCGGCCCGGGCGGTGAACTCCTCGGCCATCGACTTCACCTCGCCGGGGGACGCTCCGCCGGTCGCCCTGCGGGTGGCCACGATCCGGCGCGGGTCAAGGGCTTCGGCCAGCGCGCCGACGTCCAGTCCGAGACGCCGGCCGCACACTTCGGCGGCCGCTTCGTCCAGCATCTCCGATGTGATGTCCAACCCGGTGAGACCCTGGCGGCTGGCGGCCCTCACCGCCCGTCCCACCACGTTGTAGGCCGTGCGGTAGTCGACGCCGCCGGCCACCATCACATGCTCGGCCAGGTCGGTGGCTTGGGCGAAGCCGCGCTCGAGTTCCGACCACATCCGCTCGGCGTTGACGCGCAGGGTCCGCACCACCCCTGTCGTCAGAGCGCTTACCCGGATGGTGAAGTCGAGGGCCCTGGGGATCTCCCCGTAGGCGAAGATCAGGTTGTCGCTGCGGGCCGACGGGCTCTTGACCACGGCCAGGAAGCCGCTCATCCGGCCGATCAGCACCCCGCTGGCGCCCCGGATGATCGACAGTGCGTAGGGGTTGCGCTTCTGGGGCATCAGCACCGAGGCCCGGGTGAACGGTCCGGCCAGGTCGACGTAGTCGAACTCCTGGCTGGACCAGATCTCGAGATCCTCGGCGAGCTTGGCCTGGTTGGCGATCATGCTGGCCGAGGTGGCCAGCAGATCGATGAAGACATCGGTCTGCCACATGGCGTCGCGGGTGTGGGCGATGACCCCGTCGAACCCAAGCGCATCCGCGATGGCGCCCCTGTCGTCGAGCAGCCGGCTGCCGTTGACGCAGCCCGCGCCGCCGGGACTGGTGTTGACCTGATCGAGGGCGGCCGAGAAGCGCTCCCCATCACGCAGGGCGGGCGGCACGAAGGCGAGGAGGTAGTGGCCGAAGGTGGACGGCTGGGCCTGCTGGAGGTAGGTCTGGTCGCCCATGAAGGTCTCGGCATGGTCGGCCGCAACCGCGGCGGCCGCCGTTGCGAAGTCGGCCCCGACCTCTATGAGGCGCGCCGTCTGGGAGCGCAGCAGCAGCCTCAGCGCCACCCGGGCGGCCTCCCGGCGGGGACGGCCGGCGTGGAGCCATCCGGCGGAGTCGCCGATGCGTTGCACGAAGTGGCGCTCCCGCGAGTTGTAGACCTCCCCGGAGGCGGCGTCGTAGGGGAAATCCGCGGGGTCGGTGCCGTGCGCGTCCAGCAGGACCCGGAGCAGGTCGGCCGCGGCCTCCTCGGGAATGAGTCCCCGGGCCCGTAGATCAAGAACGTGGCCCAAATCGGCCATGTTCAGGCCGTGGTGCAGCAGCGGAGCGTCAGCAATCTCCCACGCGAAGCCGGCGTCGACCAGTTCCTGAGCCGGTGCCTCCGATGAGGGTCCGGCGAGCCGGGGGCCGCGGTCGGCGCCGGTCTCGTCCCCCGTCATCTCCTAGACCCACTCATCGGTCTCGGCGGCCCGCCGCTCGGCGGCCGCGGCGACGACGGCGTCGACCATCGCCGGGGCGGTGCCGGTCGCGGGCTGGTCCAGTCCCTCGAGCTCGGCGGGCGTGGCGACGCCGTCGAGGATCTCCGCCAGGGGCCGGCCATGCTCGCGGGCCTTCCGGTAGGCGGCCTGGAGCTCGTCGTTGGCCCGGTGCTTGCCCAGACGGGCCGACAGGCGCCTCAGCAGTTCCTGGGACCCGGAGTCGCCCATGGTCTCCAGGTTGGCCGCCATCGCGCCTGCATCCACATCGATGCCTGCGGCCAGGCCGCGGGCCAGGTTGAGCTGGGCGCACAGGTAGTGGCAAAGCTCGGGCAGGAGAACCCATTCGGTCTTCCAGGTTCTGCCGTCGCGCTCGTGGTCGCCGACCATCGTCTCGGTCAGCACGCCCGCGGCCGAACGCACCAGCCGGGCCAGCGTCACCATCTGCTCGCTGCGCTCCGGGTTGCGCTTGTGGGGCATGGTGAAGCTGCCCACAGTCGCCTCCGACGCCGCCTCCGCGGCCTCGGCGATCTCGCGCCGCTGGAGGTTGTACACCTCGTTGGCCATGCGGGCCATGGTGGCCGAGACCAGGGCCCCGTTGTTGGCGAACTCGGCGATCCGGTCGCGCGCCCCGGTCCAGGAGACGGCGGGCTCGCCCAGCCCGAGAAGCTCGCAGAAACGGTTGCGCAGTTCGGGGCCTAGGTCCCCGTAGAAGCCCAGAGCCCCCACCGCGCCGGCAAGCTGGCCCACCACTAGGCGGGGACGGCTCTGGCACCAGCGCTCCAGGTGGCGAGCCGTCTCGTCAGCCCAGGAGGCGGCCTTGAGCCCGAAGGTCAGCGGGGCGCCCGGCTGGCCGTGGGTGCGGCCGAGCATGGGCGTGTCCCGATGGCGCTCGGCCAGTTCCAGCACCGAGCTCTCCACGGCCCGCAGATCCCTCCACACGATCCCCCCGACGTCGCGCATCTCCAGCGCGGCGGCGGTGTCGGAGACGTCCTGCACGGTGGCGCCGTAGTAGACGTGCTCGCGGGCCTCGGCGGGCAGTTGGGCCTGGAGTTGGCCCACCAGCCCGAGAGCGGAGTGCGACGTCCGACGGGTCTCGACTCCCATCGCGGCCGGGTCGAGTTGCTCGGCGTCAAGGCGGTCGATGGCCCGGGCCGATGCGTCGGGAATGATCTGCAACTCGGCCTGCGCGGCGGCGAGAGCCTTGAGCACTTGCACCCAGCGAGACAGGCGGGCCCGTTCACTGAAGATCGCCACCGACTCCTCGGTCGACCAGGCGCGGCCATAGACGGCCGAGTCGATCAGGTGGGCGTCCACGTCCCGTCCCCGGCATCGGCCAGCGAGCGGAGAGCCTGGCGCACTTCAGCGAGGGTGGCGCCCCAGGGCACCATCACCGTGTCTGCGTGCCGTTCGAGGCCTTCGTCGAGCATGCAGCAGCGGCTCAGCACGAGCCCGTCGACAGACTCGTCGGCATCGATCAGTCGTCGGGGGCACCAGTCGATGGTCCGCGCCGCCTCCGTTCCGTAGAACCAGCGGTGGATCTGCTGGGAGCGCTCGCAGCCGAGCAGGGCGGCGCCGGCGAAGGACGGCCGCTCGTCCAGGTGGGACACGGCCACGCCCTCGATGTCGATCCCCCCTCCCCGGCAGGGAACGATCAGCCCCTCCGGCACCGGCTCGGTCACCAGCGCCCGGCTGTCGACGATCCGCTCGTCCACCGCGACGGGGGGCAAGTCCTCGGCGGAGTCCAGGACCCTGGCCACCTGGTCGGAGAGCTTCGACGGCTCGGGCGGCACGACATCCACAACTGTGACCCGGATCGGCTCGGCGTTGAGGAGGAAGCTGACATGGCGGTACCGGCCCTCCACCACGACGCAGCCCCGGTCCGGTCGTGTGGCCGCCACACCGGCCATGTGGGAGGCGACACCGGGGTCGGCGGTCTCGTCCCGCACGTACGCGCACTCGTCGGCGGCGGCCAGAACCCGGGCGGCCGTCGCAGGCGAGAAAAGGTCGTCGCTGCCGTCCCGGGCCAGTTCCACCAGCGCGCAGCGCTCGGGGTCGCCGTCCAGCCGGGCCACCACGAACCTGGTCCGGAAGTAGGCCTCCCGCCCGGTGAACCGGGCCACCAGATCCTCCGGGGCCAGGCTCGGAACCGCGGCCACCGACACCTGCCGGTACCGCGACGGCATGATGTTGGGTGAGGCGGGATCCAGGTCGAACACAGCCTAAGCGTGCGGGCTCGCGCCCAGGGTCGGCTGGGATTCGTCGGCCGTTTGCGGGGATGGGCCTTCGCCCCGCCCGAGCGCGGGAAGCAGCATCCGCAGCGTGTCGGATCGCAGCCCGCGCCTGAGGGCCTCCACTGCCAGTACGTCGTCGCCCGCGACGTTGGCCAGGTTGACGTTCGTCCCCAAGTGGTTCACCAGCCACGCCTGCTGCTCCCGGCGCGGTGCCTCGTACACAACCGGGGCCGCCGGCGCGAGGCTCTCGAGGGCGTCCACGAGATCGGCCCTCACCAGCCCGTCGGCGGTGTAGAGGCCGACGGTCCCGCTCTCCCGGCCCTCGGCAACCAGCCAGCACGCCCCGTTGTCGATGTCGCGGCGCGCCTCGTCGAGCCACTGCTCCGGCCGGGCCGGCTCGCCGGGATCCTTGCTCCCCACTTCGGCGAACACCTCGAACCCGTGGCCGCGGGCCGCGGCGATCAGTGCCCGCTTGGTGCTCGGGGGCATCGCGGTCGAGCCCCGCGAGACCTCCACGCAGCCGAATCCCAGGCTCCGGGCCCAGCCGAAGAACTCCTCGCTCCGGCCCTGCCACCATGCAGCCTCCAGCAGCGTGCCCCCCGGACAGGCCTTGATGTCGTGGGCCTGGAGCAACTCGATCTTGGATGCGATCGAAGTGTCTACATAGGCGGTGCCGAAACCGAACTTCCAGACGTCCACGAAGGCACCGTCGGCCTGCACCAGCGCTTCGATTCGTGCCGGCGGCGTGCCGGTGTCTATGACGTGGGTGATGCCGCGACGGCGCGGCTTGATCGTCCTGGCGGCCGTCTGAAGGAACCGGGGAGGCTCAGAGATGGGCATCTGGGCGATCTCCTGACCGGCGTTGCGGGTCGGCGGGCCGGGGGTCCATTCTACGGGCGAGTTCGGTCGCAGCTAGAGCGATGCCGGCCGCGAGGGCCCGGCCTGACGTGGCACCCACCCCGGCCAGTGTCGCCGCAGCCCGGCGCATCCCGGCCCGATCCCCGGACGCCGCCGCGTCCAGCAGGGAGTGCGCGGGCCGGATGCTCTGGCCGGCTGCGGCCCACCGCAGGAAGGCGCGGCTCAACCGGGTAGTGCGAGCACGCATGGCCAGGTCGCTCAGGACTTCCCGCCGGCCCGGGTCGATGGCCGCCACGAGCAGGATCCCCGCCAGCACGTCGTCGCCGCTGGGTGTGAGCCCCGTCCCTCGGCCTTGGAGTAGCTGAAACACCGAGGCCAAGTCGCCGCGGCGAACGTCGCGAGCCGCCATCTTCCAGACGCTTGCCAGTTCGGGGGCGCCATTGACCGCCAGGTCTCCCCAAGCGGCAGGCTCCACGCTGAGACGCTCGGGCAGGCGCGGCGTCCAGCGCGGACACCGGCCGAAGCGCACGTGTAGCTGGCCCGCACTCAGGACCATGTCTGAGACGCTCACCGGATCGTGCAGGGTCGGCGCAGCAGCCAACTCCTCGACTATCAGGTGCAGAGGCCCCGGCCAGCATCGGGGACCCGCCACCGCGAACAAGTCCCCGGAGGGGCCCGAGACATAGAACCCGCCGCGGAAGATGCCCTCGACCCGGCCGGCGAAGTCCTTCGATGTCGCCTCCAGCACGGCCTGGCCCACCGAGACCGCGGAGACCGGAGCCGCCGCTGCGGTACCGTTCGGCCGTGCCGACGCACCAGCCAGCTTCGCAGGATTCCGCGTCGCGGGGACGGTCATCGCAGCACCCGATGTCGCTGGACCAGTTGGCCGCCGTTGTGAGGGACCATGCAGGCCTGCGGGCCAAGAGAGCCATCGGGGCCGTGCGCCGGATCATCGAAGCCTTCGATCCGGTAGCCGGGCCCGGCGACGACGGCGCCGTCGTGGAGGTGCCCGTTGGAAGCTCTGTCGTCGTTTGCGGCGAGGCCATGCATCCAGCCTTCGTGGCCTCCGATCCCCGGGCCGCGGGCATGGCGGCCGTGCTCGCCAACGTCAACGACCTGGCCGCCATGGGGGCCATCCCCAGAGGCATCGTGAACACGGTGGTGGCCCCGGCCCCGGTCGCGGCGGAGGCGCTGGGCGGCATGGCCGAAGCGGCCGACCTCTACGACGTGCCGGTTGTGGGCGGGCACATCACCGAGCATGACGGCGAACCGGCGCTGTCGGCCTTCGCCGTGGGGGAAGCCGAAAGGGTCTTGTCGGCGACCCGGGCCCGTCCGGGCCAGCACCTTGTGTTCGCCTGCTGCCTCGACGGCCGAATGCGCACCGACTTCCCCTTCTTCACCAGCATTGGCTCCCGCGGAGCCCGTGTGGCCACCGACGTGCGCCTGCTGGCTCACGCGGCACAACAGGAACTCGCGTCGGCGGCCAAGGACGTCAGCATGGCCGGCTCGATCGGCTCGCTGGCCATGCTTCTCGAGCCCGAACGGCTCGGGGCCGAGATCGACCTCGATGAGCTGCCGGTACCGGCCGGAGTGAGCCTGGACCGCTGGATCGTCTGCTTCCCGACCTATGCGTTCTGGCTCGCCACCGACCGGCCCGGACAGTGCGTGGACCTGTTCCGCTCGGCAGGGCTCGCCGCCGCGGTGACCGGAACCGTCACCGGCAGCGGCGTGCTCACGGTGCGACATCGGGACGCGAGCCGCCAGGTGTTCGACCTCAAGAGCGAGCCCATCACCGGACTGTGGCCCTGAGCACGTACACACAGGCTTGGTGAAGCTGCGGATGTGCGAACTCGTGCCGCAGGGGAATTGGCCGCGCTCAGCGCCCATTTGGGCACTCACCGCTGCCAATTCTCGATTTGGCTACGCATGGTCTGCCGGTTGCCCTCGAACAGCTCCGGATCGGATGTCTCCAGATCCTCGAAGGCGCCCCCGTCGATGGCGGGCTTGCCAACCGGCTCGGCGTCCATGGCGGTGACCGTCACGACGTAGACGGGGGTCATGGTCGACGGGTCGGGCTCGACCATGCTCACCACCGACAACCCGGTCGCCAGGTGCAGTTCAATGCACTGGTAGGGGTCGGCGAGGCCCGCGCCGAGTTCGCCCTGCTCATGGACGACCGCCCATGCCCGACCCGCCCGGCGTGCCGCGGCGACACTCTCACGGCGCCGACGCTCGGCTCGTTCGGCCAGCAGCTCACGGCGCCGAATGGCGAACCCGCAGCCGGCAGTCGCCTCCGTGAGGCCGTAGGCGACCGATTCGCCGGTCGCCCTCACCGCCTCGTCCAGGACGGCGGACCGGTGCTCCCACCGTTCGGCCAGGTCCCCGAGATCGGAGACCGCGGCCAGCGCGTCGGCCACGCCGCGGACCAGCGTCACCGCCGACTGGTAGGCGTCGGGGTTCGTCGTGGCGGTCGGATAGAGGCGGCGCTCACTCTCGTTCCAATGGGCAGCCAGAACTGCGGTGGGATCTGCGCTCCGATGGGCGCGCTGCGTCTCAGCGGGGTCTGCGCTCCGACGGCCGCCCAACGTCGCAGCGGGGTCTGCGTCGCTCGGATCGTTGGGCATGTCATCGGCTCCTTGTCGCCTGCGGCGGCCCGCCGGTGGGGCCGAGGCTTGGCACGGCCCTTCGCCTCTCATCTACTATAAGAAAGTCGGTTCTGCTATCGGCAGACTCGAGGGCTCCGGGTCAGCGCCGACGGGCCCGGCGGGGTCTGCGAGAGGGGTGAGCCTTGGCCGAGACCGCAATTCTCGCTCTCGGAGGCAATGCGCTCATTCGCGAAGATCAGCGCGGCACGCTGGAGGAGCAGTACACCAACGCTTTGGCCATGGCCCACTCGGTTCGCTCGCTGATCCGCAAGGGATGGAACGTGGTGATCGTGCACGGCAACGGTCCCCAGGTCGGCAACCTGGCCATCCAGCACGAGGGCTCGACCGACCTCGTGCCCGCCCTGCCCCTCTTCACCCTGGGCGCCATGACCCAGGGACAGTTGGGAAGCCTCATCTGCCTCGCTCTCAACGAGGTCTGCAAGCGCGAGATCGCGGGAGCGGTGTCGGTCGTCACTCATGTCGAGGTCGACCCATGCGACCCCGCCCTGTCCCACCCCACCAAACCCATCGGTCCGTTCTTCGACCGGGCCGAGGCGGCCGCCCTGGAGTCTGGGAGGGGGTGGGCCATGGCCGAGGACTCCGGGCGGGGCTACCGGCGAGTGGTCCCGTCGCCGAGGCCGATGGCGCCCATCGAGGCCGCGGCCATATCGGCCCTGGTAAATCTCGGCTACATCGTCGTGGCCGGCGGAGGCGGCGGGATTCCGGTGGCCCGCTCGGCCGACGGCGCGTACCGGGGCGTCGATGCCGTCATCGACAAGGACTTCGCCGCGGAGCGGATCGCGGACTCCGTGGGCGCTCAGGCGCTGGTTATGGTGACCGGCGTGGCCGCGGTGCGTCTCAACTTCGGCACCCCCCAGGAGCAGCCGGTCGCCGAGATGACGGCGTCCGTCGCCCGGCACCATCTGGCCGACGGCCAGTTCCCCCCCGGGAGCATGGGACCGAAGGTCGAGGCCGCCATCGAGTTCGTGGAGGCAGGAGTCGAGGCAGCAAGCGAGTTCGTGGAGGCACCGGGGCGGATCTCAGCCATTACCACGCCCGAGCTCGTGTACGCGACCCTCGACGAGCCCGCCGGAGTGATCGAGGGTCCCCGGGGCACACGGATCGTGCCGGACCCTGTGCCCGCGCTGGCATGATCAGGACCGGGCCCGCGCCGGCACGATGAGCCTGCCTGCGTCGACATGATCAGCACCGAGGTCATAGCGGACTGCTACGTCGACAGCGTTCGACTGCTGGAGGCCACCCGGGCGATGCGCGAGGCACCCGGGGTGGACTGGGCTTGGGCACTGATGGCCACTCCGGCCAATCTGGCGGACTTGGCCGCCGAGGGCCCGGCCGAGGGCCTCGACGATGTCTCGGCGAACGACCTGGTGCTGGCGGTCAGGGGGTCTGGCGAGCATCTGACCGCCGCCCTGGAGGCCGCTCGGCGAGTGCTGTTCGAAGTCGCCGAGCCCGGCAACGGCACCGGTGCTGATCCGGCGGCGCCGGGTCCCGCCAGCCTCGACAACGCTCTGGCCGCGGCATCCGGCGCCAACGTCGCCATCGTCTCCGTCCCCGGCCCGTATGCGGCCCTGGAGGCCCACAAGGCCCTGACCCGCGGCCTCGATGTGCTGCTCTTCAGCGACAACGTGCCCCTGGCCGACGAGATCGGCCTCAAGCAGCGGGCCCGCGCTCTGGGCCGGCTGGTCATGGGTCCAGGAGCGGGCACCGCCGCGCTGGCCGGTGTGGGGCTCGGCTTCTCCAACCGGGTCGCGCCGGGACCGGTGGGAGTCGTCGCGGCGGCCGGCACGGGCGCGCAGGAGGTCATGGCCCTGCTCGACCGTTGGGGATCGGGTGTTACGCATGTGATCGGGGTGGGAGGCCGCGACCTGTCCGAAGACGTGGGCGGGCTCATGGCCGAAGCCGCAGTGGAGGCTCTCGACCATCACAGCCCCACGGAACTGATCCTGCTGGTTTCCAAGCCGCCTGCTCCGTCCGTTGCCGAGCGCTTGCTGGGCAAGCCCACCGCCACGCCGGTCGTGGCCGCCCTGATCGGGCTGGAGAGGCCCGTGGCGGTGGCTCCGGGAGTGAGGGTGTGCAACACGCTCGAGCAGGGGGTGGTGGAGTCCCTGGATCGCCTCGGCCACTCCGGCGCCGACCCGGTCGGCACCATCGACGCCGAGGTCGCCCGGCTCTCCGCTGCTCTCGACCCGCGCCGGCGACGCATGGTGGGGTTGTTCAGCGGGGGCACCCTGGCCTACGAGGCCATGACTATCGCCAGCCGGCACATCGGCGCCGTGTTCTCCAACACTCCGCTCGATCCTGGGTGGGAGCTGCCCGGGCCCCCCGACGGCCACCTGTGCCTGGACCTGGGCGAGGAGGAGTTCACCGTCGGGCGCCCCCACCCGATGATCGATCCCGAGGCAAGGCTCGAGTTGCTGCGTGACCAAGTCTCGGATCCCGCGGTGGCTGCGGTGCTGCTGGATGTGGTCATCGGTGACGGTGCCCATCCGGACCCCGCCTCCATGCTCGCTCCGGCGGTGGCGGAGATAGCGGAGTCGGGCGCGGCCGTCGTGGCCTACGTGCTGGGAACCGACCGCGATCCCCAGGACTTCGAGCAGCAGCGGTCGATCATGCGCGAGGCGGGTTGCATCGTGGCCGAGACCAATGCCCGGGCCGCGCTGGCCGCGGCCGCGCTCGTGAACCGCGATCCCGCGCTGGTCCACCACGAACTGCGGACAAGCCTCGAGGCCGGGCGGATCGGTCGTGACTCGCAAGAACCCTCGTAGGGCGCCGAGCGAGGCCGTGGACCGAGCGGCCCGTGAGCGCAGCGAACGAGAGCGGGATCCCGCGGCGTGACACTTACGGCCCGGATCGCCGTCGCCACCTACTCGGTGAGACCCCGGGGCGGCGCCGTGCACAGCGTGGAGCTGGCCGAGGCCCTGGCCGCGGAGGGCGTCGACGTGACCCTCGTCGCCCTGGGCGATCCGGCCGAGGGGTTCTTCCGGCCCGCCACTGTGCCCGTGCGCATCGTGGAGGCCCCGCCCCGGGCGGGAACCCTGACGGAACGGGTCTTCTCGCACATCGAGGCGCTGACGTCGGGGCTGACCGAACTCGCCGACCGCTTCGACATCGTACACACGCAGGACTGCATCTCGGCCCGAGCCGCGGCCCGGGTTCGCGACAGCGGAGCCGGGTTCCGACTGTTCCGCACGGTCCACCACATAGACGACTTCACCACTCCGGCACTGGTGGAGTGCCAGGACGCGGCGATCACCGAGCCGGACCGGGTGCTGGTGGTGAGCGAGCCGTGGAGGAGGCGCCTGCTCGACGACTACGGCGTGAGCGCGGCCGTGGTCACCAACGGGGTCAGGGTCGAGCGGTTCGCCGGCGCGGCGCGGTCGCCGGAGTGGCGCGACGCTCTGCGGTCCAGGATCAGCGCCGGCGGGCGCCACGTGTACCTGACGGTGGGAGGCATCGAGCCCCGCAAGGGCTCGCGCTACCTGGTCGAGGCGCTGGGAATGCTCAAGGCGGGGCCGGGCCAGCCGCCGATGCTGGCGGTGGTGGGCGGCCACTCCTTCCAGGACTACCGGGCCTACCGGGACGAGGTGCTCGGGTCGCTGGGCCCGCACGGCCTGCGCCTCGGAGACGACGTGGTTCTGGTCGGCACGGTGCCCGACGCGGAGCTGCCCGGCTGGTTCGGCACCGCCGACAGCTTCGTGTTCCCGTCGATCAGCGAGGGTTGGGGCCTCGTCATCCTCGAGGCTCTGGCCGCGGGACTGCCAGTGGTCGCCTCCGACATCGAGGTCTTCCAGGAGTTCCTGACCCACGACACCGACGCGGTGTTGACGGAGGCGGCCAACCCCTCGTCTCTGGCGGCCGGCATGGCCCGGGTGCGAGACGACCCCGAGCTGGTGCGCCGGCTGCGGGCGGGCGGGGCCGCCACCGCCGACCGCTACTCATGGGCGAGCACGGCCCGGCGCCACATCGAGCTATACGCCGAAGCCTGACGCTGGGAGAACTAGGCCGTCGAGGTCGGCCGCGACAGCAGGGTGCCGGTGACCAGGGCCAGAACTGTCCAGGCCGCGGCTAGGGCCCCGAGCGACGCCAGCCGGAACCGCCACACCAAATCCGCGGGAGCGTCGATGGAGTCGGGATTGCCGGGGAGGGCCAGGAAGATCACGACGAGCCCCGCGCCGTAGAGCCCGGCCGTCGCCCAAGCCTTGGCCACCGGGGCCAGGGAGACCCCTCTATGGAACCGCCACACGGCCCAGGTCGACAGGATCGAGAGGCCCAACACGGCGAAGTACAAGGCGGTGCGCTCGTTGACCGTGGCGGGGTCGCCCACCGCAGGCGGGTTGGCCGGGTACTTCAGGAAGGGCACCAGGACGACGGCCACGAACCCGAAGAGGCCAAGCCGGATCGAGGCGGCCAGAGGGGTGGACGCGGCCAGCCGCGGCCCCACCGCGGCCAAAACGACGGAGAAGATGACGCCCAGCGCCAGTCCGAACACGACCAGCCCTATCGCGCCGCCGATCTCCTGCACTCCTCGCCCGAACAGGTCCTCGTGGTGGGCTCCGCTGGTGGCGTGGCTGATCCTGTCCTCCAGCGCAATGGCATCGCGTATCGGCCCCCTGCCGGCGGTGGCCGCGAACAGCGCCGCGGCGACGCCAGCGGCCAAACCGGCCAGGCAGCCGACCCCCAGGATCCGCTTCATTCAGTGGAGCGGATCGCTCAGTGGCAGGGTACGCCCGCGAAGTGGCGGCCGTCGTGGAAGAACTCGTGGAGGGTCCCGGCCACATGGCTGAGCATGACGCCGTTCTCAAGCATCACGAAGTACGACGCCGCTGCGGCCAGCGCCACCAGCGCCCAAGCCCACGCGGGAACGTCGATCTCCGGAAGGGCCGGGGCGGCTGCGGGCATGGCGTGCGTTTCCATTGGTGCAGTGTGACACACGGCGCGCGCCAGCACCAACGCCGCTAGGCGGGCGCTAGCAGGGCTTCGCCTGTGAGCGAGGCGGAAGACCAAGACTTGTCCAGGCCGCAGCTCAGGGCTACGGCCGAGCGGGGTTGCTGCAGGTCCCACAGCAGCGCGGGACGGGGGCCGTGCCAGCGCGCCGAGAACGAGAGCGCGCCGTGTCGGGTCACCAGCGCGCGGGCGTCCACGGAGGAGCCCGCCCACGGCTCGGGCGGCGCCGGCAGCATTTCGAGATGATCGGCGGACTCCGCTACCAGGCAGTCCAGCAGGGCCTCCACTCCGGCGAGGCCGTCCCCTCCGAATGCGACGCCGTCTCGTACCGCGGCGGCAGGGCCGTCAACGGTCGCAGCGGTATCCGACATCGGGTGTGCCGGAAGCGTCTCGGCCAGAAGGCGGCGGGCGTCGCGGGCTGCGGCAGGAGCCTCGGTCTCCAGGACGGCAGCCACCTGTTCCAAGGTGAGAGCGTCGAGATGGTCGCCCGCGGCCTCGGTCAGCGGACCGGCCAGCCCTGCCAGTCCTGAGACCCGACCAGTCCGCAGCCGGCCTGACGCCAAGGCCCGCAGCGCGGCTGTGGCCACCGGCGGCGGGAGCAGGAGGCGCTCGGCCTGGCCGACCAGCGCTTCCCGCGCCCTGTCAGCCTCATCGGGCAGGCCCACCCGGTCGAGCACCGCCGCAGCCCGCGCCGCCGCCAGCGGCTCGGCGGTGCCCGCAGCCAGAATCGACGCCGCGATCCCCCGCCGCCAAGCTCGCTCCGCGGCCTCGTCGGGGAGATCCACGGAGGCGGCCCGCTCCACCACAGCCCGCCAGCCGGACGCGATCTCCTCCGGCGAGCCAGCACCACCCAACAACTCGCTCTCGACCGCGACCGCTACCCGCAACGGCGCCCGGGGCACCAACGGAACCATCGCCGCGGCCGCAGCCAGCCCTGCACGGCTCCGGGCCTCGCAGTCTCCCGCGGACGGCTCGGCCCGAACGGCTCGCCACACGTCGCCGTCGTCAACCGCCACCGCCCCTCCTGGGGCACGTCCGAGATCGACCGCCACCCGGCCATCGGCCAGTAGACGGGATCCGTCCACCGAGGCCGACTTGACCGAGCCGGTCACCGCCACCGCCAGGCTCACCGGCGCCCGCGTGTCGTTGGTGAACTCCAGCACCACTACCCGGCCCGGCCCGGCCCGGCCCACAGCCACTCGCAGCGTCACATCGCCGCCCGGCACTCCCATGGCCGTGGCCGTGACCGGCATGTCGCCGACCAAGCGCGAGCGCACCGCCGCCTCGCTGGACGCCACATGCCAGCGGTCCTCCGCACCGACAGCCCAGCCCACCTCCCAACCCGCGCCGGCTGGAGCCACCGTTCCCGACCGATCCACCGCGGCCACCGGCCCGTCGAGGTCGCCGATCAGCTCTTCGTCGCCGCGCACCTGCGACGGGGCCCTCGCCGCGCCTCGGCCTTCGCGCGTCACCGGCGGGTTTCGCTGGTGGGGGGACGATCGAGCAGCGCCCGGTAGGCGGCCGCGGCCGGTCGGCCGTCCTCGATCACCGCCCGCACCTCCTCGGTGATCGGCATGTCCACACCCCGCGAGCGGGCCAGCGACGCCACCACCGGGGTGGACTTGACGCCCTCGGCCACCTGGTCCATGGACGCCACGATCTCGTCGATCGGCTCGCCCCGGCCCAGGCGCTCGCCCACATGACGGTTGCGGCTCTGGGCGCTGACGCAGGTCGCCACGATGTCGCCGATCCCGGCCAGGCCCGCGAACGTCGCGGGCTCGCCGCCGAGAGCCACACCCAGGCGGGTCACCTCGGCCAGGCCCCGGGTGATGAGCGCGGCCCGGGTGTTGTCCCCGGCTTCGAGCCCGTCGGAGATGCCGGCGGCCAAGGCGATCACATTCTTGGTGGCGCCCGCGATCTCGGCCCCAACGACGTCGGTGTGGGTGTACACCCGGAAGTCCTGGGCGCAGAACACGCCGCGGAGCTGCTCGGCCAGCGGTGCGTCGGCGGGCGCCATGGCCAGCACGGCCGCCGCGGCGTGGCCGGCCAGGATCTCCTTGGCCAGGTTCGGCCCGGTCAGAACCCCGGTCGGCCGGCCGGGGAGCTCGTCCGCCACCACCTCGGTCATACGCTTGCGGGTGCGCCCCTCGAGGCCCTTGGTGAGCGACACGACCGGCGTGCCATCGCGCACATGGGGGCGCAGCAGCCGCAGGGCGTCCCGGAAACCGTGGGACGGCACGGCCATCACCACCGCGTCGGCACCGGCGGCCGCCTCGCCGATGTCGGCGGTGGCCCGCAGCGCGGGGTGCAGCGCCCGGCCGGGCAGGTAGCGGGCGTTCTCGCCGGCCGACTCGATCGCGCCAGCCACGGCAGGATCGCGGGCGTAGATCACGGTGGGGGCGTTGTGGGCGCAGAGATGGGCGACGGTGGTCCCCCACGAGCCCGCGCCGATCACCGCAACCCGAAGGTTCACAGCCGCAACCCTAGACTCGCCCCGTCGTCGCCTACGGCACGCCCGGAGCCGCCCCGTGCCACTGACCCAGATCTCCGAAACTCCAACCACCGCGGTGGTCGTGCCGATCCGCTCCTTCGAGGGCGCCTTGTCGCGGCTGGAGCACGTCCTCGGCCGCTCGGGCTGCCGGGACCTGATGCGGGCCATGGCGGGCCGGGTGGTGGCCGCCGCCGGCGCCTTGCCGGTGCACGTGGCCACCGACGACGCCGAGGTGGCGACCTGGGCCACAGATCTGGGCGCGGAAGTCGTGCCGGTGGGCCGGCCCGGCCTGTCCACTGCCGTGTCGGTGGCCGTGGACCGGCTCGCCGCGGCCGGTGTCGAGAGGGCCGTGGTGGCTCACGCCGACTTGGCTCGGGCCCGAACTCTGCGACCGGCCGTGGGCCCAGGACTGGTGATAGTGCCCGACGGGCGCCGCGACGGCTCCAATGTGCTGTGTGTGCCGACAGCCTGCAGGTTCCGCTTCGCGTACGGCCCCGGCTCCTTCGCGCGCCATGTGGCCGAGGCCGAGCGGCTCAAGCTGGCCGTGAGGGTGGTGGAAGACGAGGCCCTGGCCTCAGACATCGACCATCCCGAGGACCTGTTGGCCCTGCCCTCGGAGGACCGCCTCGCCCTGGGCCTCGACTCACTGGCGGTGAGCCCGTGACCACCGTCGATGTCGCCGTTCCCGGTCGAGCGCTCGCCATCGGCGCCCATCCCGACGACATCGAGTTCGGCTGCGGGGCGACGCTGGCCAAGTGGTCCGAGGCCGGTTGCGAGGCGAGCTTGCTGGTGTGCACCGACGGCTCCAAAGGGACCTGGGACGCCAACGCCGACATCGCCGCCCTGGTGGCCCGGCGCCAGCGGGAACAGTCCGAGGCCGCCCGCAGGCTGGGCGCTACCGGCGAAGTGCGCTTCCTCGGTGAGGTGGACGGGGAGCTGGAGGTGACTATGGCCTTGCGCAGCCGGATGGCCAAGGTCATCCGTGAGTTGCGCCCCGATGTCGTGCTGGGCCATGACCCCTTCAAGCGGTGGCGCCTGCACCCAGACCACCGGGCGGCAGGCTTCCTGTGCATGGACGCGGTCGTGGCCGCCCGCGATCCACACTTCTTCCCCGAGCACGGTGTCCCGCACCACCGCCCGGTGGAGTTGCTGCTGTTCGAATGCGAGGCGCCCGATCACTTCGAGCGGGTGGGCGACGCTCAGATCGACGCCAAGGTGAGCGCCCTGCTGGCCCACGAGAGCCAGTTCGAGAGCACTCACCGGATCAGCGCACAGGACGACGGAGCCGAGATGGCCGCGTTCCGGGCCCGAGTCGTCGAGAAGTGCCGGGCCGCCGGACACAGGGCGGGCCTGCCCTACGGCGAGGCCTTCAAGCGCGTCGAGCGCGTGTGACTGGAGACATGCCTGAGCTAGCCGCCGCTCCTCGGGGGCTGAGTGCCGCGGAGGTCGAGCAGCGCCGGCGCGAGGGCCGCACCAACGACGTGCCCGACGCCCCGGTCCGCACGGTGGGCCAGATCGTGCGCAACAACGTGCTCACCCCGGTCAACGCCATCATCGGCTCGATGTTCGTGCTCATCATGGTGGCCGGCTTCCCCGCCGACGCACTGTTCGCTGGGGTGGTGGTGTCGAACAGCGTCATCGGCATCGCCCAGGAGTTGAAGGCCCGGCGGACGCTGCACCGGCTGGCCGTGCTGTCAGCACCCCGGGCCCGGGTAGTGCGGGACGAGCGGACCCAGGAGGTGGGCACCAGCGAGGTGGTGGCCGACGACATCCTGGAGCTTCAGCCCGGCGACCAGGTCGTGGTCGACGGCGAGGTGGTGGCGGCCCGAGGCCTGGAGATCGACGAGTCGCTCCTCACCGGCGAGAGCGACCCCGTCGACAAGGTTCCCGGAGACGGCGTGATGTCGGGGTCGTTCGTGAACGCCGGCGCCGGGTGGTACCGGGCCACCGCCGTCGGCACGGACTCATACGCGGCGCGGCTGTCGGAGGAGGCCCGCCGGTTCAAGCTGGTCGGAAGCGAGCTCAAGGGCGGGGTCAATGTGGTCCTGCGCCGCCTCACGTGGATCATCCCCCTGGCGACGGTGCTGCTGCTGGGGAGGCTGCTGGCGACCGAGGACCGCTGGCAGGAGGCACTGCGGGGCACGGTCGCGGCGGCGGTGGCCATGGTTCCCGACGGGCTGGTGCTGCTGACCAGCCTCGCTTTCATCACCGGCGTAGTCGCCCTGGCCCGCCGCCAGGCGCTGGCCAAGGAGCTGGCATCGGTGGAGCTGCTGGCCAGGGTGGACACGCTCTGCCTCGACAAGACGGGGACCATAACCACCGGAGAGATCTCCTTCGGCCACGCGGAGCCGCTCGGGTCGGCCACCGGGGCCGACGCAACCGACGCCCTGGCCGCGCTGGCCTCGGCCGACCCGGCGCCCAACGCCACCCTTGCCGCGATCGCGGCCGCAGTCGGTGAGCGGCCCGCCGGGTGGGAACTGCGCCACAGCGTGCCGTTCTCGTCGGCCCGCAAGTGGGCTGCAGCCGGCTTCGGGAACCGGGGCACCTACCACCTGGGCGCGCCCGACGTGCTGCTCGGACGGGGCGACGCCAGCGACGCGGCCCGGGCCAAGGCCGCAGCGGCCTCCGCCGCCGGCGACAGGGTGCTGGTGGTGACCCGATCCGACCTTCCCGAACCGTCCGGCGACAGCCTGCCCGAAGACCGGGAGCCCGTCTGCCTGGTGCGTCTCGGCGACACGATCCGCCCGGACGCGCCGGAGATCTTCGCCTACTTCCGAGATCAGGGCGTCGATCTGAAGGTGATCTCCGGAGACCATCCCGCCACCGTGGCCGCGGTCGCCCTCCGCGCCGGCATCACCGGCGGCCCGAAGAGCGTCGCGGAGGACCCCGACCGCGGCCCGGGCCGGCAGCATCTGCCCGCATTCGACGCCCGCCAGCTCCCGGACCAACCCGACGAACTGGCCGACACTCTGGAGTCGACCGCCGTGTTCGGGCGAGTCGACCCCCACCAGAAGCGGGCCATGGTCCATGCCCTGCAGTCTCGGGGACGCACCGTGGCCATGACCGGCGACGGCGTCAACGACGTGCTCGCCCTCAAGGACGCCGACATGGGCATCGCCATGGGCGCCGGGTCCTCCGCGTCCCGGGCCGTGGCCCAGCTCGTGCTGCTCGACAACCGGTTCGCGACCCTGCCCCGGGTGCTGGCCGAGGGCCGGCGGGTCATCAACAACATCGAGAGGGTGGCGAACCTGTTCATAACCAAAGCGGCCTACGCCGTGCTGCTGACGCTGCTGATCGGCCTGGCCGGCTCGCCGTTCCCGTTCCTGCCCCGACACCTCACCCTGATCGGCACGTTCTCCGTGGGGGTGCCCGGCTTCTTCCTGGCCCTGGCCCCCAATCACCAGCTGGTCAGAGGCGGCTTCCTCGGCCGCGTCCTGCGGTTCTCCCTGCCGGCGGGCGCGGCGGCCGGAGCCGTGACCTTCGCGCTGTATGAGATCGTGCGCCGCCTCGACGGTATGAGTCTCGACGAGGCCCGAACATCGGCCACCATGACGCTGCTGGGCATCGGTCTGGTGATACTGCTGCTAATCAGCCGCCCGCTGCGGCCCTGGAAGGTCGGCCTGGCCGCGTCCATGGCCGCCTCCTATGGGGCTGCGATGGCCTTGCCGGGCCTCCGCGAGTTCTTCCAGCTCGACGCGCCATCGCTCGGCGGGTGGCTGTGGGTGCTGGGCGCGGTGGTGGTCGGCGGGGTCGGGGTGCGGGCCGCGGTCGAGCTGCGGGAGCGGGTCGCCGAAGGCCGCGGAGCGCAGCCATGAGCCGGACGCCCCCATCAACGGGACACCCTCCCGCAAGCGGGACACCAGCATGAGCCGCGACGTTCTCGTCGTCGGCGGGGGTGATCCCGGGGCCTCGCTGGCTGCCGAACTGTCGGGGGATGTGCTGCTGGTGGACCCGGCACCGGTCGACGTCGACGACGGGTTCGTGGACGGCCTAGCCAGCGCCGACGGCACCCCGGTCAACGGACTCGATCTGTTGGTGCACACCCTCTATCCCGATCGGAGTCGGACCCCGACCCCTATCGAGGAGATGACCGTCGGCCACTGGGCCGCGGCCTGCGACGTCCCGCTGGAAGCGGCCATCCGGGTGGCCCGAGGCGCGCACCGGCATCTGGTCGCCCGGCAGGGGACGATCATCTTCTGCGTGCCCCTCGTCGGTGCGGCCGGCGCGGCGAACCTCGTGGCTCTGGCCGGGCTGGCCGAGGGGCTGCGGGTCCTGGCCCGGTCACTGGCCCGCAGCTGGGGGCCGGACCAGATCCGGGCCCATGCCGTGACGCTGCATCCGTCGATGTTCCTGCCGCCGGAGCACACCGCGGCGGCCGTCGACGCCACCGCTCTACACGACCCCGCGCTGGGCCGTCTGCCGTCGGCTGCTGAGGTCGCCGCGGTGATCGACGCGCTGGCCGACGGCCGGATGACCAGCGGCCTCACCGGCGCGTCACTAGTGATGGACGGCGGAGCCTGGATGGGCGGATGACCGAGGGCCGGGTGCTTGAGGGCCAGGTGGCGATAGTCACCGGGGCCGGGCAAGGCGTCGGGTCCGGGATCGCGTCGGCGCTGGCCGCTGCGGGCGCGGCGGTGGTGATCGCCGCCCGGAGGGCCGCCAACGGCGAGCCAGCTGCCGAGTCGATTAGGGCCGCCGGCCACGAAGCCGTCTTCGTGCGGTGCGACGTCACCCAGGCCGACGACGTGCACGCCACCGTGGCTGAGGCGGTGGACCGCTTCGGCGGGCTGGACATCATGGTCCACAACGCGGTGGCCCATGCAGGACGGCCCGGCGGGGTGCAGTTCACCCGCAGCGACATGATCCGGCCCCAGATCGTCACGGCCACCACCGCGAGCTTCCTCTGCGCTCGGGCGTCGCTGCCCCATCTGCGGCGACGGCCAGGCACGTTGATCCTGCTGACGTCGCCCGCGGGGGTGGAGGGGTCGGCCAACCTGCCGATCTACGCCACGGTGAAGGCGACCCAGCGCGGGATCGTCAAGAGCCTGGCCCGGGAGTGGGGCCCGGGCGGCGTGCGGGTGAACGCCATCGCCCCGGTGGCCCTCACGCCAGCCATGGAAGCGGCGGTGGCCGCCAATCCCAGCCTCGAGACCCGACTGGTCGCTCGCACCCCGCTGGGTCGTCTGGGCGACGCCGCCGCCGACATCGGGCCCGTCGCGGTATTCCTGGCCTCCGACGGCGCCCGCTACATCACCGGCCAGACCATCGTCGCCGACGGCGGAGGCTTCCTGGGCCTATAGAGGACGGCGGCCATCCACCGATCAGGTCAAGCAGGGGCCGTGCCATTCTCCTGGATGCGCAGCGATGCCCAGCCCCGGAACGTCCGGGTGATTCTCGCTCTTGCCACTCTCCTGGATGCCCAGCGGTGCCCCCGAAGCGGTGCTAGACCGGACGGCGTGGGCGAAGTCCACCTGCTCGTGAGCCCCCGCGGCGGTCGGGGTCGGGCCGACGCGGCTGCGCCGGTCGTCCGCCGGGTGATCGAGCAGGCCGGCCATACGCCGGTCGACATCAGCGGCGCCTCAGCCGAGGAGTCGGCCGACGCGGCCCGGGCCGCGGTAGCCGCGGGCGCGGAGCGGCTCATCGCCGTGGGCGGTGACGGAACGCTGAACCTCGCCGCCCAGGGGGTCGCCGGTACCGGCACGGCTCTGGGCGTAGTGCCCGCGGGCACGGGCAACGACTTCGCCCGGGCCTTCGGGCTGTTCGGCCTCAGCGTCGAGGAGGCCGCGGCCATCGCGCTTGGGCCGACCCGGCCGGTCGACGCCATCCGCACCGACCGGCAGCGGTGGGTAACACTCAGCGTGACCGGCGGTTTCAGCGTGGACGTCAACGTCCGGGCCGACCGGATGCGCTTCCCCAAGGGGCCGAGCCGCTACACGGTGGCGACCCTGCTGACCATGCCGGGGCTGCGGCACCGCGAGCTTGCCATCACCGTCGACGGGCAGCGCACCGAGTTGCGCAGCGCCCTGTTCGCCGTGAACAACACGCCGACGTTCGGGGGCGGCATGGCCATCTGTCCCGACGCGGATCCGTGCGACGGGATGATCGATACGTGCGCGGTGGGCCCGGCCAGCCGGACCACCATGCTGCGCCTGCTGCCCAAGGTGTTCGAGGGCGGCCACATCGGCCATCGCCACGTTCACATGATGCGGGGGCGCACCGTCACCGTCGAGGGTGAGCCCATGGACCTGGTCGGCGACGGCGAGTATCTCGGCCCCGCGCCGATCACGCTGGAGGTCGTGCCCGGCGCCCTCCAGCTCGCAGCCGCCGATCCCTAAGCCCGAGGAACTGGCAGCACAACGCACGCATACCGTGCATAACCCTGCCAATTCGCGGCCGGGCCGCGCACCCTTCCAGAACTGGCAGCACAACGCACGCATACCGTGCAAAACGCTGCCAATTCGCGGCCGGGCCGCGCACCCTTCCAGAACTGGCAGCACAACGCACGCATACCGTGCAAAACGCTGCCAATTCGCGGCTAGACGACAGGAGCTAGGGCCTCGAGCAGTTCGTCGGCGAAATCGGGGCGGCAGATGACCAGCCCGGGAGTGTGCGGGCGCGGGTTGTTGAACCGCAGCGGCGAGCCATCAGCGCAGGAGGCGTGCAGACCGGCGGCCAGCGCCACCGCGGCCGGGGCGCAGGCGTCCCACTCATAGAGGCCGCCGGCGTGCACGTAGGCGTCCATCTCGCCGCGCACCACCGCCATCGCCTTGACCCCCGCGGAGCCCATGGTCACCACCTCGGCATCCAAGCTGTCGGCCAGCCGGCGGCCGTCGATGTAACCCCGTGACCGGGCTACCACGATCCGGCGGCGCCCGACCCGGCACATCGTCGGCCGGGCTGGCGGACGGGTCCCGAAGGTGGTGTCCCAGGCGGGCACCGCCACCGCGGCCGCGGACGGGACGCCGCCCTCGCACAGCGCTACATGCACGGACCACGCGCCGGACACCCCGAAGTCCATCGAGCCGTCGAGCGGGTCGATGATCCAGACCCGCTCGGCATCGAGCCGTCGCCGCCAGTCGTCTCGGCCCTCCTCCGACAGCACCGCGTCACCGGGCCGCAGGCGGGCCAGCTCGCGGGTAAGGAACTCGTGGGCCTGCCGGTCGCCGGCGTCCTCCAACCCCCAGCCCTTCGGTGCCGAGGGGTCGCTGAGCAGAGCGAGCAGCCGCTGGCCGCACTCGTGGGCCAGCCGCGCCGCCAGCGCGTGGTCGTCGAGTTCAGCCATCACGCCTACGTCCGGCTCCAAAGCGAAATTGACTTAGTTGACTACAAATAATGGGAAAAACTAAGTCAATTTCGTTGGCGGGCATGCTCACACACCCACTGGTCGGCGGTGCACGGTGACCGCGTAGCTGCCGCCGTCGTAGGGCTGGCGGTCCCAGGTGGTCCAGCGATGCTCCAACTCCAGGCCGGCATCGGCGGCGAACCGGTCGTAGTCGAAGAAAGTCAGGGGGGTCAGCCCCAGGCGGAAGCCGGTCACGAGCCGGCCGCCGGGGCTCAGGTGCCGGGCCATGTTGGCCACGATGGCCGCTTCGGTGCCTACCTCCACGAACACCATCACGTTGCCCGCCATCACAATCACGTCGAACTCCCGCATCGCCGCCGTCGCCGCTCCCGCCGCGGAGTCCGGCCTGGCGATCTCCACGTCCACCAGGTCGCCCAAGACCCACCGCACGTGCGGGGCCTTGCCGCGGGCCTCCTCCAGCATTCGCTCGTCCAGGTCCACCCCCACCACGTCGATGCCGCGGCGATCGAGCTCGACGGCGACCCGGCCCGTGCCGCAGCCGGCGTCGAGCACGGAGCCCGGCTCGAACCAGCTCACCAGGTCGGCCTCGCCGTGGACCCACTCGCCCCGGGCCGCCATGCGCCGCCAGCGATCGTCGTAGACGTCGCCCATGGCGGCCCCGCCGATCTCCCACCAACGGCTCATCTGGCCGACCCTAACCGGGCCTTGCCCGACCCGGCCCCTCCCCCAGCAACGCCCGGAGGCCGACTCACCTGTCCGCGCGGCCCGTGATGTCCCGTTAGCCTCGGACCCGACAGCCGCAACTGCCTGCCATCCACCCAGGGAGGGTTCATGGAGTTCGGGATATTCCAGAACGGCTACATACCCGGCCCCTCCGCGCACATCAGTGAGCACGAGCACCTCATGCTGATGCGCGAGGCTTCGTACCCGATCCTCGCCGACAAGCACAACTGGAAGTTCGCCTGGTTCGGGGAGCACCACTGCCTCACCGAGTACAGCCACCTGTCCTCCCCCGAGGTGATGATCGGCTGGATCGCGGCCCAGACCGACTACATCCACCTCGGGACCGCCATCACCAGCCTCCCCACCACCAAGGAACACCCGGTTCGCATCGCGGAGCGAGCCGCCATGCTCGACCATTTCTGCGAGGGCCGCTTCGAGTTCGGGACGGGGCGCGGCGCCGGCAGCCACGAAGTCGCCACGTTCAACGGCACCCTCACCTCCGAGACCAAGGCCATGTGGAACGAGGTGATCGCCGAGATCCCCCGCATGTGGGCCCAGCGGGACTACTCCTACGAGGGCGAGCACTTCCACGTGCCCCTCAACCACAACATCCTCCCCAAGCCCTACAACGGCACCCACCCCCCGCTGTGGGTGGCCTGCGGCAACCTGGCCACCTTCGCCACCGCCGGACAGATGGGCATCGGGGCGATCGCCTTCAATTTCGAGCCCGCCCCCGCCCTCAAGGGCCGCATCGACAGCTACAAAGAGGCCGTCGCGGCGTGCTCCGAGCCCCACGGCTCCTACATGAACGACAACGTGATGATGACCAACGCCGTCATCTGCCTGGAGGACCGCGACCGGGCCCGGGAGATCGCCCTGATGCACGGCCGTGGCTACCTGTACTCGATGGTGTGCCTCTATCACGACACCATCCCCAAGCGGGAGGGGGCCCCGACCTGGCCCGAGCCGCCCCTGGGCCTGCCCGACGAGGCCACCCTCGACTTCGCCATCGACGCCGGCTACATGCTGTGCGGCACGCCCGAGGAGGTCTGCGAGCAGTTGGAGAAGTCCTACGTGGCCGTGGGTACCGACCAGCTGGTGTTCGGTCTGCCCAACGAGGGCTTCGAGTACGAGGAGATCCTCGAGATGATCGAGATCTTCGGCGACCAGGTGATCCCGGAGTTCGACCCCGACCGGGTGCACTCCACCGAGAAGTACCGAGCCAACGCGGTGCGCAAGTACCCGGAGTGGAACGCGCCGCCACCCGACATCAAGGCCACGCCACCCCCCAGCGCGTCAATGCCGATCCCCTACCGGCACTGACAGACTCCGCTCGCGCGGTTCCGTCGCGTTTCCTATCGACACGGCAAAGGCGAGATATCGCGCCTCGGGGATCAGGCATTGACTAGTTCCGCGGCCTGGCGGCACTCCTGCTCGGAGCGGGCGGCGACGTTGAGCATGGTTACCGGGGACTCTTTCCAGGCTTGGAGGCGGTCGCGGATGCGCTCGGGCGGGCCGACGAGGGAGATCTCGTCGGCGAACTCTTGTGGCACGGCGGCGATGGCCTCGTCCCGGCGTCCTTCGAGGAACAGTCGCTGGACCTCGAAGGCGGCCTCCTCGTATCCCATCCGGGCCATGAGCTTGGTGTGGTAGTTCTGGCCCTCGGCCCCCATGCCGCCGATGTAGAAGCCCAGGCTGGCCCTCACCGGCCAGAGGGCATCCGCGATGCCGTCGTCATCGCACACCCTCAACGTCGTGTGAACCGCGATCTCGAAGCCCTCCGGGGCTCCTGCCAGCTGCGACGCGTAGACCTCGGGGCGCGTCGGGGAGTAGTACAGGGGGAGCCAGCCGTCGGCGATCTCGACGGTCTGGGCCACGTTGCGCGGTCCCTCCGCGCCGATCCAGATCGGGATGGACCGCAGCGGATGGGTCATGATCTTCAGCGGCTTGCCCAGACCCTCCGCGCCCGGTCCGGTGTAGGGATGCTGGAAATGCTCGCCATCGAAAGCAAGGGGCCCCTGGCGCTCGAATACCCGCCGCAGGATCGCCACGTACTCGCGGGTGCGGGCCAGGGGCCGCTGCGAGGGCCGGCCGTACCAGCCCTCCACCACTTGGGGACCGGAGACGCCCAGCCCGAGGATCGCCCGCCCGCCGGAGATGTGGTCGAGGGTGACGGCGTGCATGGCAGTGGCGGTGGGGGTCCGGGCCGCGAGCTGCACGACTCCGGTGCCCAGCCGAATTCGCTCAGTGGCTGCGGCGATGAGCACGAGGGGCGAGAAGGCGTCGGACCCCCAGGACTCGCCGGTCCACGCGGCATCGAATCCGGCCTTCTCGGCCGCGACGGCCAACTCCACCAGACCCTCGGGCATGGCGCGGCCCCAGTAGCCCAGCGTCAGCCCCAGTTGCACGCCGGGCACGCTAACGGCTCCCAGAGGCCGAGCTTGCGAGGCCGTGGCCCGAGCGGCCCGTGAGCGGAGCGAACAAGAGCGGGCATCCCGAGGCCGAGCCGATGGGGCGCTGCGGGCTGGCCTGCGCTGGTAGCTTGGGCTTCGGTTCTTGGCGGGCGGGCGACAACCCCATGACCACCAGATCCCCCTGCCGCTGCTCTCCCTCGGCCCGCCGTCGACGCTGGCTGGCCGTCGTCGTGCTGCTGTTCGCCGCAGCCGCAGCCGGGCCGGCTGCCGCTCAGAGCGATGAGGAGATCATCGAGGAGAGCCAGCGGGTCGTCAGAGACACCGAGGCACAGCGCGAGGAACTGGACAAGGCGGCGGAGGCCGCGGCGGGGAGCCTCGACGCGGCTACGGCCGAGGCCGAGGTCCTGATCGACGCCCTGAACAAGGCTCAGGCCGCAGTGGACGCTCAGCAATCGGCCCTCGACGAGGCCGAGCGGGCGGTGATTGACGCCGAGGCCATTGTGCAGGAGGCCGAAGCCAGGATCGCCGAACTAGAGGCCGAGTTGCTCGCCACCCAGGAGGGCCTTCGCGAGGCCGTGATCGAGTCTTACGTCTCGTTCCAGGCACCGACGGGAACGTTCAGCGTGCTCGGCTCCGACCCGTGGCAGAACGCCCGCGAGGAGGCCCTCGCCGGATTCGCCGCCGGCAGCCGGATCGACGACATCGACGACTTGCGCCGGCTGGGCGAGGAACTGGAGCGCTGGCGGCTTCAAGCCCTCGCCGCGGCCGAGACGGCTGAGGCCCACCGGCGGCAGGCGGCCCTGATCCTCGGCGACCTGCGAACGGCGGTCGATCGGGAAGCCGAACTGTCGGTGGCGGCCGAGGAGCGGGTCGAGAGGCGGCTGTACGAAGTCCAGACGATCAGGCAGCTGGATGCGACGCTGGCCGCGGAGATCGAGGCAGCCGAGCGCGAGATCGCCGCGGCCCTGGAACGCCAGCGGGCCGAGGAGGAGGCCCGCCGCCGGGCGGAGGAGGCGAGGCGCAGAGCCGAGGAGGCCCGCCTGAGAGCCCAGCAGGAAGAGGCCGAGGCCCGGGCCCTGGCCGAGTCGGTGGATCCATCCGATACGGACCTGCCGCTCGTGTGGGTGCGCGGCTTCGAGGTGCACACGCAGATCGCGGACGCGGTCGAGGGCCTGGTGGCGGCCATGGAGTCAGAGGGCTTCGACCTGGGGGGTTGGGGATACCGGACCGCCCAAGAGCAGATCAACCTGCGAAGGTCCCACTGCGGCACATCGGAGTGGGACATATGGAGCAAGCCCTCAAGCACCTGCCGGCCCCCGACGGCTCGCCCGGGCCGGAGCAACCACGAGAGAGGCCTGGCCATCGACCTGACCAACAACGGCCGGCTCATCACCAGCCGCAACAGCTCCGTGTTCCAGGCGCTCCAGCGCCTGGCCCCGAGCTTCGGGCTCAAGAACCTCCCCAGCGAGCCCTGGCACTGGTCGGTGGACGGCCGCTGACCTCCGCTGGCCGCTTACGGGCTGTCCCTCACCGATATTCCGGACGTCAGGGTTGATAGTCGCCTCAATTACCCGAATTTCGCCGCCAGGCAGCAGGTTCCCGGTGAGTTACTCGGTGTGGGTCCAGACGGCGTGGCGCTTCTCGATGAATGCCTTGGGCCACTCGGCACCGTCGCCGCGGGCTGCTCTGGACGCCATCACATCGATGGCCAGCTTGTAGGCCTCGGCGACGGGCATGTCCATCTGGGCGTAGAGGGTCTGCTTGCCGATGCCCTTGGCGTAGCGGCTCCCGCGGGTAGCCCGTCCCAGCAGGTCCATGGTGGCCTCGTCCAGCTGCTCGGCAGGCACGACCCGGTTGACGAGACCCCAGTCCAGTGCGGTGGCTGCGTCGATGGTGTCGCCGGTGAGGGCCAGCTCCACGGCCCGCTTGCGGCCCAGGGGGCGGGCCACCGCCACCATCGGGGTGTGGCAGAACAGGCCGCCCTTGCCGCCGGGCGTCGCGAACCCCGCCTCGGTGCTGGCCACGATCAGGTCCGCGCTGGAGGCCAGCTGGGCCCCCGCCGCGGTGGCCAGGGCGTGCACCTTGGCCACCACCACCTGGGGGATCTCGGCCATGGCCATCATGGCCGACGTGCACAGGGTGAACAGCTCGTGAAGCTCGGGCTCGCTCATGGCCGCCATCTCGGCCAGATCGTGTCCGGAGGAGAAAACCGGGCCGTTGGCGGCCAGAATCACGCCGGCCACCTCGGCGTCGGCGCCGGTGACGCGCAGGGCATCCTCGAGCTCGCCGAGCATCTCGGATGACAGGCAGTTGCGCCGCTCGGGCCGGTTCAGCGTGATCGTCACGTAGCGATCGTCTCGCTCGTACAGCAGGTTGCGATAGTCCATAGGTGCCTCAGTCTATGTCGCGGCCAGCCAGAGGGCCTGAGTGGCCGTCGGGGAACTGGCAGCGGTAAGCGCCCAAATCGGCGCCCTTCGCTGCCAATTCCAGTCAGTCTGCCAGAGCGGGCAGAACTTGTTCGGCCGTCAGCTGGACGCTCGACCAGGCCTCGTCGATGGGCATGCCGCCCACCAGGGGGTGCAGGGCCAGCGTGCCGGTGCTGCGGGCCAGATCGACGGCCTCGGAAGGCGTGAGCACCTGGTAGATGCCCTCGGCCCGCAGCTCTTCAACAGTGGTGGCCTTGGAGCAGACCGCCGAGGTCTGCCCGGGAGGCTGCCAGCGCTTGTAGGTCATGGCCTCCAGCATGAAGCACTCGCCGTGCTCGGCCCAGATCCGGTCGGGGTCATCGGCCACGTTCAGCATCACCACGTTGTCGGGGGCGATGCAGAAGCCTTGGGTGCCGTGGCGCTCGCACTCGGCGTAGTAGAGGGCCTCGATCTCACCGAACTGGCCGGGGAGCTGCATGGGCAGGCCGAGTCGGGCGGCGCGCCGGGCCGCCGCTGGCGACGAGCCGCCCACCAGCAGCATCGGGTGGGGCCGCGTGAAGGGCATGGGCAGCACCTGCACGGTCTCGCCGTTGTGCTCGAAGGGTTCGCCCTTCCAGGCGGTGAGCATCACCTCCAGCGCTTCGTCGAGGACCTTGCCCCGGCGCTTCCATTCCTTGCCCATGGCCGCGTACTCCACCGGCCGGTATCCGAGGCCGGTGACGATCACGAGCCGGCCCTTGCTGACCAGGTCGATGACCGCGATGTCCTCGGCGGCCCGGATCGGGTCGTGCAACGGCAGCAGCAGAGCGGAGATCGTGACCATGAGGTTGTCGGTGCTCGACAGGATCATGGCCGCGTTGAGCAGCGGGGTGGGGCACCACGCCATGGGGCTGCTGTGGTGCTCCTCGAGCGACACCGCGTTGAAGCCGTGGCCGTCGGCGTAGCGGGCGATCTCCAGCCCGGCCCGGTAGCGGTCGCTCATCGCCTGAGCGTCGGACGGGTCGGGCGACACGAAGTTGAAGCGAATCAGCGAGAAGGCCATGCCCATAGTCTGCCCGCTGAACTGCAGAGTTGCGGTTGGTCAAGGGGAGGCCCACGATCACTAGCATCCCTGAGGGCGCCGGTTCACCCGCGCGTGCTACGGCACCGAGGGTCCCCGCCCGGTTCCTCGACTGGGCTGCCGCGGGCTGCTTGTCCGATCGCTAGCAAGTGCCTCCGGCAACCAGTCGGGACTTCGCTGCCTCCATTCCTGCGTCGTTGAAGACACCAGGCGCATGCAGGCGGATCAGGCTATTGCCAAGGCAGGCGCAGTCGAACATTATACTGATCCCGCCAACTCACTCTGTCACGATAATAGTCAAAGTCATCAACTGCCCTGTCGAACTCTTCGTCTGCATCCTCCTTTCTATTGTAGGAATCATCCAAGGAATCTTGAAGCCGATCCCGTGCTTCGCTGTCATCTAATGAGCGGATTTCAATGGCAGCTTCGGCACGCCTAATCCAAAAGTCAACTTCGGCTTGCACTGCGGTCTCGGTGGCGTCCAACAGTCTGTGCGCGGCTTCCACATATTCCTTGGCACTCTCGTCATCATCGCGACGTGCTCTTTCCTCTAGTTCGGTATCCACCATCGTCTCGGCCAGGGAGCGACCGATGCGCAATGCGGCATCATTCGTCAGATAGTCTCCGGCTGTGCGAGCAGCCTCAAGTGCCGAATCTGAAGTCTCCTGATCGGAGGACCAACTGGCTATTTCCACCGCCGTTACCATGTACCAGTAGATCCTCGTGCCAAACAGCCCAGCATCATCTGCGAAGTCTTGAAGATCGTCGATGTCATCGTAATCGATATCGCTGTGGCGTCGCAAGTCTCGCTCAGCATCTCTTATGCGATCGGCCTCATCGTACAGATCATCCTCTCCTACTTCATCGGCATGATCTGCAAGCGTCTCGACGATGTCCTCGGCCCCAGAGGTGAGTTCTCCAATTGGATCGTCTCCATCTCCACAGGCCCTTACGAGACCGATGATGACGACAATGAGCAGCACTCCGGCCACTGCGAGTATGATCTGTGTCACCCTGTCCTTCAGGGAGAACTTGAGGATTCTCGGCTTGAACGCCTCACTCATTTTGGCGAGAGTCACGCCTTCTGAGTCATCCGTTGAGTCTGAATCATCATCCCGTGAGTCTGGATTGTCCGTCAGTTCGTTGGCCATGTCAGCAATCTCCTTGTAATGTTCCACATATGTCTTGATGGTGCTTCATTTGACTACACGCATCCTGTGACACTGGCCACAGCGGCCCAAGTGACGCGCTGGGCGCGCTCAAGCGACACAGGAGCGCCAAAGCCAGTCTCAGGCACCTGGAGTTCGGCAAACTCTGTCCTGAGTTCAGCAAGCCTCGCCCTGCGCCGGTTCACGGCATCGAAGGCTGAGTTCCACCAGTCCTCTGCGTAGTCCGCGTTGGCCTGCCACGCGAATGCGTCACTCTCACGACTGGCCACTTCGTTGGCCGCCTCGTAGTGGGCGAGCTCCGCGCCAGCCAAGTTCGACTCCGCCTCCGCGACCGCAGCCGTGGTCCGTTCGACTGCCGCTATGGCATAGGCGACGCGTCGGTCAGCCTCCGGATCCGCTGCATCTTGCGAGACTCGGTCGCGAATGTCGGCCGCCTCTTCCTGGGCGCGGCTCTCCAAGATGTCCAGCGCAGCATGCAATGCGTTCCAGGCGATCCCGTCGGTTCCGGGATGCTGCAATCCCCGATGATCGGCGCTGGCAGCGCTGATCCGGTCGCGAGCAGCCACGAAAGCCTCATAGGCTGCGCCGCCCTCGGCCCAATGAATGTCCTCGGCCTCGGCCGAAGCCACTGACTGTGTCGACGGTACTGCCTCGGCGACGATGACGCGGACGTGACGCGCGGCCGCTCGGTAGGCGAGGTCGTCATAGAGCGGCTGACGATCTATGATCTCAGCCTTAGTGCTGACATCACCTTGGTCCTCTGCTAGAGACCAGGCCGCGACCCAGGCTGACAATGCGGACTCAAAGGCGGAATCGATGTCCGCTTCGATCCCTGCTCGACGGGCCAAATCATCGAGCCTTTGCAACATCGCGGCCTGAGCAGCGAAGGCGGCATTCCGAGCGACAACCGTAACGAAATACCGGAGGTGTTCGCGCCGCCAGTTACTGGCATTAGCGTCCGAATAGGCCCGATTGTGAGCGGCGTGATACGCGACATCGTGGTTCGAGTTCCGGTCTCCGAACCCGTGTGCTATCGCGGCCAACGCCTCCATTGCGCCCGCGCGAAGCTCAGCGTCGGCGCGCGCCGCCTCTGTGGCAGCCTCCGCGTCGGCGCGCGCGGCCTCTATCGTCTGCACGAGCTGGGCCTCAGCGACGGCTGCAGCCGAATAGGCGTCGTCTTGAAGCCGTCTCCGGCTAGCCACTTCGGAATCCCGGTCGGACAAACGCGCTCTTGCCGCTTCCAGGTCGGCCTCGGCCCTTGCCAGCGACTCCCGGTACGCATCCAGTTCCGACTGGGCCGCGGCCAGTTCCGCTTCGTCCGCTACCAGCACCGCTTCGGCCGCTTCTATCTCTGCCCGGGCTGCTTCCTGGGCCGCTTGGATACCCCAAAGCTCCCATTCAGAGGCTTCCAACTGTTGCAAGGTGGCTTGCTTCTCGGCGAGTGCCGCTTGTCGCCTCTCCGACAGCGGCTCCTCCTCTGCCTCCCGAAGCCCCGCGTTGATCTCCGCTTCCAGCTTCGCTGTCTCCACTTCTAGTTCCGCCAACCGAGTCTCAATGGCTGGGCCCTCTGCTGAGCCGCCGCGGACCGCCTTCAGCGCTAGATCGAACGCCTCTGCATAGCTCGGAGTGTCCAACGGCTCGACCGAGCCGCCCAAGGCGACATGTAGGGCAGCATCGGCCGCCGCGGCAAACGCGTCGAGTGCAACCTCTGCGGCCAGCCGAGCGTCCGACGCAGCAGCGTCATCCGCTGCCAACTCCTCGGCTGCGGCCAGTGCAGCGTTTGACGCCGCCTCGTAGTCGGCAGTGGCGTTCTCCCATTCCAGGTCGGCGAGAAGCTCAGCGCCTTCTGAGCCCTCGGCGTCGTCGGCGTAGTCAGCCGAGTCGAGACGGGCTATCGCATCAAGGAGCCGCCGGTACTCGACGCAGTGCTGCCACCCCCCCCCCGGCGGGCGAGCCGGAAGGGGCCGTCGCGTCGCTGTCGTCCGAAGTGTCCGGGGTGTCCGAGGCTGCCTCGTCGCCACCGCCGCAAGCGACCGCCGCAAGGGCCGCCAGCAGCAGTATGGCAGACCAGCTTCGAAGCCTCCACGGCGTCAGCACGGGCACGAGTATAGGAGCCACCCTCTTGCAGCGCCAGATCGCACCGGCCTGTCACACATGGCGTGGCCGCACCGGTCAAGCCAGTGCGGGGCGGGCAATCCGTTCAGCCTCCGGTGAGGATGCCGGTGGCGTGCATGCGGTTGATGGTGCTGACCACGGCCCGCAGTGAGGCCGACACGATCGACTCGTGAAGGCCCACGCCCCAGGTGGTGTCGCGGTCGCCGGTGTCGACCTCCACGTAGGCGGCCGCGGTGGCGTCGCTGCCGGTGCCGATGGCGTGCTCGTAGTAGTCGTGGATCTTGCCCGCGAACAGCCCGTTGGCCTGAAGGGCGGTCACGAAAGCGTCGATCGGGCCGTTGCCGGTCCCCGCTATGGTGCGCTCCTCCCCGCCGACGCGCAGCCGGGCCTCAAGGTCGGTGCGAGACGCTCCGATGGTGTCGGTGGTGGCCCGATGGCCGACGAGCTCGATCCACGGCCTGTCGGGCTCCACATACGAGGACACGAACCGACGGTGGATCTCGTACGAGGTGATCTCGGTGCCGGTGTCCTCGGTGACGGTCTGGATCTGCTTGGAGAAGTCCACCTGCAGGCCCCGGGGCAGGTCCAAGCCGTATTCGTGGAGCAGCACGTAGGCCACGCCGCCCTTGCCGGACTGGCTGTTGACCCGCACCACCGCCTCGTAGCTGCGGCCCAGGTGGCGGGGATCGACCGGCAGGTAGGGGACGTCCCACACGTCGTACTCCCCCACCAGCGGCTCGCCCGGGGCCACATCGTAGATGGCGGCCATGCCCTTCTTGATGGCGTCCTGGTGGCTGCCCGAGAAGGCCGTGTACACAAGGTCGCCGACGTACGGGTGGCGCTCCGGCACGTCCATCCGGTTGGCGTACTCGAACACCCGGCGGGCCTCCTCGATGTCGCTGATGTCGAGCTCGGGGTCGACGCCCTGGGTGAACAAGTTGAGCGCGATGGTGACCACGTCCACGTTGCCGGTGCGCTCGCCGTTGCCGAACAGGGTGCCCTCCACCCGGTCGGCGCCGGCCATGATCCCGAACTCGGCCGCGGCCACCGCAGTGCCCCGGTCGTTGTGGGGATGCAGCGACAGCACGATCGAGTCCCGGTCGCGGATGTCGCGGTGGAACCGCTCGATCATGTCGCCGTAGATGTTGGCCGACGACATCTCCACGGTGGCGGGCAGGTTGAGTATCAGGGGCCAGTCGGGGGTGGGGCCGATCACGTCCATCACCGCCTCGCACACCTCCACCGTGAAGTCGGGCTCAGTGCCGGTGTAGCTCTCCGGGGAATACTCGAAGCGGATGCCGTCGGCTTCTCCGGCCTTGCGGGCCCTGTCCAGTCCGCGCATGCACTGCTCGGCGCCGTTGACCGCGATGTCGACGATGCCGGCGCGGTCGGTGCGGAACACCACCCGTCGCTGGGTCACGGACGTGGAGTTGTAGAGGTGCACGATGGCCCGGGGCGCCCCGGCAACGGCGTCGAAGGTGCGCTCGATGAGCTCGTCGCGGGCCTGGGTGAGCACCTGGATGGTGACGCCGTCGGGAATCAGATCTTCTTCGATGAGCTTGCGGCAGAACTCGAAGTCCGGCTGGGAGGCGGCCGGGAAGCCCACTTCGATCTCCTTGAAGCCCATGTCGACGAGATGGTCGTACATGCGCTGCTTGCGGGGAATGTCCATGGGGTCGACGAGGGCCTGGTTGCCGTCGCGCAGGTCGACCGAGCACCACAGGGGCGCCCTGGTGATCCGCCGGTCCGGCCAGGTGCGGTCGGCAAGCTCGACCGAGGGGTAGGGCCGGTACCTCGTGAACGGCATGGTCTTGGGCGTGGGCATCGTCTTGTCCTTGGTCGGCGGATGATGGCGAGCGGGGCGGAAGCTGCCCCGGGAAGCACAAATCCCCCCGGCCGGCGGCACGAGGGGATTCGGCGAGCACCGATATGTGGCACTCGCCTACACGAGAAGCAGGAGGTCGGCGAAGGTGGTCACGGCCACCAACGCTAGCCCCCGCGGCTCTCACGTCCAACACCCCGGCTAGGACAGAGGTCAACAACTCGGCCGCTACGCGTGCGTTCGCGGGACAATCCGCGCCATGCTTGGGGGGTGAGCTACCTGGTCTGGGAGGCGACGCTGCCCCAACTCCGGTCGCCGATCCTGGTGACCGCCTACCAGGGCTGGTTCGACGTGGGCGGTGCGGCGACCGGGGCCCTCGAGTGGCTGAGCGAGCGCAGCGACTCGATCAGGGTGGCCCACATCGACCCGGAGGAGTTCTTCAACTTCGCCGAGCAGCGCCCGACCGTCCGCCTGCGCGACGACCGGCGCGACATCGTGTGGCCGTCCAACGACGTGCACGTGCTGCGCCCACCCGACGCGCAGCACGACCTGGTGTTGGTGGTGGGCGCGGAGCCGCAGCTGAGGTGGCGGACCTACGCCGAGGTGGTGGTCGAACTGGCCACGCGAAGCGAGGCGGCCACGCTGGTGACCGTGGGCGCGCACATCGCCGACATACCCCACACCCGCCCCTTCGGTGTGACCGGCTCCACCACCGATGCCGGCCTGGCCAAGACTTGGGGGCTGGACCAGCCCTCCTACGAGGGCCCGACCGGGATCGTGGGCGTGCTCCATGAGCGTTTCGAGAAGCTCGGGGTGCCGGCCGTGTCGCTGCGGGTGGCCGTGCCCCACTACGTCTCGGGCGCTCCGAACCCCAAGGGGGCCAGAGCGCTGCTGGAGCGCTTCGAGCGAGTGACAGGGCTGCCCACCGGATGGGCCGAACTCGACGAGGCCGCCGCGGAGTGGGAGCAGCGGGTCAACGACGCCATGCACTCCGACGACGATGTGGTGGCCTATGTGAAGCGTCTCGAGGCCCGCGCCGACGCCCGGGCCAAGCGCAGCGTGCCCAGCCCCGACGATCTAGGCGCCGAGTTCGAGCGCTTCCTGCGCCAGCAGGACAAGTCCGGCTGACACAGACAGGAGGGACGACATGTCTGTCACCGCCATCGACGCACCCACCACCATCCACCGCGGCGAGGAGGAGCTGCCGTGGGCCGATGCCGGAGGCGGGATCGAGCTCAAGGTGCTGATGGTGCGCGAGGACGAAGGCCTGTGGATCGTGCGCAACCGCTTCGCTCCCGGCGTGGTGATCCAGACCCACCGCCACACCGGCCCGGTCTATGCACACACTCTCAGCGGCGCCTGGAAGTACGTCGAGTATCCCGATGTCAATCGGGCCGGGTCTTTCCTGTTCGAGCCGGCCGGCAGCGTTCACACCCTCATCACGCCCGATGACAACACCGAGCCGACCGACGTGTGGTTCCAGATCCACGGCGTGAACCTCAACCTAGACGCCGACGGCAACGTAGAATCGATCACCGACGGCCCAGGCGTCCTAGCCGCCTACTACGCCATGTGCGAGGCCCAGAGCCTCCCCCGCCCCAACGTCGTCACCTGACGCTTACCGGGATCCAGTACAGTACATGTAGACATAACAACAAATACTGAAGGGAGATGCATTGTGGATGCCCCGACACGAGTGCCTGTGCAGGTCTCCACCAAGAAGTCACGCCCGAACGAGGAGATCGCCCGCTTGGGCGACGAGATCTACGAGCGCCGCATCCGGCCTAAGGTCGAAGCCGACAACCCGGGGCGAATCGTCGCCATCGACGTCGATAGCGAGAGTTGGGCCATCGCCGACAGCGAGCTGGCTGCGGCCGGGCGCCTGCGGCAGCAACGCCCCGATGCCAGCAACGTCTGGTTGCTGAGGGTCGGCTACCGGGCCGTGGCCAGCATCGGAGGCGGGTCCTTGCGGAGTGTCGGGTGATCGAGGGGGTCGTCAACGCATCGTCGTGATAGAGGACATCCCCTGCGGGATAGCCTCACGAAATCATGCCACCGCTGACGGATTGGGCTGGCCCGGAAGAAGCGTTGGGCCGCTACGTCACTGAGCTATCAGGGCGAACGCTCAACGCCTATCGCGAGCAACCGGATCTTGTCAACGAGCACACCAACCTCGAACAGGACACCGCGCGCGGCGGCTACCAGCACCGCCAACTCTTCGAGTTGGTGCAGAACAGCGCCGACGCGCTAACGCCTGTCTCGGCGGCCAGCGGCGTGACGGGCGGCGCATCTTTGGCACACGGCGAGGGAACTCCAAGCCGGCGGGGTGCTTGCGCAGGCCGACCATGCCCTGATCGACGGCCTACGCGCTGGGATCCTGAGATAGCTCCTCGATGCGTTCGAGCAGTGCTCTGACTGTCGCAGCGACCACATGATCGGCACCTGCGGGTATCCGAGAAGGGTCGGCAGGGGTGGCCGTCAGCCCGAGTACGGGCACCGCTGTCGTGTCGATCGTCACGACGCGCTCGACGCCCCGGGAGCGCATGCTCCACTCGACCGCCAGATTGACATCGAAGTCAGTACTGCCGCGTCCCGTGTAGCCGTCAAACGAGCACCCGAATGCGATCCTGACGGGCTTGTCGTCAGTGATCGCGAACCCTGCAGCGTTAGTGCACTCCGAGCGGAAACGCTCCCAGGTGCCATCGGCGAGGGAACGTGCCCTCGCCCATATCTTCCCGTGCTCGAGTTCCACGAACTGGTGATGGGAACTGAAGAGCTCTGCACCCACTTGGTCACAGTGGCGCTCCAGACCCTCGACTGTCGGGCGAGCGTGGTCCCTGTACACAGCGTCGAGGCGGTCGATGTCGGGTTCGCTCGGGTCGGGGCCTCGCCGCTCCCGAACGAAATCTGTCACGTACTCGTCCACGTCGAGGCGGTCGAGCACGCCGCTGAGACCCTCGATTGGCACTGCTTCGGCATCGCTTCTCGGCACGCGCTCGGTGCCTCCGTACACGACGGTTCTGGAGGAGACGCCGGGGAGGATCTCGGCCAGCTTGTGAAGCACGGAGAAGTGGCCGCTCGACAGCGTGAGGCCCGACTTGATCTCGATCGCAGCCATTCGGAGGCCGCTCTCGCACAGGAGGTCGCACTCGAGCCCGTTCGAGTCCCGGAAGAACCAGAGGTGCGGCTGCCGGCCGCGGTTGAACCGGTGCTTCAGCGCCTCTGCCACGACCATGTTCTCGAACAGCGGCCCCCTGAGCGGGTGCGTCGCCAGCTGCTCCGGCCTCTCGATTCCGATGAGGAAGCTGGCCAGGCCGACATCGTAGAAGTAGAGCTTGGGCGACTTGATGAGGCGCTTGCCGATGTTGGCGTGGTAGGGGGCCAGCCGGAAGACGACATAACTCGCCTCCAGGATCTTCAGCCATTCGCGGGCCGTGGAGTGCGACACGCCCACGTCGGCGCCGAGGGAGCTGAAGTTGACGAGCTGGCCCACCCGCCCGGCGCACAGACGGACGAACCGCCGAAAGCTGGCAATGTTGCGGATCTCGTTCGAGCGCCGCACGTCGCGCTCAACGTACGTCTCGAAGTAGTCGCCGAGCGCCTGGGAAGGGTTGAGCGCCTGATCGAGTATGCGGGGGTAGAAGCCCGAGAAGATCATGTCGTCCGCGGCCATGCTCGCGCCGGTGCGGGCGCGCTCTGCGAGCGAGAACGGCAGGAGCCTCAGCAGGGCCGTCCTTCCAGCGAGCGACTGGCTGATAGCCCGCGACAGCGCGAACTGCTCGCTTCCCGTCAGGACGTACAAGCCGTTGCCGCCGCGCTCGTCGACGTCGACCTGCATGTAGGAGAGAAGCTGGGGGACGTTCTGGATCTCGTCGATGACGGCGCCGCCGCGGGCCTGTCTCAGAAACCCCCGGGGATCGGTCTCGGCCAGCTCGCGCTGATCGGACGCCTCCAGGTTGAGGTACCGAAGCTGCGGGAACGTCTCACGGCACAGCGTGGTCTTGCCCGACTGGCGCGGCCCGGTCAGCGTCACGACCGGATACTGCCGGTGGAGGTCTGTGAGACGGCGGGTGATCTCTCGCTCGATCATGGCTACCAGCCTATCGGCTGTTATGCAGATTGAAGGTAGTATCTTCAATCTGCATAAACTAGAGGGCGAAGGTGCCGTCTAGGCGGGTCTTCCAGTTGCCGGAGGCGACGGTGCCGCCGTCGACCAGGATCGACTCGCCGTTGACGAAGCTGGCCATGTCGGAGGCCAGGAACACGATCACCGCCGCGCACTCCTCGGCCTCGGCGGTGCGGCGCAGCGGGGTGGGGTGCAGGCCCTCCATCATCGAGGTCCAGCCCGCGGCCAGGGCGGCGTCGCCGGGAGTGTAGATCATGTCGGGGGCGACGCAGTTGACTCGGATGCCCCGGTGGCCGTACTCCACCGCCAGGGTCTTGGTGAACTGCTGCACGGCCGCCTTCATCGCCGCGTAGACCCCGAACCCGGGGGCGGCGTGGTAGGCCTCCACCGAGGTGACGTTGACGATGGCCCCGCCGTCGGACATCAGCGGGACGCCATGGCGCACGCAGTTGGTGACTGTGGCGAAGTTCTCGCGGATCAGGGTGTGCTCCCCCTTGGGCGACACGTCGCCGAACGGCGCCCGGAAGGTGCCGCCCGCGTTGTTGACGAGCACATCGATGGGACCGAGCTCGTCGTGGGTGCGCTGCAGGAAGGCGGCCACCGCTTCGTCGTCACGGCCGTCGAGCACGTCGGACACGCACCGGCGGCCTGCGGCCTCGATCTGGTCGACCACATCGGGCAGATGCCTGGGGTCGTTGTCGAACACGGCCACATCGGCGCCGAAGCGGGCCATCGCTGTCGCGGTCGCCGCGCCGATGCCGCGGCCGGCACCAGTCACTACCACCACCCGGTCGGTGAGCAGGATGCTGTCAGGGGACAAGTCCACGGATCTCCTTTCGACGTAGGCCGAAGATACCGCCCTGCCGCGGCCAGTAGGGTTGCTGGCCCGGCGACAGGGAGGCAGACCGGCATGGGAGAGTTCGTTCGAGTCGAGACCGGCAGTGGCGTGGCCACCATCCGCATCGATCGGCCCAAGATGAACGCCATCAACCCCCAGATGCTCGATGAGCTGACCGACGCCGCCAACACCATCGGGGCCGACCCCGACGTGAGGGCGGCCGTGGTGTGGGGAGGCCCGAGGATCTTCGCGGCCGGTGCCGACATCGGCGGCTTCACCGGCCTCGACCCGGCCGGGGCCAAGGCCCTGTCTGGCCAGTTCAACGACGCCTTCCTGGCGGTGGAGAACATGCCCCAGATCACGGTGTCGGCCGTGAACGGCTACGCGCTCGGCGGCGGCATGGAGCTGGCCATGGCCACCGACTTCAGAGTGGCCGCCGACGACGCCGTGCTCGGCCAGCCCGAGATCCTGCTCGGGATCATTCCCGGCGGCGGGGGCACCCAGCGCCTGCCCCGGCTGGTGGGCATCACCAGGGCCAAGGAGATCATCTACACCGGCCGCAACGTGTATCCCGACGAGGCTCTCGCCATCGGCCTCGTGTCGGCGATCCATTCCTCCGAAGAGACCTACGACGCGGCGGTCGAGATGGCCGCCGGCTACGCGGCCGGCCCGGCCGCGCTGCGCATGGCCAAGCAGGCTGTGATGGACGGCCTGCCCCTGTCCCTCGCCGACGCAGTGGCCCGCGAGACCGAGCACTTCGGCGAGTGCTTCACCACCGACGACACCGCCATCGGCGTGGCCAGCTTCCTGGAGACGGGCCCCGGCAAGGCGACCTTCACCGGCCGCTAGCCGTCGGCAGGGCTGGAACAAGCCCCCGAACTGGCAGCAAGACGACCCCTATAGGGGGCGAAACGCTGCCAATTCCGAGAACGCCAACGAGCCTCCTGTCGAACTTGCAGCACAATGCACGCATAGCGCGCGAAACGCGGCCAATTCCGCTCAGGCGACGTCTAGGCGGTTGAGCCTGATCGCGGCGAGGACAAGACTCGCGACCGACACCGCGGCCAGCACTACCAGCGCGGTGGTCGTCGTGTAGGGCTCGAAACCGTAGTCGATGCCCCCGAGGTGGCTCAGCACCGACCGGGTGTAGCCCCTCAGCGACAGGCGGGCAGCGAACTCGCCGAGCCCGACGGCCAGGCCCTCCCACAGCAGCACGTAGCCAAGGCCCCACATGATCGGCTTGCGGACCAGCAGGCCAACCAGCACGAACAGCGACGAGTAGGCGGCCGTGCCCAGCGCGGCTGCGGCAGCGGCACCCCAAACCAGGTCGGCGGAGCCGGCGACCCGGTCGGCCGCCAGCCACCCGCCGAGCGCGGTCGGCAACACCGTCAGTGGCAAGGACGCGGTGGCCGCCGCAGCTGCCGCGCCCACCACGACCGGGCCCCGGTTCATGGGCCGCAACCACAGGTACACGAGGGTGCCGTCCTCGCGGGTCTCGCCCAGCACCGACGAGCCGAACACCAGAGCGACGATGGGCACGATGATGATCAGCCCGAAGCCGTCGGCGTAGCCGGCCGCGTCGCGCAGTATCCCGGCCGAGCCCCGATCGCCCTCACCCGCGGTGAGGCCGACCAGCCAGCCCACCAGGATCATCAGCGCGCCCAGCGCGCCCAACGCCGCCAGCCGGCCCGGCGTGATGACCTGGCGGACCAGCACCCGGTAGGTCAGCAGGGCGGCCCGCAGCCGGGGCACATAGCGGCGGGCCGAGGAGGCGGTCGGGGCAGTCATAGCTCCTCCACCGGGGCGGCTTCCGCGCGGCTCGCGATCACCGTCCGCTACCCAACCGCTCGAACAGTCATCGCTTCTCCACCGGGGCAGCTTCCGCTCGGCTCGCGATCACCGTCCGCTGCCCAACCGCTCGAACAGTCATCGCTTCTCCTGCGGGGCGGGTCCCGCTCGGCTCGCGGCCGCAAGCCGTAGCCCTGTCACTCGAACGGTCATCGCTTGTCCACCAGGTAGCGGAACACGGACTCAAGGTCCTCGTCGAGGGGGGCGACCCTAGACAGTCGGGCATCAAGCCGTTGGGCCAGGGGTGCTACCTCCCGGCCGAGGCGGTCGACGTCGCGGGTGTCCACGACAAGGGAGTCGGTGCCGACGCTCACCCCCACCGCGGTGCCCGACTCCACCAGCGCGGCCGCGAACTGCCGGGGCCGCTCGACGGCGATGCGGATCCGATGGGGGCGGTCGTCCATCAGCTCGCGCAACTCCCGGTAGTCGCCGGTGGCGGCCAGCCGTCCCTGGGCGATCAGCAGGATCCGGGACCCGAGGCGGGCCACCTCCTCAAGCACGTGGCTGGAAACCAGCACACAGCGGCCCTCGTCGCCCAGGCCGTGGAACAGCTCGATCATGCGGCGCCGCTGCACGGGGTCGAGCCCGGTGAGGGGCTCGTCGAGGATCAGCACCTCGGGGTCGTGCACCAGGGCGGCGGCCAGCTTCACCCGCTGGCGCATGCCCTTGGAGAACCCCGACACCGGCCTGGAGTCGTCGGCGTCGAGATCCACGATCTCCAGAGCCCGCCGGGCAGCCCGCCGGGGCTCGGCAACGGCCTCCGTGGCCGCCGCGAACGACACGAACTCCCACGCGCTGAGCCGGTCGAACAGGCCGTCCTGCTGGGGAACGAGGCCGATGCGGCCCCGCACGCGGCGGTCGCGGCGGGCGTCGACGCCCAGCACCCGCACGGTGCCCTGGGTGGGCGGGGTCAGCCCGCACATCACTCTGAACAGCGTGGACTTGCCCGCGCCGTTGGGGCCGAGCAGGGCGGTCACCCCGGCCCGCACCGAGAAGGTCACGTCCGACACCGCCACCACGTCCCCGAACACCTTCGACACGCTGTTCACCTCGACCATGGCCGAACCGTCGGGCGTGAGCGGAGGCACCCGCGGCGGCCCCGAGCCCGGAGACGCGGGCGCGGCAGGCGCGGGCGGCTGGATGCTCATCGGCTCAGCGCCAGCCGCCGGTAGCGCCACCACACCACGGCCGAGCCCACCGCCACCCAGGCCATGTTGGCCACGGCCACGAACGTGGTGGAGAGGCTGTCCCGCCCCGCCCCGGGACTGAAGTCGTCGTCTGGTTCTGGCTCCCCGCCCCCGATGGGATCGATCCCCTCGACGCCGTAGATGCGGTTCTTGAACTCATCGGAGATCCCCCCGAGGTCGAAGGCGTAGATGTTGGCGCTCATGTCGGCCGCCTCCACCAGCGCCAGCGTCACGAACCCGCTGCCCCACAGCAGCAGGATCACCCCGACCGAGGCGAACGCCCGGCGGTCGGTGAGGCTGGCCGCGGCCAGGCTGGCCGCGGTGAACGCGGCCGAGATGGCCGCGCCGGCCGCGACGATCCGAACGAAGATCTTGATCCACTCGATGAAGCCGTCGGGACCCGAGCCCTCGATGGTGTAGGCCACCAGCAGGAACAGCACCGGGCCGATGGTCAGCACGGCCAGGGTGAGGGCCACCGCCAGCGCCTTGGAGGCGAGATAGTTCCACCGCTGCAGCGGGGTCGACAGGTACATCTGGAGCATCCCGCTGCGGCGGTCTGAGACCAGGATGTCGGGCACGACGATGCCGCAGTAGAAGAACAGCGCGGTGGTGATGAAGCCGTAGTACTGGTGGTAGTCGGGCAGGATCTCGTCGGTGATCAGGTCGACGTCGAGCACCACCGCGAGGCCCACGAACACCACCGCGGGCACCAGCGCGATGACTACCGCCAGCCACGGCAGGATCTTGTGGCGGGCCGGGCGGCCGAGTCCGAGGGTGTGGCGCACCGAGTAGCGGACCACCGATCGAACCGCTCCCGGCAGGCCGGTGCGGGGACCGTCGTAGGACCGGTAGCCCTGGTCGATGATCCGAGTGGTGTCGGCGGTGTTGTCGGCATCGCCGGCCGGTGAGACGGGCACCGCCGGATCGCTCATCGGGCACCGTCCTCGAAGAGGTCCTCGAGCGTGCGGCGCCGGGTGTCGAGGCGGCGGATGCGGGCGCCGGCCGCGGCTACCGCGTCGCGGGCCCGATCGCACAGTTCCTCGAAACCGGCGCCGCGCAGGGCCAGCGTGGCCTCGCGGCGTCCGACGTCGAGGCCGGCGGCGCGCAGTGCGGCCTCCACCGCGCCGACCGATCCTGCGGGTTCGGCCACCTCCACCAGCTCGAGGGTGATCCCCTCGCCCGCGCCGACGAGGTCGCTGATCGGTCCGCAGGCCACCAGCCGGCCGGCGTCCAGGGCCACCACGTTGTCGCAGACCCGCTCGACCTCCTCGAGCTGGTGCGACGACAGCACGACGTTGATCGAGAAGTCCCGGCTGATCTCGCCGATGAGGGTCAGCATCTCGCTGCGCTGCACCGGGTCGAGGCCGTCGGTGGGCTCGTCGAGCAGCACGAGCTTGGGGTCCGAGGCGATGGCCTGGGCCAGCTTCACCCGCTGGCGCTGGCCGGTGGACATGGTGCCCAGAGTCCGGAGGCGCTCCTCGCCGAGCCCGACAAGCCACAGGGTGTCGGATGCCCGGTTGCGAGCCTCGCTGCGGGGCAGACCCTGAACTTCGGCCAGATGACGGACGAAGTCCACGGCCCGCATCTCGTCGGGCAGCACGTTGCGCTCGGGCGCGAAACCCACCATGGCCCTGAGCCGCTGGCCAGCCTTGAGGGGATCGTGGCCGAGCACGGTGAGCGATCCCGACGTCGGCACCCGCAGCCCGAGCATCGCGTTGAGCAAAGTCGTCTTGCCCGCGCCGTTGGCGCCCACGAGCCCGGTCACGCCCGGCTGCATCGTGAGGTCGAGGGCATCGAGGGCGACCGTGGCACCGAAACGCTGCGTCAGCGCCTGCGTCTCGACTATGGACACGCGCGGAGCATACGGCCGCCCGGTCCCGTTCCTGTGCTCAGTCTGCGGTTGCGGGACTGACTCGTCCACAAGCCCACTCTGCGGCCCGCCGCCCCACCCCCCAATCGGGGATGACCCTGAACTGTCCCCGAGGGATTGTCCGCCGTCGGGGCGAACCGTGCACAACGCTGCCAATTCCCGACGGTCCGGCCGACCCCGACCGAACTGGCAGCAAGACGCACACATACCGTGCACAACGCTGCCAATTCTCCCAGGCCGGGCCGCTGCGGCCCGGGGCACCCTGAAGGCTCTTGGGGGCTCAGGGCAAAAGTAAGGGACATCCCCGGTTGGGGCGATCTGCGCCGCCCATAGAGTCGGGCGCGAGTCTTCACAACCGCTCCTAGGAGAACCTGTGACTTCCTCCCCCACCCAAGCATTGGACACAGCCGCCCGAGCGGTGGCCGCCACCAAGATCTACGGCTCGGGCGACACCGAGGTCCGAGCGCTCGACGCCATCGACGTGGCCTTCGAGCAGGGCCGCTTCACCGCCATCATGGGCCCGTCGGGATCGGGCAAGTCCACCCTGATGCACTGCATGGCCGGGCTCGACACTGTCACCTCCGGCCAGGTCATCATCGGCGACACCGACCTCACCACACTGTCGGAGAAGGACCTCACCCTGCTGCGCCGAGACAACGTCGGCTTCGTCTTCCAGGCCTACAATCTGGTTCCCACCCTCACCGCCATCGAGAACATCACCTTGCCGATGGACCTGGCCGGGTCTAGGGGCGACACCGCCTGGGTCGACGAGGTCGTGGACGCCACCGGTCTCGCCGACCGGGTCAAGCACCGCCCCAACGAGCTGTCGGGGGGTCAGCAGCAGCGCGTGGCGGTGGCCCGGGCCCTGGCCGGCAAGCCCCAGATCATCTTCGCCGACGAGCCCACCGGCAACGTCGACTCCAACACCGCAGCCGAGATCCTCGGCTTCATGCGGAGTGCAGTCGACCAGATGGGCCAGACCATCGTGATGGTGACCCACGACCCGGTGGCTGCCTCCTACGCCGACCGCGTCGTGTTTCTGGTGGACGGCAAGATCGTGGACGAACTCACCGATCCCACCCCCCAGGGCATCCGGGACCACATGACCCGGCTCGGCGCCTGAGGCCCGCTGGAAGACCGCCCTGCACCCCTAGGCAGGCCCCCACATGCTGCGCCTGGCCCTGAAGTCGCTTCTGGCCCACAAGATCCGCTTCGCTCTGACCGCGGGGACCATCGTTCTGGGCGTCACATTCGTGGTGGCCGCCTTCGTGACGGCCGACTCGCTGCGGTCGACCTTCGACGAGATCGGCGTCGACATAAACACCGGCAAGGACTTCACCGTGCGAGGCGCGCTCGGGTTCGGTGAGATCGCCAACGCTCCGCCCGTTCCCGACAACCTCGTCGACGACATCCGGGCCATCGACGGAGTAGAGGTCGCCGAAGGGCGCTTCTTCGTGGACGGGGTCATCCCCGTGGACGGCACCGGCGAGGCCGTGTCCACCCTCGGTGGGCCGATCGCGGGCGTGAACTGGACCGAGGACGAGTCGCTCTCGCAGTACTTCCTGATCTCAGGCCGGTGGCCCGAGGGGCGCTCGGAGTTCGCCATCGGCGCCGAGACGTTCGCCAACTACGAGTTCGAGCTGGGCCGCGACTACCAGGTGATCACCCCCACCGGGCCCCTCACCTTCACGCTCACCGGCACGATGCAGTTCGGGTTCGGTGAGGACGCCGGCGCCGGGGTGGTGTTCTCGGTGTTCGACACCGCCACCGCCCAGGAGGTGCTCGGCTACGAGGGCCTGTTCAACGAGATCGACCTGCGGGCCGAGCCCGGCGCCGACCTCCAAGAAGCAAGGAACCGGATCGAGGCGGCGCTGCCCGCCGGGACCGAGGTGATCAGTTCCGAGGAGGCCGCCGAGGAGTTCGGCGACTTCTTCGAGTTCTTCATCGGACCGCTGCAGACGATCCTGCTCACATTCGCCTTCGTGGTGCTGTTCGTCAGCACGTTCATCATCTCCAACACCTTCAACATCGTGCTGGGTCAGCGAGTGCGCGAGCTGTCGCTGCTGCGTGCGCTGGGCGCCACCCCCCGCCAGGTGCGCCGCTCGGTGCTGATCGAGTCGCTGGTGATCGGAGTGGCCGCCTCCGCCGCGGGCATCGGGCTGGGCATGCTCGGCGCCCTCGGCCTCGGGGCGCTGTTCGACGCCTTCGGCGCCTCCCTGCCCGACGGTCCCCTGCCGCTGCGGCTGCGCACCGTTGCCTGGGCGTTCGCAGTGGGGGTCGGCTTCACCGTGATCGCGTCGCTGGTACCCGCAGTCAAGGCGTCGAGGGTGTCGCCGGTGGCGGGCCTTCAGGCGAGCGCCGGAGACGACGGCGGCCATCTGCGCCTCTGGAGGCCGATCGTGGGCGCCGCTCTGGCCGTCATCGGGCTCGTGCTCACGGGCCGAGGGCTGTTCGCCGACTTCGACTCGACGACCGCCCAGCTCTGGTCGCTGGGCGCGGGGGCCGCGGTGGTGTTCGTGGCGGTTGCCGTGCTCAGCCCGCTGATCGCCGGTCCCGTCGTTTCGACGCTGGCCCGGCCCCTGCCGCGGATCTTGCGCACTCCGGGTCGGCTGGCCCGCGACAACGCGGCCCGCAGCCCCCGCCGGACTGCGGCGACCGCGGTGGCGCTGACAGTCGGACTGGCGCTGGTGGCCATGGTTCTGGTGGTCGGGCAGTCGCTCAAGGACACGTTCTCCGACAGCCTCAGCAGCGCGGTGAGAGCCGACTACATCATCAGCGCCCAGACGATCTCGGGAGTGCCCAAGACCCTGGCCGAAGACCTGAGGGGCGCGGGAGCGGGAACCGTGGTCGGGCTGGACGAGGACATCGTGCAGATCTTCAGCCCCGTCGCCCCGGACCGGATCGAGCAGACCGAGATCACCGTGACCGACCTGGCCGCCATCGGCGAGGTCGCCAACCTCGGCGTCACCGAGGGCTCCCTCAGCGCCATCGACCCGGCCTCCGCGCTGCTCGTCAACAGCGACAGGGCCGAGGAGTGGGGCTTGTCGATCGGAGACCCGGTCGAGCTCATGCTGGTAAGCGGCGAGACCCTGACGGCGACGGTCGGCGCGGTCTTCACCGAGACCCAGCCGCCCTTCTGGGACGACTGGCTGATAGACGAGTCGCTGTACCGGCAAACCGTCGCCGCGGACGCCTTCGAGCAATGGGTGGCCGTCAAGGGGTCGGACGCCGAGCCGGAAGCGACGCGGGCCCTGTTGGAGCAGGTGCTGGGCGCCTATCCCCAGGCGAACCTGGAGGACCGCCAGCAGTTCCAGGAGAACGCGGAGTCGAACCTGAACACAGTGCTGGCGCTGGTCAACGTGTTCCTGCTGTTCGCGCTGGTGGTGGCCCTGGTCGGGATCGTCAACACCCTCACGCTGTCGGTGTTCGAGCGCACCCACGAGATCGGGCTGCTGCGGGCGGTGGGCATGACCAGGCGCCAGCTGCGGCGGGTGATCCGCTGGGAGGCGGCCGCCATCGCCCTCTACGGCGCTCTCATCGGGGTGGCGCTGGGGCTGGCCTTCGGGGTGGCCCTGTCGGTGGCGATCCCCGATGACATCATCGACAGAGTGTCGGTTCCCGGTGGCCAGATGGTCGGGCTCGTGATCGTGGCCGTCGTGTTCGGCCTGCTGGCGGCGGTGTTCCCCTCCTACCGGGCGGGCCGCATGAACGTGCTCGAAGCCATAGCCGCGGACTGACCGCAAGCGAGAGAACCCGACGATGTCCAAGCTCGCCCTCCGCAGCCTGACCGACAAGGCCCACTGATGTCCAAGCTCGCCCTCCGCAGCCTGACCGACAAGGCCCACTGATGTTCAAGCTCGCCCTCCGCAGCCTGATCGACAAGAAGCTGCGCTTCGCGCTGACCACGCTGGTGGTGGTCATCGGCGTGATGTTCGTGGTGGGCTCGTTCACGCTCACCGACAGCCTGCGGTCCACGTTCTCAGGGCTCGCCGAGGACATCGCGCAGGGTGCCGACCTCACCGTGCGGGCTAGCCGGGGCGATGGATTCGGCGGCGACTTTGACCAGCCGACCATGCCGGAGGCGGTGGCCGGGCGGGTGGCCGGCGTCGACGGGGTGGGCACCGTGCGGCCGGCGGTGGCCGCCCTGAACGTCTTCATGGTCGACGGCGGCGGCGAGCCGATACGGCCCCCGGGCCCGCCCGCGCTGGGCTTCAGCTTCAACCCGGGCACCTTCTTCATCGCCGAGGGCAGGCAGCCCGGCGGGCCCGGCCAGTTCGCGGCCGACACCGCCACCGCAGCCGACAACGGGCTGCGCATCGGTGAGACCTACCAGATCATCGGGCCGGTCTCGGCGGAGCCTTTCGAGCTGGTCGGCGTGTTCAACTTCGGGGACCCCGACTCCCACACCGGCCTGGGCCAGACGATGGCCGCCTTCGAGCTCGACGAGGCCCAGAGATTCTTCGGCCTCAACGACGTCTACCAGGAACTGGACGTGGTGGTGGCGGCCAGCGCCGAGATCCCCGACGTGCAGGCCCGGCTGGAGGCCGAACTGGGCGACGGCTTCGACGTCATCACCGCCGAGGTCAACGTAGCCGAGCAGGAGGACGACTTCAACCAGGTCGTCGACATCTTCAACACGATCCTGCTGGTGTTCGCCTTCATCGCGGTCTTCGTGTCGGCGTTCATCATCAACAACACGTTCCAGATCATCATCGGCCAGCGGGTGCGCGAGATCGGGCTGTGGCGGGCCATCGGGGCCACCCCAAGGCAGGTGAGCCGGTCGGTGCTCACCGAGTCGGCCATCGTGGGGGTGGTCGCCACGGTGCTCGGGATCGGGCTCGGCCTAGTACTCGCCGTAGTGCTGCGGGCCATACTGGAGGTGATCGGCTTCCCGCTGCCGCCGGGGCCGCTGACGCTGCAGCCCCGCACCGTGGTGCTGGCCGCCTTCGTGGGCCTGGGCGTGACGATGGTCTCCTCCATCGCGCCCGCCATGAGGGCCCGCCGCATCTCCCCGGTGGCCGCCCTGACCGCCGACTTCCGGCTCGGCGCGACCGGCCTGCGACGCCGCCTGATCGGGGGCGGCGCGGTGTTCGCAGCCGGGGTGGCCGCACTGGCCGCGGGCATGACGGCCGGGCTGGACACGGTGCCGACGTTCGTGCTGCTGGGCATCGGGGCGGTCCTCTCGTTCGTGGGAATCAACGTCGTCAGCCCGGCCTTCGCCCGGCCGGCGGCGTCGGCGCTGGGCCGCCCGGTGAAGGCCCTGTTCGGGGTGTCGGGCCGGCTGGCCCGCGACAACGCCGCCCGTGAGCCCCGGCGGACCGCCTCCACGGCCGGAGCGCTCATGATCGGCCTGTCGCTGATGGGGTTGGCGGCGGTGGTGGGCGAGTCGATGAAGAAGACGTTCGTCAACATCATCGAGAACGCGGTGGAGGCCGACTACTTCATCCAGTCGGACTTCAGCGGCTTCGGCCCGCCGCCCGGCTTCCCGGCCCGGGTGGCCGACGAGATCGAGGCACTCGACGAGATCGAGAGCGTGGTGCGGGTCCAGTGGGCGTTCAGCGGGCTGAGCGTCGACGGCGAGCCCCGCGACATCGTGGCCCTCGACATGGCCCTGGCCGAGACCCACTTCGACGGCCAAGTCAGCTCGGGCGACATGGCCTCAGGCGATCCGCTCACGGCGCTGGCCCTGCACAGCGACTCGGCCGCCTCGCTGGGCGTGGGCGTCGGCGGCACCGTCGAGGCGACCTTCCCCGACAACCAGACCGACACCCTAACCGTGGTCGCCGTATACGAGGATGCGGCCATCTACGGCAACTGGGTGATCGACGGGGCCCTGTGGGACCGCCACTTCAACCGCAACGATCTGGCCTTCGCCAGCGCCCGCATTGCCAGCCTCCCCGACGGCGCTGACGAGGCTTCGCAGGCCGCTCTGAGCGAGGCCAGCCGGGCCGCGGTCGACGGCGTGATCGACCGCTACCCGACGGTGAAGGTCGAGAACCAGGCCGAGTTCCGCCAGACCCAGGAGTCGCAGCTGACGAGCCTCATCAGGGTGATCGAGGTGCTGATCGGGCTGTCGTTCTTCATCGCGCTGATCGGCATCATCAACACCTTGAGCCTTTCGGTGTTCGAGCGCACCCGCGAGATCGGCCTGCTGCGCTCGGTGGGCATGACCCGCCGCCAGCTGCGTCGCTCGATCTACTGGGAGGCGTTCATCGTGGCCGTCTTCGGCGGCCTGCTCGGGGTGACGGTCGGCACCGTGTTCGGTGTGGCCACCACGCTGGCGCTGCCCGAGTCCTTCGTGCAACTCGTCGCCGTGCCGTGGCTGGACTTGGTGGCCTTCGTGGCCATCTCGGCGGCGGCGGGCCTGCTGGCCGCCATCCTGCCCGCCCTGCGAGCCGGCCGAATGAACATCCTCGACGCCATAGCCCACGAGTAGGACTAGGCGTGCGGCTCTACGAGTAGTGCTCGAAGAGGGCGTCTAGCTGCTCGCAGATGTAGTCCATGTGCTCGGGGCCGAGGCCGTGGTGGATGGGCAGCGACAGGGAGCGGTCCATCACCCGATCGCAGTTGGGCAGGCCGCCAGCCGGGGCTCGGTGCTCGATAGCCGCGAAGCCGGGCTGGCGCAGGATGTTGCCGGTCCACACCATGCGGGTGGACACTCCCCGGGTGGCTAGGAACTCTTGGGCCTGGGTGCGGTCGAACGGCGCGTCGGGGGTGATCTCGAAACAGAACCGCATCCAGGTGGTGTCGGTGTCGGGCGTGGTGCGGCCCGCGGTAACGCCGGGGCGCTCGGCCATGAGGTCGTCGAGGCGGCGCCAGTTGGCCCGTCGGCGGGCGTTGAACCCCTCCAGCTTGTCGAGCTGCACCAGGCCGTAGGCCGAGCTGAGCTCGTTGGGCTCGAAGTTGTAGCCGATGGAGTCGAACACGAACACCAAGTCGTAGGGGGTGCCGTCGGCCAGGGCGGAGAACCGGTCTTGTTGGCCCCGCCTCGACCCGTACAGGTACGACTCGCTGCGCCGTCCCCACCGGCGCAGCGACAGGGCCAGGTCGTACTCGTCAGGGTCGTCGATTCCGACCAGCCCGCCGGTCCCGCCCGCGGTCATGGCGTGGGACCGGGCGAAGCTGGTGACGCCGATGTGGCTGCGCTCACCGGTGCGCCGACCCCGCTGGTAGCTGTCAAGCACGTCGCAGGAGTCCTCCACCACGGACAGGCCGTGAGCGTCGGCCAGCGCCCGCAGCCGGTCCCAGTCGGGGCAGTTGCCGCACAGGTTGGGCACCAGGATCGCCCTGGTGCGTGGGCCGATCATGCCCTCGACTGTTTCGGCGTCGAGCTGATAGGTGTCGGCGGTGATGTCGGCGAACACCGGCACCAGACCCGACTGCACCATGGGCGCCACATCGGTGGAGAACGTCAGCGGCGACGTGACGATCTCGTCACCAGGCTCCAGGCCCAGCAGGTCAATTGCTATGCGCAGCGCCGACGAGCCCGAGTTGACCATCAACCCGAACCGCTTGGACAGCTTGGCCGCCACCCGCTTCTCCAGCGCCAGGGTCGCGTCGCCGATCTCCAGTTTCGGGTTGTCCCGCATCACCGCGGCCACCGCCTCGATCTCCCGTTCGTCGTGCACGGCCCCCGCAGGCGGCAGCTCCATCCCGGGCCTCCTCTCAGACGACGACGGCCGACCCGACCAGTACGCTACGCGAGGGCGCGAGCCATGCGGGCGCGCCCGCACGTGCAGATTGTCACACCATTCGCGGCTGGCAACAGAAGAATCTCCGAGCCAGGGCCGATGCCGCGTTCCACCAGCCACTTCCGGGCCCGTCCGACCTCCACATTTCCGGCCGGGTTCGTTGTGCGCCAGATAACGCTCACCCGATGTGACGGCGAACCGTTCAGAGGCACCAGCAGACTGTCGTTCGGACGGACCCCGTTCGCCCAGGCGATGTGCGGGTTGCCCTTGAACGAGTAGCCCCTGAGGTTCTCTTCCGTCACGACATGTCGTTCACCCCAGCCCGCCCGCGTGCGGATCGCCCCCGCGATCGTCGCCGGCGGTTTCGGGGTGAAGACGGGAGTGCGTGCGAAGCGCACAGAATCGCCGACAATGTCGAATATCGGCAGACCCAGGTATGTCTTGACCGATGATTCGGACACACCGAAACTGCCGGTGAACTCCTCAATGATCGATGCCCGGCTGGCGACGCCGCCGCCGCGCTCGACCCTCCGAATGATCTGTCTGGCAATGCCCTCGTACCTCTCATGCCCCCACTCTCGGAGCGCGATCCTGAAATGCTTGTCGATTCGCACCATCACCGGGTTTCGATGGTTCTTGATCGACGACTCGGAGCCGTGACCGATGGCCTCCACCAACTCGGCGGGCGTCATCGGCCTGCCGACCAGATGCAGGACCCGCTCTGCCTTCGCCTCGAGCCGGCCGTCCCAGCGGACCAGCCACCCGTCCCCTATGTCGCGCCAGGCACCCGTGCCCATCGTGAAGGCAAGCAGTTCCTCGGGATCCATGATGCCGGCCAGAGCGCCGGTCAGGTCCTCGGCGTTGATCAACCACTGGTTGCCGATGACATCGTCGATGGCCCTCTGCAAGTCAGCCCGCGCCCCACGGCCGCGCAGAAGCCACTCACGGCTGTAGATGTAGCCGGCAATCCACCGCATGAACTCGAATCGGCCGGCACCAAGCCCTCTCACCCATCGCTGGACCGCATCGCCCTCGACGAGCGCAACCAGCCCAAGATCGGCCCTGAGCAGCCCCGCCGCCCGTTGGACGGCCCCGAATCGGTCGCTAGCCAACCGGTCGCGAACCAACGAAGAGTCTCGAACGACACGCCTGCGCACCGCCTCCGTGCAGATGCCTCGCTCCCGGCCCAGGCTCGCAAGGGTGGCCGGATCTCGACGAAGTTCACGGGCGGCCAGCAGGTCGGGATCGGCCGCCAGCGATAGAAGTACCTCCAGAAGCTGCCCGAGCGACGCCATCTCGTGACGCAGCAGTCGGGGCCTCGCCTCCCCGCCGTTCGAATTCACCAGGTTCGTGTGCAGCGCAGCGCGCTGCAGATTGACTGCGGCCATCGCGGGCCTCCTTCCGTTCGCGACGATTGGTTGGGGGCGCCCGCGAGGGCTGCTCCGAGGCCTCCGGCCGGGCTGCTGGCCCGTCTCGTCGGCTAGTCCACATTCGGCGGCCCGATGGAGTCCGGCGACTGATCTAACTTATGTTACAAGATTAATCATGCTAAGTCAGCATATCAAACCCAGGTCCACACCGTCCGCCTCGATCTCCCGCTCGTCGTGCACGGCCCCCGCAGGCGGCAGCTCCATCACACGCCTACCCGCACATCGGCTATCGATGCGATATCGTATGATATCTAGAGTTGGAGGAACGCTGATGACCGACATCCTGATACGCAACGTCCCCGAGGACATCGTCGCCGCGATCGAAGCCAACGCCAACCGCGCCGGCCTCTCGCGGGCGGAGTACCTGCGTCGCACTCTGGACCGCGAGCGCCATAGCACCGGTGACGAGGTGACGGTCGAATCACTGGCCCGCTTCAGCGAGACGTTCGCCGACCTCGGCGATGATGACGTGATGCGCGCCGCATGGTCGTAACGGCCTGGCTGATTGACAAGTCCGCGCTCGTCCGGCTCGCAACGAGCGCCGACGCAGGTGAGTGGGCTTCGAGGATCACCCGCGGCCTGGTCCGGATCTCGACGCTGACACGACTGGAGGTCGGCTTCTCGGCCCAATCAGGCGACGAGCTGCGGCGTGGCAGCGCAGCGCCTCCGCTGAGCGCGATGCCCATCGAGTACCTGACGCCCGCTGCCGAGGACCGGGCCGTTGCCGTTCAGCAGGCTCTAGCGGATATGGGCCATCACCGGGCGCCGTCCGTGCCGGACCTGCGGATAGCCGCGACAGCCGAGGTGTCAGGCCTGACCGTGCTTCACGTTGACAAGGACTTCGAACTCATCGCGGAAATCACAGGCCAGCCCGTCGAGCGCTTGGCGCTCGCCGGTGCTTGAACGGCGGGCACTTCGGCTTTCCTGGACGCTCGAACACCTGCCGAGGTCCACGCCCCTGCTAGTGGCAGTCGGTACCGTGCTGCGAGTGAACGAGATCGACATAGGCCACCGTTGGACACCAATCACCGACCTGACGGCCGCTGATCGCGCTGCAGCCAGCGAGGAGTTGCCCGCTTTGGCTCGAACGTGGGACCAAGTCCGCGCAACGCTTGATCCCCGGCAGGTGGACGAGTTCAACGAGCGCCTCAAGCGAGAGTGGGCGATCGAGACCGGGATCATCGAGCGCTTGTACACCTTGGACCGAGGCACAACCCAGCAGCTGATCAAACACGCAAACTTGAGAGTCCATCATGAATGGGTGCGTCTCGCCTTTGATACCGAGGACGGTCGCTCCGAGATTCTGACTTCCTTACATGCGATCGGTAGAGAGTTCCGCGGGCTCATCGGCGTGTCGATGTGCTTCTATCGCAGACAACCCGAGACCCCGGACGAATACGCGGACGACTACGACCACTCACGAGAGAGAATGCAGGTGGTCGAGTTGGAGCCTGTGTGCGACGAAGTCTTCCACGTCAACCACATGGAAGAGCCGGAATCAGTTCAGCGTCGCTTCCAACCGTGGATGGAACGAGCGTTGGTGCTTGCGCTCGACCAGTGGCGGCGAGGCGAGCAGCTCCCAAACCACAACAGCGCGGCTCCTCACCCGGGCTAGGTGCGGTAGAGCATTCCCTTGTAGGCGGAGGTGAAGCCGGACGCCTCTAGGCGGGCCGCCCAGGGGGTCTCTCTGATGGGAACGCCGTCGATCTTGGCGATCTCGAGTTTGCGGAGGCGGCCGTCTTTGACCAGGCCGATGATGGCTTCTATCCAGGCATCGGTGGACTCCGCGCCGGGGAAAGTGGTCACGGACCGGCCGCCGCGCTCCAGCGTGACCGCTGGCAGGCCGTCGATCAACACTACATGGGCGCCTGCGGTGCGAGCCGGGCGGCCGGGCGAGTCGGGCCAGGCCAGCGCGGCGCCGTAGGGCTGGGCCGGGTCGGTGGCCGCCAGCACCGCCGGCGCGGCGTCGGGCTCGGGGGCGCGGACTGCTCGCAGGCGGTCGACCGCACCGGGCAGGGCGAACTGGGCCGCGCCCAGCCCGGCCACGAAGTAGCCCCGGCGGGCCTCGCCCCGCTCCTCCAAGGCCTTGAGCACCGGGTAGACGCCCGCGAACCCGCCCTCTTGTCCCTCGCCTAGCGCGGTCTCGCGGGTGACCACGCCGTAGCGGTCGAGAAGCTGATGGGCTCTGGCCAGAGCCGATTCCGTTGGTGAGGGCTGCGGGCTGAGCAGCGGCTCCACCAGCGACCAGCGGCCCGCCGCCGACGGCGGTCCGGTGGCGCTGAGACCTCCGAGCCGCAGACGGCCCCGCCGGGACGGGCCGGCCCGAGACGAGGTGCGCCCGGCCTGGGACGGCTGGCGGCGCGGCCCACCGGACCGGTGGCCGGCTATGCGGGCCCGCAGCGGCGCGAGGGAGTCGTTCGTCACCTCGCCCGCCCACACCAGATCCCATAGCGCGGCCAGCACCGTCTCGGTGTCGTAGGGCAACGACGCCGCCTGCGCGGCGGCCACCAGGTCCGGCCAGAACGACGCTCCCCCATCCCTCAACCGGTGCCGCAGCGCATCGTGGACCGCTCCCTCACAGGACTCGGCGGCGGGAACGAGCAGAGCGGCCTGATCACGGAACACCAGGCGCACCCTCCCGTCGGTGGCGCCCAGCGCGCCCGCGCCCACCCACACAACCTCGCCGGAGGTGCAGAGCTGGTCCAGCTCCGCCGGCTTGTAGCCAGCCATCCGGCAGGCCAGCACGTCGGCCTCCAGCACCGACGCGGCCAGGGGCGCTCCCTGCAACTGCGCCACCACGTCGGCTAGGGCGTCCACCCCCCGCCGCCGGGTGCCCACCCCCTGCCACTGGGACAGGAACCGGGCCAGCGCCTCGGGCGGCACCGGCTCGACCTCCTGGCGCAGGGCGGCCAGGCAGCGCCGACGGATGCGCCGCAGCACCTCGGCGTCGCAGAACTCCCGGTCGGCCCCGCCCGGCCGGAACTCGCCCCGCAGCAGGCGACCCTCGGCCACCAGCGACCCCAGCCGGGCCGCGACGGGTTGTACGCCCATCCCCAGCCAACGAGCGACTTCGCGGGCCAGGAACGGGCCGTGGGTGCGGGCGTAGCGGACACACAGATCGCCGAGTGGGTCGTCCACCGGCTCGGTGGCCGACGCCGCCAGCCCCACCGGAAGGGCGGCGCCGACCGCGTCACGCAGCCGGGCCGCGTCGGCCGCGTCGGCCACCATGTCACGCCCGGCCAGGCGCACTTCGATGGCCCGGCGCTGCTCCACCAAGGCGCGAAGCCATCCTGAGACCCGCTCGGTGTCGGACCCCGCCGAGGGAGCGGTCCGGGCCACCAGTTCGTCGAGCGTCAGCGGCCCAAGAACCCGCAGCAGGTCGTGGGCCTCGTCGGCGTCGCGGGCCTGGACGCCGCCTACGAGCCGTTGCAGCTCCAACTCGACGTCGGCGATCACCCCGGCGTCGAGCAGTTCCCGCAGTTCCTCTGCGCCCAGCAGGTCGCGCAACAGGTCGCGGTCGAGGGCCAGCGCCGCGGCTCGCCGCTCGGCCAGGGGCGCGTCTCCCTCGTACATGTAGACCGCGATCCACGAGAACAGCAGCGACTGGGCGAAGGGCGACGCCTGGGCGGAGTCCACCGCCACCACCCGGACGCGGCGGTTGCGCAGATCGGTCATGAGTTCCACCAGCGCGGGCAGGTCGAACACGTCGTTGAGGCACTCGCGGGTGGTTTCCAACAGGATCGGGAACGACGGGTACTTGGCCGCCACCGACAGCAGGTCGGCGGCTCGCTGGCGCTGCTGCCACAGCGGCGTGCGCTGGTCGGGCCGGCGTCGGGGCAGTAGCAGTGCCCTGGCCGCGCACTCCCGGAAGCGGGACGCGAACATCGAAGTCTCCGGCAGGCGGGCCACCACCAAGTCCCGAACCTCCTCGGGATCGAACAGCAGGTCGTCCACCGGAAGTTCGTCGACGGCCTCCGGCAGGCGCATCACGATCCCGTCGTCGCCCCACATAAGGTCCACGTCGACACCCCAGGCCTCTCGCAGACGGGCCCGCAGCGCCACTCCCCAGGGAGCATGGACCTGGGCACCGAACGGGGTGAGCACGCACACCCGCCAGTCCCCGATCTCATCGCGGAATCGCTCCACCACCACCGTGCGGTCATCGGGAACCGCGCCGGTGGCCTCGGCCTGGTCCTCGAGGTAGGCGAGAAGGTTGGCCGCGGCCGTCTCGTCGAGCCCGCAGCGCTCCCGCAGCCGGGCCTCAGCCGCACCGCGGCCAGTGCCCGCGCCACCACCACCAGCCCCGCCACCGCCGACACCCGCGACACCAGCCCCGCCACCGCCTGCCGCGCCGTCCGAGCGCAGCTCGCGCACCAGGCGCCCCACAGCCCGGCCCAGCTCGATCGGCCGGCCGGGTCCGTCGCCGTGCCAGAACGGCATCTTGCCCAGCTCGCCGGGCGCGGGCGTGACCACTACCCGCTCGAAGGTGATGTCCATGATGCGCCACGTGGTGGCTCCCAGCAGGAACGTCTCGCCCACGCGGCTCTCGTAAACCATCTCCTCGTCGAGCTCGCCCACCCTGGTGCCGTCGGGCAGGAACACCCCGAACAGGCCCCGGTCGGGGATGGTGCCGGCGTTGGTGACCGCTAGGCGCTGGGCCCCGGCCCGGCCCCGAAGCACGCCGTTGGCCCGGTCCCACACCACCCGGGGCCTCAGCTCGGAGAACTCCTCGGCCGGGTAGGTGCCCGACAGCAGCTCCAGCACGCTGTGCAGCACCTCGTCGGACAGATCAGCGAAGCCGGCACAGCGTCGCAGCACGGCTGCCAGCCGATCGACGGTCCAGTCGTCCATGGCGCACATGGCCACGATCTGCTGGGCGGCCACGTCGAGGGGGTTGCGCAGGTAGCTGGTGTGCTCCACCTCGCCCTGGTGCATGCGCTCGACCACCGCGGCCGCCTCCAGCAGGTCGGCCCGGTGCTTGGGGAAGATCCGGCCCCGGCTCGGCTCGCCCACCCGGTGCCCGGCCCGGCCTATGCGTTGCAGCCCGGAAGCCACCGATCCCGGCGAGGCCACCTGCACGACCAAGTCCACCGCGCCCATGTCGATGCCGAGCTCGAGGGTGGAGGTGGCCACCAGGCCGCGCAACTCGCCCCGCTTGAGCTCGTCCTCGATGAGCAGGCGGCGCTGGCGCGAGAGCGACCCGTGGTGGGCCTTGACCAGCTCGAGACCCTCTGCCGGGCCGACACCGGCCTGCTCGTCACCCAGCGCAACCGGCGGAGGCGCCTGCAGCAGGCTCCCGATCGACTCGCCCACATGCTGCGGCCCGTCCGCACCGGAGAATCTCGGGTTTTTTTGATGTGGCAGGTCCTCAGAACTCGCCCCAAGATCCTGCGCCGCCTCGTCCTCCGGAATTCTCGGGTTGGTTCTGGGTTGCAGATGACCAGAATCCGCCCCAAGATCCCCGGCCTGGTGGTCCTCGCCCTCCAGGTGCAGTTCGTTGAGCCGGGCCGCGAGCCGTTCGGCCAGCCGGCGGGCGTTGGCGAAGATCAGCGTGGACCGGTGAGACTGCACCAGATCCAGCAGGCGGGGATGGATGGCAGGCCAGATGCTGCGCCGCAGCGGCCCGGCCGCCGCGCCCGCCGAGGCTGGCGGCTCGACCGTCTCGCCCAACGAGGCCATGTCGGCCACCGGAACCACCACCTCAACGTCGAGCTCCTTGCGGGCTCCGGCGTCCACCACGGCGACCGGACGGGGCACCGGCGAGCCGTCGGGACCGGTCTCGAACCCGCCCAGGAAGCGGGCGATCTCGTCGAGGGGCCGCTGGGTGGCAGACAGCGCGATGCGCTGCGGCGAGCGCTCGCACAGTTCCTCCAGGCGCTCCAGAGACACCATCAGGTGGGCGCCCCGCTTGCTGGCAGCCACCGCATGGATCTCATCGATGATCACATGCTGAACCCCGGCGAGAGTCTCCCGGGCCCGGCTTGTCAGCATCAGGAACAGCGACTCGGGCGTGGTGATCAGGATGTGCGGGGGGTGCCGCACAAGCTTGCGGCGCTCGTCTGCCGAGGTGTCGCCGGTGCGCACCCCGACGGTGGGAACCTGCACTGGCGCGCCAAGCCGCTCCGCGGCCAGGCGGATGCCGTGGAGCGGCGCTCGCAGGTTCTTCTCGACATCCACGGCCAGTGCCCGCAGCGGCGAGACGTAGAGAACCTTGATGCCTCGGTCGGCGGCGTCCCTCGGCGCGGCCTCCTCGCCCCCTGCCGGTCCCTCCGAGACGGACGGGTCGCCCGACATGAGCCGGTCGATGGCCCACAGGAAGGCGGCCAGGGTCTTGCCGGTGCCGGTGGGCGCGCACACCAACGTGTGATGTCCCGCCGCGATCGGCGGCCAGCCCTCGACCTGCGGCGCGGTAGGCGCCGAGAATGCCGATGCGAACCACGCCCGGGTTGGCTCCGAGAACGCAGCCAGCGGGTCAGCAGACGGGCCGCGAGGCGTATCAGCCGCCACGCCGCCACCGTACCCACCGAGGCCCTACGATGAGCGCTATGACTCATCCGTTCCGTTTCGGCATTGAACTCAAGGGGCCGTTGCCCGGCCTGACGTGGCCACAGACTGCCAAGAGGGTGGAGGACCTCGGCTTCTCCAACCTGGTGATGCCCGACCACTTCGACGAGCAGCTCGCGGTAGGCCCGGGACTGGCCGCGGCGGCCGCCGCCACCACCACCTTGCGTTTCAGTGCCTTCGTGTACGGCAACGACTACCGCCATCCGGTGATGGTGGCCAAGGAGGTTGCCACCCTCGACGTGCTGTCGGGCGGCCGGATGGACTTGGGGCTCGGAGCGGGCTGGAAGCGCGTCGACTACGACGAGGCCGGGTTGGACTACGACCCGCCCGGCGTGCGCATCGAGCGCATGGTCGAGTCCCTGCAGATCATCCGCGGCCTCTTCGACGACGGGCCCCTCACCTTCGAGGGCGAGCACTACACGATCCGCGGCCTCGAGGGCCTGCCCAAGCCGGTGCAGTCTCCGGTGCCGGTGGCCATCGGCGGGGGCGGGCGCCGGATACTGACCCTGGCCGGCCGCCACGCCGACATCGTGGGCGTGAACGCCAACCTGCGCGCCGGCGAGATAGGCCTCGACGCCATGAACGACGTGCTCGGCACCGACCGCTTCGATACCAAGCTCAAATGGGTGCGAGAAGCGGCCGGCGACCGCTTCGACCAGCTGGTGCTTAACGTGCTCATTGCGTCGTGGCAGATCACGGAGGGCGGCCGGGCCACCACCGAGGCCGTCGAAGCCACCGCGGCCATGTTCGGTCAGCCCGCAGAGGCGGTGGCCGAGATCCCGCTGCTGCTGATCGGCTCGGCGGCCGAGGTCGCCGACACTCTCCGCCTGCGACGGGAGCGCTGGGGCTTCAGCTACATGATTCTGGGGGCTGCCAACAACGATGTCGAGGCCTTTGCCGCGGTGATCTCGGAGCTTGACGGCGAGTAGTTGCGCTTCCCGCGCCAAGATTCCGGCGGTTGAGGGCGACTATCCGCCTCAAGCACCGGAATATTGCCGGGGGGCTGCGAGCGGGGCCTTTCCGCGCGTATGGTTGAACCATGACCTCGACGACGGCTGAGACCAAGCCGTACGAGTCGCCCGAGTGGCATCCGGCCTTCGAGGAGTACTGCGAGACGATCTTCGAGCTGGCCGAGGACGACCTGGAGGTGATCCAGGCCCGCATCGCCGACCGCCTGGAGATCTCCCGCCCCGCGGTTTCGGAGATGATCCGGCGGATGCAGGCCGAGGGCCTCGTCGAGGAGGGCAGGGGCACCATCAAGCTCACCGCCAGGGGGCACTCGCTGGCCGAGACGGTGGTGCGGCGCCACCGGCTGGCCGAGTGTTTCCTCACCGACATCCTGGGGCTGTCGTGGGCCGAGGCCCACCAGGAGGCGGGCAAGTGGGAGCACATCATCTCCCCATCGGTGGAGAAGGCCATGATCCGGGTCCTCGAGCAGCCCACCACCTGCCCCCACGGCAACCCGATCCCCGGCTCGGGCTACGAGGCGCCGGAGATGGTGGCCCTCGACACCCTGGATGTGGGACGGAGGTTCACGGTGCAGCGCATCCCCGAGGAGTTGGAGTTCCAACCCGGGATGCTCGAATTCCTGGAGGAGGCGAGAGTGACGCCCGGGTCGGCGGGCAAGGTCACTGCCCGGTCCCCCGACGGCACGTTCACCCTCGACGTCGAGGGCGGCCCCGTCGGCCTGAGCGACTACGCCACTTCGCGCATCCTCGTCACGGCGGCCGACTAGCGGCAGCCTGGGCCGCGGCCTAGAGGCCGAGCGGATAGGCATCTCGTTTCGGCACGCGCATCGGGCGCGTGCTACTTTGATGTGGTCAAAGTGACCTCAGCCTTCGGCCCGCTGTCGGGGGCTGTCTGAACAGGGGGACCAATGACCGCCAACCAATTCTCCAGACGCACATTCTTGGGAGGCACCGCCGCAGGCGCCGGGCTGCTGCTGGGCGGCAGCACCCTCATCACCGCGTGCTCGGGCTCCAGCGAGCCCCCGCCCGCAGCGCCGCTAACGCCGGTGAACTTCCATTTGAGCTGGTTCGACTCGGTGCAGTTCGGCGGCTCCTACCTCGCCGACGTCAACGGCCACTACGCGGCCCAGGGCCTCGACGTGACGCTGGTGCCGGGTGGACCGGGCGTGTCTCCCGACACATCGGTCATCGCAGGCCAGTCGATAATGGGCATATCGGCCGCCAACTTCGCCGGCCAGGCGAAGGCCGACGGCGCGCCCATCAAGGTGGTGGGCGTGGCCATGCAGCGCAACCCGTTCGTGATCGCCTCGCTGACGAGCAACCCGATCAACGAGCCCAAGGACCTGGAGGGCCGCAGGCTGGGCATGGCGTTCAACAACCAGCTCGACCTGGAGCTGCTGTCGTCGCTGAACGGTGTCGATGTCAACGCCATCGAGGTCATCCAGGCCGACTACGACCCGGCCCCGCTGGTCAACGGCGAGGTGGACTCCCTGCTGTGCTGGCTCGTCGACCTGCCCGTGGCCATGACGGTGGCCGGCATCGACAACACCACCATGCTGTTCGCCGACTTCGGCTACGCGGTGCACAGCCAGACCTACATCGTCACCGAGGACACGCTGGCAAACCGCCGGGACGACGTGCTCGCGCTGCTGAGGGGCGAGATCCTGGGCTGGCAGGACCACAAGGCCGACCCGGACACGTCCGCGCAGGTGACCGTCGACCGGTTCCCCGACGCCGGCATGGACCTGGAGACCGAGACGGTCAAGGCCCACGAGTTCGTCAAGCTCATGTTCAGCGACGTGACCGACGCCAGCGGCTTCCTGTGGTGGACCGACCAGTCGGTCGCCGACAACATCAGGGTCCTCAAGGCGCTGGGCGTGAACGTGACCGAGGACTTCTGGGACCGGTCGCTGCTCGAGGAGATCTACGCAGACGGTCCCGTCCTCTAGCGAAGGAGACCACAGCAGTCTCTAGACACCGCGGGTGATGGCCCGGCGGGGAGCGCCGGTAGACGTCGTCGGGGTCGGTCGCACGTTCGCCCTGGCCGGCGACGACGTGACCGCGCTGCGCGGGTTCGACATGCACGTGCCCGCGGGCGGGTTCACCGCGCTGATTGGGCCGTCGGGCTGCGGCAAGTCGACGGCGCTGCGGCTCGTGGCCGCTCTGGACACGCCCGACGAGGGGACCATCGATATGGATGGCTCGTCGCCCGACGAGATGCGGCGGCACCAGCGCATCGGCGTGGCCTTCCAGGATCCTTCGCTGCTGCCGTGGCGGACGGTCTCGACCAACATCCGGCTGGCGCTGGAGCTGGTCGGCCGGCGCCACGACACCAAGGCAGTCGACGAGCTGGTCGAGCTCGTGGGCCTGCAGGGATTCGAGAAGGCCCGCCCCTCGCAGCTGTCGGGAGGCATGCGCCAGCGGGTGGCCATAGCCCGTTCGCTGGTCACCAAGCCGGACCTGCTGCTGCTCGACGAGCCCTTCGGCGCCCTCGACGCCCTCACCCGCCAGCAGCTCAACGACGAACTCCAGCGGATCTGGACGGCCCGGGGCACCACCACCATCCTCGTCACGCACTCGATCCCCGAGGCGGTGTACGTGGCCGACGAGGTCCTGGTCATGTCGCCCCGGCCGGGCAGGGTGGTGGCCCGCCATGCCATCGGCTTCGAGCGGCCCCGCACCCGCGAGCTGCTGCTCACCGACCGGTTCCACGCCGAGGTGGAGGCGGTCTCGGCCAGCCTGCACCGCTCCGAGGGGCAGGTCGTGCAACTCGACACGGACCCCAGTTGAGCGCCGCCGCCGAGACCACGGCCACCGCGCCGACACGCCCGGCGGGCGGCAGCCGACTCGGCCGGGTACCGCCACGGATGCTCAGCGCGCTGGTCATGATCGGCGTCATCCTGCTGTGGGAGTTGCTGGCCCGCACCGTGTACGCGGGCTCGTACCGGCTGTCGCCGCCCACCGCGGTGGTGGTCGAGTTCCTGGAGTTCCGCGGCCTCTATCTGCGCAATCTGTGGCACTCGACCAAGACGGCGGCCTGGGGGTTCCTGTGGGGGAACCTGGCCGCTATCGCCCTAGCCGTGGTCTCATCCTTGCTCCCTCCCCTGCGCCGCAGCGTCGGGGCGATCGCGCTGACCATCTTCTGTCTGCCGTTCATCGCGATAGCCCCGATCCTGCGGCTGATCACCGGACCGGGCAACGCCACCCCCATTGCGCTGTCGGCGCTGGCCGTGGTCTTCACCACCTACGTCGCCGCGCTGCTCGGCTTCGATCTGGCTCCTGGAAGCGCCCTCGACGTGATCCGCTCCTACGGCCGGGGGCGGCTGACCGCCTTCCGCAGCGTCCGGATCCGGGCGTCCGTCCCGGCGCTGTTCGCCGGCCTTCAGATCGCGGCGCCGGCGGCCTTCCTGGGCGCGGTGGTGGGCGAGTTCACCGGCGCTCACCGAGGCCTGGGCATCCTTACCGTAAGAGCCCTGGGAGCCCTGCAGACCGACCGGATCTGGGTGATCGCGGTGATGTCCACCATCGTGGCGACCGGCGGATACCTGGCCATCGGAGCGCTGGGCCGGTACCTGTGCCCCTGGTCGCCCGCATTGGATGTGGGCGCAGTGCCCGTGCCCCGCATCGAGCCCGGCCTGCTCAACCGGCTGGCCGGGCTACTGGCCCCCATCGCGGTGGTGTTCGTCTTCTGGTACGCGTTCTTGTGGGTATTCGGGATCGAGCCGTTCTTCGCCAAGACGCCCGTCGATGTGTGGGCCGAGCTGTTCTCCGAACCCGAAGCGCCCGAAACCCGCTCGATGATCTTCGAAGCGCTGGGTACCACGCTGTGGACGACCTCGCTGGGCTACGTGGTCGGTCTTGTCGGCGCGCTGGCGACTGCGCTTGTGTTCATCCTGATCCCGTGGCTGGAGCGGGCCCTCATGCCGATTGCGGTGGCGCTGCGGTCGATCCCGATCATCGTCACCACACCGGTGATCATCCTGTTCGTCGGGCGGGGTTTCTTGACCACCACCGCGATTGTGGCCGTGATGTCGTTCTTCCCGACGTTGGTCAACTGCTACACGGCCATGACCCGCACACCGGAGGGGATCCTCGACGTGCTCAAGTCCTACGACGCCACCTCTGGGGCCAACGTGCGCAACGCCTACCTGCCAACATCGGTGCCGGCTCTGCTGGCCTCGGCCCGCATCGCGGTGCCCACCTCGCTGCTGGGCGCCACCGTTGCCGAGTGGCTGGCCACCGGCGACGGGATCGGGGCGGTGATGGTCACGGCCTTCACCCGCAACGACTTCAAGATTCTGTGGGTGTCGGTGGCGGTGCTGACGATCGTGGCCGTGATCGGCTACTGGCTGGTGGCCGCGTTCGAGCTTCGTGCCCTCGAGCGCATGGCGCCGGGGACCTCGCGATGACGGTCGCGGCCACCACCTCGCCCGGCGGCGCCATCCCGCTCGGGCCGGCCGCGCAGGCCAGGGTGCTGGCTCGCTACGACGAGTTGGCCGGGCTGCTGGCGGGGATGGACGACCGCCCGGCGGCCGATCCCGAACCGTCGGCCGTCGCCGCACCGGTGCTGCTGCACGAGGCCCGTCTGCTGGATGCGAGGCGATTCGAGGACTGGCTGGCCGGATGGACCGACGACGCCGTGCTGTGGGTGCCGCTGTCGGCGCCCGCCCATCCCGGCACCGACCAGTCCCTGCTGCTGGACGACCGTCGACGCCTCACGGAGCGGGTCGAGTGGCGCCGCGACCCGTCGGCGTGGGGCCAGCAGCCGGCGTCGCGCACAACCCGGGTGGTCGGCGGCATCGAGGCGTGGGACGCTCCCTCCGGCGGGCTCATCACCCGCTCGACGCTGCTCGTCGACGAGCATCGCCATGGGCACCACCAGCAGCTCGCCGGGGTCCAGATCCACGAGCTGGCAGGCGACGACCTCCGGCGCCGCACCAAGATCCTCGTCGTGCCCGCCCTCGTCACCGGCGTGCGCAATCCGAGCTTCCTGCTCTAGAGGCCGGGCGGAAGGCAGCAGTCCATGAAGATCGTCATGAGACACCGAGCGAGGCCGTGGGCTGTGTTGCCGGGATTTGGGCGGCCCGTGCGCGCCGCGAACAAGAGCGGAAGTGTAGGGGTGCGGCCGTGACCGCCATCGACTTCGATCCGCCGACCATCGACCTTGATCGGCTGGTTCAGCCCCACCGGGTCCACCGCCGCCTCTACACCGACCCGCAGATCTTCGATCTGGAGATGACCCGCGTGTTCGCGGCCTCATGGTGCTATGTGGGCCACGAGAGCGAGATTCCCGAACCGGGCGACTACCGCACCACCACGCTCGGTCTGCGGCCGGTGCTGATGACCCGGGGACGCGACGGCGCGGTGAACGTGCTGTTGAACCGGTGCGCGCACCGGGGGACCGTGCTGGCCGGCGAGGCCGGCGGCTGCGCCAAGCGCTTCGTGTGCCCCTACCACGGCTGGACCTACGCACCCGACGGGCAGCTGGTGGCCATCCCGTTCCCTGCCGACCACCCGGTGGAGGACTACTCGACGCTCTCGCTCGGACGGCTCGAGGCGACCAGCTACCGGGGGTTCGTGTTCGCCACCCTCAACTCCGAGCCCGAGCCGCTCGATTGCTGGCTGGGCGAGGCCCGCGAGGCGCTCGACACCATCATCGACCGCCATCCAGGCGGCGAGATGGCGGTGATGGGCTCGCCCCAGCTTCTGGAGTTCGCCGGCAACTGGAAGCTGTCGTGGGACAACGCGGCCGACGGCCTGCACGCCACCTTCGCCCACCACTCCTACAACACCCTGGGCGAGATGGTGGACACCGAGACGGTGCTGGCCCGCGACCCGGGATCCACGCCCATGGTGTCCAACGCGCTGCGCAACGGCCACATGGTGGTGGACCAGCGCCCGGGCATCCCCCGGGGGCCGTGGGCCACCATGCGCAACGTGCCCTTCCGGGAGCCGCTGGAGTCGACGCTCACCGAAGCGGGCGCCACCGAGCTGCTCGATCTGGCCACCGGCAGCATGCTCAACCTCTCGCTGTTCCCCAACCTGATCTTTGTCGGCAACCAGCTGCTGGTGGTCGAGCCGGTGGCCGTGGACCGGACCAGGCTGCAGCTGTGGCTCACCTCCGCGCCGGGTGCGCCGCCCGAGATAGACCTCCTGCGTCTGCGAGTGGACGAGGACTTCGTCAACTTCGGCACTCCCGACGACCTCGACATGTTCGAGCGGGTGCAGCGGGGTCTGCAGGTCCCCGAAATGGAGTGGGTCGACATGAGCCGGGGGCTTCCCGACGACGTCGATGCGGGCTCCGACGGCCCGATCCGCGGTCCCATCACTTCCGAGGCGCCCCAGCGGCGCTATCTCGCCCACTACGCCCGGCTGATGACCAATCCGGCGGAAACCCGTGCCCGCTGAAAGCGACACGACGGCGAGCCGGACGACCAGACCGGCCATGACCGCACCGAAGGCGGCCCGTGCCCGCTGAGGCTGGACTCGAACCGGGCGCCGGGTGCCGGGCTGCCTTCGTCGAGCGGGGCGCGGTGGTGATCCCGGGGCTGCTCGACCTCGGGTGGTGCGAGCGGCTGCACGCGGCGATCGAGCGCTGCCAGGCCAGCCCCAGCCAGTTCTACGGGGTGCTGTCGCCGCCCGGCGAGCTCAAGGTGGACAGCGACCTGTTCCGCTGGTTCGACGACCCCGACATCGCCGAAGCCACCCATGCCTCGCCCCTGCCCGCGCTGGGCGCCGAGCTGTGCGGCGCCGACGCCGCGGTCCTCGTCGAGGACCAGTGGTTCTGCTCGGAGCCGGGGGCGATCTCGCGCAGCCCCTGGCACCAGGACCACCCCTACTACAACCTGGACCGGCCCTTCGCCACCATCTGGGTGACCCTCGACGATGTGACCGCCGACGCGGCGTTGCGGGTTGTGGAGGGCTCCCACGCCACCGGCATCACCTACGCGCCGATCGAGTTCTCGTCGTCGATCGACACCATCGGCGGTGCCTCGGAGCTTGAGCCGGTGCCCGACGTGGACGCCGATCCCGAGCGGTTCCCGGTCACGACCTGGGACCTGAAGGCCGGCGACGCGGTAGCCATCGACTCGCGGATGCTGCACTCCACCGGAATCCGCGAGGTGGCCGACCGGCCCTTCCGGCGCCTCTCGACCCGCTACGCCCACCCCGACACCCGCTACCTGGACCTCGGCGAGCAGGCCGCGGTGTTCTGGAGAATGCTCCCCCACGGCCTCCAAACCGGTGACCCGGTAGCCGGAGAGGTCTTCCCCCTGATCGAGCCCTGACCCGCGGGATCGCGTCCCGGGAAGCTGGGGCCTGTCACCACCAAGGGGTAGGGTCGCCGCGTGGCCCGGTTCCTGCACACCGCCGACTGGCAGCTCGGCAAAGCGCCCCATTTCTTGAGCGACGAGGCCCGGGCGCGCTTCAGTGCGGCCCGCGTCGACGTGATCGGCCGGATCGGCGATCTGGCGGCGCAGCAGTATTGCGATTTTGTGGTGGTGTGCGGCGACGTGTTCGAGTCGAACAGCATCGACCGGCAGATCCTGCTGCGAGCCCTCGAACAGATGGGCAGCGTCGGCGGGCTGCGCTTCTATCTGCTTCCAGGCAACCACGATCCCCTCGACGCGTCGTCGATCTTCGAGTCGCCGAGGTTTCGCGACCACTGTCCCGACAATGTGACCGTGCTCGACGGGGCCAAACCTTTGGAAGCAGCCGACGGCATCGAGTTGATCGCTGCGCCCTGGCCGAACAAGCGACCCCGAAGCGACCTTGTGGCCGACGCCTGCGGGCGGCTGGGGCCGTCCGACGCGCTGCGAGTGGTCGCCGGCCACGGAGCGGTGGACGCCATGTGGCCCGAGTCGCGGGGTCCCGAGCTGATCTCGCTGCAGGGCGTCGAAGCCGCGCTCGACGCGGGGCTGGTTCACTACGTCGCTCTCGGCGACCGGCATTCCACGACCAGCGTCGGCGAGACGGGCCGCGTCTGGTACTCGGGCGCGCCGGAGCCGACGGACTTCGACGAGGTCGATCCGGGCAACGTGCTGGTCGTCGACCTCGACGGTGAGCAGCCCCGGGTGGAGCCCCACCGGGTGGGCACCTGGTCGTTCGCGCAGCGAGGCATGCAGCTCGCAGGCCACGCCGACATCGATGCGCTCGACGACTGGCTCGGGCAGTTCGCGGCGAAGTCGCTGACGATCGTGAGGCTGAACCTGGCCGGCCAGCTCTCAGTCTCCCAGAAGGCCCGGCTCGACGCGACGCTGGCCGATCACGGCGAGATTCTTGCGACCCTCAACGTGCACGAGCCCGGCAGCGAATTCGTAGTGATCCCCGACGAACTCGACATCAGCGACTTCGGGCTGTCGGGTTACGCGGCCGAAGCGCTGTCGGACCTGGTCGCTGCAGCCCGATTCGGCGGCGAGCAGGCCACGGATGCCCGGGAGGCTCTGACGCTGCTTTATCGCCTCGTCCACGCGGGCGGCAACGACGGCGGAGCGCTCGAGGTCCGGCGATGAGGCTGCACCGTGTCGCGCTGCGGAACTTCCGGGGCGTGCTCGATTGCGACGTCGCATTCGACGAGCACGGCGTGACGGTGATCGAGGGCCCCAACGAGGCCGGCAAGACCTCTGTCGCTGAGGCGCTCGACCTGCTGATGGAGTTCCTCGACTCCTCGCAGCATCGCCGGATCAAGTCCATTCAGCCGGCAGGAAGAGACGTCGGCCCCGAAGCCGGGGTCGAGATGTCCACTGGCGAGTACCGATTCGTGTACCGCAAGCGCTGGCTGCGCCGTCCCGAGACGACGCTCGAGCTGACAGAACCGGCAGTCGAGCAGGTGAGCGGGCGCGCCGCGCACGAGCGAGTCGAGCAGCTCCTCGCCGAGACGCTCGACCGCGACCTGTGGGACGCGATGCGAATCCACCAGGGCGCCGAGCTGCACATCCCCGGCTTCGACGTCCCGTCACTGGGAAGAGCCCTCGACGCCGCCGCCAGCGCCCGGCCCCAGTCCGACGCCGACGACGATCTTTGGCAACGCATCTGTCAGGAGAGGGACCAGTACTGGACCTCCACCGGTCGGCCCAAGCGCGAGCGCAGCACCGCCCTGCAAGCCTTCGAGTCGGCCACTGCCGAAGTGGACGGGCTGCGCAGTCGGCTGGAGCAGATCGATCAGAGCCTGGCCGAATTGCACCGACTCGAGGCTGACGCGGCGGGTCTGAACGCCACCCTCGCGGATCGCCGCAGAACAACCGCCGAGTTGACTGCGGCGTGGAACAGTACCGAGCAGGTGCGCAGCCGAGTCGAGGCGTGCCAGGCGTCGCTCACCGCTGCCGAGGCCCAACGCCGAAGCATCGTGGCCGAACGGGAGCAGAGGCAGGCCCTCATCGACGCGGCGGTCGACGCTGAGCGCGAGCTGTCGACTCTGAAGGATCGGCTGGACAAGCAGGGGTCCGCGCTGGCCGCGGACCGTGAACACGCCGAACGGACCGCCGAACTGCGCGACGAGGCCCGTGACGAGCTCGACGCCGCTGCGAGCCGCCACCGCCGAGCCGTGGAGGATCGCGACCATCTGCGCCAGCAGATCGAGATCGAACAGCTCACTGAGCGTCGCGACCGTGTGAGCGAGGCCCAGAAGGCTCTGCAGGCCGCCGAAGAGGCGCTTGAACTCTCCAGAGTCGATGACAGCCTCGTCGCTGAGATCGAAGGCGCCCACATCGCGGTTCAACGCGCCCAGGCGGCCTTCGATGCAGGTGCCTCAACCGTCACCACCACCGCGCTGCGGCAAGTTTCGTTGAGCATCGACGGCGCCGAGCGGTCGTTGGCGCCGGGCGAGTCCCACCATCGCAACGTAGGCACCGCTACGAGGCTGACCATCGCGGACGCGGCCACCGTGACCGTCGAGCCGGGCAAGGGTGCCCATGACCTCGCCGCCGAACTCGACGAGGCCCGCAGCGACCTGCGGCGAATGTGCGAGACCGCAGGCGTCGCCGACCTCACCGAGGCACGACGGGCAGCCGAGAGGCGCAAGGACGCCCAGCGACAGCGCAGTGCAGCCGCCGACACCATCAAGCAGGATTTGCGGGACCTAACGCCCGACGTACTGAGCAGCAAGATCTCGGGGCTCAACCGGCGAGTCGCGGACTACGTAGCCGCGAGACCCGACACCACGCCAATGCCCGCGGACTTCGAGAAGGCGAAGCGAATCGTCTGGGCTGCGGAGGAGCATCTGACTCAATGCCAGGCGCAGCTCCAAGAGCGCGAGACCGCGGCTCGCCGAGCCGCGGACGTACTCAACAAGGCTCTGCTCGATGAGGCCGGGTTCGCCGGACAGATCGAGAACGCCGAAGGTGCCAGGCGGCTGGCGCAACAACGCCTCGCCACGGCGCGCGCCGAGCGTTCCGACGCCCACATCGAAGGCGGTCTCACGAAGGCACAAGGCTCCGAGGACGCCGCGGCTAAGAGGCTCGAACAGGCGCAGAGCGAACTTCTCGCCCAGGATCCCCGCTCGATCGAGGCTCGGCTGGGGAATGCCCGCAACACCGAGACGCGTGCCCGTCGCGACCTCGCGTCGAACCAGACCCAGTACGACGACGTTCGCATCCGGCTCGCCGCGGACGGCGAACAGGGACTGCACACCAGCCTCGAGGAGGCGCTCAGCCGCCATCGGGTCCGAAGGCACGAGCATGAGGGACTGGAGGCGCGCGCCGCTGCGGCGCGGCTGCTGCACGACACCTTCGCTCATCGGCGACAGCAGACCCGCATGCGCTACGTCGAGCCCTTCAAGCAGACCATCGAGGAACTCGGGCGGCTGGTGTTCGGACCGTCGCTGTCGGTGGAGATCAACACCGACCTGCAGATCGTCGGCCGTACCCTCGACGACACCGCCCTGAGCGTGGATCAGCTCAGTACCGGGGCCGTCGAGCAGTTGGGCCTGCTGGCACGCCTGGCCTGCGCGATGATCGTCAGCCCCGACGGCGCCGGCGTGCCGATCATCGTCGATGACGCCTTGGGGTGGAGCGACCCGCAGCGCCTCGAGGGCATGGGCGCAGCCATCGCGGCAGCGGGCACCCGTTGCCAGGTGATCGTGCTCACCTGCACGCCGCAGCGCTATGCGAATGTCGGCAACGCGACGACGGTCCGCTTGCCGGCGGCCTGAGCGCTGTCGCCCATCCCGACTGGACCGCGGCCGTCTACCGCTGCACCCTCGCATTTCTGGAGCATCGAGACTCCGTACCCTCTGCAAGCAATCATGCCAACGATGTTGTTTGCACATTGTGTGGGTTGAGTTGGTTGCTTTCTGTAGGATGAACGCCATATACTTTGTTGGCTTAAGAGTCTACAATCTGTGGGTTAAGCGGCGCACGCGTGGATTGGACGGCCTTGGATCCCACACTCACACCACCCGGATACCGCCCGCGGATCGCCGACACGGCGATAGCCGAGGCCTTGGCTCGCATGCCTGCGGTGGTGATAGAGGGGCCGAGGGGCTGCGGCAAGACTTGGGCGGCCCGCAACGCGGCGCGCAGCGAGGTGCTCTTCGACGGCGACATGGACGCCCGCGCCCTAGTGGCAGTCGCTCCCCGGTTAGTCCTCGAGGGCACCGAGCCGCGCCTGCTCGACGAGTGGCAGCTCGTCCCCGAGATCTGGAACCAGGTGCGGCACGCCTGCGACGAGACGCAGCGGCGGGGACGATTCCTCCTCACGGGCTCGGCGGTCCCGCCCGACGACCGCACCCGGCATTCGGGTGCGGGCAGGATGGCCCGGGTGCGTCTGCGGCCCATGTCGCTGGCCGAGACCGGCGAGTCAACCGGCGACGTGTCGCTGAGGGCGCTGCTCGCGGGCGAGACGGTCGCGGCCCGCCGGCCCGACACCACGCTGGAGCAACTCGTCGAAGCCGTCTGCCGCGGCGGCTGGCCTCGCCACCTCGACACGTCGGCGCGCGCCGCACAACGCTCTCTTGCGGACTACCTCGGCGAGATCTGCCGAACCGACATCTCCGCGGTCGACGGCGTCCAGCGCGACCCTGCAGGCGTGCGGCGGCTGCTGGCCTCGCTGGGACGCAACGTCGCCACCACCGCCACGTTCACGACCCTGGCCGCCGACACCGCCGGACCCCGCCCCCTGAACCGCACCACCGTAAGCGAATACCTGCGCTCCCTTGAGCGCCTCTTCGTCGTCGAGGACGTCCCGCAGTGGCCGACGCACCTGCGGTCTCGCGCCGCCTTGCGAGGGGCGTCCAAGCGACACTTCGTCGACCCGTCCCTGGCCGCAGCCGCGGTGGGTGCCGACCCGGCGCGGCTGCTGCGAGAACTCTCGGCGCTGGGATTCTTGTTCGAGTCTGTCGTGGTGCGCGACCTGCGGGTCTACGGCGAGGCCAACGACGCGGAGGTGTACCACTACCGCGACGCCGCCAACCTGGAGGTCGACGTCATCGTCGCCGGCCGCGACGGAACCTGGATGGCAGCCGAAGTCAAACTCGGCGGCGTCCGCGCCGTTGATGAAGCAGCCCGCACGCTGCGACGCTTGCGAGACAAGGTCGACACCGACCGCATGGGCACCCCGGCCAAGCTCGCCGTTATCACCGCCGCCGGCTACGCCTATGACCGCCCCGACGGCATAACCGTCCTGCCGATCACCAGCATCGGCCCGTAGCGGCCCCATCCCTTCGAGGGCCAGATCTAGGTGCGCCAGGTTGCGAAGTAGTCGGGGTCGGCGGTGGCCCGAGCGACGGCCGACAGCCCTCGGCCCGACGGTGATCCCGGTCGGTGATGATCGCTTCGTCTGTGGCCGGTACGAGATCACCACCGGCAAGCCCCGCGGAACCGAAGCTCCCTGAGCCCTAGACGGGGGCGGAGATGTGGACGAAGCGGGTGGTCTCGGCGCCGAGGTGGTGCCAGCGGTGGCGGGTGGCGGTGGAGTAGATCATGGTGTCGCCCGCGGCCAGCCGGTGGGTGACGATGCCGCCGTCGCCGTCGTCGAGGTCGACGGCCAGCATTCCGCGGGTGACGTGGATCATCTCCCGGCCCTCCGAGGCGAAGAACCCGCCGAGTTGCGAGCCGGGCTCGACCACGTACTCGGCCGCGCTGAAGGGCTCGTCGAGGCCGCTCAACTGGCGGCGGAAGGCGGTCTGGGGGGCGTCGGTGATGTCGTAGCGCTGGCCCTCGCCCGAACCGGTCACCACCACATCGGCCGACACCGGACCGGCCAGCAGCCGCTCGGGGGTGGTCTCCAGAACCCTGGCGATAGCGAACAGCGAGGTCAGGCTGGGTGCCGCGAAGCTGGTCTCGACCTGGCTCAGGAACGGCACCGACAGGCCGGCCCGGTCGGCGACCTGGCTCAGGGTCAGGCCAAGCTGATTGCGGCGGTTGCGCACCGCCCGGCCCAACTCATCGAGGGCACGGCTGTCGTGGTCCAGCCGGCTCTGGGGCTGCGGTTGGGGCTGTGCGCTGGCGGCCATCGGCGGAAGATAGTCGTGGCCCGAGCGATCAGGCGCCGGAGGCGTCGGACGGTCCGGTGCCGGCGGCGGTGCGGCCCGACTCGTGCTCGGGGAAGAGCTCGGCGTAGGTGTCGCCCTCGCGGTAGGGGTGGGCGGCCAGCTTCTCCTCGTCGACGTCCACGCCGAGGCCGGGCCCGGTGGGCGCGGTGATGTGGCCGCCTCCGAGGTCGGTCAGCGCGATGCCCGGGTTGTGGCCGATGTCGGTGATCATCGGCTGGTGGGGGTCGATGTCGTACTCGCACAGCCGCACCCGGGCCGCGGTGGCCCAGTGGAGGTTGGCGGCCAGCCCTACCACAGTCGGCCCGCCCACATGGGGGATGACCTCTATGGAGGACCGGGCCGCGATGTCGGCGGTCTCAAGGCAGCTCAGGATCCCCCCGGCGAGGCAGGCGTCGGGCTCGAAGACCCTTGCCGCGTCGCGCCGGGCCAGCTCGGCGAACATGCGGGGCGAGTAGACCCGCTCGCCCACCGCCACCCGTATGGGCGAGTTGTGCTGGAGCCGCTCCAAGCCCTCGATCTGGTACTGGGGCACGGGCTCCTCGAAGAAGTGAATGCCGTACGGGGCGATGCGGCGGCACAGCTCGATGGCCGAGTCGGGATCGTGGAACCAGTAGGAGTCGACGCCCATGAGCTTTTCGGCGCCGATGTGCTCGCGGACGGTGGCCACTGCTTCGGCGTCGCCGTCGATGGTCCGGCCCAGCCGGACCTTGACGCCGGCGAAGCCGAGGTCCATGCACTGGTCGAAATAGTGGGCGTGCCACTGGGCGCTCTCCTCGAACATCGTGGTGCCGGTTCCGTACAGCGGGATCTCGTAGGCGCGGCCGCCCAGCAACTGGTGCACCGGCGCGTCCAGGGTCTTGCCGAGGATGTCCCACAGGGCGATCTCGACCGCTCCGATGGTCTGGCTGGTCAGGCCCTCCCAGCCGAGGTAGCCGTCGAGGGCCACCCGCAGGTCGGCAACCCGATCGCGGATGGCCAGCGGGTCGCGTCCCTCCAGATGCCGGGCGCACACGTCGTCCACCGCGGCCCGGAACACGGTGGGATACGAGTGTCCCCAGTTGGTGGACGCCTCGCCCCATCCGACGGTGCCGTCGTCAGTCTCGACGCGCACCAGCGCGAAGCTGCGCTCCATGTCGGGGTCGATCTTGCGGTAGCCGGCCAGCACGGCCCGCACACTCTTGATTCTCATGTGCATCGTCCTATCACGTCGTAAGCCCAAGCCGAACTGGCAGCAGAACGCGCCCTATAGGGGGCAAAACGCTGCCAATTCCTATACGCGACGCCGGCCCAAGCCGAACTGGCAGCAGAACACGCCCTATAGGGGGCAAAACGCTGCCAATTCCGGCAGGACTCATCGGGGCTCGCCGCCGTCAAGGAGGCCCTCCCGTTGCAGTTCCAACCACAGGTCGTCGGGGACCGTGGTGCGCAGAGCGGTCAGATTCTCGTCCACCTCGGCCGGTGCGGCCATCCCGACGACGACAGAGGCGACCGCGGGGTTGGCGAGCGGGAAGTTCACCGCCGCGGCCCGGAGCGTCACGCCATGCCGCTGACACATCGAGTCGATCTCGGCTGCCCGGGCGAGCGTCTCGTCCGAGGCGGGGCCGTAGTCGAACCAGGCGCCGGCTCGAGGGCGGGCCAGCACTCCGCTGTTGAACACCCCCGCGGCCAGGTAGGCGACGCCTCTCTCGGCGCACGCGTCGATCAGGTCGGCGGCGGACTGGTCGAGCAGCGTGTAGCGGCCCGCTACCAGCATGCAGTCGAGGTCGGCCCGCTCCAGGAACGCGGCCGCGGTGCCGACCGAGTTGGTGCCCAGCGACACCGCACCGATCACGCCTTCATCCCTCAGCGCTACCAGGGCCGGGCAGGTGCCCTCCAGAGCCTCGTGGATGTGGTCGTCGGGGTCGTGGATATGCACGATGTCGACCCGGTCCACCCCGAGGCGCTCCAGGCTCGACTCCAAGGACTGCCGGGCCGCGTCGTAGCCGAAGTCGAAGTGGACATCGACTGACCCGTCGGGACCGGCGGTCAGAAGCCGACCGGCCTTGGTGGCGATCACCGGTCGCTCGCCGCCGGCTGCGGCCAGGGCCCGCCCCAGACGGCGCTCGGCCTCACCCAGCCCGTAGAAGGGAGCGGTGTCAAAGAACCGGACACCGAGTTCGAGGGCCCGCGACGCGGTCCGTACTGCGGTATCGGAGTCGTTGCCCCAGAAGATCGAGGCCAGCGGTGCCGTCCCCAACGCCAGCCGCCGAACCCGGAGCCCGGTCCGTGGAAGCGCTACTTCATCCAGGGGATCTCGCATCAGACGTGTTTGATCCTATCAAAGTCTTGTGATTGTCTTCAGGGCGTGTCACGGCTCAAACCCACGGTGGCCGACCTCATCGCCGGCAAGGGAAAGCGCCAGCTCACCGACATCTTCGTCCTGTCCATGGAGGAAGTCCGGGCAGCGGAGGAGGCAGGGCTCGACATGATGTGCCTGCCCGACGAGATGATGAGCCGGGAGGTCCGAGACGCGGCCCCGACCACGTTCATCATCGCGGCCCTGGCCTACGGCGTGCACGCCACCGCCGATGAGTACCTGCGCATGGGCATGGCCGTGTACCGCCTGGGCGCCGACGCGGTGTACTGCGCGGCGAGTCTCGACACCGTGGCCCGGCTCGCGGCCGAGGGGCTGGCGGTGGTGGGCCACATCGGGTTCATCCCCACCCACCGGACCTGGTACGGCGGGTACCGGGCCACCGGCAAGACGGCCGAGACCGCCCTCAAGGTGTGGCGACAGGCCCGCGCCCTGGAGGACGCCGGAGCCTTCGCGGCGGAGATCGAGCTCGTGCCCGAGCCCGTGGCGGCCGCCATCTCCCAGCGCTCGTCGCTGTTCCTCATCTCGATGGGATCGGGGGCCGGGTGCGACGCCCAGTACCTGTTCAGCATGGACATCCTCGGCACGAACACCGGGCACTACCCGCGCCACTCCAAGAAGTACCGCGACTTCCAAGCCGAGTACGAGCGCCTCCACGCCGAGCGGGTGGCGGCCTACGGCGAGTACCGGGCCGACGTCGACACCGGCGCCTACCCCGCCGACGAACACAAGCTGCGGATCGACGACAGCGAACTGGCCCGCTTCATAGAGGCACTGGACGCCGAGCATCAAGACGGCCCGTCCTCGACCCGAGGCGTGCCATGGACCGAGATCGCCCACCCCCACCGCGCCGATATGAGACCAGGTGCCGGCAACGACTAGAAGGAGCGCCATGGATGGAAGTGACCAAGCCACGCAAGTAACGGCCGAGCCGGTGTCGCTGCTGGTTGAGGGCACGGTGGTGACCATGGACGCCGAGCGTCGGGTCATCGCCAACGGCGCAGTGGCCGTGGCCGGTGACCGCATCGCCGAGGTGGGGGACGCGGCCGAGCTGCGGGCCCGCCACCCCGATGCCCGCCGCCTCGGCGGGGCCAGACGCTACGTGATCCCCGGGCTGATCGACTGCCACAACCACATCGCCCAAGCCCTCTGCCGGGAGAGCACGGTGGAGGACTTCCCCAACATCTACCGCATCTACATCCCGGCTGAGGCCATCCAAGACACCGACGACGTGCGGGTCAGCGCCCGGGTGGCCTTCGCCCAGCTGCTGCGGGCCGGGGTCACCACCATGACCGAGACCACCTGCACAGTCGCCCACGAGGAGCCCATCGCCGAGACCGTGATGGAGACCGGCATCCGCTGCGCCCTGGCCCGCGGCATGTGGGACCGGGAGTCCCGGCTGGCCGGCAACTACGAGCAGATCACCGAGAGGTCGTGGTACCGCGACGACCCCGCCGCCCTGGCCGACGACCTGGCCTACACCGAGGAGTTCTTCGCCAAGTGGTTCGAGCGGGGCCAGGGGCGGCTGCGCCCCTGGGTCCACAACCTGGGCGTGCCGTCGTGCTCGGACGAGCGCTACCTGGCCACCGACGAGCTGGTCCAGGAGTGGGGCACGGGCATCATGACCCACATCAACCGCGACCGCGAGGAGATCGAGCTGAGCGTCTCGCTGTTCGGCCACCGTCCGCTGGAGCACCTGGCCTCCATCGGAGCGCTGACCGAGCGGCTGGTAGCCATCCACGCCATGCTCACCACCGACCGCGAGATCGACCTGATGGCCGGGGCCGGGGCCAAGCTGGCCCACGCCCCGGTGGTGTGCACCGACATCATGTCTGCGGTCACCCGGGTGCCGCTGATGCGGGCCCGGGGCATCATCGTCGGGCTGGGCTGCGACACCATCATCAACGACGTGCTGAAGCTGATGCGGATCGCCCACATCATGCACAACCAGGCGGCCATGCCGCTGTTCGACCCCTACGGGTTCTCCTGCAGCGACGCCTTCGAGATGGGCACCATCGACGCGGCCAGGCTGCTGCTGTGGGACGACGAGATCGGGTCGCTGGAGGCGGGCAAGGCGGCCGACATCTGCGTGATCGACGCCAACAACGTCCGGCTAACGCCATCGACAGATCCGGTGGCCACCCTGGTGCGCTACGGGGTGGGCACCGACGCCGAATCCACCATCGTGGCCGGCGAGCTGGTGATGCACGAGGGCCAGTTGCTGACCATCGACGAGGAGGAGCTCCTCGACGAGGCCGAGGCGCTGGGCGCCCGCATGATCGCCGAGATGGCGCCCCGCCGCTACGTGCAACTCGGCACCAACGTCAACTACCTGTGATGGACGAGTATCTGCGGCGCATCTCCCGAGACCTGCGCGGGTTGTGCCGCTATGCGACGACTTTCTCTACAGACTTGGGGGTGAAGTGGTGAGCGGAACGGAGCTGCTGGTTCAGGGGGCGACGATCCTCGACGCCGACGGCCCGCTTCAGGTTGCCGACATAAGGACTGACGGCGGAGTCATCACCGAGGTCGGCTCCGGCCTTCGGGCCGGGTCGGGAAGGGTGATCGACGCCGACGGCATGGTGGCCATGCCGGGCCTGATCAACGCCCACACCCACTCGACCCAGAACCTCGACCGGGGAACGACCCCCAACCTGCCGCTCGACCTGTGGCTGATGTGGGCGGTGTTCGGGAAGGTCCCCATCACCGCCGACGACCGCTACACGCTGGCCATGGCCGGTGCGCTGGAGATGCTCGAATCGGGCTGCACCGCAGTGCTCGACCACGGCTGGGTTCCGCCGTGGGACTTCGAGAACTACTCCGAGGCCATCATGAGCGCCTACGCCGACGCCGGGATGCGGGCCGGGCTGGCCCCCATGATCGGCGATCTCGACATCTTCGACACGATGTCGTTCGCAGGCGCCTCCCAGCCGAAGCCGGAGCCGCTCGGCGACCCGTTCGACCCGCAGGGGCTGGTCGAGTCCATGACCAGGTTCTTCGACCGCTGGCAGGGCGCCCACCCACGGCTCACCCCGATGGTGGGGCCCTCGGCCCCCCAGCGCTGCAGCCACGAGCTGATGGACGGCCTGGCCGGCCTGGCCCGCGAGCGCGGCGCGGGTTTCCACACCCATGTGCTCGAGACCAAGACCCAGATCGCGGCCAACCTCGAGCGCTACGGCCGATCCAGCGTGTCGTACCTGGAGGATCTGGGGGTGCTGGGGGCGGGGGCGAGCCTGGCCCATTGCGTGTGGATGGACCCCGACGAGTACTCCACGGTTCGCCGCTGCGGCGCGACGATCGTGCACAACCCGGTGTCGAACCTGCGATGCGGGTCCGGGATCCTGCCGGTGGCCGACCTGCTGGAGGGCGGAGTCAGTGTGGCGCTGGGCGCGGACGGCGCGGCCTCCAACGACAACCAGAACATGTTCGAGGCCATGAAGTTCGCCACGCTCCTGCAGACGCTGCACGGATCGCATCTGCGCTGGCCGCAAGCCCCCGCGATCTGGAAGATGTGCCTTCAGGGCGGGGCCGCCGCGCTGGGCCAGCCACTGGGCTCGCTGCAACCCGGAAGCGCAGCCGACATCGTGCTGCTGGACACCGAGCGCCATGTGCCGGTCCACGCCGATGGCCTGGTGACGAGCCTGGTGCTGGCCGAGCACGGAGAGTCGGTGCACACCGTGATCGTCGACGGGGAAGTGATGGTGTCCGAGGGCAGGTCGACCCGGGTGGACGAAGCGGCCATGGCAGAACGCTCGCGGGACCTGCAGCGGCGCCTCCACGAGAACCTGCCCGAGCGCCAGGCCTTCTACGATCGCTACGTCGGCGTGCTGACGGAGATCCACGACTACGAGATGGCCCAACCGGCCCCCGTGGAGCGCCTGGCCCAGATCACTCCGGCGTTCGGGGAACCCGCTGGCTCCGACGACTAGGGCCACAAGGGGGAACAGCACGATGAACGCGGACTGGGACACCACCTGGATCGACAACGAGCACCCGGCCCTGCGACGCTGCTGGCACCCGGTGGCCCGCAGCGCCGATGTCGGTGACGACCAGCCCGTGGCGGTGGACCTGCTGGGCGAGCGCTGGTGCCTGGTACGCCTGGGAGGCGAGCTGGCCGCGCTGCGGGATCCCTGCCCGCACCGCTACTCGCCGCTCAGCGCGGGGACCGTCGAGGGCGACACCCTGCGGTGCGCCTACCACGGCTTCCGGTTCGCGGCCGACGGCACCTGCGTGGAGATACCGGCGGTCGACCCGGATCTGCCCATACCGGCCCGGGCCTGCGCCACCGCAGCCGCGGGGGTGGCCGAGGCGCTGGACCTGGTGTGGCTGGCGCCCGAGGATCCCATCGCGCCGCTGCCGGAGGTTCCGGAGCACCTGGACCCCAGCTTCGTTAACTGCCCGTTGCCGCCGTCCGACTGGAACGCGGGGGCGGCCCAGATGGCCGACAACTTCCTCGACCTCGGCCATCTGCCTTTCGTTCATCTGGGCACGTTCGGCGACCCGGACGACAAGCTGGTGCGGAACTACAAGATGGAGCGCGACGGCTGGCGCTTCACCGCCCACCACCGCCACTTCACCAAGGCCCTGGACGACTCCATGGGCGCCGACGGCGAATACAAGGTGGTCGAGCGGGAGCTGCTATTCGTGTTCACCGCCCCGCACCATGTGTACCTGCGCATCGGCTACCCCGAGGAGGGCATGGTGCTGACCATCAGTTTCTGCCACCAGCCGGTGGACGCGGCCACCACCCGGCTCTATTGCACCGACTACCGCAACGACATTCCCGACGAGCCCCGCGCCATCGCGGAGGCGGTGGCCTTCCAGCAGGCGGTGGCCACCGAGGACAGCGCCCTACTCCAGCGCATCGGCACTAAGGCAGTGCCGCTGGTCCCCGCACTCGAATACCACTCCAAGGCCGACCGCATCACCCTCGAGATGCGCCGCATGCTCGCCGACCTCGTAGCCGAGGCTGGTGCCGAGGTGTCCAGCTAGAAGGCCCGGGGGCACGCGACCTGGTAGCCGAGGCCGCCGCCGAGATGTCCAGCTAGAAGGCCCGGGGGAACGCGACTGTGGTTGCTCCGCTGTGGTGGAGGTCGACGCTGGCGCCGACCTTGAAGCGGGGCGCTCCGGTGGTGCGGCAGCGCAGCATGTCGCCGTCGCTGCCCCGGACGTAGTAGAGGGTGTCGTGGCCGAAGAACTCGACGCGGTCCACGGTGCCTGAGCCGCCCTCGGTGAGCGCGAGCTCTTCCGGCCGCAACAGCACGTCCACCTCGCCGTACACGGGTGAGCGCAGCCGCATGGTTCCCAGAGCGGTGCGGGCGACATCGCCCTCGGCCCGTCCGGCCACGGTGTCGGCCTCGCCGACGAACCCGGCGAGCCAGCGGTCCGCGGGCCGCTCGTAGAGCACCGCGGGCGGGGCCTGCTGGACGACCTCGCCGTCGCGCATCACGGCCACCTCGTCGCCCAGCAGGAAAGCCTCGTCCTGGTCGTGGGTGACGAACACGCAGGTGACTTCCAGCTCCCGCAGCAGGGCGGCCACCTCGGCCCGCACCTCCACCCGCAGCGTGGTGTCGAGGCTCGAGAACGGCTCATCGAGCAGCAGCACCGACGGCTGGGGCGCCAGCGCCCGGGCCAGCGCCACCCGCTGCTGCTGCCCGCCGGACAGCGAGCCGGGCAACCGGTCGGCCAGCTCGGCGATCCCCACCATCTCCAACAGGTCGCGCACCCGGCGCGACGCCGGCCGGTGCAGAACCCGGCTGCGGGGCCGCTCCGAGCGGGGCAGGCCGAAAGCCACGTTGGCGGCCACGGTCAGATGCGGGAACAGCGACCAGTCCTGGAACACCATGCCGATACCACGCTTGTCGGCCGGCACATGCAACCCCGGCCCCGACATCGGCTCCCCGCCGATCAGCACCCGACCAGAGTCCAGCCTCTGAAGCCCGGCCAACACCCTCAGCAGGGTGGTCTTGCCGCTGCCGCTCGGGCCGAGGATGGCCAGAGTCCGGCCCGACTCCCCAGACAGCGAGACGCTGTTCAGAACAGGCGCGCCGCCGAGAGCGACGCTCGCCGTGTACACCAGGATCCAGCGGCCTCTGGAAGCCGCGGGAGCCACCGGTGCCGACGCCGGGGAGGGATCCGCCAAGGCGACCGACGCGGCAGCGCTATCAAGCATGCCTTATACCCTAACGCCAGCAATCCTCACTCTGTCAACGCCAGCAATCCTCACTCTGTCAACGCCAGCAATCCTGACGGACTGGCCCCCATTGCACCTCACATCAGCGGTCCCTCGACAGCGCACCGATACCGGCTAGTCGCTGATCGAGGCTTGGGCTGTGCCCTTACTCAAGCGGGATTAGAACTGCTAGCCGGATTGCTCGGCTTCAGGCTGCGGCGTATGGCTGGGACAGCACGTCGGGCAGGCGCTCGGCGTGCACGACCGTCACCCTGCGGGTGGCCCGGGTGAGGGCCACATAGAGCGATCGGATCCCCTGGCACTCCTCGGCCACTATGCGAGCCGGCTCCACCACCACCGCGGCGTCGACCTCGAGGCCCTTCACCAAGCGAACGGGCACCAGCGTCACCTGCTGCTCGAGGCCGGTCCGGCCGGGCCCGCCGAACACGACGGAGCGGTCCTTCAACTCGACCCGGAGGGGCTCATGGAGCGAGTCGGGCACGATCACGGCCACGTTGCCCTCGCCGACCTCGACCCGCTCCTCGCCGATCACCTCGGCCAGAGTCTCGCCCAGTGCGGCCAAGTCACGGCTGGCGGGACGACCCATCGCCGGCTCGCTCCTGGCGGCCGCGGCGCCGCACGCCACTATGCGGGGCTCGTCACCGGCGGTCCGCACCGTGGAGGGGGGCACCGCGCCGGGAGCGGCGTAGGGAAGCACCCGGTTGGCCAGCGCCATGGCCGGAGCAGGGATCCGGTAGCCGAGAGTGAGCTCCACCCGCCGGGGCGGGCGCCGGTCGGGCAGGCCCTCCAGCACCGACTCCCAGCCGTCGTGGGCCCAGGATCCGGTGGCCTGGGCGATGTCACCCACCACCGTCATCGAGCCGTTGAGGCTGCGGCGGGCGATCATGCGAAGCTCCATGGGCGACAGATCCTGGGCCTCGTCCACCACTATGTGTCCGTAGGTCAGGACCGCGTCCTCCTCCCGGTGCCCGGGCCGGTACCCCAGAAGCGCCCGGGCCTCGTCCAGCACCGGCACGTCCTGGAACGACCACGTCACCTCGGAGGCGTGTCCGGCCCGCGGCCGGTGGAGCAGCTCCACCTCGTCGTCGCTGAGCCGGCTGCCGGCCGCCGAGCGCAGCAGCGCCCTCGATCCGTACAGGTCGTTCACCAGGTGGGCCGGGGTGAGCACCGGCCACATCCACTCCAGCGCCTCGCGCACCTCGATCCGGTCCGAGAGGCTCTCGCGAACCTCCGCCGGATCGACACCCTGGCGCGCGCTGCCGGCCAGAGCCGCGAAGAAGGCCTCCTCCACCAGCCTGCGCCCGGCGTTGTGCTTGCGGACCCTCCGAGCCGCATCGGAGACGATCTCGGCCGACTGCTCCACGGTGAGCTTCAGCCGCTGCAGCTCGTAGCCGATGGTCAGGTCTTGCCGCAACCGGCGGCGGCGGTCGCGCACCGCCCGGCGCACCACTCCGGCCATGCGGGGGTCGCCCTTGACGCGGCTCACGGCCTCGTTGTCGAGGCCCGCGACCCGCACCGCGGGGCTGAGCAAGTCGGCCAGCACGGCCTGCTCCACGCCGGCCTCCCCCAGCGAGGGCAGCACCTGCTCGATGTAGGCGAGGAAGAGTCGGTTCGGCCCGACCACCAGCACGCCCTGGCTCTCCAGGGGGAACCGGTGGGTGTACAGCATGTAGGCGGCCCGGTGCAGGGCCACCACCGTCTTGCCGGTGCCGGGGCCTCCCTGCACCACCAGAACGCCCGGCAGCTCGGCGCGGATCACCCTGTCCTGCTCGCCCTGGATGGTGGCCACGATGTCGCTGAGGCGGCCGGTGCGGGCCGCCTCCAGCGAGGCGATCAGGGTGCTCGAAACAGTCGGTTCGTCGAGGCGGCCGTCACCCGGCGAGTCGCGGGCGCCGTCGAAGTCGCGGTCGGCTATGTCGAGGCCGATGGCGGCCTTGTCGCCGAAGAACTCGTCCTCGATTCCCAACAGGGTGCTGCCCCGGGACGCGAAATGCCGCCGTCGCTCCAGGCCGAGCGGCTGACGGCCCGTGGCGCGGTAGAACGGCTCGGCCACCGGGGCCCGCCAGTCCACCAGGATCGGCTCGTGGTCGGCGTCCCACAGGCCCACCCGCCCGATGTAGAACCGCTCACCGGTCCCCGCCGGGTCGATGCGGCCGAACACGAGCGACCGGTCCCCGATGTTGAGCTTGGTCAGCCGGGCTAGGGCCGCTTCCAGCATGGCCTCGCGCTCGAATCGGGCCTGCGTGGTGCCTCCCCGGCCCGTGCGGAACACCGACGTGGCCATGGTCGCCCGCTCCCGGGCCGTGTCCAGGCAGGCATGGGCCAGATCGAAGTAGGCCTGCTCGGCTTCTAGGTCGGGATGGCGGCTGGTCAAGGCTGAACCGGGCGGGGCTTGGATGCCGGGTCCGCTCAAGAACGGCGGGCCGCTCCGAGGCGGATCCGGCATTCGGGGGAACTGTTGATGTTATCCCCTTATCGTGGGCTGCATGGACTCCAGCGAGCCGGCACAACTCGACGGGGCGGCCGACGCCGACATCGTCGACGCCGAGGTCGTCGAGGAAGCGGACGCCGCCGGCCCCGGCGAGGGCAATCCCGGCGAGGGCGACCCCGGCAGCGGCGGTCCCGGCAGGTACGGTCCCGGCAGCCGGGTCTCAGTCGGGCTGGTCCTCAGCGCGGGAGGCGTGGCCGCCGAGGCTTGGCACGCCGGCGTCGTCCGGGCGCTGCACCAAGTCACTGGCTGGGACGCCCGCCGCGCCGAGCTGATTCTGGGCACCTCGGCCGGGGCCATCACCGGACTCTGCCTACGGGCCGGCATCCCGCCCGCGGACATCTACGCCCACCGGCGGGGCGAGCCCGTGAGCGACGAGGGACAGGCCATCATCGACCGGGTCGTCACCCCCTACACCGAGGGGCGCAGCGAACGCGACTGGACCGAGCAGGGGCCCCAATCGCCGACGCTGGTGGCAAGGGCGCTGTGGCCACCGTGGCAGGCCCGGCCCCTGCACGCCGCCGTGGGGCTGCTGCCCCGGGGCACCCGCACCACCGAGGCCCTCCAGCAGCGCATGGCGGAACTGCATCCCGAGCCCTGGCCTGCGGCCCGGTTCTGGGTGCCGGCCGTGCGGCTCTCCGACGGCGAGCGGGTGGTGTTCGGGCGCGACGACCTGAACGCCACCGCGGCGGAGGCGGTGCGGGCCAGCTGCGCGGTGCCGAGCCTGTTCGAGCCGGTCGACGTGGACGGGCGGCGCTACGTGGACGGCGGCCTGCACTCCTACACCAACGCCGACCTGATGGGGCCGCCCGCCTTCGACCTGGTCGTGGTGTCGTCGCCGATGAGCGGCACGGCGGGATGGTCGGAGGTCCGCAGCGCGCTGTCGGAGGCCTGGACCAGCGCCCGGGCCGGCGTCGGGCTGGCAGAGACCCGGCCCCAGGACCCGGACCGGGCCTGGTGGTCGGAGGCGCTGGACCTGGCATGGTCGGACGGTCGGGCTATGCGGGCGGCGCGGCGGCAATGGGTCGACGACAAGCTCGGCGAGGAGATCGACGGTCTCCGCCGCCGAGGCATCGCCGTGCTGGTGGTGGAGCCCGACGCCGAGGGGGTGGATCTGGTGGACGCCGGCCGCGGCGAGGACATGGACCGCACCGGTCAGGGCGCCGAGAGGGACGACCGCAGCGATCCCAGATGGGTGTGGCGGTCCCAGATGGCCGCCGCGGCCGATCGGACCGTCCGGAACCTCCTGGCGGGCGGCGACAGCCGGCGCTTCGGCGGCTTGCTGCGCCGGGCCGCCAGCTGAAGCCGCCCCATCATCCCGAAGTGTTCTGCTTGGCGCGCCTGGCCCATGCGGCCGGAAGCCTCGAACGGCTTCTATGGGTTCGGTCGCCGTTAGCTTGACGCGATGAGCAGAGGCCGCTTCGACGGCAGCGACTTCCTGCGGGCCTGCCGGATGGAGCCGCACCGGCGGGTGCCGGTCTGGTTCATGCGCCAGGCCGGCCGGTCACTTCCGGAGTACCGGGCCGTGCGCGGCGCCGGTTCGATACTCGACGCCATCGCCGACCCCGACCGGGCCGCGGAGATCACCCTGCAGCCGGTGCGCCGCTACGGAGTGGACGCAGCCATCCTGTTCAGCGACATCGTGGTGCCGGCCCATGCCGTCGGCTTCGGCGTCGATGTCGTGCCAGGGACCGGGCCGGTCATTGAGCGTCCGTTCGCGGCCCGCGGCGACCTCGACCGCCTGCGCCCCCTCGATCCCGGCGCCGACACGCCCTATGTGATCGAGACCGTCCGCCGAGCCGTCGCCGCGCTGGAGGTGCCCCTCATCGGCTTCGCGGGGGCCCCGTTCACGGTGGCGTCTTATCTGGTGGAGGGCGGCCCGTCCCGCCACCACGAGCGGACCAAGGCCCTCATGGTCGGCGACGAGGCGCTGTGGCACGATCTCATGGACCGCCTCGCCGACCTCGCCATCGCCTCGCTGCTGTCGCAGGTGGAGGCAGGAGCGGCCGCGGTGCAGCTGTTCGACAGCTGGGCCGGGGCGTTGTCGCCGGACCAGTACCGGCGGGGTGTCGCCCCCCACTCCGCCCGGGTGCTGGAGGCGGTGGGCGCGACCGGAGTGCCGCGGATCCATTTCGGGGTCGGCACCGGCGAGCTTCTCGACCAGATGGGCCGGTGCGGTGCCGAGGTGGTGGGGGTGGACTTTCGCGTGCCCATCGACGCGGCCCGCCAGCGGGTCGGACCGGGACGGGCGCTGCAGGGAAACCTGGACCCCGCGGTGGTGCTGGCCGGGGAGTCGGCCGCGGTTGACGCGGCCCGGGCCGTGCTGGCCGCCAACGGCGGGCATCCCGGCTTCATCTTCAACCTGGGCCATGGGGTCCTGCCCGGAAGCGACCCGGATGTGCTGGCCCGCGTGGTGCGGGTGGTGCACGACGAGGGCCAAGTGCTGTGCCAGTGACCGGTCCCAAGATGCGTGCATCGCGCCGGCACCCGCCCGAGGAGGCACAGCCGTGACCGTGCAAGCCGGCGTGACGAGCGCGAACGTGCCGTAGATGACTGAGACGAAGGCGCAGCCGGGGCCTTCGACGAAGGCGCGCGCCGGAGGCCTAGTGGTCGTCATCGGCGCCGGGATCTCCGGGCTGGCCGCAGCGTTCGAACTGCGGCGGGCTGGCGTCGAGGCGGTCGTGGTGGAGGCGAGCGGCCGACCGGGCGGCAAGATCGATAGCGCGCAGGTCGGCGGTCTGACCGTGGATTCGGGACCCGACGGTTTCGTGGCCCGCGACCCTTCCGCGGCCGAACTGTGCCGCCGGCTCGGCCTAGGCGCCGACCTGGTCGAGCCAGCCGCGAGCGGGGCCTTCGTTTGGATGGACGGTCAGCTGCGACCGCTTCCGGCCCGCTCCGTGCTGGGGGTGCCGTGGACGGCCGACGCGGTAGCAGGCACCGGCATCGTCTCCGAACGGGCGGTCGGCGAGCTGGCCCGCGGCCTGGCCCAGGACACTGGCCCGGTCGCGGGCGACGCCGCCGTGGGCGAGGTCCTGCGCCCGCGAGTCGGCGACGAGGTGTTCGAGCGCCTGGTCGATCCCCTGCTCGGGGGCATCAACGCGGGATCGGCCGACCAGATGAGCATCGAGGCCTGCGCTCCTCCGCTGTTCGACGCGGTCCGCAGAGGGGGCCCGCTGGGCGCGGCCCTACACGAGGTCGAAGCCACCCGCAGAGGCGGCCCTCTGGGCGCGGCCCTACACGAGGTTGAAGCCGCCCGCAGAGGCGGCCCTCTGGGTCCGGCCCTTCGCGAGGTCGCCGTCCGGCAAGGCCGAGACCACGATGCAGGGGCGACCGTGCCGGTGTTCCAGAGCGTGCGCGGCGGCGTGACCCGGATCGTGGACGCACTCGCCGCGGAGTTGGGCGGGGCTGTCAATCTGGGCGCGCCGGTGCATTCGGTGAGCCGGGCGCCGGCCCGCGGCGCCGGGTGTCGATGGACGGTGACAACCCCGAGCGGTCGGCTGGACGCCGACGGGGTGATCCTGGCCTGCCCGGCCTGGGAGTCGGCTCGCCTGATCGAGCCCCTAGTGCCCGAGGCGGCGGGGATTCTCGGCGAGATCGAGTACTCCGACGTGGTGCTGACCACCTTCGCAGTCCAGGAGGACCGCCTGGTCCGACCCCTCGACGGCAGCGGCTTCCTGGTTCCCCGCAGCCAGGGGCTGCTCACCACCGCCTGCTCGTGGGCGTCGTCGAAGTGGCGGCACTACGCCGGTGGGGGGCTGGCCTTGATGCGGGTGTCGGCAGGGCGCACCGACGACCGGCGCTGGCTCGATCTGAACTCCGCCGAGCTGGTCTCGGCACTGGCCGCCGAACTGGCCGAGACCGGGCTGGTCTCGGCCGAGGACGCAGCCGAGGGACGCTTCGAGGCCCAGGTCGCGCCCTGGCCGCAGTCCCTGCCGCAGTACCGGCCGGGCCACCTTGAGCGGGTGGCCGCGGTGGAGGCCTGCCTGGCGGCAGAGACACCCGGGCTGGCAGCCGCCGGTGCAGCCCTCCGGGGCGTAGGATTGCCCGCCTGCATCCGCGGCGCGCAGACCGCAGCAGCCGCCGTCGCGAGGACCGTGCTGTGCCAGACGAACCCGCAATGAGACCAGATCCTGTCCTCCCCGACGCCGAGGTGTCCCCCGCCGCGCCGGCCGGCGCCGCAAGCGGCATCGCAGCCCCGGAAGCGTCTGAGCAGGTGCTGGCGCCGCTGGTCGCTCCGGACACGGGCCCGGCCCGGGAGTGGGCCGAGGCCAGCCCGCCCCTGGTCACCGTCCATCCCGACGAGTTGCCCGAGGGCGACAGCCATCTCAGCGTGACGCGCACGTTCTGTTTCGCCGACCTCAGCGGCTTCACCGCGTACACCCGCTCCCGCGGGCCGCATGAGGCGGTGGCGATGCTCGGGGAGTTCCGCAGGATCACCAGGAGCGTCGCCGCCAAGCGAGGGGTGCGGGTGGCGAAATGGCTGGGCGACGGCGTCATGCTGGTGTCTACCAGCACCGCCGCCGCGCTGTCCCTCGGCGCTCACCTCATCCACCATTTCGCCAGCCGGGGCGTGCAGATCCGGGTGGGCGCGGCGACCGGCGAGGCCCTGCTGTTCGAGGGCGACGACTACGTGGGCGAGCCGGTCAACCTCGCGGCCAAGCTCTGCGCGGCCGCCCCTCCCGGCGAGATGTACACCGTCACCGACGATCTCGACCTGCCCGACTGGGTGGCCTGCATCGGCGATGTCACGGTGCAGATCCGGGGCGTCGGACCGGTGGAGGGCGTGCACCGGCTCCTGCCCCTCGGGCTCGCCGATGAGCTCGGGTGACTGCTTGGAGCCCCGGACAGCGGGAGCGCGCCGGTGCTGAACGTGGGAAGGCCCTGGATCCGCGGTGTGGCGGCCGGGCTGCTGCTGGCCGCTTCGTTGCCGCCCTGGGGCTTCTGGCCCCTGGGCATTCTCGGGATGGCGCTCTGGGTCGAGCTGCTGACCGAATCCGGCTACTGGCGCCGGGCGGGGCTGTCGGCGCTGGTGAGTGTCAGCTGGCTGGGTCCGGCGACGGTCTGGATGGCGGACCTGACGCTGGTCGGCTGGCCGCTGGCGCTGATCGGGTTCGCGGCCATGCACGCCGCGGCCGGCGCGCTCGTGCCGGGAGACCACCGGCGCCGGGTCGCCTTCCCGGCCGCGTTCGCGCTGGCCGAACTGCTGAGATGGACCTGGCCCTTCGGCGGGGTGCCGCTGGCGACGATGGCCATGGCGCAGGTGTCCAGCCCGCTCGGGCCGGCCGCCCGGATCGGCGGCCCGCTGTTGCTGAGCGCGCTCACCGCGGTGGGCGGGGTCACGCTGGCCGCCATCCTGGCCGTCCGGCTCCGGCCGGCTGCGGTGGGCGCGACCGTGCTGGCGGCGGCCTGGCTCGCGGCCTTCGCGGCTCCCGGCTCAGAGCCCATCAATGTCGACGGCGCCCCCGGCGACGACGCCGGGATCACCGTCGCCGCGGTGCAGGGCGGCGGGCCCCAGAACACCAGAGCCGACGTGTGCGAGCAGCGCGCCGTGTTCGAGCGCCACCTCAACACCACCAGGGAACAAGTATCCACTCCGGTGGATCTGGTGGTTTGGCCCGAGGACGTGGTCCATCCCAGCCCGGACACGACCGTAACGCCGGCGCGCTGCGACCAGCCGCTGCTCACCGACAGCGAGGCCCGGGCCGCGCTGTCGGATCTGGCCCGCGAGCTCGACGCGGTGCTCATCGTCGGCTTCTTCGAGCGCACCGCCGACCGTGAGGCCAACCGCAACTATGCGGCCGCCTACAACTCGGAGGGAGTGCCGGTCGACACCTACGACAAGGTCCAGCTCGTGCCCTTCGGCGAGTACGTGCCGCTGCGCTCCAGCGCCGAGCGCTTCAGCGACGAGCTGCCGTCGCGGGACGTTCGGGCCGGTCCGTCCGACGAGCCCGCCGTTCTCGATACTCCGCTGGGACCGCTGGGGGTGGCCATCTCCTGGGAGATCTTCTTCGACCACCGGGCCCGCAGCGCGGTGGGAGACGGCGACGGCCGGCTGCTGCTCAACCCCACCAACGGCTCCAGCTACTGGCTGACCGTGGTCCAGACCCAGCAGATCGCGTCCAGCCGCCTGAGGGCCATCGAGACCGACCGGTGGGTCGTGCAGGCTGCGCCGACCGGCTTCTCCGCGGTGATCACCCCGGAGGGCGACGTGGTCGAGCGGACCGGCATCTCCGAGAGCAGGGTGGTCCAGACGACGGTTGAGCTGCGCCAGGGCGATACGCTCGCGGTCCGGTTGGGGGCATGGCCTGTGGCCGCCGCCGCAGTGCTGACGCTCTCGCTGGCGCTCGGCCTCGGCCGTGTGTTGACCGGATCCAGGCGAGGGAGAAAGCTCTAGCGCCATGCCCGCCCCAGCGGACAACCACGCACCCCTGCGAGGGGATGCACCACCGGGCCCGGATGCGCCCCTGCGAGGGGATGCACTACCGGGCCCGGATGCGCCCCTGCGAGTGGCCATGCTGTCGTATCGGGGCAAGCCTCACGTCGGCGGGCAGGGCGTGTATGTAAGCCGGCTGTCGGCGGCACTCGCCGACCTGGGCCACAGCGTTGTGGTGCTCGGCGGTCCCCCCTATCCGGAGCTCGACGAACGGGTGCCGCTGGTGAGGCTCGGCGGCCTCGACATCTGGGCCCCGCCCCATCCCATGCGCAAGCCCCGAGCCTGGGAGCTGAAGGACTGGATCGATATCGCCGAGCACGTCTCCTTCGTCACCGGCAACTTCAGCGAGCCCATGGCCTTCAGCCTGCGGGCTTGGCGGCACCTGCGCACCAAGCGAGCCCGCTTCGACCTGGTGCACGACAACCAGACCCTCGGCTGGGGAATACTGGCTCTGCTGCGGCAGGGCTGGCCACTGCTGGAAACCATCCACCATCCGATCACCGTGGACCGCCGCCTGGAGTTGGCGCACGCCGGCACACTGCGCGACCAGATCGGCAAGCGCCGCTGGTATGCGTTCACGAAGATGCAGACCCGGGTGGCCAAACGGCTGCCCAGGGTGCTGACGGTGTCAGAGTCGTCCAAGCGCGACATCGCCCGCGACCACGGCGTGCCTCCGGAGCGCATACACGTGGTGCCGGTGGGCGTGGACCCGAAACTGTTCTCGCCCCTGCCCGAGATCGCCAGGGTGCCGGGCCGGCTCATCACCACCGCCAGCGCCGACGTCACCATGAAGGGTCTCAGCTTCCTGCTGGAGGCGGTGGCCAAGCTGCGCACCGAACGCCACGTGGAGCTGACCATCATCGGCAAGGCGAAAAGCGACTCCGCGGCCAGCCGGGCCATCTCTGAGTTGGGGCTGGCCGACGCGGTCACTTTCGTGTCGGGGGTGTCTGACCGCCGCATAGTGGAGCTGTACGCCGAAGCCGAGTTGGCCGTGGTTCCCTCCCTGTACGAGGGCTTCTCGCTGCCGGCCATCGAGGCCATGTCGTGCGGCGTGCCGCTGGTGGCCACCACCGGTGGCGCACTGCCCGAGGTGGCCGGCACGCACGGCGAGACATGCTTCCTGACCAAGCCCGGCGACGCCGAGGCGCTGGCCGCGGTGCTGCAGGACGCTCTCGACGATCCGGAGGCTCGGGCCCGGATCGGTCAGGCCGGACGTGAGCGGGTGGTCAACCAGTGGTCCTGGCGCCACACCGCGGAACGGACCGTGGCGCAGTACCGAGCGGTGATCGAGGAGGCGACCCGGTCGCAGGCAGCGCCGTCCGGGGCGCCGATGTCCTCGACGTCGGGCGGCGCGGCAGCGGCCGGAGCGCGGATGGCGGGCCGCTGAGATGCTCACCGTCGACTACGACCGTCTCGACCTGCGGGCCGGTGAGCGCCTGCTGGACCTGGGTTGCGGCTTCGGCCGCCACTCCTACGAGGCTCTCAAGCGGGGCGCGGAGGTGGTGGCCTGCGACCTGGCCCGCCCCGAGGTGCAGCAGGTACGCGACCTGGCCCGGCTTCTGGTGGCCGAAGGCGATGTCGGCGAGTCGGTGATGGCCGCACCGGTGCAGGGCGACGCCGTGGAACTGCCCTTCGACGACGACTCGTTCGACAAGGTCATCGCATCAGAGGTGCTCGAGCACGTCGCCGACGACGACTCGGCCTTCGCCGAGCTGGCCCGGGTGCTGCGCCCGGGCGGCCGCCTGGCCGTGACCATCCCCGCGTGGCTGTCGGAGACCGTGTGCTGGAAGCTTTCGAGCGACTACCACGCGCCCGCGGTGCCGGGCGGCCATGTTCGCATCTACCGGCTGCGCGACGTGCAACACAAGCTGGCCGGCGCGGGCCTTCAGCCGGGTCGCCGGCATCGGGCCCACGCCCTCCACACGCCCTACTGGTGGCTGCGGTGCGCGGTGGGACCCAACCGCGAAGTCAGCGAGAACCGGATGGTCGGCGCCTACCACCGCGTGCTCGAATGGGACATCACCAACCAGCCGACAGTCACGGCAGCCGCGGAGCGACTGCTGAACCCGCTGCTGGGAAAGAGCCTCGTCGTGTACGCCGACAAGCCGGCAAGCGTGCCGGCTTCGGTGCCGGCGAGCGCATCATTGGAGTCGACCCGTGCCGCCTGATCCGAACCGTCGCCCGCACCGGGCTCCGATGGTGGCCGGGCTCCTGTCCCGGACCGAGGCGGACCGCACGGCGGAGACGATCGCGGCCCACCAGCTGCCCGGCGGCATGATCCCGCGTTTCGACGGCGGCGTCGCCGATCCCTGGAACCAGGTCGAGGCGGCCATGGCTCTGGCGGTGACCGGACGCCGGCAGGAAGCCGAGGCGGCCTACGAGTGGCTGGCTCGCATCCAGCGTCCCGACGGATCCTGGCACCAGTACTACACCGCCGACGGCGTCGACCAGGACAAGCTCGACGCCAACACGATCGCCTATGTCGCCACGGGCGTGTGGCATCACTGGCTGTGCTTCGGCGACTCGGGGTTCCTGGCCGAGATGTGGCCGGTGGCGCAGCGGGCCCTCGACTTCGTTCTAGGCCTGCAGACACCCCGGGGCGAGATCCTGTGGGCCCGCCACGCCGACGGCACTCCATGGCCCTTCGCGCTGCTCACCGGGTCGTCGTCGATCAGCCACGCCTTGCGATGCGGTCTGGCCATTGCCCATGCCGTCGGCGAGGAGCGTCCCAGCTGGGAACTGGCCCTGGCCCGGCTGGTCCACACGATCCGCCATTTCGGCCATGACGCGTTCGCTCCCAAGGACCGTTTCGCCATGGACTGGTACTACCCGGTGCTCACCGGGGTACTGACCGGGTCCGAGGCCCGGGCGCGGCTGGCGTCGAGGCGCGGGGTCTTCGTCTATGAGGGCGAGGGTGTGCTCTGCGTGAGCAACCAGGACTGGGTGACCACCGCGGAGACCTGCGAATGCGCGATGGCCTATCTGGCTACCGGCGACCGGGCTGCGGCCCTGACCCTGTTCGAGTGGGCCCAGCGCCTGCGCGAGCCCGACGGCAGCTATCTGACCGGTCGGGCCTTCCCCGCCAACGTCAGCTATCCCGGCCAGGAGTGCACCACCTACTCGGCGGCCGCGGTCCTGCTGGCCGCCGACGCCCTGGCCGGCGACAGCCCGACCTCAGGCCTCTTCGCAGACTTCGACTCTCTGCCCGCGCCGCTCGATCTCGATCCGCTGGAGGAGCCCGCCCGCGACTAGCCGTCCGCCCCCCACCCCCGGCCCCGACAATCGAACTGGCAGCAGAATGCACGCATACCGCGCAAAACGCTGCCAATTCCCAGCGAACCCCGGCCCCGACCTACGGCCCTCGAGGTCGTGAGCGCCTCTAGGGTCTAGGCGGATGTGGCACGAGGAGCGGCTGCTCATCGACGGTGCGCTGGCGGGGGCGGCCGGCGGGGCGGTGTTCGACACCGTCAACCCGGCCACCGAGGAGGTGCTAGGGATGGCCGCCGACGCCGAGCCGGCCGATGCCGAGGCTGCGGTGGCCGCGGCCCGGCGGGCGTTCGACTCGACGGACTGGTCACGGGACCACGCCTTCCGGGCGCACTGCCTGCGCCAACTCCATGAGGCACTGATCGGCCAATTGGAGGAGCTGCGGACCATCACCGTGGCCGAGGCGGGAGCGCCGATCATGCTTACCCGGGGCGGTCCGCAGCTGGAGGCGCCGGTGGAGATCGTGCGATGGCACGCCGACCTTCTTGACTCCTACTCCTGGACCGAGGACCTGGGCGTGGCCGAGTCGGTGTACGGCTCGCACCGCCGCTGGATCGAGCGGGAGGCGGCCGGGGTGGTGGCGGCCATCACCCCCTACAACTTCCCTACCCAGATCAACCTGGCCAAGCTGGCGCCGGCGCTGGCCGCGGGCTGCACGGTGGTGCTCAAGGGGGCACCCGACACGCCTTGGTCCGCGCTGGCTCTGGGCCGGCTCATTGCCGAGCACACCGACATCCCGGCTGGGGTGGTGAACGTCCTGTCGTCGTCGGGCGCGTCGGTGGGCGAGGCGCTGACCACGGATGCGGGCGTGGACATGGTGAGCTTCACGGGGTCCACCGCGGTGGGGCGGCGAGTGATGGCCGCGGCGTCGGCCACCGTGAAGAGGGTGTTCCTGGAACTGGGGGGCAAGAGCGCCTACGTCGTGCTCGACGACGCCGATGTGGCCACGGTGGGGCTGATGGCAGCGGCCATGGTGTGCACCCACGCCGGCCAGGGCTGCGCCATCACCACCCGCCTGGTGGTGCCGGCCGCCATGCACGACACGGTGGTGGACGCGGTGGGCGCCACCCTGGACAGCCTGCCCTACGGCGACCCGACCGACGAATCGCACCTGATGGGGCCGCTGATCAGCGAGCGCCAGCGGGCCAAGGTGGAGGGTCTGGTGGCCGCGGCCCGGTCCGAAGGAGCGACGGTGGCGAGGGGCGGACGCCGTCCCGAGCATCTGCCGAAGGGCTACTACTACGAGCCGACCGTGCTGGTGGGCGTGGGCGAGGACTACACGATCGCCCAGCAGGAGGTGTTCGGCCCGGTGCTGTCGGTGATCGCCTACGACGGGGGCGATGACGAGGCGGCGCGCATCGCCAACAACTCGGAGTTTGGCCTGTCGGGGGCGGTGGCCAGCGCCGACGGGGAGCGGGCCCGGGCGGTGGCCCGGCGGATCCGCACCGGGACGGTCAGCGTCAACGGCGGCGTCTACTACGGACCCGACGCCCCCTTCGGCGGGTACAAGCAGTCGGGCATAGGCCGCGAGATGGGCGTGGCCGGGTTCGAGGAGTTCCTGGAGATCAAGACTCTGGCCGAGCCGGCCATCTGACAAGACCCTCGCTGAGGCGGCAACGACCTGAGAGACTGCCATCATGCTGATGGCCGGCTTGAGAAATGTCTGGTTGACGAGCGGACGCCCCGGCCCGGGGGCGATGCTCCGGTGACCGTGCTGCTCGCGCTGGCCGGCTTGCTGCTGGGGGGTCTGGTCGGAGGCCTGCCCGGTCTGCTGGCGGGAGGCGCCATCGGTCTGTTGCTGGGACAGCAGCTGGATGTGCGCAGGCGGATCAAGAGGCTCGAGGAGACCCAGGCCGACATCGACGAGTTGCGGACCTGGGCCACCGAGTTGAAGGCCTGGGCCCAGCAGACCCACGCCTGGCTCACACGACTCGCGCCTTCGGCCCGACCGGCCGAGGACGAACCTGCTGTGCTGCCCGAGCCCGGAGCTGCCTCAGAGGCCCTGCCAGAGCCCGGAGCTGCCGCAGAGCCGGCGCCCGCCGGAGAGCCCGGAGCTGCCGCAGAGCCGGAGCCCGCCGGAGGGCCCGAGCCTGTCGTCGGGGCCGGTGCAGTTGTGAGGCCCCTTGCCTCGGAACCAAGAACCGAGGTTCAGGCGCGTGTTGCCGGTCCGGTGGCTCCTGCGCCCCCCGACGCGTCGACCCGGGCGCCCAGAACGGGAGATCCGACCGCCGCCAGCCCGCCGCCGCCGGCGCCCGGCACTGTCCGGGAGCGTCGCTCCGATCCGGTTTCGTGGCTCGTGAACTGGGTCAAGCAGTGGGTGACGACCGGGAACGCGCCGGTGAAGGTGGGTGTGCTGGTGTCGCTCGTCGGAGTGGGGCTGCTGCTTCGGGAGGCCCACCGGCGGGGCATCATCGAGCTGACGATCGAGGTTCGCCTGGCGGCTGCGGCCCTGTTCGGCCTAGTGCTGCTGGCCGTCGGCTGGCGCCAACGCCGGAGACGCCCCATCTACGGCGTCAGCCTCCAAGGCGGAGGGATCGCCGTGCTCTATGTCACGACGTACGCGGCCTTTGTCGTGTACGACGTCCTGCCGGCCGTTCCCGCAGCGGCGGCAGTGGTGATCGTCACCGTCGGCGCGGGAATGCTCTCGGTGCTTCAGGATTCGCGACCCCTGGCCGTCCTAGGGATCATCGGCGGGTTCCTGGCGCCGGTGCTCACCTACTCGCGGCCCGAGGACCACGTCTACGTCTTCAGTTTCTTCCTGGTGCTGAACGCGGCCATCGTCGGGGTCGCCTGGTTCAAGACCTGGCCGGAGTTGAACCTGCTCGGCTTCGGCTTCACGTTCGGTCTCACGTTCTTCTGGCTGGCGAGCCGCCACGATCAGGACGATTGGGCGTCCACACAGCCGTTCATTGCTCTGTTCGTGCTGATGTACATGGGACTGCCGGCCCTCTTCGCCGCCCGCGAGGCACCCGACCTCAAGGCCGCGCTCGGCGGGCCCCGGGCGCCGGACATCCCGCTGGTGCGCGGGGCTTGGACCGCGCCGCTCGTGTTCGGCTCGCCGTTCGCGGGGCTGGGCCTGCAGCAGTTGGCGGCGGGACACACCGAGTATGGCCTGGCCATCAGCGCCGCCGCGCTGGCGGTGGCCCAGAGCTTGCTGGCGCTGGCGTCGCGCCGGCTGGGCGTTGATCGCCGCCAGCTGGCGGAGGCCTACGCGGGGCTGGGTGTGGCTTTCATCGCCATCGCGGTGCCGCTCGCGCTGGACGCCTATTTCACGTCGACGGTGTGGGCGGTGCAGGGCCTGGTCCTGCTGTGGCTGGGATGCCGGCGCGGCCGCCTGCTCGCCTTGGGCGGTGGTGCGGTGCTGCAGGTTCTGGCCGCGGCGTCCTTCGCCCAGCACCTGGGCGAGTCCCTTCCCTATCCGGATCACACGCCGGCGATCGTCAACGAGCATTTTCTGGGCGCCCTGCTGGTCGCCGTGGCTGGCTTGGCGTCGGCGCGGCTGCTGGGCCGCAGGCAGCGCCGCAGCGAGGCCGACGGGCTCTTCGTGTGGCTGGCGCTGTCTTGGGGAGCCGTCTGGTGGCTGCTGGCAGGCGTCCTGGAGATCGTCCAGCAGCTGCCCGACAGCAGCCAGTTGTCGGCCGTGCTGGGGTTCATGGTCGGATCCTTCGCGGCCGGGTCACTGGGCGCCCGCCGGCTGCGCTGGCCGGAGCTTGAGACCGCGGGCCTGCTGATCCTGCCGACCCTGGTGTTGGTGCTGGTGCTGTCGCTGCTGTCCCAGTCCCATCCCCTCGGCGGGTGGGGATGGGCCGCCTGGCCGCCGGCGCTCGCGATGCATTACCTGTTCCTGCACCGGCGGGAGCGTTCGTTCGCCCGGATGTCGGCCTTGCTGCACGCCGGCGGGTGGTGGATGCTGGCGGCGCTGGCTGCGCCGGAGGTGTACTGGCAGGTCGACCGGGTCGCCGAGGGCGTGTGGCCTCTGGCTGCGACAACCGCCGCCGTCCTAGCCCTGGTGGCCGCGACGATGGCAGCGCGGCGCGCTCCGGCGTGGCCGGTCGCGGCGCACTGGCGGACGTACCTGCTGGTCTGTGCCAGCCCTATGTTGTTGGTGCTCTGTGTGGTACTGGCCGCGGCTCTCTCCCACGACGGCGACCCCCGGCCACTGCTGTACTTGCCCGTATTGAACCCCCTGGGGGTGATCGTCGGATTGCAGATGGTGGCGCTGCACGCCTGGAGGAGGCTGGCGCGAGAGCAGAGGAGCTATCAGCTCCAGGACCTGGTCGATGCTCGCTGGTCGCCGGCGCTGGCCGCAGTCGGTGTGGTTCTCGCCACGGTGGAGACGGCCCGGACTGTGAGCCACTGGCTGGACGTGCCGTGGCAGTTGGAGTCGCTGTGGGACACCACCGAGTTGCAGACGTCGCTGTCGATCCTGTGGGCGGTGATCGGTTTGTCGGCGATGGTGGCCGGAGTGCGCATGGCCCGCCGAGCGGTGTGGGTGGCGGGAGCGTCGTGGATGGCGGTGGTGGTGGTCAAGCTGTTCCTGGTGGACCTCAGCAGCCTGACCGCACTGGGCCGGGTGGTGTCGTTCATCGTGGTCGGGGTGCTGCTGCTGATAGTCGGCTACCTGGCCCCAGTGCCCCCAGCCGCACCCGACGAGACCGACGAGCCCAAGGAAACCGGCGAGCGGTGACGGCTGCGGCCGGACCTGACAAGGCCGGCCCGATGTGGAGAGTCCGGCTCGTTTTCGATGAGAATGCGGCGATGGAATCGACTGAGCGGTTTGCGGGCCGCACCGCGATCATCACCGGCGCCGGGATCGGCGGACTTGGGGCGGCCTACGCGGATGCTCTGGCCGCGGGCGGGGCGAGTGTGGTGGTGACCGACATACGGGCACCAGAGGTCGAGGCGACTGCCGAGGGCATCAGTTCGACTGGCGGCGAGGCGATGGCGATCGAGGCGGACGTGACCGACGAGGCCTCAGTCGACACCATGGTCGAGCGCACGATCGATCGATTCGGCCGGGTCGACATCCTGATCAACAACGCGGCGGTGATGTTCCGCTCCCTCGACGAGCCCCGCACGGCGTTCTGGGAGCTGCCGCTGGCGGAGTTCGAGCTGGTGCAGCGGGTGAACGTGACCGGGTCTTGGCTGTGCGCCAAGGCGGTGTTCGGGCCCATGAAACGCCAGGGCAGCGGCAAGATCGTCAACGTCTCGTCGAACATGGCGCTGGGCACCGACCTGATGTGGCCGGCCGAGATGGCGGCCTACACGACCTCCAAGGCGGGCGTGATCGGCCTGACCCGGGCGCTGGCCGGCGAGGCCGGGCCGCACGGCATCACGGTCAACGCGGTGGCCCCGGGGGTGACCAACACCGAGACGGTGCGCGAGCACATCGACCCCGACCGGATGGAGATCCTCGCCCAGAGCCAGGCCCTGCGCCGCCAGGCCTGGCCCGACGACATCGTGGGAACGGTGATGTTCCTGTGCTCGTCCGACAGCGACTTCATGACCGGCCAGATCCTCTGCGTGGACGGAGGCTTCGTAACGCACTGACCTTCTGCTTCGAGGCTCGGGCGGAGCGGGTCCCGGACGCGCTATGCGGCGGCGATGGCGAAGAGGGCTATCCAGATCGAGATTGTGGCCGCGGCGATGGTCGAGACGATGACGTAGAGTTGCTTGGCCTGGCTCTTGATGAGGTTGGCCTGGCTCTTGATGATCTCGGCCCGCTCCTTGGCGGCTTCGGCGAGGCCGGTGGCCATGGCGGTCTGTAGGGCGGCGTGGCTCTCAACGAACTCTGCTCTCGTTTCGGCGAACTTGGCGTTGATCTCGGCAAGCGCTACTGCGAGGCTTGCCTGGAGGCGCTGCTCGACCCCGGCGAGGTCGTCCTTGGTGGCCATCTGATCCCAGCCGGTGGGCGGGAGTTGGTCCATGAGGGTGTCTGCGGCTTCTTCGCCCATCGAATCCACCAGGCTTACGTACAGCGCGGCGCGCTGCGACTGGGTTGCGGCCATCCCGGGCCTCCTTCCGTTCATGTGATCGGGTGGGGGCGCCGCAAAGGCTGCTCCGAGGCCATCCGGTCAAATCGGGCGATCCGACGCAGCGGCAGACACACCGTATAGCACCAGGAATGCTATGTCAATCCAATTCATTATAGAAAGGTAATGTCTAAGCACCTCTAGCAGCCGGGGCGCAAGTCACGGCCCGGCAGACGGCTCGCATCGTTCGGTCATCCAACTCTCCGGTGCCGCCTGATCCGTCGGGGCGCTCCGTATCTGGCCTCGCATAGCGAAGTAGCGTCGCTTGCGCAGACGATTCAGCAAGCCCGGAGGGTCTGTGGACTCCAGACACGAGCAGAGCACCCGTCGCTCAGCCCAACCCGGCACCGATGCGAGGGCTGTCAGCGACGGCGTGGGAGAGGTCTATCTCGACTACAACGCGTCGTCGCCGCTGGACCCGCGGGTAGCCGAGGCGATGATGCCGATGCTCACAGACGCCGAGGGCAACGCCTCGTCGTTGGACAACCGTCGCAGCCGTCGAGCGCGTTCGTGCCATGAGCGCGTGACGCGTGCCTTATTCCCGTTGCGCTAGCTGCTGGCTATCCTTACTCTAAGTGCTATGTAAGGAGGAGAGTCGTGGACGTCTCCGCCCGGATCACATCGAAGGGCCAAGTGACGATTCCCAAGTCGGTGCGCGACGCGCTGGCTCTGGAGACTGGAGATCGAGTGGTGTTTCGGGTGGAACAGCACCGGGCGATCATGGCCCGGACCCCTGACCTGCTCGAGATGGCCGGCGCGGTGGAGGTGCCCGCGGCCAAGCGGGGCGCGGCTTGGGACGATGTGCGCTCGGCAGCCCGGAACCGGTGGGCGCAACGGGCCCGATGACGGCTCTGGTGGACACCAATGTGCTGATCCGTCACCTCACAGGCGATCCGCCCGATCTTGCGGCTCGGGCCACGGCCTTTCTCGCGGCGGCCGAGGCATTGATCCTGCCGGACTTGATTGTGGCCGAAGTCGTCTATGTGCTGGAGTCCTTCTACGAGGTTCCAAGGCACCGGGTTGCTGAGCTCGTCCGCTCGATCATCACCTTCGGGAGCATCCGGACTGCGGATCCCGGGCTGGTGCTGAGAGCCGTCGAGGTCTACGAGGTGCATAAGATCGATTTCAGCGACGCCTACCTTGTCGCGTTGGCCGAGACCGCCGATGTCTTCGACATCGCGTCATTCGACCGGACCATCGATCGGCTGCCCACGATCAACCGCATCGAGCCATAGGCCACGGGTCAACCCTGCCGCGAGGGGGCACAGCAAGGTGTGCTACGGCTTCTAGGTATATAATATTACATATTGATATTGATTGATATAGCATAACACTGGCCCTAGGCTACGCTTCCATAGGGCGCAGCCGCAGCATCCGGGTCCGCGACCCCAGCCAGCGTGGGACAACGCGGTGTCGAACGCGGCACGATACGGCCCTGAGAGGTCAAGCACCCCCACCGGATCTGCGCGCGCCAGCTCAACGTCCAGCTACGCCTCACAGGCCTCTGTTACAGATCGGAGTGACGCCGCCGGGGAGGGTTACGCTCGGCAGCTCGTATGGACCTCCGGCTGCGGCTCTAGCTTCTTCGAACCGCGCCAACCAGCGCCTTGATCGAGGCCGCTGCCTCACTGCCGTCGTCGCACGCCTCAGCCCAGCCGAGGGCGTCGGAGCCGTAGTTGGCGTCGCTGATGGCAACCGACGCGCCCCGGTCAAGAAGATGGGAGACCATCTCGGCCCGCTGGAACTGGATGGCGAAGTGCAGCGCGGTGGTGTTTCGGTACGGCCGGGCGTCGATGTCCGCCCCCGCATCGAGGAGATAGTCCGCTACGTGCCGCCGGTTGTTGAGGGCGGCGAAAACGAAGGCCTCGCCCACGATCTTGGCCGGATCGTCGGCAGGCGGCTCGCCAGCAGGCCGGCCCACGTCAGCCCAATCAGGTCTGTACGGACCAGGGTCGGCCCGCAGCGATCCGTCGCCGGATACCCATTCACGCACTTCCGGCAGCAGCCCCGAGGCTGCAGCTAGCCAGAGAGTGGGGCGGTGCAGGCCGTGTGGGACCAGCACATCGGCGGCCTCGGTGGAACTGTGCATGGCGGCTGACTCCAGCGGTGTGATGTTGGCGTCGGCGCGGGCCGCGGGATCGGCACCGGCAGCCACGAGTTGGGCGCAGAGGTCGGACAGGTTCCAGCACCCGGCGAGGTTGAGGGCGCGGTCCAGGTCGGCACCCGCGTCGATGAGCGCCTCGACCATCTCGGCCGACGGCGGCCCGCTCTCGGGCTGGGTCATGAACTCGAGCATCGTGTTCTCGCCGATCTTGAGGTTCACCACGCCCGGATCGGCCTGGAGCGCCGCTCGGAGCCCGTCGATGTCCTCGACGAGAAGCGCATGCAGAGCCGTCTGGATCCGCTCGTCGTCGCTTCTCGCCGTATCCCTTCTGGCCATGAACACCCACTATGCCGTCTGGGCTATTCGACGGTCCAGCGGTTGACGTTGTCGTTCACGCGTGATGCACAGCTTCCACCGCCCGGCAGACTCCACTTCCGTCTGGCGGCTGCGATCACAGCATCCTGAACTGGACTGGAACGATCCCGGGGGCGCCCTTGCAACCCTGGCCATGCTCAACGATCCAGAAGCGATGGCTGCCCTAGAAGAAGCCGACAACGACATAGCGACCGACAACTTGGTTCCCCTCGATCGCTATGGCCCTCCTATCTGCACCGGCTCACGGCTGCCGCCGCCTCGAGGGAACGGGATCGCCGCCGGGGGTCAAGAACCTGCCCTCAACTGCGGCGTCCACCTCCTCAGACTTGTTCAGGGCCGCGATCAGTGCAGTCAGCTTCAGGTCGATTTCGTCGATCTTGGCGTCCTGCGCCGCGAAGCTGGCGACGACCGTTTCCTCGAGGCGGTCGATGCGGCTGCGGTTGCTGGTGAGCGAAAAGATGAGCAGCCCCACCACGGCTGCGGCCAGCACGGTCTGCATGGGGTTGTCGCCGAGCACTGCACGCCGGGCGGGCCTCGCCCGGGCATCAGAGGCAACGGCGGGGACCGGTGCGGGTTGCGAGTCGGCGGCTGGAGCCATGGGCGCTGTGGGGGTTGACGATGATGTGCTCAAGACGTGCCTCACAGGGGTCTGGCGGCGTTTCTGCGACGCTGTCACTGATTTGGATTGGCTCTGCCGCACATGCCCAGCAGGCGAGGCTGACCACAAAGTTATATGACAGTCAATACCATGTCAACATATCCGGCGATTCGCGATTCAGGACGGTGGGCGGAGCGTCATCCTCCTCCGCTTCGCCCAGGCGTGGCAGCCGGCGTCGCGTCCGCCGGACGGCGGCCAGTTCGTCTGAGCTGAACTTTCGACTCTCGAACTCGTCGGCAATGGCGGCGGGATCACCGTCCGGCGGCAGGTCGTCGGCGCTCTCCGCCGCCTGTCAGTGCTCGGGCTGTTCGATGGCGCTCAGCAGCGGATCCCGCTCTGCCGCAGGCAGTTCCAGCATCTCGCCCTCCGGGGCGTCCATCGTCGGGTAGACGGCGGATCCCGCCGCGGCCAGGCGACCAAGCAGCACAGTGGCGAGGTGGTCGATGGCGTACAACGCTGTCTGCATCTGCGTCGATGCCGAGGAGGCCAGAGTGTCGGAGTTCTTCGAGAAGCTCCCCAGCAGCTCGAACCTGGCGTCGAAGACCATCGAGAGCCTGTGTGTCATGGTCCACTCGCCGACGTCATCGCGCCAGCCCCGGTCGATCGCTTGTATCGCCTTGATGGCATGGGAACGGTCGGCGTGGCTGCCGGCCGAGACCACCTGGGCCAGAGCGTTCCGCGCACCCGCGACGGCCTCCTGTTCCTGCCTGTCCATTATCTTCCTCCCATTCTTCGTCTTCTTCCTCGTCGTCTGGTCCGATCTGCTTCGATTCGAGCGCCACACGGTGATCACATCCCGCCAGCCTGCTTGGCAAGGGCTCGATAGTTGCGCCAAGACACCCACAGTGCGGCCATCCCCACGACGAACATGACGCCGACAACGCCCCACAGGGCACCCGTGGCGATCCGCATGTTGCGTGAGTACCGCCGTCCTGACTCGTCCCAGTGGGCGTCCACCGCACCGTCGGCCATGTCCTCCAGCCCGCCGAGCCTCGCGTCGACGTTGTCCTGAAGTCGCGCGAACCGGGCATCAGCCGAGCGTCGGAGTTGATCGACTTCGTCGCGGCGGGCATCGATCTCGTCCTCCATCGACCGGACCCTGGGACGGGACTCGGCCCCGAGGTCGTAGGCGAGTGAGCCCAAGTCGAGGCCCACCGACCAGAGGGCGGAGTCGAGGGAGTACAGGTCGCTGTCCAAGCTCGCTCGTGCCTCGTAGAACTCGCTATCGATCCCCCAGCGCGCCGAGTAGGTCGCGGACTGGAAGTTCCTGTACGTCCCCTCCGCCCTGTCCCCATCCCTCATGCCGTCGCGGATAGGCAGGACGACAATGAGCAGCACGAGAGTGACCACGGGTAGGGCTATGAGCAGTACTGGGAGCACGGTGTACGCGGCACCCATCCCGGATGACTCGGTGCGAGCCGCTGGGGCGTCGGCGGGCTCGGAGTCGATGCTGACCGTGGGGTCGCGCTCCGACGACTCGGAGCCGGTCTGGGTGTGAGCGGCAGTCATCGTCGCGAGAGCCTCCTCAAGTTGGGCCGCGCTGGAGACCCGAGACCGGAAGCCGGCCGTCGATGCACGGTCTTTGATTGGTCAGGCTTCGCTGACACTCTCAGTGCTATCAGAGGCGTTCGAAGGTAGTTACAAGTTGGGTCATGAGTGCATCATGACGAAGCTGGGCCACTGTTGTAACAGAAAACTATCTGTTGATCAACTCCCCAGCTCGTGGCACCGGACAGGCAAGGCCGAGCTGCGCTGCGCGATCATTGGGGGATGGAGATTCATGGCATGTGCAAGCCGGGCTTCGAGGCCGTGCGGGATGCGTTCGAAGCGAACTTCGATGAGGGATTGGAGATCGGCGCAGCTGCGGCGGTGACCGTTGACGGTGAGTTCGTGGTCGACGTCTGGGGCGGCGACGCCGACGGCGACGGCACGCCCTGGCGGCGCGACACCATTGTCAACGTCTACTCCACCACCAAGACCATGGCGGCCACCTGCATGCTGATGCTGGCCGACCGCGGAGAGCTCGACTTCGACGCCCCCGTGGCCCGTTACTGGCCCGAGTTCGCCCAGAACGGCAAGGAGGGCGTGCTGGTGAGCCACGTCATGGCCCACACCGCCGGGCTGCCCGGCTTCGACCCGCCCATCACCGTCGAGCAGCTCTACGACCTCGACCTCGTCGCGGCCAACCTCACGGCCCAGGCCCCCTGGTGGGAACCCGGCACCGCCTCGGGCTACCACGCCATCACCCAGGGCAACCTGGAGGGCGAGATCCTCTACCGCATCACCGGCCGGCGCATGGCCGACTGGTTCCGCACCGAGGTGGCCGAGCCGCTCGGCGCCGACTTCTGGATGAGCCTGCCCGCCTCCGAGGACCACCGGGTCTCGGACCTGGTGCCCCCGGTGTTCGGCGACAGGGGCGAGATCAACGGGGTGCCGGTGACCGCCGACTCGATCGCCGTCAAGGCGTGGCTGAGCTGTCCGCAGGACGCCACCGAGCCGACCACCCGCGAGTGGCGGGCCGCGGAGATTCCCGCCGCGGGCGGGTTCGGCAACGCCCGCTCGGTCGCCCGCATCCACGCCGCGCTGGCCTGCGGCGGCACCCTCGACGGCGTCCGGCTGATGTCGGAGGCGGGGGTGTGGCGGGCACTGGAGGAGCAGACCGACGGCATCGACAACATGCTGATGGTGCGCCTGCGCCACGGTCTCGGCTTCGGGCTGCAGATCGGCGAGGAGTTCACCACCGAGCCCGGCCAGATGTTCTGGGGAGGCTGGGGCGGCTCGCTGGCCGCGATCGACCTCGACGCCCGCCTGAGCATCGCCTACGTGATGAACCGCATGGACGCCGACCTGATGGGCGACATGCGCGGCCGGCGGATCGCAGACGCCGTCCGGGCCTGCCTGTAGGCCCGCCGCCCCGTCAACGCCGTCCGGTCCTGCCGGGAGCCGCGCCGACCCGTCTCGCCGAGAAACCCCCGATTGGCAGCGAGGGGCCTAGTCCTCGCCGATGTCCTCGTTCCAGAGATCGGGCTCGGCCGCGATGAACTCCTCCATCATGGCCACGCACGTCTCGTCGTCGAGCACGGTGACCTTCACGCCTCGCTCGGCCAGCAGGGCCTCCTCGCCCAGGAACGTACGGTTCTCGCCCACCACCACCTCTGGAATGCCGTAGAGCAGGATCGCCCCGGTGCACATGGCGCACGGCGACAGGGTGGTGTACATCACCGAGTTGCGGTAGACGCTGGCCGGGTGCCGGCCGGCGTTCTCCAGTGCGTCGGTCTCGCCGTGGCGGATCGCCGAGCCCATCTGCACCCGGCGGTTGTGGCCCCGGCCGATGATCTCGCCGTCATGCACCAGAGCCGCCCCGATCGGAATGCCTCCGGTAGCCCGGCCCTTGCGAGCCTCGTCCACCGCTGCCTGCATGAACTTGTCCATAGCTCCATTCAACACCAAGGCACGGGAGCCGGCCCGGGCGGCGGCTAGCTTGCGGGCATCGACGACCGACTCGAAGCCCTCATCGGCGACTGGCGCGACCGCACCGGCGACGACCAACTCGAACGCCGTCTGCGGGAGCAACTCATCGCGCTCGCGGACGCGGGGCTGGAACCCGACGAGGCCTTCCTGATCGCAGCCAGGCGGACCGGCATTCTCGACGAAGCCCTGGCCGTCGTCGCACGCACGATCGAGCCTGAACTAGACGAGCAGGCCGACACCGCGCCGCAACCGGACACCACCCCGCAGGCCGACACCGCGCCGCAACCGGACACCGCGCCGCAGGCCGACACCGCGCCGCAGCCCGAGCCCACCCCGCAGGCCGACACCGCGCCGCAACCGTCAGGGGGACGTTGGCAGCGGCTGGGACTGGCTCCCCACATCGCGGGTCCCGAGGTGCGCCGGGAGTTCGTCGTCATGGGTGCTCTGGCGTGCGCGGCGGCCGTCGCCATCAAGGCGCCCGAGATCTTCGGGCTGCAACTCGACGGTGACGGCGAGTTCTACGCCCGCAACGTCAGCCTGCTGGTGCTCCCCTTCCTGGCCGGCTACTTCGCCTGGAAGCGCGGGCTGGGCCCCGTGATTCTGGGCCTGCTGGCGGCGGTGTTCGGGGCCGCGGCAGTATTCGTCAACGCCTACCCGTTCGACGGAGGCCGGGACACGTCGGACACCGAGGTGCTGGCCGCCCTGCACCTGCCCATCCTGTTGTGGCTTGCCGTCGGGCTGGCCCACGCCGGAGGCGACTGGCGGTCACACGACAAGCGCATGGACTTCGTGCGCTTCACCGGCGAGTGGGTCATCTACTTCGGCCTGATCGCGCTCGGCGGCGGTGTGCTGGCCGGGTCCACCACCGGGATCTTCTCGGCCATCGGGATCGACGCCGGCGAGTTCATCGGCCTCTGGCTGGTGCCGTGCGGAGCGGCTGGGGCAGTGGTCGTGGCCGGCTGGCTGGCCGAGTCGAGACAGGGCGTGCTGGAGCGGATCGCGCCCGTGCTCACGAGGCTGTTCACGCCGCTGTTCGCCGCGCTGCTGATCGTGTTCCTGCTGGCGGTGGCCCTCACCGGGCGAGGGATCGACGTCGGCCGGGGCGTGCTGATCTTCTTCGACGTGCTGCTGGCCCTGGTGCTGGCATTGGTCATCTACTCGGTCGCCGCCCGGGACCGAAACGCCCCCCGCGGCCTGTTCGACCTGCTTCAGCTGCTGCTGATAGTGGCCGCCCTGCTGGTCGACCTGCTGGTGCTGGGCGCCATCGTGGGACGCCTGTCGGACTTCGGTGCCACCCCCAACCGGATCGCCGCCCTGGGCGAGAACCTTGTGCTGCTGGTCAATCTGGCCGGAGCCGCCTGGCTCTATATCGGCTTCTGGCGAGGGCGCCGCCCGTTCTCGATGCTTGAGCGCTGGCAGACCGCCTACGCCCCCGTCTACGTGATCTGGTTGGCGGCCGTCGTGATCGGGTTCCCGCCCCTGTTCGGCTTCTCGTAGCGCTTCACCTTCCAGCCCTGGCAGGGTTCCCTGGACCCTGGGGCGCGAAGGCTCGACGGCATTGCCGCTCCTGTTCGCGGCGCTCACGAGCCACTCGGGCCACGGCCTCGCTCAGCAGCTCGCCTGAATCGTGTCGATTTGCCGCTTACCCGCTCGGTCTCAAGGGCGGGAGGCGGAGAGGGCCTCGTCTACCAGCTCCAGGGGGTGGCGCACATCCAACCCGGCGGCGGCGAGATGCAGCGAGCAGCCGGGGTTGGCGCTGGCCACCACCGACGCGCCCGAGCGGACCACCGCCGCGGTCTTGCGCTCGCGGATCGCTCTGGACAGCTCGGGCTCCATCACCGAGTAGGCGCCGCCGGCCCCGCAGCACAGTCCGTCGTCGTCGAGCGCTACCACGTTGGCGACGAACGGCCTCAGCACAGCCGGGACGGCGTCGTGGGCCCGCTGCACGTGGCGCAGGTGGCACGGGTCCTGGACGGCCACCGTCATGTCCAGGGATGCGACCGGCCGGCGGGACCGCAGCTCGTCAAGACGCTCGGCCAGCCATTCGTGGACGTCGAACACCCGGGCTGAGAAGGCCCGGGCCTCGTCGGTTCCCAGCAGGTGCCCGTAGTCCTTGAGGGAGGCGCCGCAGCCGGCGGCGTCCACCAGGACGGGACGGTCGTCGCCGGACAGGGCGGCCATCACCTGGCGGGCCATGGCCTTCGTCTCGGACTCCAGCCCGGCATGGATGTGCAGCGCCCCGCAGCACGGCGCGGCCCCGCCCGTGGGCTCCACCCCCACTCCGGCGGCCTCCAGCACCCGCTGCACCGCCAGGTGCACGTCGCGCTGCCAGGCGTCCATCACGCAGCCGGTGAACAGCCACACATCGTCGCCGGAGGTGCGCAGCGGCGGCCTTCGCAGCGGCATCCTCGCGGGCAGGCCCAGGCGCTTGGTCGGCACCAGGCGCAGCCGTATGGCCAGCGCCAGCAGGGTGGAGCCGGCCAGCAGCAGACGGCGATGGCGCAGCATCCGCAGGGCCAGCCGCTGCCAGCGGGGTGTGATCCGGCCCGCGCCGGCCAGCGCGGCCCGCGTGCCCTCCATCAGATGGCCGAACGGCACCGCGCTCGGGCAGGCCGTCTCGCAGCCGCGGCACTGCACGCACGTCTCCATCGACCGGACCAGGTCGTCGGTCACCGGCGCGCCCTCGTTCTGCACCGCCCGCATCAGCGCGATCCGTCCCCGGGGCGACTCGGTGTCGCGCCCGGTGATCACGAACGTCGGGCAGTGCGGCAGGCACAGCCCGCAGGCCACGCATGCGACCAGCTCGTCGTCGTCGAGCCCGAGGTGCATCAGGGCTTCCTCGAACCGGGGCGACATGGGCCGGATCGCTGCCCCCGGACAATCTCGGGAGAGTATTGCGCGCTGCATCCACAGGAATCGCACCAAGAAATCCGGCGCATGCGGATCATGGCCTCCTCAGGGGGTCGCGGCCCGGGTTGAGCCGGCCGGCCGGGTCGAAACGCTCCTTGAACCGCCGGTTCAGCTCCGCCACGCCCGGATCGGCCGGCCGGAGCGGCTGGGGCTCGGAGGCGTGCACGACGCCGACGCCGAGCTCGGCGACGAAGCGGCCACCGCCGTTCGCCTCGCCGAAGGACGCGGCCTGCTCGGGCGTGCACGACCACCGGTGCGGCGGCAGCCCGGGCGGACCGTCCACATCCTCGGGCGGGCCCGCGGCGAGCCCGGCCAGGCGTGCCAGGTCCTCGTCCACGTCGACGCCGTAGCCACTCAACAAGATCCACACGCCGTCGCCGTCCCACAGCACCGACGCCGCGGTGTGGCACGACAGCACCGAGCACGGCTCGGCTCCGGAAAGGCGGACCCAGCGCTCAACCTCCCTCACCGGCACGGTACGCAACAGCACCTCGCCCACCAGGCCGAGCGTGCCCAGCGACCCGACCAGCAGCCGGCACAGGTCGAAGCCGCTCACGTTCTTGACCGTGCCCGCGCCCGCGCTGGCGAGCTGGCCACCGGCACTCACGTACCGGGCTTGCAGCAGGGTGTCGCGCACCGGCCCCAGCCCCAGGCGGGCGATGCTCGACTCTCCGGCCATCAACGCCCCGCCCACACTGCCGCCCACACGCTCGGGCAGGGCCGTGCGCTGGCCGGCGGAAGCCAGCTCCCCATGGAGTTCGGCCACCGGGGTGCCGGCCCGCACCCGCACCGTCATCTCGGCCGGCTCGAAGGCCACGATCCCTGCGGGGGCGGGCACCTCGCGGGTGCCGGGTGCGGCCGCGCCGCCGAGGCTCCAACGGGTCCCGCCTCCCCTCACGCACACCGGCCCCTCGGTGCCGACCTCGGCCGCGAAAGCCGTCAGGACCTCGTCGAAGTCTGCCACCCCGCTCTGCCCCTCTCAGCAGATGCGCGGGCAGGTGACGCCGCCTGGTGGCGCGGCGTTGTCCATCCCGCTCTTGTTCGCTGCGCTCACGGGCCGCTCGGGCCACGGCCTCGCCAAGCGTCCCGTCAGGCTCATCAGAAATCGCCACCCACCCGCTCGGCCTCTGAGTCAGCCCCAGACGCCAGCCGCGTCGGAGGCCCTCAACGCGCCGATGTCGGAGCAGCTGTGGGCGCTAGGCAGCACCTTGCCCGGGTTGAGGCGGCAGTGCGGATCGAACGACGCCCGCAGCCTGCTCTGCTGATCGAGGTCCACCGGACTGAACATCCGGTTCATGTACTCGCGCTTCTCGACCCCGATCCCGTGCTCGCCGGTGAGCGCCCCGCCCATGTCCAGCGACATCTCGATGATCTCGCGGCCGGCGGCTTGCACCCGCTCATCAACACCCGGCACCCGGGAGTCGTAGGCCAGGATGGGGTGGAGGTTGCCGTCGCCGGCGTGGAACACGTTGAGCACGATCAAGTCGTGGCGGTCGACGATCTCGTAGATCCGCTCCAGCACTTCCACGAGCCGGGTGCGGGGCACCACCGTGTCGTGCAGGTAGTAGTCGGGCATCACGTTGGCCACGGCCCCGAATGCGCTCTTGCGCCCCTTCCACAGCCGGGCCCGCTCGTCGTCGTCGGCGGCGGTGCGCACGCTGATGGCCTGATTGCGCCGGGCAATGTCGGCCACCCTGTCCCCGGCTATGGCCACACCCCCGGCGGCGCCGTCGACCTCGACGAGCAGCACTGCGGCGGCGTCGGGGGGATAGCCGGCCCGCGCGAAGCTCTCGACGGCCCGCACGCAGCGCTGGTCCATCATCTCGATGGCGGCCGGCACGATCCCGGCCGCGATGATGGCGCTGACGGTGGCCGCCGCGTCCGACACGTCCGCGAAGCTCAGCAGCATGGTGCGCACCGCGGGCGGGTTCGGGGTGAGGCGGACGGCCACGGCCGTGGCGATGCCGCACATCCCCTCGGAGCCGACGAACGCTCCCCGCAGGTCGTAGCCGGCCGGCTCGGCGGTGAGGTCGCCCAGCGTGACGACCGATGCGTCGGACAGCACCACCTCCACCGCCACCACATGGGCGCTGGTCACGCCGTAGGCCAGGCAGTGGGGCCCGCCGGAGTTGTTGGCCACGTTGCCGCCGATGGTGCAGGCCGCCTGGCTGGACGGGTCGGGCGCGTAGTGGACCCCGTGCGGGGCGAGGGCCCGGCTGAGGTCGAGGTTCACCATGCCGGGCTGCACCCAGGCCACGCCGTTGTCGAGGTCGACCTCCAGCAGCTTGTCCATCCGGGTCATCGACAGCACTACCGGCTGACCCAGCGGCGCCGCGCCGCCGGCCAGGCCTGTGCCGGCCCCCCTCGGCGACACGGCCCGCCCGTGGCGTTTGGCGACCCTCATGCACGCCACCACGTCGGCGGTGGAGCCGGGATAGCACACCGGTCCGGCGTTGCCCTCCTTGTAAATGGAGGCGTCGCGGGAGGCCAGGTAGCGGGCGGCCGCGTCGGCTCGCACCCGGTCGGCCCCGATGGCTTCGACCAGGTCGGCGACGAGGGCGGCGTCGGCAGCATCGACAGGCCGGTCAGCACTGGCCCGGTCGCCACGGCGGCGCGACCCCAGTACCCGGCGGGTGGCGGCAGCGAGCGTCCTGGCCACGGCTCAGACCCTAACGCGAGCCGTCGGAGCCGAGGAATATCGGCTCCCTGCGAACTTCCTGCGGTCGCAGGTCGCACGCGCCGACAGCTCCCGGCAAGTCTGCGGTGGACAGTCTCGACGTGACCGCCCGCGGCAGTGCCCCACTGCTGTCAGTGCTCGTCGACGGCAGTGCTCGTCGACAGGCTGTCGGAACTGGTCAACATGCCGCAAGCGCTTGTTGACAGGCTGTCAGCGCCGGCCTATGTGCTGTCAGCGCTTGTTGACATATTGTCATAATGTGGCGGCTGCCGAGCACGCCGCCCCGGCGCGGCGCGAAGATGGGCACCGCAACGCACTGGAGAGGTCACATGACCGAGACCACCCACGTCTGATGACCGAAACCACCCACACCGAAGCGTCCTACCACCGGGTGCCCGACGAAGTGCCGCAACCGCCGTCTGGCTGCCCGGTGACCGGCTTCACCCCGTTCGCGCCCGAATACCTGGCCGACCCTTACGCGGTGCTGAACGGGCTGCGGGCCACGCCGGTGTTCTACTCCAGCGAGCTCGGCTATCTGGTGGTCACCCGCATGGAGGACGTGAGCGACGTGTTCCTGGACCCGCAGACGTTCGGCTCCCAGAACGTGCAGGATCCCGTGTTTCCCCTCAGCACGGCCGCGCACGCCGTGCTGGCCGCGCCGGACTTCAACCCCGTGGCGGTCATGTCCAACCGCCAGCCCCCCGACCACGGCCGGATCCGCAACCACACCAAGCAGGGCTTCTCCAACCGGCGGATGCGGCTCCTGGAGCCCTACATCCGTCGCCGCAGCCATGCTCTCGCCGACGACCTGCTGGCCGCCGGCTCGCCGGCCGACTTCGTGCCGGTGTTCGCGCACCCCCTGCCCGGTGAGACGATCTTCCGCTTCATCGGATTCCCGGAGAGAGACGACGAGCGGCTCAAGGGATGGTGCTCGGACCGGCTGGCCTTCAGCTGGGGCAAGCCGACCGAGGCCGAGCAGACCGAGATCGCCCACAAGATGCTGGCCTACTGGCGGTACTGTCGCGAATTCGTGGTCGTCAAGGTCGATGACCCCGGCGACGACTTCACCTCCGAGCTGCTGGCCGTGCACAAGGCCGACGACGGCGAGCTCACCTACCGGGAGGTTGAGTCGATCGTCTACGGCCTGTCGTTCGCGGGCCACGAGATCGTCAGCCACTTCCTGTCGAATTCGCTGATCTGCCTGCTGTCGCGCCGCGACCAGTGGGACGAGCTCTGCGCGGACCCGTCGCTGATACCGGCCGCGCTGGAGGAGGTGCTGCGCTTCGAGTCGCCCCAGACCAGCTGGCGGCGCGTCACCAACGTCGACACCGAGGTGGCCGGGGTGGAGGTGCCCGCCGGGACCAACATCTTCATGAGCCTGGCCGCGGCCAACCACCAGCCCGACATCTTCGACGACGCCGGCGAGTTCGACATCCACCGGCCCAACGCCCGCAACCACATCTCGTTCGGAAAGGGCATCCACTTCTGCCTGGGCGCCCGCCTCGCCCGCCTGGAGGCCACCGTCGCCCTGGAGGTCCTCACCGAGCGGATCCCGTCGCTGCGGTTGGTGGAGGGCCAGAGCCTGGAGCGCTTCGCCAACATCACCTTCCGCGGTCCCCGCCAGCTCCTGGTGGCCTGGGACACGTGACCACGATCCCGAAGCTGGTCGCTGACGCGTCAGCCCGGTACGGAGACGACGAGGCGATCGTGGACGGCGAACTGCGCATGACGTTCTCCGAGTTCGCCGAGCGGGTCTGGGCGATGGCCGAGGCCTTGCGAGCCTGGGGCCTGCGACCGGGCGAGAGGGCCGCAGTGTGGGGGCCCAACTGGTGGGAGTGGGCCGTCGCCGCGCTGGGCACTCACGCCGCGGGCGGGGTGGTGGTGCCCGTCAACACGCGGTTCAAGGGCGACGAGGCCGCCTTCGTGCTCGACCGGTCGGGAGCTCGCCTGCTGTTCTGCTCCACCGACTTCCTGGGCACAGACCACCTGGGACTGCTGCGCTCCGCCATCGGCGGCGTGCCGGAGTGCGTCGAGCAGATCGTGACCCTTCGCGGCCCGGTGCCCCCGGACGCTGTCGGCTTCGACGAGTTTGCCTCCCAGGCACCGGTGGGCGCAGGCGGCGTCGAGGACTCCCCGGCCGGGACGGCGAACACCGGATACAAGGACTCCGCTGCGGAAGCCGCTGGCGCGAACGGCGTGGAGCACTCCTCGGCCGGAACGGCCCGGGGCACCGCGGTGTCAGAGCCAGTGCGGGTGTCGGGAAGCGACCCGTGCCACATCATGTTCACCTCGGGCACCACCGGGAAGCCCAAGGGAGTCGTCCTCAATCACGGTGCGGTGTGCCGGGCGTACCGGAGCTGGGCCGACATGATCGGGCTGCGCCGCCGCGACCGCTATCTGATCGTCAACCCGTTCTTCCATTCTTTCGGCCTCAACGCCGGAATCCTGGCCTGCCTGATGACAGGAGCCACGATGGTGCCGCACCCGGTGTTCGACGTGCCGTCGGTGATGGCCCGCATCCCCTCCGAGCGCATCTCGGTGCTGCCCGGCCCGCCGGCCATCTACCAGACCATCCTCAACCACCCCGACCTGGACTCCTTCGACATGTCCACCCTGCGCCTGGCCGTCACCGGTGCCGCCCCCGTGCCGGTGCCGATGATCGAAGCCATGCGAGCCCGGCTCGGCTTCGAGGTGGTGGTGACCGGCTACGGCCTCACCGAGGCGTCGGGCATAGCCACCATGTGCCGCCACGACGACCCGCCCGAAGTCATCTCGGCCACGTCGGGACGGGCCATCGACGATGTGGAGGTCCGTGTGGTCGGCCCCGACGGCACCGAGCTGCCCCGAGGCGAGCCGGGCGAGATCGTCGTCAGGGGCTACAACGTGATGGACGGCTACCTCGACGACCCCGACGCCACCACCTCCGCCATCGACGCCGACGGCTGGCTGCACACCGGCGACATCGGCACCATGGACGCCAGCGGATATGTGGCCATCACCGACCGGCTCAAGGACATGTTCATCTGCGGCGGCTTCAACGCCTATCCGGCCGAGATCGAGGCGACGATGCTGGCCCACCCCGCGGTGGGCCAAGTAGCGGTGGTGGGCCGTCCCGACGACCGCCTGGGCGAGGTCGGCCACGCCTTCGTGGTGCCCGCACCAGGCGCGTCCACCACCGAGGCCGCCGAGGCCGAGCTACTGGCATGGTGCCGCCAGCGGATGGCCAACTACAAGGCCCCGCGCGGCGTCACCTTCACAGACGAGCTGCCGCTCACCGCATCCGGCAAGGTTCGCAAGCACGATCTGCGAGCCCGGCTGTAGGACTCCCAGGCCCGCCGGTCGCTGGCGTCTGGCCCCCTGCGGCCACGCGCCGTCACCGCTCGCGTGAGGGGCGATCGCACAAGATGGCCACGCGCCCTCGCCGCTCGCGCGCAGGGCGATCGCACAAGTTGGCCACGCGCCCTCGCCGCTCGCGCGCAGGGCGATCGCACAAGATGGCCACGCGCCCTCGCCGCTCGCGCGGCCGGACCGCCGCGTCAGGGGCACTGACGGGCAGCCGCCATCGCATTCGTGGCTTGCGGCACATAGCGTTGCCTGCCATGAGCGCCGAACGAAGCCCAAGACCGTCGCCGTTCGTGCCGGTGCCGCTCACGCCGGTGTCCTTCCTCGACCGGGCCCGGGTCGTGCACGGCGACCGGCCCGCGGCGGTGGACGGACCGCTGCGGCGCAGCTACCAGGACTTGGCCGACCGCTGCGAGCGGCTGGCCGGCGCCACCGTCGACCTGGGCCTGGAGCCCGGCGACGCGGTGTCGGTTCTGGCCCCCAACGTGTCGATGGCCCTGGAGGCCGCCTTCGGGTTCCCCATGGCCGGGGTCGTCTTCAATGCACTCAACTCCAGGCTCTCGGCGGGCGAACTGGCGTGGATCGTCGGCCACGCCGAGTCCAAGGTGCTCTTCGCCGACCACGCCCTGGCCGATGTGGCCCGGTCGATCCAGGAGCAGGTCGCTGGCCTGCGGGTGGTGGTGTCGAGCGACGCGGGCGCCTCGGGCGGCAAGGACGCCGACTGCGAGTATGAGGCCTTGCTGGCGGCGGCCGAGCCCCACCGGATCGGCATCGCCGATGAGGAGTCGCTGCTGAGCCTCAACTACACGTCGGGCACGACCGGCAACCCCAAGGGCGTCATGTACTCGCACCGGGGCGCCAACCTCAACGCGCTGGCCATGGCCGCCCAGTGCGGGCTCGACAGCGACGCCGTGTTCCTATGGACACTGCCCATGTTCCACTGCAACGGCTGGTGCTTCCCGTGGGCGGTCACCGCGGTGGGCGGGGCGCACCTGATGCTGCGGACCCTGGATCCGGGCACGGTCTGGCGGCATATCCGCGACGACGGCGTGACCCACTTCAACGCCGCCCCCACCGTGCTGATCGGCCTGGTCAACCACCCCGACGCCGGCCCGGCGCCCCGGACCGTGAAGGTGTGCACCGGCGGCGCGCCCCCGTCGCCCACCCTGCTGGCGCAGATGGCCGAACTGAACATCCATGTGACCCACCTCTACGGCCTCACCGAGACCTACGGCCCGTCGCTGATCTGCGACTGGCGCAGCGAATGGGACGGCCTGCCCGCCGCCGAGCAGGCCCGGATCAAGGCCCGCCAGGGGGTGGGCACGCTGGTGACCTCGTCGGTGCGGGTGGTCGACGCCGACGGCGCGGACGTGCCCGCCGACGGCGCCACGCAGGGGGAGATCGCCATTCGGGGCAACAACGTGATGCTCGGCTACTACAAGGACACCGACGCCACCGCGGCGGCTTCGGTGGACGGGCCCGACGGCACCTGGTTCCGCACCGGCGACATGGCCGTGATGCACGACCACGGCTACGTGGAGGTGCGCGACCGGGCCAAGGATGTGATCATCTCCGGCGGCGAGAACATCGCCTCCATCGAGGTGGAGCAGGCCCTGGCCTCGCACCCCGACGTGGTGGAGTGCGCGGTGGTGGCCGCCCCCGACGACACCTGGGGCGAAGTGCCGGCCGCCTTCGTGGTGCTGCGACCCGGAGCGGACGTGACCGAGGCCGACCTCGTCGAGCACGTGAAGTCCCGCATCGCCCGCTTCAAGGCCCCCAAGTCGGTGACCTTCGGCGACCTGCCCAAGACCGCCACCGGCAAGATCCAGAAGTTCGCCCTGCGAGACCAGCTCTGGGCCAGCCGCGCCCGCCGCGTCAACTAGCGTCCACCCCACCAACCCCCGCCTACCGACTTCACAGCGTGGGCAGGCGTCATTACCGTAGAGCCCACCTGACCAGTCAAGGCTCAACCATGACGTGTCATCCAAAGCGGAACTACGCCGATCTGGTCCAGAAGGGCCGCATCCACCGCAGCGCCTATACGGACCCCGATGTGTTCGCCGACGAGATGATCCGGGTGTTCGGCGGCACTTGGACATATCTAGGCCACGAGAGCGAACTTCCCGAGCCCTACGACTTCAAACTCACGAACCTGGGGCTTCGTCCCGTCATACTGACGAGAGACGGCGACGGAACCATCCACGGCCTGTTCAACCGGTGCAGCCACCGGGGTGTGACGGTGTGTCCTGAGCCGTCGGGCAACACCCGCCGCTTCGTCTGCAGCTACCACGGATGGACCTACTTGAACGACGGTCGTCTAGTGGCTGTCCCGTTCGGGTCCAGTTATGGACCGGAGTTCGATCAGACTGAACTCGGCCTCGGTCGCATCAACCGGATCGACACCCACCGCGGCTTCGTGTTCGGGGTTCTCTCACCGGAGGCCCCCAACCTTCATGACTACCTCGGCCCAGTGGCTGAGTTGATCGACGAATGGGTCGACCGATCACCAGCAGGAAGACTCGTGGTCCGTCATCGGGTGCGCAAGATCGCCGCGGACGCGAATTGGAAGCTCTATGTCGACGGTGCTGCCGACGGGATCCACCCCTTGTTCGTCCATCGGTCCTATCTGACGATGGGGGCCGAGCGAGACGGTGAAGGGCTCTTCCTTTCCGAGTTCGCTTCCGGACTAGAGGAATCTGCGATGTACTCGCAGACGCTGCCGCACGGACATCAGTTCCTTGATCAACGTCCGAGCCTGCTCCCGACGAAATGGGCGGCCACGAGGGCGATGCCGGGAACAGAGGCGGCCGTGGAGCGGTTGACGGCGCGTCACGGTGAGCGGGTCGACGAAATCCTGGAACAGACAACGGTGGCGGGCATGAACATCTTTGTGTTTCCGAATCTGTCGCTGGTCGATAATTCGATTGGAGTGGTTCAGCCGCGTGCTGTCGACCGCACCGAGGTCCATTGGCACATCACGTCACTTGCCGATCTCGACCCGGTCGCCGTGTCCTTGCGGATGCGAATCGGCGAGGACTTCCCAAACTTCGGCGACACCGACGACGTGGAGCAATGGGAACGAGCACAGCGCGGCCTTCGCGACGTGCCAGAAGTACAGTGGCTCCGCACGGGGCGAGGCATCGGGCTGGATCCAGGATCCGATGACAGGGGGGTGTCCACCGTGCCGATCACGAGTGAGTCGCCCATGCGCTCCTACCACACTGAGTGGCAACGGCTGATGGCGCTCGAGCCGAGCTGGCTGGATCAAGGCTGACGTGGACGCCGCCTCCGCCGGAGACAGCTTCTATTCCGATCTGGTTGACTACGCGGCCTCGTCAAATGAGCTCTCGCAGGGCGACGGAGCGCTCGCCGTGGAGGTTGCCTCGCTGCTGCACTTCGAGGCCCGGTTGCTCGACGAGAAGCGCTACGGGGAGTGGCTCGACCTGCTCACCGAGTCATGCACCTACTGGATACCGATCAATCCTGACGGTGGAGATCCCCGGACGGAGTGGAGCTTGTCGCTGGACGATCGCCGGCGCATCGAGGATCGCATCCGTTGGCTCGGCACGGGAGACGTGCACGGCCAGCGGCCCCCGAGTCGCACCCGACGGCTGTTGACGAACATCGAGGGCTGGTCGGTCGCTCCCGATGACCGGCGGGCCCGCAGCAACTTCGTGCTGTTCGAGCATCGGCTGGACCGGACGCGGCAGTTCGTCGGAGCATACGAACACCGCCTGCGGCTCGGCTCCGACGGGTGGAGAATCGACGCCAAGAAGGTGATGCTGATCGACTCGGACGCGGCTCAGGCCAACGTCACCTTCGTGTTCTGAGCAGTCGGCGGTGGGCCAGTGCACGGCGTGAGATCGCTTACTGGCCTGGGCCTCTATGTGCTGAGACGGGTTGCGGTTGCCGTCCCGATCCTGCTGGGCGTGTCCCTGCTGGTGTTCATCCTGTTGAAGATGGTTCCGGGCGGACCTGTCGACGGTTTGCTGGGGCCGCTGTCGACGGAGGAGCAGCGCGCCCAGCTCACGTCCCGGCTCGGCTTCGACCAGCCCGCGCCGGTGCAGTACGCCAAGTGGCTCACCGCCGTCGGCCAGGGCGACTTCGGCGACTCGATCACCAAGCAGACCTCGGCGGCAGGCCTGGTGTGGGGCGCCTTCCACAACTCGCTGCTGTTGGCCGCGGTCGGTGGCGTTGTCGCACTCGCGGGCGGGGTGGCGCTGGGAACGGTCTGGGCCCACTCGCGCCGGGTTGCCTCGAGAGGGTCGGCAGCGGCTGCCTCGGTCCTCGCCGTGTCAATCCCGCAGTACTCCTTCGGCGTTGTGCTAATCGCCGTGCTTGCGGTGAAGTTCGGCGTGCTGCCGTCTGGCGGCATGAGCTCGGCGACCGGCGAAGGGGGTCTGGCGGACAGCCTGCGTCATATGGTGCTGCCCGCTCTGACCGCGGCGGTGGTCCCCATGGGGATCATCGCCCGCACCCAGCGGGCCGCGCTGCTCGACATCGGAGTTGCCGGCTTGATGGAGTCGCTGCGAGCGCGCGGGTTCGGGCAGGGCCGCGTCCTGGTGCATGCTCTGCACAACACCCTGCCGTCGCTTCTGACCGTGGCCGGACTCCAGTTCGGGTACCTGCTGAGCGGTGTCGTCTTCGTCGAGATCATCTTCTCCTGGCCCGGCCTCGGGCTCAGGGTGTTCGAGGCAATCTCGCAGCGCGACCTGCCCGTGATCCAGGCGGGAGTGATGGTCTCTGCGCTGGCGTTCGTGGTGATGAACCTGGTGGTGGATGTCCTCCATGCCGTGATCGATCCGCGGGTCGCCCAATGACGGCCACCAACAGCTTCGAGCTGGGCACCGCCCCCCGGGCCCGTCGACGGCTGCCTTGGGCCGCCCGAGTGGCCGCGCTCGCGATCATCGCCATAGGGGCGGTCGCGGTGCTGGCGCCGGTCCTGCCACTCGACGACCCCGTGCGGGGAGAACTGTCGGAACGGCTGAGCGGACCCAGCTTCAGCCACCCGCTGGGCACCGACGGGCAGGGACGGGACGTGCTCAGCCGGCTCGCCTGGGGTGCCCGGCCGTCGCTGCTAGCCGCGCTGCTGCCCGTTCTGTTCGGCGGCAGCATCGGCGCGTGCCTGGGTCTCGTCGCGGGACTGGCAGGCCGGACCGTGGGCGCAACGATCATGCGATTCCTCGACATCTTCTACGCCTTTCCCGCGGTGTTGCTGGCCATCGCCATCGCCACCACCAGAGGTGCCGGGCTGACCACCATGGTGATCGCCATTACGGTGATCGTGGTCGCGCCCGTCGCCCGCATCGCGGAGACCGAAGTGCGCGCCATCCGGAACCTGGACTTCATGGAGGCCGCGAGAGCCAGCGGCGCGTCAGTGTGGATGATCGGGGCGCGCCAGGTCGTGCCGTGCGTTGGGCCGGCTCTGGTCGTGTACTGCACCGCCCTGGTCGGACTGTCGCTGGTGTACGCAGCCGGGCTCGGGTTCATCGGCTTGGGGCTGGCTCCGCCCGACCCGGAATGGGGCACGATGGTGAACGAGCTGCGCGCCTTCACGTTCAGCCACCCCTGGCTGGCCGTGATCCCCGCTCTGGTGATACTTGCGGTGTCGGTGGCGTTCAACGTGCTGGGCGACGGCCTGCGCGATCGCTTGGCCGTTGGCGGATCCGATGGCTAGCGGCGCCGGGCGACCTGTTCTGTCGGCGGGTGGCCTGACCGTGGCGGTGCCTGTGCGGCTCGGCTGGCTCGACATAGTCCGCGGTGTCGACCTCGAACTCCGTACCGGGGAGACCCATGTGCTGGTCGGTGAGAGCGGCAGCGGGAAGTCGATGACGGCGAGGGCAATGCTGGGACTGGCACCGCCCGGTGCCCGCCTGCGCGGCGCCGTCCGGTTCGACGGCATGGCGCTGCTCGACCTGCAACCGGCCGCGTTGCGCCAGATCCGGGGCCGAGACATCGGCTGGATTCCCCAGGATCCGGCGGCTGCTCTCGACCCGCTGCGTCGAGTCGGGCCCCAGATCGGGGAGGTGATCAAGGCTCACGAGCGGGGCGTCCCGAGGCGGACGGCGCGCAGCAGGGTCCGAGAGCTGCTGGCAATGGTCGGCTTCGACGACCCGGGCCTGATCGCCCGCTCGTTTCCCCACGAGCTGTCGGGCGGAATGCGCCAGCGGGCCGCCATCGCGGCCTCCATCGCGTGCAGGCCCAGGGTCGTGATCGCCGACGAGCCGACCACCGCGCTGGACGTGACCCTCCAGACACAGATCCTGGATCTGCTGGCCGCGCTGCGCCGAGAGATCGGCATGGCCGTGCTGCTGGTGACCCACGACATCGGGGTAGCGCGCGAGGCGGGCGATCAAGTGAGCGTCATGTACGCCGGAGAGCTTGTCGAGAGAGGTCCCGCCCGTGAGGTTCTCGACGATCCTCGGCATCCCTACTTGCGAGCCCTGCTCGCGGCCGAGCCCGACATGTCCACTCCGCGAGGCGAGTTGCAGGCCCTGCCGGGCCAACCGCCCGAGTTCCATGCCCTGCCCGCGGGCTGCAGCTTCAGCCCGCGCTGCGAGCACGCTCATGACCGGTGCCGGGAGGCTCCCGTCCTGGCACCCGTCGCTTCGGGCCGGTCCGTGGCGTGCCATCTTGCCGAGTCGGGGCCGGCCTCGATCGGCGAGCCGGCCCGTCGGGAGGAATGATGGCGCTGCTGGAGGCCAGGGGCCTGTCGAAGTGGTTCACGCCGGAACGACCAGCGGTAGCCGATGCAGGCATCACCGTCCAGTCCGGCCAGACGGTCGGCGTAGTCGGAGAGTCCGGCTCCGGCAAGACGACGACAGCCCGAATGATCCTCGGTCTCGTGCGACCCGACAGCGGCAGCATCCAGTTCGACGGCGTCGACCTGCTCGCAGCTGGTCGGGCCGAGCGACGAGCTTTGAGAGCCAGGCTGCAGCTCGTTCCCCAGCAGCCTCGATCATCGCTCAATCCGCGGCTGACCGTCGGCGCGTCGATCGAGTTCAACCTCCGGGCCCACGGCTGGGCGAGGGCGGATCGGCGGAAACGCGTGGCCGAGACATTGGATGCAGTAGGGCTCCCGCCGGTGTTCCGCAGCCGCTACCCGAGCGAACTGTCCGGAGGGCAGATACAGCGGGTGGCAATAGCCAGAGCGCTGGCCACTGAGCCCCGCCTTGTGGTGTGCGACGAGGCGGTGTCGGCCCTCGACAAGAGCGTGCAGGCCCAGGTCCTGAATCTCCTGGTCCGCCTCCAAGCCGAACTGGGTGTGTCGTTCCTGTTCATCAGCCACGACCTGAGGGCGGTCGAGCACATCTCCGATGAGGTCGCAGTGATGTACCGGGGCCGCGTGGTCGAGCGCGGCGCAACAAGTTCGATAGTCCAGTCTCCGGCCCACCCCTACACGCAGCTGCTCATAGATTCCATTCCTGGATCGCGCCGCCCCAATGGCCCCCGGCAGCCACCAAGCCAAGTGCTATAGGATCGGCACCGCGAGTGCATTTCGCTCAGTCCAATGACGATGTGTTGTTGACTGCGAGAAAACAGGGGGCTCACCATGGGACGTTGCAAGGCAACGCTGGCATTGCTTGCGCTATTCGCGCTGATCGCGGCGGGTTGCGGTGGAGATGATTCCGACGTTGCTGTTGAGGCTCCGGCCGCTGAGCCCGCCGCGGAGGACACTGCGGAGCCCGAGGCCCCTAGCACCGAGGCTCCGGCCGAGGAAGCAGCCGACGAGCCCGACGAGCCGCCGGTGGACGACGAGGCGGAGCCAGCTCCAGAGCCTGCTGCGGAGCCGGCTTCAGGCGGTGATCTCGTCGCCGCAATGACGTCGACGGACCTGCCCGGCATCGACACCGTCTGGGCGTTCACACAGGGCGGAGAGGGCCTGCGCTGGGTGGGCCTGCAGCTCTATGACGGGTTGACGCGTTTCGACCTCTCGCAGGGGTCGGCACCGGCAGCTTTGGTCGGGGGCCTCGCCGAGTCGTGGAGCACGGACGATGCCGTGAACTGGACCTTCAATCTGCGTGAAGGCGTCACGTTCCATGACGGCACGGCCTGGAACGCGGATGCGGCCGTCTTCAACCTCGACCGTTTCACGAACCCTGAGAGCGAGTTCTTCACGCCCGACCTGGCCGGCCTCGCGGGGCTGTTCACGCAGTCGATCGCTTCGTACGGGGCGACCGACGAGCATGTGCTGACCATCACCACCAACCGGCCCTGGTCCCATCTGCTCGAGGATCTGGCCCTGCTGCCGATGGCCAGCCCGGCGGCGGTGCGCGAACTCGGCAACGAGGGCTTCGCGGCCGCGCCCGTCGGTTCCGGCCCGTTCATGTTCGAGTCTCTCGAGCCCGGCGAGCGGCTGGTGATGGCCGCGAATCCCGACTACTGGGGCGGATCGCCGCAGGTCGCCAGGCTGATCGTGAGGCCGATCCCCGATGCGACCGCCCGTGTGGCCGCGCTGCGCGCCGGCGAGGTCAACTGGATCGAGTACGCATCGCCCGACGATGTTCCCGGACTGCGCGACGAAGGGTTCCAGATCACCACCAACACGTACTCGCAGGTGTGGCGAGGCGTGTTCGACACGACCAAGGCACCGTGGGACGATCCGCGGGTCCGCGAGGCGGCCAACCTGGCCATCGACCGGCCACCCATCGCAGAGTTCCTGCTGAGCGGCACGGCGGAGCCGGCCTTCCAGATGGCGCCCCGCTCGGATCCCGGGTACGACCCGGACTTCGCGGGCTACCAGCAGGATCTCGACCGGGCCCGAGAGCTTCTGGCTGAGGCCGGCTACCCGGATGGTTTCTCGACTTCAGCTTCTGTGCCGACGGCGGGCTCAGGCAACATGCTGCCGGTACCGATCGCCGAGCGCGTCAAGGCCGACCTGGCCCAGATCGGCATCGACCTCGAGGTCGTGACCGGCGAGTGGGGAGCCATCTTCGGCCAGTACAACAGCGGCCAGATGCCGCTAGGCGCCGACATGACCATGTGGGCTTCGACCTTCGTGCTGCCCGGTCTGTGGGGGGCCTGGTTCCACAGCCAGTCACCGGCCAACGTCGGCCGCTACGCCGACCCCGCCCTCGACGACCTGCTCGGACAGGTGGATGCAGCAACCGATCCCGCGCAGCGCACTGATCTGTTCATGCAGGTCAACCGTCAGACGTCCGAGACCCATCCGTGGCTGCTGGTCGTAAACGATCTCCATCCGAGGGCGCTGGCCAGCAATGTCCAGGGCTTCGTCAACCCGCAGTCCTGGTTCATCGACCTGACGACGGTCACCGTGTCCTGATCGCGAGCCAGCCTGGAATCAGGCTTCGTTGACCAGAGGAACTACTGACTCGGCGAAGGCGTCGAACTGGTCCAGGTACTCGTCGAGGGTGCGGGCCCGGAACTTGAGATGGAACGTGTTGGCCCCCGCCTCGCGGCCGGCCCGGATGCTGGCCGCGACCGGTTCGACACCGCAGGCCATCACCGGAGGCAGGTTCTCGGGGGCGGCGTCGGCCAGCAGGTAGCACCACGGCGGCATGAACCCCACGTCGAAGCGGGCGCCGTCGCGGCCGGCCGCGGCCGCAGCGGTGTTCATGGTGTCGATGATCTCGCCGTACTGCGACACCGGATTGCCCATGGGCACGTAGCCGTCGCCCAGGCGGCCGGCGCGCCGCCAGGCGGCCCGCCCGCTGCCCCCCACCCAGATGGGCAGCTCGCGCACGGGGGCCGGGCCGACCCCGACATCGGAGTAGCTGAAGGCCTCACCTGCGTGGCTCACGTAGATGTCGGCGAAGGCGCCTCTCACCGCCTCCAGGGTCTCGTCGAGCAGCCGGCCGCGAGCCTCGAAGTCCACCCCCAGCGCCTCGAACTCGGCCTCCACGTGGCCGGCGCCCACCCCGAGGATGGCCCGGCCGCCCGAGAGGTGGTCGAGCGTGGCGAACGACTTGGCCGTCTGCAGGGGGTGCCGGTACGCCGCGATCCACACCACCGAGGCCAGATTGACCGTGGCGGTGCAGGCGGCCAGGTACGACAGCGTGGCCACCGTGTCGTACCAGGTGGTGCTCATGTGGGCCGCGTAGTCGTTGTCGGGTATGGCGACGTGGTCGGTGATGCCCACGAAGTTGTGTCCGGTGCTCTCGGCCTTGCGGGCGACGCGCACCAGGTCGTCGACGGTGGCGGTGTGCTCCCAGGGGTCGGCCAGCGTCGCGGTGAGGGTGTGGATCGGCAGGCCGACGCCGTAGGTCCAGCCGCCCGGCGGTGTGATCGGGGCCATCGCAGCAGGATGCTACGGCAGACCGGCCGCCAACCGCAGACCGGCCGGGCTCATCCGAGCCAGCCAGGCCTGCCCCTAGCTGCGGCAGCCGCTGAAGCCGGGGTCCGGACCGGGACGCCGCGGCGGGGCGAAGAAGTCGTTCTCGTTCTCGGCGAGTTGCCTGCGCTTGCGCATGATCGCCCGGCGCTCGGCTTCCAGGTACAGGTACCGCTGCACATCGCTGGGGGTGTCGTCGCTCATGAACATGTCGACGGCCACGGGATCGCGGCACAACTCCTCGCGGATGTCCTCCCTGGTGACGGACCTGCCCTCGCTGCGGCCGGCTCGCTCCCGCTTCATCCGCCGGCGATACCACTGGTTCCTCGCGTACGGGGCAAGCAGCCCCAGGTTGAACATCGCCAATCCGAAGAACGTGTACTCCGCGACCGTCACGAACGGCGCCATGGTGCTCCTCCTGCATGAGTGAACGACTGGCGCCCGAACGACTGGGCCGCGATACTGGTCTAATTTCAGTATAGCTGATGTTCTCTTGAAAGCTACCCGTCGGCCCATGCCGGGTTGTCATCGAGACGAAGGTCGCGCCGGAACCACGCAAGCGCCTTGGAGGTCATCGCCGCCCGACGATACGGGACCGCCCGCAGGATCAGCAGCGCATGGCAAGACTGCCCAGCCGTCCGGTCGGTATGCTTAGACATATGCGGACAACCATAAATCTGCCTGAAGGTCTCGGCGAGGCGGCAAAGCGCTACGCCGCGCAGCGCGGGTGCACCTTCACGGCGCTGGTCGTCGAGGGCCTGCAACTAGTGCTACACCCCCCTGCCGAGGATCGACCGCCCCGCCAGCTGCCCCGCTACGGGGGCGCTGGCGGACGCCTGCTCGTCGATCTCACCGACAAAGAGGCCGTGGCCGACGCACTCGACGCCGACGGCGTGCGATGATCCTGCCTGACGTCAACATGCTCGTCTACGCCTTCCATGGCGACGCGACGGACCACGAGCGCCACGCCGACTGGCTGGACTCGGTCCTGGCAGGTCCGGAGCCGATGCTGCTGCCGGATGTCGTCCTGACCGGCTTCCTTCGAGTCGTCACCAACCGTAGGATCTTCACCGACCCGGCCCCTGCCCCCGTCGCGCTCGCCTTCGTGGAAGCGATGAGAGCCTCGCCCGTCGGCCGCCCGCTGAGCCCGACCGACGCCGCTTGGCGCCAACTCGCTCGATTCATCAGCAACGACCCGTACATTGTCGGCAACCTGGTTCCCGACGCCTGGATCGCCGCGTTGGCCGTTACCTCCGGTGCTCGGGTGGCCACCGCCGACGCCGGCTTCGCCCGGTTCGAGGGCCTCATGTGGTTTAACCCCGTGCGCGACCAATGAAGCACCGGCCCGCGAGGCACACCGGCCGCTACCGGCCGGCCCGCGAGCCGCTCCGTTACTATCGCCCGCCATGAGCTTCCGCACTGAGTTTCTCGACGAGGCTCTGGCCGCCTACATCCAGGCCCATTCCACCGCTCCCGACGAGGTGCAGCGGGATCTGATCGAGGCCACGGCCGACCTCGGAGATGCGAGCATCATGCAGATCAGCCCCGCCCAGGGCGCCCTCATGACGATGCTCACGACCTTGCTCCAGCCGCGGTTCGCGGTCGAGGTGGGCACGTTCACGGGCTATTCGGCCCTGGCCGTGGCCAAGGCACTCCCGCCCGGCGGCCGGCTGCTGTGCTGCGACATCTCCGAGGAGTGGACGGCCATCGCCCGCGAGCACTGGGAGCGCGCCGGAGTGGGCGACCGCATCGATCTGCGCATCGCTCCGGCGATGGACACGCTGCGGTCGCTGCCGCCGGAGCCGGCCGTCGACCTCGCGTTCATCGATGCCGACAAGGCGTCATACATCGCCTACTACGAGGAGCTGGTTCGGAGGCTGTCGGCGCGGGGAGTGATCCTGGTGGACAACACGCTGTGGGACGGGCACGTGGCCAACCCCGACCAGACCGATCCCACCACAGAGCAGTTGCGCGCCTTCAACGCCTATGTCGTCGCCGACGAACGGGTGCTAGTGGCCCTGCTGCCGGTGGGCGACGGCCTCTCAATGATCACGCGCCGTCCCGCCTGAGCGGCGCACCACAGTCCCCGAGGCGCGCTGTCCCGGGACGGCCGCGGCGCAGCGTCAGCGAGTGTCGAGTCGAACCGGGTTCGAGAGCACGCCGATGCCGCTGACCTCGACATCCACGACATCCCCAGGCGCGAGCTGGCAGGTCGAGTCGGCGCCCATCCACAGCACGTCGCCGGGATGGAAGGTGATGTAGCGAGATGCTTCGACGATGAAGTCCCACGGGCCGAACACCATGTCGCCGGTGGCGAACTCGGCCTGCGCCTCGCCGTTGACACGGACGGTGGTGGTCTGGGCCATGGGGTCGACGTCGGTCTCGATCCAGGGGCCCATCGGCTTGAAGGTGTCGCTGTTCTTGCTTCGCCAGAACGAACGGTCGGCGCGCTGCCACTCGCGGGCGCTCACATCGTTGCCGATCGTCCAACCGAACACGGATTCCTGCGCCTCCGCCCGCGACGCTCTGCGGACCCGGCGGCCAAGCACCGCCACCACCTCGCCCTCGGCCTCGAAGCGACCAGTCACATCGGGCGGCACGAGTATGGACTCACCATGCCCGATCAACGCATTGTTCGCCCGGTAACCCACCTCCGGACGATCAGGCACGGCGACGTCGCGTCCCGCCGCTATCTGTTGCTCGATGTGACGCCGGTAGTTCAGGCCGACCGCATAGAACACGAACGGCACCACCGGCGGCAGGAAGGCCAACCCCTCTCTCGCCAGGGACCGCTCCACAACGGAATCGCTTTCGAGGGGAGAACCACGCAGCACATGGACCGCATCGTCGTCCACCCGGACCCAGCGGATCCCGCCGTCAACAGATATCCGCCCGTACCGCATCAGAGGCCTACACCAGCACGCCGAGCGGGACGGCAACTATGCGATCGTCGATCCGGAAGGCTGCGGTGCCCGGATTGATCACGATTCCGGCCCGAAACGTCTCCCCGAAACGATCCCCGAGAACAGCGAGTCGGCCGTTTCAGCGGTCGCCGTTCACGCACAAAGGGATAATAGAGAATCCACAGCGTGGATAGTTTGTCGGTCCATTGTTGCGCCCGCTCCCGGCTTCGGTGCGACGGGGGACATCCCCTTAACCGCCCCGCTCGCGGCCACCCGTGTACGTGCGGCTTGGACTGCCGTCAACCAACGCATGGCCACGATGTGACCTCGATAAGCGGGATGCTGCTGGCTCGTCCAGTACGACGGTGACCTTGGGGTGGAGCTGGATCGCGGAGGCGGGCACCTCCTGGGTGAGGGGCCCCTCGACTGCTCGGGCGACGGCATCAGCCTTGTGCTCTCCGCGGGCCACCATTACGAGATGGCCCGCGGCAAGGATGGTCGAGAGGCCTTGGGTGATGGCCTGCCCGGGCACTGGTCGGCTCGCGAGAAAGAAGCGGGCGTTGTAGGCCCGGGTCTGCCCGCTCAACTCGACCACCCGGGTGGTGCTGTCCAGCGGAGATCCCGGCTCGTTGAAGGCGAGGTGGCCATTGGCTCCGATGCCCAGCAGTTGCAGGCCCATCGACGCTTCCCGAACCTCCTGCTCGTAGCGGGCGCATTCAGCGGACACATCAATCGCATGGGGGTTCGGGCAGTGGACAGCGTTGGATCCCATGCCGACATGACCGGTCAGCAGCCGGTGGACGACGTTTCGGTAGGCGCATGGGTCCTCGCGGTCGAGGCCCAGGTACTCGTCCAACAGGTAGGCGCGGACGCGGGCGAACCTCAGGTCCTGCTCGCGATGACGCCGCACCAGTTCGGCGAACACGGGCTCCATCGTCTCGCCGGTGGCCAGACCGAGAGCAGGCCGCGGCACGGCCGTGATGAACCGCTCGACTAGATCGGCGACCACTCGCACGGCTGCGGTGGCCGACTCGGCAACAACGATCCTCAATGGGCCGCAAGCCCGGCTGGGCCGCCGGCGGAGCGGCGGGCGGCTACTGCCGCGCCCACGATCCCGGAGTGCGCGCCGAGGTGGGCGACCGAGATGGCCTTGGACAGCTTGAGCTTCGTTGCGAAGCGGTCGAAGTTCTCGCTCAGCCCTCCGCCCACCACCCAGCGAGACGGGTTGAGCATGGCCTCCAACTCGTCGAAGAAGGGCTGGGCCCGCCGGGCCCATTCGACCGGGGTGAGCTCCTCGGCGGAGATCGCCCTGCCCGACGCGATCTCCTCGAAGCGCCCATTGGTGCCGACGAGGCCACCCAACTCCGAGTTGGCGATGAGATCGCCGTTGTGGAGCAGGGCGCTGCCTATGCCCGTTCCGAAGGTCAGCACGATGGTCAGCCCGTCCCGGTCCAGTCCGGCGTCGCCGTAGGTCAGCTCGGCCAGCCCGGCGGCATCGGCGTCGTTGATCAGCACCGCGTTGGCGCCGTCGGCGGCACGCAGGCAGGCCAGCGCACCGTCCTCTTCGAACGCCCCGGAGAGATTGGGGGCATGGCGCAGCGACGACCCGTCGATGACGCCCGGCAGGGCCACACCGACCGGGCCCGACCAGCCCACCGCGGACGCGATGCGATCGATGGCGGACACGACATCACCGGGTGTCGCTGTCTCCGGGGTCGGCTCGGAGCGGATGGGCCCGGCCAGCTCTCCGGTGCCCAGATCGACCACTGCGCCCTTGATGCTGGTGCCTCCGACATCGACTCCGAGCTGCATCTCGGCCTGCTCGCTCATGAGGTGGAATCGCCGGTTCGGGCACCCGTGATGTAGGCGACGAGGTCGTCCTTGGTCACCTCGCTCACGTTCACCTCCGCGGTCTTGCGGCCCTGGCGCAGCACCACGGCGCGGTCGCAGACCTCGGTGACTCGGTCCATGTTGTGAGTGATGAGCAGCACGGCCACGCCCGCGTCGCGCAGGCTGCGGATGAGGTCGAGCACTCGGGCCGCCTGCTCCACGCCCAGCGCGGCGGCGGGCTCGTCGAGCAGCACGATCTGCTGGCCCCAGGCGGCGGCGCGGCCTATGGCCACCGCCTGGCGCTGGCCTCCCGACAGGGCGCTCATCGACCGGCGCAACGACGGGATGCGAATGTCGAGTCGACCCAGGATGTCGCCGGACTCAGCCCGCATGCGTTTCTTGTCGAGCACCCCCAGCCACGCTCCGAGCCGGCCGCCGCGGGTGTGCTCCCGGTTGAGGAACAGGTTCTCGACCACATCGAGGGGGTCGATCACGGCCAGGGTCTGATGGACGGTCTCGATGCCCAGCGAGCGGGCGATGTCGGGCGAGGCGATGGACTGGACGACCCCGTCGACCCTGACCACGCCCGCGTCGGGCGCGTACACGCCCGAGATGCACTTGACCAGCGTCGACTTGCCCGCGCCGTTGTCGCCCAGCAGGGCGGTGACCCGGCCGTAGTGAAGGCTCAGGGCCACATGATCGAGAGCCCGCACCGCCCGGAACGACTTGCACAGGCCCTCGACCTCGAGCGCGGGCGCGCCGGCTTGACCCTCCGCCTCGAGCGCGGCGGGGCCGGCTGCGGCCGTCACCGCGAACCCCCGAGCGGGACCTCGTCCCCGAAGCCGTTCCACACGCCCACTACCCGAGCCCGGCCGGAAGAAACGCCGCCAAGGCCCACCACCAACGACCTGGTGACGAAAACCTGGACCCGGAAGCCGAAGACGACGGTGTCGCCCTCAGCCACAGTTCGGCTCCCGCCAGGGTGGAGTCTGGCGTAGTAGTCGATGGCCGCCGGGGCGGGCATGTCCACCGGCACCGGTTCCGTCGACACCTCCGACGGGTCGTGGGCGACGACGGCGTGCACCTGATAGTCGCCGAACACCGGATCGATGTAGAGACCCCCTCCGAAGCAGAGCGGCACACCCTGGTGGATATGGGCCACTTCGCTGAGGTAGAGCACCGCGGGCTGCTCCGGAAGATCCTGCACGCCGTGAAGGGGGGTGGTGCCGGTGAGCCCGTGGCCGGGCTCGACCTGGGTGGCGCCAGCTTCGGCCAGCATGCCGAGCACCTCGGTGGAGGTGGTCCCGGGCGCGTTGATCTCCAGCGTCTGCGGGCAGGCGGGGTGGCGGCGGGCGATCTCCGCGGCCCGGGCCAGCGTCTCGGCATTGGGGGTGAGGCGGGCTCCGCCCGAAGCAGCGTCGAACAGCAGGGCCGGGAACGTGGTCAGCCCGGCGAACTCGGCGCCGGGGAGCCCGGCAATGAGATCGATCATGGCGGGCAGGTCGTCGAGCGAGACACCGCCCTCGTGGCCCGGGTAGAACGTGTCGCCCTCGGCGAACACCCTCACCAGCAGCCGCTGGACCCGTCCGGCGCGGTGGGCCGCAGCCGCAGCCTCCACGGCCTTGTTCTCGGAGAAGACCGTCCAGTAATCGGGATCCAGCCCGGCAGCCTCGCCGGCCTCGGCTCGGGGCACCTGCACGAGGTGGCCGAGATGGCCGAGGTTGTGGCCGTGACGGGCGATCGGTCGGGCGCAGGCCATGTCCACGGCGACATAGCCGTCGACACCGCCTGCGGTCATGGCGGCCAGCGCCGCCGGGGCCCGGCCGATCTGCTTGGTCATGGCGTAGACGGCTAGGCCCAGCCGGCGGGCCTGCCGGCACAGCCCGGCGGTGTTGGCCTCAATGGCGTCGAGATCGAGAACGCAGCTGTTGGCCGGTACCTGTCCCGACTGGTGGAGTTCGACCGCGGCCCGCACGAACTGCGGGTTGCGCCTCAGCAGCGGTTGCAGGAACAACCCGGGCCTCCTTCCACTCTCGCGACTCGTGCACCGACTTCGTGCGGACCGCACTCGCGGCGTCGCAGGAACACGTCAGGTCTCCTTCTGCTCTCGCATGCTCAGAGCCACCGCGAGGATGATGATCGCGCCCCGGGCGATCAGCTGGTCGGCGACCCGCAGGCCCATGAGGATCAGGCCGTTGTTGAGCATGGCCATGACCACCGACCCGGCTATGGCGCCGGCCACCGAGGCCCGGCCGCCGAAGAGGTTGGTGCCTCCGATGACCACCGCTGCGATCACCGTGAGCAGCAGGTTCTCGCCCAGGTCGTGGCGCCCGATGGCCAGCCGGCCGGCTAGGAGCACGCCCGCGAACGAGGCCGCCGCCGCGCTGGCCATCAGCGCGGTGATGCGGATGCGGTCGGTGTTGATGCCGAGCGCAGCCGCCGCGCCCCGGTCGGCGCCCACCGACAGCACATGGCGGCCCCAGCGCAGCTGGTGCAGCACAAGATGCCCGATCAGACCGACCACGACGGTCCAGATGAGCAGCGACGAGATGGGGCCCACCGACCCGGCCCCGAAGACGGCCAAGAAGGCGTCGTTGCGGATCGGCAGTGACTGCAAGTTGTTCATGTTGCGGGCGATGCCGCTGACGATCCCGAGCATTCCCAGCGTCACCAGGAACGACGGGATGCGCACCTTGACGGCGATGACGCCGTTGACGAGCCCGATGCCGGCTCCGACGGCCAGCGCGGCAGCCGCGCCGGCCACGAACCCGTAGCTGCCCACCGCCTCGGCCGCCACCAGCGACGACAGGGCACAGATCGCTCCGATCGACAGGTCGATCTCGGCTGAGGCCAGCGCGAAGGTCATGCCCACCGCCATCACCGCGATCGGAGCGGCCTGGCGGCCGATGTTGAGGAGGTTGGAGGCGGTGAGGAACCCGTCGTCGCGCAGGATGACGGCGAACAGCCCGAAGATCAGCACCGCGGCGGCGTACACCACGTACGAGCGCAGCCCGGTGTCCTGGCGTCGCCGTGCCAGCCACTGGTGGGCACCAAGTTGCAGGCGTCCGGCCGCGGCGGAATCGTTCATCATGCGTTCCTCACTGAGCCTGCCCGGCGCCCCGGCGACAACTCAACGCTGGTTGCCGCCGGGGCTTGGGGGGCCAGTCTGCCTCAGCCGATGGCGTCGAGGACTTCTTGGGGTGGATCGGCGGCCAGCGACTGGCGGTAGCCCTCGACGATGTTGTCGGCGGTCACGCCGATGGCCGGCACCACCGCGAACGCCGGGGCCGGCTTGCCGAGCAGCCCGTAGGCGCCCTCGATGGCCATGGTGCGGCCGAGGTTGTAGGCCTCGTCGGCGGCTATGCCCACGACGTTGCCGCCCTCGACCAGATCGAGCGACACGTTGGTGTCGAGGTCCATGGTCACCAGGGCCACATCGGAGGCGCCCGCGGCCCGAAGGGCGGCCAGCACGCCGTCGGCGGGACCCGCCGACCACGGGGCGTAGATGCCATCGAGGTCGGGATTGCGGGTCAGCATGGCCGTGGCGATCTCCTCCGCCGCGGCCGGATCGGCCAGACCCTGCTCGGCGACGATCTCGATGCCGGGATAGTTGATCTCGATCCACGCCTTGAAAGCCTGGTCGCGCTGGTTGGTCACGTAGTAGGCGGCGTCGTGGAAGATGTAGCCGACCTCGCCCTCGCCTCCGAGCGCGTCGGCCAGCAGATCCGCGGCGGTAATGCCCATCGCGGCCAGATCGTCGGTGACGATGCCCACGTAGTCCTGACCGTGCACGTAGCCCTGGGGCACGTTGGACAAGAACACCAACTGCACGCCCGCATCCACCGCGGGGCGGAACGCCTCGGCTCCGGCGTCGGGGCCGATGGCCAGGCTGATGATGATGTCAGGGCTCAGCGCCATGACCGTCTCCACGTCGTTGGCCTGCTGGGCCGCGTCGAACTGGGCGTTGGTCTCCGCGATGACCTCGATCCTGAGCTCCGCGAAGGCGTCACGGGCGCCCTGGCTCACCGCGTCGGTGAACGCCCCCGCGGTGTGCCACAGCAGCGCGGCGGTGTGGCCGCCCGCCTGCACTTCGGCGATCTCGTCGTCGCTCAGGGTGACCTCGCTGGAGGCTACGGCCTCCTCGCCGCCCGGACCCTGAGTCTTGGGCGGCTCCGGTGCCGGCTCAGGATCAGGCTCGGGCTCCGGTGCCGGCTCGGGATCAGGTTCCGGCGCAGGCTCTGGCTCGGGTGCCGGCTCGGGATCAGGTTCCGGCGCAGGCTCTGGCGCGGCAGTTGTGGCCGGCGGCGCCGCGTCGTCGTCATCGTCGGCACACGCCGCGGCCAGGACCGCGAACACTGCGAGCAGCGACACGATCAGCAGCCACTTCGGCCTCTTGTACTTGTTTGTCATGGCCCCTCCCTTGGGTCCGGTTTATGGATCGTGAGCGCCGCACCATTGGGCGATGAAATGCGCGAGCGTGCGGGTGGCCGTCACCAGCTCGTCGATGGCGAGGCGCTCGAACGGGGTGTGGCAGTTGGAGATGTCGCCGGGCGCGAAGTACACACCGGGGATTCCCAGATCCCGCAGGAACGGCTTCTCCGACCAGTAGGGCGCGCCCTCGATGCGGGCCGGTTCGCCGGTCACCGCCTCGATCGACCGGGCCAGCGCGCCCACCCCCGGCTGGTCGGCGGCTACCTCGTCGGGTGTGCCCCCGAAGCGGTGGTCGCGGGGCGCGCTGAACTCGACGGTCCACGCGACGCCGTGCTCGCCGGCAACCTCGGCGGCCACTGACCGGATGCTGGTGGCGGCGGCATCGAGGCTCTCGCCCGGCAGGATCTTGCGGATCAGCGACAGCTCGAAGCGTCCCGGCACCGCGATGTTGCCTCCCGACGTGACGGAGGTGACCAGCAGGAAGGCCTCGCCCAGCAGCTCGTGGGCGGGCACCGACTCCCGCAGACGGTCGGAGTGCTCCCACAGGCGGTCGAGCAGGCGGTGCCCGGCCCGCAGGGCGTCGACGCCGAGTTCGGGCCGGCCGAAGTAGGCGGAGACCCCCGTGTAGGCGATGTCGGCGATGAGGAAGCCCATCTGGGCGGTGTAGATCGCGGAGGTGGTCGGCTCGGTGTAGATCGCGAAGTCCGCATCGGGCCGCGGCCCGGCCCGGCCCTCCACCGAGGCCCGGATCCCGGCTGAGACGCCGCTGCCGGGCTGGCCTGACTCCTCGTCGCACACGAACAGGGTCGCCACCCTTCCGGCGGGTCGCAGCCCGGCGCGACCGAAGGCCCGGACCGCCTCGATGATGGCGCAGATGCCTGCCTTCTGGTCGGCGACTCCCCGGCCCCAGATCTCGCCGTCGATCACATGGGCGCCGAAGGGATCCTCCCGGTCGGTTCCCGCCCAATGCTGGGACCAGTCGTCGACGGCCACCGTGTCGAGGTGGCCGGCCAGCAGCAGCGACCTTCCTGTGCCCTCCCCGGCCGTTCCGCAGACATTGGGGCGGCCCGGCTCGCACTCGAAGAGCTCGGCCGAGTCGAATGCGTCCGACTCGGCCATCTGTCGGCAAGCCCAACGCGCGAATTCCTCCTCGTTGGGGGTGACGCTCGGAATGCGAGTGGCCTCGCGGACGAGCTGGGTGACCGCCTCGCCGTCTACCGCCGACGCGACCCGCACCGCCGCGCTCGTCACGGCTGGTCCCCCAGGATCTCGGGCACCAGGGACTCGTGGATGAACCGCAACGACATGGACACCGCGCCCACCAGGGCCGCCTGCCGCCCCAATGTGGACGCCGCAAGCTCCGGCGGTGCGGCCACGAGACGGGAGAGCCGGCCCCGAACGGCGTCCACGAACACGGGGTTGGCTCCGACTCCACCGCCGAACACGACCCGGGTCGGGTCGGCAATCAGGCACAGGTGCGAAACAGCCAGAGCCATGGACGCCGCCACTTCGTCCAGCACGGCCGTGGCGGCGTCGTCACCCGCGACCGCGGCAGCGAATATGTCGGGGACGTCGGCGCTCGCATCGAGTCTCGAGCGGCGGCCGTCCTCGATGGCCCGACCGAACCGCTTGCGGATCGACGGCGCGGCGGCCACGTCCTCCAGGGTCACCGGCGCCTCACCCGGCGCAGGCGGCGACAGCAGCAGGGAGCCCAGCTCGCCCGCCGACCCGGTGCCGCCCCGGTAGAGATCGCCGCCGACCACCATTCCCAGGCCGATGCCGGTGCCCACCGAGATGGCGGCGAAATCGCCGTCGGCGGGCTCGTCGCCCATCCGGGTCAGCTCGCCGAGGGCGGCCAGGTTGACGTCGTTCTCGACGTGGATGCGGGCGTCGAACCTCTCGGAGAGGTAGGCACCCACGGCCAGATTGTCGAAGCCGGGGAGGTTGAGGGCCTGCTCGACGCGGTCGCGGTCGGGCCGGTAGATCCCGGGCACGCCGACGCACATCGCGTGGCATCCGCCGTCGATGCCTCGCAACATCTCCGACGCGGTGGCGGTGACGCTCTCCAGCGCGGCGCGGGCGTCGGGGCCGGTGGTGAGCTCCCGTTCGGCGACCAGGTTGCCGAACAGGTCGGCGACGCCGACGAGGATCTTGGTCGCGCCGATGTCGGCCACCACCGAGTGGCGGGCCGTGGGAACCAGCTCGTACAGGGCGGCCGGGCGGCCGATCGACCCTGAGGAGGGGCTCTCGTCGGAGATCCGCACCAGCCCCGCCGACTCCATATCGGCGACGAGCGCCGACACGGTGGGCTTGGACAGACCGGTGGCCCGGGCGATGCCGGCCCGCGACATCCGGTTCGGGTGGGCCGAGAACAGAGCGTCGACTATCCGCTGCCCGTTGAGCAGCCTCAGAACACCCGAGCCGGAGCCCTCCCCCATATTGTTAGTAACATTACCTTACAAAGTTCAGGTGTCAACCGGGTTCCGGAAACGCCCGACCCTGACTGCGCCAACGGACCCCCAGGACCCGTGCTGCCAGAAAACATCCGCTAATGGGTGAAGGCCCCCGGTGCCGCAGCGGTGTCACTCCCGCTCTTGTTCGCTTCGCTCACGGGCCGCTCGGGCCACGGCCTCGCCCGTATGGAGCGGATTCGCTCGCCCAGTCGCTCGGCCTCTAGCGGCTCTCTTCGAACTCCTCTTCGGGGCGCGGCGCGTGCTGCTCCGCGTGGAGCGCCCGGAAGGCGGCCTGCTCAGCCTCCGACAGCGTGGTGGCTGCATAGTCGCTGTCGTCGCGCAACCATGTGGTCTGCTGCGGGAACGGGATCTCGATACCGGCCGCGTCGAAGGCCTCCTTGAGACGCAGACGAATCTCACGCTCCACGGACCATTGCATCGACGGCTCGGTCTTGACCGCCAACCTGAGGCCGACGCCCGACGCGCCCAGGCTCTGGATACCGAAGACCGTGGGCGCCTCGGAAAGCTCGTCGCCGCCCCACTCCGGATCGTCCCAGAGTTCGTTGGCCACCTGCTGCATGATCCCCATCGCGACACGGACGTCGGTGCCGTAGGCCACCTCGATGTCGACCACGGCCTTGGACCACAGCTGCGAGTAGTTGCCCACCCGGGCGATCTCGCCGTTGGGGACATGCCACACCGTGCCCCTGACGTCGCGGATGGTGGTCGACCGCAGCGACACCTCCTCGACCGTGCCGGAGGCATAGCCGAGGTCAACGAAGTCGCCCACCCCGTAGTGGTCCTCGATCAGCATGAACAGACCCGACAGGAAGTCCTTCACGATCGACTGGGCACCAAAGCCCAGCGCCACGCCGCCGATGCCCGCGCCTGCGATCAGCGGCCCCAGGTTCACACCAATCTCGCCCAGGATGATCAGCGCCGTGAAACCCCAGACCAAGGCCACGACCACGCTGCGCAGCACATGGCCCAGCGTCTCGGCCCGGGCCTCGGCCCTGGAGCGCTCCGCCTCGTCAATCAGCGCCCGGCCGGGGCCCTTCTCCCGCAGCGCCTGCAGCCGCGAGCTGCTCGGCGTGGCCGCGATCCGCTTGGTGAAGCGCACGATGGCCCGCTTGGCGACGCGGGTGACGATCCAGGCCACCACCAGGATGAGCGCGATGCGGATGGGCCGGTCGAGAAGCCAGTCGGCCGCGGTGGCCAATCCGTCGTTGCCGGTCCAGTCGTAGACCCGCTCGCAGACGAAGCCGCGGTTCGACTCGCCGCAGGCCTCGGCGAGTCCGGAATCGGTGGATGTCTGAGCGAAGATGAGCATGGCCCCACCCTAGAGGCCGAGCGGAGCCACGCAGCCCAAATGGGGATCCCGCAAGGCGACGAGCGAGGCCGTGGCCCGAGCGGCCCGTGAGCGCAGCGAACAAGAGCGGAATACACAGCCGAGCGGGTGCAGGCGACCTCGGTAGATTCGGCGGTCTATGTCGGCGGGCAATATCACCGGCCACCGGCACCCATGGCGGGCCGCATCGCGGTCGACGGCGGCGGTTCTGGCAGTGGCGGCGATGCTCTCGGCCGCATGCGGCGGTGGATCTGGCCGCGGCGCCGGCGACGGAGAGGTGGTGGTGATGGCCGCCTCGTCGCTCACGGAAGTGGTCGAGACCGTGTTCGAGGGCCGCCACGGTGTCACCACCGTGATCGCGGGCAGCTCAGCGCTGGTTGCCCAGCTCGCCGCAGGCGCCGAGGCCGACGTTCTGATGACCGCCAATGCGGCCACCATGGAGCGGGCCGTCTCCGAGGGTTCGGTCCGGGGGGAGCCGGTGCTGATGGCTGTCAACACCCTCGTGCTGGCCACCGCGGCCGGAAATCCGGGCGGCGTCACCGGACTCGCCGACCTGGCCCGCGGCGACCTGCTGATCGGCCTGTGCGCCGTGGAGGTCCCCTGCGGCGCACTGGCGCAGCGGGCACTCAGCGAGGCGCACGTCGCGCCCTCTGCCGACACCCTGGAGCCCAGCGTGCGGGCGCTGGTCGCCAAGATCTCGCTCGGTGAGCTCGACGCCGGACTGGTGTACGCCACAGACGCGAGAACGGCCGGACTGGCCACGATCGACGTCCCCGAACTGCACGATCACCGCAACGGCTATTACATAGCCTCGGTGTCGGCGGAGCCTCCGCTGGAGGTGCAGGCGGTAATCGAAGATTTTGCGGCACTCGGCGGCACCGGCGCCCGAGCTCTCTACGTATACGGGTTCGGACAGCCGTGAACTCTCCGACCGGCGTCCAGGCCGGGCCGGGCACCGCCCCGCGGCCCGCCGGCCAGTTGCCCGCCGCTCTGACCTGGGTGGGATTCGTGGCCCTCGGCCTGCTGGTGCTGCCCATCGTCGGGCTGCTGCAGCGGGCGCCGTGGTCGGCGCTGCCCTCGATTCTGGGCGAGTCCGAGGTTCTGGAGGCCCTGCGCGTCTCGCTGGTCGTAAGCCTGGCCGCCACCGCGGCGTGCATGGTGCTGGGCCTGCCCCTGGCCTTTGTGCTGGCCCGCCGGCGCATGCGGTTCCCCCGGATCGTTCGGGCCCTCGTGATGCTGCCCATGGTGCTGCCGCCGGTTGTGGCCGGCACCGCCCTGCTGTTCGCGCTGGGACGCCGGGGTCTGGTGGGCCAGTGGCTCGATTCGTGGTTCGGCGTGAGCCTGCCGTTCACGACGGCCGGGTCTGTGGTGGCCGCCGCGTTCGTGGCCCTCCCCTTCTTCGTGGTGACTGTCGAGGCCGCCCTGCACCAGGCCGGCGACGACCTCGACGAGGCCGCGGCAACTCTTGGCGCGGGCGCCTGGGCCACCCTTGTGCACGTCACGCTGCCGACGATCCGTCCTGCGCTGGCGGCCGGCACCGCCCTGGCCTGGGCCCGGGCCCTCGGCGAGTTCGGGGCCACACTTACATTCGCGGGCAACTTCCCCGGACGCACCCGCACCCTGCCGCTGGAGACCTATCTGGCCTTGGAGCGCAATCCGGAAGCCGCGGTGGCCATCAGCCTGGTCCTGATGGCGGTGGCGTTGGCCGTGCTGGTCACCCTGAGAGACCGGTGGATACCACGATGACGCTCTTGTTCGACGGCCGCTTGGTCCGTCCGGGCTGGGTGCTGCAGGTGGACGGCCTCGACATCGACGAGGACGTCACCGCGGTGGTCGGGGCCAACGGCACGGGCAAGACGACGCTGGGACGGGCCGTGGCCGGGCTCGACCGCCTGGAGCGAGGCCGCCTGGAGATCGCCGGGACCGTCGTCGACGATGCGGCGGCGGGCGTGTTCGTGCCCGCCCACCGGCGCCGGGTGGGCATGGTGTTCCAGGACCACCGGCTCTTCGGCCACCTCAGGGTGATCGACAATGTGGCCTTCGGGCTGCGCCGGGCGGGCGCCGATCGGATCGCCGCGCGGCGGCGTGCCGCCGAACTGCTCGAGCGGGTGGCCGTGGACTCGGAGGCATGGAACCGCCGCCCCGGGTCGCTGTCGGGGGGGCAGCGCCAGCGTGTGGCCATCGCCCGGGCCCTGGCGCCCGAGCCCGAGGTGCTGATCGTGGACGAGCCGCTGGCCTCGGTGGACTCCTCGGGCCGTGCGTCGCTGCGCTCCCTGCTCGGCGAGTCACCGGCCCGCCATGTGATTCTCATAACCCACGACCCGGTGGACGTGGCCACCCTGGCCCGGCGGGTGGTGGTGCTCGACGCCGGCGCGGTGGCCAGCCGGGGCTCGGTGGCCGAGGTAACGGCCTCCCCCGGCTGCGAGTGGGCGGCCACCTTCCTGGGCGCCAACGTGATCCCCGGACGCGCTCAGGGCACATCGGTCACTACCGGCGGCGGCCTGGTGCTCATCGTGGCCGAGGAAGCGTCCGGATCGGTCTACGTCACCTTCCCAGCGCATGCGGTCACCCTGCACCGCGACCGGCCCGCGGGCAGTGCCCGCAACACCTGGCCGGCCGAACTGCAAAGGGTCGACATCGACGGGAAGCGGGCCCGTGTGCACCTGGGGGGCCCGCTGGAGGTCCGGGCCGACGTGACCCGCCGCTCCGCCGACGAACTCGACCTGCGACCCGGCCTCACTGTCTGGGCCTCCCTCAAGGCCACCGAACTCACCGTCGTCACCTGACCGCCAGCACGAGCCGGGCGTCGAGGGCAAGCGTGTCGCAGTCGGCGGACTACCATCCAGGTTGAGGCGTCCGCGAGTCGGCTGCATCGGGCCGCGCCCTGCTGGGCACCGGTTTGACGGCGAGAGGGGGCTGCGATGACACAGACGACGGCGTCGGCATCGCGCGCGCCGTTCGCCGGCAGCGCGGCTGCGCGGCCCCCGAGGAGGCAGCGCACGGACGTGTCCGCCGCTGTGGCCAATGTGCTCGACCGGTGCCTGGGCGTCCGAGCGGGCGAGCGCGTGGTGCTGCTGACCGACACCGGCAGCGACCGCCGGGTCGCGGACCTGTTGCGCTCCGGGATCGAGGCGCGGTCGGCAGTTGTCTCGACACTGGCGATGGCCCCGCTGGACATCCCGGGATCGGAAGTCGCCCCCGAAGTCGCCCGAACGATGGCACAGAGCGACGCCGTGGTCGAGCTGACGTCCATCTTCATCGGCTCGAACCAGGCCCGCCGCGACGCCAACGAGGTGGGCGTCCGCTATCTGGCCATGCCGGGGATCACTCTGGACACACTGCGGGCAGACGGTCCCCTGTCAGTCGATTTCGACGCCCTCCGGGAGCGCGCCGAACAGATCGGCGAACTCTGGACTCAGGCGTCGGAGTTTCGACTCACCACTGCTGCCGGCACCGACCTCCGCGGCTCCGTGTCTGGACGGCCCGGCCGGGTGCTTCACGGAATCTGCAGGACGGCTGGGTCCTACATGGCGCCCCCCGACATCGAGGCGGGCACCGCTCCGGTGGAGGGCACCACCCACGGCGTCGCTGTCATCGATGCTGATCTGCTGTTCATGGGGGTGGGCCCGCTGGCCGACCCGGTGGTCCTCACCTTCGACGAAGGGCGCCTCGTCGGCGCTGAGGGACCCGAGAGCCGTCGCCTCACCGGCATGCTCGAGCGCTGCGGGGACGAGTTGATGACCAACTTCGCCGAGGTTTCCCTCGGACTCAACCCCGCCGGTCATGTATGCGAGGTCGCGATGGAGACTGAATCCTCGCTCGGGACTGCCCACATCGCTCTCGGCAACTCGATCGCCTACGGAGGAACCGTCGCGGCGCGAGCGCATCTCGACTGCGTCATGCGCGACGCGACGCTCACGCTCGACTCTGTGCCGGTTCCGGCCACACGCATCATGTGCCCGCCCACAAGTCCAAGTGAGGTCAACAGGCCGAGCGGCTAGGGAGTGATTCAGGAGGATGGAGCCATCTGAGGTCGCGGCCCGTGTTCTTGCGGCCGTCGACACTCAACGAGCAGTCGACCTGACGCGGCAGGTCTGTCGCATACCCAGCATCCTCGGTGCTGAAGGGGATCTCGCCGACTTCCTGGCCGCGTCGATGCGCGACCGCGACTTTTCCAACGTCGAGTTGCAACCGGTGCTCCCCGACCGCCCCAATGCCATCGGCGAGATTTCCTTCGGTGACGGTCCCCGCGTCGTCATGACCGGCCACATGGACACCAAGCCGGTCTCGATCGGTTGGTCGGTGGCCGAACCCTTCTCCGGCGATCTCATTGACGACCGCGTCTTCGGTCACGGCATTATGGACATGAAGGCCGCCCTCGCATGCCAGATCACCGCCATCGAGGCCGTCCGCGACTGCGGCCTGGCGCTCCGGGGCACCCTCGCGATGGCAGCGGTCAGCGACCACATGGGGGACCAGACGGGGAGTATCCGGTACTTCGAACGCCATCGTGCCGATCTGTGTGTGCTGGGCGAACTGTCCGACAACGAGATCTTCCTCGGCCACCGCGGCCGCTACTACTTCGACATCACCACACAGGGCCGGTCCGCGCATACCTGCCACAAGCACCACGCCATCAACGCCAACACCTTGGCGGCGCTGGCCATTCTCGAGCTGGATGCCTCGAGGCTCGAGCCCGCACTGAGCCCCGAGGTCGCGGCGCGCTTCGGGACCGAGACCATGATGGCTCCTGGCCGGGTCTATGGCGGACTCCCTCCGGGGGGCCCGTCGATGATCCCGGACGAGTGTGTCATCCGGGTCGACTGCCGGCCCCAGCCCGGCGTGTCGATCGAGACCGTCCGTGCCGAGATTGATCGCTGTCTCGACAATGCCAAGCGCCGCGACAAACGTTTCAGCGCCGAGGTCGAGCTGGTCGACGTGAAAGCACCGTATCTGGCCGATCCGGACTCGGATGTTGTGCAAACCATGGTCGAAGCAGTACGCCAGGTTCGTGGCCGGGAACCCGAGCTGATGGCGGCCGGCTGGCTCGGCGATACCGCAAGCTTCGGCGGGCACACCCCCACCGTCATCTTCGGCCCTGGCGGTGAGCCCGTGTACTGTGCCGATGAGAACCTCCCGGTGGACGACATCAAGGAGGCAACCCAGGTGTATGCAGTCTTTGCGGCGTTGGCCCTGGCAGCCCACGAGTGACTACCCGCCGGCGACGTCTCCTCATCGCGAAGCCACTCTCGGCGAGTTGTCCGATGTCTTCCGGAAGGCGTTCGGGACGCATCGCGAGCCGTCGCTGTGGTAGCTGAACCGCTTGCGGGCACCAAGGTCGTGGACCTGACCCGGTACGTGGCTGGGTCCTACGCGACGATGATCCTCGCCGGCCTGGGCGCCCGAGTCCTCAAGATCGAGCCGCCCCCCGGCGGCGACCCGTACCGAGGTCAGGGGCTGGACGACACGGGCGACGGATCCACCCTGTTCGCATCACTCAACCGCGGCAAGGAAAGCGTCCTGTTTGACTTCCGCCTGCCAGACGGTGCTCAGGCCCTGGAGCACTTGCTCGCGGGCTCCGACTTCCTAGTCCACAACGCCCGGCCAGGAGCCATGGCTCGCTACGGCCTCGACTACCACTCGGTGCATCAGCGGCACCCATGGCTGATCCACGCTTCGATCTCAGCGTTCGGCGACCTCGGGCCCGACGCGACCCGGGGTGGTTTCGACCTCATCGTCCAAGCCGAGAGCGGCGTCATGTCGGTAACCGGCTCCGCCGAGTCGGGCAGCGTGAAGGTCGGGGCGCCGATGCTGGACATCGGCGCCGGGCTCGTGACGGTCACCGCCCTCCTCGCGGCCCATCTGGCGCGGCAGGAGACCGGGGTCGGCAGCCAGGTCTGCTCGTCTCTTCTGGAATTCGCCATGGCGTCGTTCACCACGATCGCCAGTGACGCCGTGAGCGGCGGGAGCAGCCCCTCGCTGCTCGGCAGCCACTCCCCCACGTTCGCTCCCTACGGAGCATTCACCGCCGGCGACGGAGACATCGTCCTCGCCGGAGCCGGCAACGAGCAACTCTGGGAGACCTTGTGCGACGTCCTCGACAAGCCGGATCTGCTTTCTGATCCCCGGTTCGTCGACAATGCGGCTCGCGTTTCGCACCGAGACGAGCTGACCGCCACAATCAACGCCGTCCTCGCCTCCGACGACGCCAACGCCTGGCTCGACCGCTTCGATGCAGCCGGGATCCCGGCCGGTCGGGTCCGCTCACTTCTCCGTGCCCTCGGGTCCCCCCAGGTCGAGGCGCTCGACATCTTGCGGAGACCGAGCGATGGCGGCGATTGCGTCGTCCCTGCGATGGACCCGCCGTTCCGCATCGACGGGGAGCGGCCGCGCCTCGACGGACCCCCCGCGCTCGGCGCCCATACCCTCGGGGTGCTCGAAGAGTTCGGCGTACCGTCCGACCTCGTGGATCGTCTAGCGCGATGAGGGCTGATCCGCTGGCACCGCTGCGGCCGTTGGCAACGAGGAACTATCGATGACGGGTATCCGGCGAGGAGTGGTCCTACAGGGTGTCGACACGGTCGATGAGTTTCTCGCCATGGCGAGCCACATTGAAGCGACCGGATTCGACAACCTGTGGCTGACCGAGTCGTCGCTGCACGCGCGCGACCCGTACCAGCTCCTCGCCCTCGCGGCGAGGGCCACCACTCAGCTGACGCTGGGGACTGCGGTCACCAACCCCGTGACCCGCCATCCCGCGCTGACCGCGGTGGCGGCGGCAACGCTCGCCGAGATTGCGGGCGACCGCGCCATCCTGGGCATTGGAGCGGGGGATCGACCCTTGATGGCGTTGGGGGCGAAGCCTGCCCGGCTTGCGGAACTGGAGGCGGCCGTTGCCGCGATCCGCGGGTTGTTGGCCGGAGAACCCGTCACTTCCGACGGGCCCGGGTTTCGCCTGGTCGATGCTCATCTGCGGTTTGACGCCAGGGCCGATCTGCCCGTGTTCGTCTCAGCCAGTGGGCCCCGCACCCTCGGACTCGCCGGCGCGGTGGCCGACGGGGTGATCCTGTTGTGCGGCCTCGACCCCGCCGTGGTCCAGTGGGCGCTCGACCGCGTCGACGAGGGCGCGAGAAAGGCAGGGAGACATCGTCCGCACATCGCGATCTTCGTCTACGGCGTGATAGACGAGGACGAACCCGCCGCCATCGCCGGAGCGCGCTCGATTGCCGCCTGGTTTCCGCAGACCGCGCCGATCTACTGCGATCTCGTCGGGCTGGATCCTGGAATCACAAGAGCGGTCCGTGAGAGCTACCGCGGGGGCGAGTTCCAAGAGGCCGCACAAGCCGCTTCATTGTTGCCGGCGAGCTTCGTGCAGCGAATGGCAATCGCCGGCAATCGAGATCGGGTGACGGCTCAACTGGCTGCACTGCGGCAGGTGGGCGTGGACTCCATCAACATCTTGCCCATGGGGGACGACAGGATGGCCACGATCAATGCCTTCGACGATTGCTGGCGGCGTCTGTAGGACTCATCTCGACTCGTCAACGGGGCAAGCGGGCAACCCTAGTTGCCGAAAGGTCCTGGGTAACCGCGCGCACACATTGGGCGGTGGCGGTGATGCGCACCTCCTCCCCCCGGTAGTGCGCACCACCGCCCCGCTAGGTGACCGGATGCCCACGCGGCCCCCGGTCAAGGAAGGAAACCCAATCCCATGTTCGCGCACTCTGGGCGTATCCACAACCCGAACGCTTCACGGGCACCGGCAATCAGGGCGCGGACAGCTCGTCGAGCGGCGCCAGACGGCACGAGATGTCGGGCACCGTCACCGGTTGGACGAAGCGCAAGCCCATCACGCCGTGGTCGCGGTCGCCGGGATCGATCCAGTTGGCGACGCCCGGATCGGCGGCGGACACCACGATCCGCACCCGGCCGTCCGGCCCGCGGGTTGCGTTCTCGCTGTCCACGTAGCCCCGACCCCAGAAGTAGTCGGCGAGGTTCTCCATCCAGTGGTTGCACAGCTGGAAGTTCCACTGCTGGCAGCGAGGCTCCGCGAACTCAACGACGAGGGCGGCACCGGGCTTCAGCCGCCAGTAGCCGAACTCGAAATGGCGGTCGTCGGGCGATCCTCCGATGCGCTCGTACCACTCCTTGGTGTACTCGAGTTGGTTCTCCCTGGTGAGCAGGTCGCGGGTCCAGCCGCCGTAGTCGCTGAGCAGTCCGAGCACCAGCTGGGCGGCCACCGCCAGACGGGCCGCCATGTCGTCGGGCTCGGGCGTTGACGGACGCGGATGGTCGTCCAAGCAGCTGATCTCCAGCCGGGGCGGTGACTCGGAGCCGCGGTCGGCGTAGACGACCCGGCCCATGAGCTCGCGGGTCTGGGGCGTCATCGGGAACCACACCTCGTCCGGGCCGGGGTCATCGGCCGACATCACGAAGTTCACAGAGCCGTCGGCTGCGGCCAGATCGGCCAGCACGAAGCTGTGCGGGGTCAGCGCCATGTTCGGGTTGAAGCCGGGGAGGTAGTCCTCGGCGCCCAGGCCGACGCCGAACGCGCCAACATCGTCGGGGATGGGCGGGCTCCACGCTGACAGGTGGGTGTAGGCGCTGCCGAGGGTGCCGGTGACCCGGTAGCGGTAGCGGGAGTCCACCGGCTGGACTATGTGATCCTGGTTGGGGGACTGCACTCCCTGCCCGCCCCGGAGCGGCGGCGGGATGAGCCGGATCGGCCGGGGGCGGCTGCCGGGCGTGCGGCGCTCGATGGCCCGGGCCGAGGCCATCATGATCATGCGGGTGAGGTAGCGGAACCCCTCCACCCGATCTTTGGGGTCGCCGTCGGGCGTCTCGCGCACCACGATGCGGCCCGCGGCCTTGAGCGTGTCGCAGAAGTCCTCCCAAGCCTGGCCGCTCATCAGCCGCTCCCGCCGGAGGTCGGCCACCATCTCCGCGGCGACGCCGGCGGTCGCCTCGGCCTGCGTGTCACTCACCACTTGCTCCCTCGTCGCGAGGCCGCTGTTCCACAGGCGACAATGGTGGCATTCCCAGCGCGTCCTGAAGGAAGCGGAGCTGGAGCAGCAGCAGGTTCTCAGCCACTTCCTCCTGAGGAGTCATGTGGGTGATCCCGCTGAGCGGGAGCACGGTGTGGGGCCGGCCGGCCTCGGTCAGCGCCTGCGACAGCCGCAGGGTGTGGGCGGCCACCACGTTGTCGTCGGCGAGGCCGTGGATGAGCATCAGCGGGCGCTGCAGCCCGGGGGCGAGCGGCGTGAGGTCGGTTCGCTCGTAGTTGCCCGGCTCGTGTTCCGGGTGGCCCAGGTAGCGCTCGGTGTAGTGGGTGTCGTAGAGGCGCCAGTCGGTGACCGGGGCGCCCGCGATGGCCGCCGCGAACACGTCCGGGCGCTTCAACACGGCCAGCGCGGCCAGGTAGCCGCCGAAGGACCAGCCCCGGATGGCCACCCTGGACAGGTCGAGCCTCGGGTAGCGATCGGCGGCGGCGCCCAGAGCCTCGATCTGGTCGTCCAGCACCGGACCGGCGAGGTCGCCCCGCACGGACCGCTCGAAGGCCGGGCCCCGTCCGGGCGTGCCCCGTCCGTCGACGACCAGCACTGCGAAACCCTGATCCGCGAACCACTGCGAGGTGTGGAACAGCGCCTCGGCGCGCTGCACCCGCTGGGCGTGGGGACCGCCGTAGGGGTCGATCAGCACCGGCAGCGGACCATCGCCTCGCCCGGCGGGCCCCGAGGGGAGGACCAGAGCCGAGACCAGCCGGCGGGGTCCGAGCTCGACGATCTCGACGTTTAGCTCCAGGCCCGGCTCGGCGGCGTGGGACGTGATCGGAAAGCCCGGCTCGGCCGCATCGGACGCGACGGGAAGACCCGGCTCGGCCTGCCAGGGCGACTGCACCTTGCAGCGCCGGCCGGGACAGTCGAGCGAGCGGCTGGTGATGACGATCGTGTCGCCCCCTGCGGCCACACCGTGGACGCCCGAGGCGCTCGTCAGCCAGTCGATCGCGCCGTCCCAGCCCACCCGGGCTGCATGGACCTCGGCCGGGTCGGTCGATGCGGTGACGATCAAGCCGTCGCCGTCGGCGTGATGGACGGCGCGGACCTGCATGCCGCCCGGGGTGAGGGCCTCGCCGCCCACGTACAGCCTGCGAACAGGCTCGCAGCCATCGGCCCGGATCGAACTTCTGTCAGTTGCCCGCCCCCCAGGCGGAATAGTCGCGGGTAGCTCATCTGATCCGGTGTCCTCGACCGTGACAAGTTTGCGGCCGACCAGCTGGGGGACGCCGGGAACCAGCTCCACCCAGGCATCGTCCGTGACCGTTCGCAGTAGCCGGCACTCCCCAGTACCGGGGTCGGCCTCCAGCACGCCGAGGGTCCGCTGGTCCCTGGTCTGCACGGTCAGCAGCAGCCCGTCGGCGCTCCAGCGCACCCCGGCCAGGTACTCCCAGCCGCCCTCGTCCCAGGCGACGGGCACCCGGCCGGAACGGGCCGAGCCGGCGCCGCCGCCAGGGTCGCGACCGCCCGGACCGGCGTCGGCGTCGAATACCGCGAGGCTCACTTCGGCGTTGGCCTCTCCCGCAGCCGGGTAGCGGACCTCTGCGGGCTCGCGGCCGGGGGCCGCTGGGTCGGCGATCCACCACCTGGACACCGCGGCGGTGTCCACCCGGGCCGCCAGCAGGCGCCGGCTGTCGGGCGACCACCAATGCCCCCGGGTGCGGCCCATCTCCTCGGCTGCCACGAACTCGGCCGCGCCCCAGCTCACCATCTCGCCGGGCTCGTACGCCACCAGCCGGTCACCGCCGCCATCGCCGGTCACCCGCAGTGCCCACCCGGCCACGTAGGCCACCCGGCTGCCGTCGGGCGACAGCCGAGGATCGAACGCGCCCGGCTGGGCAGGCAGCAGCTCGGGCGGATCGCCCCCGACGAGGCTCACCCTCCACAGCCGCCCGCCCAGCGCGAACACCGCGGCGGTCAGTCCCCTGTCGGCGTCATAGGCGACAATGCCCTCGGCCGTCTCCCGCACCCGCTCGCGCCGAGCCCGCTCCGCCGCGGGCAGGTCGCCACCATCTTCGCCGCCAACGGCCCCGCCGGCGCTCTCGCCGCCGCCGATGCCCTCACCGCCGCGGCCCCCACCGCCATCGGCGGGGTCGGCGAGGTGGCGCGGGTCGGCCACTAGGCGCTCGACGCCGGTGGCGACGTCGAGCACCCACAGCGAGTTGACGGGATCGACGGGGCCGCTCGACCGCAGGAACACCACGCGGGCACCGTCGTCGGACACTCTGATGTCCCGGGGCTCGCCCAGCGTGAAGCGCCGGGTGAGGGCCTGACGGCGCGGGAAGGAGTCGGCTCCGGCCAACGGCCTCGTCACAGCCGGTCGGGCGCGGTGTCGGCTCAGTCGCCGATCTGGGACTGGAGGTACCTCTGGATGCCGATATCGGCGATCATGGTCTGCTGGGTCTCGATCCAGTCGAGGTGCTCCTCCTCGCCCACCAGCAGATGCTCCAGCAGTTCGCGGGTGCCCACATCGCCGTGCTCCACGGCGAGGGCCACCCCCCGGCGGTAGCGCTCGATGGCGGCTACCTCCAGAAGGCGATCGTTCTCCATCTGCTCCTCGACCGTCTTGCCGGCCCGCACGCTGCTGAGGCTCTCCAGCCGGGGCATCCCGTCCAAATACAGGATGCGGTCCATCAGCTTCTCGGCGTCGTGCATCTCCTCGATGGACTCCTCGCGCATCTTGGCCGCCAAGCGGTTCCAGCCCCAGTCCTCGCACACCTTGGAGTTGACGAAGTACTGGTTGATGGCGGTGACCTCGGCGCCCAGCGCCTCGTTGAGGAACTCGATGATCTCCGGTGAGCCTTGCATGGCCCCACACTAATGGCATGTGCGGGCAGGTGACGCCGCCCAGCCGTGCGCCGTGGCCGGCGGTGGCACGGACGGCCCTAGAGCAGGTGGTCGCGGCGGATGACCAGGAACCACGTCAGCACGAACGACAGAGCCACCAGCACCACCGCCATGATCCCGGCCTCGGCGATGAAGGCCTCCTCGAAGGAGCCGAAGATCTGCGTCGTCAGGGTAAAGAAGCCCAACGGCGAGACGAACAGGCTGATCGGCAACTCCTTCATCACCGACAGCAGCACGAGGCCGGTTCCGGCCAGCAGGCCGGGTCCCATCATGGGAAGGTCCACCGCGAGGAACCGGCGCAGCCGGCCCGCGCCCAGGATCCGGGCCGAGTCGTGAAGCCTCTCGGGGACGCTGCGGACCGCCACCAGCGTCACGCCCATCGCCAGCGAACCGAAGCGGACCATGTAGGCGAAGATCAGCAGGGCCATGGTGTCGTTGAGCAACTCGAACGCCAGGTCCGACCGCAAGGTCCAGAACCGCATCGACAGCGCAATAAGAATCCCGGGCAGAGCGAACGTGCTGACGACGACGGCGTGGGCCAACGAGCCCGAACGCGACCGGTACCGGCCGACGAGCAGCGCTATGGGCAGCACCGCCGCCGTTGACAGGACCGCGGCGATGAGGCTCGCGCCCAGCGTGTTGGTGGTCGCCTCCAGCACCTTCGATCCGTCGATCGTCAGCGACCTACCCCCGGTCGCGGACCGCAGCAGACCGCGTGCGGCCCAGTCCACCAACCCCACCAGGGGCGCCCCCACTCCGGCGGCGGCCGACAGGGCCACGAAACCCAGGGCGGGCTTCCGCCACCGACCCAGGTTGTAGATGATCGGGCGGCTCGACACGACTGTTGCTGCGTCGGGGAGGCTGCTCGAGAAGCGCCGCTCGGCCAGCACCACCAGTGCGGCCAGCACGAGCAGCAGCAGGCTGAGCGCCAGAGCCACCGGCGGGTTGGCCAACTGGTTGGTGGCGATGGCCCTCGTGAGGGTGTCGTAGCGCATGAGCTGCACCGCTCCGAAGTCGCTGAGGGTGTAGAGGAACACCAGCAGCGTCCCCGCGCCCATGGCGGTGGCGATCTGGGGGAGGCAGATGCGCCCGAACACCTTGAGCGCAGTCTCGCCCAGCACCCGGGCGCTCTCCTCCAATGAGGCCGGCAGCTGGCGCAGCCTGGCCGCCACCGGCAGGTACACGTACGGATAGGTCATCAGGGCCAGCACGAGCCACGCGCCGTAGAAGCCCCGGAGCTCGGGTGTGCGGTCTAGGCCGATCCCGGCGAGGAGGTCGTTGGCCAGGCCGCCCGGATTGAGAGTGTGGATGAACGCAGCCGCTCCGACGAAGGTGGGAAAGACCAGGGGAAGCGGCAGCAGCACCCGCCACAGCCGGCCCCAGGCAACGTCGGTGCGGGTGGTGAACCATGCCAGCGCGGTGCCCAGCACCAGCGCGGCGGCCGACACCGACACCGCCAGCCGCACCGAGCGCCACAGCGGCCCGAGGGTGCGATCGCTGATGAGCAGCCCGGCCGGGTCGGCGCCCGCCGCGAAGTTCCGGTAAACCAGGTACACGCCGGGAAACGCGAATCCCAGCGCCAGCGCCAGGCCCGCGATCCGCAGGAGCGGCGGCGTGCCGGACGGGCGCAAGGGCCCCGGCCTGCCAGGCTCGGCCTGATGGACGGCGGTCACTCGTTAAGGATGCCGCTCGCCTCGATGATGGCGATGCTCTCTTCGAAGCCTCCCCCCAGAGCATCGAAGTCGACGGTGCCGATCTCAAGCGCCTTCAGCGGCGGGAGCACCGCGGACGGAGCGACACCCGCGGCCAGCGGATACTCGAGGGTCTCGGAGGTCAGGTAGGTCTGGACCGGTCCGGACAGCAGGTAGGCGATCAGCTCGTTGGCCGCCTGCCGGTTCTCGCTGCCTGCGGTGACGGTGGCCGCGGTGATTATCAGCAGCGACCCGATGTCGTCGTCGGCGAAGTTGTGGTTGGCCGCCCGGTGGCGGTCGCCCGCGGCCGCGGCCTCCTGGTAGTGGTAGTAGTGGTTGACCAGCCCCATGTCGATCTCGCCCCGGCCGGCGGCCTCGACGATGGAGCGGTTGTTCGGGTAGTAGCGGGCACCGTTGGCCACCATGTCGTCGAGCCACTGGGCAGTGGTCTCGGTGCCGTGCTGGTCGCGGAACACGGTGAACCAGTCGAGGAACGAGCCGTTGGTGGCTGGGATGGCCACCCGGTCCCGGTAGCGCTCGCCGGTGAGGTCGAACACCGACTGGGGCAGCTCGCCGGCGGCAACCGAGTCGAGGTTGTGGACCAGGACCCGCTTGCGGCCCGAGAACCCGACCCAGGTGCCCGATTTGGAGCGGTTCTCCTCGGCGGAGAGCGCGAGCACATCGGCGCCGATGGTGCCTAGCAGGCCCCTGCTCTCCAGGAACCCCACCGGGCCGGGCGAGCGCGACAGGAAGACGTCGGCGGCAGTGCGGTCGCCCTCCTCGGCCAGCAGCAGGGCCAGGTCGGTGGAGCTTCCCCAGCGGACCGACACCTCCGCGCCGGTCTCGCAGGAGAAGGCTTCCAGCGGAGGCCCGATCAGGCTCTCGGATCGACCGGAGTAGATGGTGACGGTACGGCCGCTGCTGCCCGCGCACTCGCCCGGGTATATCTGCGCAGATGCTCCTTCGAGGGAGCGGACCTCGTCTCCGGAGCAGGCTGCGGCGACGAGGGTCAGGGTGAGCGCAGAGACGACGATTCGGTGACGCATGGCCGACAATATAGAACATCTGTCACAGATTGTCAAGTTTACCTAACAGGAGCTGGTCGGAGTGCCCACCTCCTGACGAGGAATGCCCGCCGGAAGGGTGTCACCGGCCTTCGAAGGCGGGGTCGCGCTTCTCCACGAACGCCCGCAGGGCCTCCTTCGTGTCTCTGGTGGCGAAGTTGACGCCCTGGCCCAGGGTCTCGGCCTCCAGCGCCTGGAACAGCGAGATGCTGGAGGCGTTGTTGAGGAAGCGCTTGGAGCTGGCCAGCGCGATGGGAGGTCCGGCCGCGATGGTGGCCGCAACCTCGTCCACGGCGGCGTCGAGCTCTCCAGCCGGGACGACCTCGTTGACGATGCCGAGATCCGCGGCCCGATGGGCGTCGATGATGTCTCCGGTGAAGGCCAGGCGCTTGGCCTCATGAAGCCCGATCCGCTTGGGCAGCAGCCACGAGGTGCCGAAGTCCAGGCTCAAGCCCCGCTTGGCGAAGACGAGCGAGAACCTCGCCCGCTCCGAGCACCACACCATGTCGGCGGCCAGGGCCATGCCGAAGCCCGCGCCCACGGCCACGCCGTCCACCTTGGCGATCACCGGGCGGGGACAGTCGTGTATGGCCATGACGGTGTCGGCGATGTCGCGCATGAGGTCGACCCGGTGCCGGGGCGGCCGGTCCGCGGCCGCTTCGGTGTCGTCAGCGGGTCCCACGTCAGCGCCCGCGCAGAAGTCGCCGCCCGCTCCGGTGAACACGACCGCCCGGGCCGGCGACTCGGCGATGTCGCGGAAACCGTGCCTCAACCCGGCCCACATGGCCGGTGTGCAGGCATTCTTGCGCCGGGGCCGATCGACGGTGACGGTCGTAATGGCGCCAACGGACTCGATGCGGATGTTTGAATGCGGCAACGGTGCTCCCGGGATGCTCGGCGATCGGTGTCATGACGCTATCTATCCGCGCCATCGCTCCCTATCCGCTCGGCCTCTTGGCAGCCGTGGGCCGCCAGTGCCACCTGCATCACCTCCGCGGCCCCGTCGGCGATGACGAGGCATCGCCCCGGCACCGGTGCCAGCGCCAGGCGGGCGGGCACAGTCGCGCCGAGCAGGTCGGCGTCTAGGGGTCCCGGCCTGAACAGAACGCCGGTGCGGCATGAGCGCATCTCATGGAGCCAGCTGCCGTAGCAGGCGCGGAGCCGGTCGGCCGTTGTCGAGGCCACCAGATGACAGCGCCCCGTGGTGGAGGCGGCGATTCCGGCCAGCAGTCCGGCCGGGTCGCCCACCCGGTCGGCGTCGTCCACCAGCAGCAAGCGGCAAACCCCCTCCTCGGCAGCTTCGTCGAGTGAATCAGCCGGCACGGCCTCCAGACCCAGCAGGGTGGACAGCCTGCCGGGCCGGTCGGCGACGACCACCACGTCCGCTCCGGCGGTTCGGGCGGCCTCGCCTATGGCGGCCAGCGCGCCGGTGCGTCCGGTGCGGGGCGGTCCCAGCACCAGGGCGTGCTCGCCGTCGTGGAGCGTGAAGCCGGCCGGTTCGAGGTCGAGGTCGCTGATGGCGAAGCGGACATGGATGCGTCGATCCTCGACTCGCGCTCCGGCGGGCAGGTCCTCCAGGCAGATTTGCTGGGGCAGAGACCCGACCCGAGCGGGTTCACGCAGAGTCGGCGGGGACACGGCCGCCAGCGCCGTGGCGGCTGCAGCCAGATCGCCGTCGGCGGGTCGGGCGACATGAACCTCCAGGCCGTCGCCGACCCTGACGGCCCGACCCGCGACGAGATGGGCGGTCGGCTGCTTGAGCCCGAAGCGCAGGCCGTCGCCAGCGTCTGAGGTGGCGTGCACCAGAACCACCCCGGCGGATGCGGCGAGGTCGGGCGGGAGGTCGGCAGCCCGGCCGATGCTCACCGCCACCCGCACTCCCACCGCCGGGCCGTCGCCCCATATTCGAGCGAACCGATCGTGCGGCTCCGGCTCGCGTACCGGGTCGTGGGCGCGGACCAGCCCGGCGAGATCGTCCACCAGCAGCACCACTTCGGCAGAACGCGCCGACCGGCCTCCGGCCCGGCGGGCGGCGACCTCGTCGTCGAGGAGGCGCAGCAGGCGGGTTCGCCGATCCCCCTCTGTCGGGGCGACGACCCCGCCAACATGGGGAAGGCTCCCGAGCGCCGACAGCGTCCCGGCATCGAGGTCGATTCCGTAGATATGCAGTTCGTCGGGGGTGCGGGCGCGGCAGAGGTCGAGGGCGACCGCGGCGAGGGTGGTGGTCGTGCCCGACCCCGGCCCTCCGATGACGGCCAGATGGCCGTCGGCCGGGCGCCATCCGCTGGGGAACTGCCGCTGGTGGACGGGATCGTCTACCAGCCAGGCCGCGGGCTGGCCCGGGCCGGCGCGCTCGGCGAGGCCGGCGGCGGCGATCTCGCTGGAGAGGGGCGCCGGCCACGGCGAGCGGGTCTTGGCGCCCCCCAGGCTTTCGTGGGCTGCCCGGACGGCTTCCACCACCGAGTCGAGGTCGCTGCGCTCGTGGCCGGGGGTCCGGACGGCACGCGACCCGACCGGTCCGACCCGCAGGCCGGTTGAGCATCGGGCTGTGGTGCCGGTCACCAGCGCCGACTGGAACGCAACAAGCTCGCCCGGCCCCAAGCGGGCCATCGCCCGGCCGGGCCGCTGACGGGGGATGCGGGCCGCGTCGGGCGAGTCGATCACGTCGTTGGAGTCGTGGCGATCGGTCACCCGCAGGGCGATTCGACACGGCGTGTTGGCTCTGATGTCGTCGGTCACCACCCCGGCCGGCCGCTGGGTGGCCAGCACCATGTGGACGCCGAGGCTGCGGCCCCGCTGCGCGATCCCGACCAGCGAGCGGAGGAATTCGGGCAGCTCGGCGGCCAGCGTGGCGAACTCGTCCACCACGACCACCAGCCGCGGCAGGGGGTCGCCGCCCGCGTGGCCGGCTCGGGCCCGGAACGCGGCCAGATCCTCAGCGCCCACAGCTCGCAGGCGCCTCTCGCGATGGCGCAGTTCGGCCTCCAGGCACAGCAGGGCTCGCTCGGCCAGGCGGTCGTCGAGGTCGGTGACCATGCCGGCCACATGGGGCATCTCCGCGCAGCGGTCGAAGGCGGCGCCCCCCTTGTAGTCGATGAGGACGAAGGCCAGGTGGTCGGGGTCCGCGGACAGGGCCAGACCGGCCACCATGGACCGCAGCAGCTCGGACTTGCCCGAACCGGTCGTGCCCCCGACGAGCAGGTGAGGACCGTCGGCCACCAGGTCGAGCACCAGGGGACCGTCGGCGGTCGCGCCGATGGGCGCCCGCAGGTCGTCCGTCCCCCGGGTCGCGGACCATCGACTCTCCACCGTCTGCGGGGTCGGCTCGCCGCCCAGGAGGTCCAGCAGGGACATCGAGTCGGGAAGGCTTGCAGTCGCCGCTCGGAGCTCGGGGTCGTCCAGCCGGGCCAGTCGGGCCGCGGCATGGGTGGCGGTTGCGGTGGTGACACCCCAGGCCGCCAGCGGGGCCATCACTGCCGAGGATCGAGGATCCACCAGCCTCAACCCGCCCGCGTCGTGGTCGATGTCCACGATCGTGGTGCAACTGGACGGGAGGTCGCAGACATCGCTGGTGATCACTATCCCGGCGCACTGCCCGAGGCCGAGCAGCATCCGGCCCGGCGCGGAGCGGCCCATGAGCGGCTCTGTGCCGTCGATGACGGCCAGCAGGGCTCGCTGGGAGCTGCTGGCGGCCGCCGCCTCCGCAGCCGCGGCGGCGGCGTCGGACTCCGTGGCCACCAGCGCTCCCGGTTCGCCCCCGATGTCGATGGTGTGGGGAAGCCAGCCCATCCACGACCACTCCCCGGCGGAGCCGGGCACCAAGCCCGCTATGGCCAGATCGGCGGGGCCGTGAAGAACCGCGGCCTGCAGGATCAGACCGCGGGCCACGGCCCGGGCCGCGTGGGGCGGGCCGACCACGCCGACAACCTCGCCGGGCAGCAATGACACCGCCACCGGCACATCGGTCAGGAGCTCGATCTCGCGCAGGGCCTCGAGCGCGCCGGGCGCGGCCCGTTCGCCCCCGTCTACCTCCAGCGGCGGCGCGTAGGGCACGTCCGCGGTGCCGACACCGAGCCGCATGGCGTCGGGGTCGCCGCGGCGGCGCTCCCAGCAGCGCTGTGAGGGCGTCTCGGCCCGGCGGACCAGCTCGGCCAGGTCCGGGACGAGGGCGATGCGCCTTCGCCGCTCGGCGGCGCGAGCCGCCGGCAGCATGCTGACGAAGCTGTCCACCCTCTTGGCTACCTCCGCGCAGGCCCGCTGATGGGACCGGGCGGCCCGGCGGCGCCGCTCGAGCCACGTGCCCACGGTGATCAGCGGGCCGAGGGCCGCGAACACAGCCATGAACGGGCTCCACACCACGGCCAGCGCCAGCCCGGCCGCGGCGGGCAGGACGATGCCGGCCCACGACAGGGGCTCGGACTCGGGCCGGGGCGGAGGCTCTGCCGGAACGTGCAGCGGGGCGGGAGTTGTCGGCGGCCGGCGGCGGGGCGGGCGGTTGAAGGGAATCCGTCCCGCCGCGGCGCCGAGCCCGGCTCGCACAGCCGCGGGGGCGTCGTCCACCGGGGTCCGCCACTGCAGGCGGGTGGCACCCAGGCGCATGGTGGCCCGCACCGGGACCCGGGTCGGCTCGGTCACGGCGCGGCCGGCCACGATGGTGCCGTTGCGCGAGCCGAGGTCGCCGATCACGGGGCGCCGGCCGGTCCCGCTCGCCGTCACCCGGGCGTGTCGCCGGGAGACGGTGGGGTCGTCGAGCACCAGGTCGCAATCCTGGGAGCGCCCGATCACCCAGGCGTCGGACGCGGGCGGCGCGAGACGGGTGCCGGCTCGCAGCCCGGCGGTCACGACCAGCGCTGCTCGGCGACTTGGCCGGCCGTTCTGCTCCGGCGGTGACTGGGAGGGGGGCTGCCCTCCTCCGGGAGCGATTTCGAGCAGCGCCCCCTCCCAGATCGGGATCGATGACAGCAGGGTCTCCGGACCGTGCCAGCGCCCGTCGATGCACAGGCCTTGCCGAATGAGGTCGCCGGTCTCCTGGACTTCGCCGCCGAGCGCCGCGACGAGATCCGCCACCGTGAAGCCGTCGAGGCGGGAGTCGATCTCCACGGTCCGCTCCGTGCCGTGCAGTCGGTGCCGGATCCGCACGAGCGTCCCGTTCCCCTGTCGCGCCTGTCCGGCGAGCTCGGCCGCCGTCGCCGCGGCTAGACGGTGTCGAGCGCGCTGACTCCGGCCTGGAGCTCCGCGGATATGAACGTCGAGTGCTCGCCCAGCGCGTCGCACAGCGCCCGCAGGTTGGGCCGGAACTCCGTCTCCCAGAGCTGCCGGAACCGATCGGCTCTCGCCCCCTGCCAGGTCGTGCCTTCGATGCCGGCGCCTATCGCGCTGATCACCCCCTCGGCCGTCTCCTTCTGCCGGGCGAAGATCACCGCGAGCTGCTCCATCTGCGACTTGGACATCACTAGCATGTCGCCAGCCATTGACACCCTCCCATGTTGTTGACAGCACAAGCTTTCTCATGCTGTTTCATATTATTGTCACACCATCATGTCAGCATGATGTGACAACAACAACCCAAAGAAGGGAGAAATACTTGGAACCTCCTGAAAACTTAGCTACCAAGGTTCGGTAGGCATCGATCTAGCGGCCCGCAAGAGGGGGCGCTCACCGCGCCGCCGGGACCGGGGGCCGGGGCTCAAGCGGGCGGGTTGTCGCCGATGGCTTTCTTGACCGAGCCCAGCAGATCGGCAACGGCGGCCTTCACCGACTCCTGGTGGGCGGCGAGAGCCTGGAACTCCTGGCCCGAGCGGATGGCGGCCCTGCCCCCGAGCACGTCAAAGGCCCTGTGGACCATGCGCTTGTTGATCTGGGCCAGGTCGGGCGCCACACCGGCAATGCGAACGGCCACGGCCAGCACCGCCTCCTCCAACTCCTCGGGCGGGTAGGCCCGGTTGGCCCATCCCATGCGGACCGCCTCGGCGCCGCTCACCGAGTCGCCGGTGAGCATGGCCTCCATGGCGTGGCGCAGTCCCATCAACGGCGTGTGGTACTGCCAGTCCGGGGGAGACGCCACTCTTACGACGGGATAGCCGATGCGGGCGTCGGCAGCCACGTACACGAGGTCGCAGGCCGCGGCGAGCTCCGTGCCGCCAGCGTAGGCGTACCCGTGGACCTGGGCGATTACCGGCTTGGCCAGGTCCCAGATGGAGAACCAGCCGTCGCTGGCCTGACGGGTCCACTGGCCGTCGCCGGGGGCCGACGGGTATGGCGGGTCGTCCATGAGCCCGCCCGACAGGTCGTAGCCCGACGAGAAGCAGGGGCCCGCGCCCCGCACGATGGTTACCCGGGCGTCGGGATCCTCGTCGAAGCGGTGCAGGGCCTCCAACAGCGCGGCCCGCAGCGGCGTGGAGATGGCATTGCGCTTGTGGGGGCGGTTGAGGGTGATGCGGCGCACGTGGTCGGCCGGCTCGTCGATGAGGATCAGCTGCTCGTCGGTCATGGGCTTGCCTCTTGGGGGCCTGACTGTTCGGTGTCTCGGCTGCCGGCCAGCTCGGCCGCCAGCGCCAGCTCCTCGTCGCGGTCGCACCGGACTATCACACCGGTCAGGCCCGCGGGGACCGCGTCGGGCCAGCGGGCCCGGATGCGGTCGGGCGAGCCGAGCAGGGACTGCGACTCGATGTAGTCGTCGGGAACGGCCGCGATCGACTCATCCCTGCGCCCGGCCCGCCACAGCTCCACGATCCGGGCCGCGGCCTCGGGCCATCCCCGGCGGGCCATCGCCTCGGCGTGGAAGTTGTGGGTGTCGCTGCCCATGCCGCCCACGTACATAGCGACCAGCGGCTTGCGGGCCTCCACCGCGCATCGCACATCGTCGGTGATCTGAACGGACAGCGACCCGAACACCTCGAAGTTGGCGGGCAAGCCTGCACTGCGGCGGCCCCGGCCCCGGGCGAGCGGTTCGGCGTAGGTAGCGGTTCCCAGGGACCCGTAGCCCATAGGCAGCCAGCCGTCGGCCACCTCCGCCGCCAGCGCCACATTGCTGGGGCCCCCAGCCGCGACCCAGATCTCTATGCCGGGCGCAGGGTGCAGGATCGACTTCAGCGGCTTGCCCTGACCCAGCGCGCCCGGGCCGTCGTAGGGCAGCCGGATGGCCGCCCCGTCGTGGGTCACGGGGGCCGAGCGGGCCAGCACCTTCCGCATGATCGCGACATAGTCGCGCAGCTTGGCCACCGGCGAGCCCCAGGCTGCGCCGTGCCACCCCTCGACCACCTGCGGTCCGGACACGCCCAAGCCGATGATGGTGCGCCCTCCCCCGGCGAGAGCGTCGATGGTCATGGCGTGCATCGCGGTGGCCGCCGGTGTGCGGGCGTCGATCTGCACCACTCCCGTGGCGAGCTTGATGCGGCCGGTGTGCGCGGCCAGGAACGCCAGCGGCGACAGCGCGTCGGCGCCGTAGGCCTCGGCCGTCCACACGCTGTGGTAGCCGAGCCGCTCCGCGAGCCGAACGGCAGCCACCGGCACCTCGAGCGCCGCCCCCCGGTAGAGATCGAGGCCGAGGCCCAGCTTCACCATGCGCCGCGACGGCTCCTCATCGTCGCCAACCCTAATCTCGCTACGATCCCTGCTCGTGAAGGCGCTGCGCTTCTCACGCAAGGAGGTCCGCTACGCGGCCGCCGCTATCGCGTCGCGGCTGCGACCCGGAGCGGGAGCGACTTGGGGACCGCTCAAGCTCATCGACGACGACCCGCCCGAGCTGCCCGGCGAGGGCTGGCAGCGCATCTACCCGCGGCTCTGCGGCATCTGCGGATCGGACCTGGCCACCATCGACGGCCGCTCGTCGCGCTACTTCGAGGACTACGTGTCGTTCCCGTTCGTGCCCGGCCACGAGATCGTGGCCGACACCGCCGACGGGCGCCGGGTGATCGTCGAGCCGGTGCTGGGCCACGCGGCCCGGGGCTTCGGCCTGCCCTACCCGGGGGCCGCTCCCGGTGACGGCGACGACTACCGGCACCTGATGAGCGGCCATCTCAAGCCGGGGCTTCAGACCGGTTTCTGCCGCTCCACCGGAGGGGGCTGGTCCACCGAGCTGGTGGCCCACAGCTCGCAGCTCCACGACGTGCCCGACTGGATGAGCGACGAGCTGGCCGTGATGATCGAGCCGGTGGCGGGGGGCGTGCATGCCGCGCTGCGGTCCGGAGCGCAGCCCGGCGACACGGTGGCCGTGGTCGGGGCCGGGACCATGGGCCTAGTGGCGGTGGCCGCGCTGCGGGGCCTGACCGAGCCCGCCTCGATCCTCGTCGGCGCCCGGTACTCGACCCAGAGAGCGCTCGCGCTTGAACTCGGAGCGGACTCGGCCGTAGAGCCCGGCGAGCTGAAGCGGGCCGTGCGCCGGGCCACGGGTTCGTTCCTGGTCGGTGACCACCTCTCCGGGGGCGCCGATGTGGTCATCGACGCGGTGGGCTCGTCGGCCTCGCTGGCTGAGGCGCTGTCGCTGTGCCGGCCCCGGGGCCGGGTCCTGATGCTGGGGATGCCGGCCACCGTGACCGCAGAGCTAACGGGCCTGTGGCACCGCGAGATCGAGCTCGCCGGCTGCTACGCCTACGGCACCGAGGTCCGCGCCGACGGCCGGCTCACGACGAGCTTCGACCTGGCCGTGGAACTGGCCGGCAAGATCGCCTTCGACCGGCTCGTCTCGGCTCTTTACCCGCTCGACCGCTACGTCGACGCGCTGGGCCACGCCGCCGAGGCAGGCCGGCGGGGCGCGGTCAAGATCGCGTTCGACATGCGCAGCGAGCGCCGCCGTGGCATCTGAACAGGCCAGCGCTAGCGACAGCACCGATGCCGAGGGCGCGGTGCAGGGGAATCTCGGCGGCACGACCCGGCAATCAGCCCCAAGGAGAGCATCTGAACGGGCCGCCAACGGCTTCGACGCGGTGGTGATCGGCGCGGGCGTGATCGGCGCGGCCACCGCCTTCGAGCTCGGGCGGCGGGGCCGGCGCACCCTGTGCGTGGACAAGCTGCCCGCGGCGGGGTTCGGCTCCACCGTCAACTCGTGCGCCATCGTGCGCTTCACCTACTCGACGTTCACCGGCGTGGCCATGTCCTACGAGGGCCTGCAGTACTGGCTGGAGTGGCCCGACTACCTCGGCGTCGACGACGAGCTCGGCCTCATCACCTACAGGCAGTGCGGCATGGCGGCCCTGAAGGATCCCGGCGGCCACTACCTGAAGGTGCTCCCCCACTTCGACGCCATCGGGGTTGCCTACGAGGACTGGTCGACGGCCGAGCTCCGGCGGCGCATGCCCATCCTCGACCCCGGCATCTTCGGGCCCCCCAAGCGGCCCGACGACCCCGACTTCTGGGCCGACGCAACTGAGGACCTGCCCGGCGCGGTCTTCACGCCCGAGGCGGGCTATGTGAGCGACCCGCAGCTGACCACCCACAACCTGCAGCGGGCCGCGGAGTCGGCCGGCGCCGAGTTCCGCTTCGCCACCGCGGTGACCGCCGTCGGCCGGAGCAACGGGACGGTGACGGGGGTGACCCTCGACGACGGCACCACCGTGGCCGCGCCGGTGGTGGTGAACGTGGCCGGCCCCCACTCATATCTGATCAACCGGATGGCGGGCGTGTACGACTCGATGAACATCAAGACCCGGGCGCTGCGCCACGAAGTGCACCACGCGCCGGGGCCGTCCGCCTACAACTACGAGCGCGACGGCTTCAATATCGCCGACGACGACAACGGCATCTACTTCCGGCCCGAGACCGGCAACCACATCCTGGTGGGCAGCACAGACCCCCGCTGCGACCCCCAGGACTGGGTGGACCCCGACGACTACGACCAGCGTCTCGGCGCCGAGCAGTGGGAGGCGCAGGTCCTGCGGCTGAACCGGCGCCTGCCGTCGGTGGGGGTGCCCCACGAGCGCAAAGGCGTGGTGGACCTCTACGACGTGAGCGACGACTGGATCCCGATCTACGACCGCACCGACCTCGACGGCTTCTACGTGGCCATCGGCACCAGCGGCAACCAGTTCAAGAACGCGGGAGTGGCCGGGCACTGCATGGCCGAACTCATCGAGGCGGTCGAAGCCGGGCACGACCACGATGCCGACCCGCTCGTGGTGAAGGGGCGCTACACGGGCCTGCCCATCGACATGGGCACCTTCAGCCGCAACCGGGAAGTCAACCCCAACTCCTCGATGTCAGTCCACGGCTGACGGGCGAATCGAGATGAGCTCCCGTCAGGGCAGCATTGCTCGAGCCGGCACCCGCCGCAGCCCGCGCCGCCACCAAGAGCGAGCGCAAATAGGCAATGGTCCGGCGCGTGGCAGCGGTGCCACTCCCGCTCCTGTTCGCTGCGCTCACGGGCCGCTCGGGCCACGGCCTCGCCCGTATGGGGCGGACTCGCTCGCCTATTCGCTCGGCCTCCGAGCCAGCCCATGACCGACGATCTGATCAGGCAGAGCGCCCGCGAGGTCGTGGCGGCGCTCTCAACCGGCGATCTCAGCCCCCACGACGCCCTCGACGCGGTGCAGGCGCGGGTCGAGGCCGTCGACCAGGTCGTCAACGCACTGCCGACCCGCTGCTTCGACCGGGCCCGCGAGCACGCCGACCGGCTTGTGGAGGTCCCGCCGGCCGAACGCGGCGTGCTGGCCGGACTGCCCGTTCCCATCAAGGACCTCACGCCTGTGGCCGGCGTCAGAACGACCTACGGGTCGAGGCTGAGGGAGAACTTCGTGCCGGAACGATCCGATGTGGTCGTCGAGACGCTCGAAGCCCAAGGGGCGCTGGTGTACGCGATGTCGAACACCCCCGAGTTCGGTGCGGGCGGCAACACCTTCAACGACGTCTTCGGAGCCACCCGCAACCCTCACGACCTTCGCCTCACCGCCGGCGGATCCTCGGGCGGCGCGGCCGCCGCGGTGGCCACCGGCATGGCCTGGCTGGCCCACGGCTCGGACCTGGCCGGCTCGCTGCGTACCCCCGCCAGCTTCTGCGGGATCACAAGCCTGCGCCCCTCGCCGGGACGCGTCGCCAATGGGCCCACGGTGGTGCCGTTCCTGGTGCACTCCCAGCAAGGGCCGATGGCGCGCGACGTCGGCGATCTCGCCCTGTTCGCCGACGCGATGGTCGGTGAGAGCCCCCGCGCCGGGCTCGGCAAGCCACCTCCTCAGGAGTCGTTCCGCAGCGCCGCAGCCGCACCGGCAGCGCCGGCCCGGGTGGCCTACAGCGTCGATCTAGGTGTCACCGAGACTGCACCAGAGGTCGCCGAGGTGTGCAGCCGGGCTGTGCATGCACTTGAGAGGGACGGCATCGCCGTCGTGGCCGACCACCCCGACCTCACCGATGCCGAGGTCGCTTTCGACGTCCCCCGGGCCCTCCTGTTCGCGACGCTGCTCGGAGCCGAGCTCCCCCAGGCTCGCGATGTGCTGAAGCCTGAACTCGTATGGAACATCGAGCGAGGGCTCGCTCTAGACGGCGACGCCGTCCGCGACGCGATCGCGGCCCAAGGACGCATATTCCAGCTCGCCGCCGACTTCATGAGCGACTACGACCTGCTGATCTGCCCAGCCGCCAGCGTGTTGCCATTCCCGGTCGAGGAGCGCTACGTCGGCTACCGCGCCGGGCTCCCGCCGAGCGACTACTACCGCTGGCTATCGATCGCCGCGGCCGTGAGCGTCACCACCCTGCCGGTCATCACGCTCCCCTGCGGCCGGACCCAGACCGGTCTCCCGATAGGAATCCAGCTGATCGGGCGACCCCACGGAGAGCTGCAACTCTTCTCCATGGCCAGCCACATCGAAAAGGTCCTAGGGATCGGCCCCGCCATAGTCGAACCGCCCCCGCCCGACTAACGCCGTCTCCGGGCCAGCTTTCCGAATCCGACGGTCGGGTATGAGCAGCGCTTCCGGCTCGTACAGGTGTTTAGGATCGACGAAGGGGATTGGCACCAGGGGCTAGGGATCATGGGAACCCAATAGGGCCTGGTAGGCGTCCAGAGCCTGCTGGTTGAAGCACACGAAGCGCACCACGCGGACCTTCGTGGGCGTCGTCCGGACCGTGCTGACCGCGACGGTGGCGGCCGGCGCGGCGGGGTAGCCGTAGACGCCGGTGGAGATGGCCGGGAACGCCACCGACTCGGCGCCGACCTCGTCGGCTCGGGCCAGCGACTCCCGGTAGCACGACGCCAGCAGGTCGGGCTCATTCCGGCTGCCACCGTGCCAGACCGGGCCGACAGTGTGGATCACCCAGCGAGCGGCGAGCCGGAAGCCAGGAGTGACCTTGGCATCGCCGGTTGCGCAGCCGCCCAGACTCCGGCAGAACTCGAGCAGCTCAGGACCCGCGGCCCGGTGGATGGCCCCGTCCACGCCACCACCGCCCCGCAACGACGAGTTGGCCGCATTGACGATCGCGTCCACCCGCCCAAGGGTGATGTCACCCAGCACAGCCTCCAGCCGGGGGCCGGCCGTATGTCCGGCTGCACCGGGAGCGAGTCGGTCACGCCCGTCCACGCCACCCATTGTGCCAGTCAACTCCTCGGCCGGCCGTCAATTCACCCATGTCCCGCTCGCCTACGGGGACTGCGCCGCGCTGGCGGTCCGTGGGCTGCCGGCAGCGCGGGGTTCGGGCGGATGAACATGATTGTTGACCGATTCGAGTCGGGCCGCCCGGCCGGTTCTGGACCTGCACCCGTCAGCGCGTACTGTCGGGCATGCCCCGGCTGTTCGTCGCTGTCTGGCCACCTGACAATGTGGTCCGAGCGCTGACCGAGATGCCCCGACCGGCCGTCGGCGGCCTGCGCTGGACCAAGCCCGAGCGCCTCCACATCACGCTGCGGTTCCTGGGCCAGTGCGACGAGGCCGAAGCGGCCACGGCGCTCCGCCCCGTGAGCCACGCGCCCGTGCAAGTCACGATGGGTTCGGCGCTGGCCCTTCTCGGACGCGGCGTGGTGATCCTGCCCGTCCGGGGTGTTGATCAACTGGCCGCGGCGGTCACTGAGGCGACCGCCAGCATCGGCCAGCCGCCGCCGAAGCGTCGTTTCACCGGCCACATGACCGTGGCTCGCTTCAAACGCGACCCCCCTCCCGATCAGTGGCCCCTCACCGACGCTCCGAAGCTGGTCTCCTCGTTCACCGCGTCCGAGATGGCCCTGATGCGGGTGGAGCCCTCCGGTGTCTACGCAGTCGCGGAGCGCTTCGAGCTGCGCTGACGCTCAGCCGGCGGCGATGAGCGCGACCGCCACCAGCGCCAGACCGAGTCCCGCCGTCTGGACCCTGCGTAGCCTCTCACGGAACACCAGCCACGCCCAGAACACCGTGACCGCGGTGAACAGCGACGTGAGAACGGCGGCCACCGACGTCGACCCCAGCCGGGTCGCCGCCAGGAACAGCGCATTGCCGGCAGTGACCAGCGCTGCGATGCCGACCACATGGGGCCACACCGAACGCGGCAACGGTCTCTGGGCCCGCGTCGCGGCGATGAACACCACGAGCACCACAGACCCGGAGCCGCGCGCCGCCACAATCGGCCACAAGCCGCCGTCCTCCGAAGCCCGGGAAAGGCACAGCAACAGCAGCCCGATCCCGACCGCACCGCCCAATCCGTAGAGCAGGCTGGATCCGATACCGCCACGCTGGTCGGATCGGGCGATGCTGACCAGCCCGATGGCGACCAGCCCGAGGAGGATTCCCGCAATCGCCTTGGCCGACAGGCTCTCCTCGCCGAGGAGCGACGTGACGATCACCGGCAGAGCGGCCGCACCCACTCCAGCCACGGGAGCAGCCACACCGACCCGGGTGCGGGCGTATCCCGCGTACAGGGCCACCAGCCCGCCCACCAACCCGGCGCCGCCCAGCACCCCCCACGCAATGTCGGCGGCGTTCGCCTCGCCAGCCGCGACCAGCGCCGCCACGAACGCCAGGCCGAACCCGACGAGGTTCGATGACGCCGTAACCGCGACCGGATCGGCCCGCCGGCTGCTCAATCCGCCCAGGAAGTCCGACGTCCCCACCGACAGCGCGGCCAGCAGGCCGAAGACCACCGTCACGGCGAACTCACGCTGCGAGTCTGGTCGGTGCAGCGCTCCCGTGTCGAGCGCAACTCAAGGGGCATCGCGGGCACAGCAGCACCAAAGAACAGCGTCCGGCTCGCCCTCCGGCGGCTGCAAGCACCGCTCAATCGAGCAGGGCGTCGGAGCGGACCCTCTGCCGCTCGGCCTCCTCGTGCTCGGCCAGCACCCGGCCGAAGAGCTGGCGGGTGCGGGCCACCCGGCCGATCACGCCCGGCTCCAGGGTGTAGGCGAAGATGGCGGCATGGCGGGGCCGGGATCCGGCCCCCACCCTCGTTACCCGGTGGAGCGAGTAGCGCCCCCTGAAGATCTGCAAGTCGCCGGGCTGCAACTCCAGGGTGCGCACCCCCTGACGGCCGCCGGCAAGCACGGCCGCAATGGCGTCGAACCCCTCGTCTTCGGCCGAGCGGATTTGGGGCGCGTACTCGAACAGCCCGCCCTCGTCGGCCGGCTGGACCAGCACGGTCACCGCGAAGTCGTTGGTGTCGAAGTGCCAGGTGAACTGCTGGCCCGGATCGCAGATGTTGGCGGTGAGCCCGGCCAGCGGATCGTCGTAGCAGTACAGCGCAGCGATCTCCAGACAGTCGGCGATGAACCGGGCCACCTCCGGCGCTCGGAAGAGCACGTCGGTGGCGCAGCCGGGATCCCAGGCGTCGCCGGGGATGAACCCGCTGGAGCGCTCGATGAAGGTGTTGACCGGATGGTCGGCCGGATAGTCGGGGTTGAACGCCGTGTGGAAGTACGGGTTCATGACCTGGGTGGAGTAGTGGGTGGCGTGCTTGCGCTCGACGACCTCGTCGTTGAGCCGCACCACCGCCTCCGGCCGCACGAAGCCGCCCAGCACGGCGCAGCCCTCGGCGCGCAGCCCGACTCGAGCGGCGTCCACCGCAGCCACGTACCCAGCCGAAGCCGGATCGTGGACAGGGAACGTCTGCAGATCGACCAGATCAACCAGGTCGATGGGGGCTGCCTGCTGCTTCATCGCTCCTCCCTGCTCGATCTTCCCAGTGTGGCTCACGGTTCGCGGCTCGCTCCTCCCGACTCACTTCTCCCAGTGGGGGGTCCAATCGCCCTCCAGGCGCATCCCTATTCCAGCATCGTCCTCGATCCGTCGGGCCACGCACATCTCGCCCGCGTCCAGGCCGTAACGGGCCGCGGCCCGCTCGAAGGCACTGCGGGCGGCCGCGGTCACCGGCAGATCGGCGTCCACACTCGACTCGAGGTCGGCCAGCAGGCCCAGGTCCTTGACGCAAAGTGCCAGCGGGAACGACGGGTCGTAGTGACCGGCGAAGATGCTGGGGGCGTCATGGCGGGCGACGAAACTGTCGCCGACGCTGTCGCAGATGGCCTCCCACAAGGTTCTCAGGTCCACGCCGTTGGCCAAGCCGACCGCGAGCCCCTCCCCCAGCGCAGCCGCGGCCGCGAACCACAACTGGTTGGTGACGAGCTTGACCACATTGCCGGTGCCCAGCGGACCGCACTCGATGACAGTTCCGAGATGCTCGAGCAACGGCCGCGCCACGCACACCGGCTCCGGATCGCCCCCCACGAAGAGCGTGAGCGCGCCCCGCCGCGCCCCGTCGACCGCCCCCGTCACCGGCGAATCGACCACCGCCACCCCGCCGGGCGCAGCCGAGGCCAGCTCCATCACCAGCTCCCGGCTGTTGGTGGTGAGATCCACCCACACCGACCCCGGCTTCATGGCGCCCAGCGCCCCGCCGTCGCCGGCCATCACCGCCTCCACCTGTGGAGGGCCCGGCAGCGAGGTCATGAACACATCGGCACCGCGGGCGCAGTCGCGGGCCGACGCCGCGGGCGCGGCCCCGGCCTCCACCGTCGCAGCCAGCGCATCCGCGTCCAAGTCGTAGGCCTTCACCTGACGGCCCGCCGCGGCCAGCCGCCGACACATCGGCCCGCCCATGGTTCCAAGTCCCAGAAACCCGACCCGCGGGCGTGCCCCGTCCAATCCCGGCACGGACGACGGACTGCTCACAGCCCGCCAAGCTAGACGAGGTCCAGGGGGTAGAGGGACAGCAGTTCGTTGCCCGTCTCGGTGATGAGGACCTGCTGCTCGAGCTTGACGCCCTCGCCGCCGGACTTGGGACCGACGAAGGCCTCGACGCACATCACCGTGCCCGGCGCCAGCACCGCGTCGTAACCCCTGCGCCGCCAGCGCTCGCGGGTGAAGACCGACGGGAACTCGTCGCACAGACCCGCTCCGTGTGAGAGCACCGTGTAGCAGTTGTAGTCGTCCAGCGACGGGTACCAGGAGCGTTCCACGATCTCGCGCACCGAGGTCCCCGGCTGGTGCAGTTCGATGTTGCGCTCGATCTGTTCGGCGGCCAGAGACCACACGTCGTGCTGGGCCGCAGTCGGGCGGCCTCCTCCGCACAGCCACGTGCGGGAGATGTCCACGCAGGCGCCGTAGGCGCAGATCATGTCGGTGTCGAAGCCCATGAGCTCCCCGGCCTGCACCCGGCGGCTACTGGCCTCCTGGTACCAGGGGTTGGTGCGCGGTCCCGACGCCAGCAGCCGGGTCTCGATCCACTCGCCGTAACGGGCATAGTTGCCGGCCTGCAGCACCGCCCACAGGCCCATCTCGGTGACGCCGGGCTCGAAGGCGGCCCGCATGTCGCCGATGGCCGCCTCACAGGCATGCACCGCGCAGCGCATGGCCGCGATCTCCTCGGAGGACTTCACCACCCGGGCCTCCTCCATCAACTCGCCGGCATCGACGAGGCACACGCCCTGGCCCTCCAGGGCCCGCATTCCGATCAGGTCGAGCCGGTCGACGGCCAGCCGCCGGTCGCCGCGGCCGTGCTCGGCCAGCAATCCGGCGATCTCTCGGGCCCATTGGTCGGCGATCTCGGTGGCCCGATTCCCCGCGTAGAAGTAGATGTACGAGATGCCCGGCCGGATCTCGTCCACCACCTCAGAATGGGTGTCGAGGAACTCGCCCTTGGAGAACTCGAACACCACTACGGGGCCGTCGGTGGCCACAAAGGCGTAGCGCACCGCGTTGTGCATCGTCCAGATCGACATGTTGGTGGTATCGGTGGCGTAGCGGACGTTCAAGGGGTCGTACAGCAGGGCGGCGTCGCATCCCGCAGCTCGCAGCTGGGCGCGCACCCGCTCGAGCCGGTAGCGACGGATCTCGCTACGGTCGGGCAGGCGCAACCCTGAGGCGATCCACTCCGCCTCCAGTTCGGGCCCGGGCCCGAGAGCATGCATGTTGCGATCACCATGGTCGAGCAGCCACTCCGGCGGCTCCGCACGAGCAACCCCGATCCTGGGCCGGTGTCTCAAGCCGTTCACGGCGAGATTCTGCCCTGCCCGTCCTCCCCCGCGATGGATCCGGACGATCACAAGAGAGAAGGGGCGGGGCCGAAGCCCCGCCCCTTCATCTGTTGGTCTGTAGCGAGGCCTCCGGCCTCGGATGCGGGTTAGGCCGCGGCTAGAGCAGCGGCGATCCACTCGTCGACCAGGTCGCGGTTGTCCGCGATCCATTGGATGGCGATGTCGCGCGGATGCACGTCGTTGCCCTGCTCGACGTTGGCCAGCGCCACATCGATCACGGAGAGGGTCACAGCGTCGAACAGCGCCTCAGCAGCCGGGTTGGCCGCCAGGAATGCGTTGTTGGCCGTCACCTGGATGTCGGCGGCGATCCAACCGAGCTGGCACAGGCCATCAGACGAGGTTCCGGCAGCGGGACAGGTGTCCTCGCTGAGCGAAGCGTTGACCGGCTGGCCGTCGGCGCCGAGCTGGCTCCAGGCCTCGCCGCCCTCGAGGCCGAGCGGGTTGGAGTCGTCGATGACGTTCTCGACGCCCATCCAATACACGTTGTCGCCCGGGCGCAGCTGAGTCAGATACGCGGTCGGAGTCCAGGTGTACATGACCATCGGCTTGCCGTCGTCAGCGTTGTCCACCGCCTGGGCGAACATGGCGTCGTATCCGGCCTTGGTCTGCTGGATGTTGTCCCAGCCGCTGAAAGCGATCTGGCTCTCGATGATGTCGTCGCAGGTCCAGTCCTCCGGGCAGCCGAAGATGTCTGCGATGCCGTTGCCGGGAACCGCGTCGGATTCGTCGAACGCGGCCAGCGCGTCGGCATTGCGGTTGAGCTCGTCCATGGTGTAGACGCCGTATTCGTCGGCGAAGGACTTGGTGACCAGGAAGCCCTGAAGGCCGCCCGCGACCATTTCCTCGCCGACGATGCTCACATGCTCCTCCACCAGCGAGCCGTCGGGCAGCTCGTTCTGGAGCCACGAGAGATGTCCCGGGTACCAGCTGTTGGGCCAGTAGTCCATCTCGCCGAGTGCCATGGCGGTGTAGCCGTTGCTCGGGCCGAGCTCGATCTCAGCCGGGTCGGAAACGTCGTAGCCGAGTTCCTCGAGCAGCAGCTTGTAGAGCTCCGCCTGGAAGTAGCCGCTCGACCAGTTCGCCCGGCCGGCCAGGACGCTCACGCCCTCGCCCGGCAGCCCCGCGTCCATGGACTCTTCCTCGGCGGCCGGCTCTTCTGAAGCAGCAGGCTCCTCAGCGGCCGGCTCTTCCTCAGCGGCCGGCTCCTCCTCAGCAGCAGGCTCCTCAGCGGCCGGGGCGGCCGGCTCAGCCGTCGTGTCACCGTCGTCGTCGTCGCCGCATGCCGCCGCGATGAGCGCGAAGGCCGCAAGCAGGGCAAGCCAGATGCTGGCGCGCTTCTTCATTGTCATTAGGTTCCCTCCTCCTTGGATGGGCTTGTTGGGCCGCCGGAAAGGCTAGGCCCAAGGTCGCGTGCAATCAACACCCGTCCTCTGGCGGGACAGCAAGGCTCCTCAGGCGCGATCAGCCGCTGCGGGGATGTCGTCGTAGCTCTTGTTGCGCTCGAACTCGGCCAACGTGCCGCGACTCGAAGCGAAGATCGTTCCTCCCGCAGCCAGCGCGAACACCGCGCCCGCGCCGGACACGAAGTTGATCTCGGCGACTCGCACGATCGTTGCTATCCAGCCGACCGGGGCAAGCGCCACGACCAGCCCGACAGCTCCCACCAGCGTGCTCCAGCGATAGCGCAGGCCCTCGTCGATTCCGAACACCCCGATCGCCGGGAGCGCCAAGCCCAGCGCGGCGATGCCCGCGAGCAGGGTCCAGAGGCCCAGACGCGAACCATCGCCCTGGTAGCCGTTGAAGATCACATCGCCCTTGCGCACAGCCTCCGAGCGCTTGGTGGCGATATCGGCGCCGAGCACCCCCTCCGCGGCCTTGGCTTCGACCGCAGCGTTGCGCAGTTCCTCGGCGCGTGCGACGTTGCCGGCCGCCTCTTCCTCGTCCGCGGCGGCATCGAGGTCGCGCGCCTCGCGCGCCTTGGCCCGGGCCGCGTCCTCGATGGCGTTGAGCTCGGCTTGAAGCTCGGGTCCGATCACCGAGCCTTCTCTGGTGTCGAAGCTCCAGCCCGAGAACAGGCTGATGACCAGCAGCAGCCCTGCGAATGCGCAGCCGGCCAGCTTGCCCCAGCCGACGCGAGCCGACAGCGGGCGACGCGCCGTCATCGGCGCGTTCCACAGCCAGGTGACGGCGCCGGCCACCGCCACCACGCCGGCGAGCACGGCAAGCCACACGCCGATTCCGGTCGAGTGAACGGCCACCGTGCTTGGCGGGTTGGTGAGCAGGAACGACAGCACCAAGCCCAGCGCGCCCGATGCGAATGCGACCGCCCCGTGCGGACCGAACCACGGAGGGCCCTCGCCCGGCCGCAGCAGCATCGTGCCGGCGGCCCACACCAGGGCCCCCGCGAGCCCGGCCATGAAGATGCCGTACCAGGAGCCGCCCGAGGCCGAGACGCCGTTGAAGCTGTTCGACAAGTACCGAACCTCGCCGGTGCAGGTCATCTCGGGCGTGTCGCTGCCGACGGCGAGCGGATCGAGCTGGCTGCTGTCGACCCATTCGCCCAGGCACTGCTCGGTGCGCAGGTCCGCATCAGCGAAGCGGGCCCACGACGACACCCGCCCGGCATCCACGCTCCAGGGCAGCAGAAGGGCCAGCAGCATCACCAGCGCGGCCGCGCCCGTGACCATCACCGCGAGCCGCTCGCGGCCCGATGCGGGCACGAACTCCTCAGCGGGCGTCTCAGGCTCCTCTGCGAGCCTGGAGACCTTCTCGTCGGCGGCCGCCTGGGCCTCCGCGAGCAGGTTCTCGGGAGTGCGGCGATTGGACCATGCCTTGACGATGCGCGACAGCAGGTTGGACTGGTCGGCATCCGTCTGGCTGATCCGGTCGAGCACCACCGCCACGAGGAAGAACGCCAAGCCGCCGGACACGCCCAGCGCGATGTCCTGGTTCTGGATGCCCTGATAGAGCAGCCGGCCCAGGCCGCCCGCACCCATGATGGCGGCGATGCCCAGCATCGAGATGGCCAGCAGCAGCGTCTGGTTGAGGCCGGTCATGATCGCCGGGCGCGCCAGGGGCAACTGCACGTCGAAGAGCACCCGCCGCTCGGGCGCTCCGTAGGCCCGGGCCGCCTCCACCACATCCTCGGGCACTTGCCGGATGCCGAGGTTGGTGAGCCGTATCAGCGGGGGCAGCGCGAAGGTCATCGTCACCATGGTCGCCGACACGAAGCCGATGCCGAAGAAGTAGATGAACGGCAGCATGTACACGAACGAATGCACCACTTGCATGGCGTCCATCACGGGTCTGACGACCGTCCAGGCACCGTCCACCCGCCCGCACAGCACGCCGATCGGGATTCCCACGACCACGCACAGGAGCACCGCGACGGCGATGAACCCGATGGTGCGCGCCGTCTCAACCCAATACTCGTCGCCCAGCAGTCCGCAACCGACCAGCGCCACCGCCGAGAGCACGCCGACCCGGAAGTTGCGCATCAGCCAGCCGATGGCGAACACGATCAGACACACCGTGATCCACGACATCTCCACAAGCCACTGATCGACGATCAGCTCGAGCAGCCGGGCGAAGGGCCACTTGATTACCTCGAGCGTCTTGTCGAGGTTGTTCTCAACCCAGCGAACGACCTGCTCGCCCCAGTCGCCGACGGGGATCTCCCACTGGTCGAGCACGGTGTTCTCGCGCACCTGCGAGACCAGGCCCGAGCTGCACTCCAGCAGCTCGCCGTCCTCGTCGACGATGGCGTTGACGCACTCGATCGGCTCGCCGTCCTGGGTGAACTTCCTCGTGCCGGAGGCCACCGTCTCGTCGGGGCGGGTGCGATACCACAGCACTGCGAGAAGCCCGGCCAGCCCGCCGGCGGCCATTGTCCAGCGACGGCTCCTGATGCCGCCCACGATCATGAGCGCCGGGATGGCGAACAGCGCGATGACGACCAGCCACTCGATGCCCACCTGGAGCCAGTCGATGATGACATCGCCCGCCTCGGGACTGGTGACGGTGTCGATGAAGCGGTCGAGGAAGTGGCCCCGGTATTCGTCGGCGTCGGCTTGGGCGAGCACCCCGGCTGCGCCTAGCGAGCTCACATGAACACCTCTCGCTCGAAGCCGTCAATGAGCTGCTCGACACGACCCATCTCCTCCATGATGAGACGGGGGTCGAGGTTGCCGATCAGCTTGCCGTCCTCGTCCACCACCGCTATCGAAAGCCCCCGGCCGGCGGCGGCGTACATCTCGTTGAGGGTGGCTTCGGGGCCGCACTGGTCGAAGTCGTTGCGCAGCGCGCCCTTCAGGTCGTCGGATCCCATCGACCGGACCCTCAGGCCGTCGGCGGCCGTCAGCAGGGCGACAGGCTTGCCCTGATCGTCACAGCAGAAGCGTCCGGTGACGTCGTCGCACAAGGTCATGGCCTGCGAGAGCGAGATGTCCTGCGGGACCGGCCTCGGCTCGGTCATCACCTCGTGGACCTTGATCACGCGGCCCTGGTCCACGTCCTGGACGAACTCGGCGACGTAGCCGGTGGCCGGCTCGGTGAGGATCTCTTCGGGTGTTCCGATCTGCACGACCGCGCCGTCTTTCATGATGCAGACCCGGTCGCCGATGCGAAGGGCCTCGTTCAGATCGTGGGTGATGAACAGGATGGTCTTCTGGACCCGGGACTGGATCTCCATCATCTCGTCCTGCATCTGGCGGCGGATCAACGGATCGAGGGCCGAGAAGGCCTCGTCCATCAGCAGGATGTCGGGGTCGGACGCCAGCGCCCGGGCCAGGCCGACCCGCTGCTGCATGCCGCCGGAGAGCTGCGCCGGCCTGTGCTCGGCGAACGGTGCCAGGCCCACCAGCGAAAGGGCATGCAGGGCGGCCCGGTTGCGCTCGTCGCGGTCGACTTTCTGGACCCTCAGGCCATAGCCGACGTTGTCGATCACATTGCGATGGGGGAACAGAGCGAAGTGCTGGAACACCATGCCCATCTTCTCGCGGCGGAAAGCCTGGAGTTGAGTGCCCTCGAGCCGCTGCACGTCCTCGCCGTCCACCAGAACCTCGCCGTTGGTGACGTCGTAGAGTTTGTTGACCATGCGGATCGCGGTGGACTTGCCCGAGCCGGACAGGCCCATGACCACGAAGATCTCCCCGCGCTTCACGCTGAAGTTGACGTCGGTCATGCCCACGACGTGGCCGGTCAGGCGCTGGACTTCCTTCTTGGGAATGCCCGATCGGGCCAGTTCGAGCGCGCGCCCTCGCGGCTGCGGCCCAAAGATCTTGTACACGTCCTTGAACTCGACGATTGTGTCGGCCATGCCTCTACCTCGCTAGTTGCCGCGCGATACCGGCGGGTTACCCTAGTCGCTTCATGTCCGACGCTCCAGAAGGCACCCAGTCCGCTACCAAGCGCAAGGCCCGAGGCAAGACCCAAGCGAGGAAGCCGAGGCACCAGGGCACCGTTGCCGGAGCGGTCGCTCCGACCCTCGACGACGAGACCGCCGCGGCTCTGACCCTCTACAACACCTATCTGGAAGCGGACCGCGAGCAGCAGGCCCGCGAGCGTGCCCTGAGGAAGGCCGAGAAGGCCAAGAACGACGCGGCTGCAGCCGTGCGGAAGCTGAATGACCGCAAAGCCCCCGCCGCCGAGACCGCGGAGGCCGAGGCCACGTACCGCGCGGCGGTCGAGACACTCCAGCGTCTGCGCGACGGCGACACCGCGGCCCCAGATGCCGAAGACGACAGCACCGAGGTCTCCACGGCTGAGGGCCGCGCTGAGGACGCTGGGGACACTGCCGGCGACGAAGGCGCCGCCAGCGAAGACACCGAGAGCCAAGACACCGAAGGCACCGCCAGCGAAGACAGCGAAGACGCCAAAGACACCGAGAGCGAGAACGTCGGCACAATCGAAGGCGAAGACACCGCCAGGGAGAACAACGACGAAGCGTCAGTGGGGGTGGAGGCCTCCGTCAGCGACGAGGACCTGGCCGGTGATGAACCGGCCGGCGTCGCTGGCTAGCAGCAGCGCCGGGCCCACCATCTCGTCGGGATGGGCCAGGCGGCCCAGCAACGTCCCCGCGCCCATCGACCGTGCCGCCTCGGGTCCCTGGTTGCGCACCATGTCGGTGTCCACCGGCCCGGGCGCCAAGGCGTTCACCCTGATGCCCCGCGGGGCCAGTTCCCCGGCCGCGGCCCTGGTGTAGGACAGCAGCGCCGCCTTCATGGCACCGTAGATCGAGAAACCCCTCGAGAACATGAACGCGCCCACGCTGATCACGTTGACCACCGAGGCGTGCGGACTCTCCTCCAGCTGAGGCAGGCAGGCCTGGGTCAACAGAGCCGGACCTCGCAGGTTCACCTCGAAGGACTTCTGCCAGGCGGCTGCGGTCTGGGCGCCGATCGGTTGGGCGAGGGCGTTGGCCGCGTTGTTGACAAGAATGTCGATCCCGGAGAAGCGGTCCACCGCGGCGGCCGCCAGCGCATCGACCGCGTCGATGTCGCCCATGTGGGTGGGAACCGCCAGCGCATCGAAGCCGTCGTCGGTCAAGCGGGCCTCCGCAACTGCGCAGGCATCGGCGGAGCGGGAGGCAACCACTACCCGGGCGCCGGCGCAGGCCAGACCCTCAGCGATAGAGCGGCCGATCCCCCGGGTGCCGCCGGTGACGATGGCAGTGCGACCACTCAGGTCGAACAGGTTGCGATAGCCGTCCGGATCCATGCGCGGCCAGCGTAGACAGGCAGGCCGACACAAGCGCGACGGCCAGGCCGGGGGGTGGCGGCGAGTCCGGGTGCCCGACAATGGGACGCAGCCGTTCGACGACCTGAGGGGGTCGACGACAGGACCCGCCAGCCGGGACCTGCCAGGCCTGGATGGGCGGAGGCGACAGATAGCCTGATCGGCCATGACTGAAGGCGGCGGCAAGCCGTATCCCGAGGTCGGCAGCCCCGATTTCCCGGCCATCGAGCGGCGGGTTCTGGCTCGCTGGAGGGCCGAGGGAACCTTCGAGCAGTCGGTGAGGGCCCGGCCACCCGAAAGGGACTGGGTCTTCTATGACGGCCCGCCCTTCGCCAACGGCCTGCCCCACCACGGCCACCTCCTGACCGGCTACGTCAAAGATGTCGTGCCCCGGTACCAGACCATGCGGGGCAACCGGGTGGACCGGCGCTTCGGATGGGACTGCCACGGGCTGCCGGCCGAGATGGAGACCGAGCGCGAGCTGGGGGTTTCTGGCCGGGCGGCCGTTCAGTCCTTCGGCATCGCCGAGTTCAACCAGCACTGCCGCCAGTCAGTCGTGCGCTACACGCGGGAATGGGAGGACACGGTCACCCGCCAAGCCCGCTGGGTCGACTTCCAAAACGACTACAAGACCATGGACCTGCCCTACATGGAGTCGGTCATGTGGGCCTTCGCCCAACTCCACCGCAAGGGACTGGTCTACGAGGCGTACCGGGTGATGCCCTACTCGTGGGGGGCGGAGACGCCGCTGTCCAACTTCGAGATCCGCCTCGACGACGCCACCCGGCCCCGCCAGGACCCGGCCATCACCGTGGCCTTCGACCTGGTGCCCGAACCCGGCGACCCCGGGCCCATGAAACTCCTCGCCTGGACGACGACGCCATGGACGCTGCCGTCGAATCTCGGCATTGCGGTGGGTCCCGACATCGATTACGCCGTCATGGAGGAGGGCGGAGTCCGCTACCTGCTGGCCGAGGCCACCGTCTCCGCCTACGAGACCCAGCTGTCACAGGCCCGCCGAGTCGGGACCGTTGCAGGCGATCAGCTCGTCGGGCGAACCTACGTCCCGCTGTTCGACTTCTTCGCCCACCGCGCCGAGGCCTTCCGGGTGCTGGCCGCCGACTTCATCGACACGGCCGAGGGCACAGGCGTCGTCCACATGGCCCCCGGCTTCGGCGCCGAGGACCAGGATGTGTGCGAGGCCAACGGGATCGCCATCGCCGACGCGGTGCCCGTCGACGACCGGGGACGGTTCACCGAACCGGTGTCGAATTGGGCCGGCAAGAATGTGTTCGAGGCCAATGCCGGGATCATCCGCCATCTCAAGGCCGAGGGCCGCATCGTGCGCCACGACAGCTACGAGCACAACTACCCGTACTGCTGGCGCACCGACACTCCCGTCATCTACAAGGCCATCAACAGCTGGTACGTGCAGGTCACCGCCGTCCGGGACCGGCTCATGGGGCTGAACCAGCAGATCAACTGGGTGCCGGACCACGTGCGCGACGGCCGCTTCGGAATGTGGCTCGAAGGGGCCCGGGACTGGTCGATCAGCCGCAACCGGTTCTGGGGCTCGCCCATCCCGGTGTGGCGCAGCGACGACCCCGCCTACCCCCGCATCGACGTGTACGGCTCGCTCGACGAACTCGAGCGCGACTTCGGGGTGCGGCCCGACGATCTGCACCGGCCCTTCATCGACGCCCTCACCCGCCCCAACCCCGACGACCCCACCGGCCGGTCGGTGATGCGGCGGGTGCCCGAGGTGCTCGACTGCTGGTTCGAGTCGGGCTCGATGCCCTTCGCGCAGGTGCACTATCCCTTCGAGAACACCGAGTGGTTCGAGAGCCACTTCCCAGCCGACTTCATCGTTGAGTACATCAACCAGACGAGGGGCTGGTTCTACACGCTGCACGTGCTGGCCGGGGCGCTGTTCGACCGGCCCGCCTTCTCCAACGTGATCTGCCACGGCATCCTGCTGGCCGCTGACGGCGCCAAGCTGTCCAAGAAGCTGCGCAACTACACCGAGCCCACCGAGATCTTCGAACGCCAGGGCGCCGATGCCCTGCGCTGGTACCTGATGTCGGCCAACATCGTGCGGGGCGGCGACCTGCGGATCAACGACGAAGGCATCGACGAGGTCACCCGCCAAGTCCTGCTGCCCATCTGGAACGCCTACTCGTTCTTCACCATGTACGCCAACGCCGAGGGCTACACCGCCCGGCGGCGCACCGACAGCGACGACGTGCTCGACCGCTACGTCCTGGCGCGGACCCGCACGCTGGTGGAGCGGGTCACCGAGCGGATGGACGCCTACGACCTGCCGGGCGGCGCAGCCGAGATCGGGGCCTTCATCGACGCCTTGAACAACTGGTACATCCGCCGGTCCCGGGACCGCTTCTGGAACGCGGGCGGCGCCGACACCGACCAGGCCGCCTTCGACACGCTCTACTTGGTGCTGACCACCTTGACCCGGGTGGCCGCGCCGTTCCTGCCCATGATCGCCGAGGAGATCCACGGAGGGCTCACCGGCGGTGCGTCGGTGCACCTGGCCGACTGGCCCGACCCCGACGCCGAGGGTCTCCCCGCCGACGACGCGCTGGTGGCCCGCATGGAGCGGCTGCGGGATGCCGCCTCGGCCGCGCTGCGGGTGCGCGAGGAGGCCGGGCTGCGGGTGCGCCTGCCCCTGGCGCAGGCCACCGTGGCCGGCAACGGCGCCGAGGACCTGGCCCCGCTGACCGACCTGCTCGCCGACGAGATCAACGTCAAGTCGGTGGTGCTGACCGACGACCTCGCGGCGCACGCCTCCCTGGTGCTGCGGCCCTACGGCGCGGTGCTGGGACCTCGTCTCGGCGGGTCGGTGCAGGAGGTGTTCAGAGCGGCCCGCGCCGGCGACTGGACCGCCAACGACGACGGCACCGCCACCGTGGCTGGGCATGTCCTGGAGGCAGGCAGCTTCGATCTGGCGGTGGAAGCGTCGGAGGGCGGCGCTGCCGCCGGGCTGGCCTCCGGCGACGCGGTGGTCGTGCTCGACAATGAGGTCACTCCGGAACTGGAGGCCGAGGGTTGGGCCCGCGACGCTGTGCGGGTGATCCAGGACTGCCGGCGCATCGACGGCTACGTCGTGACCGACCGCATCCAGGTGTCGCTGGCACTGGCCTCAGCCGAGCAGGCCGCGGCCGTGAAGCAGTGGCGCGATTACGTGGCCGAGCAGGTGCTCGCCACCGACCTGCAAGTCACTACGTTCGGCGAAGGCAACGCCGCCGGAGCGGCCGAGTCAGCCGCGACGAGCCGCTGGCTGGCGGGCTTCGTCAGCCACGACGTGATCATCGACGGCCAAACGGCTCGCTGCGACCTGGCCCCGACCGCAACCAAGCCGCGCCAACCCGGCGACAGCACGCGCCCCCGCTGAGCGGCCGCCTCCACAGCGCGGGACTGACTAGAACCGAGGTCGTGTTGGTCCGTGAGGCGTTGTCAAGTCGGCCGTGTCTGTAAGACCAGATATATTCGCCGTATGACGATGTTGACCTGCCGAATGGCAGACGCAGAAGCCCGCCGGGTGCGGGAAGAGGCCGACGCGCTAGGAGTCTCGGTGTCTCACCTGATCCGCGAGGCGCTGCGGCGGCACCTCAATACCGTGGCAGCCGAACGCGACGCGGAGATCTACGCGAGGTCGCCGCTCCGTCCCGACGAGCTGTCGTTCATGTCCATTCAGAGTTGGGGGCCAGCCGAGGACTGGTCCGACTGGGCAGATGCGTCGGGGTGAGATCTGGTTCGCCAAGGCTCCCGACGGCGACAGGCCCGTGTTGGTGCTCACACGCGATCCGGTCGCGGACCGCATCGACTCGGTGGTGATCGCAGAACTCACTCGCACACGTCGAGGCCTCATCTCTGAACTGCCGCTCACTGCTCGGCGAGACGGCGTGCCCACCGACAGCGTGGTCAACTTCGACGCTGTCCACACGATCCACCGCAGCGCCTTCCGGCGACGCGTGACACAGCTGAGCGAAGCCCGCCTAGAGGAGGCGTGCCAGACGCTGAAAGCCGCAACAGGCTGCTGAACTCAGCAGTCGCTCAGAGCCGCGAGGGCACCACAAATCTCATGGCTGCGAGACCCGAGGGTGCCCATGCGACGAGTCAGCCAAGCCTTGCGCACGGGCCGAAGATTGTCGAACGAGGCCGCGCAAGGCTCCGGCAGGCCCTCGTCGCGTCCCAACGGGATCTCAGTCGGGATTCCCCGTACCGTGCGGGTGACCGGCGCAACAAGGATCGCTCCGAGCACTGGAATGGCCGCGTCGCGGGTCACCACCATGACAGGCCTGCGAATGTCCTCGGACTCGGCCCACCAGATCTCGCCCCGGGCTGGAGTCACCGCGGCCACTCGTTGAGTCCGGCCATCGGCCGTCTGGACACCAGACCCGCTACCACGGCTCCTCGGCGATCATGGCGGCAGCGGCGCGGTCGGCCCAGGCCAGCTCATCCTCCGTCTGAGGGATGCGCTTGTACCCGTCGACGATCGCCTCGCCGATGCGGCGTCGGCGCTCCGAGTCGATCCAGCGTTCCAGCGCGCTTCGAACTGCGTCGGACCGCGAGGAGGCCAGGCCTGATGCCACAAGCTCGTCGACCCCGGCCGCGAGCTCGTCGCTCACGCGCGTAACCAGCTGTATCATGCGAGTAGCATACTGTTATTGAAATCAATCTGCATTGCAGAACGCACGCGCCCGGGGCACGCGCAAAGTCAGATGTGCTGATTCTGAATTGCTGCTGCCACGATTCGCAGCTCTGTTTCCGGGTTTCGTAGTCAACCGGCAGCATATGGTGAAGGACTGATGGCCCTTGAGCGCTTCTGTCGGGCTCGGCCCTCGTATATAGTAACGTTGCTACTTTCAGGAGGCCGCCTGTGCACCTACCGGCAAGAACTATGAGCAGTCGAGAGTTCAACCAGTCGACGGGGATCGCCAAGGTCGCAGCCTTGACCGGTCCCGTCCTCGTGACCGACCGGGGTCGCCCCTCCCATGTGCTGCTGAGCTTCGACCACTACCGCCAGCTCACCAATGGCGCCAGGACGCTGGCCGATGTGATGGGCGGCACGCCAGATGCCGGCGATGTTCAGCTCGAACTCCCGGAGCGCAACTCCGTCGCCAGCCCCGCAGTCTTCGAGTGATGTTTCTGCTCGACACCAACGTGGTCTCGGAGATACGCAAGATCGCATCGGGTAGGGCTGATAGGAACGTCGCCGCCTGGGCGAGCGGCGTCGACGCCGCCCAGACCTACCTGTCTGCCATCACCATCGGCGAGTTGGAGCACGGTGTGCTGCTGGCGGAGCGCCGCGACCCTGTCTCTGGCGCGGTCTTGCGGAACTGGCTCGACAACGACGTGTACGGGGAGTTCGATCAGCAGATCCTGCCCGTCGACGCCGCGGTTGCCCGCCGGGCCGCGGCCCTGCACGTGCCCGACCCCGCTCCGGTGGCCGACGCCCTCATCGCGGCAACCGCAGTGAGCCAAGACATGGTGCTCGTCACCCGCAACACCGGAGACTTCGACCGCTTCGAGGATCTACAGATCCTCAACCCCTGGGTGCGGTCGTAGGAATGTCGACGGTGGCGATAAGGCCGTTGAGCAGGAGTCGCAGCGTCGCCTCGTGGTGATCGGTGGGACGACCGGCCTCCATCGCTTCGGTGACGAGAGGAAACTTGTCCTGGCGGTTGTTGATCTCGACGTCCACCTCGGTGTTGAGGGCCGCACCGATGCAGTAGTCGTCGATGGCGCCGACTTGCGCAGCGACGGATACTTCCTTGCCCTGGAACTCAACGCCGAAGGCCAATCCGATCCCGCGAAGGCCCAAGCCCATGCGACAGCTGTGTGCAAGTTCCTCACCAAGCGGATGTACGAACTCGGGCTCATATGCCGGGCCGCAGCTCGCGGGAAGTGGCCAGTCGTCCAGTTCTCGCCACCTCTCATCGCTGGGCCTGAGCAGTTCGATGAGATCGTCGGTGCGATGCGTGTGGCGCTCGTCGGCGCCATGGGAGAATTCGGGTCATGAGTGATGTGCACACCAACCCCGAGCGGCTTTGGTCTCGGTTGATGGACATGGCCGAGGTGGGGGCTACCCCGGCGGGGGGCTCCAACCGCCAGGCCCTGTCCGACGACGACAAGGCGGGCCGGGACCTGTTCATTGGCTGGGCCGAGGGGGCTGGCTGCTCTATCGAGCTCGATCCGGTGGGCAACCTGTTCGCCCGCCGGGGCGGCACCGATCCTGACGCTCTTCCGGTCGTGCTGGGCAGCCATCTCGATACCCAGCCCACCGGCGGGCGCTTCGACGGCGTGTACGGCGTGCTGGGCGGGCTCGAGGTGGTTGAGGCCCTCAACGACCACGCCGTCCGGACCCGCGCCCCGGTCGAGGTGGCGGTGTGGACCAATGAGGAAGGGTCGCGCTTCGCGGTGTCGATGATGGGCTCCGCTGTGTGGGCCGGGGTGCTGCCCCTCGACGAGGTCCGGGCCATCACCGACCGCTCCGGCATCAGCGTCGGCGCAGAACTCGATCGCCTGGGGTGGGCCGGATCGGCGGCATTCGGCAAGCCGCTGCGGGCCTACCTGGAGCTGCACATCGAGCAGGGCCCGATCCTGGAGGCCAGCGGCTCGTCGATCGGGGTGGTCACCGGCGTTCAGGGCATCCGCTGGTTCAGGGTCACCCTCGAGGGCTTCCCCGCCCACGCCGGCACCACGCCCATGGACCGGCGCCGCGATCCCTCCCGATCACTGGCCCTCGCGCTCAGCGGACTCCACGAGATGGCCGCCGCCCACGCCCCGCAGGTGCGTCTCACCCCGGCGATGTTCGCGTCCGAGCCGGTGTCGCCCAACACCGTGCCGGACAACATCACCTTCACCGTCGACCTGCGCCACCCCGACGCCGCCACGCTGGAGAACCTCGACGCCGAGCTGCGCAGCCTGGTGGCCGGCGCGGCCGAGGCCCACGGCTGCGGACATCAGGTCGAGGTCATCAACGACTGCGCTCCGGTCACCTTCGCCGACGAGTGCGTGCGGGCCGTGGAGACAGCCGCTCAGAGCTGCGGCTTCGCCTATGAGCGGATCGGCTCCGGCGCAGGCCACGACGCCTGCCACGTGGCCCTCAAGGTGCCCACCGGCATGATCTTCGTCCCCTGCCAGGACGGCCTCTCACACAACGAGGCCGAGTCCATCGAACCCGAGGCCGCCGGCCGCGGCGCCGAGGTCCTACTCCACGCCGCCCTGGCCCTGGCCGGCACAGCGACCTGATGAAGCCTGTTCCTTCGTGACGCGGCGCGCCTGCGCCACTACCTAGAGCGAGCGCGAATAGATGGTGGGGCCGGTCGTGTCGCAGCGGTGCCAATCCCGCTCTTGTTCGCTGCGCTCACGGGCCGCTCGGGCCACGGCCTCGCCCGTATGGGCCGGATTCGCGGTCTATTCGCTCGGCCTCTTGGCAGCTAGCTGTCATCGAGGCGGCGGCCGTCCTCTACCAGGTTGATCTCCCAGATCACCTTGTCGAGGGCGTCGGCCGAGGTGATGGTGGGGAACCTCAGAGGGTGCTCGCCGGTCACGCAGGTGGACAGCGGCGACAGGATCGTCCACGGCGTGGGATGGGCGAACTGGACCACCGAGTAGCGGTCGCCGGTCTGGCCCTCGGTGGCCATCACCCGGTGGATCCCGGCGCCGATCACGCCGTTGGTGAGGTGCTCGAGCATCATGCCGGTGTTGATGATGGCGCTTCCCTCCGGCGGGATGGCGTCGACCCAGCCAGCGCCGGTCCGCACCTGCAGGCCGGGCGCGGTGGCCCGCGGCAGCATGGTGATGAGGTTGATGTCGCCGTGCTCGGCCGCCCACATGAAGCCGTCTGTGGGAGCGGTGTCCATGGGCGGGTAGTGGATGGCCCGGGTGAGGGTCGCGCCGTACTCGAGCATTGCGTCGAAGAACTCCTCGTGGACCCCCAAACCGACCGCGATCACCCGCAGCACCCGGCGCTGGATGTCGAGCACGGAGGAATGGAACCCGAGCAGCAGTTCCGTGACGCCGGGCAGGTCGTCCTCGGGCAGGGTGGGTGGCCCGTAGCGGTGGGGATACCGCTGGCGGAGGGGGTGGCCCGGCGGGGCCGGCTCGCCCCAGTTGAGCATCTCCTTGAGGTCGGGGATGTCGGAGATGGCAGCCGTCTCGGTCATCATCGGCGTGTAGCCGGTCTGGCCGTGGGAACCGGCCACGATGTAGCGGTCCTTGCGCTCCTGGGCCAGGTCGAAGAACGCCTCGAGCCGCCCGTAGGCCTCGTCGATCACGTCCGCGCCCAGGTCGTGGGCCACGTACACGAAGCCGGTGGCCAGGCTTCGCATCACCCCGTCGACCACCGCGGACCGCTGGGCTTGGCCGCCCCGCTCGAAGGCCACCAAGTTGACGTCGAGTATCTCCACTCTCGCAACGCTAGAGGCCGAGCGGACAGATCGCGATCTCGCTGGAGCCAGCGAGGCCGTGGCCCGAGCGGCCCGTGAGCGAAGCGAACAAGAGCGGGAGTGACAACCTCGCATTGGGATGCGCCTGCCGTCAATCCGCGCATGTTCTCGGTCGCACGCCGCTATCAAGAAGCCCTGCTCAGCGGGGTGGCCGAGGCGTGATTTGACACGCGTGTAGTTACGGTGCTGTAATTCAGATTCGGAAGTTGTGGCCGGTCTTGAGCGGGGCCCACAGCTGGCGGGGCATCCGCTGACCACCGGCAAGAGGAGGCACATCTGTCGTGACGATGATCCAGGACCGGCTGACCTCCGTCGCCGAGGCACCTCCGTCGGTGTCCGCTCCGACCACGATGCGGGTGCGCAAACGCAACGGCAGCCTCGAACCGGTCGACGTGAACAAGATCGTCAACGCAGTGGCCCGGGCCGCGGAGGGCCTGCTCGGCGTCGATCCCCTGACCGTCAGCACCCGCACAATCGCCGCCCTCGCCGACGGGGCCACCACCCGCGAGCTCGACGAGCTGAGCATCCGCACCGCGGCCGGGCTCATCGTGGAGGAGCCCAACTACTCGAAGCTCGCGGCCCGCATGCTGGCCACCTACATCGACAAGGAAGTCCGCAACCAGAACATTCCGTGGTTCTCGGAAGCAATGGAGACGGGCCACCGGCTCGGGCTGATCGGCGACGAGACCGCGGAGTTCGTGCGGGCCCACTCCCCCGGCCTCAACGCGGCCATCGACTCCGGCCGGGACCGCAATTTCGAGTTCTTCGGACTGCGAACCGTCTACGACCGCTACCTGCTGCGCCACCCCGACACCCGGCTGGTCATCGAGACGCCGCAGTACTTCATGCTCCGCGTCGCCTGCGGTCTGAGCACCGACCCCGACGAGGCCATCCGCTTCTACGACCTGATCTCGTCGCTGGCCTACCTGCCGTCGAGCCCGACCCTGTTCAACTCGGGCACGATGCACCCCCAGATGTCGAGCTGCTACCTGCTCGACTCCCCCGAGGACTCCCTGGAGGGCATCTACCGGCGCTACACCGACATCGCCCGGCTCTCGAAGTACGCGGGCGGAATCGGCGTCGGCTGGCACCGGATCCGCTCCAAGGGATCGCTGATCCGGGGCACCAACGGGCTGTCCAACGGCATCGTTCCCTGGCTCAAGACCCTCGACTCCTCGGTGGCCGCCGTCAACCAGGGCGGCCGCCGGAAGGGAGCGGCCTGCGTCTACCTGGAGACCTGGCACGCCGACATCGAGCAGTTCCTGGAGTTGCGGGACAACACCGGTGACCACGCCCGGCGCACCCACAACATCAACCTCGCCAACTGGGTGCCCGACCTCTTCATGGAGCGGGTGGAGAAGGACTGGCGGTGGAGCCTGTTCGACCCCAAGAAGGTGCCCGAGCTGACCGACACCTACGGCGAGGAGTTCAGGGCCATCTACGAGCAGGCCGAGGCGGACGGGCGCTTCGAGACGCAGGTCTCGGCCCGCCAGCTCTACACCCGGATGATGCGGACCCTGGCCGAGACCGGCAACGGCTGGATGACGTTCAAGGACGCCGCCAACGCCAAGTGCAACCAGACCGGCCCCGACTCGCCGGACGGCGCAAACGCCAGAGACCGGGTCGTGCACCTCTCCAACCTGTGCACCGAGATCATCGAGGTGACCAGCGCGAAGGAGACCGCGGTCTGCAACCTCGGCTCGGTCAACCTCGGCGCGTTCGTGCGGCGGGCGACGCCGTCCTCCAACGGCAGCGGCCCGGCGGGCTTCGACTTCGAGCGGCTCGGCGAGGTGGTGCGACTGGTGGTCGGCTTCCTCGACCGGGTCATCGACATCAACTACTACCCGACCGGCGAGTCGGCGACCTCCAACCGCCGCTGGCGCCCGGTGGGGCTGGGCCTCATGGGCCTGCAGGATGTGTTCTTCAAGCTGGGCCTGGCCTTCGACTCCGCCGAGGCCCGCAACCTGAGCCGCCGCATCTCCGAGGAGATCTATTTCAACGCGCTGTGGGCCTCCGCCGAGCTGGCCGAGGCCAACGGGGCCCACCCCGGCTTCGCCGACACGCGGGCCGCGGCCGGCGACCTGCAGTTCGACCTCTGGAACGCGCAACCGTCGGACCCCGACCGCTGGGGTCCGCTGCGCGAGCGGATCGCAAAGCACGGTCTGCGCAACTCGCTGCTGATCGCCATCGCCCCGACGGCCACCATCGCGGCCATCGCCGGGTGCTACGAGTGCATCGAGCCCCAGGTGTCGAACCTGTTCAAGCGCGAGACCCTCTCGGGCGAGTTCATGCAGGTGAACCGGTACCTGGTGGCCGAACTGAAGGCCCGGGGCCTGTGGGACGACAAGATGATCGCCGATGTCAAGAAGGCCGAGGGCTCGATCCAGCAGATCGAGCGCATACCCGCCGACCTTCGGGCTGTGTACCGCACGGCCTGGGAGATCCCGCAGCGCTCCCTCATCGAGATGGCCGCCGGCCGGGGCGCCTTCATCGACCAGAGCCAGTCGCTCAATCTGTTCATGGAGGCTCCAACCATCGGGAAGCTGTCGTCGATGTACATGTACGCGTGGAAGCAGGGCCTCAAGACCACCTACTACCTGCGGTCAAGGCCGGCGACGCGCATCAACCAGACCACCACCAACGGCTCCGAGCCCGACGCCGAGGCCGCGGTGGCCTGCTCCCTGGAGAACCCTGAGACCTGTGAGGCGTGCGACTGATGGCCATCACCGACATCTCTGTTGACGCTCTCGATCTCCCGGGCCGGGACTCCGCCGTCCCCGCCCCTCCCGCAGGCTTCACGCCTGAATCGGAGGCCGAGCCCCGGCCCGGGCAGCCCTCGCACCGGCCCAACATCTTGGATCCGGGCTTCGACCTGACGCTGCGGCCCATGCGCTATCCGCAGTTCTTCGAGATGTACCGCGACGCGATCAAGAACACCTGGACAGTCGACGAGATCGACTTCTCCGACGACCTGGTCGACCTGGACCGCAAGCTCATGCCGGCGGAGAAGCACCTGATACGCCGGCTGGTGGCCTTCTTCGCCACCGGCGACTCGATCGTGGCCAACAATCTCGTCTTGAACCTCTACGAGCACATCAACGCGCCCGAGGCCCGGATGTACCTGTCGCGCCAGCTGTTCGAGGAGGCGCTGCACGTGCAGTTCTACCTGAACCTCCTAGACAACTACATCCCCGACCACGACGAGCGGGCCGAGGCGTTCGCCGCCATCGAGAACATCCCGTCGATACGGGCCAAGGCGGAGTTCTGCTTCAAGTGGATGGACTCCGTGGGCGACGGACCGCTCCACAACGCGGCCGACCGGCGCCGGTTCCTGATGAACCTGATCTGCTTCGCGGCCTGCATCGAGGGCCTGTTCTTCTTCGCCGCCTTCGCCTATGTGTACTTCCTGCGATCCAAGGGCCTGCTCAACGGGCTGGCCGCGGGCACCAACTGGGTGTTCCGCGACGAGTCGATGCACATGAACTTCGCATTCGAGGTGATCCGCACGGTGCGCCGCGAGGAGCCCGGACTGTTCGATGAAGAACTGAGCCGGAGCATCAGCGACATGCTGGCCGAGGCGGTCGATGCCGAGCACCAGTTCGCCGAGGACCTGCTGGGCGAGGGCGTGCCGGGCATGTCGGTGGCCGACACCCGGTCGTACCTGGAGTACGTGGCCGACCAGCGCCTGATGCAGCTCGGCCTGCCCCGCCGCTTCGGCAGCCGCAACCCGTTCTCGTTCATGGAGCTGCAGGACGTGCAGGAGCTGTCCAACTTCTTCGAGCGCACTGTGTCCGCCTACCAGGTGGGCGTGGAGGGCGAGGTCTCCTTCGACGAGGACTTCTGAGGCCGAGCGGGTGGGCGGGGCCCGATCGAGGCTTGTGTGTCCGCAATCGCGGATCATGTGATACACAAGGTGCCATGCTGAGATTCGCAGAGGAGATCGTCCTGCTGTCGCTGCGGGACGACGACGGCAAGTTCGTGCCAGTGCCGGTCACGTCCATGCAGCACGCGCTGGCCGGGGCCGTGCTCATGGATCTGGCTCTGGAGAACCGGATCGACACCGATCCCGAGAACCTCGTCCTGATCGACTCCACGCCGGTGGGTGACAGCCTGCTGGATCCGACTCTGGAGAAGATCGCAGCCGGCGACCAGCGCGACGCCCGCTACTGGATTGAGCAGACCGCCCGGGAGGGCGACGCCATCCGCAACGAGGCTCTGGCCCGCCTGATCGAGCGCGGCATACTCGAGCAGCACGAGGAGCGGTTCCTTTGGGTGTTCCGGTCCCGGCGCTACCCGGTGATCGACGGCACCGAGGAGCGCGAGGTGAAGCTGCGCATCCTGGGCGTGCTGCTCAGCGACGAGATCCCCGACCCCCGCGACATCGTGATCATCTGCCTCGCGGACGCCTGCGGCATCCTGCGCCAGCTCCTGCCGAAGCGGGAACTCGAGGGCGTTCGCGACCGCATCGAGCAGGTCCGCAAGCTGGACCTCATCGGCCAAGCCATGTCCCAGGCGATCCAAGACATCGAGCTATGGCTGGCCACCAGCCGGATAGAGGGCCGCATCTTCTAGCTCTGTCAAGCAACAATATTGAAATGTATTTACAGATAGTGTAATAGCATACAATCTAGATCTAGGCTGCGTGATCGTGATGTGGGCTGTCTATCTCTCATCAGACTTCGCTGGCTGGTACGAGCAGTTGAGTGCCGACCTGCAGGAGCGTCTCGCGGCCCGCATTGAACTGCTGCAACGGCACGGCCCTGCTCTGGGGAGGCCGGTCGTCGACACGATCAAGTCGTCAAGACACAAGAACATGAAGGAGCTCCGAGTGGGCGGCGTCCGCGTCCTCTTCGCCTTCGACCACTACCGAAGGGCCGTCCTGCTGGTAGGAGGGTCGAAGGCCGAGCGATGGGACCGGTGGTACTCTGACATGGTTCCCAGAGCTGACATGATGATGGACGAGTACTTGGCATGGCGACGCGCCCCTCGTATTGACAGGCCCGGCGGCGGCTACACAAGATGGACCGGCAAGGAGGGAGGAAGGCCGTGACCTTCTACCGGTGGACCGACATAGCCCCAGACTTCTCCGCCGAGCGGCGTGACAGGATTGAAAGCATGAAACGGGAGGCGCTCGCCGAATGCGAGGCCCACCGACTGACCGATCCGGAATACGCAGCGCAGCATGACGAGTGGGTGGCGGAGTATCTGGCCGAGTGCGACGCGGGCGGGGCCCACGATGAGGATCTGCCCGGGGAGGAGCGCCAACTCGCGGGCTGACCGGCCAAGCCACGGGCCGGCAGGACAGTTAACTCCGGTAACTCCGACCAGCAGCGGCGGCGCTCCGAAGATCATGAAGCCGAGCATCGCCCCGCCGAGCCTTGTACAACCGGCCTATCGCATCGACCACTTATGGTTGCTAGTCGGTGGTGTTGTTGGCGAGGATCAGGGTCTTTAGGTCGCTGTGGAAGTCGAGGGCGTGATTGCCGCCCTCTCGGCCTATGCCGGAGAGGCCGCAGCCGCCGAAGGGGGCGGACAGGTCTCGCACCAGGAATGTGTTGGTCCAGACGATCCCGGCCCGCACCGCGGCACCGACCCGCTCGGCTCGGTCTGCTGAGCCGGTGTAGACGATGGCGGACAGGCCGTACTGGGTGGAGTTGGCCAGCTCCACGGCCTCGGCCTCGGTCGTGAACGTCTGGATCGTTAGCACCGGGCCGAAGACCTCGCGCTGGACGATCTCGGAGTCGTTGGAGGCCGGCTCGATCAGCGTGGGTTCGTAGTGGAGGGAGCCGGACCGGCGGTGGCCGCCCCATACCACGGTGTCGCCCGCGGCCCGGGCCCGGTCGACGAAGCTCTCGACCCCGGTTAGGTGGTCGGGGTGGACCATAGGCGCGATGGTGGTGGCGTCGTCGCGGCTGTCGCCCAGCACGTGGGCTTGGGTGCGGACCCGCAGGGCCTCCATGAACTCGTCGCGGACCGATGCCTCCACCAGCAGGCGAGTCCCGGCCAGGCACACCTGTCCCGAGTCCTCGTACTGGGCCGCGGCCTGGTTGGCGGCCGCCTCCAGGTCACAGTCGGCGAACACGATGAGCGGACCCTTGCCGCCGAGTTCGGCCGTAAACGGCACGATATTGGCCGCCGCGGCTGCGCCGATGCGCCGGGCCGTCTCCGGTGAGCCGGTGAAGCTGATGCGCCGGATCCTCGGATCCGCGGTCAAGTCCGCTCCGACCTCGGAGCCGATTCCCTGGACCAGGTTGAAGGCGCCGGGCGGCAGTCCGGCCTCCACCGTCAGGTCGGCCAGCAATGAAGCCGACAGCGGGGACCACTCGGCCGGCTTGAGCACCACGCTGTTGCCCGCGGCCAGCGCGGGCGCCACCTTCCAGGTGGCCAGCATGAACGGAGCGTTCCACGGCGTGATCACCACCGCGGGACCGGCCGGCATGCGCTGCACGGTGTGAGTCGTGCCCCGGGCCGGCCACCGGGGCGCGTCATGGGACTCGGCCATGTCGGCGTAGAACCGGAAGTTGAGCGCGCCCCTGGCCACCAACCGCTCGCGCATCGAGCGGTGCAGGAAGCCCATGTCAATGGTCTCGACCAAGGCGATGTCGTCGTTGCGAGCCTCGATGAGATCCGCCAGCCGGCGCAGGGAAGCAGCCCGCTCCCCGGTGGGCAGAGCGCCCCACTCACGGAATCCATCGACGGCCGCGGCCACGGCCCGCTCGGCTGTGGACTCGTCTCCCCGGGCCACATCAGTGAGCTTGCGGTCCCAGTCCAGCGGTGAGCGGCATTCGAAGGTGCGGTCCGATGCCAGCCGCTCGCCGCCGATCAGGTGGTCGACGCTGACGCTGACACCGCCGACTTCGACCCTTGACGAGGACATCAGCCCGCTACTTCGTCAACGACGGCCCACGGCCAAACGGTCATCAGCCTTTCCGCCCCGCCGAAGAAGGCCTGCAGCCTGACGGTCATCAGTCCTCGTCGACGACGGCCCGCGGCCAAACGGTCATCAGCCTTTCCGCCCCGCCGAAGAAGGCCTGCAGCCTGACGGTCATCAGTCCTCGTCGACGACGGCCCGCGGCCAAACGGTCATCAGTCCTTGTCCAGGGTTGACCGGTAGTAGCGGGCACCCGGGCCTCGCGGGGCCCGCTTGCCGCGGTGCTCCCAGTCGCCGCCCATGGCTGTGGACACGACCTCTTCGCTGTCCGACGGCTGGGCGCCCACGTCGGAGAGGACCGGCTCGGGGCCGGCGACGATGGTGTTGGTCAGGGCGCCCAGGCCCTCCACCTCGACGGTGACGACATCGCCGGGCACCACCGGGCGGGATCCGGCCGGTGTTCCCGACAGCACCAGGTCGCCGGGCACCAGGGTGATGGTGCGGGCCAGGTCGGCCACGAGATAGTGCATGTCCCATTGCATCTCGTCGGTGCTGCCCTCTTGGCGGGCCTCGCCGTTCACCAAGGTGCGGATCTGCTTGTGGCGGAAGTCCCAGCCGGTCACCAGTGCCGGCCCGACCGGGCACAGCGTGTCGCTGCCCTTGACCCGCAGCATCGAGCCGGAGTCGGTGTCGCGGAAGTCGTGCAGCCCGTAGTCGTTGGCCGCGGCGTAGCCGGCGATGTAGTCGCCGGCCTCGCCGGGTGCCACGTTGCGGCAGGTGCGGCCGATGACGATGGCGATCTCGCCCTCATAGTTCAGCCACCGGCACCGCTCGGGTCGCACCACGTCGGCACGATGAGCGCTCAGGGCGGTAATCGGCTTGTGGAAATAGGTAGGCGCGGGCGGCAGCCTGGTCATGAACTCGGCCACCCGGCTGGCGTAGTTCAGATGGACGCAGATGATCTTGGTCGGCTCACACGGCGGCAGGTGCACTGCGCCGGCCTCGGCCACCCGTCGCCCGTCGCGGGCCACGAGGTCGCTGCCGTCCCGCTGTACGAGAACCGGATACCCGTCCAGAAGGATGCGCCGGTACTCAGTCACATTCGTACGTCCCTGAGCGTTGCCGCGCGGGCCCGGCCTCGCCGTGCAGGTGGTCGTCGACCCCGGCAGGCAACCCGAACACGGCTCGCCGCGCTCATGGCTGCTCGGACTCCGGCGTGTGCGAGTCGCGGGCGGCGCCCACGAACGTGTCGAAGAGGTCTTCCCTCTCCAGAAGGTCCGAGGCCGCGCCCTCGGCTGCGATCTCTCCGGTGCGCAACACGTAGGCCCGGTCGGCCACCTGCAGCAGCCGGGTGGCGTTCTGCTCGACTACCAGCATCGTGCGGCCCTCGGTCCGCATGCGGCCGATCAGGTCGAACACGAAGTCGACCAGCACCGGCGCCAGGCCCAGCGACGGCTCGTCCATCAAGATGACGCGCGGGTTGCTCATGAGAGCCCGTGCGATGGCCAGCTGCTGGGCCTCGCCCCCGGACAGGAAGCCTGCCGCGGTGGACCACTTGTCCTTGAGCACCGGGAACAGCCCCACCATCTCGTCGAGCCGCTCGGCCCGCTCGTCGGCGCTGACGGTCACGCCGCCGACGCGGAGGTTCTCGACCACCGTCATCTCAGCGAACAGCCTCCGCCTCTCGGGCACGAGGGCCAGACCCGCCTTGAGCATCCGGTCGGGGCTGTCGCCGGTCACGGGCCGGCGTTCGAGGTGCACGTCGCCCTCGGCGGGGCGCAGCAGCCCCGAGACGGTGTTGAGCAGGGTGGTCTTGCCCGCGCCGTTGGGACCGATGAGGCCGACGACCTCATTGGCCGCGACGGAGAGGCTCACCCGGCGCAGCGCCGAGATCGACCCGTAGCGAGTGGTCAGCCCGGACACCTCAAGCACTACGAAACCCTATCCCAGGCCCCTCACCCCCGACGTTGGGCCGCTTGCCTGCAGATGACTGGGAGCGATCAGCCGCCTAGTCTTGCGCCGATTCCGTTTGGTAGCAAACGAAAACCGGAGACGCCCACGTGGGAGACCGAGCGAGCCCGCGCCTACTCGACGCAGAGCGCCGCATCCAGGCGCGCCTCGGCGACCGTCAACTGGACTTCGAATCCATGCTCGCCGTGTCCAACATCTACCGGGCCGCGACCGCGGTGCGCCGCAGGGCCGAGAAGGGCGTACTGTCGGAGTTCGGCCTCTCTTGGGGCGGGTTCACCACGCTGTGGGTGCTGTGGGTGTGGGGCGAGATGCGGACTGCGGACCTGGCCGAGGAATGCGACCTGTCCAAGGCGACGCTCACCGGAGTGGTCAAGACTCTGGAGAAGCGGGGTTTCGTGGAACGAAAGCAAGTCGAGTCGGACCGCCGCCGGGTGACGGTCGCGCTCACCGACGCCGGCCTGGACACCATCGAGCGGCTCTTCCCCCGCTTCAACCGCTACGAGGGCGAGATGGTGCGCGAGCTCTCGACGAACCAGAAGCAAGAACTGGCCGAACTGCTGCGCCGGGTGATCGTCACAGCCGTCGCGGAGTGAGCGCCGCGGCCGGGTCCGAGTGGGCCCGCGGCCGACAGCCACCTCCCGCTCACATCAGGACTGCACCAGGTCGAAGGGACCGAGAGCCACGACGCCTCGCGGTTTCCCTTCAGCCGGCGGTCGAGGCGCCGGGCTGCACCAGGTCGAACGGTCCGAGGGCCACTGCGCCGCCGTCGAGACGAAACGAGACACCGGTGGCGAAGCGCCCGGCCGGGGCCACCAGGTAGTGGACGAGCGCCGCGATCTCGTCGGGCATGCCAGCCCGACCCGCGATGTTGACCGACGCTCCGGCCGAGGCCAGATCGCGGATGATCTCTGCGGCCATGGGCGTGTCCACCAATCCGGGATCGACCTGGGTAACCCTGATGCCTTCAGCCCGCCACTCCTTGGCCAACGCCACCGTCACCGCGCCCAGACCGGCCTTGGTTGCCCCGTAGACAGCGCTGCCTACGGAGGGTCGCACGGCGTCCACCGAGCCGATCATCACCACTGCCGAGTCGTCGCCCTCGGCAAGGTGGGGGTGGGCGAGCTGACATAGTCGAAGCGGGGCCCACAGGTTGAGCCCTATCAGCCCGTCAAAATGCTCCCGGTCGAGGTCACTCAGCGGGAGCCAGTCGGCTCGACCGGCGTTGTTGACGAGGATGTCGAGCCCGCCGAGTTCGGCCACTGCGGCCGGAATCACCCCGTCGAGATCTTCCGGATTGCTCAGATCGGCCACCAGCGGCCGGATGGAGCCTTCCGCCTCGGGCACTCGACCTGACCGCGACACCGCCACCACATCCGCGCCGGCATTGACCAGCCGGACCGCAATGGCAGCGCCGATGCCCGTTGACGCACCAGTCACGACAGCCCGCCTCCCAGTAAGGTCGAATGCGGCATCTGGCACCGCGCCACGCTAGCTATGCGGCGTCCATCATGAATGCCCCAAGAAGCCTCGGCTGAGACGTTGCTGAGTGTCTGCCTGTCACACCTACTGGCGAACATGTGTTTGTGCGCAGGTATCCCCCACACGCAGGGCGGCACGATGTCAGACTGCATTCAAATGACACTCATCGACTACGACACGAGTCCACGAGCCGCGGTCACGGGCGGACCGTGCAGCGAGCAGGATCTCGCCAAGGACGCATGGTCGATCATCCGACACGGCGACCTCGCCGGTCTCTCGGAGCCCGAATCCCGTCTCGTGAGCGACTTCGCGGCTCCTGACAGCACGGGTGCCGATGGCAGGCTCATCGACCTGATCCGCTCAGGCCAGGACCCGCTGGGCGACGCCTTCATTAGCTTGCGCCCACCCGATCAGCGCAGGCCGCTGGGAGCGACCTACACGCCGCCCGAGATCGTGTCCTCAATCGTCGCCTGGGTCGCCGAACGATCCAGGCCCACCCGTGTGATCGATCCCGGGACAGGCTCGGCGCGGTTCTTGTTGGCAGCAGGCCGCGCCCTGCCCAAAGCCCTTCTAGTCGGCGTGGAGATTGATCCACTGGCCGCGTTGTTGGCCCGCGCCAACCTCACGGCAGCGGGTCTCGACCACCGCTCGCAGATCTTGGTGCGGGACTATCGGGAAGCCGACCTCGCCAACATTGACGGCGTGACGGCCTACATCGGGAACCCTCCTTACGTCCGCCATCACCAGATCGATCCGCGGTGGAAGGAATGGCTGACCACCGGCTCGGCGTCCCTGGGGCTCAAGGCCAGCGGTCTGGCCGGAATGCACGTTCACTTCATGCTGGCCACCGCACTGTGTGCCCGCCCTGGCGACCTCGGCGCTTTCGTGACTTCGTCAGAGTGGCTCGACGTGAACTACGGCCACCTGCCACGGATGCTCTTTGCGACCCGACTCGGCGGAGTGTCCATCCACTTGGTCGATCCGCGTGCGACACCGTTCGCTGACACGGCCACGACCGCCGCCGTCACCTGCTTTGAGGTGGGCGAGCCTGCGGCGTCGATTCGCGTGGAGCGAGTTCCGAGCGCCTCCGACTTGGGCGTGCTTGATGGAGGGCGGCGATTTAGCCGACAGCAATTGCGTGCGGCGCCTAGGTGGTCGGCACTGCTCAACGGCTCGCCGAAGCCGCCTGAGGGCTACGTTGAGTTGGGCGAGATCTGTCGCGTGCATCGCGGCGCGGTGACCGGTGCGAACTCCACTTGGATCACCGACGCCGACGACCCGACCCTCCCGTCCCAGGTGCTCTTCCCTTCCGTCACGAGGGCAAGCGACCTGTTCAGCGCTGCCGATGACACACTCTCATCCACACGAGGTCTGCGAGCAGTGATCGACTTGCCAGCAGATCTCGACATGTTCGACGAAGCTGATCGCCTCCGTATCGACGGGTTCCTGCGATCGGCGGAGCGCCGCGGCGTCCGATCCGGCTACATCGCTCGTAACCGCAATCCGTGGTGGTCAGTGGGCCTGCGCGCCCCTGCTTCGATTCTTGCCACCTACATGGCGCGCCGTCCGCCCGCCTTCGTCCGCAACCTGGCAGGAGTCCACAACATCAATGCAGTGCACGGTCTCTATCCGCGGGAAGCTATGTCCACAGCGACTCTGGACGCTCTGGCGACTGCACTACGTGCCGCAGCGCCCACGGCGGTCGGACGCACCTACGCAGGCGGCCTCGTCAAGTTCGAGCCATCGGAGATGGCCCGAATCTTCGTTCCAGGTCCCGCGATGCTCCGTGAGATGGCTGGATGAACCCGGCTGCGCCGCCTCAATGGAGCCCCGAACAATTCGAGGAACAGCTGGCGGCCTCCTCAGCCGCGTTCCGCGAGGAGAGGATTCGGGAGCCATCTGAGCAATACCGCGAAGTCTTCGACGAGTATGCGGCCCGCGTCCGGGCCCTTCTGGCCGGAACGAACAACTTGGCGGACTGGACCCAAGCACTGGAGGTCGTTCTCAGCGTCGACGGCGGTCTGGAGACGCTTCGATACCTGGCAGGCCCACCAATCTCGACGGACGATCTGAAGACCCTCGCCGACGCTTCGCTGGCTCCGAGCCGGCTGCGCAACGATCCCGAGATGGCAACCAGGGTCCTCGATGTCGTGTTGAAGGGCCTCGATGTCAAGCGCTTCCCCTGGGTGGCCGACCAGCGACAGCCCGGCCAAGCAGAGCTAGGCGCAGCAGCACTGGCCTCCGCCAGCCTCATGGCCGTGCAGCGGGTTCAAACCGACAGAAGGAATCTCGCAAAGACACAGCAGGAGCGACAAGTCGCCGACTACCTGTCCGGCATCGGCCTGATCCAAGTCGGATCACGCGAAATCCGGACCAGCGACGACGCGCCGGAACGGGGATCATTCTGCCGCGAGTGCATGTTCGGGGATCGCAAGGCCGACCTCGTCGTGCGGCTGCACGACGGTCGTCTCATGCCCATCGAATGCAAGGTGTCGAACTCTGCGACCAACTCCGTCAAGCGACTCAACAACGATGCGGCCGTCAAGGCCGAGGCCTGGATCAGGCAGTTTGGCACGCTTCAGACCGTGCCAACCGCCGTCCTGTCAGGCGTATTCAAGAAGCACAACCTCGTTCAAGCGCAAGAAACCGGACTGACGATCTTCTGGGCCCACGACCTGGGTCCGCTAGGCGACTTCATCCTCTCCACCAGGTAGGCCGCCGCCGCGAAGCACGCCTGCGGTCCATCTGTGGGCCGGACGTCCGGGCCGAAGTCGTGGAACGTGTCGGCGGTCCAGTGGTTCTAACGTTGAACCGGCTCCACCACGGCGAGCGGCCATTACGGGGAATCGACATGAAGGAAGAGGACCAGCGGACCGAGAAGGCATCGGCAGAGGCGGTCGCGGAAGTGCTCGGTGGGCGTCTGATTTGGCGCGACACGCCCGGCTCAGCGGAGTCGACGCACGACTACGACATCGTCCTCACCGACGGGCGAGTCGTAGCGGCGGAGGTAACCGCAGTGACGCTTCCGACTGACAAGGCTCTGGAGTCAGAGCTCGAAAGGAACTTCCGATCGCCGTTGCCTGGGCTGCGCCACGGTTGGCGGGTCAGCGTCAATGGCCAGTTGCCGCAGAAGAAGCCGCCCCGAGCCTACGCCTACGAGTTGCGCGTCTGCCTGGAACGACTCTTGCCGCGCTTCGAAGCAGGATGACCCTCAGTTGCCGAACTAGATGCCCTCGAGCGCCGGTGGCCTGACCCACGGCGTCAAGTGCCGGAGCATCAGCGGCAACACGTCAAGCACGCCAACACGCCGGTGGAACTCAACCCCTGGTCGCGGTCTGCCTCGGAAGAGTTCGGGTGCTCGGAGGATGCCGTCGAAGCGCTGGTCGAAATGTCCGAAGCCGGCATCGTCTCCGTGCTCCCGCTCGACGGCGTGCCCCGGCAAGGTGAACCCAATGTCGTGGTGCGGAGCCCGAGCCGAGCTGGTCACCTCGGTCAAGACGATCTCTCCGAGGCCGTTGAGAGGGAGGCGGCGAAATGTGACAACCGCCGCAAGCTCGATTCTGCGTGCGCTCACGAGCGCCATCTGGTGGTGTCCTTCGACCGCATGAACCTCAAGGGGCAGACCCTTCGCCACAACGAGGCCTCACTCGCGGACCGTGGGTACCCGCGTCCTCCGTCCCTGCCCGAGGAGGTGGACACCGTTTGGGCAGTCCTCCCCAGCAATCCGCCCATCGTGTGGCGCTACAACCGAGGCGATTCCACATGGACGCGACCGAGGCCTGCCAGTCGGCTATTTCTGTGCTGAGCTGCTCCGAGATGAGGTAGGAGAGCTAGGGGCCTAGAAGGGTCAGCGGCGTTACGGCTACGCCGTCGGAACGTTCGTGTGCGTAGCCGGTGGCGGTGACCACCAGCAGCTTGGCCGGCTCTCCCATGCGCCGGGTGTCGACGCGGCTGCGGAGCTTCAGCAGCGTCTCGGCAGCGGCGTCCACGGAGGCGGCCTCTCCAAGTTTGACCTCCACCGCCAGCCATGCTCCGTCGGTTTGCTGGACGATGGCGTCGGCCTCGAGGTGGTTGCTGTCCAAGAAGTGGAATACTTCGGCACCGCTCGCTTGGGCGTAGACGCGCAGGTCTCTCACGACCATCGACTCGAACAGATGCCCCAGCATCTCGCGGTCGTCGAAGAGCCGCGCCGGACCGGCGCCCAGCGCTGCCGCAGCGAGAGCCGGATCAGCGAGGTGGCGCTTGGGGGCCTTGCGCAGGCGCGAGCGCGATGCGAGATGGGGCGACCAGGCGGGCTGGTTCTCCACAATGAAGATGCGCTCGAGAGCGTCGAGGTATGCCGCCAGAGTCTCGTAGGCGATCGGCCGTCCCCCGCCGATGTCGGAAGCCAGCGTCGATCCGGAAGGAGACGACGCGCTGTGGCGCGCCAACGAGACGATCGTGCGTCTCACCGCGGCCGGGTCGTGCCGCATGCCGTTCACCCGGGGCACGTCGACGCGGCAGATCTCATCGAGATACAGACCCAGGAACTCTTGGGCGCCGCTCACCGACATGGCGCGGCAGGCGGGCCACCCGCCGCGGCACAGGGCCTCGATCACGTCCCGAAGCTCTGTGTCGGCCCGTCCGCCGCCCTCCTGCCAAGCGGAGCAGACGCCGCCGTCGAGCAGCGAGGACACGCCCACGGCCCCGGTCGATGCACCCGACTCGTACAGCGACATTGGCCGCATCCTCACCCGCGCCACCCGGCCCGCGCCGGAGTGCCGGGTGATGTCATCGGCGGGGTTGGCCGACCCTGTGAGCATGAACCGCCCTGGGCTCTGCAGGTCGTCGCTGGCCCGTCGCACCCGGTTCCAGACTTGCGGCGCGAGCTGCCACTCGTCGATCAGCAGCGGGAAGGGGCCTTGGTCGAGGGGCAGGGTGCCGTGGGCGGCGTGGCTTCGGGCGTTGGTGTCCTGGTCCAGCAGGAGCTCCCGATTGGCCAGGCGGCGTGCCGTGGTGGTCTTCCCGCAGCCGCGAGGGCCCTCGATCAACACAGTCGGCAACAGTCGCAGGCGCCGCTCGACCTCATTGTCCACGACCCGAGGCCGGTAGTCGAACCGCTCGGGCAGAACGCTCATCGAGACCTCCGATCGAACTGGGTGACTGAGTACCTGCAATCATTGTATCTGAGAGTTTGCAGCAAAATTACCTGTGGATTTGCAGCAATATCATCTTGCGACTTGCAGCGAGTTTCTATGGCTCCCACGACCGAGCCCACTCGTTGGTCCTCAAGACTCTCATATCCGCTACAAATAAATGACGAGTTATGAATGGAATGACGCAATCCAGCAAGTAGAGATATCAACTCGTCCATAAGTGGGGCCTAGACGAACGGGCTTGATCGTTTGGGGCCGAACGAATAGGGTTCGGGCGTGGCGGAGCTTCAGGGGTTCATGTACCCGCGGACGCCTGCCGGGGTCGCCGGCATCGTTCCCTCGCCGCCTTGGCACTACTCCGGGGACATGCTGACGGTGGAATACCGGACCGATCCGGATCGGGTGGCCGAACTGCTGCCCGAACCTCTGGCACCCGCCGACACCGACCCCGGTGCGGTGGCCATGATCTGGGCCGAGTGGCAGAGCTGCGGCGACGCCTTCGAGGAGTTGCTCGACCCGGTGCGGGCCCAGTACCGGGAGGTGTTCGCCGTGGTGCGCTGCCGCTACCGGGGCACCACCTACAGCCGGGCGGCCTACATCTGGGTTGACAAGGACTTCGCCATGGCCAGGGGCCACTTCCAGGGCTACCCCAAGAAGATGGGCGAGATCGCCATGACGAGGCCGGTGACGGTGGGAAGAGCCGGGCCGCGGCTGGCGCCCGGCGGGCGGTTCGGGGCCACTCTCAGCACCTGGGGGCGGCGCATTGCCGAGGCCCGGTTCACCATCACCGGCACCGCCGACGCGCCCGGCTTCGTCAACGGCCATCCGATGCTGCACAGCCGCCAGATGCCGGCCATGGAGGCCGAGGGCACCGACTCGCTCGACGAACTGGTCACCATGCGGGGCTACGACGCCGACCTCGGGCCGGTGTACGCCGGTGACGCCGAACTCACGTTGCCCGAGTGCCCCACCGAGGAGCTGCATCACCTTCAGCCGGTCGAGATGATCGGTGGCTTCTACCGCCAGGTCGGCACGTCCATGGCCGGCGGCACCACCCTGTGGGCCGGCCCCAACCCCAAGGCCGGCCCCGAGGCCGCACCATGAGCCTGGCCACGGCCACATTCGTGGACGACTACCTCAGCGACCATGGCCACGACGACGCCGACCTGTCCTCCCACGACTCGTTCACGTCGGGAGTGCCCCACGCCACCTTCTCCAGGCTGCGCCGCGACGACCCGGTGCACTGGACCCCCGAGGCCGATGGCTCCGGATTCTGGTCGATCACCCGCTACCACGACGCACTGGCCGTTAGCCGCGACGTCGAGACGTTCACCTCCTCCCGTGGCATCCGACTCGAGGAGATGGACGATGACGAGCTCGAAGCCCGTCGCACGATGATGGAGCTCGACCCGCCCGAGCACACCCGGCTGCGGCGACTGGTGAACCGGGGGTTCACCCGCCGCACCGTCGAGTCCTACGAGGACTCCATCCGGGCCCTGGCCGCCGAGGTGCTCGATGAGGCCCTCACCGCCGACGCCTTCGACTTCGTCACCGAGGTGGCGGCCAAGCTGCCGATGCGGATGCTGGGCCGGCTGCTGGGCACCAGCGACGCCGACGGCCATCAACTCGTCGAATGGGGCGACGCCTTCCTCGGCAACAGCGACCCGGAGTTCACCACCCATGTGGTCGACACGGCCGACACCACCGAGTACCGGCTGATGCCGTTCCGCAGCCCGGTCGCCATCGACGTGTTCGAATACGCCGAGCGCCAGGCCGCCGAGCGCCGGGCCTGTCCCCGCAGCGACGTGATCACCCAGCTGCTGGCCCCCACCCGCGACGGCGAACCGCTCAGCGACCTGGAGTTCAAGAACTTCTTCACCCTGCTCATCGCGGCCGGCAACGACACCACCCGCTACACGATGACCCACGGGTTGCGCACGATGATGCAGCATCCCGCGCTGTGGCGGGCCTGGCGGGCCGACCCGTCGCTCACCGCGACCGCGGTGGAGGAGGTCCTGCGCACCAGCGCGGTGACCATGCACTTCCGGCGGACCGCCACCCGGCCCGTCACCCTCGGCGGAAAGAACATCGCCGCCGGCGACAAGGTGGTGATGTGGTTCTGCTCCGCCAACCACGACGACGACGGGTTCCCCCATCCCTGGCGCTTCGACCTGGCCCGGGACCCCAACGACCACATGGCCTTCGGACGCAACGGGCCGCACCTGTGCCTGGGCGCGTGGCTGGCCCGCATGGAGGCCCGGCTCGTGTTCGAGGAGCTGATGAAGCGGATCGACCGCCTCGAGCCCGACGGCGAGCCCGATTACCTTCGCTCCAACTTCATAGCCGGCATCAAGCACCTGCCCGTCCGGGTGGTGGCATGATGCCGAGAGGCCGTCGGGAGGTCTGACCATGGGATCGATCGTGGGGGCCGCGCTGGTATCGCATGTGCCTCCGCTGGTGATGCCCGAGCACGAGCGCCGGGCCCTCAACGGCGGCGAGGACACCACACTGTTCGCCGGCCTTCACGCCCTGCGGACCGAGCGCCTCGACCCAGCGGCACCCGACACGGTGGTCGTGATCGACACCCATTGGTTCACCACCGTCGAGCACGTCGTGACGGCCCATGAGCGGCGCAAGGGCCTGTTCACCTCCGACGAACTCCCCCGGGGCATGTGCGCCATGCCCTACGACATGCCCGGCGACCCCGAACTGGCCCACGCCTTCGCCGACGCGGCCGCCGGCCGCGACGACACCTGGGTGACCGCCGCAGACGACCCGCACCTGCCGGTGCACTACCCGACCGTCAACCTGCTCGGCTTCCTGCAGGGCGACGAGCGCTGGGTGTCGATGGGCGTGTGCCAGACCGCCGAGCCCTACGACTTCCTGCTGGCCGGTGAGCTATTGGCCGCCGCGGTGTCCGGGCTCGACCGGCGGGTTGTGATCCTGGCCAGCGGCGGGCTCAGCCACCGGTTCTGGCCGCTGCGGCAGTTCCGCGACCACGAGGGCGCCGACCCCGACCTTCACATCCGCACCCCCGAGGCCGCCGCGGCCGACCGAGCCGTGCTGGCATGGATGGCCGCCGGCGACCACGCCGCCATCATCGACTTCTTGCCCGAGTACTCCCGCCACGCCCCCGAGGGCTACTTCGGCCACTACCTGATCATGGTCGGCGCGCTGGGCGGCGCGTCCTGCACGGCCCGCGGCACCCAGTTCGGCCAGTACGAGTCGGTGTCGGGCACCGGCCAGGCCCACGTGTGGTTTGACCTGTGAGCAAGCCGCGGCGAGCACTGGTCCTGGCCCAATAGCCGCCCGTCACGAACGCGGAGCCAGCACCTCGTCGACGGTATCGACGAGCGGGGTCAGGAAACGCTGGGCCATCTCAGGCGCCCGGCCGGGTCCGATGCGAGCTGTTCAGACTGGGCGAGATGGGTGCGGATGTGGTTGCGGTTGATGCGCAACTTCGCGTCGATCAGCTGGACCTCAGCGCTGATGGCGACCGGATGGTCGGGCTGAAGCGGAGCCAGCACCTCGTCGACGGTATCGATGAGCCGGGTTAGGAAGCGCTGGACTGTCTCAGGCGCCCGGCCGGGTCCGATGCGAGCTGTCAGGCACACGAACCCGTAGCAAGGGTCGCCGTCGGCGATTCGGTACTGGTCGCGGGGCGCGGCTCGGGTGCGCAGCCCGGCGAGGGCGGGGAGACCGTCGTCGAGGGCGGCGGCGTGCACCGCGGCCACCAGCGCGTCGGTGTCGATGAGGTCGGCCAGATTGGCCGAGTATTCGATGATGATGTGGGGCATGGTTTCACCCACCTACACAGTTTCGGAGGGTCCGGTCGCTATGGGATATAGTAGGAATGGATGGTAAGTGCGGAAGCGAACCGGGTGCTCACCGAGTCGGGTCCCGGGACGCCGGGGGGCCGCATCCTGCGCCAGTACTGGCAACCGGCGGCGCTGACCGAGGAGCTGGCAAGCGATCGCCCGCTCGTGCCGGTGACGTTGATGAACGAGAAGCTGGTGCTGTTCCGCGACGAGCTGGGCCGGCTTGGGCTTGTCGGTCGCCGCTGCCCACACCGAGGCGTCGACCTGAGCTTCGGGCGGCTGGAGGACGGGGGTCTGCGCTGCCCGTTCCATGGCTGGCTGCTCGACGTCGACGGGACCTGCCTCGAGACGCCGACCGAGCCGGAGACCAGCCGGTTCCGTGAGCGGATCCGCCATCGCAGCTACCCGGTGCAGGAGCGGAACGGCATCGTCTGGGCGTATCTCGGCGAAGGGGAGCCGCCGCCCATGCCCGGGTTCGATTGCCTCATCGCACCCCAGACGCACGTGTTCACGTTCAAGGGCCTGTGGGACGCCAACTGGTTGCAATCCCAGGAGGTCGGCGTCGATCCTTCCCACGCCGGCTTCCTCCATCGGTTCCTGGACGACGACTCCGAGCAGTACGGACGGCAGTTCCGCGGCCTAGTCGCCGACACCGGGGTGACTGTCGCCAAGTTGATGCGCGAGGCCTCGCACCCCACCATCGTGTCCGAGCCGACCTCGTTCGGTTTCCGGATGCGGACGACCCGCGACTTCCGGGGCGAGTTCACCCACGTCCGGATCTCGTACTGCATCTTTCCCAATGCCATCACGATCCCCATGAGCCGGGAGATGAGCCTCACCCAGTGGCACGTCCCGATCGATGATCACAGCAGCTACTGGTACTCGATGTTCGTAAGCTTCGATGAGCCGGTCGATGCCGAACTGATGAGAGAGCAGCGGATCTCGGCCGTGACGCTGCCCGAGTACCGGCCGATCCACGGGCGGTTCGACCAGTGGGGGTATGACCCCGAGGAGCAGAGGACGCAAACCTTCACCGGGATGGGCAGCGACATCAACGTCCACGACCAATGGGCGGTCGAATCGCAGGGGTCTCTCTACGACCGGGCCGAGGAGCACCTCGGCCCGACCGATGTCGGCGTCCGCACGCACCGACGCTGGTTCCTGACCGCCGCGGCCGACCCATCGCCGTCCAACCTGTTGGGGCGCGACAACCCCGTGTCCGGTCCGGGCGCAATCGACGCTGTCACCACCGGCGAGGACTTCGATGGAGCGTGGAAGGACCTCGACGCCGCCCGACGCGCCGCGTCGCCTTGGGCGTCGCCCCTGACCGACGACTGACGGCGAGCGACATCGCGACTCCCGCGCCGCCTGACGGCGCGGACCGGGACTAGAAGACCTTCACCGGCAGGGTCTTGACGCCGAGGATCAGGTTGGACCGGAGGCGGGCGATATCGCCAGCCAGCTCGAAGTGGTCGACCCGGTCGAGGAGCTCCTCGAAGATGAGGCGGACCTCCATCCGGGCCAACCAAGCGCCGAGGCAGAAATGGGGGCCGTTGCGGCCGAACGCCATGTGGTCGTTGAAGGATCGGCCGAGGTCGAAACGGAAGGGTCGCTCGAACGCCTCCTCGTCGTGGTTGGCCGAGATGAACCAGATTATGACCTTGTCCCCGGCCATGATTCTGCGGCCCCCGAGGGTAGTGTCGGCGGTGGCGGTGCGGCGCATGTGAGCGGTGGCCGTGGTTGTCCGCAGTATCTCCTCGACCGCGGTCTCGGTCAGGGACCGGTCGTTCTGCCACGCCTTCCACAACGACGGGTGCTCGATGAGCGTCAGCATCGCCGATGTCATCGTGTAGCGGGTGGTGTCGTTCCCAGCAATTATCAGGAGGGTGAAGAAGTTCTTGAACTCCAGGTCGGTTAGCGGATCGCCGTCGGTGGTAGGGGCCAGCAGTTTGGCGATGACGTCGTCGCGGTCTTCCTGGCGTCGCAGCTCGGCCTCGACGTCGGCGTACTCGAACAGCTCCAGCGCGGCTGGGCTGCGGAACGGGAGCAGCCGGTATTCGTCGGTGTCGGTGAGGCCCACCGGATGATCGGTGAAGTCGGGGTCGGTGTTGGAGAGCAGGGCGTCACCGAGCTCGACCAGGCGTCGCCCGTCGTCGCGGATCCCGAGCAGCTGGCCCAGCATTCGCATCGGCAGCTCCTTGGCAATGTCGGTGACGAAGTCGAACTCGTCGCGTTCGAGTGCCTCCTCGATCACGTCGACGGCCAGTTTCCGGATCCTCTCCTCGAACCCCTCGACCGTGCGTCGGGTGAATCCCCGGTTGACCAGCCGCCGCAGCCGGGTGTGTTCCGGTGGGTCCATCTCGATCATCGAGCGCCGGGCTGCAAGCTCGTCCGGCGCCAACTGGTCCATGCTGATGCCTTGGGCCGAGCTGAATCGCTCGACTTCCCGGCTGACGGCAAGCGCATCTTGGTAGCGGGTTACCGACCAGAACCCCGCGCCGTCCTCCTGGTCGCACCATGAGACCGGATCCTCAGCTCGCAGTCGCTGGAACGTGGCGTGGGGAACGACCCCGGTGAACGAGTCGTGGTCGCTCAAGTCTGCGTCGGCCGCGCCCAGGTCGGACAGGTACGGCTCGACCCAGGTCATGGGGCGAGTGTAACCTCAGACAATTGTTCAGGAAAGGGGATCCGGCGCGGCTTGGTGACCTACGGTGACCTCGGTTGACCTAGGTTGACCGCCTCTTTCGGAGAATGGGAAGGACCGGCATGAGCGACAACTTCATAGACGACCACGGCTTGTGGTCCGACGATCAGAGAGCCCAGGTGGCCGCGATCCGATCACAGATCGAGACCGAGGGGTTGGAGGCGGTCCGCGTGTCCTGGCCCGATCAGCACGGGCTCCTGAGAGGCAAGGCGCTGACGATCCCCGCCTTCGAGGCGGCCTTACAGAGCGGCAGCGAGATTTCGATGGCCCCGTTCTCTCTCGACCCGGCCAACTCGATCGTGTTCAACCCATTCATGGCCGGAGGCGGCTTCGGGGTCGACGAGCTGAGCGGGGTTCCCAACGTCACGATGGTGCCCGACCCGTCCACCTTCCGGGTCCTGCCCTGGGCCCCGGGGACCGGCTGGATCTTGGCCGACCTCCATCACCGGGATGGTCGACCGTTCCCGCTGTCGCCACGGGGGATCTTGAAGGCGTCTCTCGGGCGGCTGGCCGAGCGAGGCTACGGGTTCGTCGCCGGTCTCGAGGTGGAGTGGTATCTCACCAGGATCGTCGACCCGTCTCTCGATCCGGCGGGCCTCGGGGGTCCGGGCATGCCACCCGTCCCGCCGGAGGTGATGCCGGTGGCCACCGGCTACTCGTACCTGCTGGAGAACCACCTTGACGAGGTGGACCACGTGCTATCGGTGCTGCGGAGCCACCTGCTCTCGCTCGGGCTCCCGCTGAGGACGCTCGAGGACGAGTGGGCACCGAGCCAGATTGAGACGACCTTCGACGTCCTTCAAGGACTGGAACCGGCGGATGCCATGGTGCTGTTCCGGACGGCGACCAAGCAGATCTGTCGCCGGATGGGCCACCTCGCCTCCTTCATGTGCAAGCCGGCCATCCCCAGCTTCTACCCATCCGGCTGGCATCTCCACCAGTCGCTGACGAGTCTCGACACCGGGGAGAACGTCTTCGTCCCCAGCGGTGACGGGGCGCTGTCCGACGTGGGCCGCCACTATGTTGCCGGGATCCTGGCCCACGGATCAGCGGCGTCGAGCTTCACGACGCCAACGGTCAACGGCTACCGGCGCAACCGGCCGTACTCGCTCGCCCCTGACCGGGCGGCGTGGGCATTCGACAACCGGGCGGCGATGGTGCGCGTCATTTCCAGCCCGGGAGACCCGGCGAGCCACATCGAGAACCGGGTCGGCGAGCCGGCCGCCAACCCCTACCTGTACATGGCCAGCCAGATCGAAGCCGGCCTGGCCGGAATCGAGCAGGCACTTGAGCCCGGGCCGATGGAGATCGAGCCCTACGCCGCCGAGGTCGAGCAGCTCCCCACCAATCTGGGCGCTGCCCTGGACGCCCTCGAGAACGATGGCGTCTACCGCTCGGCGTTCGGCGACCAGTTCCTCGACTACTGGCTCACGCTCAAGCGCTTCGAGTTCAACCGCTTCGTCGAGGCCAGCGGTGCCGACGCCGTCGACTCAGACGACGTGACCGAGTGGGAGCACCGCGAGTACTTCGCCCTGCTGTGAGACGTCACTTCGCGCGGCAATCTTGTCCCGATGTGGCCCAATGTAGTATGACGGCTGGCGCCCGGAGGGGACCAGCGAGAGGATCGATCCTGTGACCACGGTTGCACTGGACAGCAAGAGACCCGCAACCAGCAAGCGATTCGCAACCGGCAGCGACGATGAGGTCAAGTCCGTCATCTGCGCGAGCTGTGACGGCTTCTGCCCAGTCTCGGTCAAGGTCAGGGACGACCGCGTGGTCAAGGTCACCTCACGCGACACGCCGATTCTGGAGGGCGTGCTGTGCATGAAGGGGGCGTATGCGCCGAAGTCGTTCGCCCACCCGGACCGGCTCATGGGGCCCCTCAAGCGGGTCGGTGAGCGGGGCGGGGGCCAGTGGCAGGAGGTCAGCTGGGACGACGCCCTCGATGACATCGCCGCCCGCTTGACGACCGTGGTCGAGCGCTACGGGCCAGAGGCCTTCGCCATGGCCACCTCCGACGCCAACATCGGTCTCGACAACGGTTTGAGCCGGCGGTTCATGAACCACCTCGGCTCCCCCAACTGGATCGGCGGTGTCGCCTACTGCATGGGCAACACCGCGGCCGTCAATCGGCTCGTGTATGGCTGGTACCCCCGCAGCGATCTGGCGCACACCGACTGCATCGTGCTGATGGGCCACGACCCGCGCCGTCACAGTTGGACGCTGGAGCACAAGATGATCCGGATGGCGCAGGCACGGGGGGCGAAGCTCATCGTCATCGACCCCCGGCGCAGCGGCAACGCCGATCTGGCTGACCTGTGGCTCCCCATCCGCGCGGGCACCGACACCGCGCTCCTGTTCGGTTGGCTCAACGTGATCATCGAGCAGGGGCTCTACGACGCCGACTTCGTCCGTGACTGGACCGTCGGCTTCGACCAGCTCGCCGAGCGGATCCGCCAGTTCCCGGTCTCGCGCGTGGCCGAGATCACCGGCCTCGACCCCGAGCTCATCGTCGAGTCTGCTCGCATGTACGCCACCAGCAAGAGCGCATGCTTCCCGTGGACCCCTATCACCGACCAGCTGATCAACAGCACCTCGGCCATCCGGCTCCAGTGCTCCCTGCGGGCGATCACCGGCAACCTCGACGCCAAGGGGGGCGACGTCTTCGCCGGCTTCAACCCTGCGGTGAGGTCCGACACCGAGATCGAGATGCACGACGTGCTCCCTCAGGAACAGAAGGACAAGCAGCTCGGCGCCCAGGATCACCCGGCATTCACCTATCGGGCCCAAATGGCTCTGAACGAGCCGACTCTGCGGGTGTGGGGTCACAAGTGGGCGAACCTGGTGAGCGGGTGCTACATGGCCAACCCGATGGCGGTGTTCAAGGCCATGGCCGAGGGTGATCCCTACCCCGTGAAGGCGTTCTTCGCCCTGGCCAACAACACCTTGATGTCGTTCGCCAACACCAAGCGGATCTACGACGGACTCATGGCCCAAGACCTCCTCGTGGTGTACGAGCACGCCATGACACCCACCGCGCAGATTGCCGACTACGTGCTTCCGGGAGACTCCTGGCTCGAGCGACCCGGCCTGCTGGCCGGCATCAGCGAGCAGGCGATGGAACCCCCCGGCGAGTGCAAGAGCGTGGTCTACTTCTGGCACGGACTGGCCCAGCGCATGGGCATGGGTGAGGTGTTCCCGTGGCGGACGGGCGAGGAGTTCCTCGACTATCGAGTCGAGCCGAGCGGTCAGGCCTTTGCCGACATCGTGGCGGCGGGACGCTTTCCGAGCCCCGACCCCGAGCCGGCGCCACCAAGCACAGAGCGCAAGTACCTGGAGACGGGCTTCGCCACGCCGTCGGGCAAGGTCGAGCTGCACTCGTCCATCCTGGACGATCTCGGTTTCGATCCGCTTCCGTACTACCGGGAGACGCCGCCGTCCACCGACGAGTACCCGATGCAGATGTTCATCGGGCTGCCCGACGACGAGTACTACCGCACCGGCCAGCGTCACGTCCCCGAGTTCCGCAAACGGGCCAAGGACCCGACCCTCTACCTGTCGGCCGCCGACGCCGCGTCGCTCGGTGTCGACGAGGGGGACTGGGCCCGGGTGACGACCCCGACCGGGACCATGGTCGGCCGGGTGTTCATACGCTCGACCATGCCCGACGGCCTCGTCCGGGTCCCCCACGGCTGGTGGAAGCCGGAGTCGCGCCCGGGACTGGAGAACATGTCGGGCATGTGGGACTTCTCCGACGCCCAGCTCACATCGGACGACGACCCCAACTTCATCGACTGGGAGCAGGGCATACCCCAGTTCAAGGGCGTTCCCTGCAGGATCGACAGGTTGCCCGACGACGAGGTGGCCCGGCTGGAGGCCGAGTACGGACCGACCGAGCACCTGCCCAAGGGCCCGGAGGGGACCAAGACACGACCGGTCAAGCTCCCCGAGTTCCTCGACGAGCACGAAATGTCCTTCGATGTGGAGTTCGAGGCCGTCGAGCTGTCCATATACGGCCGCATCACTCTCTAGCGACTCGTCAGCAGTACGAGTCGGTGTCGGGCACGGGCCAGGCCCACGTATGGTTTGACCTGTGAGCAAGCCGCAGCGAGTACTGGTTCTGGCCCACGAGCCCCAGGGCACAAGCGCGCTGGTGGGCAAGCGTCTGACCCAGCGGGGCTTCGACGTGCACGAGCATGTGGTGACCTCCGATCTGGACCGGCCCAACGACGCGGTCCCCTTCCCCGACCTCGCCGACTACGACGTGCTGGCGCCCATGGGCTCGATCCGCTCACTCACCAACACTGGCGAGATCGACAGCTGGATCTTCGACGAAATCAAGATGGTTCAGGCCGCCTACGCGCTGGGAGTACCGGTGCTGGGCGTCTGCTTCGGGGGACAGCTGCTGGCCGCGGCTCTCGGCGGCGAAGTGGAGCAGGCGCCCGTCGCCGAGATCGGCTGGTACGAGATCCACGAGCCTGACGGCTCGCCCAACGGGGTCCGCAACCCGCTGGGGCCGGGACCGTGGTTCCAGTGGCACTACGACCGCTTCGCCCCTCCGCCGGAGGCGGAGATTCTGGCTGTGAACGAGAACGCCGTGCAGCTGTTCCGGCTGGGCCGCTGTGTCGGCACCCAGTTCCACCCGGAGATCACCCACGCCCACGTCGAGAGCTTCCTGACAGGGGTGGACGAGGACCACCTGGCCGAGTACGGCGTGAACTCGACGGAACTGCTCGCGAGCGCGCGCCACCACGAGGACCGCAACGCCCGCCAGTGCGCGGCCCTGGTCGACTGGTTCCTGGATGAGGTGGCCAACTCCTAGGAGCGGAACTGTGGTGTTTCGCCGGATCGCCCTGGCCTGCGGGCTCTGCTTGGTCGCGGCCCTGCGTACAAGGTCCACTTCAGCCAGGAGGCGGTGCTACAGACCGTCGAAGACACCTGCGCAGCCCTCCTGTGACACAAGTCGGTCCGCGGCAGCCGGGGCGGAGCCATGGTGATGCTGTGCTCAGTGGTAGGGCAGGTACTGCTTCAGCTCCCACTGCGAGAGGGGCTCGGTGCCGGTGATGGCGTCCCAGTCGGCGACGACCTCGTCGCCGGCGGCCGCGGTGTAGCGGCCCCACTCCTCCCGCTTGTTGAACACGAAGTTGGCGCACACCTCCGAGCCGACCGCAGCACACAGAGTTTCGTCGGCTTCCATGTCGTCGAGGGCCTCGCTCAGGGAGTGGGCGCAGCGGACATCGGTGTTGACCTCCTCGAAGCCGTCTGTGGTCAAGGGATCGGGGCACGCCAGACCGTCCGCCACGCCGAGGCGGGCCGCCTGCAGCACCGCCGCCACCAGCAGGTACGGGTTGGCGGCGCCGTCGCCGATGCGGCTCTCGATGCGCATGCCCGGGCCGGCGCTCCCCGGCACCCGGTTCCCGGCGCAGCGGTGCTCAACGCCCCAGTTGGCCCAGTAGCCGTTGATCTCGCCGGGGCGCAGGCGCCGGTAGGCGTTGACGGTGGGCGCGGCCAGCGCCGTCATCCCCCGGTGGTGGCCGATCAGACCGGCGAGGCAGCCTCGGGCCAGGTCCGACATCCCGTGGGCGCCGCTCGCGTCCGAGAAGGCGTTGTCGCCGTCGGCGTCGGCCAGCGAGAGGTTCACATGGATCCCGGTGCCGGACACGCCGGGGAAGGGCTTGCCCAGGAAGGTGAGGTCCAGGCCGAGGGGGCTGCCCGCTGAGTCGGTGGCGGTGAGAACGGTCTCACGGGCCAGCAGCCGGAACAAGAAGGCGTCATCCACGGCCGGCAGGGCGTCGCGGTACTCGAGGGTCAGCTCGAACTGCCCCTCGTCGTACTCGGCGTTGACCGACTCCACCGCGATGCCCACCGCCTCGGCGCGGCGGACCAGCGACGTGACCACCCCGGCGGGATCCGAGCCCGGACCGGTGCCGTAGACCATCGACCGGGGCGTGTCGTAGGGCCGGGGGGCGTCCATCCCGCCGCTGAACACGTAGGCCTCGAGCTCGATGCCGACCTTGGGGCTGTAGCCGACGGCCTCCCAGTCGGACACGGCCCGGCGCAGCGCCTCCCGCGGCGACACCGGCAGCGGCTCGCCGTGCATGGTCAGGTCGCCGATGACGACACCGGTGGCGTCGTCGTCCCAGCCCTGGCGGATGTCGGAGGGGTCGAAGCTGACGTGGGTGTCGGGCAGACCCTCCAGCAGGTAGGCGCCGGGCGCGGGATTCATGCTGCGGTCATAGCCCAGCGCGAACACGCACACGCAGTGGTTGGCGCCCTGATGGGCGAGCCGGATCGGCACGTACTTGCCCCGAGCCAGCCCGAGGTGATCGGGCCACAGCACCCGGACGCGGTCCCAGTCGCTCATGTCTGCTCCCCCGGTAGCGGGACGGTAAGCGTTCGGCCCCGAAAGGTAGCCCGCGCCGCGGTTGCAATCACCCCGACGGGCGGACGGCGGGCGGCATCGACGCCGTCCGGCCCCTGTTTCCCGTTCATGTTCGCTGCACTCGCGGGCCGCTCGGGCCACGGCCTCGGTCAGCGCCTTACGAAGGTGTCCAGGGCTATCCCGCTCGGCCTCAGGCCGGCGCTTCGTCCTGCTCCGGGTAGAGGCCGGTGCGGCCCAGGCGCTCCAGGCACACCTCCACGCTCCAAGGCAGCATGGCCGCCCCGCAACGGGCGTCCCGGTAGGCCTGCTCCAGGTAGGACGGGCGCAGCATGCTGCGGCCCCCGCAAACCTGAAGGGCCAGCGAAGCCGCCGCGGGGGCGCCCTCCATCACGGTGACCACCGACGACCACGCCCGCCGCACCTGGTCCGGGCTCGGATCGACGCCGCACTCGGCCAGCACCCGATAGGTGAGCGACTGGGCCCGATCGTAGAGCAGGTTCATCTGGGCCCAGCCCTGCTGCTTGATCGGATGGTCCCGGCGGGCCGGGCCCCCGCCGTCGTCGCCCCGCAGGTAGGCGGCGGTGGCGTCGAGGACGCCCCGCATCAGCCCCAGGTAGGCGAACGACAGCGTCATGTAGAAGTAGGGCCAGCGGGTCGCGGCCTGATCGAAGGCACCCGGCGGCAGCCATTCGTTGCCCTCGGGCACCACCGCTTCGTCGAGCACGAGAGTGCGCGAGTCGGTGCCCCGCATCCCCAGCGGATCCCAATCGCCTTCAATGGTGGCACCGGGCGTGTCGGCGGGCACGCCCATGAAGCGGATCCGCTTGTCGCCGGGCACCAGGCAGACCACGTTGTGGATGTGGGCCGCGCCCGACAGGGAGGCGAAGATCTTGCGTCCCGTCACCCGGTAGCCGCCGGGGGCGGGCACGGCCCGGGTGGAGTAGCCCGCGGTGGCGCCCGCGGCGGCGCCCTCCGAGAAGGGCTGGCTGTGGATCGTGCCGTCCTCCACGATGCCGCGCCGCAACTCGGCCCGGCGCTCGGCCAGCAGCGACCGCTCGGCTGCGGTGAGGTCCAGCTCGTCGGCGATCTGGCCCACGAGGATGGTGGTGGCGGTATGCATGTTGAACGTGAGCGCGGTGGTGGCGCAGTGCCGTCCCAACTCCTCGGCCGCCAACCCGTAGGCCACGAAGTCGCCGCCGAGCCCTCCGTCGGAAACGGGGATGCACAGGCCGAGCAGCCCGGCGTCGCGCAGGTCGTCCCAGTTCTCGGTGGGAAACGTAGCGTCGCGGTCGTGGCGCTCGGCCCGCTCAGCGAAGCGCGGCCCGAGAGCCGCCATCCGCTCCACGAGTACGGCCCGTTCCGGCGTGAGGATGCCAGCCGCTACTCCCAAGGCAGCCCGAACCCCCGCTGCTCGAAGTCCGAGTCAAACGCTAGCGCGTACCGGATGCCCTTGGCCTTCATCAGCTCGAACGAGGTCCAGTCCACCAACGAGACGCGGCGATGACCAGCAGCGAGCATTGCCGTCACCGCCCGAGTGTGAAGCGCCTCGTCGACCCACTCCAACCTGAGCGTAGCGAGCAGCCCGTCGTGAAGTTCTCGAGTCGCCTCCATCCCGAACCGACGCTGCACCAGCGCACTCGCCTCCAGAACGACCCCGTAGTGGGTGACGCCACTGAGCTCATCTAGCTCAAGGCCGTCGAGCAGGCGAGACCAATCAGCGACGGCGCGCGCATGGTTCTCGTCCTCAATATTTAGGAAGGCGAGGAGCGCGGAGGTGTCAACCAGTACGGGGATCACGCAGAGAAGGCGTCCACCAGATACTCGTCGTGATCCTCGGCGAGATTGCCGCAGCCCGAGCTATAGGCACCCGCCAGTGACCGGGCCCGGTCAATACGAGCGGCAAGCGACCTCCTGGCGAGGAACTCGTCGAGCGCGTCGCGCAGCAGCGACGCTTGGGAGACACCTCTGGAAGCCGCCTCCGCCCGGAGGCGCTTGGCCTGTTCCTCAGTGATAGATATCTGTGTCCGGACCATCTTCTGGATGATATCACTTCAGGGCCGAGTGATGTAACGCTCAAGACGCCAGGAAGCGGCGCACGGAGCGGTTGAAGGTGTGCGGCGCCTCCGAGACGGCGAGGTGACCCACACCGTCGAGAACGGCCAACTCGGCGTGGGGAAGACCTTCAAGGAGGGCCTGGGAGTAGGCCGGCGGAGTCTCGACATCCAGCGCGCCGGCAATCACGAGGGCGGGAGCCTCGACCTCGGCCAGCCGGTCGAGCACATCGTGGGTTGGCAGGCACTCGATTGCTGCCCGCAGCCCTGCCGCTGGGATTCGGGCGAAGCCCGCTACCCGCATAGCAAGCATGTCAGCGCTGAGGCCGGGGCCTGCGACGGAGGTGAGCACCTGCTCCGCGATGTCGGCGGGGGTCAGGCCCGCGTCGAGCGGGGCGATGCGGGCGGCCCGCCAGGCATCGGGGTCGGTGCCGTCCAGGCCGAAGGCGGCGCTCGTGTTGGCCAGCACCAGGCGTCCGACCCGGTCGGGATGGCGCAATGCCGTGTGCAGGGCGTGCATCCCGCCGAAGGACTCTCCCACCAGATGGGTGTGCTCCACGCCAGCCGCGTCCAGCAGCCGGGCCACCGCATCGGCTATGGCGGTGAACGTCAGGGGCTTCACCGGAGCCGAGGCTCCGTAGCCGGGCATGTCCCAGGCGATGCAGCGGAAGGCCTCGCTCAGACCCGCCAACTGCGGCTGCCATGATGTGCGCGAGCCGCCGAGGCCGTGCAGGAACAGAACGGCCTCACCGGTGCCCTGCTCGCGCCAGGCCAGCGGTCCATCCACATCCAGGGCACCGGCCACCGCGCGGCAGGACGACGGGTTGGGCACGGTCGGGAACCTACACTCTCACCCGTGGCAGGCGAACCGCTCATCGGCATCTCGGGCCGGACCAAGACCGCGGGCGAACTCAACATGAAGCCCGAGACGTTCCGGGACTTGCACCTGGACGTGTACTACTGCGACTACGCCCGCGGGGTGATCGCAGCCGGGGGTCTGCCGGTCTTTCTGCCCGCCAGCGCGGACCCCGCCCTATATGCGGACCGCCTCGACGGACTGCTGCTGAGCGGCGGAACCGACATCGAGCCGGAGCGCTACGGCCAAGAGCCGAGCCCAGAGCTCTACACCCGGGAGCCGGATCGCGACACCTTCGAGCTGAGCCTGCTCGACGGAGCGCTCAGCACCAGAAAGCCAGTGCTCGGCATCTGCCGGGGAATCCAGGTACTGAACGTTCACGGCGGGGGCACGCTGCATCAGCACGTCCCGCCCCACGCCTGCCACGACCAGCCCCCCGACTCGATCATCCACCGGGTCGATCTCGCCGAGGGCTCGCTGGCTGAGTCGCTGTACGGTCCGTCGATCCAGGTCAACTCACTGCACCACCAGACCATCGACGAACTCGCCGACGGTTACGAGGTCACAGGCCACAGCGACGACGGCGCCATCGAGGTGATCGAGTCCCGCCGCCGGCCATGGATCGGCGTTCAGTGGCACCCCGAACTGATGGACTCCCGTGATCGCGACCCGATCTTCGACTGGCTGGTGAGAGCGTCTTCAGCCTGATCGGAGCCGCGGGCCGCGTCAGGAGGCGGTGCGTTCCACGTGGCCGCCGAAGCCGACCGTTCCCGAGACGCCGGCTGCGGAGCCGAGGCGGTGCAGCGGCACGGTGTTGTGCGACGCTGACGGGGTGTAGGCCACCGGCAGGCGCTTGACGCCGGCGATGAAGTTGGAGCGCAGATAGTCGGGTTCGCCGTCGAGGTGGATGTCGGGCATGCGCCGGGCGACCTCCCGGAAGGTGAGGCGGATCTCCATGCGGGCCAGGCTGGCGCCCAGGCAGTAGTGGGGGCCCCCTCCGCCGAAGCCGACATGGTCGTTGGGGGTGCGCTCGATGTCGAAGCGCCACGGGTCCTCGAAGGCACGCGGATCGCGGTTGGCGGCCACGTGCCACATGAGCACCTTGTCGCCCGCGGCGATCTTGACCCCGCCGATCTCGTAGTCGGACAGCGCCTGGCGGCGGAAGTACAGGACCGGGGAGGCCCACCGCACGATCTCCTCCACCGTGGTGTCCATGTGCCGGTCGGGGTCGGCCACGAACTTCTCCCACTGGTCACCGAATTCAAAGAAGGCCATCATCCCCCGGGTGATCGAGTTGCGGGTGGTCTCGTTGCCGGCCACGCACAGGATCAGGAAGAACATGTCGAACTCGAGCTCGCTGAGGGCCTCGCCGTCGATGTCGGCCGACAGCAGCGTGGTGACGATGTCGTCGGAGGGCGTGCTGCGGCGCTCCGTCTGGAGCTGGTGGGAATAGCCGAACAGGTCGGCCGCGGCCCGGTCGATGTCCTCGCGGCTCCTCACGAACTCGGGGTCCTCGCTGCCGATCATTGTGTTGGTCCAGTCGAAGACCTTGGAGCGGTCCTCGATGGGGATGCCCATCATCTCGGCGATGGCCTGCAGCGGCAGTTCAGCCGAGATGTTGCGCACGAAGTCGCAGCGACCGTCCTCCACGACCTGGTCGAGGATGATGTCGGTGCGGTTCTGGAGGTAGTCCTCGAGCAGGCCGATCATGCGGGGGGTGAAGCCGCGGTTGACGAGCTTGCGGTAGCGGGTGTGGCGGGGCGGGTCCATGTCGATCAGCGTCTGGTCGAGCGCGAATCTCGAGACCTTGCTGCGCCGGTCGGGATCGCGCATCTGCGTGCCGCTGTGGTTGGACGAGAACACGTCGGCCCGGCGGTTCACCTCCTTGAGGTGGGCCTGGCGGGTGATGGCCCAGTAGCCGGGACCGTTGTCGCCCTCATCTATCCAGTGGATGCCGGGGTCGGTCTCACGCAGCCGCGCCAGGACCGCGTGGTGGTCCTGGCGCTGGAACATGTCGATGTCCCACAGGTCGATGTCCGCGGCCGGGCAATGTCCTGAGCCATGGTCCACGGGACAGGCTGCCAGCTGCTCCTCGGTGATCGTCATATTGTCACCCCGCTCTCGGAGGTTTCCAGACCTCGCACCGGCCGCAACTCGCACGGTCGGCAGACCTGTCTAGCTTCCTAGGAAGTTAGCTTCCTTGGAAGATACCTTACTGCGAAGCTACTTGCAAGCGGTCAGGATCGAGTGGGCTCGGGGCCGATGTAGCAGCCGTTGTTGCGATTCTGGCAACAGTGGCGCGAATTCTCGTCAGCTGATCGTGCTGCTGGGGACAACCGCACGCGCCACCGACGCCTCCACTACCGGTATCTCGTGGCGCTCCAGGGGGCGCATCCGCTCCTTGCGGGCCAGAGCCTTCTCGATGTAGGGGGCGAGCTCCTCGGCTTTGGCCGCCTCACGCTCAGCCCGGCCGGCGGCGAACTCGCCCAGAACATCCGACCCGAACAGGCGCAGGCTCGCACAGATGTCGCTATGGAGGTTCTTGCCGCCCTGCTGCAGGAAGATCACATGGTCGATGCTGGCGTCCTCGGCCTGCTTGAGCCAGCGGACGGCGTCGGCGGGCGTGCCGATGGTGTCGGCATAGTCCTCGCCCGCGTCCAGCGCGGCGGCCACCGCGTCCTCAAGGGCCGAGCCCCGCTGCGCCTCGTAGCGGTCCCAGATGTCGGAGTGGCCCGGGATGGTGTGGTGCACCACCAGCTGGCGCAGCGCGTAGGCGAAGAAGTGGAACCCGTCGAAGCCCCGCCGGATGGCCTCGGCCCGGTCCTCGTGGAGGGAGAACCCGGTGACCACCGCGATGTTGGCGTTGACGCTGTGGCTGAGGGGCACGCACTCGTCGCTGCGGATGATGTCGTAGTACACCTCGGCCCAGTGGCGGGCCTCGGCCGGGTCGACGAAGGCGAAGGCCAGGGCACCCAGACCGCTGCGGGCGGCCAGCTCGATGGTGGTGCGGTTGGTGCAGGCGATCCACATCGGCGGGTGGGGCTTCTGGGCCGGCTTGGGGATCACGTCGCGGCACGGCATCGAGAAGAACTCGCCCTCGAAGCCGGGGTAGGGCGACATGACCATCATGTTGGCGATCTGTTCGCCCGCTTCGAGGCTCATGGCCCGCTTCTGCTTGGCCGGGATGCCGAACCCGCCCAGCTCCAGGCGGGTGGCGCCCTCGCCGATTCCGAACTCCACCCTTCCCCCGGAGATGAGGTCGAGGGTGGCGATGCACTCGGCGGTGCGGGCCGGGTGGTTGTATGGGGGCGGCGCCTGGCGGATGCCGTGGCCCAGGCGGATGCGCTTGGTGCGGGCCGCGCAGGCCGACAGGAACACCTCTGGGGCTGAGCAGTGCGAGTACTCCTCCAAGAAGTGGTGCTCGACCGCCCAGGCCACGTCGATGCCGACCTCGTCGGCGACCTCGACCTGCTCGATGGCCTCGGCCAGCAGCCGCTCCTCGGAGCCCGCAGCCCACGGCCGGGGCATCTGGAGTTCGTAGAAAACGCCGAACCGCACGGCGGATCAACCTATCCGGTGCCGGGTGGGCTCCAGAAGTCGCGTCTGAGAGCTCAGAACTCGAAGCCTGCCATGCCGTAGTAGCCGCTGGCCGCGGTCTTGTCGCTGCCGTGGCGATCCCAGGTCGGGGCGTCGGTGGGCGGCCGCGGGTCGTCACCCAGTACCGTCACCCGGTGCAGGATGCGGGGGCCGTCGGCGTCGTCGATGTCGTCGACTATGGAGTGCAGCGTCACCCGCTCGTCCCACAGGGCCACATCGCCGGGCGACCATCGCCAGCGGCAGCTGAACTTGACCTGCTCCTGCCAGCGGTACAGGAAGCCCAGCAGGGCCTGGCTCTCGGGCCGGGACAGCTGGGGTATGCGCCGCCCGTGCTGCTTGTTGACGTACAGGCTGCGGCGACCGGTGCCGGGATGGACCCTCACCACCGGGTGCTCGGCCCGCAACGACCCCTGCTTGCCGTCGTCGTGGATGCAGGTCAGCCCGGCCAGGAAGGCCTGCATGGGCACCGACAGCGAGTCGTGCACCTCGTAGCAGTTGATCCACATGGTGTCGCCGCCCGCGGGCGGGCACTGCACCATGTGCAGCAGTGCGGCGATGGGCGGGTGCTGGCTGTAGGTGACGTCGGTGTGCCAGATGTCGGCCTTGGGAGTGGCCGACGTGTCGAGCACGCACACCTCAGGGGTGTTCTCGTCGACCTTGTCGATGTACGGGTGGACCTCGAGCTCGCCGAACAGCGCTCCGATGTCCCGCAACTGCTGAACGGTGGGGTGCAGGCCCGGAAGGAACAGCACCAGGCGCTCGTCGAGGGCCTCGCGCAGCACAGCCGCAGCCCGCTCGTCGAGGCGGGCCGGGTCCAGTCCCCGGACTTCGGCGCCCAGCGCCCCGGCCACCGCGCTGATCTCGACATCCAGGCCGGGCTCAAGGGCGGCCGACCGGGAGGGAGCGAGCGTCATGGCGTGTTGGCCCGAAGCTGGCCGCGGCCCTCTTGCGGGCCGGAGCGGGCCGACTGGGAGGGAGCGAACGTCATGGGTGGCCAGCGTACCGGCCAGCGGCATCCGAGCCGAAGGGTTCGGGCGCTACCGTGGCGTTCGGTGGCGACGGCCGGGCCGCCAAGACGAGGGGACATCGCGACATGCACGAGCGCGGTTCATGACTGCGTCCATCGGTGAGCTGTGGGCGGCCAAGGGCTATGTCGTGGCCGACGGGGCCATGGGCACCCAGCTCTTCGCGGTGGGCCTTAGCGCCGGCGATCCTCCCGAGGCCTGGAACGTTCATCACGCCGAGGAAGTGCGGGCCATCCACCGGGCCTACTTCCGGGCCGGGGCCGATCTCGTGGTCACCAACAGCTTCGGCGGGACCCGCTTCCGCTTGGCCCTGCACAACCTCCAGGACCGGGTAGTGGAACTCAACGAGGCCGCGGCCCGCAACGCCCGCATCGAAGCCGACGCCGAGTCCGAGCGGACGGGCCGTCCGGTGCTGGTGGCCGGCTCGATGGGGCCGTCCGGCGAGCTGCTGGAGCCGATGGGGAACATGTCGGCCGCGGCGTGCGAGGCCGCATTCGCCAAGCAGGCGGAGGGCTTGGCCGCGGGCGGCGCGGACGTGCTGTGGATCGAGACGATGAGCGACCTCGACGAGGTGGAGGCCGCGGTGCGGGGGGCCCGGTCGGCGTGCGACCTCCCCGTGACCGCCACCATGAGCTTCGACACGGCCGGACGCACCATGATGGGCGTCACCGGCACCGAGCTGGCCGAGCGGCTGGGCGGGCTGGGCCTGGCCGCCATGGGCGCCAACTGCGGCAACAACGTCGGCGACACCGAAGCGGCGGTGGCCTCCATGACGAATGCAGGGACACCGACACCGGTCATCTCCAAGCCCAACGCAGGCGTTCCCGTATGGAGCGGTGACGCGCTGGTCTACGACGGCACGCCCGAGGTGCTGGCCGCCCACGCCCACCGAGCCCGAGAGGCTGGAGTGGCCGTGATCGGCAGCTGCTGCGGCAGCACGCCGGCCCACACCGCCAAGATCGCGGCCGTCCTGCGAGGCGACGAGCCCCCGCCCGACATCAAGCTTGAGTCCCCGTCGGCCACGCCGGGAACCGAAGACCGCTTGGCCCGCCGCCGAACCCGCCGCCGGGCCGGATGACGACGGAGGTCGATGCCGTCAGGCGGTGGCGGAATCGCCGTAGAAGCTGCGGTACCAGGCCCGGGTCACGATGCGCGCCACCGTCTCCACATCCACCGGCGCCGTGTTGAGCGCGGCGTGCGCGAACGTCGTGTAGGCGGTCTGCTCGACCAGGGAGGCCATGGCCCGGGCCACCGTGGCGGGATCCAGCCCGTCGAGCTGGACGCGTTCGTCGTTCTCCACCGCATGCACGAACCGGGCGACATGACGCTCGCGCATCGTCCACCAGATCGTGGTGAAGCGCTCCTCCACCGTCGTCGCCTCGATGAAGGCCCGCAGCACGCCGCTGTTGGCGTGGTAGTGCCGGAGGTATCCGAGATTGGCTTCGAACAGGGCAGCTTCGGGGTCCTCGGCTATGGGCGTCGACGACCGGCTCAGCCGGAACAGCTCCTCGTGGAGGTCCCGGATGACGCTTCCGAAGAGGTCCTCTTTGTTCTCGAAGTACCTGTACAAGCCGCCGAGGGAGAGCCCGGCCTGTTCTGCGACATCGCTCATGCGGGCATCGACGTAACCGTCTCTGGTGAAGACCTTCGAGGCTGCATCGAGGATGGTCTGTCGTGTTCGTTGACCCTTTGGGGTGGTCGGCTCGGTGGCCATAGGCGCTCAGTGGCTCCTCGACTGGGGCGGGGTGTTGGTACTGGGTTCGTTCAGTGCCGGGCGGGTGGATCCCGTGGGATTCATCGTCCCCGGTGCATTCGTGGTTCAGGGACGGGGAAATGGATGCTAGCGGATACCAGCCAGATGACTTGGGACAAAAAAATAAAGCGATGTCAGTAAATTGACAGACTGGCTGATCCGCAATACTGTGTTGACCGGCACATCAGACAGCCACGCCATCCAACTGGCCAGTTCAGGAGGAAGCAACATGTCGACATTCGTGCTGGTCCACGGCTCATGGCACGGTCCATGGTGCTGGGATGGCGTCAAGGAGCGCCTTGAGGACAGGGGCCATAGCGTCGTCGCGGTCGACTTGCGGGGCGATACCCCGCTCGCCCAGCAGAACCTGGACACTTACACAGCGCAGGTGGTGGACGCTCTGGAGGCCGAAGCGACGCCATGCGTCCTAGTGGGGCACAGCGCCGGAGGCGCGTTCATCTCGCAGGCAGCCGAGGCGCGGCCCGACTTGGTGTCGAAACTGGTCTACGTGGCCGGCTTCCTGTTGTGCAGCGGCCAGACGATCCTCAACATCGCCACCACCGATGAGGGGAACAACGCAGTCCCCAATCTGGTGTTCTCCGAGGACGGCGTGTACTCCACGCTCAAGAGCGACGCCGCGGTGCCTGTGCTCTACGCCGACTGCGACCAAGCAGCGGCAGAAGCCGCCCGCGCCCGGCTAGAGCCCGAAGCTAACGCGCCGTTGGGCGGGGCATTGCAGCTGACTGAAGAGCGGTACGGGTCCGTGCCGCGCGCCTACATCGAGTGTCTCAACGACCAAGCGATCTCGATCGTGGCCCAGCGAGCCATGGTCGCAACCCAGCCGTGCGCCGAGGTGATCACCATGGACACGAGCCACTCGCCCTTCATGGCCGACACGGACGGCTTCGTCGGCCACCTCGTCGCGCTCGCATAGAGCCCGGGGGTGCGGCGGCGACGGGACCAAGCAGTCCATAGAACACGAACATGACGTCACTTTTCTGACTATCAAGGAGGAGGCCATGAAAGCAGAACCGCGAACCATTGTCAGGCCCGGCTGGATAGCAGCGACGCTGCTCACGGTTGCCCTGGCGGCTGCTGGCTGCGGAGGCGATGACGATGCGGGGGAACCAACAAGCGCCTCGTCGTCCGTCGAGGATCCTGAGGCCCTCCAGGAACAGCCGGCAGCCCCCGCGGAACCCGCTGTCGAGGGGCCTGCCGAGGACCAGCCTGCAGCCGCTGAGCCTGCCGACGGGGAGCCCGTCTCCGAGGAGCCCGTCTCCGAGGAGCCCACCGACACCGACTCGAGCATGGAGGATGAACCGGCTGCCGATGATGAGGACCCGTTCCTCGCCGAGGCCCGCGCCCGGCTTGAGGCCGCCTACAACGGCAGCGACCGGCCTTTGCCGGACAGGTCGCCTCCCATTGTCGAGGGCGCGAACGTCTGGGTGATCTCGTGCGGCGAGTCCATCGAGGGCTGTGCCCGCGGCGTTGGCGGCGCTGCGGAGGCCGGTGCCGCGCTGGGCTGGGATGTCACCGTGTTTGACGGTGAAGGCAACCCCGCGAAGTGGACCGAGGGGATCTACAACGCCATCGCTGACGGCGCCGACGGCATCGTTCTCGGCATAATCGACTGCATCGCCGTCGCCGGGGCGCTCGAAGAGGCTAAGGCTGCGGGCATCGTTACAACGGCGTTCTACGCAACAGACTGCGACGATCCCCTGGTGGGCGGCGAGTCTCTCATCACCGGGCTCCCGACCTACGGGCCCAACGAGCGCTACACCGATCATCTCTCCGAGATCGGGCGCATCCGCGCCGACCACATCATCGTGGCCACCGAAGGCAACGCGAGAATCATCGAGTTCACCAACGACCAACTCTTGGTGGTCCAGTACGAGATGCGGGCATTCGAGGACGAGATCGCCCGGTGCCGTGATTGCGAGATTCTCGAGACGATCGACTTCACCCTGGCCGACCTCGGCCCCAACCTCACAGCGCTGGCGCAGGCCGCCCTCACCCGGCACCCCGATGCGAACGCCATCATCGCGCCCTACGACATCGCGGCATTCTTCGTAGCGCCCGCGGTGGTGGAGTCTGGTCGCAACGACGAGATCTTCTCGATGGGCGGCGAAGGTCTTCCCTCCGGTGTCGAGAAGATACGCAACAACGCAGGCGTGGACGCTGGAACCGGTATCCCGTCGACCTGGGTCGGTTGGGCAGCCATGGACGACATCAACCGGATGCTCAACGGTGAGGGCGTGGTCGACTCGGGAATCGGCTGGCAGCACTTCGACCGTGACCGCAACCTTCCCGCCGAGGGCCAGCCGTACGACGGCACGGTTGACTATCGGGCCAACTACCGGGCCATTTGGGGACTCGGCGGATGATCGATCCCGATAGGGAGACACAATCGAACGGCCGAATCGACGAGGAGGACAAACGGCGGGTAGCACTCGCAGTCTCGGGCTTGTCGAAGGCATATCCCGGTACCGTCGCGCTTGGCGGCGCTCACCTGGCGGTGCGACCCGGTGAGATCCATGCCCTCGTTGGTCAGAACGGGTCGGGAAAGTCGACCCTGATCAAGATCCTTGCGGGGGTCGAGTCAGCCGACGGCGGCCGGTTGACGATCGCCGGCATGGGAGAGCAGGACATCGGGCGCTACTCGCCGGCCCAGGCCCACCGTGCCGGCCTTCGCTTCGTCCACCAGCAGACCGACTTACTGGCCGATTTATCGGTCTCCGAAAACATTGCCGTGGTTCACGGCTATCCGCAGCGATTCGGGATCGTCCGATGGTCGCAGGTCCGGGAGATCGCCGCGGGTGCCTTCGCTTCGTTGAACCTCAAGGGGATCGACCCCGCCGCGCCGGTTCGCGCGTTGCGCCCGGCCGAGCGGACCATGGTCGCAGTGGCCCGCGCTGTCTCCGACACCGCCGAGCGAGCCATTCTGGTGCTGGACGAGCCCACTGCCTCGCTGCCACCCGAGGATGTGGCCGTACTCTTCGAGGCGCTGAGACGAGTTCGCGACAGCGGCCACGCGATCATCTTCGTGACCCATCGCTTGGGGGAGGTGTTCGAGATTGCCGACCGGGTGACGGTGCTTCGCGACGGAGCCACCGTGTCTACCGCCCACATCACGCAGATCGATTACGACGCCCTGGTGGCTGCCATCGTGGGACGTGCCTTGGAGCGCAGCGCTAACCGGACGGCAGCCGAAGCCGGCATCGACATCCTGCTGGATGTGCGATGCCTGCAGGCAGGGGCATTCGGGCCGGCCTCCTTCCGCCTGGCCAGGGGCGAGATCGTGGGCCTGGCCGGCCTTACCGGCTCGGGGAGAACCAGTCTGCTTCGGGCGTTGTTCGGGGATCTAGAGCGCGCCGGTGGGAAGGTATTGCTCGACGGGCAGCCGGTCGCGCCTAGAAGCACTCGAGCGGCGAGGGACTTGGGCTTCGCATACCTGGCCGCAGACCGGGCCTCCCATGGCCTGTTTCCGCAGGAATCGATCACCGACAATCTCGTTGCGGCCCGTTGGAGCACGCGGCTGCTCGGCATGCTGCTGCGAGGTGCCGAGCACCGCTCGCAAGCCAGCGCTCTGACCGGGACGCTCGGCGTGCGCGCCCCCAGCCTCACCGCTCCGGTCGCCTCTCTGTCGGGAGGCAACCAGCAGAAGTGCATGATGGGTCGCTGGTTGCGGATCACACCCCGTGTACTGCTGTTGGACGAGCCGACCCAGGGCGTCGACATCGGTGCCCGCCGTGACATCTATCAACTGATGCGCAACGCGGCCTCGACAGGAAGCGCCGCACTGGTGGCTTCCTCAGATCTCGAGGAATTGACTCTGATTTGCCACCGGGTGCTCGTGCTCTCGGGAGGGTCCATCACCGCAGATCTCAGCGGTCCTGAACTGACCGAGCCACGGCTGGCCGAGTTGTGCGTGGCCCACCGCCCCGCCGCGTGACCGGCACGGACGGCACCTCAGACTCGGGGACGCCGCGGCCGACTGCCGACGCGGCCGCGGCCGCGATCCCGGCCCGAGGGCAGAGAGTGCGCGCCAGTGTGCGGATCGTCCAGAGATTCGGCTTCTTCACGCTGTTCGTGCTGCTGTTCGCGTGGTTTGCGATCCGGCTCCCCGACACCTTCCTAACGTCTCTGAATCTGCGCAACGTGGTGGCAAACCAGGCTGTGCTGGTGTTGGTCGCCGCCGCCGCCATCGTGCCGCTGATCGGCAACAACCTTGACCTGTCCGTCGGCGCCATCCTCGGATTGTCGGGTGTTGTGGCCGGCACCGCGATGTCGGACTACGGCTGGCCGCTGGCGGTGGCCGTGATGGTCGCCCTGGCTGTGGGCACAGGCGTCGGACTCATCAACGGCTTGCTGGTTACCAAGGCCGGGGTCAACGCCATCATCGTCACATTGGGCATGGCCGCCGTCCTCGGCGGGTTGATCGATTGGTACACGGACGGTCAGAGCATCACCATCGGCCTGTCGCGAACCCTTCTTCGCTTCGGCTCAGGCTCTTGGCTCGGCATTCCCAAGATGGTCTACCTGTGGCTTCCGCTGCTCGTCCTCGCGTGGGTGCTGCTCAGCCATACGCCCTACGGCCGGGCGCTGCACGCCGTGGGATCGAACCGGGACGCGGCCCGGCTCGTGGGCATCAACGTGGACCGGACGGTGCTGTTCAGCTTCGTCCTGAGCGCGGGTCTCGCTTCGGTGGCTGGAGTGCTGGACGTCGCCCGGACCAACGTCGCCAGCCCCATATCCGGCCCCAACTTCCTGTTGCCGGCCCTGTCGGCCGCCTTCCTCAGTGCGTCGGCGTTCAAGCCCGGCGTGTACAACATTCCCGGCAGCGTGCTGGCCGTGTTCTTCATCGCCATCAGCGTCAACGGCCTCGCCCTTTCCGGCGTGGAACCCTGGATCAACCAGGTCTTCAACGGCGCTGCCCTCGTGGTCGCAGCCACGGTCTCTGTCGTGTTGGGCAGGCTCCGGTTGCTGAAGTAGAACTGGCATGAGCATCGATGCCATGAAGCAAGCTCCCGTTGTGCAGACGGCCGCAGAGCGATACCGGCTCGCTGGATGGTGGACCGGCCGCTCGCTGATCGACCGCTTCGAAGCCCATGCCGTGGAGCGGCCGGGCGAACTCGCGCTGGTCAGTGGCGGCGACACCCTGTCCCGATCCGACCTGTGGCGCGCGGCCGGCGAGGCCGCCGAAGGGATCCGTTCGGTCGTCGGCGGCAGCAGGCGGGTTGTCGTGATCCAACTGCCCAACTGCACGGCTTGGGTCGTCATGTTCCTGGCCGTGTTGAGGGCGGGCCACGTTCCGGCCACGCCCCCGGTCACCATGCCCGAGGCTCACCTGAGCCACATTCTCCGCCTGATTGACCCGGCCCTGGTCGTCTGCGCCGGCCGGCACCGGCGGGCGTCGCCGGATGAAGCGATCCTGCGAGCGGCCGCGGGGGCCTCAATCGCCGTGGCGGCCGCTGCGGCGGACGGAGCCCTGCTGGCTGTGCACGGTCCGGCAAATCCGCCGGACCGGACCGTAGAGGTGCCCGGCACCACGGCACACCTGATGTTCACGTCGAGCACAACCGGTCCCCCCAAGGCGGTCAGTCACAGCGAGGACTCGCTGGCCGCTCTCAACCTGCAGTTCGCCGAGCGATTCGGGCTCGACCATCTCACGCCCGTGTTCATGCCGTCGCCGCTCGGCCACAGCGTCGGCGCGATCCACGGTGCCCGCCTGTCGCTGCTGCTGGGCGCACCGCTCATTCTCCAGGACGAATGGGACGCCCCCATCGCCCTTGATCTGGCGGCTCGCCACCGCGCCGGCTTCACGGCGGCTGCGACCCCTTTCCTGTTGGATCTGGTCAACGCCCGGTGGCGTGGCCGCGAGCCCAAGCTGGCCTCGTTGCGGAGCTTCCTGTGCGGTGGAGCCCAAGTGCCGCCAGCCCTCATCCGGCGCTGCCGCACAGAGTTCCCCAACACGTTCGTCACACCCCTGTGGGGCATGACTGAGGGCGGCCTCACCACCTGTGTGGCCGACTCGACCACCGAGCAGGTCGAGAACACGGTCGGCGTGGGGCTGCCCGGGCTTGAACTGCGAACCCTCGATGCCGGCATGGGTCTGCAGGCGTCGGGGGCAGGCGAACTCGTCATGCGCGGGCCGGGCGTGTTCAACGGCTACTACGGCCAGCCCGAGCTTTATGCGGAGCACATCATCGGCGACGGGTTCTTCCGCACCGGCGACCTCGCCCGCATCGATTCCGACGGATACGTGTCGATCACAGGCCGGTACAAGGACCTGATCATCCGCGGGGCCGTGAACATCTCCCCGGTCGAGACCGAGAACGCAATCGCCGCCCATCCGGACGTGGTCGGCGTGGCCGTGATCGGGTGGCCCGACGAGCGTCTCGGGGAGCGCATCTGCGCGGTCGTGCAGGCCAGCGCTCCCCTCGATCTCGACGCTGTCGTCACTTTCTGCGCTGGGCAGGGCCTGCCGCGGCGGCATTGGCCCGAACGGCTGATGCTGGTCGATCGCTTCCCACGCACAGCGTCAGGCAAGATACGCAAGCAACAGCTCCGCGACGAACTCGTCAACGTCTCCGCCCCGACCGTCGCGGCAAGCTCTGGCGACGCAGGCTCGGATCGGAGGGCGCGCCGATGAACATCTTCGAGTTGAACGAAAGGGCGGGCCGATGAACACTGTCGAGTTGGACGACATCATCGTGCACTACCAGCGGCGAGGCTCGGGGCCGCCAGTAGTGCTGCTGCACGGGCTAGCCGAGGACCTCCGCTCCTGGGAGGCCGTCGCGGCCCATCTCGGCGAGTTCTGCGTGTACACGCTGGATCTTCGGGGACACGGTCGAACGACTCCCGGAGAGGGCGCCGGCACCCTGTCACAGCTGAGTGACGACCTGGCCGCTTTCCTGAGCGCCGTGACCGGTCCTGCCGCCGTCGTCGGCTACTCGCTGGGCGGCGCCATCGGGCTCAAGGCCGCGACCGATCCGGGAACCCTGATTGACCAGCTGATCGTGGCGGCCACCTCATCGGTGGTCGGCGCGGCCGCAGCCGAGTTCTTCGCCGGTCGCATCGCCCAGCTAGAGGCCTGTGACTGGGACGGCTTCGCCGCCGGCCTGCGCGACGACACGGCCAAGCAGGTTGTCACTGCGGTCGACATCGACGCGCTCGCCTCTAGGCGGATGGACGCCGTCGGTGACGGCCGCGGTTACATGAACGCCGCGCGAGCCATGATGGCTATCCGCTCCGAGCCGCTGAATCCCCTGCTGGCCCAGATCGAGGTCCCTGTGGACGTCATCGGGGCGTCCAGCGATGTCTTCTGCCCGCGCCGGGCATCCGACATTATCGTCAACAGTGTCGACGACTGCCGGTACCACGAGGTTGCCGGGGCCGGTCATCTTCTCTCCATCGACCAACCCGACGCCTACGGCAAGCTGCTCGCCCGACTCTTGCACACCAGGGATACTCCATGAGACACCGCTACGGCATTTCCGTGGGGGTCAGCCCCCGAGAACCGCTGAGCCGCACAGCCGAATTGGCTCGCGCCGTTGACAACAAAGGTTTCGAGGCGCTCTGGTACATCGACTTCCAGCTCGGGATGAAGGACGTATACGCCGCCATGAACCTGGCCGCGCTCTCAACCGAGAACGTGCTCATCGGGGCGGGGGTCACCAATCTCGTGACCCGCCACCCGACAGTGACTGCCAATGCCACCGCCGCGCTCGACGAGCTCTCTGAGGGTCGCGCTGTGCTCGGCCTCGGCGCGGGTTGGTCTGCAGTGCTCGGCGCAGGCGGCACACCGTCGAGGATCAGCCAGATGCGGTCCGGAATCGACGAGTTCCGCCAACTCTTCAGCGGCGAGCCGTGCGACCTCTACAGCAACCAGGTTCGCCTGGCCACCGCCGAGCGTCAGATACCCGTCTATCTCGCGGTCTCGCAGCCGGCGATGTTGCGGCTCGCCGGTGAGAGCTGTGACGGGGCTGTGCTCATGGGGGCCGCAGACCCCGAATTCTGCTCATGGCAGCTTGACCACATCCACCGGGGGCTGGAGGCTGCGGGGCGAGATCGCCGCGATCTGACTGTCGACTTGTTCGTCACCATGTCGGTGAACGACGACACCGAGAAGGCTCTCGACGATGTCAGGGCATGGGCCACCAGCCAGGCGGCCACGTTCTATCCATGGAAGCGGATGCCGCCCGCGTGGGAGAGGTTCCGTGGAGAGTTCGAGCGCGCCGCGGGCGCCTACGGCCTCGTCGACCACCTCTCTCTCCAGGCTGAGCACAAGCACACCGTGTCCGATGACTTCGTCAAGTCGGTGGCGCTGGCGGGCGACCTCGACACGTGCGTCGATCGGCTCCGCCAGCTCTGGCAGCTCGACATCGACCGCATCACCTTCGCTCTCCTGTCGGGCGGACGCGAGCAACGCCTGGCGTACCTGGCCGACACCGTGATCAGCGCAGTCGAGGCAACAGGAGGAAGCTGATGGCCAGCAACCCGCGAGTGGCGCTGGTGACCGCGGCAGCCGGCGCCGGCATCGGAGCAGCGGTGGCGAGACGGCTCGCCCGGGACGGATTGGATGTCGTCGTCACCGACGCCCACCACCGCCGTTGCCAAGACTTCGCCGGCGCACTCGCCGACGAGGTCGGGCGCGACGTGAGCGCCCATCACCTCGACGTCACCGACCATGAGCAGGTTCGCGCCGTGATGTCGGAGGTCGCGGCAGCCAGGGGAGGGCTCGATGTGCTGGTCAACAACGCGGGCTGGTCCAAGATCGAGCCGGTGGCCGAGATGTCGCTGGACACCTGGCAGCGCTGCCTCGACGTCGACTTGACCGGCACATTCGTCTGCATGCGCTACGCGCTGGAAGCCATGATCGCCGGGGGTGGCGGCTCGATCATCAACATCTCGTCGATAGCGGCCTGGGAGATGTCCACCGAGCACGGCGCCGCCTATTCCGCGGCCAAGGCCGGCGTCTTGGCCCTGACCCGGGTGGCCGCGGCCGAGAACGCAGCCCACGGGGTGCGGGTCAACGCGGTGGCGCCGGGCCTGATCTACAACGACTTCCTGCGCAAGATCTACCCCCGGGAGTTCTTCGACAGCTACCTGTCCGACAAGGCGTTCCTTGGCCGCATAGGGAGGCCTGATGACGTCGCGAGCATGGTCTCGTTCCTGGCGTCGGACGAGGCAAGCTATGTGACTGGCGAGGTGTTCACCGTCTCAGGAGGCGTGTCGGCTCGTGGATGACGGTCCCCTGTGGTGGCCGCTGCAGCGGCTTGTCGATGCCTACCGGGCCGGCTCGCTGTCACCGGTAGAGGTCTCCGAGCTCGCTCAAGCGCGCATTGCCGAGGTCAACCCGACTCTGCACGCCTTCGTCCTGCCCACACCGGAACTGGCCCGCCGCCAGGCCGCCGCTGCCGAGAAGGCCTACCGCAACGGCAGCGCCGGCCCCCTTGCCGGTGTTCCCGTCTCGATCAAGGACGCCTTCCACATCGCCGGACACGTCACCACGCTCGGCTCGTTGGCCCACGCCGACGACGTGGCCCGCCACGACTCCGGTGCGGTGCGCCGCCTGCGCCGCGCTGGAGCTGTGGTCGTCGGCAAGACCAACGTCTCTGAGTTCTGCCAGTCGGCCACCACGGAGAACCTGCTGGGCCCCGACACCGCCAATCCCTTCGACCCTTCTCGCACCGCCGGCGGGTCCAGTGGCGGCGCGGCGGCCGCGGTGGCCTCGGGCACCTGCACCCTGGGCCTCGGGTCAGACGGCGGAGGCTCGATCCGCATCCCGGCATCATTCTGTGGCCTCGTGGGCTTCAAACCCACCTACGGGACCATCGACGACGACGGAGGATTCCGAGCGTTCAGCCCGTTCATCTCCGTCGGGCCGCTCGCTCGAAGCGTCGCCGACGCCCGCCGCCTGCACTCGGTGCTGTCCGCCGACGGCGCCGGGACCGGAGACTCCCCGCCCGCCCCGGGCCCGCGCCGCATCGCTTGGTGTCGGGCACCCGAAGGCCGCCCGATCGACGAGGACGTAAGCGACGCAGCGGCAGCCGCGGTGGCACGGCTCGCGGCCTGCGAGCACGATGTGAGCCAGGTGGAACTGGACCTCGACGGCTGGGAGGAGATATTCGGTCCGCTCGTGCTGGCTGAGGAGGGCGAGCGCCGCGGCCACTTGCTTCACGGTCCGCATGAGCTGACCTGGTATCACCGGCGGTCCCTGATGGCGGCCGAGCAGCTCAGTCCGGCGGTTGTGGCCGCGGCCGGCGCCGCCCTGGTGCAGTACCGGGAGCGTTTGGACCGCCACTTCCGCGACTACGACGTGATCGCCACTCCCGCCACCGCCACCACCGCCTTCAAGTTGGGATGCCGCCCCAGGACCATCAACGGAGAGCCGGTAACCCGGCTCTGGGGGGCATTCCCCTTCGCGGTGCCCTTCAACATCTCTGGGCATCCCGCGGTGGTATTGCCCGTCGGGTTCGTAGACGGCCTGCCGGCGGCAATCCAGCTCGTGGGGCGACACGGTGGCGACACCGAACTGCTGTCGCTCGCCGAGCAACTCGAAACCCATCTGAACATGCGTCCCTTCGCTCGCACGCCGGTCGGCTCGTCAACGCCATGAGCGACGTCATCCACAGGGTCGATGGCTCGATCTGGCAGGTCAAGATGGACCGGCCGAAACGAGCCAATGCTCTCCGGCGCGAGACGATCCGCCAGATCGGGGCGGTATTGAACCGGGCCGAGGCGTCCACATCCGACGCGGCCAGCGAGGCAGACGCCTGCGCGGCCGGCGTGCTGCTCACCGGTGGCCCAAGAGCCTTCAGCGCCGGAGCGGACCTGTCCGAACTGAACGGCACGACTGACGATCTTGGATTCGACGATGAGCTCGAGCGGCTCTGCCGGCGCCTTACGCTGAGCCCGCTGCCGGTGGTCGCCGCGGTCGAGGGCGCCTGCTACGGCGCCGCGATCGACTTGGCTTGGGCCTGTGACGCCGTCGTGGTCTCCGAAGAGGCTCGTCTCGGCTTGCCCGCGACCAACCTGGGGATCCTCTACAACCCGTCATCGACAGCCCGTCTGCACGCCCGCCTCGGCTCCCCCACGGTGCGCCGCCTCATGGTGCTGCAGCAACAGCTGTCGGGCCGCGAGCTTCCGGCCAGCACAGCAACAGTGGTGCCATCGGGGACCGCCGTTGAGACGGCCAAGAGCATGCTGAGGTCCCTCTGTTTCGACTCTGCCGCCACCGCCGCGACCAAGGCGCTGCTGGCATCGCTCGACAGCGGCGAGGGGTTCGATCCGGCCGTGTGGCAGCCGGAGCGAAGGGCTCGACTGGCCTCACCGGCACGCCGTCGGGCCCTGGAAGCCCGCCGGGCCGCGATCGGCATGGACCAGAGCGATTGCAGCTGAAGTCGCTGCCGAGGGAAACGCGGCGCGGGCCGAGGCATCCGCCGAGGATGCGACCGTGATGTCGGGAGAGTTCACATTCTGATGATCCCCAGAATCGATCCCCACATCCGCTCGGGCACCCGCTACGTCGGGCGCTCGGTGCGCCGGCGGGAGGACCGGGGCGCGCTCACCGGCAGAAGCCGCTACATCGCTGACGTGAGGATCGCGGGAATGCTCGAGGTCGTTTTCGTGCGCAGCACCGAAGCGCACGCCCGGATCGTCTCTGTCGACATCTCCGAAGCCCGAGCCCTCGACGGCGTCGAGGCGGTGTTCACCGCCTCCGACTTGGCGGGAGTGCAGAGCTTCCCCGACCACATCGACTCGATTGGCCCGGTGCGGCAGCACCCGCTGGCCATCGACAGGGTCCGCTATGTCGGCGCCCCGTTTGCGGCTGTCGTCGCGACGGACCGCTATGTGGCCGAGGACGCCGCTGCCCTCGTTGCGGCCGGCACCGTGCACGAGCCGCTGCCGACCGTCGCCGATATCGACCAAGCGTTGACGCCGAACGCGCCCAAGTTGTACGACGATTGGGACGACAATCGCTCAGTCGACGTCGTCTTCCACAGGCCTGAGGTCGACCGGGCCTTCGAGAAGGCCGACCACACGTTCACGGCGACCTACGTCAGCCAGCGTCAGACGGGTCTGCCCATGGAGACCAGGGGCGTGGCCGCAGACTCCGACGGCGGAACGCTCACGGTTTGGACCTCGACGCAGAGCCCCCACATGGTCCGCACCACGATCGCGTCGATGCTGGGCCTGCCCGAGCCTCGGGTTCGGGTCATCCACCCGGCCATAGGCGGAGGCTTCGGCGTCAAGACTCACATCTATCCCGAGGACATCGTGGTTCCCTGGATCGCCCGCCGGCTGGGGCGGCCGGCGCGCTGGATCGAGGACCGCATGGAAAGCCTGCTGGCGTCGGTGCACGCCCGCGATCAGCGCCACGACGTCGAGGTGGCCTACGACAATGACGGAACGATCCGCGCCATGCGCTGCACGTCGACCCTCGATCTCGGCTCCGGCGAGATCTTCTACCCGGGCACGGCGCCAGTGTTCGCCACGAACTCTTGTATCACGGGCGCCTACGACCTCCCCGACGTGCAGACCCGCGCCGTGGCGGTGGTGACCAACAAGACCCCGTCGGGCGCCTATCGCGGCTTCGGCATTCCTGAGAGCACGCTGGTGATGGAGCGGGTGATCGACCGCGTCGCCCGCCTGACGGGAACCGACCGGGTGGCGCTCCGGCGCAGGATGCTGCTGGGGCCCGGACAGACGCCCTATGTGATGCACGGCGGGGGGCGCGTCGACTCCGGCTCCCACACCGAGTCCTTCGAGCGGGCCCTTGAGATGGCCGAGCCTGCGCTGCAGCGGGCCCGAGCCCGCCACGGCACCGATCCGGACGTGCGCGTCGGCGTGGGTTACGCCAACTTCGTGGAGCCCACCTCACCGAGCTATTTTCGCACGACCGGCCACTGGGGCGGCGGCGACGCGGCCACAGTGCGGGTGGACCCCGACGGCTCGGTGCGGGTCGCGGTGGGGCTCAGCGCCTTCGGGCAGGGCACCGAGACTTCGGCCGCGCAGTTGGCGGCCGACGCGCTCGGGGTCTCGCCATCGGACGTCACCGTGGTGCTGGGAGACACCGAGCGGGCGCCCTACGGCTTGGGCTCGTGGGGAAGCCGCGGTGCGATGATGGTGACCGGATCGGTGTTGCTGGCCTCCGAGCGTCTGATGGCCAAGGCCCGCGCCATCGCCGCCCACATGCTGGAGGCGGCCGAGACGGACGTGGTGCTCGCCGACGGCGCGTTCCATGTGGCCGGCAGCAGCCAGCCGTCGGTGAGCTGGGCCCAGGTGGCCACCGCCGCGTGGATCCGCAAGGTGGACCTGCCCGATGGAATGGAGGAGGGGCTGGAGACCTCGGGCTACTACCACCCCGAGCACCTGGAGCACCAACCCGACGACACCGGCAGGTTCAACTCGGCCGCGAGCTGGTCCAACGGTGCGCACATCGGGATCGTGAGCGTTCGGATCAGCACCGGCGTGGTCACGATCGAGGACTACATCGTGGTCCATGACTGCGGCACGCTCATCAACCCCGCTCTGGTGGAGGGCCAGATCCACGGCGGGGTGGCACAGGGGATCGCGGGGGCGATGTATGAGCATTTCCAGTACGACTCCGACACGGCCTATCCGAGGTTCGCTTCGTTCATGGACTACCTGGTGCCGACGTGCGCGGAGGTGCCGAACATCTCCGTCGATCACTTCGAGTCGCCCGCGCCCCACCAGCCGCTGGGAGTCAAGGGATGCGGCGAGGGCGGCACGATCGGCCCGCCGGCCGTAGTGATCGGCGCCGTCTCCGACGCTCTGTCGGAGCGGGGCGTCGACTTGGCTGAGTGCCCCGTCACACCGGTCGCGGTCCGCGCCGCTTTGCGGGCCGCGGGGGCTGCCAGCGCCACCGCAGAGGGCGGCCCGTGAAGCCTGCGCCGTTCGACTACTGCCGGCCGGCCACTGTGGCCGAAGCGGTCGAGGCTCTCAATGGCGCTGAGTCCGGCCGGGTGCTGGCCGGCGGACAGAGCCTGATACCGGCCATGAACTTCCGGCTGACCGACGTCTCGCTACTGGTGGACATCGGGCGGGTAGCTGATCTCAACGGCGTGGACACCGGCGAGGACGGTGTGACCGTCGGCGCGGCAGCCACTCAGAGCCGCGTGCTCGACGATGCCGCCGCGGCCGGAGCCGTGCCCGGCCTGCGAGCCTCGCTGCGCCATGTGGGGCACCTGCAAATCCGCAACCGCGGCACGGTCTGCGGCAGCATCGCCCACGCCGACCCCGCTGCGGAACTGCCCGCCCTGGCGGTCGCCACCAATGCCGTGATACGCATTGCGGGACCCGACGGGCAACGCACGGTGACGGCGCCAGACTTCTTTCTCGGCCCGTTTTGGACAGCTCTCGAAGACGCAGAGATCGTGACCGAGGTCCGCTTTCCCTCGGCACCGGCCGGTTCGGTGACCGTGGTGGACGAGATCTCCCGCCGCGCCGGCGACTTCGCGGTGGCCGGTCTGGTCGCGGTCATCGAGGTCGACGGTGGGGCCGTTCGTTCGGCTCGGCTTGTCGGGTTCGGGGTCGGAGGCGTGCCCACCCGGCTGGCATCCGCCGAAGCCGCCATATCGGGCTGGGCCTCAGACCACCCCGACCGTCAACTCATCGAAGCCGCTGTTCACGACACCGCCGACGCGTTCGATGACGTCCACGCCACCGCCTGGTATCGCCGCGAGTCCGCGGCAACTCTGGTGGTGCGAGCCGCCCGGCGCGCTCTAGCTTCCCCGGACGCGCCATGACCATCAGCGAGCCGCTCTCGGAGGTCGAAGTTGAGTTGACCGTCAACGGTCGTTCCCACCGGCACCGCGTCCCGGCCCGGCTGCTGCTGTCGGACTACATCCGCGACACCCTGGATCTCACCGGAACCCACCTCGGCTGCGAACACGGCTACTGCGGTGCTTGCACCGTGATCGTCGAAGGCGACGCGGTGCGGTCGTGCCTGATGCTTACCGTCCAAGCCGACGGAGCCGAGATCCGTACCGTCGAGGACCTCGCCCCCGCCGGCTCCGGCACCCTGTCGCCGATGCAGCAGGCCTTCCACCACAACCACGCCCTGCAGTGCGGTTTCTGCACCGCCGGATTCCTGATGACCCTCGAGAGCGTTGACCCCAAGGACTGGCAAGGGCCCGAACGCATCGTCGAACTGCTCTCGGGCAACCTTTGCCGGTGCACCGGATACCAGAACATCATCGCCGCGGTCGCCCAAGCATGGAACGCTGGCACGCTCCCGGGCATGTGAGCGCGCCAATCCCGTAGACAGCACTCAGTGGCGGAACTGGCGCTCGCCGGTGAAGAGCATTGCGATGCCGCGCTCGTCAGCGGCCGCTATGACCTCGGCGTCGTTGACTGAGCCTCCGGGCTGGACCACCACCGCGGCGCTCGCGGCGGCGGCGTGGATGCCGTCGGGGAAGGGGTAGAAGCCGTCGCTGGCGCAGGCGCCGCCTGCGGCCCGGCCCGCGGCTTTGGCTGCGGCGATCTCTCCGGCCTGCACCCGGTTCTGCTGTCCCGCTCCTATCCCCCAGGCCGTGCCGTCGCGGGCCAGCACGATCGCGTTGGAGCTGGTGTGGGCGCAGACCAGCCAGGCGAAGACCGCGTCGGCCCGCTCGGCTTCGGTGGGCTTACGGACTGTGACTGCCTGCCAGCCGGCGGGATCGGCCTCCAGCCGGCGGGGAGTCTGCGCAAGGAACTCGCCGGCCAGCCCGCCGAGCGTTCGCAACTCCAAGCCTGCCTCGCCGGGAACGTCCTCGGGTGCCTCCAGCAGGCGGGTGTTGGCCCGTCGGGCGGCCAGCCGCTCGATCACGCCGTCGGCGTAGCCGGGGGCGATCACCACGTCGGCCTGGGCCGCGGCGACCATGGCTTCGGCCGTGGCCTCGTCGATCACTGCGTTGGTGGCCACCACCCCGCCGAAGGCGCTGCGGGGGTCGCAGTCGAACGCCCTCGCGTACGCGGTGGCCAGATCATCGGCGACGGCTGCTCCGCACGGGTTGGCGTGCTTGACGATCACCGCCGTCGGCCGACCGCCCAGATCGTGGGCCAGGCGCCAGGCCGCCTCCGCGTCCATCAGGTTCAGGTAGCTCAGCGCAGGGCCGCCGTGCTGGACCACGCCGTCGAAGAAGCCGAGCGTCTCCCGAGACCGGTAACGGGCACCCTGCTGATGGGGGTTCTCGCCGTAGCGCAAGGTCTCGGCCCTCGCCAGCTCTAGCCGGATCACCTCCGGCAACATCGGCTCGCTTGGCGCTGGTTGCGGGTCTGGCTTGGCCGACTCCGCGGCATCTGTGCGGAGTCGAACGCCGGCAACCTCGTCGGATGACAACGCCCCCGATTCAAACCAATCGGCAATGGCCGCCTCGTAGGCCGCGGTGTGGGCGAAGGCCTTTCGGGCCAGGCTGCGCCGGGTGGCCGACGACAAGCGTCCGTCCGAGCGGAGTTCGTCGAGTACCGGCCCGTAGTCGGTCGGGTCGACGACCACACCCACATGGGCGTGGCTCTTGGCTGCGGCACGCACCATCGTCGGTCCGCCAATGTCGATCGTCTCGATGCCGGGCGATGCCTCGAACGGATACAGGTTCACCACCACAAGATCGATCGGGTCTATGCCGTTGGCCTCCAGGTCGGCCCGGTGGGCGGGGTCGCGCCGGTTGGCCAGGATTCCGCCGTGGATGCGGGGGTGCAGGGTCACTAACCGGTGCCCGAGCATGACCGGCGAGCCGGTGTAATCGGCCACGTCGGTCACGGGCAGGCCCACGGCCGCGATCACCCGGGCCGAGCCCTCGCTGGCGATCAGCTCCCAGCCCAACTCAACCAGACCCATGGCCAGATCGACCACGCCGGTCTTGTCGTAGCAGGACAACAACGCCCGCCGGGGTTCATCCACGGCACGAGCCTAGAGGTCGGCAGACGAGCCCGAACTCACCTATCGGTGACCAGATCGACGACGATCGTTTGGCCGGGCAGTTGAGGCCACGGAGCTCGGGCGATGCGGGCGTCGAGGGTCACTAGCGGCACGTCGAGAACGGCCGCCAGAGCGACAAAGGCGGCGTCGTAGGCGGTGAGACTGTGCCGAAGCCTCCAGATCAGCGGCAGGAGAAGCTCGTGCGTGTAGCGGACCGCGCCCAACTCGGAAAGGGCGCTCAAGGCCCGCTCGCCGGTCCGGGCCGTGATCTGACCCGAAGCGGCGTAGCGGCGCACGACGTGGGCCACCTCGACGTCGAGCAGCGCCGGCGCGTGCAGAGAGTCGGCCGACAACACCCGATCGGCCACTTCGTCCGCGAGAGGGAGCCCGAGAAGCCACTCCACGGCAGCCGAAGAGTCGAGGACGATCACCTGGCGTCGCGCTCGGCCCTGACGGCGTCGGCCGCCGACTCCGCGACAGTGAGACGCTCGAAGGCCGCCACCCGCTCCACCAGCTCACGCCGAGTCGGCTGCTGCATGGCGCGGCGCAGCTCGCCGAGCGCGTACTCGGACAAGGACTGACCCTCGAGCGCAGCTCGGGCCTTCAGACGGCGGTGTAGCTCGTCGGGAACATTTCGGATCTGCAGCGAAGTCATGTGATGAGCATACTTGCATGCAATCTACAGGACTGGTCGCTCTAGCCGGAGCGGCCTGATCTATAGGGCGGCGACGATCTCCACCATCAATTCGCCGGCCTCGGTGGGGTTCTGGCCCACCCGGGCCCCGGCCGCGGTCAGCGCCTCCATCTTGGCTGCGGCCGTGCCCTTGCCGCCCGACACGATGGCGCCGGCGTGGCCCATCTTCTTGCCCGGCGGCGCAGTGACCCCGGCCACGTAGGCGGCCACCGGCTTGGTCATGTGCTCGGCAATGAAGGCGGCTGCCTCCTCCTCGGCCGATCCGCCGATCTCGCCGATCATCATCACGGCCCGCGTCTCCGGGTCGGCCTCGAAGGCGGCCAGACAATCGACGAACGTCGTTCCGGGCACCGGGTCGCCGCCGATGCCCACGCACGTGGTCACTCCGATTCCCTGCTGCTTGAGCTCGTACAGGGCCTGATAGGTCAGCGTGCCCGAGCGGCTGACGATGCCCACCGGCCCGCCCGCCAGGGCGATGTGCCCGGCGGTGATGCCGATGTTGCACTTGCCGGGGCTGATGATGCCGGGACAGTTGGGGCCCAGCAGGCGGACGCCAGGATGGTCGCGCTGCAGCTTGTTGAACAGGAGGGCCTCGTCGTGGGCCGGCACCCCCTCGGTGATCACAACCACCAGTTCCAGCGCTGCCTCGGCCGCCTCCAGCACCGCGGCGGGCACTCCCGGCGCCGGAATGAACACGCAGCTCACGGTGGCGCCGGTAGCCGCCGCGGCATCGGAGACGGTTGCGAAGATGGGGATACCGTCCACATCGGAACCGGCCTTGCGAGGGTTGGTGCCGGCCACAACCCGGGTGCCGTAGTCGCGGTTGAGCAGACCGTAGTAGCGGCCCTGCGAGCCGGTGAGCCCCTGGTACACCACCCGGGTGTTCTCGTCCACGAAGATGCTCACGACTGCACCTTCCCATCGCCGTCGCCGGCCGGCTCCACGGCCGGGCTGTTCCGGTTCACAGAGATGCTCATGGCCGGATCTGCCCGGCTGCGCCGGCCAGCTCCACCGCCCGGCGGGCGGCGTCCAGCATGGTGGGCTCCATCATCAACTCGCCGCTCAGGTGGGGCTCCAACAGTTCGCGGCCCTCGGCGGCGTTGGTGCCGTCGAGGCGGATGACGATGGGCGAGTCGATGTCCACCCGGCGGGTGGCCTCGATGATGCCGTTGGCGATCTCCTCGCCCCGGGTGATGCCTCCGAAGATGTTGATCAGGATGGCCCGCACCGCCGGATCGTTGTTGATGACCTCCAGCGCGCCCGCCATGACCGCTGCGTTGGCGCCTCCGCCGATGTCGAGGAAGTTGGCGGGACTGCCCCCCACCTGGTTGACGACGTCCACGGTGCTCATGGCCAGACCCGCTCCGTTGGCTATGACTCCGACCGAGCCGCCCAGACCCACGTACTGCAGCTGCTTGGCGTGGGCGGCCTGCTCGCGCTCGTCGCGGGTCTGCGTGGCGTCGTAGGCGGCGTAGTCGTCGTGGCGGAAGGTGCTGTTGGCGTCCAGGGTCACCTTGGCGTCTAGCAGCACCACATCGCCAGCAGAGGTCACGATGAGCGGGTTGACCTCGACCAGATCGGCGTCGGCGTCCACATAGGCGCCGTACAGGGTGACCAGCACATCGGCCACCGCCTCGGCCACGGCGCCGGGGATGCGCGCTGCCCCCACCCACTGGCGGCACGCCTGCGCCGACAGGCCGTCAACCGGGTCGATGTGGATGCGGGCGATGGCGTCGGGATCGCGCTCGGCGACCGTCTCGATCTCCACGCCGCCCTCGGCCGACAGCATGCCCATGTGCTTGCGGGCGGAGCGGTCGAGAGTGAAGCTGGCGTAGTACTCGCCGGCGATGTCGGAGGCCTGCTCGATCCAGAGGCGGCGCACGACGTGGCCCGAGATGTCGAGGCCCAGGATGTCGTCGGCGTGGCTGCGCACGGCGTCGAGATCGGCGGCCAGCTTCACGCCGCCAGCCTTGCCCCGCCCTCCGATATGGACCTGGGCCTTGACCACCACCGGCAGCCCGAGACGCCCGGCCGCGGCGACGGCCTCGTCGGGCGAGAACGCCACCTCGCCCACCGGCACCGGCAGCCCGTAGGTGGCGAACAGCTCCTTGCCCTGATGCTCAAACAGATCCACGAGCGGCGATACTAGGCCGCGATGCCTGCTACCGGTTCGCCGGAGACCATCGCTCGGCGTCCAGGCCGACTGAGGCGGTAGGCCGCGATGCCCGTTTCCAGCGGACCCCGGCCGAACCTGCGTTCCGTCATCGTGGTCGGCCTGGCCGGAGTGGCAGTCGCGCTGGGACTGGTCCTGGCCGTGCTGCTGCTGACCCGAGGCGGGACCGACGTCGAGATCCGCCTCGGCGACCGCGACTTCCGCGACATGGAGACCGGCCGGATAAGCGCCGAGATCGCCGATCGGGGACCAATCCTCTTCGGCGACGTGGCCGACGGCGAGCTCGACATCATCCTGCAGCACCTCGGAGACGACCCGGAGACGGGATGGCTGGCCTTCGAGGCCCGCCGGCCCGGCCAGGACCGGGACTGCTTCTTCGCCTGGCGGGCCGAGCGGGCCGAGTTCGTCAACACCTGCGATTCCGACGATGTCGTGGACGCGGCCGGCACCGGCCTGCGCCATTTCGATGTGGCCGTCGTGGACGGCGACGTCCGAGTCGACATCAACCCTGAGGCCGAGCGGACAGACCGAGATCCGTGAGAGTCTCGGGGGTGCACCGAGCGAGGCCGTGGCCCGAGCGGCCCGTGAGCGAAGCGAACATGAGCGGGCATCACCGCTGACCCGCCACACTGGGAGGCCGACATGCCTGACGTGAGTCCCACCGACCGGATCTTTCTGCGCGACGCCCAGTGCCGGGCCTTCGACGCAACTGTGGTCGCTGTCGGCGACGACGGGCGGGCAGCCCTCGACGTCACCGCCTTCTACGCCACCAGCGGCGGCCAGCCCCACGACACTGGCACGCTTGACTGGGACGGCGGCGGGGCGACGGTGACCGACGTGAGGGGCCACGCCGTCGTGTGGCACACCCTCGACGGCCCGGCCCCGCCGGTGGGCACGCCGGTGCGCGGGGAGCTCGACTGGGAGCGCCGTCACGCCCTGATGCGCACGCACACAGCGCTGCACATCCTGTGCGGGGTGATCTACAACACTTGGGGCGTGTCGGTGACCGGCGGCAACATGGCTCCGCTATCGGCCCGCATGGACTTCGAGTTCGACCCGCTGCCTGAGGGTTTCGCCGCCCAGGTCACCGATCTGGTCAACGCCGAGATCGCCGCCGACCGCCGGATCGAGATCTCGTTCCTGCCCCGGGCCGAGGCCCTGGCCGACGAGGACCTGATCCGCACCAAGGTCAACCTCATCCCGGAATCGGTACAGGAGATCCGGGTCGTCGACATCGTCGGGCTCGACAAGCAGGCCGACGGCGGCACCCACCTGCCCTCCACCGGCGAGGTGGGCCGCTTCGAAGTGGTCAAGACCGAGTCCAAGGGCAAGGCCAACAAGCGCCTCCGCATCGCGGTCCACGACACCTGACAGTGGCCGGTATCGGCGGCGCCTGACCCGGGCGTTCAGATCTTCTCCAGTGGGGCCCAGGACAGCAGCAGTTGTTTGTCGCCGACGCTGGAGAAGCGCACCGAGGCTTCGACGTCGTCTCCGGTCCCCTTGATGTCGACGATCACGCCCTCGCCCCACTGGGCGTGGCGCACGTCGTCGCCCACCCGCAAGCCGAGGCGGTCGGCCCCCGACGGGGAGGGCGCGGGTCGCCGGCCGGCATCGAGGGCCCGCTGCACGATCTCGTCGCGGTTGGCCGCCCGCCGGTCGAGGCTGCGCTCGCGACGGCTGCGGCTGTAGTAACGGCTGCGCACGACCCGGGAGCCGTCCACCGTCTGCATCAGCTCTTCGGGGATCTCCTTGAGGAAGCGGCTCGGCGGGTTGTACTGCCGGCTGCCGTACAGCAGCCGGCTCCAGGCGTGGGTGAGGGTGAGATGGTGCATGGCCCGGGTGATCCCAACGTAGGCGAGGCGGCGCTCCTCCTCCAGCTCGTGGGGCTCGCCCAGAGCCCGGATGTGGGGGAACACGCCGTCCTCCATGCCGATCACGTACACGTCGGGATACTCGAGGCCCTTGGCCGAGTGCAGGGTCATGAGCGTGACGGCCGACTCGTCGGCGCCCGCGTCGGCCAGATCGTCGGTGTCGGCCACCAGCGCCACCGCTTCCAGGAGGTCGTCCATGGTGTCGTGCTCGCCGGCCACGCCCACCAACTCGGCCAGGTTCTCCAACCGGCCGTCGGCCTCGACCGTCTTCTCCGAGCGCAGCTCGTCGAGGTACCCGGAGCGCTCCAGAAGCTCCTGGAGCACCGCCGCCGGCGATGCCTCCAAGGCGGCGATGTCGTCCAGCAGTGCGCAGAACCGGTCGGCACCGGCCGCGGACCGGCCGCTGACGCCAGCCTCGGCACAGTGACGGAGAGCCTCGTAGAAGGTGAGCCCGAAGTCCGCGGCGTAGGCGTCGATCTTGGCCACCGAGGTGGCGCCCACGCCCCGCTTGGGCACGCCCAGCGCCCGCTTCACGCTCACCTCGTCTCCGGGGTTGGCGACCGCCTTGAGGTAGGCCAGGGCGTCTCGCACCTCCCGGCGATCGTAGAAGCGGGTGCCGCCCACCAGCCGGTAGGGGACCTCAGCCTTGATGAGCTGCTCCTCCACCGCCCTCGACTGGGCGTTGGTGCGGTAGAAGACGGCCATCTCTGACAGGCGCATCTGCTCGGTGTCGCGGCGCCGAACGATCTCGCTGACCACGTAGCGGGCCTCGTCCTCCTCGTCGTCGGCGTGGTAGCGGACGATCCCGGGCCCTGAGCCCTGATCGGTCCAGAGGTCCTTGGGCTTGCGGCCCAGGTTGTTGACGATGACCGAGTTGGCCGCGTCGAGGATGTTCTGGGTGCTGCGGTAGTTCTGGTCCAGCACCACGACGCGGACATCGTGGAACGCCCGCTCGAACTCGAGGATGTTGCGGATGTCGGCGCCACGAAAGGCGTAGATCGACTGGTCGGCGTCGCCCACCGCGGTCACCTGGCGGCTGTCGGCGCCCAGGCTGATCACCAGCTCGTTCTGCACCGGGTTGGTGTCCTGGTACTCGTCCACCAGCACATGGGCGAACCGCTGCCGCCAACGGTCCAGCACCTCCGGGCAGTTGTGGAACAGCTCGACGGTGCGCAGCAGCAGGTCGTCGAAGTCCATGGCCGCAGCCGAGGCCAGACGGCGCTGGTAGTGGGTGAACACCTCGGCGATGCGCCGCTCGAAGATGTTGGAGGCCCGCTCGGCGTACTCGGCCGCACCGATGTTGTCGTTCTTGGCCGCCGAGATGGTGGCGTGAATCGAGCGGGGCGGGAACCGCTTGTGGTCGAGGTTCAGATCCCGCAGCACGTAGCCGCACAGCCGCACGGCGTCGCCCTGGTCGTAGATGGTGAAGCGGCTCGGGTAGTCGATGTAGGCCGCGTCGCGGCGCAGGATGCGCACGCAGGCGGCATGGAAGGTCGACACCCACATGCTCTCGGCCACGGGGCCCACCAGGCCGCCGACGCGGTGGCGCATCTCGCCGGCCGCCTTGTTGGTGAACGTGATGGCCAGGATCTCGAACGGCGAAACGCCGTGCTCCTCGATCAGGTGGGCGATGCGATGGGTGAGCACCCGGGTCTTGCCCGAGCCGGCGCCGGCCACCACCAGAAGCGGTCCGCCGGTATGGGTGACCGCCTCATACTGGGCCGGGTTCAGGTCCTCCAGAATCGCCGATTCCGCCATCAAGGCCACCCTACTGCCGCCACCCGACACCGCTTTGGGCCGGTAGCCTGAGAGCCGTGGAGGTCGCCGACTCGGTCCTCGACCTCGTGGGGAACACGCCGCTGGTGCGGATGCGGCGGGCGGTTCCCGAGGCCCGCTGCGACGTGCTGGCCAAGCTCGAGATGCTCAACCCCGGCGGCAGCGTCAAGGACCGCATCGCCGTCGCGATGATCGACGGGGCAGAGCGCGACGGGCTGCTCAAACCGGGCGGAACGATCATCGAACCCACCTCGGGCAACACCGGTGTCGGCCTGGCCATGGTCGGGGCCCAGCGAGGCTACCGGTGCGTCTTCGTGATGACCGACAAGGTGAGCGGTGAGAAGGTGCAGCTGCTGCGGGCCTACGGCGCTGAGGTGGTGGTGTGCCCGGTGGCGGTGGCCCCCGAAGACCCCGACTCCTACTACTCCACCGCCGAGCGGCTCATGGCCTCCACGCCGGGCGCCTACCAGCCCAACCAGTACTTCAACCAGGAGAACCCCCTCGCCCACGAGAGGACGACCGGACCCGAACTCTGGCGTCAGACCGAAGGCCGCATCACCCATTTCGTGGCCGGACCGGGCACCGGGGGCACCATCAGCGGGGTGGGCCGCTACCTCAAGCGGAAGAACCCATCGGTGCAGATCATCGCAGCCGACCCGGAGGGCTCTGTGTTCAGCGGCGGGTCCGGCCGGCCCTACCTGGTGGAGGGCATCGGCGAGGACTTCTGGCCCGAGACCTACCACCCCGAAGTGGTGGACCGTGTGATCGCCGTGTCCGACCAGGCCTCCTTCGACATGGCCCGGCTGGTCTCCCACCGCGAGGGCCTCCTGATCGGAGGCTCAGGAGGAACCGCCGTGTGCGCGGCCGCCGAGGTGGCCCAGGGCTGCGGATCCGACGATGTGGTGGTGCTGCTACTGCCGGACTCCGGCCGCGGCTACCTGTCGAAGGTGTTCAACGACGACTGGATGGCGTCGCACGGGTTCCTGATCGGCGAGCACCCCTGCGTAAAGGACGTGCTGGACGCCAAGGAGGGTGCGCTGCCGCCGCTGGTGTACGTCAATCCCGACGACCCCGTGAGCCTGGCCGTGACCCACATGCGCGACAACGGGCTGAGCCAGCTTCCGGTCGCCAAGGGCGAGATGCCGCTGGCCGCGGCCGAGGTGATGGGATCGGTCCACGAACTGCAACTCATGGCTCTGGCCTTCAACGGGGACCTGCTCGGCCGGCCGGTCGAGAGCGTGATGAGCAGGCCCCTGGAACAGATCGGCATCGGTGAGCCGGTGGCCCTGGCGGTGACGAAGCTGGAGCGATCGCCGGCGCTGCTGGTGCTCGACGGCGGCCGGCCCAGGGCAGTGGTCTCCAGCACCGATGTGCTCAGCTACCTGTCGTCCATCTCGGGCGACGCCCTCGCCGAAGGGGTGGGGCTGTGAGCGGCCGCGAGGATGCCTGGGGATTCGAGACCAGGGCAGTCCATGTCGGCCAGGAGCCCGACGAGACCACGGGCGCCATCACCGTGCCCATCCACCTGGCCACCACTTTCGTGCAGGCCGCGCCGGGCCAGCACCGCGGCTACGAGTACTCCCGCACCTCCAACCCGACCCGGGCCGCGCTGGAGCGCAGCGTGGCCGGACTGGAGGGCGCCCGCCACGGCTTCGCGTTCGCCAGCGGCATGGCCGCCGAGGACGCTCTGGTGGGCCTGCTGCGCCCCGGCGACCACGTCGTGCTCGGCCTCGACGCCTACGGGGGGACGTTCCGGCTGATCGCCCGGATCTACGGCGAGCGGGGCATCACCTGGTCGGCGGTGGACCTGACCGACCCCGCGGCCTTGGCCGGCGCGCTGCGGCCCGAGACCCGGCAGGTGTGGGTCGAGACGCCGACCAACCCCATGCTGGCCGTGGTCGACATCGCCGCAGTGGCTGAGACGGCCCGGGCCGCGGGAGCCATGTTGATCGTGGACAACACCTTCGCCACCCCCTACCTGCAGAACCCGCTGGCGTTGGGCGCCGATGTCGTAGTCCACTCCAGCACCAAGTACCTGGGCGGCCACTCCGACGTGGTCGGCGGATTCGTCGCCGTCAACGACGATCAGCTGGCCGAGCAGCTGGCCTTCGTCCAGAACGCGGCGGGCGCGGTGCCCAGCCCGTTCGACTGCTACCTGCTGCTCAGGGGCATCAAGACGCTGGGCGTCCGCATGGACCGCCACTGCGCCAACGCGCAGGCGGTGGCCGAGTACCTGACCAACCACCCCAGGGTCGCCCGCGTGCTGTACCCGGGCCTCGCGGACCATCTGGGCCATGGCTTGGCGGCGCGCCAGATGCGCGGCTTCGGGGGGATGGTGTCGTGCATCCTGGCCAGCGGTGAGGATGCGGCCGTGGACACAGTCAGCTCCACCCGGGTCTTTCGACTGGCCGAATCGCTGGGCGCGGTGGAGTCGCTCATCGAGCAGCCGTCCACCATGACCCACCTGTCGGTGGCCGACTCTCCCCTGGCCGTCGATCCCGGCCTGATCCGCCTGTCCGTCGGCATCGAGACCATCGACGACCTTCTCGCCGACCTCGACCAGGCTCTGGCCTAGCCCTCTCGCGCTACTCCCATTCGATGGTGGCGGGAGGCTTGGAGGTGATGTCGTAGACGACCCGGTTCACGCCGGGGACCTCGGCGATGACCCGGCTGCTCATGGCTTCGAGCACATCGTGGGGCAGCCGGGCCCAGTCGGCGGTCATGGCGTCGGAACTGGTGACGGCCCGGACCACCACCGGCCGCCCGTAGGTGCGCTCGTCGCCCATGACGCCGACCGTGCGGATGTCGGGCAGCACCGCGAACGACTGCCAGATCTCCCGCTCCAGACCGGCGGCCCGCAGCTCCTCCCGGACGATGGCATCGGCGTGCCGAAGCGTGTCGGCCGCCTCCGGGGTCACCTCCCCGATGATGCGCACCGCCAGGCCCGGGCCGGGGAAGGGCTGGCGATGCACGATCTCATCCGGCAGGCCCAGCTCGGATCCCACCGCCCGCACCTCGTCCTTGAACAGTGACCGCAGCGGCTCCACCAGATCGAAGTCGAGGTCCTCGGGCAGGCCGCCCACATTGTGATGGCTCTTGATGGTGGACGAGTGGGTGGTGGCACCCGACTCGATCACGTCGGGGTAAAGCGTCCCCTGGACGAGGAAACTGGCGTCGGGGACGCGGCTTCGGGCCCGCTCGAAGGCCCGGATGAACTGCTCGCCGACCACCTTTCGCTTGGCTTCGGGCTCAGTAACGCCCTCCAGCGCGGAGAAGAACTCAGCCGCGGCGTCGACACGCACCAACTCAATCCCAAAGTGCCGGCTGAAGGCGTCCTGCACCTCGTCGGCCTCGCCCGCGCGCAGCAGTCCTGTGTCCACCAGCACGCAAGTGAGCCGATCGCCGATGGCCCGGTGCACCAGGGCGGCGGCCACCGCGGAGTCGACTCCGCCTGACAGGCCGCAGATAGCCCGGCCCCCGCCGACCTGCGCGCGCACCGAGGCCACCCCCGCGTCGATGATCGAGTGCATCGACCAACTCGGTGCCGACCTGCACGCCTGCCGAAGGAAGCGCTCGATCACCACCGGGCCACAGGGCGTGTGCTGGACTTCGGGATGGAACTGCACGCCGTAGAGGCCCCGCTCGGCGTCCTCAAACGCCGCCACCGGCGACGCCGGCGTGGACGCGGTCACGGTCGCGCCCGACGGCGCGGCCACTATGGCATCGAAGTGGCTCATCCAAACCGGCTGCGGCGACTCCAGCCCGGCCAACAGCACGCCACCTGCAACGCCGCGGACCTGCTCGCCGCCACTGGCCGCATCTCCACCAACCGCATCAACGCCAACCGCGTCAGCCTCAACCGACAGGACGGCAAGCTCGGCTCGGCCGTACTCGCCGCGGGCGTTGGGGCCGACCGAGCCGCCCAACTGTTCGGCGATGAGCTGGGCCCCGTAGCAGATGCCGAGAATGGGCACGCCGAGGTCGTAGATGGCCGGGTCGAGGCTGGGCGCGCCCTCGACGTGCACCGAGGCGGGCCCGCCGCTGAGAATCACCCCGGCGGGTCGGCGGGCTGCGATCTCGGCCGCGGTGATCGCCGCGGGCACGATCTCGCTGTACACCTCGCACTCGCGCACCCGTCGGGCGATCAGCTGTGCGTACTGCGCTCCGAAGTCGACAACCAGAACGGTGTCGAAGGTGCCGGGCTGGCCGGGCGCGGCCTCGATCACGGGGAGACTACGACGACGGCGGCCCTCTGGAAGTCCTTCACATCGGTGTAGCCGCACTTGGCCATGGAGGTCCGCAGCCCGCCCATCATGTTGGTGGTGCCATCGGGGCCGCGGGCGGGGCCGTGGAGGATCTCTGCGAGCGTGCCCCGCGGCTCCACATCCGTGATGCGTCCCCGGGGCAGCGTCGGATGGCCCGTCGAGAGATCCCAGTGCCGGCCCGGACACGGAGAGTCGGACGCGGACGCCAGCGGAAGGCCGACCATGGCCGCGTCGGCGCCGCACACGATCGCCTTGGCGATGTCTCCCGCGGTGCGCATCGTGCCGTCGGCGATCACATGGCAGTACACGCCGGTCTCGTCGAGATGGCGCATTCGGGCGGCGCGAGCATCGGCGATGGCCGTGGCCTGGGAAGCGTCGAGACCCAGCACATGGCGGGTGGTGCCCACATGCCCCGAGCCTGCTCCGACCAGCACTCCGGCCGCGCCGGTGCGCATCAAGTGCAGGGCGGCCTGGTAGCTCACACAGCCCCCGACGATCACCGGCGTCTGCATGCGCCGGATAAACGTCTTCAGATTGAGCGGGTCGCCCGCCGATGAGACGTGCTCGGCCGAGACGATCGTGCCCGAGATGACGAGCAGATTGATGTCAGCCGCGATGGCGTGAGGGGCGAGCTCCTCGGCCCGCTGGGGCCTGACCCGGCCGGCCGTTCGCACCCCGGCGGCCGCGATCTCCGAGATGCGGGCGGCCACCAGCTCGGGCTGGACAGGCCGGGCGTACAGCTCCCGCAGGCGGGCTCTGGCCGCATCGAGCGGCGCGGCGGCCAACTCGGCCAGGTCGGGCTCGGGGTCCTGGCAACGGGTCCAGATGCCCTCCAGGTCGAGCACGCCGACTCCCCCGAGCTCTCCCATCCGCGCCGCGGTGGCCGGGCTGGTCACGCTGTCGGTCGCGGCGGCCAGCACCGGGATGTCGAAGCGGTAGGCGTCGATCTGCCAGGAGATGTCCACATCCTCGAGATCGCGGGTACGTCTGCTGGGGATGATGGCGATCTCGTCGAGCCGGTAGGCGCGCCGCCCGGACTTGCCCAGCCCTATCTCGATTTCAGCCATCGGGGCTCCCCTGGCGCTGCGACCCTTGCATGGGTTCGCTCATGGGGCTGGGCACCAAGAAGCCGAGGCGCCGGAAGCCGGGCACCGGACGAGCCTATCTCGCAGCAGGCCCCACGATTGTCATGGTCAGGAGCCGCCGCAGCACCGCCGCGGTCGCGCCCCACACCGTGTCGCCCGGCAGCTCGAAGAAGGTCATCGTGCGCTCGCCGCCGAAGGCCGCGTCCAGCACCCAGATCTCCTCCCGCCAGGCATCCGAATCAGTCAGCTCCGATAGCGGGACGTGCAGCACCTGCTCCACCTCGACCGGGTCGGCCGCCAATTCGGGGAACGCATCGACGGTTGCCACGTACGGACACACCAGCGAGCGGGACCCGACGGTCACGAAGCTGTCGAGCCGGCCGATCGGGGACACACTGCTGGGGTCCAGCCCGATCTCCTCGGCCGCCTCCCGCAGTGCAGTAGCCCACAGGTCGGCGTCGCCCGGCTCGCGTCGGCCGCCGGGAAACGAAACCTCGCCCGCGTGGTGCCGGAGGTGCCAGGCGCGGCGGGTGAGCACGACCCACGGCTCGTCCTGATGCTCGTAGAGCAGCACAAGCACCGCGGACGGCGCCGATCCCGGTGGCACCACCGCGGGTGATGGAACGAACCCGGGCACGGTGGCGACCACTGCATTCAGCACCTGTTGCAGGCTGGGACGGCGTCGGCGCTCCGGGAGTTCTGCCCATGGTGCCGGTCCGCCCAAGCTGGCGTTCACCGGGCGGGGGATGTGCTGGGATCCGCCCCGCCCCGCGGGAACTGGCGGCGGATCGAACACCGTCGCGGTCGATGCGGTCGGGTCGGTCAGGACCCTTCCCCGCCGCCGGCCGCGGCTGCGGCCAGGTCTTGGAGAAGTTCCCGCAGCCCACCGGTCTTGAGGTCGCTCATCACCCTGCCAGGCGGCGTCTCGCCCCGCTCCCACTCCTCCCAGTGATCAAGAAGCTTGCGCGGGTCCGGGGCCGGCCGATCCATCCGAGTGAGGCTACCGGCGCCGCCCGTGGTCGAGAATTGCTCCGCGAACGTGCCGTGCCACGCGCAGGAGCCCGGGCCTGGGCCCGGGCTCCTGTGGTGTTCGCGGGAGGCGAACAGGCTACATCATGCCGCCCATGCCTCCCATGCCGTCCATGCCGCCTCCTGGCGGGCCGGGCGGGGGCTTCTCCTCGGGCTTGTCGGCCACGAGCACCTCGGTCGTGAGCATCAGCCCGGCGATCGACGCCGCGTTCTGCAGCGCGGCCCGGGTCACCTTCACCGGGTCGATCACGCCGGCGCCGATGAGGTCGACGATCTCGCCCGCGACCGCGTCGAAGCCGTCCGGGCCGGAGGCCGCCTCGACCTCGCGCACCACGATGGCACCCTCATGGCCGGCGTTCTCGGCGATCAGCCGGGTCGGCGCCGACAGGGCCTCGGCGATGATGCGGGCCCCGGTGGCCTCGTCACCGTCGAGTTCGGCCGCTACCGCGGCGACCGCAGCCCGGCTGCGCAGCAGCGCGGTGCCGCCGCCGGCGACGATGCCCTCGTCGATAGCGGCCCGGGTGGCCGAGATGGCGTCCTCGATGCGGTGCTTGGTCTCCTTCAGCTCCACCTCGGTGGCCGCACCGACCTGGACCACGGCCACGCCGCCGGCCAGCTTGGCCAGCCGCTCCTGCAGCTTCTCGCGGTCCCAGTCCGAGTCGGTGTTCTCGATCTCGGCCTTGATCTGGTTGACGCGGCCCTCCACGTCGGCGGTGTCGCCGGCGCCCTCCACGATGGTGGTGTCGTCCTTGGTGATGACCACCTTGCGGGCCGAGCCCATCAGTGACAGGTCCACGGAGTCGAGCTTGAGGCCGACCTCCTCGGCCACGACCTGGCCGCCGGTGAGGATGGCCATGTCCTGCAGCATCGCCTTGCGGCGCTCGCCGAAGCCGGGCGCCTTGACGGCCGCGGAGTTGAACGTGCCGCGGATCTTGTTGACCACCAGCGTGGCCAGCGCCTCGCCCTCGACGTCCTCGGCGATGATCAGCAGCGGCTTGCCCGTCTGCATGACCTTCTCGAGCACCGGCAGCAGGTCCGACACTGCGCTGATCTTGCCCTGGTTGAGCAGCACGTAGGGCTCCTCGAGCACCGCTTCCTGGCGCTCGGGGTCGGTCACGAAGTACGGCGACAGGTAGCCCTTGTCGAACTGCATCCCCTCGACGAAGTCGAGGTCCATGCCGAACGTGTTGCTCTCCTCGACGGTGATCACGCCGTCCTTGCCGACCTTGTCGAAGGCCTCCGCCAGCGTCTCGCCCACCGCGCTGTCGGCGGCGGAGATCGACGCCACCGACTGCACCTTCTCCTTGTCGGTCGACACCGGCACCGCCTGGTCGGCCAGCGAGTCCACCGCGGCGGCCACGGCCGCCTCCATGCCCCGCTTGAGGCCCATCGGGTTGGCGCCGGCGGCCACGTTGCGCAGCCCCTCGCGTATCAGGGCCTGAGCCAGCACGGTGGCGGTGGTGGTGCCGTCACCGGCGATGTCGTTGGTCTTGGTGGCGACTTCCTTCACGAGCTGGGCGCCCATGTTCTCGAACTGGTCGTCGAGCTCCACCTCGCGGGCGATCGACACGCCGTCGTTGGTGATGGTCGGTGCGCCGAACTTCTTGTCCAGGACCACGTTGCGGCCCTTGGGGCCGAGGGTGACCTTCACCGCGTCGGCGAGCTTGTTCACGCCCGTTTCGAGGCCCCGGCGAGCCTCTTCGTCGAACTTGAGGATCTTGGGCATCGGCGACCTCAGACGACCTTGGCCAGCACGTCGCGGGCGTTGAGGATGAGCAGGTCTTCGCCGTCGACGGTGATCTCGGTGCCGCCGTACTTGGAATAGACGACGGTGTCGCCCACGCCGACATCCATGGGGATGAGCTCACCGCTGTCGTCGGACCGGCGACCGGGGCCGACCGCCAGTACCTCGCCCTGCTGGGGCTTCTCTTTGGCGGTGTCGGGGATGACGAGACCGCTGGCGGTGGTCTCCTCGGCGTCGCCGGGCCGCACAACGATGCGGTCATCGAGTGGCTGCAGATTCATGTGTCCTCCCGGACTCCTTTGTATGGATGGGTTGTTCCTTGCGGCCGGGGCGGCCTGTCCGCGCCCTCGGCCACGACACGGGCGTTGGCACTCTCCCGTGACGAGTGCCAACGATACGGCCCGCCAACGGGCACAACAACGCGCGGGCCGGCGTGTTTCAGTCCTCCGGCAGGCCTAGAGACGGGTCGGCACCAGTAGTAAGCGGGGATGGACCGTCGGCCTGCAAACGCCACCAGGCCGCCGCGGCCACCATGGCCGCGTTGTCGGTGCACATGGCCCGGCTCGGCAGGTATGCGGCCAGCCCGTCGGCCACGCAGGCATCGAGCGTCATCTCCCGCAGCCGGCTGTTGGCCGCGACGCCGCCGGCCAGGCACAGGCCCCTGGCATTGTGCTGGGCCGCGGCCCGGCGGGCCTTGGCCACCAGCACATCCGCCACAGCCTCCTGGAATGACGCGGCCACGTCTTCGGTCGTGGAATCGGGATGGCGCCTGAGGTGGTTGATGACCGCGGTCTTCAGGCCGCTGAAGGAGAAGTTCCAGCCGTCGTGCAGCATCGCCCGGGGAAAGGCGATCGCGTCGGGGTCGCCCTGCCCGCTGAGCCGATCGATCACGGGACCGCCCGGATAGCCGAGCCCCATGTAGCGGGCCACCTTGTCGAAGGCCTCGCCGGCGGCGTCGTCGAGGGTTGCCCCCAGCACCCGGTAGCGCAGGCGGTCCTCCATCAGCACGAGCATGGTGTGACCGCCGGACACGAGTATGACGACCACAGGCAGTTCCAGACTCGGCTCGTCGAGGAAGGCCGCGTGGAGGTGGGCCTCCAGATGGTTGACGGCCACGAAGGGCACGTCCCAAACCAGCGCCAGCGCCTTGGCGGCCGACACGCCGACCAGCAGCGCCCCCACCAGACCCGGACCGGCAGTGGCCGCCACCGCGGCGATGTCGGAGTCGTCCAGAGCCGACTCCACCAGCGCCTGCGACATCACCGGCACCATCCGCTCGACGTGGGCCCGCCCGGCGACCTCGGGGACAACTCCGCCGTAGCGGGCATGCAGGTCGACCTGGCTGGACACCACCGACGAGAGAACCTGCCGCCCGCCGGCCACTACCGCCGCGGCCGTCTCATCACAGGAGGTCTCGATGCCCAGGACGGCGGCGTCCGATGCGAGCGCCGGCCCGGCTGCGCCCTGGATCGTGCCGCTCAACACACTCTCGGTTCGCATTGTGATTCGCTCCTATCCGCTCGGTTTCTGGGCCTGTGCATCGGGGCGGCGGAGATACAGGGGCTCGATCTCGTCGGGTCGCACGAACTCCTCTCGCACCGCCAGCGCATGGGCCAGCAGCACGAGGGACTCCGCCGACGGGTGAGCGAAGCCTGGATCGGCCAACTCGACACCGCGCAGCCCCTCGAACATCGAGGCGTAACGCACTGCGCCGTCGCCCACTACAAGCGTCTCGTCGCCCCTGGCCAGAATCCGAGAAACAACGTGGTCGGGCGCAGCGACCTCAGGGTCGCTCCGACGCTGAACCCCTCCGGGAAGGCAGCCGTACCGGGCGTGGAACACCTCGCGGCGCCGGGCGTCGATCAATACCGCGATGGTGCGGCCGGTGTGGCGCAACGGGTAGGCGACCAGGTCGAGGCTGCTGACCGCGACCATCGGCACTCGCAGGGCGTGCGCCATCGTGATTGCGGTGGTGACCCCCACCCGCAGGCCCGTGTAGAGGCCCGGGCCGACATCGACCGCGACCGCGCCCAGGTCTCGCAGCGAGACTTCGGCATGGGCGCACGCCGCCTGTATCTGGGGGACGAGCAGCTCGGCATGGCGGCGCGCGCGGGTGGCCTGCACCGAGGCCCGCACGCCTTCGTGGCCTCCGATCGCGCAGCCGACCCGGCCGGTGGCGGACTCGATCCCCAGTATCAGCACGGCAAGGTCCAGGGCACGAGGGCGGCGCTCAACCGATCGGCGCGGCGCTGCCATGACTCACCGTGGCCGCGCAACTCGAAGCTGCGGTCGGTGTCCCCGCACCCGAAGCGGATCGTGACGGACAGGTGTTCAGCGGGCAGAGCGGACGCGACGGTGTCGCCCCACTCGACCAGGGTCACCCCCTCGTCGAGAAGCTCGGGCAGGGCCAGATCGTTCACCTCTTCGGGACCGTCGAAGCGATATACGTCGAGGTGGTTGACCACCAGGAGGCCTTCGTACCGGTTGGCCAGAGTGAAGGTGGGGCTGGTGACGGGAGCAGTCACGCCCAGCGTGGCCGCGAAGCCCTGCACGAAGGCTGTCTTGCCCGCTCCTAGGTCCCCGACGAGCACCAGCACGTCGCCGGTGTCCACTAATGCCGCGACGGCCCCGCCGAGAGCTCTCGTCTCCTCGACGGTGGCCGTGGCACACGCGATCATCCGGGCCTTAGAAGGTGCGCCGGCAGGCGCAAGGCCGTCGTGCTGCGAGGGAGCGTCTCGCCGCGAGGCGGCCCCACCCATTTGCGCGCCCTCTTGGAGACCGAGAGGGCAGGCGCGGTGATCTCACCCCTCAATCGTACCGACGGCGCAGTCCACCGCCTTGGCCACTGCGGCTACGGCCAGCAGACGCACATCGTCCACTTCCGCGGGCACGTCGCCGGTGGCCGCAGCCACTACCGCATCGCCGTCGGACCGGGAGTGGGCCGGCACCAGGGCCCGGGCCAGGCCGTCGTGGCCGCCCTGGGCCACCCAGAAGCACTCCAGCTTGGTCAGCGCCGCGTTGGTGACGACTGCGCACAGTGTGGTGTTGGCGAAGGGGTTCGCCCGGCCCTCCCACTGCGAGAATGTTCCGGCCGCGACCTGTTCGAGTATCTGCTGCGACTCGGGCGGGGGGCTGCCCGCCGCGTTGAGGGCCACAACGGCGCCGACGACCAACTCGTCCCGTTGCACGGAGGCGATGCCCAACCCGCCGGGTTCGGCGTTCTCCGCGCCGAGCCACTTGGACACGGTGGCGCCGGTGCCGGCGCCGACCGCGCCTGTCTCGGACGTGGCGGTCCGGTTCACAGCCGCGTGCCGGCCGGCGGCGGCATCGGGGCGAACAGCCGAGTCCCCCACGCCGAGGTCGTAGAGGGCCATGGCCACCACGATGGGCACAGGACCGTGGGGGGTGTCGAACCCCCGCCCCTCGGCCTCGAGAACGTCCATGACCCCGTCGGCCGCGGCCAACCCGAAGGCGGAGCCGCCGGCGAACACCACCGCATCGATGCAGTCGACCAGCCGCTCGGGTGCCAGCAGCGCGAAGTCTCGGGTGGCCGGGGCGCCGCCGCGCACCTCGCCGGAGGCGGTGGTGCCGGGAGGGAGAACGATCACGGTGCAGCCGGTGCGGGCCACCGGATCGGTCCAATGACCGATCTCCACACCCTGGACCCGTAGCTCAACCGACACGCGCGAACCTACACGACTACCCGGGGCACTCGGGCGGAGATGGACGTCAGGACCTCGTAGGCGATGGTGCCGAGCCGTTGGGCCACCTCGGTGGCGGTGATCTCGTCGCGGCCCTGGCGGCCGATGAGCACGGCTTCGTCGCCCAGGGTTGCCTCGTCGGCAATGGCCGGATGGAGTGCGACCATGAGCTGGTCCATGGTCACCGCGCCCAAGATCGGGCACCGGCAGCCCCGCACCAGCACCTCTACGCCGGCCGAGCCGCTGTCGCGCCGGATGCCGTCGGCGTAGCCGATGGCGACGGTCGCCATGCGGGTCGGCTCCTCAGCTCGCCAATGCCTCCCATACGACACGGTCTCGCCGGGAGCGACAGTTCGAACCGCGGTGACACGCGACACCAACTCGAGCGCCGGTTCCAGTTCGATGGCACCCTCGAGCTCCGGCGAGGGAGGGACGCCGTAGACGGCGATGCCGGCCCGGACCATGTCGCGCCGTGCGTCGGGGTGGGCCAGCAGCCCCGCCGAGTTGGCTGCGTGCACGACACCGACGGGCAGCCCACTCTGACCCAACCGGGCCAGTGCATCATCAAAGCGGCCCAGTTGCTCCGCCGTAAAGGGATCGTCGGGCGCGTCCGCCACCGCGAGATGAGTCCACACTCCTTCGAGGCGCAGGTGGTCTCCGGCCGCTTCCAGGGCTCCGGCGACCGAGTCGAGTTCGGCGGGCAGCGCGCCCATCCGGTGCATGCCCGTGTCCACCTTGAGATGGACGGCGGGCGCGGGCCCCGGTGCCGCCGCCAGCGTCCGGACCCCGGCTACCGACGCCACCGTGAACCGGACCCGGCGCGGGCACCGACCCGGGGCGCCGGCCGCCAGCCCGGGCGCGGCCTCCGCCAGAATGAGGACGGGCGCGTCGCTGCCGACGCTGTCAGCCAACTCGGCCACCTCCAAGGCCTCCGGAACCGTGGCCACCGCGAGCCACGACGCGCCACCCGCCAGGGCGGCGCGGGCCGCAGTGACGGCACCGTGGCCGTAGCCGTCGGCCTTGACCACCGCGCACAGGGCCGCACCACCAGCCCGGTCGGCAAGGCGTCGAACATTGGCCTCGATGGCCGCGGGCCGAACCCTGGCCAAGCGCGCCGTGAGGCCGGCGGCGCTCACGCCGCGACCACGTTCACCGTGGGCCGCCTTCTGACGGATCGGCCACCGAATTGGCAGCCCCCAACGCCCAAACCGGCCCCCACAGCTGCCAATTCACGAGACAGCAACCATCCGTTCACGGCGTGACCGCTGGTAGGGCACCGAGGAGGTCGCTGGCCACCAGGCGGGCACCTTCGACGGAGGCTGCGGCCCGTCCGTGCAGGTGGGCGGCCTCGGCCACCCGGTCGACCAGGCGCTCGGGGCCGAAGGCGGCCAGGCGACCCGCGATTATGCCCGTGAGGACATCGCCGGTGCCTGCGGTGGCCAGTCGGGCATCCCCGCTGGAAACGATCCTGGCCCGCCCTGCCGGGTCGGCCACCACGGTGGGACCACCTTTGAGCAGCACCACCGCTTCCAGCTGAGCAGCGGCGGCCCGGGCCGCGGCGATGCGGTCCGGACCGGGTCGCATCTCCACTAGCGCTTCGAACTCGGCGTCGTGGGGCGTCAGAACGGTTGGAACCGAGTTGCGGCTGCGCTGGTCCATGGCCGAGGCAACCACGGGATCGTGCAGCAGGCGCAGGCCGTCGGCGTCGATCACTGTCGGCAAGCCCAGAGCGAGCGCGTCGGCGAGGCGGGCCGCGGCCTGCTGATCGGTGCCCAGCCCCGGTCCGGCTGCGCACACCGGGAAGCGGCCAGCGTCCACTGCCAGGGGCGGCTCGGATCGCACTACCTCGATGGGCGAGACCACCTCCGCCGCCGCGGGCGTACTGAGATGCACCATGCGGGCTCCGCTGCGCAGCGCCGCAGAGCAGGCCAGCGACGCGGCGCCGCCCATGCCGGGCGAGCCGGCTACCACCAGCGCGGCCGCGTGCCATTTGTGGGTGGCACCGCTGCCCGCAGGCAAGGGCTCGACATCGCCATCGGTGAACAATGCGCAGGCGTCGGCGCCGTCACCGCTGACCAAGAGGCCGATGTCGGCGACCATCGTCGCCCCGCAGGCAGCTGGGCCCCCGCCGAACAGCAGGCCCGGCTTGAACGCCGCGAACGTGACCGTTCGCTGCGCCGTCCAAACCGGCCCGCCCAAGACTTCGCCGGTGAGCCCGTCGAGCCCGCTGGGTATGTCGACGGCCAGCACCGGTGCGTCGGGCCGGCCCCGCTCAGGCGGGGCGTAAGGGCGGGACAAGCCCGTGCCGAACGCCGCGTCGATGTACAGGTCGGCCGACGGCAGCGTCCCAACAGCATCGACGGCCGAAACCACCCGGACCCTCACGCCTCGACGCCGGAGCCAGCCGGCCGCGGCCCGGCCGTCGGCACCGTTGTTGCCGGGACCGGCCAGCACCACCACCCGGCGCCCGTACTGCCCGCCCATCATCTCGACCGCGGCCCGAGCCACGGCGGCTCCGGCTCGCTCGATCAGCACCTCGGTCGGTTCGGGCGCGGCCGCGTCGATCTCGGCCATCCGACCCGGCGTGACGACCGGAATCATCGGGCCAGGGCGACGACGGTTGCCTGGGCGAGGTGATCGGTGTGGGAGAGGGACACGAGCCAGCGGCCGACTCCGTGGCCGGCCGCGGTGGACCGGGCGTCGCCGTGCAGCACGAGCTCGGGTCGGCCATCCTCGGACCGGACCACCTCGATGTCCGCCATCCGCATCCCTCCCAGTCCGCAACCGAGAGCCTTGAGGGTTGCCTCCTTGGCCGCGAAGCGGGCGGCCAGCCGGGCGGCCGGGTCGACGGCTCGGTGCGCATAGGTTCGCTCGTTCGCGGTGAACAGCCGCTCGGCCACCGTGGGGCGCCGCCGGAGCACGCTGCGGAACCGGTCGATGTCAACCAGGTCGGTGCCGATCCCTACCACCCCGGCAGTGGAGATACTCCTGACGCCCTCGATCACTTCCACAACGATACCTAGGCCCCCGGCGTGGTCTCGCCGTTTTTGGAACTGGCAGCACAATGCACGCATACCGTGCAAAACGCTGCCAATTCGCCGAGAGTCCTCGCCTGTTCCTGGAACTGGCAGCACAATGCACGCATACGGTGCAAAGCGCTGCCAATTCGCGGGCTAGGTGCGCCAGTGGTCGGCCAGGTCTCCGATGGGGGCCGTCAGCAGATCGACGACTGCGATCTCGGCCAGCCGATCGTCGTCGAAGGTGGGCTCGGTCTCGGTTACCGCGTCCCGAAGCTCCGAGTAGCGATTGCGGTACCCCTGCAGGACGCTCCGAGCCACCGGGGCCGGAAGGGAGTCCTCGAAGCGGATGTGCAGCAGGGTGATGCCCACCGGGTCGCCCGCCGCGACCTCGGGTACGAATACGACCGTGCGCCCGTCGTGGCGACCCCGAGCGGCGAGCACCCGGCGCTCTCCCGCCACCCGGCGCTTGCTGCCGGTCAGTGAAGGGACGGAAGCCGTGCGCGAGGCGATCTCAGTCGCGATGCCGCCCTGGTCTACGACGGCGATCTCCTCGAGCCCGTCCAAGCGGTAGCGGGTGTGGCCCCGAACCTCCGCCACCGCCGGGCTGAGATCGGCCAGAGCCCGGATGGTGGAGTAGGAGAGATCGTCCCTGGGTGCGCCTGCGGCCAGCACGGCCCGGATGAGCGGTGCTTCCAGCAGGGTCTGGTCCGAGCGGGAGATGCCGACGGTAACGGTCTTGGCCTGATGGCGGATGGCGTCGACCGGGCGGGTCAATTCGTCGATCCCGACGCTCAGCGCAGCCTCGAGGTCATCGACCACCGCGGAGGGAGTGCCGGCCCGGCCCAACTCCAGTTCGTATCCGTCCAGCGGCGCCAGCCCGACGGCGTAGCGCATCAGCGTGGCGATGCGCACCGCCGTCGACGCCTCCAGGTGCCCGTTGTAGTCGCCGCGCTGCAGACCGGCCGAGAACGCGGCGCTGCTCTGTTGCAACGTGGCAAGGGCCAGGCTCAGAACGTCCTCAGCGGTGCTGTCCGGACGGGCCGCGGCGGCCTCGATGGCCGCGCGAGCCTCTCGCAGCGGTCGTGCCCCGGCATCGATGGCCAGCGCGGCCTCGTAGCCGAAGAGGTGGCCCACCATGGTGGCGGGCAGGAAGGCCAGCCGAGGATCCACCTTCGGCACCGGAAGCACCGCCGACGCCCCCTCGAAGCGGGTGTCGCCGTCGTCGGACACCACGACCGGGACGGCCCGGTGAGCGCCGAAGATGGCCACTTCCTTGGCCACGTCGTCGGCCACCGAGCCCGACAGCCCCGCCGCGCACACCAGCACCAGGGGCTCGGCCGACAGGTCGATGTGCTTCTTGTCCTCGGTCGCGTCGGACGAGATCGACATGTAGCACAGCTCGGAGAGCTTGATGCGCACCTCGCGAGCCGCCACCTGGTTGGGCCCGTTGCCCACCACCGCCCAATGGCGCCGGCCCGGAGCGAGACGGCGGGCCGCCTCGCCTATGGCCGCGCGCCGCTCCAGCACCGCCTCCAGCACCGAAGGCATGGCCCGAAGCGACTCGAGGAGATCGCGCCGGGATGCCGCACCCCGCTCGCCGGCCGCCTCGCCCGCGACAGCCGCGGCCAGCAGGCAGCCCGCGGCCACCTGGGAATAGAACGCCTTGGTGGAGGCGACGCTCATCTCCACATCGCGGCCGTCGGAGGTGTAGAGAACGCCGTCGGCCCGATCGGTCAGGTCGCTGTTGCGGCGGTTGACTACGGCCACCACCGATCCCCCCCTGGCCCGCACCAGGTCGACGGTGCGGTTGGTGTCGGTAGTGGTGCCCGACTGCGAGATCGCGACCACCAGAGTGTCGGACATGTCGGCCTGCAGGTGGAAGGCCGACAGCTCTGTGGCGGGCAACGCCGTCACGTCCAGGGCCCCGACGCGGCCAGCATCGGCCAGCAGGGTCCGGAGGCATCGGGCAAAGCTCTCCCCCGCTACCGCCGCCGTCCCCTGGCCGATGGCCAGGACCTTGGACACCGACCCGTCCCGGAGCCCGGACCGGACCGCCTCGGGCAGCGTCTCCGAGCCGATCGACAGGCCCGGTCCGTCCGCAGCGTCGATGATCCTGCCCCTCAGCGTCTTGCGGAACGACGCCGGAGCCTCGCCAATCTCCTTCAGCAGGTAGTGGCGGTGCTCACCGCGGTCGATGTCCCTCGTGGTGATGGACGCAGTCGAGATCTCGTCGGGTGCCACCGGAAGCGGAGTGCCGTCGTAGGAGCGCCGGGACACGCCTTCGATCAGGCCGGCCCGGCTGCCGTCCAGCTCGACAATCTGGCCCCGGCCGGTGCTGGGATTGGCGCCGCCGGCGACGGCCTCGCCGTCCATGCGGAGATACTCAGACGTCTCCTCCACCACTCCGTAGGGTTCGCTGGCCACGATGAACGCGTCATCGGCAAGCCCGACGTAGAGGGCCTGGCCGCTGCCTCTCAGCGCGAGTTGCAGGCGATCGGGCAAGCCCGCGGTGCAGACGGCCACGGCCACCGAGCCCTCGCACTCGGCCACGGTGCGCCGGAACGCCTCGCCCGGCGCCAGCCCTTCGGACAAGCGGCGGCCCATCAGAGCAGGCACCGTCTTGGAGTCGGTGGTGATCGCGGGCGGTATCCGGACTCCGGCCGCGGCAAACAGCTCGGCGTAGTTGTCCACGTCCCCGTTGATGGCCCCGATCACGTACGGCGTCTGCTCTCCGAGCACCTCGCTGTTGAGCGGATGAGCATTCGCCTCGGAGATGATGCCGACAGATGCCCAGCGGGTGTGGGCCAGCACGAGCACGCGCGCGTCGTCTGAGGCCAGCGCGGCGGCCAGCAGCTGGTCGGAGGCCACCGCGGCCCGCAGGGCGGCGGTGTTGTCGCCCAGCTCGCCGATCTCGGCCGCGGTCTTGTGGACGATGCTGAGCACGCCGTCGACGAGGCGCACTGAACCCGAGCCGAACGACGAGTCTTGGCCGCGGCTCTCCAGGGCCGCGACCACGACGGGGTCGCCGCGGTCGAGTCCGTGGCCGCTGACCAGGAGGTGCAGCCCGGCCGAGTCGCGCCCGCGCACTTCGAGCCGGTCCAGTGCAGTCAGCGCCTGATGGATGGACAGGTACGCCGCGACCGCGGCCGGCGCCGAGCCCGAAGTCAGCTGCGCTCCCACCAGGAGTTGCGAGACGGCGCGCGCGGCTCCCAGCCGGTCCCGCCCGAGAGCCCACAGGCCGTCGCGGACGCGCACCAGCCGCTCGTTGAGGTGCTCCAGTTCGGCCGGACCAAGCGACGTGTCGGCATCGAGTCGCGTCTCTAGGGCGGCCACCGAGGCCGTCGCCCCCTCGGTGAGGTTCCTGAGAGTGTCGGCCACTTCCGGCGACTGGAGCAGGAGGCGCAATCCGGCCACCCCTCCCAGGAGGTCGTTGGCCGCATGCAGCCGCTCGGCCGCGGACCCCAGTTTCTGGGCAAACGCTCCTGGATGCCCGCAAGCATCGGCGAAGGCGGCCGCGGCCGCCTCAACCAGGCCGGTGACGTCGGCACCGTCGGGTACCGGTCGCGTCGTCGGGCGGCGCACGATGGCAACGATCCCGCACATGTCAGGCGAAAGCCTCCATCACGAACTCCAGGCGACTCCTGCACATGCTTGGAGGCCGAGCCGATAGGGAGCAATTCATGAGGATCTTGGCGAGGTGCCGAGCGAGTTCGCGGCCCGCAGCCCGGAGCACAGCGAACAAGAGCGGGAATGACACCGCGGCGACGCGACAGTCTCGCCTATCCGCGCAGCCCCTTGGCGGAGAACTTGCAGAAGTTCCCCGGCCGGCTAATTGCACGACAGCACCGCTTCGACTGTCGCTGCGAGCTGTTCGGCTTCGGAGCGGGCAGTTTCGAGGTCGGCCGCCTCCACCATCACCCTCACCAGCGGCTCGGTGCCCGAGGGGCGCACCAGAACCCGGCCCGCGTCCCCGAGGCGCGCCGCGGCGTCGGCAACAATCGGACGGAGAGCCGCGTCGAGGTCGGAAGACCGGGCCGCAACCGGCAGCGGCACCCCCAGCAGCACTTGCGGCCTGCGGGTCATCGCCGCCGCGGCCAGGGCGCGCAGGCTGCGCTCGGAGCGCTTGACTACATCAAGCAGTTGCACTGCGGTGAGCAGGCCGTCGCCAGTGGTGGCCAGATCGCGGAAGATCAGATGACCGGACTGCTCTCCACCGAGCACCAGGCCCCTCTCCTCCAGCGCGCCCAGCACGTAACGATCGCCGACAGGTGTCTCGACAACGTCGATGCGGTGGGTCGCCATGGCCTGGCGGAGACCGAGATTGGCCATCACCGTGACCACCACTGCGCCCCCGCGTAGCTGCCCTCGCCGGGCGCGGTCGATGGCGCACACCGCGAGGATCTGGTCGCCATCAACGAGGTCTCCGCTGGCATCAACGGCCAGCACCCGGTCGGCATCGCCGTCGAACGCCACCCCGACATCGGCGCCGTAGGACACCACCGCGGCTTGCAGGCTCTCGGGATGCAGCGATCCGCAGCCATCGTTGATGTTGTAGCCGTCGGGTGAGGCGTGAATAGTCTCGACATCCGCGCCCAGGGCGCGCAGGCACTCCGGTCCGGACAGGTAGGCGGCACCGTTGGCCGCGTCGATCACGATGCGCAACCCCTCCAGGTCTCGCCCTTCGATGCTGGCCACAACCGCCCCGACATGGCGGCGCAGGGCCTTCTCGCCAGCCTCTTCTCCGGCGGCCGGGTCTGCCGGCGTCGAAGGTTCGGCGCACGCCATGTCACCAGCTTCGCTGAGACGGCGCTCGATCTCGCGCTGGGCCTCGTCATTGAGCTTGCGCCCGCCGGGGGCGAACAGCTTCACCCCGTTGTCATGCCAGAGGTTGTGCGACGCCGACACCATCGCCCCAGCGACCTGCTCCTCCTCGCACCAGCGAGCTACCGCGGGAGTGGGCACCACGCCCAAGTCGACGGCTGTGCCCCCAGCACGTCGCACGCCCCGGCAGAGGGCTCCGACAAAGTCTGGGCCTGAGACTCTGGGATCACGCCCGACCGCCAACCGGCCGCCGCCCAATACCGGTGCCGCAGCCCGGCCCAACGCCTCTATGAACTCTGAGTTCAGCTCGCTGCGGGTGTCGCCACGCACCCCGTCGGTGCCGAAGGTCAGAGTCATGTCCGCCCCCTAGCCGGGTCGCCGCGGACCGGCATGGGCGGACTCGGGCGCGCTCGCAGAACGTCTGTACAGCGTCCTGCCGTTAGCGCTTGCTGTACTGCGGCGCCTTGCGTGCCTTCTTGAGGCCGTACTTCTTCGCTTCCTTCTTGCGCGGGTCGCGAGTGAGGTACCCGCCCTTCTTGAGCGTGTCGCGCAGCTCGGGCTCCACCTCGACGAGCCCTCGGGAGATGCCCAGGCGGAGCGCACCGGCCTGGCCGCTGGACCCGCCGCCGTGGATGGAGGCCTCCACGTCGTAGCGGCCCTCGGTGGCGGTGGCCGTCATGGGCTCGAGTATGTGCATCTGGTGGGTGCGCGACGGAAAGTACTCCTCCGCGGCGCGGCCGTTGATGGTGATGGTCCCGGCGCCCGTCCGCAGCCGGACCCGGGCCACGGATCGCTTGCGGCGTCCGGTTGCCTGCACGAGCGGAGCACTCATCGCAACATCACCTCGATCGTCGGAACGTGTCTCATCGGGCCCGGGCGTGCTCGATCACGTAGGGCTGGGGCTTCTGGGCGGCGTGGGGATGGGTGGGACCGGCGTAGACCTTCAGCTTGCCGATCTGGGCCCGTCCCAGTCTCGTCTTGGGCAGCATGCCCCGGATCGTGTCCCTCACGGCCTGATCGGGGCGGCGGGCCAGCTTGGAGCCGTAGGTCTCGGTGCGCAGGCCCCCGGGGTAGCCGGAGTGACGGTAGACCAGCTTCGAGTCGGCCTTGCCCGCCGTGAGCACGACCTTGTCGGCGTTGACGATCACCACGTGGTCCCCTGTGTCGATGTGAGGGGCGAAAGTGGGCTTGTGCTTGCCCCGCAGCAGGGTCGCGACCTCGGTGGCGAGCCGTCCGAGGACCATGCCCTCGGCGTCGACGAGGTGCCAGCAGCGCTCGATCTCAGAGGCTTTGGGGCTGTAGGTCGCCACGTTCGCTCCCATGGTTCCGTCGTTCGGCCGGCGGCCGCGCCATCATTTCGGACCGTCGCACAGACCGGTCTCTCAGGCTAGGGCTGAGGCCGCCAAACGACAATACCCCGATGGTGCTAGAAGGACTCCAATTCCTCTGTGTTCCGATCGTAGAGGGCGGCCCAGAGCACCAGGCCATGGGGCGGAGCTGGCGAAGGCGCTGCGCTGCGGTCGCGGGCCGCGATGATCGAGCCCACGTCCGACGGCTTGTGCCGCCCCAGGCCCACCGACACCAGCAGGGCTACCAGCGAGCGCACCATCTGGTGGCAGAAGGAGCTGGCCTCGATCTCGAACACTGCGATGTCGCCCTCGATCCACCACACGGCCCGCCGCACGGTGCGCACCATCGACTGGTCGGGATGCGAGGGATTTCGGCGGCAGAAGGAGCTGAAGTCGTGGTCGCCCAGCAGCCGGTCTGCCGCGGTGCGCATGGCACGCAGATCCAACGGGTGCTCGATGTGCCAGCACAGGCCGCCCGCCAGCGGATTGGGAACAACCGAGTTGAGTATCCGGTACCGGTAGACCCGGCCGGTACAGGAACGCCGGGCGTCGAAGTCGGCGGGGGCGACGCTGGCCCTCGACGCCGAGATGTATGGACCGCACATGCGGTTGACGGCTCGCACCAGCCGGACCGGGTCGGCCCGCTCCATGTCGGCGTCGAAGGAGATCACCTGGGCCCGGGCATGCACGCCGCGGTCGGTGCGTCCCGCACAGACGAGATCGACGGAGTGGCCCAGCACCCTGCTGAGGGCGTCGGTCATGGCCCCCGCAACCGTGGGCACCCCCTCGTTGCGGGCGAACCCGTGATAGTGCGAGCCGTCGTACGCCACCGTCATCCGCATTCGCACGACCCCGACGGGCTTGTCGCTTCCAGACAATCAGAGGCTCCGTGCAACCATGTCAGCGCCTCGTGGCGAAGCAGGTGTGTCAGACGAGTTCGATGCGCGCCATGGGAGCGTTGTCGCCGTGGCGGGGCCCGAGCTTGACGATGCGCGTGTAGCCGCCGGGACGGTCAACGTAGCGGGGGCCGATCTCGTCGAAGAGCTTGGACGCCATCTCCCGGTCGCCCAGGAACCTCACCACCTGCCGATGGTTGTGCACGCCGCCGCGGCGAGCCTTGGTGATCATCTTCTCAGCGACGGGGCGCACCGCCTTGGCCTTGGCCTCGGTGGTGGTGATGCCCTCCGCCGCGATCAGCGACGCCACGAGGTTCGCCATCATCAGCTTCTGATGACGGCTGCTGCCCCCGAAGCGGCGGCCTTTGCGGGGACGGGCCGGCATTTCAGCCTCGCAGCGACAAGCCGCGCTCGTCGAGCTTGGCGACGACCTCGTCGAGGCTCTTCTCGCCGAAATTCGTGATGGCCAGCAAGTCGTCGGGGGTGCGGTCCAGCAGCTCGTTCAAGGTATTGATCTGGGCCCGCTTGAGGCAGTTGCGGGGGCGCTCGGTCAGCTCGAGGTCGTCCACCATGAGCTCCGCCTCGGCGTCGGTCTGGGTCGTGGACACGATCTCGCCCAACTCCAGGCCCCGCGGCTCGTCGCTCATCTCCTCGATCAGCTGGATGAGGCTTCGCAGCGTGGCGCCGGCGGAGGCCACCGCGTCGGTCGGGGAGATCGACCCGTCGGTCTCCACTTCGAGCACGAGCCGGTCGTAGTCGGTGGACTGCTCGACCCGGGTGGCCTCCACGTTGAAGGCGACGCGCCGAACCGGGGAGTAGATCGAATCGACGGGAATCACCCCGATGGCCGCGGTCAGCTCCTTGTTCTCCTCGGCGGACACATAGCCGCGGCCCCGGGCCACGGTGATGTCTACCGCCAGCCGGCCGGTGTGGTTCAGCGTGGCGATCGGAGCCTCCGGGTTGAGGATCTCGACGTCGGGATGGCGTTGGATGTCGGTCGCGGTGACGTCGGCCGGACCGCGCACGTCGAGCCGCAGCGTGACCGGCTCCTCGCACAGCACCACCAGCACTAGGTCCTTGAGGTTCAGGATGATGTCGGTGACATCCTCGGCCACGCCGCCGATGGTGGCGAATTCGTGCAGCGCACTGTCGAAACGGACCTGGGTGACGGCTGCACCCGGGATGGAGGACAGCAGCGTGCGCCGCAGCGAGTTGCCGAGAGTATGGCCGAAGCCGGGCTCGAGGGGGCCGATCGCGAACTGCTGCCGATTGCCGTCGGCGGACTCGAGCACTTCTACGGTCGGGCGCTGCATTACAAGCATGGGGACTCCTCGACTCTCCTGCGTCAATCAGGGTTCGGTGACTTGGAGTAGAAACTCGGCTGACAAGAAATGGGCTACTTGGAGTACAGCTCGACGATGAGCTGCTCCCGGATCGGCACGTCTATCTGCTCCCGCATGGGCAGATCGCGCACCGTGGCGGTGAAGTTGTCCTCGCCGCGGTCGATCCATGCGGGCGGGTTGCGGTCGAGCACGTCGACGTTCCACTGGACGGTGGCCGAGCTGCGGATCTTGTCCCGCAAGTCGACGACATCGCCCTTGCGCAGCCGGTAGCTGGGAATGGTCACTCGGGATCCGTTCACGTTGACATGGCCGTGGTTGACCAGCTGGCGGGCCTGGGGACGGGTGGCGCCCCAGCCCATGCGGTAGACGAAGTTGTCGAGACGCAACTCCAAGTACCGCAGCATGTTCTCGCCGGTGACGCCCTGGCGGCGGCTGGCCTCTGCGAACAGGTTGCGGAACTGGCGCTCCGTCAACCCGTAGGTGTGGCGGGCCTTCTGCTTCTCCTGCATCTGCACCAGGAACTCCGACGCGGTGCTGCGCCGCCGCGAGCGACCCCGGTCGCCCGGAGGGTAGGGCCGCCGGTCGAGGGCGATCGCCTCTCCCTTGGTGCCCCAGATGTTGGTGTTGAGCCGGCGCGACACCCGCGCCTTGGGCCCCGTGTAGCGTGACATGTCAGGCTCCTGCAGCCTTGGGTCCGGTATGGCGCGACACTTCAGACCCTTCTGCGCTTGGGCTGGCGGCAGCCGTTGTGAGGGACCGGCGTGACGTCGGTGATGCCGGTCACGTCGATGCCGATGTTCTGAATCGACCTGATGGCGGTCTCGCGACCCGAGCCGGGGCCCTTCACCTGCACGTCGACTTTGCGCAGGCCGTGCTCCATCGCCTTGCGGGCGGCCTGCTCGGCGGCCATCTGCGCGGCGAAGGGCGTGGACTTGCGCGAGCCCTTGAAACCGACATTGCCCGCCGACGCCCACGAGATCACGTTGCCCTGCAGGTCGGTGATGGTGATGATCGTGTTGTTGAACGAGCTCTTGATGTGAGCCACGCCGTGGGTCACGTTCTTGCGTTCCCGCTTGCGCGTGCGTCTCTTGTCCGAGGATGGTTTCGCCATAGCTCCAGATGCCTACTTCTTGACCTTCACTGCCCGCCCGCAGACCTACTTCTTGACCTTCTTCTTGCCGGCCACGGTCCGCTTCGGGCCCTTGCGGGTGCGGGCGTTGGTATGGGTCCGCTGACCGCGCACGGGAAGACCGCGGCGGTGGCGCAAGCCCTGGTAGCAGCCGATCTCCATCTTCCGCTTGATGTCTTGGGACACCTCGCGCCGCAGGTCGCCCTCCACCCTCAAGTTGCTGTCGATGAAGCCCCTGAGCCTCGCCACCTCGTCGTCGGTGAGGTTGCGCACCCTGGTGTCGGGGTTGATCTCGGTGACCGCACAGATCTGCTGGGCGGTGCTCCGGCCGATCCCGAAGATGTAGGTGAGTGAGATCTCCACCCGCTTCTCGCGGGGGATGTCGACGCCCGAGATGCGCGCCATCTCAGCGGAGCCTCTCGAGTGCGGGGACGTCGATCATCTCAGCCCTGCCTCTGCTTGTGGCGAGCGTTGTCGCAGATCACCATGACGCGCCCGCGCCGGCGGATGACCTTGCAGCGGTCGCAGATCTTCTTGACGCTGGGTCGGACCTTCATCGGTGGTTGATGCTCACTTGTAGCGATAGGTGATTCGGCCCCTCTGGAGGTCGTACGGCGTCACCTCGACCTGAACACGATCCCCGGGGAGTATCCGGATGTAATGCATCCGCATCTTGCCCGAGATGTGGGCCAGCACGAAGTGGCCGTTCTCGAGCTCCACGCGGAACATCGCGTTGGGAAGGGACTCCGTGACGGTCCCCTCCAATACGATCGCGTCCTCTTTCGGTTTCGGCAGTGTCTGTCCTCCTGCGGGATGAGCCCCAGTCGGCGCGCGCCAGCGCCGGCCCAAGGCCGAAGTGCAACGCTACCTGCGCTCGACCGGCCATCCAACCCATCAGGAACGGCTGCGCTCGATGGCGACCACCACACGCTCGAAGACCTCGTCGGGCGGGCCGACGCCGTCGATGGTGGCCAGCAGTCCGCGCGCCTCGAACCAGTCGCGCAGCGGTGCGGTCTGCTCCTCGTAGAGCTCGAGGCGGCGCTGGATCGCCTCGAGAGTGTCGTCGGAGCGGCCCCGATCCAGCATCCGGGCTGTGACCTCCTCTATGGGCACATCGATGTTGAGGGCCACGTCGAGACCATGGCCCAGATCGTCCAGAATGGCCTCCAGGGCATCTGCCTGATCGGCGGTCCGCGGGTAGCCGTCGAGCAGCACGCCGGCCTCCGCGACATCGGAGTGGGCCAGCCGGTCTCGCACGATCCCGTTCATGATGTCGTCACCAACCAGCCCGCCGGAGTCCATGATCGTCCTGGCCTGACGGCCCAACTCGGTGCCGGCCGCCACTGCGGCCCGCAGGGCGTCGCCGGTCGACAGATGCACGCACCCGAACCTGGAGGTGAGGCGCTCCGACTGTGTGCCCTTGCCCGAGCCCTGCCGGCCCAGGATCACCATGCGCAAAGGAGCCATTTGAGAGTTACTTCAAGAAGCCTTCGTAGTTGCGCATCATCAGCTGGCTGTCGATCTGCTTCATCGTCTCGAGGGCCACGCCGGTGGCGATCAGCAGCGAGATGCCTCCGTACAGAAGCCCGCTGGCGCCGCCACCCTGGCCCGCGCCCAGGTCGCTGTCGAGAAACACTGCGTAGAGGATGGAGGGGACCAGAGCCACCGCGGCGATGAACAGCGATCCGGGAAGGGTGATGCGCGAGAGGATCTTCGCCAGGTAGCGCTCTGTCTGTACTCCGGGTCGGATCCCCGGGATGAACCCGCCCTGCTTGCGGATGGTGTCGGCCTGCTTCACCGGGTCGAAGGTGATGGCCGTGTAGAAGTACGCGAACCCGATGATCATCAGGCCGAAGAAGAACAGATAGACGGGGCTGGTCGGGTAGGTGAGGTGGTCGTTGACGAAGTCTTGGATCGTCCCGCCGATACCGCCGTCGGGCATGGCCGCACCGATCAGCGTGGGCAGGTAGAGCACCGAACTGGCGAAGATGATCGGGATGACACCCGACTGGTTGACCTTGAGCGGGATGTAGGTGCTCTGGCCTCCGTACATGCGCCGGCCCACCACCCGCTTGGCGAACTGGACCGGGATGCGGCGCTGGCCCTGCTCCACGAAGACGATGCACACCAGCAGGATCACCGCGACCGCAATGAAGCCGATCAGAGCGTCGTTCCCGTTGTTGGCCCTGACCGCAGTGAGCTGGGCCGGCAGGGTGGACACGACGCTGGTGAAGATCAGCAGCGACATGCCGTTGCCGATGCCGCGCTGGGTGATCAGCTCGCCCATCCACATCAGCAGAGCAGTGCCCGTCGTGAGCGTCAGGACCACCACGAACACGGCCCATACGGTGAATTCGGGCAGCAGGTCGATCCCGCCCACCAAGGCGCCGCTGTGGAACAGGAACGCGAAGCTGGTCGACTGGAGCAGGGCTATGCCGACAGTCAAGTAGCGCGTCCACTGGGTGATCTTGCGCTGACCCACCGCGCCCTGCTGCTGCCACTGCTCGATGCGGGGGATCACCACTCCCAGGATCTGCATGATGATCGATGCCGTGATGTAGGGCATGATCCCCAGCGCGAAGATGGCGAACTGGGTCAGTGCGCCTCCCGAGAACAACTGCACGAACCCGAGGATCCCGCCCGACGTGTTGGCCTGGTCCCGCATCAACTGGACGGCGTCGGTGTCCACGTAGGGCGCGGGGATGAAAGCGCCGAGCCGGTAGATCCCGATAATGAACAGCGTGAAGAGGATCTTGTTGCGCAGATCCGGAATGCGGAACATGTTCAGCACACGGGTCAGCACGGCTGCCTCCCCGATCCCGGGCGGAACACCTTCAGCACGGTCGGCCCTCTCCTGTCAGCGGTTGGTGTGCTGGTTGTAGCTGCCGTGGGGCGGGCGGCGGTCTCCCCAGGGCTTGGGGATGATCTCGACACTGCCGCCGGATGCGGCAATGGCCTCGGCCGCGGAGGCCGACACGGCGTGAGCCTTCACTCGCACCGCCCGGTTGAGCTCGCCTCGACCCAACACCTTCACAAGCGCCTTCTTGCCGACCAGGCCCCGCTCGCGCAGGGTCTCGGGCGATATCTCGTCCAGTCCGGTGGCTTCGATGGTGTCGAGGTTGACCGGCTGGTACTCCACCCGGAACGGGTTGGTGAACCCCCGCCACTTGGGAACGCGGCGCAGCAGCGGCATCTGACCGCCCTCGAAGCCGACGGGCACCTTGCTGCGGGCCTTCTGACCCTTCATGCCGCGGCCGGCGGTCTTGCCGCCTCGGCCGGCGATGCCCCGCGCTACCCGCCTAGGCCTCTTGCGCGACCCCGGGGCGGACCGCAGATCGTGCAGCTTCGTCTGCGCTGTCATCCGTCCACCTCCTCCACGTCGACCAGGTGCGGAACCCGTTGGATCATGCCGCGGATCTCGGGACGGTCGGGCAAAGTGTTACTCCGGCCGATCCGTCCCAAGCCGAGAGCTCGAAGCGTACCCCGCTGCTTGGGCTTCGACCCGATGGCAGAGCGAACCTGGGTCACCCGAAGAGCCATCACTGGTCCTCCGCCTCATCGACGCGCTGGGCCGCCGCGGCCCGGTCGATGCGGGTGGTCTGGTAGGCGTCCCAGAGGCCCTTGGGCAAGAAGTCGGTGGGGTCCAGGCCCCGCAGGCGGGCCACCTCGTCGGGGCGGCGCAGCGACTGCAGCCCGCTGATCGTGGCCCTGGCGACGTTGATGTGGTTGGGCGAGCCGAGCGACTTGCACAGCACGTCGCCTATGCCCGCCTCCTCGAGGATGGCCCGAGCCGCGCCCCCGGCGATCACGCCGGTGCCGGGAGCGGCCGGCTTGAGCAGCACCCGCCCCGCGCCGGTCGTGCCGATTACCGGGTGCATGATCGTGCTGCCCGCCATGGGCACCTCGAAGACGTTGCGCCTGGCCTCCTCGGTGCCCTTCTGAATGGCCAGCGGCACCTCCTTGGCCTTGCCGTAGCCGAGGCCGACCCGGCCCGCGCCGTCGCCAATCACCACCAGGGCGGTGAACGAGAACCGTCGCCCGCCCTTGACCACCTTGGCGACCCGGTTGATGTTGATCACGCGCGACTCCCGCAGCGGCGGACCACCCGTGCGCTCTTCACTCATCAGAACTCCGATCCTTGAAAGGAGAGTTGCTCTTCACTCATCAGAACTCCCGATCCTGGGAGGAAGAGTTGCTCTTCGCTCATCGCCGCTGCCTCATCGGATCAGAACTCCAATCCGGCCGCGCGAGCCGCGTTGGCGAGCTCGGCCACCCTGCCGTGGTACTTGTAGCCGCCCCGGTCGAACACCGCGGCAGTGATTCCGACGTCCAGGGCCCGGCGCGCGATGAGCGTCCCCACCGCGCGGGCGGCGGCAACATTGCCCCCCGGCGCCGAGCGAAGGTCGGCCTCCAGGGTGGACGCCGACGCGACGGTGACGCCCTCGCTGTCGTCGATGAGCTGGGCGGAGATGTGGCGGCTCGAGCGGAACACCGACAGCCGTGGCCGCTGCGCCGTGCCCCGCACCTTCTTGCGGACGCGCCGATGACGACGGATGCGTCCCTCCCGGCGCTTTCGGGCCTGATCAACCATGACTACCAACCATCTCTAACACAAGCACTGCTGGCCAACCATGACTGCTCCAACGATTGCTGCCGACCATTGCCTGCCAACCCACAACTACTTCGCCGCCTTGCCGGCCTTGCGCTTGACCCGCTCGTCGGCATAGCGGATGCCCTTTCCCTTGTAGGGCTCGGGCGGGCGCCACTTCCTGATGTCGGCGGCCACCTGGCCGACGAGCTGCTTGTCAATGCCCTTGACGAGGATCTGCGTGCGCTGCGGGACGTCGAACTCCACCCCGTCGGGCGCAGCGATCTTCACGGTGTGGCTGAAGCCCAAGGCAAGCTCCAGCGAGGTCGGAGTGGATTCAGCCACACGGTAGCCCACGCCCTGGATGCGCAGCTCCTTGCTGAAGCCCTCGCTCACACCGGTGACCATGTTCTGCACCAGGCTCCGGGTGAGCCCGTGCAATGACCTGCTCTGCGCGGTGTCGTCGGGACGCTCAACGTGCAGGATGCCGTCGTCGGCCCGCAGGCTGATCTCACCGGGAAGGTCCCGGCGCAGCGTGCCCTTGGCGCCCGTCACGACGACGGTGCGGCCCTCGACGGTCACGTCCACGCCGCTGGGGACCGTGATCGGGGAATTCCCTACGCGACTCATCAGAGGCCCCGATACCCGCTCTTGTTCGCTGCGCTCACGAGCCGCTCGGGCCACGGCCTCGCTTGACGCTCTTCGAGTATTCGCATCAACTGCCGCCTGTCCGCTCGGCCTCTACCACACGTAGCAGAGGATCTCGCCGCCCATGCGGTTCCTCCTCGCCTCTCGATCGCTCATCAGACCCTTGTTGGTAGACACCACGGCCACGCCGAGCCCGCCCTGGACCCGGGGAATCTCGTCCCGCTTCCGGTAGATGCGCAGCCCCGGCTTGGAGATGCGCCGCAGCCCCCGGATGACGCGGTCGCGTTCGGGCGAGTACTTCATCTCGATGGTGAGCGTCTTGCCCGGCCGGGGCGCGTTGTCCTTCTCGGCGTAGGACGCGATGTAGCCCTCCCGCTGCAGCACCTCCGCCAAGGCCAGCTTGCGCTTCGACGACGGCATCGAGACCTCGTCGTGCATGGCCACGTTGGCGTTGCGGATGCGGGTCAGCATGTCTGCGATCGGATCTGTCATCGTCATCGGCAGGTCACCTCACCAGCTCGCCTTCTTCACACCGGGCAACTCCCCGGCGTGGGCCAGGTCGCGCAGGCAGATACGGCACAGGCTGAACTTCCTGTACACGGAGCGAGGCCGGCCGCAGACACGGCACCGCGTGTAGGCCCGCACCTTGAACTTGGGGGTGCGTTGCTGCTTCTCCCTCAGAGCCTTCTTGGCCATCGCTCATTGCCCCTCTCGCCGGAACGGAAACCCGAACGCCTCCAGGAGCGCCCGGCCCTCGGTGTCCGACTTGGCTGTGGTGACGATCGTGATGTCCATCCCCCGGGTGGCGTCGACCGTGTCGTAGTCGATTTCCGGGAAGATGAGCTGTTCGGTGATTCCGAACGTATAGTTTCCGCTGCCGTCGAAGGACCTCAGCGGCAGGCCGCGGAAGTCGCGGACACGAGGGATGGCCAGCGTGATGAGCCGGTCGAAGAACTCGTACATGCGGTCGCCGCGCAGTGTGACCTTGCATCCGATAGCCATGCCGGTGCGCAGCTTGAAGCTGGCCAGGGACCGCTTGGCCCGGGTGATGACCGGCTTCTGACCCGAGATCACCGCCAGGTCGGCCAGCGCGCCCTCCAGCAGCTTCGCCTGGGTAATGGCCCCGCCGACGCCCATGTTGACCACGATCTTGGTGAGCTGGGGCACCATCATCACGTTGGACAGCCCCAACTGCTCGACCAGCGCGGGCTTGATCTCGGTGTCGAACGCGGTGCGGAGCCGCGGCCGGTAGTCAGTTGCAGTGCTCACAGGTCGGCTCCCGTGCGGCGGCATATGCGGACCTTGGCACCCTCGGGCGTGAACCGGTAGCCGACCCGGGTCGGCTTGCCGTCGGTCGGGCTCACCAGGGCGACGTTGGATGCGTCGATGGGCATCGCCTTGTCGATGATGCCTCCCTGCTGGACGTTGCGCGTGGGCGCCTGGTGCCGCTTGGCGACGTTCACGCCCTCGACGATCACCTTGCCCGCGGCGGGCATGACCCGTTCGACCGTGCCCTCCAGGCCGGCGTCCTTGCCGACAGCACCACGACGCGGTCGCCCTTGAGGATCTTCATGGAGCGCCGGGGCGGTCGGGAGCGCTTTGCGCTTCTGGCCATCTACAGCACCTCCGGCACCAGCGACACGATGCGCATGAACCTCTCGACCATCTAAAGGACCTCCGGTGCCAGAGACACGATGCGCATGAACTGCTTGTCGCGGAGCTCGCGGCCCACCGGCCCGAAGATGCGGGTGCCCCGGGGCTGGTCCTGCTCGTTGATCAGGACCGCGGCGTTCTCGTCGAAGCGGATGTAGCTGCCGTCGCCCCGCCGCTTCTCCTTGCGGGTGCGCACCACGACGCAGCGGACGAGGTCGCCCTTGCGGACCTGCGCGCCGGGGATGGCGTCCTTGACGGTGGCCACGAACACGTCACCGACAGAGGCATAGCGGCGCCTGGAGCCGCCGAGCACCTTGATGCACAGCACCTCCTTGGCGCCGGAGTTGTCGGCGACGCGCAGCCGGGACTCCTGCTGGATCATCTGACCCGCTCCCCGAAGCTCTGCTGCCGGATCACTTGGCACGCTCCACGATCTCCACAACGCGCCAGCGCTTGGTCTTGGACAGCGGCCGCGTCTCGGCCACCCGTACGAGGTCGCCCACGCCCAGTTCGTTCCCGGCGTCGTGGACAGCCAGGCGGGTCGTGCGCTGCACCGTCTTGTCATAGCGCGGGTGGCGCACCCGCTCCGTGGCCTCGACGATCACCGTCTTGTCCATGCGGTCGGAGACCACGACACCCTCGCGCACCTTGCGGCGGTTGCCCCGCGGCTCTGAGCCTTCGACCATCGTCATCTCCCCTCGGCCACGAGCTCTGCCTCCGCGGCCGCTATCTCGCGGGCCCGCAGCTCGGTGAGCACGCGAGCGATGTCGCGGCGCACCTGCTTGAGGCGGGCCGGGTTGTCCAGCTGGCCGGTGGCGAACTGGAAGCGCAGATTGAACAGCTCCTCCTTCGCCTCCGACAAGCGTTCGATCAAATCGGTATCGCCGAGATCGGTAAGGGCCTTGGCGCGGGCCACTAGAACCCCTCGTCCCGGGAGATGAAGCGGGCCTTCATGGGCAGCTTCTGGATGGCCCGGTCGATGGCGCCCCGCGCGATGGTCTCGTCGTGGTAGGACAGCTCGAACAGGACGCGGCCGGGTCGCACAACCGCCACCCAGTGCTCGGGATTCCCCTTGCCCGAGCCCATCCGTGTCTCGGCTGGCTTCTTGGTCACGGGCTTGTCGGGGAAGACGTTGATCCACACTTTGCCGCCCCGCTTGATGTGGCGCGTCATGGCCACACGGGCGGCCTCGATCTGGCGGGACGTCAGCCACCCCGGCTCGAGGGCCTGGATACCGAAATCGCCGTGGGCGACCTCGGTGCGCCCCTTCGACACACCCTTGGTGCGTCCCCGGTGGTGCTTGCGATGGCGGACCTTGCGCGGCATCAACACGGCGGTGCTCTTCTCAGTCGTCGCCGGGGCGGAAGTGCGGCGTCTCGTGGTGCTCGCGGGTGGAGGCCTCGATGGCGGCCTCCTCGTCGAGCAGTTTCTCGAACTCCGGGTCGGCCTCGCCGATGAGGGGCGCCGGCTCCTCGTCGACCATGTCGTCGGTGAACTCGCGGCGCCGGGCCGCCGACGACGAGACGATCTTGCGGGGCCGGGCGCCGGGTCCGGACGTCTCTCCCGCGGCCATGGCAGCCTCCTTCGAGGCCTTGTCCTCCGAGAGCGTCTTGTAGGGCAGGATGTCGCCCTTGTAGAGCCACACCTTCACACCGATCCGGCCGTAGGTGGTGCGGGCCTCGCGAAAGCCGTAGTCCACATCGGCCCGCAGGGTGTGCAGCGGCACCCGTCCCTCGCGGTACCACTCGGTGCGGGCCATCTCCGAGCCGCCCAGCCGACCCGAGCACTGCACCCGGATTCCCAGTGCACCGGCCCGCTGGGCGTTCTGCACCGCCCGCTTCATCGCCCGGCGGAAGGCCACGCGGCCGGTGAGCTGGTCGGCGACGCCCTGGGCAATGAGGGCAGCGTCGAGTTCGGGCTGCTTGATCTCCTGGATGTTGAGCTGCACCCGGGGGTTGCCGCTGATCTCGGTGAGGCCGGCCCGCAGCCGATCGGCCTCGGCGCCCCGGCGGCCGATCACGATGCCGGGCCGCGCCGTGTGCACGTCAACTCGCAGGCGATCGCGGGTGCGCTCCACCTCCACGCGGCTGATGGCCGCATGGGGCAGCTCGGTCATCAGGAAGTCGCGGATCTTCCAGTCCTCGATGACGTTGTCCGCGTACTCCTTGCGGTCGGCGAACCAGCGGCTCTTCCACTCGGTGGTAACTCCCAGGCGGAACCCGTAGGGGTTGACCTTCTGACCCATCAGCCGCTCCCGTCAGCCTTGTCATACTTTTCGGCGCCGGACCCTTCAACGTCTTCGATGTCGGCGTCGTCGATGTCGGTGTCGTCGGTGTCGGTGTCGCCGGCCATGGCGGCCTCGGTGGCCTCAACCACAGCCGCGGCCTGGGCTTCGACGTCGGCTTCCGCTCCCACGGCCACTTCCTCGGCCTGCTCTCCGGATGCCGCTTCATCCTGTCGGTCCGCGGCACGGGACCGGGCCACCCGTCGGCGCCGGGCCTCTGCCGCCGCGATGCCGCGCTGCGACTGCCGGGCCCGCACCTTCTCGAGCGTCTCGGGGTCATAACGGCTGACGATCACCGTGATGTGGCACGTGCGCTTGCGAATGCGAGTGGCCCGTCCCCGGGCTCGGGGCCGCCACCGCTTGAGAGTGGGCCCCTCATCGGCGTAGCAGGCCGAGACGTACAGCTCGTCAATGTCGAGGCCGTCGTTGTGCTCGGCGTTGGCGAGGGCCGAGTCCAGGACCTTGCTGATGGGCCGGGCCACATCGCGCTCCGAGAAGGCGAGGATGTCCTGCGCGTCGGCGCAGCTCCTGCCCCGGATGAGGTCGAGAACCTCGCGGGCCTTGTAGGCCGAGGTGCGCACGTAGGAGGCTCTTGCCCGCGTTCCGGGACGCTCATTGGTCTTGGTCCCGACCATCATCGGCGCGCCCCCCGCTCCTGGCCGGCGTGGAACCGGAATGTACGGGTCGGTGCGAACTCGCCGAGCTTGTGCCCCACCATCGACTCGGTGATGTACACCGGCACGTGCTTGCGGCCGTCGTGCACGGCCAGGGTGTGACCCACCATGTCGGGGATGATGGTGGACCGGCGCGACCACGTCTTGACCACCCTCTTCTCGTTGCGCTCGTTGAGCTCGTCGATCTTGCGCAGCAGGTGGTCGTCCACGAAGGGACCCTTCTTGAGACTGCGGGGCATGGCTCTACCTCCGGGTGCCGCGCCGCCGGCGGCGGCGAACGATCAGCTTGTCGGAGTCCTTCCGGCGGGCCCGAGTCCGTCCCTCGGGCTTGCCCCAGGGCGACACCGGGTGGCGTCCACCAGAGGACTTGCCCTCGCCGCCGCCGAGGGGATGGTCCACCGGGTTCATGGCCACGCCCCGCGTCTGGGGACGCACGCCCTTCCAGCGGTTGCGGCCCGCCTTCCCGATCTTGGTTAGCTCGTGCTCGGAGTTGCCGACTTCACCGACCGTGGCCCGGCAGTCGATCGGCACCCGCCTCATTTCCGTGCTGGGCAGGCGCAGGGTGGCGAACCGGCCCTCCTTGGCCACGAGCTGCACGCTGGCGCCAGCGCTGCGGCCCATGCGGCCGCCCCCTCCCGGCTTCAGCTCGACGTTGTGAATGACCGTGCCCACCGGGATGTAGCGCAGCGCCATGGCGTTGCCGGGGCGGACCTCCGACCGGGGGCCCGACATGAGCCGGTCGCCCACCTCCAGGCCGCGGGGCGCCAGGATGTACCGCTTCTCGCCGTCGTGGTAGTGGAGCAGGGCGATGCGACACGTGCGGTTCGGGTCGTACTCGATGGCGGCCACTGTGGCCGGAACGTTGTCCTTGGTCCGGGTGAAGTCGATCTTGCGGTAGCGCTGCTTGTGGCCGCCGCCGCGGTGCCGAGCCGTCTTGCGCCCATGGTTGTTGCGGCCGCCGGTGCTCGACTGCTTCACCAGCAGGCTGCGCTCAGGCCGCGTGCGGGTGATCTCCGAGAAGTCCGACGCGGTCTGGAAGCGACGACCGGGGCTGGACGGTTTGCGTTTGCGGATCGCCATGGTTCAGGCCTCGAAGAGATCGATCGAGTCGCCCGCGGCCAGAGTGATCAGGGCGCGCTTGGTGTCGGCACGCCTGCCCCAGGTGTTGTTGCGGCGGTTGTGCCGCCGCTTGCCCTTGCGGCGCAGGGTGTTGACCTTCACTACCTCTACGTCGAAGATCGCCTCCACCGCGGCCCGGATCTCGGGCTTGGTCGCCTCCGGGGCGACGACGAAGGTGTAGACGTTGTCGGCGAGCAGCCCGTAGCTCTTCTCCGACACGACGGGCCGCAGGATCACGTCGCGGTGATCACGCATCGCCGTCACCGTCGTTGCGGGGGCCGCGATCCGCTACGTCTGCGCCACCGGTTCCGTCACCGTCGCCCGGAGCACCGGCCCCGGTGGGCAGGGTGTCCGACGTGAACACCACCACATCGCTGTTGAGCACGTCGTAGGTGTTCAGCTCGCGGTAGTGCAGGCAGTGCACTGGCGGGAGGTTGCGGAAGCTCTTCTGGGCGTCGGAATCGTCGTCGCCCAGCACCACCAAGACCTTCCCTGTCGCTCCGATGGCGTCGAGGGCGGCCACCGCATCGCGGGTGCGGGGCTCGTCGAAGCGCCAGCGGTCCACGACGATCACGCTGCCGGAGCGAGCCCGGTCCGACAGCGCGGAGGCAAGGGCCAGACGCTTCATCTTCTTGGGAGTGCGCTGGCGGTAGTCGCGGGGCTTGGGACCGTGGGCCGCGCCGCCACCCCGCCACTGGGGCGACCTGATGGAGCCGTGACGGGCCCGACCGGTGCCCTTCTGGCGCCAGGGCTTGGCGCCGCCGCCGGCCACCTCTGCCCGGCCCTTGGTGCTGTGTGTGCCGGCCCGGCGGGCCGCGAGCTGTGCGGTGACGACCTGGTGCATCACGCCGATGTTGGGCTCCACGCCGAAGATCGAGTCGTCGAGAACGACCTCGCCGATCTTGCGGCCCTTCGGCGTCACCACTGTCACCGGCGCCATGGCGTCAGCCCTTCACCGCGTTGCGCACGACGACGGTTCCGCCCTTGGGGCCCGGCACGGCCCCCTTTACCAGTAGCACCTCGGCGTCAGCGTCGGCCTTGACCACTTCGAGGTTGAGCGTCGTAACCCGGGTGGCTCCGGCCCGGCCGGGCAGCTTCTTGCCCCTGAACACCCTTGAGGGGGTGGCACACTGGCCGACCGCTCCGGGCTTGCGGTGCACCTTGTGGGCACCGTGACCGGCGGGTTGTCCCTTGAAGCCGTGGCGTTTCATGACGCCGGTGAAGCCTTTGCCCTTGGAGACCGCGGTCACGTCGACCTTCTCACCGGAGTCGAGCACGTCGACGCCGATCTCCTGGCCGACGGTGTAGGCGCTCACATCTTCGAGACGGAGTTCCAGAAGGGCTCTGCCGGGGTCCACGCCGGCCCGCTGGAAGTGCCCGGCCTCCGGCTGGGTGAGTCGGGCCGGATCGACCATTCCGTAGGTGACCTGTATAGCGCTGTAGCCGTCGTGCTCGCTGGTCTTCACCTGCACCACACGGCAGGGCGAGACGCGCAGGACGGTGACGCCAACGACTCGGTTGTCGTCGTCCCACACCTGGGTCATGCCGACCTTGGTGCCGACGATCGCCTTTGTGGCCATGGGCCTCGTCCTGACATTTGGGCGCGAGCGCCGCTCACGCGAACGCTCCGCTCGGGCTTGCCCGGCGGAGCGGCGACTCGGTTGTGCCGCACGGTTCCCCCGCGATTACCCCACTGGGGATCCCACAAGGGCCTGTGCGGACGTCGATTCGTACTCGCCCCGGAAGGCCCGAGGCGAACCGCGGAGTGTACCGGCCCCCACCCCACCCCCCAACCCCTGAGCGGCCGGGCTTTGCTGCGGGCCGGACGCGCTGGTGGGCGCGCCGCCGGTCGGCCCGAAGAGGCCAGATGCAAGGCCCCAGGCGACCAGATGAGCAGAAGGTCAGGTACCCCAGTGGTTCGTCTGGTACTCGAGCATGTCGTCGCCATGGAGTTGTTTGGTGGCGTTACCGGTGCGGACCCGGAACTCCGTGGGGACGGTGCCTCCCTCATGGGGCTTTGCGAAGACGGGTTTGCGCGACGACGACGCCGAAACGACGCAGATCTCCGTGTCGTGGGCACGCTCGAAGCCGATGTAGACGGAGGAGTACCGGCTGACCGGCGACCCGGAGGTCCTGTACGAGGCCAAGATCTGGGCGAGGCCGGAATGACGGACGCGGAGATCCCCGGCTCCCCGGAGGACCCCCGTCCCACCCCGGACCTCGTGACGGGGGAGGCTGGCGAGCGGCTGGCGAGGGCCTACCGTAGCTGGCGGGCGAGCGGCTACGACCGGCGGCTCGCTCCGACAGCGCACCCGGACGAGGAGCTTCAGGCCGCGTACGACGCCTACGCCCGCGGCGACTGGCCGCCCGACGGTGAGTCGTGACTTGGGCGGTCGGCTGGCGCAACGGCGACGACGGCTTCCTCGCGCTCGGCACCGATCCGGCGCTGCTCGCCGTCTACCGCGTGACCGGGGCCATCCGAGACCCGTACGCCCTGCATACGACCCGACTGCTGTTCCCCAGCTGTCTGCGGTGGATGCCCCATGCCGAGCCGGTGCTCGACCTGGATGAGATCAGCGAGGCGGCCCGAGCGAGGCTGGCGGGCAGGATCATGATGAGGAGCAAGCTGCAGGGCTTCTGACGGGCGGGGCAGTCGAGGCCCGGCGGCGGGCCCTCAAGCAGCGCCTGACCCGTCACGCGCCCGTGACTCCTGCCTTCGACTTGCGGTAGTTGTCCTTGAACGTCTTCGGCAGGGAGCTGTCGGGCCCCTTCGCCAGTTCGTCGTACCAGGCCGACAGCTCCTCCCGCTTCTGCTCTATGGTGAAGGGCTGCCCTGCCTTGGCGCACTGCATCCACCCGACTCACCTCTTCCGACTATATCTCTCGATATTTTCAGTCTAAATCCTTCATTGTTGTCATACCCCTGTGGCAGGATGGGGACCATGCTCATGAAGGCGCTGGATCGCATCGACGCCGACCTCGGAGGCGTGCTGCAACAGATCAACTCCGGGCGGGCCGCGGCCTCGGAACTGCGGTCGGCGCTGGGTGCGTTCAAGTCGATCAACGCCAAGCTCGCGGCCGCGCAGATTCGTGCCGCGGCGGCGATCGCGGCTACGGAGCGCCACGGCGACGGCGGCACCGGCGTGCTTCGCAGCCACTCCGGGCTGTCACGGCGAGAGGCTGCGGGCCGGGTCAAGACAGCCGACACGCTCCAGAGCATGCCTAACGTGCTGGATGCGGTGGAGAGCGGTCGCGTCTCCTTCGCCAATGCGGCCGAGTTGGCCAAAGCCAGCGACAAGACCAGCGCAGACGCCGTGCAGGCCGACGCCGCGCTATTGGACAAGGCCCGCTCGATGCCCGAGGACCAGTTCGCCCGGGAGGCCCGCCGGTGGACCGCTCAGCACCAAGCCGACGGCGGCGAGGCCGACTATGCCCGGTGCCGCGCCAAGCGCAGCGTGCGCATGTGGAAAGGCGACGACGGCATGACTCACCTGAGGGGCGAGTTCGACCCTGAGACCGGGGCTCGCATCCGCAGCCGCCTCGAGGCCGAGGCCCTGAGCCAGTACCGCGCCGACAAGAAGCTAGCCGGTGCGGGCAAGACGGGTCGGACCTTCGAGCAGTGCCGTGCCGACGCGCTCGAACACCTCGTCGCGGCCGGGAGCGCGGGCGCCGACAAGTCCGCCGGGCGGGTTCGCTCGGTAGCGGACATTGTCATCAGTGCCACCGTCAGCGACGATCCTGAGCACCCGGTCACCGCGGGCGAGATCGTTGGGACGGGCCCCATCCCGCAGTCCGTGCTGGAACGGATGCTGTGCAATGCCTCAGTGACCGGGGTGCTCTTCAGCGGCAGCGGCAAGGCACTGTGGTGCGGGCGGACCAGATACCGCCCCACCGACGGCCAGATGAAGGCCCTCATCGAGCGCGATGGGGGCTGCGTCGGCTGCGGCGCGGACCCCTCGCGCTGCGAGGCCCACCACATCGACCCGTGGGCCCGCGGCGGGCGCACCGACATCGACAACCTCGTGCTGCTGTGCTGGTACTGCCACCGCAAGGTCCACCACAACGACTGGCAAGTCACCCATCGGCACGGACGCCTAACCATCGAGCCTCCCGAACGCGTCGCCCACGGACCCGCCCGCGCGCCGGACCTGCCGCACCGCGCGGGCTCCCCGCTGACCCACCGCGGTGCCAGAACACGACCCACGCACGATCCGGCTGGAGATGCCTACCGATCCAGCCGGGCTCAACAGCAACGCGAGCGAGCGGCCCCTGACCCTGAGTGCCGGTCCGAGAAGCCGCTACCCGAGAGGCGGCAGAACAACACTCTGTTTGCCTTCGGACCTTCTCCATAGAGGCGGCGCGGTACGGTGACAACACCTCGCGGTGCGGTCCTTTGCGCGCAATCTTGATATGATAATCTCCACGGGGTGTTGGATTGCGGGGGTGCGGGGAGTGGGGGGAGTGCGAGGCGCCGAGGCCGCGATGGCGGCGTTGCGTTGGCCTGACGGCGTGGCCTGCGCGAGTTGTGGCAGCACCGAAGTCATCCGGACGAAGGGGCGGTCGGTGCCGGGCTGGCGTTGCCGCCGATGCCGGCGCTATTTCACTGTCACCAGCGGCACGGCCCTTCACGCCTCCAAGCTTGCGCTGGCCGATTGGGAGACGGCCGCGCATGCCACCGATGACAGTCCCGCGGGCGTGGCTGCGCTGTTGGGTGTGTCTGCTGTCACGGCCCGGCGGGTCAGCGGTGCTCTTCGTTCTGTGGGCATCCCGCCCGGGGAGGGTCGTCTTGCCGGGATATTGGCCATGCCCCCAGTGTCCCGGCAGGCACCGGCGCCGCCCGGCAGCGTCGATCCCCTCGCTGGGAGTCCGGAGGCTCACCGGCGGATCCTTGCTGCGTTGCGGGTCCGGTTCGGGGGAGCGACCGCCGCGCTCACCGCCAAGGACAGCGGCGTGTCAGTCAGCCACACGCGCCGGTGTCTGCGCCGCTTGGAGAGCGAGGGCTTCGTGCGGTGCCGCAACGCCCGAATACCGTGGGGATACCGGCATCGCACCGTTCGCCTCTGGGAGCTGAGGCTCACCGACAAGACGCTCGACGCTCTGCCGCGGCTGCCGTGGCGCCCAGCCTCAGGCGAGCGCTCTGCCCGGGTTCCGCCGGAGTACTGGTGGTTGTTCTGGTCGAGCACCAGCGCCGCGGACCTGCGCCTCCCAGATGACAGTCTGCAAGTAGCGGGGACGCTCGTCGGCGGGCCCGACTTCCGGGCGCGGGCATGGGCGCTGAACTGCCTGCCGGTCGAGGCGCTGGCCCAGCTGCGAACGATGCGCGGCTACGACACCGGTGACATAGCCGAGATGCTCGATTCCGCCGTCGCCGAGCGCGGCGGCGGCCGCATGGGACGCCACGCCGTCGGCCGGCCTGAAGATCCGGCCCTCGTCGAGCCTCGTGTCTGAGATCGACAGCTACCGCGATGTCCTGTCGCCGCAGATGCGGGCGGCGTGGCCCGTCGTCGCGTCCGCCGCCGCACGGCTCCAGGGCAGTCTCGTCGGAGGGACCGCCCTGACCTTGACCCTGCGTCACCGCCAGTCCTTCGATCTGGACTTCTTGGTGAGCGAGGAGTTCTCAGGGGCTCATCTGTTCCGCCGGCTGAACGGGCTGACGGATCTTCCCTGCGACTTGGAAGCGGCAGAGACGGACTCCATGCACGCCCGGGTCGGCGGCGTCGTGGTGCAGGTCTTCCGCCAGCCCTGGAGGGGAGCCAATCCGGGCTTCCTTCGCGAGCTTCGCAAACCGACGGTCATTGACGGGATGCGAGTGGCTTCTTTGCCTGACCTGCTAGCCACGAAGCTCGACGTGATCATGTACCGGCCCAAGCTGCGCGACTACATCGACATCGCAGCAATCGACAGGGACGGCCGCTACCGCATAGAAGACGGTCTGAGGTTCCACGCCGAACGCTACGGAGTCCCGCCACACGGCAGAGAGCCGGAACGGATCATCCGGCTGCTGATCAAACCAGGGCACCTGGAACCGGACCGCGTGTTCGCAGCCGAGCAACAGGAGACTCTGGAGTATCTGCGCTCCCGCGCCCAACAAGCGAGCACCGCTCTAGGGGCCTGGCGGGCAGCGCCCGGGAATCCGCCCGCCGGCGACCACCGGAGCAAGTGACGCACCGCCCCTCTGCCAAGTGTCCGCTATAGGGTCGCGGGCTGTGGACGAGAGCAAGAAGATGCCGGCCTGGGCGAAGCGGGCGATCGTCTGGTTCTGGCTGGGAGCGCTGGGCGCCTTCTACGCGGTCGGGGTGGTGCGAGCGCTCAGGACGCTGCTCGTGGTGCTGCTGGTGTCGCTGTTCGTGGCGTTCGCCCTGGAGCCAGCGGTGAACGCCATGGCTCAGCGGGGCGTTCGCCGGGGCCTGGGCACGGCCATCGTGTTCGCTTTGGTGACCGCGATGGTGGCCGGCTTCTCGGCGGTAGTGGGCACGGCCCTCGCCTCCGAGACCACCTACCTGATCGACAACGCGCCGGAGTACATCGACGACATCGGGAGCTGGCTCGACGACACGCTGGGTATCGAGTTCGAGTTCGAGACGCTCAAGGACGAGTTCCTCGAAGGTGGCGGGCTCCAAGACCTGGCCAGCCGGTTCGCCGACGACGTCGTCAACGTGGGCACCACAGTGGTGAGCCTGCTGTTCCATCTGTTCACAGTGGGCCTGTTCACCTTCTACCTGGTGGCCGACGGCCCCAAGCTCCGCCGGATGGTGTCGACGCGGCTGAGCGAGCGCCAAGCCGCGGTCGTGACCGAGATCTGGGATCTGGCCATGGAGAAGACCGGCGGCTACCTGTACTCCCGCACGATCCTGGCGGTGATCTCAGCCGTCGTGCACTGGGTCGCCTTCGTGCTGCTCGACGTGCCCTCACCGGTCGCGCTGGCCATGTGGGTGGGCGTCATGTCCCAGTTCATCCCCGCCATCGGCGCCTACGTGGCGGGGGTGCTGCCAGTGTTGGTGGCGCTGCTTCACGATCCCAAGACCGGCCTGTGGGTCCTGATCGTGATCCTCGTCTACCAGCAGCTGGAGAACTACCTGCTCTCGCCCCGGATCACGGCCCACACCATGGAGATCCACGTCGCGCTGGCCTTCGGCGCCGTGATCGCGGGTACTGCCCTATTAGGCATCGTCGGCGCGCTGCTGTCGCTTCCCGTCGCCGCCACCGCCCAAGCCTTCACAACCAGCTGGCTCGACCGCCGAGACGAGCACAACTAGGCCTGTTGGACCTTCAGCTCTATGTCTACGCCGGCGGGGACTTCTAGGCGCTGGAGGGTGTCCACCGTCTTCTTGGACGGCTCGAGGATGTCGAGCAGCCGCTTGTGGATGTGCATCTCGAAGTGCTCGCGGGAGTCCTTGTCCTTGAAGGGGGACCGCACCACGGTGTAGCGGTGCTTCTCGGTGGGCAGCGGCACCGGCCCGCTGAAGCTCGCCTGGGTGCGCTTGACCGTCTCGACGATCTTCTTGGTGGACTGGTCGAGGATCTCGTGGTCGTAGGCCTTCAGCCTGATCCGAACCCTGTGCTTGGCCGCCACCGCGAAACCCCCGCCCCTACTTGATGATCTGGTCGCGCCCGCGAGTCCGCACGACTACTTGATGATCTTGATGACCGAGCCCGCGCCCACCGTGCGGCCGCCCTCGCGGATGGCGAAACGCAGCCCCTCGTCCATGGCGATGGGGCTGATCAGATCGACGTGCATGACCGTGTTGTCGCCGGGCATGCACATCTCGATGCCTTCGGGCAGGGTGATCGTGCCGGTCACGTCGGTGGTGCGGAAGTAGAACTGGGGCCGGTAGTTGGAGAAGAACGGCTTGTGCCGGCCGCCCTCCTCCTTGCTGAGCACATACACCTGGGCCTCGAACTCGGTGTGAGGTGTGATGCTCTTGGGTGCGGCCAGCACCTGGCCCCGCTGCACCTCCTTCTTGTCGATGCCGCGCAGCAGGGCGCCGATGTTGTCGCCGGCCTCGCCCCGGTCGAGGATCTTGCGGAACATCTCCACGCCGGTGCAGGTGGTCTCCCGGGTCTCCCGCAGGCCGACGATCTCGACCTTGTGGCCGGTCTCGACCACGCCCTGCTCGACCCGGCCGGTCACCACAGTGCCGCGGCCGGTGATGGAGAACACGTCCTCGATCGGCATCAGGAACGGCTTGTCTACATCGCGCTCGGGGGTGGGCACGTAGTCGTCCACGGCTTCCATGAGCTCAAGGACCTGCTGGGCGGCCTCCTCGTCGCCGTCGAGGGCCTTGAGGGCCGACACACCGATCACGGGCGTGTCATCGCCGGGGAACTCGTATTCGTCGAGCAGCTCCCGGACCTCGAGCTCGACCAGCTCGAGGATCTCCTCGTCGTCGACCATGTCCACCTTGTTGAGGGCCACCACGATCTTGGGAACGCCCACCTGGCGGGCCAGCAGCACATGCTCGCGGGTCTGGGGCATGGGACCGTCGGCAGCCGAGACGACCAGGATGGCGCCGTCCACCTGGGCCGCCCCGGTGATCATGTTCTTGATGTAGTCGGCGTGACCTGGCATGTCGACGTGCGCGTAGTGCCGGTTGCCGGTCTCGTACTCGACGTGGGCGACGTTGATGGTGATGCCGCGCTCGCGCTCTTCGGGGGCGTTGTCGATCTTGTCGAACTCGGTGAACTGGGTCCCATCGATGCGGTCGGACAGCACCTTCGTGATGGCGGCTGTCAGCGTGGTCTTGCCGTGATCGATATGGCCCATCGTCCCCACGTTGACGTGGGGCTTGGTCCGCTCGAACTGCTCCTTGGCCATGGGTGCTTCCTCTTGTGGTCGGTTGGTTGAGGACTTCGGATCACTCGCCGCGTACGCGAGCGACGATCTCGGATTGGACGCTCGCGGGGGTGGGCTGGTACGAGTCGAACTGCATCGTGTACGTCGCTCGCCCCTGCGTGCGCGACCGAAGGTCGGTACTGTATCCGAACATCTCCGCAAGTGGCACTTGCGCGCCTATCACTTGGTTGCTTCCCCGCCGCTCGGTGCCGCGCACCTGGCCGCGGCGCGAGTTGAGGTCGCCGACGACATCGCCGAGGTAGTCGTCGGGAGTGACGATCTCCACCGACATCACCGGCTCGAGCAGGACGGGCCTCGCTTTGGCCGCCACCTCGCGGAACCAGCCGCCGCCCGCGATCTTGAAGGCCATCTCCGAGGAGTCCACGTCGTGGGTGCGGCCGTCGGTGAGCGTGACCTTCACGTCCACCGTCGGGAAGCCGGCCAGCACGCCGTTGCTCATCGCCTCGGCGATGCCGTCGTCGACCGGCTTGATGAACTCGCGGGGAATGGCGCCGGCGCGTATGGTGCTCTCGAAGACGTACTGGCCGCCCGGGTTGGGCTCGATGGTGGCGGTGACCACCGCGAACTGGCCCGACCCGCCCGTCTGCTTCTTGTGCACGAACGTGTGGTCGGCCACCGCCGCGGACAGGGTCTCACGGTACGCCACCTGGGGTTTGCCGACGTTGGCCCGCACATTGAACTCCCGCAGCATGCGGTCCACCAGCACCTCCAGGTGGAGCTCGCCCATGCCGGCGATGATGGTCTGTGCGGTGTCGGCGTCGGTGCGCACCCGGAATGTCGGGTCCTCCTCGGACAGGGCCGCCAGCGCCTTGGACATCTTGTCCTGATCGGCCTTCGACCTCGGCTCCACGGCCACATCGATGACCGGGTCGGGAAAGTTGAGGTCCTCCAAGGCGATGACGTGGGCGGGATCGCACAGCGTGTCGCCGGTGCGGCAATCCTTGAGCCCGATGGCCGCGGCGATGTCGCCCGCGGCCGCCGAGTCCAGGTCGACACGGTCGTTGGCGTGCATCTCGAGGATGCGGCCGATCCGCTCGGTGCGGCCGGTGCGGGTGTTGAGCACCTGGGCGCCCTTGGCCAACGTGCCGCTGTAGACGCGGAAGTAGGTCAACTTGCCCACATGGGGGTCGGTGGCGATCTTGAACGCCAGCGCGGCCAGCGGCTCGGAATCGTCGGCAGACCGGTTGGCCTCGGCACCCGAGCGGGGCTCGGTGCCGGTCACCGCGGGCACGTCGCTGGGCGACGGCAGGTAGTCGATAACCGCGTCCAGCAGGGCCTGCACCCCCTTGTTCTTGAAGGCGGAGCCGTTGAGGACCGGAACCAGGCCGCCGCTGATGGTGCCGGCCCGGATGGCCGCAGAGATCTCCTCCGGGCTGATCTCGGAGTCCTCGAGGAACTTCTCGAGCAGGGTCTCGTCGTAGTCCGAGAGCGTCTCCAGCAGGTCGTGGCGGTAGAGCTCGGCCTCGTCGGCCATCTCGTCGGGCACCTCGGTCTCGGTCCATGTCACGCCGAGGTCCTCGCCCGACCAGATGCGGGCCCTCATGCGCACCAGGTCGACGATGCCCCGGTAGTCGGACTCGGCCCCGATGGGGAGTTGCACCACTGCGACGCGCTCGGTCAGGCGCTCGCGGATCGAATCGAGCACGAGATGGAAGTCGGCCCCGGTGCGGTCCATCTTGTTGACGAAGCAGAGCCGGGGAACGCCGTAGCGGTCGGCCTGACGCCACACCGTCTCGGTCTGGGGCTCCACCCCGGCCACGCCGTCGAACACGGCCACCGCACCGTCGAGCACGCGCAGCGAGCGCTCCACCTCGACTGTGAAGTCGACATGGCCAGGCGTGTCGATGATGTTGATCCGGTGGTCGCGCCAGACGCAGTGGGTGGCCGCCGAGGTGATGGTGATGCCCCGCTCCTGCTCTTGGGCCATCCAGTCCATGGTGGCGGCGCCGTCGTGGACCTCGCCGATCTTGTAATTTCGGCCCGTGTAGTAGAGGATCCGCTCGGTGGTCGTGGTCTTGCCCGCGTCGATGTGGGCCATGATCCCGATGTTCCGGGTCCTGGACAGGGGGTATCGCTCGTCAGCCATGGCTCGAACTGAACGGCGCGTCTACCAGCGGTAGTGCGCGAAGGCCTTGTTCGACTCGGCCATCTTCTGCAGGTCCTCGCGCCGCTTCACGGACGCTCCGACTCCGTTGCCGGCGTCCAGCAGCTCGTTGGCCAGCCGCTCGGCCATGGTGTGCTCCCGGCGGCCGCGGGCGTACGACACGATCCAGCGAACCGCGAGCGTGGTGGCCCGGCGGGGTCTGACCTCCACCGGCACCTGGTAGGTGGCGCCGCCCACCCTCCGGCTGCGCACCTCGAGCTGCGGGCGGACGTTGTCGACGGCACGCTTGAGAGTGGACACCGGCTCGGCGTCCGTCTTGTCCTCCACGATGGCCAGCGCGTCATAGACGATGCGCTCAGCCAGGCTGCGCTTGCCCCGTTGCAGCACCTTGTTGATCATCTGCGTCACCAGCAGCGACCGGTAGATCGGGTCGGGCTGAAGCTCGCGGCGGGTCGCCGGTCCCTTGCGCGGCATGTCAGGCGCCCCTCACCAAGCCGCAGCGGCTGAGAAACTCGCGCGGCACGTCAGGACTCCTTCTTGACGCCATAGCGGCTGCGGGCCTTCTTTCGCTCGCGCACGCCAGCGGTGTCGAGCGTCCCCCGGACCACCTTGTAGCGCACGCCGGGCAGGTCCCTCACCCGGCCGCCCCGCACCAGCACGATCGAGTGCTCCTGGAGGTTGTGGCCCTCGCCCGGTATGTAGGCGGTGATCTCGACGCCGGTGGTGAGGCGGACGCGGGCCACCTTGCGAAGGGCGGAGTTCGGCTTCTTCGGCGTGGCCGTATAGACCCGGGTGCACACGCCCCGCCGCTGCGGCGCGCCGTGCAGGGCGGGCGTCGACTCCTTGCGGCGCTTCGACTGGCGGCCCTTGCGGACCAGCTGCTGGATCGTGGGCATTACTTACGGCTGTTCCTTTGTCTTGAGGGGACGGGGCAGTCTACGGGGGCGTTCGCCCGGTTCACCCCGCCTCGGTGACCGGGCCAGCGGGCTCGCCCAGCGGATAGTCGAGCACCTCGGCGCCCGCCATCTCGTGACTGCGCTGAGCCAGCAGGTCGGCGAGATCGTCCTCGGAGCTGTAGAAGTCCATCGGCGTGTGGTCGGGGGCGCGAGTCTGGTAGCTCTCGCGATAGCGGGTCATGCCCGTGCCGGCCGGGATGAGCTTGCCGATGATGATGTTCTCCTTGAGACCGACCAGCGTGTCTCGCTTGGACTCGATGGCGGCCTCGGTGAGGACCCGCGTCGTCTCCTGGAAAGAGGCCGCCGACAGCCACGATTCGGTGGCCAGCGACGCCTTGGTGATTCCCATCACCTCGCGCCGTCCCGAAGCCGGCCTGCCGCCGGCCCGCACGATCTCCCGGTTCGTCTGCTCGAACGCGGCCTTGTCGACGCGCTCGTCGGGCAGGAAGTGAGTATCGCCGGGCTCGCCGATCGCGACCCTCTTGGTCATCTGCCGCACGATCAACTCGATGTGCTTGTCGTGGATGGACACACCCTGGTCGCGGTAGACCTTCTGCACCTCGGCCACCAGATAGCGCTGCGTGGCGTCGATGCCGCGGATTTCCAGCAGCTCCTTGGGGTCGCGCGGCCCCTCTACCAGGGCGTCGCCCGGCTCAACCTCGTCGCCGTCTCGGACCTCGAGGCGGTACTCGCTCCCGATCCGGCAGTCGTGCTCGGTGCCGTCGTTCTCGACGATCACGACGGCGCGATCGCCGCTGCCCTCGTCGCGGATGCGGACCACCCCGGCCTGGCGGGCCAGGATCGCCTTCCCCTTGGGGGTTCGCGCCTCGAACAGCTCGACCACCCTCGGCAGGCCGCCCGCGATGTCCTGGGCGCCCGCGACTCCGCCGGTGTGGAACGTCCGCATGGTGAGCTGCGTGCCGGGCTCGCCGATGGACTGGGCGGCGATCACCCCCACCGCCTCGCCCTGCTCTATGAGCTTGCCCGTCGCCAGCGACATGCCGTAGGAGGCCGCGGTGATACCCGACGCGGAGTCGTCGCTGAGAGGCGACAGCACCCGGACCCGGGTCACCGCGGGATCGTTCCGCAGCGCATCCAATTCGGCGTCGCCGACCATGGTGCCGGCCAGGATCACCGAGCCGTCGCTCAGCGCCACATCGTCGGCCAGCACCCGCCCGAACAGCCTGGTGTCGAGATAGGTGCGCTTGTGGGGCGAATCGGGCCGGATGTCGTCCAGCCAGATGCCCTTCACGTGGGTGCCGGAGGCGAAGGGGTCCTCGCTGTTGATGATGACCTCCTGGGCCACGTCCACCAAGCGGCGGGTCAGGTAGCCGGAGTCGGCGGTCCGCAGCGCGGTGTCGACGAGGCCCTTGCGGGCGCCGGGCGTGGCGATGAAGTACTCAAGAACCCTCAGGCCCTCGCGGAAGTTGCTCTTGATCGGCCGGGGGATCATGTCGCCTCGGGGGTTGGCCACCAAGCCCCGCATGCCCGCGATCTGGCGGATCTGCATCATGTTGCCCCGGGCCCCCGACCCGACCATCATGTTGACCGGGTTGAATGCGTCGGACTCGAGCTCGTCCTTCATCCGGCCCGTGACCTCCTCGGTGGCCTCGGACCAGACCTCCACTTCGAGCTGCCGGCGCTCGCCGTCGGTGATGATCCCCCGCCGGAACTGGCGCTCGATCTTGTCCGCCTGCTTCTCGTAGCGGTCCAGGATCTCGGTCTTCTGCTTCGGCGTCCGGACATCGTCGATCGAGATGGTCAGACCCGACCGCGAGGCGTACTCGAAGCAGATGTCCTTGACCTCGTCGAGGCTCCTGGCCACTTCCGCGACGTGGAAGCCGCGGGCCAGCCGGTCGACGATCTCGCCCATCTGGCGCTGGCCGACGGCGAAGTTGACATAGCCGAACCCGTCGGGCAGGGCGTTGTTGAAGAACACCCGGCCCGCCGTCGTGGGCTCGTAGCGGGCCGCATCGCCATTGGCCGGAGCCTCCAGCAGGTCCGGCGCGCCGCGATAGGTGATCGGCGCGTGCAGCGAGACGTCCCCGTTCTCGTAGGCGAAGCGGACCTCGTCGATCGTCCGGAAGGCCCGGCCGGCGCCGGCTGCGCCCTCAACCATCTCAGTGAGGTAGTGCGCGCCGATGATCATGTCCTGGGTGGGTGTCACCAGGGGCCGGCCGTGCGCGGGACTCAGCACGTTGTTGGCCGACAGCATCAGCACTCGGGCCTCGGCCTGGGACTCGGCCGACAGCGGCAGATGCACGGCCATCTGGTCGCCGTCGAAGTCGGCGTTGAACGCCGCGCACACCAGCGGATGGATCTGGATCGCCTTGCCCTCCACCAGCACCGGCTCGAAGGCCTGGATGCCCAGCCGGTGCAGCGTGGGCGCACGGTTCAGCAGCACCGGATGCTCCCGGATCACGTCCTCGAGCACATCCCAGACCTGGGGCCGACGGCGTTCCACCATGCGCTTGGCCGACTTGATGTTGGGGGCCAGCTCCACGTCTACGAGCTTCTTCATCACGAAGGGCTTGAACAGCTCCAGGGCCATGATCTTGGGCAGGCCGCACTGATGGAACCGAAGCGTCGGACCGGCCACGATCACCGACCGGCCCGAGTAGTCCACCCGCTTGCCGAGCAGGTTCTGGCGGAACCGCCCCTGCTTGCCCTTGAGCATGTCAGACAGCGACTTCAGGGCGCGATTGCCGGGACCGGTCACCGGACGGCCCCGCCGACCGTTGTCGAACAGGGCGTCCACCGCCTCCTGCAGCATCCGCTTCTCGTTGTTGACGATGATGTCGGGCGCGGCCAAGTCCAGCAGGCGCTTGAGACGGTTGTTGCGGTTGATCACGCGCCGATACAGGTCGTTGAGATCTGACGTGGCGAAGCGGCCGCCGTCGAGCTGCACCATGGGACGCAATTCCGGCGGGATGACCGGCACAACATCGAGGATCATGGCCCGCGGGTCGTTGACGCGCCGGCCGTAGTTGTCGCGGCGGTTGAACGCAGCCAGGATCCGCAGCCGCTTGATGGCCTTCTGCTTGCGCTGGGCCGAGAGGGGACGCTGATTCTCGGGGGGATTGATCTGGGCCCGCAGCGTCGCCTCCTCCGCGTCGAAGTCGAGCGCAGCGATCAAACGGGCGATGGCGTCGGCGCCCTGGCCGCCCTCGAAGTAGTCGCCCCAGCGGTCGATCAGCTCCCGCCACAGCTCCTCGTCCTCGATGATCTGGCGGCCGAACAGCTCCGAGAACACCTCCCAGGCCCGCTCTACCCGCTCGCGCTCAGCCTCGAAGCTCTCGCTGATCTCCTCGATGTCCCTGTCGGCCTGGCGCTGCAGGGCCCGCAGCTCCGAGTCCTTGGCCTCGGCCGCCTCGGCCTCGGCCAGTTCGGCCTCCAGCCGCTCCTGGCGCTGGGTGAGCGCGAGGCGCCCGTCGGCCTCTATGGCCTCCAGCTCGCGGCGGATCTCCAGCTCGAGCTCGGGCAGGTCGGCATGGCGCCGGTCCTCGTCGACGCTGACCACGAGGTTGGCCCCGAAATAGATCACCTTCTCGAGTTGCTTGGCCTTGAGCTCCTCCTTGGGCTGGGTGCCCATCAGCAGGTAGGCCAGCCAGGACCTGGTGCCCCGCAGGTACCAGATGTGCACCGCCGGTGCGGCCAGCTCGATATGGCCCATGCGCTCGCGCCGCACCTTCGAGCGGGTCACCTCCACGTTGCAGCGCTCGCAGATGATGCCCTTGAAGCGCACGCGCTTGTACTTGCCGCAGGAGCATTCCCAGTCGCGGGTCGGGCCGAAGATCTTCTCGCAGAACAGGCCGTCCTTCTCGGGCTTGAGCGTGCGGTAGTTGATCGTCTCGGGCTTCTTGACCTCTCCGTTCGACCAAGTGCGGATCGAGTCGGCGCTGGCCAGGCCGATCATCAGGTCGCTGAAATCGTTGACGTCGAGCATGCCGTCTCCAGTCGTGCGTGTTCGTGGTTTGTGGTGCGTCTATGGGTGAGCTGTCGTGCGCGGCGCGGCTCAGTGGCGGGCGGCGCGGGCCAGGTCGTCCTCGTCGCTGCCGCGCTCGGGCCGCTGCAGGTCGATCCCGAGAGCCTCCACCGTTCGCAGGCTCTCCTCATCCAGCTCGCGCATCTCGATGTGCTCACCCGCAGCCGAGAGGACCTCGACGTTGATGCACAGTGACTGCATCTCCTTGATGAGCACCTTGAAGCTCTCCGGGATACCGGGGTCGGGGACGTTCTCGCCCTTGACTATGGCCTCGTACGCCTTGGCTCGGCCGAGCACGTCGTCCGACTTCACTGTGAGCAACTCCTGCAAGCAGAAGGCCGCGCCGTAGGCCTCCAGCGCCCACACCTCCATCTCGCCGAAGCGCTGGCCGCCGAACTGGGCCTTGCCGCCCAGCGGCTGCTGGGTGATCATCGAGTACGGCCCGGTGGAGCGGGCGTGAATCTTGTCGTCCACAAGGTGAGCCAGCTTCATCATGTAGACGTAGCCGGTGGTCACCGGGTTGTCGTAGGGCTGGCCGGTGCGCCCGTTGTAGAGCGTCTGCTTGCCGTCGATGTTGATCAGCCTGTGGCCCTCGGGCGTCTCGGGGTTCAAGTTGTCGAGGATGTCGACGATGGTCGGCTTGCCCTGGGCCAGGTCGCGCTCGTCCCAGGTGGCGCCGTCGAATACGGGGGTGGCCACATGCACCGAGGGAGGAGTGACCGGGCGGGTCTTTCGCTCCGTGCCCCGGGCGGGCTCGCTGCCGACGCGCTCGCCGTTGATCTGCCAGCCGTACCGGGCGCAGTAGCCGAGATGGGCTTCCAGCACCTGGCCGACGTTCATGCGCGACGGCACGCCCAAGGGATTCAGGATGATGTCGACCGGCGTGCCGTCCGCGGTGAACGGCATGTCCTCAATGGGAAGGATCCTCGAGATCACGCCCTTGTTGCCGTGACGCCCGGCCAGCTTGTCGCCCACACTGATCTTGCGGTTCTGGGCCACGTACACCCGCACCAGCTGGTTCACGCCGGGCGGGAGCTCGCCGGCGTCGGGATCGTCGCGGTCGAACACCTTGACGTCGATCACCTTGCCGGACTCGCCGTGGGGGACCTTGAGCGAAGTGTCGCGCACTTCCCTGGCCTTCTCGCCGAAGATGGCCCGCAGAAGCCGCTCCTCCGGCGTCAGCTCGGTCTCGCCCTTGGGCGTGACCTTGCCCACCAGCACATCGCCAGGCCCCACCTCCGCGCCGACGCGAATGATTCCGCGGGAATCGAGATCGGCGAGGATGTCGTCAGAGAGGTTGGGGATGTCCCGGGTGATCTCCTCGGAGCCCAGCTTCGTGTCGCGGGCGTCGATCTCGTGCTCGTGGATGTGGATCGACGTCAGCACGTCGTCGCGCACCAGCCGCTCCGACAGGATGATGGCGTCCTCGAAGTTGTAGCCCTCCCAGGACATGAAGGCCACCAGCAGGTTCTTGCCCAACGCCAGCTCGCCGTGATCGGTGGACGGGCCGTCGGCCAGCACATCGCCGGCCTCGACCTTGTCGCCCCGGCGCACGAGCGGCTTCTGGCTGATGCATGTGTCCTGGTTGGACCGCTCGAACTTGCGCAGCCGGATGCCGGTCGGGCCGGAACCGGAGTAGTCAACCAGGATCTCGTCGCCGTCCACCTCGACGACGGTGCCGTCGGCGGAGGCGACCACCATGTCGGCCGCGTCGCGCGCCGCCCGACCCTCGACACCGGTGCCTATATAGGGGGCCTCCGTACGGACCAGCGGAACGGCCTGACGCTGCATGTTGGCCCCCATCAGGGCCCGGTTGGCGTCGTCGTGCTCCAGGAAGGGGATGAGAGCAGTGGCCACGGAGACGATCTGCTTGGGCGAAATGTCCATCATCTGCACTTCGTCGGGCGGCACGAAGGAGATCTCGGTAGTGGCGCCGAAGAACACCTCCTGCTCGAGCTGGAGGCGCAGGTCCTGCAGCGAGGCCGCCTGCGGGGAGCGCCGCACCAACACGCGCGGGTTGATGAACCGGCCGTCGGAGTCGATGGGCGCGTTGGCCTGCGCCACGACGTACTCCTCCTCCTCGTCGGCGGCGAGGTAGACGATCTCGTCGGTGACCCGCCCGTCGGAGACCACCCTGTAGGGCGACTCGATGAAGCCGAACTCGTTGACCCGGGCGTAGGAGGCGAGGCCGCCGATCAGCCCTATGTTGGGACCTTCCGGGGTCTCGATCGGACACATGCGGCCGTAGTGGGAGAAGTGGACGTCGCGCACTTCGAAACCGGCCCGCTCCCGGCTGAGACCACCGGGGCCGAGAGCCGAGAGCCGCCGCCGGTGGGTGAGGCCCGACAGGGAGTTCACCTGGTCCATGAACTGCGAGAGCTGCGACGTGCCGAAGAACTCCTTGATGGCCGCGACCACCGGACGGATGTTGATCAGCGTCTGGGGTGTGATGGCCTCGACGTCCTGGGTGGTCATGCGTTCCCGCACCTGCCGCTCCATGCGCGACAGGCCGATGCGAACCTGGTTCTGGATCAGCTCGCCGACGCTGCGGATCCGGCGGTTGGCGAAGTGGTCCTGGTCGTCGAGCCGGTAGCCGGGCTCGCCCTTGGCCAGGTTGAGCAGGTAGGTGGCCGCGGCCAGCATCTCGCAGGGCGACAGCAGGGACTGGTCGGGATCGGGTCGCTCGATCTCCAGTCCGAACGTCTTCTCCAGGAAGTCGAACTCGGGGCCGAGCTTGCGATTGAGCTTGTGTCGGCCCACCCGGGACAGGTCGTAGCGGCGGCCGCTGAAGAAGGAGTTCTCGAAGTAGGAGCGGGCCGTCTCGGCGGTGGCCGGGTCGCCGGGACGCACCCGCTTGTAGATCTCTATCAGAGACTCGTCGCGGGTGGGGGCCAAGTGACCCTGCTTCTCCCACTGCTCGGCCAGGAAGTCGAAGTGCTCGACGAAGCGCTCGAGGAACCCCGGGTGGTTCTCCTCGTCGTAGCCCAGCGCCCGGAGCAGGGTGAACAGCGGCAGGCGGCGCTTGCGGGCCACCCTCACTCCCGCCGTGATCTCCTTGCGGGGCTTCTGCTCCACGTCGAACTCGATCCATTCGCCGCGGTAGGGGTGGATCGTGCCCGTCACGAGCTGGTACTTGGCCAGGTTGCGCAGCCGGTAGCGCTCGCCGGGCTGGAAGATCACGCCGGGCGAGCGGACGAGCTGGGAGACCACCACCCGCTCGGTGCCGTTGATGATGAAGGTGCCCTTCTCCGTCATCATGGGGAAGTCGCCCATGAAGACGATCTGCTCCTTGATCTCGCCCGTTCCCGCGTTGAGGAAGCGCGCCCTGACGAAGATCGGCGCGGAGTAGGTCATGTCCTTTTCCTTGCAGTCATCCACCGTGAACTTGGGCGGCGGATGAAGCTCCTCGTCGTCGGGGTCGAACTCGAGCTCGAGGCGCAGCGTCTCGCTGTAGTCGGAGATGGGCGAGATGTCTCTGAAGGTGCGGGCCAGACCCTCGCTCATCAGCCAGGAGAAGCTCTCCCGCTGGATCGCGATGAGGTCGGGAAGTTCGAGGATCTCCTCGAGATTTCCGAACGAGTAACGTTCGCGTGAAGCGGCGCGTGCGGTCACGTGATACTCCCGAGGGTGGCCGGCTGATCTGATTTCACGCGCTCGTGTGCGCGCGCGTGACGAGAGGGGGATTAGCCACGGGAGCCGCCTCCCAGCGCGCACAGACGACCACGGTGGCAGGGATGCTAGCCCGCGACAACACGGGCCGCAACCACCGCGGTGACTCGGTCAGGCAGACGATAGTTGATGGAGGCAGCCGCGTCTATACCCGCCCAGCTCAGGCGTGCAGGCTGGCCCGCGCGGTGGCCAGCTCCTGGGCGTCCATGCCCGCGGCGGCCAGGTAGCCGGCCGCCCCGCCCCAGCGTTCGTGCAGCTGCTCCAGCGTGGCCGCCATCACCGAGGGGCGAGCCTCCCACAGGGGGGCGAACCGAGCCGGGTCGAGGCCCTGGTCCTCGAGCAGGGGGCGCAAGGACCTGGCTTCGGTGTGGTCGTACTGCCGGCTGGGGCGCCGCTCCGACGACAGCGCATAGTCGGCAACCACATGCTCCGCGGCCACCCCGGCAAGGTCCAGCAGCAGCATCGCGGCCACGCCGGTGCGGTCCTTGCCCGCGGTGCAGTGGATGACGGTCGGCTCTCCTTGAGCCACCTGGCGAACGATCTGCGCGAACGACGGGCCGAAGTTCTGCAGGATGCGGACGTATCCCGCCACCATCTCGGCTTCGCCGTAGGACCTGATGTGTCCGTCGACTATGCGCTCGTAGATCGTGCGGGCCTGGAATGTCTCGTCGCTGGTCATTCCAAGCCGAATGTAGGACGCCCCTTCGGGCAGCCGGTCGGGAAAGTCGGACGCCTCGGTGGAGGAACGCAGGTCGAAGACGTGACGGATGCCGGCGGCCTCGAGGCGTTGCAGGTCGGCATCGCTGAGCGTGCAGAGCCGGTCGGCCCTGTAGGCCCGGCCGAACCGCGTCGAGCCGCCGCCGGTGACGGGCAGCCCGCCGAGGTCGCGAAAGTTGCTGGGACCGTCGAGGTCCACGCGCCGCTGCATCGGCTCGGGCATGACCGAAGGCAGCGTGCTAGGACGCCACGCCCGGCCGCCGCGCCCTCAGACCAGCTCTACCTCGGCTCCGACTGCCTCCAGCGCGGCCTTGGCCTTGTCGGCATCCTCCTTGTTGAGGCCTTCCAGCACCGGCTTGGGGGCGTTGTCGACGAGCTCCTTGGCCTCCTTGAGGCCGAGCGAGGTGAGGCTGCGCACCTCCTTGATCACCTGGATCTTCTTGTCGCCGACCCCGGCGAGGACGACGTTGAACGAGTCCTTGACGTCTTCATCCTCGGCGCCCGCGTCAGCTGCGGGAGCGGCGACCGCAACTGCGGCCGGTGCGGCTGCAGTCACCTCGAAGCGCTCCTCGAACTCCTTGAGCAGCTCGCTCAGTTCGAGCACGGTCATCTGTGAGATCGAGTCGAGGATCTCTTCCTTGGTTGCCATGATCAGGCCTCCTCTGTTTCGGATTGTCGGTTGTTGCCGGCTTCGGCCGTTCGGGTGTCGATGAGCGCCTGAAGCCCATAGGCGAAGTTGCGGGGCAGGGCCTGCAGCAGCCCGGCCAGCTTGGTCATGGGCGCGCTGAATGCTCCGGCAAGCTGCGCCAGCAGCATGTCGCGCGAGGGCAGGTCGGCCAGCGAGACCAGGTCTTCGGCGCTGAGGACCTTGTCGCCCAGCAGCCCCCCCTTGAGCACGAGGGCGCGGTTGGCGCGCGAGAAGTCCCGCAGGGCCTTGGCCACCGCGGCCGCGTCGCCTGCGGCCCCGTCGTCGCGGGCGCCCACGAAGGCGATCGCGGTCGGGCCGGTCAGCAGGTGGGCCAGATCGACTCCCAGCTCGGCGGTGGCCAAGCGGACCATCGTGTTCTTGTAGATCGTGTACTCGCCGCCCGCGGCGCGAAGCGACCGGCGCAACGCGGCCATGTCGCCGACGTTCAGCCCGCGGTACTCGGTCAGTAGGGCCGCATCGCTGGCCACCAGCCGGTCGCGCACTTCGGCGACGACGGCCGCCTTCTCGGGCCTCGGGACTGTCATGGGTGCCTTCCTCGTCCGGCGGGCCCGGCGGCCCATTGGTGCTCCCCGCGGAGCGCACCGGATGTCTCAGGTGAGCGCGGTCTGGGTGCGGAGTATACGGGTTAGTCGAAGATATGGGGCGAGCTGGTGCCGGCGCCGGTCGGTGTAGGGATCAGTCGGCCGCTCCAACGTCGGCCGGATCGATGCGGACGCCTGGACCCATCGAAGAGCTGAGCACCATCTTCTTCATGTACTTGCCCTTGGCTGCGGCCGGCTTGGCCCGCTGGAGCTCGGCCACCACGGCTCGGAGGTTCCTCAGCAGATCCTCCGCCGCGAACGACGCCCGCCCGATGGGCACATGGACGTTGGCGAAGCGGTCGGTCCGGTACTCGACCTTGCCCCCCTTGAACTCTTCGATGGTGCGGACGACGTCGGTCGTGACGGTGCCGGTCTTGGGGTTGGGCATCAGGCCGCGGGGTCCGAGAATCCGGCCGAGCTTGCCGACCACCGGCATCATGTCGGGCGTGGCGATGGCCACATCGAAGTCGGTCATGCCCCCCGTCACCTGCTCGGCCAGGTCGTCGGCGCCGACGAAGTCCGCTCCGGCCTCGCGAGCCGTGGTCGCGGCCTCGCCCTGCGCGAACACCGCGACCCGAACCTCCTTGCCGGTTCCGGACGGCAGCGACACCGTGCCCCGCAGCATCTGGTCGGCTTTGCGAGGGTCGACTCCGAGCCGCACGACGATGTCGACGCTCTCGTCGAACCGCCTGGTGGCAAGGCTCTTCACCAGGCTCACCGCGTCGGTGTCGCTGTGCAGGCGCTGGCGATCGAAGCTCTTGGTGGCGTCGACGTGCTTCTTGCCCTTGGCCATGATCGCTCCCTGCCGCTGCCTCTCCGCTCGGCCTCTAGGCGACGGTGACGCCCATGGATCGGGCGGTGCCCTCGATCTGCGCCTTGGCCGCCTCCAAGTCGTTGGCGTTGAGGTCGGGCATCTTGATCTCGGCTATCTCGGCCAGCTGGGCGTCGGTGATCGTGCCGACCGTCTCGCGGCCCGGGGTCTCCGCGGCCTTCTCCAAGCCGGCTGCGGAGCGGATCAGGAACGACGTCGGCGGGGTCTTGGTGATGAACGTGAACGACCGGTCCTCGTAGATGGTTATCTCGGCCGGGATGATCTGTCCCCGCTTGTCCTCGGTGCGAGCGTTGTAGTCCTTGCAGAAGTCCATGATGGCCACCCCGTGGGGGCCCAGCGCGGTGCCCACCGGAGGCGCAGGCGTGGCCTGGCCCGCGGGGATCTGGATCTTCACTACGGCTGCAACTTGCTTTCTGGGGGCCATGTGTGACTCTCTGAACCGTGGAATCGACGGACGTGGCAGTGTGGCGGCATCCGCGGCGGGCGGCAACCCGACGCGGCCGTGACCCGCCTACTACAGGCGGGCCACCTGCGCGAACTCGAGTTCGACCGGCGTCTCGCGGCCGAAGATGTTCACCAGCACCTTCACCTTGAGCTGGTCCTCGTTGATCTCGATGATCTCGCCGGAGAAGTCGGCGAAGGGGCCGTCCTTGACCCGGACGGTCTCCCCCATGCCGTACTCGAACATCGGCTTGGCCCGCTTGGAGGCCTCCCGGGAGCGGTCGGCCTCCACTCCGAGGAAGGCCTCGACGTCGCGGCGGCGCAGGGGCGAGGGGCCCCCGCCCTGGTTCACGAAGCCCGTGACGTTGGGCGTGTCGCGTATGACCGGCCACACTTCGTCGTCGAGCTCGCAGCGCACGAACACGTAGCCGGGGAACAGCCGCTTCGAGGAGATCACCTTCTTGCCGTTCTTGAACTCGGGCACGTCGCGCAGCGGGATGACCACCTCGTGGATGCGGCCCTCCATGTTCATAGAAGCCGTGCGGGCCTCGAGGTTCTGCTTGACCTTCTTCTCGTAACCGGACTGGGTGTGCACAACGAACCACTTGCCCGGCTTGTCGTAGGGGCTGACCGGCTCGGGGGACTCCTCGGCGGAGTCCGCTTCGTCGAACAGGTCGTCCTCGGTGATGACGGCCGCTGGTTGCGAGACGGATGTGTCGGACATGGCGTACCTCTACGATTCGAAGAGCTCGAGTACGAACGTGGAGAAGATCCAGTCGAGCCCGTAGATCATGGCGGTGAGCACGATGACGGTGACGAGCACCACGATCGAGTAGTTGACGGTCTCGGCCCGGCTGGGCCAGGCCACCTTGCGAAGCTCGCCGCGGACCTCGCGCAGGAACTGGCCTGGCGACGTGCGCTCCGCGGGCGGCGTCGAGGCGGAGCGGCTGCGCGTGCGGACCGGCGCTCCCTCAGCATCGATCTCGCCCTGCTTTTGAAGCATCCGCTTCTGCTGACGGTTCATCGCCATTTGGGGAACTCACCTCGTGTGGGATTGCGGCGCTGCTGGTCGTGGCCGCCGTCGATTCGCAGGGGCGGAGGGACTCGAACCCCCAACCGCCGGTTTTGGAGACCGGTGCTCTGCCAATTGAGCCACGCCCCTCAGCAGTCCGCCGAAGGCTACCAGTGCATGCCCGCGAACGGCTACAGACGAGCAGCCGCGGCTGCGGCAGCGCAATGCCGCAATGCTAGGAGGCGAGTCGGGCGGCGCGGCGGTGCCGGGCGGTGAACGCGATGAGGCCCGCGGCGGCTGCGGCGCCCGCGGCAACCGTGGCGGCGACGCGGGGCCTCGCGTCCCAGGCCCAGCGGTGCCCGTACCGATCGAGGTGCAGCAGGATCTGAGACTCCAGCCGGGAGTCCTCCAGCACCGGGGCCTCCCGCAGCAGGCGCATGGCGTCCATCAGACGCCGGTATCGAGACTCCTCCACTCGGCACCGCAGGCAGGACGCCAGGTGGTCCAACTCGGCGGGGCCGTAGGCACGTTCGCCGCCCGCGACGGCCGCGAGCACGTCGCTGACCGACTTGCAGTCGCGGCGCGGGCGGGTCGTGGGGCCGGTCGTCGGGGCAGAAATCTCACTCGTCACGGTTGAGATTCCTCTCCGGGCATGGGCAATACCTGCTCGCGCAGGCGACGGCGGGCTCGGTGCAGGCGCACCTTCGCCGCGGTCACAGAGATGCCCAACTCTGCGGCGATCGCCTCGTGGGGAAGGTCGTACATGTCCCTCAGCACCACGACCGAGCGCAGCCGCGCCGGGAGGTCGCGCACGGCGGCATCCAGCCTCTCCCGCAGTTCCGCCAGGTCTCCTTGAAGGACCGGGTCGTGGTCGGGCCTGGTGTCGATCACGTCGTCGTAGGCACCGAGATGGTCGTGGCGGTGGCGGTGGCGACGGCTGAGATGGGTCGTCGAGCAGTTGGCCACTATGCGATACAGCCAAGTGCTGAATTGCGCCTCGCCGCGGAAGCGGCCGACGCTCTTGTAGGCCCTCAGGTACGCCTCTTGAACCACGTCGCGAGCATCCTCCGTGCTGCCCGTGAGGCGCAGGGCCAGCGCGTACGCGTCGGAGTGGGTGACCCGCACGAGCCGGTCGAACGCCTCCCGGTCCCCGGACTTGGCCCGCTCTACGAGCGCAACCATGTCCGCTGAAGATTGAGACTCGCGATCGGCGCTGACGTTACGCGCGGAACCCTCCACGGCGCGCAGACGGCGTCGAGGCGAAGCTGTCATGTAGCGACGGACAGACTCGAACTGTCGACCTCTCGATTATGAGTCGAGCGCTCTTACCAACTGAGCTACGTCGCCGGGCAGGGCAGGCTGGAGCCTGCGCCGAGCTCCCTGTCAGAATCGAACTGACGACCTTCTCCTTACCATGGAGACGCTCTGCCGGCTGAGCTAAGGGAGCGACTAGGTAGCGCAGGCTAGCGCTCGCGTGGAGAGGGCCACACGGTGGCGGGCCGAGGCGAGGTCGTTGCGGTCCAGGCCGTTGGTGAGGTAGGCGAAGGACAGACCGGTGGCCGGATCGGCCCAGGCGATCTGGCCCGCGGCGCCACCGTGACCGAAAGCCCCGGCGGAGGCCCCGTGTCCATGGCCGCGTATGGCGGCTTTGCCGTCATCACCGGCTAGGACGAAGGCGTGGGACCGGTTGGCCGGGGTCCCCGTCCAGTCGGGGTGGTCCTGGCGGACGACCATGGCATCCCGGCGCACCTCGGCATGAAGAAAGCCGTCGGTGTTGTGGAGCACGGCCTGGTACCACCGGGCCATCTCGTCGGCCCGAGCGATCCCTCCGCCTCCGGGAACACCGATGGCCCGCACCCAGGGCCGGTTGAAGGCCATCAGCGCCTCCTCGCTGACTCCGCCGGGCAGCTTGTCAAGGCCGAGAGCCGCGAGTTCGGCCGGGGTCGGCTCGGAGCCCACGCTCACCACGTCGGCCACATCGGCCTGATCGTCGATGCCGATGCCCAACCATCGGGAGCACCCCGCGGGCGCCGTCACGCGCTCGGCGATCACGTCGGCGTAGGGGCGGCCGGTCACCTCAGCGATGATGTCGGCCACGACCCAGTGCGCCGTGAGGGGGTGGTACTCGAACCGGGTGCCGGACGCCCAGTCGATACGCCAGGAGGCGTAGGCCGCCAACCGGGCGGCGCGGTCGGTGACCTCGGTTCGCCCCAGGGGCGCGTAGGGGAAGCCGCCGGCGTGCAGCAGCACCTGCGACACCGTGACAGCGCCCTTGCCGTTGGATCCGAACGACTCCAGAACGTCGCGCACCGGCGCACCGATGTCGAAGAGTCCCTCGGCTGCCAACTCCATGGCGGTGAGGGCCACTGACGGCTTGATCGCCGAGTACATGTGGAACCGGGTGTCAGCGGTGCAGTCGCCCAGGGCCTCCGACACGACGATCTCGCCCTCGAAGGCCAGAGCGAACTGGGCCGCGGGCAGCAGGCCGGAGTCCACTTCGCGCCGGGCCCGCTCTATGAGGGCTGACACCGCCTTGTCATCGATTCCTGTCATGTCGCGACCGTATCGGCCAGAGCCCCGAGCCCGTCCGCCAACGGCCCCGTCAAGGGGAATTGGCAGCGCTGTGCACGGAATGCGTGCATTCTGCTGCCAATTCCGGAACTAGTTGACGGCTTTGGTCATGCCCTCCCAGTAGGGGGCCCGCAGCTTGAACTTCTGGAGCTTGCCGGTGGCGGTGCGGGCCAGCTCGTCGCGGAACTCCACCGACGTGGGGCACTTGTAGTGGGCGATGCGGTCCCGGCAGTGGGCGATCAGCTCCTCGCCGGTGGCCTCGGCGCCCGGGGCCAGCACCACCAGGGCCTTCACCGTCTCGCCCCACTTCTCGTGGGGGACGCCGATCACGGCCACCTCGGCCACGGCCGGATGCGAGAACAGGGCGTCCTCCACCTCGATGGACGAGACGTTCTCGCCCCCGGAGATGATCACGTCCTTCTTACGGTCGGTGATCATGTAGTGGCCGTCGTCGTCGAGGTAGCCGCCATCGCCGGTGTGGAACCAGCCGTCGCGTATGGCCTCGGCTGTGGCGTCGGGCTGCTCCCAATAGCCCTCGAGCACATGGTTGCAGCGGGCCAGGAACTCGCCGGAGCCGCTCACCTGCATCCGCACCCCGAGCGCGGGCACGCCCTGGCGCGACAGCTTGCGGGCCCGCTCGGCGGGCGAGAGGTCGTCCCACTCGGCCCGGCTGCGGTTGATGGTCAGCACCGGGGCGGTCTCGGTTAGGCCGTAGAGCTGGATGAACTCCCAGCCCAGATCGGTCTCCACCCGCTCGATGGTGCGGGTCGGCGGGGGCGCGCCGGCCACCACCATGCGGGTGCGGCCCGCGCCCGGGATGGGGCCGTCCCAGTCGGCGGCCGCGTCCAGGATGGCGGCCACCACGGCCGGCGCTCCGCACAGCAGAGTGATGCCGTGGGCGTCCACCCGGCGCAGGATCTCGGCGCCGTCGACTTTGCGCAGGACCACCTGCTTGGCCCCCATGCCCACCAGCACGTAGGGCATCCCCCACCCGTTGCAGTGGAACATGGGCAGGGTGTGCAGGTAGTTGTCGCGGTCGGTGACGGAGGTGTGCAGGCCGAAGACGGCCGAGTTGATCCACAGGCTGCGATGGGTCTGCTCCACCCCCTTGGGCCGGGCGGTCGTGCCCGACGTGTAGTTGACGACCGCGGTCTGGTCCTCGTCGGGCACCCAGGGCTGCGGCGGTGCGCCGAACCGGAACAGCGCCTCGTCCGACTCGTCGCCGAGGACGAACTTGTGGCGGCACTGCACCGGACTGAGGACATCGGCCAGCTCGGGATCGACGAGCAGCACGTCGGCGCCGCAGTGGTCGACGATGTAGGTCACCTCGTCGAGGCTGAGCCGGAAGTTGATGGGCACGAAGATGCGTCCGTTGCCGCTGACGCCCCAGAAGCAGGTGAGCAGGCGCCCGGCGTTGTGCGACACCATGGCCACCCGGCCCCCCATGGGCACCCCGAGGGCGTCGAGGCCGGCGCCGGTGGCGTCGACCAGCTCTCCCATGCGCGAGAACGTGACCTCGCCCATCGAGGGCGCGGGCTGGTCGGGCTCGTCGACGAAGGCAACCCGGTCGGGATACACGGCCAGGGCCCGGTCGATGTGATCGCGGACTGTAAGCGGAACCTTCATGGCCCCATGATGGCAGCCGGTGCAAGCCCCGCGCACTCTCGGACGGGCCGGACTTCCTGCGCCTCGCCGACGCGGTGGCCGCGCCGCACCCGACCGCATTCTCGTTCACTGAGCAGTCGTGAAGTTCCTCCTCGACGCGTGTGTGGACTCGCGCGGCCTCCGCGCGCTGCTGATCAGTCATCGCCTGCGCGCAACGACAGGGAACGGTGATCGCGCTGTGCGATGCATCCCGGCCCCGCGATCGAGATCTGTGGCGACGGGTCCGGCTACTCAGGCGGGGAGCTCTCGCTAGCCTTTGAGGGGCTGGGCGGACGGGCTGGAGGTTCTTGATGAGACGTGCGGGACTGGTGCTGGGAGTTGTGCTCGTCTCTTGGGGGCTGCTGGGAGCAGCCTGCGGCGGGGACGACGACTCGGCCGGGTCGGAGTCGTCCGAGACGGCTGAGAGCGACTTTGCCGGGACGATCCGGCTGGGGGCGGCGCTGAGCGAGACCGGCAAGTACTCGGTGGAGGGCAGGGACTCCCGCCAGGGCTACGACACCTGGGTCCGCTGGGTGAACGAGGTCTACGGTGGCATCGAGATCCGCGGCGAGCGGTACCGGGCCGAGATCGTCTACTACGACGACGAGTCCGATGCCGATACCGCCGCCAACCTCGTGCAGCGGCTCATCGACGAGGACGGGGTCGACTTCCTGCTCGGCCCGTACTCGAGCAGCCTGACCACCGGCACCAGCGCCATCGCCGAGGCCAACAACGTGCTCATGGTGGAGGGCAACGGCACATCCGACACGATGTTCGAGCGCGGCTTCAAGAACCTCTTCCTGGTGGCCACCATCGCCAGCGACTACACCAAGTCCGGCATCGAGGCGCTGGCCGCCGAGGGCGCCCGCACCGCGGTGGTGGCCTATGAGGACACGTCGTTCCCCACCGCGGTGGCCAACGGCGCCGTCCGGCACCTGGAGGCCAACGGCATAGAGGTCCTCGCCACCGAGACCTACCCCAAGGACATCCAGGACGTCTCGGCCATCATGACGAAGTTCCGGGACCTCGACCCCGACATCTTCGTGGGCGGCGGCCACTACAACGACGCCGTGCTGTTCGTCAACTCGGCCAAAGAGATCGGCTTCGAGCCCAACGGCATGCTCATCACCGTCGGCCCGTCCAACCCCAAGCTGGTGGACGAGCTCGGCGAAGACGTGCACGGCGTGCTCGGGCCGACGCAGTGGGAGGCCACGATGGCCTACGAGGGCCCGTACTTCGGAACGGCCGCCGACTACGCCGCCTACTACGAGGCCCTGTGGGGTGAGCCCCCCGTTTACCAGGCTGCCAGCGCCACCGCCGCGGCGCTCGCCCTGCACCTCGCCGTCGAGGCGGCGGGCGCCACCGATACCGACTCGGTTAGGGCTGCGCTTCGCGGACTGTCGGCCACCACGTTCTACGGGCCGATCAGCTTCGACGACCGCGGCGTGAACGTCGGCAAGCCGATGGGCACGATCCAGGTGCAGGACCGCGAGATCCTGGTGGTGGCGCCCGACGCAGCCGCGGTGGCCCAGCTCCGCTACCCCCTCGACGCCGGATAGGCCCCGAGCCGCTCGGCCCGGTTCGCAGGCCGCGGCAAACGGCACTTCATGGAGCAGCTCCCGCAGGCGATAGTCAACGGCGTGGCCCTGGGCGGCATGTACGCCGTGCTCGTGCTGGGCTTCTCGGTGATCTGGGGAGTGATGGGGGTCATCAACATCGCCCACGGCGAGTTCGTGATGGTGGGCGCCTACCTGGCGTGGCTGGCCAACGACGCTTGGGGCGTGGACCCGTTCGCCTCGGCGCCCGCCGTGTTCGCGCTGATGGTGCTGCTGGGCTACGCCGTGCAGCGAGTGCTGGTTAACCGCGTGATCGACCGGCCGCATGCTGGCTGGTGGTGCTGCCGCTGCTCGACGGCACCAGCAACGCCACGCTGCTCACGCTGACCCTGATGTTCACCAGCGTGGGCGTGGCGATCAACTGGAACCTCACCGGCGGGTTCACCGGCTACGTCGACTTCGGCCACGCGGTGTGGTTCGGCATCGGCGCCTACACGACGGCGATCATGATGTCGCTGCAAGCGAACGGTCTCGGCATCGGCTGGCCGCCGGTCCCGGCCATGGCGCTCGGCGCGGCGGTGGCGGGAGCGCTGGGGCTGGGGACGGTGGCCGGGCCCGTGGTGGGCTCGGTGGGGCTGTACTGGCTGCGCGAGGTGCTGTGGGCCAATCTGCTCGACTACCACCTGATCGCCCAGGGCGTGCTGCTGATCCTGATCGTGCTGTTCCTGCCCCGGGGCATAGTCGGCCTCTTCGACCGCCGAGGCGCGTCGGTGCGCCACCTGTGGCGTGTCCGGCGCCCGCCGGCCGCCGACCGCCCCGAGGAGGCCGGGACGTGACCGCGCTGCTCGAGGCGACCGGCATCGTCAAGCGCTTCGGCGGTCTCACCGCGGTGGACGGGGTCGACATCGAGGTCGGATCGCCGAGCCTTCCTAGCCGCCCGCTAAGCAGCCTGCGGCCACCCACCGTCCCGCCCCAGCGTCGGATGCCAGACTCGGCTCGGGCCGACGCCGCTACGCGAGTGAGGGTGCCCTCGTGTTGTAGTGCCCGTATGTCAGCATCATTACCTCGATGTCGAAGCAGCCTCCTTCGCAGGCATGTGAGGAATCACCTAGGCCGAACTTGGCTAGACATCCGCTCTCTGCGAGATGGATGAGCCGGTCTCCATGATCTGTCCAGAGATGAGGCGCGGTGATGAGACGCGTGCTTGCGCGCAACCTCAGCGGCTCTGCTACTGAGAGTCGGTTCGGCGCCTCATATGTGAGAGAGTCCCCGCACTCCGATGGGCCGTCGCAGGGCTCGTTCAGCAACGCCGATTCAATGAGCCGGCCGACGCCTGACGCGATGTCCGATACAAGATCTTCGCCGTAGTGCGCGCCATTCGCATCGCACCGCCCGGGCAGTACGCAGGCTTGCAGGGTCGCCACATCGTGGAGTGCCGCGGTCACTCTGCGGGTGCGCATGGCGTGGCCGAGCGAGGCAAGCAGCACGTCTGGATGCTTGTGGCGTTCGAGCAGCGTCGCAGCGAACAAGCCGGGATCGATCCTCCATGGGTCGCCGTCGTCGACCACGGCATCGAAGCAGTCAGCGATCAGGCACCGCAGGAACTCGAACTCAGACCTGAGGAAGGCCTCCCGCTCAGGGGACAGCTCCTGCTCTTGGATTCCGTGACATGAATCGCGCGAACTGCGGATGCCGGCTGACACGACCTCTCGAACCGAGCGCATCTCCTCGGGCGTGAGTCGAACGATGAGGTCGGAGCACTGTGTCGGCCAGATGCCGCCACAGACGACAGTCTGAACTACAAGGCCGTTCGGTAGCCGGTCGACATCGGGGTGGAGAACCACATCGAGGGGTCCAGCCATCTCGGGACGCTCATGAGCAAGCACGACCTGTACGAAGCCGGGGCCGTCATCCCACCCGCTCATGAGGAGCGCCAGACGCGGCTTGCCCTCGGCGTCCCCATGAGGCCGGACCCGACGAACGTCGCCCTTGCGCAGGACCTCTGTCTGCTTGGAAGTCATGGTCGCTTCTCCATCCAGCGTCCAACCTGCTCAGCCAGGCCGGTGTTGTCCGGTTCTTGGCACCTGACGCGGTGGGACGCGAGCGCTTCGGGTTCGATGCCGACCCGATAGTTCACAACCCATCCGTCCTGATCGATGCAGCAGCCGGGATAGGCCCTGCGGTGATGGTGCCGCTCATAGCGACACGCTGCCTCGGCGTTGAGCGGAGATGCGGTGGTGCGCGGAAAGCCCACGAGGCCCATGACCGAGTCGCCCGCCGCGACGACAGGACGGCGCCCCGCCTTGTGCGAGAACCTCTGGGAGTCTGGTCCGACCCGGTCCCGGATCAGCGCCTCTGGGAGCAAGAGCCAGCTTCCGGCGGCAATCATGGGTGCTTTCATGCATCATCGTCCTTCATGGTAGCAGTGGGGGGCGTGCCTGAACTCCGTTGGAGCGGCGGCGATGCTCCACGAGCAGGGGCCGACAGGTCACGCTGTCCCGCGATTCGGCCTGCACTGGTTCAGAGCCAGTCGAAGGCCGGTGGAGAGATGGTATGACCCCCGCGCCCACCTCCAACCTGCGGCGCAAGATCACCAAGAACTACACAACATCCGTATAATCAGCTGAGACCGCTAGCAACAGGCGCCCTCACGTGTCGGTGGGTGGTCGGGGAAAGAGCTTCCCAAAGTTCTAACATCTTTAGCCTGAAAGTTTTCACATAAATTGTCGGAATCTTCCCACATTGAGCTAGGGTGGCAGCATGGATGCAGCGCTTGGACCTCTGTCCCCGGTCGGGTATCTGCCCCGAGTGGCCGACGCCCAGGTGTCAGCCGCCCTCCTGTCGGTTCCCATCGTCGTGGTCGAAGGCGTGAAGGGGTGCGGCAAGACGTGGACAGGGCTGCACCACGCCCAGAGCCGGGTGATGCTGGCGGACGCCGCGGCTGCCCGGCACGGCGCGGAGGTCGTGCCGAGGCATGTGCTCAAGGGCCCCCGGCCGCGCCTCGTGGACGAATGGCAGACCGTACCGTCCATCTGGGAGACGGCCAGGCATGTCGTCGACGAAGGACGCGAGACCGGCTGCTTCATCCTGACGGGATCCGCGCGGCCGCCCGACGACATCACCCGCCACTCGGGCGCGGGAAGGGTGCGCCGGGTGCGGATGCGCCCCATGTCGCTCGCAGAGAGCGGCGAGTCCGACGCCACCGTTTCGCTCGGTGAGCTGCTCGACGGTGGGCACTGTGACGCTCCCGCGCCGCCGGTGACCATTCCAGCCATGGCTGAGATCGTCTGCCGGGGCGGGTGGCCCCGCAACCTGGGACGGTCCGCGCCGACAGCTCAGGAACTGTTGGAGGGCTACCTGGACGAGATGACCCGGATCGACCTGCCAGCGGCCTCCGGCACGCGCCACAACCCGAGCCGAGTCAGGCGCCTGCTCACCTCGCTGGGCAGGAACACGTCCAGCACGGCGTCGCTGAGCACGCTGGCCCGTGACGTGGCGGGGGATCCTCCGCTCAGCTGGGCGGCCACCACCAACTATCTCGACGCGCTGGAGCGGGTCTTCCTTGTGGAGGACCTGCCAGTATGGTCAGCCCGGCTGCGCTCGCGCGCGACCCTGCAGCAGTCGCCCAAGCGCCACTTCGCCGACCCGTCGCTGGCCGCAGCGGTCCTGGGTGCCACGCCGAGCCGGCTGCTCGACGACCCCGAGACGCTGGGCCTGCTGTTCAAGTCGCTGGTGGTGCGCGATCTGCGGGTCTACGCGGCGGCCAACAGGGCAGAGGTCTACCACTGCCGAACTAGCTACGGGGACGAACTCGACGCGGTCGTGGAGCGCCGCGACGGAGGCTGGCTCGCCGTCGAGGTCAAGCTGGGGACGGCTCGGGTGGACGAGGCTGCCCGCTCGCTGATCAAGACCTGCGCGCAAATCGACGCCGGTGAACGGGGCGAGCCAACCGCCAAGCTCATAATCACCGCTGCCGGCTACGGCTACCGGCGACCCGACGGCGTGTCAGTAGTGCCGATAACGGCGCTTGGCCCGTAGCAGCACTCTGCTGCCATGTCGCCTTGCTGCGCGACCAGTTGGCACTCTGATTGAACGGGAATTGTCCCAGGACGGTTGCTACGGCTTCGGGGATAGTGCGGGGGAGCCGCCCGGCCCGGCGACCCTGTGCCCGAGCCGGACTCTGGGAACTCTCGTACCTGCCTCCAACAGCCCGCTCCGGGCGCGGCCGACGCCGTCCGTCAGGCGACGCCGCGGCCGGCGATCCAATCTCGAAGCGCCTCGTCGATTCTTGTCTGCCATCCACGCCCCCCGGCCCGGAAGTGGTCGATCACCTCCGGTGACAGCCGGATGGTGGTCGAAACCTTCGGCCTCGCAAGCGGCGGCCGACCGCGCCGAACAGCAGTCTCCGCGAACTTCTCGGGCCAGCCGTCCCTGGACAGGTCCGGGGCGGCGTCGGGATCAGAATCTTCCCTGGTAGAGCTGTCGCTCTCGTTCATTTGCCTTCCTCATGCTGATGATGCGGTACGCATCGTTGCGGGGTGTCCACACGAGGACCACCATCGAACTCTCCAGAAATCCCACTGTGATGTACCTGTCCTCGCCGTAGTCTCGGCGGTCGTCTTCGACGGTCAGGGTCGCGCCTGTCAGCACCTCCGTGGCGCGCGCCATATCGAGTCCTCGGGTCTCGAGGGTCGCGGCACGCTTGGTCTCGTCGAACTCGATCCGCACGATTCATGTTACTACAAGAAACAAGGGTGCGCGTCGGCGCGGTAGCGCTACGTGCCAATCCGATGAGACGCCGCCCGCACATCCACTGTCGCCTTGAACGGGGATTATCCGAGGACGGTTGCTATGGCTTCGGGGATGGTGCGGGGACCGGAGATGGCCGCGAAACGGGCGCCAGTGACAGCTGCGAACGATTCGGCGTCGGCGGCGTCGCCCGCGGGCGCGATCACGCACAGTTCGTCGAGGCGGCGGGCTGCGGCCACGGGGTCGCCTCCTGCGGTGGCCCGGCAGTCGGACAGCAGCACCGCGACCCGGCGGCGGGCGGTGCAGCGGGCCAGCTGGGACCGGGCCGCGTCGAGTGCGGCCGCGAGGTCGGTCGTGCCGTAGCCCCGCAGCCGCAGGACGTCGTCGACCACGGCCGGCGCTGGGCGGTCGCGGTCGGCGGACTTGATGGCCACGACTTGGTCGCCGAAGGCCAGCGCCGACCACTGCTGGGGCGCTCGCAGGGCGCAGGCCGCGGCGGCCACCGCGGCGGCGGCCAGCCTGGGCCCTCCCATCGACCCCGAACGGTCCACGATGAGAGCGATGGCGGTGGCGGGACGCTGCCAGCGCTGCACCCACAGCTCCTCCAGCCTGGACGGGCGGCCCGCGGCCTTGGCCTCGAGCAGGCCGTCGAGGCTTCGGTCCATGTCGATGTCGCCGGAGCAGCGGTCGGCCCGTGCGAGTTCGAGGCGTCCGACCCCGCCCGCCGACCCCTTCCCGGCGCGGGCCAGGTCGAGGGCGAGACGGCCCGCCAGCCGGGCGGCCAGCGCGGCCATCCTGCGGTCGGCGGCGGCAGCCATGTCGGCCAGCAGCGCGAGGGTCTGATCGGGGTCGGCCGAGGCTTGTGCAGCCACCTCGGCGGCGTCCAGGGCGCCGGTCTCCGGGCTCAGCAGTCTGAAGCCGGGCTGGCCCTCGTAGTGGCCGCGGGGCGTGGTGCGCACCCGCTCGGCGTCAAGCGCCTCCCGGGCCCGCGGCCCTTCTAGGACCAGGCCCCTGAGCTGGTCGCCCCGCCGGGGGCCGAGGCTTTTCCCGCAGCCGGTACCACCGAATCGGCGGGCGGACCCTGGCTGGGCTGCTCGGCGGCGAGCACCTCCTCCCACAGCTCGCGCACAATGGCCTCGGGCGTGCGGTCGCCGCCCTCGTGGAGCCGGATGCGGCCGGTGAGAGCCATCAGCGCCGCGTCCAGACCAGCGTCGGGATCGTCGAGCGGACGACCTCGCAGCTCGGACAGCTGAATGGCGACCTCGCAGAGGTCCATCGCTCCCCGCACCGATGATCCCATCCGCACATCGCGGTGGGTGCGGGTCGCCCGGGTCACGGCCACGGCCCGGGCCATGGTGCGCTCGGCAGCCACATCGCCGAACGGAAGGCTCTCGGCGTGCATCTCGACTATGCGCCGTTCATCGCGCTCGTCCTGATAGCCCATCGACAGGTGGCAGATGCGGTCGTAGACCGCACTGGACAGGCGGGAGGTGCCCACTGTGTCGTAGGGGTTCATGGCGGCCACCAGCCGGAACGGCTCGGCCGCGGCGATCCTGCCCACTCTGGGCAGGTGGAGCTCGCCCTCGGACATCACCCCGATCAGCAGGTTGACGGTCTCCTCGGGCACCCGGTTGAGCTCCTCTACGTACAGCAGGGCACCGTCCCGCATCGCCTCGACCAGCGGGCCGGGCACGAAGGCGTCAGAGCGGTAGCCCTCCGACAGCACCCGGGCCGGGTCGAACTGGCCGGCGAGCCGGGCCGGGGTCAGCTCTGCGTTGCCCTCCACAGTGACCAGCGGGACGTCCAGAGCCGCGGCCAGGCTCCGCAGCAGTGTTGTCTTGCCGGTGCCTGGCGGCCCCTCCAGCAGCAGATGCCGTCCCGCACCCACCGCGGCGACCACCAGCTCGACCTCGCGCTGGCGACCCACCACTTCAGCCGCGACAGCCTCGACCAGGCCACTCAGATCATCCGTCATCCGGCCTGCCCGCGCCCCAGTGTCGGCATTAGCCGATACCGCCCCGAACTGGCAGCGGCGAACGCCGTTTCGGGAATCTCCGGCTGCCAATTCGCCCCGGCCACCCGTTCCCCCATCAGCGGCCGAGGCCCGTCGGCTGCGGCTGGCTCAGAGGCCGAGCGAATAGGCGAGCGAATCCGCGCCATACGGGCGAGGCCGTGGCCCGAGCGGCCCGTGAGCGCAGCGAACAAGAGCGGGAATGACACCGATGCGACACCAAGGACTATCGCCTATTCGCGGACGCTCTCAGTCAAAGGCGATGACGCCTCTGATGTTGCGGCCCTCCAACAGGTCCCGGTAGCCCTCGTTCACGTCGTCCAGCGAGTAGGTGGCGCTCACGAAGCTGTCTAGGTCGAGCTGGCCCTGGGTGTACAGCGACAGCAGGTGGGGGATCTCCGAGCGGGGGCTGGCCGAGCCGAACGTCGAGCCCCTGAGCTGCTTGTTCATCATGGCGAAGTCGAACAGGTTGAACTGCACGTCCATCTGCTCCAGCGGGGCCACCGCGGCCACCACCACCGTCCCGCCCTTGCGAACCAGGAACTGGGCCGGGGCCAGCATCTCGCCTCTCATCACGCCGGGGGTGAGGATCACGCTGTCGGCCATCACGCCGCCGGTGACGAGCCCGACCGTCTCCATGGCCGCCTCCATGGACTCGGCCGTGTGGGTGGCGCCGAACTTGCCGGCAGCCTCGCGCTTGGACTCAGCCGGGTCGACGGCCACTATGTAGGACGCGCCGGCGATCTTGGCCGCCTGCAGGGCCGCGCTGCCGAGACCGCCGCAGCCCACCACCACCACGGTGTCGCCGGGACTGACGTCGGCCCGGTTGGCCACCGAGCCGAAGCCGGTAGTCACCCCGCAGCTCACCAGCGCGGCAATGGCCGCGGGCACGTCGGGATCGACCTTCACCGCGGAGTCGACGCTGACCACCATGTGCTCGGCGAACGTGCCCAGCTTGAGCATGGGGGTTAGGTCGCTGCCGGCCGCGTCGTGATGGCGGAACCCTCCCGCGGGCGGCATCATCCCGGGCGCCAGCAGGTGCATGCCGAGGTCGCACAGGTGCTGATCGCCGCCAGCACACCAGCGGCACCGCCCGCACGACGGCACGAACGAAGCCGATATGTGGTCGCCGACAGTCAACTCGGCCACACCCTCGCCCACCTCGACAACCACTCCAGCCCCCTCGTGGCCCCCCACCATGGGCAGCGGCAGCGGCATAGTGCCGTTGCGGGCGTGCTCGTCGGAGTGGCACATCCCCGCCGCGGTTGTCTTCACCAGCACTTCTCGCGGTCCGGGCCCGTCGAGCTCGATCTCCTCGACGCTCCAGTCGGCGTTGGTCTCTCGCAGAACGGCTGCTCTGGTCTTCACTCGGCACCTCCCGGGAGCTCGGGCGCGCGACGCTAGCGCGATCAGAACATGAGCGAGCAGGTGGCGCGGCGTCGCCGTGCCACCTCGCAGCTCGCGCTCCCGTTCGCGGCGCTGGCTAGCCGCTTCGGGACACGGCCTGCTGGGGCGCCCGGCGGTCTTCGCTGATTGCTGCCCATCCGCTCGGCCGATCGCCGCAAACCTCGCATGGGGGACACGATGCGCGGAGACCCTGTGATCGCCGGCGTCCGGTGTGTGAAGATGTAGGACCCGTCTCAGGGTTTCGACGAGCGAGGAGCGCAGCATGGCGAGAGGGCCGCTTGCAGGCATTCGGGTGGTCGACCTGACCCAGGTGCTGGCCGGGCCTACCGCCACCATGCTGCTGGCCGACCTGGGAGCGGACGTGATCAAGGTGGAGCCGCCCGGTGCCGGCGACCTGTCGAGACTGGCCCGCTACGCCAAGGGCGGCATCAACAGCACCGTCGCCAACGCCAACCGGGGCAAGCGGTCGATCCAGATCGACCTGACCACAGAGGCTGGGCGCGGGCTGGGCCTGAAGCTGCTGGCCGGCTGCGACGTGGCCGTCCAGAACATGCGGCCGGGGGTCATGGCCGGCCTGGGAATGGGATACGAGCAAGCAGCCGCGGTCAACCCCAACATCATCTACTGCTCGATGTCGGGTTACGGGTCGAGCGGCCCCTACGCCGGTCGGGCCGCCTACGACCCGATCATCCAGGCCGTTACCGGCTACGTGGCCCTTCAAGTGAACCCGGAGGTGCCCATCCCCGATCTGGTGCGCAACGGGGTGGTGGACAAGGCCTCGGGCTGGATGGCCGCGCTGGCCATCGTGTCGGCCCTGTTCGCCCGGGCCCGGGGCGGCGAGGGCCAGCACATCGACCTCTCCATGTTCGACACCGCGGTGCAGTTCCTGTGGCCCGACGGCGGCATGGCCGACACGCTGCTGGACGAGGAGGCCAGCGAGGGGCGGCGCCTGTCCACGCTGTACCGGCTCACGCCTTGCGCGGACGGCCACCTCGTCTACTTCGTGGTCAGCGACAAGCAGTTCCACGGCCTCTACCGGGCCCTGGGGCGCGCCGACTGGATCGACCACCCCCAGTGGGGCACCCATGAAGGCCGCCGCGGCCTGTCCGAGGAGCTCGGAGCCCTGCTCGAAGAGGAGTTCGCCAAGTGGAAGGTCGCCGACCTGGCACCCCGGATGCACGAGAACTCAGTGCCGTGCGGGGAGGTGGCCGCGGTGGAGGACCTGCACGACGATCCTCAGATCGTCCACAACGAGACCCTCGTGGCGTGGGACCATCCGACCGCGGGCCGGGTCCGCCAGGCCCGCCTGGCCCCCCGGTTCTCGGCCACCCAGCCCGAGTTCCGCCCGTCCGTGCCCCGGCTCAACGAGCACGCCGACGAGATCCTGGCCGATCTGGGCTTCGACGCCAACGAGGTCGCGCGGCTGCGCGAGGACGGGGCCGTCTTCTGAGATTCTCATCGCGAACCGCAGCCGTATAGACAAGAAGGCGCGATGAGAACCGGCGAGAAAGGCAACCAGGTGCGAGTTCTGCGCAACGCCCTACTGGCCGACGGACGCCGTGTGGACGTGCACATCGACACAGTTGAGGGCACCATCTCCAGCGTCTCCGATGCGGGCTCGACCGCGAGCAACGGCGACACCGAGATCGACGAACTGGATGGCTGGCTGCTGGTGCCGGCCATGGCCGAGCCTCACGCACACCTCGACAAGGCCCTGACCGCCGACGAGGTGCCCAACCCCAAGGGCGACCTCATGGGCGCCATCGCTGCCTGGTTCGAGGCCGCGGAGAAGGGGCGGCTGTCCTATGAGCGGACCGTCGAGCGGGCCACCCAGGCTCTCGAGCTGCTGCTCGTGCACGGGGTGACCGCGGTTCGCACCCACATCAACGTCACCGCCGACATCGGCATTGTCAGCGTTCTGGCCGTGCAGGAGGCGGCGAGGGCCATGGAGGGTCTCATCGACTTCCAGATGGTTGCCTTGACCGGATGGCCGATGACCGGCCCGGACAGCGCGGCCAACGTTGGCGCGCTGGAGGAGGCTGTGGAGGCCGGGGTCGATCTCGTCGGGGGCTGCCCAAACCTTCAGGACGACCCGGCGACCCACATCTCCGACGTGCTTGCTCTGGCGACCTCGGCCGGTCTCAACATCGACCTGCACACCGACGAGACGCTCGACGCATCCGTCCTGACGCTGCGCGAGCTGGCCCGCCAGGTGAGCGACGAAGGCTTCGACGGAACGGTGGCCGCCAGCCACTGCGTCAGCCTGGGCATGCAGACCCCAGACGTGCAGGCCGCGGTGGCTGCCGAGGTGGCGGCGGCCGGCATCTCGGTGATCACCCTGCCCCAGACCAACCTGTTCCTGCAGGGTCGCGACGACCCGACAGCCACCCCGAGGGGCCTGACCGCCATCGAGGCTCTTCTGGACGCCGGCGCCGTGGTGGCCGCCGGGGCCGACAACGTCCAGGATCCGTTCAACCTGGTGGGGCGCAGCGATCCGCTGGAGACCGCCGCGCTGATGGTGATGGCCGGACATCGCCTGCCCGACGACGCCTACGACATGGTCTCCAACACGGCCCGGCGGGTGATGGGCCTGGCTCCGGTCAACTTCGAGCCGGGCGACCCCGCCGATCTGGTGGCCATAGACGCGCCCTCGGTGCGGGGCGCGGTGGCCGACGCACCGATGTCGCGCCGGGTGTACCGCCGCGGGCGGCTGGTGGCCTCAGCCGACCAGCAGACCCGGATCCTGCGGCCAAGCTGAAGCTCCGGGCTCCCGCTCTACTGGCCTGCGAACGAGTATTCGGACGCGAGGGTCTCGTCGCCGGGTCCCACTACGTAGTTCCCGGCTCGCAGCGACACCGGCGGCTCATCGGGGTCGAAGCTGACGCCCACCGGGTCACCGCCGGAGGCCACCACCTGTACCTGGTCGAGGAACTGGCGCCGCACCATCGACACGCCCCGGTCACTGGAGGCCAGATGCTCGGTGGAGTGCAGGGTGATGGGCCCCTGGCCGACCTGGGTCTCGTAGTCGCCGGGATAGCGCTGATGGCCCTCGTCGTCCAGGTCGAACCAGGTCTGGCCGTCGCCGTAGGCGGGCAGCCCCTGGGCCGGACGGTCCCTGGGCTTGCGCAGCATCGACACAACCCAGGTGTGGGTGTCGTCGATGGGCACGGCCCACGACATATTGTTGGTCTTCCCCACCACGGTGAGGGTCGGGGTGGGGATCACCCTGACGGTGGGGACGCGGATCTCGGTCACCCGGTGCAGCACGTTGCCGTCGGGCAGGTCGCGGTCCTGGCTGGCGGTCACCCCCCAGTCGTGACGCTGCCAGTCGATGCGGGGCCAGATCTCCAGCCTCGGATCGAACTGGTGGCCGCTGATGGCGTTGTGGAGGATGAACACGTGGTACGGGTCCATGGCGTTCTCGTGGGTCTGGAACCAGTTGCAGGGCGCCACGGTGGGACCACCGAAAGCGAAGTGGTCGATGAGCACGATCTCCTCGTCGTCGCGCAGGTCCTCGAAGATGTCGTAGCGGGGAAGGACCGGCTGGCGATCGGCCGGACCCATGTAGGCGAAGACGAGCCCGTTGTACTCCTGTACCGGGTACCAGGGCTGGCGGTAGGAGGCCCGGTTGCGTCCCCGGTCGGGTTCGCAGGGCTGATCGAGGCAGGCGCCGTCCACCGCGAACAACCAGCCGTGGTAGGGGCAGCGGATCCCGCCGTCCTCGACCCGGCCGTAGTACAGGGTGGTGCCCCGGTGGCAGCAGCGGGGCTCGACCAGGCCGGGACGGCCGCGGCCGTCGCGGAACAGGATCAGGTCCTCGCTGAGGATCCGCACCCTCCGGGGGAGGGAGGTGGCCTCGGAGCTGCGAGCGACCGGATGCCAATAGCGCCGCAGCAGCTCTCCCGCCGGAGTGCCGGCGGAGGTCTCCACCAGATCGGGATTCCACTGACCCTGGGGGCGGCCGTAGGCACGGCCGTCGGCGGAACGCTCAGAGGGGATCGAGGTTCGCGCACTGGCAATGCCGGGCCCGCGGCTGTAGGCGGAACGGTCAACGAGTTCGGCGCCTATTGGCCCGGAGTGCTTCTTCCCCGTAGTTTGAGGCTCCGTCATGAACGGATTGTCCCACAGTCCGCCCGCCGCCGATAACGCCGGAGCCACGTCGACGACGACTAGGACCGCCGAGGCTGCGCCAAGCCCTGCTCCGTTCACGCCGCGGGTGATCGACGTCTCGGCCCTGTTGGGCAACGGCGCCGGGGGCCGCCGGTCGGCGGTCACAGCGGAGATCGAGTCGGCCTGCACCACCGACGGGCTCTTCCTCGCGGCCGGCCACGGCATCGGCCGGCAGCTCGACGCCGCCTTCGGTGCGGCCCGGGCGTTCTTCTCGCTCCCGCCCGCCGTCAAAGACCGGGTGCCGAGAATCGATCGCTACGGCTACGTGCCCGACCGGGTCGAGGCCCGCGACCCTGCCGACGCCGCATATCTGGGCTGGTCCAGCCTGGCTGCGGAGTACATCGACATGGGCCTGGCCGGCGAGGTCGACCTCGATGCCGTCGACGCCCTCGGATGCGCCGGGTTCGTCACGGCGGTGCGGGACTACCAGTCGGCCGCGCTGGCCGCCGCCCACGGCGTGCTCGAGGCCCTGGCCACCACCCTGGCGGTGCCGGGCTTCTTCGCGACCCGCATGTCGGAGCCCCAGTGCCGTCTGCGGTTCCTGCACTATCCGGCGACCGGCCGGCTCGACGACGGTTCCGCGCCGGTGTTCAGCACGCCCCACACCGACTACGGGGCGATCACCCTGCTGGCCGTGGACGGCTTGTCAGGCCTGGAGGTGCTCCGCGACGGCACGTGGACACCGGTCGCGGCACCCTCGGGCAGCGTGATAGTGCAACTCGGGGACATGCTGGCCCGCTGGACGAACGACCGCTACCGGTCGACCCCGCACCGGGTGGTGGGCTCGTCGGGCGCCGACCGGTTCTCGATCCCGTTCTTCGTGAACCCCGATCCCCACACCGTGGTCTCCACCATCAGCAGCTGCATCACGGCCGAGCGCCCCGAGCGCTACGAGCCGGTAACGGCAGGCGAGTTCCTGGTGTCGCGCATCGACAGCCCCACCGAGCCCTACGTCTAGGGAGGACCCGCCCGCCGGGTGATGCCGCCCGGGGGTTTCCAGCAACCTGAGGGGAGGCCGCGGAACCCCTTAGGGAGGACCGGCGCCGCGGCTGATGTCGCCTGCCCGCTCGATTCCGACTGGGATCGTGGCTGGGCGCGCTGAGGGGGCCGGCGCTGTGGGCGCAGGCCCCCTCAGGGCAGGTCTAGACGGTGCGGCTGGGGCTAGAAGCCGATGCCCGCGTCGATGAACTCGTTGGTGAACAGATCACCGGCGCTCAAGCCGTCGGCTACGTCCGCGGCCAAATCGGTGGCCAAGATCGAGTCGAGCACCCCCTGGATGCGGTCGATCTCCATATTGCCCACCGTGGAGTCCGGGCCGTTGCCGATCAGGCCATAATCGCGCTGGGCCTGAACCGAGAAGTCCGCCAGATCAGGCGGATACACCCAGAAGCTCGCATACTGCTCGACCGCGTCCACGATGATCGCGTTCGCCCGATCAGGCGACGCGTCGAACGACACCACCGCCTGCTGGATGATCGGCACCAAACGCTCCAGACACGGCCTCATCGACTCCATGTCGCGAGGACGCACACCAATGGTCTGCGAATAGATCTGGAACCCCGCGTCATGAAGCAGCTGGAACTCCACAGGACGTCCCCACTCCTCATAGATGTGCTCATAGGTGTACACCTCAGAAGAAGCAAAGCCCTGCTGGGCGATCCCGCCGCCCTCGGAGACGAACCGCGCCGGGCTGCCGTCATAGGACGGATCCACCTGATCCGCGTTCCAGATCCCCTGAGCCACGAACACCAGCGGGAACACACCCCCGCCGAACACGTTCACCGTGATGTTCTCAGCACCCAGATCAGCGATGCTGTCCACACCCGGAAGCTCCGGATCCCACATGATCATCTGCGGGTTCTGCTCCAGCGGAGCAACCACCGAGATCAGCGGGGCATCAGCCCACTGCAAGATCTGAGCATCCGTGGACGCATACCCCAAATGGATCGACTCGTCGGTGTACATGTAGCTCGACACCGGCGCGAACCCGATAGCCGGACCACCCGTGCGGACCTGGAAATCAATCCCCAGATCAACACCATCCAGCACCATCGAACCCGTCACCGTCTGATTCTCAGTATCAACCACGTAATCATCACCAACCAAGTGATACATCGCACCATGCTCAGACTCCGGGAACCAGTCCGTCTGAACCACCAACGGCGACGGACACACACCCCCAAGACCGGCGGCCACAGCCTCCGCCAGCGGGAGACCCTCTGATGCCACGCCGGCCGTGCCGGGCGCGTAGGAGAACACCACGTTGTTGAGGCTGGTCTCGGCGTTCTCTTCGCCGCCGATGTTCTGGACGACCGTGATGCGGGCCGCGCCGCAGTCACCGAACTCGTCGCAGTTGATGGTGCCGATGAGGCCCTGGAAGCCCTGCACGCTGTTCAGGTAGTCGCGGATGCCCTGACGGTCGATCATCAGCTCGCCGTCCTCGACCCACGAGGCGGCCGCGATGGCGTCGAGCAGCAACACGGTGGCGTCATAGCCGTGCGCCCAGAACGGCGCAGCCGGGGCCTCGCCGTAGCGGCTCTCGTACTCGGCCAGGAAGTCCACCGCGGTCTTGCCGGTGCTCTCGTTGACATTTTCGCCGAAGCGCTGGTCCGGACCCGAGAAGTACATGCCCCGGGTCTGGGGCAGCGACAGGTAGTTGGTGTTCAACAGGCCGTCGGCGGCCAGCAGCACCGTGCCCTCCAGACCGGACACGCCCGGCGCCTGGTCGGCGATGAAGTCGCCGGCCGGCTGGAAGATCGGGAAGAACAGCGCACCCGGGCTTCCCGCGGCGATCTCGGTCAGCACGGGCACCATGTCGGTGTCGTCCTTGTTGACCGCGGAGAAGCCTGTGACCGTGCCGCCCTCGGCCTCGAACGCGTCAGCGAAGGCCTGGGCCAGTCCCTGGGTGTAGGGGTCGCCGTCGTGGATGGCAGCCGCCTCGCTGATGCCCAGCTCCCCGAACACGAACTTGGCCATGGCTGCGCCCTGGTACAGGTCGTTGTGGGCGGTGCGGTAGTAGCCGACGCTGTAGTTCGGCCCGGCGTTGCCGGCCAGGTCGGACGTCAGCGCGGGCGAGGTGTTGCCGCCGGAGATCAGCACCATGCCGGCATCGGTGATCAGCGGAGCTGCCGCCACCGCCGCGCCGGAGCACGACGTGCCGATCACGCCGACCACATCCTCGTCGGCCACGATGATCTGGGCCGCGGCCTGGCCGCCGTCGTTGGAGCACAGGTCGTCGAGGCTCGTGCCCAAGTCCACGTCGAAGCCGTGGATCTGGCCGTAGTCGTCGACCGCGATCTGCGTGGCCCGATCGATCGGCAGTCCGAAGAAGGCCACGTCACCGGTGATGGCCTCCAGCGAGCGGATCTGGATGGCATCGCCCGCCTCGACCGTCACAACACCCAGAGAGCCGTCGCCGAGATGTTCCATCATCTCGTCGGGGGCTTCGTCAGGGGCCTCATCGGACGCCTCGTCCGTGGTCGGCGCGTCCTCGGTCGGGGTCGCGGCCGGCTCGTCGGCGGCCTCATCGTCGCCGCATGCGGCGGCCACCAGGCCGAAGGCGAGCAGTACCGCCAGCCAGCGGAGCAGATGCTTCCTGTGTTTCATGTGTTCCCTCCCAGGGAAATTCCGACCGCGGCCGGATGTTTGTTCTGCACTCGGGTCCACGGAACAGTCCCGGAGCGACAGCCGTGTCGGATCACTGACGGACCGCCCGCGTCCCGATCCAGAACACTACCACCCGCACCGCCCAGCGGTACCCTGCCGAGAATTGCTCTCATGTTGCTTGCTCCTCATGCCGAGCCCCGCTGCTGAGGAAATCTTCATCTGGGCGCGCCTGTGGGGGCCGGCGCTGTGGGCGCCGACCCCCAACAGGGTAAAGGTCTAGACGATGCGGCTTCGGTTAGAAGCCGATGCTGGGGTCGATGAACTCGTTGGTGTGGATGTCATCCACGCTCAGCCCGTCGGGCACGTCGGCGGCGAGGTCGGTGGCCAAGATCGCGTCGAGCACGCCCTGGATCCGGTCGGCCTCCATGTTGCCCACCACAGAGTCCGGGCCGTTGCCGATCAGGCCCAGCGCACGCTGCTGCTCGACCGAGAACTGCGCCAGACCCGGCGAATAGGTCCAGAAGCTCGCATACTGCGCCACCGCGTCCACGATGATCGCGTTGGCCCGATCCGGCGAAGCGTCATAGGACACCACCGCCTGCTGGATGATCGGCACCACACGCTCCAGACACGGCCTCATCGACTCCATGTCACGAGGACGCACACCAATGGTCTGCGAATAGATCTGGAACCCGGCATCGTGCAACAACTCGAACGCCACCGGCTTGCCCCAGTCGGTGTGAGTGTTCAGATACTGGTAGGGCTCAGCCGAGGCGAACCCCTGCTGCGCGATCTCGCCGCCGGCCGCTACGAACCGGGCCGGGCTGCCGTCATAGGACGGATCAACCTGATCCTCAGACCAGATCCCCTGAGCCACGAACACCCGCGAGAACACGCCGCCCGCGAACGTGTTGACCGTGATCCCCTCACGACCCAGATCCGCGATGCTGTTCACGTTCGGGTAGGTCTCCGGATCCCACATGATCATCTGCGGGTTCTGCTCCAACGGCGCCACCACCGACACCAAAGGCGCATCCGCGAACTGCAGGATCTGCGCATCAGTGGACGCATACCCCAGATGGATCGACTCGTCGGTGTACATGTAGCTCGACACCGGCGCGAAACCGATAGCCGGGCCACCCGTGCGCACCTGGAAATCAATCCCCAGATCAGTGCCATCCAGCACCATCGAGCCCGTCACCGTCTGATTGTCGGTATCGACCACATAGTCGTCACCAACCAAGTGATACATCGCACCATGCTCAGACTCCGGGAACCAATCCGTCTGAACCACCAACGGCGACGGACACACACCCGACAGATCCACAGCCACCATGGTCTCGGCGAAGCCGATGCTGGGGTCGATGAACTCGTTGGTGTGGATGTCATCCACGCTCAGCCCGTCGGGCACGTCGGCGGCGAGGTCGGTGGCCAAGATCGCGTCGAGCACGCCCTGGATCCGGTCGGCCTCCATGTTGCCCACCACAGAGTCCGGGCCGTTGCCGATCAGGCCCAGCGCACGCTGCTGCTCGACCGAGAACTGCGCCAGACCCGGCGAATAGGTCCAGAAGCTCGCATACTGCGCCACCGCGTCCACGATGATCGCGTTGGCCCGATCCGGCGAAGCGTCATAGGACACCACCGCCTGCTGGATGATCGGCACCACACGCTCCAGACACGGCCTCATCGACTCCATGTCACGAGGACGCACACCAATGGTCTGCGAATAGATCTGGAACCCGGCATCGTGCAACAACTCGAACGCCACCGGCTTGCCCCAGTCGGTGTGAGTGTTCAGATACTGGTAGGGCTCAGCCGAGGCGAACCCCTGCTGCGCGATCTCGCCGCCGGCCGCTACGAACCGGGCCGGGCTGCCGTCATAGGACGGATCAACCTGATCCTCAGACCAGATCCCCTGAGCCACGAACACCCGCGAGAACACGCCGCCCGCGAACGTGTTGACCGTGATCCCCTCACGACCCAGATCCGCGATGCTGTTCACGTTCGGGTAGGTCTCCGGATCCCACATGATCATCTGCGGGTTCTGCTCCAACGGCGCCACCACCGACACCAAAGGCGCATCCGCGAACTGCAGGATCTGCGCATCAGTGGACGCATACCCCAGATGGATCGACTCGTCGGTGTACATGTAGCTCGACACCGGCGCGAAACCGATAGCCGGGCCACCCGTGCGCACCTGGAAATCAATCCCCAGATCAGTGCCATCCAGCACCATCGAGCCCGTCACCGTCTGATTGTCGGTATCGACCACATAGTCGTCACCAACCAAGTGATACATCGCACCATGCTCAGACTCCGGGAACCAATCCGTCTGAACCACCAACGGCGACGGACACACACCCGACAGATCCACAGCCACCGATTCCGGCTCCAGCGAGGCCGGTTCGGCAGCGGCCGCAGCAGCAGCGGCCGCGGCCTCAGCGGCAGCCTCCTCAGCAGCAGCGGCGGCAGCATCGGCCTCAGCCTGGGCCGCGGCGGCCTCAGCCTCAGCCGCTTCCAGGGCCGCCTCGAGCTCGGCGACGACCTCGGGGTCTATGGTTCCCTCAGCTTCGGCCAAGGCCGCGTCGAGGGCCGCCTGGGCCTCAGCCGCGGCGGACGCGGCCTCCTCGGCCCGAGCGGCCGCCTCATCGGCCTCAGCCTGGGCCGCGGCGGCCTCAGCCTCAGCCGCGGCGGCGTCGGCCTCAGCGGCGGCCGCAGCAGCCTCAGCCGCGGCGGTGTCGGCGTCCGCAACGCCGTCACCGTCGTCGTCGCCGCACGCCGCGGCCAGCAGCCCGAAGGCAACCAGAACCGCGAGCCAGCGAAGCATCCTCGTGTATTGCACTTGTCTCCTCCTGGGGACGCGACCCGGCGCAGACCGGGTCGTTCTGTATACAGGCGCGTATGTTTATCGACCTGCGAGAACGGCTGCCAAAGCGAGCCTCAGGCCGTCACTTCTGGACGGTTTCGTGCCACTTGCCGATTATGAGGTTCTGCAGCCACCCGAAGGTCCAGAACACCACGATGCCGAGCGCTGAGGACATCATCACTGCGGCCAGCAGTTCCTCGCCCTGCAGGTTGTTGGCGTAGCGCCTGAGCAACTGGCCGATGCCGACCTCGCCGCGGCCGAAGAAGAAGTCGCCGACGATGGCGCCGATAACGGACAGCCCGGCCGAGATTCGCAGGCCTGCGAAGATGGCCGGCAACGCTGCCGGGAACATGAGTTTCCGCAGTCGGGTGACCCGGTTCGCGTGGTGCAGCGTGAACAGGTCGTGCATGGCCCGGTCCGCCGACAGCAGCCCGAACAGCGTGTTCATGATGATGGGGAACAGCGAGATGATGATGCACACCACCACCCGCGACGTCTGCCCGTAGCCCCACCAGAAGCCGATCAGCGGCACGATGGCCAGGATCGGTATCGCCTGAAGCGTCACCGCGAACGGGAACACGGCCCGCTCCACGATCTTGGCCTGGCTCATCATCGTGGCCAGAAAGAAGCCGATCGAGATGGCGATGGCCAGCCCGATCAGGGCGACCTTGGTGCTCGACCAGAGCCCCGAGAACATCTCGGAGAAGTTGGCCGAGTCGAGGAACCCGACGTCGACGACGTCGTGCACCGGCCGCATCAGGAAGCGGCGGCTCTCGTCGATGACGATGAAGGAGACGTAGTACCAGAACCCTATGACGCCCATGCCCAGCACAACAGGGGGCAGGATCGTCTCAGCCGCCTCTCGCCGCCGCGACTTCACCCGGTAGGCCTTGGGGGCGTCGTCGGGCAGTTCCGGCGCGAAATGCCCGTCGGCGGGCGCGCTGCTCTGCTCCTCGGGCGCGGTGACTGTGCCGGCCTCGGACTCGGGGGATGCTTGCAGGGTCATGAGTGGGAACCTCTCAGGGCCAATGAGACCTCGCCGCTGAGGAGGGCGAAGTCGGGCTCGAACCGCAACTCGGGCTGGCGCGGGTAGCTGAACGGCACGTCGAAGCCGGCCACGATGCGTCCCGGGCGAGCCGACATGACGTACACCTTGGTGCTCATGAACACGGCCTCGCCGATCGAGTGGGTGATGAACAGCCCGGCGAACCCCTCCGACTGGAAGAGCCGCTGAGTCTCCTCGTTGAGATGCTCCCGGGTGATCTCATCCACCGCGCCGAAGGGCTCGTCGAACAGGAACAACGGCGGCTTGAGGGTGAGGGTTCGGGCCAGCGAGGTCCTCATCTTCATTCCGCCCGACAGCGACTTCGGATAGTGGTTCTCGAAGCCCGTCAACCCGACCAGTTCGATGGCCGCAGTCGACAATGATCGGCGCTCGCCGGAATCGAAGCCGTGCAGCTCGGCGAAGAGCTCCACATTCTGGCGCACCGTGCGCCACGGCAGCAGCGTGGCGTCCTGGAACACGTAGCCCAGGCGGTCCCGGTCGACTTCGACGCTGCCCGCGGTGGGCTCCAGCAGGCCCGAGGCGATTCGCAGCAGGGTCGACTTGCCGCACCCGGAAGGGCCGACGATGGTCACGAACTCGCCCTTGTCGATCGACAGCGTGATGTCGCGCAGCGCTTCGGTTCCGTCGGGGAAGATCATGCCTATCCCGTCGAAGGACAGGGCACCGTTTGTGTTCGCGGTCGTCACCAGACCCGTCTCCCCCTTCGTGGCCGACGATGCTGACGGTTGCTGATCGCAACGACGACCATACAGTATCGCCACCAGTCACTGACCAGACCGGGTAGCGAATCGTGAGAGTGCTCCTGCTAGACGGCTACGGCCCCTCGGACCCCGACCGCCGCGTGGTGGATGAGGCGGTGGAGGAGCTGAGTGCGGGGCACCACGACGTGGACCTGCTGGCGGTGCACGGTTTCAACTCGGTGATGTCCGCGGCCGAGCGAGTCGCCTATCACGGCGAGCAGCCGGTGATCTCCGATGATGTCCGCGACTCGGCCGAGAGGCTGCGGGCCGCGGAGGCGCTGCTGTTCTGCTATCCCACCGTGGCGTTCAACGTGCCGGCAACGCTGAAGGGCTGGCTCGAGCGGGTCCTGGTCCCGGGCGTCGCCTTCGTGTTCGACGACAAGCACCGGGTCCGGCCGGGCATGGAGAACATCCGGCGGATCGGGGCGATCACCACCAGCCCACACGGCCGCCTGGCCCGGCTGCGGGGCCGGGACGCAGGCAAGCGCACCACGGCCCGCACGCTGAGGCTGAGCGCCCACAAGCGCTGCCGCACCACCTTCGTGTCGGTGCCCACTCCCGCCGACGACGAGGGCATCGCCAAGATCCGCAAAGCCCTGCGCCGCTGGTAAGGCCCGCCGGCCCGCCGGCACAGAGGCGACAGGCCGGGGGGTGGCGACGGGTCCGGGCGGCTGACAATGGGGCGCAGCCCCGTCAGCCGGACGGAGCCCGGCGACAGGACCCGCCGGCCGGAACAACCCGATCAGGTCAGCAGGGGCAGGACTTCCTCTGCGAGGCGGTGCAGGTGCTCCTCAACCTCTTCATAGGGGTCGCCGGGCATGGCTGGGAACAGCAGGAGGTTCTCCAAGCCGATCTGCTCGTCATACCAGTTGATGGTCTCAGCCACGTCCTCGGCTCTTCCGACCAGGTACATCTTCTGGTCGATGGACTGCTCCAGGGTGGGGATCAGGCCCGGCTTGGCCGGTCTGCCGTCGGGGCCCATGTAGCCCTTGCTCCAGCCGTAGGGACCGAGGAACTTCCAGAACTCGTCGTGGCCGGCCCGCACCGACGCCATGGCCTGCTCACGGGTGTCGGCGACCCGCACGTTGAGCACCAGCAGGCGGTTCTCCCCCCGGTCCAGATCGCGCCCGTGCTCGGCTGCGTGGATCTCCGCGAACTTCTCCCAGCGCTGCTTGACGAAGGAGTGGTGGTTGTTCCAGAACACGCCGCCCCAGCCCCACCGGGGCACCTGCTCCAGTGTCGGGGGCGACGTGATCGCCTGCCAGATCTCGTAGGGATACAGCGGGCGGGGCACCAGCGACAGCTCCGACACGAACCCGCCGCGGTCGGGAATGCCCGCCGGCGGGAAGTCGTACACGTCGCCATGGAAGCTGAACGTGTCGTTGTCCAGGGCCAGCCGGATTACCTGCATGGCCTCGTCGAACTGCTTGCGGTTGAACTCGTCCGCGGCGGCCTTGTCGGGATTGTCGAAGCTGCCGATCCTGGTGCCCAGCGTCTCAGCCTCGCGTGGCACCGTGCCCCGGCCCACGCCCAGGATCCCCCGCCCGCCGGACACGTTGTGCATCGTCGCGAAGTCCTCCGCCAGCCGCAGCGGGTGCCACTGCGGCACGATGTTGAACGCCATCCCGATACGGATGCGCTCGGTGCGCTCGGCCAGGATCGTGCCCACCAGGATCCCGTTGGGGATGACCTCATAGCCCTCGTACTGGAAGTGGTGCTCGGTCAGCCAGTACGAGTCGAAACCCAGCCGGTCGCACACCACGCCGGCATCAATTATCTGCTCGGTAGCCCGCCAGACTTCCTTGGAGCTGTAGCGACGGTCGGTGGGCGCCGGCGGGCCCGCGCCCGCGTCGGGGAACTCCACCCCGCCGAACAGGAACACCCCGGTGCGCACGACGCCTACTGTAGAGCCGATTCAGCGGTCGCGAACGACTCGGAAGGCCCGCATCGCAGCTTCCCGGAACCATTCCCCCATGGCCTCGTCGACCGCCGCTACGTCTGATCGGGGCACGGCGTCCCACGCCTCCATCGACTCCCAGCGGATCACCGCGTGCACCCTGCCAGGATCGTCGTCGGCGATCCACATCTCCTTGCTGACAAAGCCGGGGCGGCTCTCCAAGTAGCGGCTCCAGTGAAGCTCCTCGACCGCCAACCACTGCTCGCGCTCGTCGGGGTCCACCTCGAAGGTGAGGAACTCGATGACCACGGACCTCAGGGTAGAGCGAGGAGCAGGTGGGGCCGAAGGCGTCGAGCACGCCAGGCTCGGGTGAGCCGATGCGTCCCGGCGAGAGTGATGTCGAAAGCTGGCCTTCACGGGCCAATGTGTCATCAATTTCGGGCGAGCCGGGGCGCGGCCTAGGGTGAGGAGATGACTGAAGCCGTCTGCGACCTGCGCAGCTACATGGCGGTTGCCGAGGCCGCGGGAATGCTCAACCGCATATCGCGGCCCGTGAGCCTTGAGCATGAGTTGGCCGACGTGGCCGCCGCGCTGGAGCGCGCCGACGCGGGGCCCGCGCTGTTCGAGGCGCCGAAGGACTCGCCGTGGCCGATCTTCTCGGGGGCAGTCTCCAGTCGGCGCACCGCGGCGCTGGCCCTGGGCTGCGAGCCCGACGAGGTGGTCGACCGCATGGGCCACGCGCTGGAGCCCGCCAACGGAGTGCCGACCGCTCGGGTCGACGCTGCGGCCTGGCACGACAACTGCGTCACCGGCGACGATGTGGACCTGGCCGCCATACCCATACCCACGCACTCGCGGGGCGACGGCGGCGCCTTCATCACCGGCGCAGTGAGCGTGACCAAGGATCCGATCAGCGGCCGGGGCAACCTGTCGTACAACCGCATGCTGATGCTGGACCGCAACATCTTGGGCTTCAACGTCAACGAATGGCGCGACGTGGGCACGTTCATGCGCAGCCGGCCAGACCCCGACGCGCCCTTCGACGTGGCTCTGGCCGTCGGTCTCGACCCGGCGATCATGATCGCGGCCGGGGTGCGCACGCCGGTCGACGAACTGCTCATCGCGGGTGCCCTGCGAGACCGGCCGGTGGAGGTGTGCCGGGGCCGCACCGTCGACGTGGACGTGCCCGCGCGTGCCGAGGTGGTGATCGAGGGCCGGATCCGTCCCAGCCAGCGGGCCGACGAGGGTCCGCTGGCCGAGTTCCACGGCTATCACGGCGAGATGTGGCCCAGCCCCACCGTGGAGGTGACGGCCATCTCCTGGCGCCACTCGCCGATCTACCAGACGATCATCCCGGGCTGGTACGAGCATGTCTTCATCGGCAACGTGCTGCCCCGGGAGCCGCTGCTGCGCCGTTTCGTGCGCCACATCGACCCCGGTGCCGACGTGCACATCCCGCCCTACGGCAACGGCTTCCTGGCCGTCATCCAGATCGACCGAGACAACCCGGGCACGCCCAAGAACCTGGCCATGGCGGCCATGGCGGCCCACATCAACATCCGCAACGTGATCGTGGTGGACCGCGACATCGACGTGAGCCAGCCCTCCGAGCTGCACTGGGCCCTCACCAACCGGGTGCACTGGCTCGACGACGTGTTCACCGCTGGCGGGGCCCAGGGCCACGAGATGGACCCCACCGCCGACAACCGGGGCGTGGGCACCAAGGTGGGCATCGACGCCACCTACAAGCGGGAGCGCCGCGAGTACGGCGAGCGGGTGGCCTACGCACCGGTGGACTTGGGGAAGTACCTGCCGTGACGGCCGCGGATCGAGTCCCCAACCCCGGCCTGGGAAACAGCTGTCGTGAGCGGCGCGAGTCGAGTCCCTGCTCCCGGCCTGGGAAACAGCTGTCGTGACGGCCGCGAGCGGAGCCCTCGCCCCCGGCCTGGAGAAGTACCTGCCGTGAGCGGGCCGCGGCGAGTGGTGGTGGCCATCAGCGGGGCCACCGGCGTCGTCTACGGGGTGCGGGCGCTGGAGATGCTGCGGGACGTCGACGATGTGGAGAGCCATCTGGTGATCACCGGCCCCGGTCGCCAGACGCTCGCCTACGAGACCGACTTGGCCCCGGCCGACGTGGAGGCCCTGGCCGACGTGGTGCACGGCTCGCGCGACATTGCCGCGCCGATCTCGTCGGGCTCCTACGCCACCGCGGGGATGATCATCGCCCCGTGCTCGATCAAGATGCTCTCGGCGGTGGCCAACTCCTTCGGCGCCGACCTCGTGTCGCGGGCCGCCGACGTGACGCTCAAGGAGCGGCGGCCGCTGGTGCTGATGGTGCGGGAGACGCCGCTGCATCTGGGCCATCTGCGCCTGATGGCCCAGGCCGCCGAGATCGGCGCGGTGGTGTACCCGCCGGTCCCGGCCTTCTACACCCGGCCCTCGTCCGTCGAGGACATCGTGGATCACACGGTTGTCCGGGCACTGGAACATCTGGGCGTAGAGGTCGGCAACATCCCCCGCTGGGGCGAATAGGCACGGCCGCCCAGAGCATCCCGTTCAGGGCACAAAAGATATTTTCATGATATTAGGTTGCAGAGCACAGCGCAGCCGCTACGCTCCTTTGGGAAGCTGAGAATCATGGAGGTAAGCCCGATGACAACGACCAGCACGACCACAGAGGAGCCATCCGCCGATCGTGCCGCCGTGCTCTTTGCGGACGCTCGGGTGCTGCACGACGCGGCGCTGGCCCGCTTGGAGGCCGGTGACATCAGGGACGCCGCCGAGAAGGCGTGGTGCGCCACCAAGCGCGCTACCGACGGCCTCATCGTGGCCCGCACCGGCGAGGAGCCCGCGAAGTCCCCGATCACGACGCGGGAGCTGCAACGTCTCGCCACCGACGACCCGGGCATCGACCGCCTCTCGGATCGCTACCACGTCGTGAGGGACATCCTGCACGGCGACTGCTTCTACTCCGGCCTCTGCGAACCGCTCGACCGCACCGAGGGGCGCATACGCAACACCATCGACTACATCCGAGACGCCGAGGCCCTCGCGGCCGGCTAGACGCGCTGGCCGCTTGGCTGTTCGGTTCCGGCCGGCGTCAGGAGAGTGTTCGAAGCACGGCGTCGGCGGCGTTGCGGCGAGTTCGGCTCGGGCCAGGCGTCAGCGTCAAGACAGGCTTCGGAGCACCGCGTCGGCGGCGTTGCGGCCTGAGGCGCCCCAGATCCCTGCGCCTGGGAAGGTGCCCGCGCCCGACAGGAACAGTCCCGGCACCGGAGGCCGGTAGCGGCTCAGCTCGCGGCGTCGGCCGAACAGGGTCGCCAGCGGCGAGCCGGCATAGGAGGGGGTGTAGCCGCGGCCCAGGAACAGCTCGCGCTCGTAGCGGTCCGGGGTCATGGTCCGGTAGCGGTCGACGGACTCCAGGAAGCCGGGCTGCAGTTGGCGCGACCAGACCTGCAGCCAGCGGTCCGGCTCCTTCGAGCCCTCCCAGCCCCCCTCGACCTCGTAGGGCGTGAACAGCGCCTCGAGGCTGAGGATGTGATGGCCGTCGCGGCTGAGCATCGACGGGTCGAGCACCGACGGCACGTTGGCCATCATCGTGGGGCGCTCGGCCACCCGTCCGAGCGGTCGCAGCCGGTGGGCCTCGGCCAGTTCGGCCACGGTGGGCGAGATCACGTAGTTCGACTCATTCGGGTCGCGCCCCTCGAACAGGTCGAGCAGGCCTGAGTCCTCCAGCACCGGGTAGCGGGGAACGTCGGTGATGACCGCATCGATCTTGGACTGGTAGCCGTCGCCGGGAGTCTGCGACCGGGCCCGGGAGACGAAGCGGCGTCCGGCCCGGCCCTCGGGATCGGGGAGCCACTGCGACGCCACCACGGCGGGGTCGCATGCCGATACCACCGCTCGGGCCGAGATCTCGGTGCCGTCGCCCAGGCGCACGCCGGTCACGCCCCGGCTGTGTCCGAGCAGTCCGTCCACCGGCGTGCCGCAGCGCAGACGGCCCCCGGCCGCCTGGAAGGAGGCGGCCAGCGCCTCGGTGAGGGCACCGCTGCCCCCCACCGGGCGCCCCGTCTTGACCATGTGGCGCATGGCGTAGAGCGAGCCGGCCAGACCGGTGCCGGGGGCGTCCGGCGGGGCGCCCCACACGGTGGGCCCGTTGGAGATGCCCGGCATGATCAGCGCCTCGTCGTCGAAGTAGGACCGCAGCACGTCCAGTGCGCTGGCCCGGCTCCACCGCATCAGCCTGGTCCCGCCCCTGCCCCGCCGGGCTGCCAGCCGGGCCAGCATGCGGGGTGTGGAGGCCGGTCCGGTGCCCATCTCCATGGTGATCTCGGCCACCGGGCGGGCGTCGGCGAGGTAGCGGCGGTAGGCCCTGGCCTGCTCGGGCCGGTGGCGGGCGATGGACTCGATGGTGCGCTCGCTGTCGTTGAAGAACAGCCACGGGGGACTGCCGTCGTGGTCCATGTAGACGGTGGCGGGATCGGCTTCGAGATAGCGCAGGCCGTGGGCGGCCAGGTCGAGCTCCTCCATGAAGGGCATGGCCCGCACCAGCGTGTGGTCGCAGCTGCAAATGTTGAAGCGGGCGTCGAGGTCGCTCACGGTCGCGGCGCAGCCACCGACGGTATCGCGGGCCTCCACCAGCATCGTCTCGACTCCGGCTCGGGCCAGATAGGCCGCACAGACGAGCCCGTTGTGCCCGCCACCCACCACCACAACGTCCAAGTCCCGCCCATCCCTTGAGCCGGCCCCGATACCCGCCTCGCCGCCGACGACGTGACCGGTCAAGCCCGAGCTCCGGTCAAGCCCGCTTCCCATCACACGCGCGCCCCGGTCACCCGGCGCTCCGGCTCCAGCCACTTCCCGACTCACCCGTGCTCGGGTCACGCTGGTCACAGGATGCGCTCCAGTGGCGTGGGCTTCCGGTCAAGCCGGTGCTCCGGCTGCCTCAGTGTCGGAGTGAACTACCACCAGCGAGTCGGTGCGCCTTTGGTCGAGTTCCGCGACAAGTTCCTGCACCTGCGGGTCGCCGGGGTCAGCTGCGGCCACCGCCACGACGAAGCGGGCCGAGGCCGGGACGTTCTTCATCATGCCGACGGGACTGGTGAGCGCGGCGGCCGCACGCGCCGGCGTGAGTCGCTGGTACGGCGAGCAGCCCGCGGCAGCGGCCACCCGCAGCGGACGGTGGACCCGGTCGGCGATCACGTAACCGAGCGCATCGGCGCCGATGCAGGCGACGACATGGGTGGACGCAGCCGGGATGGGCGGCTCCCACGGTGCTGGGGCGGTGAAGGGGCGGCGGCGGGCTCCATCGGCCTCCACAACTATGTGATCGGCGAGCCTGGCGGCAAACCAGTGGTCCACTTCTTCGGGCGCGTATCCCAGGGCCTTGCGCTCGTCGGTGGTCCGCCATGCCAGCACCGCATCGTCCCGACCGAAGGCGTCAGCCAGTTCACGGTCGGTGGGGCCGACCAGGCACGGAAAGCCGCCTGTGCGGTCCCGCCCCATGCGGGTGGTCGTGGTGAGCAGCGTCCGGGCCGGCAGCTGCCGGCCCAGCGCGAACAGCAGGGTGGTCTTGCCGCCGCCGCCGACGAGGGCCACCAGCGACCGGCGGCCTAGCTCCAGAGCTTCAGCGGCGCCAGCCAGGTCGGTGACGCGCACGGCTCGGCCGGCGGTTCAGGTCTCCCGGATCTTGCGGGCGAGCACGACGATCACTGCCACGAGCACGCCCAGGACGATGAGCCGCTTGAAGTTCTTCACGGCCAGAAGCGTAATGGTCTGAGACGCGAGCGCGGCCTTGCAATACAAGACGGCCGGGAGGCAAGCCTGCCGCGCCGGTTACCCTGCCGTTCGGAGGTGTCTGAGCGCCTGGTGGGCTCCCCCGCCTTCAAAGCGGGTGGGACGGGCGATCCCCGTCCGGCGGGTTCGATTCCCGTCCACCTCCGCCACGAATACAGACAGAAATCTGCTTGGACCTGCTCACTTAGTTAATGAGCATCTGGAATCAAGTTGTCCCCATTAGCTATCTGCGACGGGTTGTCAGCGTGTGTGTGCGCGTGGGATCTGCTTAGTGGCGGAGAGCAGAGCCCACCGAGTTTGCCAGGCCCAGATCGCCGTCGTCGACAATACCGTGCAGATCACCGCCGACGGCGAGGTGCTGTGGACCCATCCGATCTGGCGAGCCACACTCTCCTGAGCGCTGTGCTCGCGGTTACGGTCAGTGAACGCTGGCGGGCTCGGGGGTAGCGAGGTCGATGACATCGAAGAGCGATGGCGCATTCTGAGCCCTGCCCCATTGCTGCAAGAGTTGGTCGGCTAGTCGGGTGATCGCCGTAACACTCAGATGCTGATCGACCTCTTCGAGAGCGGTCTGCGCGTCCTTTTCGACTTCGGCACGGTCGTGGCGAAGAATCGCAGCAAGGTCGATCCGCTGGAGCAGCTTCTTCGTCACCGGTCGCTTGGCGTCAGCAAACAGCAAAGACTTGAGGAGGAGGGTTGCGGCATCACTCGTCAACGCACCGAGAAGGATGGCTGCCTCGGCCGCCGATTCGCACGGCAAGAAGTACGACGTGTCGTCGAATAGGACGGGCCTGCCCTCGCTTGGACCTACCAGCCGGAACCTAGGGGCCTTGTGGAGGCCCGAGACTGCGACCTTCCATGGTGCGAAGGTGTAGGGCCCGATGCCGAACATTGAGAAGGCTGCTCGGTTTCGGTAGATCGACGACTTGCGGGCAGCGAACCGCTCCGCGTGGGTCTGCAGGTAGCTCCAGAGCCTGGGGGCTACGTGTCGGAGGCTCCTGGTCTCATCTGCCAGCGACCGCTGAGTCACGATCACGTAGCGTTCCGGGGCCCGACCCGCGTTCACATCTGAGCCCTTGAGGAGTGGATACACCCAGTCGTCTTCGACCTCTACTACCTCGCCGAGCGCGTTGTGGAGCTTGCCGCCCTCGTCAGTGCGAAGCTCCATGACAGCGGCCAAGTCGTGCTTGACGCCTTGCCGCCACTCGACTGGCGACAACCCGTCATATTGCCGAAACGCCACGTGAGCATCCACATCGGCGACAAGTGCACCCTCCACCAATCCCATGGTGCTCGCCGGACAGACTGCATCTAGTGACTCGAAGACCTGGCACCGGTAGTTGTGGCTAAACCCATCGAGCCGAACAGCGAAGAGGCAGGCGTCGACTGCTACCCCGAACGCCTTCTTCGCGTCGATGCGCCACAGGCAAGAATCAGCCACGTGTAAGTCCAGGTGGGCTGCCAGCGTGAGAACCCTACGTGCGACGGAAGTTTTGCAAAGGAGCGCAACCGTCGGCTCCTCCCGACGCAACTCCGTGAGTAGCCGCATCCAGATGTACTCGGCAACGTCAAAGTTCGACTCACCCGTAAGCGCATCGATCCCCCGCACGGAACGCAGGTTCCTGCGGTCGGGGATCTGGACTGAGTCCATCGCGCCGAGGTCAGACAGCGTAACCCATGGCGGATTCCCGAGGACTATCAGTGGCCCATCCATCTCCCACCGGAGCTTGCCCAAGTCGTGCCGGAACACATCGCCAACCTCAACTCGCCACGCCACGTCTCTGGAAACCGAGCAGTCGAGAAGGCGGCGCGCAACGTCGGCATGCGTGGGTTGTATCTCTACTCCTAGCATTTCGATGGACGGCTCGAAGACCGAAGCCGCGGCGAGCATGAAGCTCCCCTCACCGCACGTCGGTTCCAGCACCCGGCGCGTTCCACGCTGGAGCGTCGCGAGGACCTGAGCGCACTGGACTGCAAGCTCCCGAGGCGTCTGGAAGTCGCCGAGTTCCTTACGAGACAAGGTCTTGGACACCGTCTACCCCTCCCGCGTTCGTGATTGCGTGGCCATACTGAAACCTCCACTGAAGGGCATTGCTGATCGTGATGTAGCCCTGTGTCGGGGGGTCGCGGAGAACTCGCTCGGCCAAGGCCACGCGACCGATCTCGTCTAGCGGCAGATTTCGGTCCTCCATGAAGGCAACGAGGTCGTCGACATTCCCGCCGCGGTCGAGGATCTCGCGGATTCCCCTCGTCGTCTGGTAGTCGCCGGTCCGCGACCGGTCGATGAACAGCGCGTGGCGAACATCGATCGCCGCAGACTGGGTCTCGTGGGTGTCGGTCTTCTCGTACACGAACACGAGCAGGCCGTAGCCCACCCCGAAGATCTTCTGCGACGCGTCGCGGAACGGGCAGGATGACTGCGGCTGCTTGACGAATGTCGCCTTGAGATCAACCTCCAGTTCCGGGAAGTCAATTCCGCGAGCTGCGTTTCCGGGCTCATGCGCGTACCGCTCTGCGAGGAACTCGTTGAAGCTCGCCTCGATCCAGGTGCCCAGGGCCTTGCCGTCTGTTGTGCCGAATAGCTCGGGGATCGGTGTTCCGCGAAGTGACTCCGCGAACGCGGCAGCCGCGGCCTTCAAGCCGTCAAGATCAAGTGAGATCGACATCACCCCACCGTAACGCTGCCGTATGACGCCGGGCATGACCCACCTGCCGTTGCCCGCCGGGGCTCACTCGTCCTCGGCGAAGCGGTAGGCGCGCAACTCGGGCTCGATCGCCTCGGCGAGGCGGAGGATTGCATCTCGCACCGCTGTGCCTTGGCTGTGGCCAGCAGTTCGGGTGCTGCGACGCGCATATGCGGCAGACGCAGGGTGCGCAGCAAGTCGACGACTTCGTCGATCGGCGTTGGGGTCATCGGTCGGCTCCGAGGCGGTCCCAGGCGGTGGTGCCGGGCTGCTGCGAGTGCACGTCATCGGCGCGTCGGCGTTTGTCGGGGCGGGTGAGCAGCCAGGATCGAGGCCAAGTCGCCGTCTGCGAAGCGGCCGAACATCGCGGCACAGCCGAGCGCCCAGTCGAGCCGCTCGGTGCCGTGGAGTCGGGCAAGGGTGACGGCTTGGGCCATCTTGGTCTTTATGCGGCTCGTGCCCGCGGCGGCTGCCTCGACCAGCCAGGTGCGGGCGCCGTCTCCGATGGCGACCCAGCGAACCACAATGCCGTTGCAACTCCAGGCGCTGATTGAGCACTTGCCGTCGAGTGCCGCCCAACACCTCTCGGTCGGGGCCATCGTCATGGACCGCTCCAACCACCCCATCGACGCCCACGCGAGCCACTGCGCCGCCAGCTACGTCGTCTCCCAGGACCTGCCGCTGCACCCCACCGTGTACTAGGCCGACTCGGTGACCTCCCAGCCCGTTCAGATTGCCGACCTCATCTCGGGCACCCGCCGCCGTGTCATCGAGGGCGACACCTCCCTTCGCCACATCGACACCTCCCTAGGCGCTCTGCGCCCCGATGCCCAGAGCTGGCCGTTCACGCACACCGGGCGGCGCTGGACCAATCGGATCACCCTGTTCTGATACGACCGTCGGCTCCTTGCGACGCACCTCTAGAGGCTGTAGCGTCTCAGATGCCTGAAGGTCACGGTTAGTAGGCCACGGCTGAATTGACCGTATACCCCAGGCGTTGGGACCCCGGAACGCACGGGGTCCCTTTCCTTTGTGCCCAGCGAGCCGTCACCTGGGCAGTGTCCCACAGCTTGGTGAGTCTTCATGTTGAGCCTCGGTGTGGGTTGCCGGCTGCGTGATGGTGTCGGGTTGGAGCTTGGCCGTCGAGTGCTCTGAGAGGGGAGCGGTGGTCACTGGCCTGCCATTCGTCGTGCAGGTCGGCCAGGGTGGCGGGCGTACTGGTGCGGAGCGGCGATGTACTATCGGCGCCTGAGGGGAGGGGCCGATGGCGACGCGTTGCCTGAGGTTGGCGTTGTCGGTTGCCGTTGTGGCTGTGCTGGCTGGGGCCTGTAGCGGCAGTCATGTCGGCGGGGGCACCCCCGTTGGTGTTGAAGTAGAAGACGCTGGACAGGCGGCGCAGGCTGCCGGGCGCCTGGGCGTGAAGCCTCCGTTGCCGCCCGGTACCTGGGAAGTGTGGGTGAACCAGACCGGCCTGTCGCTGTACAGGGGCGAGGCAGAATGGGCTGATCGTCTGGACCGGGTGTGCAAGAGCGCGCTCGGCCCCGACATCGACTCGCCGGTGTGGGATCGACAGGCCGCGCTGGCACTGGCCGAGGAGTTCGCCGTTGCCGACGGGCTGCGGCCCGACCTGCCGCCGGAGTCGCGACAACGGTTCCTGCAGGCCGCAGCCGGGGCGCTGTGGATCATGATCGTGCAGCGGGCCGGACCCGACGAGCCCGGCGTGTGCTGGGACCGCGCCCCTCAGGAGTTTCTTGATGCTGGCCCGCCGAGCGGCGGCGGCTGGGGCATTCCCCCAGGATTCGACTCTCACATGACCGACGAGGCGCTCGCAGCGGTCATCGAGTGGTCTGACAGGATGTTCTGGTGGGTGCAGCCACCGCTTCGGCCCCGCACTCGTGAGATCTGGTGGGAGGCCACCGGGCTGAGGGCAACAGTCGACGAGGATGAGTGGGCGGCCCGCTTGAACCGGGCCTGCAACACGCCGCTGGACGAGCCCGTGTGGGATCGGGCGTCCGCGGTGGCGCTGGCCGAGGAGTTCATCGTGGAGGACGGCGGCGAACCCTCGCCGGAGTTGGTCGAGGCCGGAGCGGACGCCCTGTGGCGGATGACCACGGCGCCGCTGTCGGGAGCGTGCCCCTGGCACTATCCCCCCGACACCTTCGAGCCCGAGTTCTTCGAACACATGAAGGAACTGAGGCAAGCCGCCCTCAGCTAGCGGGCAACCAGGCATGGCCCAGGACTTGGATCCTGCGGCGCTGGCCCGGGCGGATGTCCGGCTCCGCCACCAATTGGCTGGCGGTTACAGGCCGGTGGGGCGGTTTAGGAAGCGGCCGGCATTGGGCGAGTAGAACCATCCGCTGCCAGCCAGGGTGCCGCCGTCTACGGGAATGTTCACGCCGGTGACGAACGATGACAGGTCGCTGGCCAGGAACAGGGCCACCCGGGCCTGGTCCTCGGGCCGGCCCACACGCCCCACGGGTGCCCACGCCTCCCACAGGTGCTCGTAGTCCTCGTAGCCGGTGAGGTAGTCCACCTGTGGGGTCTGGGTGAGGTCGGGCCCTATGCCGTTGGCGCGGATGCCGAAGCGGCCGTAGCCGGCGGCCAGCGAGGTGGTGAAGTGCGCGGCAGCCGCCTTCATGGCCGCGTACACGGGCTCGCCGGGGAACCCCCGCAGACCCTCCACCGAGTGAACGTTGACGATCGAGCCGCTCCCGGCCTCGATCATCGCCGACAGCACCGCCCTGGTGACCAGAAGCATGTGGTGCAGGTTCACGTCGTACATCGCCTGCCATGACTGCGGCGACGACTCGTGGAAGCGGACCAGCGGGCGATAGTCGCCCACATTGTTGACGAGGACGTCTACCCGGCCCCAAGCGTCGAGCACCGCAGACCGCAGCCGCTCGACATCGCCGGGATCGCGCACGTCCACTGCGTGCAGGCGGGCGCTGCCGCCGGCCGCGGCGATGCCAGCCACCGTCTTCTCGCCCCGAGCTCGGTCGATCTCGGCGATTTCGACATGGGCCCCGTGGGCCGCGAAGAGTCTGCTGATCGCCCCGCCTATGCCGTCGCCGCCTCCGGTGACCACCGCCACCCGCTCCGCCAGCAGCGAGCCGTAGTCACCGATAGGCGGGACCTCTCCAGCCGAGCCGCGACCGCTCACACAGCATGTTCTAGCCGCTCAGGCATCGAGCCCTCTGCCCGTCGGGCCATTCTGCTGAGCAGAGGAACGCCCGGTGCCCGCCCGGGCAATCGGGCTCAGACGTTGAGGAGGTCGCGGGCGCCGGTGTCGCTGGAAGGGTGGCGTAGCTTGGACATCGCCCTCGCCTCGATCTGGCGGATCCGCTCCCGGGTGAGGTTGAAGTGCTCGCCGACCTCCTCCAGCGTGCGGGGCTCGCCCCGGTCGAGGCCGAAGCGCAGCTTGAGGATGTCGCGCTCGCGCTCGTCCAGCGGGGACAGCAGGCGCATGATCTCGTTGGGCAGCATGGTGGTGGCCGCGGTGTCGAAGGGCGAGTCGATCGACCTGTCCTCCACGACATCGCCCAACTCGGCGTCGCCGTCCTGGCGCAGCGGCTCCGACAGCGACAGCGGCTCAGACTGGAAGCGCAGCGCCTCGGTGACCTTGTCTTCGGGCATCTCCACCTCGGCGGCCAGCTCCGAGAGGGTGGGCGGACGGCCGTACTTGAGTTCCAGACGGGAGCGGGCCTTCTGGAGGCGAGCCAGCGTGTCTCCGGCGTGGACCGGCAGCCGGATGGTGCGGCCGGTGTTGGCGATGCCCCGGGTGATGGCCTGGCGGATCCACCAGGTGGCATAGGTCGAGAACTTGAATCCCTTGCGCCAGTCGAACTTCTCGACCGCGTGCATCAGCCCGAGGTTGCCCTCCTGGATCAGGTCGAGAAGCGGCAGGCCCGACGCCTGATACTTCTTGGCAATGGAGACCACCAGCCGCAGGTTCGACTGCACGAAGGTTCGCTCGGACTCCAGCCCCCGCCGGTCCCTGCGGCGCAACTCCCGGCGGCGGTGGTCGGTGAGCGAGCCCGGGACGGCCTCTTTGAGTTCCTTGCGGGCCGCCATACCGGCTTCGATCTCCTGGGCCAGCCGGACTTCGTCGTCCTTGGTCAGCAGCGGGTACTGGCCGATGTCGGTGAGATAGAGGCGGACCAGATCCTCCTCGTCTCTCTCTACTCGCTCCTTGACCTTGACCACGTACCCCCACTCCAGGTCTGAAAGAGCCGGTCTTCAACGACCGCCGCCCCGCGCGCCAATGCTGCGATGAACGATAACGACCTTTTCCCCATCGCCAACCACACCCTCGAACTGGCAGCGGTCGACGCCCAAGACGGCCCCCACCGCTGCCAATTCCGACGAACCATCCAGCCAAGACCCGAACCGGCAGCAGAATGCCCGCATACCGTGCAAAACGCTGCCAATTCGTTCCGGCGCCACCATCCCTCCGCTACTCGGGTCGCAGGAGCGAGCGAATCCGGCGCCGGCTCGGTCTCTAGGCCCAGCCCTCAGGCCTCAGCAGGGACGGTTCAATGATGCCGCCAGCCGCGGTCAGCACGCGCTCAGCTGCCTCGACCGCGTCGGGCTGCGCGACTCTGGCCGATGCCGCCTCGCGATCCAGGTCCTGGCGCAACGCCCGGACAGCCGAAGCCAGGGCGGCATCGCAGTGCGGAGCGGCGTGCTCGACGATCTCGCCGTAGACTTGGGCGAGCTGGGGCACGATCACCCTCCAAGCAACGGCCACATGCCCGGAAGGCCCCGCCAGGCCAGCGATCTCGTCGAGAGCCTCGGCCTGTGCCGAGTGGGCAGGTGCGGCCTGCCTCCACGCCGCCATCAACTCGGAGTCGGGCTGGAGTCCGTCGAGAGTCTCACGATGCACCGCTAGCTGGCGGCTCAACTCCGACATCGCCGATGCGGCCCCGGCGTGTTCGGGAGCGATCGCGGCTTGCGCGGCCCAGGCCTCCAGCACCTCCGACAGCCGGCCGCAGGTCCAGCGCAGAGCGCACACCAGCCGGGCCGTCTGCGCCACCGAGTAGCCGCGGCTCACGGAGCGCTCGCGGACATGCAACGGGCCACCGAGTAGCCGCGGCTCACGGAGCGCTCGCCAGGCGTTCTGGCCGCGGCCCCTGCGTTCTGTTCGCTCTATTCCGGGCATGGGCCGGCAGAGCGAGCACGGGGCGGGCCGGGCGGGGGGAACTGCTCACGACCGGTAGCGGTTGATGATCGGCATGCGCCTGTCGCGGCCGAACGCCCGGCCGGTGATCCGGGGACCGATCGGCGTCTGGCGGCGCTTGTACTCGGCGGCGTCCACCATGCGGCACACCCGCTCGACGACCTCAGGCGGACCGATCTGCGCCTGCCGGATCTCGTCGACGCTCCGAAGCTCCTCGACATACAGGCGCAGGATGGGATCGAGCACCTCGTAGGGCGGCAGCGACTGGTCGTCGCGCTGGCCGGGAGCCAGCTCGGCCGAGGGCGCCTTGGCCAGCACCGTGGCTGGGATGAGCTCGCTGCCGGCCTGCTGGTTGCGCCAGCGGCACAGCTCGTACACGTCCAGCTTCCACAGGTCCGACACCACCGCAAACGCTCCGGCGGTGTCGCCGTAGAGGGTGGAGTAGCCCACCGCCAACTCGCTCTTGTTGCCGGTGGTGAGCACCAGCCAGCCGTGTTCGTTGGCCAGCGCCATCAGCGTCATGCCGCGGATGCGGGCCTGGAGGTTCTGGTCGGTGATGCCGCCGGGGTCGAGTCCGTGGCCGAGACCGGGCCCGAGCATGCCGGCCAGCGCGGCGTGAGCCGGTTCGATGCCGACGATGCGAGCGTCGATGCCGAGGTTGGCGGCCAGCTTCTCGGCGTCGGTCACCGAGTGCTCGCTGGAGTTGCGAGACGGCATCAGCACGCCGTGCACATGGTCAGCGCCCAGCGCGTCGACAGCGATGGCCGCGGTCAGCGATGAGTCCACCCCGCCGGAGAGGCCCAGGCAGACGTCGCTGAACCCGCTCTTGTGCACGTAGTCGCGAGTGGCCAGCACCAACGCGGCCCAGCGCTGGGCGTTGAGGTCCATGGGCGGCGCGATCGGCGCGGCCGTGCGCTCGTGGCCCGGTTCCGATGCGCGCCTCGGCGTCACCTCCACGATCGGGCGCCGGCGCCGCTCGGGCGACGTGCGGCTCCGGGGCGACAGATCCACATCGCAAATGTCGACCGACTCGGCGAACGAGGCGCACCGGGCCGCCACCGACCCGTCGGCGGCTATGGCGAACGATCCTCCGTCGAAGACGAGTTCGTCCTGCCCGCCGACAAGGTTCACGCAGACCACCGGCACGCCCGCCTCGGTCACTCTCTGACCGATCACCCGCTCCCGGGCGGCCTGCTTGCCGGCGCGGAACGGCGACCCGTTGACGTTGAGCACCAGCTGCGCACCGGCCCGGGCCAGATCGCTGACCGGCCCGCCGGGCACCCAGGCGTCCTCACAGATGGTCACCCCCACGACAGCACCGCCGATCTCGAACAGGGGCGGCTCGTCGGTACCGCGACGGAAGTGCCGCAACTCGTCGAAGACGTCGTAGTTGGGGAGCTGGCGCTTGCGGTAGACGCCGCGCACCTCGCCGGACGCGCATACCGCCACCGCGTTGTAGGCCTCGCTGAAGCTCTCGACCCCGGCCATGTCGGGCACCCGCCGCTGGGACTCGCCCGCCCCGTCGACGAAGCCGACAACCGCCACGCACGCACCGGTTCGCGACGCGAAGCGATCGAGCGCGGCGCGGCTGGCCGCGACGAAGCCCGGCCGCAGCACCAGATCCTCGGGCGGGTAGCCGGTGATGGCCAGCTCGGGCAGCACCGCGACATCGGCGCCCGCCGCTTCGGCCCGGGCCAGCGCCTCGGCGGCCAGGGCCGCGTTCGCTTCCAGGCGCCCCACGGTCGGGTTGACCTGGCAGATCGCCACCCTCAAGCGGTCGGGGTCCGCTCTGCCAGCGGCGCCAGCGGCCATTGGGGCCGGCTGGGTCAGTTGTAGCCGACGAGCGCTTCGCAGATGGTGCGCGTCAGCAGGGTGGTCACGTGGTAGGGGTCTGCGTTGGCGTTGGGTCGGCGGTCCTCGATGTAGCCCTTGCCGTCGCGGGCGACCTGCCAGGGAATCCGCACCGACGCACCCCGATCAGACACCCCGTAGGAGTACTGGTCGTAGCGCTCGGTCTCATGCTCGCCGGTCAGGCGGAACTCGATGCCCGCCCCGTAGCCGGCCAGGTGCTCCTCGGGCTTGCCCGCCGCGCCCAGCGCCTCGCACGCCGCGATGATCGGCTCGTAGCCCTCGCGCATGGCTTTGGTAGAGACGTTGGTGTGCATCCCGGCGCCGTTCCAGTCGCCCAGCATCGGCTTGGGCTCGATCGTCACCTCGATGCCGTGCTTCTCGGCGAGCCGGAACAACAGATAGCGCGCCACCCACATATGGTCGGCCACCGTGACCGTGTCCAAGGGCCCGATCTGGAACTCCCACTGGCCCGGCATCACCTCCGCGTTGGTGCCCGCGATCGTCAACCCGGCCTGGATGCAGGCGGTGGTGTGCTCCTCGATCAGGTCGCGGCCCGAGATGCGGCCCGCGCCGACCCCGCAGTAGTACGGGCCCTGCGGCGGCGGGAACCCCGCCGGCGGGAATCCCGCCGGCCAGCGCGTCACCGCATCGAGCAGCGTGTACTCCTGCTCCATGCCGAACCACGGAGCCTGATCCCTGTACTTCTCGTAGACGGCAACGCACTCGGCGCGCCGGTTGGTCGGATGCGGAGACAGATCACGGGTCAGAAGCGTCTCGCACAGCACCAAGATGTTGTCGCCGCCGCGAACCGGATCCCCGCAAGTGAACACCGGCTTGAGCACCACGTCAGAGTTGTCGCCCGTGGCCTGATTCGTCGACGAGCCGTCGAACCCCCATATCGGGGGCGCCTCCTCATTCTGCAGAATCTTCGTCTTGGTGCGGATCTCGCCCACCGGCTCTACACCGTCAATCCACAAGTACTCGGCCCTATAAGTCACGACATCTCCTCGGTGTGGTTGTTGTGATTGTTGCGGTCTGGACGCTGAATGAGGCTACCGGCCCACTAGCGGTTCTCGGCCCACCAGTCGTCCAACCGAGCCAGCAGCTCGTCGATGGGGAGCGCCCCCTCCGAGCGCTTGATCTGCAGCAACCAGGCCAGAGCCCGGCCCACGTCCGGACCGGGCGGCAGGCCGAGATGGGCCATGACCGCGTCGCCGTCCATCTGGGGGCGCTCGGCCGCTTTGCGCTCGGCTTCGGCCAGCTCGGAGATGCGGCGCTCGAGATCGTCGATCTGGCGGTGCAGGTCGGCCTCCCTCTGAAGGTTGCGGGTGGTGCAGTCCGATCGGACCAGCTGGTTGAGGCGACCCAGCAGCGGCCCGGCGTCCCGGGCGTAGCGGCGCACCGCGGCGTCGCTCCACCCGGACGCGTAGCCCTTGAACCGGCCCGACAGCCGCACTAGCTCACACACGTCGTCGACGGTGCTCTCGTCGAAGCCGAGCGCCGTCAGCCGTTTGCGGGTCATCCGGGCACCGACCGCCTCGTGGTGGCGGAAGGTGACCTCGCCGTGCTCGTAGCTGCGGGTGCGGGGCTTGCCGATGTCGTGGAACAGCGCCGCCAGTCTGACCACCAGGTCGTCGGGCGTCTTGGCCACGACCGCGATGGTGTGAGCCAGCACATCCTTGTGCCTGTGAATCGGGTCCTGCTCCATTCGCAGATCCGGCAGTTCCGGCACGATCTCGAGCATCCTGCCGCGGTCTATGGCCGACCACAGCCGGGGCGAGGGGTTGTCGCCGCTGACCAGGTCGCAGAGCTCTTCTCGGTGTGTCTGCCCGGCATCCACGATCATCACCACAAGTCAGCCTATGATCCAGCTTCACTGTTCGGTTTCGTGATGCGGCGGGGCCGAACGGGCGGTCTATGGTGGACGCCTGGAAAGGAGTTCCTCATGCGATCACTGAGGCTCGCTACGGCAATTTTCGCGCTGGCGTTGATCGCGGCGGCGTGCAGCGACGACGAGAACGGCGAGGGAGAGCCGGTCGACGAGATAACAACGACGACGACCGAGTCCGCCGCTCCCCCGACGACCCAACCCCGGGTGACCACGCCGACGACGGCACCGGAAGAGCCCCCTACCACCACCGTCGCGGAGGTCGCTACCACGACCAGCACGACTGAGCCGCCGGAGGCCGTGGCCAGCTTGGGGCCGCCTCCGCCGCCGAGCAACGTGCGGTGCCAGGCCGGCAACGCCGAGAACGAGCTCCTTGTCGAGTTCGATGCCCTTCCCAATCCATCTGACATCGCCAAGATCCGCGTTTACGTGTCGGTGGACGGCGGGCCGATGATCACCAACGGCGAGTACACCGTCGATCAGGTCGACACCACGCGCTCCGGCGGTGCCCGCTGGGCCGCTCGGGCCCGCGGGCTTCCGGCGAACACGCCCCTCCGGCTCGCCGCAACGTCCTTCAACCAACTGGGCCAGGAGTCGGGCTGGTACATCGTGGAGGGTCACTACGGCGGCCCGGGGGCACCCTGCGGCGCGCCTCTGCCTCCCACCACCTGCACCGCCGGCTGCGACGAGGAAGAGGGCGAGCCCAGCGCCTGACAATTCGCCGCTCCGGATAGGAGAAGGCGTGGGCGCACTGGAGGAACGCAACAAGCAGATCGTGGAGCGCTACTGGGACGCCCTGTACGCGCACGACTGGGACGCCGTCGGCGGGTTCTTCGCCGCTGAGGCCAACTACGTGGACGTGGGCACGGGCGAGTCGGGCGGGGGCGCCCACGGCCCGGCCCAGATCGTGGCCCGGCTGCGGCTGGGCCTGGAGCCGGTGGAGCGCCACACGCACCAGCCGGGTCTGGTGGTGGCCGAGAATTCGGTGGTGGTCACCGAGCATCTCGAGGTCTGGTGGTTCCACACCGGTGAGGTGGTCAGACACCCGTTCACCTCGGTCATGGAGCTGGACGACGACGGGTTGATCACCCGCTGGTGGGACTATTCCAACATGGCGAACCTGCTCGACAACGCCCCGCAGTGGTGGCTGGAGCACATCGCCTCGGGCTGGCGATCCACCCTCGACTCCTAGCGATTGCGGCCGATGACCGAGTCCCCAGAGACCACGGAGATGACGACATCCCCCGACCCGGCCGCCGTCTGGACGGAGTTCTGCGGCCGGATCGCCGAAGCGGGAGCGGCCGTGCTGGATGACCCGGCGGCGTCCGGCGCCCGCAACCAGGCCGAGGGGCTGCGGTGCCTCAGCCGGCAGCTCGTGTTCGCTGTGCAGGACGCGGTGGAGTTCCGCGACCCCGACTTCCCCGCCTTCCACCGCTTCGACGACGACGTGACCAAGTGGGGAGGCCCCAACACCGACAACAACTACCTGCGCTGCGCCATCGACCCGGCCGGCCTGTACCGCCTCACCGCCGACGTGACCGGGTGCCGCGATGCGATCTTCTCGCTGCACGAGGGCGACATGCAGCTCGGCCGCTACGGCGTGTTCAGCGAGTGCGCTCTGCGCGACCTGAGTCTCGAGGACGGGCACCTCGAAGTGCTGATCGGACCCGACCGTCCCGCCGGTGCCGTCAACTGGATGGCCACCAACGGTGAGGCGCGCTATCTCGGGATCAGGGTCTATGTCTGCGACTGGACCACCGACGCCGTGCCCGACTTCTACATCGAGCGCCTCGACCGGACCGGCGACCGGCCGGAGCGGCTCACCGTCGGCCGCATGGCCGAGGCGCTGGAGGAGGCCGCGGGCTGGGTGGAGGCCTCGGTCCCGTTCTGGCTGCGCTTCATCGAGAGGACCCGCCAGCGCAACGGCGACAACGTCCTGACACCGCCCCTACCAGCCCGAGGCGGCGCGGACAACATCGCCTACGGCGGCGGATTCTGGAATCTCCGCGACGACGAGGCCTGGCTGATCACGTTCGAGCCGCCCGACGCCTTCACATGGTCGATCCAGACCCACACCTGGCCCTGGTTCGAGTCGGGCGACCTGGCTCACGCCCAGACCAGCCTCAACGACACCCAGGCCCACACCGACCGCGACGGCCTGGTGCGGGCCGTGGTCTGCCACCAGGATCCGGGCGCGCCCAACTGGATCGACACCGAGGGGCGCCCGGTGGGCATGTGCATCTACCGCTGGATCGGCGCCTCCGACGCACCCGCCGCCGACGGGGCCGTCCTCCCGCTGGCCGAACTGCGCAACCGCCTGCCCGCGGATCATCCGACGGTCACTCCCGACGAGCGCAGGAGCATGATGGCGGAGCGGCGCCGCGGCGTGCACCGGAGGTTCCGGCGCTGACCTCGCACGGCGTCGGCGATCAACTGCAATGGACTGGCGGCCCCCGCCCCGGCCCCGCTGGGTAGACAGCTCCACAGGGATCCGGCCCGTACCTTGCCGTCGATGCTGAGCCTCATGGGCACGCTGCGGTGGATGCGCACCGACGCAGTCGACCTGGAGCCGTTCGTGGAGCCGACCGTGGCGGGCGTGGCCCATCTGCAGCGCCGGGCCATCGCCGACCGGGCCTCGAATCGCCTGCCCGACGACCGGTTCTTCGATCTGCACTACGTGCAGCTGCTCGCAGATCCGGTCGCCGCCGTCGGCGCGGCCTACGAGCACTTCGGCTTGGCTCTGCCGGCAGAACTGCCCGGCGCCATCAGGGCATACCTGGCGTCCAAGCCGAAGGGCGCCAGGGGCAGCCACCGATACTCGCCCGAGGGCTTCGGCCTGACCGCCGAGGGCATCCGGGCCGAGTTCCGCGACTACATCGACCGCTTCGACATAGAGGCCGAGCGGATAGACCGCGAATCCGGCCCACACGGGCGAGGCCGTGGCCCGAGCGGCCCGTGAGCGCAGCGAACAAAGAGCGGGAGTGGCACCGCTGCGACGCAACCGGCTCATCATCTATCCGCGCTCGCTCATAGTCCCGGAGGACTGAGAATCGCGGACTCGGAGCTCCAGCGGTCGCGCTTTGCTAGCTGCCGGGCGTCTCGTCTCTGCGCCGGTGTCGCATCACCGTCGCGACGAACAGGGCAACACCGGCCGCAGCGACGACGCCCCCGACCATCAACACCGCGTCGACCTCAAGCCAGAACCTCCCTACGAGTATCGCCGACGCGACTGCGACCAACACCAGACCGGCCACAAGGGACAATGGGTCGACTTGATGGCGCGTGGACTGCGGGGACGCTGGGGAACCGGCCCGCATAGCACCGGTCTCGTCTCGTGTGTCATCCATATCCGTCTCGTCCTTTGCGTTCATGGAGCCAGCCGTTCTGGCGGGATCCTCACGGAAGCGGTGACGGAACCGTCACGATCTCGACCTCGCCCATGCCGAGGGTGATGTGGAAGTCAAGTTCGCCGTCGGGATCGTCGACTGTCGGCAACACAACTTGTGCGTCGACCCCGATTCCGCCGTCCATGGAATCCCGCAACTCCCGATGCCAGACGCCGGACTCGCCCGACCTCAGGTAGCTCCAGCGTTCCGAGACCGCGCCGATGCCGACTTCGATGTCCGCGCTGAACCGGATGTTCTCTGGCACGTACACGACCACTTCGCCGATACCGAGGCTCACTTCCACGTAGTGGTCGCTGCCGCCGAGCTGCAGGTCTGAGAGGTCGACCGCGAGGCGGCCAATACCGTGCTCGTAGTCGCGCTCCAGTTCGTTGACGCTGACCGGCGCCACCCGAACTTCGCCCAGACCCCGCCATGACGCGACATTGGCGCTGGCGAACAGCAACGCCACCGGCACTAGCGCCGCCCCCAGGAAGATGAGGCCTCGGGCGGGGACGGTGAACGCCGAGACGAGGAGTCCGATTCCTGTGATGGCCACCGCGATGGCGAAGAAGGCGCCGATGTCCGTCTCGACGACATCGAGACGATCCAGAATCACGGCTGTGCCGGTGTATACGAAAAGCGCCGCGACGGTGAGCGAGCCGAGGACCGATCGGCCACGGCGCGGCCTGGCAGGCGGAGGGGGTGCTGCGCCCGGCGGCGGATGTCGGGGCGGGGGGGCGGCTGCCCACTCCGGCCCGGCCGTGGTGGGGGGAGTCGCCACGGAGGTCGCGAACGCCGAGGAGGTCGGCCGCGCACCAAGATCGGGCGCCGGCGGCCGGGCCGGAGTGGGCTTGCGCCGGCGGTCCGGTCCCGGCCACAGGACCAGAGCCACACCGGCGGCGATGAGTATGAGCGGCAGGTACGGCGCGATGCTCCAGACATCAACGAAGAGATCGAAGAGGTCACCGCTGAGATTGGCGGTGATCAGAAGGCCGAGCCCGATCAGTCCCACGGCCAGCAAGGCGCGGAAACGGTGCTGCGAGCCCCCTCCCAGTGCGTTGGCGATAACGCTGGGGGAATCTTCGCGGGGCAGGGCCAGCCAGCCCACCAGGTACAGGAACGGACCGGCGCCGCCCAGGAACGTCAACACGACGAAGCCGATCCTCACGATCACCGAGTCGATGCCGAAGTAGGCGCCGATCCCGCCGGCCACCCCCGCCAGCACGCGGTCGGTGGAACTGCGGCACAGAGTGCGCCGCTTCGCCTCTGCGCCGTCAGGTTCAGCGCCGTCAGGTTCAGCGCCCCGAGACTCAGCGCCGTCAGACTCGGCGCCCTCAGCCGCAGCGTCCGGACCGTCGCCGGGGCCCGAGGCCTCCGCGCCGGGCGGTTGCTCTTCAGCGCCGGACGGTTGCTCTTCGGACATGCCGTTCATCGTGCGCGCCGGCACCGGATCGGCCAATGGGGAATGCCCCTGAACTTTCCCTTAGGACGGCCGTCACGTCGGGGGTAGTCCCCCGGTGCCGCGACACCGTCGCCGTGCCATCATCTCTATATGGCACCTATCCGTGCCGGCTGGCCACCGAGGTCCCGCACCGACCGGGTGATCGCCGGCGTGTGCGGAGGTATCGCGGCCCGGCTCGGGATCGACGCCACCATCGTGAGGATCGCCTTCGTGGCGCTGGCTCTGGCGTGGGTTGGCGTGCCCCTCTACGGGCTGGCATGGATCTTGCTCCCTCGGGCGGACGCCCCCGCCGTCACGGCGCAGCCGTCCGATGCCGCGACCCCGGCCCGCACTACCGCCAGGCGGGCCGCGGGCATGGCACTGATCGTGCTGGGAACGGTGCTGCTCGTCCGGCGCCTGGGCGTTGCCCTGCCCGACACCGTGATCTGGCCCGCACTGCTGGTGACCTTCGGTCTCGGAGTTGTGGTTTGGAGGGTGCAGCCATCCGCTGAACTCGACCGGGGCGCGGCGGTGCGGATCGCGGCCGGCACGATCCTGCTCGCGCTCGGGATCGGGGTGATCGCCGCCACCAACCTGTCGCTGACCGCGGTGCGGGACGGTCTGCTGTCGGGCGGTCTGGTGGCGGGCGGTCTGGCCCTGATCCTGGGGCCGTGGGCTGCGGTGCTCGTCAGGGATCGGCGGGAGGAGCGCCGGCGGCGCATCCGAGCCGACGAGCGAGCCGATATGGCCGCTCATCTGCACGACTCGGTGCTGCAGACCCTGGCCCTCGTGCAGCGTTCCGACGATCCCGACCGCATGGCTGCGCTGGCCCGGCGCCAGGAGCGGGAGTTGCGGGGCTGGCTCTACGGCGGCGTCTCGGAGCCCAACCCCGGCACGGTGAGGGCCGCGGTCGAGCACCTGGCCGCCGCGATAGAGGATCGCCACGGCGTGGTCATGGACGTGGTGGCCGTTGGTGACGCTCCGCTCGACGCGCACATGGAGTCATTGGTGGCCGCAGCCGGTGAGGCCATGACCAACGCGGCCCGATGGTCGGGCTGCTCGAGCGTGTCGGTGTTCGTGGAGTCCTCGCCCCAGCGAGTGGAGGTGTTCGTGCGCGACCGGGGCACCGGCTTCGATCCCGAAGCTGTCGACGGCGACTCCCGCGGGATCCGGGACTCGATCCGGGGCCGGCTCGACCGGGTGGGCGGGCACTGCGAGATCACCAGCTCCAAGGGGCAGGGCACCGAGGTGCGGCTGCACCTGGCCCGGAGCTGAGGACTTCGGACCGCCGCTACGGTGACGGTCATGGTGGCTGCTCCTCCCCGAGTGGTGATCGTCGACGACCATCGGCTGTTCCGCAGCGGGGTGCGGGCTGAGATCGGGGACCGGGTCGCCGTGGTCGCCGAGGCCGACGATGTCGGCTCGGCGGTGGAGGCCATCGAGCGCTGGAGCCCCGACGTGGTGCTGCTCGACGTGCACCTTCCATCCGGATCAGGGCGCGAAGTGATCGAGTCGACGGTCGCGGCCGGCGTCGAGACCCGGTTCCTGGCATTGTCGGTGTCCGACGCGGCCGCCGACGTGATCGGCGTGGTGCGGGCCGGGGCCAGGGGCTACGTCACCAAGTCGATCTCCGGCGACGACCTGGTGGACGCCATCCTGCGGGTGCGCGACGGCGATGCGGTGTTCTCGCCCCGCCTCGCCGGGTTCGTGCTGGACGCCTTCGCCGCCGATGCCGTGGCCGTCGCCGGAGCAGAGCCCGACGAGGACCTCGACCGGCTCACCGCCAGGGAGCGGGAGGTGCTGCGCCACCTCGCCCGGGGCTACACCTACAAGGAGATCGCCCGCCAGCTGACCATCTCGATCAAGACGGTGGAGACCCACGCCTCGGCTGTGCTGCGCAAGCTGCAACTGTCGAACCGCCACGAGTTGAGCCGCTGGGCGGCCGCCCGCCGCATCTGGTGAGCCCCAGAGGCCGAGCGGAGCGAGGCCGTGGCCCGAGCGGCCCGTGAGCGAAGCGAACAAGAGCGGGGAACAACACAACGGAACGCGAGACGTTGTTCCTGCCCGCACTTGTTGTAGGCACCGGCTTGTAGGGCACCGGCTCCTGTAGGTTCTGCGCTCGTGGCAGCGCAGGAGACGGCCGCGGCGCGTTGGGCGCGGCAGATGGCCGACTGGGCCATCCCTGCCGAGATCCTCGACGGCGCGCCCCGCCAGCCGTTCGTGTTCACGCCCGGAATGTTCGCTGCGCCCGAGCCCGGTACGTTCGAGCTCTCACTATCCAACCGCCGCGCCGCCGAGGCCCTGGGCCGCGGGGGGTCGGTGCTGGATGTCGGCTGCGGCGGGGGGTCGGCCGCCCTGGCGGTCGCTCCGCCGGCTACCGAGGTGATCGGCACCGACCGGCAGGACGACATGCTGGCGCTGTTCTCCGCGACCGCCGAGCGCCGGGGTCTCACCGCATCGGTGCACCCGGGCTCATGGCCGGAGATTGCCGGCCAGGTTCCGGAGGCCGACGTGGTGGTGTGCCACAACGTCCTCTACAACATCGTCGACCTCCCGCCGTTCGTGGCCGCCTTGGACGACCGTGCCCGCCGGCGGGTGGTGATCGAGATAACGCCCAAGCATCCCCAGGACCGCCGTCGCATGCTGTGGCGTCACTTCTGGAACCTGGAACGGCCCCACGAGCCCACCGCGGCCACCGCGGTGGAGGCCATCGCCGAGGCCGGACTCGACCCTGTCGTCGAGGAGTTCCTCCTGCCCGATGACCCTCGAGCCGCCATCCGCAACGAACTCCAGGCGGGCCAGTGGCGCCGCAACCTCTGCCTGCCGCCGGAGCGCGAGGCCGAAGTGGCAGAACTCATCGCCGACGTGCCCTTCCCACGCGAGCGGGTGGCCGTCTGGTGGGACGTCAAGCGCTGACAGGCGCCGTCAGGCCGCGGTCGAGAACAGGACGATGGCGACTGCGCCCATCGCCGCGCCGACCCACTGCCAGCGGCGCACTGCCTCGTGGTAGATCCGCCAGGCCAGGAACATGGTCGTAACCGGGGCGAAACCGAGCATGGCCGCCAACACCGCCACGTTGCCCCGCTGGAAGGCGATGACCATGGCGATGATGGCGACAACGTCGATCAGGCCGACCAGCAGGCCGAAGCGCTTTATGTCGCGTGACAGCGGCGCCAGGGGCTGGAACGGTCTGGCGATCAGCGGGATGAGCGCAGCCGCGCCCAGCTGGGTCACGAACGCGGGCATGGCCCCGGCGTCCGGGCTGATGCGACCGTAGACCAGGCTCTGGAAGCCCAACAGAACGCCCACGAGGCACCCCATGCCCAGCGCCGATCCCGACCAGAGCGCCCTGTCTGTCGGCAGCCCGCCCTCGCTCACGATCAGCAGCACCGCCGGGATGGACAGCACCACTCCGACCAGTTCCGCTCCACCCAGCGCGTCGCCGGTCAGGGGGCCGACGACCGCGGGGATCACCAGCGACACCAGGCTGAACACGGGAGCGACCACGGCCATCGGGCCCCGCTCCATGGAGAGGTACAGCAGCGGCCGGACGGTGGCCACCAGCACCACCGCCACCAGGGTCCAGTAGAGGTCGGCCCGGTTGAAGTCAGCAGGACGGAACACCAGCACGAAGATCCCCGCAACCGTCGCGCCCACGCACGAAGCCAGCCAGGCGATTGAGACCACCGCGCCGGGATGGCTGACGCGGCGGCCGCCGACGCCCCCGAAGAAGTCGCCCATGCCGAGCAGGGCCGCGGCCAATCCTCCCAGGAATACAGGCAAGCTCTCAGGCTAACCCTGAGCAGCACCGCACGGCCCCGCCGGCTCCGCGGTCACCGGCTACCTACGAGCAAGCTCCCACACCAGCCCGGAGCAACACCGCACGGTCCGAGACCGCCGTACTCTGGGGGCATCGTGACAGCCACCGACGCCGGAAGCGGGCAGCCGTCTACGACCCTCGGCATCGACGTGGGCGGGACGTTCACTGATGTCGCCATGTGGGACGGAACGGCCATGACCGTCGGGAAGGTGCCGTCCACGCCGCGCGATCAGAGCGAGGGCGTGATGACCGGCGCCCGGGCCGCGGTGCCGGCGGGTGGCCGCGCCGACCTGCTGCACGGGACCACCGTGGCCACCAATGCGCTGCTCGAGCGGCGGGGCGCCCGGACGCTGCTGGTGACCGACGCCGGTTTCGAGTCGCTCATTGAGATCGCCCGCCAGGACCGGCCCTCCCTGTACGACCCGTTCGCCGACCGGTCCGTGCCGCTGGCCGACCCCGGGATGCGACTCGGCGTCGACGTCCCTGCAGCTGATCGCGACGGCGAGCTCGATGCAGTTGCGGCCTCGGTGGCGGCCGCAGCCCGCGGCCGGGGCGCAGAGGCGGTGGCGGTGTGCCTGATGTACTCCTACGCCGATCCAACCGTGGAGCAGGCGCTGGCCGACCGGATCAGGCGGATTGCGGGCGTGCCCGTGTCGGCCTCAGCCGAAGTCGTGGCCGAGTTCAGGGAATACGAGCGGTTCTCGACCGCGGTTCTCAACGCCTTCCTGTCGCCGGAGGTGGCCCGCTACATGGGCAGCCTGGCCGACCGGGCCGAACGGGCCGGGTTCATCGACGAGATCTCGGTCATGCGCTCGTCGGGCGGGCTGGTGTCGCTCGACCACGCCTCGGCGTTCCCGGCGTCGATCCTGCTGTCGGGACCCGCGGGCGGGGTGGTGGCCGCGGCCGCCCTGGGCGAGCTGATGGGATGCGAGACGCTCATCTCGTTCGACATGGGCGGCACGTCCACCGACGTTTGCCGGGTGCGGTCGGGTCGGCCCGAGGTGACCTACAGCCGCGAGATCGCGGGCCATGCCTGCCTGATGCCGTCGGTCGCGGTCCACACCGTCGGCGCCGGGGGCGGCTCGGTGGCCTGGGCCGACCGCGGCGGCGCGCTGCGGGTGGGACCCCGCTCCGCGGGCGCCGACCCCGGTCCGGCCTGCTACGGCCGGGGCGGGACCGAGCCGACCGTCACCGACGCCAACGTGGTGCTGGGCCGCCTCGATCCGGGAGCCAGGCTGGCCGGCACTGTGGCCTTGCGGCCCGACCTGGCCACCGCCGCCTTCGAGCGGCTGGGGTCGGAGCTGTCGCTGGAGGTGGTCGAGGCCGCCTTGGGGGTGGTGGCGGTGGTGGAGTCGCACATGACCCATGCAGTGCGGGCCGTGTCGGTGGAGCAGGGCACCGATCCCCGCGGCGCGGCCCTCATGGCGTTCGGGGGCGCGGGCGGCCTGCACGCCAGTGCGCTGGCCCGAGCCCTGGAGATGGACGGTGTGATCATCCCGCCCTACGCCGGGGTGTTCTCGGCCTTCGGCCTGCTGCTGAGCCCTCCGAGAGCCGATGCCGCCCAGACCGTCAACATCACCGCCGCGGACCGCGACCGGCTGCCGGCCGCAACTCGGCGCCTGCTGGCCGAGGCCCGCGGCCAGATCGAGGCCGACAGCGGCCGGGCGGCCACGACGGCCGCTTCGATCGTGGACATGCGCTATGTGGGCCAGGCCCACGAGACGTCGGTGCCGTACGCCGAGGGCGAGCCGTGGGAGGTGCTGTGCGAGCGGTTCCACCGGCTGCACGCCGAGCGCAACGGCTTCTCCAGGCCGCAAGATCCGGTCGAGGCGGTCACGGCGCGAGCCGAGGCGGTCGGATCGGCCGCGCTGCGCTGGGCCGACCTGCCTGCCTTCGAGCCCGAGCCCGGCGAACCGAGGCAGGGGTCTCGCCCTGTGATCGGCCCGTCGGGTGTCTCGGACGCCCAGGTGTGGTGGCGTCCGGCGCTGCCGGTGGGAGCCGAGGTGGTCGGCCCGGCCATTATTGCCGAAGGCGAGTCCACGACGTACCTGGCCTCCGGCGAGCGGGCCTCGGTCCACGAGACCGGCGCCCTGAGGATCGAGTGGTGATCCCAACAGGAATTGGCAGCAGAATGCACGCATACCGTGCAGAACGCTGCCAATTCGCGAGATGGTGACGGTGTGGCGCTGAACGCGATCGACCTGGAGGTGGCCCGGCACCGCTTCACCGCCGCGGCCGACGAGATGGGCGGGGTGTTGCGCCGCACCGGCTACTCGCCCAACATCAAGGAGCGGGCCGACTTCTCGACGGCGATGTTCGTGCCCGACGGCGAGCTGCTGGCCCAGGCCGAACACATTCCGGTGCACCTCGGCTCGATGCCGGCGTCGGTGCAGGCCGTGATCGACGCCTTCGGCGAGGTGCTGGAGCTCGACGCCCAGTACGCGGTGAACGACCCCTACCACGGCGGCACCCACCTCAACGACTTGACCATCGTGCGGCCCGTCGCCCATGGCGGCGACCTGGTCGGCTGGGTGGCCAACCGGGCCCACCACTCCGACGTGGGCGGCGATGCGCCCGGCTCGATGCCGGCCCACGCCACCACGCTGGATCAGGAGGGCCACGTCGTGTCACCCATGCTGGCGGCTCGGGGAGGCCAGTGGGTGCCGGAGTTCCTCGACCCGTTCCTGGAGGCCACCCGCACCCCCGACGAGCGTCTGGGTGACCTGTCGGCCCAGCTGGGCGCCAACGAGGTCGGGGCCAGGCGGCTCGTCGAACTGTGCGAAGCCTACGGACCGGCTGGCTACACCGCCATCTGCGCCGGATTGCTCGACTACGGGGAGCGGCGGATGCGGGCCGCCATCGGCGAGTTGCCCGACGGCCACTACACCTTCGAGGACTACGTGGAGGGTCCGGACGGTCTGCACAACATTGCGGTGAAGGTCACCATCGACGGCTCGGATCTGCACGCCGACTTCGCCGGTTCGGCGCCTCAGGTGGAGGCCAATTTCAACTCGGTGGAGGCGGTGGCGGTGTCGTGCCTCTACTACGCGGTGCGGGTGGCCACCGATCCGTCGATCCCGGCCAACGGCGGCTGCTACCGGTCCATCAGCATGTCGTCGCCCGCGGGGTCGATCGTCAGCGCCGAGCCTCCCGCGGCGGTGGCCGCGGGCAACGTGGAGACCTCCCAGCGCATCGCCGACGCGCTGCTGGGGGCGCTGGCCCAGGCCGCTCCGGCCGCGGTGCCGGCTGCGTCGCAGGGGACGATGAACAATGTGCTGGCCGGATCGGAGGCCTTTGCCTACTACGAGACGGTCGGCGGGGGTCAGGGCGGGCGCTGCGGCCGGGCCGGCCAGTCGGGAATCCACACCGGCATGACCAACACCAAGAACACTCCCATCGAGAGCCTCGTGCAGCACTACCCGCTGCGCATCACCGCCTACGGCCTGCGCTCCGGCAGCGGCGGCGAGGGCCGCTACGGCGGCGGCCAGGGCATCGTGCGGGAGATGCAGTTCCTGGAGGACGCCACGGTGACGCTCATGGGCGAGCGCCGGGTGACCCAGCCCTGGGGCCTACAGGGCGGCGGCCCGGGAGCCAAGGGCGAGGACTGGCTGATCCGCCGCACCGGCACCCAGGAGCTGCTACCCGGCAAGGTCACCCTCGAGGTCCAGGCAGGCGACCGCCTACGAGTCCTAACCCCCGGAGGAGGTGCCTGGGGCGCCCCTGAGTAGGGTCACACTTGAATGACAGGATCGGCGCACCGCTGGAGTCGTGTGACCTTCTTGTCGACGCTGGCCACTAGCGCGATTCTGACCCTGGCACCGATCTACGCGACGGCGTCATGCGAATCGGTCGATGACGGCCCGGAGACTTGCACGACGGGCCGCGAGTCGCTGATCGAGAATGAGGGACTCGGCGCGGTGGCGGTTCTCGCGGTGCCGGTTCTCCTTGCGGCCGCGCCGGTGGCGTTTCCTAGGCGGGCCGTGGCGATAGCCGTTGCGGTGGTCCTCTCGGCGCTGACCCTGCTCGGGGCTGCATCCATCGGACTCTTCTTTGCTCCGGCCGCCGTCCTGTCCTGGCTTACGGTCGCGTCGGGATCGCAGCGGGACGAGACCCGTTAGGGCTCCAGGACTACTTTGATGGACTACAGGAATATCGGACGGGCGGGAGTGCAGCCGGCTCGCTATTCGTTGCTCGACTCGGTCGGCTTGGGTCGGAGGGCCCCGGTGACGGAACCGGCCACCGAGCGCATCGGCATCGTGGAGATCTCGAACACCGCCCCGACCAGCTGCGCCGGAGTCCGGGCGGCCTCGACGAGACCGCGGCCGAGGATCGCGCCCGCGGTGCGCCCCGATGCGCGGCGCGTCCATCCCAGCGAGACAAAAACGCCCAAAGACACGAAGGCGATCAAGGCCATGAGCCCGGTGACGATGAGCCATCCGGCCGGGCTCGCGAGCAGCGGCAGGTCGACGAAGTTCATGCCGAAGAACCCCGCGACCAGCGACAGCGGCAGCATGATGGCCGCGTACACAGTCAGAACCTTGGTGACCTCGGTGGCCTGGCGGGCCTCGGCGCCCCGGTAGGCGTCAAGGGTCTCGGCCAGGGCGGTGCGGGCGCTGTCAACGCCCTGGGCAACGCGGGAGGCGGTGTCGAACACGTCGGAGAACCGGCGGCGGCCCCCGTCGGAGACCAGCGGCGAGGTGGCATGGCGCAGGATGTCGAGGGCTTCCCGCTGGGGGTGGACCGCCCGTCGCAGCGCAGCCAGGTCGGCGCGCACCGCGGTGATCTCGACCAGGAAGTCGGCGTCGGCAGTCAGAGCCCGCTCGATGAGCTCCTCGTTGCGGTCGTCGAACACGTCCAGCACGCTCACGAGCCGGCGGGTGGTCACGTCGGCCAGCCGGGCCAGCGCCTCGTCGGGTCCGCCGCTGGCCAGTTCGGGGCGGCGCAGCACGCCGTCCCAGAGCACGTCGATCGACGGCGAGCGCTGTTCGTGGATGGTGACGAGCCGGCGCTCGGACAGGAAGCAGTCGAGCTCGTAGGTCTCGATCCGCTCCTCTCCCAGCCCGTGCAGGACCACCAGCATGAACGTGCCGAAGTCGTCGACCTTGGGGAGGTCGATGTCCTCCACCGCGTCCCGCACCGCGAGGGCGTCGAGCCCCATCTGCTCGACGAGTTCGGCCAGCTCGTCGTGGTCCTCGGGCCCCGCGGTGATGTCGATCCACACCCAGTCCGACTCGGGAAGTCCCGCAGAGGACTCGACCGCGACCGCGCACTGGCCGGGCTCGAAGCACACCGCGCGCTGCAGCATCCCAGTGATGTTCGCACACCAGCCGCACCGACTGGATGACCCGTCCACTTCCTGTGGCCGGGGACGCGCCGCGGCCGATGCTGCCCGTGACTGCCGGGCCTTCGGTCCCCTCCTCTGTCGCCGGGGGCGCGCCGTTGGAGACGAGTCGGGGAGCTGACCTAGATTGGGGATCGTGACTCATCGGTTGCTGGCTGCGGCTCGCGAGCTCGGCCCGCAGATTCGCGGCCGCTCGGCGGAGATAGAGGCGCTGGGCACGCTGCCTGCGGACCTGGTCGACACGATCCGGCCGACCGGGGCCTTCCGCCAGTGTGTGCCCGACGACCTCGGAGGACCCGGTGTAACGGCGGTCGAAAGCCTGGAGGTCTTCGAGGAGTTCGCCTACCACGACGGCTCCGTCGGCTGGTGCGTGGCTATCGCCTCCACGACGTCGGTGCTGGCGTCGTACCTTCCCGATCCCCATGCTGGGGACCTGTTCGGAGATCCGGGGGCCATCGGCGGGGGATTCGTCATGCCTCGGGGCAGGGCCTTGCCCGTCGACGGCGGGCTGCGGGTGTCGGGGCGCTGGCAGTGGGGGTCGGGCACCAAGCACTGCACCACCATCGGGGGCGGCTGTCTGGTGGCCGGGCCGGACGGTCGGCCCGAGCCGCGGGGCGATGGGCTGGCTGCCCCCTTCGTGTTGATGGACCCCGGCGACATCGAGTTCATCGAGACGTGGGACGTCGCCGGCCTGGCCGGCACCGGCTCCGTCGACTTCCAGGCCCGCGACGCGTTCGTGCCGGAGGGGCGCTGGGTGCAGATCGGGGCTAGCAGCCCGGTGCGGGACAACGTCTGGTCCCGGTTCTCGTTCTATGGGCTGCTGGCCTCCGGAGTGGCGGCCGCCGCGGTGGGCATCGCCCGCCGCTCGATCGACGAACTGATGGAGTTGGCCGGATCGAAGAAGCCTCAGAGCAGCGCCCGGACCCTGGCCGAGCGGGCCGCCACCCAGGCCGAGGTCGCGGGCGCCGAGGCGAGGCTGGCCGCGGCCTGGTCGATGATGCTCGGCGCCGCCGATGACACCTTCCAGAGCGCGCGGGCGGGACGGCCGGCCACCGTCGACCAGAAGCTCCGGATCCGGCTGGCGGCGACGCACGCCGCCCAGACTGCGGCCGATGTGGCCGCGTCGATGTTCAGGACCGCGGGCGGGGCCGCGGTGTACCGCACCAGCCCGATCCAGCGCTGCTTCCGGGACGCGGCGGTGGCGGCCCAGCACGCCATGGTGGCGCCGAGGACGTTGGAGACCGTGGGACGCCTGCGCATGGGCCTCGACACCGACACGACCACGCTGTAATGCGGCGGTGACATGGTCGCCGTCGGCGTGAGCGTCCCTTGGGGGCTCTGGGGGATGCCTCCGGATGAGCAGCGCGGCTTGCTGGGGGAGGTTGCGGACGCAGGCATTGACTACGTCTTCACGGCCGACCATGTGAGCTTCCGTGGCGGCAGCGGCATGGACGGCCTGGTCACCCTGGCCGCCGTCGGCGGGCTCGAGCCCAGGCTCGGCCTGCACGTGGGCGTCTACCTGCTGGCTCTGCGCCACCCGATGGTGGCGGCCCGCCAGATCGCCACCCTGGCCGAGGCCGCGCCCGGGCGGCTGACGGTCGGTGTCGGCGTGGGAGGCGACGACCGCCACGAGGTGGAGTTGTGCGATGTTGATCCGTCCACTCGGGGCCGGCGCACCGATGCCGCGCTGGAGATCGTGCGGGCCCTGCTGGCGGGGCACACCGTCGACGGCGACGGCGAGTTCTTCAAGTTCCGGGACGGGAGGATCCGGCCAGTGCCCGATCAGGCGGTCCCGATGGTGGTGGGGGGCCGCAGCGATGCAGCCCTGGAGCGGGCCGGCCGGCTGGGCGACGGATGGCTGGCCGCCTGGTGCTCGCCCCGCCGGTTCGCCGAGGGGGTCGCCAGGGTCGAGGCCGCTGGCGCCGGTCGGGAAGTCGACTGGCGGCACGGGTTGCAGCTGTGGCTCGGGGTGGGCGCCTCGCCGGAGGGGGGCCGCCGTCATGTGGCCGAGACGATGGAGCGCTTCTACCGGATGAGCTTCCAGCCCTTCGAGCGCTACACCCCGTGCGGCACCGCCGCTGACATCGCAGAGTTCCTCAAGCCCTACGTGGACGCCGGGGCGACGACCCTGAGCCTCACCCCCTGCGGCCCCGACCGCGCCACCGAGATCGAGACTGTCACCGACGTCAAGCGCCTGCTCGAAACGCCATTGAGGTGAAAGTTGAGGGCCCCGGCCCGACCTAGCGAGACCCGACGACTTGTTGCTTGCAGCTCCGGGAGCGCTGGGTCACTTCGCCGGTAGGCCGACGCCAGTCCCGTCGGGTCGCGGCTACTCGATTCTGCCTTCGAGAGCGTCCTCGACGGCTTCGGTACTGTTCAGGTGGGCGATCAGCGCTGTCAGTTTGCGGTCGATTTCAGCCTGGCCCTTCTCCAATGCGTCGAACTTGTCGTCCTGAGCCGCGAACCGGGCATCGAACTTGTCGTCCTGCTCCGCGAACCGCGCATCAAACTTGTCCTCAAGCTCCACGAACCGGGCATCGAACTTGTACTCAAGCTCCACGAACCGGGCATCGAACTTGTCCTCAAGTTCCCCAAAGTCGTCTTGGAGGGTGTCGATTTCGTCTCCGAGTTCGTCGATGTTCCCGTCGAGCACATACAGCGGAAGGCCCACCGCAGTGCCCAGCACGCCTAGGAACGCCGCCACTATCACCAGCAGCAGCGCAGTGCCGCTGACCGTTCCGATCTCAGCGGCGGGGCGCGGCGTTGGCTCATCCGGGCCGGGCGGCCCGGCTGCGGCCGGCGGAGACGGCTCCGGGCTCACAGTTTCGGCGTGGGGCGAAGACTCTCCCGCCGGAGCGGACCCGGCTGCGGTGTGGGGGCGAGCCGTCGAAGGTGGAGGGGTGTCGTCCATTTTGGCGGGCACCTCGCTCGGGGGAGATTTCAGCGGAGTGGTCATCACAGCCTCACTGGGTGTCGGCGGCACTCATGGCGACGCTCATCGAAGGAATGGATTGGCTGCCGCCGAAGCCCAGCAGCGAGGCTGAGTCATCATGGTAATCGACAATGAACTTGGCTTCAACACCAATCTGTCATGTAGTTGATTCTCCAGATGACTGGGCCTGTTTCGGCAATCATCACTGATTGCCAATGAAGCCTCGTGGGCTCCAGGGTAGCGCAGGCGGCGACCGGCCAGAGTCAGCGTCAGCGCGAGGCCAGGCGGGCGGCAGCCAGGTCGGCGGCTGCGAAGCCGGCTGACTTGAACAGCGTTATCTCCTCGGCGGACGTGCGGCCGGGGTGGTGGCCGGTGGCGAGGGTCCGCAGGTCGGCGGCGATGGATGCCTCGGTGATCACTCCGCCGGCCAGCGGCTGGGCCAGGTCGCCCGACAAGGAGGCGCCCGCGACGGTGTCGACGAAGATGGTGGCCCGGGCTGCCGCCGTGTCATCGGACTCTCGCATGTCGGGCTGGAAGCTGCCGACGAGGTCGAGGTGGGCACCGGAGGCGAGGAGGTCGCCCCGCACCAGGGGGCTGGTGGCGCCGGTCACGCACGAGACGATGTCGGCCGCGTGGATGCCGGTGTCGAGGTCGGTGATCGCCCGAGCGGGGAGGCCCTCGGCCTGCAACTGCTCGGCCACAGCCTCGGCGGCCTCGGGTCTGCGGCCCCAGATCTCGATGCGGGTGAGCGGGCGCACCGCGGCGTGGGCCCGGGCCATGTTGGGTGACAGCCGGCCCGTTCCCACCACCAGGAGCCGCTCGGCGTCGGCCCGGGCCAGATGATCGGCGGCCAGTGCCGAGATGGCCGCGGTGCGGCGGTCGGTCAGCTCGTCGCCGTCGAGCACCGCGCTCAGCTGTCCGGTCCGGCCGTCGAGGAGCAGGTAGGCGGCGTTGACGGTGGGCGCGGCGGTGCCGGCGTTGGACGGGAAGTAGGTGACGGTCTTGACGCCGATCAGCTCGCGGTCGATCCAGGCGGGCATCAGCAGCAGCGCGCCCTCGCCGCCGTCGGGCAGGCCCACCGGGTGCACGTGCCGCTCCGGCGACGTCAGGCGTTCCTCCGCCAGCACCGCGGCGACGGCGGTGATCAGTTCGGCCCACGGCGTGGCCGCCCGAACGGCAGCGGCATCGAGAAAGCGCATCAAGCTGAGGATGTCACGGGACCCGCAACGGCGCCAGACCGCAAGAGAAGCACTGCACGCCTGCAACGACTACTGGGATCGACGCTGAGTCCACGAGTCGATGGCGACGGCGGCAAGGATGACCGCGCCCTGGATGACCCGCTGCCAGATGGGGTCGATCTGGTGCAGGTTGAAGCCGTTGATCATCAGCGCGATGAAGAACGCTCCGGCGATGGTCCGCCACACGGCTCCCTCGCCACCCGCGATGGAGGTCCCACCCACAACCACTGCGGCGATCACGCCGAACACGAAGCTGAAGTCGTCCGAGGGCAGTGCGGACAGCGACCGGGACGACGACACCACGCCAGCCAGCCCGGCGGCCGCTCCGGCCATGGCGAAGCAGATCGTCTTGACTCGGGCCACGGGCACACCGGCGAGGCGAGCGGCCTCGGCGTTGCCACCGGCCGCGTAGACGTGGCGCCCGAAACGGCTGCGACTCAACAGAACCCAGGCCACTGCCACCACCGCGGCCGCGATCCAGGCACCGGTGGTGATCCCCCACCAGCGGGTTCGGGCGATGGCCGGGTAGGCGTCGGTGGAGGCCCGAAGCACGCTGCGGTCGCTGATCAGGAAGCCTGCGCCAAAGACCATGAACGATGTGGCCAGGGTGGCGATAAAGGAGTTCACCTTGAGGGCGGTGACCACCAGCCCGTTGGCCACCCCCACGACCAGTCCGACAGCCACGCCCACCGCGACCGCCAGCACCACGTTGCCGGTGCTGTTCTCGACCCGGAGTGCGAACAGCGGCGCGACCACATAGACCGACGCGGCGGAGATGTCGAAGCCACCGGCGATCATCGTGATAGTGGCGAAGGAGGCCGCGATCAGTAGCGCAGACTGCTGGTCGAGGATGTTGCGGAAGTTGGCCTGACTCAAGAAGCCGTCGGTGGTGGCCGCAAGAAGCGCGAACAGCGCGACGGTGACGACCGCGATGCCGTAGCGGCGGGCTGCCGGAAGGACCCGCGCCATCATCGCGGCCGGGCCGCTGTCGTCTCACCGGCTCCGAAGGCGGCGGCCAGCAGGTTGGCATCGACCATGTCGGCGCCCGCGTACTCGGCGACGATCCGGCCGCTGCGCATCACCAGCGCCCGGTGGCAGGTGCCGATCACCTCCTCCAGCTCTGACGACACGAGCAGTACCGCGCAGTCTGAGCGGGCCATGGCGTTGAGTGCCTCGTAGATAGCCCGCTTGGAGCCCACATCCACCCCCCGAGTGGGCTCGTCGGCGATGAGGAGTCGGGGCTCGCCCAATATGGCTCGAGCGAACAGCACCTTCTGTTGGTTGCCCCCCGACAGGGCCTCGACCGGCGCCAGCATGCTCTCGGCCCGCACGCCGACGTGGTCGCAGGCCTGTCCGGCGGCTGTCTGCTCCCGGCCGGTCCGGATGCCGAGCCAGCCGCGGAAACGCCGCAGATGGGGCAGCGTGGTGTTGTCCCGCACGGGTCGCCTCGCCATCAGTCCCTGATCCCGGCGGGATTCGGGTATCAGGCCCACGCCGTTGGCCAGCGCGTCCTCCACGGTGCCGGAGAGTCGGCGGTCGCCGACCTCGACTGAGCCGGAGGCGACTCGGCTGGCGCCGTAGATGGCGTGAGCCACATCGCTGCGGCCCGCTCCGACCAGCCCGGCCAGGCCCAGGATCTCGCCGGCCCGGATGTCGAACGAGACGTCGGAGAACTCGCCCCCGGCCGAGCACAGGTCCCTGACGCGCAGCACCACACCGGCGTCGCCGCCCGGCGCGGGCGGCTTGGGCGGGAAGATCTCGCCGATGTGGCGTCCGGTCATGCCCTCGACGAGCGACTCGTGGGTCTCAGCCTCGGCGGGGCCGGTCCGCACTATCCGTCCGTCGCGCATCACCGTCACGGTGTCGGCGACGGACAGCACCTCGTTGAGGAAGTGGGACACGTACACCACGGCCACTCCCTGCTTGGCCAACTCGCGAACGGTGCTGCACAGATCGGCAGCCTCGTGGCTGGCCAGCCGGGCGGTGGGCTCGTCGAGCACCACCAGACGCGACTCTCGGCCCAGGGCTCGCAGGATCTCCACCTTCTGCTGGTCGGCCACGGGCAACGACCCGGTCCTCGCATCGAGAGGAACCTCCAAGCCGTGCTCGGCGATCAGGGCCTCGACCCGGCGCCGGTTGGCTCGGTGCTTCACAAACGGGCCCCAGTGCTCCTCCGAACCGAGAACGACATTGTCGACCACGCCCATGGCGGGCAGCAGCGACAACTCCTGGGCCACTCCCACGAGCCCGTGGGCGGCTCCCTGAGCGGGACTGTCGAGCCTCAGGGGCGAGCCGCCGAGCACGAGGCCGCCGGAGTCGGGGTTATGCACCCCGAGCGCGACCCCGCACAGGGTGGACTTGCCGGCACCGTTCTCGCCCACCAGTCCATGCACCCGCCCTGCCTCGAAGGTGACCGACACGTCCTTGAGGGCATGAGTCGCGCCGAAGCGCTTGCTGACGTTGCGAACGGCCAGAAGCGCTTCAGCGGATTTCATCGTTCGGCCTACCGCGCCCGGCGGGCGCGGGGCTCAGATGCAGAGGGCCGGCTTAGCCGTCCCACTGCGGTGTGAACAGGTGCACGTTGTCGGCGGTCACCAAGCCATTGTCGGGCAGATCGGCCAGCGGGTCCACCCCTCCGAAGTCGGGGCCGCCGGTGAGGGCCGAGACCATGGCCTCCATGGCGATGCGCCCCTCGTCTCCGGGTGCGCCGAACACGCCGCCGAACCAGCGCCCGGCGGCGATCCCTTCGACGGCCGGAACGGAGCCGCCCCAGCCGACGAGACGGACCTGATCGAGCTTGCCCTCGTCTGCCAGCACGATCTCCGCTCCCTGCACCGACTGGTCGGCGCCGACGAGGACGTCGAAGTCGGGAGCGACCTGGAGTATGTCCTGAGTGGCATTGATCCCGCCTTCGGGGCCGAGGTACTGGCCCTCACCCTCGGCGACGATGGTGATGGACGGATGCCCGGCTATGACCTCGTCGAGGCCGGCCCGGGCCGCGTCGTCGATGGGCAGGCCCTTGATCCCATAGATGTACACAACCTCGCACGGGTCCAGGTCGGCACAGGCCAGCACGGTGATTTCGCCGAGCCGCCTGCCGTTCACGAACGGCGCGGCCATGACGTTGGCACTGACTCCGGGCACCTGGGGCTCAGACGTGCTGTAGTCCTCACCCACCACCTGGTTGAGGATGACCACCTCCATGCCGGCGTCGAGCGCGGCCGCGATGTCGGGGGCCGTGGCGATGCCGGTGAGCGCCACCAGGATCACACCGTCGTAGGCGCCCGAGGCGATCACGTCCTGGAACTGCGTGGTCTGCAGGCCGGGGTCGAACTGGGCATCGAACTCTGTGATCTCGACGTTGCTCGCCGCGGCCACCGCCTCCATCTCCAGGCGCGACGACAGCAGCCATGTGTTGGCCGAGCTGGCCGACAGGTAGGCGACCTCGAACGGCTCGGCTGCGTCCACCGGCTCCGGCTCGGCTGTCTCTTCGGGCTCAGCCGGCTCCGGCTCATCCATCTCCTCGGGCTCGGCCGGCTCCGGCTCATCCGCCTCTTCGGGATCAACCGGCTCATCCGCCTCTTCGGGATCAACCGGCTCATCCATCTCCTCGGGCTCGGCCGGCTCCGGCGCGGCGTCGTCCGTGACAGCCGGTGCCTGGGTCTCGGTCGATTCGCCCCCGGACGCTCCATCATCGTCGCCGCATGAAGCCGCTACAAGAGCGAAGACAGCGACGAGAGCGAGCCATACAAGTGAGAGCCGTCTGCGCGGAATCCTCGCCATCTGGCGTCACCTCCTCCTGGTACGTCACCCGGCCCACGCCGAGTTGACCGCACCATAAGGTGAGGCTCGAGCCCAAGACTTAGGCCATATGCATAGATGAGCGCCTATTCGAGTGCGCTCTGCATAAGTTGGACTGGTTCACGATTGATCCGCAGCATCCGGCAGGCCAGCTGGAGCGACAAACGGGTTTCGGCGTCGTCCAGCTCGATCCCCAGCAGATCGGAGATGCGACGCATCCGGTTGGTAACTGTGTTGCGGTGCAGACCCAAGACCTGGGCCGCTTCGGTGGTGGAGCAACTGGCATCGAGATAGACCTCGAGGGTCTGCAGCAGTTCGTGGTCGGTATCGCCATCGATTACGGGCTGCAGGATGAACCGGGCGTACCGCGCGAAGTCCTCTGAACCGAACCAGCCCATGAGCACCCTCTGCACCCCGAGCTGGTCGATGTGGGCCGCTCCAGAGCGACCTCCGAAGCGTGCGTTGGCAATCAGCGCGGCCTCGTGGGCCTCTGTGAGCGACCTGCGCAGACCGCTGTGGTCCAGGTAAGGACGACCGATGCCGGCATGGGCCTGGAGTCCCGAGTGCGCATCGACGAACTCGGCGAGCGCGTCTGTTAGCCGCCTGACCATCACCGAGTAGCTCTCCACTGCGGGCTCGGCCGCGTCGGTCACCCAGCCGCTCCAGCCGTCGTTGCGCTCCACCAACGGCCCGTCGACACCCGCGCCGCGCAGACGCTCCCGAACCTCGGCGTGCAAGTCGATGATGCGAGACGTGTCGGCCCCGCGCAGCGTGATATGCAGGCCGGTGTTCCATCCCGCGGCGCTCCATCCCAGAGCCAGCATCTGGTTGCGAATGTCCCGCTCGTGGAGGTCGCTAGTGGCCAGCAGCTCGTTGAGCACCGCGATCCGGCGCCGGGCGTCGCTCTCGGTTCGGGCCCGTACTGAGGCCAGCAGGGCCGCCAGGTACCAGGATCCGATCTGCAGCAGAGACCGCAGCAGGCGCTGGACCCCGTCCGACCCGCGGCTCTCTGCCACCAGCCAGTAGTCGGCCTCCGCGCCGGGCTCGCTGGGAGTCAGCACGATGGCGGTGCTGTGGAGCGCGGCATCAGCCGAGTTGTCGACCAGGTACGCCGGGCCTGACGCCAGCCGGCGACCATCGACTTCGATGGCCGCGCCAGCCACCAGGCTGCGATCCTGACCGAGCAGGCAGACGCTCGAAGCGCTGAGTTCGGTGACGGCCTCGAGCACTCCCTCCACACTGGCGATGCGGGGTCGGCTGAGGGACACCAGCAGTGAGTCGACCGCAGCGGCATGCTCCACGTCGGCCGCCCACAGCTGAGCTCTCAACCGGTGGGTGAGGGTCATTGCGTCGGCGTCGCCCACCACGACCAGCGGCACATCGAACCGGTTGGCGAGGCGGCGCACTCCCACGCCGAGCTCGAAGCCGGGATTCGTGACGATCAGCGTCGCTCCTTGAGCGTCGGCGATGATCCGGATGGCCATGTCGATCTGGTAGAGGTGCTCACCGATGTCGGCCGCGTCCAGGACGGCGGCTTCACCGGGCTTCAACGGTGAGTCGGCTCTGAGCCGCCCGTGGAGCACGACTTCGGTGACCACTGCGTCCAACCCGGCTTCGCCCGCGACGAGCTCCGCGCCCATGAGCGCGGGCGATGACAGCAGCTGCTTGACGGTGACCGGACGCTCATTGCCCATGGCCCAAACCTACCGAGGCCGCTCTGCCCGAGCCGGAACGGCCTCTACCTCAGATTGGCGCGGAAGAAGTCGAGCATGTTGGTGCTAGCAAAGCGAGCCGCCCGGTCGGGACCGCACCGCTCGATGAGCCGTTCCGACAGGTTCACGAAGTCGGCCGGTGCCTTCAAGTCCGCGATGAACGAGAGGTCGGCCGGATCGACGAGAAGCTGGCGCCCGAGGATGGGATCGACGGTTCGAACCAGATCGTCAATGAAGTCGGCGCCAACGGCAACGCGGTCAGCCCCGGCGATGGCGGCGGCGTGCTCAAGGTGGTCGATGAAGGCGTCGATGGTCGGATCCGTCTCCGACACGAAGGAGCCGAATGCGTTGACGGCCACGAACCCGCCCGAAGCGGCCACCAGCCCGATCTGTGAGTCGGTGAGGTTTCGGGGATGATCGCATAGCGCCCGGCACGACGAGTGGGTGGCCACGAAAGGTGCTGTCGCTACTTCGGCGATGTGGTCGACTCCGGTGGCCGACAGGTGGCTGATGTCGACCACCATGCCGAGCCGCTCCATCTCGGCCACGGCTTCTACACCGAGCGAAGAAAGGCGGCTGCCAGTGCCGGACTCGGCGATCCCGTCGGCCAGCATCGTGCGCCGGTTCCAGGTGAGCGACGCCATGCGCACGCCGAGACGGTGCAGGGTCTCGAACATCGAGATCGACGCGCCGACAGGCTCGGCCCCCTCGATGGCGAGCAGTAGGGCGATGCGGCCGCTGCCGATGATCCGGTCGATGTCGACAGCTCTCTCGGCGATGGCCACATCGGCCCGGTGGATGTCTGCGATCTCACGGGCCAGGGCGATGATCTCGAGCGTTCTGCGCAGGGCCGCCTCGCCGACGAACTGCTCCTCGGTGAAGATGGGAAGCACCTGGAACACCACGCCGCCGGCACGAAGCCCCGGCAGCCAGTCGTCGCCGAACGGGTCGGGCACACCCCGCTCGCGCCGGTGCATGCAGCCCAGCAGCAGATCGTTGTGGGAGTCCGCGATCGGCAGCAGGGGACGCTCAGGCGAGAGGCCCAACGGCTTTCACCATGACTCGGCATCCGCCGCCGGGCACGTAGGTCATGGGCACCTCGGTCACGGTGGTGATGCGGATCCGGTCGGGATGGGCGCCGGATCGCACTGCGGCGTTGGCGGCCAGTTCCTTGGCGTCGTCGAGACACTCCTCCCGGCTGGAACGGTCATAGCTGTAGACCCGGTCGACCGTTCCGGATGCCTCGGCGATGCAGGCACCGTACGCATTGGCCACGGAGTAGTTCCGCGGGCGCAGCACTTCGGAAATGCCGGGCACGCTCTCTGCGACCAGATGGGCTCCCCCGCCGACGGCCAGCAACGGGATCTCGGCCCGGCTCGACTTCATGCGGTCGCTCATGATCGACACCTGCTCGTCCACCCAGCTCAACGCGTCGCGCACCAGCCCGGGCTCCAGGTGTTCCACCAGTTTGCGATCGCCGAAGTCACCCAGACGTCCCGATGCCAGCGAGATGTCCGAGAGGGTGAGCGTGCTGCCGCCGACGCACAATGCCTCGGTGGCCACCGCGTAGCCCACCGAGTCGGGGCCGATGGCCAGCTCTGAGCCGTTGCCGGCGCGGGCATCGCGCACCACCGTGCCTCCTCCCAGCCCGATTGAGATCAGATCGGGCATACGGAAGTTGGTGCGCACCCCGCCCACCTCCACCGCCGCGTTGGACTCCCGGGGGAACCCGTCCACGAGAATGCCCGCATCGGCCGAGGTGCCGCCCACGTCGATGACGACCGCGTCGTTGACCCTCGCCAGCGCGCAGGCACCCCGCATCGAGTTGGTGGGCCCCGATCCGAGGGTCAGCACCGGGAAGCGCCCGGCTTCGGCCGCGGTGAGCAGCGTGCCGTCGTTCTGTGTGAGGTAGGCGTCGATGGCCAGTTCGTGCGCCGCCAGAGCGTTCTCGAAGCCGTCGACAATACTGGAGGCCACGCTCAGCAGCGCCGCATTGAGGATGGTGGCGTTCTCGCGCTCGAGCAGGCCCAGCGACCCAACCTGATGGCTGAGCGAGACCGGGAAAGCGTCGCCCAGTTCGGCTGTCAGGACGTCACGCGCTCGCAGCTCGTGCTCGCTGGTTGCTGGGCTGAAGGCGGCCGACACTGCGACGGCGCGGCATCCCGCGGCGACGGCGTCGGCCGCGAAGCGGCGCACCGCGTCGGTGTCGAGCGGGGCTATCTCGGCTCCGGTGTACTCGTTGCCGCCCTCGATGATGGCCGAGACCCCGATGACCATGTCCCGGATGTCGGCGGGCCAGGCCGCGCCGGGCCTCACTCCCAACGAAGACGGGGCAGCCAGGCGCAGCACGCCCACTGTGTCGAGGCCTCGCCGCTCGATGATGGCGTTGGTGGGGTGGGTGGTCCCCAGCATGGCTTTGGCTATCCGCTTCCTGTCGACGCCCTGGAGCACCTTGCTGAGCGACTCGCGGATGCCGTCGATGGGTTCGGGCGTGGTGGCCGCCTTGACCGCGCTGATCACCGAGCCCTCGGCGTCGATGACCACCGCGTCGGTGTTGGTGCCCCCGACATCGATGCCTACGCGGAACTCTTGATGCTCGCTCATGGCGACAGCTCCACAAAGTCGATGTCGTACCCGAAGGCCCGGGGCCCGACGAGGTCGAGCATCCCCTCCTGGTGCCATTCCGGCGCGCAGGGCATGCCGATCACCAGGACCCGGTTGCCGTAGGCCAGGGCCTCGGTGGTGATGGGGTCGAAGGTCTCGCAGTCGAGCAGGCAGATCAGGTTGGGGGTGGTGATGGCGGGCTTGCCGTCGAGGAAGGCGATCAGGTTCTCGTTCTGCACCTCGATGCGCATGGTCGCGTCGAAACCGTCGAGATCTTCAAGGATCACCGTCGACCGGGCGAACCCGTCGGTGGTGCGCCGGTCGAGGTCGGCCACCTTGCCGTTGAAGAACTTCTTGGATCCCGACTCGGACAGGAACCTGTCCCACGCTCCGTCCTCGCCGTCCTTCACTGCTTGCAGCAGCCGCCCGACCTCGGTGCAGTAGGTGAGCGAGCCCTGGATGGCGTGCTCGGCGACCTGTGCCGCCGTGAGCGGGTAGCAGCTAATGGAGTTGGCCATCCCGAGCTGGATGACCGCGGTGCGGGCCAGGGTCTCCGCTACCTGGTTGGTGGTCGTCTCGAACACGCACTGGTTGCCCTTCTCGTCGGCAACCGAGAGCGGGCCGGCCGGCAGCCCGGCCAGCGTGAACACCGTCATCTCGATCTGGGGGAACGCCCGGCGCATGGAGTCGGCGTTCACTATGGGCAGCCCCATCTCCGCGGCGGTGGCGATGGGCAGCAGCGTGTTGCAACCGCCCACCTCGATGGGCATGATCGCGGCCGGCTCCTTGCCCAGGTACGAGGCCAGTGCCTCCACGCCAGCCACGTACTCGGTTCCGGCGGGGATCTTCTCCAGGATCACGGTGGGCGCGCCGATCACCGCGGTGGTGAGAACCAGCGCGTCACCGGCGAGATCGGCCGCGTTCACCACCTCGACGGGTCCGTAGGTCTCCAGGGCTTGGTGAGCGACGAGCTTGGCGATGTACGGGTCGCCGCCCCCGCCGGTACCTAGGAGGGTCGCGCCGAGACACAGCGCTTCTATGTCGTCGGCGGTCAGCGTGTCCATGGCCGCTCCTGGGCGCGAGTCTCGGTGTGGGCGCGGGTCAGGGCCGGGGGTCCTTGTCGAGCACGGGCTCCACCATCGGGATCCATTCGAGCTCGCGCGCCGGGACGGAGTCGTAGCCACCGACCCGGCTGGTGCGCCAGCCGTGATCAGCTCCGACGGTCGCCAGGAACTCGGCGTAGCGCAGGGGTGCGGTGATGGCATCGATAACCGGAACACCGATCTTGTCCTGCACCGCCCGGCAGAAGCCGAACTCGATGGTGCAGCCCAGCACGACGGCGTCGGCTCGGTCGGCACGTACCGCGCTCTCGGCCTCGGCCAGGATGCGCTGCTGGGTGGTCTCAGGGTCGGCCTGGAACTCGTCGACGCTCATGTCGAGCACCCGGAACGACGCCAAGTGGCCGCCGTACCCGTACTTGACCACGTTCTCGTGCATCTCGGGGATCCACTTGCGCCGTCCCACCAGGACCGAGACCCGCTCTCCGATAGTGGCTGCGATGTGCAGGCAGGCCTCGGCTGGCGCGGTCACCGCCATGGGGCCGGCCAGTTCCCGGGCGCCGCGCAGGAAGGGATCGTAGAAGCAGCCGATGACTGCGGCGTCATAGCCTTGCTGTTCGGAGGCCCAGCGGACCACTCCCATGGTGGGGCCGGCCACCACCGCCTCCAGGGCGTTCCATTCGAGATGCTTGGGACCGACGCCGGGAAGTGAGCACACGTCCACTCGGGTTGCCGGCGCGGCCTCGGCCCGCAATTCGGCGCCTATGGGTGCGTCGTAGAGGTGCGTGCCGACGGGGTTGATCCACAGCATCCGGACCATTCGCTGTCTCCCGTTCGTGATCCGCGGTCGGTGGGTCTCACCATATTGAGGGCCTCGCCGCCCAATTCATGGGCAGTCGGCATAACGCTGGGTCGGCAGATGTGCGTTCGGCACTGCCTAATGGACAAGCCGCTGCGGGCTGAGTTCGGGGGCAATGCCGTCGAGCGGGGGCGCGGGAGTCTCGCCGCTGATCAGGTCGGCGGTGAGGGTGGCCATGGCTGGGGATGTCTGGATGCCGGTGCCGCCCTGCCCGGCGCACCAGAAGAACCCTTCGGCTCCGGGGTCGAAGCCGACCACGGGCGCGCGGTCCGGAGCGAACGTGCGCAGACCGGCCCAGGTAGATCGGATCGAGCGAACGTCAAGGATCGTGGCCCGGTTGATGGCCTCGATCCCGGCCGCCACGTCGATCTCGCGGGGCTTGACGTCGCAGGGTGGCTCGGGAGTTTCGTCGGCGGGCGAGGCCAGGATCTGGTCGGCGCCCTCGGGCTTGAAGTAGAAGCTCTCATCGGCCCCCACCACCAGCGGCCAGCCAGCCGAGTCGAAGCGGCTGACGAACGTGAACACCGTGCGCCGATACGGCTGCATCCCGACCGGACGCACGCCAGCCATGCGGGCCACCTCGTCGGCCCAAGCACCGGCCGCATTGACTACAACCGCACCGCGCAGAACCTGATCGCCGACATCCACATGCCAGCAGTTGTCGCCGCGGGCGAGCGCTCTCACGCCCTGCTCGCGCAGCACCGCCGCCCCCTGGGCTCGGGCACCTCGCAGGAAGGCCTGATGCAGCGCCGCGACGTCGATGTCGAAGCCGTCGTACTCGATCAGACCGGCTTCCAGCCACTGTGGGTTGAGGGCGGGACAGAGCCCGACGGCCCCCGCGGCGTCGAGGCGCTCGCAGGGCGTGCCCGTGGTCTGATTCGCGTCAATCCGGTCCAATAGGTGCTGCTCGAAACCGACAGGCGCAACCCACAGCACGTTGCGGGGCTCCAGCAGTTCGCTGTCGACCAGACCGTCGGCGCCAGCTTCTAGGAACGGCCGCGACGCTGCGCTCAGGATCCGGTTGGCCGGCCCGCCGTAGGAGGCCAGGAACTGAGCCGCCGACCGCCCCGTGCTGTGCGCGGTCAGCGATACTTCCCGCTCGACGACGGCCACGCGATGTCCCCGACGGGCCAGCGCCCAAGCGGCCGACACCCCGGCGATGCCCCCGCCGACGACAACGACATCGAAGGAACTGGATGCAGCATCTCCCATAGCGTCGGAACTATACGAATCCGGCCAGCGTCAAGGCTGGGCACTGGGCTGGCCGTGCAGTCCTGCTATCAGCAATGTGCCCAGCGCGACCAGATGGCTGCGCGGTCATGCTGCGACTTTGCTGGATGTCCTAGTCGCCGGTTGGGCTGGTGCGTTCCTTGTCGGGTGGGGGCATGTAGGTCGTGCGGCTCGGCTTGAGGCCCATCGAGTGCATTGACAGCAGCATTGCCAGCGACGCACCGGTTGGATCGACGACCGGCACGCGGGTCCGCTCAGACTCCAGCCGGGCTTGCAGAGCGGCGGCGACTCCGAGCATGCCGGTGCATCCCAGCACCAGCGTGTCGGCACCGGCATCGAGGGCGCGACACGAGGCCTCGTAGAGGTTCTTGAGCAGAATGTCGCCGTCGTGCAACTCCAGAACCGGCGTGTCGATCACCTCGATGGACGCCATCCGGCTCCGCACACCCATCCGGGCGGCGAGCCCCGAGATCATCGGCACAACGTTCTCCAGCACCGTGACAACCGAGAAGCGCTCCCCGACGTTGAGGGCCGTGGCCACTGCGGGCTCGAACCCGCCCACGACCGGAATGTCGACCAACTCCCGGGCCGCGGGGACCGCCGGATCACCGAAACAGGTGATGAAGACCCCATCCGCGCCATCGGCCTCGGCCCGCACGACCTCCGAGACGATGGCGGGGCCGGCGAGAACCTCGTCGTAGGACGACTCGATCGACGCGGGGCCATACGGGAGGCACGAGACCTCCAGGTCGATGCTGTCGCCGAGAAAGCCGCGGGCCTCCTCGGCAATCTGATCGTTGAATGAGTCCGATGCGATCGGAACAACGATGTGGATTCTCATTGTGGTTTCCTTCCCGGGTTGTTGGGTGGGTTCTGGTGGTCGAGTTGAAGGCGGGCGAGTCCGCCGGGGTCAGGCGCGCCGGGCTCTCGACAAGGCCTCGGTGGCCACGGCGGCCAGGATCACGAGACCCTGGATGATCCTCTGCCAGATCGGGTCGATCTGGTGGAGGTTGAAGCCGTTGACCATGAAGGCAATGAAAAACGCGCCCAGCAGCGTCCTCCACACCGCCCCGGTTCCGCCGGCGATAGACGTGCCGCCCACCACGATGGCCGCGATGACACCGAAGACGAAGCCGAAGCCATCGGACGGCGTCGCGCTGATGGTTCTGGCTGATGCCACCACACCTGCCAGCCCGGCGGCCAACCCCGATAGCGCGAACACAATCACCACCACTTGGCGGATGCGGACGCCAGCCAGCCTGGCGGCCTCAGAATTGCCCCCCGTGGCGTACACATGGCGGCCGAATCGGGTTCCGGCCAGCGCAACCCAGGCGACGGCCACCACTGCAAGCGATATCCATGTGGCGGTGGTCAGCTCGGCGACGCGTGTGCGGGCGATGCTGCGGAAGCCGTCGCCGATGGGCCGCATGATGCTGCGCTCGCTCACGATGTAGCCGATGCCGAACACGATGAACGAGGTAGCCAGCGTGGTGATGAACGAGTTGATGCGGGCGAATGCCACGATGGAGCCATTGACCAGGCCGACCAGCAACCCGAACGCACAACCGGCGAGTACCGCCAGCGCCACCGAGCCGGTGGCGTTCTCGATTCGGAGCGCCACCAGCGGTGCGGCTATAGCCACGGCTGATATCGACAGGTCGAAGCCGCCGGCGATCATGGTGAGGGTGGCGACCGAGGCCGCGATGAGCAGTGTCGCCTGCTGGTCGAGCAGGTTGCGGAGGTTCGGCCCGGTGAGGAAGCCGTCGGTGGTAAGCGCCAGCAGCACGAATAGCGCAAGCGTCACCCACACGATGCCGTATCTGGCCAGCACGCCGAGCCAACGCCCGTCTCCGGGCAGCCGCAGGCGTGCCTCGGCGGCGCCGGTCATGGAGCTCGCTCTTCGGGCGACGCCGCAGACGAAGCGTGCTCCGCGGAGCTTGCCTCGCCGAATGCGTGCTGAAGGATCCGCGCCTCGTCCAGATCGGGGTGGACGAACTCGGCCGCGAACCGCCCCTTTCTCATCACAATCACCCGGTGGCACAGCCCGATGAGTTCCTCCAGCTCCGAGGACACCAGCAGCACTGCCAAGCCGTCTCGGGCCGAGGCCGCGATCAGGTCGTAGATGGAGCGCTTGGAGCCGACATCCACTCCCCGGGTGGGCTCGTCCGCGATCAGCACTTTCAAATCTGGCGTCATCCAACGTGCAAACAGAGACTTCTGCTGGTTGCCTCCCGATAGGAGCCTCACGGGCGCTTCCGTTCCTGCGCCCCGCACGTCCGCGCCCGACACCGCCGCAGACACGAGGTCGCGCTCACGACCGCGGCTCACCAAGCCCTTGCGGGTGATGCGACGCAGGTGAGGAAGGCTCACGTTGTAGCGCAGGGTGCCATCCATCACCAGTCCCTGGTCCTTGCGGGATTCGGGTATCAGTCCGAGGCCGAGGCTGATTGCTCGGCGTGGCCCGGACCCGCCAGCTGGGAGACCCTCAACCTCGACAAGGCCAGTGTTGCTGGCGTCAGCGCCGTAAACGGCTCTGACGAATTCCGTGCGACCAGATCCGACGAGCCCGGCGATGCCTACGATCTCGCCGGCGAGCAAGTCGAGATCGAGTCCGGCGTTGCTAGCTGGGTCCTGCTTCGCGGCGACGCTCTCGGTCACACCAGGTGCCGTCGCAGCCAGGGCCGGGGACCAGAGGCCCCTCACTCTCAGAATCGGCCTCGAGGTCGGGGCGGGCCGGGGCGGCTTGGGCGGGAAGCTCCCTGCGAGCTCACGCCCGATCATTGCCTCGACGAGCGAGTCCGCGGTCTCCGACGACGGCTCCGATGTCCGCACGACACGGCCGTCCCGCATGACCGTGACGGCGTCTGCGAGTTCGAGGACCTCGTCGAGGAAGTGCGAGATGAACAGCACGGTGATCTGCTGATCGCGCAGGGAGCGCATCAAGTGGTGAAGCTGGCTGCGTTCCTTTGCGGACAGCCGAGTTGAGGGCTCGTCCATGATCACGAACTCGGCTCTCCGGGCGGCCGCTCGCAGGATCTCGACTCGTTGCTGGTCGGCCACGCTGAGCCTGTGCACCATTGCCGCAGGATCGGCGGTGATCCCAGTGCGTTCGACCAGTGCCTGGAATCGGCGCCTGGTGCCGTTGCGGGCAACGAATCCCCAGCGCGTCGATTCGACTCCTAGGAATACGTTGTCACTTACGCTGCGGTCTTCTACGAGAGCGAGTTCTTGGGCGATGGTCGTGATGCCTTCGGCGAAGGCTTGTCGCGGCGACCGGAACCGGCAGGGGCGCCCATTGACAACCATCGACCCCCGGTCGGCAGTGTGCACTCCGGAGATGATCCGGCCAACTGTGGACTTTCCGGCGCCGTTCTCCCCGACAAGGGCGTGGATGCAGCCACGCCGGATGGCGATGTCGGCGCTGTCGACGGCCTGGGTCGAACCGAACTGTTTGGAGACCCCGCGCAGTTCGACGTGGACGGGCCCGTCGTGTTCGGGGTCAGCCATCCCACTCCGGGTCGAACTGGTCGACGTTGGCGGATGTGACCATTCCCTCGTCGACGAAGCCGCCGTTGGGGTCGACGCCGCCCGTGTAGGTGCCGTCGGATAGCGCCGCGATCATGGCCTCCATGGCCAGACGGCCCTCGCTGGCCGGCGCGTAGAACACGGTCGCGAACCAGCGCCCGTCCCGGATTCCCTCGATGGCGGGCGACGATCCCCCGAGGCCGATTAGGGCGACGTTGTCGAGCTTGCCCTCGTCGGTGAGGACGAGCTCGATGCCTTGCAGCGGCTGGTCGGCCCCGACGACAACGTCGAAATCGGGCTGGGACTGCAGGATGTCTTGGATGGCGTTGATTCCGCCTTCGGGGCCGAGGTACTGGCCCTCGCCCTCGGCGACGACCTCGATGTGGGGCTCGCCCGCGACCACACTGTCGAACCCTCGGCGCAGGGCCTCATCCAGCGGGAAGCCGCGGATGCCGAAGATGTACACGACCCGGCACGGATCCAGTTCGGCGCAGGCCTGGACTGTGAGACGCCCGGCCCGCTCGCCGGTGACGATGGGCGGAGCAAGGACAGACGCGGCGATCCCGTCCACTTGCGGCTCGTTGGTGGACAGGTCGTCGCCGACGATCTGGTTGAACAGCACCACCTGGTGCCCGGCTTCCAGGGCTGCCTCCACGTCGGGGACCAGTCCTGGACCGTTCAACGCGACCAGGATGATCCCGTCATACTGGCCGCTGGCCACCACGTCTTGCAGCTGCTTGGTCTGTAGATCAGCCAGGAACTGGGCGTCGAACTCGACCAACTTGATGTTGTTCTCATCGGCGAGGCGCTCCATCTCCCCCACCGACGCCAGCAGGAACGTGTTGGCCGAACTGGCCGAGAGGTAGGCGACCCGCTTCGGGCCGGCCGGCTCCGTCGTTGTCGGCGGCTCAGCCTCGGGCTCCTCGGTGGCCGGCTCGGGCGCTTCCTCCTCTACTGCCGGCTCGGGCGCTGGCTCTTCACTCGTCGTCTCGGTTGTGCTGTCGTCGTCTGCTGACACTTCGTCGTCTTGCGGTGACTCCTCCGCTTCGACGGGAGCTTCGTCGTCGGTATCGCTCGCCACGGTCGTCGCGGCTGCGGGTTCGTCCTGTGCGTCGTCGTCTGCGCACGCGGCGGCCACCAGAGCCAGCGCCAGAATGACCGCCACGAGCCTGGCGGCGTCTCGTATCTTCATCGGTTCCCCCCTCGCGATGGGATGTGTGAGCCTGAGAGAGGACGGTAAGGAGCCCCGAAGCAGGGCTCAATGGGCAGAACGCTGCCTTGGGGGCACCATAAGGTGCAGTCTTGGCACGAGATCTGACGCCGCGAGCGTCGAGACCGGCTAGGGGCCGACTTGATCGAGCCTGTGCATCCTGACCACGAGTTGAAGCGCCAATCGCTGGTCGGGATCGTGCAAGTTGACGCTGAGCGTGTCGGCGATGCGGTCGACGCGCTTCATCACGGTGTTGCGGTGGACGCCGAGCGCCGCCGCCGCGCTCGTCGCCGAGGACTGGCAATCCAGGTAGGTCTGCAGGGTGCGCAGCAACTCGCCGTCGGAGTCTTCGCTGGTCAACGGTTCGAGGAACGCGGCCACCACCCGGCCGAAGTCAGCCGACCCGTACCAGCCCAGCATGATCCGCTGGATGCCGAGTTCGTCGATGTGCCTCACCGCGACGCGCCTCGCCCCGGCGCCGGCCAACGCCGCCGCCTGGCGCGCTTCGGTGAGGCCGGCCCGCAGGCCACCGAGGCCGGTGGCGGGCCGGCCCACCCCTGCGTGCGCGCTCACGCCGTCGGAGTCTGCGACCAGCGCGTGAAGCGCTTCGTGCAGGCTTCGTGTCAGGCGCCGATAGTCCCCCACGGCGGGCTCCGTCGGTGCGCACACCCAGCCCGACCAGCCGTCCGTCCTCTCGATGAGCGGACCGTCGATCCCGACCTCCTGAAGTGTCTCGCCGAGAGCATCGGTGTTGACGAGCACCCAGTTGGAGTCCACCGGACCCGAGAGCTGGACATGGAAGGCACTGATCCACCCGGCTGCGGACCAGCCGAAGGTGGCCATCTGGGCAAGGATCGCTTCATCGGGCAGCTCCCCGCTGCCGACGACCTCGTTGAGCAGGGCCAGCCGGTGCCGGGCGTCTCGCTCCATGGCGAGACGGTCGTGCACCAGGTTGGCTCCCACCGCCCAAGAGGCAACCCCGAGAAGATCCAGACCGGCTCGCTGGATGGGTTCGTCGCCGTCGCCCAGCACGCACACGAGCCACAACCGGATCGGCTCGCCGGGCAAGACGACAACGGGGTAGACCATTCCGGGTTGACCCTCGGAACCGATATCGGGAGCGTGGTAGGCATGCCGTCTCAAGGCCGCCGGACGGACCGACACCTGGGGCCCGGCGATGACGGCGCTGCTGGCCTCAACCAGCGAGCACGGCCGTCCGAGAATCTCCGAGACCAGGGCCAAGGTTCCGTCCACGGTGGTCGCCCTGTCCAGACCCCGCAGCAGCCTCGACATCATGGCCGCCTGGTGCACGGAGGGCTGCAACACCAGCTCGCGCGCCGCGGCGGCCATCGCGAGCACATCGGCCGCTTCCGTCTCCACCAGCGCGGTCCTGAAGCGATCAGCCAGGCGCCGCGTCGCAATGCCGGTAGCCGACACCGCGTTCACCGCTACCAGGCCGGACCCTCCGCCGTCCCTTACCGTTCGCAGTGCCACATCCAGCGCGTAGGAGTTCGGCTGGAGTCCTCGGGCATCCAGCACGACCAGCAGGCCCGTCGAGATGGGGGTGGCCAGGTCGCAGTGGGCGGTCACGAACACGTCGTAGATGATGCGATCCAGGCCCTGCTCGCCTGCCACGACATGACAGTCGCCCAGCGCGCCGGTTGCCAGGAGCTGCTTTACGGTGATGGGTCTGGGGTGCGGGCGAGTATCGACCACCGTCGGATTTCTACTACTCACAGCCGCCGCGAGGTCCGGCGAGCTACGAGGCGAGCGGCCCCACGGCCTTCACAATGACTCGGCATCCGCCCCCCGGCACGTAGGTCATGGGGATCTCGACGATCCTCGTGATGCGCACCTTGTGAGGGTCGGCGCCCGCTCGGATCGCCGCGTCCTCGGCCTCCTCGCGGGCGCTGCTCAGGCAGGCCTCCCTGCCGGCGGTGTCGTAGCTGTAGACCTTGTCGATCGATCCAGCCGCCTCGGCGATGGCGGCGCCAAAGGCGTTGGCGACGGAATGGTGCTGGGGCCAGAGCACCTCGCTGACCCCCGGCAACCCATGGGGCACCAAGTGGGCGCCGCCACCGACAGCCAGTAGGGGAAGAGCCGTGCTGGAAGCCTTCATTCGCTCGCACAGAACGCCGACTCGCTCGTCTACCCAGCCGATGGCGGTGTCTGTGAGTGAGGCGTCCAGGCCCGACAGCAGCGCAGGATCGCCGAAACCCTCCAGGCGGCCCGCAGCCAGCGAGACGTCCGAGAGTGTGAGCGTGTCGCCTCCCATGCAGATGGCCTCGGTGATCACGTCGTAGCCGACGGAGTCGGGGCCGACGGTGACACCGTCTGTGTGTCGAACGATGCTGCCTCCGCCCAGGCCGACCGAGATCAGATCGGGCATGCGGAAATTGGTCCGCACCCCTCCCACCTCCACGGCGGCGGTCGACTCGCGAGGGAATCCGTCGACGAGGATCCCCACGTCGGCCGAGGTGCCGCCGACATCGATGACCAGCGCGTCGGACAGTCCGGCCAGCGCGCTGGCCCCCCGCATCGAGTTGGTCGGGCCAGAGCCGACGGTGAGCACCGGGTACTTGTCGGCCTCGTCGACGGCCATCAGCGTTCCGTCGTTCTGGGTGAGGAAGCTCTCCACATCCAGACCTGCCTCCGCCAGCGTGCTGCGGAACCCGGCGACCACCCGCTTCGCCACTGTCAGCAGCGAAGCGTTGAGGATCGTGGCGTTCTCGCGCTCGAGAAGCCCCAGCGATCCCACCGTGTGGCTCAAGGACACCGGGAAGTCGGTGCCGCACTCCTCAGCGAGAAGCTCTGCCGCCCGCAGTTCGTGATCGATCGAAGCCGGACTGAACGCGCAGGAGACCGCGATCGCGGACATGTCACGGGCGCAAGAAGCCCCAAAGCGCCGAATGGCATCCTCGTCGAGGCCCGCAATGGGCGTGCCGTCGTACTCGAAGCCCCCCGCGACAATCTGGCTGCGCCCGATCACGATGTCTCTGAGGTCCTCGGGCCAGGCCGCGCTGGGCCGCACTCCCAACGACGACGGCGCGGCCAGGCGCAGCACTCCGACACGATCGAGGTCCTGGCGCCGGATGATGGCGTTCGTGGGATGGGTCGTGCCCAGCATCGCCTTGCCCAGCGCCGTGGGGTCGCCTACCTGAGACAGCACCGCGGTCACGGCCGCCCGGATGCCGCCGATCGGATCAGGGGTCGTGGCGGCCTTGGTGGCGGCGACCACGGCACCGGTGGAGTCGACGACGACCGCATCGGTGTTGGTGCCACCGACGTCGACGCCGAGCCTCAGCGACTTCATCGCTGGCTCTCCCGGAAGTCGACATAGTCGATGTCGTAGCCGAAGGCCCTCGGGCCCACAAGGTCGAACATTCCGTCGCGATGCCATTCAGGGGCACACGGCATAGCCAGCACGTTCAGCCGTTGACCGTAGGCCAGGCCCTCGGTGGTGATCGGGTCCGCCGACTCGTAGTCGAGCAGGCAGAGCAGATCGGGGACCGTCACGACGGCCTCGCCCTCCTCGAACGCGATGAGGTTCTCGTTCTGGATCTCGACTCGCATGGTGCGGCCGGCGTCCTCCAAGTGTTCGAGCACCACAGTGCCTCGGGCGAAGCCCTCGGTCGTTCGGCGGTCGATGTCTATGACCTTGCCGCTGAAGACCAACGCTGCCTCGGTGTAGTCGAGCAGTTCCTCCCAAGCGTGATCCGTGCCCCGCTTGACCTCGGCAAGGCGCCTCCCGACCTCGGTGCAGTAGGTCATCGAGCCGCGGATGCCCGCCCGCCGCACGTCGGCCACCGTCATCGGGTAGCAGCTGATGGCGTTGGCCAGACCGAGCTGGAGGATGGCGGCGCGGGCCAGCGCCTCGGCTGTCTGGTTGGTGGTCGCCTCGAAGACACACATGTTGCCCTTCTCGTCCGCGATGGACATGGGCGCGGCCAGCAGCCCGTGCAGCGTGAAGACGGTCATCTCGATCTGGGGGAAGGCGCGCCGCATGCCGTCGGCGTCGACTATCGGGATGCCCAACTCCACTGCGGTGGCGATCGGCACCAGCGTGTTGACCCCTCCCACCTCTATGGGCATCAGTGCGACCGGCTCCTCTCCCAAATAGGCGGCCAGGGCGCGGATTCCGGCTCGGAACTCGGTGCCGGCCGGGATCTTCTCCAAGATCACCGTCGGCGCGCCGATGATGGCTGTGGTCAGCACGCGCCCGTCTTCGGGCAGCTCCTCCGGTCCCACCACCTTCGCGGGACCGTGATCGGCGATGGCCTGCTTGACCAGCAGCTTGCCGACGTAGGGGTCGCCGCCTCCGCCCGTTCCCAGCAGGGTCGCACCCAGAGCCAGGTCGTCGATTTCGTCGATCGTCAGCTCTCTCACGGCCCGCCTTCCGGTCAACTCGACGGTCGTTGGCCTGACTAGCAAACCTATGGCGTGCGGGTCGCGCCCCTAGTGGGCATTTCGCCACCGCTGGAACTCGACGGTACGCGATTTGCCCTTCGAGTTTGGCGAGACGGGTCTTGCATGGACTCAGGCGTGGTGCCGGTGCTACCAGAGCACCCGCACCGGGAAGTCCTGAAAGGCCGCGTCCCCGGTGACGAGGGTGAGCGACTCGCTGTCCCAGCCTCGCTCGCCCCTTTCTGCCGCGAGCCAGGATCATGTTGTTGCCGACCATGATCGCGCCTGCCCGCAAATGCCTCGCAGTGCAGGACGCAGTGCGGCGAGGCGTCCGGAGTGCCGAGTGCACCAGGTGGGGTCGGATGCGCGACCCGACCGTTCTCACTCATGCCGGATCTGTGCCGAACTGCTTGGGAATTCAGCTCACAAAACAGAGACAGCGAGTATGTCGACACCGAACTCTGATAGCGAATATTACGAACTATTTTGGTTGGGACGCTTCCGGTTCTTGTGTTCCAGTTTCCGAGACAATCATCATTCTCGACCATGACTCTTGCGTTGCTGCATGAGTTGGGGCAGGATTCTTAGAATGGCTCTGTGGGTCTATCAATCCAGTAGCGTTTCCGATGTGGAATTGGATGACATCGACCTGGAGATCGTGCGGATATTGCATGAGGACGGGCGCAGCAGCTACAGCGATATCTCCAAGATCATCGGTGTCAGTGCCGGCACCGTGCGGAACCGGATCAGCCGCATGCGGTCGTCGGGGATGCTCTCTTTCGACGTGTGGCTGGACCCCCACCGCTCGGGTCTGGGGGTGCACGCCACGCTGTTGATGAAGGTCAAGCCCCGTCAACTGGCGGAGACGGCCGACGCGCTGGCCGACCTCGACGAGGCCGCGTACGTGGCCACCCTGGCCGGCGCCTACGACATCGTGGCCGACGTGTTCTGCCGCGACATGGTCGATCTTCGCCGCCTGATCCACGAGAAGGTCCAGCAGATCGAGGGAGTGGTCGACGTGTCCACCAACCTCGTGACCGAGAACAAACACCAAGCGAAGCTCAACGTCCAGGGCGCATTGACGCCGCAGAAGCACTCCTAGCCAGCTGCATCATCCGATTCGGACCAGCGTGCTGTGCTGGCTCCGAGTTCGTTCGAAGACACCACTTCTATCGAGTTGACTGGCCCGAACACAGCGGAGTGTCCCTATTGAATTCGACACCCCTGCCGGTCGTGATCAGAGCTTCTCGCCGGGCAGGAGGCTGGCCTGCTCGACCCAGGACGTGAACTGCTCCGCGTCGAGGTCGTCGTCCTCGTGTATGTGGAAGTAGCGGACCTCGGGCACCTTGGAGGACTCGGGAGGGACTGGGTCGAGCGAGGATCCCCTGAAGAAGGTCACCTTGATGTACTTGGTGAAGCAGCGGTACGCGACGAACCAACCCTCGCCCTCGAGGCCGTAGAACGGCTGGTTCCACTTGACAGCCTTCTGAGCGTCGGGGACGGCTCCGACGATGATCCCGTCGAGGCGCTCACCGACGCTGCGCTTCCATCCGGGCATGGCCGCGATGTAGTCCTGGACGGGGCCGTCGCCGTACCCCTTGGGGATCTGCGGGTTGCCGCCCGACAGCAACCTCGGCCCCGAGCCAGGGTCCGGCCGGATGGCTGCCGTCTGATCCCTCGCCGACTTCTTCGGATGCATCAGTCCGCAAACATCTCGCGCACCACCGCCAGAACCCGGGCAGTGGTGGATGTGGGTAGTCGCCCGAGCCGTCGCACCAATCGGGTCACGTCCACTGCCCGCATCTGGTCGACCACGACATGCCCAGAGGTGCCGCGAAACCTGCAGGCAACCCGGAACGGGTACGGGTGTCCGCCGGTGGTCATGGGCGCCACCATGCAGCTTCTCGAATGGTCGTTGAGCTCGTCCGGCGATATGACCAGGACCGGGCGCGTCTTGCGCATCTCCGAGCCGACCATGGGGTCGAGTTCGCAGAGGTACACCTCGCCGCGCTGCGGCCCCATCAGGCGTCGCCCTCAGTGGACTCCCATTCCCACTCAGCGGTGTCGAAGCCTGTCGGCGGCCACGCTTCTTCCACCGAGGCGTCGTCGCCTCGCTCACGGGCCAGGCGGGCCGCCGCGGCCCAGCCCGCTCTCACCTCGGAGCGGGGCTCGATCAGCAAGCCGCCGTCGACCACTCTCAGCGACACCCGCTCACCCAGTCCAGCCTCCTCGATGAGCGGCTTCGGCAGACGCACGCCCCGCGAGTTCCCGATCGCCACAATCTTCGCATCCATGCGAGCCTCCCCTTGCCGCCCCACGCGGGCGTCTGACCCGCAAGAATGTAGTCACATTGTAATTACTCTAGACGCCGCAGCAACACTCTTGAGGGTGCTCATACGCGCCGACGCGGTCGCCTCGTCGCAGATCGAGCACATCACAACCTCGTCGGAGCATCTCGCCGTGAAGCTGGCGGACCTGACCGAGGACAGCCCCGACCTCTACCCCGTCGGCACTGAGTTGGTCGCGGCGAACGTGTCTGTGGCGTTGGCGGCACATCGTGACCGCCACGATGAGGTGTCCGCAGGATGGTTCCACCGGATGCATCGCCGTCTGCTGGCATCGGACCGCGACCTGCTGCGGCATCATCTGGGGGCGTGGCGCGACTGCGCCGTGTGGATTGGCGACAACCGCGGCAGTGCCGACTTCGAGGGGCCCTCCCATCGCGAGGTTCCGCAAATGATGGAGGACTTGGTCCGGTTCTCGCTCCGCGGTGACGTGCACCCGATGCTGCACGCCGCCATCGCCCACGCACAGTTCGAGACGATTCACCCCTACGTCGACGGCAACGGCCGCATCGGACGGCTGCTGATCCACAAACTGCTGCCTGACGGCCCGGCACCGGTGCCGGTCGCGCACGGCCTGCTGAACGACACCGCCCGATACGTCTCCGGGCTCAACAGCTACCGCGCCGGGGACCTCGGCTCGTGGATCGAGGTGTTCGCCGACGCGGTCTCGCTGGGTGCGCACACCGCGGAGCGTCTTGTCGCCCGACTCGACCAGATCCGCGACGACTACCACGGACGGGTGCGCAGCCGCCGGGGGTCAGCGGTCCCACGAGTCATCGACGCGCTCCTCGACAACCCAGCGGTCACAGCTCGATTCATCGAGGACGAATTCAACGTGACCCCAGCCCGTGCGACGCAGATTCTGCACCGCCTCGCGGACGCGCAGATACTCCAGCGGAGCGCGTTCAAGGCGGGCCGTCGCAACGTGTGGATCGCCTCAGATGTCATCGACGCCGTGGACACCATCAACGCCACAGCCCCCCGCCGAGCCATACAACCCGAATGACACAGACCGCCCCGGCCAGTAGCCGATGTGCTCTGCGTCCCATGACAGCACGATGATCCCGGCGGCTCACTTGCGCACGCGAGAGGCTACGTTTGGAGCATGCGGTCGCTCGGCGACTATGTCGATCTGACGGACGCGCAGGCGCGGTCGCAGTGGTCCCAGATCCAGAGACGACAGCAGCGGCCGCGCCAAGAGCCCTACACCCCGGTCGAGGTCATCCTGTGCTACGGCCTCTTCCGACTCGTGGATCCCCACGACTACCGGGGCGCAACAGCAGACCTGGCTCCCGAGATCGTTCACGACCTGGCGAGGCTGTTCAAGCGCACCCCTGGATCCATCACCAGCAAGATGAAGAATCTGGACGGATCGCTCGCCCATGCGGGCGCTCACGAGTGGCGGTTCTTCGCCGAGATGGCCGCTGACGCCAGCCAGTTCCCGCAGCTCTACAACCGGGTCCTACGAGCGGCGCGTGACATGGGCGTAGGTTCCGAGCTCCTGCCCGACTTCCTCTCGTTGGAAGATGAAGACGCCTTTGACCTGCTCGGGCAGGATGAACTGTCGCAGCGCACCCTGGACGCGGTCGTCGAGGTTCGGGCTGCGAGGCATCGAGCGAAGCTCCTGACCAATGACGTCGCCACATCGCGACTTGCGGAGCACCAAATCCGACTGGGACAGCACCGTTTCGCGAGAAGCGTGCTGGCCAACTACCAGCATTGCTGTGCGTTCTGCGGGTTCGCGCCGCGGTCGCTGCCCGGACATCGCCTCCTGGTGGCTTCCCATATCAAGCCGTGGGCCGAATGCGACGACAAGGAGCGCCTCGATTCTCGCAACGGGATAGCCGCGTGCGGTCTGCACGACGCCGCCTTCGACACCGGTCTCATCACCGTCAACGGCGGCATGCGCGTGCACCGGGCGCGACGCCTCACAAGGAGCGTTCAACACGACCCCGGCGTTGACCGGTACTTCGGGATGGCTTTGCAGCCGAAGCTGCTACTCCCCAGTGGAGCCGTCGAGCCCGCCGACACCTATCTGAGCTGGCATCGAGATCACATCTATGTCGGTGACACGGTTGCCTGAGAACTCACGATAGGTAGTGTGAATCCATGCAGCAGTCCAAGACACCCGCGCCGCCGCTGGCAGGCCTTGTCGACTGGTTCGAGGGCGAGGACGAGGACGAGGACGAGGGTTGCGATGACTTCGCCTGCGTGCTTCGCGAATCGCTCGACGAAGTCCTCGACAGTTGGCGGACCGGCCGTTGGTGCTACCAGCAGCTGAGGAAGGCAGAGAAGAGAGCCGTGGGCGAGAAAGTGGCGATCAACCTTACGCACGCGTACGACATCTCCGACGGCGACGAACTGCACTGGAGTATCGATGGGATCGAGGCTGACTGCGTGTTCTCCGTGGACTTCGGCGGCTGGGAGATCCCGATGCACATGCACATGCACATGCACATGTACCTATGCGACGACCACGGCGAGCTGTCAGGCACCGCCGACCATATGGCGCTGCTGGTGTGGATGAACGACGACGACGCCCAGTGGGCGGCGGGGGTCGTGCAGGTCCGCGACGACCTCTTGGGGTTCACGACCGACGATTCTGGCCAGCCGCGCAGACAATACGGCCGCAACAACAGACGACGGCTGAATGACGACGGGATCAGCAACGTCCACTGGCTCTGGGGAGGGAAGCAGACCCTGCCGCCGAACCCGCTACCCCCACATAGGCGAGTACGACAAGAGCGTCTCCTGCTCTAGCCGACGACGAGGCAGGAGCAAGCTGTTCTCAATACTGCTCCCTCACGCCAGTCAGGACCAGGCAACAAGTCCGGAATCGATCGCCCGTGAGGGCCACTGGCCTTGACACTACCGGTCGGGTGCTCTTCGTCGACGGCCTGCTGGATCACAGGACGGTCCGTTTGCCGGTCGGAGTCGGGCGAATCCTTCCACAAAGGCGTAACCCCGGCCGTTTGCCGAGGCATTGACGGTTCCGGGGTCTTCGGGGCTTAGTGTACACCCGCTGTGGGACAGATGTCAATCGTCAACCACCAGGTGGTTGCCCGCCGCCTCACACGGGACCGGCTCGATTCGTACCTCCAAGCGGCCGGGGGCAGCGTAGCGGCCGCCATCGACCTGTACGACTGGAACATCCGGGCCGGCTCCGCCCTTCACGAGGACCTCGGCCGCTTCGAGGTCCTCTTCCGTAACGCGATGGACGATGCGCTCGTCAGACACGGCTCGGCCAAAGGGTGGCAGAATCCCTGGTACTGGCAAGGGCATCTCTTTCAAGGTCGGCAGTCCTCGCGGATCAGAGCTGACATTTCCGATGCTCGCCGACGCGCTGCCAGGCGAGGGCGGACCGAGGTTCACGGCAGGGTGATCGCCGAACTCGGATTCGGGTTCTGGAGATACCTGTGCAGCTCGCAGTACTTGACTTCGCTATGGGTACCCGCCCTTGCCTCTGCCTTCGCCCGACACCCATCGCCGAACGACCCGCATCAGATCCGAGCTGACGTGGAGAATCGCGCCCAACGTCTCCACCTCCTCCGCAACCGGATCGCACATCACGAGCCGATCCACCAGCGCGACCTGGCCCGCGATCACGACCAGCTGCTGGAAGTGGTCGGCTGGATCTGCTCCGACAGCCGTGCCTGGGTCGCCGCTCGAAGCCGAACACCTGCCGTCCTCGCCTCCCGGCCCTGACCCCTAACAGCCTTCAGCGAGCCAGATGCTCCTGCGCCTGAAGAATTGTCCTAGACGCGGTGAAAGCCCCAGTCAGGGCGTGTGCTCTGACCTGGGCTTTCTTTGGTGGCGGGGGTAGGAATTGAACCTACGACCTTCGGGTTATGAGTTGCTTCCGAGCCGTGTCAGGCTGTGTCGGCCTGTGTTAGAAAGTGCCTCTGAGGTGGGCTTTCGCGAATTCACTGTGCCGAACCGTGCCTGCGGATAACGTCCCGTGCCGATCCGTCCATTAGAAAAACCATTAGAAGTCGTCAGGGCTGCAGTTCCCATTCGGCGTGGATGTCGCACACTGAGAGTTGGATCTGCTTGACGGTGATCTTGGCGTCGGATCTGTCGAGCGAGACCCGAGCGGCTGCTGGATTCCGGCCATACGCGCAGTCGATGGTGGGTCCGTCGGCGTCGAACGCGGATTGGGGCGCGTCGGCAAGGGACTCGAAGATGGCAGTGGGGATCTCGATGAGCTGGTAGCGGTGCGGCATCGTGGTCCGATCGACCCGGAACGCCCGCAGCATCACGATCGCGTCGACCGCGGCGCAGTATTCCTCGAAGAGCTCGAGCGTGTGTTCCCTCCGCGTGCGTGCTGAGCGGACATCTTGAATCCAGGCCGCCTCGGTCAGCTTCGAGATGTGCGCGGTCGTCTCAGACAGCCGTTGCGCCGCGGTCGACTTCAGCGACAGCCTGCGCTCAAGTCCGTCGGACGCCTCGACAGTGAGATCCACGAAGCGCTGCGTGGCCGAGCCGGGAGGATCCAGGGCCCAATCGACAGCCTCACATGTGTTGCGGAACGCCGTCTCGAAGCTGGTCAGCCCGAGCGCCTCCGTCGTGATGCCGTGGTGAGCAGAGATCATCAGCCCGAAGTACTCGATCCAGTCCGGCTCGGCGTTGATCCAGGTGGATTCTGGTTCCGGGAACTGGACCCGGGGCGGGTCGGCCAGGGACTCGACCATGCGGGCAACGAACCGCACGCCCATCTGCGACAGGCCATCAATGCTCCGCTTGAGGGCCTCGCGGTCGCTCACAGCGCCAGACGGTGCTCGATCAGGTCAACGAAGGCAGGGTTCAACTCGATGCCCACCCAGCGGCGATCCAGCTCACGAGCGGCCAGAAGCGTCGTTCCCGATCCGGCGTAAGGGTCAAGCACCACGTCGCCGGGCTCGCTGGTGATCATCACGCACTGGCGGGCCAGCGTCATCGGCATGACCGCGGGGTGGTCGTCCACGCCGCTGTCGGCGCGCCGGCGGGGCTCGGTGTTGATGTCCCACACGGTGCGAAGCCGCCTGTCATTGGGACCCCGCACCGCATCAACGTCGTAGTAGTAGTCCTGGCTCTTGGACAACAAGAACACCGTCTCATGAGCCTTCGTGGGGCGGTCCTTCACCGACTCCGGGTGCGCGTTCGGCTTGTGCCAGATCACCTCCGAACGCAGCCACCATCCCGCGTCCTGCAGCGCCAGCGCCAGACGCCACGGAACCCCGATGAGATCCTTGGGCTTGAGACCGTCGGGCGTAGTCGGGCGAACCCGCATCGCCCGGGCCCGGTTCTTGCGATCCGGAGCCCGATAGCGGCGGTTGCCGGAGGTGTAGCTGTCGCCCACGTTAAGCCACACCGTGCCGTCGTCGGTGAGCACACGGCGCACCTTGTCGAAAGTCACCGCAATGCTCTTGACGTAATCGCCCAGCGCGTCGTCCCGTCCGATCTGCCCGTCCGCCTCGTAGTCGCGAAGCGACCAATACGGCGGCGACGTCACCACCGTGCGCACACTGCGATCCGGCAACATGTCGAGCCCCTCCAACGCCGGTCCACAAATCAGCACAGAGTCATCCATCTGACCCACGGGCCCAGCGTCACCAGAGGCAGCGCGTCGGTACGGCATCGACGAGCCCAACTCCTCGCGGCGCTTCATCGCCTCCGACGCTAACCGCTCCCGCCTCTCCAAGGGAGGACCTTCGACACCAATATCGAACAGACGTTCGCCCATGCCGAGGCACAGTACGAAAGGCCTGTGACACGGCGATCTATCGCCACCGGTCTATCGCCGCCACGGTCACGGTCAGAGGCTATGCCCCGGCATCGGCTCCTCGTCTGCGGATCGGCTTCTATCCTTCCGTTCACATGGGAGGTCGCGTCATGGCTGATGACTCTGGGGGGACGCCCTCAGCCAGGCAGCAGCACTCGTGGTGCAGGCCGCCCGCTTGGCCTGATGGCCGACTGTTCCACCCCGGCGAAGACCGGACCGTGCGGGTGACCCTTGGGGCGTCCGCGTCGTTGTTGTGCGTATGGGTTTGGGCGCTCGGGCGGTCTGACTACTTCGCTCTTGCTGCCGACGGGTGGTGGATCCTCGCTGCAGGCCTGCTGGCAGCCTCCGCGCTGTGCATCGTCATCGCGAGGAGGCGGATACGGTGCCTGGCTGCCCACTCGGGCGTGGGGCCGTGCAGTCGAGAGCCGTCCACCGGCATGCTCCGTGGGTGGCGCTCTCCCCGGTGGTCGGACGGCCGCCTCGTCGCCGTCAAGGATCCGGCGGTGGCCACGCTCCTGGTCGTTTGCAGCCTCGCGTTCTACGCGAAGCTGTGGCTCTTGGGTGAGGCCGGGGTCCCCTCCATCGACATATCGGGATACCGGGAGCCTCTGCTGCCGATCCTGCAGGTGACAACACTAGGGCTCTTGTGGGCAATGATGGTTCGAACCCAGATCGTACGGGCAGCGGTGGAGGAATGGATCGACGAGGACCGGCAGTTGGGATTCATCGAGCGGCGCATCGCCGCTCTCGCTACCGAGGCGAAGCGCGCCAAGGACCGATTCGCGCCATCGGAGTGAACCGCCGACCGCGGTCAAGTCTCGGCACCTGCGTTCCAATCGGCCCTAACGCGGTGAAGCCCAAGTCAGGGCGTGTACTCTGACCTGGGCTTTTTGGTGGCGGGGGTAGGAATTGAACCTACGACCTTCGGGTTATGAGCCCGACGAGCTACCAGACTGCTCCACCCCGCAAGGCGATTCTACCGGGGGTGGCCGCTGGGCCGCAACGCCAAGGGGCCGGGGCCGAGCGGCTATTTGGGAGGTAGGCGGATGCCGGCGTCGACCCTGATTACCTCGCCGTTCATGTAGTCGTTGGTGAGGAGCTCCATCACCATCGAGGCCAGTTCGTCGGCGGTGCCCAGGCGCTTGGGGAATAGCACTCCCTCGGCCAGGCGAGCCTTGAACTGCTCGGCTTCGGGGCCGGTGCCGTAGATGGGTGTGTTGATCAGTCCGGGCGCGATGGTGTTGATGCGCACGCCCAGGGGCACGAGATCTCTGGCTATGGGCAGCGTCATGCCGACCACCCCGCCCTTGGAGGCGGAGTAGGCGTTCTGGCCGGTCTGGCCGTCGAAGGCGGCCACCGAGGCCATGTTGACGATCGCGCCTCGCTGGCCGTCGGCGTCCACCGGCTCGGTGCGGGCCATGGCCGCGGCAGCGAGGCGGATGCAGTTGAACGTGCCTATCAGGTTGGTGGCCACCACCCGCTCGAATCGCTCCAGCGGCATGGGCTGGCCGTGGCGGTCGACCGTGCGCACCGCGGAGGCGATCCCGGCCGAATTGACAAGAACCCGCAGCGGACCCAGTTCGCCGGCTGCCTCCACCGCGGCCTGCACCGGCACCTCCTCGGCCACGTCGCCCTCCACGAATAGCCCGCCTACCTCTTGGGCGGCTTCGGTCCCCTTGGCCTCCTGGATGTCGAGGATCACGCAGTGCGCCCCCCGGCCGGCCAGGCGGTTCGCGCAGGCCCGCCCGATGCCCGACGCGCCTCCGGTGACGATGGCCGCAGCCCCTGCCAGTTCCATGTCGTGTCTCCTTTCTGTGCCCGCGCCCGTTAGTCGGCTAGGACTCGGGCGACGTTGTCTAGGTCGGGGAGGCTGCCGGGCGGGCCGAGCACGGTGATCTGGTCGTCGGGTTCCAGTACCAGGTCGGCCTCGGCTCTCAGGACCCGGCCCTCGCGGCTTACCGCCTCCAGGAAGAAGCCCGCATCGATGGTGAGCCCGCCCACCCGCCGGCCGATCAGCGCCGAGGTCGACAGCTCCGGCAGCAGCGGGTACTGGCTGATCGAGAGATCCGGCAGCAGGGCCTCCTTCACCTCGGCCTCGAAGGCGGCGTCGGCCACCGCCTCGGCCCGGTCCGAGTGCAGGTAGGCCGCCAGCTCGCCGGCCAGGCGCAGCACCCGGCCCGGCTGGGCACTGCACCCGGCCAGGAAGAACAGGGCCTTCACCTGCTCGTCCCGGCCGCCCCAGGCCGCGGGGATGCGGATGCCGCCCGCGGCCCGCACGATCACCAGGTAGTCGTCGTCGGTGTCGAAGAAGGCAACCGGCGTAGCCGTGGGATGCAGCTCCGACGGCTGGATCCACAGCGCGCCCGACTCCAGGAACCGGTCGGTCACCGTGGCCACGTCCACCCTGGTCTGGGCCGACAGCACCTCAGAGGCCCGAACGGCGGCCTCGTTGATGTCCTCGCCCTCGGGAATGCTCACCACCGCGGCCCGGGCGATCAGCCCCGGATACTCGTCGCCCGCCCGCACGCCGTGGCTCTGCACCGCGGCGCTCAGCTCGCGGTCCAGGCCCCGGTCGACCAGCCGCCCCCAGCGCTCGAACACGTGGTAGATGGCCCCGCCGTGCATCGACCGGGTGCGCCCGTAGAACACGTACCACGCCACACCCACCACCACCGACGCCCCGGTCAGCAGCAGCGCCACCGCCCCCAGCTCCACGATCAGGTACAGGTCGATGGCGATCCCCGCCAGCTGCAGGTAGGGGAACAGCGGCGCGGTGAAGCCCGGCGCGTACGAAGCGATCCGCGACGCCCGCAGCACCAGCACCGCCGAGTTCACCAGCGCCAGGGTCAACAACACGAAGGCGCTGGCCACCTTGGCGATGGCGGCCACGTCGAGGGCCAGCACCACCGCGGCCATCCCCGCGCCGGTCAGGGCCACGCCCCACGCCGGGGTGTTGAACCGGTTCAGCCGACCCAGCCTCTCGCCCACCAGCCGGTCGCGGCTCATGGCCAGCGGGTAGCGGGCCGCGGCCAGGATCCCGGCGTTGGTGGCCGACGAGAAGGCGGCCAGCGCAGCCACCACCACCAGCACCGCGCCCGCGGTGGGCAGCACATCCTCCGCGGCGGAGTAGATCGGGGCCAAGTCGTCGTGCAGCAGCGACGGCGGGACCACCGCCACGGCCACCAGCACTCCGAGCGTGTACAGGGCGGTGCTCACCAGCAGCGACAGCCCCATCCCCAGCGGGATGTTGCGGGACGGGTCGTTGATCTCCTCGGCCGCGCTGGCCACCTTGGTCAGCCCGCCGTAGGACACGAACACCAGCCCGACGACGCTGATCAGCCCGCCCGTCCCGTCGGCGAAGAAGGGCTCCAGGCCGCCATCGCCGTCGCCCACTCGGGGCAGCCCGGCCGCGATGAACCAGCCCATCACGGCCAGCACGAAGCCCACCAGCAGCATCTGCACCAAGGCGCTGGCCCTGGTACCCAGGATGTTGACGATGGTGAAACCGGCGATGAGCACGACCGCCAGCGGCTTGGCGGGCACGTCGAGGACGATGTTGAGGTAGGCGCTCATGCCGACCAGGGCGAAGGCGTCTTTGAGCACCAGCGACAGCCATGTGGCCATGCCTGAGAAGGTTCCGACGGCCGGTCCGTAGGCCCGCACCAAGAAGTAGTAGGCACCCCCCGCCCGCGGCATGGCGGTGGAGAGCTCGGCCACGCTCAACATGGCGGGCACGGCCACCACGCCAGCCAAGGCGTAGGCCAGCACCGCGCTGGGTCCGGCCTCGGCCGCGGCCAGGCCCGGAAGCAGGAACAGGCCCGAACTGAGCATCGCGCCGGTGCTCAGCACGAATACGTGACGAAGCCCGAGCGAGCGGGCCAGCCCGCCGGCGGGCCCGCCAGCACCGCGGTCGCTCACCTACCGCTCATTCCTGCTCATTCGCCGGGCCATCCCCAAACGTAACCCGAGCGAGCCATCGGGCTCAACATCCGAACGGGCTGCCTGGGGGCGGCCGCGGCGGCGGGGACTGGTGCGGCTACGGTCTTGGGCGTGAGCTGGTGGGTGTGGGCGCTGGCCGCGATCGGTGCGGTACTCATCGTCACGGCCGTCTACGACGTAGTGCAGAAGCGCCACGCGATTCTGCGCAACTTCCCGATAATCGGCCACCTGCGCTATCTGCTGGAGTCGTTCGGGCCCGAGCTGCGCCAGTACATCGTGAGCGACAACGACGAGGAGCGACCGTTCAACCGCAACCAGCGCCGCTGGGTGTACGCCACCGCCAAGAAGGAGAACCCGTACTTCGGGTTCGGCTCCGACAACCGGCTCGAAGCCGACGGCTACGTGTTCTTCCGGCACTCGGCCTTCCCGGTGGGCTCCGACGCCCCGCCAGGCGAGCTGCGGGCGGCCAAGGTGCTGGGAGCGTGGCGCAACCGGCCGGGCGCCTTCCGGCCCAACTCGGCGGTGAACATCTCCGGGATGTCCTACGGCTCGCTGTCGGGCCCCGCGGTGGAGGCCCTCAACCGGGGCGCGGCGATGGCCGGATGCCTGCACAACACCGGCGAGGGCGGCATCAGCGACTACCACCGCAAGGGCGCCGACCTGACCTTCCAGCTGGGCACCGGCTACTTCGGCGCCCGCCGGGCCGACGGGCGCTTCTGCATGGACACCTTCCTGGCCAGCCTCGACTCGGCACCGGTCAAGGCGGTGGAGCTGAAGCTGAGCCAGGGGGCCAAGCCGGGCTTGGGCGGGGTGCTGCCCGCCGCCAAGGTCACACCGGAGATCGCCGAGGCCCGGGGCGTGCCGGTGGGCGTGACCGTTCGCAGCCCCAACCACCACCCGGAGTTCGACGATGTGGCCGGACTGGTCGACTTCACCGAGTTGATCGCCGACGCCTCCAGACTTCCGGTGGGGATCAAGTCGGCGGTCGGCGACCGGCGCTTCTGGACCGAGCTCGCCTCCCACATGGCCGACACCGGCCGGGGGCCCGACTTCATCACCGTCGACGGCGGCGAGGGCGGCACCGGCGCGGGGCCGCTGACGTTCACCGACCACGTCTCGCTGCCCTTCCGGGTCGGCTTCGCCGAGGTCTACCAGGCCTTCGCAGAGGCCGATCTGCATGAGGCCGTCGTGTTCGTGGGGTCAGGCAAGCTCGGCTTCGCGCCCGACGCCATGGTGGCTATGGCCATGGGCGTCGACATGATCGGCGTGGGCCGGGAGGCGATGATGGCCGTCGGCTGCATCCAGGCCCAGCGCTGCCACAGCGGCCACTGCCCCACCGGCGTAGCCACCCAGAGCAAGTGGCTCACGCGGGGGCTCGACCCGACCAGCAAGGCCGTGCGGGTGGGGAATTATGTGGCTGGACTGCGCCAGGAGCTGAGGATGCTGGCCGAGGCCATGGGCGAGGAGCATCCGTCGCTGGTGGACCCGGCCGCGGTCGAGATGCGCATCCGCCGCGGCGAGCTGCTGCCCATCCTCGACGCCCTCGGCTACTCCGAAGAGGCGAAGGAGGCCCGCATCGCCCTGGGGGACGTGGCCCGACAGGCCCGAGTCTTCGCCGACACGGTGGCCGCGGAGGCTTAGCCACGGAGCTGTTGCCAAGATCTCGGTGTGGTTATGAGGATCTACCACTCATAACCAACCCGAGATCTTGGTGGGGCCTGGCGACCGCGAACGCCTAGAAATCTCGGGTCGATTTTGGGCATATACCACCCATAACCAATCCGAGATTTTCGTTGCGGGCCGGGGACGGCCCGGAGCTAGTTCTCTAGCTGCTGTAGCAGGCGTTCCAGGATCTCGTCCTGGCGGCGGCGCAGGTCGGCCAGCTCGTCGATCAACTGCTGGGTCTCCGTGGGGGTCAGCTCTCCCAGGTCGACCGACGGCGTCTCCGTGGCGGACGGCTCGGCGGTCTCGTCGAGCGGCTCGGCGGGCTCCTCCACCACAGGAGCGTCGCCGTCGGTCGCGATCGGCGGCAGCACCACCCCGCTGAAGTCGGAGCCCGGGTACAGGTCGCCGAGAGCCTCGCCCAGCGTCTTGCCCAGCGCGGTGCGGTTGCCGACCGAGGCGATCACCCCCGCCAGCAGCGGGATCTGTGTTCCCTGGGCGCGCACGTACATGGGTCGCACGTACAGCACCGAGTCCTCGACGGGCAGCAGCAGCATGTCGCCGAAGTCGACCTGCGAGCCCTGGTCGTTGAGCAGCGTGAGCTCCCGGCTGATGTCGGGATTGGTGGAGATGTTGGACGCCACGATGGCCGGGCCCGGCGCCAGCAGGTTCGACATCTCATAGGACACCAGCCGCGACGTTCCGTCGTCGCGGGTCTCGCCCACCATGAAGGCGGTGAGCTCCTTGCGGCTGTCGTCGTCGGAGATGGGCACGAACGAGCGCAGCGCCACGAACGACGCCTGCTCCTCGCCGGGCAGCTGGATCAGCGAGTAGTAGGCCGGAACCCTCCGCTCCCGCCGGGTCAGCAGGCCCCGGTCGCCGACCACGGCCTCGGCGATTCCGCCGGCCTGGACGCTGCGGCCCGGATCCTGGGCCACCGCCCAGCGCTCGGTGCCGATGATCAGCGCCTCGGGGTCCGAGACCTGGTACGAGGCCCACATGTTGGTCTGCACGGTGAACAGGTCGGTGGGGAAGCGCAGATGGGAGCGCAGGCCTTCGGGCATCTCCGAGAAGTCGGTGAACAGGTCGGGGAAGGCCGACTGCCATGCGGCCACGATCGGATCCGCGATCGGCATGACATACAGCGTCACGTCGCCGTCGTAGGAGTCGACGACCGCCTTGACCGAGTTGCGGATGTAGTTGGCGCCGACGCCGGCCAGTTCCGCGCCGGCTTCCAGCCCGCTGGTGTCGGCGCTTTGGGAGTAGGGGTAGCGGTCGGTGGTGGTGTAGGCGTCGAGCACGTAGTGGATGCGGCCGTCGAACACCACCGGGTAGGCGTCGGAGTCGAACTCCAGGAACGGGGCCACGTTCCTCACCCGGTCGAGGGCGTCGCGGATGTAGATGATGCTGGTGTCGCTGTCCACGAAGTTGGAGATCAGCGGGTCGAGCTGCCCGAAGCGCAGCGCGAAGGCGGACTGGCGCAGGAACGACCCCATGTTGACGCCGCCCTCGCCGGTGTAGCGGAAGCTCTCCTCCCGCCCCTGGCCGTCCACGTAGTCGACCTCGTCGCGGGTGGCGCCCACCAGCGCGTAGCCCTCGAGGTTCTCGCCGACATAGATCTGGGGCTCGTCGAGTTGCACGCCGATGGCCGGGTCCACCTCGACGGGCAGGCCGCCGGCGATGAACACCGGGCTGCCCCGCACATCGGTGACGTTGGCCCGGGCGATGGCCACCCCGTAGCCGTGGGTGATGGCGACATGCTGGCGCTCCCACGATCCGAGCTCGCTCAGGTTGAGCTCCCGGGCGGCCAGCACCACCTGGGTCAGCTCGCCGTCCACCTCGTAGCGATCGACGTCGAGCACTGACGAGAACCGGTAGAAGTCCCGCTCGCCCTGGTCCTTCTCGAAGGTATCGGTGAGGGTGAGCGGGTCGAGGATCCGGGTGTTTCGCACCGTCTGGGCCGCGGCCCGCAACTGGGCGGGGGTGGGATTCTCCCGGTAGTCGAACACCGCCAGAGCGACGTCGCTGTCGGGCACCAGCGAGTAGGCGGTGCGGGTGGCCGCGATGTTGTCGGCGGTGTAGACGGACTCGCGGGCGGTGGTGTTGGGATCCACCTGGAAGCGCTGCACGAACGCCGGGTACAGGTTGCCCATCACCAGGGCGGTGAAGGCCCACAGGCCCACGGCCAGCACGGGCAGCACCCAGCCCCGCCGGCGCAGGTTCACCACCAGCAGGACCACCGCGAACAGCGAGATCAGCAGGAGCAGGTTGAGGGCGGGCAGCTTGGCCTTGACGTCGGTGTACAGGGCGCCGTCGACCACCCCCCGGTCCGACACGGTGAGCTCGTAGCGCGACAGCCAGTAGTCGGCCGCCTTCACCAGGGCCAGCGCGGCCAGGATCGCCGACAGGTGCACCTTCACCGCGGGCTGCACCCGGGGCGCGCCCCGGGGGACCTGGCCCCTGATGCCGCCGTTGATGTAGTGGGCGATGCCGATCACGACGAGGATGATCATGAAGGCGGCGAAGGCCCAGTTCACGAGGAACGTCAGGAACGGGAGCCGGAAGACGTAGAAGCCGATGTCGGTGCCGAACAGCGGGTCGGCCGCGCCGAAGTTCTTGCGGTTGACGAAGAGCAGCCACTCCTCCCACTGGCTCGACACCCCGGACGCGGCCAGCAGCGTGAACACCACCGACACCACCACGCGGACCAGCCGGGTGCGGCCCGACAGGATGTCGTGGAAGCGGCCGAGCATCTCCTCTTCGGGGCCGGGCGGGCGCACCTCGGGCGCCAGGCGCTCGACTATCAGCAGGTTGATCCAGATCAGGATGAAGAAGAGGACCGCGAAGATTGCGAACAGGGCGATCTTGGCCAGCAGCACGCGGCCCCACACGTCGGTGCGGCCCAGCGAGTCGAACCACAGGTAGTCGGTGTAGAAGCGAGCGATGCCGCGCAGCGACAGCATCAGGACCAGCAGGCCCGCTGCCACCAGAATGGCTATGAATCGAGTTCGTCTAGTGCCGAAGCGGGGCCGGCCACCGGAGGGAGGGGGAGAGACAGGTCGCACGGACGGTCACGATATCGGCTCCGGCCAGCTAGCGGAGAACGCAGCTTCGGCGGCGGCATCCGCCCGGCGCGATCGGGACTCCCGGTAGATCGACCGCACCGCCCTGCTGAGCTCGTCCGGATCGTCAGTCTCCTCCGTCAGATCGCCGAGGCGGGCCCGGACCGGCTCGACCAGGACCGACAGGATGGCGGCACCGGCCGCGGCGAGGTCTATGTCGTCGATGCTCACGTCGATGTCGGACGCGAAGTCCTGCATGGGCACACGGGCGACCCGGGTGTAGGCCTTGGTGTCCCCGGCGACGGCGGAGCGCACGGCTCGGACGCCGTTGCGGCGTATGCCGTCGAGCAGATCGCCCTGCTCGTCCACGACCAGCCGCTTGAGCCTGCGGGCGATCCCGCCCACCGCGACGGCCCGAGCGGCGCTGACGAGATCGTCGGGATCGGACGGCTCGACGGCAGCATCGTGCTCGTCGGCGAACGCGTCGTCGAACTCGTCGGCGAATTCGGCCGGTTCGTCGGCGGCTCCGCTCGGCGCCAGGGGTGCACCGCCACCGGCTGCTCCCGATTCGGTCAGCGCCGGGGGTGCGCCGCCACCGGCTGCTCCCGGCTCGGCCGGGGTCGCGCCGCCACCGGCTGCTCCCGATTCGGTCGGGGTCGGCTGCCGCGATTCGCCGATGGGCTGGGCGGTGATCGAGCGCAGCCGGGCGAAGATGGCATCGGCATCCGATGCCGGCGGGGCATCGGCATCGGATTCGACCTTCCCTGACCCGGCGCCGGATGCATCACCGGCAACGCCGACGGCCTGCCGTGGCGGCAGGTCGGTGCCCGCGTCGAACTCGACGTCGGTCTCGGCCTCGATGTCGTAGAGCCGCACCCCGGCACCGGGCGACCTCGGCGACGGCTCGAGGGGCAGGCCGGCGATCTCGGCGGACTCGCCCGCGGCACCGGATTCGCCGGCGTCGGCCGGACTCTCCGTCTTGGTGCCATCGTCGTCGACGTCGGCGGAGGTGCCGCCGGGGGCCGGCGCCTCGTCTCCGGCGGACGCCGGCTCGTCGGGTCCGCCGTCGAGGGGCATCCCCGCCAGGCCGGCAGGTGCTTCAGTAGCGGGCTCGCCGTCGAGGGGCATCCCCGCCAGGCGAGCCGTTGTGATCTCGGCCTCGATCTGGGCGACGGTGGACTCCGGCTGGGCCGCAACCAGCAGTCCGGCTTGCTCGGCCGCGGCCGCAGCCCGGGGCCCGGCCTGGACCAACTCCTCGATCCAGCCGTCCAGTCCCTGACGGAAGATGCCGAGCGCTTCCAGAAGCCTGTCGCGCATCACCCGGAGCTGCTCGACCTCGACCCGGTACTGGTGGCGCTTGCCGGCCAGGTCGGCCAGCATCCGCTCCCGCACGCTGCGAGCCTCCAGCACCATGCTCCTGCCCTGCTCGCGACCCTCCTCGATGGTGGCCGCGGCGGCCGCCTGAGCCTCGCCGACGATGCGGGCGTGCTCGGCCTCGGCGCGCTCGATCCTCTCCTGGGCCGCGTCGCTGGCCGACTGCAGGATGCGGGTCGCCTCGTCGCCGAGCGCCTCCGCCACCCGGCGCGACTCCAGTACCTCCGCCGGGGTGTCCTCCAACTCCGCGATCCGGTTCGACAGCGAGCCGACCAGGGTGTTCAGCCGGCGGATCTCCTCGGCGGCCTCGCGCAGCCGAGCGCGCACGGGCCCGGGCTCGTAGCCGCGGCGCACCGTGGCAAAGTCGGCGTCCTCCACCGCTTCGGGGGCCAGCCCGACTCCGGGGCCCGATCCCTCACCGTTCTCCATGGCTCCCTCCGAGGCCATCACCGGCGCGCCTGCAACGTCTGACTCTCCTGCTGCGGTCAGTTCCCACGATAGTCAGCCGAGCAAGCGTCCGACGGGCTCGCCCCCGGCGCCCACCAGAGCCTGCAGCGCGTCATCCAGGGTGGCCACCCCCACTACCTGGATGTCACCCGCGCCCGATCGGGCCTCGTGCACCGACGCCTCGGGGACGATGATCATCTGGGCGCCCGCATTCCGGGCTGTTGCCGCCTTCTGGGCGACGCCCCCCACATCGCCCACCGATCCGTCCAGGCGTATGGAGCCGGTCACCGCGACCCGCTTGCCCCCGGTGAGCTCGCCCGGCGTCAGCACGTCGAGCATGACCAGCGTGAAGGCCAAGCCGGCCGACGGTCCCCCCACCGCGCCCGAGGCGATGTCGATGTCGAACGGGAGCGGGGACCGCTCGACGCGCTCGGTGATCCCGCTGAGGCCGATGAACGGGCCGCCGTTGTCAGGATGGGTGCCGAGCGTCAACTCCACGTCGCGCCGCTCGCCGGTCTCGAAGTTCTCCACCGTGACCACGGCCGTCGCGCCCGGCGCCAACTCGGCCAGCACTGCTCGCAGCGACGCGACGGTGGTGACCGGGCGGCCGTCGATGGCCAGGATCACGTCGGTGGCCCCCAGCAGGCCGTCGGCAGGGCCGCCCGCGACCGTCTCCACGAACAGGACGCCGGTGAAGTCGGCCGCTTCGACACCGAGGCGTTCGAGGGCCACGATGGTGGCCGCGTCCTTGGAACTGGCCATCAGGTGGCGGTTGTGCTGGCGCTGTTCGGCGTCCGACCGGTCGCCGAACACCGACGCCCGGCTGCGCAACTCGATCGCGTCGTCCATGGAAGCCCTGACCCAGTCGAACACGGTCAAGTCGCTGTCGATGGCGACCGTGAGAAGCAGGATCTCGCCGTCGGGATCGAACACGTCTATGCCTTCGGCTTCGATCCGGCCGGATGTGGCGATGGCGGTGCCGGGCAGGAAGGCCACCGCGTCGTCGTCCACCACGGAGTCGCCCGGCAGCAGCCGACCGGCCCACTGGGCCGGGACGAAGTACAGCCCGGCCGCGACCGCGGCCAGAGCGGTCACGATGCCGGCGAGGGTCAACCCGGCCCCGCGGCCGAACCGGCGACGGCGAGGCGGGCTCGGCGGGGGCGGGAGCCCGCCCGGCGGGAGGGACTCCGGCACCGGGGAAGTCGGCGGGGGCGAAGCTAGCGTGGCGGACCGTCCAGTCGTCTTCACTCGAGCGCCGTTCATTCACGCGGCGTCCGGACACCAAGGTACCGTCATGGCGACAGCCCCGACCACCGGCGAAGCAACACCGAGGGCCGGACACGACAGGTGGGCCCGGATCGCCCGCTCGACCCGTCGCTCGGCTCGGGCGTCCCTCCGGTCGGCTCGGTCGACCCTTAGATCAGCGTGGGCAGCCCGCCCCCGGCGCCGCGTCCGGCTCATCGACGTGCTGCGCGTTCTGGGCTTGGCCCGGCGGGCGGTGCCCCTCCCGGTGGTGGGTCCGAAGGCCTACGTGCAATGGTGGCAGCGGATCGTCGCGCTGCTGGTGCTGGCCGCGATGGTGGTGGTCATCGGCATCGCGCTCGCGGCGGTGGTGGGCCTCCTGGTCGTGGTGGCCGGCTTCCTGCTCGAGCAGGCCATCTCCTAGACGCCGAGCGGAGCAGGCGCCCGGTGGACACAGAGGCACCCGAGGCAGAACCGGCACCCGAGGCGGGACCGCCAGCCAAGGCAGAACCGGCACCCGAGGCGGGACCGCCAGCCAAGGCAGGACCAGCAACCGGGGCGGAGGGGGCCGCTATGCGGCGGCGGGAGGCCGCCGTCGCCGGGCATGCCGGCGACGCTGCCGGGGCCCGGACGTATCTCCACGACGACGACCCTGCGGTGCGAGACAGCGCATTGCGGGCGCTGGAGAGGGCGGGAGACCTGGCTGCCCGCGAACTCGAGGCCGCGCTGGCCGATCCCGCACCCGCCGTTCGATTGACCGGGCTCGAGCTCGCCGCGGGCCGCGACGATATCGGGACGGCCGCGGCTGCGGCACGGCTCGCCGACGACGACCGCCGGGTCGTGGAAGCCGCCGCCTGGACTTGCGGAGAGAAGATCTCGGCAGGCCACACCGACGGCCTCGGGTCCGGGACGACCGCCGTGGTCGGCGCGCTGGCTCGGGTGGCCCGATCCCACGATGATCCGCTGTGCCGCGAGTCGGCCATCGCGGCTCTCGGCGCCATCTCCGATCCCGCCGGGCTGCCCGCGATCCTGGCCGGCCTGGACGACAAGCCCGAGATCCGTCGCCGGGCGGTGATCGCGCTCGCCCCGTTCGACGGTCCCGAAGTCGACGCCGCGCTGCTGAGGGCGACCACCGACCGCGACAGGCAGGTCCGGACCGCCGCGACTGACCTGCGGACCGTCTAGAGGCCGCGGATCCGCGGATTACTCGAAATCGTCGCTGAAGATCGAGAAGTCCATCCCGAGCTGCTCCAGGCATCGGCCCGCGCCCCGCACCACCGTCTCCAGGGGGGCGTCGACCCGCCGGACCCGCAGCGACATCTCGCGGGACAGGCGGATGTCCATCCCCCTAAGCAGCCCTCCCCCGCCGACGAGATAGACGCCCCGGGCGATCAGGTCCTGGGCCAGTTCGGGAGGAGACTGCGACAGGCAGCTCACCACCGAGTCGACCATGGCGTTCACCGGCTCCTCGATGGCCCGGCGGATCTCGTCCGGGGTCACCACCGTGGTCTTGGGCATTCCCGACATCAGTTCCCGGCCGCGGATCTCGGCCGCGGTCTCGTTGCGCGTCGGTGCCGCAGAGCCGACGACGATCTTGGTGTGCTCCGCGGTGGGCTCGCCGACGGCCATGCCGTACTCGCGCCGCATATGGGCCTGGATGGAGTCATCGATGTCGAAGGAGCCCACCCTCACCGCCTCCAAGGCCACGATCCCTCCCAGGCTGAGCAGGGCGGTCTGGGTCGTGCCGCCTCCGATGTCCACCACCATCGACCCGACGGGCTCATCGATCGGCAGCCCCGCGCCGATGGCCGCGGCCACGGGCTGATCGATCAGCCGGACCTCGATGGCGCCGGCCCGGCGGGCGGCCTCCATCACCGCCCGCCGCTCGACCGGGGTGATCGCCGACGGCACGCACACCACCACGCGGGCCCGGTTGATCCTGCTCACGCCCACCTGCCTGAGCAGGATCCGGATCATGTCCTGGGTGATCTCGAAGTCGGTGATGGCGCCTTTGCGCAGCGGCCGGCGGGCCACGATGTAGCCGGGCGTTCGTCCCAGCATCCGGCGAGCCTTGTGGCCCACCGCCAGCAGTTCGTTGGTGTTGGTGTTGAGCGCCACCACCGACGGCTCGTTGAGCACCACGCCCTGCCCGCGGGCGTACACCAGAGTGTTTGCCGTGCCCAGATCGATGGCCAGATCGCGGGGCAGGACTCAGCGCTCCGAGACGGCGGGCGCGTCCGGCGGCGGGTCCGCGACGGTGTCCTCGCCGGTGTGCTCGCGGTCGTCAGACCTCATGGGATCGAGCCTGGAGATCCCGCTGGCGGGGCCGGATCGCTGGGGGGCGCCGGACACGGCCTCGAGCTGCCGGAGGAACGAGGCGGGACGGCGCCAGGTGATCTTGCGGGCCACCCAGAGCAGCATCGAGACAATCGTGGCCAGACCCAGCGAGGCAGCCACCAGCAGCACCGAGCCCCTCATCGGGCCCCCTCGACAACAGCCGGTTCGACCTCGATGATGTGTTGAGCCTCCAACCCCCAACTCTCGCCTCCCTGCCACCGCTCCCTCTTCCAGATGGGAACGGTGGCCTTGAGGGTGTCGATGGCGAAACGGGCGGCCTCGAAGGCTGCGTCCCGATGGGGAGACGACACGGCCACCACCACTGCAGGCTCGCCAACAGCCACCGGCCCCACCCGGTGCAGCATGGCGATGCGCCCGAGGTCGTCCCAGCGGCCTCGCATCTCGGCGGCGATGGCCAGCAGGCGGCGCTCGACCTGGTCCTCGTACGCCTCGTACTGGAGGAGGTCGACACCGGGTCGATCGGTCGAGTGATCGCGAGCCGTGCCGCTGAACTGCACGACCGCGCCGCACTCGGGCAGCACCACCCACTCCGCCACCTCCGCTGATGGCAGCGGATCGGGGGACAGGCCGAGCCAGGTGTCGCCGGTGTCAGGGGGTGCCAGCACTACGAGACATCGTAGTAGTGAAGCCAGATATCGGGTACGGAGGTGTTCTCAGCTGCGGTTGGCGCGGCGTCGTTTGTGGAGGGCTCTGGCCGCGAGGCCCGCCGCGACGAGGACGCCCACCACCAGCGCTGCTGCGGCCGCCAGCAGCAGTTCCTGGCGGCGGCGGGCCGGGAGCGACTCCAGAGGACGGGGCTCGTGCGACACCACCCAAGCCTCTTCGTTGCTGTAGGCCGCCCTCCAGCCCAGCGCCCGCAGCCGGTCGTTGGCCACCACCCACGGGTGGGTCGTGTAGGGCACCACCCCCGGCGGCGTCGGCGCCAGGCCGGAGCGCCAGCGCAGCGCACTCAGGATCCTCACCAGATGCGACGGCGCCCGCAGCCGGGGACGGGGGCCCTCGAGTTCGGCCAGAGTGTCGGGAGGGATCCAGCCGTCGGGCGCGACATTGAGGATCCCGTCGTAGCTGACGTTGACCGACGTGACCACGGCCGCGGCCAGATCGTCGGCGTGCAGGTACTGCACCGGAGGATCGCCGTCGGCCGCCACCCCCGAGCGGGCGGCCCGCAGCGTGTTGGCCAGCTGGCCCAGGCGGTCCTCGGCCACCACGGCCGCGGGGCGCAGGATGGTGACGGACCGGCCCGGGGCCAGTCCCCACTGCTGGGCCAGCCCCTCCAGCCGGCGCCGTTGCAGGGCCCACTCGAAGTCGGGGTTGGGCCGCGCCGGGGCGTCCTCGGTGATCGGCACGGGGTTGTCCCTCCAGGCGCCGTAGACCATCGCCGACGACATCACCGACAGATGGGGGACGCCAGCGGAGTCGAGCGCGTCGAGCACCCGGTGCAGCAGGGCGGCCTCCAGTTCGACCTCGGCGGGATTGAGGGTGCCCGCGGTCACGGTCGAAGCGAGGTGCACCACCGAGTCGGCGCCGGAGAACAGGGCGGCCAAGTCGGCGTCGGCCAGGTCCACCTGTTTGGTGGTGACCGATGTGTAGGGGAAGGCGGCGGCGTCCTTGTCGATGGCGACGACGGACACGGCCGGACTCTGCTGAGCCAGGCGGGCCACGACCCGACGCCCCACAGAGCCGTGGGCGCCCGTCACCACCACCCGGGTCATGGCGCCCGCCCGGGCGGATCGGTCATCGCGGCCGTGCGGGCACGCGGCGTACTCCACAATTGCCGCTGCATTCCCATACCATGCCCTCATGAGCGGCGATCCGCCAACCAACGGCGATCCCGACGATCCTTTTGAGGGCCTGGAGGGCCTTGAGGGCTGGGAGGGCCTGGAGGGCCTCGGCGACTTGGACGACCCCGCCGAGGCACCGGAGACTCCGGGACTGGGCGGATCGGGCGGTCTCGGCAGCCTGGGGGACCTTCCCGTGATCGGGGACCTGATGCGGATGTTGCAACAAGCCGCGCCCGGCGCCAACCAGGCACGCGAGGTCGGCCGCGCCATCGCCTGCGGCGGGGTCTCGGAGCCCAACATCGATCCGTCGTCCCGCATGGCCATCGAGCAACTCGTGCGGGTGGCCGAGTTGCGGGTGGCAGATGCCACCGGCCTCCAACCTTCCCGGGGGGCGGCCCTGCGGGTGGAGGTCGTGAACCGGGCCGGCTGGTCGGACCGCACCGTCAGCGACTACGACGAGCTGTTCGGCGCACTCAACAAGTCGATCTCGGCGAGCATGTCGCCGGGCCTCGACGACGGGCCCGACGACCCCATGGCGGCCATGATGGCCGGCATCGCCAGGATGATCGGCCCCACCATGCTGGCCCTTACCACCGGCGCCATGGTGGGCCGCCTGGCGCAATATGCCTTCGGCGGCTATGTGCTGCCGGTGCCCCGGCCGGCGGGCAAGCCCATGCTGATCGCTTTGCCCAACGTCGACGAGTTCGGGCAGGAGTGGTCGCTGGATCCCGACGACCTCCGCCTGTGGGTGTGCCTCCATGAAGCTGTCTACTGCGCGGTGTTCGGGGTTGACCACGTCCGGCGGGCCGTGGGTGACCTGCTCATGCGCCATGCGTCGTCCTTCGAGAGCAACCCCAGGCGCATCGAGGAGCTGCTGGGCGACTTCGACCCGCTCTCCTCCGGACCCGACGCCTTGGCCGCGCTCCAGTCGGAGCTGGGCAGCCCCGAAGCCCTTCTGGGAGCGGTGCGCTCGCCGGCCCAGGAGGCTCTACTGCCGCAGATGACCGCGCTGATCGCGGCCATCGCCGGCTATGTCGACCACACCATGGACCGCATCGGAGCGGACCTGATCGGCTCCTACGACCGCCTGTCGGAGGCTCTGCGACGTCACCGGGTGGAGGCCAGCGCATCGGACCGCTTCGTGGAGCGGCTCCTCGGCCTGGAACTCGACCAGACCCAGTACGAACGCGGGGCCGCCTTCGCCTCGGGGGTGGTGGAGCGGGCCGGCGCCGAGGGGCTGCGGCGGCTGTTCAGCCACCCCGACAACCTGCCGACGCCGGCCGAGGTCGATGCGGCCGGGCTGTGGCTGGCCCGCATAGACCTGCCCCGCTAGTTGCCTCCCGGCCGGCGGGTCCTGTCGCAGGCTCCGTCCGGCCTTGCCGGACGCGCTTCTTCTGAGCTACGCGGTCGGGCGGCGCCGGCTGATGACGAACGAGACCAGCGCGGAGCCGGCCACCACCGCCACCAGCACGGACCCCAGCCGGGCCGGTATGGGCAGGACGACCGGGACGAAGGCGCCTACCACCCAGGCGATCTGGAACCGGGCCTCGAAACGGGAGAACGACTGTCCGTGGTTGGCGTCGGGGGCGTCTCGCTGGACCAGCGAGTCGAAGGCGAGCTTGCCCACGGCGGCGGAGATGGCCACCCCGGCGGACAGCAGAGTGATTCCCATCAGCCCGCCCGACATAGCCCCCAGCAACGCGGTGGAGAGGACCACGGTCAGAGCACCGAACAGGATCACCTCCTCGATCACGCGGCGTCTCAGCATCGGAGCGACCTGCACTCCCGCGAACGCGGCCAGGCCGGCGGCGGCCACGACCGCGGCGTAGTGCCAGAACGGAGCGCTGGGGTCGCCGACGATGTCGATGCCGCGCTCCGAGGCCACTGAGCCGCCCAGAGCCGCGCCGGCCGCACTCACGTCCAGCCCCTCCTCGCCGCCCCGCAGCTCGAAGGCCAGCATGAAGGTGACGAACCCCACCGCGCCCCGCATCACCGCCATGGCCGATGCCGACAGCAGGATGGTGGCTGCCCGCAAGGCCGAGCGCTCGGTCGAGGTGGGGCGGCGGCCCGCCACCGGAATGCGGGGCAACTGGAGCGTGAGCGCAGCGGCCACCAGGTAGCCGATGGTCGCCGCTCCCGCGGCCAGGGCCGGGCTTCCCAAAAAGGCCAGAGCCGCGCCGATGCCCGCCCCGACCAGGCTCATCACCGCGCTGATGAGGGCCAGGCGGCTGTTGGCCTGCACCAGGTTGATCTTCGATGCCACGTATCGGGGCACCACCGCGCTCTTGGCCACCGCGTAGGACTTCTGCAACACCAGCAATGCGAAGGCCTCGGGGAACAGCCAGAGGGTGTCGAGGTGGCGGATCATCAGCAGAGCCACCACCAGCCGGCCCAGGTTCGTGACGAGGATCATGGCCCGCCGCCCGCCCGGCATCCGGTCGATGACCGGGCCGATCAGCGGCGTGACCACCGCGAACGGCGCCACGGTCAGGGCCAGGTAGAGGGCCAGCCGGTCGCGGGCGGCGTCGGGGCTGATGGAGAAGAAGATCGACCCGGCCAGGGCCACCGCGATCACCGCGTCGGTGGCGGTGGCCGCGGCGTGGACCCGGGCCAGGCGCTGGAATGGGCTGTACGCGGGCACGGGCTGGCCCCGATCGCTCACCCGGTCCTGGCCCACCCCCTCAGGGTACGGCGCGTTCTGGTGGAAGCCGGTTGCATCTCAGCGGTGTCATTCCCGCTCTTGTTCGCTGCGCTCACGGGCCGCTCGGGCCACGGCCTCGCAAGCTCGGCCTCAGGGTACGGCGCGTTCTGGTGTGCGGGCCCGGCTCAACGCGAGCTGCTGGAGCCTCACGTGGGTGTCGGTGTCGGCACTCCGGTCGCAGCGGGTCCAGACGCCGTCAGAATCCAGCGTCCAGGCCAGGCGCTCATCGGTGAGGCCCACCTCGGCCACCTCCATCACCCGGGCCGCCAGCCTTGGATCGTCCACCCGCACGAGCGCCTCCACCCGCCGGTCGAGGTTGCGGGTCAGCAGGTCAGCGGAGCCGATGTAGGTGGTGGGGCGGCCGGGGCCGTCTCCGTTGGCGAAATGGTAGATCCGGGAGTGCTCCAGGAACCGGCCCACAATCGAGCGCACCCGTATCGTCTCCGACAGGCCTTCCACCCCGGGGCGCAGACCGCACAGGCCCCGCACGATCAGGTCGATCTCCACGCCGGCCTGCGACGCCTTGTAGAGCTGGTCGATCATCGGCCCGTCGGACAGCGAGTTCAGCTTCATGATGATGCGGCCACCGCCGGGCACGTGCATCTCCTGCTCGATCAGCTCGGAGAGGCGGGGCCGGAGCTGTTCCGGCGCGGTGATCAGATGCCTGTGGTCGAGGCTGCGGCCGTAGCCGGTGAGCTGGTTGAACAGGCTGGCCACGTCCGCTCCCACTTCCGGATCGGCGGTGAGCAGGCCGAGGTCCTCATAGAGGCGAGCGGTGCGGTGGTTGTAGTTGCCGGTGCCGATGTGGCAGTAGCGGCGGATCCCGTCGGGCTCCTCCCGCACGATCATGGCGATCTTGGCATGGATCTTCAGGCCGACCAGACCGTAGGCCACGTGGGCCCCGGCCTGTTCCAACCGCTTGGCCCAGCTGATGTTGCGAGCCTCGTCGAAGCGTGCCTTCAGCTCCACCAGCACCGCCACCTGCTTGCTCTGTTCTGCTGCGGCCTCCAGCGCGTCGATGATGGGGCTGTCGCCGCCGGTGCGGTACAGCGTGAGCTTGATGGCCAGCACCGCCGGATCGGTGGCGGCCTGATGAATGAGCTCGCCCACCGAGTGGCTGAACGACGAATACGGATGGTGCACGAGGAGGTCGCCGGATCGCAGCACCCTGAAGAAGTCGGCAGTGCCGTCCTCGGCTGCCAGTTCCGGCTCGGTGATGCCGCCCCAGTGGGGCCACTTCAGCTCGGGCCGGGGCAGATCTGCGATCTCGCTCAGCCCCCCGAGATCGACGGGACCCCGGACACGGACAACCGCCTCGGACGTCAGGTCGAGCTCGCGCACCAGCAGGTCGAGCACTTCCTGCGACATCGAGTCGGCCACCTCCAGGCGGACGGCCCACTGGAAGCGGCGCCGGCGCAGTTCCATCTCCAGGGCGATCAGCAGGTCGTGGGCGTCCTCGTCGTTGAGGGTCAGGTCGGCGTTGCGGGTTATCCGGAAAGCGTGGTGCTCCAGCAGCTCCATGCCCGGGAAGAGCATGTCGAGGTGGGCCGCGATCACATCCTCGAGCGCAACGAACCGGCTGGAGCGCTCACCGGTCGGAACCCAGCGGTCGAGGGTGTCGGGGACCTTGACCCGAGCGAATCGCTGCTCGGAGTCGACCGGGTCGCGCATGAGGACGGCCAGGTTCAGCGAGAGGTCCGAGATGAACGGGAAGGGATGTCCGGGGTCGACGGCCAGTGGGGTGAGCACCGGGAAGACCCGCTGCTCGAAGTGCTCGCGGAGGTAGGCGCCCTCCCGTCGGCTGATCCTGTCGGGGGTCAGCAGGTGTATGCCCTCGGCCTCCAGGGCCGGCTCCACCTTCTCCAGGAAGAGGCGCTGCTGCTCCCGGCACAGCTCCGAGGCGACCCGGCGGACTTCGTGGAGCTGCTCAGTGGGCGTGCGCCCGTCGAGGGTGCGCTCGGTCAGTTCGGCGGCAACCCGGTCGGCGAGCCCGGACACCCGGACCTGGAAGAACTCGTCGAGGTTGGTGGCGAAAATGCTGAGATACCTGGCCTGCTCCAGCACAGGGACGTCGGGGTCGTCCGCCAGGGCGAGAACTCGGGCGTTGAACGCCAGCCACGAGATCTCGCGGCTGAAGTAGTCCGTGAGCGGCTTGGACCACCCCCCGACGCGGATCATCGTCCTGGGCTCATAGTCCTGGGCCCACGACCGCTCCGGGCCGAGCCGCGATCAGCCTCGCACCCGGTCGGAGTATTCGTCTTCTTCCTCCGGGTAGCCGAGGTCCCAGTCCACGATGATTCGCTCGCGCTCGGCGTCGCGGTTGACCCGCTCGCGGTTGCGGCGGAACTGTGGATCGTGGGGAGGCAGCAGCAGCAGGCGGGCGTGAACGCGGTCCTGGAAGGAGTTCATGAAGTCGACATCGCCGTAGACGGCGCGGATCTCCCAGTGGGGAGCGACCGGCCCGAGATACGTGATCGTGGCCTGGCCTACCGGCGACTCGTCGACCGGCTCGACGTCGGCGCCCGCAAGCGTCATCTGGATCTCCGCTTCGTCGCGAGCTCTCAGGCGGAGCCGTTCTTGCCGGCAGCTCCTCCGCCCGGGTTGTCGCTGCCGGTCGCTTGGCTGCTGCCTCCAGAGCCTTCGCCCTCTTTGGCGCTCTCGGACAGACCATCCTTGAACTCGCGCTGCGCCTGGCCCAGCGAGCGGGCCAGCTTCGGGAGCTTCGCCCCGCCGAACACCAGCAGGACGAGCACCAGGATGATGAGGAGTTCAGGGGCACCGATGTTTGGCATCGCTGTGAAGCATACCGTTCTTTTTCCACAGCCGCATCCCGGCTGCGGAGCACAGCGGCGTCGGCCTTCTCAGGCGCTGACGACCGCCCGGCGCTGCAGAGCGCGGGCTCGCCGGATACGGCGTCGCTCCCTCTCGCTCATGCCGCCCCAGATGCCGAACTTCTCTCCGTTGTTCAGCGCGAACTCCAGGCACTCCTCGCGCACCACGCAGCCCTTGCAAACCTCCTTGGCCTCGCGCGTGGAGGCACCCCGCTCCGGGAAGAAGAGGTCGGGATGCACTCCCAAGCAGTTGGCCTCGCGCTGCCAGGACATGTCCTCGGCCGGAAATATGCCGTGTAGCTCCATTGGGATTCCTCCGTGATGACCATCCAGGCCCCAGAGCCGGGGCTCGGGCCCGGTCCCGCCCGGTGCCATCAATGTAATTACACCACTGTTATATGACAATTGCAAACCCGGGGCGAGAAATCTCTGCGGCGCGGGACGTCGGTGGGCGGAACTTCAAGCCAGTAAGCCACACCAGATGTCGTCAACTGCTTGAAGTTTGCGCCGGAGCGGCCGGTGGCCGCGGCTGTCAGCGGCGGGCTTGGACCAGGCTGCGCTTGTGCTCCACGAAGTCGACCAGCACGTAGTCGCCGAGGTTCTCGTTGGTGGTGAAGAAGGCCCTCCCGCCGTTCATCTCGGTGATGCGCTCCACGAAGTTGGTCAGATACGACGTGGCGTCCAGCATGAACGTGTTGATCCGGATGCCGTCGCGGGTGCAGTTGGCCACCTCGGCCAGGGTGAGCTCCACCGTCTCGCGGGTGGGCGGGTAGCTGAAGAAGGGACGCCCCGACGGTGTGATGTGGGCGGTGGGCTCGCCGTCGGTGATCATGATGATCTGCTTGGTGCCGGTCTGGCGGTTGAGCATGCGGCGGGCGAGCATGAAGCCGTGCTGCATGTTGGTGCCGTAGACGTAGTCCCACGACACCTCGGGCAGCTTCTCGGGGCGGAACTCCCGGGCCACCTCGCTGAACGACACCAGCCCCAGGTAGTCGCGGGGGTACTGGCTGGAGATCAGCGAGTGCAGGGCCATGGCCACCTTCTTGGCCGGCAGGAAGTTGTTGCGCATGGGCATCGACAGCGACAGGTCGAGCATGAGCACGGTGGCTGAGCGGACCTGCTGCTCGGTTCGCTCCACCTCGAAGTCGTCGGGATGCAGCTGCACGGGCACACCGCCTCCGGTGCGGGTGACGGCGTTGCGGATGGTGCGGCCGATGTGCAGGTTGAACGGGTCGCCGTACTCGTAGGCCTTGGTGTCGGGCTCCCGCTCGTGCCCGAGTCCGGCCCGGTTGATGGCGTGGCGCCCGAGCTTGTCGGCGTCGAGCCGGGCGAACAGGTCCCGCAGGGCGCCCTGGCCGATCTTGCGGATGGCCCGGGGGGTCAGGTCGAAGCGGCCCTCGCGGTTCTCGATCAGGCCGGCCTCCTCCAGCATGCGGGCCACTTCGGCCATGCGCTCGAGGCTCTCGGCCGCGTCGTCGCCCAGCAGCCTGCGCACGGCCTCGGTGTCGGCCTCGGCGAGGGCGCCGGGGCTGGCCGATCCCCGCAGCAGGTTCTCGAGCTGGTCGATGTCGCCCAGCTCGGCCAGCATGTCGGAAGCCTGTCCGAAGTCGAGGGGGTCGACGCCGCTGAAGTCGTAGCGCCGGTCCCAGCCGAGGTCACCGAACTCGTCGCGCAGGTGCTGGGCCAGTTCGTTGACCTGCCAGTTGAGGTCCATGTCGGCCAGAAGCTGCTCGGACAGCTGCTGGAGTTGGTCGCGCTGGGCCGGCGTCATCGAGTTGAGCAGGGACTGGGCTGCGGCCATGCGGCGAGCCATTACCTCCAGCAGCTCGTCGAGGGTCTTGGGATTCTCGGGGAAGAAGTCGCCGTAACGCTCCATGAACCCCTCGAAGTCGGGATCGGTGCCCCGGGCCCGCTGGGCCAGCATGGCGTTGAGCTCGGCCAGCATGTCCTTGAGCCGCTGCATCTCCTCTGATGCCGAGCCGTTGCCGGAGGCGTCGTCGACCGCGCCCGCCATCCGGTCGAGGAACTGCTGCATGAGCTGCTCGCGGAGGCGCTCGGCCAGCTCGTCGAACTGCTGGCGGGCCTCGTCGCTCTCGAAGTCGTAGTTGTCGAGGGCCTTGAACTGCCCGGCGAGGTCGGGGGGCATCATGTCGAGATGGGCGTTCTTGGCCGCCACGGTCTGGGCAGTGAGATCGGCCCGGCGGCCGTCGCCCCCGGCCCGGGCCTGAGCGGCGGCCGCGTCCAGATCGTCCAGGGCCCGGCGCTCGGTGCGGATCACGTCACGCAGGGCTTCGGCGATGTCGTCGTAGACGCCGCCGAGGTCGTGCTGCTCCAGTAGTTCGCGGCGCCGCTCTCTGAGGCGCTCGAGCATGTCTCGAAGGCCCTCGATCATGCGTCCCGAGCGGTCGCGGAAGCCCTCGGCCATGAGGCGGCGCAGGGCGCTGGCCAGGTCACCGTGGTAGAGCAGGTCGTCGGCGAGCTCGTCGAAGATGTGGTCGGCATCGAGGTCGAAGCCGGACTGGGTGCCGTCCCAACGCGAGTACGCGAAGTGGGCCGGCTCGGGCTGCACCCGCAGACGGAGGCGCCAGCGCTTGCGCAGAGCCATGCCCCGACCCTATCCCGGCGCGGCCGTCCGAACCGCCGCGGGCCCTACGCGCGAACTGGCAGCAATACGCACGCATAGCGAGCACAACACTGCCAATCCCGCCGAAGACCATTACGCCGACAGCGAACTGGCAGCAATACGCACGCATAGCGAGCACAACACTGCCAATCCCGCCGAAGACACGGCACGCCCCCGCGGCTAGCCGGGAGGCGGGGGCTAGGTCGGGAGCGGGGGCTGGACGACGGGCAGGCCGGCAGCGGCCCAGCCCTCGACCCCGCCCTCCAGGTCGGCTGCCCGCTCGAAGCCCAGGCGCTTCAGGGAGGCGGCTGCGAAACTGGACGTGTAGCCCTCGTTGCACACCGTCACCACGGGCTGGTCCAACGACTGCACCGCGGGGTGCGAGTGGCCCGAAGTGGGGTCGCAGCGCCACTGAAGGACCAGCAGCGGGATGCTGACCGAGCCGGGGATCATGCCGGTGCGCTCACGGTCGTCGCGGTCCCGGATGTCGATCACAAGCGGCCGGTCCTCCGGACCTGCTCCTGAACCGGAGGAGGCGTCAGCCTCCAGTGCGGCGGCCAGATCGGTCGGGCTTATGCGCCGGAGCTCGCTGCGGGCCTCAGCCAGCAGCTCGTTCACGGTGGTGCGGCGCTGATCGGCCAGGCCAGCGCCGACGACGAGGATCGGGTCCACGCCGGCCGCGCCGGAACCCTCGCCGCGAACGGCACCATCCGGCCGAGACTCGCCAACCGCGCCGGAACCCTCGCCGCGAACGGCACCATCCGGCCGAGACTCGCCAACCGCGCCGGAACCCTCGCCGCGAACGGCACCATCCGGCCGAGACTCGCCGCCCGGGCGGGACTGGCCGTCCTCCACCGGCGCGCTCCGGTGACGCTCGCCGTGCTGGTCCAGCTCCCGTCGCAGGTGGTCGGGCGACCAGTCCTCGTCCAGCGCCCGGTTCATCAGGTCGGCCTGGGACGGCGGGGCCAGGCCGTCCACCGGCTGGTCGCGGTCGAGGTTGGTGGGGAAGGCGTAGCCCTCGGCGCAGGCGGCCACCACGTTGGCCGCCGCGGCCCGGTCGAGACCCGAGGCCAGCCGGGACCGCAGCGACGGGTACACCACGTCGACCATGCGAGCCCGGTCCACCGCCTCGGTGGACCGGCCGAACGCCGACGAGATCTGAAGCAGGTTGGCGATGCGGTGCACGCCGGTGGTGCGGTTGTGGCCCGCGGCGTGGAACATGGCCGGGCTGAAGAACACCGCGTCGCCGGTGCACAGCGGCAGTTGCACCCTGTGCCGGGAGAAGTACTCCATGAACTCGGGGCGGCGCCATGCCAGATAGCCCAGTTCGTACTTGTGGGAGTGGGGCAGGTACATGGTGGGGCCGGCCTCGGTGCCCATGTCGCAGTGGGCGATGGCGCCCTGCAGGGTGAGCAGCGGCGACAGCAGGTGGGCCTGGAGGGGGAACTGCTCGGCCTCGTCGTCGGTGAGGAAGCCCATGTGGTAGTCGCGGTGGGGGTGCTGGGCCTCGCCGCCCGGATTGACCACGTTCACCTGCTCGGTCAGCTGGTAGCGGGGGCCCAGCCAGGCCTCGCAGGCCACCGCGACCGCGTCGGAGCGGTGATAGTCGATGAAGGTCTCGGGGTCGGCCACGGCCAGCTTCTCGAGCGCGTTCCATACCCGGTCGTTGGCCCCCGGCTTGGCGAAGTGGTCGCCGGCCAGCCCGCCCTGCGCGTGCTGGGCCGCGATCAGGTCCCAGAACACGCTCGACGCCCGGTCCACCGCGTCGGGCGGCACGGCCCCTTCGAGCAGGACGATGCCGGGGCCGTCGACAAGGGCTGCCGCCAGCTCGGCCCGCAGCGCATTCCGGTGCCCGGTGTCGCCGGTCGGTCCGCGGGACAGGGCGATGGCGTCGTAGGTGGGGACGCCCTGGGTGATCCGGGTGGCCAGGGGGTAGTCGGCCGGGTCGATGGGCTGTTCGACCAGCGCCGCGAAGGCGTCCAGATCGCAGTCGTGGCGCGACGGGAAGGCGGCGCTTCGGCAGGAGGTCACCGCCCTGATGGTACGCGACACCTGGGCGCCAGAGGCCCAGCGGGGCGGAACGGATGTCGTGAGCCGGCGCCAGCCGTCAAGCGAGGCCGTGGACCGAGCGACCCGAGCGAAGCGAACGAGCGCGGGAGACAACCCCCTCGCCTGCGAGGCGTTGGCACTTGCCCCTGCGGCCCACCCATCCGGGCGCGGACCGGGCCGGGTCATCCTCCCTCGCCTGCGAGGCGTTGGCACTTGCCCCTGCGGCCGCTTAGCGTGAGCGAAGACCCTTGGACGACCTTCGGAGGTGTCATGCCCATCAATCCCGATGCTGTTGGCGCCGTGGGCGAGGAGGCCGAAATCGGCTGGACCTCCAAGGACAGCCTGCTCTATGCCCTCGGAGTGGGGGCCGGGGCGTCGGATCCCACCGGCTTCGAGCTGGAGTTCACCACCGAGAACACCCGGGGCCTCGTCCAGCGGGCCCTGCCGACCCAGGTGGTGGTCCTGGGCGCGGGCAAGATGCCCGACTACGGGGACTTCAACCTGGCCGCGCTGCTGCACGGCGATCAGCACATCGAGCTTCATCAGGAACTGCCGGTCGCCGGATCGGCGCTGGCCCAGTCGCGGGTGGCCGCCATCTACGACAAGATCAAGGCCGCGCTGGTGGTGCTGGAGACCAATGTCCGCAGCCACGACGGCGAGCCGTTGTGGACCAGCCGGGCCGGCCTGTTCGTCTCCGGGGAGGGGGGCTGGGGCGGCGACCGCGGCCCGTCCAGCACCTGGAAGCAGCCCGACCGCGAGCCCGACCATGTGACGGGCTACGACACCCGCACCGACCAGGCCCTGCTCTACCGCCTCAACGGCGACCGCAACCCGCTCCACTCCGATCCCTCGTTCTCGGCCATGGCCGGGTTCGAGACCCCGATCCTGCACGGCCTGTGCACGTTCGGGGTGACGGGCCGGGCCCTGCTGCACACTCTTTGCGACAGCGATCCAGCCCGGTTCTCCTCGATGGGCGGACGCTTCAAGGCGCCCGTTCTGCCCGGGCAGCGGCTCGACGTGCACATGTGGGTGGACGGCGACACCGCGCTGTTCCAGACCCGGGTGGGCGACCGGGTGGTGTTCGACGCCGGCGTGTTCACCACCCGCTGAGCACACCCCCGCCCCCGGCCGCTGTGTGCTGAAGAATGGCGGTGAGATGATGGGGGCGTGGCCGTAACAGTCGCTGGCGGTGAGTTCCTTTGGGGGGCGGGAGCGTCGTCGGTGTCTGCCGAGGGCGTTTCGCCCGCGGCCGACTGGTCGGTGTGGGAGCGTGACGGGCGGGCGCCGCGCTCGGGTGACGGCGCGGGGTTCGCCCGGGACTTCCGAGACGACCTGGCTCAACTCGCACGGCTCGGCCTCAACACCCTGCGCCTGACCGTGGAATGGGCCAGGGTCGAGCCCGCCGCGGGGCGGCCCGACAGCGACGCCCTCGACCGCTATCTGGACATCGTCGACGCAGCTCGCGCTGAGGGACTGGGAGTGTGGATCACGCTTCAGCACACGTCGCTGCCCGGCTGGTACACCGACGATGAGGGCGGCCACGCCGACGAGGTCGCCCGGCGGCGCTGGTGGGCCCGCCACGTCGACCGTATGGCCGAGGCGTTCGACGGGCGGGCCGCGGGCTGGTGCCCGATCGAGGATCCCATCGGCTGGGCCGTGAGGGGCTACGGGCTCGGCACCCGGCCTCCGGGGCGCCGCAGCCCGGAGGCAGCCGCCGAGGCGGCCGAGGGGGCGATGCTGGCGCTGCACGAGGCGTGCCGGTTGCTGTCGTCGGGTCCGCAGCCGGTGATGGCGGTGTTCGGCGCGCCCACGCTGCACGCCGCGCCTATCGAACGCGAGCACGCCCATGCGGCCGGCGTCGAGACCCGCCGCTGGGATGAGCTGCTGTGGGGCACGTGGACGCGGGCGCTGCGGGAGGGCGCGGTGGAGGTGCCGGGCCGGGCACCGGTGGCCGCGCCGTGCTTCGAAGAGGGTCCTGAACTGGTGGGGCTGAGCCACGACCATCCGGCGGGTGTTACCGAGGCCGGCCGTCTGGTGAGCTGGCCGGCGTCGGCTCGCCGCTCGGCCGCGGGCTTCGCCCCGGAGCCGGCCGAGTTGGGCGAGGCGGTCTACCGGGCCATGGATGCCATGGATGCGGTACCGGGTCGGAGCGTGGTGGTGGCGGCCCACGGAGTGGCCACCGATGACGACGACTGGCGGGACACGTTGCTGGATGCGTCCATGGCGGTGGTGGCCGGCGCCCGGGCCGCAGGCCTGCGGGGCTATTTTCACGACAGCGCGGTGGACGGCTACGAATGGGCGCTCGGCTTCGGGGCGCCACGGGGACTGATCAACCGCGACCGGGTCGTCAAGCCGTCGGCCCAGCGCCTAGCCGCGGCCGCCGCGAGCCCCTAGCCGCGGCCGCCGCGAGCCCCTAGCCGCCCGAAATTGATGCCGATAATGGGCCTATTGGGACGCTTCCTGCATCAATTTCGGGGAGGGGGGTCAGCTCGGCGAGATTGATGCCGATAATGGGCCTCAGAGGGCACCTTCTACATCAATTTCAGGCAGGGGCAGGGAGCAGGGGGAGAGTCAGCGGGCGCGGTATTGGGCCCGGGGGCCTTGGGCGTCCTTGTTGAGGCGCTTGGAGAGGTGCAGGCCCTCCAGCACCAGCTCGACCGCGGAGGCGACCACCGCGGGCGACTCGGCCGCTTCGTCGTCGGCCAGCAGAGCCTGCACCGGAGCCGTCAGGGCCGGGATCTCGGCCAGCATCGCCGCATAGTCGCCGTCGGCCACATCGTCGCCCACATCCACCACCAGGTCTTCCTCGAATGCGTCAACCACGGCCCGATGGAGGTCGGGCGGCACGCTGTCCTTGAACACCGACAGCACCGCCGAGTTGACCAGCCGCTCCAGTATCTCGGCTTCCCGGCCCTCCTCCAGGGTCTCGATCTCCACCTTGCCCGCGGTCGACGAGCTGAGCGCTTCGAGGTCGGTCACCCGGGGGACGACATGATCGGAGCCGGCCCGCAGGGTGCGGCGCATGGCGTTGGCCACCATCGTCTCGTGGTTGGAGATGCTCAGCCGCACCGACACCCCGGAGCGTTGCGACACATGCGAGCTGGACCGGGCCGCTCTGGTGATGGCCACCACAATCCGGGTCATGAACGACGGCACGGTGACGGGCAGACCCGCAGCGTTGGAGGCGTCCGTCCCGGTGGCCGGGTCGCCGGCAAGATCGCCCGCAGGGGCTGCGGCCGGCGCAGTGCCCCGAGCCAGGGCGGGGTAGGCCTCCTGCTCCACGATGGCGATCTCGGTGCCGGCGTCGAGCGGGTAATGGGTGCGGACCTGGGCTCCGAAGCGATCCTTGAGGGGTGTGATGATGCGGCCCCGGTTGGTGTAGTCCTCGGGGTTGGCCGACGCCACCAGCACCACATCGAGAGGCAGGCGCACCTTGTAGCCGCGGATCTGGACGTCGCGCTCCTCCAGCACGTTGAGCAGCCCCACCTGGATGCGCTCGGCGAGGTCGGGCAGCTCATTGATGGCGAAGATGCCCCGGTTGGTGCGGGGCACCAGCCCGTAGTGCAGGGTGAGCTCGTCGGACAGGTACCGTCCCTCGGCCACCTTGATGGGATCGACCTCGCCGATGAGGTCGGCGATCGACGTGTCGGGGTCGCCAGCTTCTCGCCGTAGCGGTCGTCGCGGTGCACCCAGGCAATGGGGGTGCCGTCGCCGTGCTCGGCCACCAGGGCCCGGGCCCGGGCGGAGACCGGGGCGTAGGGGTCGTCGTTGATCTCGGAGGTGGCGATGATCGGCATCCACTCGTCGAGCAGGCCGACGAGGCCGCGGATCATGCGGGTCTTGGCCTGGCCCCGCTCCCCCAGAATGATCATGTCGTGGCCGGCCAGCAGGGCGTTCTCCACCTGGGGGATGACGGTGTTGTGGTAGCCGAGCACATCGTCGAACAGGGGTCGACCCGAGCGGATGCGCTCGGTGGCGTTGCGGCGCAGCTCCTGGCGCACCGGCACCGACGTCCAGCCGGAGGCTCGCAGCTCGCCGAGGGTGGTCGGTCTGGACCCAGACATCGCCAGTCACCCTAGCGGCGCTGTGACGGCCGCAGTAACGGCTGGGCAGGAGACGGCGGCGGTCGACTTGCGAGTGAGTAGGGCGGAGCCCGTGCGAGCAAGCGACCGCCGGCGGCCACCCGCCGGGCGCAGAAATCTCGGGACGATTCCGGGCATCTACCACCCAAAACCAACCCAAGATTTCCGGGGCGAGGCCGGGCGCAGAAATCTCGGGACGATTCCGGGCATCTACCACCCAAAACCAACCCAAGATTTCCGGGCGCGACGGGGGCGGGGCGAGCGCTGGGGGCTTGAGGATGGGGCGGGCGGTAGCTTGGGGCGGTGGACCTGGGCGGGACGTGGCGGGTCGCTGCGGCCACCGAGGGGCGGCGGCGCACGTTCCACGAGTTCGACCACGACGACTCGCGCTGGGCGACGATGCCGGTGCCCGGACATTGGGCGCAGGGCGCACCGGATGACGAGGTCACAGACTTCGCCCTCGAGGAGTCGGTGCTGTACCGCCACCGCTTCGAAGGACCGCCGGAGGCAGTCGGCACCGAGAACACCGCCCGCACCACCCAGACGGCCGGCGCCGCGAACACCGCCGACACCAGGAGCGCGGCCGACACCGGGAACGCGGCCGACACCGGGAACGCGGCCGGCACCTCCAAGGTGGCCGGAGCCTCCGATGAGGGCGTGGACGGCCGGCGGTGGTGGCTGCGGATCGAGGGACTGGCCCAGCAGGGTGACGTCTGGCTCGACGGCTCCTACCTGGGCCACACCGACGGGTACTTCGTGCCGCATGAGCTGGAAGTGACCGAGCAGCTCGCGGCCCGGTCCGAGCACTTGCTGGCCGTGGAGGCCACCTGCCGCCGCTTCGGCGACCCCGACAACCGCACCCTGCTCACCGGGGCGTTGCAGGACCCCGAGCTCTGCGGGGTCGAGGACCTGATCGTGGGCGGGGTGTGGCGACCGGTCCGGTTGAGGCCCACGGGACGGATCGCGATCCGCCACGCCCGAGCCGTCTGCGCCGAGGTCAGCATCGGCGAGGGCCGCGACACCCAGCGGGCCGGGCAGGGCGGCACGAAGGCCCGGCTGGAGCTGAGGGCGGTGCTGGACGTGCCCGGCGGCGGTCCAGTGGATCTGCGCACCCGGGTGGCCGGCGGCGAGCATGTCCACAGCCACCACGCCGCCGACGGGGAGAACCGGGTGGAGTGGAGTGTCGAGGTCGAGGATCCCCCGCTGTGGTGGCCCCACGCGCTGGGCGACCAGCATCTGTGCGACCTGGTGATGGAAGTGTTGACGGGCGAGGAGGTCCACGACCGGAGGCATTTCCGCATCGGGTTCCGGTCGGTGGCTATGCGCCGCTGGGTCCTGTACGTCAACGGCGAGCGGCTGTTCGCTAAGGGCGCCAACCTGCTGCCCACCAGGCCGCTGCTGGGCGCGGCCACGGCATCGGAGGTGGCCAACGACATCCGGGCCGCTCGCAACGCCGGCCTCGATCTGGTTCGGCCGGTCGCCCACATCGCCCGGCCCGAGCTGTACGACGCGGCCGACGAGTTGGGCGTGCTGGTGTGGCAGGATCTGCCGATCCGCGGCCTCATGAGCCGCAGCGTCGCCGACGAGGCCCGCCGCCAGGCCCGGGAGGCAGTCGACCTGCTGGGCCACCGTCCCTCGGTGGCGGTGTGGTGCGCACACGACGAGCCGTTCTCCCGGGCCCGCCGGCCCGGACGGACACCGGCGGTGGTTCGCCGCCAGGGGCCGTCATGGAACCGCGACCTGCTCGACCGGCGGCTGTGCCGGGTGCTCGACCGCTGCGACGGCTCCCGGCCCGTTGTTCCCCACACCGGTGTGCCGCCCCGCTTCCCGCTGCTGGACGGCACCACCAGCGAGCTCTGGTTCGGCCTGCACAGGGGGCGAGCCGCCGACATGGGTCCGGTGCTGGCCCGGGTGCCGGCGATGGGCCGGTTCGTGTCGGCGTTCGGCACGCCGGTGGCCGACGACCAGCCCGAGGTGGTCAAGACGACCATCGAGACCCTGCGGCGGCTCAAGTACCGGCCCACCGGGGGCTTCCTGCTGCACGCCCTGGCCGACGCAGGTGCCGGGGACGCCGCGGCGGGCGCCGAGCACCCGTCCGGTGCAGGCTTCGGCGTGCTGGACGGGTTGCGCCGGCCCAAGCCGGGATGGTGGGCGCTGGTGGAGGCGTGCCGCCCGCTGATCGTTGTGGCCGATCAGATGCCCGAGAGCGTGCGGGCCGGAGAAGTGCTGGATCTGGCCGTCCATGTGGTGAACGACGCCCGGGTCGACACCGGCGAGTTGCAGGTGCGGGCCCGGGTGGTCGGACCGGACGGCGCCGTGCTCCGCGACCAGCGCTGGGCCGGCAGTGCCCGCGCCGACGACTGCGCGCTGGTGGGCCGTGTCGCGGTGAGGGTCCCGGCCGTCGCCCGGGTCGGCACCCTCGCGGTGGAACTGACCCTCACCGGCCCCCGCGGCCCGGACGGTCGGCCCGCACCGGTCGCCACCAACCGCTACACCACGGTGGTCGCCTAGAGGCCGGCCATCAGGGGGCCGCGGCGCGGGCGGCGACTATGCGCCTCGTTGACGCTGGCATGGGATCGGTTCTCCTCTCGATGGATCCGGCTCGGCGTCCGGGCGGATGCACGATGACGGTCAGCCTCCGGCCGCGACGAGGATCACCCGGGCGGGCGACTCCGACGCCAGGCGCCAGCGGGTCTGGACCCACGCCGAGTGGAACATGACGTCTCCGGCTTGGAGGGTGACTCGCGGTCGGTCCTTGAAGTCCACGTGCAGCGATCCCTCTATCACATAGATGACCGTCTCGTCGGCGGACTCGAACCACTCGTCCACGTCAGGGCCGGGCTCGATGCGGAAGTCGCCCAGCTCGGTGATGCGCCGGCCGCCCCGGTAGGCCGTCTTGGCGGTGGTGGCGTTGGGCAGCTCGCTGACCGCCAACGGGGTCAGCTCCGAGGCCCGCAGCACCTCCACCCGGGCGTCGGCCGGAGGATCGGGCAGCAGGTCTGAGGGCCTCACGTCGAGGGCGGCCGCCAGGCGGTACAGCGTGGCGATAGCCACCGAGGTCCTCCCGGCCTCAAGCTGGCTGAGGAAGGGCTGGCTCATCTCGGCGGCCGCGGCCAGCTTCCGGCCCGACAGGCCCCGCTCGGCCCGCAGCGCCCTTATCTTGGCCCCGATCCCGAGGCCCGGCTGATCAGTCACGACGTCCCCTCTCTTTTCATAGCGCTCACCGGGCCTCGCCGGAATAGGGCTCGCGAGGACCTGGTCGTCCTGGGTGATCTCATCGCGCTCACCGGGCCTCGCGGGAAGCTGTGGGTGGAGCGGTCCGGCGGTGAGCGGGTCTGGGAGGCGGTGGCCGACGCCGGGACGCCGTTCGGCATCTAGCCCGCGGGCGAGTACGCCATCGACATCGCCCGACTTCTGGGGGCGTGCTATCGGGTTGACCACGGCCAGGGTGTGCAAGTATCCGTTCATCGACTTGAGCAGGCAAGGGGGATGATCGCGGTGGCAGCCGATCCGTTCACTCTGTGGCACCCGGTGGCGTCGGCGCACGACGTGCCGTACCGCCACGTCCATCACGGCCAGCTGCTGGGCCGGGAGCTGGCGGTGTGGCGGGCCGACGACGACTACGTGAACGTGTGGGAGAACCGGTGCCTGCACCGCGGGGTGCGGCTGTCCATCGGCGCCAACGACGGCACCGAGTTGCGCTGCCAGTACCACGGCTGGCGCTACGCCAACCGTTCGGCCGGCTGCACCTACATCCCGGCCCATCCGGCCGACGCGCCGGCCCGAACCATCTGCAACCGGACGTTCCCGTCGGTGGAGCGCTACGGGTTGATCTGGTCGGGCGAGGATCCCGTGGGCGAGCCACCGACGGTCGACGTGCTGGAGACGGGCACGCCGTTCGGGCTGCGCAACCTGCCGGTCAACGCCTCGGCCGAGCTGACCGTGCAGCGCCTGAGGGACTACCGCTTCCTGCCCTCCGGAAGCCTCGGCTCTGATCCGGCGGGGTCGGCGGAGTCGGCCGGGTCGGCAGGATCGGCAGAGTCGGCAGAGTCGGCCGGGTCGGCAGGACCGGCAGAGTCGGCAGGATCGGCAGAGTCGGCGGAGTCGGCAGGATCGGCGGAGATGTCGGTGAGCGGGGCGGGGGACTACTCGGTGGCGCTGACCGCCCGGGCCGGCGACTCGTCGTCGTCTGCCGTGTTCTTTGTGCAGCCGGTGGACTCGGGGCGCTGCGTGATCCGGGGTGTGCTGGCCGAGACCCCGCCGGCCGGAGAGCAGCTCGCCGTTCTGCGGCACCACGCGGTCGAGCTCCACCGGCTCGTGGGAGTGATCGAGGCCGAGGCCGCCCGGCTGCCGACGCCCGAGCCGATGGTGCCTGCCCTGCAGCAGGTGCCGCTGCATCTGGCGGAGATGCCGGAAGCTCCGAGCGGCCGCCAGGCGGCCCTGCGGGTGCAGGTGCGCCGCAAGTGGGAGCCCGCGGTCGGGATCGCAGCCTTCGAGCTGGTCCCGATCACCGGCGTGCTGCCCACCTTCCAGCCGGGGGCCCACATCGACGTCCACCTGCACAACGGGCTGGTGCGCCAGTACTCGATCACCAACGGGCCCGGCGAGACGTCGTACTACCGCATCGGGGTCAAGCTCGAGCCGGACTCGTCCGGCGGGTCGATCTGCCTGCACGAGACCGTCCGCGAGGGCGACGTGCTGGCCATCTCCGAGCCCCGCAACAACTTCCCGCTGCGGCGCGACTCGATGCGGACGGTCCTGCTGGCCGGGGGCATCGGCATCACCCCGCTGCTGTCCATGGCCCAGACGCTGGACCGCATGTCGCTCCGCTTCGAACTGCACTGCTTCGCCCAGTCGTCCGACCACATCGCCTTCGCCGACGTGGTCGACGGTCTGGGCCGGTCGGTGGTGCGCCATCTGGGGCTGTCGCCCGCGGAGACCGTCGATGAGATCCGGCGGCTGGTGGCCGCCCACGACGAGTTCACCCACCTGTACGTATGCGGTCCCGGCCCGATGCTGGAGGCCGTCCGGCAGGAGGCGGCCGAGGCCGGATGGCCCGACGATCACGTCCACTTCGAGTACTTCAAGAACACCAACGAGATCGACGACTCCTCGACGTTCGAGGTGGCCCTGGCCCGCTCGGCGCTGACTCTGACCGTGCCCTCGGGGGCCACGATCCTCGAAGTGCTGCGGCAGCACGGCGTGCCCCTGCCGTCGTCATGCGAGCAGGGGGCGTGCGGGACCTGCGTGGCCACCGTGCTGGAGGGCGAGCCCGACCATCAGGACGTGTATCTCAACGACTCGGACCACCTGGCCGGAGACCGGATCATGACCTGCGTGTCGAGGTCCCTGTCCGACCGGCTCGTGCTGGACCTGTGATGCCTGCCCCAACCCGATGTCCCTGCAGTTGCGGACCTGTGAGGTCCTCAGAGGCCGAGCGAATAGGCGAGCCGATCCGGCTCATACGGCGAGGCCGTGGCCCGAGCGGCCCGTGAGCGCAGCGAACAAGAGCGGGAGTGACACCGCTGTACCGCGACGGGCTCTCACCTATTTGCGCTCGCTCTTAGTCACAGGAACTTGGAGCGGGCCATGATCAAGCTCTACGACTACGTGCTGTCGGTCAACTGCTACAAGCAGCGGCTGATGATGAGCATCCTCGACGTCGAATATGAGTCGATCCCTGTGGACTTCTACCCGGGCTGGGAGCACAAGGGCGAGGAGTTCAAGAAGATCAACCCGCTGGGCCACATCCCGGTCATCGACGACGACGGCTACATCCTGTGGGACGCCCACGCCATCCTGGTGTACCTGGCCGCCAAGTACGACCCGAGCGGGCTGTGGTACCCGACCAAGGATCCGAAGCTGGTCGGCGAGACCGCTTCGTGGATGCTCTTCGCGGAGGGCACCACCAACACCGCGTCGGCGGCCCGGTTGTGCGTCAACCTCGGCTACGACTTCGACCTCGAAGCGTGCCAGGCCGGAGCCCATCGGCTGTTCCGGGTGCTGGACGAGCATCTGTGGTTCCGCGAGCGGTCGGGGCTGGACTGGGTGTGCTCGGGCGCCCACCCCACCATCGCCGACATCGCCCTGTTCCCCGACGTGGTGCTGTCGGAGGAGGGCGGGATCTCCCGGCTCGACTACCCGGCATTGAGGCGCTGGACCGACCGGGTGAAGCGGATCCCCGGCTTCGAGGTGATGCCCGGGATCTTCAGAGCCTCGCCGGGACGCCAGAGGCCGAGCGGGTAGGCGGAGATTCGTGAGGATCTTGGCGGGGCCTCTCACGAGGCACCGAATGTGAGGCCCAGTTCTCTGAGCCAGCGGCGGTAGGCAACCAAGACCAGGTCCTCGCCCAGGAGCCGTGCGGCGGTCGCCCCGCCTCGGGCACGTCCTCGAACCGGGCCACCACCGCCTCTGGAGGCCCACTATCGGTATCGACTTCGGACGGGCCTCCCGCGGGGGCTGCTCAGCGGCGGGCGAGCGCGGGCGACAGAGGCGCCACCAGTTTGGCCGCGCCGATGACAACGTAGAAGTAGAAGTGGGCCACCACCCGGCCCCAGGCCGCGCCCGCGCCCCTTGATGCGCCGACTCGGCGACCTCGAGGGGGCCGGTGTCGGCCAGCATCTGGGTCTTGAAGCCGTCGATGAACTCGGTGTCGGTGATCAGCAGACAGATCTCCTGGTTGCACCGGAAGCTGTGACGGCTGAAGTTCGACGAGCCCACCAGCAGCTTGTCGTCGTCGGCCAGCAGGAATCGGGCGTGGAAGAAGTCCGGGTAGGTGCGCAGTTCCACCCCGGCGCGGGCCAGGCGACTCCAGATGTAGGGCTCGGCCAGCCGCAGCCAGCGGTAGTTGTTCTGCTGGGCGGTGATGATGGTCTTGGCCGGGGCCCGGGCCTGGCCGAGCAGCTTGACGATCCCGACGTCGAGGGAGTACGGGGAGGCCAGCACGAGGCTGCGGTTCGCGCTGTTGATGATCTCGGCGAACGCCGGCTCGATCTCCCTGTTGGTCAGCACCGTGGTGTTCACGGAGCGGCGGTCGCCCCGTTCGGTACGGGCGAAGTCGTCCGTGAGGGCGCCCACGATGGCGGGGTCGGCGGTGCGGATCATGAAGTCTCGCCAGGTGAAGTTGTGGTCGCTGATGTTGATGCCGCCTAGGTAGGCGTGGTCGTCCACCACGTAGAGCTTCTTGTGGTTGCGGCTGAGGCCGAAGAACTTCACCGGTCCGAAGGGCTGGGTGAAGGTGACGGCCACGCCGGCGGCCCCGAGCCGGTCGAACATTGCCTTGGTCTCCGCGGCTTCGTCCCGCACCGACGGGTCGGTGTCCTTCCGGTCGCTGACGTAGCGCAGCGCGAAGCAGTCGACCAGCAGCCTGACGTCTACGCCCCGGCCGGCGGTCGTCGATCATCAGGTCGGCCATGGCCAGGCCCGAAGCGTCGCCGTCGAAGGTCATCACCTGTATGAGCACCCGCCGCTCGGCCGAGGCCAAGGCCCGGTGCAGGTCCTCGACGAACTCGGTGTTCGTCAGCAGCCGCAAACGCCCGTCGCCGCCCACCCGCCGAAGCTACCCGCCAACACCCCCACGAGCCGCCCCGGGCCCAAGCCCCACCCCACCCGAGTTTCCCGCCCCGCCCTAAAATCTCGGGACGGTTATGGGTGGTAGATCCCCAAAACCACACCGAGATTTCGCTCCACGACCCGCCCCAAGAATCTCGGATCGGTGTATGGGTGGTAGGTCCACACAACCGCACCGAGATTTCGCTCCACGACCCGCCCCAAAAATCTCGGGACGGTTATGGGTGCTAGATCCCCAAAACCGCACCGAGATTTCGCGCCCCACGACCCGCCCCAAAAATCTCGGGACGGTCGGATGGGTGCTAGATCCCCACCGCACCGAATTCTGCCAGCGCCCCGCCCCGCCCCGATCTCGGATTTATATATGTTGTTCCATGATATGTTATGTAGATGTCAGGACGCGAGGCGCAGGTCCTCGAGCACATGAGGCAGCAACACGGGCTAATCTCTCGGCGCCAAGCGCTGGAAGCCGGCATGACCGTCGACCAAGTCGCATGGCGTCTCAAGACAGGCCGATGGGTCGGAGCCGGCAAGGGCGTGTACCGGCATGCCGCCTCAGCCTCGACTCCGCTGTCGAGGCTGCTCGCTGCGTGCCTTGCGTCCGGCGGGGTAGCCAGCCACCGCTCGGCGGCCGCCCTCCACGGCATAGATGGCTACCGACTCGACCGGACCGAAGTTGTCGTGCCCTGGAAGCGAACACCGGTCACCAAGGGCTTCGAGTTGCACCGGACGACCCAGATGCCATTGACCAGGCCCGTCACCCGCAGCGGCATCCCGTGCACTTGGGTCGGGCGCACGGTTCTTGATGTCGCGTCCGTGGTGAGTCGCGAGCGGCTGGAGCACACGATCGACGCCGTCCTCCGCCAAGGGCTGCTCCGGCTCGAGGACCTGTACGCCGTGCTGGTGTCGCACTCGCGGCAGGGGCGTGCGGGCTGCGGTCCGTTCCGGGACGCTCTCGAGGAGCGAAGGGGTGATGACGGGGTACCCCTCAGCGCATGGAGTCGCATGGTCTCGGATCTGCTTGTCGGCTACGGGCTCGCCCGCCCGGCCTTGGAGTTCCAGATCCGTGACCCTTCTGGGGAGTTTGTCGCGCAGGTTGACCTGGCCTATCCGGATCATCGTGTTGCCATCGAACTCGACAGCAAGCGATGGCACCTCAACAGCGTGTCCTTCGAGCGGGACCCTCGGCGCCGCAACGCCTTGACGGTGATCGGCTGGACTGTCCTGACGTTCACCTGGAACGACTACGTGGATCGTCCCGGCCAGCTGTGCGCTACCGTCGCCAGACTCTTGGCACCCGCCGGCCGCCGCGCCAGCTAGTTCCGGGCGCAAAATCTCGGTGCGGTTATGAGGACCTACCACCCATAACCAACCCGAGATCCAGGGACGAGGCAAGGCGCAGAATCTCGGTGCGGTTATGAGGACCTACCACCCATAACCAACCCGAGATCTTGGGACGAGGCAAGGCGCAGAATCTCGGTGCGGTTATGAGGACCTACCACCCATAACCAACCCGAGATCCAGGCGGAATCTCGGTGCGGTTATGAGGCGAGATCTTGGGACGAGGCAAGGCGCAGAATCTCGGTGCGGTTATGAGGACCTACCACCCATAACCAACCCGAGATTTCCGGGGAGCGAGACATGGGCGGTAGGTTTGGGGGTGATGGCGCAGACGGTCGCTTCCCCCGAGACCGCTGAGCGGGTGCCGCCGCTGAGACGGCGAAGGCGAGAGCTTCCCTGGCCGCTGAACATCTACCAGACCGCAGTCGGCAAGAAGTGCGTGATGGCGGTCACCGGGATCGGGCTGCTGGCCTTCGTGATCGTGCACATGATCGGCAACCTGCACCTGTACGAGGGTCCGACCCAGATCAACGAGTACGCCGAGGCGCTGCGAGACCTGGGCGGCCACCTGGTGCCCCGCACCGCCATCCTGTGGATCATGCGGATCGGGCTGCTGGCCATGTTCGTGCTGCACATCCACAGCGCCTGGTCGCTCAAGGAGATCAGCCGGCTCAGCAGCCCCAAAGCCAACTGGGTGAGCGGCAACAAGCGCTACGCCGGCGGCCAGGACTACGTGGCCGTCAACTTCGCCAGCCGCACGATGCGCTGGACCGGCCCAATCGTCGGCCTGTACGTGCTGTTCCACCTGGCCGACCTCACGTGGGGATGGTGGCTGGGCGACGACTACATCCGGGGTGACGTGTACCACAACGTGGTGGAGTCGCTTTCGTCGATCCCGGTAGCGATCATCTACATCGTGGCCAACGTGGCGCTGTCGGTGCACATCTACCACGGCATGTGGTCGGCGTTCCAGACGCTGGGGGTCAACAACCCCCGCTTCAACCATCTGCGGCGGGGGCTGGCCACCGTGATCGCCGGGGCGATCCTGGTCGGCAACCTCAGCTTCCCGATCATGGTCCAGGCGGGGGTGGTGGCGTGACCCCGGCGGCGACCATGGCGGCCAGGAGCGTTGTGACGTGAGCGTGACACTGGACGCCAAGGTGCCGGAGGGTCCGATTGCCGAGAAGTGGGACAACCACAAGTTCTCGGTCAAGCTGGTCAACCCGGCCAACAAGCGGCGGTTCAAGATCCTAGTGGTGGGCACCGGGCTGGCCGGGGCGTCGGCCGCGGCGTCGCTGGCCGAGCTGGGCTACAAGGTGGAGGCGTTCACGTTCCACGACTCGCCCCGGCGGGCCCACTCCATCGCGGCCCAGGGCGGCATCAACGCAGCCAAGAACTACCGCAACGACGGCGACTCGGTCTACCGATTGTTCTACGACACCGTCAAGGGCGGCGACTACCGGTCCCGGGAGGCGAACGTCTACCGCTTGGCCCAGGTGTCGCTCAACATCATCGACCAGTGCGCGGCCCAGGGCGTGCCCTTCGCCCGGGAGTACGGCGGCCTGCTGGCCAACCGGTCCTTCGGCGGCGCCCAGGTGAGCCGCACCTTCTACGCCCGGGGCCAGACCGGCCAGCAGCTGCTGCTGGGCGCCTACCAGGCCATGGCCGCCCAGATCGCGGCGGGCGGCGTGACGCTGCACAACCGGGCCGACGTGCTCGACATAGTGGTCAAGGACGGCGAGGCGTGCGGGATCGTGGTGAGGGACCTGCTCACCGGCGAGGTGCGGGCCCACAGCGGCCATGCGGTGGTGCTGGCCACCGGCGGCTACGGCAACGTCTACTACCTGTCCACCAACGCCATGAACTGCAACGTCACCGCGGCATGGCGGGCCCACCGTCGGGGCGCGGCCTTCGCCAACCCGTGCTACACGCAGATCCACCCCACGTGCATCCCGGCCAGCGACGAGTTCCAGTCGAAGCTGACGCTCATGTCGGAGTCGCTGCGCAACGACGGGCGCATCTGGGTGCCCCGCAACATGGACGAGGCCCGGGCCGCGGCCGACGTCCCCGAGGCCGACCGCTACTACTTCCTGGAGGAGAAGTACCCGGCGTTCGGGAATCTGGTGCCCCGCGATGTGGCGTCCCGCAACGCCAAGACGGTGGTGGACCAGGGCCTGGGCGTGGGGCCGCTGCGCAACGGGGTGTACCTCGACTTCGCCGACGTGATCGCCCGCGACGGCGAGAGCGTGGTGCGGGAGAAGTACGGGAACCTGTTCGACATGTACGAGCGCATCACCGGCGAGGACCCCTATCGCTCGCCCATGCGCATCTACCCGGCCACCCACTACACGATGGGCGGGCTGTGGGTGGACTACAACCTGATGACCAACGTGCCGGGGCTCTATGCGCTGGGCGAGTGCAACTTCTCGGACCACGGGGCCAACCGGCTGGGCGCCTCGGCGCTGATGCAGGGCCTGGCCGACGGCTACTTCGTGCTGCCCTACACCATCGGCGACTATCTGGCGCCGAAGCTGGGGTCGGCGCCGGTGCCGGTTGACGATCCGGTGTTCGCGGCGGCGGTGGCCGAGGTGGACGACCGGACCCGGGGGTGGCTGGCGGTGCGGGGCACCCGGTCGGTGGACTACTACCACCGGGAACTCGGCAAGATCGTGTGGGAGTACTGCGGCATGGCCCGCAACCGCACCGGCCTGGAGAAGGCGCTCACCGAGATCCCGGCGCTGCGGGAGGAGTTCCGGGCCAACGTGAAGGTGCTGGGCTCGGCCGACACCACCAACCAGTCGCTGGAGCAGGTCAACCGGGTGGACGACTTCATGGAGATGGCCGAGCTGAAGGCGCGAGACGCCCTGCACCGGGAGGAGTCTTGCGGCGGGCATTTCCGGGAGGAGCACCAGACCCCCGAGGGCGAGGCCCTGCGGGACGACGAGAACTTCGCCTATGTGGCCGCCTGGGACTGGCGGGGCCCGGACCGGCCTCAGGAGCTGGTCAAGGAGCCGCTGGAGTTCGAGAACGTGAAGCTCACCCAGAGGAGCTACAAGTGAGCGCCGGGAACGGGAGCGCGGGGAACGGGCACGGGGCCAGGATGCGGCTGAAGCTGCGGATCTGGCGCCAGGCCGGGCCCGACGAGCCGGGGAGCTTCCTGGACGTGGACGCCCCGGACATCCCGGAGGACTGCTCGTTCTTGGAGATGCTCGACATCGTGAACGAGCGTCTCGTCGAGGATGACATCGAGCCGGTGGTGTTCGCCCACGACTGCCGGGAGGGCATCTGCGGCACGTGCGGGGTGATGATCAACGGGCGGCCCCACGGTCCCGAGAAGGCCACCGCCACCTGCCAGCTGCACATGCGCAAGTTCCGCGACGGCGACGAGATCGTGATCGAGCCGTTCCGGGCGGCGTCGTTCCCGGTGGTGAAGGACCTGATGGTGGACCGGCGGGCCTTCGACCGGATCATCGAGTCGGGCGGCTTCATCTCGGCGCCGACCGGCACCGCCCCCGACGCCAATGAGATCCCGGTCCCCAAGGACGTGGCCGACTTCGCCATGGACGCGGCGGCCTGTATCGGCTGCGGGGCGTGCGTGGCCGCCTGCCCCAACTCGGCGGCCCAGCTGTTCACCGCGGCCAAGCTCGGCCATCTCAACGTGCTGCCCCAGGGCCAGCCCGAGCGGTGGCGGCGGGCCGAGGCCATGGTGGAGACGATGGAGTCGTTCTTCGGGTCGTGCACCAACCACGGCGAGTGCACCGAGGCCTGCCCCAAGGAGATCAGCCTCGACTTCATCGCGGTGCTGAACCGGGACTACCTGAAGGCCAAGGTCAAGAACCGCCGCCTCGCCTCCCAGGCCTGACCGGGTACGGTCGGAGCAGGCCGGAAATCTCGGGGCGATTCTGTGGAACTACCACCCAAAACCAACCCGAGATCTCCAGGACGCTGGCCGCGAGCGGAAATCTCGGGGCGTTTCCGGGGACCTACCACCCAAAACCAACCCGAGATTTTTCGGGGCAGTCAGGGGGTGTGAGTGACCGGGGGGCGTGAGGCGGGCCGGGGCTGGGGGCGGCGGCTGGCGCTGGGGCTGGCCCGGGGGCTGGCCATGGGCGCGGCCGACGTGGTGCCCGGAGTGTCGGGCGGCACCATCGCGGTGGTGCTCGGCATCTACGAGCGGCTGCTGGGGGCGATCCGGGAGGTGGCGGGGGCCGCGGCCCGGTTGCTGCGGGGCGACTGGCGGGAGGCCGGGCGGCGGCTGGCCGGCGTGGACTGGTGGCTGATCGTGCCGCTGCTGGCCGGGATCCTGGGGACGATCCTGCTGCTGGCCTCGGCGATCGAGACCCAGCTCGAGGAGCGTCCCGAGGCGATGGCCGGCCTGTTCTGCGGGCTCGTGCTCGCATCGGCAGTGTCGGCGTGCCGGTTGTTCGAGTGGCGGGGCGCCGTCCAGGCCGGTCTCATGGTGGTCTCGGCTGCGGCCACGTTCGGGTTGCTGGGCCTGCAGTCGGGGCCGGTGGACGACCCGTCGCTGCCGGTGCTGGCCGGGGCCGGGGCCATTGCGGTGTGCGCCATGATCCTGCCGGGGATCAGCGGGGCGTTCCTGCTGCTGATGCTGGGCATGTACGGGGCGGTGATCAACATCGTCACCGATTTGCACTACGCAGAGGCGGCCGTGTTCGCGGCAGGAGCCGCGGTGGGGCTGGCCTTGTTCTCGATCCTGCTGGGACGTCTGCTGGACCGGGCCCGCAACCCGGTCATGGCCGTCCTGGTGGGACTGATGTTCGGGTCGCTGCGGGTGCTGTGGCCCTGGCCCAACGGCGTGGGTGTGCTCAGTCGCGAAGAGCACGAGGTGATCTCGGGCACCGGCCTCGCCTGGCCCGGCGCCGACGATTGGGCCGCCCCCACCGTCGCAGCCATCGTCGGCTTTGCTGTGGTCCTGCTCATCACCCGGCTAGCTCAGCCCCGACAGAGCTAACGCCCGCTCGGCCGCTAGGACTGCAACTCCTCGCGCACAATGGCCGCGCCCTCAACGAGAGCACCGATGACACCCGCGCCGCTGCGGCCGCTAGGGCTGCAACTCCTGGCGCACTATGCTCGCGCCCTCAACGAGGGCCGAGAGCTTGGCCAGGGCGAGCTCGCGCGACATGTACTTCATCCCGCAGTCGGGGGCCAGGATCAGGCGCTCGGGGCTCACATGCTTCAGCGCGTCGCGGATCCGGTCGGCCACCACCTCCGGGGTCTCCGCATCGTGGTCGCCGTTGTCGATGACGCCGAGGATGATGGTCTTGTCGGGCAGCCGGCGCAGGATCTCCAAATCGAGCTTCGGCTGGGCCGCCTCGATGGAAATCTGGTCGACGAGGCTGTCGTTGAGCTCGGGCAGGAACGAGTAGGCGTCCGGCTTGCCGATGCCCCTCCACTCGTGGATGGCCGCATACCCGAAGCACATGTGCAGCGCGGTGGTGCCGGTCACTCCGTCGAGGGCCTCGTTGAGCACCTCCACGGCGTACTGGGAGGCCTTCTCGTGCTTGGCCTGCATGTACGGCTCGTCGAGCTGCACCACGTCGGCCCCCGCCGCGAACAGGTCCCTGATCTCCTGGTTGACCGCCTTGGCGTAGTCGGAAGCAGCCGCCCGCTCATCGCCGTAGTGGTCGTCCTGGGCCTGCTGGGTCATGGTGAACGGCCCAGGCAGCGTGATCTTGATCTGGCGGGTGCTGTTGGCCCGCAGCAGCTCGGTGTCGCGCACCTCGATCGGCGCGTCCCGGGTGATCTTGCCGACTATGCGGGGAACCGGGTTGGGCTGGCCGGTCCGGTCCATGGCAGTGCCGTGCCGCTCGGTGTCGATGCCCCCCAGAGCGGTCGCCACCCGGTTGGAGTAGCTCTCCCGGCGGATCTCGCCGTCGGTGATGATGTCGAGGCCGACCTGCTCCATGTCATGGATGGCCAGGAAGGTGGCGTCGTCCTGGGCCTGCTCGAGGAACTCGGGGGCGATCCGCCAGATCTCCTGGGCTCTGACCCTTGGCGGCAGTCGAGTCCCCAGGTTCGACCGGTCGATCAGCCAATCCGGCTGGGGATAGCTCCCGACCACCGAAGTCGGCAGGAGTTTCTCGGTCATGTCGCCAGCCTTCCGCTACTAGTCACAAGGACTCTCTCCGAGGTGCCTCAAGACAAGGTGCTTGCCTGCCCTGATGTGCTCGCCCATCAAATCGGCGGCCCGCTTGCCGTTCCCGGCCGACAGGGCTTCCATGATGGCGGCGTGGTCGCGCCGTGACTGCGGCAGCCGGCCCGGCACCACCCAGGTGGCCGAGCGGGGGTCGTTCCACAGCCTCCGGATGAAGTCCATGAGGTGGGGGATGTTCTGGGCCGCGGCGTAGATGGTCATGTGCCAGGCCTCGTTGAGGTGCATGGCATCGGCATGGTCGTTGCGGTCGATGGCGGCCCGGTTGGCCTCGGCCAGCCGCTCGAGTTCGGCGATGTCGCCCGCCGTCAGATGGTCGGCCGCGATCAGCGTGGCCATGGTCTCCAGCACCTCGCGCAGGTCGTAGAGATCGGCGGTCTCCTCCGGACTGAAGTCGGCGACGCGCACCCCCCTGTGCGGCTCGTTGACGACGAATCCCTCAGCCTGGAGCTGGCGCAGGGCCTCCCGGATGGGGGTGGCGCTCATGTTGAGAAGGTCCCCGAGGGCGTCGATGTCGATGCGCGCCCGGGGCTTCATCACCCCGGCCCGGATGTCGTCGCGCAGCTTGGCTGCGGCTAGCTCGGACTTCGTCCGGTATGCCTCCATCGCGGCGGCTACACCTAGGGGGTGTGCTCGTCGCCGGCCAGCACCGCCTTGACGAAGTCGCGGAACTGGATGGTCTCCATGGTGTTCTCGGTGCGGTTGCAGTCCCAGAAGTCGATCCAGACGTACTCGATGGAGAAGTAGGCGTCGTAGCCCTGGGCTATGAGACGCTCGAGGACGCCGCGGTAGTCGATGGTGTTCTCCTGGAAGTTCACCTGCATCCGTCCGGGAGCCGCGCCGCGGCATTGGAAATGGGCGGCGTGTTCCAGCAGGGGATGGACCTCTGATTCGGGGATGTCCTGGTAGACGAAATGGCAGTAGTCGATGGTGAGCTTGAGCCCGGGCACCGCGTCCACGAGATCCAGCGCCATCTCGGGGGTGGGCGTGTTGCTGTTCACGCTGGCCTCGACCCGGACCTCGATGTCTTGAGCCGCCGCGGCCTCCACCCTGCGGGTCAGCTCCTCGGCCGACAGCCTCAGCGAATCGGAGGTCGACTGCCCCTCGATCGGGATCCCGCCGTTCATCGTCATCCCGGGCGCGCCGATGCGGCGGGTGAACTCGAGGATGTCGAGGAACGACTCGTGGCCGCCGTCGCGCTCGGCGGGGTCGGGATGGTTGGCCGCCAGATCGGTCAGGTTGAAGGACGGCACGAAGAATACGTCGGCTGCTTCGAGGCCGGCCGCGCCGAGACGCTCGCCGACCACGCCCGACCACAGGGCCACGTCCTGGCGCACCATGCCGGGCTGGATCTGGGTGCGGCCCTCCATCAGGCCGAGGTCCATGCCGTCGAATCCGAGCATGGCGATGTGGCGCACCACGTCGGTGTGGGTCATCAGCGGCCAGGTGAAATCGGCGCACCCCAGTTTCATGGTCACTGTCCCGTCCTTCGTTGTGTCGCGTCTATCGTGCGGCGGAGGAGGCCCGTATGCAACGAGTATGTCTCACATTTCGGCTCGTGTCCGGTCAACAGGACGAGTACCGGCGCCGCCACGTCGAGGTGTGGCCGGAGCTGGAGGAGGCGATCAAGGCCGAGGGCATCACCAGCAGCGCGGTCTACGTCGCGGGCGGCACGGTCGTGGTGCTGGTCGAGCACCCTTCCGACATTGAGGGCGCCCTCGAACGCCTTGGCGCGACGGAGGTCAATGCCCGCTGGTCGGAGCACTTCTCCGATGTGATGGCCACCGAACCGGAGCAGGCCGAGGAGGTATGGCGTCTGAGCTAGCCGGTGCCGCCGTGTGCCGTGCTGCCCGGCCTGTCGCCGCTCCAAGTCGCCGCCCTCACAGGCCGCTTGGGCCCAGAGGGCCTCGCTCCGGCGTTGGAATCCTCCTCAACGGCACCTGCCCGCTCGGCCTCTGCAGCCGGCGGAAGACGAAGGGGACGATCCCGCCGTGGCGGTAGTAGGCGACCTCGGCGTCGCTGTCGAGACGGACGGTCACCGCGATGTCGCGGGTGGTGCCGTCTACGGCGGTGGCCCTCAACGTCAGGGTGGCGCCTGCGGCAATGCCGGCCTCCATGCCGCTCACATCGAAGAACTCGGTCCCAGTCAGCCCGGCCTGCCGCCAGCTGGAGCGAGGCTCGAACTGGAGCGGTAGCACCCCCATGTGGATGAGGTTGAGCCGGTGGAGGCGCTCGAAGCTCGACGCCACCACCGCCAGGACCCCGAGCAGCGCGGTGCCCTTGGCCGCCCAGTCACGCGACGACCCCGCGCCGTAGTCGGTGCCGGCCAGCACGATGAGCGGCGTGCTTGATGCCTGGTACTGCTGCGACGCCTCGAACACCGTGGTCACGTCCCCGGTCGGGTGGTGCAGGGTCCATCCGCCTTCACGGTCGGGGGTGAGCCGGTTGCGCAGGCGCGGGTTGGCGAACGTCCCCCGCACCATCACCTCGTGGTTGCCGCGCCGGGCCCCGAGGACGCTGAAGTCTGCGGGGGCCACCCCCCTGCCGATGAGGTATTGACCGGCCGGGCTGTCCGGCGCGATGGCGCCCGCCGGCGATATGTGGTCGGTGGTTGTCTGGTCGCCGAGGAGCAGCAGGCAGCGTGCCCGAGTGATGTCTTCCAGAGGCGGCGGCTCCGGCGCGACCGAATCGGCGAAGGGCGGCGCCTGCACGTAGGTGGAGGCCTCATCCCAGTTGTAGAGCGCGGTGGCCTCGCCGACCAGCGACCGCCAGCGCTCGTCGCCGACGAAGATCTCGTCCCGGCGGGCGTTGAACAGGCCGGGGTCGACCGCGCCGGCGGCTAGCTCTGCGATCTCGGCGTCGTCGGGCCACAGGTCTCCCAGCAGCACGGGGGCGCCGTCGGGGTCGGTAGCCAGAGGCTCGGTCGAGATGTCGACATCTACGGTGCCGGCCAGCGCGTAGGCCACCACCAGCGGCGGCGAGGCGAGGTAGGCGAGCCGGCACTGGGGATGGATGCGGCCCTCGAAGTTCCGGTTGCCGGAGAGGACCGCGGCCAGCACCAGGCCGTCTCGCTCCGCCGCGGCCGCGACCGGCGCGGCCAGAGGGCCGCTGCCGCCCGCGCAGGTCGTGCAGCCGTAGCCGACGATGGCGAAGCCCAGCTTCTCCAGGTACGGCAGCAGGCCCAGCCGCCCCAGGTAGTCGGCCACGACGGGGGAGCCGGGGGCGAGGCTGGTCTTGACGTGAGCGGGCACCGACAGGCCCCGCTCCACCGCGTTGCGGGCTAGCAGGCCGGCACCGATCATCACGGCCGGGTTGGACGTGTTGGTGCAACTGGTGATGGCCGCGATGGCGATGTCGCCGTCGCGCTGAGCGTCGGTTCTCTTGGGTTGGGCGTCCGGCCCCCGGTGCTCGGCCAGCAACGAATGGTCGCGCTCAGCATCGGTTCCCTTAGGTGCGACCTCCGGCCCCCGGTGCTGGGCCAGCAACGAATGGTCGCGCTGAGCGTCGGTTCTCTTGGGTTGGGCGTCCGGCCCCCGGTGCTCGGCCAGCAACGAATGGTCGCGCTCAGCGTCGGTTCTCTTGGGTTGGGCGTCCGGCCCTCGGTGCTCGGCGAGGGCTTGACGGAACGAGGCGGGGACCTCGGCCAACGTCTGTGTCTGGTGGGGGCGGTGGGGCCCGGCCACCACCGGCTCGATGGCGCCGAGATCGACGTCGAGGATCCGGGTGAAGGCCGGCTCGGACGATCCGGAGGTCCGGAACATGCCCTGGGCCCTGAAGTACCGCTCGACCAGGTCGATGTGGTCGGGCCTCCGGCCGGTGCCGCGGAGGTAGCGGAGCGTCTCGTCGTCGACCGCGAAGTAGCCGACGGTGGCGCCGTACTCGGGGGCCATGTTGGCGATGGTGGCCCGGTCGGGCAGCGGGAGGCTGTCCACTCCGGGACCGCAGAACTCGACGAAGGCGCCCACCACACCGAAGGCCCGCAGCATCCGGGTGATGGCCAGCACCAGGTCGGTGCCGGTGACGCCGGGCTGCGGGGCGCCCGCCAGCCTGACCCCAACGACCTCGGGGACGACCACCGGGATCGGCTCGCCGAGCATCACCGCCTCGGCCTCGATTCCCCCAACGCCCCAGCCGAGGACGCCCATGGCGTTGACCATGGTGGTGTGCGAGTCGGTGCCGACCAGAGTGTCGGGATGGGCGACCGGCCCGGCATCACCGCCGGACACCGCCACCACCGACGCCAGGAACTCCATGTTGACTTGGTGGACGATCCCCTTGCCGGGCGGGACGACCCGCAGGTTGGCGAAGGCCTGCTCGGCCCACCGGGCGAACCGGTACCGCTCGGCGTTGCGCTCGTACTCCATAGCGAGGTTGACCGAGAAGGCGTCCGGAGTGCCCGCCACGTCCACCTGCAGCGAATGGTCCATGACCAGGTCGGTGGGCACGACCGGATCGACCAGGGCGGGGTCGCCGCCGCTACGGTGCAGGGCAGTGCGCATGGCCGCCAGCCCGATCAGGGCGGGGATGCCGGTGAAGTCCTGCAGTATCAGGCGGTCGGGCCGGAACGGCACCGCCAGTCCCGGCTCGATCGAGCCCGGCCATCCCGCCACGGCGGCAACGTCGGCCTTGGTGGCCAGGCCGGCGTCCGTTCGGCGCAGCAAGCCCTCCAGCAGCACCTTGAGGCTTACCGGCAGCCGGTCGACCTCGCCCAGGCCCAACTCGGAGACCCGGGCGATCCGGTGGAACTGCACGGACCCCGCCGCGGTGTCCAGCGCGGCCACCGATCCGAGGCTGCCCGAGGTGCTCATCCGTCCAGTAGGCGGGCCGGTGGCGTGGTCGGAGACGCCAAGGCGGCCACCGATTCGAGGCTGCCCGAGGTGCTCATCCGTCCAATAGCCGGGCGGCTAGGACGCCGTCGGGGTCCAGGGCCTGCTTGACCGACCGGTGGAGGCGGCCCTCGATCGACTCGATGTAGCGGGCGCTGCGGGCTGCTCCGATCCCGTGGTGGTGCCCGATGGTGCCGTTGTGGCGGTCGGCCAGGTCCATGACCCGCTCCCACACGGCCCGGCCGCGGGCGCAGGCGGTGTGGTCGTCACCGCTGTCGATCCAGAAGGCGAGGTACAGGCCGGTGCCGGTGGAGTAGATGTGCGACGAGTGCATCCAGAGCCGATCGACCAGCTCCCCCACGTCGGATTGCAGCGCGCCGGCCAGCCCGGCGGCCGAGCGCCACGGAACTCCCAGCTCGATGGTGTCGAAGAACGAGCCGGCGTCGCGGTTGAGACCGTGGATCAGCTCGGGCCCGGCATGGCGGTTGTCCCACCAGCGGTCGGCCGCGTCAGGCCCGAGGACGGTCCCGCCGACGGTTGTGACGGCGTCGGCCGCGGCCTGCCCGGCGTTGTCGGTGACGTACGACTCACCGACCAGCGACAGCACCAAGAGGCAGGCATCAGCACGGCCGGGGGCGTAGTTCAGAATGGCAGCCGTCTCGGCGGGGTTGAGCAGCCGGGCCACGCCGACGGGCAGCTCCCGCTGGATGAGTTCCCGCTGAACCTCCAGACCGGTGGCGAAGTCGGGCACCAGGCCGTTGAGCCTGGTCTCGGGCATGAGCCGGGCCACCGCCAAGGAGGCGGCCGTGATCACAGCCAGACTGCCCTCGGTGCCGGTGAGGAGTTGCAGGACGTCCAGACCTCCCGGCGAGCGAGGCCGGGCCGGGATCCGGAACACCTCGCCGCTGGGAAGCACCCCTTCGAGGCCGCGCACCATCTGCTCCAGCCCGCCGAACCTGGCCGACGCCGTGCCGGTGGCCCGGGTCGCGATCCAGCCGCCCACGGTGGAATGGTGCAGCGACTGCGGGTAGTGGCCGAGCGTGAACCCCCGGTCGTTGAGGAAGTCCTCGAGACTCCCGCCCATGACCCCGGCCTCGGCAGTGACCAACTGGGAGGTCGCGTCCAGGTCGACAATGCGGTCCATGGCCAGGCGCAGCACCACGTCGGGAGAGCCGTCGAGGCAGCCGACAACGTTGGTGCCCGCGCCCTCGACCTGCACAGTCGCGCCGGTGGCCGCGGCCGCCCGCAGCACCAGGCGGACGGTCTCTGCCGACCTCGCGGCCACAACGGCCGAGGAAGCGGTCCGGGCCGGGCCGCGCTTCAGTCCCAGCGGCCACGCGTCGGCCGGGTCATCGCTCACCGGGCGGGCAACGATCTCTTCGGCCGGTATCCCCGCTCGGATCAGGGCCTCGACGGTGACGATCTCTTCGGCCGGTATCCCCGCTCCGATCAGGGCCTCGACGGTGACACCCATTCAGTGACCCTCCCCCGGTTGGCCTGCCGTCCGGGCCGGCCGCCCCAGCCTACGCCCCGTCGGCCGCAGGCTTGAGAGGCCGAGCGGGTAGGCGCTGCCAATCCGCCCATACGGGCGAGGCCGTGGGCCGAGCGGCCGGTGAGCGCAGCGCACAAGAGCGGGCGTCACCCCACCGCAACGCAACGGCCTTGCACCTGCCGGCGCGCGTTTCTTGAAGTGTCGCGCCGGTCGAGGCTCTACGGCACAGCGACGGAAGTGTGTGATCTCGCGCTCCTGGCCTCCTCGGCGAGTTCAGCGCCGACTATTCGCTCGGCCTCAAAGCCTCGTCGAGGCCAGAGCTCATGGAGGCGTGCCGCACCTCCCGGTAGAGGTTGGCTCGGTCCCGGAGAACTTGGGTGGCCGCCGGTGACGGCGCCCGCAGCGATCCGGCACCGGTGACCGCCCTCGCGGCGGTGAGTACATCCGGGTACAACCCGACACGCGCCAAGGCGTAGGCCGCCGCGCCTCGCAGGCCGGGATCGGGTTCCTCGGGCACAACGACATCGGTACCCACCACATCCGCGATCAGCTGCGTCCAGGCCGCCGAACGCGATCCGCCGCCCGTGACCCTGAGGCCGGTCGGGTCGAAGCCGAAGACCCGGAGCGCTTCGATCATCCACAAGCACTCGAACGCGACGCCCTCGAGCATGGCCCGCACCAGGTCAGCTTCGGCATGCTCGAATCCCAGGCCGACGAACGCGCCCCGGGCCGCGGGAGACCAGTACGGTGCCCCCGCCCCGGCCAGGGCCGGAATGAACAGGGCGCCCCGCGCTCCCGGCTCGGACCGGGCCACGAGGGCGTCGAGCCGATCGGGCACCGGTCGATCCGTCAGCGAGCCGTACCAGTCGAGAACGCTCGCTCCGGCCATTCCCAATGCGAGCATCCGGTAGCGGGTCGGGGTCGAGCCTGGAGCGATCATGAGGCTCTGCGAGCGGTCCTCTACCCGTTGCTCGACGGGGCCGGCCACCGACACGGCCGTGCCGAGGTAGCAGTTGAGCCGGCCCGGTTCGGTCACACCGCAGCCGATCTCGGCGCTGGGGCCGTCAGAGGCGGCCAGAACGATCGGCGCCCGCCGCGGGATGCCGGTCGCGTCGGCGGCCGCGGCCGAGACGAGTCCGACCTCGGCCCCGGGCGGAACCGTGAGCGGGAGCAGGTCACCCGGGACGCCGAACAACTCCGTCAGCGCCGGATCCCAGCTACGGGTGGCGATGTCGAATAGCCCCGAGTAAGCCGCCATCGACCATTCGGCCGGCCACCCGTCGGCGCCGAACCGTCGGGCCGCGAACGCCTGGGGGGTCACGACGCGGTCCGCGGCCGCGATGTCGTCGCTCCGGTGCTCGATCAGCCACAGGAGCCTGGGGAGCCACAACGACGCGTCCATGCGCACGCCGGTGCTGCGATGGTACGACGCGGCATCCACGAGCGCGGCGGCCTCGTCGGCGTGGCCGATCGCTCGCCGGTCCTGCCAAGTGATGAAGTCGGTCAGCAATCGGCCGGCACTGTCACCGAGCGCGAACGAGCCGCGGGCACCGGTCACGGCCACGGCCGCGACTTCGGGTCGGCCGGCCGCGGCCAGCGCCTGGCGGCAGGCGTCGACGGTCGCCTGCCAGATCAGCTCTCCCGGCTGTTCCCTCCACCCCGATCCTCGGTCCAGGGAACCGGCCGGTGCCGTCCCATAGCCCCTTCGACGCCCGCTGCCGTCGAAGATCCCGGTCTTCACGGCGCTGGTGCCGACGTCGATGGCGGCGACGAACTCCGAGGCCCCGCTCATGGGTGTCCGCTGTCCTTCTCCTGGGTGTTCCCGGCCTGTTGTTCACCCGTTCTAACGTTGGCCGGGGCCCGGACAGCGCGTCTATAGTCCGCTTCGGTGATTCCGCCAGACTACGGCGTCTCTTGCGGGTGCTCGATGCGACGGCACCCACGAATCACAGGAGGACGAAGTGGGTCTATCAGCTGAGCACCGCGCCGGCATCGACGCCATCCAGACCGCATCGCGCGACCTGGTGAAGATGGACCTGCTCGAGCTTCACGGCGGCAACATCAGCGTGCGGGCCGACGACGGGCACATGTTGATCACCAAGCACCATGTCAACAAGTCGGTGCCCAGCCCCGACGACATCGTCCGAACCAAGATCACCGAGGACGACGAGTTCACCAACATGGCCTCCAGCGCGTGGCTGGTACACCGCGAGATCTACCGGCGCAGCGACGCCCAGGCCATCATCCACGCCCACGGGCAACTCACGGTGACGCTGTCGTTCTTCTACGACGAGGTCGAGCCGATCGACGAGAACGGCATCATGATCCTGGGCCGGACCGTGCCGGTGGTGGCCGCGCCCAAGCTGATCGGATGGAACCTGGCCGCCGAGCCCATCGGCGACGCCCTGGCCAGCAACAAGGTCGTGATCGAGAAGTGGCACGGCACGTTCGCCAAGGGCGTCGACCTGGTGGACGCCCTCCACAAGACCCGCAGCATGGAGTTCTCGGCCGGACAGATCATCCGGGTCGCGCAGCTGCGCGACGTGATGCCCAACGAGCCGACCTTCCCGCCTACCGAAGTCGCCGAGTGGCTCGGAGGCGTCTACCGCCCCGGCATCCGGCGAAACATCCTGTAGGCCCGAGCCCCGGACGAGTGCCCGGCTAGGCGGGCTCGTACGGGACGGGCTCGCCGTCGCGCAACACCGGGGTCCACTGGAGCCTGAAGAACTCCCGGATGGCGGTGGAGTACCGGTCGATGAGCTGGGCTCGCTCCGCCTCGGACATGTCGCCCTTTATGGACGACACCCATGTGTTGGCCAGCTCGTCGGGCCTGTCCAGCGGCGGCTCCTTGACGTCCGGCGCCGAGAAGTGGCACACCACAGCCACCCTCGGGCCGTCGCTGGTGTTGTCGGTGGACTTGTGCATGATGCTGGAGTGGAACAGCAGCAGGTCCCCGGCGTTGAGCAGGGCCACGATCTCGCCGCTGGTGTCGCGCCCGGTGATCTCGACGTAGCCGCCCCGGGCCTCGGGCCTCCGGTCGGGCTCGACGTTGTGGATCGGGTCCTTGTGGGATCCGGGCACCACCCAGAGCGGCCCATTCTCCGGCGTGGCGTCGGTGATCGCCAGCCAAGCCGCCACCTGGCCGCTGGGCTCGAGGCGGTGGTACCAGGTGTCCTGGTGCCAGGGCTGGCCGGCCGCGCCCCGGTTCTTGAAGATGAACTGCGAGTCGTAGCAGCTGACACTGGGGCCGATCAGCTGGCTGAGATACGTCACGAGCTTGCGGGACGTGATGAACGCGCCGACCGACGGGTCCCAGAAGTGGAGCCAGAAGATCTTGCCCACCAGCTCCTCGGGCAGCTTCGAGTCCGGGTGAGGGCTCGGCTCCCTGGAGACCTTGGCCTTGCCGATGTCCCCGCCGGCCGCGTCGGCCCGGGCGAGCTCCACCGCCCGGTCGTGCAGGGCCCGGCAGTCGGCCGCGTCGGCGAAGCCGCGGACGATCAGATAGCCGTTGGCCTCCCAGTGGGCGAGCTGCTCGTCGGTCAGCGAATCGATCCGGTCCATCAGCGATGTCGCCACTTGATGACCTCCCCCTTGGTGGATTTGAGGCTACCTCGCCGGCCGTATCGGAGCCCAGTCATGGACCGGTGTCGGCGCGATACCAGGCATCGCCGGCCAGGTGCGTCTCGGGAACGAGAACCGAGCCCCGCATGATCTCCCGGGCGGTCCGGTCGACGGTCACCGCGGGGAACCGCCAGCGGCCTCCGGAGTCGCGTTCGGCGGTGACGCCGATCTCGATCACGCCGGCGGGATGTCCGATCCGCAGCGTCCGGTCCGGCTGGGCCCCGCCGGTCACCACGTCGGCCACGACCGTTCCGGGCAGGGCCGCGGCCCCGGCCAGGGCCATGGCGCCGGTCAGGGCCACCGTGCGGTGGGTGCGGCGCATCGAGATGAGCCGGACGGCGAGGTCGATGCTGTCCGCGGCCACCTGCTTGCCGCTGCTGGCCCCGTAGGAAGCGGCCGGACCGACCATGGCCACCTTGGGGATGGTGGGCTGCCGGGCGGCCTCGTCCAGCGACGCGGCCAGCCCCATCCGCACCGCGGCCTCGCAGCGAAGGTGCTCGAGCCGGGCTTGCAGATCGTGGTCCGAGTCGAGCACCCCGGTCGGCGCGGTGGCGGTTGCGCCCATGTCGTCGGCCCGCACGAACACGGCCGGGTTGGCCAAGTCGACGATCGAGGCGGTGACCGACCGGCCGTCGCCGGTGCCGATCGGCTCGCGCGGCGTCCCGGTCGGCAGCGAGCCCCGCCCGATGGAGCCGCCGGGGTCGATGTAGGTGAGGGCGACGCGCGATCCGGTGCCGGGCACTCCCTGGATGGAGAAGTCGCCCGAGGGCTCGTAGGTGCCCGATCGGGTCGATACCCGGGCCCGGCACAGCTGGCCGGTGTTGACGCTCTGCACGACTACGTCTGCCGTGTCGTCGGCCGCTTCGATCAGGCCGCTGCCGATGGCGAAGGGACCGATGGCGGCCGAGATGTTGCCGCAGTTGCCGGTGAAGTCCACCAGGGGCTCGCCTATCTCCACCTGCGCGAACCGGTAGGCGACGTCGGCCCCCGAGCCCGGGGGGGCGGGGCCGACGATGGCAGCCTTGCTCAGCGAGGACGACCCCCCGCCGAGGCCGTCGACCTGCCGGCCGTCGGGGTCGGGGCTGCCCAGCGCGGCCAGGATGATGGCGTCGACTTGGCCGGCGTCGTAGCCGGCGAGGTCGCGGGTGGTGAACAGCACCGCCCGGCTGGTTCCGCCCCGCCAGAACGACGCCGCAACGGGCCGGTCCATCGGCCTGTCGACCTAGCCCGGCGGGTACGGCCGAGCGGTCTCGCCCTCGTAGAGGGCTCGGGGCCGTATCAGGCGGTTGTCGGCGTACTGCTCGAGGAGGTGTGCGCTCCATCCCGCGATCCGGCTGGCCGCGATGAAGCTGGTGAACATGTTGAGCGGGAAGCCGAGGTGGTACAGCACCAGCGCGGAGTAGTAGTCGACGTTGGCGCTGAGGCCCTTGCGCTCGAGCAGCTCGCGCTCGAGGCCGGTGGCGACCGCGTGCCAGTGGGGCTCGCCCGCAGCCTCGCCGAGCTCGCCGCCCAGGCGGTCCATGGCCGCGCACCGCGGGTCGCGGGTCCGGTACACGCGGTGGCCGAATCCGGGCACCTTGCGCCGGGCCGCCAGAGCCGCTTCCACGAAGCCGGCCACGTTCTCGGGCGCCCCGATCTCGCGGAAAGCGCCCATGGCGTCGTCGACCGCCCCGCCGTGCAGGGCCCCCTTCAGGGCCCCGGCCGCGGAGGTGATCGCCGAGTAGTAGTCCGACAGCGTGCCCACGGTGGTGCGGGCCGTGAACGTGGAGGCGTTCAACTCGTGCTCGGCGTAGGTGTTGAGGACCGCGTTGAGGGCCGCAGCCGCGCCCTCCGAGGGGGGCTCGCCGGTGAGCATGTACATGAAGTTTGCGGCGTGTCCGAAGCCGGGGTCGGGCGCCACCGGATCCTCGCCCCGCACGAGCCGCGACATGGCGGCCACCACCGTCGGGAGCTTGGCCACCAGCCCGGTGGCCTTGCTGAGGACGGACTCGGCCGAGATGTCGTCGGCATCTGGGTCCTCGACCCCCAGCATCGACACCGCCGTGCGCAATACGGCCATGGGGTTGGCGGTGGCGATCGGCGCGCCCGCGAGGAACCCCGCCACCGTCTCCGGCAGGGCGCGCCGGGCCGCCACCTTGGCCGCGAACGCCTCGCTCTGATCCGTGTCGGGCCAGTCGCCGTGCCACAGCAGCCACACGACGTCGAGGAACTCGGCCTCCTCGACGAAATCGCCGATGGCGTAGCCCCGGTAGAGCAGCGTGCCGGCCGGTCCGTCGATGAAGCAGACCGACGACCCACAGGCCAGCACGCCCTCCAGACCGGAAATCACCTTGGCTTCGGGCTGTTCGCTCATGGTTGGAGTCTCCTTGGAGGCCGGGGGATTATCCCCAGCTTGACGGGGTCGCGGGTCATCGGTACCCGCCGGTTCGGGCCGCGTCCAGCCCCACCGCGACCAGCAGCAGCCCGCCCTGGGCGATCAGCTGGTAGAAGGTCTGCCAGCCGGCCAGGGTCATGCCGTTGATGAGCAGCCCGAGGATGACCACGCCGAGCACGGTCCCGCCCATCGAGCCGGTGCCGCCGGTGAGGCCGACCCCGCCGAGGATCACCGCAGTGATGATGATCAGCTCCCAGCCGAAGGCGGCGCTGGCCGCGGAGCCGCCCTGGCTCGACGACAGCACGAAACCGGCCACGCCCGAGCAGGTGCCGCTGACCACCAGGTACATGATCCTCAGCCGGTCGACGTTCAGGGCGGCCGCCCGGCCCGACTCGGAGTTGCCGCCCACCGCGTAGGCGTAGAGCCCGAAGCGGGTCCGGCTCAGCAGCAGCCATCCCGCCGCCGCGAACACAGCCGCGAAGATCAGCGAGAACTTGATGTCGAAGATCTCCTTCTGCATCACGGTGTAGATCGGATCCTGGACGAGCGTCCCGAGGTTGCCGAGGACGCCGCTGCCGCCGTCGAGGACATAGGCGATGCCCCGGGCGATCCCCAGCATCCCCAGCGTGGCCACGATGGGGTTGACCCGCAGCTTCACCACCACGAAGCCGTTGACCAGCCCCACCGCGACGCCCACCCCGATCACGATGGCGATGGCCAGGATCGGGTGGATGCCGGTGGCCATGATCTTGGTGCCGACCGTGCCCGACAGGGCGATGGTGGAGCCGACCGAGATGTCCAGGGCGCCCGAGATCAGCCCGAACGTGGCCCCGACCGACACCACCATCAGCACCGCGGTGGCCTGCCCCGCGTTGAGCAGGTTGTTCGTGGTCAGGAAGTTGCGGGCGACGCTGGAGAACAGGATGATCTCGATGAGGAGCACCGCGGCCAGCGTGGTCCGCTGGCCGCGGTCGGTGAGCACCGCGGCCCACAGCCGGTCCAGCGCGGTGGCCTCGTCCGCGCCCGGTTGCACGGTGGCCGCGGTCATCGGAACCCGCCCTTGGGGCGCTGGTCGAAGGCAACGGCAACGATCAGCAGGATGCCCTCGATGACCATCACCCAGTCGGGGACCACCGCCAGCTGGATCAGGCCGTTGGCCAGGGTGGTCACGAACAGCACACCGATGAGGGTGCCGACAACCGATCCCTTGCCTCCGGTGAGGCTGGCTCCTCCCAGGAACACTGCGGTGGCTACCGCGAACTCGCGGCCGGTGCCGGAGTTGGGTGCGATGCTCCCCAGCAGCGACGCCAGGATCACGCCGGCCAGCCCGGTGTACAGGCCGGCCACGATGTACATGCCCAGACGGAACCGGTCCACGTTCATGGCCGCCTGCCGGGCCGCTTCGGGGTTGCCGCCCACCGCGAACAGGTGACGCCCCATCTTGGTGGTGCGCAGCAGCACGATCGACACCACCGCGGTGAACACCAGGAAGTACACCGGCACCGGAATGTCGAACAGCCGCTCCCGGGCGAACCGGAAGCCGTCGTCGCGGACTTGGGTATGGCGGCCGTCGGTGATGATGAAGCCGATGCCCTGGAGGACGAACAGCATGGCCAGGGTGGCCACCAGCGGGTTGATGCGGAGCCTGGTGATGATGAGGCCGTTGGCGAGGCCGGTGACGCCGCCGACGAGGAAGCCGACGGTGAAGGCGAGAACCAGCGGGACCCCGGCCACGAACAGCTTCCCGGAGACCACCCCGGTCATCATCATTCCCGACCCGATCGAGAGGTCCAGCCCGCCCCCGATCAGCACCAGGGTGAAGCCGGTGGCCACGATGAAGGTCACCGAGCTGAACTGGACGATGGTCAGGAGGTTGGTGGTGGTGAAGAAGAACTCGAGGCGCAGCGTGAGGAACAGCACCAGCAGCCCCAGCGCGACCAGCAGCAGCACGTTCTGACCGAGCAGGATGCGGCGGAGCCGGGCCGCGGTCTGCGCGCTGGTCTCCATCGCGCTGGTGCCGACCGCGACCGGGGTGACCGTCATGGCTAGTCCCCGGCTCCTGTCCTCGATCCGGCGCCGGCCACTATCAGGTTGACGCACTCCTCGGTGGTGGTGGTGGCCGCGTCCAGAACGGCCACCAGCTCGCCGTTCTTCATCACCGCCACCCGGTCGGCCAGGCCGAGCACTTCAGGGATGCGGTGGCTGATGATCATGATGGACAGCCCGTGGGACCGCACCTCGCGGATGAGTTCGAGCACGGTGGCGGACTCGACCGCGCCCAGCGCGGCCGAGGGCTCGTCCATCAGCAGGATCCGGCAGGCGGCCTCGAACGCCACCGCCCGGGAGATGGCCACCATCTGGCGCTGACCGCCGGAGAGCACACCCACCGGGAGCTTGGTGGAGTCGATCCTGATGTTGAGCCGCTGCAGCAGCTCGGCTGCTTCACGGTGCATGCGACGCCGTTCCAGGAACCCCAGCAGGCTGGGAAGCCCCTTGGTGGGCTCCCGGCCGATGAACACGTTGGCGGCCACATCGAGATTGTCGAACAGGGCCAGGTCCTGGTAGATCATCTCGATACCGAGCTGCCGGGCGTCCTGGGCGTTGGTGATCTCGACTTCCTGGCCATCGACGGCGATGCTTCCCGAGTCGGGCTTGACCGTCCCCGCGATGGTCTTCATGAGCGTGGTCTTGCCCGCGCCGTTGTCACCGACGATGCCGAGGATCTCGCCGTGGCGCAGATCCAAGTGGACGTCGTCCAGCGCCTGCACATGACCGAAGCGGCGCGAGATTCCTCGTACCTCGAGGATGGCCTGACCGTTGGTGGACTGATGGTTCATTGCCATGGCGGACTCCTGGGCGGGCCGGCGGTGATAGCGCCGCTGGGCCCGTGCTGGTAGCCGGTGTCGTCGGGCGGTGCGAAGTCGAAGTCGAAGACGAAGCCGAGCTCGGTGTCGAGGTTGCACCGGACCACGTCGTCGGAGACGTTGGCGGTGGCCGGGTCGACGCGCTGGGTGACGTAGGCCAGGTCGACGTACTCCCCCACCGGATAGGCGTAGCGCACCCACACTCCCCGGTTCAGGACCACTCCGGTGCCGCCGGTGAGCAGGAACGCCCGGGCCGCGTCGACGTCGGGACGCTCGGTGCCGGCGTCGGGCGCCACGATGAACACCGCCGGCGCCATGCCCAGGACGATCATGGTGACCGTACTGGCCGGGTGCTTCTGGACGAACTCGCAGCGGTTGCCCCGGTGGTAGTAGCGGACGGTGCACATGTAGGCCTGCTTGGGGAACTCCAGGGCCTTCTGCACCCACAGGAACCCCAGGTGGCCGGGGGCCCGGTTCAGGCGGGGAGAGTCGGCGGTCTCGGGGGCGATGACCGCGCCGAAGGGCTCGAACGCCTCCCGGTCGAGGCGCTCCACCGTCAACCGGCGCACGCTGATCTCGTCGCTCATATCTCCTCGCTCAGGCGTCCTCGGCCCCTCGCTCATATCTCCTCGCTCAGGCGTCCTCGGCCCCTCGCTCATGTGGCCCCGCTCACGCGTCCTCGGGGTCGAGCGTCGGCGCCACCGGTTGTCGATCGGCGATCGACTGCTTGAGCGCGAACAGGGTGCTCATGCTGCGGAGAATACTTGTGCCGCTGGCCCAGGGCTGCCGGTCGGTTCCGATGCACTGCAGGAGATCGGCCCGGGTGGCGAGGTAGGACTGGGGCGACAGGGGGTACTGCAGCGGCAGCTCCAGCGCCGTGCCCCGGGGCTCGTGGGGCCCGTAGCGCAGCGTGGCCCTCAGCATGCGGGACGGTCCGGGGAGCTCCTGGTCCTGCAGGCCGTCGGCGCTGGCGCGCTCGCCCACCGCGATGAACTCGAACTGGCGGCGGTGGCGGGTGGCGAAGTCGAAGTGGATGGTCCCGTTGGCCCCGCCGGCGAACTCCATCGTGGCCGAGAGGACCGATCCGATGCCGTCCACCCGGCGCGACCAGTTGCCGTAGATCTGCTCGGGCGCCTCGCCGTACCACGACTGGAGCACGTCGACGGCGTGCACGCACACGTCGTGCACCGCGTCGAAGGCGTTGGTGTGCTGGCGGCCCAGGGCCGAGTGGTAGTTGATGCTGGCCGAGATCATCGGGCCCAGGGCGCCGTGGTGGATGAGGGCCCGGCAGCCGTAAAAGGCGGGGGCGAAGCGGGTGTTGAAGTCGACACCGAACTTGATGCCGCCGGCCCGGGCCTGCCTGACCATGTCCAGGCACTGCGGCCAGGTCTCGGCCACCGGCTTGGCGATGATCACGTGGATCCCCCGCCGGGCCGCCTCGGTCACGATCTCCACCCGCAGCGGCGACAGCCCGACGTCCCAGCGGATGTTGATGTCGATCACGTCGGGCTCGACCGCGTCGAGCATCGACATGTAGTCGTCGAACACCTGCTCCACGCCCCACAGGTCGCGGATCGCCTCCTGGGCGGCGGGGTCGGGGTCCACCGCGGCCACCGGCTGGATGCCCACGGCGCGGTAGGCCGGCATGACGCCGCTGTGAACGATGCGGCCCGCGCCCACCAGCCCGATGCGGACGTCCTTGGGGATGTCCTCGGCCAGCGGCGGGGGCACCAGATCCAGGGCGAGGATCTCGTTCAGGTCTCCGGGGGTGGTCACGAGTGGCGGGCCAGCAGCGGGGCCAGGAACCGGCCCGCCTCGCGGACCCCCTCTTCGTAGGGCTGGAACGGGTCCTCGTTCTCGATGCACACGTAGTGGTCGTAGCCGACCCCGGCGAGGGCGTCGATGAAGGCCTGCCAGAACTCCGCGCCGTGGCCGCGGCCGATGGTGCGATCCCGCCAGGCCCGGTTGGCCGGATCGGTGAACGGCCTCTGGTCGAGGACTCCCACGGTGGCCAGCTGGTCCTCGATGAGCTCGCTGTCCTTGAGCTGCACATGGAACACCGCCGACCCCACCGCTTTCACCACCGCCACCGGGTCCATCCGCTGCCAGAACATGTGGCTGGGATCGAGGTTGGCGCCGATGATCGGGCCGATGGCCTCCCGCATCCTCATCAGGGTGGGCACGTTGTACACCAGGTGCAGCGGATGCAGCTCGAAGGCGATGCGCTCCACGCCGCAGCGCCGGGCGTGCTCGGCGATGTCGCTCCACAGCGCGATGCCCTCCGACCACTGCCGCTCGAGCAGGGCCAGGCTGTCGCCGGTCAGCGGGTAGAAGACCCAGTTGACGGTGCTGGATCCGGGGCCGTCGCCGGTGGTTCCGGTCATGGTCACGATGTTGGTGACGCCCAGCAGGCCGGCCAGCTCGATGGTGTCGCGGATGAGCTGCTGGTGGGCGGCCCCGGTCACCGGATGCATCGACATGCCCGAGCAGTTCAGGGCGGCGATCTCCAGGCCGCGGCTCTCGTAGGCCCGCAGGAACTCGGCCCGGGCCTTGGCCGATCCCAGCAGGTAGCGGGTCCCCGACGGCTGGGAGGCCTGGGTGACCTCGATGCCCTCGGCCCCTATCTCGGCCGCGAGGTCGAGGCGGGCCTCGAACTCGGCGTAGGTGGAGATCGGGCTCATCCACGCCGGCGAGCCGTCGCTGGGGGGCCGCTCGGTGTCGGGTCTCCCGCTCGTGGCGGTGAACATCCTCGCCAGCAGCCCCATCTTGGGGCCGCGCCCAACTGGACCTGCCGTCACGTGTCGGAACCTCCGCTCGGCGGCTGCTCGCAGGGCGCGGGCTGCGCCCGCTGTGCCGCGATCATGCCGGGTGGGGCGGGAGGGTGCGCCTCACCCGGCATCTCGCTGGCCGCTCGCGGTCGGGCTTACCCCTCGGGGTAGAGCTCGTCGACGTTGTTGATGTCGATCGGCTCGTGGGTGACGTGGGTCACCTTCGCCGGGGTCTCGCCCGCGAAGACGGCGTCGATCAGCGGGAGCATGAACTCGCCGTAGCGGTCCGGGAAGTAGCCGATCGACATGATGAACGGGCTGGACTCGTCGCGGATTTCCGCCACGGCGTTGGAGTCCCCGCCGTGGGACAGGATCACGCCGTGGCCGAGCCGGTCCAGCTGCTCCATGGCCGCCACCACGGCCAGGCCCGCGATGTCGTTGGTGGTGGTGAGGAACAGCAGGTTGGTGGCGTCCGGGTTGGCGTTGAGGTAGGCCGAGGCGGCCGCCTGGGTCTCCTCGCCCTCCAGCACGGCGTCGCTGATGGTGATGGTGTCCATCGTCCACTCGGGGAACGACTGCGAGATCACGTCCACCGCCGCAACCAGCCGCTGCTTGATGTCGTCGGGCCAGTTGCCCTGCCACACGCCGAACACGCCGTCGAGCTGGCCGCCCCAGTTCGCATTGACGTAGTCGACGGCGTACTCGCCCATCAGCCGTCCTGCGGTCTCGCCGTGGGCGCCGAACCAGTAGACGTCGGGCACGTCCGGGGGCAGGGCTCCGTCGATGAAGATCATCGGGATCCCGGCCTCGGCCATCTTGTCGATGGTGGCCTCGTAGTTGGTGATCCCGCCGTCGAAGTTCAGGTACAGGTCGACGCCCTGGGTGACCATGGCGTCGGCGTTGGCCAGCATCTGGTTGGCGTCGAGGTTGTGGTCCACCGCGAAGATCTCGTAGCCGGCGCCGCCGACGTCGGCTTGCACGCCGTCCTCGACGTTCACGCAGAACTCGCAACCCGTTCGCAGGATGTTGGCGAATCCCACTGTCTTGGTGTCGTCGCCGGTGTCGCCGCTGCATGACGCGGCGACGAGCGTCACCGCGAACAGCAGACCCAGATATTTCTTCATTTGTCCCCCTCGGGTCCCTGCTTGAGGGTCCCTCCTCGGCCCGCCCTGGAGCGGACGATATTTTCTATAGGCCGCAATAGTAGACCACTTCCGCAGCCCGTGTATCGGCGGGCGACACGGGGGCCGCTCGGGCCACGGCCTCGCCCGTATGGGCCGAACTTGTGCGTCTACCCGCTCGGCCTCTGGGCGATGACGCCCTCTTGGGCCAAGTCGGCCAGGTCTGCCGGCCCGTACCCGAGCGCGCCCAGCACCTCGCCGTTGTGCTCGCCCAGTCCGGGACCGGCCGCCGCCACCCGGCCCGGCGTCTCCGAGAGGCGGGCAACGACGTTGGGCATGCGCACCGGGCCCAACACCGGATGCTCGACCGACGTGATGGTCTCTCTGGCCTGGTACTGGGGATCCTCGAATATGTCGGCGATGTCGAGGATGGGCGCGATGGCCGCCCCAGCCTCGGCGAACCTGTCCACAACCTCCTGGGCGTCGCGCTCGGAGATCCACGAGCCGATGGCCTCGTCGAGTTCGTCCTGGTGCTCGAGCCGGCCCGCGTGGTTCGCGAACCACGGCTCGTCGACGATGTCGCTCCGGCCGACCAGGTGCATGGTCCGCTCCGACGTCGACTGGGTGGTGGCCGACATCCCGAGCCATGTCCCGTCGGCGCTCCTGTACAGGTTGCGAGGGGCGGTGAACGGCGCCCGGTTGCCGGTGCGGCCCTGGACCAGGCCGAGTTGGTCGTAGACGATGCTCTGCGGCCCGAGCACGCCGAAGAGGGGCTCGTAGATCGACAGGTCGATCTCCTGGCCGACGCCGCCGCCGTTGTCGCGCCAGTGCAGGGCGGCCATGACGGCGAAGGCGGCGGCCATGGCGGCCACGCCGTCGGCCAGGGCGAAGGGCGGCAGGGTGGGGGGACCGTCGGGGTAGCCGTTGATGTGGGCGAAGCCGGACATCGACTCGGCCAGCGTGCCGAACCCGGCCCGGTCGCGATACGGGCCGGTCTGGCCGAATCCGGTGACCCGGGCCACCACCAGCCGCGGGTTGCGCTCGTGCAGGGTGTCCCAGCCCAGCCCCCAGCGCTCCAGCGTTCCGGGCCGGAAGTTCTCGATGAGCACGTCGGCGCCGTCCAGCAGCCGCAGCATGGCCTCCCGGCCGCGGGGGTGGGAGAGCTTGATGGTCACGCCGCGCTTGTTGCGGTTGGCGTAGGCCCACCACAGCGAGACCCCGTCCTTCTGCCAGCCCAGGCCGCGCAGGTTGTCGCCGTCGGGGTGCTCGACCTTGATCACATCGGCGCCGTAGTCCGCGAGCAGCGTGGCCGCCACCGGCCCGGCGAAGATCGTGGCCGCGTCCACCACCTTGATGGAGGCGAGGGGCCCCGGGCGACGATCCGTCATATTCGCATTGGTCCCGTCCACCCGCTCGGCCTCTGGACCAAGACTCTACATTTTATAGGATCGGCCCGTGCGGGCCGGACGGCGGTGATTCAGCCGACGGCCTCGACCCGGCTGCTGGCCGCGCTGCGATAGGCGGCCTCGACGATCTCCACCGTGCGCACCCCGAGCTCGCCGGGCGAGTGGTTGGGCACCCGGTCGCCGCGGGCCAGAGCGACCAGGGCGTCGATGGGACCGGTGCAGTCGTAGAGCCCGGCACCGGGCTCGAGGGCTAGCTCGACCTCCTCGTCGGGGCCCCGGAACCTGGTCACCAGCTCCCGGCACAGGTCGACATGGAGCTGGCCCTCCGACCCGATGACCTGGACCTCCAGATGGTGCTTGTTGCCCCGGTAGCCGAGGTGGGAGGACGCCCCGGAGACGCTGCCGATGGCGCCGTCGTCGAACCGGACCGACAGGGCGTCGTGGTACTCGACCGGGGTGTCGAGCGGCGACGACATCATGGCGAAGACCTCCGCGCCGCGCAGGCCCGACAGCCACAGCCCGAGGCCGATGGCGTGGGACAGCTGGGCCTGGGCGTAGCCCCCGCCGGAGATGCCCGGATCGACGAGGGTCTCGGGCCGGGGCGTCAGCTCGGGCACCGACTCCTCGCTCACGAAGCCGCCCTCGTCCTGGTCGGAGGCGAACGACGGCTGCACCCCCTGGAGGGCCTCCCTGGTGGTCGACGACATCACCACCGACAGGCTCTCCACCGTGCCGATGCCGCCGCCGGTGTCCATGAGCCGCTTGGCCCCGATGACGATGTCCTTGTAGTGCCAGCCGAGCGCGATCAGCAGGTGCCGGTCGCTGGCGGCGGCGGTGTCGACCAGGTCCCGGGCCTCGTCGGGACGGACCGTGAACGGCTTCTCCACCAGCACATGGGCTCCGGCCTCCAGCGCGGCCTTGGCGTGCTCGTGATGCCAGCGCACCGGGCTGCCCACCACCACGATGTCGGGCTCGGCCTCCAGCACGCCCCGGTAGTCGGTGTGGGCCGAGGCGAACCCGAACCGGGACTTCACCGTCTCCAGCAGGACCGGGTCGCGACGGTTGACTGCGGCGAACTCCACGGAGTCGCGGTGCGTCTCCAGGCGGGGCAGGTGCGACGCCACACACCAGGCCCCGGCGCCGATCATCCCCAGCCTGAGCTTGCTCATGATGCCTCTGTCCCCTCTGGGCGGCTCCCATCGCAGCCAGGTCGTCCGGCCTGTCTGCGGTTCCCCGCCGGATGGTGCCCGCAGCCGCTCACGATTCCCCCGCACTCCCGGGCGCGCTCTCCCTGCCGGCGCGCCTCACCGACGCCATTGTCTCATAGAGGCGCCGGTAGAGCACCAGCTTGGCCCCGTAGCGGTCGGCCCGGGACTCATCGGGCTCGAACCGGACCGCCATCGGCATGGTCGCCTCGCCGTGGACGGTCCCGACCGCGGATCCGGCCATTAGCGCGGCACCCACCGCGGCCGCGTAGGAACTGGCTGCGGACTCGATGGGGACCCCGAGGACATCGGCGAAGATCTGCATCCACGGCGCCGAGCGGGATCCGCCGCCCGCGGCTCTCAGCGAGACGATCGGATCGACCGCGGCCCCCAGCCGCTCGGCCATCACCGCCGTCTCCAGGGCGACCCCCTCCAGCAGAGCTCTGACCAGGTGGCGCCGATCAGTGTCGAACGTCAGGCCGGCCACCGTGGCCAGAGAGTCAGGGTCGAAGAACGCGGCCCGGGACCCGGCGAAGTGGGGCACAACAATCGCGTCCGTCTCGACGGTGGCCGCGCCCGACACGACGGTGTCGTAGAAGTCGGCGCCCGCGGCCTCGGCCTGCTCGAGGTCCGCAGCGCCCAGCACATCGCGGTACCAGCGCAGGACCGCGCCGCCAGCCGGAGCCCCCGCCACCGCCAGCGACCGGCCCCCGACCACGTGCGGGCCGGTGGGCACAGCCAGCGGGCGGGGCCGGTCCCCGTCCAGCACCGTGGCCAGCACAGCCACCGTTCCCAGCGATAGCAGCGCCGAGCCCGCGCCGTCAGAACCCGCAGAGGCAGAACCCACACTGCCGGTGCCCACGGCGTGGGCCGCGCAGGCTTGGTCCAGCCCGCCGGCAACCAGCGCGGCGCCGGGGGCGAGCCCGAGGTCGAGGCAATGCTGTCTCGGGATGGTGCCGATGACGGTTCCCGACGGTGCTGGTGTGGGGAGCTTGGCCTCCTCGACGCCGGCGGCTTCGAGGATGCCCGGATCCCAGCGGTGGCTGCGCTGGTCGAAGGCGAGGGTCCGGGTGGCCATGGTGTGGTCGATGACCGGCTCGAGGCCGAGCCGGGCCACCACCAGGTCGCCGTAGCACACCAGCTTGGCCGCGGCCCGGTAGGTGCCGGACGCTTCGCGGGCCAGCCAGCTCCACTTCGCCGCGGCATAGTGGGGCATGGGCGCCAGCCCTGTGACCCTCTCGACGGTGTCGCGCCCGACCAGCTCCACGAGCCGGTCGTGGCAGGCGGCGGCGCGGCGGTCGAACGACACGATCGACGGCCCCAGCGGGCACCCCCGGCCGTCTATGGGCGTCACCGCCTCGCCGAGGCACGACACGGCCATGGCCCCGGGAGGGTCGACGCCCGCCGAGGTCGTCTCGCGGATGGCCGAGCAGGTGGACTCCCACACCACATCGGGGTCGAGCTCGGCCCAGCCCGGCCGGGGGGTGATCAGCGGGTACTCGCGGTAGGCGGTGGCCACAGGAGCGCCCCCGGCGGAGACGACGGCCACCTTGCAGCCGGTGGTGCCTATGTCAACGCCGAGCAGCGTCATGGGGTGCGAGCGACACAGGCCGCTTCACGGGGTGCGAGCGACGCCGAGCAGCGTCATGGGGTGCGAGCGACGCGGGCCGCGTCACGGTCTCAGGCCACGACCATCTTGGCGTCGACGTACTCCAGCGTCTGGGGCTCGCCCATCTGCAGGGCCAGCAGCAGAACCTCGGCGTTGAACTCGATGCCGATGGAGCGCTCGGCCGCCTGCTCGACGGTGTCGGCCACCACCAGCAGGCCGTGGTTCTGCCACACGACGCCGTGGCGGTCGCCCATAATCTCGAGCATCTCCCGGGCGAACTCGGCGCCCCGGGTCTTGCGGAACGGCATGATCGGGACGGTTCCGTTGGCCGACTTCAAGCCGGTGGTCGTCACCGGCACGATGTCGCGGCCCAGTGCGCCGAAGGCGTTGATGTAGGGGGGCTCGGTGTGGAGCACCGAGTAGACGTCGGGACGCACCGCGTACACGGTGACGTGCACCTCGGCGTCGTAGGAGGGGTCCAGACGGCCCGCCAGCTTGTGGCCGTCGGCACGCAGAATGACAAGGTCGTCGGCCGTCATGTCCTCGTACGGGTAGGCGTGGGGCGTGATCACGATGTGGCCGGTCTGGCGGTCGCGGGCGCTGAAGTTGCCCTGGTAGGCGGGCACCATCGAAGTGTCCGAGAGGCGCCTCATGGTGACGGCCAGGCTGTCCATCAGCTCCGCGGAAACCAGTCCGTTGTCTGTGCTCATCCCATCTCCTGACGCTCGGCCGGCCCCCGCAGGCGGTCGGCGACAAGCTACAACATCGCTCGCGCCCGGACTTCAGCCGCCTGGAGGCGGCAATTCGTGGAGGGCCTAGGCGCGGGTGCGGTGGGGTTTACGGGTGGGCAGGGTGATGGAGTCAGAGAACTGGTAGAGGACGGCCCCCACCAGGGTGAGGATGATGACGTAGGCGGCTGCCAGCGCGCCGAGGTCGCTCTCGCGGGCGATGCCGAGCTCGGCGATGACGATCGAGAACTCTCCGTGGGCGATGAGGGCGGCTCCGGCCCGCAGCCGGCCGGGCTTGCCGATGCCGGCCCGTGCCGCTGCGATCCAGCCGGAGGCGATCTTGGTGACGACGGTGACGGCCGCTATGGCCAGCGCAGCCGCGGCCACACCCGGTATGCGGCTGAGATCCACCTGCAGCCCGAAGAACACGAAGAAGACCGCGGCGAACAGGTTGCGAAGCGGCAGCAGCAGCCCGCGGGCGTGCGAGACGATGTCGCCCGACAGGGCCACGCCCACCACGAAGGCGCCGACCGCGGTCGAGACGTTGAGCCGCCCTCCGAGGCCGGCGACCAGCAGGGTGCCGCCCAGCAGGGTCAGCAGGAGACCCTCGCTGGACTGGCTCAAGGCGATGGCGCTGAGCCGGTCGCCGAGCCGGTAGGCGATGCCGAGCACCCCCAGCACCGCCGCCAGCGAGACGGCGACCGTTACGGCGGTGCTCAGGGCCGACCCTCCGAAGAGCACGCCGGACACGATCGGCAGGTACAGCACCATGGCGAGGTCCTCGATGACGAGCACGCTGAGGACGACCGAGGTCTCGTGGTTGCCTATCCGGCCGAGGTCGGCCACCAGCTTGGCCACGATGCCCGACGACGAGATGTAGGTCACCCCGCCGAGCAGGACGGCGACGACCGGGTCGAAGCCGAGGATCAGCCCGGCCACGAACCCGGGCGGGAAGTTCAGTCCGAAATCGACCGCGCCGGCCAGCGTCGACCGGCGCAGGTTGGCGATGAGCTCGTGGGTCGAGAACTCCAGTCCCAGCATCAACAGCATCAGGATGACGCCGATCTCGGCGCCCACCTCGATGAAGTCCTCCGACGCGTCCAGTTCGACGATGCCGCCCTCGCCGAGGGCCAGCCCGGCCAGCAGGTACAGCGGCAGTGCGGGCAGGCCGATCCGGCGGGCCAGGCGGGCGACGACCGCCAGGGCCAGCACGAGCGCGCCCAGCTCGATGACCAGCAGATCGCCGCCGGTGTGCATTGCCTAGGCCGATCCAGCCTGCAGGACGCCGGTTGGCACGGACTGAGCCGATCCGGCCGGTCTCGTCGGCGGGGCGCCGGTGTGCATCTTGGCGCTTGCTCTGGGCGGTCTAGTCGGCGGGGCGCCGGAGCAGCCTGGTGGCCGCCTTGACCGCCGACGGGACGCCCACCACTACCGCGGTGTCGCCCACCTCCAGGCGGTGCTCGCCGGCCGGGATGGGGATGGAGCCCGATTCGGTGACCAGGGCGACGACTCCGGCCCCGGTCCGGGTTCTCAGGGCCGCCTCGGCCAGCGTCTGCCCGGCGAGCGACGACTCCGCCGCGATCTGGACCCACGAGATCACCAAGTCCTCCAGCCGATGAACGGCGTCGTCGAGATGCTCCAGCACCGGGCTGCCGCCCAGCAGTTCGCCCAGGGTGTGGCCCTCGTCCTCGGTCAGCTCGACGCTCTCGCAGGCCCGGTCGATGTCCCGCTCGTCGTAGACCACAAGGTCGCGCCGGCCGGTCTGGTGGGCCACCACGCCGACGCAGCGGCCGGCGTCGGTCTGCAGGTCGAAACGGATCCCCACTCCGGGCAGGTCGGTCTCGGTCACCTTCCTCATTGGAACCTCCTCTCTGAGGCCGTCCTGATACGACGATACCTAGACCGGCTCGGGCTCTTGGATCGCTCTTCGGGCGTGGGGGCGTGGGGCGGGGAGCGGAGGACGGGGGACGGCCATCTCGCGGTTGGCCCCTTTGGCTCCGGCATGATGTATGAGGTATACATCCGCTACCGCAGTCCGATATGGCCACAGGAGGGCAACACCGTGCGCAGAGTGGACGCCGAAGTAGTCGACGCTTACATCGATCCCGAGCGGTGCTGCAACCAGGGCAGCATCGTGAAGCTCCAGAACGGGGAGCTTCTGCTGGGATACAACGAGGAGCGGGGACCGATGCACGCCGACACCGGCCGGTCGTGCCTGATCAAGTCCTCCGATGGCGGCCAGAGCTGGGATCCGAGCACCCGGGTGGTGGTGGAGGACTACACCGAGCACACCGGCAACTGGGACTGCGCCTTCGCCCAGATCAGCGACGGCACCATCATCATGCACACCCGTATCTGCGGCTTCATCAACGCCCCCGGTGCCATCGCCAACCGCATAGACGAGCAGGCGATGGGCTACGTCCGGCCCCACCAGACCGGCTATGCGGTCTACAAGTCCAAGGACAACGGTCAGACGTGGGATGGTCCGATCCCGGTCAGCACCTACCCGATCGCGGACTCGGGCACGGCGGTCTGCCTGGCCGGCGGCACCGGGTCCGGCCATGTGGTGGAGCTTCCCGACGGGGGGCTGCTGATGCCGTTGGAGGGCACCCTCAGCCCTGACGGCTACATCCTCGGCGGCGGGGTCAACTGGGAGCCGTCACGCTGCTTCCTGCTGCGCTCCGACGACGGCGGCGACACTTGGCACCACTGGGGGACGATGGCCTTCGACCCGGCGTCGATCATCAACTTCCAGGAGCCGTCGCTGACCCGCATGTCCAACGGCCGGCTGGTGTCGATGATCCGGGTGCTGTTCCGACCGGCCCGCTACGACTACCAGTGGGTGACCCATTCCGAGGACGACGGCGTGACGTGGGCCCCGCCCCAGCGGACCCGGCTGTGGGGCTATCCCGCCGACATGATCCAGCTCCAGGACGGCCGGGTGCTGAGCGTGTACAGCTACCGGGCCATGCCCATGGACGTGCGCGGCTGCACGTCGGAGGACGGCATCAACTGGGACCCGGCCGACGAGTTCATCATCGCCGGCTGCCACTCGCCCGACCGGGAGGTTCACCCACAGTACTGGCACATCGGCTACCCGACCGTGGTCCAGCTCGACGACGGCACGATCGTGACCGCCTACCACGAGTACACCAAGGACGAGTGGCCCATCCAGTACATGCAGACGGCCCGCTTCCGGCTCGACTGAGAGCGCCGCCGACGGATACGGCCCCGGTACTTTGGTGGTGTGAGGCTCCCGCCAGCCTGCGACCTTCCTGGCGCCCATCGGCGCGGCAACTGAGGTACTTCCCCTGTCCTCGTCGGAGCTGAGGCTGCTCATCGCCGTAGACGCCTTCGGCGACGACCACATTCGAGCCCTCTGCGAGGCTGCCGGCGGCGAGACTGCCTGTGAGACTGCCTGTGACCGGCTCGGTCAGGACGCCTCCGAGGCCGAGTACGCCCGGGCGATGGCCGGGGCCGAGATCATGGTCGGCTGGCCCGATCCCGACCTGCTGGCCGCGAGCCCGCTGCGGTTGCTGTTGCTGCCCAGCGCGGGCTACGAGGAGTACCTGACCCCGGAGCTGGCCGCCAAAGAGGGGCTGGTGGTGTGCAACGCGGGCGGCGCCTACTCCGAGGGGGTGGCCGAGCACTGCTTGGCCATGATGCTGGCGCTGGTGCGCCGCCTGCCGGAGTACGTCGCGGCCATGGGGCCGCGTCGCTGGGAGCACATGCACCGCCACGGCCGTCTGGCAGGCTCGACGGTGTGCGTGATCGGGCTGGGGACCCTCGGATCGGCCATCGCCCGGCGATGTGCGGCCTTGGGTATGCGGGTGGTGGGCGTGCGCCGGCATCCGGATCGGCCGGCGCCAGCGGTGTCGGCGGTGTTCGGTCCCAAGGATCTGGCCGCTGCGGTGGCCGGCAGCGACCATGTGGTTGGGGCGCTGCCGGGCGGGCCTGCCACCAGGGGGTTGATCAGCCGGGAGGTGATCGCGGCCATGAAGCCGGGCGCCTACTTCTTCAACGTGGGCCGGGGGCCGTCGGTAGACGAGGAGGCCCTCGTCGAGCGGCTGGCCGGCGGGAGCCTGGCCGGGGCGGGTCTCGACGTGTTCGCCACCGAGCCGCTGCCCGGTGACAGCCCGCTGTGGGCGATGGAGAATGTGATCGTGACACCGCACATGGCCGGCTACACCTGGGACTACCCCGACGAGCTCTGCAAGGTGTTCACAGCCAACCTGGTCGCCCACCGGGCGGGCGACCGGCCGCCCAACGTGATCGACCTGTCGGGGGCGGCGTGAACTCAGGGGCGCTGTGAGGATCACGGGGATGGTGACCCGGGTGCTGGCGCTGGACGCGCAGCCCTGGTACGGCGACAGTCCCATACCCGATGACGTGCCGCCGATGTGGCACTTCCCGTTGACGTGCGTGACCACCGACGAGGGGATCGACGGGTACACGATGGGCTACGGCGCCAACGGCGAGGGGATCGGCTCGGCCCATCAGCTCCACGACGTCTACCTGCGGGCGATCCTGGGCAAGGACCCGCTGCGCCATGAGGACCTGTGGCGCGAGCTGATGAGCCTCAACCGGCACCTCTACCCCATCAGCGACGGCCTGCTGGGCATGCTCGACGTGGCCTTCTGGGACATCAAGGGCAAAGCCGCCAGCAAGCCCATCGCTGAGCTGCTCGGGGTGTGCCGTACTGAGGTGCCCGCCTACCGGACCGGCTCGCACTGGAACCTCACGCCTGAGGACACCTTCGCCGAGACGGCCGCCATGAAGCAGCAGGGCTACCGGGGCTACAAGCTGACCCTCTACGACGGCCCGGCCGCCGACATCCCCCGGGCCGAAGCGGCCCGCGAGGCGGCGGGCGACGACTTCGCGCTGATGCTGGACGCGGTGGCCGAGTACAGCTTCGAGCAGGCCATCGAGGTGGGCGAGGCGCTGGGTCGCCTCGGCTACCGCTGGTTCGAGGAGCCGGTCCCGGACCGCGACATCGCAACGCTGGAGCAGCTCACCCGACGGCTGGAGGTCCCCATCCTGGCCACCGAGACGGTCAGCCTGCGGGAGCTGCCCCAGTTCCTGGAGCGCCGGGCCGTGGACATGGCCCGGGGCGACGTGTTCATCAAGGCCGGCATCACCGGCCTGCGCAAAGCGTCGGCCATGTGCGAAGAGGCCGGCATGAACCTCGAGATCCACGCCCTGCACTCGTCGCTGCTCGACATCGCCAACCTGCACGTGGCCTGCTCGGTGCGCAACTGCGAGTTCTTCGAGCTGCACCATGAGATGTTCCGCTTCGCCCTCAAGGGCGCCCCGCTGGACATCGACAACGACGGCTGCCTGCACCTGCCCACCGGGCCCGGCCTCGGCGTAGAGCTCGACTGGGACTGGATCGAAGACAACACCGTGCTGGAACTCTCCGGCCTCAGGGATTAGCGGCTCTCAGCGGTCGGGCCGCTCTACCACCATACGAATGAGTCGGCGTCGTCGAGCGTGGAGCCGTGCTCGCCGAGGAGGGCAGCTAGCGCCGCAGCAGGGCCGCGACGCAGGGGGCGTACATCTCGCCGAGGAGGAGTCGGTCACGTTCCTATCACGGTGAGGCCGACAGAGCGGGCGGCCTGGGCCTGGCGAACGTCGAAGGTGAGGAATGTCGTTGACTCTCCGGCGCGCCGGGCCGCGGCCACATGCAGCGCGTCGAGAGAGCGGCAGAGCGTCTGCTCGGCGATGCGAGCCGCTTCATTGCAGGTGACGCCGTCAAGGCTCACCAGCGCGAATGCGTCCAGGTCGGCCTGCACCTGCCGTCGGACGCTGAGCAGCTCGTCACCCTCCAGCAGCCGGGTCAGGGCCGCAGGTGTGACCCATCCCTCCTCGATGCCCCGCTCGATCATCGACGCTCCTTCAAGGCCGACGAGGCGGGCCACCGGTCTTCCCCGGTCGGTGACCACAATCTGCTCGCCGTTCGCGGCCCGGCTGACGTACTCGGAGAGCTTGGCCTTGAGTTCCCGTATCCCCACAGTCATGTAGTCACATTAGCATCTCTTGTGACTACATCCTACGGTTCGACCCACGACATCATCTAGCCTGACTGCGTGAGGAGTGTGCTCCTTGAGACCGAGTTGCGATTTACGCTGGACGCCTCCGAGGTGGAGGCTTATCACCGGGATGGGGTGGTCGGGCCGTTCCGGTTGGTGTCGCCGGAGGTCATGGCCTCGATGCGGGAACGGATCGTGGACGAGATTGTCGTCCCCGGAGCGCGACTGGATGATCCCCATGTGGAATATCACGACCGGCATCTCGACCATGAGACGGTGTGCCGGCTGTGCCGGGGGCCGGAGTTGGTGGACCGCGTCGCTTCGCTGCTGGGGCCCGACCTGTTGATCTGGCGCAGCAACTTCCAGATCAAGCAGCCCCTGGCGCAGGCCACCGGCGACGAGCAGCGCTACACCGAGGTGCCGTGGCACCAGGACGGGGCCTATTTCGACCTGCGGCCCCCGGTCTGGGTGTCGGCCTGGATCGCCGTCACCGAGGCCACCATCGACAATGGCTGCCTCCAGGTGGTCCGGGGCTCGCACACCAGCACCTTCGACCACGATGTGGACGGCACCCGCCACTCGTTCCACCAAGCGGTGCCGACCGACGCCATCGATCCCGACGACATCCGGGTCTTCGAACTGGAGCCAGGGGAGTTCGTGCTGTTCAGCGAGAACGCCCTGCACGGGTCCGGGCCCAACCGCACGAGCCAGCCACGCATCGGGCTGTCGCCGCGGGTCACGGTGCCGTTCGTGCGGGTGACCGGCAACCCTCTCTACGCCGGCCTCGACCGGGCCCGCCATGCCCCCGACAAGCCCCGCCAGATGGGGCTGCTGCGGGGTCATGACTACACCGGCCGCCACCAGCTCGTGCCGTTGCCCTGCCCCGGCGGCTGACCGAGCGGGCCGCAAGAATCTTGGGGCGAATTCTGTGGACCTACCCCACAAGACCAACCCGAGATTCCGGGGCCGGGCGCAAGAGTCCCGACGGACTTACTGGGGCGGGTTCAGGGCGAAAAAGGCCGGTATATCCCGCCGGGCATGCAGGACACGCCAGATATCAACACAGTTGTCGTCAGCCATGTAGAAGACCAGGTAGGGGAACTTGCGCAGAGACCAGCTGCGCAGACCGGGAATCTCGAGTTCGTAGGCGAATCGGAGTGATCCGGTGTGCGGGTGCTGGCATAGGTGGACTATGGCGTCCTCGAGTTCATCGATGAAGTCGAGGGCGACCTGTGTGCCAGCTTCGGTGCGATAGTGGGCTACCGCGGACTCGATGTCGGTTTCTGCTAGGGCTCGGAGCTTGGCTTCCAAGGCACGAACTCAGGTGCCGGGCTGGGCTTGGTCTCGGAGCGCGGCGAAATAGGCGGCGTCGGCGTTGCCGGCAACGGCGGAGCGGGCACCCTCGAGGAGGGCCGCTCGGAGTTGGCGGCGGTCGTGGTCCCGTCGGATCAGATCTCGCACGTATTCGCTGGTCGACGCGTAGTTGCCGTTGTCGACCCGGGAGTCAACAAAGTTCTTGAGATCGTCTGGGATCGATACGTTCATCGTGGTCATGATCCCCGAGTCTAGTGCCTTGGCAAGAATTGCCAAGGCTCCGGTGAGGGCTGACGGAGCTGGCCGCAAGATCTTGGGGCGAGTTCTGTGTACCCACGACCCAAAACCAACCCGAGATCTTGGGGCGGCGTCGGGCGCAGAAATCTCGGGACGATTGTGCGTACCTACTACCCAAAACCAACCCGAGATCTTGGGGACGGGCCGGGCTCAGAAATCTCGGGATGATTGTGCGTACCTACTACCCAAAACCAACCCGAGATCTTGCCGGGGGCCGGGGCGGGCTGGGTGGCGGTCAGTCGGTGGTTAGGACGTTGGGGGTGCCTATGGATTGGAGCATGGCCCGGGCCTGCTCGCGGTAGAGGTTGCGGATGTCGCGGGTGGGGGGGCGGTTGCGGCTCGACGGCAGGCCCACCAGCTCCATGCAGAGCTTGTCGAGGTGGCCGTCGCCGCTGGTGTAGCCCTCCATCTCGGTCCACAGCCGCATGAACGGCAGCACCACCTCCACCAGCTCGTGCTGGGCCTCGACGTAGCGGCCCTCGTTCAGCATGCTCCACATCCGCACCCCCCACTGGGGCCAGAAGTTGCAGATGTGGACCTCGATGCCCCGGGCGCCGAGCATGTGGCTGGTCGGGAACCGCAGCTGGTTGTCGATGATGCAGAACCGGTCGGAGTAGTCGGCCACCACCCCCTCGAACTCCATGAACCCGTTGTCGGGCATCGACCACTTCAGCCCGACCACCGTGCCCAGGCCGGCCAGACGGTCGATGAGGGTGTTGGAGATCTCCAGGCTGGTCCAGTGGGTGTTGTAGACCACCATGCCCACATCGGAGGCGGCCGCGGCTGCGGCCACATGCTCCATGAAGTCGTCATCGGTGTGGGCGAAGTAGAACGGCGGCGACACCTGCATGTACTCGGCACCGATGTCGGCCGCGGCCCGGGCGAGGCGCACGAGCTCCTTGGTGCTGGTGGTCTGGCCGCCCATCACTACGGGCACCCGGCCGGCGGCTTCCTCCGCCACCGCGGCGGTCACCGCCACCCGCTCGTCGAAGGTCATGGTGGAGAAGTCCCCGGCCGCGCCGCAGGCCAGCAGCACCCCGTTGCCGGCCGTGATCCCGCCGTCGATCAGGAAGCCCACATGCTTGCGCATCGCCTCCAGATCGACCGACAACTCCCCGTCGTCGCGGAACATGGTGGGCACGGTCACGTAGCAGCCCTGGAGGCGGTCACGGAGTTCGGCTGTGTCGGTCATGAGGTCTCCTCAGGCGGCTGGAACTCCACGGTTCGAGTCATCAAGTCTCCCCGGAGGAGCTTGGGACCGCGATATCGGCCGTTGCGTCCCCTTCGACGGGACACGGGACCCGCGACACCAACCATCACATCCCCCCTTCGACGGGACACGGGACCCGCGACACCAACCATCACATCCCCCCTTCGACGGGACACGGGACCCGCGACACCAACCATCACATCCCCCCGGAGGGCGCGGCCGCTGATCCGGCTTGGAGGGATGCCCGCTGGGCGGCGCTCAAGTGACATAGCACGTCGTGAGTCTCGCTGTCGTGTAGGCGGGGCGGTTCGTCGACCTCGCATGCCCCGGCGATGCGGTGCTGGCAGCGGGGCTCGAAGGCGCAGCCGACATCGGGGGCGGTGCCCACAGTCGAGGCGTCCTCGGTCAGCGCGGAGGTCTGGTGCTCGCCCTTGCCGGGGATCGAGTCGAGCAGCAGGGCGGTGTAGGGGTGGTGGGGTGGGGTGAAGATCTCCTCGACGGTGCCCTGCTCGACTATGCGGCCGTGGTATAGCACCACCACCCGGTCGGCCAGCCACCGCACCACGGCCAGGTCGTGAGCGATGAACAGGTAGGCCACGCCGCGGCTGGCCTGCAGCTCCCGCAGCAGCTCCAGGATGTTGTCCTGCACCGACACGTCCAGGGCCGATAGGACCTCGTCGCACAGGATCAGCTTGGGCTCCGCCGCCAGGGCCTGGGCGATGGCCACCCGCTGGGCCTCGCCCCCGCTGAGCTGGGGCGGGTAGCGGTCGATGTAGCCGGGGTCGAGGTGGACGCTGGCCAGCAGCTCGGCCATGCGGTCGCGCCGTTCTGCCTTGGACAGCTTGAAGAACACGTCCAGGGTGCGGCCCAGGCTGTAGCGGACCTTGCGGCGGGGGTTCAGCGACGACGCCGGGTTCTGGAACACATACTGGATATGGCGCAGCAGCTCCGGCCGCCGCCGGTGCACGGGCCGGGTGATGTCGGCGCCCTCGAAGCGCAGACTCCCCCGCTGGGGCTGGATCAGCCCGGCTATCGAGCGGGCCAGGGTGGTCTTGCCGCTGCCGCTCTCGCCCACCAGGGCCACCGTCTCGCCCGGGTTGATGGTGAACGAGGCGTCCCGCACCGCAGGCACCGGCTCGCTGGTGTCGGACCGCAGGGCTCGCACCAGCCTCGACACCAGCCCGCGACGGGGCCGGTAGGAGATCTGGACGCCGGTGACCTCCAGCAGCGGCGTCACGGCTGCCGCCTCCCCGATCTGTTCGCGCTTTCCCGCCCATAGGCCGAGTCTGTGCACACAGAACGAGCGGACTGGGTCATGGCGCGCCGGCTTCTATGTCGGGGGCTCGCCAGCAGGCGACCTGGTGGGACGGCTCCATCTCGGCCAGCCGCTGCGGGTCGGTGAAGCACTGGGGCCGCGAGTAGGGACACCGGGGTGCGAAGCCGCAGCCGTCGGGCAGGTCGTCTCGGCGCAGCAGGCCCCGCAGCTTCTCGGTGCCGGCGTGCTCGGCCTCCACCCGGGGCACGGCCGCGATCAGGCCCCGGGTGTAGGGGTGGCGGGGCCGGTTGAACAGCTCGGCGGTGGGGGCGATCTCGATGAGCTCGCCGGCGTACATCACCGCCACCCGGTCGCAGATCTGCTCCAGCACGCCCAGGTTGTGGCTCACATACAGGGCGCTCATGCCGCTGGTGCCCTTGATGTGGGTGAGCAGGTCGAGCAGCCGGGCCTGGGTGGTGACGTCCAGCGCGGTGGTGGGCTCGTCCAGAACGATCAGGTCCGGCTCGCAGGCGATGGCGATGGCTATCACCACCCGCTGCTGCTGGCCTCCGCTGAGCTGGTGGGGGTAGCGGCGGGCGATCTTGGCCGGCTCGGGCAGCCCCACCTGGCCGAAGAGCTCCACCGTCCGGTCCATGGCGGCGCCGCCCGAGCTCACGCCGTGGCCCTCCAGCGTCTCGACCACCTGGCGGCCGACCTTCATCGAGGGCGTCAGCGTGCTGGCCGGGTTCTGGGGCACCAGCGAGATGCGGGCGCCCCGGATGGGCTGCATCTGGCGGTCCGACAGGCCCAGCAGGTCGCGGCCGTCGAAGGTGACCCGGCCCCCCGCCACCCGGCTGCCGGGCTTGTGGTAGCCGAACATGGCCAGCGCGGTGGTGGTCTTGCCGCAGCCGGACTCGCCGGCTAGGCCCAGCGTCTCACCCCGCCCGATGGAGAACGACACGTTCTTGACCACGCTCACCCACTGGTCGTCGTTGCGGTAGTCCACGGTGAGGTCGTCGACCCGGACCAGCGGCTCGCGACCGTTGGTCGAGACGCCGTCAACAGCCACGTCGCGGGCAGCCGTCGTGCTCATCGCGCCTCCAGCCATCGCTGGAGACCGCCGAGACCATCGCGCCCACGGCGATCACTGGCCGGCGCCGGAGTCATAGTGTCGGCGGCCATCAGCTCGAGCTCCGGCGGGTGGACACGCCGAGGATGTCGGCGACCTCCTCGGTCACCAGGCTCAGCGCCACCACCAGCGAGGCCAGGGCCGCGGCCGGGCCCAGCACCATCCACTTGGACGCGCTGAGGAACTTGCGGCCCTCGTTGATCATCAGCCCCCACTCCGGCGACGGCGGCGCGGCCGCGAAGCCCAGGAAGCTCAGCGCCCCGATGAAGAACACCGCGTACCCGGTGCGCAGGGAGAACTCGACCAGCACGTTGCCCAGCACGTTGGGCAGGACCTCGCGCCGGGCGATCGAGAAGGCCGACTCCCCTCGCAGCTTGGCCTTGGTCACGAAGTCCTCGGTGACCACCCCCAGGGCCGCGGCCCGGATGGTGAGGGTGACCGGCCAGGTGAAGAAGAAGGCGACGGTCAGGATGATCACCAGGTTGTTGGTCTCGATCGAGCCCAGGATCAGCAGGGTCATGATGAGCCCTGGCAGGGCCAGCATGATGTCGACGCCCCTCATGCCGACCTCGTCCACCCAGCCCCGCTTGTAGGCCAGCAGGATGCCGATGGTGGAGCCGGAGATGATGGCCAGTCCCGACGCCGACAGCGCCTGGATCAGCACGATCCGCTCCCCGCGGACGACCCGGCTGAACACGTCGCGCCCGAAGTTGTCGGTGCCGAACAGGTGGTCCCACGACGGACCGGTGAAGGGTTCGCCGACGAGCATCGTGTCGTGGGTGTACGGCGCCCACCACGGTCCGGTGATCGCGGTGAAGAAGTGCAGGGCCAGCACCCCCAGGAGCACCACGAACACAGGCCGCTCCCGGGTCAGCCGAGCCAGCCTCCGGAGCCGGCTGAGCCCCGCCTCAGGCCTGTCGGACACCGAACCGCCGGACACCGAGGCATCGGACACGGGGGTGTCGGCGACCGGGTCTGCTCTGGCCACGCCGGTGTCCGTGGGATCGGCCATCAGCCGGTCCTCAAGCGGGGGTTCAGTGCGGCTGCCACCAGGTCGGCCGCCAGGTTGCACAGGACGTAGACGCCGGCCAGGATCATGGTCGAGGCCAGGATCACCGGCGTGTCCAGCAGCCGCAGCGCGTCGAGCAGCAGCAGCCCGATGCCCGGATAGGTGAACACCACCTCCACCAGCACCACTCCACCGACGAGCCACACCACGTTGATGACGGTGGCCCGCAGGGCCGGGCCCAAGGCGTTGGGCAGCGCGTGCAGCAGCAGCACCCGGCGGCGGGGCAGGCCCTTGAGGGTGGCGAACTGCACGTAGTCGGAGTTCAGCACCGATAGCAGGCTGGCCTGCATCTGGCGCACCGCGAAGCCGGTCATGGCCGCGGTCAGCGTCACCGCCGGCAGGGTCATCATCCTGAGTTCGGCCCCGAACGACTCGGCCTGATCGACGAGCGACAACGCGGGGAACCATTCGAGGGCCACCGCGAAGATGACCAGCAGGAATATGGCGATCACGAAGTCGGGTACCGCGCAGCCCAGGATCACCAGCGTCGAGAGGCCGGCCGCGAAGGTCCGGTCGCGGTAGACGGCGGTGGCGATCCCCGTCACCAGGCTGAGCGGGACGTACATGATCAGGGCGAACGCGGCCAGCTGCAGCGTGTTGGTCAGGCGGGGGACGATGATGTCGGTGACGCTCCGGTTGATCCGCCCGGCGGGCGCTCCCTCGGTCTTGGGCCGGGCCTGCACCAGCGACTCGCCCCAGTCCCCCTGCACGAAGCCGGTGATCCAGGTCGTGTAGCGCTCCACCGCCGGCGCGTCGAGGTTCATCTGCTCCTGGAAGTGGGCCACCCGCTCGGGGGTCGCCTCCCGCCCGAGCATCCGGGTGGCGGCGTCGCCGGGCAGCAGCTCAACCGCCCAGAAGGTGATCAGCGACACCGCGAACAGGGCGACCACGGCCAGCGCAGTTCGTTGTCCGGTGACGCGGACGAAGTGCACTAGCCGAGGCTACTGATCTGGCTCATCCGGCGGGGTCTACCCGCGGCAGGTGACCCGTCGTCTAGGGGACGTCGATGGTGTAGTACACCCCGCGGGGCTGCCAGCCGGTCACACCGGCACGCACGGCGCTGAAGAAGCCGTACATGGTCGGCACGAAATGGCCGCCCTCGTCGATGATCTGCTGCTGCATCTTGTGGTACAGCCTCGTCCGCTCGGCATCGTCGGTGGTGGACCGGGCCGCGGCCAGGTCGGCGTCGAACTGCTCGTCGGCCCAGTGGGTCTCGTTCCAGTCGGCTTCGGAGTGGTACCACAGGCCCAGGCCGTGGTCGACGGTGCGTACGTTCCAGCCGGTCATGGCGAACGGAGCTATGAGCCACTGGTCGCCCCAGTAGGTGTCGGCCGGTTTCACGTCCAGCTCCATGTTGATACCGGCCTCGGCCAGCTGCTGCTGCCAGACCGGGCACCACACCATCCAGTCCTGCATGTCGGCCAGGGTGAGGGTCAGGTCGATGCCGTCGGGGTAGCCGGCCCGGCTGAGGTGCTCCCTGGCCATGGCCAGGTCGTGCTCGCGCGAGCCCCCCAGGCCGAACCGGATCAACCCCGGCAGGGGGATGTCGTTCATGAGGTGGGCCCGTCCCCCGTACACGAGGTCGCTGTGCTGCGGGCGGTTGGTGGCGTACTTGATGGCCAGCCGCACGTCGTTGTTGTCGAACGGCGGGACATCTATCTGGCAGTAGGCGACCGAGGAGCTGCCGATCGGGTTGGAGACGATCTCGATGTCGGGATCGGCCTCGAGATCGTCCACCGACGCCAGCGGCACCTCCGAGAGGACGTCCACCTGGCCGCTCCTGATGGCGGCCAGCCTGGCCTCCGCCTCGCCTATGGCTATGACCTCCATGAAGTCGACCTTGGGGAGACCGGGCTGCCAGTAGTTCTCGTTGCGCTCGAAGACGGTGGTGATCTCGCCCGGGATGAACTCGTCGATCCGGTATGCGCCGGTGCCGAGGCTCTGGGCGGCCAGATCGGCGTTGGTGGCGCCCTCGGGCACGATCCGGGTGTGGGAGTTGGTGATGGTCTCGGGCCAGTCCACGTTGGGCGCGGTGAGCCGCATGACCACCGTGCGGTCGTCGGGGGCGGTTATCCCGTCGGGTTCGAGGCCGGGCAGGTTGCCCGCCCCCGGCGAGGCCACGTCGGGATCGAGGAGCCGCTGAAAGGTGTACACCACGTCGGCGGCCACGAACGGCTTGCCGTTGTGGAAGGTGATCCCCTCGCGCAAATGGAACGTCCACTCGGTGCCGTCGGCGTTGGCCTCCCAGCGCTCGGCCAGATGCGGGGTGGGCGTGAGGTTCTCGTCCAGCCGGACGATCTGCTCGGAAACCAGTGTCTGGAAGAGCCCGTCGGTGGACGATGTCCGGTAGGCGGGATCGAGCGTGTCAGCCGACGTGGTGGCGGCGTGATAGCCGTAGCGCAGGGTCTTCAGGGGCCGGGGCGCGGCGGTGGTGGTGGTGGCGCCGGCCTCGGTGGTGGTCGTCGCCGCGATGGTGGTGGTGGTCGCGGGCGTGGTGGTCGCGGGCGCGGCCTCGGTGGTGGTGGCCGGCGCGGCCGTGGTGGTGGCCGCCGGCTGGGCCGTGTCGCCGTTGTCTCCGCAGGCGGCCAGCAGCACCGAGCCGCCGGCGATCATGTTGAACTTGCGCCTGCTCAGAGTGCGCTTGACGATTCCCTTTTGTTCGCTGTCTGACATTGTCTCCCCCCTGGGGTGTTGGGTTGTTGGTTGTGTGCTTGTGGGTCGGTGGAGTCAGCCGTTGACGCCGTCAGCCGTCGACGCCGTCAGCCGTCGACGTCGTCCACGTCGGCCACCTTGATGAGAATGTGAGAGCGGACGGCCTCCTCGCAGGCGTCCGGGTCGCGGCCCCGCAGCACGTCCAAGAACTCGACGTGGCGGAGCACCCACGACTTGAAGGCCACGTCGTCGAGGGGGTAGAGCTCGAACTCGAACGACCAGATGAGGTTGGACAGCCCGGCCATCGACCAGGTCCGGAGCAGGGCCTGATTCTGGGCCGATTCGACCAGCAGCGTGTGCCAGGCGATGTCGAACTCGATGCCGGCGACCGCGTCGGCGGTGTCGGAGGCCCGCCAGGCGTCCTGCAGCATGGCCTCGTACCGGCCGCAGAGCTCGTCCCATTCCTGGGTCGAGAGGCGCTGGAGGGCCTGGCGCACGGCAAGGACTTCGAGCGCGGCGCGGACGTGCAGCCCGTCCTCGGCCTCGGCCCGGTTCATGCTGGCCACGTAGGTCCCGTGCTTGGACCGGATCTCGATGAGGCCCTGCTGTTCGAGCAGCTTGAACGCTTCCCGGACGGGGGTGCGGCTCACTCCGAGCTGCTCGGCCAGTTCGGCTTCCGGGATCTTGTCGCCCGGCCGGAAGCGGCCCTCCACGATCGCGTTGCGGATCGCGTCGATGATCTGCTCGCTCAGGTTCTTTCGCGCTAGCGGCGCTAGTCGGGAAGGACCCACCCGGTGTTGACCCCCCTGCCTTGGTTCGATGCATGATATATACATCGCTGAAGGGCAGGCCAAGCCGGGTGACCCCGGCCGGGCGACGGCCTGCGGGGGTGGCAGATGGCGCAGATGAGCGACACCGAGATCGTCGAGCACTACCAGCGCGACGGCTACGTGGTGGTCGACGACGTCGTCGAGGACCGGGACTTGGACGCGATGCGGGACTTCATCGCGGCCGCGGTCGATCGGTACGCGTCCGAGCAGCACGCCCGGGGTGAGCTGGCCTCGCTGCATGCCGGCGAGCCGTTCGAGCGCCGGTACGCGGCCATCTGCGAGGAGCAGGGCATCTCGCCCCGGGACTGGACGTTCGGGCTCTTCGGGCCCGAGTTCTACGGCCTGTACACCCATTCGGGGATCCTGCGGATCGTGGGGCTGTTGCTCGGGGAGGAGGTCTCTGTGATCGCGAGCCCGTCGCTGCGCCAGAAGCTTCCCGGCAGCGCGGTCACGTCGTTCCCCTGGCACCAGGACAGCCACTACTTCGACCAGACCGAGGTACAGAAGATGGAGAAGCACACCGAGGACCTGCACATGGTGTCGGTGTGGGTGCCGCTGGTGCCGGCCACGGTCGAGAACGGCTGCTGCTGGGTGATCCCGGGCAGCCACCGCTGGGGCCTGCTGGATGCGATGCGGGGCGAGGACCGCAACGTCCGGATGAGCGAGGACGTCGAGGCCCGGGGCACGCCGGTGCCGGTCCCGGTGGCGGTGGGCGGGGCGTTGTTCTTCACCAATCTCACCGTCCACGGCAGCAAGCAGAACCGGACTCGGGGGTGCCGCTGGAGCGTCGACTTCCGGTTCATGCCGACTCCGTCCAGCGCCGGGTTGGACGACCGGGTGCGAGCGCAGGCAGAGTTCGTCGAGAACGGCTGCCTCGCGGCCGGCGACGTCCCGTTCGCGGTGCTGCCGGAGGAGGCCCAGCCGACGTGGACGCAGTGGGAGGCCGCGGTCAGCGAGCACCGGGACCGTATGGTTGCGTAGACAGCCCGTTGGTTGGCCTGTTAGCTTGACACCTGATTTCCGGCACACATAGTGAGTGAACGACGACCTCGCCACACCAGACGAGACTATGAATCGCTGCTACAGGAAGCGGAAGCTCAGGGGTTGGCGCGTCGTCACGCGCAAGCGCCACTTCCAAGCGCTCTGCCCGGCGGACTGCAAGCGCATCGTGACCGTTTCGGCCACCCCCTCGGCGCAAGGAGCGTTCACCAAAGGTCCGCGCAGACATCGACCGATGCAAAGGCAGGTGACATCCCAATGAACAAGACAGAGCATCTCCAGGCCGAGGTGACCGTCGCGGGCGCGCTCAACTGCATCGACAACGATGGTGCCAGGCCACTGACGCCGGACGAGTTCCACGACATCATCAGCCGTATCGCCGACCATCTCGACGACGAGCCCCGCATCATCGACCTGTCCGTGTGGGGACAAGCGAGCAGCGGGGACATGGAGATGTACTTCCGTCTCCCCGATCCAGCCGGACCGCCAACCCTCAACGTCCACATAGCGGACATCATCCGCAAGATGGGCGAGTCCGTCGGGTTGGTGTGGGCCAACGACCCGAGCCCGCCCAGTCGAGTAGACGTTGCCACGATGCTGGCCCAAAGGAGCCAGCGCTGCGATCTAGTTCCCGTAGCTGCCTAGGAGAGCGCTGATTATGTCCCCAAATCGCGAAATCGTCAACACAAGACCCCAGGTCAAAGGCTTGCGTGTCGCGCGGAATCGGAATTGCTCAGCAGTCTCCTAGGGCGGCAACCGCAGTTCGCCCGCTGAGGGTCGAGGACCAAGTGAGCCTTACCGGACGATCGCTCATCGCGGGGTGGGACGGCGATGGTTCGGGCGCGTCGGTTCGGGCGGTGGATCCGGCTTCGGGCGCTGAGCTGGATCCGGAGTTCGAGTTCGTCACCGAGGCGGCCGTGGACGCGGCTGCGACTGCGGCGGGGACGGCGTTCGATGCGTTCCGGGAGACGTCGCCGGCTGAGCGGGCTGCGTTCCTGGAGCGCATCGCAGCCGAGCTCGACGACCGGCGGGAGGCCATCGTGGATCGGGCCTGCGCCGAGAGCGGCCTGCCGAGGGCCCGGATCGAGGGCGAGCACGGGCGCACCACCGGCCAGATTCGGCTGTTCGCCCGGGAAGTTCGGCTCGGCTCGCATCAGGGGGTGCGCATCGACGAGGCCCAGCCCGACCGGGTGCCGGTGCCCGCGCCGGACGTGCGCCAGCGCCACATCGGGGTGGGGCCGGTGGCGGTGTTCGGGCCCAGCAACTTCCCGCTGGCGTTCTCGGCCACCGGCGGCGACGTGGCCTCGGCGCTGGCCGCGGGCTGCCCGGTGATCGTCAAGGCCCACAACGCCCATCCGGGGACGGCCGAGCTGGCCGGATCGGCGGTGGCCGCTGCCGTCCAGGCCTGCGGGCTGCCCGGCGGGGTGTACTCGCTGCTGTTCGGGGCGGGCCGGGTGGTGGGCCAGGCCCTGGCCGCCCATCCGGCGATCAAGGCCGTCGCTTTCACCGGGTCGCAGGCGGGCGGCACCGCGCTGATGGCCACCGCGGCGGCCCGGCCGGAGCCGATCCCGGTGTACGCCGAGATGTCGAGCATCAACCCGCAGGTGGTGCTGGCCGGGGCGGCGGCCGGCGACCTGGAGGCGTTCGCGGCCGCCTATGTGGGGTCGTTGACGCTGGGCGCGGGCCAGTTCTGCACCAACCCGGGACTGCTGTTCGTGCCGGCGCCGGCTGGCCCGCTGGTGGAGGCTATCGCGGCGGCGGTGGCCGCGCAGACCGGCCAGGTGATGCTGACCGCCGGCATCCGCGACGCCTACCACGAGGGCCTGGCCCGGCTGGAGGCGGCCGGCGCGAACCGGGTGTGCTCGGGGAGTGCCGGGGAGTCGGCCAACGCGCCCGCGCCGGTGCTGTTCACCGCCACCGCGGCCCAGGTGTTGGAGTCGCGCGACCTCCAGGAGGAGGTGTTCGGCTCGGCCGGGCTGGTGGCCGCCTACGAGTCGATGGACGAGCTGCGGGCGGTGTTGGAGGCGCTGCCGGGCCAGCTGGCGGCCTCGATCCACATGACCGAGTCGGACTATGCGGCTGCGGCCGGGCTGGTGCCGGTGCTGGAGCGCAAGGCGGGCCGGCTGATCGCCAACGGCTGGCCGACCGGTGTGGAGGTCAACCACGCCATGGTGCACGGCGGCCCGTTCCCGGCCACCTCCGATCCCCGCTCGACGTCGGTCGGCACGCTGGCCATCCGCCGGTTCCAGCGCCCGGTCTGCTACCAGAACTTCCCACCCGACCTGCTCCCGGACGCGGTCCGCGACGCCAACCCCATGTCCCTGGCCCGGCGCCTCAACGGCGAGCCCCAGCTCTGACCCGCGCCGGGCCCAGCCGGTCGCTCCGCCACAATCTCGGGGTCGTTATGCGCGCTGTACGCCCAAAACCAACCCGAGAAATCCCCACCACAATCTCGGGGTCGTTATGCGCGCTGTACGCCCAAAACCAACCCGAGAAATCCCCACCACAATCTCGGGGTCGTTATGCGCGCTGTACGCCCAAAACCAACCCGAGAAATCCCCACCACAATCTCGGGGTCGTTATGCGCGCTGTACGCCCAAAACCAACCCGAGAAATCCCCACCACAATCTCGGGGTCGCTATGCGCGCTGTACGCCCAAAACCAACCCGAGATTGTGGCGAATCCCCACCACAATCTCGGGGTCGTTATGCGCGCTGTACGCCCAAAACCAACCCGAGAATCCGCGGGACGGCGGCGGTTAGGCGGCGCGGTCTAGGCGGCAGTAGCAGGACGACTTGATCGGGACGTCGGCCCGGGCCTGGGCCATGTCTAGGCGCTGCTTGATGTGGTTGGCCTCGACGGTCTCGCCCCGGCGGGTGAGGCACTCGTGGAGGCCGTGCAGGCTCCAAACGTTGTCGGGATGCCAGCAGGCCCGGCGCAGCTGGCCGTCCAGGCCCAGGTCGGCCCGGTAGGCGGCCTCGGCCTCGTCGGCGCGACCCTGCTCCATCAGCAGCGCGCCCAGGGCGTGGCGGGTGGGCTGCATCCAGCCCCACGGCTCGTCGTAGGGCATGTTGTCGTCGAGCTCGACCGCCCGGTTGAGATGGTCGAACGCGGCGTCGAAGTTGCCCTTCCGGTACTCGATCTCGCCGGTCATCATGGCTTCGGCTACGGCCAGGATGTCGAGGCAGGTGTTGTTGAACAGCATCCGGCTCTCGGGGACCCGGTCCCGGGCCTTGTGGAAGGCCTGCTGCTCCTGCTCGGCCTCGGCGACCCGCTCGGTGGAGGCGTAGGCCACCGCCCGGGCGTAGTGCATCATGGCGGTGGTGACGCAGTAGAGGTCGGGGTCCTCCGGGAGGGGCTGGTCGAGGATCTCCTGCCACTTCCCGAAGCGGACCAGCACGTGCTGCTTGACGGGCACGAAGCCCTCCAGCCAGTCGGCCAGGGGCGCATCGTCGGGGCCGAGGAGCCCGGCGGGCAGGGTGGCGATCATCTCGGTGGCGGCGTCGATGGCGGGGCCGAACTGGCCCAAGAACATGGCCCCGTACGCCTTGAAGTGGTAGTTGTGGCAACGGTACAGGGTGTAGAAGTTCGCCGGGCCCTCCTGCGCCAGGTACCGGCGGTCGGCCACGACCGCGGCGTGGTTGCGGGCTACCACGTTCTGGTAGTGGCCGCAGAGGACGTCGATGTGGGTGGGCATGTGGACGAGGTGCCCGGCGTCGGGGATCAGGTCGACCAGCGTGTCGCCGGCCTTGAGGGCCCGCTCGGGGTGGGGCGACATCTCCATGAGGTGCACGTACATGTGCAGCAGGCCGGGATGGCGGTTGGCACCCTTGGCGTCGAGGTCCCGGAAGGCAGCCTCGAGGACCTCGGTGGCCTCGACGGTGCCGGCGCCGTCGGCCGGCTCGCCGGTGACAAGGTCCCACAGCGCCCACGGGGTGCGGTTCATGATGGCCTCGGCGAACAGGGCGCAGACGTCGAGGTCGTCGCCATGCGCCCGATGGACGGCCCGCATGGCGTCGGCGTAGGCGTCGTTCCAGGAGCAGAAGTCGTCGGATCCAGAGGGTTCGTCGGAGCCGGCCGGGTAGCGCTCGGCCAACGCGGCGATCAAGGCCTGCTCGACGGGGCTGGCCGCGGCGCCAGTGCGGCCGGCTGCGGCGATAGCGGCCAGGGCCCGCTCGAGCGATTCGCGCAAGTCGTCCTCGTCGAAGTCCTCCCAGGGTTTGTTGTAGTTGGGGCCGATGGCGTAGGCGATGCCCCAGTGGGCCATGGCGAGGTCGGGGTCACAGCCGAGGGCCTGCTCGAAGCAAACGATGGCCTCGTCGTGGTTGAACCCGTAGCACCAAGCCATCCCCCGGTCGAACCAGCGCTGGGCCTCGGCGTCCTGCGTGGTGACCGGCCAGGTGTATGACCCGAGGTCGTAGTAGTCGTCGAGCGCGTTGTCCCCCATCCATCCTCCCGAGAACTCTCGTGACTTGGCCCGAACGTACTATGTCGACGGCGGGACAGCCCTAGCTAGTGCTGAGAGGGGGACGACCTCGGCTTGGGCGGTCTCTATGTCGCCTTCGGGGAGCATGAAGCGCCAGTAGACGATGCCGAAGGGCCGGCCCTCGGTGTCGAGCCAGTTGGGCACGCCGGGGTCGGTGTGGGCGATGACCGCGGTGAAGCGTCCGTCGGCGTCGGCGGTGGTCTGGGCCCGGTTGAGCGAGATCGACCGGTTGGCGTAGTCGAAGGTCTGCAGGTGGCGGTTCCACAGGCACACGTTGGCGTAGCGGCACCGGGGCCAGCGGGCCCTGATGACCAGCGCCTCGTCGGGTCCGATGAGGAACGGGGCCATGGCGTAGGCAGCGTCGAAGGCGGCCAGGCCGAGGTCGCCGGGGCGGTCCGGCGGGGGGAACACGTTGGGCACCCGCGAGATCCAGCTGCGGGGCTCGGCGCCAGTGTGCGGGGGCCGGTCGACGGTGAGCTCGCGCACCAGGCCGGTGACGCGGCGGATTCCGGCGGCCACGGTGTCGTCGGACGGGCGGGGCGGCGGCGCGGTGACCGGGTCGCCGTCGGCGTCGATCACCTCGATGCGCATCTCCGGGACCCGGGCGGGGTCGGCGGCCGCGTAGGTGGGGTCCTCGAAGTAGTGGCGGGTGCTGATCGACCCGTTGCGCTCGGGCAGTGCCAGCCAGTTCCGGGGGCGGGGCCGGCCGCCGAGTTGAACTTCGAAGCGGCCGTCGGCGTCGATGTCGAAGCTGGTGTCGTTGAGCACACCCACCACCCGGTTGCTCATCACTCCCCAGGCCTCTCCGGACTCGACGGTGATCGACACGTAGGCGGCGCCCTTGGTCTCGCCGGTCACCCGGTAGATGTGGTCGGCGGAGACGGGGGCGTCGAAGTAGACGGCGTCGGGGTTGTCGCCCAGCACCTTGCGGTCGGGATCGACGATGCGGTGGAACCGGGGGGCGGCCGGGTCGCGCTCGAACAGCCCGACCAGACCCCACTGCATCATGTGCATAAGGGCCCGGTGGGCGCCGACGACGTCGTCGGCCGTATGGAGGTTCCACTCGGGCGACACCCAGCGCCGGTCGACTTCGCCGAGGAGGTCGATCAGCTCGGACAGAGCCCGGCGAGACTGCGTGTCGTTGGGTTGGTCACTCACGGCCGGGGGCTCCCCTGGATTCTCGGGTCGAAATTGGGTGGTAGATACGCAAAATCGCACCGAGAAAGCAGATTCTCGGGTTGGTTTTGGGTGGTAGGTACGCAAAATCGCACCGAGAAAGCGCGCAGCGGATTCTCGGGTTGGTTTTGGGTGGTAGATACGCAAAATCGCACCGAGAAACGGACGGGCGGGGGTCAGACTGCACGGTCACTCGCTGGCTACGCCGTAGTGGTCGATGTAGGGGGCCAGAGCAGCCCTGAGGGACTCGGCGGTGAAGCCCCAGTCCTCGGGCTGGTAGCGGTGGACGCCGAACTTGCCCTTGGGCTTGTTGGCGAGATAGTCGAGCACGGCGGCGGCGTGGTCGTCGGTGAAGTCGCGGCCCATCTTGGCGTAGGCGGCCCGCAGGGTGGCCACCGGGTCGCTCATCAGCTCGGCGAAGTGCACGTCCACGAAGCGTTCGGCGGGCACGGCGCCCGAGGCCCGCAAGTCGATCGAGCCGTTGAGGCCGGCGGTGAACACGGCCAGGATGACCTCGGCCATGGCGTCCACATCCACATGGTCGGTGCGCAGCCACTGGACCATGGCGGTGGTGCTGACGGTGGAGGGCATGGTCTTGGCCGGGTCGCGGTGGGTCTGCACCACCCAGGCGTCGCCGAACTCTGCGAACAGCAGCGGCAGCAGCATGAGGTGGCCGGGGGTCTTGAGCACCCACTGCACCGGTCCGGCGCCGTGCTGGAGGACCTGGAGGAACTGCCGCTCGTAGGCGTAGTTGACCGCCGGGTCGGGCAGCCAGGAGTCGAGCGAGGCGATCATGCTCCAGTGGAAGCCGCAGAAGCTGCCCTGGGTGAGGGTGACGCACTCGACGGGCAGGTCGGCGCGCAGCTCGTGGAGGGCCTGGAACTCGGGCTGGACGTCGGCCCAGAGCTCCTGCTCGCACTCGCTGAGCACAAGCCGGCCGGGGAGGGCAGGCCCGCCGCCGCTCTGAGGCCGGGCGGCGGGGTGGACTGCTGGGGGCAGCGTGAGCGGGTAGAGGGCGTCGGCCGCGATGGGGGCCCGCAGTTCGGGGTCGAGGGCCAGCAGCTCGAACAGGATGGAGGTGCCTGAGCGGGCCGGGCCGGTGATGATGACCGGCGCGGCCACCGGCTGGTCGCGGATGGCGGGGACGGTGTCGATGAGCTCGGTGATCAGCAGCCGGGTCCGCAGCGAGCGCAGGAGTTCCTGCTTGGTCATCAGCCGCCCGACGACGTGCATGGGGGCGGCGTCGACGGCCCCGACCAGGGCCTCGAAGCGCTCCTGCCAGCGGGGATCGCCGAGGTCGCCTGCGGGCAGGCCGCCGAGGCCGACGGTGGCGGTGTCGAGGAGGTCGCCGGCGTCGATGGGCACCAGGTCGCGGGGGTCGCCGCCGACTGATCCGGCCATGAGGTTGATGCGCCGCACCCAGTCGGGCCGGACCAGCCGGTCGGTCATGGGCGCGAGCTTCGAGGGGGAGGCGCTCATACGGGGCGTCAACGTAGCAGGCCCGGATGCCGGCCGGAACCAGAGTCCGCGGCGCGGCGAGTGTCAAGTTGGCATACGGTCTTTGATGATTCTCGTTAATTTTTGGGTTGCGACATGATCTTGGACCTGCTAGCATTCGGATCATGGAATCGGCCGACACGATGACTCTGGGGATGTTTGTCACCCTGGTCGTGCTGATTGTCGGCTCGATCTGGAACCAGCATCGCGCCAACAACGCGTTGCGGGCCGAGACCACCCGCCAGATCGAGCGGCTCGGTGAGCAGTTCGACAGGCAGCTCCGCAAGTTGGGCGAGGACATGGTCAATGTCCGGGAACGGCTGGCTCGCATAGAGGGGCACTTGGGCTTGACCCCGCTGCCGCCGCCAGATGTCTCTGACGGCGGCGACAACAGCAATTCGGGCCAGTAGGGGCAATACGATCTGACCTCGTTGCTAGTGAGCTGTCTCAAGGTGCGCGTTGACCGGGCCTGATCCGGGCCGGGGTCGGGACGATCAGGGCTCGACGATGCTGGGCATCGGGTCGACCGCTCTGGCCGTCTCGCTCATCGGGACCATCGGCACCGCGGCCGCTCTCGGGCCCGACTCGATGGACGCGGTCGCCACCGGCGCGTGGCGGGGGTTGATCGGCGCGTCCGGACTGCTGGTGTTGTCGACGCTGCGGGGGCAGGCGCCGTGGCGGTACCGGCAGCCGGTCCGCTGGGTGGCTCTGGGAGCGGCGGGGGTGGCGGTCAGCCAGCTGCTGTTCTTCGAGGCGATGGCCCGCACCGGCGTGGCGGTCGGGACCCTGGTGGCCATCGGCGTCGGCCCGCTGGCGGCCGGGGTGATCGACTGGCTGGCGTACCGGCAACCGCCGGACCGGCGGTGGCTGGTGGGGATGCTGGTGTCGTTGGCGGGTGTGGCCCTGCTGTCGGGCGGGGCGGCCGAGGTGGTGTGGAGCGGGGTGGCCCTTGCGGTGATGGCCGGCACCGGGATCCCGTGCCAGGGGTTCGCGGCCCAGCAATTGATGCGGGACCAACCGCTGGTGACCTCGATGGCCACGGTGCTGACCGCCGGGTCGGTGATGATGCTGCCCGCCGCGCTGGGCTCGGTGGACACCATCTTCGCCTCGACCGCCTCCACGACGACGGTGGTGTATCTGGGACTGGTGACGGTCACGCTGGCCCACTCGCTGTGGGGGGCCGGCCTGAAGCGTCTCACCCTGAGCGTGGCGGTGGTGGTGGGTCTGCTGGAGCCGGCGGTGGCGGCCACGCTGGCCATGACGGTGCTCTCCGAGCCGGCCACTGCGGGCCTGATCGCAGGGATCTGCCTGGTGATCACCGGTGTGGCCGTCACATCGCTGAGCCCGATGGCCGGCCGCCTTGCCTAGTCGTGAATGCTTGCCGACGCCAACCCACCGAAGTCGCTTGCGTCACAATCCATTCGCAGGATCGCCGACGGGTACGGGCAACCGAGCCAAGCAGGCCGAGCGCGCCGGGCAGGCCAACCGAGCCGGGCCGGGCGACCGAGCCGGGCAACCGAGCCGGGCAGGCCGAGCGAGCCGGGCCGGGCGGGCTAAGGGCTGTATGGTGGCGGCGCCATGATGCTGTCGCCGCTGCGCAAGGAACTCCTCGAGATCCTGAAGGAGCGGGGCTATCGCCGGCTTGATGAGCCGATCAGGCTCGCGTCGGGGGCGATGTCTTCGGACTTCATCGACGGCAAGGAGGCTCTGGCCGAGTGGCGCCACCTGCGCACGGCGTGCGCGGCCATCGTCGAGACGGTCGCCGGGGCCGGTCACAGCTTCGATGCGGTCGGCGGGCTCACGTTGGGCGCCGACGCCCTGGCTGTGGGCATCGCCGCGGTCAGCGACTGCCGCTGGTTCTTTGTGCGCAAGGAGGCCAAGCAGCGGGGCACCCGGCGGTGGGTCGAGGGAGCCCAGATCGGGCCGGGCGACACGGTGCTGCTGGTGGACGATGTGGTGACGACGGGCGGGTCGATCTTCAAGGCCCTCGACGTCGTCGACCAGACCGGGGCCACCACCGTCGCGGCCGTCACGCTGGTGGATCGCAGCGGTCTGGCCGGCCCCCAGTTCGAGCAGCGAGGCATCGGCTACTACCCGATGATCACCTACGACCTGCTCGGGATCGACCCCGTCGAACCGGTAGCCGCCAGCGCCAACTGACCCAAGATCGGCGGCGCGCGGGCGCCGGTCTAGCTCGCCTGGCACCGCCCGGCGGCAGGATCCTCCGGAGGCGGCTCATCAGCCGCGGTCGGCCGGGCACGCCGCAGTGTGAACCCGCTAGGTGCCATCAAGTGGCCCTCCACCCTCGCAAGTCGCTCTCGTATGTCCGCGACATCGCGCCCCAGAGCGTCGAACTTGACGTCGAACTTGGCATCGAGGCTCGTGAACTTGTCCTCGAACTTGGCATCGAGGCTCGTGAACTTGTCCTCGAACTTGTTCTCCAAGCGATCGATCCTGCCGTCGATTCTCCCCTCGAGCTTGTTCATCTGCCCGAGCACCACTTGGATCACCACCAACGCCGATCCGGCGACCGACCCCAAGGTCGTGATCATCAGGACCACCATTTCGGTTTCCATTGCGCAAGTACCTCCGTTCCCGGCAACGTTGTGAGGCGAGCCGGAACCTCGGCTTGCAAAGGCAGAACCCACTATATGCGTAGTTTTCAATGCACGCAATAGAGCTTCGGTGTTCTACCTTGCAACCAGCCGGGCCGACCCGACAACAGGCGATCGGAACGCGCGCTGGTCGGCACAAGCCCGTCACGCTGCAGCGGTGCGCCGGTCCGACGGGGCCGAGGTCTCCGACCAACAACTGTGGTCGGCACAAAGCCCGTCACGCTGCGGCGGTGCGCCTCCCGCTCCTGTCCGCCGCGCTCACGGGCTGCTCCGGCCACGGCCTCGCCCGGGTCGGATTCGTGTGCCTGCCCGCTCGGCCTCTTAGGGTCGGGTTGTGGTCCGCTTGGTGGTTGCGGTCGTGGCGGCGGCAGTGGCCCTCGCGGGGTTGGCGCCGGTGGCGGCCGCCCAGCCCGCAACCGCCCGCCAGCCCACAACCGGCGCGACCGTACAGAGCGTTCAGGCCGTTCAGAGCGTTCAGACCGTTCAGACCGTTCAGGCCGTTCAAGCCGGCTTGGGCTTTGTGGACGTTGTCGGGGGTGTGCATCAGCCGGCTATCGACGCGCTCAACGCCTTGAGTGTGTTCGACGGCACCGAATGCTCCGAGCAGATGTTCTGCCCCGATGGCGAGATAAAGCGCTGGACGATGGCGGTTTGGCTGGTTCGGGTCCTCGACCGGAAGGAACCGCCCGCGGTGGACGAGTCGAGCTTCGCCGATGCGGGCATCGAGGCGTGGTACCTGCCCCACATCGAGCGCCTGGCCGAGTTGGGGGTCACCAGGGGCTGCCTGACCGAGCCGCTGCGATTCTGCCCCGACAAGGCGGTCACCCGAGCCCAGATGGCCACGCTCCTGGTGCGGGCGTTCGACCTCGGGGCCGCCGCCCCGGCCGGGTTCGCCGACACCGCAGGCAACACCCACGAAGCCAACATCGACGCCCTGGCCGCGGCCCGCATCACCGCCGGCTGCCAAACGGGCCCGCTGCGCTTCTGCCCCGACGAGGCGGTCACCCGAGCCCAGATGGCCACGTTTTGGCCCGGGCGCTCGGCCTGGTCGAGAAGCCGGCCACCGTCGAGGACGAACCGGCCGAAGACACGCAGCCGCCGCCGACAGCAGAGCCCGACCCTTCGCCCACCGCGACCGCCGCAGATCCGGCGGCGTGCCGGCCCCGGGGCACGACCGACACCACCGCGGGGTTCCCGCTGCCGGACTGGGCGGCGCCGTCCATCGGCACCATGCGGGTGGCGGTGCTGTTCCTGGACTTCCACGACGCCCGGGCCACGTACTCCACCGAGGCGGAGGCCGCCCACGGACTGCCGTACGCCGAGGAATACCTCCAAGCAGCCAGCTACGGGCGGCTCGACGTCGAGTTCGTTGCCCTGCACGGATGGCTGCGAGCCCCGCTCAGCGCCGACGACTACGTCCGGCAGACCGTCGTTGGAGAGGTCCGCGTCAACCCCGAGGTCGAGGCGGTCCGGCTCGCCGACCCCGTGTTCGACTTCACCGGCTATCACGCAGTGATGACGGTGCTTCCCAGCGCGCATTTCGGCGCGGGCGAGTTCAGCTCTCAAGATGTGCGCACCGACGAGGGAGTCATCGGGTCGATGGCCTGGATCAACACTGCGGCTCACAGCGAGCTCGACGGGCCCGAGGCGTGGGGCGACACCGCCGCCCACGAGCTGGCCCACAGCCTGGGGCTGTCGGACCTCTACCCGTATGACGGTCGCTATGACAGGCTGCCCGAGGCGCCCGACGACAAGAGGTGGATGCAAAGCGAGTTCGGTCTGATGGGCCTGAGGACGGCCTTCGCGGCAAGCCCCAGGGACCGCCGCCTCTCGTTCGAGCTGCGGCTTCCCGGCAGGACGGTCACCGTCTACAACTACTCGCTCAACGCCTTGGAGATGCTGGCCTGGAGCCGCTGGCAGCTGGGCTGGCTGAGCGAGTCCCAGATTCGCTGCATCAACGCCCCCGCGGCGACGGTGACCCTGGGCCCGGTGGCCGACCCCCGCGACTCGGTCGCCATGGCCGCGGTGCCCCTGTCGGAGACCGAAGTGCTCGTCATGGAGAGCAGGCGGCGCATCGGCTACGACGCCGGCCGCGAGTACCGCGGCGATGACGGCGTTGCGGGCATCCTTCCGGTTCTTGCGCACGAGGGTGTGCTGGTCTACACGGTCGACGCGTCGCTGGATTCGGGCCAACTGCCCGCGAGGCTGGCCGGTGATCGCGGCGACGGCCTGTTCGACGACTACCCGCTCCTCACCCGGGGCCGGCAGGTGACCGTGCGCGGCCACACGATCGCCGTGATGGCGGACCACGGAGACACCCACACCGTCACTATCACCAAGGCTGGCTAGCTGACAGGCCCGGCGAGGATCGTCGCCCTGTTGGAGGCGGGCGGCGAGGGGCAGGCAGGCCTATGGTCTGACAAATTGCGCTATTTGGAGAAGGTCGATATGGCGCATCCAATATATGGCGTATCCTACGATGTCGATGACCTGTGCCCCGACGGTCAATAGCGCGGCGTGACCGACACCGCAACGAGAACCTGATGCTGCCGACGAGCACGATTGGGCGACGTGGCGGGACTGCATCATCGAACCTGGCCGCACGCTTGGTGTGCCCGGGTCGGGCGGTGCTGGCCGCGGGTGCCCTGGTCGCTTCGCTGTTGGCCGCCGGGGCCGGCCCGGCGGCGGCGCAGTCGATCAGCGCGGCGCCGAACCACAACCCGGACTTCACTCCGAATTGGTCTGTGTGTGTGGGCGCGGCCGGTGCCCACGACGCGATGTTCACCGACGTGAGCGACGACAGCGCGCACGCGGGCGCGATCGACTGCATCGCCTACTACGGGATCAGTGTGGGCAAGGGCGACGGCACGTACGCGCCCAATGCGAACGTGTCCGCGTTCGAGATGCGGCTGTTCGTGATGCGGGCCGCCGATCTGATGGGCGCCGACGGCGAGGCCGTGCTGGCCGACGTCGGCAGGCTGTCGGACCCGGTGACGCGCCTGGACATGGCGAAGTTGATGTTCGGGCTGGTCGACGACATCGACGACGGCGTGCGGATCAACCCCAAGTCCGACCAGGTCGAGTTCCTCGACAACAGCGTGTGGCGGGTGGTGGGCGACTACTTCGCCGACGCGTTGGCTTCGGTGCCGATCGCCGACTCGCAGCGGATCGGCGCCACCTACGAGCTGGGCATCACCCGGGGCACGTGGGGCACCGGCACCCGTGTCGGCACCCTTGTCAGCACTCCCAACAGCAGGTTCTTGCCGTATGGGTGGGTGACTCGTGCCCAGATGGCCTCGTTCATTGTCCGGACGCTGGACCATTCGAACCTGCGTCCCGAGGGTTTGAGCATCCAGCGCAACAACGAGATCCCCAAGCGGATGACGATGGCCTCGCTGCGCGACGCGGCTTTCCGGCCGGTCGAGGGTGCCTCTATCGATGTCTTCTCGGCGCTGTATGACGTCGATGCGTTCGACGACGACGGCGAGTGCGAGAGCCGGTTCGTGAAGGACGAGGCCCCGAGCCACTCCACCTGCGCAATCGACATCGGTGATCTGCGCACCGACGACGAGGGCAACGTGGAGTTCGAGCTGGTCAGCGACAAGGATCCCATCACGGCGGCCTGCTCTGTCGGCTCGGGGGATCTTGTCGCGTTCACGACGGCCGAGGGCAGCAGGGGGCGCACGTTCTGGGCGTGGACCGGCGAACGCGGCGACGAGGTCGACGGCGACACCGCCCTGTCGGAGCTGGAGGACGTGGACCGGCCGGTGGGCGCAACCGGGCCTGACTATGCGCGGGTCTCCGGCGGTCTTCCCACCGACGACGAGCTGGCCAAGATGGGCGAGACGGTGACCTTCAAGGTGCAGTTGTACGCCGACGCCGGAACCGACCGGGACACCGAGAAGCTCGTCGACGACGTCGCGGTGGGGCCCGACCGCAGCCGCAACCCGTACGCCCTGAGGGTCGAGAAGTTCTACGTCCGACCAGCCCTCTGGGACCACGACAGCGGCACCAGCACGCCAATGGTTCCCACAGATTCCGACTTCGGCGATGCTGGTGAGACCAAGACCGGCTCGGCATCCACTGGCACAGATAGCTTCTTGGAGGCTCCGGGGGACTGGGACTATGCCGACATGACTGGGAATAAGGTTTCGACAGCCGCTGATGCGCTGTTCCAGACTCCGGTTGACGCGGGGGTGTTCCCCAACGCCGCCGGCGAGTTCACCATCACCTTGACCCACCCGGATCCGAGGGCCAGCATAGACAACACCGACGTGGCCGTGAGGTTCACGCTGACGCCGTTCACCGCGGGGAACGACCTCGTCGATGGGAACTTGGTAAAGAGCGTCGTCGCCGATGGCAACTACGTCGGTGTCACCGCTGTCGCTGGCGTTGGTGATGTGGCGTCGGGCTATGTGATCTTCTCCGACGATCGGCCGGATCCGCACAAGGTCACCGGATCATCGCTCCCATACCGGATCATTTCCGGCAGCCGAACCGGCAACAGCGTGTCCGTCAAGGTGGTCGACCAGTACGGCGACCCGATGCGCAGCGTCAAGATCAGCGTCTCGAGCAACCTGGATCGTCTCAACCCGGACAACGACGAGGTCACCTACCCCGAGCAGGTCGACATCACCGTTCAGGAAGGCGAGAACAATGCAGACGGCACCGGCACTGACACAGACACGGTTGGCACGTTCCCGACTCGCCGCAGCGGCAACTACCGCCTCGGCTACTACTACACCGGCACTGCCGCCAAGACCGAGAAGATCACTCCGGAGAGCATCGAGATCCGGGGAGACGATCCCGATACCGCCAACGTTGAGACCAACGCCGTGATCAGAGCCCGAGAGGAGGGCGACCCTGTTGATGTCTACTGGGCCAAGGTCGGCACTATTCGCTCGTCCCCGGGCGTCCCCCTCCTCGTCGGCGATGTTGCGAACCGGACGATCGTGGCGGGGAGTTCCGACGCTCCGATGGCGTACTTCTATGACGAATACGACTCGTTCATCGTGTCGAATGTCGGCGCCACCTTCGAGATGTTCGAGGAGGCCCTCAGGCTCAGCATCGACGCCGGCGATGAGTGTGAGGCCGACACGGTCATGTGGAGGAACTACCGGTTCAGTCGGCCCGGCAGCGTGAGCCGCACGATCTGGGAGCTCACGCTAAGGTCCACCTAGCTGATTGTCAGGTCGCTCTCAGGCGAGCGACCCGGACCGCCAACCCCCGAAGAGGCAACTGCCCGTCCTCCGGGTTCGGCCTTTGAGGCCCATTGTTGATAGTGCCCCGTCCCGACCTTCGCCGAGGCCGCCGAGCGCGTCATCGAGGCCCGCCGCGGCGGCTGGAAGGAGGGCGGCTTCTCCGAGGAGAACTGGCGGTCCTCGCTGCAGCGGTACGCCTACCCCCGCATCGGCTCCATGCCCGTCGACGAGATCACGACCGCCGACCTGGTGGGGGTCCTGCTCCCGATCTGGCACGAGAAACGCGAGACCGCCCGCAAGGTGAAGACCCGAGTGGCGCGCCGCGAGGTCATGGACGCCTGGGCGAAGGTGCTCGTCGCCACATAGACCAGGCCGCGCGCGGAGGCGACGGCCAACGGGCTACCGGGGCGACAGCACGACCTCCCATCGGGTGGACGCGACGACACTCCTTCTGAACCGACTGTTGGCGTCGGTGGCATCCTGGGGGCATGGCGAACCGTCCGTTGCCGTGCAGGTTCGGTCGGTGATCTCGACTTTGATATCGGCCGTTCCGGGGACGATGTCGTTGAGGTTGTCCCCGACCCGAAACGAGAACGGGGCCGTGAGCGTGATGGGCGCATCCTCCGTAGTGAGGCGCCTGGCGGCGGCGTCGTAGTCCGCGAGGTTGATCTTCTCCGTGTGCAGCACGTTCGTTAGGCCGTCGCTGTCCACGACGGAGACCTTCACCTGGGTGAACTCCAGGATGCCCTCATGCGTGCCGCTGGCGCCGCGGAGCAACAGCGAGAGGGTGCCGCGGTAGCTCCCGGCTGTCAGGCTGCCGGCCGGTTCAAGGATGCCGCTGCCGGAACCGCGCACCCTGACCGAGGCTCGGGCAGGAATCGTGGTCGTGGTGGTGCTTGTGCTGCTGTGGAACTTGTCGTGGTAGCGCTTCAGCAGCGTCACCATGTGCGCTCGGCTCAGCGTGTCGTCGGGACAGAAGTTGCGGCCGTCGCCGCAGCCTTGCGTGATGGCGTTCTCGACGGCCCATTCGATCGGCTCATAGGCATAGTGGGTCCGGGGCAGGTCCTGGAACCGCTGGCTGGGCTGGGCGGCGACCGTGCCGGCGATGGCCGAGGACGCGACCGCGGCCGCCGCGGCGGCGACCGCGACCGCCTTGGCCCAGCGTCGGCGGACAGGCGAGCACGATCCGGCTCGCGGCCTGCGGGACGGCGCCGGGTGAGCAAGCGGTCGATGGGCGGGAAGGTCAGCAGATGAGGGCATGGGAACCTCGCTAGGGTCGGGAATTGGGTGTTTTGAGGCACACCGTTGACACCCGGTGGCGAGGATATAGCTTTATATATATCAATAGATAATGAGATTGCAACCCGGACGGAGCGCACGCATTCTTGGGCTGCAAGAAAGCAACGCAAGAATCGTTGCCGCCCGCTAGCTCGCAGTTCAGCGAACCGGGCACCTCTCCCCGCCTTCATGGAGAGGAGCGACGTCCAATTTGTATTGCACATAGATTCCAATTGGTAGCTTTACAGTCGTCCAATTTGTAGTATAACTATCGTCCAGTACGTATGATTAGCGATCATGGAAAACTATCTTCCAAGAATCGTCGAACTTGAGTTGGACGAATTGCTCGCTGGACTGCCCGCGATCTCGATCGAGGGTCCGAGGGCGGTAGGCAAGACCGAGACCGCGCTGCGCAGGGCCGGGACCGTTCATCGCCTCGACGACGCTCTTCAGATGGAGATCCTGCGAGCCGAGCCCGAGCGCCTCGTCGCCGGCGAGCCTCCGGTCCTCATAGACGAGTGGCAGCGGATGCCGTACTCGTGGGACTTGGTCCGGCGTGAGGTGGATCGTGACCCCGCGGCGGGCCGCTTCCTGTTGACGGGCTCAGCTGCTCCAGCGGAGGCTCCGACCCACACAGGCGCCGGGCGGATCGTCACCGTGAGAATGCGGCCCCTGTCGCTGGCAGAGCGCGGATTGACGGAGCCGACCGTCTCCCTCGGTGATCTGCTCAGCGGACGGCGGCCTCGATTGGAGGGCGCCTCGCGCGCGGGCTTGGCCGACTACGCCGATGAGATCGTCGGATCGGGCTTTCCGGCCATGCGAATGCTCCCGCCCCGCCTGCTCAGGGTGCAGCTTGACAGCTATCTCGAGCGCGTCGTTGAGCACGACTTCAACGACCTGGGCCGCAGTGTCCGCGACCGCAGGTCGCTGCAGCGCTGGCTGACCGCCTTCGCGGCCGCCAGCTCGACTTCGGCGTCCTACGACACGATCCGGGATGCTGCGACACCGGGCGAGTCGGACAAGCCGGCCAGATCGACGACGATCGCCTACCGCCGCGTCCTGGAGCAGCTCTGGATCATAGAGGAAGTGCCCGCCTGGCTGCCGACCAGCAACCGGCTCCGGCGTCTAGCCGCCTCGCCCGTGCACCAACTTGCGGATCCCGCGCTGGCGGCGCGGCTTCTCGGAGTCGGCGCGGACGCGCTGATCGACGGGGGCGACGCCGGTCCCGCCATGCCCCGCGACGGCACGCTGCTCGGTGCGCTGTTCGAGTCCCTCGTCACGCTGTCGGTGCGGGTGTACGCACAAGCGAACGAGGCCCGTGTGTCGCACCTGAGAACACGAGCCGGAGAACAAGAGGTCGACCTGATCGTGGAGCGAGCCGACGGCCGGGTCGTCGCGCTCGAAGCGAAGCTCTCCGCTCTCATCGGCGACCGCGATGTGAGGCACCTGCACTGGCTCGCCGAACGGATCGGCCCCAACCTGCTCGATGCCGCCGTCATCACCACCGGACCCGAGGCCTACCGCCGCGCCGACGGCATAGGCGTGATCCCCGCCGCACTGCTCACCGCATGAGCCGGACACCGGCTCCGGCACACGGTGCCGAGTTGTGGACCGGCGACGCCGAGCGGCTGTGCTCCGACCGGGTGTGGGCGGTACAGGCCAACACCGCGGCCACAAACCGGCGCCGGAAGGAGTTGCGATCTCACTGATCGTTGAGACATTTTGAATCTCATCATCACCACCGGGTGTCAACGGTGTGCCTTCAACCGGCCATCTCTCACCCCTGGCGAGGTTCCCATGTCGTCATGCATGACGTTCCGTCTGTCGGCCGCCCGCCCACACGGCGCCCTCATGTAAGAAGACAAGCCGGTTGGTGCTTGTTTGCTAGCGTGGAGTCATGGCGGCAGAGGGTGCCGGATAGATCCCAGGCCGCCGCCGGCCGGTAGTCCCAATGGCCCTGGGGCTTTCGGGTGAAGGAGGCAACCATGTTTGGGCGACACAACGACAGGCCCGGCTCGAGACGTTGGATCAGGCCCGCTGCGATCGCCGCTACGGCGGTCGCGGTGGCTTCATTGGCCATCGTCGGCACGGTGGCGGCGCAGAGCCGCCAGACGTTCGACGATGTGCCACGGGGCCATGAGCACTTCGAAGCGATCGAATGGGCCGTCGAGAACGGGATCACGCAAGGTTGCGACAGAGCCGGCCGCGACTTCTGCCCCGATCGGACCCTGAGTCGGGCGCACACGGTGGCGTTCCTCAAGCGCTACCACGACAAGTTCCACAGCAGCACTTCAAGCAATCCAACCACAACGACGACAACAGCGAGACCCAGCGTGTACACGCTGCGTGAGTTCGGATCAGACGAAGGGTCGATCAGTCTCCCCGCTGGAAGGTACTCGGTCTCCTTTACGCTCGAGCACGACCGGACCATCCAAGAAGACTTCAACCGCGTAAGGCTCACAGTAGATGACACGAAGAGGTCAGAGACGCTCCTCAATGTGAATACTACAACTGGAGCTGACCCAACGTTTAGCAGTACCGCGACATCCCTCACAGGTCGGTATACCATCGACGTCGGAGACAGACTCGGTCAGCTCGCGCCCGGCAGGATCTATTTCGCCGTCGTGCTGACTCCCAGCGGCTCGCCAAGCAGGGCACCATGGGCGGAATGGGAGATTGTGGTATCTGAGCGGTAGACCCCCAAGACTATGGAACCTCTAGCGGCAGCTCTCGACGAGAGGCTTGACGTGTTCTCGATAGCCGAGAACAGACAGCCGCGCCGTCACGCGCTCGATGAACGAGCCGTCGTGCCGCCCGTCGTACAGGCTCAGGAACAGCCTGTGGCTGGTATCGGCATCCATGGCATCGAAGAACCGCTCCTCCTCATAATCAGGCAGGAACAGAGCATTGTTGTCCTCGGAGGGACGAGCGCCAATCAGCGGAGGTCCGGCCTCATCACCGAAGTGGTACTCGATCGCACCATAGTTACCCCAGAACCAGGAGCGCTCCCCATACCCGAAAGCGAACACGTCGAGTTGACGCGCGTTGGCGCCAGATGCGTCGATAGCGTCGGTGCAGCGCACGACCAGAGCCAGGCCGCGAGGGCGCCACTTCAACTCGGTCAGATTCGCCGAGACGCGAAACTCGACGTAAGAGCCTTCTTCGGACTGGCCCTCGTTCCGCTCCCACCGGTTGCGGCCCTCGGCGCGGTGGAGGAAGGTGGCCATCTGGCCCCTGGTTGTGGGCTGGTCGGGGCAGAACACGGTGCCGTCTCGGCATCCGCGGGTTATGCCCGAGCCGACCAGCCTGGCCATATCCGCGGCGTACCACTCGCCGGGGGCGACATCGCCGAAGCCGGGGTCGGGTCCGTCGGGGAGTTGGTAGCCCCGGGACAAGAACGCGGCCATCTGGGCGCGGGTCACGCTGCGGTCGGGACAGAAGCCGCTGCCGTCGCCGCATCCGCTGGTCACACTCAGATGGAACATGCGCTCGATGAAGGGCGCATAGAAGCTGGACTCGTCTACATCGTCGAACCTGCTCTCGGTTATCGCGAGCGGGTCGTAGCCGTCGTCTAGCGCCCGCACGATCCACACCGCCATCGTCTTGCGATCTATGGGATCGTCGGGGCAGAACCCTCCGTCGCATTCGGTGCCGTCGAAGACGCCTTGGGCCGCCAGTGCCGACACCGGACCCGAGAAATGGACACCATCGGGAACGTCGCGGTAGCCGCCGGTCTGAGCGGCCGCCGGCTGTGACGGCGCCATCGCCAGCGCGGCACCCAATACGGCGACCGCCGTCGCCGCGGCAAGGCACCCAACGGGCAACCGTCTCATGCGGGCAAGACGCTATGCCGGTTGGCGGCGAACTGACCACGGGATCCGGCCATGGAACCCTTCCGGCCGGCCCTCAGTCCGTCGCCAGCCTTGGGGCTCGCGGTTGGCTAGAGGCCACCCGCATATGGCTAGCGGAACAGCCTCCGTCAGCCGGCTGCTTGACGACGACGCGCGCTTGCACGATGAATCGCCGGCTCTGGAGCGTCGCAAGCACAGAGCGCCCCCCGCGATGGCGAAGAGCGCTCCGTGCCTGCATACGGATCTACTCGTACTAGGAGCCGTCGTCGGAGCTGTCGTCGGAACTGTCGTCTGAGGTCGGCTCCGGGCAAGGAACCCATGCTTGGCCGTTGTGGTAGACCAGCACGCCGCCGCCACTCGCCCAGTTCATCTGGGCCGCGGACGGAGCGTCGTCCGTGCACTGGCTGTGCGCCCGGCGGCACGCGTCAGTTGTGGTGCCGTCCTCGTTAGATGCTGGTATCCCCCGTGCCTCGCACCATTCTTGACGCGGTGTCAGGTGGTCGACATGATCGTCAGCCGACGCCACACCTCCCGCAAGGGTCAACCATCCGACGATCACTCCTGCGATGAGCTTACGCATTATCAATACCACCGTTTCCCCGGTTCTCCCGGACTGTTGTCTTGTTAATGCTCCGGCCGAGTGGAGGTTACTCCCGCGACTTGGAGCATCTGTTTCGAATCCACGACGCTAGCAGGTATCGGAGCCACCGGCCAAGTCCACGCTGATGGGCGACCGCATACAGTTGACCGGGTCTGTCGCCGGGTCAGATCCGCTCGCCTGTCGGAGCGATTTGGACACGGGACACGATCAGAGTCTGCCGGGCACCGCCGGGGTCAGCAGGCGTTGGCCCTGCTCAGTGGGCAGGAACCTTCGGGACCGTGGTAGTTTGCTGTCAGCCGACACGGGAGCAATCGACAATGAGGCACTCGCCCTCCAGATCGCTGGCTGCTGCGGGTGTCATCGCGGTGGTGGCCGCTGCGCTCGCGGTGGCGTCGACAGGCCCGGCAGGCGCTCAGACCGGCGGCTACGGCGACGTTCCCAGCGGTGCTTTCTTCTCGGATCCGGTGTCGGAACTGGCCGACGATGGCGTGTTCGAGGGCACCGAATGCGGCGGCGGCAGCCGGTTCTGCCCCGACGAGCCGATCGACCGCAAGACGATGGCAGTGTGGACAGTGCGGGTGCTTGACGGCCGGAATCCATTCGTGGTGGCCAAGTCCAGGTTCGACGACGTGGACGGCTCCGGCTTCTATGCGCCCTTCATCGAGCGCATGGCCGACCTCGGCATCACCGCCGGATGCGGCGACGGCAGCGGCTTCTGTCCCGACCGCAGCGTGACCCGCGCCGAGATGGCCGTGTTCTTGTCGCGCGCCTACCGGCTGCCCGACGGGTCGGACCCGGGCTTCGGCGATGTCGCCTCCGGTGATTGGTACGCCGCAGACGTGGCCAGCCTGGTCGCGTCGGGCGTCACCAAGGGATGCGGCGACGGTGCCAACTTCTGTCCTGATCAGCCCACGACGCGAGGCCAGATGGCCGCCTTCCTACACCGGGCCGAGAACCGCGGCGGGTGGGAGCAAATCGAGGGCGAGTCTGCCGCTGGCCGCTATGTCGAGTTCCGTGCATCGGAGGATCAGACCGAGGAACCGTGGCGCCCCAAGGGCTTGGCGCTCACGGTGCGCTGCACCTACCGCCCAAACACCTCGAAGCCCGACCTCGAGGTGTCCGCCTTCGGGTACGGACAGCGCACCTGGTTCTTTGGCCCGTACGGCCTGATCTATTACCGCTTCGGCGACGAGACGATCTCGAGGAAGATCTACGCCGACATCTCCGAGGACAAGAATGTGCTGATCATCCACGACGACGACGAGGAGGACTTCCTCGACGCCATGGATCGCGACACCAGCGGCGAAATGTCCCTGAGCCTTTACGATGAGCGGCCCGGCCTGGGGCTCGACTTCGAGATCGCCGGCGAGCTCTCCGTCGCCGGATATCGGGAGCACGTCAAGCCGCTGGTTGACGCCTGCAACTAGCTGAACGCCAGCTCGCAGGGCAGCAGGTGGTGGCCGCGACGGACGGGCCGACTCTGCGGGCCGATAGACGCCGATCCCGAGGACGTGATGCGGGCGGTCCTCAGCACCCCGCCGAAGAGCAAGGATGAGTGGCGCTACCTCCAGGAGGATGGCTAAGTGGTAAGGGGTTGCGCACGAAGGCCCGTGTGCTACGCTGGCAGCGTCGAGTGCCGGAGCACCGTCCGCTTCCCTGCTAGTGACGTGAGGCGATGCTCCGGCCTCTGCACTCTAGCCCCGGTGGTAAGCGGGTTGTGCGGGGGGCGGCTGAGACGGTTGTCACTCATGTCTATAGCTCCCCTTCTTTGAGGGCGGGCTAAGGGCGCTCGACGACTACGACGGATGGCCTGTCGCGCACGGGCTCGCTCCCTGCAGATGTGGGACCCGGACCGCACGGGGTCCCTTTCTTGTGCTCTCCACTCGGTGCTCGTTGCTCCTTCCTTCCCCGGAGACCGCTCGGCGAAGTCAAGGTGGCCGCGGCGGCGTCGGCGCCCATGGAAGGCCCTCCGGCATCCCCGCAGCATGCACAACCAAGCCTGCGCTCATCGATCTGCGGTGGGACGCGAGGAGGCCCCGGCGCTGGGCCGGGGCCTCCTCGGGGTTGGTGGCTTTGTGTCGCTCTAGAGCGACGTGTCAGCTAGCTGGCGGGTTTGCAGATCAGGCTGAGCTCCCAGACTGTGCGGTCCACGGTCCCGGGCCGAGCGCGGTCGCTCGTCAGGCCGAGGGTGTAGTTCCGCCAGTTGACCGTGTTCGGCTTCGCGCCGCGTGTGGCGTAGGTGGCCGAGAGGGCTTCCTCGAACATGTCGAAGGTGGCGCCCACATCCTCGACGACGAAGGTGTCGTCCTCGTCATAGAAGTACACCCTCGGATTGTCGACGTTGTTTGGGCCCTCGTTGACCACGATGGCCCGGCTGGCGACATCGGCCACCAAGACTTTGGCCTGTCCGCCGGTCACACTGGCAGGGGTCTTCATCGAGGTGCCAGCCTCGGCCCAGTAGACCTTCGCCTTCTCATCGCTAGCCAGGTAGTAGCTGGTCTCCGTAGTGCTTGTGGCCGGATTGTCGCCGGCTACGAGCACGTAGCCCGTGATCATCTCGGTCTCACCGTCTTCGCCGATGTGGCGATAGCCGATGCGGCGCGTCCCGTCGCGGCGAGTCTTCAGCGGACTCCGCGCAACCTCATTCTGAATGTCATAAGTCCCGTCGTTATCAGGCCTCAGGTCGGATTCGACAGCGCTGCTCAGGCCGTCCGCGGTGGGGAGCTGGGCCCCCTGGGTATTGTCATCGCTATCAATGGTGCCGTTCCGCTCGGTGACCAGCACCGGGACGCCACTGGCGACCGTGAACGTGTCGTCACCTCCTTCACCCGGATTCTCATCGTCGTCATCGTCTTCGGTCCCGTTGGCGTCACTGTCATAGCTAAGGTCCAAGTCCCTTTGGAATCTGTCCTCGGTCTCCTGGACGGTGATGTCCATCTCCTCGGGGTACAGGACGCGGTCATCCGTCTCCGGAGCTTCGATCTCGTCGTTTCTGGTGCCCGGGGTGATTTCGCCGGTGGTACTGTTGATTGTGGCGCCGCTGGTGAGGTTGCCTGTGCCGTCGAGGTCGCTGACGGCGACGACGTTCTGGTTCACCATCGGGTCGCCGTACTGGTTGATCACCTTGACGGTCACGCTGTTGCTGCTGCCGACGAACCGGTACGGCTGGATCGAATCCGCGGTGACCTTGTAGGGGACCGCCTTGTCATCAGAGAAGATGACATAGCCGATCGCCGCCGGCTTGGACGTACTCGGAGTCGCAGTAATGGCGTTGCCCTCGGCGTAGTTGGCGTAAGGCCAGACCACACCAGGATCAGCGGCGGTGATCGTGCGGACCAGGTTTATGGGGATGCGGTCGTTCTCCTGGAGGAACGGCGTCAGCTTGAACTGCACGCCCACATCGACGTTGTCGACGGCGGACTGCAGGTCCACGGTGGTCAAAGTGATCGTGAGCTCGCCGTCGGCGTTGGGGTAGACCAGCGTGTCCACCGGCGTCTGCAGCCGCGCATCAGTCACCAGCTCACGATTCGTTGGCTGTACCACCGTACGTGTGCTCGTGACGTAGTTCCAGTTGCCTGGAACCTCCCTGAAGTGGTCCACGCCGTCGGCCGTGCCGATCTGCGTACTAGCCACAGCGGCGTCCTCGGCGTCGAGTTCAGTATCGGCGACCCGCGCGACGTAGTAGCGCTCGATCCTGAGGTGATAGGGGTTGGCGCTGCGGTCCGGGCGGGCGGGATTGTTGCTCGCGTCTTGCAACTGCACGGTGAAGGTGACCGTCTCGCCCATCTTGGCCAGCTCGTCGTCGGTGGGAAGACCGCCGGTGATGTGGGCGTGGGTGGGCGGGTTGCCGCTCATCGGCCGGTTCACGTCCTGCAACTCGATGAGGCGGGTGTCCTCGTCGACTTCTTCGCGCATGGGCCCGGTCCAGGCCCAATGGGTGCGGTCAGTAGCAGTGCCCACAGCCGTCTTGAACGTGAGTTTGCCCGAGCCGGCCGAGCATTCCGCTTGGAGGGGATCCGAGTCGCTCGCGAGCGTGAGCTCGATGTTGCCCTGATCGTCGGTGTACTCGTCGCCGATGTCGATCTCACAGGCGCGGTGGCTGGGGGTCTCGTCCTTCACGAAGCGGAACTCGCACTCGCCGTCGTCGTCGTCGAACGCGTCGGCGACATACAGCGCCGAGAACACATCCACCCGAGCGTTCGCGATCGGCATGAAGTCCCCGTCGCGATACGAGATCATCGTCTCCTTGTTTAGGTTGCGCTGCACAACCAGACCCTCGGGCCGCAGATTCGAGTGATCAAGCGCCCGAGTGATGAACGACGCCATCTGCGCCCGAGTCACCGGGTCCCTCGGCGCGAACACGCTGTCAGCGGTGCTGACATCGTCGCTGCGGCCCCGGACCACGCCCAACTCATAGGCAGCGCCCACCATCTGGGACTCGAAATTCGGCTCGGTGGCCCTCACATCCGCGAAGAAGTCGTCAGCCAGCGTCCAGGTGCTGTTGCCGTCGCGGTCGAACTCGATGTTGCCGGTGCGCGAGTTGACCCGCGCCCAGTCCAGCAGATCATCGAGCAGATGGAACATCAAAGCGGCCATCTCGACGCGCTCCACCGGGTTAGACAACTCGACTTTGGCGAGAACCGCCTCGCCGTCCGCGTCCATCAGATCAGCCGCCCGCATCACGAACCGCCGCATCTGATGGTCCTTCACATGCTCATCGGGCGCGTACGTGCCGTCGTCCTTGCCCAACGTGATCCCGTAATAGGCGATGCAGTTGATCGCAGCCGCATGAACGTTGTCCTCGTTCACGTCGGGGAACGAGCCGCCACGGCCCGCGTCGCCCACACACGCATCCCAGTTCGGGGTCACGCCAGGACTGTGGTCCGGCCTGGGAGCCAACGACTGCGCCGCCGCCGGGGCAGCCCCCACCGCGAACAGAGAGGCCACCAAGGCGCCCGCGGCGAGCACTGCCCAACCCGAGCGCCGCTTCTTCACTAGCTGGGGCATCGGCCCCTCCTTTGCTTGTGCTTGGGGCACAGGCCCCTTCAATTGGGGCATGTGCCCCTCCTTTCTATACCTGGTTTCCATCTGTGGCAAGTTCAGCCCGGACGGACATGTACGCCTCGCACATGCAGACCGACCGGGATGCAACTTGTACCACGCTACACGCGCTGTTCAACGGCTGCACCCCCTTCGATCACTCGTCCGGGACGTTTGAAGAACCCTACCACGACGGTGGGGCCCGTGACGGGCAGCGAGTGTAGCACGCCGGTCTTTAGAACGCGGTCAATCATCCTCGATCACATCCCAGTCTCGGAACGTAGCTCACACCACGGCCCCGGGCACCAAGAGGCGGTGCCTCGTCGTCGAACACGTCTCGGCATCGTACTAGCACCTGCGGCGCGGAGCAACGACCCTTCACGGGGCACAAGGTAACCCGTGGGGGCATGGCGTACAGGGATGGTTGCGACGCCGGGGCAGCGTCCCGGCAGACCCCCGGCGCAAGGGCCGCGAAGGGCTTCGCCTAACCTGCGCCGCGGAGACCAGATGCGGGCACGGTGCTCGCCGCCTGCAAGACCGCCATACCCGCCATACCGAGGAGCCCCGCTCATGACCGCCACCGGATCTGCGTCAACTGCCTTCGGGTCTGCACCCCTCCGCAAGCTGGCCGTGCGCCTCGCGGCGGCCGCCGTGGCTGCGTCGATGGCGCTCGCGGCACCGGCGCCCACCGCCGCCGCGCAGGACGCCGGGCCGTTCCCGGACACCCCCGCAGGCGCCTTCTACACGCAGGCGGTCGAGGCGCTCCACCAGAAGGGCGTGTTCGCCGGCACCCTCTGCGACCCGGGGTTCTGCCCCGACGAGGCGCTCGACCGCGCCGCCATGGCGGTATGGACGGTGAGGGTCCTCGACGAACAGGACCCGGCGGAGGTGACCTCCACCCGGTTCGCCGACGTCGACGCGGCCCATCCGCAGGCCGCGTTCATAGAGCGCTTCGCCGAGCTCGGCGTGACCCGGGGCTGCGGCGACGGCAGCCGGTTCTGCCCCCAAGACAACGTCATCCGGGCCCAGATGGCCGTGTTCCTGTCGCGTGCCTTCGCGCTGGCCGAGGGGCCCGACCCCGGCTTCGACGACGTTGCCGCCGACGCCTGGTACGCGCCGAGCGTCGCCAGCCTCGCCGCGTCGGGCATCACCCGAGGCTGCGGCGACGGCAGCGGATTCTGCCCCCAAGACAACGTCACACGGGCCCAGATGGCCCTATTCCTGGCCAGAGCCCTCGGGCTTGTGGACAGGCCGGGCGAGACGCCCGACACCCCCACGAGCGCCCCCGGCGGCGGCGCGGGCGGATTCACAGCGATTTCCGCCGGCAACAAGCACGCGTGCGCGGTGCGTGCCGACAAGTCTCTGGCGTGCTGGGGCAACAACCTGGACAGGCAGCTGAACGCCGCTCACGGCGAGTTCGCGGCCGTGTCCGCAGGCGGCTACCACACATGCGCGCTGCGCGTCGACAACACCGTGTCGTGCTGGGGCCTGAACGAGAACGGGCAAACCAGCCGGCCGCGCCGGGTTGAGTTCCTGGCCTTGTCCTCAGGCTTCATGCACACCTGCGCGGTGAGCGCCGACCAGGACGACGCAGGCAGCGTCCGATGCTGGGGCCTCGACATTCAGGGTGAGGCCACGCCGGTGGCCGGGTCGTACCGCAAGGTGTCCGCCGGCCACGAGCACACTTGCGGCTTGAGAACCGACGGGGCCGTCCAATGCTGGGGCGGCAACAGCCACGGGCAGGCCGGCGTCAAGAACCCGGCAGGCTCCATGACATGCACGATCTCCGGCTGCCGATTCGACTACAACCCGATCGCAGGACCCTTCATCGACGTGTCTGCGGGCACTACCCACACCTGCGCCGTGCGCACCGGCGGCAGCCTCGAGTGCTGGGGCTATTCCACAGACGGCCAAACGACCCCGCCGGCGGGCGAGTTCCTCGCCGTGTCCTCAGGCTACAAGCACTCCTGTGCGGTGGCTGTGGACAACACCGTCCGCTGCTGGGGTCGCGACGCATACGGCGCGACCGCCGCCCCGGCCGGAGAGTTCCTAGCCGTGTCGGCAGGAAGCTCCTTCTCCTGCGGCCTGCGCACGAACGGCAGCATCGAGTGCTGGGGCTATTCCACAGACGGCCAAACCACACCCCCCACCAAGTAGCCGCCACACCTCTAGAAGCCTTGCTGGCAGCGAGCGAGCCACATCGGGCCAATCGAGCCACATCGGGCCAATCGGGCCACATCGGGCCACGCCGCAGGACACCGCCGAGCATATGGGCGCAGCGGTGGCGGGGAAGGTCCGCAAGCGGCTCCGCTACAACGACCCGATCGCCACTTCCGAACCTGCCGCCTAGGTGTGACTACCTCGTCGGCGTCGTCCCACTCATTGTCAGGGGGTAGGGAGCCCGTCGGAGCTGACTACCCAAGGGCCCTAGCCACGAGCCAGACAACACCTAGCAATGTCGGACCGACGACTGCCATAAGGATGTTGACCTTGGTCTCCAGCGTTGAGAGCCGCTTCTCTAGCTTGATCCCCTCATCGTGCTCACGCCTGCTGATGGTGTCGCCCGGAAGCTGGCCGTGCGCGGCCGTAGCCGGATTCTCTCTCGGGGTCTCGTCGGTCGCTGGGAGGTGTCTGCCAGCTGCAGCCATTCCCAGATTGCGGGGTTCTCGAAGCCCGCATAGGCGGCATTGAGTTTGAATACAACACCGGTGGACCCATCGGGGCCGTACATCCCCAACGCATCCGCCACAGAGCGAGCGATTGCATCGGCACGCACCAAACAGAGCCGTTCCGACGCCTTGTAGTGCTGGGTGCCAGGATACTTCTTCTCGATGCGCTGCATCGCGGTCTCGGGGGACGGGCCTGAAATGTGGACAGCGAACACGGCCATCGTCCTACGCACCTTTCCATCTAGCATGGGTTAGCGCCCGAAAGACAACTATACGCAACGCGGTCGCGTCAACGCCCAATCTTGGATTGTGCCGTCGGTCACACACGAGGCGGCCATAACGCGGCTGGCGTGCTCCATGCAGGCAGCCTCGACACTGCCGAGCGTGCGTCACCCAGGTCGCCAAGCTACCGGCGCCGGGGGCTGCGCCCCTCACCGGGATCGTGGCAGGCAGTTTGGCGCGGCCACCGTGCTGGCTGCTTAGACGGCTGGGGTCTCGTCGGCTGGGGTCTCGTCGGCTGGGGTCTCGTCGGCTGGGGTCTCCAGCTTCACGCCGGGGAAGCGCAGAAAGTCGGTGTCGTAGGACACGACTGTGCACCGGTGCTCGATGGCGAGGGCGGCCAGGTGGGTGTCGTTGACGAGGTTGCCGCCCGTCTCAAGCGGCGCCAGCAGCTGTTGGACGATGCCGAGGTGGCGTGCCGTCGGCGGCCGAGGAAGCCAGGACGCGACTTGACATGGATGCGCTATCAGGTCACGTCCGCCCGACCGGTCGGTGCGCTGCCGTCGCCTGAGACGAGCCGACATATCATCGGAAGAGGCACAAGGCCCGTCACACCCTGGGTCAGATCCGAGCCCCGACCACAGCCCCATCATGATTGTCACACCCTTGTGTAATAGTCTGTGCATGGTTGTTTCCCAAGCTCAGCGGGCCGAAGCCGCCGTGACGCAGATGCTGGCCTCGGCTAGTGACGGCAGCGTGGCGGCGTGCGATCTGCGCACGGCGTTGGAGATGTCTCGGGCGATCACCTCGAAGCTGGTCGCCTTCCAGGCCCGGGCTGCGGCTTCGCTGGCCGCACGGGAGAGCCATGGCGACGGCGGCACGGGGGTGCTGCGCCGCGCCACCGGGGTGTCCCGGCGCCAGGCCGAGGCGCAGGCCCGGACTGTGCGAGTGCTCGACGACCTGCCGGTGGTGCGGGACGCTCTGGAGGCGGGTCGGGTCTCCTTTAACAACGCGGCCCGCCTTGCGGAGGCGGCTGAGGCTGTCGGCGGCGATGCGGTGCAGGCCGACGCCGAGCTGCTGTCGCAGGCCGAGTCGGTGCCTGACGACCAGTTCGCGCGGGAGGCTCGGCGGTGGGCCGCCCGACAGCAGCCCGACGACGGCGAGGCCGGCTACGCCCGCCAGCGGAAACGGCGGTGGTTGCGCATCTGGGACGGCGACGACGGCATGACCCATCTGCGGGGCGAGTTCGATCCCGTGACCGGCGAGAGGATCCGCAACCGGGTGGAGGTCGAGGCCCGGCGTGTCCGCCAAGCCGAAGGCCGCGACGAGCGGCGCAGCTTCGCCCAGGCCATGGCCGACGCCCTCGACGGCCTGACCACAGTCGGCAGCGACGTCGTCCAGAGTCGAGGGCGGGCCCGGGGCGGCCAGGCTCGCAACAGCCGCGACCGGCCCAACCAGAACAACGGCCAGAACGACAGCCCGAACCGCGACAGCCGAAGCGACGGCCGAGACCGCGACAGCCGAAGCGACGGCCAAGACCGCGACAGCCGAAGCGACGGCCAAGACCGCGACAGCCGAAGCGACGGCCAAGACCGCGACAGCCGAAGCGACGGCCAAGACCGCGACAGCCGGCCCAACCAGAACAGACGGCCAGAGACCGCGACAGCCGAAGCGACGGCCAAGACCGCGACAGCCGAAGCGACGGCCGAGACCGCGACAGCCGAAGCGACGGCCGAGACCGCGACAGCCGAAGCGACGGCCGAGACCGGGGTGGCGGGAGTGATGGCGCCGCAGTTGCTGACAGCGTCCACCGGGGACGGCCGATCGCCGACATTGCCGTGGTCTCCTACGTCGACTCCGAGACGGGCGGCCTGGTGTCGCAGCTTGCCACCGGCGAGCCGCTGCCCCCGAGCGTGCTCGACATGCTTGCCTGCAACGCCTCGATCACCGGGATCCTCTACGACACCGCCGGCACCCCGCTGTGGCGGGGCACAACCAAGCGCACCGCCACCGCCTCACAGATCAGGGCGCTCATTGCCCGCGACGGCGGCTGCGTCGGCTGTGGCTGCCATCCGGCGCTCTGCCAGGCCCATCACATCAAGCCCGCCTTCCAGGGTGGTCCGACCACCATCGCCAACATGGCGCTGCTGTGCTGGGACTGCCACCACAAGGTCCATCACCACCAGTGGACGGTCGCCCGCCGTCATGGACGGTTCGAGCTGCTGCCCCCCGTGCGCACCCGCTGGGGGCCGGCTCGCGCCCCCGATCCCCCACCATCGGCGCTGCCGTCGGCACTGTCGCCGGCACTGCCCGCCGCCCAAGCACAAGGCGATGGTCACGCTCCACCATCGGCGCTGCCGTCGGCACTGTCGTCGACGCTGCCCGCCGAGCCGCTGTTCGCCGTCACGTAGACGCCCGGCGCCAGCGTCCGGCTCCGCAACCGACACTCCCGGGAAGGGATGAGCCGGAAGGGAGCCGGTGATACGCAGCGGCCACCTGCTTCTTGACAACCCAAACCCGCCGGCCCGATCCTGCCGACACCCGCCCGGCCGTTGCCCCAGTCCGCAGCCGATGGCTCGTAGCCCCGGGGCATGAACATGGGCACCATGAACGCCCCCGCCCCACCCGGCGATCGCTCCCAGCCCCAGAGCACGGACCCCAGAGCACGGACATAGGCACCATGAACGCCCCCGCCCCACCCGCCAATGGCCCGTAGCCTCGGGGCATGGACACTCGGGGCATGGACGATGTGGTTGTGCGGCTCGCCACCCTCGACGACGCAGAGGCGATCCGACGCATCTACAACCATGAGGTCGAGCACACCACCCACACCTTCGACCTCGTGCCCCGCAGCCTCGAGGACCAGCAGGCGTGGCTGCGGGACCGGGCCGGCGCCCTCGGAGTGCTCGTCGCCGAGCTCGACGGACAGGTCGTCGGCTTCTCGTCGCTAAGCGAGTACCGGCCCCGGGCCGCCTACCGGACCTCGGTCGAGTCCAGCGTCTACGTCGATGAGGCGGCGCGGGGCCGGGGGGTGGGCCGGCGGCTCATGCGGGAACTGGTCGGCCTGGCCCAGGCCCGGGGCTTCCACACCATGATCGCCCGCATCGCCGGAGGCCACCAAGCATCGGTCCAGCTGCACGAAGCCGTCGGGTTCACCGTCGTCGGCACCGAGCGCGAGGTAGGCCGCAAGTTCGGCGGCTGGCTCGACGTAGTGATCATGCAACGAATGCTCCCCTGAGCAAGCCCCGCCAAGCGTGGGTGATGAGGCAGCGGATGCTCGCCTGAGCAACCCACGCCGCTCGGCCCCGTGGACGCGGCACCCCACCCCCACTGCATTAGACGAACGCGGCGGTCAGCTACTCAGAGTTCCATCGAGTCGCCACACTCGAGAATGTCCAGTCGGACCGGCTGGGGGCCGAACCGCAAGCTGGTCAACCGGTCTCGCAGAGAGAACCTGAGCTTGTCCACCTCCCGGCCCACAACGAAGCAAGCCTTCGGCCGAGCCGTCAGGCCGTTCCCCTCGAAGAACTCGTGGAGCACCCGAAGGCCCTCGGACAGCTGGTCAAGATCATCGGCATAGCGACGCTCTCGGCCCCGCCTTGGATCAGCCGCCAGTTGAGCTCGCACACCGGGCACTCGGGACTGGCGCACGGCACCGGCCCCGAGAGCGGCACGGCCGTCGACTGCTCGGTGTTGTCCAGCCCAGGGCCGTCAGCCACCAGCCGCGGCCTCTAGCAGTTCGTTGACGAGCTCGGCCGTCTCGTCATACTGCGACCTCATCACATCAGTGAAGGTGGACTCGTCGATGCCGTCGAGGTGGTCGGGCATCGACTCTCGGGCCACGCACCTGCCATTCTCACGAGAAAACCGCAGCGCCCGGACCCGCGAGCGATCCAGGGCTGGCGGAGAGCCCGCGGGCGCGGAGGCGTTCGGGCCGGACAGTTCATGGCGTCTCACCATGTTGTTGAACTGAGCAACGAAGAAGTCCGAGTGTGTGGTGAGCACGATCCCCATGCCGCCATTCACCAGTTCCGTGAAGAACGTCGCCACCCGCACCTGCATCTCAGGGTGCAAATGCGCTTCGGGCTCGTCGATGGTCAGATGGTCGACGTACAGAGGAGACTTCAACACCAGTAGCAACGGCGCCAACTCCGAAAGCATCGAGGAGGCACGCGCCATCAGCACCCACCACCCGCGCCGCCCGGCTGGCCCGCCAGCGGCGTCGCAATGCCCCAGATGCCAGGTGACCACGCTTGCAGCTTTGGGCCGCGTGCGGGTCAGCGGTCCGAGCCGCGCGCCATTGCCGCCATAGCCACTGCCGCCCTTTCGGTGTGTGCGCACACCAGAACCGGCAGACCCAGATGCCTAGTTCTGCTGCGAGCTGTTGGTGTGGGCCGGGGAGGATTCGAACCTCCGTAGGCTTAGCCGACGGGTTTACAGCCCGTTCCCTTTGGCCGCTCGGGCACCGACCCAGACGGGCCAGCACGATACCATCGCCCCCGACCAACCATGCCCCCGGCCCACGGGAATCGAGACCCCATGCCCACCTTCGACGTAGTCAGCCGGCTCGACATGCAGGAGGTCCGCAACGCCGTGGACCAGGCCGGCCGGGAGGTCAACACCCGCTACGACTTCCGCAACACCGGCACCTCGGTCGTGCTCGGCGACGGCCTCATCACGATGAACTCCTCCACCGAGGACCGGCTGGCCGCGGCCCGGCTGGTGCTGGAGGAGAAGCTGGTGCGGCGCAAGGTGTCGCTCAAGGCGCTCGACTACGGCAAGGTCCAGGAAGCCGCCGGGGCCACCGTGCGGCAGGCGGCCGCCCTGCGGGCCGGCATCTCGTCGGACCGGGCCCGCGAGCTCAACAAGTTCATCAAGGGCCTCGGCATCAAGGGCGTCCAGTCGTCCACCCAGGGCGACCAACTGCGGGTGCAGTCCAAGAAACGAGACGACCTCCAAGCCGTCATCGCCGCGCTCAAAGAAGCCGACTTCGACGTCCCCCTCCAGTACGTCAACTTCCGCGACTAGGGCTCCGGGAACCGCCCCGAAGGGCTCGGGGGCCGGTGGCTGTTCGTCCCCGGCGGTTGCAAGATGATTTAAGGCAGTTATATTACTGTCCATGATTTCTGATGTACTGCAAGATATTCGTGAGGGCTCGGGGAAATCCACCGCCTCCGTCGCCGAACGCGGCAGGGATAGCGTGGCCCCCGTGCAGCACACCGAGCCGGACGCGGCCTGGTTCGACAACCCCGACGCCCACTTCACCGAAGTCGTCGCCTACATGAGGCGGCTGCACAGGCGGTGCGCCAGCTCCGACGAGTTCATCGCCGCGCTCAGCGGCCTCTTCCCCGACCTAGAGGACAAGTTCGCCCGAATCAACGCCGGCGCCGAAGTCGACCCCTGCAACACCGACGAGGCCGACTCCGAAGCCGAACTCGGCCCCGGCCCGTGGGTCTGCTTTCAGAGCACCGCAGAGCGGGTGGCGGCGGACCTCGCGAAGATCGCCGACCCAGGCGGGCGCGACCCCAGCCAGCCGCCCGACGAGGCCTGGTTCGACGACCCCGACGCCCACCTCCACGACATCGTCGACTACATGGAGCGGCTGCACGTCCGCTGCGACACCTCTGACGAGTTCATCGCCGCGCTCAGCGGCCTGTTCCCGGACCTCAAAGCGAAGGTCAACAAGGCCTGGGCCATGGCACTGGAGGACATCAGCGAGGACGATCTGCCCGATCCGGGCACCGCTGCCGCTTCCGGCGACGTCGTCACGTTCATGAGCGGCGCCGAGATGCTCGCCGCAGACCTGGCAATGCTCTCAGAGCTTCGTGGTGCGTGAGTAGTCGGCCCGCTGAAGCCTCCGGGGCCCGGTCATGCCCACCTACGACTGGGACAGCCGCTTCGAGCGGGACTGGGCGCGCCTAACCGCGAATCAACAGCGTCTCTTCCGGAAAGCGAGGGACGAGTTCGTGGACGACCTGAAGGAGATGGAGGCGGGACCGCGCAGCCGCTTTCGTCGCGGCCTACGGGTCAAAGGGGTAAAGGGCGTGCCGGGAGTCTTCGAGATGTGGTGGGCGCCGGACGGCCGGGCGACCTTCTCGTGGGGCGAGGAGGTCGTCCCCGGTCAGCGGCACATCATCTGGCGCCGGTGCGGCGGCCACGAGATCTTCAAGAACCCCTGATCCGGGGCTCGGGGGCTACTCCCAGTCTCGGGACTCTAGGCGGCGGATTCGCTCGGCTGTGGGCGGGTGGGTGCTGAACATGCGGCCGAAGCCGCCGCCTCCGCCGCCGCCTCGGGCCTGGGCCTTCAGCGGGTCGATGATGTAGTTGGACGCCTGGCTGGGGTTCACGCCCGACGGGATCCGCTGGGAGTATGTCTCCAGGCGCTCCAGCGCTCGGGCCAGGGGACGGCCGTCGCCGATCAGCCTCGCCGCCGACGCGTCAGCCTGGAACTCGCGGCTGCGGCTGATCGCCGCCTGGATCATCGCGGCCGCGATCGGGGCCAGGATGGCCAGGGCCAGCTGACCGAAGACATTGCCGTCGCGGTCGTCGCGCCCGCCGGCGAACATCGCACCCCACATGGCCATGTTGGCGATGAACGTCACCGCCATGCCGACCGCCGCGGCCACCGAGCCGATCAGGATGTCGCGGTTGCGGATGTGGGCCAGCTCGTGGGCCAGCACGCCCCGGATCTCGTCCCAGCCCATGGCCTGGGTGAGCCCGGCGGTGATGCACACCGCGGCGTTGTTGGGGTTGCGTCCCGTGGCGAAGGCGTTGGGCTGCGGGTTGGGCGAGATGTACAGCTTCGGCATGGGCATCTGTGCCCTCATGCACAGGTTGACCATGATCTCGTGGTACTCGGGCATGTCGGCGGCGGTCACCGGCTGGGCCCGGGCGGAGGCGATGGCCAGCTTGTCGCTGAACCAGTAGCTGCCCCCGGCGATGGCAATGCCCAAGATCAGGCCCAGCACCAGGCCGCCCTGGCCACCGAGGGCACCCCCGATCACAATGCACAGGCCGCCGAGCAGGGCCAGCAGCGTGAACGTCTTGGCCGCGTTGAACATCGTCCGTCACCTCCGCTTGCGTCCCCCAACCTACCGGCGGAAGGTAAGAGCCCGCAGCGGCCGGCGCTCCGTCCCGCTCGGTCAAGTGGCCGGGTGCGACCTCAGCCAGTGCCCGTCGTGGCCGGGCGACCTCCGTTCAGCGTTCGTAGTGGCCGAGTGGACGCAGAGGGCGAACGCCGCCCCCGCACTATTACAAGGTCCTCGGCGAGGTCTCCCTCTCGTAGTAGCCGGAGTGGGTGTAGAGGGCGAAGACGCCCTCGGAGCGGTACATCTCGATGATCCGCTCGTCGTCGTCGATGGCGGCGGTGACCTGGTAGCCGGCTGCACGCAGGCGGTTCAGCTCGTGGCGCTTGAAGTCGGCCGACGGGCCTCGGGAGCCTCGGCCGTGTTCGGGGCGCAGGATGAGCAGGTCGTGGCGGACGTCGTGGGCGGCAAGCCAGCGGCGGGTGTCGTCGAGCATGTAGTTGGGGCGGGCGGTCAGGATGGCCACCGTGTGGTCGTCGGCGATGGAGGCGGCCAGGGCCAGGCCGGACTCGTACGGCGGGTCGTCGGGCGCAGCCGTGAAGAAGCCCCGGAAGTCCTTGAAGGCGCCTCGCAGGTAGTGCTGGCGGTGCGTGGCGTTCGAGATCACCCCGTCGAGGTCGAGGATCACCAGCGGCCCGCCGGCCGGCTGCCGCGCCGTCGCGGAAGTACCAGTTGTCCGGCGTGCTAGTCACGTCCAGCCCGTCCTCAAAATCTCGGGTCGGTTATGCGCGGTGAACGCGTAGAACCAACCCGAGAAATTTCGGCAGCCCCCGTCCTCAAAATCTCGGGTCGGAAATGGGTGCTCCAGCCACCAAAACCAACCCGAGAAATTTCGGGGCGGCTTGCGACGGTCACTCCTCGTCGGCGGCTTCTGCGGCCCGGTCGCGGATCTCGGCCACCACGCCCGGATCGGCCAGCGTGGTGGTGTCGCCCAGATCCCGGCCGTCGGCCACGTCGCGCAGCAGGCGGCGCATGATCTTGCCCGAGCGGGTCTTGGGCAGGTCCGGCACCAGGAACACCGCCTTCGGCCTGGCCGTCGGCCCCAGCTTCACCGCCACATGCTGGCGGACCTCCTCCCGCAGCTCGTCGGACGCCTCCGCCGCGCCCACCAAGATCACGTAGCCGACGATGGCCTGACCGGTGATGTCGTCGGAGGCGCCCACCACCGCCGCCTCGGCCACCGCCGGATGGTCCACCAGCGCCGACTCCACCTCGGTAGTCGAGATCCGGTGGCCCGACACGTTCATCACGTCGTCCACCCGTCCCAGCAGCCACAGATAGCCGTCGGCGTCCACCCGGGCGCCGTCGCCGGCGAAATAGCGGCCCTCGAACTCCGACCAGTACGTCTCGCGGTAGCGCTCCGGGTCGCCCCAGATGCCCCGCAGCATCGACGGCCACGGACGGATGATCGTCAGATACCCGCCGCCGGTGGCCACCACCGACCCCGAGTCGTCCACCACCTCGGCGAACACGCCCGGCAGCGGCTGAGTGGCCGAGCCCGGCTTGGTGGTGGTCACCCCCGGCAGCGGCGTGACCATGTGGCCGCCGGTCTCGGTCTGCCACCAGGTGTCCACGATCGGGCAGCGACCTGTGCCGATGTGGCGGTGGTACCACATCCACGCCTCCGGGTTGATCGGCTCGCCCACCGTGCCCAGCACCCGCAGGCTCGACAGGTCCCGGCCCGCCGGCCACTGCTCGCCCCACTTCATGAACGTGCGGATCGCGGTAGGCGCGGTGTACAGCTGGGTCACGCCGTAGCGCTCGACGATGTCCCACAGGCGGTCCTTGGCCCAGCCGGCCCGGTCGCCGGAGCGCTCGGCGGGGCGGGGCGTGTCCGGGGTGCCCTCATACATCACCGACGTGGCGCCGTTGGCCAGCGGCCCGTACACGATGTAACTGTGGCCGGTCACCCAGCCGATGTCGGCCGCGCACCAGAACACGTCGGAATCGGCCCGCAGATCGAACACGTAGCGGTGGGTGAACGCCACCTGCGTCAGGTACCCGCCGGTGGTGTGCATGATCCCCTTGGGCTTGGCCGTGGTGCCCGAGGTGTACAGCAGGTACAGCAGCTGCTCGGAGTCCATCGGCTCGGCCGGGCAGTCGGGGGCGGCCTCGGCCATCAGGTCGTGCCACCACAGATCCCGGCCCTCGGTCATGGCGGGATCGGTGCCGCAGCGGTCCACCACCACCACGTGCTCCACCGACGGGGCGCCCGCCGACAGGGCCAGATCGACGTTGGGCTTCAGGGCTGAGGGGGCGCCCCGGCGGTAGCCGGCGTCGGCGGTGACCACCAGGCGGGCCTCGGCGTCGGCGCAGCGGTCGGTGATGGCGTCGGGCGAGAAGCCGCCGAAGATCACCGAATGGGCCACCCCGATGCGGGTGCAGGCCAGCATCGTCACCGCCAGCTCGGGGATCATCGGCATGTACACCGCTATGCGGTCGCCCCTGCGCAGGCCCAGGCGCAGCAGCACGTTGGCGAAGCGCTGCACGTCGTCGAGCAGCTCCGAGTAGGTGATGGCGCGGGTGTCGCCCGGCTCGCCCTCCCAGTGGAAGGCCACCTTGTCGCCCCTGCCGGCGGCCACATGGCGGTCGAGGCAGTTATATGAGACGTTGAGCCGGCCGCCGACGAACCACTTGGCGAAGGGCAGGTCCCACTCCAGGGTCGTGTGGAAGTCGGTGTCCCAGTCGAGCAGGTCACGGGCCTGGCCGGCCCAGAACGCCTCGAAGTCGGCGTCGGCCTCGTCGTACATCGACCGGTCGGCAATCTGGGCCGCGGCCGCGAAGTCCGGCGGCGGCGGGAACGTGCGGTCCTCGGTCTCGTAGATCTCGATCGAGCCTTCGGCCATGGGTTCACTCCTAGTCGTTTGCGCCTGGTTGGCCTGGTTGATTGCCTCGTCGTCTGCGGCTGGTTGTCTGCGCCTCGTTGATTGCGGCTAGTTGATTGCGGCTCCTACCGGAACGGTGTCGGTGTGGCGGCCCGAGCGCAGCACCGTGCCCGGCAGGGCGTCGGTGGCCTCGCCGTCGACGACGGTTGTCACGCCGTTGACCATCACCCGGCGCACGCCGGTGGCCTCCGACCACAGGCGCTTGCCGTTGCCGGGCAGGTCGGCCACCAGCACCGGGTCGAGCGCGCCCACCGAGTCGGGATCGAACATCACGATGTCGGCGAAGCAGCCCTCGGCGATGCGGCCCCGGCCCCTCAGGCCGAACAGCCGGGCCGGCGCCTCGGTCAGATGGCGCACCGCGTTCTCGAGGGTGGTGAGCTGCCGGCCCCGCAGGCAGTCGTCGATCCAAGCGGTGGTGTAGCAGGCGCCGGCCATGCGGTCGAGATGCGCCCCGGCGTCGCTGCCGCCGATCATCACCGCCGGATGCTCCCAGGCCTCGGCCCGCAGCCTCCAGCTCTCGGGGTCGTCGTCGGTGGGGGCCGGCCACAGCACGGTGCGCAGGTCGTCGGCCAGGCAGATGTCCACCAGGCAGAAGAAGTCCCGCTGGCCCCGCTCCCGGGCGATGTCGCCGATGCGGCGGCCCTTCAGGCCCTCGTTGGCGGCCGAGTAGGTGTCGCCGATGCGATAGTCGGACCAGCCGGTGAGGCGGCTGAACACGCCCGCCTCCGGGCTCGCCGCCGAGTTCTCGAGGGCGATGAGGGTCTCGGGGCGGCGCAGGGCCTCCATGCGCTCGGCTACGGGGAGGCCGAAGACGTCGGGCCAGCCCGGCAGCATGTGCAGGGCGCAGAACGTGCCCAGGTTCATGTTCATGCCGACCAGGATCGGCATGGTGAGGGCGACGACCACGGCGCCGGCGTCGGCGGCCTGCTCGCACGCGGCGATCTGGTTGCGGTAGTCGTCGGGGCGGGCCGAGTCGATGGTCAGGACGTTCCAGTTGAGCGGGCGCTGGGCCTGCAGCGACATGCGGGTCATCAGGTCGATCTCGTCGTCGCTGAAGCCCTTCATGCAGCCGTCGGCCACCCATTCGAGGGTGGTGCCGGGGTGGGCGGCCGTCTCCCGGCACAGCTCCAGCACCTCGTGCTCCGAGGCCCAGCGGCTGGGCACGGGCTGGCCGTCCCAGTCGTTGTGGGTGTAGCTGCGGCCGGTGGAGAAGCCCAGCCCGCCGGCGGCCAGGGACTCGGCCAGCAGGGCCCGCATCAGCGCGATCTGGTCGTCGTTGGCCTCGTGGCCGACGGCGTCCTGGCGCATGACCGCCACGCGCAGCGCGCAGTGTCCCACCATGAAGCCGGCGTTGACGCCTATGCCCCGGCTCTCGACGGCCCGCAGGTAGTCGGCGAAGCTCTCCCAGTCCCAGGGCACGCCCTGATCCAGGGCGGCCAGCTCCATGCCCTCGACCTTCACCATCATGCGCTTGAGGTACTCGCCGTCGTCGGGGCAGCCGAGGGGGGCGAGCGAGAAGCCGCAGTTGCCGCCGATGACGGTGGTGACGCCGAACAGGTTGGACGGGGTGGCCCTGGGGTCCCAGAAGATCTGGGCGTCGTAGTGGGTGTGGGGGTCGATGAATCCGGGGCACACGATCAGGCCGTCGGCGTCGACGGTGTCTGTTTGGTTGTTGGCGGCGGCGTCGGCGAGGTCGCCGGGGTCGGCCACGGCCACAATCCGGCCGCCGGAGACGCCTATGTCGGCGGGGCGGGCAGGGGCGCCGGTGCCGTCGACGAGCGTGCCCCCGGTGATCAGCGTGTCGAGCATCATGCAGAGGGTAGCCGTGGCGCCGTTGGCCCGGCCCGGCGCTTACGGATCCGCCGCCCGGCACCCCCGACAAAATCTCGGGTCAAAAACAAGCACTCCACACCCACAAACCACCCGAGAACCAGCCGCCCGGCACCCCCGACAAAATCTCGGATCAAAAACAAGCACTCCACACCCACAAACCACCCGAGAACCAGCCGCCCGGCACCCCCGACAAAATCTCGGATCAAAAACAAGCACTCCACACCCACAAACCACCCGAGAACCAGCCGCCCGGCCCCCCGCGGCTCAGCTTCCATCCGGGGGACTCCTGAAACCTCGCCGGCGGTCGGCGGTACAGTCGGGGCATGCTGTTGCGACGCGACAAGACCCGGATGCCTTCCGAGGCCGACGCCCTGCCCGGAAGGGGCGAGGCGATGCCGGTGCAGGACTACGGGCATCTGGTGCTCGGCACCCCGCTGGAGCCGCCGTTCGGTGAAGGCTGCGAGCGGGCCATGTTCGGTATGGGGTGCTTCTGGGGGGCCGAGCGGTTCTTCTGGCAGATGGAGGGCGTGCACACCACTGCGGTCGGATACTCGGGGGGCGTGACGCCCAACCCGACCTACCAGGAGGTGTGCACCGGGCGCACCGGCCACAACGAGGTGGTGCTGGTGGTGCACGACCCGTCGACGGCGCCGTACGAGCAGCTGCTGAAGGTGTTCTGGGAGATGCACGACCCCACTCAGGGAATGCGCCAGGGCAACGATGTCGGCACCCAGTACCGCAGCGGGATCTATGTGTACTCCGAGGCCCAGCGGGAGGTCGCAGTGACTTCAAGGGACCGGTACCAGCTGGCATTGACGGCGAAGGGGTTCGGTGAGATCACCACCGAGATCGTCGACGCCGGGCCCTTCTACTACGCCGAGGAGTACCACCAGCAGTACCTGGCCCGGAACCCCTACGGGTACTGCAACCACGGCTTCTGCCAGGTCGGGTACGAGCCGGCTGCGGCCGCTGCGGGCTAGCAGTCACCCGACCCTGCGTTGACGGCCAACCACGGAGGGTCGGACCCAGGTACCGGGGCACCGGCCGATCACGCAACGACAGACCCAGATACCGGGACAGCCGTAAGCGCGCTCCCTGAGACGGCCAGCAGCGCTACCGGTTCTGACGGAGCCCCGGCCGAAGAAACCCCAGAGACAGCCCGCAGCGCTACCGGTTCTGACGGAGCCCCGGCCGAAGAAACCCCAGAGACAGCCCGCAGCGCTACCGGTTCTGACGGAGCCCCGGCCGAAGAAACCCCAGAGACAGCCCGCCGCTACCGGTTCTGACGGAGCCCCGGCCGAAGAAACCCCAGAGACAGCCCGCAGCGCTACCGGTTCTGACGGAGCCCCGGCCGAAGAAACCCCAGAGACAGCCCGCAGCGCTACCGGTTCTGACGGAGCCCCGGCCGAAGAAACCCCAGAGACAGCAGACACCGAAACTGCCGGACGGGCCCGGCGGCTCGGTGGGGCGATGATGCTGGTGTCCGGGTTCGGGTTCGGCGCTACTGGCGCCATCTCCCGTAGCATCGACGCCGACGCTTGGCAGATGGCCAGCTGGCGGGCCCTCATCGGTGGGACGGCGGCGCTGGTCTACGTGTGGATCCGGGCTCGAGTCGGCGGCTCGCAGGCTCGGGAACGACTGCGGCTGCGTGCAACCCTCGGTCCCCAGGGACTGCTGCTGGTCACGCTGGCCGCCGCGTCGATGATCCTTTACATCGACGCCCTGCAGAGGACCGAGGTGGCCAATGTGACCGTAATTTCGGCCACCGTGCCCTTCCTGGCCGCCGGACTGGCGTGGCTGATCCTGCGGGAGCGGCTACGGCGCTCGACAGTGGTGGCGGCCGTGGTGGCGCTCACCGGAGTGACTCTGACCGTGGCCGGGAACCTCGGGCCCGGCGACCTCGACGGCAACGTGCGGGCTGTGATCCTGGCGTTGACGCTAGCCCTGATCATCGTGCTGATCCGCCGCTTCGAGGGCGCCGATGCGGTGCTGGCGCTGGGCTCGGCCGGGGTTCTGCTGTTCGTGGTGGCGCTAGTGGTGGCCGACCCACTGGGTGTGGCTGCGGACCAGGCGCCGCTCCTCGTGTTCTTCGGGCTGGTGTTCGCAGTGTCGCTGGTGCTATGGACCGAGGGGGTACGGCTGATCCCCGCCGCGGAGGCCGGGCTGCTGGCCTCCAGCGAGACGCCGTTCTCGATCCTGCTGGCGTGGGTCGTGCTGGCCGAGGCACCGCCGCTGGCGACGGTGGTCGGCGGGCTGATGGTGCTGGGCGCCATCTTCGGCCACGCCAGTGCCGACCTGGCCCACGACCGGGTGAGCCGGCCGTGGCTGCGCCCCCGGACCCGTCCGAGGATCTAGGAGTCCGCGTGCAGGAGGCTGGCACCGACGGCCACACGCGCACCCCGCCCGCCATTCGCCGAAGCGGCAGGCGCCCAGCGGCGGCGGCACCAGGCGCGACAGCCAGGCGCGTCTTCGATGGCCGCCCAGCAACTCGCAAGAGGCTCGGATTCCAAGAGACCTGCAAGAGGCCCCTCGGCGGAGAGCTGGCACCGACGGTCAAGCGTCGTCTACGGGTTCGGGGGTCGGGGGGCGGAAGAAGAGCAGGAGCTGGGCGGCGCCCGCGCCGACGCCGAGCAGTAGGGCGATGCCCAGGCCGGTCTTGCCGTCTAGGCGGTGGGCGATCTCCAGTTCATAGTCCAGCGACAGGCGGCCCGGGCCGAGGATGGCCGACACCAGGCTCATCACCGCGATCAGGGCGACGTACTCCCAGCCCTCGCCGGTGATCATGAAGCCCTTGTCGCGGTGGACCGTCCAGAAGGCCACCACCATCAGTGCGATGAGCCCGGCTGCGGCCACCTGGGTGATCAGGCCCAGCACGAGCAGGACGCCCACGCCCATCTCGGTGCCGGCGGCCAGGGTGGCGTGGACCTTGCCGGGTCGCATCCCCATCGACTGGAACCAGCGGCCGGTGCCAGCCAGGCGGCCGCCCCGGAACGCCTTGTTGTAGCCGTGGACGAAGATCATCATCCCGAGAGCGGCCCGCAGGAGCAGCAGGGCGGTGTCGAAGGTCCTGGGCGAATCGATCTCGATGCGAGCGCCCTCGGCGAACAGCGGTTGCCGCATCCCGTTGGACTGGCCGACCAGGTCCTCGTAGAACAGCACCGCCAGCGCCATAGCGACCAGCGTCACGGCAGTCAGCACCTTGATGGCGATGTGGGCGGTGCGATCCTTCACTGCGACCCTCCCGGTGGACCGACATCCCGCAGCCGCGTTGCCGCGGCTGGTCGGCGCGAGTGTAGACACCGTTGCCGACACCCCCGTCGCACCAATCTTGCCCACCGCGCCCGCGCCGCCACGGCAGCGCATCGCCGTGTCCTGCTCATGGCCAGACCGGCGGAGAGTAGACATTCATCCCATGGGCGCGGACGTGGCAGTGGCGGTGGTGGCGGTTGCCCGGACTGCGGTGCGGCCCGTGGACGGCGAGTTGGCCGGATGGAACCCGGTGGAGTTGGCCGGGGTGGTGGGCCGAGAGGTGCTGGAGCGGGCCGGGCTAGACGCGGGCGTTGTGGACGAGGTGGTGGTGGGGTGCGCAGACCCGGTGGGAGCGGCCGGGGCCGACGCGGCCCGGGCCATCGTGCTGGCCGCGGGGTGGCCGGTGTCGGTGGGCGGGCACGTGATCGACCGGGGCGAGACCAGCGGCCTGGCCGCAGTGCAGGCCGGGGTGGCGGCCATCCAGGGTGGGCAAGCGCGGACCGTGCTGGTGGTCGGGCTGGGCCTGTGCTCGGTGGTGCCGCCGGGGGCTGCCGCTCTCAACCGCACCTACGGAGCGCCGTGGGGCGGCGTGGCCGAGCGGTTCGCAGACGTCGGGGGGCTGCTGCCCGGACCCCGGCTGACCGAGCGGGCCGCCCGGGCCGCGGGGATCGGCCGAGCCGAACTCGACGCCGCGGCCGAGGAGTCTCGGCGACGGCGAGCAGGGGCAGGCTCTCCAACAGAGACAGCGGCAGCCGCGGGAGCAGGCTCTAAGGCAGGCGCGGGCGCAGAGACAGAGACAGCGGCAGCCGCGGGAGCAGGCTCTAAGGCAGGCGCGGGCGCAGAGACAGAGACAGCGGCAGCCGCGGGCGCAGGCTCTCCAACAGAGACAGCGGCAGCCGCGAGAGCAGGCTCTCCAACAGAGGCATTGTGGCAGGCTCTAAGGCAGGCGCGGGCGCAGAGACAGAGACAGCGGCAGCCGCGGGAGCAGGCTCTAAGGCAGGCGCGGGCGCAGAGACAGAGACAGCGGCAGCCGCGCAGGCTCTCCAACAGAGACAGCGGCAGGCGCGGGGGCAGGCTCTCCAACAGAGGCAGCAGCAGGCGCGGGGGCGGCGATTGTGGCGGTGGCGGCCCGGCCGGGTGACGCTGCCAGCCGGGGCGTGTATCGGGGCGACCCCGTGGCCGCAGATGTGGAGCGCGACTGGGGCGACACCGCCGAATTGCCACCGACCTTCGACGACGACGGCCTGCTAACCGCAGCCACCTTCGCTCCCCCGGCCGACGGGGTGGCCGCGGTACTGCTGCAGAGCGCCGAGTCTCCTGCGGCTGGCGGAGTGGCCACGGTTACCGGGATGGGGCGGGCGGCGGGCGACCCGTTCGATCCTGTCGGCAACGTCGGCGTGGCGGTGGACCGAGCCCTGGCCGAGGCCGGAGCTTCGCTTTCCTCCGTGGACTGCATCTCGGTGGTCGAGCACGACGCGGCGACGGCGATGCTGGCGGCCCGGGCCCTGGACATAGACAAGGGCCGCATCAACCGCGGCGGGGGCGCCGTGGCCACGGGCAACGCAGGCGCAGCCGAGGAACTGCGCCTTGTCACCGACGGGCTAGCCGGCCCGGCTGCTTCGGGCGGACAACTGCTGCTAACTGTCAGCGCGGGGCCCACCGGATCCGCGGCCATCTTGTGGGAAATGAGTATTTGAAGGAATTTCCGCTGTTTATGTCATAACGGGTTGATACAGTAACTCCCATGGAAGTTGAAGTCCTCGCCACGCTCTTGGGAGTTGCACTCGCCGCTCTCGTAGCCGCGTGCGGCGCGGGCTTCCGCTGGCTGCGCTCCGACTACCGCGACCTGCGCAGCCATGTCGACACCCGGTTCGAAGAGCAAATCACGACAACCAACGAGCGCTTCGACAGGCTCGAGACGCGCTTCGACAAGCTCGAAACACGCTTCGACAGGCTTGAGGCGAAGGTGGACGACCTGATCATGGCCCTGGCCCGTTCCGGATCTCTGATCGATCCTCAGCTTCCTACGGCTCCGATACCGCCGCGCGCACCCCAATCCCCGGCTGCCGCCCAGCCGTCCGAGGCCGCGCCGCCGCCAGCCGAGGCACCTGCTGAGCAACCGCGCCCATCTGAGTTGTCAACCGAGAGCGCCGACGCTCCCCGAGCACCACCCGCAGGCAGAGGTCAGCCCGCAGCGGAGCAGTCGCCCCAGCCACCCCCCGCAACTGGTGGCCAGCCCTCAGCGGAGCAGGCGTTCCGACCACCACCGCCCGAGCCCTTCGGGCCCACGGCAGCACCCGCCTAGCGCGCCCGTTCCCGAGTATGGCTGACACTGTCTCTTGACATCAAGGAAGCTGGCACTGGACACCAACGCAAACGTCGGCAACCAACACCCAGCGGCATAGGCGGGAACGGCCACCTAGCATCGAGGTAGCCGGCGCCCGGAGGCGGTCGGTGGCGGATGGCTGCGGTGCCGGAGGCTGACGTGAAGGTGAAGTCGGACAGGGCCGTCAACATCGGGCTGCTGGTGCTGGCGCTGGCGGGCCTGGTGGTGGGGGCCATCCTTGCCGACGTCGTCAAGGTGTTGATCGCGGTGGTGATCGGCTACGCGGTGCTGCGGTTGGGGCTGTCCATGTTGCGCAACCTGGCCCGTCCGCTGCCCGAGCCGCCCGACCCCGGCATCCTGCGCAAGGTAAAGCTCGAATACCGCTGCGCCATCTGCGGGGCCGAGGTCCGCATGACGGTCGCCCCCGACGAGGATCCCGAGCCTCCCCGCCACTGTCAGGACGAGATGGACCTAGTAGCACCGGTCGAGTAACCCGTGCTGACCCGAGCACGCTGCCCCGAGCACGCTGCCCCGAGCCGAGTAACCCCGAGCCGCGCAAACCCGAACCCGGCCGAGCCGAGCGAAAACCGAGTCGCTGTGGTGCCAACCGAGTTATCCACAGGCTGTGGACTAGTCGGGGGATAATTACAACAGTGTGATCGCCGGTGGCGTGCCCGGCTGGGCGCGGTTACCGGTATTGGGTGGCCGTCACGATCCCGGCCAGGATGAAGGCCAGGCCCACCAGCAGGACCACGTTCGACGTGTCCCAGATCATGCCCAGGTAGTTGACGATGATTGTGACCACGCCCAGGCCCAAGAGGCTGAACAGCAGAATCGGCACCCAGATGGGGCTCGGAGGTTGCGCGTCGAAACCGGTGTGGGTCTGCCGGTCGGGCTTGTAGTTGTCGGGTCGGGTGCCCTTGGCGGTCACCCGGCCGGCCGGCACTCGGCGCTTGGTGGGTCTTGGCATGGTCCCGAGGATAGACGGTGCCGCTAGAAGCGGCCCATCAGGAACTTGGCGGCATCGGTCGCCGCCGGATACGCGCCGGTGAGCCCTGCGCTCATGTACCCGGCGTCGGCGATCAGCGTCACGCCGTTGATATGGGCCGCGGCGTCGCTGCACAGGAACAGCAGCGGGTAGGCCTGCTCCATCGGCGAGGACGCCTCCACGCCGGCGTCGGCCCGGTAGTCGGCGCCGAACTCGAGCCACAGCTCCCTGTTGGCCAGAGCCAGCGGGGTCACGGTAGGGCCCGGGCAGATGGCGTTCATGCGGATCCCCCGCCGCAGCATCGGATAGGCCGCAGTGGCGACATAGGCGCACATCGCCTGCTTGGTGTGGAAGTAGTCGGCCTTGCGGTGGTCGACGAACCAGGCCGCCGCATCGTCGAAGTCGGCGATGTCCAATACCTCGCTGAGCTCCTCAAAGTTCGACTCCCAGCCGAGGCCCGCCGTTGAGGAGATGAAGCCGATGGCCGAGCCCTGCGGGAGCGTCCCGACGTCCAGCATCCGGTCGATCAGATAGCGGTGGCCCACGAAATTGATCCGCTCGATACCAGGCGTTCCGTCGGCCACGCCCGCGCAGGCCAGCAGGGCATGCACTGGACCGCCGCAGGAGTCCGCGGCGGCGTCGATGGACGCCCGCGACGCCAGGTCCACCCCGAGGGCCGTGACACCGGCCAGCGGCACCTCGGCCCGGTCCATCACTACCACCTCGGCGCCCAGATCGAGGGCCAGCTCGGCCGCGGCCGCGCCCATGCCGGTGGCGCCGCCCACCACCAGCACCCGCTTGCCGTCGAACCGGAGCGCCTCGGACAGCGACATTGCGCGCGTCAGCCCTCGCGCCCTAGCGTGACCGGAGCAATCATCACACCGTCCACTCGGTCCTCCTCGAAAGCCTCTCCCGCCCTAGCGTGACCGGAGCAATCACCACACCGTCCACTCGGTCCTCCTCGAAAGCCTCTCCCGCCCCAGCGTGACCGGAGCAATCACCACACCGTCCACTCGGTCCTCCTCGAAAGCCTCTCCCGCCCCAGCGTGACCGGAGCAATGTCTACCACCGAGCTGGAAGTCGGCACCGATCCGTACTACGACCCGTTCGACTTCGAGATAGACGCCGACCCGTACCCGACCTGGAAGCGGCTGCGCGACGAGGCGCCGCTCTACCGCAACGACCGGTACGACTTCTACGCGCTGAGCCGGTTCGACGACGTCGCGCAGGCCTTCAAGGACTGGCGGATCTACAGCTCGGCCAAAGGCACCGTCCTCGAGATCATCAAGAGCGGGCTGCGCGTCCCGCCGGGGATGGTTCTCTTCGAGGACCCGCCCCTCCACGACTACCACCGGGGCCTCGTTTCGAGGGTGTTCACCCCCAAGAAGATGAACGCCCTGGAGTCCAAGCTGCGGGAGTTCTGCGCCCGCAGCCTCGACCCGCACGCGGGCACGGGCCGCTTCGATTTCATCGCCGACCTCGGCGCCCAGATGCCCATGCGGGCCATCGGCATGCTGCTCGGCATCCCCGAGCGGGACCAGAACACGCTGCGCGACAGGGTCGACGACAGCCTCAAGCTCGACGACGGCACCATGCCCGACTTCACCTACGAGGGCGCAAGCGACCAGAGCTCGGCCGACCTTCTGCGCGAGTACATCGACTGGCGGACCGACCACCCCTCCGACGACCTGATGACCGACCTGCTCCACGCCGAGTTCGAGGACGAGACCGGCACCCGGCGCCGGCTGACCCGCCACGAGGTCCTGAACTTCGTCACCCTGCTCAACGGGGCCGGCAACGAGACCACCACCCGCCTCATCGGCTGGACCGGCAAGCTCCTGGCCGAGCATCCCGGCCAGCGCAGGGAGCTGGCCGAGAACCGGCAGCTCATAGGTCAGGCCATCGAGGAGATCCTGCGCTTCGAGACGCCCTCCCCCGTCCAGGCCCGCTGGGTGACCGCGGATGTTGAGCACCACGGCCAGACCGTCCCCGCCGGCAGCGTCATGCTGCTGCTCAACGGCGCCGCCAACCGCGACGACCGCAAATTCGCCCAAGGCGACACCTTCGACATCCACCGCCCCATCGACTTCCACCTGGCCTTCGGCTACGGCATCCACTTCTGCCTGGGCGCGGCGCTGGCCCGGATCGAGGGCCGCATCGCCCTCGACGAGGTGCTCCAACGCTGGCCCGAATGGGACATCGACTGGGACAACGCAGTACAGGCCCGCACCTCCACGGTGCGGGGATGGGAAAGCCTGCCCGTCCTCACCGGATAACCGAACAGCCCCGGCCGCGCCTGCCTGAACGAGGCGCACGGGCTGGGAAAGCCTGCCGGTCCTCACCCGGTGACCGAACAGCCCCGGCCGCTACTTGAAGTTCTCCCAGTAGCGGGACGGGACCGGGCCCCGCTGGCCGTGGTACTTCGAGCCGAGCTCACTCGACCCGTACGGGGTGTCGGCCGCGGTCGTCATCTGCTGGAAGCTGATCTGGCCGATCCGCATCCCCGGATACAGCGTGATCGGCAGGTTGGCCACGTTGGACAGCTCCAGAGTGAGCTGGCCGTCGAAGCCGGGATCCACGAAGCCCGCCGTCGAATGGATCAGCAGCCCCAGGCGCCCCAGCGACGACTTGCCCTCGAGGCGGGCCACCAGGTCGTCGGGCAGAGCCACCCGCTCGAGGGTGGCGCCCAGCACGAACTCGCCCGGGTGCAGGATGAACGGGTCATCTTCCCCCGCCTCCACCAGCGAAGTCAGCTCCGACAGGTCCCGCTTCACGTCGATGTGGCCCAGGGTGTGGTTGCGGAACACCCGGAAGCTGCACCCAAGCCGCAGGTCGACCGACGACGGCTGCACGGCGTCGTCGTCCAGAGGGTCGATCACGATGCGACCGGCAGCCAGCGCCCCGCGGATCGAGCGGTCCGACAGGATCACAGCTCTGCCCCGGCACCCATTGCTCGGAGGCCGCGCTGGCGGCTGCGGCCGGGCATCGATCCGCCTTCCATGCACGGAGCGTAGATCGGCGCACGATCCAATGGGCCGCCAGCCGCGCCACCGGTCGCGCCCACTCGCACAAGCCGCGACGCCAGCAGCACTCCAACCCAGCCGCGCTCCAACCACACGCCACCCCGGCGGACGTGACAAATGTCACTTGATCGGGCCGGGCGGCCTGTTAGCTTCGGTCGATGGATTTCCGCCGGATCAACGGCCTTCCCCCGTACGTCTTCACGATCATCAACGATCTGAAGATCAAGCTCCGCCACGACGGCGCCGACATCATCGACCTCGGCTTCGGCAACCCCGACCTGCCGTCGCCGCCGATCGCGGTGGACAAGCTGTGCGAGGCCGCCCGCAACCCCCGCAACCACCGCTACTCGTCGAGCCGGGGGCTGCCGGCGCTGCGGCGCAACGTCGCCGCCCTGTACCAGCAGCGCTTCGGGGTGGAGCTCGACCCCGACACCGAGGTCATCAACACGATCGGGGCCAAGGAGGGGTTCAGCCACCTCATGTGGGTGCTGCTCCAGCCCGGCGACACCTGCCTGGTGCCCACCCCCAGCTACCCAATCCACATCTACGGGCCGCTGTTCGCCGGCGCCCAGATCCGGGAGGTGCCGCTAGCCGACGGCGACGAGTTCGTCAGCCGGATGCAGCTCACCTGGCGCTACAGCCGGCCCAAGCCCCGGGTGGCGGTGATCTCATTCCCGCACAACCCCACCACCACCTGCGTCGATCTCGACTTCATGCAGAAGGTGGTCGACTGGGCCCGCGAGCACGACATGCTCATCGTGCACGACAACGCCTACGCCGACCTGGGCTTCGACGGGTACCGACCGCCGTCGATCCTCCAGGTGGACGGGGCCACCGAGTGCGCGGTGGAGTTCTACTCGTGCACCAAGTCGTTCTCGATGGCCGGGTGGCGGATGGCCTTCATGCTCGGCAACGCAGAGGTGGTGGCCGCGCTGGCCAAGCTCAAGAGCTACCTCGACTACGGATCGTTCCAGCCGATCCAGATCGCGGCCGCGGTCACGCTGCGGGAGCAGCCCGACTACCCGCTGGAGGCGTGCGCGGTGTACCAGCGGCGCCGCGACGCCCTGTGCGAGGGCCTCAACCGCATCGGCTGGGAGGTGGCGCCGCCCAGGGGGACGATGTTCGTGTGGGCCAGGATCCCCGAGCCGTACCGGCACATGGACTCGATCGAGTTCGCGTCGAAGCTGGTGCGCGAGGCCCACGTGGCGGTGTCGCCCGGCGTGGGGTTCGGGCCCGGCGGCGAGGGGCACGTGCGGTTCGCCCTGATCGAGAACCAGCAGCGCATCAGCCAGGGAATCCGCAACCTCCGCCGAGCATTGCCCGACCTGGAGCCCGGGGCCAGCGTCGGCGAACTCCAAGCCGAGGGCCCGCAAGCCAGCAAGGCCACCGCAGCCTGACGCCGCGATGCTGATCGTCGTCTCTCCGGCCAAGGCGCTCGACTACAGCTCGGCCCTGCCCACCCGCAAACACTCCCAGCCCCGGATGCTTGACGAGGCCGAGCCGCTGGTGGACGCGATGCGCCAGAAAACGCCCGACGAGATCGCCAAGCTGATGAGTATCTCCGCGGAGTTGGCCGAGCTCAACTTCGAGCGCTACGCCGACTGGGAGGCACCGTTCACACCGGCCGACGCCCGGCCCGCGCTGCTGGCCTTCGCCGGCGACGTGTACCAGGGCATGGACGCGGCAGCCACCTTCACCGAGCGGGACTACACCCACGCCCAGAAGGTGCTGCGCATCCTGTCGGGGCTGTACGGGGTTCTGCGTCCGCTGGACCTGATGCAGCCGTACCGGTTGGAGATGGGATCCAAGCTGGCCACCGACCGGGGCCGAGACCTCTACGCGTACTGGGGCCAGCGCATCACCGAGGCGCTCAACGCCGACTTGGCCGCCAGCCCGGGGCCGGCGGTGGTGGTGAACCTGGCGTCGCACGAGTATTTCCGCTCGGTCGACGCCGGGCGGCTGGAGGGGCGGCTGGTGACGCCCGCCTTCCTGGACGGCCGGGGCGAGTCCGAGCCCAAGATGATCTCGTTCTTCGCCAAGCGGGCCCGGGGTGCGATGGCGGGCTGGATCATCCGCAACCGGATCAAGTCGGTGCGGGGGCTGCGGGACTTCGACGGGCTCGGCTACGGGTTCGACCCCGAACGGTCCGACACCGACCGCCCCGTATACGTGCGCTACAGCTAGCGACGCTGGCTACGCTCGGAGCCTTCGCGGGTGTAGTTCAATGGTAGAACATCAGCTTCCCAAGCTGAGAATGCGAGTTCGATTCTCGTCATCCGCTCAACCTCACCCAGGCACATCCTGTTCGGCACCGATATTGACGTCCGCCGCCTTCAGCACCGACGCGGTTGGCGCCACACAGGGGTGTTAGGCAATCAGGGCATGGAGCACCTGTGGGCCAAGCCACCTATCGCCAGACGAAGACGATGCATCCGCTAACCCGACAGTGACCCTGCTGACTGACCGAGAGCAGCGCCTACCGTTGGATGACCGCTGCGATGAGGAGACCGCTTATGCGGGAGTCGAGGTCGACTTTGAACACCACCAGGTACCTGTCAGTCATGACGTAGCGCAGTATTGCGATCGGCGTGCCTTGCGCATTCCTGCGTAGCGCCTTGCCGGGGAGGCGATCCAGAGGCGTGTCCGCGATGTTTGCGAGGATTATCGCCAGGTCAGGGTCGTGGCCCCAACGAGCGAAGAATGCCGCCACATTGCGCCACCACCAGTTAGCTGTCCCCGGCATGCGCTCGGCGGGCCGTGGCGCGCAGTTCTTCGTTCAGTCGCTTGTCGATCTCTTCAGCGTCAGGATTCTCTCGGTAGTAGCGCCGGGCGCTCTCCGTCGCGGCGTCGACGATGGCCTGTTCTTCAGGGGTGATCTCTGGGAGCGAAGCGTCATCGGCTACAGCGAAGGCGCCAGGGCCAAGATCAGACGGATAGGTCTTCATGGACGGCATGATGTTCCTTTTCTTGTGGCAGGCACGCTGGTGCTTGCATCGCTTTCAGCGTATGCCAGAAATCATTGGGATTGCAACGAAAATTCGTCGTCGCTGGGTTAGGGCAGGGCCGTGCGGGCGGACAGGCGGGTTGGCCCCGGCGCTCGGTGCCGTGTGTCGGACACCGGGCATTTCGCGCCGCTGTGACCTGCGGTTTCTTCCGCAGGGCGCGCGATTCGCGAGACTGTGGATTCTGGCCGATTACCGGAGAGACCGCTCCGCCTCCGCTCCGCCGCTGCCCACTTCCACTCCGCTGATTGATCTGATCTGGTAGCTATAGGCTTACTACCTTAGTAGTCTCAAGATTATGAAGGTCAGTGTGAGCATTCCTGAGAGCGATGTCGAGTTCCTGGACAACTACGCCAAGTCGCATGGCATGGGGTCCCGGTCGGCGGCGCTACAGCGAGCGATACGGCTGCTGAAGGCCAACGACCTGTCGCGGCACTACGCGGCCGCCTTCGCCGAGTGGGCCGACAACGCCGACAACAGCGCATGGGACGACGCTGTCGCGGACGGGCTGAGCGGAAACTGATGCGGCGGGGCGAGATCCGCATCGTCGGGCTCGACCCGGCGGTCGGGACCGAGTCGGCCCGCACCCGTCCGGCGGTGATCGTCAGCAACGACGGCGCCAACACGATCGCCGCGCTGCTGGGGCAAGGCGTCGTGACCGTCGTCCCGGTGACCGCCAGCACCAGAGTCATCCACCCGTTCCAGGTGATGCTAGGGGCGGCCAGTACGGGCCTCAGGCTCGACTCCAAGGCCCAAGTCGAGCAAATCAGATCCGTAGACGTCAAGCGCATCGGCGACCTGGTCGGAATGGTGCCGATCGATCTCATGGCGCAGATCGAGGACGCCATGAGACTGCACCTGGAACTCTGACTCACGGCCCAGCGATCGGGTCGGCTCGCTCGACCTGCGCCACCAGGCAGCGGTCAAGCCCGGCCGCCTCGACCCGGGCCGCATTAGCCACCGCCACCTCCACTCAGCTCGGCAAGTCCACCGGCGCGTACTTGGCGGTCACGGGTCACCACCTCGCCGACGGCGACAATATGCAGATGCCGCTCAAGGGCTCTCGGTGAGCGCAGCCTAGGACGTCAAGCGGGGGTTTGGTGGTGGTCCAGGCGGACCACTCGCTGGTCGGTGACGACCGCGGTGATGAGTTCGGCGGGGGTTACGTCGAAGGCGGGGTTGGCGGCGTTGGTGCCGTCGGGGGCGGTGGACACGCCGGCCAGGGACACCACCTCTTCGCTGCCCCGGTCCTCGATATGGATGGCGGCGCCGTCGGGGGTGTCGGCGTCCACGGTGGACTCGGGGGCGACCACGATGAACGGCACGCCGGCGTGGCGGGCGCCGAGGGCGAGGGAGAACGTGCCGATCTTGTTGGCGGTGTCGCCGTTGGCGGCCACCCGGTCGGCACCGGTGAGGACCACGTCGGCCTGGCCTCGGGCCAGCATGAACGGACCAGCCGAGTCGACCAGCAGACGGTGGGGGGCACCCATCCGGTCCAGCTCCCAAGCGGTGAGGCGGGCACCCTGCAGCAGCGGGCGGGTTTCGAGGGCTAGGGCCTCGGCCAGGCGGCCCCGCTCGTGCAGGGTTTGGATCACCGCCAGGGCCGTGCCCCGCTCGACTGTGGCCAGCCCGCCGGTGTTGCAGATCGTCATAGCCCTGATGTCGGAGCGGCCCACCAGGTCGATCACCAAGTCGGCGCCGAGGGTGCCCATGACAACCGACGCGGCCCGCTCCTCGTCGCGTATGGCGGCGGCCTCGGCCAGCACGGCGTCGAAGCCCTCGGGCGCCCGGGCTGCGGCCCGGTCCACCATGCGGGCCAGGTTCACTGCGGTGGGTCGAGCCTGGCGCAGGGAGACGATCGCCTCGTCGAACTCCGGGCCGCTGGTGCCGTGGGCCCGCACGGCCAGAGCCACACCGAAGGCGCCGGCCACTCCGATGGCGGGCGCGCCCCGCACCGACAGCCGCTGGATGGCGGCCACCATGTCGGGGACGTTGTCGATGCGCAGCACGGTGTAGGCGCCGGGAAGGGCGGTCTGGTCGACCATCTCGACCACGCCGTCCGGGCCCCCGGCCCAATCCAGCGTCCGCAGCCTACTGTCACCCATGGTCCGTCGAGGTTAGTTGTTGGCCGGTTCTGTCCACGCAAGGAATTGGCAGCGCCATGCACGGTATGCGTGCATCCTGCTGCCAATTCACCGAGCCGCGGCCCGGAGCCTCCGGAATTGGCAGCGCCATGCACGGTATGCGTGCATCCTGCTGCCAATTCGCTCCCACAGAGATTCCGGGAAGGGCAGGGCAGCTCTCTAGGGTGGGGCGTCTCTAGGGTGGGGCGCCATGGACCGGTATCTGTGCGATGTGCTCGTCACCATGGACGGGCTGGCTAGTGATGTGCCCGCGCCGATCACCGGCGGGGCGGTGGACGTGGGTGACGACGGGCGGATCGTCTGGCGCGGCTCCGCCGGGGACGCACCCGAGGTCGAGCCGGGCACCGCCGTCCACCGGATCGACGGGATCCTCATGCCGGGCCTCATCAACGCCCACTGCCACACGCCGATGGTGCTGCTGCGCGGCGCGGGCGAAGGACTGCCGGTGGACCGCTGGCTGCACGAGGTGATGTGGCCCCGGGAGTCGAAGCTCACCCCCGAGGACGTGCGGGCCGGGATGCGGCTCGGAGCGGCCGAACTGCTGGCCAACGGCATCACCGCATCGGTCGAGATGTACTTCGCCGGGCAAGCCATGGCCGAGGGGGCAACCGACGCCGGGCTGCGCTGCCTGGTGACTCCGGGCGTGATCGAGGACCCCGACTTCACCCTGACCGGATCGTGGCCCGACCAACTCGACCAGATGGTGGCCCTCCGGGACCGCTGGGCCGGCAACGACCTGATCGAGGTGGGGATGGCGGCGCATGCGGCCTACTCGGTGTCTCGGGAATGCCTGACCGCCATCGCGGAGCGGGCTGCCGACGCCGCCATGCCGGTGCATATCCACCTGGCCGAGCAGCGTTGGGAGGACGGCGCGGTGCGGGAGCGGTCCGGCGGGCTGGCCGCGCCCGAGTATCTGGAGTCCCTCGGCCTGTTGGACGGTGACGTGATCGCGGCCCACGGCGTATGGCTGACACCCGGCGACATCGACGTGCTGGCCCGCAACGACACCGCGGTGGTGCACTGCCCGTGCTCCAACGCCAAGCACGCCTCGGGCGTGGCTCCGGTCACCGACATGCAGGCCGCCGGGCTGCGACTGGCCATCGGAACCGACGGGCCGGCGTCGCACCACCGCCTCGACCTGTTCGAGGAGATGCGCACCGCCATCCGCATGGCCCGGATCCGCTCGGGCGACGCCCAGACGCTCGGGCCGGCCGAGGCGCTGAGGATGACCACCGCAGGCGCCGCCGACGTGATCGGCCGGGGAGGCGAGTTGGGGCGGCTGGCGCCGGGGTGCTGGGCCGACATGGTGGCGCTGTCAACGTCGGAGCCGGCGCTGCACCCGGTGATCGAGGGCGAGGACGATCCGCTGTCACGCATCGTCTGGTCGGGCTCGCCGGGCGCCATCAGCGCGGTGTGGGTAGCCGGACGCAAGGTAGTGGACCACGGCCGGGTGCTGACGATGGATGTGGCCGAAGCGATGGCCGACGCCGAAACCCGAGCTCAAAGGCTGGCAGGAGCAACGCCATGAACGCCAGTCCTGGAGCAGTGACCGAGGACCGGACCCCAGCCCGGAGGCTGGCCCATTGAATGCCGACGATGTGATCGATCTGCTGGAGTTGAAGCCCTTGGAGGACGAGGGCGGGATGCTGGCCCTGACATGGCGCGACGAGCAGTCGTCGGCCATCTACTACCTGATGAGGCCGGGCGACTTCTCAGCCCTACACCGGCTGTCCGGCCCGGAACTGTGGCACCACTACGCGGGCGCGCCGGTGGAGATGCTGCTGCTGGAACCGGGCGGCACAGTGCGACGGCCCGTGCTGGGCGACGACCTGACCCGCGGCCAGCGCCCCATGGTGGCGGTTCCCGCGGGCGTATGGATGGCGGCGGGCACCACTGGCGACTGGTCGCTGACCGGCGCCACCCTGGCACCGCCCTACGACCCCGACGGCTTCGAGTTAGGCGACGCGAGCGAACTCGCCGAGGCCTACCCGGACGCAACCGCCGACATAGCTCGCTTCACTCGAAACTCCCCATGACCGGGCTGCCGACACCGGACGAGATGATCCGGCTGGACGGGCGGGTGATCGTGGTCACCGGCGCGGGTGGTGGCATCGGCGGGGGCATCGCCCGGCGGCTGATCGCGGCGGGGGCGACGGTGGTGGCCCACACCCGCTCGTCGCCGGTCGGCCATCTCGTGGACGCCGACGGCGAGCCGGTGGCCTCGGTGGCCGCCGACCTCACCGAGCGCGGCGCGGCAGCGCGGGTGGTGCAGGCCGCGCTCGACGCTGGCGGGCGCATCGACGGGCTGGTCAACAACGCCGGCATCCAGCCCGTCGTCCACTTCACCGAGATGAGCGACAACCAGTGGACCGAGATGATCGGCACCAACCTCACCGCCGTCCACCGGCTGACCCACGCAACGGCGGAGGCCATGCGAGCCCAAGGCACCGGCGGGTCGATCGTCCATGTGGCGTCCATCGAGGGTCGGCAGCCGACCGACTTCCACGGCCACTACGCCACGGCCAAAGCCGGCCTGCTGATGCACGCTAGGGCCGCGGCCGGCGCCTACGGTCCCCACGGCATCCGGGTCAACAGCGTGTCGCCGGGGCTAATCGACCGGCCCGGCCTGGCCGACGACTGGCCCGAGGGCGTGGCCCGGTGGCACGCGGCCGCGCCGCTGGGCCGGATGGGCACCCCCTCCGACGTGGGCGACGCCTGCGTGTTCCTGTGCTCGGACCTGGCCCGCTGGATCACCGGCGCCGACCTGATAGTTGACGGCGGCGTCCTAACCCGCCCCACATGGTGAGCCGGCAGCCCGGTCGCTGACACAGACCCTGCGGCGAGATACCGCAGGGTTACCATGGTTGTCACCAGAGAATCCGGCCACTCACGACGGAGGGCAGCCATCGAGGACGACCGATTCACCCGACGGCTCTACACAGTGTCACGAGCGGCGCGTCTAGTGGGCATGAGCCCCTCAACCCTGCGCACTTGGTCACACGGCTACACCAAGACCTTTCAAGAACGCCCACCGGTCAAGAAAGGTCCTGTCATCACCTCGCTGAACGGTGCCTCGCGTGACACGCGATCGATCCCCTTCGTTGGACTGGTCGAGGCAACTGTGGTCCAGGCGTTTCGCAGCACGGGTCTGCCGATGCAGCGAATCCGCAGGGCGCTTGAGGTCCTCGCAAGCGAAGGCGAACTCCAACATGCTCTGGCGTCCCGCCAGTTGTACAGCGACGGCGCAAACGTCCTGTACGACTACGCCCAGAAGCACCACGACAGGCAGCTCAGACTGCTGACGGTGGTGCACACGGGCCAGCGGGTATTTCACGAGGTCATCGACGAGTACCTCAAGCGGATCCACTTCGGCGACGAATGGGCAACTGAACTCATACTGCCGGTGACCAAGCGCCATCTGTTGCGGGTAGTGCCGGACGTTGCGGGAGGTGACGCCCTATTCGTGGACGGCGGCGCACCCCTTTCCGCTGTGCAGTCCCGCGCACACGCGGGCGAGCCCATCGAGTCCATCGCAGCCGACTACGGGACGCCCATCGAAGACATAAGGGAAGCTCTCGGTGCCATCTGGCCAGGCAACGCATGACCGAGTTGTATGAGCGGCTGCAGGGGGCGGCTGGGGTGCTGGCTGAGCGGACCGGGTTCGAGCGGCACGACGTGTGCGTGGTGCTGGGCTCGGGTCTGGGCGGCTACCCCGACCGGATCGACGACAAGGTGGCGGTGTCGTACCGGGACCTGCCGGGGTTCCCGATCCCGACCGCGATCGGCCATGCCGGCACGGCCTACTCGACCCAGATGGGCGACAACCGGGTGCTGCTGCTGTCGGGGCGGGCCCACGCGTATGAGGGCCACGACCCCACCTCCATCACGTTCGCGGTGCGGACCGCGGTCACGGCCGGATGCCGGGTGGTGGTGCTCACCAACGCGGCCGGCGCCTGCGGCGACGGGATGGCCGCCGGCGACCTGGCGGTGATCACCGACCACGTGAACCTGGCTGGGATCAGCGTGCTGTCCGGACCCAACGACGAGCGCCTCGGCCCGCGCTTCACCGACATGACCGACGTGTACACCCCCGAACTGCGGGCCAAGGCCCATGAGGCCGCGGCCCGGCTGGGGCAGACGCTGCGGGAGGGCGTGTACTTCTGGTTCCACGGCCCCATGTTCGAGACGCCGGCCGAGATCCGCCTGGCCAAGGCGCTGGGCGGGTCGATGGTGGGAATGTCGACGGTGCCGGAGGCCACCGCAGCCCGCCACATGGGGGCGCAGGTGCTGGGCATCTCGCTGTGCACCAACCTGGCCGCCGGCATCTCCGACCAGCCACTGTCGCACACCGAAGTGATCGAGACCGCAGCCGCCGCCTCCGAACGCTTCAGCGCCCTCTTCGACGAACTCCTGCCGACCTTGTAGAGCGAGCGCTAACTACTAATTTAGTAGACATTAGTAGCAAATTAGTATTTCACGGATGTGATTCTGCGGCCAGTTTCCGGAGCCGATCAGACAGTCCGTCGATAGGCCAAGACTCGAACTTCTTGCCCGACTGGACCCACCATCGCTGGACAGAAGCGCCGGTCAGAGGGCGGCGCGGGACAGGAGGGTGGATTGCTGGGTTTCGGCTTCGGCTCGGATGGTGGACTCGTTGCCGGACAGGAGGCGGCCTTCGGCCACCGCCACCCGGCCGTCGACCACCACGGTGTCGACGTCGGCAGCGGTGTGGGCGTAGACCAACTCCGAGAACACATCGGCGCCGCCGGTCGGGGTGGTGTGCAGACGGTCGCGCCGGACCACGGCCAGATCGGCCCGCTTGCCCGGTTCGAGGCTACCAATCTCGCGCTCCAATCCCAGAGCCCGGGCCCCGCCCATGGTGGCCATGTCGAAAGCGGTGCGGGCCGGGATGGCTCTGGGGCCTGCGGCGGGCTTGTGGATCAGGGCGGCCAGGCGCATCTCCTCGAAGCCGTCAAGGCGGTTGTTGGCCGGCGCGCCGTCTGCCCCTATGGCCACGTTGAGGCCGTCGGCCAGGTAGCCGGGCACCGGGGCCAGCCCGGAGGCCAGCTTGAGGTTGGTCGACGGGCAGTGGCAGATGTGGGGTCGGTGGCGGCGGGCCAGATCGCGCTCGTGGTCGCTCAGCCAGACCGCGTGAGCCATCACCAGCCTCGGCGACAGCGCACCCCACGACGCCAGGGCCTCCAGGTCGCGGCCCTCCGGCGAGGCGCCCAGCAGGTCGGCCTGGGCCCGGTTCTCGTTCACGTGGGTGTGCAGCCGCAGATCGGCCTCGTCCGCGAGGGCCACACAGCGGTGCCAGGTGTCCGCGGTGGCGTTGCGGGGGCCTCGGGGCGACAGCGCCACCCGCAAACGGCCATCGGCTGCGCCGTGCCAGGTCTCGAACAGGGCCATCTGGTCGGCCCAGGCCGCGTCGGAGTCGGGCACCTCCATCTCGGTTCCGGGCTCGTACCGGTCCATCAGGGCCTTGCCGATGGTGGCCCGGATGCCGAGCTGCTCGGCGGCCTCGAAGGCGGCACCCGTATGGCGATCCGATTCGATGGTCAGGACCGCGGTCGTGCCGCCGGTGAGCAGCTCGGCCACCGCCAGCATGGCCGAGGCTTGCAGCGACTGGTGGTCGTGGGCCTGCTCCAGGGGCCACACCCGCAGGCGCAGCCACTCGATCACGTCCATGTCGTCGGCCAGGCCCCTCAGCAGGGTCTGGCACAGATGCACATGGGCCTGCACCAGGCCGGGGATCACCAGGCAGCCGACGGCGTCGACCTCGCGGTCGGCGGTGACCGCCTGCGACCCTGGCCGGACCGCGGCTATCCGGCCGCCCTCCACCACCACATTGCCCACGAAGGGCTCGGCGCCGGCACTGGGGACGACGATGCCGCCCCGCACCACCAGATCGGCCATCGCCCGCTCCCTTAGCTCAACCGGACCGGGACATCAAGCCGCACCGCCCCCGCCGCCGTGCCGCCAAAATCTCGGTGGCGAAACAGGTGCTGGACACCCAAAACCAACCCGAGAATCTGGTGCCGAGGCACAGCCCAAAATCTCGGGGGCGAAACAGGTGCTGGACACCCAAAACCAACCCGAGAATCTGGTGCCGAGGCACGGCCCAAAATCTCGGTGGCGAAACAGGTGCTGGACACCCCATAACCAACCCGAGATCACTGGAGGCCGCTGGACAGGTCGGCTGCGGCAGCCAGGGCGAACTCCAGCATGGCCTGCTGGCCGGCGGCGTACTCGTCTAGGCGCTGGCCCTGGTAGGTGGCTTCGCCGCTCAGCAGGTTGGTGCCCGCGCACAGCACCGAGCCCGCCTCGCAACCCAGCGCGGCGGCCACGGTGAACAGGCACGACGTCTCCATCTCGAAAGCGATCACGCCCAGAGCCTTCCACTGGCTGATGACCTCGACGGTGCGCTCGCCCTCGTAGAAGCTGTCGGTGGAGCGGGTCACGCCCACCTCCACTGGGGTGCCGGCGCGGGCCGCGGCCGCCACCAGCGCGGTCACTACGCGGTGGGTGGCCACGGGAGGGAAGTTCTCGGGGGCGTAGTAGCGGCTGGTGCCCTCGTCGCTGACCGCGCCGGTGGCCACTCCGATGCCGCCCACCGGCATCGCGGGCGACAGGGCCGCGCAGCTGCCCACCCGGATGAAGCACGACGTCCCGCAGGCGGCCAGCTCCTCCACCGCGATGGCCATGGACGGCGAGCCCACGCCGCTGGTGGCCACCGTGAGCCGGGCACCGTCGAGGGTGCCGGTGAACACCGCGTAGCCGCGGCGGTCGCCGACCCGCTCGGCGGCGTCGAGCATCGAGGCCATCATCTCCACCCGCTCGGGGCTGCCCGACAGCAGGGCGACCTCGGCCACATCGCCGCCGCCCCGGATGCCCAGATGGGGGAACGACCCGTCGGGCAGGCGCATATAGCGCTTCGTCATCCATGCCGACGTGTCCTCAGCCGCAGGCGCATCCTCAGTCATCGACATCTCGTCAGTCATCGGGGCGTCCTCAGTCATCGACATCTCCCTCAGTCATCGGGGCGTCCTCAGTCATCGACATCTCCCTCAGTCATCGACATCTCGTCAGTCATCGGGGCGTCCTCAGTCATCGGGGGCCTCCCGGTACTTGTTGAGCACGTGGTCGAGGACCCCGGCTTTGGACAGCAGGTGGCGGGCCTCTCGGGGCACGAGATCGGCGATCTCGGCCAGGTCCAGGGTGGTGAGCCGCCGGTCGTCGAGCAGGACCTCGCCGTCGACAATGGTGTAGCGAACATCGGCGCCCGAGCACGACCACACCAACTGCTCGATCACGTTGCCGCCGTCGCCGTCGCTCAGCACCGGCCATGCCCGGGGCCGGTCGAGCCCCACCACCGTCAAGTCGGCCCGCTTGCCGGGCTCGATGGAGCCGACCTCGTCGCCGAGGCCCAGCGCCCGGGCCCCGCCGACGGTGGCCAGCTCCAGCAACTGGGCGCAGGGCAGCACGGCCGGATCGCCGGTGGTGAACCGGGCCAGCAGCCCGGCCTGGCGCATCTCCTCGAACGGGTCGAGGTTGTTGTTGGTCATTATCGAGTCGGTGCCCAGACCGACGGTGGCGCCCGCAGCCAGCAGCTCGGGAATGCGGGCGGCCCGGTTGCCGAGCTTCATGTTGGACGTGGGGCAGTGAGCCACCCCCACACCGGTGGAAGCCACCAGCTCGAGGTCGTCGTCGGTGAGCTCGATGCAGTGGGCAGCCACCACGTCGGGGCCGAGGCCGATCAGGCGGTGCAGCCAGGCCGCCGGGGTGAGCCCGCCCGACAGCTCGGCCACTCGGGCGACCTCGCCGGTGGTCTCGGCCAGATGGGTGTGGATGCCGACGCCGAGCTGGTCGGCCCGCGCCCGCATGGCGGTGTAGGTGGCCGCATCCACCGTGTACAGCGAATGGGGCCCGAACCAAGACCGCACCCGGGGGTGGCGGCCGTGCCAAGCATCGATGAAGGCCTCGCTGGACTCGAGCGTCTCGCCCGCGCCGGCCGGAGTGTCGATCGCCTGGGGACTGATCGTGGCCCGCAGGCCCGAGTCCACCGCCACCGCAGCGGCCTCGGCCGGAAACCGGAAGATGTCGATGAAGCTGGTGGAGCCGTTGGCGATCATCTCGGCCTGGCACAGCAGCGACCCGGCCCGCTGGTGGCGCGGCTCGTAGGCCATGTCCTTGGGCAGGGCGAAGTCCTCCAGCCAAGTGAAGAAGTCCATGTCCTCGAACACGCCCCGCTCCAGCACCTCGTGGGTGTGGGCGTTGACGAAGCCGGGGATGACCGCGCAGTCGGAGGCGTCTATGACCCTGACGGCCAGTGCGGGCGGGGCGGTCACACGGTCGGCGGCGGCGGTCACCGCGACGATGCAGCCGTCGCGCACGGCGACATCGCCGACGAAGGCGCGGCGCGACCCGTCGCAGGGCACCACCGTGCCGCCCTGCACCAGCAGGTCGACGGTCTGGCCGCTACTCATTGGCCGCTACCCCTGGTCGAATTGGCAGCAGAAAGCACGCCAGCCGTGCACAACGCTGCCAATCCCCCGCAGCACAACCCGACTCCCGAATTGGCAGCAGAAAGCACGCCAACCGTGCACAACGCTGCCAATCCCCCGCAGCACAAGACCCGACTCCCGAATTGGCAGCAGAAAGCACGGCACGCATCCCTAGTAGCTGGAAGACACGCGACTAGGCCCGGCGGTCGAAGGCGGGCAGGACTTGCTCGCCGAACCGGGCCACCTCGGCTGCGCCCTGGTCGGGGCGGATGTTGAGGATGGCCAAGTCGACCCCGGCAGCCGCATAGGACTCCAGCACTAACGCCATCTGCTCGGGCGATCCGGCCACGATCCGGGCCCGGACCTCCTCCTCCGTGCCGCCCCGGATTCTCTGGAACGTGTCGACCAGGCCCTGCGTCGTGGCCGGATCGTTGGCCAGCTCCGAGAACACGAAGGCGGTGCGCTTCAGATCGCCGGGACTGCGGCCGTGGCGGGCCAGCAGCCCGTTGAGGCCGTCGTTGACCTCGGGCCACTCCCACGGGGCCCAGAAGCCGTTGTACCAGTCGCCCCGGCGGGCCGCGATGCGCCGCAGCCGCTCGCCGCTGCCGCCCACCAGCACCGGCACCCCGCCGGGGCGCACCGGCTTGGGGTCGAAGCAGGCACCCGCCAGCTGCACGAAGCGACCGCCATAGTCGACCGGTCCGTCGGCGTCGCACAGCAGCGCGAACGCCTCCAGCGTCTCGTCGAGGAAGGTCATCCGGTCGCCCACGCCGGGGTAGTCGAAGCCGTACATGGCGTGCTCGGCCTCGTGCCAGGCCGCGCCCAGGCCGAGCAGGGCCCGGCCGTCGGTGACGTGGTCGAGGGTCACGGCCATCTTGGCCAGCAGCACCGGGTGGCGGTAGGTGACGCCGGTCACCAGCGTGCCCACGTCGAGGCGGCTGGTGGCCGCGCCCAGCGCGGCGAGGGTGATCCAGCCCTCGAGCTGCGGGCCTTCGGGAACCTCGCCGGGCGCAGACGGCCGGACGCCGGGGTTGAGCGGCACGAAGTGGTCGAACGTGAACCCGGCCGCGAAGCCGAGCTCGTCGGCGGTCTGCCAGATGTCCAGCAGCCGCGAGTAGTCGGTGTGCTCCGGCGGTGTCTGAACCGCGATCTCCATACGGCCTCCTTGGGTCAGTCGGTTTTGGGTCGGTCCTGGGGTGGTCGGTCGGTACTTGGGGCGGTCGGTGCTGGGGTGGTCGGTCCTGGGGGCGGTCGGTCGGTACTTGGGGCGGTCGGTCGGTACTTGGGGCGGTCGGTACTTGGGTCGGTCGGTACTTGGGTCGGTCGGTACTTGGGGGGCGGTCGGTCGGTACGGGGGTGGTCGGTCCTGGGTTAGTCCTTTACGTAGGCGCGGCCTATGGCGGCGGGGGCTACGGCCCGGCCGACGAAGACCAGGGTGATGAGGCCGACAACATACGGCAACGCCTGGAACAGCTCGACCGGCAGGTCGGACTTGGACTGGGCCCGAAGCTGGTATGAGTCGGCCATCCCGAACAGCAGGCAGGCCCCCAGCACCGGGATCGGGCGCCACTTGCCGAAGATCATGGCGGCCAGGGCCAGGAAGCCCCGGCCGTTGGTGATGCCCCGCTGGAACAGGCCGTTCTGCACCAGCGACAGGTACACGCCGCCCATCGCCGCGAACACGCCGGCCAGCATCACCGCGGTGTAGCGGGTGCGGATCACGTTCACCCCCACCGACGCGGCGGCCTCGGGCGACTCGCCGCAGGCCCGCAGCCGCAAGCCGAACGGGCTGCGCCACAGCACCAGCCACACCGCCGGTGCCAGAGCCAGCGCCCCGTAGTCGAACCAGCTCAGCCGGGAGAACACCGTCCCGATCTCCGGCAGGTCAGCCAATATGGGCACTTCGAACCGGCGGAAGCGCTCCACGCCGGGGGTGTTGGCCCGGCCGCCCTCCCAGATGGCGGGGATCAGCGCGGCGGTCACGCCCAGGGCGAACAGGTTGATGGCGGTGGCCGACACGATCTGGTCGGCCCTCACCGTGATCGAGAACCAGGCGTGGACCCAGCCGATCCCCGCCCCCACCGCCAGCGCGGCGATCAAGCCCACCACATTGGTGCCGGTCCACCAAGTGACGGCCACGCCCGCGAACGCGCCGAACAGCATCTTGCCCTCCAGCGCGATGTTGATCACGCCGGCCCGCTCGCTCAGCAGCCCGCCCAGCGCCGCGAAGATCAGCGGCACCGACAACCGGATGCCTTGGGCGACCCAGTTCATGTCGAAGATCTCGAGCATCTCGACCATCGGCTCAGTCTCCCTGGCCCAACCGGGCGGCTCTGCGGGACAGCAGCAGGCGGGCGGCCACGCAGGCCACCACCAGGCCCGAGATGACGGTGATCATGTCGCGGGTGATGTCGGCCTCCAGCTGGAGCTGGGTCGAGCCGGCTCTCAGCAACCCGAAGAAGAACGACGCCGCGGCCACGCCCACCGGGTGCAGCGCCCCCAGCAGGGCCACTGCGATCGAGTCGAACCCGTAGCCCGGCGAGAACGAGTCCAGGAACCGGCGGTGGGTGCCGAGCACCTCCACCGCGCCGGTGAGCCCGCCCAGCGCCCCCGACAACAACATCGCCTCGACAATCACCCGGCTCGACGAGATGCCGTTGAAGCGGGCCGCCACCGGGTTGGCGCCCACCAGCCGGAACCGATAGCCGCCCGGCGTGCGGTAGATGAAGTACCAGCACGCCCCGGCCACGACCAGGGCAGCCACGATCCCCAGGTGCAAGCGGGTGGGGTCCCAGATGCGGGGCAGCTCGGCGGTGGACTGCACCGGCTCAGTGCCGGTGGGGATCTCACCCTCGAGCGCCCCGCCCGGCTTCACCAGGAACTGCGAGACGCTGAAGGCCACGAAGTTCATCATGATGGTGGTGATCACCTCGTGCACGCCCCGCCAGGCCTTGAGGGCGGCCGGCACCAAGGCCCACAACGCCCCGGCGGCCGCGCCGGCCAGCAGAGCGAGGAGCACATGCACCGGCGCCCACGTCGACACATAGATGCCGACCACGCCGGCGGCGATACCCCCGGCCACCAGCTGTCCCTCAACGCCGATGTTGAACAGGCCGGCGTGGAAGGCGATGGCCACGGCCAGGCCGCCGAAGAGCAGCGGCGTCATCGACACCAGCGTCTCGGCGAAGGGACGCTGGCCGCCGAGGCTGCCCTCGTAGAGGGCGGTGTAGGCAGTGATCGGGTCGGAACCTGCCGCGATGATCAACGGAGCGGCCAGCGCCAGGGCGGCCAGCACGGTGGCCACGAAGATGAGGGCGGCCCGGCCCACGCCCTGAGCGAGGTCGGTGGCCGCGGCCCGGGCGACCGCGCTGCCGGCACTGTCGAGGGTGCGCTGCAGCTCGGCAGCCATGCCGCCGCGGGATCCCGCGACGGGTTCCAGATCAGTGTCCCGCTGTGACCCAGCCGCTGACGGCACGCCGCCGGGACCAGGACCCGCTCCAGCAGACATCACGACACCACCCCAGCCGCTGACGGCACGCCGCCGGGACCAGGACCCGCTCCAGCCGACGTCACGACACCACTCCAGCCGCCTCGGGCTCGGCGGCTGCCGCTCCGCCAGTCATCCAGCGGCCCAGCGTGGTGACGTCCACCTCGCTGGTGGTTGTCTCCCCCGCGATCTGCCCGTCCGACATCACCACGATGCGGTCGGCCAGAGCCAGGATCTCGGTGAGCTCGAGGCTCACCAGCAGCACTCCCGCTCCCCGGCGGCGCAGCGCCGCAAGCTCAGAGTGCACGAACGCAGCGGCGGCCACATCGAGGCCCCGGGTGGGCTGGGCGGCCACGAACAGCTCGGGACCCCGGCTCAGTTCGCGGCCCACCACCAGCTTCTGCTGGTTGCCCCCCGAGAGGCTCCGCAGCGGATCGGTCACCGCCACCGCCTGCACGCCGAAACGGTTCACCACGCCCCGGGCCAGGCGCCGCATCTGCACCAGCGACAGCCACAATCCTCGCCACGAGAAGGGCGGCCGGCCCTGGAACCCGAGCGTGGCGTTGTGGGCCAGGTCGAGACCGTCGGCGACCGCGGCCCCGTGACGGTCCTCAGCGATATGGGCCACACCGGTGTTCAGGCGGCGGCGCACACTCCAGCGGGTCACGTCGGTGCCGCCCAAGTGCACCGAGCCGGCGCGGCAGCGGCGCACACCCACCACCATCTCCACCAACTCGGTCTGGCCGTTGCCCTCCACGCCGGCCACGCCGACGATCTCACCGGGACGGACCTCCAAGTCGATGGGACCGAGCCGGCGGCCGTCACCCGCGGCGTCGAGCCGCAGCGCCGGCGCGCCCGCGCGGCGGAGACCTCCGGCGCGTTCTGGAGGCGCCGGCAGCTCGTGGCCCACCATCATCCGGGCCAGCTCGGCCGCCAGGGCGTCGTGCCGGTCCGGGTCGTCGCGCTCGGCCGGGCCGATCTCGCGATGGCCCTCGACCCGCCCGCCCCGCAGCACCGTCACCCGATCGCACAGGTCGATCACCTCCGACAGCTTGTGGCTGATGAACACCACCGTGCGGCCCTGGTCGCGCAGGCGGCGCAGCAGCGCCACCAACTCGGCGACCTCGGTGGGCGCCAGCGCGGCGGTTGGCTCGTCGAGGATCAGCACCTCGGCACCCCGGTAGAGAGCCTTCAGGATCTCCACCCGCTGGCGGGCCCCCACGGCCAGATCCCCGACCCGGCTGCGGGGGTCGATGCGGAAGCCATAGCGTTCAGACAGCTCAGAGATATCGGCCGCAGCCCGGTCAAGGTCGAGCAGGCCGCCCCGCAGCAGCGGCTCCCGCCCCAGCACCAGGTTCTCGGCCACCGTGAAGTCGCCGATCAGGCTGAAGTGCTGCTGCACCATGCCGATTCCGAGGTCGAGCGCGTCGCGGGCGGAGTCGACCACCACCTGCTGTCCGACGATCTCGACGGTGCCGGCCGAGGGCGCGGTCAACCCGAACAGCACCTTCATCAACGTGGACTTGCCGGCGCCGTTCTCGCCGAGCAGGCCGTGGATGCTGGCCACCTCCACCGTGAGGTCGACGGCGTCGTTGGCGACCACGCCCGGGTAGCGCTTGGTAATGCCGCGCATGCGCACGGCCGGCACGCCGGCCGGCCGTGCGTCTAGCGCGGAGTCATCTGGGGGCAGAGAGTTCTCCTCCGACAGGAGCGAAGCCCTACACGCCCGGATCGACCGAAATCGAACCCGACTTGATCCCTTCGACCGCAGCGTTCACCGCGTCCTGGATCTCGGCCGACAGGCTGCCGAACGTCTTCTCGCAGACGCCCACGTAGCCGCCCTGGAGATCCAGCACGGAAACGCCGCCGGCGAAGGTGCCGTTGGCCACCTGCTGCGCGGCCCGGAACACCGACCCGGCCACGTCCTTGGTGGCCGAGGTCAGGTAGTTGTCGGGCGCCAGCTGGTCCTTGCAGGTGTCTGTGCCGATCACCCAGTGGCCGGAACCGCGGTCCTTGGCCTCCTCGTAGGCGCCGAGGCCGGAGAGTCCGGCCACCTCGAAGACGATGTCGGCGCCGTCGTCGTAAGCAGCCGAGGACAGCTCCCGGCCGGTGGTGGGATCGTCGAAGGCGCCCACCCACGACACGGTCACCTCGGCCGCGGAGTTCACCGACGCCACGCCCTGCTGGAACCCGCTCAGGAAGCGCACCGTCGGGGGGATCTCGATGCCGCCGACGTAGGCGAGCTTGTCGGCCTGGGTGGTCATGCCCGCGATGATGCCCGCGAGGTAGGCGGCCTCGTGCTCGGCGTACAGCACGCTCTGCACGTTGGGCAGCGGTTCGCCCGGGTCGAAGCCGCGGGCGCTGTCGGCAACGGCGTCGATGAGCACGAAATTGGAGTCGGGGTTGGCTTCGGCGACCTCCTCGATGGCGTCGGTGATGAGGAAGCCAACGCCCACGGTGAGGTTCGCGCCAGCGTCGACCGACTGCTGGAGGTTGGGCACGTACTGGGCCTGCTCGCTCGACTCGATCACGTCGCCGGAGCCGCCGAGTTGTGTGGCGGCCTGAGTGATGCCGGCCCAGGCGAGGTCGTTGAAGCCCTCGTCGCCGAGACCGGCCTGATCGGTGACCATCACCCAGCGGAAGCCGGTCATGTCCACGCCGGTACCGCCCGGCAGGAAGGCGTTGGTCCAAAGGTCGGCGCTGTTGACCGCGGTGCTGATGACGCCAGCGTCGAACATCCGGCCGGCGACGCCGCCCCACACGGAGCCTTCCATGGCGCCGAGGCCGAGTCGCTCGGTGGTGTCGCTGACGACCAGGTTCTTCATGACCTCGTAGGCGGCCTCGCCGACGCTGATCTCGAAGTCGGGCCAGATCTCGTTGATGTAGGCGATGACCGGACCCGGGTCGTCCAGGAACGCCTGGAGGCCGGCCTGGGCCGCCTCGGCGAAGGCTCGGACGATGTCGGGGTTGGCCGCGGCGTACTCGTCGGAGGTGAACAGCGTGGTGGCGTAGGAGGGGAACCCGAGGGTGGTGCCGGTCAGCATGGCAGGGTCGGCGCCGGCCAACCGGGCGAAGTGGGGGCTGGTCGTGGCCATCGACTGGACACCCCATCCCTCGTTCTCGCCCCAGGCGGCCAGGTTGCCGTCAAAGGCGATCTCCTCGACCGAGAGGCTGTTCTCCCTCTTCAACACCTCCCAGAAGACCTGGCCCGGGAAGACCTGCACCTCGGAAAAGCCATCCAAACCGGTGATTCCCGAGGAGGCGTGCACCATGAAACCGAGCGGCGACTCCTGATAGGTGGCGAAGAACGTGACCAGGTCGGCGCCCCCGGCCGATGCGAGCACAACGTTCTCCGCGAGGGCCATGCCGAAGGTGACGTTGCCGGTCACGATGTCGTTGGCGGCGCGGATGCCGGGACCGCCGGGGCGGATCTCGACATCGAGGTTGCGCTCCTCGAAGAAGCCGAGAAGGTCGGCGGCGTAGAGCGCGGCGTGGTCAGTCGAGGGGAACCAGTCGGTCTGTATCGACACCGAAGTCATCTCCGGCAGCACCGTCATGGCTCCGGCGGCGGCCATCGACTCGACGGCCATCTCGGCCTCCTCGGCGGCTGTCTCGGCCTCCGTGGCTCTCGACTCGGCGGCCGAAGCGGCTTCTTGCGCAGCCGCGAGCTCTGCCTCGAGCTCGGCCATTTCCTCGTCGGAGACGGCCGCGTCGGAGGCGGCCGCTTCCAGAGCCGCCGCAGCCTCAGCCGCAGCCGCGGCCGCAGCGTCGGCCTCGGCCCGGGCGGTGTCGGCTTCGGCCCGGGCGGCGTCGGCCTCGGCCTCGGCAGCCTCGACGGCGGCTGTGTCTACCTCCGGAGCTGCCGCTGGGGCAGGCTCGGCGGCCTCATCAGCGTCGTCGCCGCAGGCGGCTGCGACGAGTGCGAACACGGCCAGCAGTGCCAGGGCGGCACGCATGGGCTTGCGACGGGAACGGGTGGACATGGGGTGCTCCTCGGTAGGACGGAAAGCGGGAAGTAGGTCGTCGGCGATTCTCGCGAAGGAGCGGCGACAATGAGAACGCGGGCGACCGCCGACGGCCCGGTATCAGGTGTCGGCGATGCGGGCCGACTCGTGCCAGTGCCTCAGCACCCGGTTCCCGGCCGCGGAGACGAGGAGGAAGAACGTGATGCCCAGCGCGGACGAGACCGCGATGGCAGCGAAGACGAAATCGGTCTTCAACTGGGTGCTGCCGAAGGTGACCCAGTAGCCGAGCCCGGCCTCGTCGCCGCCCCGGCCGACCACGATCTCGCCGACGATCGCGCCGATAACAGCCAGTCCGGCCGAGATCCGCAGCCCGGTGAACAGGTACGGCAGCGAGCTCGGGATGCGGATCTTCGTGAACGTGAACCATGAGTTCTGCCGCCGGCCGCGCAGCCGGATCAGATCGACGAGGGCGGCGTCGGCCGAGCGCAGCCCGGCGAGGCTGTTGGCCAGGATCGGGAACAGGGTGATGGTGAAGGCGACCAGCATCACCGACTGGCGCCCAGGCCCCCACCACAGGACATACAGCGGGGCAACCGCCACAGCCGGGACGGTTTGCAGCAGCACCGCCCAGGGGAAGAAAGCCCGCTCGAGCATGCGGCTCAGGCTGAGGAACAGGGCCGCGCCCACGCCTACCGCGGTGGCGAACAAGAACCCGACGACCGACGCGTACAGCGTGTTCTTGAACCCGATCCACAGGCGGTCGAAGTCGGTGACGGTCGTGTCCAACACACGGCCCGGCGAGGGAAAGACGAAGGGCTTCGGATCCAGGATCCGCACGGCCGCCCACCACACGAAGAGAAACACGGCCAGCACGATCAACTGCGGCGTCACGCCGGCGACGATGGATCGCAGACGCGCCCTCATTCGCGTCCCGCCACGGTCTCGTGTCCCTCGGCGACATCGTGCGCCTCGGCGACATCGTGCGCAGCCATGATCTCGCTCACTTCGCGGGCCACGGCCGCGAACTCGGCGCTGGTCCTGAGCGCCGCGCGGCGATCGTCGCCAAATGGCACGTCGACGATGCCGACGATCCGGCCCGGTGCGGGACTCATCACCGCGACCCGGTCGGCGAGGAAGGCGGCCTCGCCAATGGAATGCGTCACGAACACACCTGTCACGCCCCGATCCCGCTGGAGCCGGATCAAGTCGTAGTTCAAGCGATTGCGGGTGATCTCGTCGAGAGCCGCGAACGGCTCGTCGAACAGCATCAACTGGGGGTCGGTGGCTAAGGTCCGGGCCAGGCTGACCCGCATCTTCATGCCGCCGCTGAGCTCCGCCGGGTAGCTGCCCTCGAAGTCCGCGAGCCCGACCAGCCGGAGGGCGCTGCGGGCGCGGTCCCGGCGCTCCTGCTTGCGGACCCCGTCCACCTCAAGGAAGAGCTCGACATTGCGGATGGCGGTACGCCACGGCAAGAGGTGGGCGTCCTGGAACACGTAACCGGTCTCCGGACGGTCGCCCCCGAAGTCCACGACGCCGTCGGTCGGCGTCAGGAGTCCAGCGATGATCTTGAGGAGCGTGGACTTGCCGCATCCCGAAGGACCGACCACGGCGACCATCTCCCCCGCGCCAATCGTCAGATCAACCCCGGTCAGCGCAAGGAACCCCGTCCGGAATCGCCGGTCCACTCCCTCGATGGCGACCGTCACGCCGACCTGAGCCGCGTCCACGGGCGCGGCGTGCCCGCTGGCCTCGGACCCCTGGGCGTTCGCTTGGCCCACTACGCTGAGAGCCAGCGCGGATAGTTCGAAACCCGTCGCGTGACAGCGTTGTGTCTCCCGCTCTTGTTCGCTGCGCTCATGGGCCGCTCGGGCCACGGCCTCGCTCGGCGCCTCGCGATATTCCGCATGGATCGCTCCCTATCCGTTCGGCCTCTAGGCGCCCCAGCGGCCTCCCGCCCAAGTGGCATCGGGCCGCAGGGGGCCAGCCTCGGCGGCCAGATCGGCCAGGATCCGGCGGTACTCCAGGGTCATGCGGTCGCCCTTGGTGTGGACCTCGGTGGTGACCTCCGCGGGGAAGTCCGAGGGCATCCGCTCCAGCAGGGCCCGGTCCTCGCACTGCACGGTGCGGTCCACGCCGATGATGCCCTGGGCCTTCTCGTCGTCGGGGTCGTCGTTGCGAGCCACGAACTGGCAGAACAGGGTGCGGTGGTCATCCACCGGGGCGCACGTCTTGTAGAGCACATGGCGCAGGCCGTTGGGGTACTCCAGCACGCCCCGGAAGACCATGGGCTGGACCAGCTCGGCGTGGGTGGTGCGGGTGATGAAGTCGTCGGTGATGCCGGTGTTGCGCTTCTGCTGCTCGGTGACCCGAGACTGGTACGAGATGGTGAAGCTCAGGTTCCAGCCGTCGCGCACCAGGTCGTAGTCGGACATGCGGGGCGCGTCGGCATCGCCGATGCTGCCCCGGTGCACGAACGACAAATGGCTCACGTCGAGCGCGTTGTCCACCACCCGGGGAGCGGCTGCGTCCCAGACCTCCATCATCTCGTGGATAAGCACGTAGTCGGGGTCGTCCAGCTCGGGCAGGTCGGGGATCGGGGCCCTGGGCTCCTCGGCCGCGCAGATCCACACCATCTCGTAGCGCTCGTCGGCGTGCACCGGCTGGAGGCGGGCCCGGCGGGGGATGGGAGTGGACGGATCGTTCTGGGGGATGCACACGCAGCGGCCGGAGCCGTCGTACTGCCAGCCGTGGTAGCCGCACACCAGACGGTCGCCGGTCAGCCAGCCCTGCGACAGGCGGGCGCCGCGGTGGGGGCACAGGTCGAAGGCGGCGTGCACCGAGCCGTCGGAAGTGCGCCATACCACGTACTCCTCGCCGAAGAGCACCGCCTGATGGGGCTTGTCGGTCAGCTCGGCCGAGTACACGACCGGATACCAGAACTCCCTCAAAGCAGGAACCTCACTGACGAGCATCGCTGCCTCCCACGGCCGCTGGTGTCACCGATGCTAGTGACCTCAAGAACGTTGCGAGACCTCGGGAGCCGGCGACCATCAGCCGCCGCTAGGCCAGTGCCGAACCTCCAAGTCAGGCATGGGAAAGTCCGTGACGTTGGCCGTGGCGAGGGCGGCCCCAACCCCGACGGCGGCGGCCGCAATCAGGCAGTCGGCCTGATGCAGGGTGATGCCGCTGGCGGCGAACTCCCGGCGCCAGCGGCCAGCCCGCTCGCCCTCGGCAGCACCCAACTGCGCCATCCGCAGCGCCTGAACCATGCGGCGGGCCGCGGGTTCCTCATCGGGTCTCAGACCACGCCATATTTCCTCAACCGAGACCGCGGACACCCACGGCTCCACTCCCACGCGGCGCAGGCTCCGAAGACGTTCAGCTGCAGGCCGGCCGCGGAGCGCGTCAATGAGAACAGTGGAGTCCAACAACAGCCGGGACACGCTCAGCCCGATCGGCGCGGGTCGCCGTGCCGCTGCGTACGGACCCAGACCGCGGGATCGTCGTCCCAATCGTGGCCCGCGTCGGCGATCGAGCCGAGTGATGCCTCGATCTCGTCCCAGCGCCGCTCGTCATCAAGACCGCGCCTAATCATCGCGGCGATGAACGCGCTTCTCCGGCGGGGGCCGGCACGGCGGTCGATGTCCTCAACGAGCTCGTCCTCCAACTGTATGTGCAAACGCATGTGCTTATATATACACATTAGCTCGCCATCCCGCAAGGGGTAGCGTCTGCCGCGTGATCGAGGAGCGTCCCACCGAATGGCGGTGCGGGGACTATGTGATCTCCGACGACCCGATGCTCTTCGATGCGGACGCCATGCACGACTTCCTGGAGGTCGAGGGGTACTGGGCGACCGGGCGCAGCCGGGACCAGACCGCCGAGGGCGCTGCCAACAGCGTGGTGCTGGGGGTGTACGGACCGGACGGGTCGATGGTGGGCGGGGCCCGGGTCGTGACCGATCGGGCCACGTTCGGCTGGCTGACCGACGTGTACGTGCTGGCCGAGCACCGCGGTCGGGGGCTGGGCCGTGCATTGGTGGCCGCGGCCTGCGAGCACCCCACGGTGATCGGCGTCAAGCGACTGCTGCTGAGGACCGACGACGCCCACGAGCTGTACCGGCCGTTCGGGTTCACCGAGCCGCCGTCGCCGGAGTGGTGGATGGAGCTGAGTCCCGTTCCGGGCGCGCCGTCAGACGGGGCGGAAGCGACCCGGAGCGCTGTCGATGCGGGCGATGAGCCCCCGGGCGGCGGCGAGGCTACCGACCTGGCGTACGACCCAGCAGTCGGGCCGCATCCCTACGCGGCGTGGCAAGGCAGCGGGCTACCCGACCCCCGCACCGCCCCGGTGTCGCAGATCGCCAGCCGCCTGCTGGAGATCGTGACCGCCGAGGGGCCGGTTACCGCCGACCGGGCCTACCGGCTCTACATCCGCGGAGCGGGGTCGTCGAAGGTCACCCAGAGGGCCCGGGCACCGATGGAGCAGGCGCTGGGCCGGCTCACGCTGCGGGGCCAGGTGGAGGTCGACACGCTCGACAACGCCGGTGAGGCTCAGCAGGTGTTGCGCTTGGCTGGAACGCCTGCGGTGGTGGTCCGGGAACTGGGCGAGCGGTCGCTGTACGAGGTGCCGCTGAACGAGATCGCCGAGCTTATGGGGCACAAGCGGCGGGAGCTGCTGGGTCGGTCCGGTGCCAGCGATCAGCCGGCTCACGCGGTGGCCGGCGTGATACAGCAGGCCGCGATTCGCAGGGCCAGTCCGGACCGGGTCAAGCGGGCCGTGCTGGACACCTACGGGCTGATCCGCATGACTCAGGCCGCCGAGCAATACCTGGATGCCGCCCTGGCCCTGCTCGACGAGGGCGCCGCTTAGCCGCCGCCCAGAAATCTCGGCGCGATTCTGCGGACATACCCCACATTTCCAACCCGAGATTTCTGAGGGGGCAGACGATCCGGAATCTCGGCGCGATTCTGCGGACATACCCCACATTTCCAACCCGAGATTTCTGAGGGGGTTGTCTCGTACGGCTATTGCTGGGCCTGTTGGAGGAGGGACCAGACCCTGGGCGGGGTGAGGGGCAGCTCCGTGGGCCAGACGCCCACGGCCCGGCCCACGGCGGCGGCCACCGCGGCCGGGACCGGGTTGAGGGCGCCCTCGCCGGCGCCCTTGGCGCCGTAAGGGCCGGCCCCGTCGCCCCGCTCGGCCAGCACCGACGTGATGCGGCGGGGGGTGTCGCGCAGGCGGGGCACCCGGTACTCGACGAGGTTGGGGTTGGTGAGCTGCTCACCGTCGTAGACCATCTCCTCCCACAGGGCGATGCCCAGACCCTGGGTGGCCGCGCCCAGGTCCTGGCCCTTCACCAGCTCCGGGTTCACGGCATGGCCTACGTCGCCCACCGTGACCAGATGCTCGACGGTGACCTCGCCGGTGGCAGTGTCCACGGATACCTCCACACCAACCGCGCCGATCTCCCAGAACGGGGGCAGCACCTCGGTGGCGCCGGCCCGGCGGATCACGCCCACGCCCACCACCTCGCCGGCGTCGGCGCCGAACCACCGCCGGATCACCTCAGCCGGAGCAAGCCCTGAGCCGGAGCCCTTCACGACCGAAGCGAAATCAGCCACACGCGCCCCCCGCTCGCCTGCACCAGAACCGCCCACGGTGTCGGAGATGTCGGCGTCGAGGTGGAGGCGACCGCCGTGGACAACTACGTCGCCGACGGGCACTCCGACCGACTCGGCCGCCCTGGCCCGCAGCGCGTCCCACAGATCCGCGCAGGCGGCCTGGACAGCCAGGCCGACCACGGTGGTGGTGCGGCTAGCGCCCGTAGTCCACTCGAACGGGGTAAACCGGGTGTCGCTCTGGCCGACGGCCACCGCGTCGAGCGGCACGCACAGCTCCCGGGCTGCGATCTGGGCCAGCGCCGTGCGGCTGCCCTGGCCCATCTCGGTGCTGCTCACCAGCAGGGTGACCGACCCGTCGGCGTGCATGCGCACCTGGGCGGTGGAGTTGGGCGAGGCACCGGCGTCGCTGGCGGTGAGGGCCACGGCCCGACCGCGCCGCACGCCGGCCTTGGACCGGGCCTGGCCGGAAACGTCATGGTCGTCGGCACTGGCGACAGCCGAGGCAGCGGCGTCGGGAACGGCGGCGTGGCCGTCAAGCGCCTTGACAACGGCATCGAGGTCGGCTGCGAGATCGGCGTCGAGGGGACGCTTGCCCGGTATGAGCGTGTCGCCAGGGGCGAGCAGGTTGCGGCGGCGCAGTTCGACGGGGTCGATGCCCAGGCGGTCGGCAGCCATGTCCATGTTCAGCTCACCGGCCAGGGCGGCCTGAGGGGCGCCGAAGCCCCGGTACGACGACGCCGGAGAAGTGTTGGTGTAAGCAGCGACGCCCCGGATCCGCAGGTTGGGCATCCGGTAGGGGCCGAAGCTGCGGTTGATGCTCTTGGTCAGCACCAGCGGGCTGTTGTCGGCGTAGGCGCCGGTGTCGAAGAGAATGTTGATGTCGCGGGCAGTGATCCGGGCATCGGCGTCGAAGCCGGTGCGCACCGTCACCCGCGCGCCGTCGGCCCGAGTGGTGTACATGGCCCCCTCGACGTCGGTGGTGACCTTGACAGGGCGGCCGGCGGCCCACGACGCGGCCGCGGCCAGGGGCTCCAGCTTGGTGTAGGACTTCGAGCCGTAGCCGCCCCCGATGTAGGGCACCTCCACCCGCACCGCGGCCAGCGGCAGCGAGAACATCCGGGCCAGCTCCTTGCGGACCATCAGCGGATGCTGGGCGGTGGACACCACGTGCAGCGAGCCGGGCTGCCAGTCGGCCAGAGCGTTGTAGGTCTCCATGGCGTACCCGTAGACGAGGGGGAAGGTCGTCGTGGTCTCCACCACGGTGGCGGCACTGGCCAGGGCAGCCTCGGCGTCACCCCAGGCCAGCTCGCCGCGGTGGGCTGCGTTGTCGGCTGAGGCGCCCGGGGCGACATCCAAGAACTTCTCGCCCTCGGAGGCGTAGGACTGCTCGTGGATGAGCACATCGGAGGCCAAGGCTGTGGCCGCGTCGGTGAGGGCGGGCAGGTCGTCGTAGTCGACCCACACCATCTCGGCGGCGTCGGCGGCCTGATGAGGGGTCTCGGCCACCACTGCTGCCACCGGCTCGCCGTAGTAGCGGACCTTGTCGACCGCCAGGATGGCGTGATCGGGCACGATGTGGCCGAAGCGAAGGCCCAGGTCGCCGAGGTCGCCAGCGGTAACCACTGCGATCACACCGGGCGCCGCCTCGGCCTCGGCCCGGTCGATGCTGGTGATGTACGCGTGGGCCCGCTCGGAGCGAACCACCGCGGCGTGGGCCATGTTGGGCAAGGCGGCATCGACGGCATAGCGGGCCCGGCCGGTCACCTTCTCCCACGCATCCCGCCGCGGCACAGACAGAGCCTTCACCGCCCGCACCCTGGCCATCCGTCGGCATTCATAGCTCGTTCTCCGGCGACTCGGCTCGCATCCGGTCTGCCGCGACTGTGACGGCGGTCTCGATTGGTGCGTAGCCCGTGCAGCGGCAGAGATTGCCGTCCATCCACTCCCGCACGTCGTGGTGGTCCGCGTCGGGGTAGGCGTCCAGCAGGGCGACGGTCATCATGATGAAGCCGGGCGTGCAATAGCCGCACTGCAGGGTATTAGCCGCCATGAAGGCGTCCTGCACGGGGTGCAGGTCCCGGCCTCGGGCCAGGCCCTCGACGGTAAGCACCTCGGTGCCGTCGAGGTCGCAGGCAAGCGTGGTGCAGGAGCTGACCGGGTTGCCGTCCACCAGCACGGTGCACACCCCGCAGACCTGCATCTCGCAGCTGACCTTGGTGCCGGTGAGCCGGAGGCGGTCCCGCAGCAGCTCGGCCACGGTGAGCCGTATCGGCACCAGCATCTCGACGTCCCGACGGTTTACCCGGCACCGGATCACGGTCGAAGTCGCGCCCGGAACGGTCACAGCGCCGCCCCCACAGCCCGCTGTAGGTGAGCCCGCAGCACCGTCACCGCTCCGCCCCCAGGGCCCGCTGTAGGTGAGCCCGCAGCACCGAGCGCTTGTAGGCGGGCGGGCCGGTCATGTCGTCGCTGAGCTCCAGCCCGTCGACGAAGGCGGCCAGGCCGGCGGTGTCGCCCGCGGCGAGCACGGTTCGGGTGGGGCGTTCGGTCGCCGCGCCCACCGTGACCTGCCACTGCGAGTCGGTGACGACCAGCGCCACTCCGAGGGTGGGTCGCTCGTAGCTCTGAAGCTTCCAGTACGACATGCCCGGCGGCTCGAACGGTGCGGCCACGCTGACGAGGATCTCGTTCTCCGCCAACGACGTCTCGAACGCGCCCACGATCAGCTCGTCGATGCCGAGGGTGCGGGCACCGACGGCCGAGCGCACTTCGGCTTTCGCTCCGAGAGCGACCAGCACGCAGCCGAGGTCGGAGCGGGGCTCGGCGAAGCACAGGTTGCCGCCGACGGTTCCGGTGGAGCGCACCCGGGCGTTGCCCACCCGCGACGCCGCCGCTGCCAGCGTGGGCAGGTGTTCCCGGACTCCAGGGTCATCCGAGAGCCGCCGGTGGGTGACGGCAGCACCGATGGTCACAGTGCCGGCCTCGACATCTACCTCAATCCGTTTCAAGAGATCGACCCGCTTGAGATCCACGACGGCGGCCGGGCGGCGCAACCCCAGGCCCATAGCCGGCACCAACTCGGTGCCCCCGGCGTAAGGCGCATGGTCGCAATCGACCGCGGCCAGCACTTCGTCCAAGTCGGCAGACCGGACCAGCCCTATCTCAGGCAGCATCGGCATCCGGCCGTTCTAGCAAATCCCTGTGGCTGAGGACCTCACGGTCCTTTGGTACACGTATAGCGGTCGGAGGTCAGGGATGGCGGTCCGGGGGATCGGGTATGGCGGTCCGGAGGGTCAGAGATAGCCGCCGTCAACTTGCTCCTGCAAGGGCGGCGGCGGCGTTGGTGCAGAAGGTGTCGATGAGCTTGTTGGCCTTGGAGCGGATAACGCCGGCACCGAGGGTGGCCACCCGGCCGGTGATCTCGTAGGACCCGACCAGCCGGACCCGGGTCTGGCCGGGGCCGGCGTCGGACAGGCGAGCCGCGGCGTCGATCATGATGCGGGAGCGGATCTGGCGGTCCTCTCCCCTGGCCCGGATCGACACCTCCTCGGGCTCCTGCACTCCGGCCACCTCGATGTGCAGGTCGGCCCGCAGCGAGAACGGGCCCACCTTGTCCTCGAAGGCGGCCTGGAAACTGGAACCGTCGAGGCCAGCCGGACTAGACGACACCTCGGTCACCGAGTGCATGATCGGCAGCCACGACGCCACCGCGTGAACGTCCAGCAAACGAGGCCACACCTCGTCGCGGGCCGCCGCGACCACGAACTCCCGGTCAACTGCTTCCCTCACATCAAGCCCTCGTCAGCCGGAGCCTAGGGGTCCGAGGCTCAGAGGCCGAGCGGGTAGGCGCACAAGTTCGGCCCATACGGGCGAGGCCGTGGCCCGAGCGGCCCTCAGGTCGCAGCGAACAGAGCGGGAGACACACCGCCGCAACATGACGGGCTTGTACCTACTCGCGCACGTTCTTAGTCGGGCGGCTCGCCTTCGGGCTCCACGGTGCCTGCGCCTGGGATCACCAACCGATGTTCGAGAGCGGCGTCGACCGCCGCAGTGGCGTTCAGATTAGCGATCAGGGCGGTGAGCTTCCGTTCGAGCTCGGCGATCTGGGCACCTTGCGCGGCGAAGCCGGCGTCCACCTTTGCTTCCAGGCGGTCCATCCTGGCCTCCAGCCTGTCGAAGCGGTCGTCGAAGCTGTTCAGAGCGAAGACGAGAAGCGCCACCACCACGGTGCCAAGAAGCGTGAACAGGGCCAGCACAAGCCCGACGGCGAGGCTCAGCAGCGGATTCTCGGCGATCTGGTCTCGCAACCTGGGCCTTGCCGGCCGGTCCGCGACAGCGTCGTCGACGATCTGAGCCTGCGAGGTTGTGGCCGGATCGGGGGTGTGAGTCATCGGCGGTGGTACCCGGTGGGCGGGAATGGTTGATGTCATGGGGCTTCTCCTAGACCCAGCGGTACGAAGCGGATGCGATTCGTACTCAAATGAAGGACAGTGGCGCACCGCTGGATGGCCCGGTGGCGAAGCTCCTAGATCAGAATAGCTCTATATTCATCATAGCGCAACCCTGCTCCAGAGCTATGTCATGGACTCTCAGCCCAGATTGCGCTGGCGACCGTCAGCCCCTCAGAATGGGAAGCACCTCGCGGCCGAGGAGTTCGACCGAGGCGAACCAGCGGTCGAAGTTCATGCGCAGGTCAAACACCAGGTGCTCCACCCCCACCCCGGCGAAGCGGCCCACCTGCTCGACCACCTCGTCGGGGGTGCCCGCGATCAGCGAGCCCTCGATGTCCTCGGCGGTGGCGAAGCGGCCCGACGGCGGCTTGGCCCACCACTTGCCCCGCTTGTTGGCCCACGCCAACAGACCCTCCAGGTTCACCCCGGACAGCGCCAGGTCGTGGGTGGCCGCGATGGATGTCGGCGGGATCACCGCGACGGTGGGCATGGGCCGACCGTTGGCCTCGGTCAGCTCCCGCATGGTGGCCACCCGCTCGGCGATGGTGAGCAGGGTGGTGCGACCCGGCATCCAGCCGTCGCAGTACTCGGCGGCCAGGCGGGCCGATCGGGGGGTGGCCCCGCAGTACCAGAACGGCACCGGGGCACCGGGCTTGGGCTCGATGGAGATGTTGTCGAACGAGTACACGTCGTCTCGGTAGGTGACCCCGTCGGTGGCCAGCAGGCGGCGCAGGATCTCGGCGTTGGACCGCACCAGGCCCACCCGGTCCACGCCGGCCATGTCGATCACGTCGAACTCGTGGTCGAAGGTGCCCGCCCCGAAGCCCAGGACCACCCGGTCGCCCACCAGGCTGCACAGCGTGCCGATGCTGATGGCCGTGTGCACCGGGTGGCGGAAGGGGATCAGCGAGCCGGTGCCCAGCGTGATGTCGGTGGTGACCGCCCCGATGGCGGTGAGGGTGGTGAGGGCCTCGTAGAAGGTGACGTCGGCCGCCTCCATCTCGGAGTGGGGCTCGAACACGAGGTGGTCTCGCACCCAAAGCGAGTCGAAGGCGAAGCTCTCGGCCAGCACGGCCCCGTCGAGCACGGCCCGGCGGCTGGCATGGCCGCCGAAGTGGGGCATGAGCAGGCCGAACTTCATGTTCGAGGTGTCAGTCATCGCGTCCTCCTCACAGGCTCACAACAGCCGGCCCGCCGCGAACTGGCAGCACAACGCACGCATACCGTGCACAACGCTGCCAATTCGTCGAAGTCACAGTGTGGGGCGGGCGTGGCGGCCCCAGCCGGGCTCGCCCACGACCTTGCGGTCCACGTACACGTCTCGTCCCCGCACGATCGTGCGGTGGATGCGGCCCTTGGTGATCCGGCCGTCGTAGGGGGTCCAGCCGCACTTCGACAGCACGGTGTCGGCAGAATGGCGGGTCTGGTCGGCCGGGTCGAAGATCACGAGGTCGGCGTCGTAGCCGGGCCGCAGGAAGCCCTTGGAGGCCAGCTTGAACTCGGTGGCCGGCTCCTCGGCCACCACTTCGGCCACCCTGGGCAGCGAGATCAGGCCGTCCATGTGGCAGTCCAGCAGCATCGGGTACTGCTCCTGGATGCCGGGAGTGCCGGTGTGGCAGGCCCAGCAGTCCTCCCAGCCGACCTCCTTCTCGGCCCGGGTGTGGGGGGCGTGGTCCGACGACAGCATGTCGATAGTGCCGTCGTTGAGGGCGCCCCACACCGCCTCGCGGTGGTGGTCGGGCACCCAGTACGACAGGGCGTAGGGGCCGAGGCGCTCGATGTCGCGCCACCGCGACAGGAACAGCGCCCAGTGGTTGACCTCGCAGCTCACCGGCACGCCCCGCTCCTTGGCCCGGCGCACCAACTCGACCGACCCCTCGGTCTGCATGTGCACGATGTGGAGCTTGGTGCCGGTGGCCTCGGCCATCTGCAGGATCACGGCGATGGCGGCGTCCCAGATCAGGCCGTTGTGGGTGGCCAGGGTCTGGGCGTAGGCGGCCGGGCTGCGGTCGCCCCGGTCCCAGTGGGTCTGCTCGGTCACGTCCATGATGGCCTGGTCGTGGGGGTGGATCATGAACGGCAGCCCGGTGGGACCGATGGCCTCGAACATGCGCAGCAGATGGCCGTGGTCGTGGATGCCGGTGCCGCTCGGGTGGGGGTAGTCGCGGCCGGTGTCGACCACCATGTAGATCTTGAAGGCGGCCACCCCGGCGTCGGCCATGGGCTGAACCTCACCCAGCACGCTGGGCACTGGGTTGTGGTTCCAGTCGACGATGCTCTTGGCGTCGTAGAGGTCGAAGAGCTCCTCGAGCACCTGCAGGTTCTTGGTGACCGGGTTGAGGTTGGGCATCCCGAACACGGTGGTCACCCCACCGGCGGCGGCCGCCGCGGTGCAGGTGCTGATGTCCTCCTTGTGGACGTAGCCGGGCTCGCGCAGATGGACGTGCACGTCGACCATGCCGGGCAGCACCCACTTGCCGGCGGCGTCGATGCGCTCGACCGAGTCGGGCAGCGGCATCGCGCCGGGCGCGGCGATGGCCGCTATCCGCTCGCCCGCGATGAGCACATCGGCGGGTTCGACGCCGGTACCCGACACCACGGTGCCGCCAGCCACGACCCGGTCGATGGTGGACGCGCTCACAGCCGCCAGACGGCAGGGACGGGGACTGTCATGGGTGGGGCCAGCACTACAGGCAGATTGTATACAGACGGCGGCCAAGGCTTAGAGGCCGAGCGGGTAGGCGCACGAATCCGGCCCATACGGGCGAGGCCGTGGCCCGAGCGGCCCGTGAGCGCAGCGAACAAGAGCGGGAATGACACCGCGGCGACGCGACAGGCTTTCGCCTATCCGCGCTCGCTCCTATAGACAAGGGGGCGCGTAGGATCGGCACCATGGCTGAAGCCGCACTCCCCTTCGAAACGTTCAGACAGCACCGACCCCTCGGCGACCTCATAGCACAGATAGACGAGTCCATCTGGGAGAGATCAGCGGTGAGCCCAGTGCTAAAGGAGAGAGCCAGGATCACCAGCGCCGAGGCCCTCGGATGCGACTATTGAATCACCTTCAGGACGGTCCGGTCGGGCCACGAGATCCTCGACGATGAAGCCGAGGCGTCGTCCGATCCCACAGAGGGTCACCGCCTCGAGATGGCGGAGCGCTACACGCGTGAACTCGTGGCAAGGCAGGGAGCGGTGGACGACGAGTTGACCCGCGAGATGCAGCAAGTCTTCAACAGGGCGGAGTTCGCCGACCTGCTGTTCACCATCTGCTACCACATCGGAATGCAGTATGTGGGCAGGGCCATGCACTGGGACGACGCCTGTCCGGTCCCATGGCTTCGCGAGGCGGGCCAGCCAGCCGACTGACCCGCAGGCGCGCGGCTGCTAGCCCGATGCGCCGTCCGGGTGCTTGACCAGCAACTGGGGAGGCTCGGCCGGGGCGCTCTGGTGCACCTCGACCGCACCGCCGGTGAAATGGGTGCGGTACCAGTCCACCATCTGGGGGATCACCGCGTCGCCGTACTGCTTGTAGGCGGCGTAGTGGGTGGTGTGGCGCTGCATGACCAGCTTCTTGGGGGCGCCGGCCCGCTCGTAGAGCCGCTCGGCGTGGTCGGTGGGGGTGGTGGCGTCGTCGGCCACCGCGATGATCATCAGCGCGGCCGGGGCCACCTTGTGGACCACGTCGATGGGCCGGTAGTCCATGATCGCCTCGGCGCAGCGCAGCGGCACCGACGACGGGATGCGGTCGTCCACGTCGGCCTTCACCTTCGAGGCCCGGCGCTCGGGAGTGGGGACCATGATCTCCTCCCGGGGATGGACCATCTCGCCCTCCCCGGTGAGCACCCGGTTGCGGCGGTCGGCGTCGAGGCGGGCCAGGAACTCGTACCACTCGTGCTCGCGGCGCATCCGGCGCAGCCAGTCCCTCCCGTCGGCCACCGGCACCTGCGACACCGCGGCCCGCACCCGGCGGTCGGCCGCGGCCAGCAGCACGGCGTTGCCGCCCCCGGTGCCGCCGCTGCCGAACACTCCGATGTTGTCGGAGTCGACGTCGTCGCGGGTGCACAGGTAGGTGACCGCGTTGACGAGGTCCTCGAGCTGGTGCTGGGGCAACAGGATGCCGCGGTCGCCGCCAGAGTCGCCGAAGCCGCGGTAGTCGAAGATCATCACATGGAAGCCGGCCGCGGTGAGGGCCTCGTGATAGGGCAGGTACAGCTTGGCGTCCTTGAGCCCGAGCCAGCCCGGTCCCTGCACGATGGCCGGGACCGGATCGACGACCCCATCCGGCGAGCGCAGCAGACCCTTGAGCTCGACGCCTTCGCTGAAGAAGGCAACCTCGGTTTCGTGCACGGCCGTCTCCCCCCGTCCCTTGGCCGGATACGGCCCGGACTTGGAGTCCAATGTTGCGGCGGGATAGTGTATACAGTTGCGGGCGCCGGGGATTCCGACCTCTCCCCGGCGCCCTTTCATAGTTGAGGGCGCCGGGGATCGGGTACTCTCCCAGCGCCCTCCCAAGCAGCAAGCAAGTCATCAGAAACAGAATGAATTGGACTGTAAGTCGACACAGCAGGAGCAGTCGATGGCCGAGTTGATGTCACCAAGCGAGTTCAGAGTGGCCCTGGAACAGGCGTTCTCGGGGACCATGGCCAAGGACGCCTCGTTCAGCCGGGCCTGGGCCACGGGCAAGCTTCACAAGCAGCACTTCGTCCACTGGGCGACGAACCACTACCACTACATCGGCCCGTTCGGCGACTACCTCGGCCTCATGTACGCCAACACGCCCGACCACGCCCGAGACGCCAAGGACTTCCTGCTGCAGAACATGTACGAGGAGGAGCTCAGCGACGACCGCCACACCGACCTGCTGATCCGCTTCGCCGAGGCCTGCGGCGGCACCCGGGCCTACGTGCAGGACCGCAACAACGCCATGCCCTTCGCCAAGGGCATGCAGGGGTGGATGTACTACGTGTCGGGCCGGGAGAACTTCGTGGTGTCGTCGGCCGCGCTGATCGTCGGGCTCGAGTCGCAGGTGCCGTCGATATACCGCAGCCAGTACCCGACGCTGATCAACAAGTACGGCTTCTCGGAGTGGGAGGCCGAGTTCTTCGACCTGCACATCACCTCCGACGAGATCCACGGCGAGCGGGGCTACCAGATCGTGCTCAAGTACGCCGACACCCCCGAGCTGCAGCAGCGCTGCCTGCACTTCGTGCGGGAGGCGGCCGACATGCGCTTCGCCTACACCAAGGCGCTGTACGAGACCTACGTGCAGCCCGACCTCGGCCCCTGGGTCGAGGAGGACGAGCGCGAGCCCGCGCTCGTCGGCTGAACCAGCACGGTCGACGACGGCAGGGCCCGCAAATAGGTGGGGCCGCCTCACGGAGCAACGTTGCGTTTCCCGCTCTTGTTCGCTGCGCCCACGGGCCGCTCGGGCCACAGCCTCGCCCGTATGGAGCGGATTCGCTCGCCCATTCGTTCGGCAGAGGCAGGGCCGGGGCTCTGATCGGCGTGCCGCGCATCTACTTCAAGACGGCCGACCAGCACGTCGAGTTCGCCGAGGGCGAAGAGGTCAACGTGCTCCGGATGGCCATCCGGGAGCACATCGACGTGCCGTGGCAGTGCGCCAGCGGCAACTGCGGCACCGACCGCCTGGTAGTGGAGGAGGGGGCAGAGAACCTCGACCCGCCCCGAAGGCGCGAGCGGGCCCGGCTGGGCGAGCTGGTGGATGAGGGCTACCGGCTGGCGTGCCAGACCTACACCCGGGGCGACGTGACCTTCAGCTGGGACCCCGACCAGGTGGGCCTCGACGACGAGGACGGCGCCAGCGGCGGTTCCCGCACGGGCTGGGCCGGCACCGGCTGAGCGGCTGAGCGGCTGAGCGGCTGACGGGCGGAGCTATGGCGGCACCGAGGGGATGGTTCGAGGTGGAGGCCACCGCCGATCAGCTGGCCGCGGCGGGCAAGCTGGTGGTGCACCTGCACCGCCACGAGATCCTGCTGCTGTGGAACGACGGCGAGCCGGCGGCGCTGTCCAACGTGTGCATCCACCGGGGCCGCAAGCTCAACGAGGGCGTGATGCTGGGCACCCGGCTGGTGTGCGCCGGCCACCAGTGGGCCTACGAGGTCGCGACCGGCTACTGCAAGGCCCGGGAGCGCTACCAGCCCCGCTACTCGCTGGAAGTGCGAGACGGCCAGATCTTCCTGGAGCTCCCCGCCAAGCGGGGCCCCGACACACCAGACTGACCGCCAACAGGGACCGCGCCAGCGCCGCGGCACCGGAGGAGCCATGAGCAAGATCCTCGACGGCCAAGTCGCCATCGTGACCGGCGCCGCCGGCGGACTCGGCCGCGCCTTCGCCACGGCAATGGGTGTCGAGGGCGCGCGCATCGTGGCCTGCGATCGCAAGGAGGCAGTGCACGAGATCGAGGGTCTTACCTATGTGGCCGATGTCGGCGAGTCCGACGATGTCCGCGCCGTCGTCGATGGCGCCATCTCGGCCCACGGACGGATCGACATCCTGATCAACAACGCCGGCGTCGGGTTCGCGACCGGACCGCACGACGACTGGGACAAGGCACTCGCGGACTATGCCGAGGTGATGGACACGAACACCAAGGGGCCGTTCCTCTTCGGCCGGGCGGTTGTGCCCTTCATGATCGAGGGTGGCGGCGGCCACATCGTCAACATCGGCACCGATCACGTCTTCCCCGAGCCGGGCCTCGATGTCCGCGGCCACGGAAGGATGGATCTCTACAACGCCTCCAAGTGGGCGATCAACGGCTTGACGCTCGACTGGTCGATCAGCCTGCGAGAGCACAACATCCGCGTGAACTCGCTGTGCATGGGGGCCACCGTCACCGAGATGACACTGGCCTGGATGGGCGACCGGGCAACCGAATCCGCCATCGAGGAGTGGATACAGCCGGCCCAGGCTGCCGCGTTGCTCGTCGAGCTGTTGAGCGAAGGGCCCGACGGCCGCACCGGCCAGAACATCGGCCTGTGGGTGGGCCACCCGATCTCGATCGAGGACTCGACACACGCCGGTGCCCGCCTGACCCAGTAGCTGCCGCCCACCGGCCGCTCGGGCCACAGCCTCGCCCGTATGGGGCGGATTCGCTCGCCTATCCGCTCGGCCTCTAAGCCTCAACTGGGCAGGCCCATTTGGGCTCTACTCACTGGGGATCGCTACCCGCCTCGTAAGCAGCGCGGAGCGAGGCAAGATGATTCCGCATCGTCTCTTCCGCCGCGTCCGGGTCACGATCGGCCACCGCCTCGATGATGGCTGCATGCTCGTCGCTGACCAGACGCCAGAAGTCGGGCGGATCATCGCGCAGGTACTTCAGGGACAGAACCCGGAAGACCGGTGGTGTCATGATCGACAGGAGCGGGTTCCCGGCCGCGTGAAGCAGCGTCGTATGAAAGTGCGGAGCCCCCTCGTCCGTCAGAGTCCGCCGGTACTCCGCAGTTGTCGCGATCCCGATGGATGCTCGCAACATCTCGAGGTGCTCGAAGGTGCGGTGTTCAGCAGCAAGGCGGGCGATCGGGATCTCGAGCATCTCGCGAACTTGCAGCATGTGCGGCAAGGTGACCATGTCGAGCCCCGACATCTGCCCCAGCTGGGACTCCAGCAGCTCCGACGCCGAACCCAGATCGGGTACGGCGACGAAGTTCCCCCCGGTCGTGCCGCGGACGGTGTCGATCAACGACTGGGCCGACAACTCGCGAAGCGCCTCACGGATCGTGCCCCGACTGACTGCGAACGACTTCGCCAGGTTGGACTCGGTGGGCAGACGCTCGCCCGGGCGAAGCTGGCCCGTGGTGATCAACGTCCGGAGTTGCTCCGCAACCTGGCGATAGGCCGGCAACACAGGACGGACCATGCCTTCACCTATGTCGACGGGCTGCCTGCGTTGGTCAGGCATGTGACTACCCGGCCCGGACGACCATCTGTCGACACGTGCGCACATCACCGGGCCAGCGACACGTGACCTGAGGAGGTCGCCACGACGTATCGAGTCGGAACAACGGTGCTGCCGCGATCAGCACACCGGCTGCAGCCACGACGGCCTCAGCCGTGAGCGCGTAGTGCGATGGCGGACGATCGGCGGGTCGCGCCGGCAGCTTCGAGAGTGGGGCGAGCCCCGGTGCGACGCCGGCGGGGAGTCCGTCGATCCGGAATTGTCCACGCGGCTCACGATAGGCCAGATCCTTGCGGGTGATGTCGAAACTGTCGGCGTCGCTGAAGGTCTGAGGGTCGCGGTTCGCGGCGGCGGCCGAACACACGACGAGACCCCCGTTGGGAAGCAACATCCCGAATCGCTCGACCTCACGCGTCGTGTAGTGATGCGCCTCGGTGATCGGTGGGCTGTGACGCATCGTCTCCTGCCACGCCCGGATGAGCATCTCGTCGTCTTCGCGCACCAGAGCGTGTTGGTCCGGGTGAATCATCAACAGGCACAGCAGGTTCGCGAGCGAACCTTCGAGCGTCCTGAGGTCGACCTCCAGCAAGGTGGCGACGGCATGGTCGGCGAGCTCGACGTCAGAGGCATCTGCTTGCCAGATCAGCAGGGCGGACAGGACGTCGTCGGACGGATCGAGCCGCTTCTGAGCGATGAGCTTCGCGAGCATGTCACCCATCTCGGTCATCGCTCGCCGGCCGCGATCCTGACGGCCGGCATGCCACCCGACCCCTTCATCTACGGCGCGCCACAGTGCGCTGAAACGGCTGCGCTCGGCCTTCGGAACTCCGATGACGCGGGCCAGCAGTTCTTCCGTGAAAGGCCCTACGTAGTCAGCGATCAAGTCACCACCCGCCGACGTCGCGAAGCTGTGAAGAGACTCCTCAGCGACAATCGCCGCGTGGTGCTGCATGCCGTGACCGAACGCGTTGCGAACGGCCGGCTCATCCCGCAGGTTCTGCCCGGCGACGTCAGCGCCGTAGGCGAGCCTCCGCGGTCGAGAGGTGAAGCTGGCGTCGTCGGCGATCAGCGACGTGACGTCGTCATACCTGGTCACCCACCACGTGTTCGTGTACCAGTCGCGGAAGCACGGATAGTTGTCCCGTAGCCGCGCCAACGTCGGGTAGGGGTCCGCTACGAACTCGGGAGCCAGCGAGAACCCCGGCGGGATCACCACCGGGATGTCTCGTTCCGTCTGACGTTGGTAGACCTCGTAGGACCGGGAGCGATCAGTCGACATCGCAGTCGATCCAGAGCTCGGAGAACTGCGAGAGGCGATCCGTATAGATGGGCTCGAAACCGCCGTGAGAGTCCGTGCTGATCTTGCCGGGCGTCAAACGAGGATTCCGTAGGTGATCGAGGAGGATTCTCGATCCAATAACCGTCTCTTGGTGGGCGACCCAGGCTCCGGGGCAGAAGTGGGACCCAACTCCGAACCCGACGTGACTGAACTGGCCGTCGACGCGAAAGCCCCGCTGTACTTGTCTTCCCGTGTAGAGCTCGGGCCTGAAGATGTCGAACCGTTCGGGATCGGGGAAGATGCGCTCGTCGTGGTTGGCCGAGAAGTTCACGAGCTCCACCCACGATCCCGCCGGGATGGTCACGCCGTGGAGAACCACGTCTTGGTTGGGAGAGCGGGACATGCCGCCGACAGGAGCCGAGTGGCGCAAGGTCTCGTGGAAGGCGGCGTCGAGCAGGTCTGGGTCGTCACGCACCGCGGCTAGCTGCTCGGGATGCTCCAGCAGGAGCCGCCACATGTGCAGAATCGCCCCTCGCGTGGTGTCACCGCCGCCGCCCACCAATACCGAGATCATCGACACGATCTCGGTGAGCGACAGATAGCCACCGTCGATCTGGGACCGGCTCAGGCGGGAGATGATGTCCTCGCCGGTGGGCTCACCGTGTTCGTCGTACAGGAACGTCGGTTGGCGGCGACGCTGCTTGACAAGGTCCCACACATAGTCTTCGAGGTCCTGGCGAGCCTGGAGACCGGCCTTCGCCTCCTCGGAGCTGCCTTTCCCTTGCTGGATGGAGCTGTACCAGTAGTAGAAGCGATCCTGGGCATCCTCGGGGAAACCGAGGACCTCGCCGACCACCCGAATGGGGAACTCGTTGGCAAAGGCCCGCCCGAGCTCGATGGTCCGTCGACCGGCGACGTTGCGCTCGGCCATCTTGACGGCGGTTGGCTCGATCGCCTCGGTGATCATCGCCAGGGCCAGACGACGGATGGCCGGCAGCCTGGCCTCGAGGGGCTTCCCGGTGAGCTGAGCGCCGAAGAGACGTCGGCGGCGGGCGTGGTCGCGGCCACCGAGCTCGAGGATCGTGTTGCCGTTCACGAGATTCGAGCTGCCCTTGGGGATGGTGTTGTACGTCTCGTCGTCGAGATACGCCGCTACCACATCGTCGTAGCGGGTGATGAAGTAGCGGTTGTGGAGCTGGTCCCAGTAGACCGGGTAGTGGTCGCGGAGGATTCGGTAGTAGGGGTGCGGGTTTCGTCTGAACTCTGTGCTATCGAAGATCCGAGGGTCGAACAGGGGTCGCCCGTCGACGCCGGTACCCATGTCGTGAGCCGTACCGAGCGGCAGGGGGGCGAATGCGACGGCGTCCCCCGGACTCATTTCACCAACCGCTTCACCCCGGTCAGAGCAATAGCCACGATGAGGGTGATACCCACGAAGACCTGCGGCGCCCAGAGAGGCGCGCCGGCCAATGAGAGCCCCGTGTTTCCGGTGCCGATCAGGTACACCGCAATCAGGGTGCCCCAGACGTTGAAGCGGCCGCCCCGAAGCTGGGTGGCACCGACGAACACCGCCGCGAAAGCGGGGAGCAAGAACGGTGGGCCGATGGTCGGCGACCCCACCGTGATTCGAGCAGTCAGGACCACGCCCGCCAGCCCAGAGACGAAGGCCGACAGGACGAGGCTCATGAAGCGAATCCGCTTCGTGTTGATGCCGCTCAGGCGCGCGGTTTCCAGACTGAAGCCGATGGCGTAGATGTGGCGTCCCGTCGCGGTGTGCTCGAGTAAGTACCAGAGGATCACCGCCACCACGAGCATGTACCAGACGGGCGCTGTGACGCCGAGGATCTTGTATCGAGCAATCTCGGTGAAGTCACCGATCAGCCGCTCGGACGCGATGGTCCTGTTGCCGGAGATGAACAGTGACAACGCGCCGAGGAGCGAGCTGGTCGCCAGCGTCCCGATGAAGGGATCGATCTTGAAGACGACCACGACGACGGCGTTGACCAGCCCGATCGCCAGGCCGACCAGGAGCGCCACGATGACTGCGGTCGTGGGACTGACCGAGGTCTCGGCGAGCAGCTTGGCGGTGAGCACTGACGTGACGCCGAGGGTGGCGCCGATCGAGAGATCGAAGCAGCCGACCGACATCGGGACCACCAACGCCAGGGCCACCAGTCCGGTGACGGCGCCTTGGTTGAGGACGTCGGTCACCGTGTCCGTTGAGCCGAACGTGTCCGGCTCGAGAAACCAGAAGATGGCGATGATGAGCGCCCAAACGTAGAGGGCGCCGATGTTGTTGAAGGACCACCAACTCCACAGGCTTCTCGTCTGGTTTCCTGTCTGGGGCTTCACGGCCGCCTCGTTCACGCCGCCTCCACCTCGGTGACGTGGAGCTGACTGACGATCGCAGCTTCGGTGATGTCATCGCCGACGAGCTCGGCCTCGATCACGCCGCCGCCGAGGACCAGGACCCGGTCGCAGATCTCAGCCAGTTCAGCGGCGTCCGACGAGCAGACGACGAACGCCAGGCCCCCAGCGGCTTGATCCCGAATGGTGGTGTAGATCTTCTCGCGGGCACCGATATCGACGCCGTTGGTCGGCTCGTCGAGGACGAGCACCTGGGGATCGGTACCCAGCCATTTGCCGAGTACCACCTTCTGCTGGTTGCCGCCGCTCAGCGTGCTGTACGCACGGTCGGGATCGGGAGGGACCAACTCGAGCTCGTCGATCCAGTGATTGACAAAGACGCGCTCGTCCCCCGGCCGGAGCCGGCCGCCGCGACAAAACGACCGCAGACGACCGAGCGTCATGTTCTCGCGCACGGTGAACTCCGAGATCGCGCCCTCGGTACGCCGATCTCGGGGAACCAGCCGGACACCAAGATCGGCCATGACGGTCGGCGTGCGCCGCTGCGCGCCCTCGCCGGCGACCTCGATGACTGCCCGCGGGTGGCGGGTCGCACCGATCAACGCATACGGACACTCTCCGATCCCGCTGCCCTGAAGGCCGGCAATCCCGAGAACTTCGCCACGCGCGACATCGAAGTCGATGCCCTCGAGCTGGCGCCCGGCAAGACCACGTACCCGCAAGGCCGGTGTGTCTTCAGACTCGGTTAGCTCGCTTCGCCGCCCGTGAAGCGACCCTACATCGTGACCGACCATGAGCCGCACCAACTCGTCGCGGTCGAGCGCCGACGTGTCATGGGTGGCGACGAGGAGACCGCCCTTGAGGATGCTGACCCGATCGGCGATGTCGAACACCTCGTCGAGGTAGTGCGAGACGTACAGAACGGTTACGCCGCTGCGCTGGACCTCTCGCAGGATCTCGAACAGCCGGCTCACCTCGCGCTTGGTGAGCGCGACCGTCGGCTCGTCGAGCACGAGCGCGCCGCTCCCGGATTCGAGGCCTTCCAGCGCCCTGGTGATGGCCACCGCTGTGCGCTCGACCGCGTCGAGCTGGCCGACCGGTCGCATCACGTCCACCTCGACACCGAATCGGGCCAGCTGGGCGCGGACCTGGCTGGCCTGCGCCTTCCAGTTCACGTTCCCGGCTGTCGTCCGCGCGAAGCCGCTGACCAGGCCGAAGCTGTCGACGGCGTTGAGCTCGTCGATCAGCCCCAGGCCCTGGTGAACGAAGCGGAGTCCGAGGCGGTGAGCCGCAGCGCTGCGATCGGTGGTGATCTCGGTGCCGCCCACCCAGACCTCGCCGCCGCGGTCGGGCTGGTGGTAGCCAGCCAGGATCTTGATGAGCGTTGACTTCCCAGATCCGTTCTGGCCGACGAGGGCGTGGATCTCGCCCGGCGCCAGCCGGAGCGACACGTCGGTCAGTGCCCGGGTGCCGGGAAAGGTCTTCGATAGGTTCTTGACCTCGACCGGTGAACGATCGTCCATTACCAGCGGATCAGCCGACACCCCAGAGGGCGAGGTACTGCTCTTTGTAATCTTGGACGAGGGGCCATTCGTCTTCGGGAGCCCCGGGCCAGTTATCGACGTTGTCGGAGCTGTACATGAAGTACGGGTAAATGGCATCTTGTGGATGGTCGACGGACTCGCCGGCGAAATGACGGGCAAAGATGTCGATGACCCGCCACTGTGACTCGTACTTGGGGAACGAGATCGCGGCCTGCTCGTAGTTCCCGGCCGCGATGTTCACCCGGTTGCCCGGCCCCGGGTTGGCGCCGATCAGGCGAACCTCGTCGGTACCGATGCCGGCATCAGCCAGCGCACCAGGCACACCGATCGCCAGATCGCTGAACGCCAACGCCACGTAGTTCGTGTCCGGGTTCGCACGCAGATAGCTGACGATCTGGCCCGGCAGGTTCGTGCCGATGTCTTCCGCTGGCACATCGATCCTCTCGAACGTGCAGTTCGGGCAGTTCTCGACGATCGTCTCCTCGAACCCGAGTGACACGAAATGCACGGTCTCCACCGCACCGAAGTCGTAGTACACGATGTTCGCGTTGCCGCCACTGTCGGCGATCACCCAGTTCGCGTTGTGGGTCCCAGAGATGAACTGCGGCGTGTGGTCATAGATGTTGGCCAACACCAGATCGGTGTCTTGGACCCCCTCAGGCGCAGTCGACTGGAACACCATCGGAATACCCGCATCACGAAGGCACTCAAGCTCCTCGGTCACCACCGCCGACGGGATCCCCAGGCTGAACACTGCGTCGGGCGCGTCGGCGCACACCTGGGCGAACGCCGCCTTGAACTCCTCAGGTGTCGTACCACCCGACACCGACTCAGCCGTCCAGCCAAGCACAGCCGCGGCCTCCTGCAAGAACGTGATCAGCTCGATCGCCGACGGCACATTGATCGGAATGACGACGATCCTCAACCCCGTCGGAATGTCACCCTCAATCGGCTCCGTTAGCCCAATCGAGGTTGGCAACGCACGCAACTCATCCGACACCGCCTGCGCCGCTGCAACACCAGCCGCGACCGGGTCGTCGGCCGGTTCCGTTTCCTCGGTGGTTTCTTGAGGTTCCGTTTCCTCGGTGGTTTCTTGAGGTTCCGTTTCCTCGGTGGTTTCTTGAGGTTCCGTTTCCTCGGTAGTTTCTTGAGGTTCCGTTTCCTCGGTGGTTTCGTCAACGGCTGCATCGTCATCGTCACCACATGCGGCTGCAACCAGTGCAAACGCGAAGATGACGCCCAAAAGGCGGAGCAATGTCTTGGATTTCATGATGCCCTCCCAGGCCTATCGCAGGTGCGAGATTTGAGGGAGACCGTCGAGCGTCAGCCGTTGGCCATCTCCCAGTTACTGTAATCCGGATCGAGCAGCCCGGCGGCGTCGCGGCGACGGAACTTCCATCCGTCGGCGGTCCGTGCGTAGGTGTCGGCGTAGTAGCCGTGAGCTCCGAAGCCGCCACCGGACGTGGTGACGCCCTTCGCCAGGTAGTAGACCGTGCCGGTCGCGGTGTCGCCGTCGACGTCGATGATGTGATTCGTCGCCGCGTGGTACAGGTGCGTCGAAACATCGAACAGGCCCTGGAAGAAGGCACGGATCTCGTCGCGATTGTTCATGAAGTTCTCGGGTGGGTGGCCCGGTCCAGGGTCGAACACCGCCTCGGGCAGGAACAGGTCCATCAGGGCGTCGAGCTGAAACGTGTCGACGGCGATCGCGTACTCGTACGTGAGCCGCTCGATCGCCTTCAGGTCTTCGAGTTCTGACACCGGCTGCTCCCCCTCTGATCTCCGTCGAGTCATACGTCGGACGTTTCGGCACCTTATGGCCGGATGTTCACCCCGTCAAGTCGCGATGAGCGGGGTGTGAGCATGTAGGGGTGATCCACCGGGTGGCTGCTGGGCCTGGCACGGCCCGGCTGGGCCGGGTTCGGTGGGCGTGCGACGCGAGTAGACGCACGGGTCGAGTCGGACCCGTTGGCTGTGTGGTATAGGTTCTACGTTTAGCGCGTGTCGGCGGCGAGAGGAGTCGAGAGTGGCCGGACGCCTCGAAGGCAAGGTAGCCGCAATCACCGGAGGGGCCAGTGGCTTCGGCGAAACGACGGGACGCCTCTTCGTCGCCGAGGGCGCGCAAGTCGTGCTGGCCGACATTCAACGGGAGCGGGGCGAGGGAGTCGCGGAGTCGATCGGCTCGGCCGCCAGATTCGTGAGCTGCGACGTGACCAGCGAGGCTGACGTCTCGAACCTGGTCGATACCGCAGTCCGCGAGTTCGGTCACCTCGACGTGATGTTCAACAACGCGGGCATCGTCGGCGTTTTCGGGCCGTTGGCGGCCACTCCGGCCGACGAGTGGAAGGCCACCATCGACGTGTTGCTCAACGGGGTCTTCTACGGGATGAAGCATGCGGCTCGCGTGATGGTCCCGAGGGAGTCAGGCTCGATCATCAGCACCGTGAGTACAGCCGGGGTGGTCGGCGGTCTCGGTCCCCACGCGTACACCGCGGCCAAGCATGCGATCGTCGGTCTCACGAAGAACGCCGCCGCCGAGCTGTGTCGTCACGGCATCAGGGCGAACTGCATCGCGCCTCATGCGATGGCGACGCCTTTGACTGCGGAGGCCTTCGTTGGCGATCGGGACGACATAGACGGGGTGATGCCCATTCTCGAGGAGATGTCCCCGCTCAAGGGGCGAGCCGGACTCGCGACAGACGTCGCGAACGCGGCGCTCTGGTTGGGCAGCGACGAGTCCGGCTACACGAACGGGCTGTGCCTCACAACCGATGCAGGGTTCACGACGGGTTCGAGGAATGAGGCCCCAGGCTGGGTGGACGGCACGCCCTGATCCGCCGTTTCATGCAGGTCATGGGTGACGATGGGGCGACCTCACGAAGGGCGCCTGACCCGCGAGCTAGCCCTCGGCCTGGTCCCAATCGCTGTAGTCGGGATCGAGGAGCGCTGCCGCCTCCCGGCGTTGGAACTTCCAGCCGTCGTCGGTCCGCACGTAGGTGTCTCCGTAGTACCCGTTGGCGCCGAAGCTCGCCCCGTCGGCGGTGACGCCCGACGCGGCGTAGTAGACCGTTCCGGTGGCCGAATCGCCGTCCACGTCGATGATGTGGTTGGACGTCAGGTGGTACAGATTGCGGGATCCCTCGAAGGTCGCCTTGAAGAACGCCTCGATCTCGTCACGGTCGTTCATCACCGGCACGCCGCCCGGTCCTGGATCGAAGACGGCCTCGGGAACGAACAGGTCGACCAGCTTGTCGAGCTGCATCGTGTCCACCGCCATGGCGTATTCGTAGGTAAGCCGGCGAATGGCCTCAAGGTCGTTGAACTCTGACACAGCGCTTCTCCTTCACGTCGTTGGGTTTTGGAGTCATATGTCGGACAAAATGCCGAACCTGTGCGATCAAGACCGTATAGACCGACGAAATGAGCGTCAAGCGCGGGGCGAGTTACGTTTGTGCAATCGCTCGATTGCATGCAATCATTCATAGGTCTGATCAAGAATCCGACCGGGGAGGATGGCCAGCGATGACTAGTCTGCGGCCTGTTCGCTCAGCTCCCTGAACCCAGTTCTCCATCAACACAATCAAGGAGGGAGTCCATGAGACTCGAAGGCAAAGTCGCCGCCGTCACCGGAGGCACCCGCGGGATCGGACGGGCCATCGCCGGCGCGATCATCGACGAGGGCGGGAAGGTCGCGGTGTGCAGCCGCTCCGAGGAGAAGGGTGCGCAGGCGCTGGCGGAGATGGATGCGGGCGACCGGGCGATCTTCGTGCAGGGCGACATCCAGCAGCAGGAGGCGGTGAACCGGCTGGTCGACACCACCGTCGAGACCTTCGGCACCATCGACATCATGGTCAACAACGCCGGCGGGTCCTCAGGCTTCGCGCCGGTGGCCCAGCTGGAGGACGCGGCCTGGGAGGAGTGCCTGAACTGGTGCCTCAACCCCACGTTCTGGGGCACCCGGCGGGCCCTGCAGACCATGGAGAAGAACGGGTGGGGCCGCATCATCAACATCTCGTCGGTGGAAGGCCGTCAAGCCGACAAAGCCGCCATTTCGCACTACATCACCAACAAGCACGCCATCATCGGGCTGACCCGGGCCGTCGCCTTCGAGTACGGCCCGGTGGGGATCACCTGCAACGTGCTGTGCCCCGGTGCCATCGAGACCGACATCATGAAGACGGCCGGCCCCCAGGCCGCCGAGGCCATGGGCATCACCTACGAGGAGTTCCTCGACACCTACGCGCAGCTGGCCTCGATCAAGCGCCTGAACACCGTCGATGAGGTCGCGGCCATGGCCATCCATGTCTGCACCGACATCGGGGGTGGGATAAACGGCGCCGTCCTCGACCTTCACGGAGGCAGCCTCCTCGCCTGAGCCGGCCACCGAATCTCGAAGGAGAACCGATGCTCTCAGACCGCTGGATCATCGACCGCGTGCCGACCGAGAGGTTCCCCGACTACACCAGGGCCAACGCGGGCGAGGTGCTCGCCGACCCGGTCACTCCGTTGGGCTGGACGTTCTGCTGGGAGTCCGGTGTGGTGCTCGGCTGCCGTGAGGGGTTCGCGACCTTCGGAGTGTTCGACGCCGACGAGTACGGCGATCCGCCGGAGTGCTTCGGGCTCTTCGGCGGCTACTTCTACAACTCGCTGACCCAGGCCCGGCTGCTGGGCGTGCGCATGCCGGGTGCGTCCCCGGAGCAGATCGACGAGGCCTACTTCGACGAGCACCCCGACGTTCCCCCGTACGTGCCCAAGCCGTGGCACGAGAGCGAGCGCCATTCCCAGAAACTCACCGAGACCGCCGGCTACGTGATGTCCACCGACATCCACCAGCCGGTGCTCGACCAGCAGGAGACGGCCAAGCGCATTCGGGACGAGCGACCTGACCTGGCAACCGTCTCGAACGAGGAACTGGTTGCCCGGGCGCGGTCGCTGCAGCCCCAGATGGTTGACAACTTCAAGCATCACGTCACCTCGTCGCTGGGGGCGTCGTTCGGGCCGGGAACCATCACCGCGGTGGTGGCCGACCTGGGGCGCCCCGACGACGGCCTGAGGCTCATCACCGGCATCGGCGACGTCGATTCGGCCGACATCGCTCGCGAGCTGTGGGTGCTGTCGCGGATGATCCGATCCAGCGACCATCTGACCGCGGAGTTCGACGCCGGGCTGGACGGCCTGGGTGAGCGGCTGGCAGGCACGGACTTCGCCGATGCCTTCGGCGTGTTCCTCTACAACCATGGCTCCCGGGGACCCAACGAGTGGGACCCGGGCGCGGAGAGCTACGAGACGAACACGAGCCTCGCCTACGCCCAGCTCGACGTGCTGCGGAGGCAGTCCGACGACGCCGATCCGGTCGCCGCGCTGGAGCGCAAAGCGGCCGAGCGGGCCGGCATCGCGGCCGAGATCGAGGAACTCCTAGCCGGCAACGAGGAGACACTCGACACGTTCCGGGCCGGCATGAAGTCGTCGGGGATCTTCCTGGCCGCACGGGAGCGCTCGAAGTGCACCAACATCCGTGTCATCCACGAGGCTCGAATGTGCTTCGACGAGTTGGGCCGCCGGATGGCGGAGGCGGGCCACATCGAGTCGCCGGGCCAGATCTACATGCTGCTGGAGGCCGAACTGGACGACTTCCTGGCCGACCCGGGTGCCTTCGGCCCGGCGCTGGCTCAACGCGAGGCCGAGCACCGGAGCCTCTACGACCTGGAACCACCGTTCATCATCACCCACCAGGCGCCGCCGGTCAGCGATTGGCCCCGGAAGGCTGAGGCGGTCCTGGCCGCGGCGGAGGCAGGCTCGGTGCTGACCGGCGCCGCCTGCTCACCGGGCACGGTAAGCGGCGTTGCCCGCGTAGTCCTCGACCCTCACGATCCCTCCGCGCTGGGGCCGGGCGAGATCATGGTCACGGTGCAGACCGACCCGTCGTGGACCCCGCTGTTCCTTGCGGCGGGCGCAGTGGTGACCAACGTCGGGGCTCCGGCCAGCCATGCATCGATCGTGAGCCGCGAACTCGGCATCCCGTGCGTAGCGTCGGTGCCGGACGCGACGCTCGTCATTCCAGACGGAGCCACCGTCACCGTCGACGGCACCGCCGGCACCGTCACCATCGACGCCCTGCCGTAGGCCATCCGCGGATTGGGAGGTCGGGGTCAGGCTCGGCCTGCGGCCGCCTCCGAGGCGCGGGTACGGCCGCAGAGACGGATCAACTCCTCGTGGAGCTCGAACCAGACGGTGTGGTAGCTGTCGCGCAAGGGGTGGGCCATCATCTGGGTGTCGCCGCGCTGGAGCGCCTCCAGCGCGGCCGTGAGGCGCTCGGTGTAGCGGGCCAGGCGCGGCTCGGCGGCCGATGCCTCCTCGACGATCGCGAGGACACGGGGGTGGATGCCGTCTCGGAGTTGCACGATCACCGCGTCGTCGTAGGCCGCGTCGGTGTGATCGTTGACAACCTCGGCGCCGTCGACGACGCGCATCTGCCACGACGTGACCAGCTCCTTGAAGTGCCGGTCGACGGAATGGAAGCCGTCCATGATCGGCTCAATCGCGGTTCGGAGACGCTCGGCGTCACGCCGGAACAGCTCATCCACTCCAGCCAGAGCTTCTGGAGTGAGGCGGACTCGCCCGCCGGACAACTCCTGGACGGCCCCCTCGCCCAACAGGGCAGCGATGGCCGCTTCGGCCTGGTCGGGCCGGCAGCCGAGCACGTCGGCCAGCGACTCTGCCGAGGCCATTCCCTTCAAGCCAATGACGCGGCGAACCTCTACCGGATCAAGGCCGGGCCCGACCTTGAGGCCCGACTCAGTGCCGGTCCGGGAACTGGAAGGCCGCTGGAGCTCTGTTCGCCAGGCTTGCAGTACCCGCACCTCGTCTAGTTCGATCCGGTTGCCGGGATGTGCTCCCCGCAGCAGCAGGCCCCGGTCGCCGTCAACCGTGACGGTCTCACCGCCGGCAACGCGCGAGCCGGCCACGACAATGCCGTCGTCTCGGACCTCAATGGCGGCTGCACCCACCACAGCAGGGATGCCCCACGATCGGGCCACCACCGCCGCGTGGCAGACGATCCCGCCCAGGGTGGTAACCAGTCCAGCCGCCTCGGCCATCCCGGCGACGTCCGCGGGCGAGGTCTCCCGCCGGATCAGGATGACCGGCTCGCCCCGCCCGGCCCGGGCCAGCGTCTCGTCGACATCGGTGCAGACCACACCGACGGCCCTACCCGGCGACGCGGCCAAGCCGTCAGCCAGGACCTCGGCCGCGGCAGCTGGCGGCTCGAGCGCGGGCGCGGTGGGAGGATCGGCGAGAATCGGCTCGACCCTGGCCAGCGCGCCGGCCCGGTCGAGGGGAAAGTCGGGATCCTCGGCCATGTCGATGGCGGTTCGAAGCGCGGCCCGCGGGCTCCGCTTGCCGGGACGGACCTGCAGCAGCCACAGCACGGCGTCCTCGACCGTGAACTCGATGTCGGCGATGTCGGCGATGTCCCGCTCCAGCAGGGCGGCTGCCGCGGCGAGCTCACCGGCCACCTCCGGCCACAGAGTTCTCATCTCGGCGAGCGACCGGGGCGTGTGCGAGCCCGACACCACATCCTCGCCCTGCGCGCCGGGCAGGAACTCCCCCACCAGAGTCTGCTCGCCGGTGCTGGGATCGCGGCTGAAGGCCACACCGGTGCCCGAGCGCTCACCAAGATTGCCGAACGTCATGGCCTGCACGGTCACCGCGGTGCCGAGGTCGTCAGGGATGCCCTCCACCTGCCGGTAGAGGATGGCTCGCTCGGAGTTCCACGAAGCGAACACGGCCCGGACGGCCCGGCGGATCTGCGTGTGGGAATCGTCAGGTATGTCGTGCCCGGCGGCCGCGAGCTCCTCCCGCAGCTGCCGGATCGCGGCCGCCAGCGCCGCGGGCGGCCGCGACCGCCCATGCTCAGGCCCCAGACGCTCAGCCGACAATCGCCCTACCAACCCGGCCGGGGCGGTGGCCACGACGGCCGCATAGGACTGGACGAAACGCCGGGCGGTGTCCCACCCGAATAAGCCGACTCCGGAGCGCGCCGAGAGTGCCTCAGCCACCGCATCGGTCATGCCGACGTTGAGGACCGTGTCCATCATCCCCGGCATCGACACCGGCGCTCCGGAGCGGACGCTGACCAGCAGGGGTGCCTCGGGATCGCCGAGGCGGCGGTCGAGTTGCTGTTCGATCCACGAGACCCCGGCCGCCAGCGTGTCGTCGAGAGCGACATGCCAGCCCGCCTCGAGCACCTCGCGGCACGCCGCGGTGGTGAGGACGAAGCCGGGCGGTACGGGCAGGCCCAGCTCGGTCATCCGCACCAGGGCGGCCCCCTTGCCTCCGAGCAGCCCGGGGCGATCCGAGATGTCCAGCTCAGCGGCCTCAGCGAAGGTGAAGCCGAGAGGAGCGGTTCGGATCACCGCTCACCCCACGATTCGAGCACCTCCCGGACCGTTCGGGTGAACTCGGCGGCCGGTGCCCCGTCGAAGGCGCGGTGGTCCCAAGTGAGGCTCAGGGTCAGGGTGGGTCGCGGTGCCGGCCGGTCGTCGTCGTCCCAGTGCACGTCGCGGCGGATGCGGCCCACACCCAGGATCGCGGTGTTGGGCGGGTAGATGATGGGGGTGAACGCGTCGACGCCGTACATGCCGAGCGCCGTGACCGTGAATGTCGCGCCCTCGTAGTCGGGCAGCGGCAGCGATCGGGAGCGGGCTCCGGCCGCGAGCCGGGACGTCTCAACGCTGACCTCGGTGATCGAGCGGCGGTCGGCGGACCGCACCACCGGAACCACCAGGCCGTCGTCGAGAGCCACCGCCATCCCCACGTTGACCTCGGGCAGAAGGGCGATGCCGCCGTCGGTGATCTGGCTGTTGACGATCGGGTGCTCGACGAGCGCCGCAGCCGCAGCCGCGATCACGTAGTCGGTGTAGCTGGGGGCGGCACCGTCGGCCTGCCGCCGCCGACGGTCGGCAACGACCGGGCCCATGGCCACGTCCATGGTGAGAGTGAGCTGGGCCATGTCGTGGAGCGCGTCGTGCATGCGCGAAGCGATGGCGGCCCGCATGCCCCGCATCGGCACGATCCCGGCCGGTGTCTGCGTGAGCGGGGCTCCCGCCGGTGTCCGCGCGGGCGAAGCCGCGGTCGGTGAAGAGCCGGACCCGGCCAGGCGCTGCCGCGCATAGAGGGCAACGTCGTCACGGCTGACCTTCGGGTCGGCGCCGGTGCGGGGAACAGCCGCGATGTCGATGCCCAGCAGGTCGGCCAACCGGCGCGCTGCGAGGCTCGCCACCACCAGTGGGCCAGCATCGGGGATCGATGCCGGCGGCGCACCAACGGAAGGCTGCCCGGCGTCGGAAACGGACTCGAGCCGCGCGGCCACAAAGCGCTGCACGTCCTCGGAGACGATGCGACCGCCGGGGCCGGACCCTGCGACCGCGGCGAAGTCGACGCCCAACTCGGCGGCCACCCGCCGGGCGTTGGGCGACGAGAGGATGCGACCGCCCGAGCCGCGGGCCACCGTGTCTGCTCTCTCGGCCGCTCCGGCGGCGGAAGCTACGCCGACGGGGGCTTCGGTGGAGGGTGCTCTGGAAGCCGGACCTCGGGGGCGGGAGAAGTCGGCTTCCGGTGGTTCCTCCCCGTCGGCGAGGAACCACCCGATGCGCGCGCCGCAGGGGAAGGTCTCGCCCGGCGCGCCGGTCTGATGGAGCCGGCCCGATGCGCTGGCCTCGACATCGCTCTCGACCTTGTCGGTCTCGATGGCCATGACCGGCGTTCCCTGTTCGACGACCGCACCGTCGGCGACATGCCATTCGATGATGGTGCCGGCCTCCATGGTGAGGCCCAGCTTCGGCATCTGGAACTCGGTGGCCATGCCCGCTCGCTCGGCCCCTAGCCGCGGTCGAGGGTGGTGCGGATCTGCGCCGCGATCCGAGGGGCGTCGGGGACGTAACGGGATTCGAGCGCGGGGCTGAACGGCACCGGTGTGAAGGGTGCCGCAACCCGGGCCACGGGGGCGTCGAGATAGTCGAAGGCGTGCTCGGAGACCTGGGCCGCGATCTCTGCGCCGAGCCCCGCGAACCGGACCGCCTCGTGCACGACCACGATGCGGTTGGTCTTGCGGGCCGACGCGACAACCGTCTCGGTGTCGATCGGCTGCACCGACCTTAGGTCGATCACCTCGCAGCCGATGCCCTCGGCGGCCAGTTGATCGGCGGCGGCGAGCGACTCCGACACCATCCGGCTGTAGGCCACCACGGTCACGTCAGCACCCGGGCGAACGACGTGGGCCTCACCGATCGGAACCTCGTACAACTCGGCCGGGACGTCGCCCTTCACGCCGTACATGCGCTTGTGCTTCACCAGCACGGTGGGGTTGTCGTCGCGCAGGCACGACACCATCAGGCCCTTCATGTCGTAGGGAGTGGAGGGCATCACCACCTTGAGGCCCGGGACGTGGCACAGCATCGCCTCGAGGCTCTGGCTGTGCTGGGCCGCGGCCGACAGGCCGGCACCGCCGTTGGTGGTGATGGTCACCGGCAGCCGGGCGCTGCCGCCGAACAGGTACTTGAGCTTGGCGGCCTGGTTGGCCAGCTGGTCCATGGCGACCAGCACGAAGTCCATGAACATCAGGTCGACCACCGGCCGCAGACCGCAGACCGCGGCACCGATCCCCAGTCCGACGATGGCCTGCTCCGAAATGGGGGTGTCCACCATCCTGAGCTCGCCGAACTCGTCGAAGAGGCCGGCGAAGCTGCCGAAGACCCCGCCCTTGCGGCCCACGTCCTCGCCGACGACGAAGATGTCGCTATCGGCGTCCATCATCTGGCGCACGCCTTGGTTGAACGCCTTGAGGTAGGTGAGCTCGGCCATGCTCAGAGCGGCTGCCGCTGGTCGGCAGGGCCGGAGTACACACCGTCGAGCAGGTCGTCCGGGTCGGGCAACGGGCTCTGCTCGGCGAAATCTATGGCCGCCTCGACCTCGGCGGCGATCTCGGCCCGGACGGCCTCGATCCCGTCGGGGGTCATCGCTCCGGCGCCGACCATCAGGTCCTCGTGCCGGGGGATGGGGTCCTTAGCCCTCCACTGGTTGAGCTCGTCGTCGGAGCGATACTTCATCCCCAGGGTCTGGACGCCGTGGTGGTTGTAGAACCGGTAGGTCTTGCACTCCATGAACGACGGCCCCCCGCCCGCCCTCGCCCGGGCGGCTGCGGCGGTGGTGGCCTCGAACACCGCCACCGGGTCCATGCCGTCGACCATGGTGCCGGGCATCCCGTAGGCCGGGGCCCGCTCGACGACGTCGTCGATGGCCATGGTCAGATAGCGGGGGGTGTATTCCCCGTACTCGTTGTTCTCGCACACGAACAGCACCGGAAGCTGGAGCGCGGCGGCCATGTTGGCGGCCTCGTGGAACGCTCCGATGTTGGTGGCCCCGTCGCCGAAGAAGGCCACGCTCACCGCCCCGTTGGCCCGGTACTTGTTGGCAAAGCCGGCACCGACCGCGATCGGAACGCCGCCGCCCACGATCCCGTTGGCTCCGAGCATGTTCAGGTCCAGGTCGCAGACGTGCATCGACCCGCCCTTGCCGCCGCAGTACCCGGTGGCCTTGCCCATCAGCTCGGCCATCATCCGGGACAGGTCGCCGCCCTTGGCCACAAGATGGCCGTGGCCCCGGTGGGTGGAGCTGACCTGGTCGTCGTCGCGCAGCGCGGTGCACACTCCGGCCGCCACCGCCTCCTGGCCGACGTACAGGTGGATGAAGCCCGGCATCCGGCCCGCCTCGGAGATCCGCCCGGCGGCCTCCTCGAACAGGCGGATGCGGACCATGCGCCGGTGGATGTCGCGCAGGACCTCGTGCGACGGACCGGTCACCGCGCTCTCCCGCCGATCACGGACCCGCTCCGATACCCCAGCGGATGGCTCGGCGCAGCAGCTCGTAGTACTCGGGAGCGTTCCAGGAGCAGCGCTCGACCTTCGGGTAGTAGTCCCGCAGCGGGAACATGTCCCAATGGCCCCGGCAGTGCCCGAGGGTGTTGTAGAGCACGGCACCGGACCCGAGCGGGCGGAGGTACTGCACAAGGTGCTCGCCCGGGCCCGAGGTCCAGTCGCTCTCGGCGAACCCGCGGGCCTCGCCCCGCCAGCGGGTCAGCAGCAGCGGCCGGAGGGTGCCGCGGTCGGCGTGCTCCATGAGGTACAGCTCGTCGTCGGTGGTGAACGACTCGATGCCGGCCACCAGCCAATGGTCCGGATCGGCCGGTTCGACCTGGTAGGGGGCCATGGGCGGGTGAGCGATGAACTGGCTGCCGAGGGTCTCGGCGAACACCGGGAAGCAGCGAGGCGACTCGACGCCGTTGGGCCGGGGGAGGTCCAGCGCCGAGTTGGTGCCGTGGAGGGCCACCCATCGCCCGCCGCGCTCCACCCAGGAGCGGAGAGCCCGCTGGGCCCGCCCCGAGGGCCGCACGTCGCAGGTGTAGCTCACCAGGAAGCGGCACCCGTCGAGGGCGTCGGTGTCCTCGTAGGTGGCGTCGACCCGGGTGCGCACGTGAGGATGCTCGGCCAGCAGGCGGAGCAGCTCGCGGCGGGCGAAGTCGATGTCGTGGTACTTGCCGCCAGCCACCAGGCAGGCGTCGACACGTCCCTCCGCCGGCGCTTCAGTAGTCGACACGCTTGAGGAAGCCGCCGTCGACGGTGAGGTTGGCTCCGTTGATGTGGCGGGCCGCGTCACTGGCCAGGAAGGCCACTGCGTTGGCGACGTCGGAGGCGGTCCCCATGTCGCCGCCGGGATGGCTCTTCTGGGTGGCCTCGAAGAACTCGGGCAGGCGGCCCTTGATCCTGTCCCAGTCGCCGCCGTCTATGAAGATCGGTCCGGGCGACACCACGTTGCATCGGATGCCCCTGGCGCCGAGCACCTGAGCCTGGCCCAGCGTCCAGTTGGTGGCGGCGGCCTTGAAGGCGCTGTAGCTGTTAGAGCCCGAAGCGAAGTGCTCCGCGGCAGCGGTGGTGCCGATGCTCACCAGCGCTCCGCCCCCGTCGGCCAGCGCGTCGGCGGCGGCGGCCACCCCGCCCACCAGCGCCCTGAGATCGACATTGAAGTTCGTGGTCCAGTCGTCGAGCTGCTTCTGGCCCTTGCCGGAGGTGTTGTGCACGTAGATGTCGATGCCGCCCAGAGACTCGGCCGACGACGCGATCCAGGCTTCGAGCGAACCGAGATCACCGGCGTCAACCGCCGAGCCGACCGCAGTGCCGACGGTGGACAGCTCGGCCACGGCCCGGTCGACGTCATCGCCGTTGCGGGCGCAGATCGCCACCGACGCGCCCTCGGCGAGCAGTGTCTCGGCGACCGCCCGGCCGATGCCCTTGGTCGAGCCGGTGACGAGGGCCTTCTTGCCTGCCAGTCCGAGGTCCATTTTGCTTCTCCTGAATTGATCGGATGGTTAGTTATTTCACCATGGTAGGCCAGCGAGCGCGACGGCGGCCCGCTGCCTGCGGACAGCCTGACATAGCCTTCACCCCATGGCATCGAAGTCGACCCGGTTGGGCAGGCCGCCGGCAACGAGTTCGGCTGAGACGAGGGGCCGCATCATCGATGTGGCCCGCCGATGCTTCGCCGAGCTGGGCTACGAGGCGACCACGAATCAGGCGGTGGCCAGCGAGGCCGGGATCACCACCGGCGCGATCTACCACTACTTCGACTCGAAGCTCGAGATCTACAAGGCCGTGCTGGACGAGGTGCAGGACCGGGTCTACAAGCGCTTTGGCGCAGCCGAACGCAGCGCCGACACCTTCGTGGGCAAGATCGAGGCCGTGCTCGAGACCGCCCATGAGCTCAACAACGACGACCCGTCACTGGCCCGGTTCCTGGGCGCGTCCCGCATCGATCGCCGGCGTATCGGCGAGCTCGCCAGCGAACTGGGCCGGGGGGACGCCCGGCGCAGCGAGTTCTTCGAGAACATCGTCGACTGCGGCATCTCCACGGGTGAGATCGCGCCCGGTGACCGGGCCGCGGTGCTGGCCTACATCCACGCCTTCACGATCGGCTTGACCGACGGGCTGTCGCACGACCAGCGCGATCACCGGCAGGCGCTCGACGGCTTCAAGCTGGTGCTGGAAGGCAAGATCGGGCGGGCCGAGCCGGGCGCTGCTCAGTGGTCGGAGGAGGCCTCCGCGATCCGGTGATGGGCCACCCTCGGCCCGGCGACCCAGCCGCACAACTGCGGGTCGCACTCCCGCAGATCGCCGGAGATCCATGATCCGTTGGGCCGGAACCGGCCCTGCCGATCACCGTCGGTGACCAGCACGCCGCCGGTCCCGTCGGGCTCATAGAGCGCCCCGGTGAAGGGATGGCGCAGGCCCTTCACAGTTCGGCCCCCACCCAGGCGTCAAGCTTGGCGTGGAGCCAGCGGATCTTCGACTCCTGGTAGTTGCTCAGCGTGACGCCCGGCTTGCGGGTGGTCTCCAGGCCCCGCTGGACCTTCTCCATGTTGAACAGATCCTGGTTGAAGACCTTGCCCAGCATGCCCAGCTCCGGTGCGTCGGTGAAGCTCTCGTGCTCCTCGAGGAAGTGAACCGGCGCACCGGGGGGCTTCTCGCCGCAGTAGGGGGCCAGGAAGATGCACTCCATGAGGGAGCTGCGATGGTCGTCGCCGTTGGGGCGGAACCGGTAGACGATCCGGTTGAAGGCACCCCACGGATGGAAGTTGGGAAAGATCGTGTAGTCGATGCTGTCCATCATCTCGGCGTCGGACATCCGGTCGACCCACTCGCCGGCCACGGGCCGCCACCGGTCCCGGCTGGCGGCCGCTCCCATGGCGCGCATCGACTGGTCCGGTGACACCGGAATCGGTGTGGGTTCGTCGACTCGTGTATCGGTCATGGCCCGCATCATGTCGTCCTCGGTGGGGGTCCAGTCCAGCAGCGGGCTGGGAGTGCCGCCGGGGGTGACGGCCCGGGCGAAGTTCTCCCAGATGTCGACCTGGGTGTTGGTGTCACCGAGATAGGGGGCGATCTGGGGATGGGTGGCGTTGACGTGGAAGGCTTCGCAGAACGCCTCCTGGGCGATCTTCCAGTTGGCGTGGATCACCTTGGCCACATGGGCCTGGGTGTAGCGGTTGGCCAGGTCCCACACCTCGAACTGCTCGGTGATCTCGCCGAGGAAGTCCTCCAGCGGCTCGGCGTCGGGATCGGGATTGATCATCACGAAGCCGGCCCACGTGCCCACCTTGCACTCAGGCAGAGAGAACTCCTCGTCTCGAACCTGCTCGAAGTCCCACCGGGCCGGCACGTGCTTGAGCGCGCCGTCGAGGGTCCAGGCAAAGCCGTGGAACGGGCAGCGGATCTCGCTGCAGCGCCCGGCGTACTCCTTCAGGCGCCGGCCGCGGTGCAGGCAGGCGTTGGGATAGGCCTTGATCTCGCCGGGCGCGGTGCGGATGACGATGTAGGAGTCGCGCACGATCTCGTACAGGACATGGTCGCCGACCTCTGGAATGTCGTCGGTCCGGCAGGCGAACTGCCAGACCGACCGCCACAGGGTGCGGGCTTCCCGCTCGTGCCACTCCCGTGAGATGTAGCGGGAGATGTCGACGTCGCCGCTGCCCATGTAGCGGGGCGACTCCAAGCGCAGCACGTCGGGCACCGGATGGGTGTCGGTGTCGAGCAGCTCCTGGTAGCTGATGCCCGGCGAGCGGGCCGATCCCGGCTGGGTCGAACTCATTGGCCGTCCCTCCTCTGGTAACTCGTCGTGCGCTGGGTGCGGCCCCCGGCCACGAGTATCAGCTGACCGGTGACCCACGACGCCGCATCAGACGCGAGATACGCGACGGCGGCGATGTCGCATCCGAAGTCGGCCAGACCCCAGGCAATCGCCCGTCCGATGCCCCGCCCGGAGCCGGTTACGACGGCCACCCGGCCACCCATGTCGAACGAGTCGCGCAGGCTCACTAGCACAAAACTAACTCAGCGATTAGTTTCGGGCAACGGCCCTCGTGGAACCTATAAATTGGGTTCCGGCATTCAGGAGGTTCCATTGAGACAGGTCCCGGTTGCGGAAGGCCTCTTCACATGGCCATCCGACGAGCCCCGCCTCATCGCCAGCCGCTGCCTCGACTGCGACAACCACATGTTTCCCACCCAGAGGGACTGTCCCAAGTGCAGCGGCTCGTCGACCGAGGCGGTGAAGCTGGGCCGCGCCGGCGTGCTGTGGACCTGGACGGTGCAGGGCTACCCGCCCAAGTCGCCGCCCTTCGCGGGAAACTCCGACCCCAAGTCGTTCCAGCCGTTCGGTGTGGGGTATGTGGAGGTCGACGGCAAGGTGCGGGTGGAGTCCCGGCTGACGGTCGCGGAGCCGGAGCAGTTGGAGATCGACATGGAGATGGAGATGGTGATCGAGCCGCTGTTCGTGAACGAGGACGGGGACGAAGTCGTGACGTTCGCATTCGCCCCGAAGGGAGGGTCCAACCATGACTGACGACGTAGCCATCGTAGGTATCGGCATGCACCCGTTCGGGCGCACCGACGGTGTATCGGGCATCGATCAGGGCGTGGTCGCGGTGAGGCGGGCCCTGGCCGACGCCGGCGTGGAGTGGGACGACATCCAGTTCGCCTTCGGCGGCAGCGACGCGGCCGGCAACGCCGACACCATGGTGGCGAAGCTGGGGCTGACCGGGCTGCAGTTCATCAACGTGGCCAACGGCTGCGCCACCGGGGGATCGGCGCTGTTCGCGGCCTACAACTCGATCAAGGCCGGGATGTTCGACCTGGGAATCGCGGTCGGCTTCGACAAGCACGAGCGGGGCGCGTTCCGGGTCGACACCGAGGCCTGGGGACTGGGCGAGTGGTACGGCGAGTCCGGCCTGGCCCTGACCACGCAGTTCTTCGGCATGAAGCTCAACCGCTACATGCACGACCACGGCATCACCGAGCCCACCCTGGCGAGGGTGGCCGAGAAGGCCTACCGCAACGGGTCCAAGAACCCGATGGCGTGGCGGCGCCGACCGCTGAGCATCGCAGAGATCAGCGAGTCGCCGATGCTGTCATACCCGCTCACCAAGTACATGTTCTGCTCCCCCGGCGAGGGCGGCGCGGCCTTGGTCCTGTCGTCGGCCGAGAAGGCTCGCAAATACACCGACACACCCGTGTATCTGAAGGCGGCCGTGGTCCGCTCCCGGCGGTTCGGATCGTTCGAGGTCATGGCGCCGCACCTGCCCCCCGAGTGGTCCGACGGGCCAACCGCGGACGCGTCGAGGGCCGCCTTCGAGATGGCCGGGATCGGGCCCGAAGACGTCGACGTGGCCCAGTTGCAGGACACCGAGGTCGGTGCCGAAATCATGCACATGGCCGAGAACGGCTTCTGCCAGCACGGCGAGCAGGAGCACATGATCGCCATGGGCGAGACCGAGATCGACGGCCGGCTGCCGGTCAACACCGACGGCGGCTGCATAGCCAACGGCGAGCCTGTCGGCGCGTCCGGGCTGCGCCAGGTGTACGAGAACGTGCTGCAGCTCCGCGGCGCTGCCGGCGAGCACCAGGTTCCCGGCGACCCGCAGGTGGGCTACACCCACGTCTACGGGGCTCCGGGCATATCGGGTGTCACCATCCTCGCTCGCTGACGTGCACACCCCAGAGCGAGGAGTCGTCCGGTGAGCCGTGACGACATCGAGGACCTCGTGCATCGCTACTCGGACGCGGTGGTGCATCGCGACGCCGAGCAGTGGGCCTCCACGTGGGCACCAGAAGGTGTATGGGACTTGGGCGGCGAGAGACTCGTCAAGGGGCGCAAGGCCATCGTCGAGCGATGGCTCGAGTCGATGGCCCGCTATCCGGTCGTGGTGCAGACCGTGCTCAACGGGGCTGTCGAACTGGACGAAGACGCGGGCACCGGCTCCGGCCGGTGGTACGTGCAGGAGATGGCGCGCCGGACCGACGGCGAGGCGGTGGTCATGGTGGCCCACTACGACGATGCCTACGTGCGCGTCGACGGCGGCTGGAGGTTCGCAGCGCGCAAGCTGAGCATCCACTACCGGGGGCCGGCCGACATCTCCGGCACCTTCGCAGCAGAGGCCGGCGACTGAGGTGCCGGCGTTCTGTAGCCTGCTGGCCCGCGACCGGCCCGGCGAGACGGCTCTCGTGGACGGTGGACGAGCCTTCGGATGGGCCGAGGTCGACTCCATCCTCAATCGCGCTGCCGGAGTGCTGCTCGCGGCCGACCTCGGCCCATCCCGCCGCGTGGCCGTCTTCGCCGAGAACGCGGCGGAGACCGCGTTCGCTCATCTGGGCGGCCTACTCGGCGGAGCGTCGACCGTCCCGGTGAGCTTCCATCTCACCGCCGCGGAGACCGCCTACATCCTGGAGGAGTCCGACTCGCGGATCCTCTTCGTCGGACCCGAGACCGCGTCGCGCGGTGTGGAGGCCGCCCAACAGGCGGGAGTCGAGACGGTCGTGGGCTGGGGAGAGGGGCTCCCCGACGAGTTGACGTCTTGGGATCAGTGGCTTGCCGCCGGACCGGACGAGAACCCGCCCGACAGCGTGGTGCCCCTGCCCAACCTGATGTTCACGTCGGGCACCACCGGCCGGCCCAAGGGCACGGACTTGCCGCCCACGATGTTCGCGGGCGGCGCGACGATGGTCGAGCACCTGGAAGCGCTCAGACTCAGCCGGTTCGCCGCCCACGGCACCCACCTGGTGGTCGGCCCCATGTACCACACCGGCCCGTTGACAGGGACGCGAACCCTCCTCACCGGCGTCCCGTCGGTGATCCTGGGCCGGTTCGACGCCGAGGCTACGCTGGCAGCAATCGAGCGCCATCACGTTGAGACCTCCGTCATGGTCCCCACCCATTTCGCGCGCCTGCTGGCCCTGCCGGCCGCGGTCCGGGACCGCTACGACGTCTCCTCGATGAGGCTTGTAGTGCATACCGGTGCCAAGTGCCCCGACGACGTGAAGCGGGCCATGATCGACTGGTGGGGCCCCGTCTTCGTCGAGGCCTACGGCGCCACCGAGGTGGGCTCGACCTGCACCATCTCCAGCGAGGACTGGTTGACCCATCCCGGGTCGGTGGGCCGGCCGGTGCCGCCGTTCGAGGCCCTGGTGGTCGACGACGACGACCGCCCGGTGCCGCCCAACACCGAGGGCAGGCTGTACTTCCGGGACACCACCGGCCGGGGCGTCGTGTACCACAACGATCCCGAGAAGTCCCGAGCGGTCCATCTGCAGCCGGGCGTGTTCACCCTCGGTGAGATGGGTTACGTCGATGACGACGGCTTCGTGTACATCACCGACCGGTTCTCGGACATGGTGGTCTCCGGCGGCGTGAACCTCTACCCGGCGGAGGCCGAGAACGTGCTCATCGAGCATCCGGGCGTGGCCGATGTCGCCTGTATCGGCATTCCCCATCACGAGATGGGCGAGGAGATGAGAGCACTAGTGGTGGCGGCCGACGGCTGGAAGCCCGACGGCGGCGCGATCCTGGACTTCTGCCGTGAGCGCCTGTCGCCCATCAAGTGCCCGCGATCGGTCGAGTTCGTCGACGACCTCGGCCGCAGCGCCATGGGAAAGCTAAACAAGCGGGCGCTGCGAGCCCCGTACTGGAGGAGAGACGATGACTAACCCATTCCGGTTCGCGGTCTATTCCTATTCGGCGGCGTCCGCGGCGGACTGGCGCCAGCAGGCCCGCAGGGCCGAGGATCTGGGCTACAGCACGTTCTTCACCGCCGACCATCACATCGGGCCCGGCCCCGCCCTCGCCGCGTCCAGAGCGGGCGTCCAGGACCTGGCCGCCATCCCCGCCATCATGGCCGCAGCCGACGTCACATCGACGATCAACGTCGGGTGCCGGGTCCTCGGTACGGACTACCGCCATCCGGTGGTACTGGCCAAGGAACTGGCCTCTGTGGACATGCTGTCGGACGGGCGCCTGGAGGTCGGGCTGGGCTGCGGCTGGATGGCCGACGAGTACCAGGCGATGGGCATCACCTATGACCGGGCCGGTGTTCGCATCGACCGCATGTCCGAGACCCTCGCAGTCATACGGGCCTGCTTCGGCGACGGCGAGGTGGATATCGACGGCACCCACTTCCAGGTAGCCGGATTCGAGGGTGTGCCCAAGCCGGTACGGCCGGGCGGGCCGCCCATCATGATCGGGGGCGGGGCGCGCCGAGTGCTGGGGCTGGCCGGCCGTGAGGCCGACATCGTGAGCGTCAACCTCGACAACCGCGCCGGGCGGCTGGGCCCGGAGGGCACGACCAGTGGCAGCAGGGCGCACACCGCCCGGAAGATCGAGTGGGTCAAGGCCGGGGCCGGCGACCGGTTCGACCAGATCGAGCTCGAGATCGGGGCCTACTTCACCGTGGTGACCGACGACCGCCAGGGCGCCATAGAAGGCATCGCGGGCCGGTTCGGCGCTGATCCCGCCGTCTTCGCCGACCACGCTCACACGCTCATCGGCTCAGTCGACGGCATCTGCGAACAGCTGGAGTCCCGGCGCGAGACCTACGGCTTCTCCTACATCACCGTCGGCACGCGAGTCGCCGAGGACTTCGCGCCGGTGGTCGAGCGCCTGACCGGGACCTGATAGCGGCGGCGCGGCCCGGTCTCAGCCCCCGGCCCACCAGGCTTCGAAGAACGGTTGGATCTCGCGGCTGACGACCTCGACCAGCAGGCCGGACGGCGGCTGGAGGTAGGCGAAGATGCCGCAGGTGCCGTCGGCGGCGGGATCGCTGCGGCAGGCTTCGAGCGACCAGCCGAGGGAGATGAGCCGTTCGGCCTCGGCGTCGACGTCGTCGACCCACACGCCGATGTGGTGGGTGCCGGGCGCGTCGCCGGCGTCCCAGACCGATCCGCCGGAGCCCTCGACCAGCTCGATGTGCATAGGCCCCTCAACGGAGTAGCAGAACCGCAGCGGCACCCTCTCGAGGCCGCGTGCGGGCGTCCAGACCGGCTGGTCGGCGCGGGCCCGCGGCTCCGCCCACGTCACACCCAGCGCGGGGCCGAGCTGCTGCATGGACGCGTCGAGGTCGGCGACCCGCACGCCCACATGGAAAGCCTCGCCCATGTCGATCATGGTGCGGAAGGCCTCACGTCCAGTGGTCGCCCTCCCGGAAGGCCATGCCCAGGCGAGCCTGGGGCGAGTCGGGGATCTCCTCGAGCGGGGTGCTGATCTCGTCGATCGTCGGCCCGAACTGGTCGGCCAGGGCCCGCATCTTGTCGGGGTCGAAGCTGTAGCAGCGCAGGGCGTTCTCGCCCAGCATCTTGCGGATGTCCTCGACGGGAAGACCGGCGAGCGTGTTGCGCAGACTCTCCCGGGTGTGGGGCCAGGTGCCCTCGACATGGGGGTAGTCGGAGCCCCACATCACGCTGTCGAGACCGACGTCGTGGCGGGCGTTGGCCTCGGTCCGGGACATGAAGCTCGCCCCCACGAAGCAGTGCCTCTGCCAGTACTCGGTCGGTGTGAGCTCGAGCACGGCCCGGCCCTGCGCCCCCAGATTGCTGTTGAGGGTGCTGTCGAGGTCGCTGAGAGTGCGGGGGATCCAGTCGGCGAGCAGCTCCGCGAAGGTGAGCTTCAGGCCGGGATGGCGGTCGAACACGCCGGTCCACATCAGCCACCACAGATGCCGGGTGCTGAAGAAGAAGGCCTCGGTGAGCGTCAACAGGATGTTGGCGACATGCCCGAACGGGTAGTGCTGGGCCGGGATGGAGTCCACGCCGTGGGTGTTGAGGGGCATGTTGTACTCCTCGCACACCGACCACAGCGGCTCGTAGATCTCGTCGTGGAGGCCCGGGTACTCGCCCGAGGGCGCCACCCCGGGGAAGGCGATACCGCCCCGCAGGCCGTTCTCGGCGGCCCACTGGACCTCCTTCACGGCCGAGTCCACGTCCTCGATCTCGATCTGGGCGATCCCGAAGAACCGGTCCGGGTAGGCGGAGCAGAAGTCGGCCAGCCAGCGGTTGTAGATGCGGGCACCGGCGACACGCTGCTGGATCGAGGGCACCGGAAGCCCCAGCGGCGCCCGCTCGCGGTACTCGGGGCTGAACGGGCGGGGGCCGTTCGGGAAGATGACGCAGCCGACGACGCCGTCGGCCTCCTCGTGGCGGGCCTTCACGTCGGGGTCCCGGGTGCCGGGTCCGAAGCCCTGCTCCTGCTGGAGCGTGTTCATCTCCTCGGACTTGCCCTGGGCCTTGCCGACGCTGGAGTGGTCGCGGAAGGCCTGCCGGGTCTCGAGCTCGGCCTGGTAGGCCGCCATGTGCTTCTGCTCGACATAGTCGGCGAAGCCCTCGAAGGGTGGGCTGGCATGGGTGTCCGACGAGATCATCATGAGCCGCTCGCCGGCAAGCCCCTCACGTTCGTCAACCGTTTGAAGAGCCATCGCTGTCCCCCGATGAATTGTCCGATGCGCTATATTCGATGCACTATATTAGCTGTCGAAGAGTTCGCTGTCGAGGAGAGAACGAAGCGACTCGACCGCAGTGTCGTAGTCGAACGGTGACGCCACCGCGATGACGGTGAGGCCGGCGAAGAACGCGCCCAGGACATGGGCGACGGCACTCGCCCGCTCAGTGTCGAGACCCGACTGGAGGGCGACAGAGCGGAACAGTCCGGCGGTGAAGCCCCGGTACTCCGACACCGACACCAGCTCCGGCGTGCGGGTTACCTCGATGCGGGTGGCCAGCAGGAATCGGGCGAGCTCAGGGTCGGCGGCGTGGATGTCGATAGCGGTGTCGAACATGGCGTTGATCTTGCTGCGAAGGTCGCCGCTGCCTGCGATGATCTTGCCCCAAGACTCGGCCAGCAGCTGCGTCACTCCCGCCATCACCGCGCTGAACAGACCCGCCTTGCTGCCGAAGTGGTGGTAGAGCACCGGCGTGCTGACCCCGGCCCGGCGGGTGATCTCCGCGATGGTGGCGCCGTGATAGCCGTACTCGGCGAAGACCTGCCGGGCGGACCGAAGCAGCGCCTGCTTGGTACGCGCCGCGGTGTCTCCCGGTGGGCGTCCCCGGGGGTTGGGCGTACCGCGAGCCGGTGGCGGTGACTTGGTGAGCCCTTCCGCCATGACAACGTCCTCGGCGTCCCCACCCTCGCGATGCTCATTCATTGGCTTGCCCCTGCGAGGCGACGGCGGTGGGCGCGCCGCTGCCGCTCGCCGACGGGATCAGGTACAGGCTGCGCGACAAGCAACTCCCGGGTGTGATGATGGACGGGATCAGCAAATAGGTCCTCAGTGCTCTTGAGCTCGACCAGGCGACCTCGGTGCATGACCCCTATTCGATCACACAGGTAGCGGACCAGTGACAGATCGTGGGCGATGAAGACCATGGTGAGCCCGAACTCCTCCCGCAAGTCGGCCAGCAAGTTCAGAATCGATGATCGCACCGAGACATCGAGCGCCGAGACCGGCTCGTCGCAAACGAGAAGCGAGGGCCGGGCGGTGAGGGACCGGGCGATGGCGATGCGCTGGCGCTGCCCTCCCGAGAACTCGTGGGGGAACCGGTTCAGGGAGTCGGGCGGGAGCTGCACGAGCTCGATCAGATCCCGCAGCGCGGACTCATCGTGACCGGGCGCCCCCCACAGGCCGTGGATGCGGAGGGGCTCGGCCAGAACGCGGCCCACGCGCATCCGGGGATCGAGCGACGACGCCGGATCCTGGAAGATCATCTGCATCTGGAGCCTCAGCCGGCGCAGCCGCCTCACACCGAGGCCGCTGAGATCCTGGCCGTCGAAGCGGACCGTCCCGCTGCTCGGCTCAATCAGATGGAGCATGCAGCGGGCCAGAGTCGACTTGCCGCTGCCCGACTCGCCGACGATGCCGAGAACCTCGCCCCGCCGGAGTTCCAGCGAGACTTCGTCCACCGCTGTGATCAGCTCGTGGCCCACGAGGCCCTCGCCCTTGATCTTGAACGTCTTGGAGAGGCGCTCGACCTCGACCAGCACCCCGGCGTCGACGGCGGCGCCGGACGCAGCGGCCCCGGACGCAGGCACGGGAGCGAGCGATGTCAAGTTGATCTCGTCCACCCGGGCGCACGCGGTGGCCCGGGACGCGTCAGCGGGGTCGCCGAGCGTGATGAACGGCGGGTGCTCGGTCGTGCACACCGGGTCCATGGAGAAAGGGCAGCGCGGGTTGAAGCCGCAACCATCGGGACGAGCCGCGGGCTCGGGCGGAGACCCCGCGATGGCCACCAGGCGCTCCTCGGTCCGTTCCAGCGGAGGTATCGAGCGCAGCAGCAGCCCGGTGTAGGGGTGGCGGGGATCGGCGTACAGATCGGGGGTCGGGGCCCGCTCGACGAGCCGGCCGCCGTACATCACCAGAACGCGGTGGGTGAAGCCGGCGATGATGCTCAGATCATGGGTGATGAGCAGGACGGCCAGGTCGCGGGCCTCGCCTAGCTCGTGGAGCAGGTCGAGCACCTCGGCTTGGATGGTTACGTCGAGAGCGGTGGTCGGCTCGTCCGCGATCAGCAGGTCGGGGTCGCCGGCGAGAGCGATGGCGATCATCACCCGCTGGCGCATCCCGCCTGACAGCTCGTGGGGGTAGGAGTCCATGAGCCGCTCCGGCCGGGGCAGATGCACCTGGTCGAGGAGGTCCACGGCGATGTCTCGCATCTGTTGCTTGTTGAGACCGGGGCGGTGAAGCTCCAGCGCTTCGATGACCTGGCGCCCGGTCTTCAGGACCGGGTTCAGCGAGGAGAGCGGATCCTGGAAGATCATGGCGATCTGGCCGCCCCGGATCCGGCGCATCTCCCGCTCGCTCTTGGCCAGCATGCTCTCTCCGCTCAGTGAGATCGACGTCCGGGGCCCGAGTTCCCCTCCGATCCGGGGGATAAGGCCCATTACGGCCAGAGCGGTGAGGCTCTTGCCGCTGCCGGACTCCCCGACGAGCCCGACGCGCTCGCCAGCACGGATGTCGAAGCTGGCGTCGGTGACCGGCACAACCGGCTCGGCGTCGCGACGGCGCTGGAAGGCGACTTGGAGATCGCGAACCTCCAGCAGCGCCGCGCTCATGACGCAGTCCGAACGGCTAGGGGGTCGGTGACCCGGTGCAGCCAGCTGCCGATGAGGTTGGTGCTGAGCACGCCCAGCAGCAGGAAGAGGCCCGAGAAGGTCGAGATCCACCAGCTCGTCGAGAGGTACTCGCGGCCCGAAGACAAGATGGCGCCCAGCGAGATCTGGGGCGGCTGCACGCCGAACCCGATGAAGCTCAGACTGGCCTCGGCCAGCATCAGGGCTGCAAACGTGACCGCCATCAGCGACATGGCGGCGGCGGCCACGTTGGGCAGCACGTGCACGAACAGGATGCGCGGCGTCGATGCGCCCAGCCCGGTCGTGGCGGTGACCAGCTCGCTGGTTCGCAGCGTCAGCACCGCGCCCCGCACGACCCGGGCATACAGCATCCACGAGATCAGCCCGAGGACGATCACCAGCCCGACGATGCCCCGCTCCAGCACCCGGACCAGCACCATCACCAGCAGGATTCCGGGGAAGGCGAGCTCGATGTCGGTCAAGCGCATCAGCACGGCGTCGACGGCGCCGCCGAAGTAGCCGGAGATCAGCCCGATCAGCGTTCCCAGTGCGGCGCCCAGCAGCGCGGCCAGCGCCCCTACCGCGAACGACGTCCGCATGCCGTGCATGATCCTCAGGAACAGGTCCCGGCCCAGCGAGTCGGTGCCGAGCAGACCCCCCTCGCCGCCGGCCCAGGACGGTCCCTGGAGCCTCCTGGCCAGCCTGGGCGCGGAGGCGTCCAGCTCAGAGATGATCGGCACGAGAACCGACGAGACCACCAGGGCGACCGCCACGATGACCGCGGCGATGATGACGGGGCGCCGCCGCAGCTCGGCCCAGAGCCGATTGGCACTCATTGCCGGTTCGCCTTCACGAGGTGGCGGGTGCGGGGATCCACCGCGAAGTAGAAGAGGTCGGCCAGCAGGTTCAGCACCGCGGTGGCGGTGGCGGCCACCATGACGATGGCCTGCACCAGGAAGATGTCTCCTCGGAACAGGGCGTCGGCGGCCAGGCGTCCGATGCCGGGCCAGGCGAAGACGATCTCGATGATGATGGCCGTGCCGACGAACACCCGGCCGAGCTCGAACAGCAGCAGGGTCACCACCGGCACCGCGACGTTCTTGAGAACATGGCGGCGGGCGACCTGGCCCTCGCTCAGACCCTTGGCCCGCGCCGCCAGGATGTAGGGCTTGCCGTACTCGGCGGACATGGTCGCCTGGGTGAGCTGGAAGTTCTGAGCGAAGGGACGCAGCGCCAGCACCAGGATGGGCAGGATCATCACCTGGGGTTTCGGGTCGTACCCGGCGGTCGGCAGCCAGGCGATGTTCACCGCGAACACCAGCACCAGCATGATCGCCAGCCAGAACTCGGCGATCGAGATCACCGAGTACGACAGCACGTTGAGCCCGTTGGCCAGGGCCGAGTCGGGCCTGCGAGCCGCCACCGATCCCATGAGCACTCCCAGCAAGCCCCCGCCCAGCACCGCGGGAACCACCAGCATCAGCGTCGCGGGAAGCCGCCCGAAGACATGGCCGAGGGAGTCGCCGCCAAGCCACAGCGAGTCGCCGAAGTCGCCCCGCAGCGCGTCCCAGAAGAACCGCCCGAGCTGGGTGGGGAACGGATCGTCGAAGCCGTGTTTCTCGTTGAACGCCTCGATGGCCTCGACCGGCGTGCCTATCGGGAGACCCAGCGTGGCGGGATCGCCGACGATGTGCAGCGCGACGAAGGTGATCAGCAGGGCCCCGCCGATCACGATCGCGAACTGGGCGACCCTCCCAAGCAGGTAGCGCTTCACCGGTTGCGGCCGGGAATCGATGGTGAGGGCAGGGGTGAGAGCGGATGGGTTCGGCTATGGCAGAACGGGTCGCCCCACTTCAAGCCGACACCACCTCAGATCTCGTCACCCCCTGCCCGTCACCAAGCGCTCGTCACCCCGTGCGGGAGACCCCGGTCCAGTGGATACGGGGATCGGCCCGCTCGGGGATGCTGATGCCGTCGACGTGGCCGACGATGCCCCGTTCCTTGTACAGGACGACGAAGCCGTGGGTGTCGCACACGCCCTCGGTCGCCGCGGCGAAGAACTCCGCGCGCTTGGCCGGGTCGACTTCACCCATGGCATCGAGCACGGTCTGGCCGAGACCCGGGTAGTTGCTGTAGTTGATCATCTCCAGCCGGCCCTCTTCCTTGACGAACAGGTTCCACGCAGGAGTTACGCTGGGCGTCACATTGCCGGCCCGCACGAAGAACATCTCGGCCCGGCTCTCGCGAGGCTCGAAGAGGCTCCCCAGCCATTCCTGGTAGGGCGACAGCACGAGATCGACGTTCAGCCCGACCGCGCCGAGCTGATCGACGACGACCTCAGCGATGTCCTCGCCGCCGGTGTAGCGGGCAGTGGGAACCGCGAAGCTGAGCGTCCCGCCGACTGCGCCGGCCTCCTCTATGAGCTGCCGGGCCCGGTCGGGGTCGTATCCCTGGTCGGCGAGGTTCGGGTTGTAGCCCGCGTTGCCGGGAATGCCCATCTGGCACTGGCCGCTGAGGGAGGTGTCCGCGCCGATGATCGCGGTCCGGATGCCCTCCTGATCGACGGCCAGCACGATGGCCTCGCGGACCCGCGGGTCCTGGGTGATGCCGTTGTAGCCGTTCAGCCAGAGCATCATCGTGCCGCTGGGGGCGTTGTAGGCGACCCCGGGGACCTCGCCGATGAGGTCGGCGGGAATCGCCAGCGCGACCTCGAACTCGTTGCCGGCAGCAAGGCCGGCAACCCGGGACGAGACCTCAGGTCGGGTGAGACCGGTGACGGTGTCGGGCCCGGGGGGAGGTCCACCCCAGTAGTCGGCGTTCTTGGTGATCACGACCCGGTCGGCCGACCTCGAAGTGAAGGTGTAGGGACCGGTGCCGATCGGGTTGTCGTTCTGCGCGTTGGGGTACTTAGCGGTGTAGGCGGGCGGGACCATCTGGGCCGAGGTCAGCGCGGCCAGGAAGTCAGGCGACGGCTGGGCGGTCATGATGTCGACGGTGTAGTCGTCGACGACCGTCGCCGTGGCGTAGTCCGAGAAGTAGTTGGCGATGAGCGATCCGAACTCCTCGCCGGAGATCCGGTCGAGGCTGAACTTCACGGCCTCGGCGTTGAACGGCTCTCCGTTGTGGAACGTGACGCCCTCGCGCAGCTTGAAGCGCCAGGTCACCTGGTCGTCCATGAGCTCGTAGGACTCGGCGAGCTCGGGGATGACGTTTCCGTCGTCGTCGGTCGTGACGAGCCCCTCGGTCACGTTGCCCCACAGCAGGACGATGTTCCAGACTGCGTTGCTTCGCTGCGGGTCCATGTCTTGGATCTCGGGCCCGATGGCGATCCTGATGTCGAACGTCTCCGGCTCGGGCTCGGGCGCAGCGGCCTCGGCCTCAGCGGCCGCGGCGGCAGCCTCAGCCTCAGCAGCGGCCGCCTCGGCAGCCGCGGCCGCGGCAGCCGCGGCGTCGGCATCGGCCCTCGCCTCGGCCTCGGCGGCCTGAGCAGCCTCTAGCTCCGTTTCCAACGCGGCCATGTCGTCGGGGTCTACGGCTCCCTCGGCCTCGGCCTGAGCAGCCTCTAGAGCCGCCTCGGCCTCGGCGGCCCTGGCAGCGGCAGCATCGGCTTCAGCAGCAGCCGCGGCAGCCGCGGCGTCGGCTGCGGCCGCTTCGGCTTGGGCAGCCTCAAGCGCAGCGGCATCGGCCGCGCTGGTATCCGGAGCGGCTTCGTCGTCGCCGCAGCTCGCGGCAACGAAGCTGAAAGCCACCAATACGGCTAGCAGCACGCGCCACGAACGCAGCGCCTTCGGAGAAACCCGCTTACCAGAGGTCTCGCTGTCGACAGGTCGCACGTCATATCCCCCTTGTTGGACCACGGTGCCCGAGTCGCCACAACCTCAGCGGCGATCCTGTGAGCACAATATGCGTAGGGTCATATTTCTAGCAAGCTTGCTCGGGTCGTGCCAGATGAACGAGCCAAGATCGCCCGCCGGCCTCAGCTCTCGCCCCGGGCTTCGGACTCGAAGATCGGGCCCAGCTCGGAGTCATCGGCACCGACAAGACGCTCCACCCAGCTGTGGAACCGATGCCCTCCGCCCTCGTTGCGGCCGAACACGAACGACCGCTTGGCACCGGTCGAGATGGTGGTCTGGATCCCGAAGCAGGTGGAGTAGTCCTCTTCCCGAACGACCTTCTCGAGCAGGTCGGCATGCTCAGCAGCCTTGGCTGCGGCCGCCTCGTCGGGCGGCTCGGCCAGGAAGTAGGACTGGACGGTGATCGATCGATCCGGTGTGGGGCCGGGGAACAACTGCGACAGCAGGACCGACTCGCCCCGGTAGATCGCCATCGAGACGTTCGGGAACATCGTCCATACGCCGCCGACGGTGGCATCGATGTCCCAGTCGTCTGGGGAGTCGGCCAGTTCGAGGAGCGAGGGGTCCGGCCTCGACATTCGCTGGTGGGGCCCGAACACGTGGTAGATGGCCTTGTTGCTGGCGTCGGGCCCGAAGCTGTTCTGATGGAGGATGGGCAGGTGGTAGTAGTCGAGGTAGCCGTCGTAGGCCAGCTTCCAGTTGGGCCCCTCAATCTCTCGGCGCGAGAACAGGTGCCATTCCCCGAAGTTGAAGTGCGCGAGCACCTCGTCGTAGCCGGCCAGGAACTCGTCGAGGCCGAGATCGGCCCCGGGAGTGAGTCCCACGAAGACCATCCCGGCGCGCTCGCCGGCCGGAAGGGGCGTCAGCCCGAGATTCTCAGTCTCGACCTCTCCGAACTCGCTGCGGTTGGTGATGCCGACCAATCGGCCACCAGTGTCGTAGGCCCAGCCGTGGTAGGGGCAGGAGAATCCCCGCGCCGTACCGCAGCCGTCGGCCACGACGATGGCGCCGCGGTGGCTGCACATGTTGACGAAGGCCTTGATCTCGCCATCGCGGGTGCGGGTGACCAGGATCGGCACGCCCGCGGCTCTCATCGCCTTGTAGGAGTCCGGCTCCCTCAGCTCGCCGCCGAAAGCCACCAGCAGCGGGACGCGCTTGAAGATCCTGTCGATCTCGAGCTGCCACCGCTCGGGATCGGAGTAGCTCGACGCAGGAACGAGGAGGGGGGCCGGCTCCTGATCGCCCGTGTCCGCTCTGGTGTGGGCGATGTTGCGCTGGGCCATGGCCACAAGCTGTTCTCTGCTCATAGGACTCTCCCCGGATCCAGCGGCCCTATCACAATAGAGCGGTCAGCAAATTGTTTCAGCGGGGCACGTCCTTCCAGGGGAGGTCGCGGTCGACGCGAGGCTCCCGCGGCAGGCCCAGCACCCGCTCGCCGATGATGTTGCGCTGGATCTCGTCAGACCCGCCCGCAATCCGGTAGCCCGGAGCTCCGAGCACGTGCTCATTCCACTCATAGGTGCCCCACTCCCCTGCATCGGCCACCAGCCGCGGGCCAAGCACCAGCGACACCACGTCGGACATCATCCTCATGCCCTCCGTCCAGAAGATCTTGCCCAACGAACCCTCCGGCCCCGGCTGACCGCTGCGAGCCAGGTCGGCAGCGCGACGGTTCAGCAGGTTCTCCACCCGTCGATGGACGTACATCCGCATCATCGCGTCACGGATCACCGGAGCACCGGTGACGCCCACTGCCCGAGCTGTGCCCAGGAGTTGCTCCCACGACCCTCCCGCCGCGCCGGAGGGACCTTCCTCGGAGCGGTCGCGCTCGTAGCTGAGCGTCGTTAGCGCGACGTTCCAGCCATCGCCCTCGGGACCTATGCGAAGGTCGTCGGGAATCCTCGAGTCGCTGATGAACACCTCGTTGAACGCCGATCCGCCGCTCATCTGCTTGATGGGACGAATGTCGACTCCGGGATGGTCGAGAGGAAGCATGAAGGCGGTCATGCCGCGGTGTTTGGCAACATCGGGATCCGAGCGGGTCAGCAGCAGCCCCCAATGAGCGAACTGGGCCCCGGAGGTCCACACCTTCTGGCCATTCACGATCCACTCGGAGCCGTCGCGGACGGCGCGGCACGCCAGGCCGGCGAGATCTGAACCCGCGCCCGGCTCGCTGAAGAGCTGGCAGCAGAGGATCTCGGTCGCCAGCAGCGGCCCGACGAACCGGGCCTTCTGTTCCGGGGTGCCGAAGCGGGCGATGGTCGGAGCGATGAGCCGCTTCGTCACTGCGAACAACTCATGACTCGACGGGGTCTCGTAGTCCTGCTCGACACGGTTGAACGCCACCGCGTGGGCCCAGGTCAAGCCGAGCCCACCGAACTCGACGGGCCAATCGACGGCGTGATAGCCGCGCGGCTGCTTGCGGGCGTTCCACGCTACGAGATCGTCGAGAAGCTGCTTCTCCTTGTCGAAGTCGAGGTTGTGGAACACCGCGACGCCGAAGTCGCCCTCGCCCCAGACCCGCGGCTGCTCACTCTTCAGGGAGCGCCGTGGCGGCGCGTTCTGGCCGAGCCACGTACCCGCCTGCTCGACGAACGCGTCCAGGTCGGTCTCGATGGGAGCCAGGCTCATGGGCAGCCACCCTATTGCCGCGCCTCACGGCCGGGCGAGTCGCCCTTCTAGTGTTGACAAGGCCAAGCGCGCCAACCGTCACAACCGCTCCGACCGCGGAGGCCAAGATGCCGCACCAGCCCGACCAACCCCGCATACCGCCTCTGCCCGAAGCCGAACGCGACGCCTACGCCAGGGAGCTGCTGGACTTCGCCGGCGGACCCGACGGCGGTGGCCGCACCCCGAACCTCTGGACCACGCTCGTTCGCCATCCCGGATTGTTCCGGCATTGGATCCCGTTCGGCGGCAAGCTGCTCGCGGGCAAGATCCCCATGCGAGACCGGGAGCTGATGATCCTGCGGACCGCTTGGCGGTGCGGGGCGGAGTACGAGTGGGGACAGCACTGTCGAATTGCACGCCAGGCCGGCGTCACCGAGGACGAACTGTCTCTAGTCGCCAGGGGTCCGGCTGCGCCGGGGTGGGATCCGTTCGACGCCGCCTTGCTGCGGGCCGTCGACGAACTCCATGACGACTCGCGGCTGACCGACGAGACCTGGGCGGTGCTGGCCGACCGGTACGACGAGAAGCAACTGATCGAGCTGCCGATGCTCATCGGCCAGTACCACTTGGTCGCCTTCACCATGAACACGCTGCAACTGGAGCACGAGGCCGGCGCCGACCGGTTCCCGGCTCTCGACTGAGAACGCGCGTCCGCGGGACCCGCGGGCCCGGCTCGGGTTGCTACAAGAGCGCCTGCATGTCCACCGAGTCGATGTACTCGTGGAGGCGGACCAGCTCGAGATTCTCGTCAAGGAAGTAGATCATCCCGGCCTGGATGCGCACGGGCTCGCCGCCGGGCCCCTCCGCGGCGAGCACCATCTCCAGCAGGTAGCCGCCGGGAAAGACCTGGATGTTGACATCCTGGCGCTCACGATTCCGCAGATACTTCAGCTTGTCGATCAGAGCATCGAAATGAAGGTCCGCGGACACCGCCTGCGGCTGGCCTTCCACAGCGTAGTTGCGCCAGACGATGTGACTGTGCGCGCCCGCCGGCATTTCGGGCATCCGGACCGTGCCATCGTCGTTCAGCTGTATTGGATGGCCCTCCTCGAAGGGCAGCGGACCGCTGACGGAGGCCTCGGCCTTTGCTTGAATAGCAGCGAGGTGCTGCTTGAGGTCCTCCCCCGACATCGACTGCCAATCGGGCGGGGTCCATCCTTCAGCTGCAGGCATGACAACCTCTTGGTGGGGTAGATTATGCTGACTCGCATATTTTCGTCACGATCTCGCGAAACTGTCAAGTGGCCGGGGTGACTCGATGGACATGAGCGGAGCGAGCGGCAAGGTGGCCGTCGTCACCGGTGGCGCAGGGGTGATCGGCCGGGCGCTGGCTCGACACCTCATCGAGGCCGGAGTCCGCGTCACCCTGGCCGACATCGCGACCGGCCGCGGCGAGACCCTGGCGTCGGAACTCGGCTGCAGCTTCATAGAGACCAACGTATGCGACCTCGGTGACAACCAGAGGATGATCGCGGCCGCGGTCGATCGCCACGGGCGGTTGGACCTGGTCTTCTTGAATGCCGGCGTGTCGATGCAGAGCCTCGGAGCGAACCTGCCCTACGACCCGGCCGGCATCGACATTGCCGCGTATCGGCGGATCCTGTCGGTCAACATCGATGGCGGCGTATTCGGCGTCGCGGCCGCGGTCGGTGCGCTGGCACAGAGCGGCGGAGGCGCCATCGTCATCACGGCATCGGTCGCGGGGCTCGTCGCCTGGCCCCCCGACCCGGTGTACACCATCTCCAAACACGGTCTCGTCGGCTACGTCCGCTCGATCGCGCCAGCACTCCGTGACCGGGGCATCACCATCAACGCCGTGTGCCCCGGCGCTACCGGCCACTTCGAACCCGGCCAGATCCCCGACGGGCTGGCGGTGCTGGCGCCGGAGGCTCTCGCTGAGGCCATGCTGGAGATAGCCACCGACGGAGGGACCGGGCGGGCGGCCAGTGTTGTGGCCGCCCGCGAACCCGTGGTGCAATTCCATGAGTTCGCGGAAGTCGAGGGCTTCTAGCGGGAAACGACAAAGAGAGAGCGCGCGGGTAGGTGCAGACCCGTCGCATCGGGACGGGGTGTTTCCCGCTCTTGTTCGCTGCGCTCACGGGCCGCTCAGGCCACGGCCCCGCCCGTATGGACCGGTTACGCTCACCTACCGCGGGGCCTCTAGGGGGGAGATGCGAATGTCGGGACTGAAGCACCCGCTGAGCGGCGCGATGTACGACCTGACTGCGGACGGCGCGATACAGGTCACCACCGAGGACAGCACGGGCACCTTCGACAAGAACGGCGTTTGGATCAGCGGCGACCTTCGCTCCTGCGACCCGCAGATGTGCAACTGGATCGCCTCCGGCGTCTACAAGCTGGCCCCCCGCCGGCCGACTTCGTACTTGCAGGAGGAAGAGTCGTGAACCGTCCCGAACCGGTACATCCGAGGTCGGGCACGCCCCCCTACCAGCAGATCCTGGACACGGACACCCACCCGGTCCCCGAGATCCTGCGCCGGACCAGCGACATCCGGTTCACCGACGCCGACATTCCGGTCACCCGGTACACCAGCCGCTCGTTCCATGACCTGGAGAAGGAGAAGGTCTGGAGCAGGGTATGGCAGATGGCCTGTCGCAGCGAGGACATCGGTGAGGTGGGCGACATCCTCCGCTACGACATCGCCGACAAGTCGTACCTCATCGTGCGGACCGCCCCCGACGTCATCAAGGCCTACTACAACGCCTGCCTGCACCGGGGACGGATGCTGCGGGAGCACGACGGGCGGGTGAACGAGATCCGCTGCCCGTTCCACGGGTTCTGCTGGGAGCTCGACGGCCGCCTCAAGCAGGTTCCGTCGGACTGGGACTTCCCCCACGTCCGCGAGCGAGCCGAGGAGTTCCAGCTACCCGAGGTGACGGTAGGAGCCTGGGGCGGCTTCGTGTTCATCAACCCCGACGAGAACTGCGAGCCGCTGGAGTCGTTCCTGGGCGACCTCCCGGACCATTTCGCCGGCTGGGACCTCGAGAACCGGTACAAGAGCGCCCACACTGCGAAGATCATCCGCTGCAACTGGAAGGTGGCGTCGGAGGCTTTCTCGGAGGCGCTCCATGTGGTGGCCACCCATCCCCAGATCCTGCCGAGCATCGGCGACGCGATCACCCAGTACGACGTTTGGGGGAACTTCAGCCGCGCCATTTCCCCCAACAACGTGCCGAGCCCGCACCTGCGCTGGACGCCGACCGAGCAGCAGATGTTCGACGTGCGGACCGACCGTCGCGTAGGCGACGACCCGGTGCAGGTCGTCCCCGAGGGCATGACCGCCCGGGAGTTCACCGCCCAGGTCGGGCGTGAGATGTGGAGACCCGTCGTCGGCGATCGCGTCGATCGGATGTGCGACGCCGAGTTCAACGACTCGATCTACTACACCGTGTTCCCCAACTTTCATCCATGGGGGGCCTTCAACGCCATCACCTATCGCTTCCGGCCCAACGGCGACAACCACGAGAGCTGCATCATGGAGTGCATGTTCCTGCTGCCCTTCGTTGAGGGTCAGCGGCCGCCGCCGGCCAAGATCAACTGGCTCGGTCCCGACGATCCATGGTCGGCCCACGCGCCGGAACTGGGGAGCCTGGCCCGGGTCTTCGACCAGGACACGTTCAACCTGCCGAGAATGCAGGAGGGCCTCCGAACCATGAAGAAGGCGGGCGTCACCCTGGCGAACTACCAGGAATTGAAGGTTCGCCACATCCATGTTCTGCTGGACGAGTGGATCGGACGCGACTGACGGCTGGAGCCCGGCACATGGATCTTGAACAGGTCGCGGACGAGCTCGCCATCCGGAGTCTCGTCGACACGTTCTGTGACGGTGTCAACAGCCGGGACAGCGCGTTGTGGGGCTCGGTCTGGGACGACGAGGACGCGACGTTCTGCCTGAGCGGCATCGAGAGGACCGGCAAGGATGTGATCGTCGCCGGGTTCGTCGACGGCATCGGGGCCTACGAGCTGCTAGTGCAGGTGGCCCCGAACGGCCGAATCGAGATCGACGGGGACACGGCCGCCGGCCGGTGGTACATCCTCGAGATCGGCCAGCTCAGGAACGGATCCTCATCCCAGCAGGTGGCCCTGTGCCGGGACGAGTACAGGCGCACCACTGACGGGTGGCGGCTCCGGCGCCGAGAGGTTGAGCGCATCTACAAGGGCGACGCCGCTCTGGGGGGCTGGATTCGGCCGCCTCCGAACTGAGCCCCGGTCGAGCCGGCCAGCAGTAGTGTTCGGGCCGCGATCGAGAGGAGCCCGCCATGGTCGAGGCTGTGCGTCGCCAGTACCGGGCCTATGCGGGGTTCGTGACCACGCCCCAGTTCTTCGACGACTCCCCCAGCCAGTTCGTGAGCGTGGCGCCGCCCGGGGTGGGCATCATCCAGCGGGTCAACCACATCGACGGCTACGAGTTCACGCTGGACGAGCGGGCCCGCAACTTCGGCGTGCTGGAGGAGTCGGCCATCTGCCTGGGACGGTCCCACTGTCAGGTCGTCGGGCAGGTCGGCACCAACTGGGTGCACTGCACCGGCACCAGTCCTGCCGACATCGAGCGCATCTGCGCCGATATCTCGGCCAAGGCCGGAGCGCCGTTCGTGATGGCCGGCCAGGCCATCGTGGAGGGTCTGCGCGAGATCGGCGCGGAGACGATCACCATCGCCAACGGGTACTTCCGGCCCGACTGGTCGGCGGGGATAAACGCTTACCTGGAGGCGGCCGGCTTCCGGGTGCTTTGGGCCGGCAACATCGTCGACCAGGGCCTCGTCGCCGACCACGACGAGATGCTGCGCCTAGAGGACGCGACGGTGTGGGACTACCCCAACCACATGATGTTCGCCGCCGCGGTCGACGCCCACGCCCGGGCCCCGCAGGCCGACGCCATCGTGCAGACCGGGGCCGGCATGCGGATGGTCCGGGTCCTCGACATGGTCGAGAGCCACACCGGCAAGCCGCTGGTGGCCTCCGACGGGGCGCTCTACTGGCGCATGCTGAAGCACCTGGGACTGGCGGCCAAGCCCGGCTACGGCCATCTGCTGGCGACGCTGGGATGACCGGGAACCGCACCATCGCCACCATCGTCGCTGACGACATGTGCATCGGCTGCGGGCTGTGTGAGGCGGTCACCGGGGGGCGGGTCAAGATGGCCATGACCGGTGCCGGAGCGCTGCGACCCTCGCCGGTGGACGAGTTCACCCCCGCTGAGGAGGCTCAGCTTGTGGCCGCCTGTCCGGGCGCGGTGGCCGAGGCCCGCACCGAGCCCGGCTGCCGCACCGACCCCGTCTGGGGCGCCTACCGGTCGATGGCCCGTGCGTGGGCCGCCCACCCCGACGTGCGCTATGAGGGCGCCACCGGCGGGGTGCTCACCGCGCTGGGCATGCACGCGCTGCGCACCGGCAGGGTGGGCTTCGTGCTGCACGTGGGCGCCGATCCCGATCAGCCCATGCGCAGCCGCTGGGTCATCTCGGAGAGCGAGGAGTCGGTCCGGGCCAACACGGCGTCGCGCTACGGGCCCACCGCCCCGCTCGCTGGCCTGACCGCCGCCCTGGACCGCCGGGAACCCTTCGCCCTCATCGCCAAGCCCTGCGACCTTGGAGCAGTTCATTCGCTTTCCAGGACGGATCCCCGCGTCGACGAGTTGTGCACCCTCCGGCTGGCCCTGGTGTGCGGGGGACAGTCGCGGCTCACCAAGTCGCAGGCGGTGCTCGACGAGTTCGGCCTAGACGAGGACGAGGTCGCCCTGTTCCGCTATCGGGGCCACGGCAATCCCGGAGCGACGGTGGTGGAAACCAGAGCCGGCGAGCGATACGCCAAGTCGTACCTCGACATGTGGGCCGACGAGTCGGGCTGGGACCTTGAGACTCGCTGCAAGTTCTGCCCCGACGCCCTGGGCGAGGCGGCCGACGTGGCCTCGGCCGACATCTGGCCGGGCGGGGCGCCCACCGGCGAGGACGAGGGGTTCAACGGGATCATCGTGCGCACGGGGGCCGGAGCGGAACTGGTCGCCTCGGCAGTGCAGGCAGGAGACCTGGTAGTGGCCGATCCGATCACGCCCCGGCAGTTCGACGACTTCCAGCCCCACCAGGTGCGCAAGAAGGAGGCTCTGGCGGCCCGCTACCGGGGCCTGGCCGACGCAGGGGTCGCCCCCATCGAGACCCGAGGCCTGCGCATCGAGGAGCTCGGCCGGAGGATCGGCCCGGACCAGTTCGAGCACGAGCGGGCCGGAGCACGCCGGCGGGCCGCTCGCCTGTAGCGCATCGCGCCTCCCCCAAGAATCTCGGGTTGGTCTTGTGTAGTAGGTCCATAGAACTCACCCCAAGAATCTGCACCGAGCGCTTCCCCGAAAATCTCGGGTTGGTCTTGTGTAGTAGGTCCACAGAACTCACCCCAAGAATCTGCACCCAGCCCGGACGACGACTCAGTTCGAGGTCCGCAGCCGGGCCGGGCTCAGGGCGTCCACGAACTCAGGCGCCAAGGGAGGCGGCTCGCACTGGCCGGTGATCAGCGCGGCAGCCAGGCGGCCGAGGGCCGGGGAGGTCTTGATGCCGTAACCGCCCTGGCCGGCCAGCCAGAAGAAGCCCGGATGGTCCGAGTCGAAGCCGGCAACCGGCACCCGGTCCGGGGCGAAGGTGCGCAGGCCGGCCCAGGTGCGGCGCACGCCCCGAACCTGCAGGGTGGTGGCCGCCTCGAGCTCTTCCACGCCGAGGGCGATGTCCTCCGTCTCCGGCCGGGCATCGCACGGCTCGCTGGGGATCTCGTCCACCGGAGAGACCAGCAGCAGCGGGCCCTCGGGCTCGAAGTAGAACCGGTTGCCGATGTCCCAGACCATGGGCCACCCCGCGGCGGACACGCCCTCGGGCGGCGGGAACACGAACACCGAGCGCCGCAGCGGGCGCAGCCCCAAGGGCGCCACCCCGGCCAACCCAGCCACCGCGTCGCACCACGCCCCTGCCGCGTTGACGACCACGTCGCAGTCCCAATGCTGTTCCCCCGCCTGAACCCGCCAACCGCCGGCTCGGGCCGCGAGGGCGGTCACCCCGGCGTCCATGTGCAGTTCGGCGCCCCGGCGGCGGGCACCGCGCAGGAATCCCTGCAGCAGCCCGTCCACATCGATATTCATGGCGTGAGGCTCGAAGACACCCGCATGGGCAGCCTCGGGGCGAAGCACGCCGACCAGCTCGCAGCATTGCAACGAGTCGAGGCGATGGACCTCGACACCCTGAGCCTCGGCCGTGGCCGCCTTCTCCTCCAGCGTGTCCCGCTCAGCAGCCCGGGCGATCCACAGAAGGCCCCGGGGCGACAGCAGCGCATGGTCGGCGAACCCGTCGGGCGGCTCGACCAGGAACGGGCGGCTGGCCGCGGCCAGCGCGCTCACGACCGGGGCGCCCGAGGTCTCGGTGTGGAGGGCGGCGGACCGGCCGGTGGCGTGGGCACCGGGGTGAGCCTCCCGCTCGACCATCACCACCGAGGCGTGCTCAGCCAGATGCCAGGCCGCGGCCGTCCCCGCGATCCCCGCGCCGATCACAACCACCCGCATCGGATCAGCCTGCCACGCCAGACGGATATCCGGCCCGATGCGAGAGCGTTCGGGCAAACGGTATACAATCCGCCGTCGCGGGTCGGCCGGGACAGCGCTACCGGAGCGCGATTCGGAAGCAAGCAGGAGGACCAGCGTGCGCGACGGGCTGACCATCATCGACACCGACACTCATGTCTGGCCGTCGGTAGAGGTCCTCAAGCGCTACGCCGACAAGCGGCTGCTCGACCGCTGGGACGCCGAGCTGGCCCACTACGAGCGCCGGGTGGAGCTGCCCCTCACCTACGGCGACCCTGACGGGCCGTGGACCAACCTCAGTATCGAGCCCCGCGGCTACCTGCGTGAGATCGGCGAGAAGTCGCACCTCGAGGAGAAGCTGGGCGCGGGCGGCCGGGCCGCGCTGGAGGGCAAGATCCGGGGCCTGGTGGTGACCGCGGACTCCCCCCGCTACGGCGTCGGCCACGACAACGCCACCGGCCGCATCGCCGACATGGACCGCGAGGGCGCGGACGTGCACCTGTTGATCCCCGGCACTTGGCCGCAGTCGGTGACGGTGTGCCCCACCGACGTGGCCACCGGGCTGTACGAGTCCTACGCCCGCTACATGACCGACTTCTGCTCCACAGACACCGACCGGCTCAAGAGCCTGATGCTGCTCACCGGCGAGGACGTCGAATGGTCGGTGGGCCACATCGAGGAGTGCGGCGGCGGGACTTCGGTGGCCGGAGCCATGCTGGCTCTGGCCGAGGGCTTCCCCATCGACGATCCCGACCTGGAGCCGATCTGGGCCGCGCTGGCCGCCGCCGACCTGCCCCTGCTGCACCACTCGTTCTTCTACGAGCCGCCCTACTTCCCCGGCTACCGCGACGTGTGGGACAACATCGTGGTGGCCCGCACCGCGGCCCATCCCTGGGGGGCGCAGCTGCGGCTGGCGTACCTGCTGCTGTCGGGCGTGTTCGACCGCCATCCCAACTTCCGGGTGGGCTTCTCCGAGACGGGCTGCGGCTGGCTGCCCGAGTGGCTGCTGCGCCTCGACGGCCAGTCCAGGCACCTCAAGAGCAAGGGACCGGCCCTTGCGATGCTGCCGTCGGAGTACGCCCGAGCGGGCCATGTCTACTGCGGCATCGAGCTTTACGAGGGACGCAAGATCTACGACTACGTCGACAGCGTGCTCGGCGACGGCGTGCTCATGTACCAGTCGGACTTCCCCCACGCCCAGTGCCGATTCCCCGACTCTCCCGGCGCGGCGCTGGCGTGGGGCATTGAAGACGAGGCGAAACGCGAGAAACTGTTCTCGGGCAACGCCACCCGGTTTCTGCGCATGGCGGCCTGACCGCCGCAGCAGCCGAGCGGCGCGGCAACCGCACGCCAGACTCAACAGACAGGACCCAGAAGCGATGGTCGAACGAGAACCCGCGGCGATCCCATACGGCGCCCAGACCCACTGACAGAGGACAGACGATGGTCGAACGAGAGCAGACGCGGCTGCGGGAGCGCGACCGCAGCACCGAGGACCGACACCCCTACGAGGTGTTCTTCTCGACGTTCAAGGAGCGGCGCAACATGGCCGACAACGGCCAGGTGGTGATCAAGGGCAAGGACCTGCCCTGGCAGCAGTCCCGCCAGGGCCGCAGCAAGTACTACCTCCACATGAGGGCCGAGAACCGGGCGGTACAGGACTGGATGGTCTTCCGCAAGGACATCCAGACCGAGTCGGGGGCCCACACCCACCAGGGCGGGCTCGTCATATACGTCACCCGGGGCGCCGGCTACAGCGTGTTCGACGGGGTGGAGTACCACTGGAAGCCCGGCGACCTGCTGATCCTGCCGGTGAAGCCCGGCGGGGTGGAGCACCAGCACTTCAACTACGACGACTCCCAGAGCTCGCAGTGGATCGCCTTCATCTACATCCCGTTCCTGTTCCAGACGGGCTCGATGCTGGCCCAGGTAAAGGAGCAGTCCAACTGGCGGGAGATGGCGGCCACCGACACCGGCACCGACGAGCCGGGCGGCGGTGACGGCACCGACGGCGAGGATCCCATCGTGGCCGTGACCCGCATCATCGGCGAGCGAGCCGGCGATGGCTGACCAAGTGGCCGACCGGCCGGCGACCGAACGGGTGTCTGACCAGACCCTCTACGACTTGACCTTCGCCGAGTCGCGGGCCGAGCGCGACCGCCGGTCCCGGGCCAGGAACCTGATAGGGCGCGAGGATTGCGAGCCGGAGCTGAACCGCATGGGGACCATGCGCTGGTACCTGCACCCCCATCTGGAGACGCCCAGCACCAAGGCGCTGTACTTCCACGAGCTGGAGATCCCCCAGGGCTCCAACAGCGGCCAGCTGTACTGCCAGGGCGGGATCATCCACTTCGTGATGGTCGGCAGCGGCCACACCGTGCTCGACGGCCGGGCCCACGAGTGGGAGGAGGGCGACGTGATCGCCATCCCGATCAAGGAGGCGGGTGTGACCTACCAGCACTTCAACACGGGCGTGGGGCCGGCCCGGATGCTGGTGTGCTGGGCCAACCTCGACTCGGCCATCAGCCCCGAGGGAGGCGTGGCCATGGAGGTGCTCGAGCCGTGCCCGGAGTGGCAGGCCCAGCACAGCTGACCCAGCCCCGGGCAACGGCACGCCGGGAGAGGGCACGCCGCGACGGCACGACGGGCGACCGCGCCATGAGCCCCGCACGACGGGCTACCGCGCCATGAGCGCCGCAGCGGCGAACGGCCTCACGTGCCTGGCGGCCCGGCCCGCGCCGGGATCGAAGCTGGGCCCTTCGGAGGCCAGCCTGTCTACGGCCGGCCTTCAGGAGCTAGGCCTCGCCGAAGGCGGCGCGGTGGCGCTGCGAAACGGCGACCACCGCGCCTGGGCGGTGGTCCGGGCCCACGACCACGAAGACAGGCTGGTGCGGCTCGGGCGCATGCTGTGGCCCCAGCTGGCCGTCCGCCCGGGCGAGCCGGTGGAGGTGGACGCAGCCGGTGAACTGCCCATCGCGCGGAGCGCCCGGATCACCCCGCCCTACAACCTGACGTTCAACCTGCACCAGCGGCTGCTGGAGCGACTGCGCGACGACGGCGCGCCGCTGTATCCCGGCAACCGGGTGCTGGCCGAGATCTACCCCGGCGGCGCGGGGATGCTGGTGCGCATCGACCTAGCGTCTCCGTCGCCGTCGCGCATGGGCGACAGCACCGAGGTCGAGCTGCACCGGGCCGACGTCAGCGTGTCGGAGCGGCTGATCACACTGGCCGACGTGGGCGGGTGCGACCAGATCATCAGGCGCCTGCGGGAGCTGGTGGAGCTGCCGCTGCTGCGTCCCGCGTTCTACCGCCGGCTGGGTGTGCGACCGCCCAAGGGGGTGCTGCTGCACGGCCCGCCCGGCACGGGCAAGACGCTCATATGCAAGGCGCTGGCCAACGAGTTGGGCGTCACCGCCTACCGCATGTCGGCCACCGAGCTGGTGGGCAGCGTGCAGGGCGAGACCGAGGCCAATCTGCGACTTCTGTTCTCGCGGGCTCTGGCCCACGCGCCGTCGCTGGTGATGATCGACGAGTTCGACGTGATCGCCACCAACCGGGAGCGCCTGGCGTCGCAGAGCGACGTGCGGGCGGCCAGCCAGCTTCTGACTCTCATGGACGGGCTGGAGGAGGTGGACGGCCTGATCCTGATGGCCACCACCAACCGCATCCAGGCCATCGACCCGGCCTTCAGGCGGCCGGGACGCTTCGAGGAGGAGATCTTCGTGGGCCCGCCCAACGAGGAGGCCCGGGCCGAGATCCTGTCCATCCACACCCGGGAGATGCCCCTCACCGCCGAGGCGCAGGACGCTATTGCCCAAGTGGCCGCCACCACCGGCGGCTTCACCGGGGCCGACCTGATGCACCTGGCCCGCTCGGCCGGGCTTGAGGCCGCCGACCGGCTGGCCTCCGGCCGCGAGGGTTTCGAGCTGGCCGACTCGCTGGAAGGCACCGAACTGGCGGTGGAGCCCGGCGACCTCGAGGCCGCGCTGCGGACGGTTCGGCCCAGCGTGCTGCGGGATGTGGTGACCCGGACCGATCGGATCACGTGGGACCAGATCGTGGGGCTCGGCGACCTGAAGGCCCGCCTGCGGGAGTTGGGTCGCCGGGCGGTGGCGCCCGACGGAGGGGGGCAGGGCGTCTTGCTGCACGGCCCGGCCGGGTCGGGCAAGAGCGCATTGGTGCATGCCCTGGCCTCCGATCTGGGCGTGAACTTCGTGGCCATCGAGGGCAGCAAGGTCTACAACCAGTGGCTGGGCGAGTCCGAGGAGGCGGTGCGGGCCCTGTTCCGGCGGGCGGCCGAGGCCCGGCCGTCGCTGGTGATGCTCGACCACCTCGACGCCCTAGCCCCGGTGCGGGCCACAGGTAGCGGGGAGCGCACCGACGAGCGGGTGGTGTCGGCCCTGCTGGCGTCGCTCGACGACGTGCTGGCCGAGGGCCAGGTGTTCGTGGTGGGGGCCTCGAACCGTCCCGAGCTGATCGATGAGGCCGTGCTGCGCTCCGGACGCCTGGGAGTGCACCTCGGGGTGGCCAACCCCGACGGCGCCCGCCGCGGTGCACTGCTCGGATCGCTGGCCGCCGCCCACTGCCTGGAACTCGAAGAGGACCTGGCCGCGGAACTGGCCAACAGCACGGCTGGCTGGAGCGCGGCCGACATCGTGATGCTGGTGGCCGAGGCGGCCAGCCGGGCCGCGTTCCAGGACCGCCCGATGCGCTTCGACGACCTGGTGGAGGCCATGCCCGCCATCACCCGGCTGTAGAGCTGCTCGGCCTCTGGAGAGCCCGATGAAGATCGCCGGGTCGGTGAGCGGGTCGGCTGGAATGGCCAGCGGCCACCGGCTGGCCACCGAAGCTGGGATCAAGGCGCTGAAGGCAGGCGGCACCGCGGTGGACGCGGCGCTGGCCGCGGCGTTCACCCAGTGGGTGGTGAACGCACCTCAGTCGGGTCCCGGCGGAGAGATGGTGGCTCTGGTAGCCGGTGCGGGCGACGGCAACCGCGCGGACAGCGACAACGGCGGCAGTTGCACGGGCGGCAGTGTCGAGGTGTACGGCGGGTGGTCGCGGGTGCCGCTGGCGACCGGCCGCGACCGTGCGGCCTCCGGGACGGGCGGCCGCGAGGCGCAGGCGGGATGGCCCCCGACCAACGGTCCCCGCAATGCGGTGGTGCCGGGCTCGCTCAGGGGTGCGGAGGCGGCGTGGAAGGCCCACGGAAGACTCGACTGGGCCAGACTCTTCTCCGGCGCCCTGGCTGCCGCGGCCGGCCACACCGTCACACCGCGCATGGCCGAGGTGTACGAGCGGGTCGAGAGCCGGGGCCACACAGACGCCCTGCGACGCATGCTGGGCAGCCAGAGCGCCCCGAGGGCGGGTGCCACCATTCGCATCCCGGACCTGGCCACCACCCTCGAGCTGATCGCATGGCACGGACCCAACGTCTTCTATCGCGGCAGCCTGGCCGATCGGCTGGTGGCCGCGGCCGAGAAGGAGGGGGCCGCGCTGCGCCACGAAGACCTCGACGCGATGGTTGCGACGGTGGAACCGGCGGTGCGCTTCGATCTCGACGACATCGTCGTCTGGGTGCCCGGCGCACCCAGCCAGGCACCGATCACGGCCGCGCTGTTGGCCGCGGTGGAACCGGCGATCGACCCCGCGTCCCGAAGCTTCGCCGAGACGGCGGCCCCGATCGTCGAGCACGAGCTGACAGAGTTCTGCGCCCTCGGCCCGGCCCGGCCGTCGGGCACGGCCGTCTCGACAGCGGTGGACTCCGCGGGCATGTCGGCCACGGTGGTGCACAGCCTGGCGGGCGTGCAGTTCGGCACCGGCTGGGTGGCGGGCGACACCGGCGTGGCTTTCAGCAACCGGGTGGGCACCGCTCTGTCGGAACGCCGCGACCTGCCGGGATGCAATCCGCGGCCCGGTGCGGTGCTGCCTCACACGCTCAGCGCCGCCCACATCAGGCGACGGGCGCAGGCCGCGGTCGACGGCAAGGCCGCCGTGCGACGCGCGCCGCGAGCGGCAGAGGGCGAGGACTGGATGACCGTGGCCACGCCCGGCGGTGATCGGCAGGTGCAGTGGCTGGCCCAGGCCATCCAGCGTTTCCGGCGGCGGTCGGACACCGTCGAGATTGCGGCCGGGCCGCGCTGGTTCGTATGCCCCACCGGCGATCGCTTCGGCGTGCCCGCGGGCATCGGCGAGCCTTGGTACGCCTTCGCCGAGCCGGGCATCGAGTGGCGAGACGACGCCCGTCTAGCCGGCTACGAGGTGCGTGTCACGGCAAGCGCGGGCGGCGGGCTGCAGCTGGTCGTCGCCACGGACACAGAGCAACGGCCACCCCTCGTAGTCGAACTCGCCAGCGACCCCCGCAGCGGGGGAGCATCGGTCGCTCTCGAGCCCTGATTGTTCACGAGAACTGGGGTCCAGACTGTTGGCCCGATGGGCGATACAGGCTTACCGGTTGGTATACAGGCCCAGTAGTTGCACGCCGCGCCAAGAGGGCCGGAGGAGCAGCCCATGTACGTCAATCTGACCTTTGCCGATCCGGACTGGCCCGCAGCCACCATCGCGGCCATGTCGGACTTCGCGGCCGAGCACCGCGACGAGTTGCGGTCGTGCCAGCGGGCGGCCCGGTTCCCGGCCGAGATCTACGCGGCCATGGGCAGCCGGGGCTGGGTCGGCCCGTTCACGCCCGAATCCGAGGGCGGCAGCGGGCTGGGAGTGGCCGAGTACTGCCTGATCGAGGAGGAGGTGGGACGGCTGGGGCTGGTGTCGCCGCAGATCTCGATCCAGGGCCAGCGGTGGCTGATCGACTGGGCCACCGGTGAGCAGCGCGAGCGCTACCTGCCGGGAATCGCCCGGGGCACGCTCATCTTCTCCGAGTCGATCTCCGAGCCGGGCGTGGGCTCGTCGATGAAGCTGATGCGCACCACCGCCGAACGCGACGGCGACGACTGGATCGTCAACGGCGCCAAGACCCACGTGAACCTGGGCGCCGAGAGCCAGGTCACCCTGGTGTACGCCATCGCGCCCGAGGGGATCACCGCCTTCCTGGTGGACACCGATCTGCCCGGCGTGTCGACCCGCCACACCGACCCGATCGGCCTGCGCCTCATCCCCACCGCCGACGTGATGCTGGACAACGTCCGGGTGCCGGGAACGGCGGTTCTGGGCGAGGCCGGGCGGGGCATGGACACCTTCTTCTCCACGTTCAACATGAGCCGGCTGGGCAACGCCTCGGAGCTGATCGGGTTCGGCCGCCGGGCCCTGGCCGACGCCATCGCCTACGGATCGGGCCGGGAGGTGGGCACCTCGATGGTGACCGACTTCCAGGGCATCCAGTGGACGGTGGCCGACTGCTACAGCGACCTCTACGGGGCGTCGCTGGCCCGCGACCACGCAGCCAACCTCCACGACGCCGGCCGCGATGTGGCCCTGGCCACCACCCTGGCCAAGAAGATGGCCATCAGGGCGTCGGAGCACGCGGTCAACGAGGCCTTCGCCCTGACCGGGGGCCACGGCCTCTACACCGACACCGACTACGGACAGCTCCTGCACGACATGAAGGTGCTGCGGGTGGCGGGAGGCTCCCTGGAGGTGCTGCGCAACTACGTGGCCCGCCGGGTGCTGCGATCCGACGACTACGAGGGCCTGGGTTGACCCCGCCGCACCCTCTCGACGAATTGGCAGCAATACGCACGCTATGGGGGCAAAACGCTGCCAATTCGCGGGCAGGCCACAGCCCCCAACAGAACTGGCAGCAGAACACTCCCCATAGGGGGCAAAACGCCGCCAATTCGCGGGCAGGCCACAGCCCCCAACAGAACTGGCAGCAGAACACTCCCCATAGGGGGCAAGACGCTGCCAATTCGTTGGTCGGTGTAGTGGCGTGAGGAATCTGGCTGAGTTGGTCTGCGACCGGGTACGGCGCAGACCTGACGCCCGGTTCGGCATGGCCAGCGAGTCCACGCCCACGCTCGAGGTGGCCGTGGGACGAGCACTGGGCGCGATCGGGGCCCTGGAGGCGGCCGGCGCGGGCTTCGGCCGGCGGGTGGCGCTGATCGGCACCACGTCGGACTCCTACTTGGTCGCCTGGTTGGCCCTGGTGCTGGCGGGCACCGAGGTCGCCCTGGTGAACCCCGCCTATCCCGACGAGCTGCTGGCCGAGATGCTCGCTCAGCTCTCGCCGGACGCGGTCGTCTGGTCGGGGCGGACGGCGGCGGAGTCGGTGGCGCCCAGAGCAGCCCACCTCGACGCCAGAGGCCTCGACTCCGGGACGCTGGCAACAGCCAGCGAGGTGTCGCTGGTGACTGGAACCGACGAGGCAGACGCCGAGACAGCAACGGTCGCCGGCGCGGCAGCCTTGGGGCCGGCAGCCATGGCATCGGCAGCCTTGGGGCCGACAGCCGACGGGCCGGCAGCCAAGGGGCCGGCAGCCATGGGGCCCGCAGCCATGGCATCGGCAGCCTTGGCCGATGCCCCCGGGCTTCGCCGAAACCGGCTCGATGTGGCCGGCTGGATGCACACGTCGGGCACGACCGGCGTGCCCAAGTTCTGTGAGCAGACCCACGAATACTTCCTGCGCCTGGGCCGATTCATAGCCGACTCGATGTGCTTCTCGGAGGCCGACACCGTGCTGGCGCCGCTGCCGATGTTCCACATCAACCCGCTCGGCTATGGGGTGATCGGCGGGCTGACCGGAGGCGCCGACGTGCTGGGCCTCGAGCGCTTCTCGGCCAGCGGCTTCTGGCCGACGGTGCGCGACACCGCGGCAACGGTGCTGATCCTGCACGCCCCGCCGGTGGAGATCCTCAAGCGGGCCACCGGCGGCGCCGACGCGGCCGGGCACCGGGTGAGCCGGGTGTTCTTCGCGGACCCCGACTTCCTGGAGACGTTCGATGTCCCGCTGGGCTTCTCGGCCTACGGCTCCACCGAGGCCGGCGGCCTGTGCCACATCTGGACCTGGCGCCGGGGCGAGCGGCCGGACCTGGCCGAGGGCATGTCCCGCTACGGGGGCCGGGCCCGCCACGAAGTGCAGTGGCGGGTCAACGGCACGACCGAAACCGGCGGCGGCACCGGCGCGGGCGAGATCGAGGTGCGGGCCGACCGGCCCGGGGTGCTGTTCTCCGGCTACCGGCTCCACGATGGGCTGGCCCAGCTATTCGACGACGACGGCTGGTTCGCCACCGGCGATCTGGGCCGGGTCGACGATGCCGGCAACCTGGTGTTCATCGAGCGGGCCAGCGAGTCGATCCGAGTCAAGGGCGAGTTCGTGCCCATCAGCTACGTGGAGCAGCGCTTCGCATCGGTTGACGGCATCGACGACGTGGCGGTGTGGCGCCGCAGCAGCGAGCTGGTGGACGACGAGATCGTGCTCTACGTCGTCGGCTCCTTCATCCCAACCGAAGCCATCAAGGCGGTGAGTCGACAGCTGCCCGCGTTCATGCGCCCGGCAGCGGCGGCGCGCCTGGCCGAGATCCCCCGCGACTCCGGGGTGGGCAAGGTGCGGCGGCGCCTGCTCGACGACGCCACCGTGCTGGAGTGGGCCGATCTGGCGGAGGCGGCCGGATGACCGCGAGCGACACACGACCAGAGGCCGACACACGACCGGGGGACCAACACACGACCGGGGACCAATACACGACCGGGGGACCAACACACGACCCGAGGCCGACACACGACCGGGGCGCCGACACACGACCGGGGCGCCGACACACGACCAGAGCAGACACATGACCGGGGCATCGAGATGACCGCAACCGACACATGACCGGGGCATCGAGATGACCGTGATCGACGGGATGGTTGACTTCCACGTGCACTCGGCGCCCAGCCTGGCGCCCCGTCACAGCCACGATCCCGAGACGATGGCCGAGGCCAAGGCGGCAGGGGTGGCCCGATTCGTGCTCAAGGCCCACGAGGGATCCTCGGCGGAGCGGGCCGCCCTGCTCGGCGACGAAGCCGTCGGCGGCGTGGTGCTGAACTCGCCCGTCGGCGGGGCCAACCCCGACGCGGTGACGGTGGCCGCCGCCCTCGGCGCCCGGGTTGTGTGGCTTCCGACCATCTCTTCGCCCGCTCACATTGCGGCCAGCCAGAGCCCGGAGCTGTCGGCGCACCGCGGTGTCTCCTTCCGGGAGGTGCCGGTGGTGGAGGACGGCAAGGTGCTGCCAGCATGGCTGGAGGTGCTCGACGAGGTTGCGGCAGCCGGGATGGTGCTGGCCTCGGGTCACCTGACCATGGACGAAGCCGTCGTGGCGCTCTCGGAAGCCAGGCGTCGTGGCGTCGACCGGCTCCTGGTGAACCATCCGGGCCTGACCTTCCTCGGCTGGCGCGACGAGCACCGCGAGCAGTTCCGGGCCCTGGGCGCCCACCTGGAGATAGGCGTGCTGGCAGACATCCTGGCCGGCGAGGCCGGGCCCACCACCGAGGACCTGGTGGCGAGGTACCCGCACGAACTGCTGGTGTTCGGCAGCGACCTCGGCCACCGGGACTACCCGCCCATCGCCGAAGGCATCCGGGACTGGGTCGAGCGGCTCGACCCGATCCTGGGCGACCGCGGTCTAGATCAGGTGGCCCGGATCACGGCAGAAGCGATCCTGGCATGAACCCTCCGATCGTCGTGAGGCGGATCGCGGTCCTGCCCGGCGACGGGGTGGGCGCCGAAGTGGTGGCCGGACCGGTCGAGTTGCTTGAAGCCATCGCGGAGGCCGGCCGAATCGAGCTGACCGGCCCCTGGCCGGTGGGGGCCTCAGCCTTCGGCGAACTCGGTACCGGCCTGCCCGCCGTCACTCTGGCCGCCTGCGACGACTGCGACGCCATGTTCTTTGGTGCGGCCGGGGAGCATCCGGGCGTCTCGCTGGACGACTACCGGCCCGAGCACTCCATCATCGGCCTGCGCCAGCGCTACGACCTGCGAGTGAGCATCCGCAACATCGTCCGGGCCGGCGAAAGAAGCGGGCGGCCGCTAATCGTGTTGCGAAACCTGCTGGGCGGGGCCTACGGAGCAGCGTCCACCCGCACCGAGAGCGACGGCTCGAAGGCTGCCTGCGACAAGGTGATCCTCACCCCCGACCAGATCGCCGAACTGGCCGAGATGGCCTGCGACCTGGTCGAACAGGGCCTGGCCTCGAGCATCGTCTCAGCCGACAAGGCCAACCTGATGGCTACCAGCCGGCTGTGGCGGTCGATCACCGGCAGGGTGGCCGAGGCCCGAGGGGTGCCGCTGCGCCACACCTACGTCGACCGGATGGCCTTCGAGCTTGCCCACGACGATGTCGCAGCCGACACGGTGGTGCTCACTGAAGGCATCTTCGGCGACATGCTCAGCGACCTGGCCGCGGGTCGAGCCGGGTCGATCGCGCTGTGCGGATCGGCCAGCGTCAATCCCGGCCCGCCGGTACAGGGCCGTTGCGTGGGCCTGTTCGAGCCGGTGCACGGCTCCGCGCCCCGCCACACCGGCAAGGGGAAGGTCAACCCGTCGGGCGCCTACCTGGCCCTGGCCGCGCTGCTGGAGTGGTTCCCGGAGACAGCCGAGCTGGGCCCGCCGGTAACCGCGGCGCTCTCCGAGGCTCTGCGAGCCCGTCCCCTCACCTACGATCTGGCGCCCGCCGGCACCGATCCGGCCAGCACGGACGCCTTCGCTGCCGCGGTCAACGCCGGGGCCCTCCCCCGCCTCAAGGAACTGCTATGAGCCCTGTGCCCCATTTCACGGAGGAACAGATCGCGGAGCTGTGTGATCTGGCGACCGTCACCGACTGGCTGGAGCGGGCCTGGCGGGACCTGGGGGCCGGCGAAGCGGCCACCACTCTACGGGTGAGGGCTGCGGCCGGCGGGCTGATGGGCAGCGCTATGGCCGCCTCGTGGCCCCGGCATCGAGTGGTGGGCGGCAAGCTCTACCTCACTCATCCAGACGGGTTCGCCTTCCTGGTCGGGCTGTTCAGCCCCGACGTCGGGCTGATGGCCACCTTCGACGGACTGGGCCTCACTGCCATTCGCACCGCGGCAGCCACCGCGCTGGCCGTGCGCCACCTGGCCCCGCCCGACGCGGCGACCGCGGCCGTGTTCGGCACCGGCATCCAGAGCCGGCCGCATGTGCAGGCATTGGCCCAGGAGCTGCCGCTGCGGGACCTGCGAGTGTGGGGTCGCAATCCAGACAAGGCCGAAGAAGTCGCCACCTGGGGCCGGGCCCGCGGAATCCCGGCCCGAGCTGTGGCCGACTCCGATGCCGCGGTCACCGGCGCGCGGGTCGTCGCCACCGTGACTTCCAGCTACACACCGGTGTTCGACGGCTCGCGCCTAGACCCTGCCGCGCTGGTGTGCGCAGTGGGATCCACCAAGGCCAACCGCCAAGAGGTGGACAGCACCACCGTGCGACGAGCCGGATTCGTGGTGAGCGACAGCGCGGAGGGAGCCCGCACCGAGGCCGGCGACCTGATCCACGCGGCGGCAGAGGGCTGCTTCGACTGGGACGGCATCGCCGACCTGGCCGACGTGATCGCGGGCACGGTCACCCCGCCCCAACCCGGAAGCGGGATCGTGCTGTTCGAGTCGCAGGGGGTTGCCCTCCAAGATGTGGTGATCGCCACACTCGCCTACCAGCGCTCCAATCATTGAACAAGGCCAAGCGAGAGCTGCGCCGTCTACTGCCAGGCCAACCGCGGCCAAGAGGTCGAGTTCCGCATCACCGCCATGGAACCGGACTCGTCGATCACGTGGGTGTGCGCCGAGGACACGTCGTGGCCCGTAGCGGGCACCTACCGGCTCAGCGACACGAGCGGCGGCGGCACGCTCATCGCCATGGACCTGGAAATGACCCCGTCGGGTCCGTTCATCCTCATGCGGCCGTTCGTGCCGCTGCTGGTCAAGCTCCAGCGCAAGAAGTATGCCGACGGCCTGCAGGCCGCGCTCGGCCAAAGGGGCTAGCGGGCGCCGAAAGACTGCTGGGGGACGCCCCGCATCAGCGAGAAATGGCCCTGCACGCCCCACCACGGGCCGTCGAGCGAGTCGCGCACTAGCACAAACGAGCACCGGCCGGGGCGGTCGAAGGGAGTGCCGTCCTCCGCGTAGCCCGTCGAGGTCCACGTGACCATCACCGCGGCCATCATCCGGTCGGGCGACACCCGACAGCGCATCTTGTCGGTGAGCAGCACGAAATCGGTCATGGTGGGCCAGACGTTGCGCCACTGCCCGTTGACGAAGTGGTCCACGCCGACCACCACATCGGTCCAAGTGCTGAAGCTGTTGACCTCGGGGTCCATCATGGCAGCCGCGTCGTCGTAGCGGAGGTTGGCCACGTGGCCCGAGAACCGGTCGACCCACTCCTTCAGCGATAGTTCGTCGGCAGTCGGGGCCGCCACGGCTGGGGCGTTCATGGTTGGGCTCCTTGGGCTTGGCGTCGGGCTGTCAGGCGATGGGTCCCAGGACCCTGTCGGTGTAGCTGTTGGAGAAGGTCCCGGCCGGGTCGAGCTCGGACCGGACCCGCTGGAACCGGTCCCACTCCGGGTATAGCGGGGCCAGGGACCGGTGGTCGTGGAAATGGAGCTTGCCCCAGTGGGGCCGGCCTTCGTAGTCGGCCGCTATGGCCTCTACTCCCTGGAAGAAGGCCAGGTACGGCGTGCCAGCGTAGACGTGGCAAGCGAACCAGCCCGTGTCACGGCCGTACGCGGTGGACAGCGGGATGTCGTCGGCCGCCGACACCCGGACCTCGACCGGGAAAGTCACCGGCGTCGAAAGGCTCCGCACCAAGGCCCCGATGCGGCACACGGCCTCGGGCACGGCGGCGACGGGCACCCCATACTCCATCTCGTAGAAGCGCACCAGGCGCCTCGACACGAACACCCGGTGGCTGGCGTCGATGAAGTCCCTCCCGCCGGCGGCCCCGCCGATCATCCTGGCCACCGTCGGGGCGAGGGACGGGAAGCGCCGGACGGTGCGGTTGGCTAGCCCGAACACGACGTTCTCGTAGAGCAACTTGTCGCGGGCCTCGGCCAGCCGCTGCTGGGGACGCCGGGGCTCGTTGGTGCGGTTGTTGCGCTTGACGTGGGCACGCCTGGCCCCCGGAGTCCAGAAGAACTCCATGTGGTCGTGGCCGGCCATCTGCTGCTCGAAGCCGTCGAGGAGGCCGTCGAGCGGCTCGACGGTCTCGACCGCGTGCAGATTGAAGGCAGGAACGCACTGCAGGGTCATGCGGGTGACTATGCCGAGGGCGCCGATCCCCACCCGGGCCACCTGAAGCAGATCGGGCCGCTCATGCTCGTCGCAGTGGATCAACTCCCCCCGGCCGTCGACGATGTCCATGCCGACGACGGTGGTGGACAGGTTGCCGAGGCCGGTTCCGGTGCCGTGGGTGGCGGTGGCGGTGGCCCCGGCCAGCGTCTGGCGGTCGATGTCGCCCAGGTTGGGCATGGCCAGCCCGGCCGCGTCTAGCCAGCGGTTCAGAGCATCAAGCCGGATGCCGGCCTGTACCGTGACCCGCCGGCGGGCGGCATCGACAGACTCGACCGCGTTCAGCCGGTCGAGAGACACCAGCAGGTCCTGGGTGCAGGCCGCGTCGGTGAAGGAGTGGCCCGACCCGACAGCCTTCACCATCAGCCCGCCCTCGGCGGCCCGCCGCACTATGGCAGCCACCTCCTCAACAGAGCCGGGCCTGAGGATCTCGCGGGGCACGCACACCTGGTTGCCGGCCCAGTTTCGGAGCGTCGCGGCACGGCCTCGAGCCGGCGGTCTCCTCATTCGGAGGTCCCCCGAACCGGTGGCGGCGACTCGCAGCGAAGCATGTCGCTCCCGCTCTTGTTCGCTGCGCTCCCGGTCCGCTCGGGCCACGGCCTCGCGGTACTCCTCGTGCAAATGCTCATAACTGCTGCCTATCCGCTCGGCCTCTGAGCTACCAGTGGCGCAGGTCGATCGGCCAGCAGTCCACCACGGAATCGCCGTCGACCGCCCAGTATCGCTCGTGACGGGCCACGGTCGGATCGAGATGCCCGGGCAGCAGCCGGACCCGGTCGCCGACACTGAGCGAGCTCTCCGGGTCGCGCAGGGTGGTGTGCTCGTCCGATACGAACACGACCTCGCCGCCGGGCCACGACGGCGGGCCGTGGTCCATGCCGAAGGCCTTGAGGCCGGCGTCGGCCACCGCCCAGCCCCGCCGGCTGGCCGACACCACCGTGGCCAACACCGACACCGCTATCTCGAACGGGCTCTCGAGGCGGGCGTAGTCGGTGTCGAGCAGGCAATAGGAGCCGGCCTGCAACTCGGTGACCCACCGGTTCACCGCGTAGGTGCCGGTACCGCCGCCCGACACCACGTCGCCCCCCACGGCGGCATGAGCCTCGACCAGCAACTCCATCGAGGCCCTCACCCCGGCAGACTTGACCTCGGGTCCGGCCATCATCAGGTGTCCCTCGTAGCCCATCACGCCCCGGACTTCGAGCCCAGCTGACCGGGCCGCGTCGGCGAGCCGTCCGGCGTCGGCCGGATCGCACCCGCAGCGCATGAGCCCCACGTTGACATCGATGAGCACCTCACCAATGCCGCCAGCCGCGGCGGCCGAGATGGTGGCGTCGGAGTCGACAGCCACCGTGACCCGGTGGCCGCCATCGGCGAGCCGGCCCAGCCGGGAAGCGTCCAGCACCTCGTTGGCCAACAGCAGGTCGCGTCCCAGCCCGGCGTCGGCCAGGCCCTCCATCTCCCTCACCGTGGCCGCGCAGAAGTTCTCATGACCTGCGGCGGCGAGGATCCGGGCGATGGCGGTGGACTTGAACGCCTTGACGTGGGGCCTCAGCGACGGGCCGGGCCACGCCGCCGACATGGCGGCCACGTTGGCGTCGAACAGGCTGCGCTCCACGACCAGGCTCGGCGTGGGGAGCTGATCGATGGTCTGCGGCTCGGTCCTCATGGGCCGGATCCGCTCAGGTCTGGATGGAGATGCGGTATACAGGCATCATGACGCTTACACGGTTCGGGTTCAACATTCCCAGCTTCACCTACCCCGGCGTGGACGACTCCGACATGTTCAGCGCGATCTGCGCGGCCGCGGCGACCGCCGAGACCAGCGGGTTCGACTCGCTGTGGGTGATGGACCACTTCCACCAGATCCCGCCCATGGGCTCGGACCACGAGCCCATGCTGGAGCCCTACACGCTGCTGGCCGGTCTGGCCCCCTGGACTCGCACCGCCCGGCTGGGGGCGCTGGTCACCGGCGTCACCTACCGCAACCCGGCGCTGCTGGCCAAGACGGTCACCACCCTCGACATCGTGTCGGGCGGGCGGGCGGTGCTCGGCATCGGCGCGGCGTGGTTCGAGGCCGAGCACGTCGCCTACGGCTACGAGTTCCTGCCCGTTGGCGAGCGCATGCACCGGCTGGAGGACGCGGTACAGATCTGCCGGGCCATGTTCAACGGCGGGCCGGCCACCTTCGAGGGCGAGCGTCACCGCGTCGATGGGGCCTTCAACCGGCCCCGGCCGATCAAGGTGGGCGGGCCGCCGATACTGGTGGGCGGGGGCGGCGAGCGGCGCACCCTGGCCATCGCGGCCCGCTACGCCGACGCCTGCAACATCTTCGGCGACCCGGCCGGAATCCGCCACAAGCTGGACGTGCTGGAAGCCCACTGCGAGCGGGCCGACCGCGACCCGGCCGAGATCTCCAAGACCCGGCTGGGCGCGCTGGTGATGGCCGACACCGCCACAGAAGCGGCCCGACTCGGCGCCGAGATGCGGGCCAGGCGGAACATGAGCATGGAGAAGTACCAGGGCTACGCCATAGAGGGCGACCACGACGGGATATGCGAGCAGGTGGCCGCGTTGTTCGACGCCGGGCTCGACGGGCTGATCTTCAACATGCACGACGCCACCGACCTCGGCGCCATCGCCGAAGCGGGGACGGTGCTAGGCGACAACTTCGGCACCCGCACCGAAGAGTGACAGCCGCCTCCAGCGGCGGACCCGGCGATGAACGGGCCCGGCCGGTTGCCTCGCTGGTCTCGTCGGTGTCGTCGCAGACGGCCGCCATGCTGCCCGCTTTCGGGCTGGGTGCTCTGGCCCTGCAGATGGGCGACGACCTCGGCTTCGGAGAGGCCGGGCTGGGAACCGCGGTCGCCTTCTTCTTCCTGTTGGCCGCGGTGACCTCACCCCACGCCGGGACCCTCACCGACCGGCTCGGACCGCAGCGCTCGCTGCGAGCAGCGAACCTGCTCAGCGTGGTGTCGCTGGGATGCATCGCGGTGGCTGCTCGTTCCTACTGGGTGCTGCTGGCCGCGCTGGCAGTGGGCGCCATCGGGCTGACCATTGCCGGACCGGGCACCAAGACGATGGTGGCCCGGGGCGTGCCGCTGCACCGTCACGGGTTCGCGTTCGGCATCCAGGCAGCGGCAGTCCCGCTCTCAGTGTTCCTGGCCGGGCTGGCCGTGCCCGCCATCGGGCTCACCCTGGGATGGCGCTGGGCCTTCGGGATCGCGCTGGCCGTGCCGCTGGTCGGCTTCGCGCTGGCACCGCCCTACCAGGCCCGGCCCGGCCGTGGGGTGCGCACCGAGGGGGCGACCCGGGGCCTCAGCGAGATCGACTACGGCCCGCTGAACATGCTGATGGTGGCGGCCGCGCTGGGCTCGGCCGCGGCCACCACCATGGCCGCCTTCTTTGTGTCGGCCGCCACCGACGCCGGGATCGACGAGGGGCTGGCCGGTCACCTGCTGGCCGCAGCCAGCGCCCTGGTCATCCTCACCCGCACGGCCGGCGGGTACTTCGCCGACCACTACGAGACCGGGCATCTCAAATTCGTGTCGGTCCTGCTGGGAGTGAGCACGCTGGGCTATCTGGGCGCGGCCACCGGCTCGAAGGTCTTGGTGCCGGTGGGCGCGATGTTCGCGCTGGGGGTGGGGTGGGCCTGGAGCGGCCTGATCGTGCACACCGTGGTGCGGGCCTACCGGGACTCGCCCGGCGCGGCCACCGGCATGACCTCTGGCGGACTAAACGTGGGCGGGGTGGTCGGGCCGTTCGCGTTCGGCCTGCTGGCCGACGGAGTCTCCTACACGGCCGGGTTCCTGATGATCGCCGCCTGCGCTCTGCTGGCCGCCCTGGCCGCCGACGCCGGCCGCCGACGCCTAATCCGCATGGGCGCCAACCCCTGACCGCCGACGCCTGATCCGCATGGGCGCCAACCCCTGACCGCCGACGCCTGATCCGCATGGGCGCCAACCCCTGACGGTCGCCAGTTGGTGCGCCGCGGCCCCCACCTGCTCGCATGAGTTGCACCGGAAGCTGTCCGCGTCGGATCGTCGCGGGCGTCAGTCGGCGTGGGGGACGGGATCGCTGGCAGCTCTAGCGCCGACGGGGACCAGAACTGTCGTGCAAGCCGAAGCGACACGAACAAGCTCGAGAGGAACTCGCTGTTGCAAGAGGGTCGCTGCAGGCGGCGGCTCCATTGAGAACCCATCAGCGGGAGACGAGTTGCTGGACCCGTTGGTGCGACACGCCAAGCATGCGGGCTGAGTCCCGTCGAGAAACGCCTGCCTCAGCGAGTCGGAGCGCCGCGGCTCGTTGGCGGCTCAGGTAGATCTCATGCAACTCTTGAGCGCGGTCTCGCATTTCTGCAAGCTCCTCGACATCGACCTTAGCAACCGCAAAATGCTCTTCCAGTTCTACTTCTGACTCGTCTACGTCCACCGTCACCGCGATCGCCTCACGAGCGTTCACCGCGGCCTCCTCCAGTGTCCGACCGAACGTGTGCACATCGGGCATTCCTTCGACATCCACAAGCCAGGCGTCGTCGCCCGGGTCGCGCCGGTAGGTCACCAAGTAGGTCGTCATCTCTTCAGCCATCCTTTCCCGAGACATGCCTCGAGCTGACGCTCGATGGATCGCAGCGTCCCTACTGCGACATCCCGTCCCGAATGAACCGGTACCGTTGCGACGCAGTCTCCGCAACGCACTCTCACATGTGAGCCGCGCTGCCGCAGGATCTCGCAGCCTGACCGTAAGAGCTTTCGCAACAACTCATCGCCTGTCACGCGTCAACTATAGTAGACGCGCCGAGGACCAACACCCGCCGCTAGCGGATCAGTCGTCCTGGTCGTCTGAGCTGTCGGAGCCGTTGGAGCTGGAGGACTCGGGGCTGGCTGCGGCTCCGGCGCCGACGGGGATGGGAGCAGGGACGGCGACGGCCTCGACTAGGCGGCCGGATATGCCGGAGATCTTGGGCAGCGGCGGGAGTTGCATCCCGCCGGTGCGGCGCAGCTCCAATACCGCGGCGTGGTATTCCTCCAGAGCCCGGATCGCGTCGGACATGTAGTAGCCCCGGCCGTCTAGGAAGGGGCCCACTTTGCGGTCCACGATGGCGCTGACGTCCTCGCCGGTGATCGTCTTGTGGGTCTCCAGCGCGTGGGCCACCGCCAACACCTCGATGCGGTTGGCCTCCAGCAGGCACCGGGCCGCCTCGTAGCGGTCGGTCAGGCGCTGCTCTATCTGGTCGCCCAGCCCGGATTGCAGCAACTCCTGCTCGGGATCCTTGTCCTCGCCGCGCTTGCGCTGCCCGCCGCCGATCCCGAACTGGCGCTGCACCGCGTGGCTCGCCAAGGTCTCGCCCATCCCCCAGTAGCCGGCCATCATGGTGGCCAGATGGGTGGCGTTGCGCAGATCGCCGCCCACGCCCGATGAGTTGTCGTCGCCGAAGAACAGCCGCTCCCCGGCCAGCGACGCCAGCGACACCTCCAAGTCGGCCTCGTACTCCGATCTCCAGTGGGTGAAGCGGTCCTCGGGCGGGATGTGCGACACGAAGCCGCCGACAGTGCCGCGGCGCTCGATGGTGGCCAGGTCGATCATGCGGTGGCGGCTCACCCGGTGCAGGGCCACCGCGTGGCAGGCCTCATGAATGGCCAGCGCGTGGCGCTCGTGTTCCACATAGTCGAAGTCGTCGGCCAGGCCGTGCTCCTTGAGCTGCTTGGCCTTGATCATGTCGGCCCAAGTGATCACCCGCCTGCCGTCTCGGATGGCGGTGATCAACGCCTCGTTGACCATGTCTTTGATGGTGGCCCCGGTGGCGTAGGGGGTGATGGTGGCCAGCTTCTCGATGTCGTCGTCGGTGAGCACGTGGTCGACCTTGTCGAGATAGCCCTCGTAGGTGCGCTTGCGGCCCTCCTGGGTGGGATAGCCCACCTTGTAGATCCGGTCGATGCGACCGGGGCGCAACATGGCCGGATCGAGGGCCTCGGGCAGGTTCGAGGCCATCATCACCAGGATCCGGTACTTCGGCGGAGGCTTGGGCCGCATGCCGAGCATCTTGCGCACGATCCGGTTGAAGAACCCGCGGGGCTTCTTGAGGCCCGACAGCTCGGCCAGCAGGGCCTGCAGGGTGCCCATGCCGCCCCCGCCGCCGCCCATCATCATGATGGACTCCCGCCGGGGACCGGTCCACGGATCCCCGCCGTAGGCACCCAGCGAACCAGCCCGGTCGTAGCCGCCCAGCGAGCCGGCCCCGCCGTAGGCACCGAGCGAGCCGGCCCGGTCGTAGCCGCCCAGCGCGGCCTCCTGCAGGGCCCGCTGCGCGCCCGGAGACAGGTACGGGTACGAGGAGCCCGCCTCGGTGGCGTCGCGCAGGAACGCCGCGAACCGCTCCGAGCGGAAGCCGCCGTCGCCGCCCACCGCCGCGCCCCGGTTGCCCAGCGCGTCGGCCTCGTCGAAGAACGCCACGACGCCCCCGTAGCGCAGCGCCAGCTTGCGGAGCTTGCGGAACAGCCCCTTCACCTTGAGGATGCCCACCCCGAAGAACATGTTCATGAACGCGCCGGGCTCCACGAACACGAACGGCTTGCCGGTCTCGCCCGCAGCCGCCTCGGCCAGCAGCGTCTTGCCGGTGCCGGGAGGGCCGTACAGCAGGATGCCGCCGGGGGCGTAGCCGCCGACCTCCTCGATGGACTCGGGGTTCTCCAGGAAGATCAGGTTCTCCCGGACCCGCTCCTTCACCGGATCCTGGCCCCAGACGTCGTCGAAGCGGGTGTCGATGTCGTCGGGGAAGTAGGTCTCCACGCCGCCCCGCGACAGGAACCAGAACAGCAGGACGAACTGGCTGATCAGCAGCAGCGGGTAGATGATCAGCCGGGCCGCCCAAGGCAGCCAGCTGTTGAGCATGCCGGGCAGGCCGATGAGGGCGGCGACCGGGTTCTTGTCGACGAACTGGCCGATGATCACCCCGAACAGCAGCAGCCAGAACAGGATCCGCAGCACTCGCCCGATGCGGAACCGCACCCACGGGTCCATGCGGGACTGGCGGTTCTCGACCCGCCCGAAGACCGTGAACTTCCAGAACCGGTAGTAGCCCGACCAGTGCTCGGCCACCACGAAGTGCAGCTGGCGTAGGACCTCCAGACTCAGCAGGATCCAGACCCAGGCCTGCATCTCGACGGTCTCCCAGAACCCGTCGACCACCGACTTGATCGGGTTGGCGTTGAGTTTCTGCCACCAGAAGAACGCGAACAGCACCGACCCGAGGATCAGGTACTTGGACCTGTCCCAAGGGTCGAGCTTGCGCCGGGTCTTGCGGTCAGCGTCGCGGGGCCTCGACGTGGTGGATCCGAGAGTCATCACCGGCTCGGCCGGCCGCTTCGATTCGGCTCGCTTGCGGCGCAGACGCATCGCTTCAGTCCTCCACCGTGAAGGTCCGCATGACCTCTTCGATCTCGGCGGAGTTGGCGTTGTAGCAGCCGACGGTGCAGCCCAAACCGACGGTGTACACCACGCTGTTGAGGCTGTTGGTCATCACCAGCCGGTCACCCATGATCTCCCGGCCGTCCGCGGTGGTCTGCTTCCAGGCGATCCGGTGCCCGGAGATATCGCCCACCGTGATCAGATCGTGGCGCACAACCTCGATCTCGCCATCGATGGAAGTCGCGTCGATCGGGAAGAAAGAGGCCAGATTGAGATCTGACCGCATCCGCCGGTCCACGGGCTGAACCTCGACGAAACCGGCCACGTAGTCGAGCGAGCTGATGCCGGGGGCGGCATCGAACTGGGCCCGCCAGGCCAGGACATCCTCGCCGGGGAGGATCTGCGGATAGTTGCCGTCGGGCGTTATGGCGAAGTCCACGTTGCCCTCGGACACGATCTGCCAGTCCTCGGGAATCTTGAGGAACACGGTCTCGTCGTCGTTCTCGACGTACTCGTACCCCGACCGTCCGCACCCCGCCGCCAGGACTGCTGCCGCCACCAGCACCAGCGGAACGACGCGTGCCCACGAAGGGAGCCTCATGCCTCCATTCAATCGCAATCGCGGCCCAAACACGAGGCCGGACCCTTACCCCTCGAACCTCTCGATCCACACACGTCGCAGGCGGTTCAGGCCCGCCGCCACTGCAACTGCGAGGCCCTCGGACCCGCAGAACCTCTCGATCTACGAGCGTCGCCGACGGTTCAGGCCGGCCCTTACCTTCCGACTTCTCAGCCTGCACGTCGCAGGCGGCGCTGACCGGACGCAGTCTCTTCCGACAGTCACGCGCCGACCGAGGCGGGCGCCGCGGGCTCCTCCCGGCGCAAGCGGTCGGCCACGCCCCGGGCCTTCAATTCGGCCGTCAGCTCGGGAACAACTGCCTGCCACTCGCCCACCAGGCCCACATCGACCTGATCGAAGATCTCGGCCTCAGGGTTCGAGTTGATGGCCAGGATGGTTCCGGCATTGCGGATCCCGACAGTGTGGTTGAAACGGCCGCTGGAGCCGACCGCCACCAGCAGGCGGGGCGACACTGCGTGGCCGGTCACACCGATCTGGCGGCCGCGGGGCACCCAGCCCTGGTCGGTGACCCTGCGGGTGGCACCCAGCGCGGCGTCCCCGAGGGCGGTCCGCAACCCGTCGATCACTCCGTAGCCGCCGGGCTCCACCCCGACCCCCACCGCCACCACCGTGCGGGCTCGGCGCAGCTCGCCCGAGTCATCGTCGTCGCGCACCACCGAAATGGTGCGCAGCCGCGACGGCGCAGGCGCGGGGAGCATCTGGGCCTCGAGGTCCGGAGGGTCGTCACGGGGCGGACGCGCGGCCAGCACACCCGGCCGGATGGTGGCCATCTGCACCGGCGAGCGCGACAGGATCGGCACCTGAAGCCGACCGCCGAACGCGGGCTTCCAGGCCACCAGACGGCCGTCGGGGCTGACTTCGAGCCCTACGGCGTCGCCGGTGAGCCCCCAACCGCAGCGGGCCGCCACGGTGGAGGCCACGACCCGTCCCGAGCGGGTCCCCTCCACCAGCAGGGCCCACGGGAGGCACCGGCTGGCGGCGGCGGCCAGCGCATCGGCCTGTTCCGACGGTTGAGCAGCAGAGGGGACGACGAGCAGCCGGTCGGCTCCGGCCGCTCCCAGACGGCGGCCGATCGAGTCGTTGAGAGCGGTGAATCCGCCGCCGTCCACCAGGGCCTTGTCATCATCGCCCACGACGGTGGTCACCGCGGTGACGGTGCCAGAGATCCAGGCGGCCAGCTCCGACGCCTCGCCCAGCAGCTCGGCACCGACCCTCGGCTCGGTGAAGAAGCACCACACGGAGCGCTCGCCGGCCCCGGCGTGAGAGCCGTCGGTGCGGGCCTCCAGCAGGGCCGCGCTGCCCGGCGAAGCTCCTCCGTCGGCATCGTCGGATTCGGGCTCGTCGGAGAAGGCTCCGAACTCCTCCAACAGGTCCACGGCCTGGGCCACCGACGCGGCCCGCAGGCCCCGCCTGGTGGCGGTGAGCACCCGCACCGGGCCTACCGAGGTGGGCGAGCCGGTTGCGCCGAGCTGTTCGGCGGGCACGTCCAGGTCGACCGCCGCCAGCCGCGCGATGAGGTCGTCGGCCACCTTGACGTACTCCTCCGGCGGGGCCTTGGACGGGGCGCACAGCCGCTCGGCGGTGGACAGCGCGACCGGCAGCTCTCCGATGACGGTGCAGTAGCCGTCGTCGGTCTCCAGGCGAGCGGTGAAGGCGCTACCGTCCACCTCCAGGTCCCGGACCCCGGCCGCGAAGGGCAGGCCCAGAAGTTCGGCCACCTCGACGGGCACCTGGCCGGTGTCGGAGTCGAGCGAGTTGAGCCCGGCCAGCACCAGGTCGAACGGTCCCTCGCGCCGGATGGCCGCGGCCAGCGCCACCGCCGTGGCCAGGGTGTCGCTGCCGGCGAAGGCCGAGTCGCAGAGGTGGACGCCCCGGTGGGCTCCGCAGGCGATCATCTCCCGCAGGGCGTCGGCGGCCGCGGGCGGCCCCATGGTGAACACCACCGCCTCGCCGCCGGCGCCGGCCAGCTCGACCGCCTTGGCGTTGGCCCGCCGGCAGTAGGCGTTGACCTCCAGCGGCACGCCGTCCCGCACCAGGCGCCCCTCGTGCATCCGGAACTCCACCGGGGCAGGGATCTGCTTGACCAGGACGGCAATCCTCACGGCGCCCTGTATACCGTCCCGCGGCGTCAATCCGGGAGCCGGGCGGCATGGCTTCCCGCTCCTGTTCGCTACAGTCCCGAACTTCAATGGGTTAACCACCTCCGCGGTGGTCAACTGCTTGAAGTTGCGGCTGCTGTCCGCCGCACCGCCTCTGGTCAGTAGCCGATGACGGCGCCCCCATCGACGCGCACGACCGAACCGGTCACGAAGCTGGACCGGGCGCTGCACAGGAACGCGATCACGTCAGCCAACTCCGCGGCGCGGCCGAAGCGTCCCACGGGGATCGAAGCCCGGTGGCGCTCCCGCACCTCCTCGGCGGTGATGCCCTCGGCCGCGGCCCGAGCCTCCTGGGAGCGGGCCAGTGCGCCAGTCTCGAACTGGCCGGGCACCACCACGTTCACCAGCACCTCGGGGGCCAGCTCGATGGCCAGCGAGCGGGCCGCGGCAGCGACCCCGCTGCGGAACACCCCCGACAAGGCCAGCTCGGGCGAGGCCTCCACCACCGACCGGGCGGTGATGTACACCAGGCGCCCGCCTCCCCCCGCCCGTAAATGGGGTATCGCGGCTCGCGTCACCGCAAGCGCAGGCCGCAGCATCCGCTCGTAGCCAGCCACCTCGTCGGCCGCCGACACCTCCGTCATGCCGCCCGGAGGTCCGCCACCGGTGTTGACCACGCAGACGTCGAGGCCGCCGAGGCGGGCCGCGGCCTCATCTACCAGGCGAGCCGGCTCGCCGTTAACGGTCAGATCGCCCACAACGGCCACCGCGCCCGGCAGCGAAGCCGCGACCTCGGCGGCCAACTCGGCCCGCCGCCCCGAGACAGCCACCAGCGCGCCCTCCGCCGCGAGGGTCTCCGCAATGGCCCGTCCCAGCCCGGCTGTGGAGCCGAACACGATCGCCCGCCGCCCGGCCAAGCCCAGATCCATGGTGGCGGAAGCTAGCGGCCGGGTCCGGCCCGGCCCGAGTCGGCGGGGCGGGCGATCATCGAGCGGCGTACTGCCGCGCAAGCCCAAAGTTCCTTGGTTTGCGATCATTTAACCCAAAGAAATCGGCCTTTTCTTTGTATCATGAGGTCATGGATCCAAAGAAGTTTGATGCTCCAGACTGCGGCCGAGCCGTCAAGACGCCCGGACCACACGGCTACTGGGCATACCATCCCGAACCCCTGCCAAAGTCCCTTGGACTACAACCCAGCACCATAATGCTGCTCTCGGACGCCGACCGCGCGCTGGGCCGGCTTGCTGGAGCGGGTCGGCTGCTGCCGAATCCACACCTGCTAATCAGTCCATTCATTTCCCGCGAGGCGCTTGCCAGCAGCCGGATCGAAGGCACTCAGGCGTCTCTTTCTGATGTCTTCGACGCGCAGGCTCGCAGCATCTCAGCGGGCCCAATTCTTGAGGTGACCAACTACATCGCCGCACTCGAACACGGCCTGCAGCGTCTCACTAGCCTGCCTGTCTCCAAGCGACTCCTATGCGAAGTCCACTCCATCCTGCTCACCAACGTACGCGGCCAGGAGAAGCGACCCGGCGAGATTCGCTCATCACAGAACTGGATCGGCTCACCAGACAACCGACCCGAGACCGCAGTGTTCGTGCCACCGCCCCCCGACGAGATGAAGACCTCGTTCGACCTGCTCGAGCGATACATACATGGACAGTCACAGCTTCCACCCCTCGTCGAGATCGGCCTAGTTCACTACCAGTTCGAGACGATCCATCCATTCCTCGACGGCAACGGACGGCTCGGACGGCTCCTAGTCGCGTTCCTTCTTGTTGAACGCGAACTCCTGCCTCAGCCGCTTCTCTACTTGAGTGACTACTTCGAGCGCCATCGCAGCGACTACTACGACCGGTCGCAGGCCGTCCGTGAACGAGGTGAGATGGCTCAGTGGCTCGACTTCTTCCTCTCGGGCGTCAGCGAGCAGGCAGTTGAGGCTGTCCGCTGCGCCGAGGAACTTGCCGATCTACGTGAGACGTACCGGGCCCGACTATCTGGCGACCGATCGCGAGCCGTCGAGGTCATCGACCTGCTCTTTCAGAATCCCGTGCTGATAGCCGGTCGCGTCGCCGATGAACTGCAGGTGACAACCCAGAGTGCCATCAACCATCTACGACGGTTACAACAAGAGAACATCGTTAGCGAAATATCCGAATTCCCTGGTAGGTCGAAGGGATGGGTGGCACTGGAGATTCTCAAGGCCCTTGACCCGACTGCCCAAATGGCGGTCGATTAGAAGGCGCGTGCCCGGAGTACCCCGTCGCCGAGTCGGCCATACACGGAACGGGCGCTGTAGGGTCGGTATACAAGATTTGCCGGACGGTCACGGGAGGATCCGACATGTCCTACGAGCAGGCGGCCCGCGACGCCGGCGTCGATCTCGACATGCCCCTGCTGCGAGCGGGCAACTTCGACACGGTGGCCCAGGTCCACGACGTGCTGTTCGTGTCGGGCTCTATCGCGCTGGCCCCCGGGGGCGGTGGGATCACATACGTGGGCCGTCTCGGCGGCGACATGGACATCGAGACCGGACAGGCGAGCGCCCGGGGCGCGGCCGAGGCCATCCTGGCGTCGGTGCACCAGCACCTGGGCAGCCTCGACGAGGTGCTGCGGGTGGTGCGCCTCACCGGGTACGTGGCCAGCGACCCGGGCTTCAACGCCCAGCCCAAGGTGATCAACGGTGCCAGCGACCTGATGATCGAGGTGTTCGGCGAGGCCGGGCGGCACGCCCGCTCCGCCATCGGCGTGGCCGAGTTGCCCCTGGGCGCCTCGGTCGAGGTCGAGGCCATCTTCCAGATCAAGCACTGAGAGCGAGCGCGGATAGATGATGAGTGGGTCTCGTCGCAGCGGTGCCATTCCCGCTCTTGTTCGCTGCGCTCACGGGCCGCTCGGGCCACGGCCTCGCCCGTATGGGTCGGATTCGCGGTCTATCCGCTCGGCCTCTAAGCGGTCGCTTAGCCAGTCCGCCCATCTGACACTGATCCGGAGTCCCAGCCAAGTCCGCCCCATCAAGCACCGACCTACCCCCAACCCCCTACCCAATCCAGGAGCAGTCCATGAACACCATGAACGTCGAGACCCTCACCCTTGAGGGCGCCAAGCTCGCCGCCGATGCGGCACTGTCTACTGCGGCCGACGAGGGTCTGGCCGTGTGCGTAGCCGTGGTGAACGCCACCGGCAACCTGGTGCTGGTGCACCGCATGGACAACGTCGTGGAGATCGCCCTCGAGAACGCCATCGCCAAGGCGGTGGCCGCGTTGACGTTCAAGCGCGACACCGGCACGCTGTCGGACTACTTCCAGACGGACAAGTCGCTGGGCCCGCCCATGACCGCCCGCCACCACATCCTGGCCGTAGAGGGCGGCGAGCCCCTGACGACCTCGGGCGGCACCATCGTGGGCGCTCTGGGCATCTCCGGCGCCAAGCACGCCGAGGACGTGGTGTGCTCGCAGGCCGCGGCCGCGGCCTTCACTGCCGCTACCTGACGAGGCTGAGATGTCGGGTGACCATCACGACCACGACGACCACGCCAACCCGCTCCTGAAGGACCTTCCCGAGGGGTCGTTCGCGTTCCACTACACGCTGCAGGCCAAGCCGGGTCGGGCCCAGGACTTCATCGACGCCTTCGAGGCCTGGGACCACAGCGACGACAACATCGTCCACACCACGCCGGGAATCGTCCACGAGGGCGTGCTATACCAGAGCGAGGACGACCCGGAGCGGTTCTACCTCATCGGCACCTGGAACAACCGGGAGAACCACCGCAACGTCGTGGCCCGGCTGATCAAGATGCGCCCCGCCTGGATGGACATGCTCACCGAGGACATCGTCCCCGAGTACTGCCAGATCATCGGCTGACCCGGCACACGGCCGCCCCGTCGCCGTTCAGCCGCCGCAACAGACCCGTGGCCGTTCAGCCGCCGCAACAGACCCGTCGCCTGATCCGCAAGTCGAGCAACGCCTGCAGTATCCATAGCACTCGGGCGTTACATCTCATCTGTCCGCTCGGCTCCCTAGGCTTGGGGCAACGCGGCCCGCGCCCTGCGCAATGCGGCTCGGGCGGCTTGGAGCCCCGACGGCCCGGCCCTGCTGCCACCACCGGGCATTGCGCCGGTACCGTCCCGGGCCCCGTCACCGGACTCCGCGCGGCCGCTTTCCCGGCAGCCGGACCCTGACACGGACGTCGGCGCGACATCGGCAGCTTGCTCGGATGGGCCGAACAGGGGAGCGGTGTCGGGCAGGCGCGCCGCGCCGTGGTGGATGCGGTCGGGTGGTCTGATGGTGTGTTTGCCGTCGCCAGCGTCCACGACTTGCCATTGGTGGTCGTGGACCTTGTTGTGGCAGCCCCAGCACAGCGGGATGAGGTTGTCCAGGTCGGTGCCGCCGCCGCGTGCAAAGGGGTCCATGTGGTGAGCGTGCACTTTGTTTTCGTCGGGTTCGCCGCAGCCAGCGCAGCCGCCGTAGAGGGCCATCAGCGCCTGGAACTGCGACTCGGTAGCCCTCCTTGTGTTGCGGCCCTTCCACATGGGCACGCCCTTGGCGCTGAGCACCAGCCCGAACCACGACGACTCGCCCGCAAGCCTCTCAATCACCGAAGCGGGAAGCGGGTCGCCGTCAGCGGTGGTGACCATCAACTTCTCGGTGTCGGGGTCGAGGCGGGCCACCAGTGCGATGTCGACGAAGGGCTTGCCGCCCCCGACCGTGCCTGCAGTCATGCTCTCCAGCGCGTCGGCCATGCACTGCTGCAACGAGCGCGTCTCGCCGCCAGCGCGGGCCTGGCTTCCGTAGGCACTATCCAGGCCGCGGGCGTGGCCCGCGGCACCCAGGCCGCGGGCGTACCTCTTGTCGGCGTCGAGGAGCCGGTGGGCGTCGCGGTTGAGCCGGTTGCGGATGCGCCGCCCGGTCACCGGATCGAACTGCCCGTACAGATGCACCATGCCGTCATCGCCGTTCCAGACCCGCACCGCCCGCCGAGCCCGCAGGCGGCGGTACTCCGCCTCGCCGCCATCGGCCTGGCGCTCAGCGGCCCACCGCTTGGCCTCCCTGGCGAACCGCTCAGGCGGGAGCGACTCGGCCTTGGCCAACAGCTCGCCATCGGACTCGACCTCTGCGGCGCTGGTCTTGTCGAGCGCGTCGGCGAGCTTCCCGGCGTTCGCGACCGACATCCGGCCATCCTCCACGGCGTCTCGCACCGCGGGCATCGCGCCGATGGCCGTGATGGTACGGACCTGGCTGCGAGCGTCGTTCCGCGACATCCCGGTGCTCTCAGCAAGCACATGAGCACCGCCGTCTCCTTGGCTGCGGCTGCCCGCCACGCTCGCTGCGGCCAGAGCCTGAACAGTGTCGAGCTTGCCGCGCACCGCCTTGGTCCCAGACAGGACTTCGAGCATCTCCTCCGAAGATGCTTCGCCCCGCTTGAGGTATGCCAGCAGCTCCGAGGCCGCCTCATCAAGCCGCTCGACCAGTTCGATCGCCATGGATCCATTGTCGCACACCCCTATGACATCTGTCAATCATTTACATGCTAATACAATATTTCTTAATTGAGGGTCCCTTTGCATCGCCGGCCGCCGTCCGGGCAACTGGCCGAGCCAGCCTCAGTCGAGGGCGTGTCGTGGGACGACGGCGCGATCGAAGAGGCGTTGTCGCTCATCCAGGGCTACCCGTACTTCCTGCAGGAGTTCGGCAGGCAGGCATGGCGCATGGGTGAGGACCCCGACCGGATAACCCGACAGGTCCTGACAGCTGACTCGACGACACCGTGCAGAAGATGCCCGACGCGAAGGCCGTTGGCACAGGCCGGCGCCCTGGCAGTCTGGATCGCGGCGGCGAACCGTACTGAAGATGCCCGAGCCTAAGGCCATTGGCACCCTCGGAGTAGCCTCTAGTGCCATGGCTCTGCGCGAGAAGCTTGAACAGATTCGCTCGAATCCCAGGCCCACCAACGAGGAGGCAGCAAAGTTCCAGATTCTGGCGCCAATTCTGGCCGAACTGGGCTGGGACCCGTTCGGGCTAGAGGTTCTCTGGGAGCATTCGGTCGGCGCCACCAAAGGCGGAGGCAGAGTGGACATCGCGCTCAAGGCCGAAGGCAGCATCCGAGCACTCATCGAGGCCAAGGCACCGGGCGCACAGTTGAGCCAACACGTGGACCAAGTCCTGATGTACGCATACCGCGAGGGCGTGGACATCTGTGTGCTCACGGACGGCCTGCAGTGGTGGCTCTACCTGCCGCGAGAGAAGGGCGAACCCGAGAAGCGCCGCTTCGCCGTTCTGAACGTAGACAGGGATCCCGTTGAACAGCTCTGTGACGACCTGAACAACTTCCTCGGCCGGGAGTCGCTGCGCAGCGGCCACGCTGAGCGACGGGCTGCACAGGTTCTCAAAGCGCTCCGGGAGGCTCAGAAGCTCGAGGAGAAGATGCCGTCGATCTGGCGGCAGATGCTCGACGAGCCCGACGACGAGCTGATCGAGCTGATCGGACAGCGAGTGTACGACAAACTCAACCTGCGGCCTGGACGCGAACAGATCATCGCGGCCATGCGCAGCAGACCCATCCCCCCCAAGCGGGGCGGGACGCCTGAGCCCCCTGTTCCCGAGCCGCCGCCAGGATCGAGTCTTGCTGCCGTCGTGCTCTGGGGGCAGCGCTATCCCATCCGGCTTCATAGCGACATCCTGGTTGCGGTTGTGGAAGCGCTGTACAAGCGGCACCGCGACACGTTCGAGCAAACGGCCGGATCACTCAGATTCGAGGGACACCAGTATGTGTCGACCGATCGTCAACGAGTAGCTGGAACGAACCCCAAGCGGACTCCATCGGGCCTGTACCTATGGGTTCGCGGCACCGCCGATGCACAGCGGCGTCGTTGGGTCAGGCTGCTTGAAGCCTTCGGCTACAACGAATCCGATCTCCAACTCCTGTACGAGGCCACCAAACTCAAGAAGGCACCTGGTCAGGGACCTACACCCTGTCCCGCTGCCATCCGTCTTTGGGACGAGCATCACCAGGTCAAGCGGCACTACGAGATTCTGACCACGCTTGTCGCGGCACTCTACAAGCGGCACCCCAGCAGCTTCGACAAGGTCATCGAGCAGTTGAAGGGCAAGAGGTGGCAGTACGTGTCTCTCGATCCTCAACGAGTGCACGACGTCTGGCGCGTGCAGATCCCATCAGGGCACTACGTGAATATCAACGTGTCAGCGAAAGATGTGACCGTGAGATGCAGGCGCTTGCTAAGGGCATTCGGGCATAGCGAGTCCGACCTTGAGTACTTGTACGAGGGCTAGGAGCCGCCGTGTCGCTTGACCCGTCTGAGTCGTCAACGCTGGAGGACTTCGATCTCGATCAGAAGTTCACGCTGGAGCGGGGGCGTGTGCTGCTGACCGGGGTCCAAGCGCTGGTGCGCCTGCCCATCGACCAGCACCGGGCCGATGCGGCCCGGGGCCTGCGCACCGCCACCTTCATATCGGGATACCAGGGCTCGCCGCTGGGCACCGTGGACCTCACGATCGAGCGCAACATGGACCTGCTCCAGTCCCACGACGTGGTGTGGGTGCCCGGCGTGAACGAGGAACTGGCCGCCACCGCGGTGTGGGGCAGCCAGGAGCCGCTGCTGGGGCCGCTCGACCGGCACGACGGCGTGGTGGGCATGTGGTACGGCAAGGGCCCGGGCGTGGACCGCTGCGGCGACGTGTTCAAGCACGGCAACTTCAAGGGCACCGCCCCCAACGGCGGGGTTCTGGTGCTGGCCGGGGACGACCCGCTGGCCAAGTCGTCGACCCTGCCCACCCAGGTGGAGCCCGCGTTCTACGACGCCCAGATCCCGATCCTCTACCCCGGCTCGATGCAGGAGATCCTCGATCTCGGCCTGCACGGCATCGCGCTGTCCAGGTATTCCGGCCTGTGGGTCGCGTTCAAGATCGTCACCACCATCGCCGACGGGTTCGGCCTCGCCGAGGTCGCCCCCGACCGGGTAGTCCCCACCTATCCCGAGCTTGAGATCGACGGCAGGCCCTGGCGCCACACCCAGCGGCCCGGCCTGGTGACGCCGATGAGCCTCGAGCAGGAGAAGGACATCGCCTACGGGCGCATCGACGCGGCGGTGGCCTACGCCGCGGCCAACGGCCTCAACGAGATCAGCGGCGCCAGCGGAGCGGCCCGCCTCGGCATTGCGGCTGCGGGCCGGACCTTCCAGGAGCTGCGCCAAGCTCTCGCCGACCTAGGCCTCGACGACGACGATCTGCGTCGCTTCGGGATCCGCCTGCTGCGGCTGGGCATGGTCTGGCCGATGGAGCCCGACATCGTGCGCCGCTTCGCCCGGGGACTCGACGAGATCCTGGTGCTGGACGAGAAGCGGGCCTTCATCGAGCTGTTCCTGCGGGACATCCTCTACGGCCGCGCCGGCGCGCCCCGGGTGGTGGGCAAGACCGACGAGCTCGGCCGGCGGCTGGTGCCCGCCGACGGCGAGCTGAGCGCGGACCGGATCGCGGCCGTGGTGGCCAACCGGTTCCGCTCGGGCGTGCTCGGGGGCGAGCTGGGCGCACTGCCGGTGGCGGTCGAGGCCCGGGTGGCCCTCGTCGAGGCCGCGGCCAAGGCGGGGGCCGCCGAGGTGGCACGATCGCCGTACTGGTGCAGCGGCTGCCCCCACAACCGCTCCACCGCGGTGCCCGACGGCTCGTTCGCGGGCGCCGGGGTGGGCTGCCACGCCATGGCCCTGTGGATCGACGACCGGGCCGGAATCGTCCACCAGATGGGTGGCGAGGGCGCCACCTGGATCGGTCGGGCGCCGTTCACCGGCCGGGGCCACATGTTCCAGAACGTCGGCGACGGCACGTTCTTCCATTCTGCCAGCCTGGCGGTGCGGGCCGCGGTGGCCGCCGGCGTCGACATCACCTACAAGATCCTCTACAACGGCGCGGTCGCCATGACCGGGGGCCAGGACGTGGCCGGGGCCATCGGCGTGCCCGAGCTGACCCACTCGATGGCCGCCGAGGGCGTCGCCCGCATCATCGTGTGCAGCGACGACCCGGACCGTCACACCAGCGACGCTCTGCTGGCCGCCGGGACCGAGGTCTGGAGCCGCGACCGGCTCGAGGAGGCGCAGCTGCTGTTGCGGGACACGCCCGGCGTGACCGTGCTCATCTACGACCAGCAGTGCGCGGCCGAGAAGCGCCGGGAGCGAAAGCGGGGCCTGCGCCCCACGCCGACCAGGCGCATCTTCATCAACGAGGCGGTGTGCGAGGGGTGCGGCGACTGCGGGGCCAAGAGCCACTGCCTTTCGGTGCAGCCGGTGGACACCGAGCTGGGCACCAAGACCCGAATACACCAGTCGTCGTGCAACTTCGACTACACCTGCATCGAGGGCGACTGCCCGTCGTTCATCGAGGTCAAGACGCGGGCGGTCAGAACCCGTTCGGGCATGATGCCCGCGGGGGCGATCCGGGCGGCGCGGGCCCAGCCTCCCGCCGACATCGCGGAGCCGGAGCGGCCCGTGCCCGGCCCCGACGGGCACGCGGTGTTCATGGCCGGAGTGGGCGGCACCGGCGTGGTGACCGTCAGCCAGGTGCTGGCCACCGCGGCCCTGCTGGACGGCCTCGACGTGCTGGGTCTCGACCAGACCGGCCTCAGCCAAAAGGGCGGGCCCGTAGTGTCGCACCTGCGCTTCTTCTCCGGCGAGGCCTCCGGGGCCAACCTGATCGGCGCGGGCGGCGCCGACTGCTACCTGGGCCTGGATCTGCTGGTGGCGGCCGACCCCAAGAACCTGACCAGGGCCGACGCCGACCGCACGCTGGCAGTGGTGTCGACCAGCAAGCTGCCCACCGGCGACATGGTCGTCCACGTCGACGAGACCTACCCCGATGTAGACGTCATGCTGGCGACCATCGACGGTGCCACCCGGGCCGGCGCCGGCGTCCGCCTCGACGCCGACCGGATGGCCGACGCCCTGCTCGGCACGGCCATGCCCGCCAACGTGCTCGCCCTAGGCGCCGCCTACCAGGCCGGCGGCATCCCGGTGTCGGCTGCCTCCATCGAGCGGGCCATCGAGTTGAACGGGGTTGCGGTCAAGGCCAACATCGCCGCCTTCCGGTGGGGGCGGGTCTATGTGCGCGAGGGCGCCGACGGCCTGGTGAGCCTGGCCGGGGTGGCAGCCGCGGCGACATTGCCGGACCCGGCTGCGGCGGTGCCCGGCACGGGCCTGGACGCGGTCCCCGCCGGGCCCGGCATGGGCCTCGACGCGGTTCCGGCCCTAGCCAAGGCCGCCGCCCGGTCGCTGGTCCAGAAGTCGGGGCTGGCGACCGCATCCGGCGCGGGCGCGGGCGCCCTGGCCGAACTGGTGGAGCGGCGGGCCGCCGACCTGATCGACTACCAGTCCGCCTCGCTCGCCTCCGCGTACGTGGACTTCGTGGACGCGGCGTCGGCCCGGGAGCGCGAGGTGATGGGCGACCGGACCGAGCTGGCCTCCTCGGTGGCCCGCTACCTGCACAAGCTGACCGCCTACAAGGACGAGTACGAGGTGGCCAGGCTGCACCTTCGCCCGGGCGTGCATGACGCCATGCGAGACGCGGTGGGCGACTTCACCGGCTACCGCATCCTGCTGCATCCGCCGCTGCTGCGGGCCCTGGGGCTCAAGCGCAAGATCTCCCTGGGACCCTTCCAGCGACCGGCGCTGGGGCTGTTGAAGGCCATGCGCCGGCTGCGGGGAACGCCCCTCGACCTGTTCGGCTACGCCAAGGTCCGCCGGATTGAACGGGAGCTGATCGAGGAGTACCGGACCCTCATGGAGGCCGAACTGGATGGCCTGACGCCCGAGAGACACGAGCGAGCGGTGCAGTTGGCCGGCCTCCCCGATGTGATCAGGGGTTACGAGGACGTGAAGCTGGCCGGCGTCGAGCGCTTCAGAGAGCAGGCCCGGTCCATCCTCAACCCCGACACCCAGCCGGTGGCGCTCACGACCAAGCCGGCAAGCTAGCGCAGGTTGGTCGTGGCCGACGCTGCGCCCGCCGCGCCCGCCGCGCCGCCCCATAATCCCGACGCCGTCCCGGTCCGGGCCGTGGCCGCCTCCATCGCCTGCCTCACCGCGAGCGTCATGCCGGGATTCCTGGCCGGCGCGCTGGGCAGCGACATCAAGGACACCTTCGCCATCGGCGACACCGGCCTGGGGATGACGCTGGCCGCAACCTACGCACTGTCGGGGGTGGCGTCGATACACGCGGGAGAACTGGCCGACCGGATGGGCGCCCGCCGCGGCCTCATGCTGTCGATGTGGGTGACGGTGGCGGGCTACCTGGCCGTGGCGGTACTGGCCCAGTCGTTCCCGACGTTCCTGATATCGATGGCCGTGGCCGGCGCGGGCCTGACCCTGGCCGGGCCCGCGGCCAAGGTGTTGGTGGCCCAGCACGTGTCGGCGGAGCGCCACGGCGTCGCCTTCGCGGTGCACATGTCGGCCATCCCGCTGGCACCGCTGCTGGCGGGTCTGACCGTCCCGCTGGTGGGCGGCACGGCGGCATGGCGCTGGGCCTTCGTGGGAGGGGCGGTGCTGGCTGCTGTGGGGATGCTCATGCTCCCCGCCGAGCCCCGACCCGACCCCAAGCCCGCCACGGCGAGGGCGGCGGACTTCGGGCGCTTCGCCCACATCAGGCTGGCACCGCTCTTCGTGCTGGGCGGAGCGGCCACGCTGGCGTCCTCGGCGGTGTTCAGCGCGGCCGCCTTCTTCGTGGTCAACAGCGAATCGGCGGGCATCTCCGAGGACGCGGCCGGGCTGCTGCTGTCGGCGACCAGCGCGGGGGTGATAGTCGCCCGCATCCTCCTGGGGGTGATGGCCGACCGGGGCCGCACCGGAGACATTGTCACGGTGGCTGTGCTGCTGGTGGCCAGCGCAGGCGGCTACGCGCTGATGGCGGCGGACACGCCGTGGCTGTACGCGCTGGGCGGCCAGATCGCCATCATCCTGGGCTGGTCGTGGCCGGCGCTGATGGTGGTGGCCCTGGTGCGAATGAACCCGCACGCCCCCGGCCTGGCCACCTCCTTCGCCATCGGAGGTCTGAATCTGGGCGCGGTCGTGGGTCCGGCAGCCTTCGGCGCCATCACCGACAACGCGTCCTCGTCGGCCGCGCTGGCAACAGCCGCAGTCTGGGCCCTCGCCGCCGCCGCCCTAAGCCTCCTAGGCCGCCAGTTCTCGGCGCGATCCCGGTAGCCCACGTCTCACTCGCCAGAACCACACAGAAGCTGTCCTGTCAGGCGATGTGGCGCCGCCGAGAGCCGCCGCACGGCCACGTCGAAGACGACGCACTCGTCGTTGCGGCCCACCAGCGCAGGAGGAGACTTATACATGTATGCGCGGCTTTTCGCAGAATCCGATATAAGCCGCGCAGATTGATATAAACGGGTTCCTGGTGCCGATGAGGGTGCCTGATTCGGAGCGACTCACAGGACCCGGCTACGGTATACAGAGCGGCCCGGCATCCGGGCCAATTGTGGCCCGGACGGGAGGGGAAGCGCGTTGCTTCGGTGGCTCGCGAGACGCATCATCGCCGCCGCTCTGGTGGTGTTCGTCGTTACTTCTCTGGTGTTTGTGGTCACCCACATCTTCACCGATCCGGCCACGGTGTCGCTTCCCTTGGAGGCCACGGAGGAGCATCGGGCCCAGCGGCGAGCCGCGCTCGGGATCGACCGTCCCCTCAGCGTCCAGTACTGGGACTTCGTGTCGGGCCTGGTGGTCGGCGACCTGGGCGAGTCGTTCTGGCAGGACCAGCCCGCCTCCAAGCTCGTGCTGGAACGCCTGCCGGCCACCCTCAAGCTCGTGGCCGGAGCGACCGTGGTCACGGTGCTGCTGGCCGCGCCCATGGGGATGCTGGCCGCGTGGTGGGAGCGCCGCTTCGCCGACCATGCCGTGCTCGGCTTCTCGATGGCGTCCATCAGCGCGCCGCCGTTCTGGATCGGCTATCTGCTGATCATCATCTTCGCGGTGCAGCTCGGCTGGGTGCCGACGTTCGGATCGCGAGGATTCATATCGCTGATCCTCCCCTCCTTCGCTATCGGCCTGGCCAGCGCGGGCCGCCTCGCCCAGATGACCCGGCGCGGCATCGTGGAGGAGCTGCGCAAGCCCTACGCGGTGACTGCGCTGTCGAGGGGCTTCTCGCGGTCCTACACGATCGTTCACCACACCTTCCGCAACGTGGCCTCGGGCTTCGTGACCATGACCGGTTGGGAGCTGACCCGCATGTTCACCGGCTACACCGTGGTAATCGAGGTGGTGTTCGCCTGGCCCGGCGTGGGCCGCCTCGCCATCCACGCCATCGAGAACCGGGACCTCATCCTGGTGCAGGCCGCGGTGGTGGTGCTGGCCACGCTGGTGGTGCTCACCAACCTGCTGGTGGACATCGCCCGCCGGATGATCGACCCCCGGGTGGAGCTGGCATGACCGCGGTGGAAAGCGCGCTGGGACCACCGGGCGCAGACGCCGGCGGGGCCGAGGCCGCGCCGCCCGAGACCGTCACCGTCCTGGCCGACCTGCGGTCGCATCTTCGCAAGTCCAAGGCAGGCATCTCGGGGATCGTCATCTGCTCGCTGTTCGCGCTGGTGGCCGTCATCGGACCGTGGCTGCCGTTCATCAAGGATCCCGCCGCGCAGAGCCTGCCCGACAAGCTCACTCCCCCGGTGGGCTGGGGCGGCACCTGGGCCCACCCCCTCGGCACCGACCAACTCGGCCGCGACATCCTGGCCCGGCTCATCGACGGCGCCCGCATCTCGCTGCTGGTGAGCGTGGCCGCAGTCATCATCGCGGCCGTCCTCGGCACCGCCCTCGGTCTGATCGCGGGCTACATCGGCGGCAGGATCGACACCCTCATCATCTCGGCCGCCGACGTGCAGATGGCCTTCCCGGGCGTGCTGGCCGGCCTGATCCTGGTGGCCGCGTTCGGGCCGAGCGTGTGGCTGGTCATCCTCGTCATCGCCATCTCGAGCTGGATGGTGTTCACCAGGGTGGGCCGCGGCCTGGTGTTCACCCTCAAGACGTCGCTGTTCGTGGAGGCCTCGGAACTGGCCGGAGCGTCGTCGCGACGGGTCATGTGGCGCCACCTTCTGCCAAACCTGGTCAGCTCCCTGATCACGCTGAGCGTGCTGGAGCTGGCCGCCGCCATCCTGTCGGAATCGGCCTTCGCCTTCCTCGGCTTCGGTGTGCAGCCGCCCCGCTCATCGTGGGGACTGATGATCCAGCAGGGCCGCAACTACATCACCGACGGATGGTGGATCGTAACCTTCGCCGGCCTGGCCATCTCCGTCGTGGTGCTGGGCGTCAACCTGCTGTCGCTGTGGCTGCAGTCCTTCAACGACGTGGCCGAGCGCGAGCAGATCATCCTCGAGAGGCCGGGCGGGTGAGCGGCGCGAACTCGAACACCGACGCCCGCCAGGAGCGGCTGCTGGAGATCAAGGACCTCACGGTCGGCTTCCCCACCCGCGACGGGGTGGTGCTGGGCGTGGACGGTCTGACCCTCAATGTCGGCTCCCACGAGCGCCTGGGCGTGGTGGGCGAGTCCGGTTCGGGCAAGAGCGTCATGGGACTGGCCATCCTGGGGATGGTGCTGCCCCCGGGCCGGATCATGGGGGGCTCGGTGCGGTGGCGGGGCGAGGACGTGCTGGACGAGGCCGTGGCCAACCGGGTCCGGGGCCGGGAGATCGCCATGATCTTCCAGGATCCGATGGTGTCGCTCAACCCGCTCAAGACCGTGGGCACGCAGTTGCGCGAGCTGCTGAGGCACCGGGCCGGCCTGGAGGGCGCGCACATCAGGCGGCGCTCGCTGGAGCTGCTCGACATGGTGGGAATCGCCAACCCGCAGGACCGGCTCAAGTCGTACGCGTTCGAGCTGTCGGGAGGGATGCGCCAGCGGGTGATGATCGCCACCGCCCTGGCCTGCGAGCCGACGCTGCTCATCGCGGACGAGCCCACCACGGGGCTCGACGTGACCATCCAGGACCAGATCCTCACCCTGCTGCACGACCTGTCGACCGAGCTGGGGGTGTCGGTGCTGATGATCACCCACGACCTGGGGGTCGTGGCCCAGTTCTGCGACCGGGTGCAGGTGATGTACGCGGGCCGCATCGTGGAGCGGGCCCCGATCGCCGAGATGTTCGCCGATCCCCAGCACCCCTACTCGCTGGGCCTGCTGCATTCGGTGCCCAGGGTCGACCGCGACGACGGCGCGCTCACAGGAATCCCGGGCGAGCCGCTCGACCGGGCCCGATTCCCGCCCGGCTGCGCTTTCGAGCCCCGGTGCGTCGAGGCCCGCGACGGCTGCCGCGACGCCCCGCCGCCCCTGCTGAAGATCGCGGCGCGACGATGGGTGGCCTGCTACAACCGGCCGCAGGCCGAGGAGGCGGCGCGGTGAACGAGCCGGTCACACCTCTAGTCGAGAGCCGGGACGTCAGCGTCCACTACAGCCGCTGGGTGGGCAGCCGCCGGCGGACGGTGTACGCGCTGGACGACTTCAGCATCGCGGTGGCCCCCGGCGAGACCGTCGGCCTGGTGGGCGAGTCGGGCTGCGGCAAGTCGACCGCGGGCCGGGCGCTGCTGGGGGCGGTGAAGCCCACCAAGGGGCGGGTTCTCTTCGAGGGCAGGGATGTGACCGACCTGAGCCGGCGCAACTGGCGGGCTATGCGCAAGCAGGTCCAGATGATCTTCCAGGACCCCTACTCGGCGCTCAACCCCAAGCTCAAGGTGGGTGAGAGCGTCGCCGAGCCCTTCCTGGTGCACACCCGCAAGCGGGGCGCGGAGCTCGATGCGGCGGTGGCCGAACTGCTGGAGACGGTGGGGATGACCGCCAGCGCGGCCGACAAGTACCCCCACGCCTTCTCCGGCGGCCAGCGCCAGCGCATCGTGATCGCCCGAGCGCTCGCGCTCCATCCCGGGTTCGTGGTGGCCGACGAGGCCACCGCCGCCCTCGACGTGTCGATCCAGGCCCAGATCGTGAACCTGCTGGTCGAGCTCAAGGACACCGTGGGCCTGTCGTACCTGTTCATCTCCCACAACCTCGCGGTGGTGCGTCACGTGTCGGACCGGGTGGCCATCATGTATCTGGGCCACCTGATGGAGATCGGGAGCCAACACGACATCTACGAGAACCCAACCCATCCCTACTCCCAGGCCCTGCTGTCGGCGGTGCCCGTGCCCGACCCGACCACCAGGGGCAGCCACGAGCCCCTCAAGGGCGACCTCCCCAGCCCCATGGACCCGCCCAAGGGCTGCCGGTTCAATACCCGCTGCCCTCTGGTGGAGGAACGCTGCCGGCACGAGCGCCCGCCGCTGGAGGAACGCTCCCGCGGCCACTACGTGGCCTGCTGGGTGAATTGAGCGAACCCGCCACCAGCGCCGTCGGAGGCACAGGCGGCGGCGAGAGCGGCCTGACTGCCCGCTGGGTGACGTTCGGGTACCTGTTCACGCTGTACTTCATCCTGGGCGGGGCCGAGACGATGATGTCGCCGCTGTTCCCCCTGGTGGAGCCCGACCTGGGCATCACCGAGAGCAACCTGGCCGCCATTCTGGCCTCGGTGTCGGCGGGCATCGCCTCGTTCAACATCCTGGGCGGCATCAGCAGCCGCTGGCTCAGCGAGCGGTCGATGGTCCGGGCGTCGGCGATGGCGCTGGCGGCGGGAATGGTGCTGTCGGCCGCAGCCGAGACCTTCTGGGTGCTGCTCGCCGGCCAGACCCTGCTGGGGGTGGCCTTCGGGATCTACTTCCCGCCAGGCCTGGCCAGCGTGGCCCGGCTGTACCGGGGCGCGGAGGGCAAGGCCATCGCGGTGTGGGGCCAGGCCTACTCGTTCGGCCTGGCCGCGGCCGCGCTGAGCGTGTTCGCCGGGGAGAACTGGCGCTGGGTGTTCGTCGGCTGCGCTGTCCCCCCGCTGCTGGCCATCGCCTACGTGCCCCGATGGATGGAGGCCGACCGGAACCTGGCACCGGTGCCCTGGCTGGCCCAGCTCGTCCAGTACGCCCGCACGCAGACCTACCGGCTGGCGGGCTACGCCAGCTTCGGCGGGGTGTCGATGCACTTCGTGGTGATCGGCTTCTCGCCGGTGCTGTTCGAGAGCCAGGGTGTGGACCTGAGGCTGGTGGGCGTTCTGCTGGCCGCGGGCCGCTTCCTGTCGGCGCCGGTCAAGCTGGTGGGCGGCGCCCTCTACGACCGGCGGGGCGGACCGTGGACGGCTCGGTTGATGATGGTGGGCACCACGGCGCTGGGACTGCCGATGCTGCTGCTGCCAGCCGATGTCGGCGTGTGGCTGCTGGTGCCTTTCGTGGGAATGGCGGTGTCGGTGCTGCCGGTGGCCAACGCCATGCTGGTGGCTGCGCTGCCGCCGCAGTCGGGCTGGGGCATCGGCACCTTCCGGGCCGGGCTGCTGGGCTCGGCAGCCCTGCTGTCGGCGATCGTCAGCGGCCTGCTGAGCCTGGGCGCGCCCCTGCTGGCGCTGATGCTGGCCGCCCTGGGCCTGCCCGCGCTGGTGGCCGCCGCCATGCACCGAGCGGTGACACCGGCATCTCCCGAGGCGCCGTGACACGCACCCGCCGCCGGAGTTGATGACAAAACTGCCCGAATAGGCCCAATATCCGCATCAATTTCGGGCAAGGCGGTGCAGTCGATCTCAGGTGACCTTGTCGATGACCCGGAAGGCGTAGTCGCGCTGCTCGTCGCCCAGCGTGGCCCGCACCCGATAGCCGCCGGGCTTGGGGAACTGAACGATCCCGGTCACCACCAGCGGTGAGCGGCTCTCGGTGCCGGGGACCTTGCCGGGCGGGCGGCCGACCTCGATGTTGGCGGTGGCCTCCATCAGCTTGTGGTGGCCGTCCTCGTCTTCGACTCTGATCACCACCTGATGGGGCTGGTTGGTCTCCATCCACGGGACCAGCACCGACAGCGCGATCGAGAAATGCTGCGGGCGGGGCTTCTTGCCCTCCTGGTAGGCCCTCGTCACGGTGTCCCAGCCCGCCCCCATCAAATACAGCAGCCCGTTCTGAACCTCGGCGTGATTGGCCAGCGTCAGCAACTCGATCTGGGCCACGCGCGGCAGTCTAAGAGGGCGGGCAAATTGGTGGGGCCGCCTCGCCGCGCAACGTTGCGTTTCCCGCTCTTGTTCGCTTCGCTCACGGGCCGCTCGGGCCACGGCCTCGCCCGTATGGGGCCGATTCGTTCGCCTATTCGCTCGGCCTCTAAGGACGAGCGCGGGCGCTAGTCGTCGCCGGACGGGGCGAGACCCAAGCGTTCGGCTAGGCCGATGCGCTGGAGTTTGCCGGTGGGGCCCTTGGGCAGCTCATCGAGCACCAAGATCCGTCGGGGGACCTTGAAGGCGGCCAGCGACTGCGACACGAAGCGGCGCAGGTCGCGCTCGTCCGCCTCGGCTCCTTCGGCAGCGACCACCGCGGCGGCGACCTCCTCGCCGAGCTTGGGGTGGGGCATCGCGAAGGTCACCGCCTGAGCCACCGACGGATGGCGCAGCAAGGCCTCGTCCACCTCCAACGGTGAGACCTTCTCGCCGCCCCGGTTGATCTGTTCCTTGAGTCGTCCGGTGAGAAACAGGTAGCCGTCATCGTCGAGGTAGCCCTGGTCGCCGGTGCGGAACCATCCGTCGGTGAACGCCGCCGCGTTGGCGTCGGGGTTGTTCTCGTAGCCGTCGATGACGGTAGGCCCCATGATCGACACCTCGCCCTGCTGGCCCGGCGGCAGCGGACGGCCGCGGCCATCGAGCACCTCCAGCTCGATTCCGGTGGGAACCCCGACCGAGCGGGGCTTGGCCTCGCCGGGCGGCAGTGGGTTGGCGCACATCTGGTGGGTGGCCTCGGTCATGCCGTAGGCCTCGATCACGGGAGCGCCGAACAGCTCCGCCAACTCGGTCAACACCGGCGCCGGAAGTGACGCCGAGGACGACCTGACGAATCGCAGACCAGCGGCCCGGGCCGCGTCCCGGTGCCGGGCCGCGCGGGAGAGCACCATCTGATGCATGGTCGGCACGGCGGTGTAGTAGCTGGGTCGAAGAGCTTCGAGTTGTCCGAAGAACCGGAAGGCGTCGAAGCCCTCGGTGCAGGCGACCGCACCGCCGACGGACAACGGCGCCAGCAGCCCGGCCAGCAGCCCGTGGATATGGAACAGCGGCATGACCTGCAACGATCGGTCGGCAGCGGTGAGGACGAGCGACTCGGCGATGCCCGCAGCGGAGCGGACGAGGTTCTTCTGGCGAAGGGGAACGATCTTCGGCCTCGACGTGGTGCCCGAGGTGTGCAGCACCAGCGCGACATCCTCAGCCCCGGGCAGCGACAGGCCACCAGCCGCTTCGGCGCGCCCTAACTCGGCCAGCGGACCGGACTCCGACGACCCGGGCTCGGTCAGCGTTCCGGGCTCGACGGGCGACCCGGACTCGGCGGGCGACCCGGACTCGGCGGGCGACCCGGGCTGGGCAGGCGACCCGGACTCGGCGGGCGACCCGGGCTGGGCAGGCGTTCCGGGCTGGGACGACGCGGTGTCGATACCAAGCGTTGGGCATGGGGCGACGCTGCCGGTGAGCGTGGCGGAGACGATGAGCCGACTGCTCTGCATCGCCGCTGACCGAGCGGCAGCCCCCGAGTTGTCTGGCCGGGTCAGCAGCGCCCGCACGCCGAGATCGTCGAGATAGAAGCGAAGTTCGTCGGTTCGGTACTTGGGATTGAGCGGTGCCGCGCAACCGGCGGTGGCCGCAGCCAGGAATGCGACTGCTATCTCCGGGCCGTTGGGCAACACGATGGCGATGCGGTCCCTCGGACCCAAGCCGAGGCTACGGAGCCGGCCGGCCAGCCGATCAACCTCGGCCCGCAGCCCGCCATGAGTCAGGACAGCGCCGTCAGAAGCAACGATGGCCGGAGCGTCGTCCTCGCCCGCGTCGAGCAGTCGTCGCAGCGTCATCTCGACAGGCACCAAGAAGACTCCCCTCCCGAACTAGGCATCATCCCGCCCATTCGCCCGCAGTGACCATCCCAGTCTCCACCAACCAAACGGTATACAAGGAAGTCCCCAGAGCCCTCATACCAACCAGGACGTCCGGCCTCGGCGTCCTGCCGGTTGCTAGGGTGCCGGGCATGGCACAGACCCCGGCTCAGCTTTCGCTGGAGTGCTGGCTCGATGCCGCGCTTGCGGGAGCATCCACTGAGGAGGTTCGCGACGACGACGGGGTTCTCGTCGGATGGTGGGCCGAGAACCCTGACTGCGAGGGGGCGTCCGCCTTCGGTGCCACTCCCGACGAGGCTCGCAGCAAGCTCCGACAGGTACTGGCTGGGTGGGTTGAACTGGGCCGGGAACTTGGTCAGCCCATCCCTTCATTCCACGACGGCATCGTCGCTGCACCTGCATGAGTGGCCGGGTCCCTCCGGCCACCCGTCGCGAGCTCATCAGGTTCTTGAGCTAACACGGCTGGGTCGGCCCTCGGCGGGGCGGCAATCACGAGTACATGGTCAAAGGGACCCATCGACAGGTCATACCCGGTGACAGCGAGATCGCTGGCCCCTTTCTGCTGCGAATACTCAAGCAGGCTGGCTACACGCGAAGCGACTGGCTGAACCGCTAAGTCCCCAAGGCACGCCTGGCGGGCTTGGTCCTCACGCTTGGGCCGCTAGGCGGTGGTTGAGCAGGGAGGTCAGGCTGTAGACGGTACTGATGGCGGGGGTGGGCACGCCGGTGATTTCGCCCAGTTCGACGAACACGCCGACCAGCGGGTCGAGCTCCAGCGGGCGCCCGGCCTCGGCGTCCTGGAGCATGGAGGTCCTGTGCTCGCCTACAGCCTCGGCTCCGGCGATGCGACGCTCCACGCTGATGCGGATGCTCACCCCGAGAGCCTCAGCAATCTGGCCAGCCTCGGTCATCATCCGGGCCGCCAGCTCTCGGGTGGCCGGCGTGCGGCAGATCTCGGCCAGAGTTGCCCCGGTGAGCGCGCTGATCGGATTGAAGGCGAGGTTGCCCCAAGCCTTGACCCACAGGTGCGAGCGGACGTCGGTCAGCACCCTGGACTTGAACCCGGCCGAGTTCAGGGTGCCAGCCAGTGTCGTGGCCCGCTCGGACTTACTCCCGTCGAGTTCGCCCACCGGGAAGCGATCGCCCTCGACGTGGGCGATCACACCGGGGGCAGCCTTCTCCGCGGCCGGGTAGGCGATGCAGGCCACGATCCGCTCCGGCTCGATGGCCGCCGCGAGCATGCCGTCGGGGTCCAGCGCCTCAAGGCGGCGCCCGTCGTGAGGACCGCCGTGCCGCTGGAAATACCACCACCCGATGCCGTTCTGAACCGGAACCACCATCGTGTCGCCCCTGAAGAGCCGTTCAAGCTGGTCGGCCACCGCCGCGATCTGGTGAGCCTTGAGGGCGAGAATCACCGCGTCATGCGTGCCCAGCGCCTCGAAGTCGTCAGATGCGTCCAGGTCGGAAGCGACGGTCTCGGTGCCGTCAATCTCCACCAACCGCAGACCCTCACGCCTGATCGCCTCCAGATGCTCGCCCCGGGCGATGATGCTCACGTCGTGCCCGGCCACAGCCAGCCGGGCCGCCATCATCCCGCCGATTGCACCCGCGCCGACAACGCAAATCCTCACCGCGACAGTGTGCCAGCAGATCGACGCCGAACGGTATACAGCCGGTTGCGATATCGCCCTTTAAGAGCGTCTGCAAAGAGGCGAGAGTCCCTTGCGCCGAAATGGGGGGTTTCCCGCTCTTGTTCGCCACGCTCACGGGCCGCTCGGGCTACGGCCTCGCCCGTATGGGCCGGATTCGTGCGCCTATTCGCTCGGCCTCTGAGCATCGCCGTTCAGCGCTACACGCGGCGGTGCCGAGACCTTGGGGGGAGGCCTCGGCACCGTTGGGGCTGGAGGACTCAAGGATCGCATCCGCCGGCAAGAACTCCGCGAGAACGCTCATACACGACTTGGCGGCTCCGGCCGGGGGTCCTGTTGTCGAACCCGTTCGACCGACGGGCCTGCGGCCCATGGCCGATCGTCCGGACTCGCCGCCACCCCAGCCTGGCCGGTCAACTCACCGCGCAAGCGCCCGGATTCCTTGCAACCTGAGAGCCTGTCCAGAGTGATTCCACCGGATGTCCTCGGTAGATCTACACAACGGGCCAGCGGGCTGCGGCGAACTGGGACAGGCCGGTTCGCTCGGCTGCGGCTGCGGCTGCCTCCCGGCCCCGGGCCATGACGGCCCGGGCGTCGATGTTTATGAACTCGCCGCCCTCCACGATCACCTTGCCGTCGATCACCACGGTGTGGACCGAGTCGCCGCTCACGCCGTGGCACAGGTTCGACAGCGGGTTGTGCAGCGGCACCCACTCGGGGCGGTCAAGATCGAACATTAGGAAGTCGGCCCGCTTGCCGGGCTCCAGCGAACCGACCTCGTCGTCCCACAGCACAGAGCGGGCGCCGTCGATGGTGAGGTGCTCGAGGATCGTCTCGGCCGGCATGAGGGAGGCGTCCTCGAAGATGTCGCGGTACACCCGGAAGTACTGGGCGATGCGCAGGATGTCGGTGGTGTGCGAGCAGGCACCGATGTCGGTGCCCACCCCTACCGTCACGCCCCGCTCCAGCAGCTTTAGGTGGGTGGCCCGCTGCAACCCGCCCCAGCCGAACACCGCGCTGGCCGTGGGGCACATCGACACCTTCACATCGCGCTCAGCCAGCAGGTCGCACTCGTCGTCGGTGAGGAAGTGGCAGTGGACCAACTGCACGTTGGGGCCTAGCACCCCGTTGCGCTCATAGCGGGCGATGGGGCGCTCGCCGTCGAACACCCGCTGGTGGTGCTCGACCGAGTCGCGGTTGGAGATCATGTGCGACACGATGCCGGTGCCGTGCTCGACGGCCAGTTCGGCGACGGAGCGGCACAGGCGGTCCGACACCATGCGCTCGGTGCGCAGCGAAAACCAGGGCCTCACCCGGCCGCCAGCCGCACCCGCATAGGACTCCACAAAGGCCAGCCCGTCGGCAATGGCGTCGTCGGTGGTGGAGTCGAACGTGCCCGGCATGGCCCGGCCTCCCGCCATGTCGGTGAGCGAGCGGGCCAGCACCGCCCGGCAGCCGATCTCGTCGGCGGCCCGGACCGAGTTCTCGGGATTCTGCGAGCCGGGATCGCACACCGTGGTGGTTCCGTGGCGAACCGACTCCAGCAGGGCGCACATGGCGGCCAGGTAGGCCTCGGTGTCGGTGACGCCGGCCTCCATCGGGTAGCAGCGGTCGTGCAGGAACACCTTGAGGGGCACGTCGTCGCCGAGGCCCCGCACAAAGAACGGAGCCAGGTGCTGGTGGTTGTCGACGAAGCCGGGGGTGATCAGCCGGCCGCGGGCATCGATGGTGCGAGCGGCGGCACCGAATCCGGCCGCCTCGACATCCGCGGTGGGGCCGACCGCCTTGATCTCGCCGCCGTCCACGGCCAGCGCGCCGTCGCGCACCATACGGCGCTCGGGGTCCATGGTGATGAGCCAGTCGGCGTTGCGTACCAGCAGGTCGATCATCTGATCAGCCTCCCCAGCTCATCATCCACCTGCCAATTCCGGGCAAGGACTCGGGCAGCGTCGCGAACTGGCAGCAAATGGCGCCCTATAGGGGTCAAACCGCTGCCAGTTCCTGCCGAGCCCCCGGCCCTATCGCGAACTGGCAGCAAATGGCGCCCTATAGGGGTCAAACCGCTGCCAGTTCCGGCATGGGTCATCCGGCCAGCCTTCGGAGCTCGTAGGCGTAGTGGGTCAGTCCGGCCTCGATGTCGAAAGTGGGTTTCCAGCCGAGCGCGGCCTCGGTATGGGACAGGTCGAGCGGGTCGCCAGCCGACACCGGCGGCGGGCGGCCCGGGATGACCTGCACCTTCAAGTCACCGCAGATCCGTCGGGCGGCGGACACCAATTCGTCGAACGACGTGATCGTGCCGGTGCCGATGTTGAAGACGGCCCGCTCCGGCAGGTCCACGGTGGCGGCCAGGTCGACGGCCCGGCCCACGTCAAGGTCGTAGACGTACTCGAAGTCCATGGTGTGCTCCTGCTTGACGAAGGCGGTCTTGCCCTCGAGACCTGCCTGCAGCAGGGCCTGGATCTTGGATCCGAAGGATCCACCCTCGAAATGCCCGTAGCCGTAGGCGTTGGCCGGGCGCAGGACGGCCAGCTCGAAACCGAACTCCTTCTGGTAGCTCTCGGCGGCAAGCTCCTTCATGACCTTTGAGTTGCCGTAGGCCCGGCCCGGCCCCCGGGGAGCGTCCTCGGTGAGAGGCGCTCCCTTCGCCCGGCGCCGGTCGTATACCGCGAAGCTGCTGACGTGCACCAGCCGCCGCACCCGGGCCATCCGCACCGCCTCCAGGACGTTGATCGTGCCCATTACGTTCACTTCCAGCCCAGTTTGGAGATGCCGCGACACGCTGTCGCCGATCAGCCCGGCAGTGTGCACCACCGTCTCCACCTTGTGATCGCGCATAGCCGCGAGAACCGCCGACCGGTCGCGGATGTCGCCGGTCACCGCGGGAATGTCGGCGGCCAAGGGCCCGAGACGCTCATGCAGGTACTCGGGTCGGACCTGCAGGTCGAAGAAGACGACGGGCTCGCCTCTCTGCAGCGCGCAACGGGCGAAGGACGTGCCCACCAGTCCGGTACCGGTCACGAGTGTTGTCATGGAGCCGTCACCTCGAACTTCCCGCCGGTCGCGTCGCTTCGGTGGCCCTGTGGGACACCCACTCAGTCAAGTGAGCCGTCATGTCACCTCGAACTCGCCGCTGATCTCTACGGGCTGCTGGCGGGGCAGGCTGGCCATGCCCACCGCGGCCCGCGCATGGCGGCCCCGCTCGGAGCCGAACAGCTCAAAGAACAGGTCCGAGGCACCGTCGACGACCTTGGGCATCAGCTCGAAGTCGGGAGTGCAGTTCACCATGCCCAACAGCCGCACCACCCTGGCGATGCGATCGAGGTAGCCGAGCTCGGCCCGCAGGGTGGCCAGAATGGACAGCCCACAGGCTCTGGCCACCTCGTAGCCCTGCTCGACCGACAGCTCGGCGCCGAGCTTGCCCCGGCGGACGATGTCCATGCCGGGATGGTGCGGACCGTGGCCCGACACGAACATCACGCTGCCGACTTGGACGCATCCCTGGCGGTTCTCGCTGGGGAACCGGCGCGGCTCGGGCAGCGTCAGCCCCATGGCCGCAAGCCGAGCCTCGATCCTGCCCTCGGTCACGAGATCGTCCCCGTCTCATCGGGAGCACACTGGCCGGGTTGCATCCGGCAAAGGCGTTCCGTCATCTTGGACGATCTCAGTGTCGGGCGATCTCCCATCTCAGGCGATCTCCGCAGCTTCGCGGACGCTGGAGATGAGCGAGGCCCTCATCAGGAACTCTCGGGCCAGGGCGGGATCGTCGGCGGCTCGGCGCAGCTCGTCGCGGTTGCGCCGCCGGGTCTCGGGGTCGGCCTCGGCCATCAGCTTCTTGTTGCGGATGGTGATGGCCTGAACATGGGCCACAGCCACATGCCGGCGCTGGCGGACATACCGGTCGAGCACGTCGTCGCCGGCGTCGCTCCGCAGCACCGACGAGAGCTTGGCAGCCAGGTTCACCGCGTCGTGGATCCCGCTGTTCATTCCCATAGCGCCGATCGGGCTGTTGACGTGGGCCGCATCGCCGGCTAGCAGCACCCGCCCGTCCCGGAATGTTTCGGCCACCCGCTGGTGCACGGTGTATAGCGACTTGGACACCACCTCGTAGGGCTCGGAGATCGAATGGAATCTCTGCAGCCCGGCCTCGATGACCGCGTCGTCGAGGAGGGAGTCGGGGTCGGCGTGGACGTCGGCGGGCAGCACCACCCGCCAGAAGTCGGTCCACCTGAACAGGTTGGCCCACTCCACCGGGTCGAGGATGTAGTTGCGCAAGCCGTAGGGCTGCAGCGAGTCGAAGTCGAACACCACGCTGAGCGTCATAGTGCGGTCGGGGAAGGCGAAACCCTGAAAGTCGATGCCTAGCTGCTTGCGCACCACGCTGTGGGCTCCCTCGCACCCCACGAGATGGGTGCCTCGCAGTTCCTCCCGCTCGCCGTCGGCCGTCTCGATCACGGCGGTGACCGACTCGGCGTCCTGTCTGAAGTCGACCAGTTCGGTGCCGACCCGAATCTCGATCAGATCATCATCCGAAGCCATCTTCAGGGCCTCTTCGATCAGCTTCAGACGGTCGCATTGCAGCGCGTGGGGGAAGCGCGTGTCGCCGGCCAGCACACCGTGGTCGAACACTGCGATGGGCTCGGGGTCGCCGCGGTCCCAGTAATGCACCAGGGGAGCCACGAGCCCCCGACGCTCCAAGCCGCCGTACAGGCCGATGTCGTCGAGCATCTCCAGGGTGGCCGCGTGGATGGTGCCCGCCCGGCGGACCTGGTCGAGGAGATCGACCAGCTTCTCGACCACGGTCACCCGGTGGCCGCGGCGGGCCAGCGACAGCGCCAGCACCAGCCCCACCGGCCCGGCGCCAGCGATCAGTACCCGGCCGTCAGCCCTCGTCACCCTCGCCACCTGAGGGCGCCGTCTCCGGATAGCGAAGCGCGCCCACCCAGCCGGAGGTGGTGAGGTCGAACACCAGGCCGTCGGGCGAGCGGTACTTGACCTCGTAGTAGCGGTTGGGCTCGTCGGGACGCCGTCCGCGCAGATGCTCGGCACCGGCCTGCTCCACCTGGGCCGCGGCCTCCTCGAGGTCGTCGACCCACATGCCGAAGTGGTAGAGCCCGAAGAAGGGCGCCGAGCCGTCGCCGGCCTCGGTGACCCCGACGACAGGATCGTCGCCGAAGTGCAGCAGGGCCACGTTCATCACCCCGTCGGTCATATAAACGCCCCGACCGGCGTCACCGGCCTTGGTCATACCGAAGGCCTGCTCGAAGAAGGCCTGGGCCGCGGCCACGTCGGGCACGGAGATGGCCAGGTGTCGAAGCCGGGCAGCCACGGCGAAAGACTGTATACAGCAGCGCAGTCGCCATCGCATCCGGGACAGGCGACCGGGTCGCCGTGCGCAGGCCCGCGAGGCCGGAGTTGCAGCAAGTCGATGACCGAGTACCATGAAATACAATGACAACTTCCGACGGACAGGCCCTCAAGAGGCAAACTACCAAGGGGCGTATGTGGCTGCCCTTCAAGGACTGGGAGGGACCGGTGGGAACATTCGACTGGCCGATCCGGCTCGACAGCATGGACGGCGAGAGGTCTTTGCATCTGGACGCCCTAGTGGACACCGGCAGCAGCTGCACGTCTGCGCCAGCCGGCCTGCTCCACGACTTGGGAGTCGTACCCAAGGTGAAGGTAAGGATGGAACTAGCAGACGGGCGGACCGCCATCTACGACATGGGAGAGGCCCGGGCCACCGTGAGCGGGCGCAGTGCCATTACGTGGGTGATCTTCGGTGACGATGACGCCCGTCCCCTGCTGGGGGCCCACACGCTCCAAGGGCTCCTGTTGACCGTGGATCCCTGGAAGCACGAAGTGGTGCCCACGCCCTACTTGCTGAGGTAGACCGAACCAGAACTGCCGCTGCCGCCGATTCGCGGCTCGTTCCGCGAGGCGCGACACTATGCGCCGTGCTCCCCCGCGACGCAAGCCTCGGCGTATCCCAGGCTGCCGTGGCCGCCGGGCATGCGCGGGCGACAGAGGCGGCCGTCCGTCTGCTGCGGGAGGGGGGCTCGGCGGTTGACGCGGCCGTCGGGGCCGATGCGGTCATGGGGGCGGTGGAGCCCACCGGCACCGGCGTCGGCGGGGATCTGATGGCTGTTGTGGCGACTCGCGAGGGAGTCTCGGTGCTCAACGGCAGCGGGCGCTCCGGGCGGCGCACTGACCCCGAGTCGGTGCCCGACAACGGCCACGGCTTCGTGCCGTCGGTCGGAGGCTGCGCGGTTACCGTGCCGGGAGCGGTGGCCGGCTGGTGGGACCTGCACCAGCGCTACGGCCGGCTGCCGTGGCCTTCGCTGTTCGAGCCAGCCATCGGGGCCGCCCGCGACGGCGTCGAGGTCGGCGCGACCGGAAGCCGGCTCTGGGAGGGCGCCCGAAGCCGGCTCGACGGCGCCGGCGAGGCGCTGTACTTCCCTGATGGCGCAGCCCCGGCCCCGGGAGAGGGGTGGCGCAACCCGACACTGGCCATGACCCTGGAGCAGATCGCGTCTGACGGCCCCGAAGCGCTGTACCGCGGCCCGCTGGCCCGAGCCATAGCCGACGTAGCCGTGGCCGCGGGCGGCAGCGTCCACCTCGACGACCTCGCCGGGCACCGCAGCCAGTGGGTGGAGCCGCTGCGGGCGAACCTGGGCAGCCGCGAACTCATCACGGTTCCGCCTCCATGTCAGGGTGCGGTCACAGCCCTGGCTGCCCAATGGGTGCACAACCGGGGCGTGCTCGGTGCCACAGAGGGCGGCTTTGGGGCCGAGGCCGCCGCGGCCATCACCGAAGCGCTCGACCGAGCCTTTGCCGTGGCCCTTGAATGCGTAGCTGACCCCGAAGCCGCAGGAATCCCCGACGCCGCTGGAGTGGCCGACCCCGAAGCCGCTGGAATGCCCGGCTACAACGAGATGAGGACCAGAATGGCAGGCGCGCCCCGGCACGGACCGATGCCGCTGGGGCCGGGGACGGTGTTCACGGTGGTCTTCACCGCCGAGCAGGCAGTGGTGCTGACCTCCAGCGTGTGTGACCGGTTCGGGTCGGGAGTGACCGTGCCCGACAGCGGCTTCGTGCTACAGAGCCGGGGGCGGGGCTTCTCCACCGATCTGAGCCATCCGAACGCGGTGGCTCCCAACAAGCGCCCCTACCACACGATCGTTCCCACGCTGGTGCTCGAGAATGGCCAACCCATGCTGGGCATGGGAGTAGTGGGCGGGATCATGCAGCCCCAGGGTCAGCTGCAGATCCTGCACCGCGTGCTGGGCGGCGCGGACCTTGCCGCGGCCGTGGAAGCAGGCCGGTTCCGCCTCATCGGAGAAGGGCGGGTCACCACGGAAGCCAGCCTTGAGCCCGATTGGCGAGACGCCATCGGCCAAGCCGGCTACGAACTGGTGGAAACAACAGATGTGATCGGGGGTTTCGGCGGCGCCCAAGCCGTCCTGAGAGCCGGGGACACCCTCACCGCCGCCGCCGACCCCCGCCGCGACGGCACTTCGGCGGTCGTTGTGCTTTCTGGCTACTGATTGTTCGCGAGGCTGTTGAGCCAGTCGATGACGTGGTCGAGGGGGGCGACATCCGCGTACTTCATGTGCAGGTCGAGCAGGTTGACCTTGTGGGAGATCTGGCTGCGGTCGGCCACGCACTCGAAGGGGATCACCACGTCGAAGTTGTACTGGAAGGCGTCCACCGCTGTGGCCCGCACGCAGCCGCTGGTGGTCAGGCCGGTGACCACCACGGTGTCGACCTTGTCGTAGACCAGCAGCGCAGCCAGCTCGGTGCCGAAGAACCCGCTGGGCTTGTGGCTCTTGCAGATCACCAGCTCGTCGGGCTTGGGGGCCAGCTCGTCCACGATCACGTCGCCAGGGGGCAGGTCAGGATCGGGCAGGCGGCGGCCCACGGTCTTCCAGCGTCCCTTCTGGCCCGGGAAAGGAGTGTGGCTCGGGTCGGCGTACAGCTTCGTGAAATACACCGGATAGCCGAGACGGCGCACCTCGTCCAGCAGTCGGGCGTTGGCCTCGACGGCGGGCCAGCCCGTGTCGGGGCAGCCGGTGGGCCAGCGGCCGTCGATGAAGGCCAGCGTCATGTCGACCACGACCAACGCGGGCGAGGTGCCCGCGCCGATGGCCCGGAACTGGTCGCCGCTGAACGTGTCGCCGTACCCGGCCGCGAGATACCGCGCTATGTCGTCGGGCGGTATGGCGTCGTTCCAGGGATACACGGCGCAGTCAGTCCGGCCTCTGGGAAGCCCACGAGGGAGCACGACCGGTCCTCATCGGGTCGTGCTCCCTCGCAGGTGGAGGGGAACTGTCAGTTCCTTAAGATCAGCTCAGCGTCATGTCCTCGACGCGGGCCGTGTCGTCGTAGCGCGGGATCCAGCTGAGGTTCTCGGCCCCGCCGTTGACGCTCAGGTACGTGAGGAGCGGGAGGATGCCGACGTTGTCGCAGTTGTACGCCATGATCTCGTGGTACATCTGCTCGCGGGCGACGGGATCGAGCTCGCTCTCGGCCGCGTCGAGCATGCCGCGGAGAGTGTCGTCCAGATACGAGGACACGATGGTGTCGCCGATGTAGGAGCCCAGCCTCGCCCCGTCCTGCAGCTCGTTGGAGGACGACGACAGGAAGATGTCGCCGCCGACCTCGCCGGGCGCCTTGAGGAACTCGTCGAAGAGCCAGACCTCCCAGGCCAGCAGCTGGAAGTCTATGTTCAGCCCGACGGCCTCCATGTCGGCCGCGATGGCCTCGGAGAGCTCGTCGAACTTGGTCCAGCGGGTGCCGTTGGCCAGGAACGAGATCTCCTCGCCCTGATAGCCCGAGTCGGCGATGATCTGCTGGGCCAGCGCCGGGTCGTAGGCCCGGTCGGTGATGTTGGGATTGTGGCCGAACACGCCCGAGCCGAAGATGTGGCAGTGGGCCCGGCCGGCCTGGCCCTCGTAGATGAACTCGATGTAGTCGTCCACGTTGACGGCGTGGGCGATGGCTATCCGCAGATCGGGATAGTCGCCGAGGGGCCCCTCGTAGTTCTTTATCCGCAGGTACGGGTACTCGATGCCCTCGTCGCGCACGAACAGCTTGGGCACCTCCCCAGCCGAATCGGCCGAGAGGCCGACGGCCAAGTCCACATCTCCGGCCTGCACGGCGGCCACCCGGGACTGCTCATCGGGCAGGAACACGAACTTGACGTCGTCGATCTGCGGCTCGGGACCCCAGTAGTCGGTGTTACGGGTGAGCGTCAGGGAGTCGCCGGCAATCCACTCGACGAACTTGTAGGGGCCGGTACCGACCGCTTCGTCCTCGAGGCCGTCGGCAGCCGCTCCGGGCTCGACAATCTGCACCATGTACAGCCGGGCCGGCAGCACCGGGTCGGGGCCGTGGGTGTTGATGCGGATGGTGTAGTCGTCCACGACGTCGACGCTCGAGATGTTCTCGACCTGCTCCCTGAGGTCGGAGTCGAACTCGGGATCGATCAGCCGCTCGATCGAGTACTTGGCCGCGGCGGCGTTGAAGGGGGCGCCGTTGTGGAAGTTGATGCCCCGGCGCAGCTTGAGCTCCCAGGTGGTTTCATCGACCAGCCTCGGCAGCGACGCGGCCAGCCTCGGCACGAAGATCGACGGGTTCACGAGGTCGCGCTCAAGGAGCCGCTCGTACACGTTCTCCATGGTGCGGCGCATCTCGCCGTCCTGGTAGTGGGGATCGATCCGGCCGGGACCCTCGAGGATGGCAATCGTGATCGACTCGGGCGCCTCGGCGGCCATCGTGGCCGCTTCAGCCGCAGCCGCAGCCTCCGCGGCCTCGGCGGCGGCAGCATCGGCTTCAGCCGCAGCCGCGTCGGCGTCGGCTTGGGCGGCAGCCGCAGCGTCCTCAGCGGCACCTAGCTGGGCCTGGAGCCCGGCAAGCTCATCGGCACTGGCAGCCCCTTCAGCCTCGGCAGCTTCCAGTGCTGCCTCAGCGGCGGCGGCCGCGTCGGCCGCAGCCTGAGCATCGGCGGCAGCCGCGTCGGCCTCGGCCTGTGCAGCGGCAGCCTCCGACTCAGCGGCGGCCGCGGCGGCCTCTGCCTCAGCTAGGGCCGCGGCGTCTGCCGCGCTGGTATCCGGAGCCGCGGGCTCGTCGTCGCCGCACGCGGCCGCGACGAGAGTAAAGACGAACAGAGCGGCCAAGAGCCGCTGCATGAACGTGAACTTCTTCAGCATCTGGAGATAACCCCCCAAGTGAATCCGTGGTTGAGGACAGCTGTGGCGTACAGATCCACAGCCGGACCGCTCACGGTATACCGCCTCAGGCAACCCTGCAAATCGTTGTATACAACTATGGCAACGGTTTCGGAGCGGTGATCACTCGCGGTTGAAGCGGGGGCGGCAGAACAAGGCCGCCGGGCCGACCAGCGCGATCGTCGCCGCCAGCACGGCCGGTCCCAGCCCCATCACCAGCAGGGCGGCCACCCCGAGGGGCGCGCCGGACAGGGTGACACCCCGGGCGACGCCCGCGATGGTCACCGCGTCGCCCTGAAGCTCGGGACGGACCGCCTCACCGACCGCCGTGATGGCCAGCACCTGCAACAGGCCGATGGCTGCTCCTCCAGCCACGAGGGCGGACGTTGTCAGAGCGATGGGCAGCTCGAAGCCGACCAGAGCGGTAGCCACCAGCGTGACCGCTCCCCAGCGGGCCACGCCGGGGGCCACCCGCGGGCCTTCCGTGTGGACCGCGAAGTAGCCGCTCACCGCGGCCGCGCCGTTGGCCACCGCCACCACCACGCCGATAACGGTCTCGCTGCTGTCGGCCGCGTCGAGCCCGATGGGGACATAGGAGCCCAGCAGGCCGCGCCAGGCGCCAACGGCGACGCTGGCCCACACGCCCACGCGCACCCCCGGGTTGCGCAGCAGTTGGAGGTAGCTGTGGCCGCCCACCCGGGCGAACGGGGGCGGGCGCGACAGCACCAGGGTGGGAGCGATGCCAGCCAGGGCTATCGCGGAAGCGACCGCGAAGGCGGCGCGGTACGAACTCTGGGCGATGACTCCGCCCGCCGCCGGGCCGATCAGCATCCCGATGGTGGCCACCATGTTGAGCGTGGCGATCGCCCTCGAAGTGGAGCGGCGCGATCGCACTATCTGAACCTGGTTCCCCGTCCAGAAGCAGGCCCGGGCCACACCCTGCACCGCGGCCGAGACGACCAGCGCGACCATCCCCGACTCGAAAACCAGCAACCCGACTGAAAGGCCCATCAGCAGGGCCGCGGCGGTGATGACATCGGAGTTGGACATGACCCGCATCACCGAGCCGAGCCGCGACCGGGTCAACACCTGGACCGCGGCCGAGAGCCCCACCAGAACCCCCGCCACCGTTTGCGACTGGCCCTGGTCGATCACGAACAACGGGTAGGCCACCACGGTCACACCCAGGCTCAGAGAGAAGAGCAGCGCCCCCGCGTACTGGCCCGCGACCTCGCGGCGGGGCGCCGGGTCGGCGACGCCGCCGGAGGCGGTACCGGCGCCGGAGCCCGAGCCGCTGCCGGTCACCCGGGTGTGACGGCGGGCGTTATGGCGACGCTTATCGCCTTAGAACGGGTGTGGCTCAAGATGTCATCGACGAGCCCGAGCTCCTTGCCTATGCCCGACTGCTTCCAGCCTCCGAAGGGCAGGCCCGGGTAGCGCACCTCCACATCATTGACCCACACATAGCCGGCGTCGATGGCCCGGGCCGCGCCCAGGGCCCGGTTGACGTCGTTGCTCCAGATGCTGGCGGTCAGCCCGTAGGGAGTGTCGTTGGACATGGCCACGGCCTCGGCCGCGTCGGTGAAGGACGTGACGGCCAGGACAGGCCCGAAGATCTCCTCCCGAGCGAGCGTGGCGCCGTGGGCCACGCCGTCGAACACCGCCGGCCGGATGAAGGCGCCCGCGGCCAACTGCGGATCGGCCGGCGCCGTGCCGCCGGTGAGCAGCCGCCCCCCGTCGGCCCTGCCCGCATCAACGAAACCCAGGATGCGGTCGCGGTGGGAGTGCGACACCATGCAGCCCATGTCCACCGACGGATCGTCGGGCATGCCGATGCGGATCTGCTCGGTCTGCTCCACGACCCGCTCCAGCACGGCCTCGCGCCGATCGGCGTGTATCAGCAAGCGGCTGGTGGCGCCGCAGCTCTGCCCGCCGACGCGGGCGAAGTTCGAGCCCTTCACCACCGCGGCCGCGGCGGTGTCAGAGTCGACGTCGTCGAAGATCAGGATCGGATTCTTGCCCCCGAGCTCCAGCGTGAGGCTCTTGAGCACGCCCGAGGCGCCTGCCCTGGCCTGCACAGCCAATCCGGTGCGCAGCGAGCCGGTGAACGACACCCGGGGCACGTCGGGGTGCCCGACCAGGGCCTCGCCCGCGGCCGCGCCTCCCGGAACCACGTTCAGCACTCCCGGAGGCAGCAGGTCCGAGGCCAGCGAGGCGATGACCAGCGGCGACAGCGGAGTCTGCTCGGCCGGCTTGAGCACAACCGAGTTGCCCGCGGCCAGCGCCGGGGCCGCCTTCATGCAGGTGAACAGGGTGGGATGGTTGTAGGCGCACAGAGCACCCACCACGCCCCACGGCGCGGGCTCGGTGAAGTGCAGACCGGTGGGGGTGGCCGGGATGGTCCGGCCGTGAATCTCGGGCGCCACGCCGGCGATGGTCTGGAGGAATTTGCCGCCCTTGGCCGCGCTGGCCGCCATGGAGGCCACCGCGGTGCCGCCATCGCGGGCGTCGAGCAGACCCAGCCGCGGCGCGGCCTCGGCAACCCGCCGACCCCATTCGGCCAGCCGGGCGGCCCGCTCGTGCACGCCCATCGCCGCCCACGCGGGCTGGGCCCGAGCGGCAGCGGCCACGGCCCGGCCCACGTCGGCCGCCGATGCCTGATGCACTCGGGCCAGCACCGAGCCGGTGGAGGGGCACACGTCGTCGCGCGCCGCCGAGTCGCCGTCGGCCGATGCGACCGCCCGGCCGTCGACCCACATCGGCACGGCGGTATCAGCCGCCGCGCCGGACGGCAGATCGAGCAGGTCTGCGAGCGTCATGACGGCGGGCTCGAAGGCCCGGTCCGTACGCCCGCCTTTCGCGCTTGCTCCAAGAATCAGGCGGCGGCCTGGGCGCCGGCGGCGGGATACCACTGGCGGCCCTCCACGTACTGCAGCCACAGCCCGTCCATGTAGAACCAGCGCTTCATGGCGGCCAGGCGCACCTGTTCGATCACCATCTGCTGATCCCGCTCGTCGACGGAGTGGTTGGTGATGATCTCGAAGCCGGCGTCGCCATGCTCGACATCGGCCACAACGTGCAGGGTGAAGAACTCGATGTCGGCGTCGCTGAACCCGTAGACGTTGCGCAGCGGGTCGATCAGCGGCGCGTACAGCTCAGGCACCTGCGACTCCAGCCCGATGGTGAGGGTGGCGATGCCCTCCAGCACGCTCTTCATCATCAGCGTGTTGATGATGAAGTCCTTGAGCGCGGCGGTGGTGGGCAGGTCGGGGGCCGACCGCCCCTCCTCGAAGGTCATGCCCAGGGCCATGCCGAAGCGGGAGAGCAGATCGACGTGGCGCTCGTCGGGGTCCTCCTCCTCGTTGAGGTTCTCCAGCAGCAGCTCCCGGGCGTCGTGCCAGTCGCACAGCCCGTACATGATCCCCGAGTAGCGAGAAGCGTTGCTCACGAAGTTGTAGTGCTGCTGGCAGTAGGCCCTCATGGCCGCGTTGGGCAGATCGCCGGAGGCCCACGTCTTGAAGAACGGATGGTTCTTGGAGTGCCACTCGTCGCGGGCGGCCTCCAGGGCCTTGCGGTATTCGACGGGTCCGAGCATCGGAAGCCTCTTTCTGTTGCGAGTTTCTGTTGCGAGTCGAGTGATCGTCGATGCCGGGCTAAGAGCGCATGTAGACGGTCTTGGTGCGGGTGAAGAACTCGAGCGACGACTCCCCGCCCTCGGCCCAGCCCGCGCCGGAGTGCCCGTAGCCCTCGAAGGGCACATGGAAGGGAACGCCGGTGAGCGGCGAGTTGACCTTCACCGTGCCCGCGTGCGAGCCCTTCCAGAAGCGTCGGGCGACGGCGATGTCGGCGGTGACAATGCCGGAGGTGAGGCCGTAGGCGGTGGAGTTGGCCAAGGTGATGGCATCGTCGATGTCGCTGACCGCCTCGAACGTGACCACCGGGCCGAAGATCTCCTCAGTGGTGAGGGGACCCGTCGCAGGATCCACCAGCAGGGCGGGCGCCACCCTGCCGTCGCGCCAGCCGCCGGTCCCGGGTCGCACCACGTCTCGGGCCTGGTCCTCGGCCAGGGACACGTACTCCTCGATCCGGCCGGCCTCGCCGTCGCTCACCAGGATCCCGAGCTCGTCGCCCCCCGACGTGTCGGTCATGCCCTGAAGACGGGCCGTCAGCAGCGCCAGCAGGTCGTCGTATATGTCTGTGTGCACGAGCAGCCGTCCCGCCGCGGTGCAGATCTGGCCGTTGTTGCGGAAGCTTGAGGCCACGATGATGTCGGCCGCCTTGTCGAGGTCGGCGTCGGACCACACGACGATGGTGTTCTTGCCGCCCAGCTCGGCCTGGAAGGGCACCTCCATGGGCAGCCGGCTCCGGATTGCCACCGCGGCCTCGTAGGAGCCCGTGAGGCTCACGCCGTCGAGTTCGGGAGCGCACAGCAGGGCCTCGGTGATCACCGAGCTGCGGCCGATGGCAGCCTGCAGCAGGCCCGCAGGCAGGCCGGCGTCGAGCAGGGTGACCGCGATCATCAGGCCGGTGATGCCGGCGTTGGTGGACGGTTTGAACACGACCGCGTTGCCCGCGGCCAGCGCGGCCGAGAGCTTGCGGATCGGGATCGTGAACGGGAAGTTCCAGGGGGTGATTAGGGCTACCACTCCCAGCGGCTCGACGAGAGTGAAGATGTCCTCGTCGAAGTCGGTTCTGAACGTCGTGCCCAAACGCCGGTAGCCGAGTTCGGCGTAGTAGTCGAGCACGGCCGCTCCCTTGGCCACCTCGACTCTGGCCTCCGACGCCGGCTTGCCCATGTCGGCCGAGATGATCGGGGCCAGCTCGCCGGCCCGATCCCGGAACAGCCCGGCGGCGCGGTGCAGCACCTCGGCCCGGGCCGCAGGACCCAGCGCGGCCCAGTCCGGCGCCGCCCGGGCGGCCACCTCGTACGCGGTGCGCACATCTTCGGGCCCGGCGCTGCGGATTACGGCCAGCACGCGGCCGTCGCTGCGGCTCACCAGCTTCTGCTCGGGTCCGGAGCCGGGCCTGATCGCGCCGTCGATCAGGATGCCGACCTCGTCGGCGTCGCCGCTGCCGTCCACGGTGATGCGAGCACCGATCAGCGTCATGGTGTGCCTCCACCAGCGTGCGCATCACCCGCGAGGCGAGCGCGTCGCGCACGACCGCGTCTTGTATACAGGTCGCTGTATACCCTAGGCCGACCGGTTCGAGACTTGCCAACGAGGGGACGCCGGAGGCCGAGCGGTATGCCGCAGCCCAATTGGAGGTTCGCGAGTCGCCTAGCGAGGCCGTTGCCCGAGCGGCCCCTGAGCGCAGCGGACAAGAGCGGAGAACGCAGAGTGCACGTTCGCTCCGGATTGGGCCGCGGGAGGCCCGCGGGGAGTTCGGGGCACAGCGCCGGGTTCACCGCTCTGGTGAGCGCCTCCCTGCTGGTGACCGCAGCCGCCAATCTCAGCCCCACCCTGGTCAGCGCCCTTGCGGTGCAGATCCAAGATGACCTCGGCATCGGCGAGGCCGAGATCGGGATGACCGTCAGCGCCTTCTTCTTCGTGGGAGTGCTGAGCTCGGCCCTGTCGGGGCGGATGGTGGAGCGCATCGGACCCACCGCGTCGCTGCGCCTCGCGGCCGTGACCGCCGGTGCCATCCTTGCCGTCACGGGATGGCTGGGGCGATCGTGGCCGGCCCTGATCGCCCTCGTCGCCTTGGCCGGGCTGGCCAATTCGTGGGCCCAGCCCGGCGCCAACCTCTACGTGGCCCGGGGCGTGCTCAGCCGGCGCCAGGGCCTGGCCCTCGGAATCCAGAAGTCGGGAATCCCGACTGCGTCCCTCCTGGCCGGGCTGGCCATTCCCACGGTCGGGCTGACCATCGGCTGGAGGTGGGCCTTCGTGCTCGGAGGGCTGTTCGCGTTCGGGGTGTCGCTGGGCGTGCCGGCCGTGCCGGGGGCGCCAGGGCAGGCGACCGCCGCCAGAGGCCCGGAGCCAAGAGCAGACACGCCCGGCAAGACACCGGCGAACGGGACGGAGCGGCCCCGGCCCGACGTACCGCTGCGGCTGCTGGTAACGGTGGCCTGCTCCACCTGCCTGGCCGCCATGGGCTCGATGGCGCTCAGCTCGTTCTTCGTGCTGTCAAGCGTCGAGATCGGCATCGACGAGGCAGCCGCCGGGATCCTGCTGATGGGCGGAAGCGTGGTCGGGATCGCCTCGCGGCTCGCCATGGGCGCCGCCGCGGACCGCGCCTCGGTCAGCCCGCTCTACATGCTCACCGGCATGTTCGCGGTGGCCTCGCTGGCCTTCGTCGGGCTGTCCACCGGATCCGAGGCGATGCTGTACGCAGCCATGCCGTTCGTCTTCGCGACCTCCTTCGCGTGGCCGGGCCTGTTCCACCTGGCCATGGTGCGCTCCAACCCGTCGGCGCCGGGCCTGGCCACCGGCATCACGATGACCGGCAGCTTCACCGGAGCGGTATGCGGCCCGCTGCTGTTCGGCCTGCTCGTGGAGGCGACGAGCTACGGCTGGGCCTGGGGCTTCGCGGCCATCACGTCGGCGGCAGCCGCCGCGGTGATGGCGGTGACCGGCCACCTGATCGCACAGCGCACCGCTAGACGAACCTAGAAGCCGCAGAGCTGCTCGGCGCGTGGCCGTCGGCGTCGATGATCCTCATCGGGACAGCCAGTCGAGATAGTCGGCCACGGCCCGGCCCATCGGGTACTCCACCTCGTAGCCGAGGTCGCGGCGCGACGCGGTCAGGTCCATCGGACTGGTCGGGTTGCCGTACTTGGTCATCGAGTCCTCTTGGGTGACCTCGAGGCCGACCGGGCGTCCGGCGGCCCGCTCGATCTCCGAGATGATGGACGCGATGGGGTAGAGCTCGCCCATGGTGGCGTTGTAGACCCGATTGGGGACTCCGGGCGCGAAGGCTGCTCTCACCAACCCCTGGGCGCCGTCGACGGAATAGGTGTAGTCCATGCCCTGGCGGTGCAGGTCCGGCTCGGCGATGCGGTAGGTGCGGCCGAAATGGGCGCACTCGATGAGCTGCTTGAGGAGCTTGCTGGGACCGCCGCCGGGCACGCCGTGCCAGGGTCCGAACACGCCGCCGAAGCGCACCACCGCAGTGTCGAGCCCGTATGAGTCGGTGTAGTTGTGGCACAGCCACTCCGAGGCCAGCTTCATCGACGCGTACAGCGACGGCGGGTACTCGCTCACCACGCTGAGAGTGAAGTCCTCCACCGTGTCGTCGGCGGGAGCAACCTGGCGGCGGCCCATGGTCACCACCGTCGAGCTGCAGAAGACCACCCGCTCAAGGCCCGCCATCCGGGCAGCCTCCAGCACGTTCATGGTGCCCATGACGTTCACCCTCACGCCCGCCACCGGACGGGGGATCAGGTCCCTGGTCAGCAGCGATGCGGTGTGGATGATGCGCTCGGCGCCGTGGGACTCGACGGCTCGCAGCAGGTCGCCGATGTCTCCGATGTCTCCCTTGACGAGCTCGACCGAGTCCAGGTCCAGCCGCTCGGTTAGATTGCGCTCGCTGAAGGCGACGTCGTAGAGGACGGGTCGCTCGCCCCGCTCGGAAACGATCCTGGCCGCAGCCAGCGAGCCGATCATCCCGGCACCGGTGATCAGGGTGGTCATCGCTCCTGCCTTTCCGCCCCGCCAGCCCGCGGAGTGCGCCCGACTGTCTACATGGCCCGATAGCTGGGCTTCGTATCGGGATGGCCCGATAGCTGGGCTTCGTATCGGGACCGGCCAGGCTGTAACATCGGCCAGCCGTCGACGGAGGGTTGATCCTTGAACGACAACGACAGCGACCGGCCTCTGCGAGAGGTGGTCGCAGGCCAGCTTCGCTTGATGATCCTCGACGGGGAGCTGAAGCCGGGCCAGCGACTGGTGGAGGGCCACCTCGCGGAGCGGCTCGGCGTGAGCCGCAACCCGGTGCGCGAGGCCATGCGCTCGCTGGAAGCAACCGGCCTCATCGAGGTGGTGCCCAGGCGGGGCGCCCACGTGTGCGCCATCGACAAGTGCGAGGTTCACCACATCCAGCAGATCAGGATCCTTGTGGAGGGATACGCCGTCGAGCAGGCCGCCATGCGCCAGGATCCCGACAGCATCGAGCGGATCCGACAGTGCATGGAAGAGGGTCGCCAGGCAACTGAGCGGGGGGACGCGGTCACCGCGGCCTTATGCCACCGGGAGTTCCACATCGCGGTCGAGAAGGCCGCCGGGATCCCCTTCCTCCAGCAGGTGCTCGACCCGCTGCGCCAGCAGACCGAGCTGGTCTTCTCGGTGGTGACCGACAGCCGCGGCGACATCACCTGGGAGGAGCACGAGGACATCTACAACGCCATCGCTACAGGCGACGCCCCGCAGGCCAGGGAGATGAGCCGCAGGCACATCCTGAACGCGCTGGAGTCGTTCCAGATAGCCGTCGAGTCGCCCGCCGCGGCTCTGTAATTGACGCGGCAGCCACCCGCAGCCGGGCCTGACCCGGCAGGCATTCGACACGCAGCCGAGCGGTGGCTGGCCGCCGATCCCGACCCCGCCACGCGGGCCGAGCTGCAAGACCTGCTGAACGGAGATCCGGCCGAACTGGGGCGTCGCTTCACCGGGCGGCTCGCCTTTGGGACGGCCGGCATCCGGGGCCCGATGGGAGCGGGTCCGGCCCGCATGAACCGTGTGCTGGTGAGAATCGCGACCTCGGCACTGGCCCAGCGGCTGCTGCAGGACGGACGTCCGGACGGTGGTGTGATCGTCGGCTTCGACGCCCGCCACCGCAGCAGGGACTTCGCCCTCGACGCGGCCCGGGTGCTGGCCGGACACCGCGTCGAGGTGAGGCTGCTGCCGGACCCCACGCCCACTCCCGTGCTGGCCTTCGCCGTCAAGCATCTCGAAGCGGCGGCCGGTGTGATGGTCACCGCCAGCCACAATCCCCGATCCGACAACGGCTACAAGGTCTACTGGCGAGGCGGCAGCCTGCTAGCCGCGCCGGTCGACGGCGAGATCAGCCAGATCATGGACGGCACTGCTCCGCTGGCCGCTCGCGACCTGGCCCCCGCCGACGACCCGCTCATCGCGACCACCGGAAGCGAGGTGGTCGAGGCCTACCTGGACGAAGTGGCGGGTCTGCTGGCACCGAGAGGGCCTCGCTCGGTTCGCATGGCCTACACACCGCTTCACGGCGTGGGCGCCGGCACCTTCCTGCGGGCTTTGGCCCGAGCGGGATTCGACCCGCCGCAGCTCGTGGCCGATCAGGCCGAACCCGACCCCGAGTTCCCAACGACTCCGTTCCCCAACCCCGAGGAGACCGGCGTCCTCGACCGGCTGCTGCGACTGGCCGCGGACATGGGGGCGGATGTCGCCCTGGCCCACGATCCCGACGCCGACCGGCTAGCGGTCGCTGTACCCGCCGGCGGCCGGTGGCGGCTGCTGACCGGCGACGAGACGGGCTGCCTGCTGGCTGAGCATCTGCTTGGCCGGCCGGAGCCGGAGGAGGGGACCGGCCCGGGCACCCGGCGGAAACTGGTCATCAACACGGTGGTGTCGTCTCGCCTCCTGCCCCGCATCGCCGCCAGTCACCGCGCCGACTGGGCCGAGACGCTCACCGGCTTCAAATGGATCATGAAGGCCCGCTCGCAGCGGCCCGGCCACGATCTGGTGCTGGGCTACGAGGATGCTCTCGGCTACGCAGTGGGCGAGGCGGTCGGCGACAAGGACGGCATCGGCGCGGCCCTGGCGATGGCCGAGCTCGTCGCCCGCCTGAAGACCGAGGGACGGACTCTGCTCGACCTGCTCGACGCCCTGCACCGACGCCACGGCGCGCACGCCACCGGACAGCGCTCGATCCGCTTCGAATCGACCTCGGCCGCCGACCAGCCGATGGCCCGGGCCATGGAGGCTCTGCGCACGACGCCGCCGCCGGAGCTGGCCGGAGCCGCGGTGACCGCCGTGCATGACCTCCTCGACGGAACGGAGCATCTGCCGCCCGCTGACGTGGTGGTTCTGGAGTTGTACGGCGCCGAGGCCAGGGTGATCGTCAGGCCGAGCGGCACCGAGCCGAAGATGAAGGTGTATGCCGAGGCCGTCGTCGAATCGACCGGAGAGGACGGCGACAGCAGCCGGCTGCGCGCCGCGCAGGCAGAGGCCCGGACACGGATAGCAGAACTCCTCGACGCGACCGTGCGGTATGTGGCCGATCCCGAGCGGCACGGGCTCCATCACCCCGCGACGACAGCGATGTCGGCGGGCAAGACTGCGCCCTTGATCACGGGTAAGGCTGCGCCCCTGATGCAGAGCACGGAACTCCCCGAAGACTCCCCAGTCGACGACCTGCGGCCGGCACACGACCCGCGGAGAGCAGACGACCTGCGGCTGGTGGTGCGCTGCACCGACCTGACGACCCTGGAGGGCGACGACACGCCGGGGCGCATCCGAGCCCTCTGCTCGCAGGCGCTGCGACCCGACCCGGCCGATCCGACGGTGGGCCCGGTGGCCGCGGTGTGCGTGTACCCCGCGCTGGCGGGCCTGGCCGCCGAGCTGCTGGCGGGCACCCCGGTGGCGGTGGCCAGCGTGGCCGGAGCCTTCCCAAGCGGCCTGTCGCCCCTGGAGGTGAAGGTGGCCGAAGTGCGGGCCGCGGTAGCCGTCGGCGCGCGGGAGATCGACACGGTGCTGAACCGCTCCGCTTTTCTCTCCGCCCGCAAAGATGAGGCCGCGGCGGAGTTGTCGGCGCTGAAGGAGGCGGCAGGCCGAGCCCACTTCAAGGTGATCCTGGAGGTCTGCGAACTCGGCACGTCCAGCGCGATCGCCGAAGCGACCCGCCTGGCCATCGACGCCGGCGCCGACATGGTCAAGACCTCCACCGGCAAGGGCGCCTCGGGCGCGTCGCCCGAGGCTGTGCTGGCGATGGCCTCCACAGTGGCCGCCCACTGCGCCGCCGGGGGACGCCCGGTGGGCATCAAGATGGCCGGCGGGGTCCGCACCGCGACCGACGCCATCGGATACCTCGACATCGTGCGCTCCGTGCTGGGCACCGAGTGGCTCACCCCCGACCGTCTCCGCTTCGGCGCCTCCAGCCTGCTGGCCAGCGTGGTCGCCGCCCTAGCCACGGCCTAGTGGAGTGGAGTGGGGCATAATTCGCCGTCGGGGAGGATCGTAATGACTGATCCGGTAGCGGCCGTAGAGATCGACGGCGTCACCAAGCGGTTTGGCGACGTGGTTGCGGTCGACAACGTCGACCTGGCCATCGGCGACGGCGAGTTCTTCGCCCTGCTCGGTCCTTCGGGCTGTGGCAAGACCACCACCCTGCGCATGATCGCCGGGCTCGACCTGCCGACGGAGGGAAGCCTGCGCATCTTCGGCACCGAAGTCGGCATGGCGCCGCCCGACCGCAGGCCGGTCAACACGGTGTTCCAGGCCTACGCACTGTTCCCCCACATGACGGTCCGCCAGAACATCGAGTTCGGTCTGCGCATACGGCGGGTGAAGGATCCCGAGCTCAGCCAGCGCGTGGCCGAGGCCATTGGAATGGTGCGTCTCGCCGGGATGGAGGACCGCAGACCCGACCAGCTCTCCGGCGGCCAGCAACAGCGGGTGGCGCTGGCCCGGGCCCTGGTCAATCAGCCCAAAGTGCTGCTGCTGGACGAGCCGCTCGGGGCACTCGACCTAAAGCTTCGCCAAGAGATGCAGCAGGAGTTGAAGGCCCTGCAGCGCGAGGTGGGCATCACGTTCGTGTTCGTCACCCACGACCAGGAGGAAGCCCTCGCCATGAGCGAGCGGATCGGGGTGATGTCGGAGGGCCGCCTGCTTCAGGTCGGCACTCCCCGGGAGATCTACGAGCGACCGTCCAGCCGGTTCGTGGCCGACTTCATCGGCCGGACCAACCTCATCGAAGCCTCGGTGGAGTCTCCGCGCACGGTGCGTCTCGCCAACGGCGTGCTCATCAAGGCAGAGACCTCGACCCCGCCCGGGTCCGATGTCGCGGTCAGCCTCCGGCCAGAGCGCATCCGCGTGCAGCCGCGGGGCGCGGCGGCCGCGGACGGCGCCAGCCTCGACGGCGAGGTGGGCGACGTCACCTATCTCGGTCATGCCGTCGTGTACTCGGTAGACGCGGGTCCGACATCCATCGAGGTGCGCAACGAGGGCGAGGTCGGCGAACCCTTCGCGGTTGGCGACGAGGTGACCGTCAGCTGGGACCACGGCGCCGCCGCGGTCATCGCGGATTGATCGCCGATGCCGTCCGGCCGCCAGTCGTCCGCGGGTGCTGCGGCTTCGGACGCTCCAGTCCCGGCGCGCACTCCAGCTTCGGGTGAGGTGGCCGCAGCGCGCGCCCGGCGGCGGCAGGGAATGCTCCTCGCGTCGCCCGGCGCCCTCTACCTGCTGATCTTCTTCGTCGCTCCGCTCGCGCTGATATCGGTCTATTCCTTCGCCACCCGCACCTCCACCGGCCGGACGTCGCTGAGCGGCTGGAACGTCGAGTCCTACCGCGCCATTGGCGACGAGGTCATCGTGGGGATCATCGGGAGGTCGGCATGGCTCGCCACCCTCACCACCGCCCTGTGCCTCGCGGTCGGCTACCCGTTCGCCTACTACATCGCCACCCGGCCGCGGCACCTGCGCGCCATCCTGCTGGTGCTGGTGATGATCCCGTTCTGGACCAACGGCCTGGTCCGGGTGTTCGCCATCCGGTTCCTGCTGGGATCGAACGGCCCGGCCTCCGCCCTGAGCGAGAGCCTGGGGTTCGGGACGTTCCGGATCCTTTTCACCCCCACCGCGGTGACCATCGGCATGGTCTACAGCTTCCTCACGCTGATGGTCCTGCCCCTGTACGTGGCGCTGGAACGGATGGACTGGAGCCTCACCGAGGCGGCCCGCGACCTCTACGCCAGCGGAGCCCGGGCGTTCTGGAGGGTCACGCTGCCGCTGACCAGGTCGGGGATCGTGGCCGGATGCGTGCTGGTCTTCGTTCCCAGCTTCGGCTCCTACGTCGTGCCCGACATCCTGGGCGGCGCCAAGACCCTGTTGATCGGCTCATACATCGCCCGCCAGTTCCGAGATGCCCGCAACTGGCCGCTCGGGGCCGCGCTCAGCGTTCTGCTGATCGTTGCGATGCTCGTGGCGGTCGCGCTGAACCAGCGCTCCGGCAGCGGCGCGGAGGACACTGATCGGCCTCGGGCTCGACGGCGCAGCCGCGCCCAACACGAGGCTGAGCCCGCCGCCGCGGTGGCGTCGTGAGCGGCGCAGTCGAAGCCGGTCTCGGGCGGCGGACTCGCCGCTGGCTGGCCATGTGGGCCTGGGTGGTCTTCGCCTTCCTCTATGTGCCCATCGTCGTGCTGGTGGTCTTCTCGTTCAATGCGTCTGCACGAGTGAACATCTGGGGAGGCTTCTCGCTTGCGTGGTACGGCGAAGCGCTGCGAAACGAAGTGATCACCTCGGCGATACGGGTGTCGCTCATCGTGGCGCTGGTGTCCACCGTCGTCTCGGTGGTGCTGGGCACCGCGGTGGCGCTCGCCCTCGACCGCTACCGGTTCCGGGGACGCCGCGCCCTCGACGGCACCGTGTACCTGCCCATAGTGATCCCCGACATCACGATGGCGGTGATGCTGCTGGTGTTCTTCGCGGAGGCGTTCAAGTTCATCGACTCGTTCGGGCCGCGGCTCACGCTCGGGATCTCCACCGTCGCCCTGTCCCACATCGCCTTCAACATCTCGTTCGTGTGCGTGGTGGTGAGGGCCCGGCTCGACCAGTTCGACCGGACGCTGGAGGAGGCCGCACGCGACCTCTACGCGACGGGGTGGCAGACGTTCAGGAGAGTTACCATGCCGCTGATCATGCCCGGCATCGCGGCCGGGGGGCTGCTGGCGCTGACCCTGTCGCTCGACGACGTCGTGATCTCGGCCTTCGTGGCCGGTCCGGGCTCTACCACCCTTCCGGTGTACGTGTTCAGCAGCATCCGCCGCGGCGTCACCCCCGAGTTGAACGCCGTCTCCACCCTGATGCTGACCGCGTCGATAGCGCTGGTGCTGGGCTCGCTGGCGCTGCAGCGACGCAGGGCCAGCGCATCGCAACAGACCCAGGTCCTATAGTTCGGTTCGGATCTTGCAGTCCTTTGGCTCGCCAAGGAGCCCCGGAGGGAGGAACCCATGACCAGAGCGACAAGCGCCACCCTGCGATGGCAACCCCGCAGGAGCCGCCTCATCCTGATGGCGGCGATCGTCGGCGTCGCCGGCCTGCTGGCCGCAGCCTGCGGCGACGATGAACCGGACGCCCCAACCGCAGCCGAAGAACCGGCCACCACCGCGGCCCCGGCCGAGGAACCGGCCGAAGAACCGGCCACCACCGCAGCCCCGGCCGAGGAACTGACTGGCGCGGCGGCCTGCGCTCCCGGCCAGACCGACGGCGACCTCGCCTTCTACAACTGGGCCGAGTACATCGACGACGAGTTGCTGACCGCGTTCGAGGCGGAGACCGGCATCAACGTCGACTACACGACCTACGAGTCCAACGAGGAGATGCTCACCAAGGTCGAGTCGGGTGCGGCCATCTTCGACCTGGTGGTGCCCTCCGACTACATGGTCGACACCATGCGCCGGGAGGGGCTGCTGTTGGAGCTGAACTATGACGCCATTCCCAACTCGGCAAACATCGACCCCGCGTTCGCCAACCCGCCCTTCGACCCCGAGCACAAGTACCACGTGGCCTACCAGTGGGGCACCACCGGCATCGGCATGAGCTACGAGGTTCTGGACCTGCTCGGCGGCGAGTCCACCTGGGCAGTGCTCTTCGATCCCGACACCGCCGCGCTCGTGCCCGGGAGCATCTCGATGCTCGACGACGCCCCCGAGGCGGTGTCGGCCGCGCTCAAGTACCTCGGCTACAGCATCGAGGACGTGATCAACAACCGCAATGAGGACGCCATCCGCGAGGCCGGCGAACTGCTGAGGGCCACCAACGACCGGCTGCTCAAGTACGACTCGGTCACCTTCGGCGACGACCTGGTCAACGGCGAGGTGGATGTGGCCCACGGCTGGAGCGGCGGGTTCGCGCTGTCAATCGACGAGGCCGACGCCTACGAGACCCACGTCTACACCATCCCCGCCGAGGGCGGTGTCCGCTGGGTGGACACCATGGCCATACCCCACAACGCCGACAACGTGTGCTCCGCGCACGCCATGATCAATTTCCTCACCGACGCGGAGAACGGCGCCGCGCTGACCAACTGGACCTTCTACGGCAGCCCCAACGCGGCGGCCACGCCCTACATCGACAGCGAGATCCTGGAGGACCCGGGCATCTACCCGCCGCCTGAGGTCGATGCCCGGCTCGAGTTCATCCCCCACGCGGGCGACATGGCCCTGCTGATCCAGGACCAGCTAACCAACGCCAAGAGCTAGCAGTCACTTTGCCCGTCCGCCGGGGGCGGTCGAGCCCGCCCCCGGTCGGTCATCAAAGGTAGAACGACAAGCCTCTCTCACAATTCGGTCCATCCGCCGGGCCGGCCGCCCTGATGCGTATAGACGACATCCTTGGCTGGCCCGGTCCGTTCAGCGGGCTTGCCAGTTCGGGGGGCGGCCTTCCTTCCATGCGGCTATGCCCTCAGCCGCGTCGGCGGTGCTGGAAGCCACCCGGCGCATGGTCTCGCCCATGCGGACCGCCTCGGTCCACGGCAGGGTGCGGCCCCGGCGGGCCATCTCGTTGGTGGCCCGCACGGCCAGGGGCGCGCCTGCGCACAGGCGGTTGGCCAGGGTGCGGGCCTCGACCATGAGGTCGTCGTGGGGCACCACCCGCCAGGCCAGGCCCGTCTCCTTGGCTCGGGCCGCGTCGATGGTCTCACCGGTTAGCAGCAACTCCAAAGCGTCGGGCCACGCCACCCGGTCGGGCAGGCGCAATGCACCCACGATGGTGGGCACGCCGATGCGGACCTCGGGGTAGGCGAAGGTGGCCCGCTCGCTGGCCAGCACGAAATCGCAGGCCAGCACGGCGGTGAGGCCGTACCCGATGCACGGTCCGTTGACGGCGGCGATAGTGGGCTTCCAGATCTCCATCCCGGACTCGAAGGTGGTGATGGTCGGCCACTCCCAGAACGAGCCGGGCCAGTCCCCCGTCGAGCCCTCGGGGTCCTTGAGGTCGGCACCAGCGCAGAAGGCCCGGCCCGCGCCGGTGACGATGGCTACCCAGGCCTCGGCGTCCTCACGGAAGGCCACCCACGCCTCGTCGAGGGCCCGGCGCATGGCCCCGTTGACCGCGTTGAGCGCCTCGGGGCGGTTGTAGGTGATGGTGGCGACGTGGCCGTCGCGCTCGTAGGCAGCCGCTGGCATGCACCTCAGTATCGCACCCCACCGAATTGGCAGCGCAATGCACGCATACCGTGCACAACGCTGCCAATTCGCCCGAGACGAGGGCAACGCGGCACCCGGGTCGGATCGCCCGACGCGCGATTAGCCTTTCAGTGAGGATCGGATGGGAGGAGCGGTGACGGACGAGCCGGCCTGGACGATGGGAATCGAGGAGGAGTACCTGCTCGTCGAGCGCGACACCGGGGCCCTCATCACCAAGCAGCCTCCCGGCCTGCTGGAGAAGGTGGAGAGCCTGCGCCACGGTCTGGTGGCCAGGGAGCTGTTCAGCTCGCAGATCGAGATCGGCACCGGCGTCTGCACCGACATGAAGTACCTGCGCGCCGACCTGGGGCTCATGCGCCTGGCGGTGGCCGAGGCCGCCGCCGAGTACGGAATGGCGCCCATCGCGGCCTCAGCCCACCCGTTCGCGAGATGGCTCCAGCAGGAGTACACCGACGCAAAGCGCTACCAGACCCTCGCCGCGGACCTGCAAGGGGTGACACGGCGGCTGATCATCTCCGGCATGCACGTTCACGTCGGCATCGAGGACCCCGACTTGCGCATAGACCTGATGGACCAAGCCGCATACTTCCTGCCACACCTGCTGGCCCTGTCGACCTCGTCGCCGTTCTGGGAGGGGCGCGACACCGGCCTCAAGAGCTACCGCATGTCGGTGATCGAGACGCTGCCCCGCACCGGGCTCCCCGAGAAGTTCGGCTCGTGGTCCGAGTTCAAGCGCCACGTCGATGTGTTGGTGGGGGCCGGGATCATCCAGGACTCGAGCATGGTGTGGTGGCACATCCGCCCGTCCGAGCGCTACCCCACCCTGGAGATGAGGGTCGCCGACCTGCCCTCGAAGATGGAGGACAGCATCGCCGTGGCCGCCATGTACGTCTGCCTGCTGAGGATGCTCTGGCGGCTCAGGCTGGAGAACCGCCGGTGGCGGAGCTACTCCAACTTCCTGCTGTCGGAGAACCTGTGGCGGGCGGAGCGCTACGGGACCGGCGGCCAGCTCATGGACTTCGGTCGGGGCGAACTGGTGCCCTTCAGCGATCTGGTGGAAGAGCTCATCGAGCTGGTCAGGCCCGACGCCGAGGCCCTGGACTGCGTGGCGGAGATCGAGCACACCCGCACCATCTGTGAGCGGGGCACCTCCGCGGATCGCCAACTAGCCGTGTACCACGGCGCGCTCGAAGAGGGCACCACCGAAGACGACGCCCTCAAGGCCGTCGTCGACGCGCTAGTCGCCGACACGGTCGCCCCGCCCGAGATCTAGCGGCAACTCAGCCGCACGCGCGCTCAGTCGCGTATGCTCGGGACGTGGCCGGAGCGGTGGTGATGGTGATCGTGTTGGTGGTGTTGTTCCCGATGGCGGCTCTGATCGGCAGCGGGATCCTGGCCGCCGCGCTGGGCAGCTTCCTGAAGGTCGACTCCGACGCGGCCAACCGAACCGGCGACGGCCCCAACGAATACCTGGAACTGGCCCGCAAGGAAGCCGAGACCGGCTATCCGCACCGGCCGGAGCCGCCGTCGCTGCGCTCTAAGCTCCAGTCGAGGATCCGGTCGGCCAGGTAGGCGGCAACCCCCGGTCGATCCACACCGCGGCGGCCACCGCGGCGAGCACGGCGTCGCTGCCGTTTACCGGCTCGGAGCCGTCGTCGACGATCTCAATCTCGACGGCGGGCATGGCGGCCGCGCCGACGATGCCGAGGGATCGGACGGTCAGGTCATGCACCACGCCGTCGGGATCCACTCCGAGCGACTCGCTGGTCACCCACGAATAGGCCATGTGGGCCGCGCCGGTGCCGTAGGACCGCAGCACCGTCTCGTCGAGGGTTCGACCGGCCCGAACTTGCACCGCGATCGTCCCATCCGGCTCGACCGCAGCCGTAGCCGATCCGCCATCGGGTCCGGTGATCCAACCCGGCTCGCCCCGGGCTGCGGCCAGCAGCACCGCCGCCTCGGCCCAGCCCGCTCCCCTCACCTGCGACGACGTCGGTGGGCCGGGCAGGTCGATCTCAGTCACGGCCAGGCCCGGCGCGTGAGACCGGATCGCCTCGCAGATGCCCGCAGTGCGGACCACGACGATCTCACCGGTCCCGTCGGGCCGCACTCCCGCCGCGATCGGCGGCCGTTTGGGGCCAAGCTCGACCGTGTCGGGGCGAGACCACAGCACCCGTACCGGCCGGCCGTGACGGTCGGCGAGAAGGCGGGCGGCCTCCGCCACCGGCGAGCGGAGCTTCCCGCCGAAGGCCCCGCCGTTGCCGAGCGGCGAAGCCGGTTCGCCACCGGGCTCGCACCAGGCTGCGTCGGTCTCCAGGTAGCCGGGCTCGGTCCATCTGGTGCGGAGGGTGACGGCCCAGTCGCCCGGAGGCACCTCCAGCGGCGGCTCCCAACTGGCCGTGGTGCGCCGGCCCGGAATACGCCCGGCGAGTCTTCGCGCCTCGGCGGCCGTCTCAGCAACCACCCAGCCGGGCTCGTCAGCGGCCTCGCAGCCCGGACCGGCCCGCACAGCCACGAGGGCGCCAGCCGGGGCCGTGTCGTCAGCGAATCCGCCTCCACCAAGGGACACGTGGGGACCGGTGCACTGAGGTGTGTGCCCCTCGATCGTCGCCCGCAGGTCGGCCGCGGCCCTCCCAGCCTCACCGCAGTTCCCGGAGTTGTCGCCCGCCTCCGCGGCCAGGCGAGGGTAGGCCACCCAGGCGTCCACGATGGGCTGCCAGCCGGTGCACCGGCACAGATGGGCGGCCAGCGCGCGAGCCGCCACGCCACGGTCGTCGTGGTCGCCGCCCTTGGCGTGCAGCCCGGCGAAGCGGCAGATGATCCCGGGCGTGCAGAAGCCGCATTGGCTGCCTCCGGTGGCCGCGAACGCCCGAGCCCAGCCGTCACGAACGTCCGCGTCGAGGCCCTCGAGGGTGGTGATGGCGCGGCCCTGCACCCTCCGGGCCGGGGTGACGCAGGCCACCCTGGGCTGCCCGTCCACCAGCACGGTGCAGCAGCCGCACTGGCCCTGGGGACTGCACCCGTCCTTCACCGAGCGCACGCCCAACTGCTCGCGCAGCACGTCCAGCAGCGTCAACTGCTCCCCGGCGACGACTACCGCGGCGCCGTCCACCACGATCTCGAAGCCGTCAGACAACGTCGAAGCCACCAAGCGACAGGCTAGATTGTGGCTTCGGCGCAAGTCCGTTTGCTCCACGGCCCAGCGCTCCTGGGTAGCCGTGGAGCAAGCGAGGCGCATGGCCCAAATATACGTTTGACAGCATATGCTCTCTGAGGTATTCTCCGAATTGTGGATATCTTCTTCCATCCTCGGTTCACACACCAGATCGAGCAGATGGCCACGGCGGCCGAACACGACGAGGTGCTCACGGAGGTATTCGGTGAGGTATCAGCCCTGCTGCAAGCATTGGAGGAATTCGGCCATGAAATCGAGGGCGAGCAGCCCGAAGACGCTAGCCATCGGATTGTGAGCTCACGCTATGAACTCTTCGCTCTGCGCCGGACCCCGCCTACGGTCTACACGCCTTACGCGCAGGGCCGGCCCGTGATTCGCATCGTGTATGCGTGGTGTGAGGAGGCCGCCGGCTCAGAAGCGGCCGTCGTGATGCACATGGGCGACAAGGCTCGGTTGGGCAACACCTGGTATGACGGTGTCGTCCGACAGGTTGAGGAGACCATGATCCGCGACTGGGAGCACCGACATCCCCGAAGAAGGATCCAAAGAAAGAGACAATGAACTTTCAAAGTATCGCCTACACATGGGAAGGACATGATGTCAGATGATATGGAATACGAATCGGCTGCCGACAAGCTGGCTGGCTCGTCGGCTTTCGCTGGGGACCCTGGAGGGTACAGCGACCAAGAGTGGGAGACCGCGACCAAGCGGGTCGAGGCCGCCCGGCGACGGCTTGCCGACAATCCAGCGGCTGCTAGAGCCGAGGCCGAGACCTATGCCAGCATCCGCACCAGGGTTGAGACCCTGCGCGCCATTCGTAGGGCCCGCGGTCTCACTCAATCACAGATCTCGGCCCAGCTTGAGATAAGTCAGGCCGAGGTGTCCCGCATGGAACGCCGGAACAACCTCCAGTTGACCACGCTGGCCCGCTTCGTTGAGGCGGTCGGGGGCCGGCTGCGCATCACCGCGGTCTTCGACAATCAAGAAGTGGAGATCAGCGTCGGCGATCTACTTCCGGCAGGCGACTGAGCCGAACAGGCTGCGGTGGATGAGCCGACAGGCTCGGGCGGGTGCCTCGATCTCGTAAGTGCACTCGTCGCAGGATCGGTCCGGCTTGTTGAGCGCCGTCGCCGCTAGCTGAAGCTCTGGCCGCAGCCGCAGCTTCGCTGCGCGTTGGGGTTGTCGATGGAGAACCCGGCCTGCTGCAAGCCGTCGGAGTAGTCGAGCGTGGCGCCGTCGAGCAGCATGGCCGACGAAGGATCCACGACCACCTGAACGTCGCCGTACGTCGCCTTGGTGTCACCGTCGACGATGTCGGTGTCGAAGTACATCTCGTAAGAGAAGCCCGAGCATCCCCCGGGGCGCACAGCCACCCGCAGGGCCAGGCCATCCTCCCCCTCGGCCGCGATGAGCTCCGACACCTTGGTCGACGCCTTCTCGGTGAGTGTGATCATGATGGCTCCCGTGCACTGGTGGGTGGGGTGCAACTGCGCTGAAGCCAACCTACCGACCGGCGGCGGGTCCCGCTACTGGTCGACCGGATCAGCCCAGCAAGCACCACGGTAGCATCGACCCGTGACCACGACCGCGCCGACGGCCGAGGCCGTGATGGACATGATGCGGGGCGTGGTCGATCCCGAGTTGGGCAGCAACCTGGTGGAGCTGGGAATGGCCCGGGGCGCGCAGGTGTTTGACGACGGGCAAGTGCGGATCGAGATCGCGTTGACGACCTCGGGCTGCCCGCTGCGGGCCCAGATCCAGCGGGACGTGAAGGCCCGGCTGGAGTCCCTGCCCGGCGTGACCAAGGTGCGCATCGTGTGGGCCGAACTCACCGCCGACGAGAAGGCCGCGGCCATGGCCAAGGCCCGCTTCAACGTCTCACAGCGCGCTCCCGACACGGCCATCCCGCCCACCACCAAGGTGCTGATGGTGGCCAGCGGCAAGGGCGGCGTGGGCAAGTCCACGGTGACCACCAATCTGGCCGCGGCACTGGCCGCGCAAGGGTTCAAGGTAGGCGTGATGGACGCCGACATTTGGGGCTACTCGGTGCCCCGGATGCTGGGGGTTGACGGCGAGCTGCGCTCCCTCGACGGCAAGATCGTCCCGCTCTCTAGGACCATCGGCGAGGGTCGCCTCGAGGTGGTGTCGATGGGATTCCTGGTGGACCGGGAGGACTCGGCGCTGATGTGGCGAGGGCTGATGCTCAACCGGGCCGTGCAACATTTCTGCGAAGACGTCCGCTGGGGCGACAACTTGGACTACCTGCTGATCGACATGCCGCCCGGCACCGGAGACGTGCAGATGGGCCTGGCCAAGATGCTGCCGCGAGCCGAGATGATCATCGTCACCACCCCGGCGACAGCCGCCCAGAAGGTGGCGGCCAGGGTGGCGGACATGGGCCGCAAGAACTACCTGCGCATCGTGGGCGTAATCGAGAACATGAGCTACCTCGCCACCCCCGACGGCGAGCATCACGTCGTATTCGGCTCGGGAGGCGGCGACGCTCTCGCCACGGAGGTCGGGGTGCCGCTGCTGGGCCGCATCCCTCTCGAAGCGGCCGTGGCCGACGGCTTCGACACGGGCGAGCCCGCGGTGCTGGGCGAAGGCCCGGCATCCGACGCCTTCAAGTCGGCGGCCCAAGCCCTGTCATCCGAGCACGTGCCACCGGTGGAGATGGCAGGCTGCAGCGCCCGAATGCTCGACGCCGCGGTAGCCGCGCTCGACGCCGCCGAAGCCTGATCCTGCCCACCGCTCCCCTATCGCCGTGGGCGGGAACCTCCGAACCCGAAGGCTCGCCGCCAACCCCGGTTGGCCGCAACTAGTTGCAGAGGCCTGCTTCGCCTACGCCCCGGTGGCTGTCGCAGATCGTGGTGCTCTCGACGGTCTTGAGCACGAACGCGCCGGAATCGGGGTCCTGCTGGGCGAAGACGTGCAGGCGGAACCCGCGGACCGAGTCGTCGGGCAGGCCTAGCACGTCGACCGTGATCTCCCCTAGATCTCCGACAGTCGGGGCGCCCGACACGATTATGCGGGAGGGCGGCTCGTCGGACGCCACCGCCTCGCCGACGATCCGCCCCAGCTCGTCCAACGTCGGCGCAGAGGGCGTTTCGCCCAGAACGGCGACGATCTCGGCGGTGGTGTCCGAAGTTGCACCCAGCGGCGACAGATAGGCGCCGCTCGCCCATCCAACGGCATCGCCCATGCGGATCTCGTACCAGATCGTCGTCGGAAGCTGCCGGTTGTTGCCGGTGGCGATCACGCCCCGGTTCAGGTCGAGGGTGGCGATGAGAGCCTCGGAGTCGGCCTCGCGGACGTAGACCACCGGCTCGCTGCCCACGTTCATCACGTTGTCCAGCCGGGCGACGATCCCGCCGGCGGGAACATCGCGCACGTTCAGCACGCTGTCGTGCGACACGCCCACCACCGCGAGCCCTGCGCCCGCCGGGGGGCCCAACTCGAACGGCTCGCCGGGCAGGGGAATCTCCGGGTCTGAGGGCGCCTGATCGGATTCACCCCCGGGCTCTTCTTCGGCTCCATCCGCCGGCGCCGCGCCGGCTGCGTCCGTCTCATCGACCGTCCCCTCAGAAGGCGTGTCAGCCGCGGCTGCCCCGTCCTGCTCGGCGGCGCCGGCCTCTCCAGTCTCAGCCTCGGCCGCGGCTGCATCCTCCTGGACTTCCGCCAGCTCCGGCTCAGTCTCGGCCTCTGGCTGGGAGGATTCGGCTGGGGCCGTCTCGGCCCGAGCCGCGGCGAGGGTCTCTAGCGCGGCTGCGGCCGCGGCAGCAACCGATTCGGCCCGGGCGGCAGCCTCCTGGGCCGTGGCAGCCGCCGCTTGGGCCGCGGCAGCAGCGTCCGCGGCCACCGCGGCAGCGTCTTCAGCCACGGCCGCCGCCTCCTGGGCAATGGCGGTCGATGCTGCCGATGCGTCGGCCATGGCGGAAGCCACTTCAGCGTCTGCTCGGGCCGCGGCGGCATCGGCCCGCGTCTGCTCGGCGTCGCCGGTCGCGGCCGTGTCGTCGCCGGAGTCGGTCACAAGCGCAGCGACCAGGGCCACGATGGCCACGAGCAGTGCAACAAGGGCAAGCAGCAGCGCCCGCCTGGCTACAGCCAACCCGAGCGACATCCCCATCGCGGGCCTTGACCCCCGGTCAGTCTCCATCTCTCACCGCAATCCAGTATGTCAGCGCCCCGATCTGAGACCGGACACCCCCTACTGGCCGCCCTCCGGGTCCGGGCTGGGCAGCACCGGCGTCGTCAATGTCCGAGAAGGTGTCCGGGGGTTGCGCCCAGGCATGTGGAGCCGCGTTGAGCACCGCGAGTCCGGACACCGCGAGACACGCGACGGCTCGGCGCGGCCCTACGGGACCAGGTCCAGCGCTCGCCCGAGAGTGTCGAGGCGTTCGGCGACGGTGTCGCCGGCCGGGTACAGGCGCACGGTGTCGACCCCGGCGGCAGCCCACCCGGCCAAACGGTCACGGACCATCTCGACGGTGCCGATGAGGGTGGTGGCCAGCACCATCTCGTCGGGGATCACCGCGGCCGCGCCCTGCCTGTCGCCGGCCAGCCACAGACGCTGCGACTCGGCGGCAACATCGGCGAAGCCCTGGCGGGCGTAGGCAGAGTTGTAGTAGTTGGAGCGGCCCGAGCCCATGCCGCCGAGGCTGAAGGCCAGCCCGGCCCGGCGGGCGTCGATCATGGCGGCCAGCTCGGCCTCGTCACGGGCGAAAGCGACCTCGGCCCCCTGGCAGATATCGATGTCGTCGAGGGTCCGCCCGGCCCGGGCCGCGCCGGCCCGCAGATGACGGAAATAGGCGTCCTCGGCGCCCTCGGGCACGAAGCTCGTGCCGAGCCAGCCGTCGGCCCTCTCGCCGGTCAGCTCCAGCATCCTCGGCAGCATCGAGGCCAGATAGACGGGAGGGGCCGTCCCGGACCGGATCGACAGGCGTAGCGACTTGCCCTCCCCGCCGGCCAGGGGAAGCCGCAGATGACGGCCCGAATAGGCGATGCGCTCGCCCGCGAAGGCCTGCGCGATCACGTCGAGCGTCTCGGCCATGCGGCCCACCGGGTCGGCGAAGCCCACACCGTGCAGACCCTCCATCACTTGCGGGCCCGACACTCCCAGACCGAGCACGAACCGTCCCTGCGACAGCTCGTGCAGGGTGAGCGCGGTCTGGGCATTCATCACCGCCGAGCGGGCGCCCACCTGGAGCACGGACGCGCCCAGCGTCACCCGCTCCGTTCGGGCCGCGAGGTATCCCAGCGGCGAAACCGCGTCGGACCCCCACGCCTCGGCGACCCACGCCGCGTCGACGCCAAGGGCCTCGGCCCCGGTCACGAAGTCGACCAGATCGGACCACGAGCCGGCGTCGGCGGTGATCTGGACTGAGGTCCTCATACGGTCAGGACTTGGAGCGGGCGCGGCTGGGTGAGGCCTGCCGCCTATCCGCTCGGCCTCTGGGCGGGCGCCTGCTCGACTCGGGCCTTGATGCCCTCCAGCACCCGCTGCATGTTGGCTCGGTGCTCGGCCATCCGGCGGTCGATGATGCGGGGCTCCAGATCGGGCCGGGACTCGATGATGGCGTCCAGGCCCGACGGTCCGGGACCCATGATGCCCCGGAAGCGAAGCCGCGTGCCGCCCACGACGGGTTCCAGCTCGAAGCGCCAGCGGGCACCGGGGTTGTCGACGTCGTTGGTGCACCAGCCGAACGCGCCCTGCTCCTCGAACACGTCCACGATGCAGCGAACCTCCCAGTCCCCCCGGGCCGGGTGTTGGTTGCGGCCCACGAACCGGGCGCCCAGCGTCGGGCCGTCGCAGCCGTCGGCCCACTCGGCCCCCTGGAACTCCTCGGAGAACCGCGCCGGCAGGTTGATGTCGGTCACCTCGGCCCACACTGCTGCTGGATCGGCGCGGATGTCCGTCTCGACGATCGTGCCGGGACCGTCGGCGATGCGCACCGGATCGCTGGGGCCCCGCTCGTAGGTGCGGGCGTAGCCGTCGAAGTAGGCGATCTCGCGGGCAGGGAGCCGGCGGGCCGGCTTGAAATCGGTGCCGACGGTCCAGGCCACCGGGAACATGGCGATCTCGGTCACATCGTCGGGGATGCCGAGCAGTTCCTTGACTTCGGGGGCCTTGGCCAGGCCGGCGGTGGTCCAGGCAGTGCCCAGGCCCCGAGCGCGCAGGGCCAGACAGAAGCTCCAGCCGCTCTGGATCACCGAGTCGAACAGGCCGGGACGCCCGCTGCCGTCGTGGCGGCCGAGGATCACCGGGATGACGATGACGGGCACCTCGCCCAGATGCTCGGCCAGATGGGCCGATGAGAGCATGGCCCGCTCCCGCGGGTCTCCGGTGCCGGCCAGACGGTCGCGGGCCTCGATCATGCGATTGCCGATCACGTCCCGATAGAGGCCGGCCAAGCGCTGTTTCAGCTCGGGGTCGCGCACGATGAGCCAGCGCCGGCTTCCTTGATTGCCTCCGGTGGGGGCCTGCTCGGCGACGTCGATGCAGTCCATGATGATCTCGTCGTCGACATCGCGCTCAAGGTCGAGGCGCCTCCGCACGGCCCGGGTGGTGGTGAGCACCTCGTCGACGGCCGCGGTGACGCCGGCGTCAATCTTCATCTGGATCCTCCCTGCCCGGCTGGACGTCGCGAATCTCGCGCACTTCGTTCACGTCGCGGACATCTCCTGTGCCCGCATCGAATCCGCCGACGCCGCCGCTCCGACCGCCGCCGCCCGAGCTGTAGCCGAAGCCGCCTCCCCCGACCGGCCCCGCCGACCATCCGCCGACCGTGACCTTCTTGGCGAAGTGGCGCATCAGCAGCGACCGCACCAGCACGCGGGTGGGCAGGAACAGCAACAGGAGCCCGACCGCGTCGGTTACGAACCCGGGCGTCAGCATCAAGGCCCCCGCCAGCAGGATCAGCAGGCCGTCCACCAACTCTGCGGCCGGCAGCTCGCCGCGGCCCAGACGGCCGCGGATCTGGTTGAGCACGCCGAGCCCCGAGCGGCGAACCATCCACGCCCCCGCCACCGACACCAGGATCAGCAGCAGGATGGTCTGGCCGGTCCCGATCCCGCCAGCCACCTGGATGATCACATACAGCTCCAGCAGCGGCACGCAGAGCAGCGCCAGGAGCAGCACGACGAACACGCCCCCAGCGTATGGGCGCAATCCCCCGACGAAATCTCGGGACGATTGTGCGCGGCATACGCGAAGAAATCACACCAAGAATCCCCCGACGAAATCTCGGGACGATTGTGCGCGGCATACGCGAAGAAATCACACCAAGAATCCCCCGACGAAATCTCGGGTTCGTTGTGCGGCTGCCGTCCGGCGCGGTGTGCGTAGCCTTGTCGCCGACGTGCCGTCCCAGGATCGACCGCCCTCAGTCGACCGGCTAGCCCGCTCGCTGGCTGGCATCGACCTGCCCCATCCGCTGGTGGTGGACGCAGCCCGGGCGGCGATCGCGGCCGGCGACCCCGACTCCGCCGCGGATCGAGCCCGGAGAATCCGGCGGCGGCTGCTGGTGCCCGTTATCAACGGGACCGGCGTGCTGCTGCACACCAACCTGGGAAGGGCGCCGCTGGGCTGGACGCAGAACGCCGACTACTCGAACCTGGAGCTGGACCTCGAGACCGGCGAGCGCGGCGACCGCCAGGCCGGCGCGCCCGCGCTGCTGGCCCGGGCCTGCGGGGCCGAGGCCGCGATGGCCGTCAACAACGGCGCGGCGGCGGTGATGCTGGTTCTGGCCGCGCTGGCCGAGGGCCGAGATGCGGTGGTCTCCCGGGGCGAGCTGGTGGAGATCGGCGGCGGATTCAGGGTGCCCGACGTCATGGCCTGGTCGAGGGCCCGGCTGGTGGAGGTCGGTACCACCAACCGCACCCGCCGAGCCGACTTCGCGGCGGCGGTGGCCGACCCCGGCAACGATGTCGCCGTCGTGGTGCAGGTCCACCAGTCGAACTTCCGGATGCTGGGCTACACCGAGGCACCCCGCGCGGCCGAGCTGGCCGACCTCGGCCCGCCCCTGGTGGCCGACATCGGGTCGGGGCTCCTCGACAGCCGCTGCCCGTGGCTGGACGGAGGACCGCCGCCCTGGTTGGACCGGGAGCCAGCCGCCCGCCAGACCCTCGAGGCCGGGGCGGCTCTGGTGACATTCTCCGGCGACAAGCTCTTGGGGGGCCCCCAGGCCGGCATCATCGCCGGGCGGGCCGATCTGGTCGAAGCCTGCCGCCGCCACCGGCTGGCTCGGGCGCTGCGGCCCGGCTCGCTGGTGCTGGCCGCGCTGCAGCACACCGCGCTGGCCTACCTCCGCAATGACGGCGAGGCCATCGACTTCTGGCGCATGGCTTCGCTGACTCCGGCACAGCTCCGTGAGCGACTCGGTGCCTTCGAAGGTTTGAAGGCGGTGGCCACTGCGGCCACGCCCGGCGGCGGCACTCTGCCCGGCGTCGAGATCGAGTCGGTGGGTGTCACCGTACGTGGCGACCACACAGACCGGCTGAGAGCGCTTCCGAGACCGGTCATCGCCCGGATCGTCGAGGACGACACCGTCGTGGACCTGCGCACCGTGCACCCCGACGACGACGCCGAGGTAGCGGCCGCTCTGCGCCAAGCCGCCGGCCAGCACGCGGCCGGCTAGGAATGATGCGAAGACGCTGCGTTGGCGCAGCCTGCGGTCTGGCCTTCCTCGCAGTCGCAACCGCCGCCTTCGGCGCGTGCGCAGCCCCTGAAGATGCGGCCGCGCCGCAGCCCGATCCGCCGACATCCGTCGAGAACCGGATTGCCGAACCGGCATCCGACCCACCCAACACAACGACGGCCGCGCTGCTCGCCGCGACCGCCGAACACGAGACCCCCGCAGCAACCACCACAACGACGGCCAGCACGCCAACCACCACTACAACCATCACCACGTTCGCCGCCACCACAACCACGGCGACAGCCATCACCACAACCACAACCATCGCCACGTCTGCCGCCACCACAACCACAGCGACAGCCGGCGCGACCTCTGCCGAGAGTCGGGTAGAGGCGGCCCAGCCCGGTGAGGCCAGTGACCCCGGCGGTCCCGCCGGACAGACCACCGGTGCCATCGGCCAGACAGCCTCCGCACCCGAGGAAGAGCCGTCCACACCCGAGGAAGAGCCGTCCACACCCGAAGACGACACAACCACACCCGGCGCCGAGACAGCCACACCCGAAGACGACACAACCACACCCGGCGCCGAGACAGCCACACCCGAAGACGACACAACCACACCCGGCGCCGAGACAGCTGCACCCGAGGAGGACCCGTCCCCACCCGGCGCCGAGACAACTGCTGTGGCGCCATCGCGCAGTGAGGTGACGCCATACCGGCAGGCTCTCGCGATCGCGAGTCGATTGGCACCGGACCTCGTTGTTCCCAACGACTGTCGCCCTCCGCCCCTTGACTCGCCCTATTCGATGCCGAACGCGCCCCGCGCCTACCGCTCGGGCGTGCACGCCGGAGTCGACTTCCTGTGCTCCACGCCAGGGCATCCGGTGGTGGCCACGCTCGGTGGCCAAGTGGTGGTGGCCGCGGCCGGCTACCAGGATCCGAAGCCGCAGGAATGGAACCAGCTGCTCAGGACAGCCACATCCCTGGGATCAACACCGGCCTACACCCTCGACATGCTCTCGGGAAGATACGTGGTCGTCGATCACGGCATCATCGACAACGTCGGCCACGTGGTGTCGCTCTACGCCCACTTGGACGCGGTTGATCCCGACATCCGGGTGGGGATGCGAGTCGACGCCGGCCGGCGCCTCGGTGGTATCGGCAACACCGGAACCCGGGCGGGCGCTTCCGGGGAGCGCTACGGACAGCTGCACCTCCACTGGAACCTGCACGTCAACGACCAGTACCTCGGCGCCGGCCTGTCCGAGGCAGAGACCAGAGACGTATACGCGGAACTCTTCAAGCACGCCACCGGCACGGCCACAGAGCCGGAGTCACACGAACCCGACAGCGACGCCCGCACGCAGGAACAGGACATCGACACCTCGCCGCCAGGTCGGGGACCGACCGACCCGGGAACTATCACGCCCTCCGGCCACAAACCGCTGACCGAACCTGCCTCACTCGACAAGGCCCTCGAGGCGGCAACCCGCCTGTCTGCCGACATCGTCGTGCCCAGCGATTGCCGACCGCCGCCGCTGTCCGTGCCCTCGCTGCTTCCCAACGCGCGCCGCCCCTACCGCTCGGGCATCCATCAAGGCGTCGATTTCGGGTGTCCGACCCTTGGACACCCGGTCGTGGCCGCGCTCGCCGGCCGCGTCGTAGTGGCCGCAGGCAGCTTCGAGGATCCCGCGCCGCAGGAGCGGAACCGGCTGCTCGCCACAGCCGCAGCGCTTGGAGCGACCCCTCCGTACACGCTCGTCATGCTCTACGGCAACCACGTCGTCGTCGACCACGGCGTCATCGGTGGCGTCGGCCACGTTGTGTCGCTCTACGCCCACCTGGACAGGCTGGAGACCGGCATCAGGGCGGGGCTGCGGGTCGAGGCCGGCCAACCTCTCGGGACGATCGGCAACACCGGCACCAATGCCGGCGCCTTGGGTTCGACCCGCGGACTGCACCTGCACTGGGAGCTGCACATCGACGGCCAGTACCTGGGCGTCGGCCTGCCCGACGCCGATACTCGAGCCGTGTACACGGCACTCTTCGGCGGCGGCCGCGGCTAGGTGCGCCGATGCATGTAGTCGCAACCGCCGGACACGTCGACCACGGCAAGAGCACGCTGGTGCGGGCCCTCACCGGCACCGACCCCGACCGGCTGGCCGAGGAGAAGGCGCGGGGCCTCACCATCGACTTGGGCTTCGCATCGATGCCGCTGCCGTCGGGACGCCAGATCGCATTCATCGACGTGCCCGGCCATGTCCGCTTTCTCAAGAACATGCTGGCCGGGGTGAGCGGCGTGGACGCCTGCGTGTTCGTGGTCGACGCCACCGAGGGATGGAAGCCGCAGTCCGAGGAGCATCTGCGGATCCTGCAACTCCTCGGCCTGGGCCAAGGCATGGTGGCCCTCACCAAGGCCGGCGAGGCCGACGAGGATCTGGTGGAGCTGGCCCGCCTCGACGTGGCGGAGCACGTCGCGGGCACGTTCCTGGCCGATGCGCCGATCGTGGCCACCGACGCGGTGACCGGAGCCGGCATCGACGATCTCGTTGCCGAACTCGACGCCATGCTGGCCCTCACCCCCACCGCAGCCGATCGGGGCCGGCCCCGGCTGTGGGTGGATCGGGCCTTCCCCATCAGGGGCTCGGGCACGGTGGTGACCGGAACCCTGACCGGCGGGCGGCTCGCGGCCGACGACACCCTGGCCCTGCTTCCGGCCGGCCGCAGCGTGCGGGTGCGGGCCCTCCAGAGCCTGCACCAGCAATGCGACCAGATCGGTCCGGGCAACCGGGCGGCGGTCAACATCGTCGGAGCTGGCCACCGGGAGGTGGCTCGGGGAAACGCACTGGTGCGGGCCGAGCAGTGGCAGCCGACCGGCACCATCGATACCGAGCTGTCGGTGCTGGCCTCGCTCGACCATCCCGTCACCCGCAGGGGCGCCTATGTGGCCTACATCGGATCGGGCGAGCATCCAGTGCGGCTGCGGGTTCTCGGGCCCGCAGCCATCGAGCCGGGCGCGAGCGGGCTCGTCCGCCTGCACCTTCCATTGCGGTTGCCGCTCTGCATGAGCGACCGCTTCATCCTGCGCGAGTCGGGGCGCTCGGAGACGGTGGGAGGCGGCGAGATCCTGGACGTCGAGCCGGTGCTGCCCGCGGCGAGAGCCCGACCCGACCGCTCGGTGGAGAGGATCGTCGCGGAGCGAGGCCGCATAGACGCCGCTCACCTGGAGAGGCTGACCGGTACGCCCCGCCCGCCCGACCTGGGCCGGTGGGCGGTTGCGCCCGAGCACCTGGAGCAGACCAGGAAGCAGCTGGCCGGAGCGGTGGCTGCGGCCGGGGCGCTCGGACTTGATCTGGCCTCGCTGGACGATTTCGAGCGGGCGGTGATCGAGACCGTCGAGGGCATGGACTCGGCCGAGGGGCGGATTCGTCCTGCCGGCAGTGGAGATCCCCTCGCCGACCACCATTTCGTCAGAGCGGCTGAGGCTGCCCCGTTCGCGCCGCCGGCGCCCAGCGACGTCCCCGGCGACGAGCTGCGGCTGCTGGTCAAGCAGGGTCGGCTGGTGGAGAGCGGCGGCATCCACTTCGCGGCCACCGGGATCACCGAAGCGGCGGAGGCGGTGGCTCGGCTGCTGGCCGGCAAGCCCGAGGGGGTGACGGTGGCCGAGGTCCGCGACGCCTGGGGCACAACCCGCAAGTACGCCCTGGCGTTGTTGGCCCGGCTCGACAGCACGGGCGTCACTCGCAGACGCGGCGACCTCCGCATCGCCGGCCCCCGGATGCCTGGGCGCTAGCGCCTTAGAGGCTCAGGTTCGGGCCATGCGCAGCAGCAGGTCGCGCCGCTCGATCTCGTTGAGGCCGCCCCAGATGCCGTGCTGTTCGCCTATGTCCAGCGCGTATTGCAGGCAGTCGGGCTGGACCGAGCAGGAGGCGCAGATGTCCTTGGCCCGCAGCTCGCGCCGCCGCTTCTCGTCGCGCTTCTCGACGTAGGGGGGCGGGAAGAACACCGAGGCGTGGGGTCCCCGACATGCGGCTCGCAACTGCCACTCGACCCGGTCTTGTGAAGCAAACCTCATGCCGACGATCTCCTCCCGCCTGACGAACTACCACATGCCCATACCGAGATACAAAGCCGCTCAGGAGCTTTCTTGGGAGCTCTTCCTGGCGTGTCCGAACGGCGGCACGGCAGCCGCGTCGGCGTCAGCGCGAGTCCGGCTCGTCGACAGGAGTCCGCTCGGCGGCGCCGTCCATCTCCTCGGCACCATCAGACTCACCGGCACCATCAGGCTCACCGGCGTCATCAGCCACGTCGGCGTCATCCAGCGCGTCGGCGGGCTCCACTGTGAGGATCAGGCCTTCCAGCGCCATCACGCGGACGGGGTCGCCCTCCGTGATGGGCGTGGCCCGCTGCGTTCGAGCCCTCCAGGGGGCGCCGTCGATGACCACCACGCCCTCGGGGTCCACGGCGTCCCGGGCGACGCCGAGCGCTCCGATCATCCAGTCGCGCCCGATCGTCGGTGTGCCGAAGCGGGTTCGCACCATCGCGGGCATGCCGGCCACCATCCCGGCGAAGACCCCGACGATCCCGGCCAGCAGGGTGATCCACGACAGCAGCATCCCGTGGAACAGCGTCAGCGATCCCGCGATCAGGCACACCGTGGCGATCACGGTCCAGACCCGGGGCACGCCGATCTGAATGTCCACGGCGTATCCGAACATGGCCACCAGCAGCAGCGCCACCGCCCAGCCCCGCGCCGGCAGGGCCACCAACCCGTAGCACCCGAGCAGGAAGCAGATCGCGCCGGTCCCTCCCGCAATGCCCACACCCGCGGTGTACAGCTCGAACACGAGCAGCCCGGCACCGGCCAACAGCAGCAGGTAGGCGACCGCGGGGCTGGCCGCGACATGCATGAACTGGTCGAGCAGAGCGAGCTTGGCGAAGCGGACGCGGCTCACCGGAACCCGCACGGGCTCGTCGCCGGAGTCGTCTATCTCGGTGTGGAAACCGGGCAGGTCCAGCACGAAGAACGGCAGCGTGGGGGCCTCTCGGGCCAGTCCCAGCTCGATCGCCTCTTCGGACGAGACCTTCTGGGAACGTAGGCGGGGATAGGCCTGGGCGAACGGCTCGGTCAGCTGCTCGGCGGGCAGGACCAGCGCGCCGAGTTCGCCCAGTTCGGATCCGGGTGCCAGGGCCAGGTCGCCCACCAGACCGGCCAGCTGACCCACGCCTCCGGAGGCCGCCGCGCCCGACGGGCCCACCCACATCGTGACAGGCACGTCCGATTGGAGGATGCGGTCGGCCAGGTCGCGCAGCCGCTGATTGTCGACGGTGGCTCGGGAGCTGTTCACCTGCAGCACCAGGCCGAGCGAGCCGTCGGCGGCGGCCTTGTCGATGGACCGCTCGATGAAGTCGGCCATGATCGGATCGAGATAGCCCGAGACTTCGACTACATCCACCACTCCCGGCTCCGCCTGCGCGGCAAGATCGCCGGTGCCGACGGCAGCAGCCGATCCCGACAGGCTCAAGGCCAGCGCGGATCCCAGCACGAGAGAAACACAGCCCGCGACCCGCCGGGTGAGCCTCATCGGATGACGGAGCAACAGGGGGAGCGGACGGGCGCGCTAGCTGCCCGGATCCCGGTCGAGCGCGCTGACGGCGGCCTCGAGGGTCTCCTCGACGGGCACGATGCGGTCGAAACCGGTGGTGTGGAGCAGGCGGAGCAGCGTGGCGCCGTTGCAGTACACGACGACCCGGCCCTCGTTCTCGCGGATGCGGCGGATCCCGCCAATGAGGGCGCCGAGACCGGCAGAGTCGATGAAGGGCACGCCACAGAGATCAACCACTAGGCGACCCGAGGCAGCGTGTTCAGCCAGCGCCTCGCGGAACTGGGCCACGGTGTAGGCATCGAGCTCACCAGTGGGGCGAAGCAGGTGGTATGGCGCCGCGCTGCCGTCGCCGTCACGGTGGAACGACTCGATGTCCAGCATGGGCACCGAGGCTACCCGGCCGCGGTGACGCCGCGCGGCGGTGCCCGGCCCGGAGCGGGTCACTCCGGCGACCGTCAGGGGCGCAGGCCAACCGAGCGGAGGTTCGACCCGGTCGCGAAACGGTACGATCGGCATCGTGCCCGAGGTGTTGCTGGTAACCGACGCCGACTGGATCGCGCAGCAGTGCGAGGCCGCGCTAGGCGGCGACCACCGGCTGCACAGGGTGAAGCGCGGCGCGGACACCCTGGAGGCGATCGAGTTGGTCGAGCCCGATCTGGTGTTGCTCGACCTGCAGGTCGGCAACATGGGCGGCATGGCCGCGTGCCTGGCTGTCCGTCAGGAGGAGGACATGGGCCGGCTGGAGCCCCGGCCGGTGATCATGCTGCTCGACCGCGACGCCGACGAGTTCCTGGCCCGCCGCAGCTCCGCCGACGCCTGGCTGGTCAAGCCAATCAACCCGATGCGCCTGGCCCGCCTGGTGGCGTCCACCCTGGCCGAGGCATCAACCCCCGCCTGAGGGCGTGGCCGGCACCGAGCCCGGCTAGCATCTCCCGCGCTGCACACGGGCAGTGGCGCAGCTTGGTAGCGCGCCTCGTTCGGGACGAGGAGGTCGTGGGTTCAAATCCCGCCTGCCCGACACCGGGGTGTTCGCGGCTGCGGCAGCGTTCGCGAGTTTGTGGAGTGATGAGCCTTTTGGGTGGCTCTTGCCCGGCGTCGGGCTTGACCGGTGTGCGGTCGGAAGGTCTGGGTCGGCCTGGGACGGCGGTGGGCGCTTAGATGGCCGTGTCGGGGCGCGCTGAAGCTGACGGTGCTCGGACCGTCAGCTTCGGGGGGCCGCTCAGAGGGGGCTAGGGCGGCGGTCTCGGCGTGTGCTTGTCGCCGTTGTCGTCCGCTCGCCTGGGCGTAACGTCGGCGCTGGCCTCGCCGTCTGGCGGGTTGTCGTCGTCGGCGCTGTCGCTGTCGTCGGCGCAGGGGTCAGCATCGCCGTGGTCGCTGTCGTCGGCGCAGGGGTCAGCATCGCCGTGGTCGCTGTCGTCGGCGCAGGGGTCAGCATCGCCGTGGTCGCTGTCGTCGGCGCAGGGGTCGGTTCTGGCCAGTCTGAGGTTGTGGGCGATGGCGGCGGCGAGCGCTGCGATGGCGTGGGCGCCGAGGCCGCGGGCTCGGCACATCTTGGAGGCCAGGCCGCCGTCGTCTTTGACCATGTTGTTGACGTTCTCGACCTGCATGCGTCTGTGGTAGGAGTCCTTCCAGGCTCGGGTTCCCCACGGGGTCGGCTGCCAGTAGTCGAGCTTGTCGGCTGGGATGGTGACCAGGCCTTTGCAGCATTCGTCGGCGTGGTGGTCGACTTCGATGTAGGGCGCTGACTTGTTGGGTCGTGCGTTGTTGCGGTGGGTGGTCAGGTTGGTGACGATCCGTCCGGCGCATTGGGGGCAGCGGAACTGCATGTCTCCGTTGTCGAACCTTTGGGTTCGCGACCACCGGAACCGGGCCCGCTGCTCATACCAGTCTTCGAGCTGTTCTGTGGTGAGCCCCTCAGGGGGTTGTTTGAACCGCTCGGGCAGCCACAGCGGGAAGAACATCCCGTCCACGGCGAGCAGGTGCTGGCGGTGTTTGCCGGTGCCGACCTCGATGATTTTTGTCTGGGCTTCGTTGGACTTCAGGTCCCTGATGACATCGAGGCCCAGTTGGTGCATGTGGCGCACGAAGACCTCCGTGAGTTGGGAGATGCCCCTGTCGGTGAGGACCTCTTGGATGTTGTCTGTTATGACCAGGGCGTCTTCGATGGCCCTGTTGGCGCAACGCCCGGGGTGCGCGCTGGCCGTGTCGACGGACAGTGCGGCGATGTAGCCCGGCGGCGTGTCCCGCAGCACGGCGCCGGCGAGTTTCACGAGCACCGCGAAGGTGACGTGGTAGCCGGTGAACGTTGTGGCTTTGTGGCCTGTGGCTGCGCTGGCTGAGCGGTAGCCGGCGGTGGCGCCGTGGTCGGCGCAGCGGACGAGTTTGCCGTTGGCGTTGAGGTGGATGCCATCGGGCAGATTTCCGGTCTCTTTGAGCGCCTTGTCGACTGCTTGGTCGACTTCGGCTTGTTCGCGGTAGTCATAGCAGCGGTAGAAGGTCTCGAACGCGGTCTGGTCCACGCTGACCGCTTTGGCTTCTTTGAGCCACTTCTTGGGGATCGTGGCCTTGAGGATCTCCTGGCACACCACCCTGAAGTCACAGACAGGCTCCGGGCCGTGCTCGTCGGGGTGGCGGGTGGCGGTCACTGGTTCGTCTCTCGTGGCAGGCGGAGGGGCGTGTGGGCGGTGTCTGGTAGACGTTCGATCTCGGGGAGGTCCCCGATCTCGGGGAACTGCTCGATCCGCTGCATCTGGCGTTCGACCACGTTGAAACTCACCGGCGTTCGGGTTGTGCGGGTGCACATGCCCGCGGAGTGCCAGATGCGGCTGTCCATGCCGTTGACGACGCGGCAGACCACTGTGCGGGTGGCGCGGCCCTTCTCTTCGACCGCGAGGATCAACGCGAGGACCAGAATCTCGGGAGCGAGGCTCGACTCAGGGCCGGGGTGGGTGCCGAGATGCAGCCGCCAGCGCCTGAACGCGCGGCTTTGGCGGACACACCGCAACAACGGAGCGGCCCTGCCCCAGGAGACCTCTATGACAGCGCCGAGCAGTTCGTCGATCTGGGCCTGCGACAGCCGCCTGCCGGCTTCCTTGGCTCGGTTGACGGCACGAACGAACGAAGGGAAATCGGTCGGGAGAATACGGAACAGACGGTCGAGCCGCTCCAAGTCGGCGACCGTGGCGCAGCTGCGGCCCGCGTCGCGCTGCTCGCGTCGATGCCGGGCGCGGCGGGTCATGCCCGCAACCCCTCGATCACGGCCTGCTCGGCGTCGATCCGCTCGACTGCCAGCTCGACCAGTCCGCCGAGAGTCTTGGCGGATCTGGCCGCCATACGACGATGCTGCTGGAGTACCGGGGGCCGCCCGTCCCAAGGCGTGGCGGCCCTCTCAGGGTTGAGCGGCGGCGCGATGCATGATGACTCGCGATTCGCTCGCCATGGTCGAACTCCGAATCCCCTGGCCCGACTCTCGGTGGTCGCAGATGTAGGTCCCGTTGGTGCTGCGCCACGGGACCTCTGAACTAGGCCAAAACAAGCTGACCGCGTTCTGAAATCGCCGGGTTCGCGTTCGGTATCCGCAGAAACGCGTTCTAGGCACCATTGCGGCCAATGCGCTGACCTGCGGGTTTGCTATTTCGCGCCGTCCCCTCTTCCAGCTTCGGACCTTCCTCTGGGCATACCGCTTCCTCGGTAGTCGGGCCCTGAAACGGATGTACACCTCAGCCAACGCTGGAGAGCATGGAAGGGAGTCAACCGGGTAGCGACTGGTCGAAGATCACCGCCGCGATCTCGTCGGCTATCTCCTCTACTGCGCAGTCTGAGGTGCGTAGTGCCACCTTGTCGGCCAGAGACGGACTGTGGGCGACTACCTCGTCCTTGGAGATCTCATGCCAGATGGGTAGCAGAACCTGCTTCGCGCTGTTGGCCATCGTCACAAGCCCGTCGAGTTCGTATTGCGGCCAACCCTTGGCGAAGAACGGCTTGGAGAGAACGACGAGCCCAAACCTACTCCTGGCGATGCCGCCGTCGATTCTCCTGCGGAGACTGTCGCCAACACGCAGTTCGAACTCGTCGTACCACACGGAGGCACCCCGGCTTGTGAGGGCATGCGCCAGCGGCCGCACAACCGCGTCCTTGTCCTCGGCGGCATGCGAAATGAAGATGTCGAATTCTCGGTCATCGTCGGTGTGCGCACCCTCGGCGGCATTGTTGACCAGTGCAGCGATATCGGCCCGTCCTTCTCGGATTGGGGGTAGTGGCTCAAGGGCGGCGCGGTTGATCACACGGAAGCCTGCGTTTGTGGAGCCACGCAGGCCCTGAAGGTCGACGACTCCGTGCCAGTGGCCACTTGAAGGGATTTCGATCCGAACCGGCGACCTCTTCGCGAGTCCGCCGTGGTACCGGTGTTTTTCGCCTCGCCGGTACTTCTGATAGTTGATCGAGTCCAGGAGTCTCACGTTGGCGGCCCTCGTGAGGGTCACCTCCAAGACGTCGCCGCGTGATCGGTAGCCCAAGTCAGAGTGAAGAAACCTGCTCATGTTCCGAACCTACCAGAATTCCGAACACCAGTTTGCACAAGATCTGAGGAATCTCGCTCCTCGATTGGAGCCTGTGTCCCCTCTGGCGTCGGACCCCCGTGTCGGGCGAGGACCCCTCCAGCGCGCCCTGTGGTGAGCGTCGAGTCGATCTTGAGGAGGTCGCGCTGCACGCTGCGCGGGTTCCGGTGCCACAGGGTCCATGACCGCCGCGCCCAGGGAGGTCTGGGCTCTGGAGGTGGCGGAGCGGAGCACGACGCTGGAGCGGCAGCGCCGTCGCATGACCTGCAATGCTGGTGCGCGGATGGTCAGACCGTCCAGCCGAGCACCGCTGCGAAATGGGAAGGCCAGAGACTGTTTCGCGCCGCTCTGACCTCAGCAAATGGGCGACCTCTCGGCCGTCGCTGGCTGCAAATGTGACAAACCCCCCTCTCAGAATGTGAAGGTTCCGCTGCGAGCCGCTAGGACACCGAGGTCAGAGGTGGTCGCGAACACCCCACTCTGGTGGCTTCGTCAGCTGGAGCCACTTGGGTTCGTGAGTTACCCAAGATCGCGGGCTTTTGGCGTGTTCTTAGCTATATCGATGATTTCTACTGATTTAGATGATGACTCCTGCTATGCCGGAGCAGTGCTAAGGCGAGCCGGACCTGCGCATGGACGCGCTGAAGCTGCCGGTAGGTCACCGGCAGCTTCACAAGGGAGGCTCGGGTCGGGAGCTTCTAGGGAGGCGCTCGGGTCGGCGTCTCGCTCCGGCGGCTGCTCACGGCCGACCGGGGCGTAGCCCTCGACGGGTCTTCGGGTGGCCGAGGGCATTCGTCGCCGCTGGAGTCGCCTTCCTCTTCCAGCTTCTTGGCTGAGGTCTGGTCAAGGTTGTAGATGACGACCAGCGCCAGCATCGACAAGGTGATGGCCGCGAGTCCCATCGCTTGGCAGCATCGCGCTCTACGGCCAGTCACACTCTCCTGCCACCCGAAGCGATCTTCCGCTGGCTGCGGACCTCATCACAGATGACTTGTGGCATGATCGCCTTCCATGAGGCTGAGATTGAGTCGTCGTCGTGATCGCGATAATGGGCGCAAGCACACACATCCGCTTCAAGGTCATCGAGATCTTTCTGTATCTTGCGCGCGTCCTCAGCCATGCGCGCTTGTAGCCTCCGCTTGACAGGGCTTGTAGCTATCCTGTGTAGGCTTTGGTCGCGCTCATGGCGATCCATGCGCTGGACCCAGTCGGCGCGTAGTTTGTGCGGAGCAGACATGCCGCACAGGTCGATCCGGGCACCTAGGGCGAACCAATGCCAGTTACCGCCCTCGGTCTGGCCCAGTGCTGTCTCGGCTGTGTGCTCCAACGCGGAGGGCCTGCAGATCAGATATGGCGTGGTGAACTCATCTCGTACGCCACCCAGTTGAACAATGATCGGCGTCTCTTGGTCGATGATGCCAGACTTGACTTCCACCTGTCCTAGGGGCAATTCGGGAGAGCCGCAGATCATCGTGCGCGGTGTGAGCGGCATCATGAACTCAGCGGTACCGGGAGCACGTCCACTCCAGTCTTCAGCGTCGTACACAGGGATCGCTCCCAACGGGATTGCAACGTCGTTCGGATAGACGGTGACCTGAAATCCGCAGTTGCGAAAGCGTTGTCCTGCGTCCTCAGAACGCTGTCCAATAATCGCTTCCCATTTCGTGCTGCCTAACGGAGCGTCCTTCATGAACTGCCGTATCGGGACGATCACTGAGCGAGCGTGATGCAGCACAACGAACTTCATCAGACGCTCTAAGGGACTCTCCTCCTCTACTGAGCACTCCGTTCCAGAGAGATAGACTTCGACATCACCAAACTGAACATTGTTGTCTCCGAGCTTTGCCCCGAGTTCTCTGACCGCAGTTATCCCAGCTCTTTCGCTGCCACTCCAACTGTTGTCCAGCGCCTCAGACCACAAGTCCTCAAAGCAATGCAGGCCCCCGGGTGACACCAACACCTTTGCGCGATGCCACAGGCACACCACGCCTACCTTCCGACCTTCGCTCGTATCCTCGGCCCATTGATCTATGAGGGACGAGGTGATGTAGTGCTGACGCATAGGGTTACTCCGTCGACTAGCTGCAGATAGCCCGCCATATGTCTGAGATCGTGGCTGCGACGTGCCTCCTGTACTAGAGCTTGACAAGCTAGAGGGCGAACATGAGTGGTGAGCTTCATAGGCGAATGGCGTTACTCCGCTGGCTGCAATCGGTGGCTTATCGTGTTGTCGTTCTCGGGCACGAAGGTCAGAGTAATCGGTGTGTCCGTTTCATCGGGTAGTTCAGAAGGCGGGTTGAGCAGAGATGCCGATTCTACTTCCAGATATGACTGATCCGATTGGGATTACTTGGTCTTGAATCCTAATGGTGGTCGGTACGACATCACGAAGATCGTGGGCTGAATTGGGAACTACAGCTATCTCGTAGTCCTCTCTTGTCATAGAGATAGTACGTTCGGTCCATGTTGAAGTGAGTGTTTCTCCTCGCAGCAGACGAACCGCAAAGTCCAATGCTCGTACCTCTTCGCGGGTTAGTTCGCCGCGAATGAAGAAGTCTCTTCCTGTAGTAAGTTGCAGGAAGGCGAGGGCTTCCAGAAGGTTGCCGAATCCTCTTGCTTCCTCGATGAAGGTGGAGGTCGGGTCAACCGTACTGTCGCACACATGCTGGCCGTTGATCATTACTCGAACGGAGATCTCGGCATTGAGGGAAGCGATGAGTCTAACGGCAGGCAACAGTGTCGAAGGATTGTACTCATCGGGGTGAGCGTATTGGATAGTGCAATCTACGCTGCACTGTTCGAGGTCAGCTTGAAGCACAGCAATAATGGTTCCCGAGGAGTCCACGAATGTCCGTCTAGGGCCGAGCATGCCGCGTGTGATGATCGTTCGCTTGAGGGACAACTGACTGAGAATTGTCTCGTCAGGATCAAGTATCCTGAGTTCCATCGTCTCCTCGCCAGTATCGCTGGAAGTAGCACTGCCAAGCGTCAAGGTGCCACCCACATAGTCTCCCTCCAGGCCAGCACGCAAGTCCATCGGGACGCGTTCGATGAATTCGGCGGGAATCGTACATGACGTGCCGTAGTCGAAGCTTCGTTGGAGTTCTTCCTGCACGCGACGGCCTTCAGGCGTATCGGGAAACGAGAATACTGGCCTCAAGTAGATAGGTCTGTCTCGATCTGCACCCCGATAGCGCGGGCGAATCGACACTGATATGGCTCCACCAGCGTCAGAGGCCATACCAAATGTGTAATGAGGGTCTACTTGGTTAAGTTCCTCTTGAATAGCGCGGAACCGTTCAATGGCTCCAGGGATCCCATTGCTCAGGGCTGTGTTCTCAAGTTGGAATCGCTCGATCAGTTCGAGGATTTGATCTCGTGCGTCCTCCAAGTAGTAGCGATATATGTCGGGCATTGCAGCCATGCGGCTGTCGAGCCACGTCTTGCCAATCCATTTGCAAGGGAATGGACACCTAGCAGTCAGCTCGTTGAACCAGTCTTCTTCGCCTGGAGTGGGATCAATAGGAACGACGAGATACCAAGCGGTCGGTCGGTACTCCTTGGCACTCTTGAGAGAATCCTTGACTTGTTCACGCTGCTTCTTGGCCATTCTCCCCGTGTGACTCTTGAGCTGGTAGATCTCAAGACCAGAATCGAGCGGAACCTGCACATCCCGACCTCCATCGCCACCGGAGCCGTCGATCCGCTGGGCATTGGGATGAAGGCGACTGATCAGCACCGCCACCATGTCTTCGTAGGTATCCCGATCTACGTCCGACCATGGGACTCTGTTCGATCTCATCTTGCTGTGCCTCCAGCGCAGTTCAGGTGGTGGGCTGCTAGTACCGCCGCCTTCGGCTACGGCCTCGCCTGCCCCTGCTTCTGCTGCCCTTCCGCTGCTTGGAGTCTCCTTCTAGGAGGTCAGGGAACTCGATGAGCACGCGGAGGGCGAGAAGAGCCAGCATCACAATCAACGCAACGACGGACAGCCCGACACCTAGTGCTGCTACGGCCTTCCACCACCCGTCTGCCCATCCGTACGCCCACCATGACAGCCATCCTGCCGACGCCTGCCAGACCAGGATGATGAGCAGATCCCACCCGGAGGTCATGAACCCCCACCACCCACGAACAGCCAGCTCGACCACGAGCGCGATGAACCCCACCGAGGACATGCCAAGACCGGCTATCGACGGCACGTCGATGTGCCTTGACGCCCTGAGGGGATACTCCGTGCCGGATGCCATGCTTGTAACTTAACGTGGCTACTGGCCGCACCCACCAGCAGCAGAGCAGGACGGGTCTCGGTACGATCCTGCGGTCATGGACCAGACGCCAGACCCCGGCTCTTCGCCGGGCGCTCACCTGTCGGAGCCTGGATTCACCGCCGCCGAAGCACCCCGGTTGATGTGCAAGTGGGATGGACGAGGCCGCATGACCGTCCTCATCCAGCTCGCCAAGGACTGGGCATGCTCCCCCTCGCTGCGCGAAGCCATGATTGTCGACCCTCCCAAGCGCCGGCGCTGGCATCACAAGTTCACCCCATGGAAACGAGATCTGGCCCGCGTCGCGGCCGTGGTGCATGTCCTGTGCGACCGCGACGGCCATCCGGTGCCAGATTGGGTGTGGCAGCACCGCAGCGCGAGAGCCATCCACCTCGACTCCCGACCGGGGGCGTCCCGCGAAGTGGTGGGCTTTGAGTTGAGCCTCGGTGGTTAGTTGCCGGCTGTGAGTTCGGCTGTGGCGAGGCTATCGCTTCGGGGGTGGAGCTGGCTCATGGAGTCTTCTGAGAGGTAGCGGCGGTCGCTGGCCTGCCATTCGTCGTGGAGGTCCGCGAGGATGGCGCCGACCAATCGGATGGCGGAGGCCTCGCTGGGGAAGATCCCCACGACGCGTCGCATCGCGCCCGCGGCCTGCGCCTACCACAACGTCTGGTTCGACCCGCCCAGCATCGAGGACATTCGGGTGCACGGCATCCGCTCACTAGATGGAGACAGCTTCAAGGCTGAACATCCGCCTGCATAGCGGTGCGGCTCAGAGCCCGGATCCTGGACGACGCGCGCGGCGACTCGCTCGCCACAACTGGCGTGCCTGTCACAGGCCCTCAGTACGCTCCTCCGGTGATGGACGACCAGCTGCCATACGTCGGCCGCACCGGCCTGTCGGCCGTGTGGCTTACGAGGGCCGGGACGGTCGGCCACTGGCCTGCTACACCCGCAGACAATGCCGACAAGGACCGCGAGATCAATCAGCCGCTCAAGACGCTCTGCAAGAAGGCTGAGCCTGTCGAAACACGAAGCGCTAACCTCGATACGTCCAGCGCTGTTCGAGCAGCCGGAGCGAACGAGAATGGTGGTCGACGTCGTTACCGTTACAGGGGTGGATACGACGGCAATCAAGACAATCGCGGACGTCAAGTAACTCATCCCCGCGACTCAACCAAGATCGGAGACGAACTATGAGACTGCGAACGATCTATGTGAGGTTCTATCGAGCCTTCAACTTCGATTTCCTTCGCAAGACACATCCGAACGTGACCCCTCATCCATGGGACGTTATGGATGATGGGAACTTCTATCCATACGTCAGCGTTGATCTGGATCTAGAACTGACCTCTATGGTCGGTGCCAATGAATCAGGTAAGAGCCAGCTGTTGGACGCGATAGAGTATGGCTTGGGGATACGACAGCCTGATATCAGAGACTTTTGCCGGTATTCCACTTACTTCACTGTAGCCGAAGCACCCAAGCAACCACACTTCGGTCTTCACTTCGTAGATCTTCTCGACGAGGAGTCCAACGATCTCAAGAGCATCATTGACTCAGACAAGACCGCAAAGATCTCCAGCTTCCGCATGTTTCGTACGAGCCTGGACCGTCTCTCGATATATGTTGATGAGGAAGATGAACCATATGAAATCGATGATTCTGACGCAATGCGTGAACTATTGCCGAAGGTCTCACGGATCGATCCGAAACGCGCCTTGCCTGATAGCGTGCCACTGTCCTACTTGGTTCAGGGCGGAAATAAATCAAGTGATGCTGTCGGAACCTCCCGTCTTGATTGGCGCCGACAGCTATCTCCGATATTGGACAATATCCCGTCGCTTGCACCTCTATATGAGCAAGACGACAAGCAACCATTCTTGGATGCGGTTCAGCCGTACATTCTAGGCACCCGTCCCCCCGCTACCCTCAGCGACAGAGAGCGCCAGCAGCGTATCGATGAACGGAACCTGGCTCTTGATCTCTTGGTCTCTGTAGGACGTATTCATTCGGACTTCTTTGAGAAGTTGCAGGAAGCGCTCGATAGATCCGACCAAGGACTCGCCAAGGGCATCGTTCGGGAAATGAATAGGCAGCTAGCAGCACAGCTTAACCTCGCCAAGTGGTGGACACAAGACACCGCGTTTAGTTTGGCGTTGGAAGCAGGCGAGTTCGATCTCACCTTTACTATTCAGGACCGCACAGGTAGTAACTTCTCATTTTCGGAACGAAGTGATGGACTCAGATACTTTCTGAGCTATCTAATCCAGTTCTTGACACATCTGAGAAACCGTCGCGACTTTGAAATCTTGCTCATGGATGAGCCCGACGCCTACTTGTCGAATCAAGGCCAACAGGATCTCTTGCGCCTCCTACAAGAATTCACAGTACCGACGGATACTACGACCGGAGGTCAAGTCATATTTGTGACCCATTCACCGTTCTTGATAGACAAGAATAGAGCAGATCGAATTCGGGTCTTGGACAAGGGTATTGGTAAGGAGGGTGTCAGGGTCGTGCGCGATGTAGCACGAAATCATTTTGAGCCTCTTCGGACTGCATTGGGTGGTTTCGTTGGTGAAACGGTGTTCATCAGCAACTGCAACTTGATCATCGAAGGAATCGCGGATCAGGTGTACCTCGCTGGAATGTCCACAGTCCTAAGCCAGCGTGATGCGCCAGCAAACTCCTACTTGAATCTCAATTCTATGACGCTCGTGCCTGCTGGAGGTGCGAGTCAGGTGCCATATATGACCTACTTGGCTCGTGGGCGAGATGCAGATAAGCCTGCGGTCGTAGTATTTGTAGATGGTGACGAGGAAGGCAACCGCGCCGTCAAAGAACTTCAGCGGGGAGGCCCGCGAGACAAGCGCCTGCTTCACGAGAAGTATATTGTGCAGCTAAAGCCAGGACTTGAGGGCTTGACGAGCGACCATCCGGGTGGCCCATTGAGCATCGAAGATTTGATTCCAGTGTCGATAGCTGTAGAGGCTGCTCGGGCATATGCGACAGAGATGGGATTTGAACCACCTGATGCAGATCAGATGAGTTTGAAGTTGAACGAGGCGCTCGCTGCATCCGATAGCATCTTGGATGCTGTTCAAGTCTCGTTAGATGAAATGGGAGGGGATATCTCCCTCGCAAAGCTTGCCTTCGCGCGTCATGCGGTGCAAGTCTGCGCGTCGGATGATACTGAGAACGGTAGGTTGATGCGCAACCGGTTCGCAGCACTCTTCGCCTCTTTGACTCCTATTCTTGACGAAGCTTGGCGTGAACGTCAAGGAGATTCAATCGCCCAGCGCTTCGATAGGGATGTTGAACGATTCCTTAGAGACTATGATCACAGACAGCCGACGCGCGCAGACCTATCGGCACTCTTGGATCGATTGGTCGATACAATTGATGATTCGATTGAAGGTGAGGAGATGCTTGCATCCATCCGACGACTGCGGTTGGAGCTTGAACTTGATCGTGATCAACACCTTCCAATTGATGATATGAATGACCTCAAGTCCCGGCTGACATCAATGAAGTATGCGGAGATGCGCGCTTCGCAATCGGTGTCCACACAGAGACTCTAGTGTCCTGTCTCTGCATCCAAGCCGGTGGCACGTTCATTCGATGGCAAGACCGTCTCGCTCAAACGGTCCCACGGGCGGATCCGTCTGGACTAGCGTCCGCTGCGGTAGCCATTACTTCATACGGAACAACACCGTCATTTGGGGAAGGCCGATCGATCCGGACCGCCATGACGAATACGCGTACATCGAGCGGGAACGGCTGCTCGCATCACAACCAAGCGATGCGCCGTCTCACTCATGGTTCAGTCGCATATTCCGCTTTCCTTCGCTCCGGAAACGGCGAGATTCCCACGGCCCACCGGGAGGCAGCCGATCCAGTCAGCAGCCTGCGGACGAGCAAAGCGCACCGAGGTATCCGCCGACAGCCGCACTGACCATAGCTGCACCACGCGCCTCTATTCCGGCCCGATCCACGTCTGGGAGCATCTGACCGGGCGCCGTTAAACCCGCAGGTCAAGGCAGGTTTCAGCGCCTTCAGTGCGGCGCGCAGCCCCGTTCAGAATAAGGCAACCACAGAATAAGGCAACCAGCAACAAGTTCTTAGGCAACGTTCGCGGAGGGGGCGGCAACAGACGAGGTCAAGACAACTGACGAAGGCACCACTGTTGGACACTTCGTGAGTTAGAGCCGAATAAGCCTCACCGGGTATTGCGCAGGCTCGTCTTCCGCGACGACTTGGGCCCAGTTGTAGCTCTCGAAGGCTCGTCCCGGGGCGCGTCTATGCGTGGACGGTGAAGGCTTGGCGGCGGTCGCGGCCGAACCGGTAGATCGAGTAGTCCTGATCGAACGAGATCGCCTCGTGCACACCGAGGCGCTGCATGATCGACCAGCTCGTGCGATCGACGATCGAGAACTCCTGGTCCGCGAACGCACCGTGGATCTGCGCGGCGATCTCCAGATCGGCGATCGTGGCGGCTTCGACGCGGGCCCTGCCGACGCGGATCGCGGCGATCAGTGTCTCGGCGACATCGACACCGAGGCGGTTCGCGGCCAAGAACCACGTCTCGACGAGCACATGGTCGCTCGTCAGCAGATCCCCGGAGAACTCGCTGAGTCGCTCGACGGCTCGGCCGTGATGGACGTCGCCGAGGTCGGCTGCCGCGTACCACGCGCACGTGTCGACGAAGACGCTCATCGCCGTGGGGCTCGAGCGGCTATCGCCTCAGCCGTGGCCCCCTTGCGATCGACGGCGATGTCACTGCCGCCGGAGTCCCCGATGCCGAAGATGGCAGAGATGTCGGAACCAGGGCCCGCCTGCGCGAGGTCGCGCTCGACGAGGCGGCGGATGTACTCGGCCATGCTGATGCCCAGATCAGCGGCCTTGCGCTTGACCAGCGCGTGCTGCTCGGACTCAAGATCTATCTGTGTACGCATGATGCTACATCATAACATCATCCATGCCTTGAGCGACCGCGCCCACTCGGCCGATACCAGCGGCCTGAAGGGCTGCGGACGGTTGGCGTCGGCGCAGGTTCGACAGTTACGGTTCGGCGTGTGGGAGCGGACTCGGGGAACGAGTCGTGGGCCTCGTCGCCGGCGACCCGCAAGTCGATGCAGGGCAACCGCAGCCGCGACACCAAGCCCGAGATGGAGGTGCGCTCCGCTGTGCATCGACGAGGCATCAGGTTCCGGGTGTCGGCGCGGCCCCAGCCGGAACTCGCCCGCACCGCCGACCTAGTCCTGCGCAAGACCCGCATCGCCGTGTTCGTCGACGGCTGCTACTGGCACGGATGCCCCGACCACCACACCCCCAAGCACTGCATCCAGCCAGCCACGAACTCTTATAGACCGCTCTTATCACACCATCTATGTACTGTTGTTTCATTCAGTGAGACGACATCACAACTACATGGAGGGATCATGCCACCACTCGAGGACAACAAGCAAACCCTGACGAGCCTCGGCGCTGTCGCTCGCCGAGAGCGGTCCGCTACTGTGCCGCACTCCGACCCTATTGTGAGTCGTATGAGTGATCGATCCTCAGACACGGCGGCGCCCCGGGCGTCGGAGGTCTTCTGCGGCGATGCTTTCGATCTGATCGAGAAGCTCCCCGAGTCGTCCGTGGATTTGATCGTGACGAGTCCGCCGTATTGGTGCCAGCGGGTGTATGAGGGGCAGGAGGATCACAACTGGGCGGTTCAGGATGCGTGGCGCCGCGAGGGCGAGTCGCTTGATGTTGCCCCGCCGTATGACTGGTACCGAGCGAACGGCGGAATGTTGGGCCTTGAACCGACGCCCGACTGGTACGTGGCCCACCTAACCGAGTGGTTCGACCGGGCACGCCCTGTCCTGAAGCCCGACGGGAACGTCTGGGTCAACATCGGTGACACCTACTTCGCGCGTTGGGCGAGCATCCGCCCCGAGGGGCGGCAGGGTCTCGGCGACACGGGCCGGGTCAGACGGCGTACGCCGATGGGGGACTACCGGCAGGAGAAGCAGCTGCTGATGGTGCCGGCACGGTTCGCGATCTCGATGCAGGGCCGTCGCTGGATTCTGCGGAACGATCTCATCTGGTCGAAGCCGAACGTTCCGCCCCGTCCGGAGAAGGATCGCCTTCGGCTGACCCACGAGCACCTGTTCCACTTCGTCCACCGGCCGAGGGAGGGTCGAGCCTCTTACTTCTACGACCTCGACGAAACCGAACCCGGTGGTCGAGACGTGGTGACGGTCAACGCTCGATCGGGTGCGCACGGGCACTCGGCGACGTTCCCGCCGGAGCTGATTCGACCTCGCGTCCTATCGTCATCTCCGGTCGGCGGTGTGGTCCTTGACCCGTTCTGCGGCACCGGACGCGCCCTCACGATCGCAGCCGAGCATGGCCGCACCGCGATCGGCTTTGAGATGGCTGAATCGTTCACAGAAGTCGCGGCGCAGGACCTAGCGACCGCGGTCAGCGCTCGACTTGATGCCTCCTCGTAGCTCGCGTCAGCCGAACCACTACGTGGGAGAGTGGTTCGGACAGCGCATCTACCCCGAAGTGCAACTCGGCGACGCGTCGCTGGATGCGATGCGGGATCATCTATGCCCGTTCCTGACCGACGCAGTTGGTGAACCCCAGGAGTGCATCAAGGCGACGCGTTCCCAGGGCGTGTGCACGATCACTAGCAAAGACGCGCGGCGATATGGCGTGAAAGAGGGCTCGATCGACTGGCTGGTTTGCCCGTATCGCACACTTGACCGCGGGTTGCTCAACGAGGTCGCGCGTCACCTGTTCGATGTCGCCGCTGATGCGCTGATCTTCGCCGCGGTGACTCTCGACAGACCGGCGACGCGGGAGCGTATTCGAGTTGCGCTCGACGCCGGCGCTCCGGTGTTCGTCTACTTCCGTGCTCGCCTCGGCGGGGAAATCTCGTTGAGCCCGACCGACCGGTCGCCGGAGTTCTCGTTCGACATCACGATGGTCGAGCTGCTGCCGGGCTCGGGCGCTCCCGAGATCGGTCGGTACGCCATCGTGGAAGTGCAGACGATGGAGTTCCACGGATCGTACGGTGAGGCAACGAGAGCGCTTCGAAGCGCTCTCGACCTACACCCATCGAACTTCGCCAATCAGGTCGGCGAAAACCCCGAGTGGGCGGGGAGGAGAATCCAGGGGCCAAGCATCGCCGACACGTTCAAGCGAACCTTCTACCAGATGATCTTCAAATTCCAGCTAGGTCTCCACAAGGACTGTGCAGGAACCGTGTTGGCGCTTCCCCGTGCGGTCTGGAACTCCTGGCAGCCACATCTCGGTGGACCGGGGTTGCAGGACGATCCTCACGATCAGAAACTCAAATCATTGCCTCGACCGGATGGCGTCGGCCTGACCGACGAAGCGACGGCCTGGATTCTCGTGTTCGACACCGATCAGACCACAGGTGTCTCGCCCAACCCGCTGGACATCGACATGATGATCGAGACAGACACCCCCACACTGCTGCACTACGCCTTCGACGTCGCGCCAGCGGCCGCCTTCGGAGGCGGCGCGACCGAGCGCTTGTACGCGGACATATGCAACAAGATGCTCGGCCTGTGGCCCGAGCTGCAACGAACTGTGGCAGCAAACGACGACGCGCCCGCGCAAGACGACTCGTAGCTACACCGCTTGCCCTGCCGCCCTCTGCTCTTCGCGCTGCTGTGACCTCGGCAATTGGTTTCTGTTAGCGTATAGTTATATACGGTTTATGAAAGTTCCGGCACCGTCGCTCGCTCCGATCCTGCGCTCGGATGCGCAGGGCCGCATCCTGGCGCGGGTGCTCGCCGATCCGGACAAGAGCCACAGCCTGTCGGAGTTGGTCGCCTGGTCGGAGACCTCCATGCCCACGGTCACACGCGAGGTCCGGCGAGCCGAGGAGGCCGGCATCGTGGTCACCGAGAAGGTGGGCCCCATCCGGTTCGTGCGCGCCGGGGTCGACCATCCCCTGTACAGCTCCGTGCGCCGGATCATCATTGCCACCTACGGCCCGCCGGTCGTGGTGGCTGGGGAGTTCGCAGACGTGGAGGGCGCCGATGCGGTGATGCTGTTCGGCTCATGGGCCGCACGGTACGCGGGCGAGCCGGGCCGGGCGCCCAACGACGTCGACGTGCTCGTGGTCGGCAGCGCCGACCGCGATGCCGTGGACGAGGCCGCGGAGCGAGTCGAGCGGCGGATCGGGATGCCGGTGCAGGCCACCGTGCGGACCCGCTCGCAGTGGGAATCCGGCCGAGAGAGCTTCATCCGCGAGATCAAGTCGCGAACGCTGGTGCCCGTCCTCGCCGACGGCGAACAGCCATCCGCACCCGTACTTGGTGCGCTCGAGTCTGGAGGAGGCAAGGCCCGGTGAGCCGGGTTGCCATAGAGTGCCTGCGGCCACAGTCACCGGTGTGGTGGCACCTCAGTCACCCGACCAAAATGAGGTCGATGGTGTCCGCCAGGTTGTCGGCCAGCCTCTCCTCGGCGCGGCGGGCCGAACGGACCTGGGTTCTCAGATCGCTGACGTAGTCGTCGTCGGGGCTGTCAGCGATCCACTCATCCAGTTCGGCCTAGACGTTCTCAGCGTGAAGGCGGGCGGCGTGCCAACACACCGCCCCCGCGACCACCTTGTCGCGGACTCCGGCCTCCAGCATGTCGACCAAGTCCACTCTGCTCATTGGTCCACCCTCCTGCGCGCGGCGGCTATCTGGGCTCGCGGCGGCTGATGCCGCGATAACGCGCCACACATCGGCGACGGCACGGCTCTGGCGCGGTCTCGGCCATGACATTCATGCTACGGCCCCGGCCCCGACAGAGTCCACGATCTAGGATGCCGTGGGGTCGGCCCTCGCCAGTCGCCGCCACGCTAGTCTTGGTGGCCGGCTCGGTTGAGGCCGTGAAGTCGCTGAGCGACTATCTCGATCTGACGGTCGAGCAGGCACGCTCTCAGCGGGGCCAAATCCTGGCCCGGCAGCCCAAGAAGCGCCAAGACCCGTACACCCCCGTCGAGGCGATCCTGTGTTACGGACTGTTCTACGTGGTCGACCCCCACCGCTATGGAGGATCCTCCATGCACCGAGCGCCGCCGATCGTTCACGATCTCGCGCGATTATTCGTGCGCCCACCCGGATCGATCACCAACAAGATGATGAATCTCGACGGCTCACGGGCCCATGCCGGCAAGCATGAGTGGCAGTTCTTCATCGAGATGGCTCATGATGGCGATCAGTTCCCGCAGCTCTACCAACGAGTGCTGCTCGCCGCGCGTGACATGGGCATCGGTCCTGCCGATCTGACCGACTTCGTACCGGCTGAAGGTGACTTCGACCTTCTTGGCCAAGAAGAACTATCCCGACGTACGCTCGAAGCAGTCGTAACCGTCCAGGCAGCGAGTCATCGGTTGCGCGAGATGGCAGGGGAGCATGAGACCACTCGACTCGTTGAGCAATCCGTTCGCCTGGGTCAGCATCGGTTCGCCCGATCAGTGCTGGCCAACTACGACCACACATGCGTATTCTGCGGCTTCTCGCCGCGCTCGCTGCCTCGCCACAAGCTCCTGGTCACGTCACACATCAAGCCATGGGCTGACTGCGATGACCGGGAGCGTCTGGATGTGCAGAACGGCGTCGCTGCTTGCGGAGTGCACGACACTGCCTTCGACACCGGGCTCATCACAGTCAATGGTGGTCTCAGAGTGCACAGGGCTCGCAGACTTCAGTTGAGCGTCAGGCAAGATCCCGGTGCCGACAACTACTTTGAAACCATGTTGAGGGCGGAGATAGTCCTGCCTGCAGAAGCGATTAGACCAGGCGAGCCCTACTGGGCGTGGCACCAACAGCGGATCTACAAGGGTGATTCGGTCCGCTAGCTGGTGTGACTCGGTCCCGGCACCACCGAGCCCGCATCCTCAGGGGCAGGCCGCGGTCATGAAGTTGTGGTAGAGCTGCTCGGCGTCGGACACGAAGCCGTCCATGTGGCGGTCGGCGTCGGCGGCCAGCGCGTCGACAGAATCCTCGCCTAGCACCGACTCCAGGGCCTGGCGGTAGGCGGGGATCTCCCCCCAGTTGCGGACGGTGTCGTCCTCCACCTCCACGTGGTACTGCATCGACCAGGCCCGATCGCCCACCCGCATGGCCTGCACCCGGCAGACCGGGGAACTGGCCAGCACCACCGCGTCCTCCGGCGGCTGGGCCACGGCCACCGAGTGCCACTGCAGCGCGTGCTGCTGGTCGGCCATCCGGTCGAAGATCGGATCGGTGCGGCCCTCCGGCGTCAACTCCACCGGCAGCACCCCGATCTCGGGCGGGCGCTGCGGGCCGCAGGTCCCTCCCAGGGCGTCGGCTAGGAGCTGATGGCCCAGGCAGACCCCCAGGAACGGCTTCTGCATCTCCCGCACCCAGCGGCGGATGGCCCGCTTCTCGGGCACCAGCCAGGGGTGCTCCTCCACGTCCCACACATCCATCGGACCGCCCATCGCCCACATGGCGTCGTAGTCCTCCAGCGGCGGGATGGGCTCGCCCTCGTCGAGCTCCACCGCGGTCCACTCGATGCCGTCGGCCCTCAGGAAGTCGCGCAGCCGGCCGGGATGCTCACAGTCGATGTGCTGAAGCACGAGCAGTCGCACGTCACGAAACTACCCCAGTCGCGGACGGGCACGGTGGTCGGGCAGTACTCTGTGATCGCAACGCCCAACGCCTTCAGGAGACGGCCGCGTGAGGGAATTGACACTCGAAGGCCGCGTGTCGTGGAGCTCGGACCGGCCGGGGCGAGACCGGACGCTGGCGGTGGGCCCGGCGCGAATCGGTGTACCGCGGATCGGTGGGCTGCTACGACTGGCGACCGCACTCGGCTTCGTGGCAGCCACCGCCCTGGTGGCGGCGCTCGTCGCGGCGGCCGCCGGAGCAGTGGCCGCCAGTCTGGGGGCTCGCTGGGCCGCCAGGCGCCGGGAGCAGGGACTGGATGATCCCGTCGCGATCGTGCAGCAGCGGGCCCGCCAGGCCAGAGAGTGGATCGACGCCCGCTGGTCACCGGAAGACGACGCTCCCGGCAGCGACCTATAGAGATCAGGGTCTGGACGCGCCCACCGCCGGCGCAGGGTCTCAGACGGCGAGTTCCGGGACGGTCTCCACCCGGTAGCTCAACTTGATCGGTGGCAAGCCCGGGCCGGACAGTTCGGCGCTGAAGGTGTCGCTGGGCCGGATGTCGCCGATCACCGGCACCGTCCCAGTGAAGGCCACGAAGCAGCCCGGCGGGGAGCCAGCCCACGGGATGGTCGCCACCAGCTCCAGCGGATGCCGGTTCATGGCGGCCGATCCGTCCTGGTACAGCACGCCGCCGTCGATGCGGCTGCGCAGCCAGAGGTCCTCCCATCGATCCCCCACCGCGCTGGCAGCCCAGCCGGATGCAGCCACCGGCTTGGGGCAGACCGCCTTGGAGGCGATCATGTGAACCGCTTCCAGGTCGCGGTCGGTGTGGTCGGAGCCGACAGTTACGAAGGCTTCGTCGCCGTCGACCACCACCACGATCTCGGCCTCGCCGGAGGTGTTCGCCCCGGTCACCGCCATCGACGGCTCCTGCGCGATCAAACCGGGCGAGAATGCCATGAACAGCGGGATGCTCGCCGGCCGGGGGACCCCGAGGGCGGCCAGTTCGTCGATGTGGTGCTCGACCGCGGCCCGGTCCCGGCCCGCGTAGCCGATCACGACCAGCGCCTCGGGCGCGAACACCCGCTCAGTGCCGTCGATCGACAGCCTCACCGTGAACTCCCTGCCAGGCCCGAAACTCAGGGGTTGTAGCCGCCGGTGCGGAACTCCACCATCAGCACTCCCGACTCGGTGCGCCACGGGCCGTGGGGCATGCCCGGAGGGCGGCAGGCATACATGCCCGCGGTGAAGGTCTCGCCCAGGCGCAGGTCGGTGAACTCGCCCTCCACGATGTACACCTCCTCCCAGAAGTGGTGGGTGAGCACGCCGTTGGGCGACGAGTCCACCCCGGGCGCGAAGCGCATCAGCCGGGTGTAGGCCCCGTCTGGCCGGCCGTCGGTGGACAGGATCATCTCGTCGATGCCCTCCACCGGGCCGCCCGCCGGGCGCCACGCCCCGTCGGGAATGTGGAACTCAAGTTCGGGTTTGGAAGCCATGAGGGATCACCCCAGTTCGTAGACCTTCGGCTCTAGTCGATGGTTGATGTTGCGGGCGCCGTCTTGGGTGATCACATAGGTGTCGCCCATGAACACGCCCTTGATGATGTCGGTCGTGCAGGGATGGATCTCCACGCACAGCGCCATGTTGGGCTCCAGCACCACGTCCTTGTCGGGCCGGTGCGACGTGCCCACGAACGGACCGGCGTCGATGGGGTTGAACACGCCGTGCACCAGCGGAGCCACGATGGTGTAGCCCCGCTCGTTGATGATGCTGCCCGCGGCCCGCAGCTCCTTGGCGGTGCAGCCGGGCCTCAGCTCGGCCACTATCCGGTGGTAGGCCTCGAGCATCACGTCCAGCAGGTCGGCGTAGTCGGGCGGCGGCTCGGAGAACACCATCGCCTTGCCCGTCTGAGCCTCGTACCCGTGCCCGTCGCGGGCCCCGACCTCCATGAGCAGCACATCGTCGGAGGTGATGGTGCGCCCGATGGGCCGGGGCCGCTGGAAGCCGCTGGTGGGGTTGCTCATCGACTCGCTGCCGGCCAGCACCATGCAGGGGATCTCGCCCCGCTCGATGGCGATGGTGGAGTAGATGATCCGGAACAGGTCGTGCTCGGTCATGCCGGGGCGGAGCTGCTCCATCACCGCCACCTGTGTGGCGTCGCCGATGCGGGCCGCCTCCTCCAGGCAGGCGACCTCCTCGTCGGACAGCACCAGCCGCATCCTCCAGAACTCGTCGGAGAACTCCTCGAACTCGACCTCCGGGTAGGTCCCGGTGAGGGCGGCCCAGTGGTCCCGCGAGACCGAGAGGTACGGGGTGGGGTTGACGATGCCCACCCGGCCCCGGTGCAGTCCCAACTCGTCGAGCCGGTCGACCAGGATGGTGCGGGTGTTGAGGGCGCCCCGGACATCACTGAAGATCGAGCGGGTGACCCGGTCGGGCAGCCGGGCGTTGAGGCCGAGGATGGCCAGCGTCGGCTCGCCCTCGGCCGGGAAGATCACGAAGCTGTCGAGCTCCATGGTGCCCATGTAGTTGCTGATCCAGCGCACGTTGGCCCAGCCCCGGTCCCACAGGTGGGCGGCACCGGCCACCAGCAGGCAGTCCAGGTCGCGCTCGGCCATGAACCCCCGCACCAACCCGTGGCGCCGCTCGAACTCGGCCTCCGAGAACATCGGCCAGTCATACCAGTCGTGGTTGATGGGATGGGGGTAGGTGATGGCCCTCGGCCCGAACTTCGGGGCCGACATCACGTCGGTCATGGAGTCTCCTCTCCCAAGCGGCCCGCCGATTGAGGGGCCGCATTGTCGTTGGCGCAACCGGTGTCGCCGATGCCGGCGGGCGGATCGACCCGCATCAGGGCCGCGCCCCGCCGATGGTCGGCCGCACCGAAGGTTTCCGAGCGCTGCGGACCCGACCCGGCGATGGTGCAGCTTCCGAACAGGTCGTTGTCTGATGCCGCGCCGTCGGCGGCGACCATGTGGCCGCGCCGGGCCAGATCCGAACCCAGACCCGACGGGAATCCGGGCTCCAGGAACAGCAGATCATCGGCGTCGGGCAGCCGAGGCGCCCCCGACAGCCACCGGGGACGGTCGACGGCGTCTTGGGGGGAGGCGCCGTCGTCGATGATGGCCCGCAGCACTTGGAAATTGGTCTGTACCTGGCCCCGACCGCCGGGGGTGGCCCCCACCAGCCGACGGCCACCGTGGACAACGTGGTAGCCGACGAGGGTGTGCAGGGGCCGCCGCGGCCGACCCGATCCTTCGCCCCGGTCGACCCGGGCCGGTTGCTTGGCCAGCCGGTCGTTGAGAACGATGCCGGTTCCCGGCACCACGACCCGCGATCCGAACTCGTTGAAGAGGCTGTGGATGAACGTCACCATCAGACCCCGGCCGTCGACCACCGACAGGCAGGTCGTGTCGGTGCCGGCGGCGGCGACCGGATCTGCGGGGGCGCCCGCGGGCGCCAGCACGGATCGGCGCTGATCGGCGATCGTCGAGCACCAACGGTCGAGCGAGTCCTCGCTGAGGACCGGCATCACATCGGATGGCTCCTGCCAGCGAGGCAGACCGGCGAGATCCGCGAAGGCGGCATGCTTGCAGCGCACCATCAGGTCGATCCGGTCGGCGTCACCGTCGATGAGGCGACCGCCAAGCCGTTCGTACAGCAGCAGTTGCTGCAACAGCGCCCAGCCCATCGACACCGGCGGCGTCACCGACACCTCGGCGCCGCTGTAGCGGACTGTGATCGGCGGCTCGAAGTCGCACGAATGCTCGGCCAGGTCATCGGCCGACAGCAGGCCGCCCTGACGGCCCACCGTCTGTGCCACTTCCGAGGCCAACCAGCCGCGATAGAACGCCGGTGGCCCGCCAGCACCGATCTCGCGCAGCGTGCGGGCCAGAGCCGGCAGGCTGAAACCCTCGCCGGCACGCGAGCCGTTGCCGTCGCATAACTCGACCACGAACGGATCCTCTCCCCCGACCGCGCCGCGGACCCGGTCGAGGGCACGGGCGAAGGCGTCGTCGAGGGCGAACCCGTCCTCAGCGAGGGTGGCCGCCGGCTCGATCAGAGTCGCGAATGGCCGGGATCCGAAGCGCTCCCACAATCGCCACCAGGCATCCACCAGACCCGGAGTCGAGATCGACAGCGGACCGAATCGGGGCACGGTGCCGCCGGGGATCGAAGCGGTGGCCAAGGCCCGAGGGACAGCGCCCGCGCCGTTGAGCGCCTCGACACAGCCGTCGGGACGCGACACCAGCGCGAAGCCGTCACCGCCGAGGCCGCACCACGGCAGCTCGCGCACGCACTGCACCGCCGAGGCCGCGATGGCCGCGTCCACCGCGTTGCCGCCCGACGCCAACACGGCCGCGCCCGTTTCCGCGGCCTGCAAGCAGCCTGCACTCATCACGGCCCGGCCGGGTCCCCGCTCCTGTTCCCCGCGCTCACGGGCCGCTCGGGCCGGCATCCCACTCCTGTTCGCTGCGCTCACGGGCCGCTCGGGCCCTGGGGCCTCGCTCGGCGCGCCGCGAGACACCCGAGACCTGGGCCTACCCGCTCGGCCTCTGGCACGGGCAGGTCAGACAACGGCGACCGCCTCGACTTCGATGAGCATCTCGGGGTTCTTCAGGCGGGCCACGAACACCGACGACCGGGCGGGCAGAGGCTCGGGAAAATGCTTCACCCACTGCTCGTTGAGGGGTCCGGTGGGGGTGCGCTCCTTGAGGTAGACGGTGGTCTTGACCACGTCGGCCATCGAGGCGCCCGCGGCGGCCAGGATGTTGCCGATGTTGCGCAGCGCCCAGTCGGCCTGCTCGCCGATGTCGCCCATCTCCCCGGTGTCGCGGTTGCGGCCGGCCTGCCCCGCGGTGAACACGAGGTTCCCGACCCGGATGGCCTGGCTGAACGGGCCGGTCGGAGTGGGGGCGCCGTCTGTACTTATGGCGGTGCGATCGCTCATATTGCTTGCTCCTGACTGGTAGCGGACAGTTGGTGCTCCGGCGCAGCACTGACGATCGTGCGCCAGTGGTGGCACCGCACTGTGTGCAGGCCGTCGGCCGGACCGACCGGCTCGGGCGACGGCTCGGCGTCGGCGCACTCGGCGGTGGCGTAGGGGCAGCGGGTGCGGTACCGGCACCCCGACGGCGGGTCCAGCAGGCTGGGCAGCTCCCCGAGCACCAGCCGGCGGGCCGTCTGCAAACGGGCCGCGCTCTCGGCGTCGGCTCGGGGCACCGACGAGATCAGGCCCTGCGTGTAGGGATGGCGGGGCTCGCCGAACACTTCGGACGCGGTGCCCGTCTCGACGATCTGGCCGAGGTACATGACTGCCACCCGGTCGCTGAGATGGCGCACCACCGAGAGGTCGTGGGCAATGAACAGCATGGCCAGGCTCAACTCGTTGCGCAGCTCGTCGAGGACGTTGATGATCTGGGCCTGGATCGACACGTCCAGCGCGGACACCGGCTCGTCGCAGACCAGCACGGCCGGATCGGTGACGATGGCCCGGGCGATGCCGACCCGCTGCTGCTGCCCGCCGCTGAGCTCGCTGGGAAGGCGGTCGGCCACCGCGGCGGGCAGCCCCACCAACTCCATCGCCTCAGCCACCGCCTCGGCCCGGCTGGCCCGGTCGCCGATGCCGTGAACCCTCAACGGCTCGCCGATGAGGGAAGACACGCTCATACGTGGGTCGAGCGAGCCCCGGGGGTCCTGGAACACCATCTGGATGCGGTGGCGCATGCGGCGCAATTCCCGCGACGACAGGGAGCCCAGGTCGGTGTCCTCGAGGCGGACCGAGCCTCGCTTCATCCGCACCAATTGCAGGATGGCCCGGGCCAGCGTGGACTTGCCGCACCCGCTCTCGCCCACCAGACCCAGCGTCTCGCCGGTGGCCAGATGCAGCGACACCCCGTCCACGGCAGTGATGCGGCCCGCGTCAGTGTCGAACTCCACCACGACGTCGTTCACCTCGAGCACGGTCGGCGGCGACGCGCCGGCATCGGCCGAATCGCGCTCCAAGGCCGTCCCGGCAACCGCGGCCTCGCTCACGGCGTCCTGCTCCAGGGGCGGCCCGCGTCAGTGGTGTCCTTGGCCCGGTCAGCCGCCAGCCAGCAGGCGCTGAGATGCTCGGGGCCCACCGCCACCTCGGGCGGCACCTCGGACCGGCAGCGGTCGATGGCGTGGCTGCACCGCGGCGCGAAGGCGCACGACGAGCCGCCCCCGCCGGTTATGGGCGGCTGGCCCGGAATGGGATGCAACCGCCCGGTGTGGGCGTCCTCGAAGCGGGGCACCAGGCGCAGGAGCCCCTCGGTGTAGGGATGGTTGGCTCGGTCGAAGAGGTGGGCCATCGAGGCCCTCTCCACCAGCTTGCCCGCGTACATGACCTGCACGTCCTCGCAGGTGGCCGCAACCACACCGAAGTCGTGGGTTATGAGCATCAAGGCCATGCCCTCCGATCGGCGCAACTCGTCGAGCAGCAGCAGGATCTCGGCCTGCACGGTCACGTCGAGGGCGGTGGTGGGCTCGTCCGCGATGAGCAGGCGGGGCCGGCAGGCGATGGCCAGCGAGATCATCACCCTCTGGCGCATGCCGCCGCTGAAGCTGCTCGGCAGCTCTATTGCCCGCTGCTCGGGATCGGCGATGCCCACCCGGGCCAGCAACTCGACAGCTTCGGCGGCCGCTTCGGACCGACTCATTCCCCGGTGCAGGCGCAGCGACTCGGCGATCTGCTCGCCCACCGCCATCAGCGGATTGAGCGATGTGAGCGGATCCTGGAAGATCATGCCGATCTGCCCGCCGCGCACATCGCGCAGCCGGCGCTCGTCGATGCGCAACAGGTCCTGGCCGTCGAAGTGGACCGCCCCGGAGATCTGCACATCGTCGGTGATGGAGAAGAGGCGCAGCAGGGCGCGGGCGGTCACGCTCTTGCCGCTGCCGCTCTCGCCCACCACCCCCAACGACGCGCCCGGCGCCATGGTGAAGCTGACGCCGTCCACGGCGTGCACCGGACCTGAGGCGGTGCGGAACGTGACGTGGAGATCCTCCACTTCCAACAGAGGCAAGCCGCTCATCCGGCCGCCCCCGAGTCTCCAGGCCAAGGCCTCATCCGGCCGCCCCCCGAGCCTCCGGACCGCGGCCTCATCCGGCCGCCCCCGAGCGGGCCTCCCAGTAGCGGCCCAGCAGGTTGAGGACCAGCACCGAGATGCCCAGCAGCACCCCGGGCAGGATCGTGAGCCACCAGGCCACCGCCAGCAGCGGCCGGCCCTCGGAGATCAACAGCCCCCAGGTGGTGTCGGGGGGCTGCACGCCCACCCCCAGGAAGCTGAGACCGGCTTCCGAGAGCATCACATGTCCGATCTCCACCACGCACAGCACCAGGATGCGGGGCGCGACGTTGGGCAGCAGATGCCGGCCGAGGATGGTGGTGGTTGAGCAGCCGGTGGCGATCGAAGCCTCGATGAACGTCTCCTCCCGCAGCCTCAGCGCCTCGGCCCGCACCACACGGGCGAAGATGGGCCACACCAGGCACGGCAGCACCACGAGCAGGATTCCCACGCTGGGCCCGAGCAGGCTCAGCAGCAGGATGGCGACCAGGAACATGGGCATGGCCGTCTGGGCTTCGCCCAAGCGCATGAGCAGCCGGTCGGTGCGCCCGCCGAAGTAGCCGCCCAGCAGCCCGAACAGCACGCCCACCCCCGCGCCGATCAGAGTGCCCATGACCGCTATGAACAGGGTGAGGCGGGTGCCCACCACCATGCGGGAGAAGAGGTCCCGGCCCAGGCTGTCGGTTCCCAGCAGGTGCAGGCCCTCGGACGAGGACTCCCCAGGCCCCAGCAGGCGGGCCCGCAGGTTCTGGGCATCGTGGTCGTGCGTGGCGAACACGTCGGGCACGATCGAGGCCGCCACCAGCAGCACCAGGAAGAGCACCAGCAGGATCCAGCCCCGGCTGCCCAGCATGTCGACGAGGCGGCCCCAGACGCGGTGCTGCGAGGTGCGGCCCGGATCGGTGCCCGTGCGTTTGGCGACGGTGACGCTCATCAGGTGGCCGTGATCCGGCGGTCGATGAACTGGTAGCCCATATCGATGAGGAGGTTGCTGAAGATCACGAACGCCCCCGCGATGATGACCGCGGCCTGGAGCACGAAGAAGTCCTGGCGGTGGGCGGCGTCGATGGTCAACAGACCCACGCCCGGCCAGGCGAACACGTATTCGATGGCGAACACCGCGCCGCCCCACATCCGCACGTACTCCCAGCCGACGATGGTGGCGGTGGTGACCCCGGTGTTGCGCACCACGTGTCGGCGCAGGATGTTCCACTCGGTGAGACCCTTGCTGCGGGCCACGGTGACGTACGGCTTGGACATCTCCTCGAAGGTGGCCGACCGCACGAGTTGGTAGATGCGGCCGCCGTGGACGATGCCCAGAGTGAGCGCGGGCATCACGATGCTGGCCGTCTCGAAGCGCCCCGACGTGGGCAGCCAACCGAGCTGGACCCCCAAGAGCAGGATCAGCAGCAGCCCCAACCAGAAGTTCGGCACCGACAGGGCGGTCACCGACAGCAGGTTCGAGGCCTTGTCGAAAGGCTTGCGGGCCCGGGCGCCCGCGACGATCCCGGGCACCACCCCCAGCACCGCGGCCGCGGCCAGACCGACAACGGTGAGATAGACGGTGGAGGGCAGCGCCTCGACCACCGCGTCGATGGCGGGCCGCTGCTGCCAGGTCGACTCACCGAAGTCGAGACGGGACAGGTCGACCAGGTACTCCCAGTAGCGCTCGGTGACGGGGCGGTCCAGACCGAACTGGCGGTGGATCTTGGCTATGTGCTCATCAGTGGCGTCGACCGGGGCGAACACCAGGGCCGGGTTCCCGACGACATGGGCCAAGAAGAAGATCACCGTCACCACCAGCAGCAGCACGATGACGCCGTCGCGCAGCCGCCGCAGCAGAAGGCCGCCAAGCGACCCTTCGGCCGCCAAGCGATCGCGCAGCCGTCGCAGCAGCCGGCCGCGCCGCGACTGCGGCGACGGCGCCGTTGTCGCCGTCGTCTCCTGCATTCCCATCGATACCTATGGACGCTCAGCCCTGCCAGGCCCGGCTCGATCCAGATTGTTGGGCCGAGCCGGGCCGGCAGGTCAGCAGCAGACCAGCCAGCCAGCCTGCTGCTCTAGTTGAGGCTCATCTCTGACACGAAGTACTCGTCGTCGAGCCGGGGCTGCCAGTCGAGACGCTCCGTCGCGCCGTAGATCAGGTCCTGCTGCAGCAGGTAGATGGCATGGGGGTTCTCATGCAGCCGGGCCCAGGCCCTCTGGTAGAGGATGTGGCGCAGGTCCTGGTCGGTCGTCGAGCCGGCCTGCTCGAAGAGGTCGGTGACCAGCTCGTCGCACAGCTTGGAGGACGAGCCGCCGCATACCAGGAAGTTGCGGGTGCGGGCCCCATCGAACCACTCGTTGGAGTTCCAGCCGTAGCGAGCGTCATAGGCGCCTGGCTCTTCGCCCCTGATCCGGCTGCCGGCGCGGAAGCGGGTCCACTCGGCGAGCCGCACTTCGGTGTCGAAGCCGACGTCGTTCAGCATCGTGGCCACCGCCTGAGTCGTCTCCACGCCGCGCAGGTACCGGCCGATCGGCGCGTAGATCTCGAGGAACAAGCGGTTGTCCTCGTTCCAGCCGTGCTCGGCCATGATCTCGCGCGCCCGATCCGGGTCGTACGGGAACGGGCCGACGTCGGGGTTGTAGCCGAGCATCCCCGGCGACAGGTGCTGGGCGTCGTTGGGCTTGGCGTAGCCCTCATAGAGCGTCTCCGCGATCAGCTCCTTGTCCACGGCCAGATTCATGGCCACCCGAATCTCGGGCGGGGCCAGATCGGGACGGAGGGCGTTGAGCGCGATGTAGCTGTACTCGGTGGCGGGCACGCTGAGCGCCTGGGGCACCAGCGGAACCTGCTCGGGCAGGATGTCCAGCACCAGGTCGACCTCGCCTGCGGTCAGGGCGGCCAGCGACGTCTGCTTGTCGGGGATGAACCGCACCGTGAACGCGTCGATCGACGGCGCGTCGCCCCAGTAGTTCGGGTTCCGCACCGCGGTGATCTGCTGGCCGCGCTCCCAGGACTCGAACATGTAGGGACCGGTCCCCACCGGGTTCTCACCCACCGTGTCGGCCGTGCCCGGCGCGAAGATGGGGAGCTGCGCTATCTGCAGCGGCAGGGTGGCGTTGACCCCGTCGGTGTGAACGTCGACGGTGACATCGTCCACTGCCTCCACGCTGGTCATGCCCCGGATGTACGAGTCTCGCTGGGTCGAGTAGTCCGGGTCCAGCATGCGGTTCAGGGCGTCCGCCACGGCCTGGGCATTGAGGTCCTGACCGTCGTGGAAGGTCACACCCTCGCGCACTGTGAAGCGCCAGGTGTCGTCGTCCACCACCTCGGGGAAGCTGGTGGCCAGCACCGGAACCAGTGCCGTCGAGGCGTCCCGCCCGAGCAGGGACTCGAACAGGTTGGCGGTTACCACCCGCGAGCTGCGGTCGTTGACGGCCTGCGGGTCGAGCGTGGATGGCTCGGTGGTGACGGCGATGACAACCCTTCCGGGATCCCCGGTCGGGGCAGCCGGCTCAGGCTCGGCAGTGGCCTCCTCCAGAGCGGCGGCAGCCTCGTCGGCCGCAGTCTCGGCCTCCGCGGCTCGCGATTCGGCTGCAGATGCAGCCTCTTGCGCGGCGGCGGCGTCAGCCTCGGCCGCCTCCAGCGCAGCCTGGGCCTCGGCCTGCTGCTCCGCGCTCGCCGCAGCCGCCGCGGCCGCGGCCTCGGCCAGGGCTGCTTCAGCTTCGGCGACTGCTGCGGCAGCCGCTTCAGCCTCGGCCCGGGCGGCGTCGGCCTCAGACTGCGCGGCGTCGGCCTCGGCCTGCGCGGCCTCGACGGCGGCCGTGTCGACCACCGGCGCGGCGGGGGCGTCAGCCTCGTCGTCGCCGCAGCCCGCGGCCACTAGCGCCAGCACGAAGAGCGCCGCGAGCGGTACTCTCAGTTGTTGCCAGATGTGTCTCATGTTGTTGTTTCCTCCTTTGGCTCTGTGAATTGAATTCATCAGATCTAGGTGCCTTGGGAACCGTGGAAATGGTCCGCGGCCGCGGCCGCGATCTCGTGGTCGATCTGGGGGGAGCCCCCGCCCACACCGACGGCGCCCACACAAACGCCGTCGGAGAACAGAGGCACACCGCCGGGATTGACGGTGACCCCTCCAGGGATGATGTCCACAAGACTGGTGGGGAACAGGGGCCGGTCGGCCCACTGCGCAACGAGATCCTTGGTGGGCTTGGCGAAGGCGGCCGCCAGCCGGGCCTTGCCCATGGCCATGTACGGCCCGTGCCAGCGCTTGCCCCGCACGACTACCAGGGGATGGCCAGCGTCGTCGTGCACGGCCACCGTGGCGTTGATCCCCCGCTCGGCCCCGATGGCCCGGGCCTGCTGCACGAGCTCAAGGGCCTGCTCAACGTCCATTGCTGCCCTGCCCGGCGCTGCCGGCGCTAGACCCGTCGCCGTCCCAGGGAACCGACAGCAGCCGCAGGTAGCGGGCCGCGTTGTCGGCCATGAGCTTGCGCAGGGCCGTCTCGCCGATCACAGGACCCCAGGAGATCACGTTGTCGGTGCTGTTCGGGTAGTAGCACTCGGGATGGGGGAAGTCGGACTCGTACATGAGCACGCCGTCGCCCAGGATGTCGATGACCGCCTTGGTCATCTCCGGTCCCTCGTGCTGCTCGATGGCGCAGAACACCCGGCCCATCTGCACATACTCCATCGGCGTGTGCTTCAGGTCGGCGGGCACCGCTCCCTTGACGTAGTCGATCTGGCTGGTCAGCCGGATAATCCAGTGGGGCAGCCAGCCGTGGCCGGTCTCCACGGTGGCCACCCTCAGGTTCCGGTAGCGGTCGAGCATCCCCGACACCAGCACGTAGGCCATGAGCCTCTGTGCCCCCCAGACGTGGGCGGCGGTGCGGGCCACGGCCACGTTGCCCCAGATGTCGCGGTAGCCGGGGAAGTAGGGGGCCTCGTAGAAGAAGCTGTGGTGCATGATGGGCAAGTCCGCCTCGTCCATCGCCTGCCATATCGGCTCCAGGTCCGGATCGTCGACCGGGAGGCCCTCGGGCAGCACCGGCCAAACCGCGGCCAGCCACTCGTCGCCGGCGTGCTTGCGGATCGTGTCCGCAGCCCACTCGGGATCGGCGCCCGGCGCGAGCAGCAGTCCCTTCAGGCGGCGGGGGTCGGCCGAGCAGTAGTCGGCCATGTAGCGGTGGTAGGACCGGTACATGGCCTTGGCCAGGCTGACGTCCAGCGCGGTGCTGCCCGGCGCCCAGGTGCCGGGAATGATGAAGTTGACGTCCACCCCCTCCACGTCCATGTTGGCCAGGCGGCCCTCGGCGTTGGTGTGCTGGATGCCGTCGGCGATGGGCTTGGCCGCCAGGTTCTTCACCCGGCCCTCGAGCGCCCCCTTGGCGCCGGCCCCTCGGGTGTCGACCGAGGTGTCCGGCTTGTGCCCGGCCACCCGGCTGTAGGGCCGGGGGTTGACCCGCACCACGCCATAGGGATGGGTGGGATGGCCCCGGCCCGCGGTGGGCTTGGTCACCCGGATGTAGGGCGTGAGCTCGTCGGCGCGGTCCTTCAGTTCGCGGTCGCCGTAGTCGACGAGCACCTCGACGGATGGGGTGACGTGGGTGTCGGCGTCGATCACCCGGTATCCCTGTCTCATGGCTTCCTCTCTGTCTCCTCTGCGGGGGACGACGTTCCGAACGGTTCGGGCGGATCCTCGGTCGCGCCGGGGGCTTCTTGCACTGCCGCGGGCGTCTCGTGTGCTCCGTCGAGGGTCGCGTGCATCACGGCGGGCGTCTCGTGCGCCCCGTCCAGGGTGGCGTGCATCACGGCCAGGAGGCTCTGTTCGACCTGCCGCAGATGGCGGCGCATCTGCTGTTGGGCGAGCTCGGCGTCCTGGCGAGCGATGGCGTCGTAGATCTGCAGGTGGCCCTCGTACCCCGAGCCCACCCGGCGGCGCTGCTCGGGGGAGCGGGTGAACACCCGCCAGAAGGCGGGCTTGCGGAAGAAGAGTCCGATGCCCGCCTCGTAGAGCTCGGCCAAGACGGTGTTGTGGGACGCTCGCACCACGGCGCAATGGAAGCCGCGATCGGCGGTGTGGTACTGGGCCTCGTCCTGGGTGTCCATCCGCCCGAGGCATCCGGCGACCTCGGCAAGGTCGTCGGCGGTGCGGTTGTCGGCGGCCAGGCCGGCCGCATGGATCTCCAGCAGCTTGCGCACGTCGAACACCTGCTGGACCGACGCGTCGGAGGCCCGGGCCGCGAGGTCCAGCATCCGGGGGCTGATGTCGGTGGGATGGCGCACGATCAGCCGGCCCGAGTCGCGGGTCAGGAACCCGGACGAGACCAGGCCTTGAAGCGCCTCGCGCACCGTGGTGCGCCCCACGCCGAACACTTCTCGCAACTCCCGCTCCGACGGCATCACCGCGCCGGGGGCTAGGCGGCCCGACAGCATCTGGCGCTTGAGCTGCTCTTGCAGCCGGTCGGCGAGCGTCTCGCGGCTGAGCTTCACGGTTGGCCTCCAGCGCGGTTCGCAGGGGTGTCACGCCCCAGCATCACGCCCATCGCCCCGCGGCCGATGAAGAACTCGCGATGAGGCTTCACGGTTTGCCTCCCAGCCAGCTCAGCACCGTAGTTCCGGAGTAGATCGCGTCAAGCTCGATGTCTCCGTCCGGGGACGCCGCGAACGGGATGCGCTCGAAGTCGGCGCGGCTCTCGTAGGGAACCGATGCGTCCAGGATTGCCTTAGTTCCCACCCCGGCCCGCGAGGTGCGCACGTACTCGTGGCCCCGCATCCCCGGCAGGATCACCAGGTCGGATGCGGCGTCGAACCGGGTCGCCAAGGCGTAGGCCACATCGTCGGGATCGTGCAGGTCGATGTCGTCGTCGACCAGCACGATCATGTTGAGGTCCTTGAGGGCTCCGAACGCGGCCAGCGCGGCGTTGCGGCCCATGCCGTCGTCGCGTTCGGAGCGCTTGGACAGCGCCATCACGAGGTGGAACCGGTGGAGTCCCCCCGGAGGCATGCACACGTCGCTGACGATGGGCGTCACGGGGCGGACCGCCTCCAGCGCGGCCACCTCCAGCACATGCTTGCGCAGCACGATCGTCTCGCGGCCGGCGCCGTTGATGGCGTGGTAGACGGGCTCGTCGCGGGCGGTGACCGCGGTCACGTCCACGGTGGGCGCCAGCCCGGCGGGGGAGGCATAGCCGACGAACTCACCGAAGGGGCCTTCGTGGGCCGGCTCGCCGGCCTTGATGACGCCCTCGATCACGATCTCGGTCTCGGCGGGCACGTCCACGTCGACCGACACGCCGGGCACCACCGCCAGGCCCCGGCCCCGGCAGCCCCCGGCGGCGCACAGTTCGTCGCGGTTCTCGGGCATGAGCGCGCCCATGGTGGAGGCCGCGTAGATCAGCGACACGTCGGTGCCGACGCAGGCCGCGACCGGCAGGTCCTGGCCCATCTCAACTGCGTGGTCCAGGGCCCGGCCCAGGTGGCGTCCGTGGTCGATCTTGATGGCCACCCTGTCCGGTCCGAGCAGCTGGAGGCGGTGGAAGGAGGCGTTGCGCACGCCGGTGAGGGGATCGCGCACGATCAGCACGCCCGCTGTCACGAAACGTCCGCCGTCGCCGGGGGCGTGTTTCAGAACAGGCAGCTGCTCACCCAGGTTGATGGATCCCTTGCGCCAGACCCGCTCCTGGGCCGGGGCGTCTCCGGCCGGCTCCGGCTCGACGTCGGTGTGGATGCCCCGGGCCAGCGCGGTCCTCAACTGGGCCCGGTCGAGTCCATGGCCGCCTCGGAGGATTCGGGGGTGGCGAACACGTTGCCGACCACGGGCACATCGTGGTCCTTGACGCTCTCGAACAGCAGGGCCGCCCCCGCGTCGTGGCTCTTCATCAGGCCGGCGACCTCGAGGTCTGGGTCCACGGTCCGCGACACCCTGGCCAGCAGTCCGGCCCGGTCCAGACGGCGCAGAGCGCTGCGGAAGCTGGTGTCGAGGACCTCGGGGAGCTGTGCCACACCCCCAGTGGCGACCATGGCGGTGTCCTCGCCCTCCTCGAACGGGCACTCGGCCCCGGTCACGATCCGGCCTCCGGCCATTCGGCGCCATGAGGCCCCGGAGTCTCGGCCAGGCAGCGCAGCACCATGGATCGGGCCCGCTCCCAGTCGTAGTTGCGGTACAGGCGGCCCTGGACCACCGACCCCGATCCGGCGTAGAACATCTCGTACTGGAAGTGCCGGCTGGCGAACTCGGAGCCGATGGCGTCCCACACCAGCTTCAGCAGCGCCACCCGGTGCTCGGCGTCCACATCGGGCCAGCGCACGAACCGCTCGAGGTCGGCCCGCGTCACCGGGTCGTCCCAGGCACTCACCGACGACGGCACCTGGATGGTGGTCCCGCCGGTGAGTTCCCGCAGGGCGTAGGTGATGTCCCGGTACAGCGCCGGTTGCAGCGTCATGGCCGCGTACAGCATCTCGGGATCGGGCCGGGCCACGCCGTTGCCGTCGATGGCGGCGTTGTACTCCCCCGCCAGCACCATCCCGTGGGGGACCGATGCGTCGGCGGCCACCCGGGCCAGCGCCAGCTGGAAGTTCCGGTCGGCGGCCTGGCCCGACCATTCGGCCAGCTGCGACGCCAGCCCGGCCAGGAACCTCATCTTCACCGCGTAGCGGATCTGGGCCTGGGTGTTTCCCAGGACGTGGGCGGGGGTGCGGTTGAACTGGGCGAAGGTGATGTCACGGTCGCGGTCGACGAACACGTGCTCGGCGGGCACGTCCACATCGTCGAACACCACCAGCGCGTCGGTCTCGTCGTAGACGGCCGAAAGCGGGTAGTCGCCCGCCGCGGTGACGTCGCGGCCGTAGGGCCGGCGGGGGTAGATGCGCAGCCGGGGGTGGTTCACCGGGATCGCCACCGACAGGCCGTAGTCGTCGGCGCCGGGAGGCAACGGCTGGATGGAGCTGACGAACAGGTAGTCCGACATGAGCGTGCCCGTCCCGAGCATCTGCGCGCCCCTCACCACCACCCCGTCGTCGCCGGAGCGGGCGATCGAGGCGTAGAGATGGTCCTCGTACTGCTCGTGGGGGCCCTTCGACCGGTCGATCTGGGGATGGATGATGGTGTAGGTGACGTAGAGGTCATCGTCCCGGGCCCGCTCGTAGAAGCGCTGCACGTTCTCGGCGTAGCGGTCGCCGGCCTTGGCGAAGGTGTCGAGAGAGCCCGAGAAGCCGGCGAAGAAGGAGGCCACATGGTCGGGGGACCGGCCCAGATAGCCGAAGCTCAGCTCCGACCAAGCCTCGATGGCCAGCCGGCGGCGGCGCAGGTCCTCCACCGAGCGGGGCACCAGCCAGCTCAGGTTGACCGGGCGCCCGTCGGTGGGCGACTCGTAGGTCATGAGCCCGCGGTTGGCCGGTTCGGCCGCGAAGTCGTAGAGCCGGGCCACGGTGCGCACGCCCGCGGCGAAGGCCGGATGGGAGGTGACGTCGTCGACCGGTTCGCCGTCGAGGATCACGTTGCGCCCGTCTCGCAGAGACTCGACGTAGCTGTCCCCTGTGCGCATCCGTCCTCCGTCAGACCCATAGGCGCGCCGGGTACCGGCCCGACTGCCGGTCAGATTGTCTGACAACCTGCCTGCGCTGTCAAACTGTCGGAGTGAGGATCGCGTGAGGCTTGCACTGGGCCAGTTGGCCGAGACGCTCAGAAACCCCAACTTCCGCCGCTACGCCAGCGCCCAGTTCCTGCACGGCGCCGGCATGTGGGCCCACCACCTCGCCGAGGTGTGGCTGGTGTATGAGCTCACCGGCAAGGCACTCGCGGTGGGTCTCACTGTCGCGGTTCGGTCGGGTCTGGCCGTCGTTCTTGCCCCGCTGGCGGGAACACTGGCCGACCGCATGGACCGGCGCATGCTGCTGGCCTCCACCCAGGCCTCCAAAGCTGTCGTGGCCAGCGGGCTGGCAGTTGTTGCGCTGACGATGGGCGAGGATCTCCCGCTGGCAGTGCTGTTCGGAGCCATCACGGTGCTGGGCGTGATCGGCGCCCTCGACACCCCGCTGCGACGGGCCTTCGTGCGCGATGTGGTAGTCGCCGACGGCGTCGACCGGGCGGCCCGGCTGCACACCTCGGTGATGTCGGTGGGCCGGTTCCTGGGAAGCGGTGCTGCCTGGCTCTTCCTGAGCTTGGCCTTGCCATGGGCCTGCTTCGCGGTCAACGGAACGACCTCGCTGCTCGCCTCGATGCTGGTGCTTCGGGTGGTTCCCACCACCGCTACCGTGTCAGCCGAGGCCCGGGCGGCCGGGGGACGGGTGCTCGGCTACCTGATGCGCACGCCGACGGTGACGATCCCGCTGGCCCTGCTGTGCTCATTCACCTTGTTCGGCTGGAACCTGGCGGTGCTGCTTCCGGTGATCGCCGACAAACAGTTGGAGAGCGGGGCGGGCACGTTCGCGATCCTGGCCCAGGTCATGGCCGTCGGCAGCCTCATCGGCTCGGTGATGATGGCGGCATCGAAGCTGGAAGGCGTGCGCAGCCTGGCGATCCTGCTGGCGGTGTTCAGCGCAACCATGGTCCCGCTGGCTGTGGTGAACCACCTCATCGCCGGGATTGCGGTCATCTTCGTGGTAGGCACCTTCGGCGGCGGGTACTTGAGCCTGTCCAACGGATCGGTGCAGACCGCGGCCGATCCGCGCCTACAGGGCCGGGTGTCCGCGGTGTACGGGGTGGTCTTCGTGGGGGCCCGCGCCGTCGGCGGTCCCATCCTGGGCTGGATGGTGGACGCCTTCGGCAGCCGCACCGCCCTGGTCACAGTGGGAGCAGTCACCGCAGCCTGCGCCGGCCTGGGCCTCCTAGCCGCCACCAGAAGCCGTCTGTCAAGCAGATAGAACAGTCAAGAGATCCGATTCCATCGACAAGCCAGGAGGGAGATTCCTATGCTCACTCAGGGACTCGACCATGTGGCCGTGATCACCAACGACTCCGACCGGCTCCAGGCCTTCTACATCGAGATGTTCGGGGCCACCGTGGAGTTCGACGGCGAGGAGTTCCCCGGAGGGCCTCGCATGACCGTCATCAACATCGGCCCGGCCACCGAGCTGAACGTCTTCGAGATCGACGGCAACGAGCAGGCCGGCCACCAGACGCCGATGTTCGGTCGGGGCCGGCTCGACCACATCGGCCTGCACGCGGCCAGCCTCGAAGACTTCAACGAGATCCGCTCCAGGCTCACGGCGGCCGGCGCCACCGACGGAACGGTCACCGACTTCGGCCGCAAGCTCAGCCTGTTCTTCCGCGACCCCGACGCAATGGAGTGCGAGGTGCTCGTGTCCAACCCCGAGCCTGGCCAAGTCCCCATAGGCAGCGCCTCCCACTTGTACTCGTAGCGAGCCGCCTGCCAGTGACACGGTGCCGCCCGTAGCCGCGGTCAAGGAAGTTTTCGGGATCACCTCACATCTTGCGGCGATACGAGTCTGAAGCCGTCGCGAGTTGTGCGTTAAGCCTCAGTGGCGTTTGACGCCTCCGTATTTCATGCGGGTGTCGCTCATGGAGGCTGAGCGGGCCTCGTCCGCCTGGATGGCACCGTCGACTAGCTCGCCCACGAAGAGCGTGTGGGTGCCTAGGTCGATGGCGTGGCGCACCTCGCAGTCCATCCAGGCGATGGCCTCGGTGAACACCGGGGCGCCGGTGGTCGCCTCGCGCACCTCCCGGCCGTTGAGGGTTCCGTCGGCGTAGGTGGCGGGCTTGGAGAACTTGACGAACACCCGCGTGTCCTCGGCGTTCCACAGATTCACGGTGAACGAGCCCCCCTCGGAGATGAGGCGGTGCGTCACCGCCGTATTGTCCACCCCCACACCTATGAGCACCGGCTCCATCGACAACTGCGTGATCCAGCTTGCGGTCATACCGTTGCGCTCGGACCCTGAGCGCGACCCGATCAGCGCCAGAGCGTTGGGGATCTTCCAGGTGAGCCGGTTCACGAGCTGGTCGTCGAGTGCCATGACCTCACCCTATCCGGGGTCGTGATGCGCCTCCGAGCGCTCCCTCCTGAGGCTCTGTTCATGGTCGGGGCGATCTCGCAGTACCTGGGCGCGGCCGTCGCCGCCACGCTGTTCGACCAGTTGGCCCCGAGCGGGGTGGCCTTGCTCCGGGTACTGGGCGCGGGCGCCATGATCGTACTGCTGCGACGCTCGTGGCGCCGTCGCTGGGAGCGGGCCGTGCTGGTCCGGGCCGCAGCCTTCGGGGTGTCGTTGGCCGCCATGAACCTGTGCTTCTACCTGGCCATGGACAGACTGCCACTCGGCAACGCGGTCGCCATCGAGTTCACCGGACCGGTGGTAGTGGCCGCGCTCGGGGCCCGCTCCCTTCGTTCGTCGGGGGCTCTGGTGCTGGCCATCGCCGGTGTGCTGGTGCTGGCCGGAGTTGAGGCCGAGGGCACCGCGGCCGGGGTGGGGTTCGCGCTGCTAGCCGCGGCGTTTTGGGCTGGCTACATCCTGCTGGGCCACCGGGTTGCTCGCAGCCCGGCCTCGGTGGACGGGCTGGGGATCGGCATGCTGGTCGGAGCGGTGGCCATCAGCGGATTCGGCGTGTCCGCGGTGGGCGGTGCGCTGGACGCCCCGCTGGTGCTCGCCCTGGGCGTGGCCACCGGAATCCTGTCGAACGTGATCCCCTACCGGATCGACCAGACGGTCATGCGCCGGGTGGACCCGCACCGTTTCGCTCTGCTCCAGGCGATCCTGCCGGCGACCGCGACGGTGGTGGGACTGGCCACCCTAGCCCAGGTGCCCAGCGGCCAGGAACTGCTAGGCATCGGCCTGGTGATAGTGGCTATCGCCGGCAGCCGCCCCGCCGCTACGTCGAATTAGCGCGCCGGGTCGCGGCCGTTACGGTTGAGCCCATGATCTTCAGCCACGGGACGGTCATCACGATGAACCCGAGCCGGGAGATAATCGAGGACGGCGCGCTGGTGGTCTCCGGCGACCGCATCGCGGCGGTGGGCAAGAGCTCGGAGTTGCGCAGCCGCTATCCCGACGCCGATGAGGTCGATGTCAAAGGCCACATCGTGATGCCAGGGCTGATCGACACCCATGTGCACCTGGCCCAGACCATGCTGCGAGGCGTCTCGGAGGGAAAGCGGCTCCCCGACTTCTCGAGTTGGCTGTTCGCCCGCATCTTCCCGCTGCAGGGCTCCTACAGCGAAGCTGACGCGGCCGCCAGCGCCCGCCTGGGCGTCCTGGAGATGCTCAAGTCGGGAACCACGGGGTTCGTGGAGTGCCTACTGGCCGAGCGCTACGGCTTCGACGGGATCGCGGAGGTGTGCGTGGAATCGGGCATCAGAGCCGCCCTCGGCAAGGTGGCCATGGCCGTCAGCCCCGAGACCCGCGACGAGCTGGGCTGGCACCACGGCATGTGGCAGACCCGGGAGTCCTCCATAGCGCAGACCCTCGAGGCCCACGATCGCTGGGATGGCGCCGGCGACGGCCGGCTCCAAGTGTGGTTCGGGTGCCGGTCGGCCGAGCCGGCCTGCGATCTGTCGCTCTACGACGAGGTGTCGGAGCTGGCCCGGGCCCGCGACATGGGCATCACCGTCCACCTAGCCGAGATGCCCTCCGACAATGACTTCGCCCGGAGCCTCGGATTCCGCAGCCACGTCGAGCTTGCCCACGGCCACGGGCTTCTAGGTCCCCGCAGCGTTCTGGCCCATTGCACCGTGGCCGACGACGAGGACCACCGGCTGTTGGCCTCCACCGGCACGTCGGTGTCGCACAACCCGGCCAACAACGCCTCCGCAGCCTGGGGTCCGGCCGCGGTGACCGACATGCTCGAAGCCGGAGTCAACGTCGCGCTGGGCTGCGATGCCGCTCCGTCCAACGCCAATCTCGACCTGCTGCGGGATATGCGCATCGCCTGCCATTCGGCCCGGCAGCGGGCCGGAACCCGCCTGGCCATCGGCCCCGAGACGGTGCTGGAGATGGCCACGCTGAACGGTGCCACGGCTCTCGGGCTGGGGGATTCGCTCGGCTCGCTGGAGCCGGGCAAGAAGGCCGACTTCATCACCATCGACACCGACGCCCCGCACCTTCAGCCCGTATGGAACCCGGTGGCCACCGCAGTATTCGCAGCCCAGGGCCGGGACGTCGACACGGTCGTGATCAACGGTCGGACCGTCATGCGCAACCGGGCAGTGCTCACCATGGACGAGGCGGCCGTGCTCGACGACGTGCGCAGCCGATTCCGGGTGGTCGCGGCGCGAGCCGGTGTCACCGGGCTGGAATCCGAGTGGCCGACGGTGTGAGCCGGCATCTGCACCGCGCCGTCTACGTGACCCAGCGGGCACCCGTTCACCAGGAAGTGGCCCGAGCCGCCTGCCCCGACCAGATCGAGCTGGTCATGCTCGTGTCGCCCTCAGATTCCGAGATCATCGACGCAGTGGCCGACGCCGAGTTCCTGGTCAGCGAGCGGTCGAGGGTGATCGATGGGCCCATCATCGAGGCCGGGAGCCGTCTCCGGCTGATCCAGCGCCTCGGACTACAGGTCCACGACATCGACCTCGGCGCGGCCCGCCGGGCCGAGGTTCCGGTGTGCCGGTGGCCCCTGCCGCAGTGCACGATGGTGGCCGAGCATGTGGTCATGCAGATGATGGCCCTGCTCAAACGCACCCGCGAGGCCGAGCGGATCGTCGTGGAGGCCAGCGCGGCATGGGGGACGCCCCAGCGGTGCGACGCCGACACCTTCCTAATCGACTGGTCGAGAATGCAGGGCGTTCGCCAACTGCGGGACTGCGCGGTGGGGATAGTTGGCCTCGGTGAGATCGGAACCGAGCTGGCGCTGCGCCTCGGCAGCTTCGGATGCGAGCTCCGCTACCACCGCCGCAACCGGCTGCCGGACTGGGCCGAGGAGCAGCTCCAGATCGCCTACGCCGGACTCGACGAGTTGCTCGACCGATCCGATGTAGTGGTCCTGCTGCTGCCCCATTCCGCCGAGACAGCCGGAATCGCCGATGCGGAGTTCTTGCGCCGGCTACGGCCCGGCTCGCTCTTGATCAACGCCGGAGCCAGCAGCCTGCTCGACGAGGACGCTGTGGCCCGGGCTTACCGGACCGGCCATCTGGGCGGCGTGGCCACCGACGGCTTCGCCTGGGAGCCGGTTCGACTCGACAATCCGCTCTTGGCGCTGGCCGCCGACCCCAGGGCCAACGTTGTGCTGACCCCCCATTCCGCCCAAGCCGGGTTGGTGATCGACACAACCGTGCGCCAGGCCGAGTACACCAACCTGCTCGCAGTGATCGAAGACCGCCCGCTTCTGCACCGGGTCGCCTGACGACCGGAGTCCTGCCGCAGCCCCGTCTGTGGCGGGTCTAGGCAGCCGCAGGCAGCAGGCCGCGCGCCACCATGACCTCGGCGATCTGGATGGCGTTGAGCGCGGCGCCCTTGCGGAGGTTGTCACCCGCCACGAAGAGTGACAGACCGTTGGGGCGGGTGGGGTCGCGGCGGATGCGGCCCACATAGGAGGGGTCGGCGCCAGCGGCCTTCAGAGGAGTCGGAACGTCGGTCATCACGACGCCCGGCGCGCCGGCAAGGACCTCCACTGCACGCTCCAGAGTGATGGGGCGCTCGAACGACGCGCTGATCGACAGGGAGTGCCCGCAGTACACCGGCACCCGCACGCAGGTGGCGGCAACCGCCAGACCGGGCAGCTCGAGGATCTTGCGGCTCTCGTGGGTGAGCTTCTGCTCCTCGTCGGTCTCCCCCGAGCCGTCGTCGACCACCGAGCCGGCCAGCGGGATCACGTTGAAGGCGATCGGCTCGGGGAACTTCTCGCCCGCCTGCAAGCCGACCGCGCTGCCGTCAAAAGTGAGCGACGGGGCGTCGGCACCCGCCTTCTGCACCTGCTCGTGCAGCTCGTCCACCCCGGCCAGGCCGGCACCGGACACCGTCTGATAGGTGGAGACCACCATTGCGAGCAGGCCCGCCTCAGCATCCAAGCGCTTCAGCGGCGGCATGGCCACCATCGTCGTGCAGTTGGGGTTGGCCACGATGCCCTTGGGGATCGAGTCCAGCGCATGGGGGTTGACCTCGGACACCACCAGCGGCACGTCCGGGTCGCGCCGCCAGGCCGAGGAGTTGTCGATCACGACCGCTCCGGCGGCGGCCACCCGCTCGGCCAGGGCCCGGCTGGTGGTGGCCCCGGCGGAGAACAGGCACACGTCCAGGCCCGCGAAGTCCGCGGCGGCTGCGTCCTCCACCACGACGGGCCGGTCCCGCCAGTGCAGGGTGCGTCCCGCCGATCGCGACGAGGCGAAGAAGCGCAGCCCGCCCACCGGGAAGTCGCGCTCGTCCAGCAGGGCCCGCATCACCCCGCCCACCTGTCCGGTTGCCCCTACGACTCCAACGTCCATGAGGCCGCAGGCTATCGGCCGTTCACGCCCGCAGGCTATCGGCCGTTCATATTCGCAGGCTTCGGCCGGCGCGTTTGATGATGCCCATGAGAAGTCTCAACACAAACTCCAAGACCGCGAGGAAGAAGAGATAGTACAGGATGTCTTCGGTGTAGTCCTTGGCATTCTGCAAGGACTCCAACGACTCCTCTACCGAGAAGAAAGAGATATCAATAATGACTGCGGCTAGAACGGCAAACGGCAATATTTTAGCCACGTCTTGAGACAATTCTTCTTTGTAGTACGCTGTCACACGAATGGCACCGACGGTGGCGAACGCTATCGATAGTGTTTCCGAAAAATCTTGGCCCCTGGACAGAAAGGCCAGTATCAGCGTCAGGACCGCGAACCAGAAGAAGGCCGCGAGTGGAAACAGCACAAGGTACTTGAGCACATAGAAGGCCATGTGGAGCGCGGACCGCAGCCATCGGAGGTTCACTTCTTCGTATCTGGAGAAGTCTACGGAGAACATGTCGCGGGCAGCCAAAAACCGATAGAACTTGAAAACAAAGATGGCGTAAGCGGCCATCAACAGAACATAAGTGGAGGCGGGGCGCAACAAGTCCATGGCGTCATTGAAGTTCAGACCCTTGCTGAAGATGTCATTGATGTCCATGAGTTCTTCCTTTCACTATCTAATTCACAGGCATGGCTCCGCTGGCAATATGGGAACGGCTACTACGTCCCATGCGGCTACCCAACAGTGTGAAGCAGCCTTGTTCGCGATAGTATATACTATGGTTTGATGATCTGCTTGAGAGAAAAGGACAATCACAGATTGCGAGTGCACCACTGGCCGTAATTTTGGGGTAGGACCAAAGGGAGAGAGGGGCGACGATGAGTGGTCCGAAGTGCGCCAGATATCGCATCGACCCGGCTGTGTTGGCCGAGGCGAGGAGGAGATCGGCTGCATTGGCCGTGCGCGACGGCTTGATCGACCGCATCGCGGCCTTCGAGACAGTGTGCGCCGCTCGACGCAGGGCCGGGCGCACTGCTATGTGGGAGTGGCAGTCGGGAAGCGTCTCCCGGTCGACCGGCACAGCCGAGATCGAAACGTGGAACATCGAAGCTACAAGGGCGCTGGCAGAAGCCGAGTCGGAACTCGCCGAAGTCGAACGAAGCGAGCGCCAGCAGGACATCCGCAGCAGGATCGCCGCCGTGGCCTCAGGACGCATCGGCGATCTGATACGTGGCGATGCCGCGGCCAAGAAGGCTGACGACGACGAGCCGAGACAGCCGGCCGAGTCGGGATCGCCCGGCGCGACCGTGACCGACGACGACCGCCACCGCGAGATCGCGGCACTGATAGACCGGCTGCCAATCGGTGCGACCGCCCAAGAGCGTGACGCCATCGACGAGCAGATCACCGGGCTGGCGGAGGCGGCGGCAACCGAGTTCAGCTCCCGCCTCGTCGGGCTCAAGGCCGAGATACAGCGCGTCGAACGGTCGGTCGAATCCCGCGCTGAGGTGCACCGGCGCGCTGAGCAGCTTCTGAGAACCCTCGACGGACTAGAGGGCGGCGAGATAGCCGAGAGCCGAGCACTACTGCATCGGGTGATCTCCGGTCAGACGCCTCTGCTGCATGCCGACGTGGAGCGTGTGGCGCGGGCGCGCTCCGCGGCAACTGCCGACTTCGAGCGACGCCTCGTCGCCACCAAGATCGAGGAGGCGCTTCGACGGTCGGGGATCGAGGTCGGAGCGGGCTTCGCTACCGATGTCGTCAAAGGCGAGAAGGCCTATGGGGCGGCCCGCTCCTCCGATGAGCACGCCGTCGAACTCCAACTGCGCGACGGCCTCGTGGACATGCGCATCGTTCGGGCGTCCGGCACATCCGACCCTCGACGCGACACTGCGGCAGAGGTCGAGTTTTGTGAGGACGTCGAACGCGTCAGCTCAGAACTGCACAGCCGCGGCGTGGACTTGACGCTCATCAGCAACCAACCTCCGGGCGCGGCCAGGGTCGAGGTCGTCCCCCGCGCTCAGGACGCGCTGGCGGCGCGGCGACGCAGACGCGCCCAGCCAATCGGAAGGAAACGCGAGAGATGACCGACACCCAAGAACCGGCCAACGCCGCACGGCAGGCCGACACCGCACAAGCCGACACAGCCCAGGAAACTGGCGCCACGCAAGAGATCGAAGTGGCGGCCGACCCTGCGTGGCCGGCTTGGCTGAGGGAGATAGATGCACTGTTGGCGGTCCATTCCCAGTTCGTGCTCTCGGGCAATGTGCACGACAGATACCGGCTTCCCTCGAGCGAGACGCCGCTGGCCGACACAATCTCCGCCGCCCTACTGGCAGGACTGCGCGGGGCAGGATTCCAAGCGCTGATAGTCCATGACGTGGTCGACGGCTACCGCGTCGTCGCCGACGACCATGAGGCGGCCTGGGCCGATGCCCATGCCCTGACCGGCCACGACCTGCGCTCGGCGCCGGCGGACGACCTCGGCCGGCTCGCCGGGGTCATCAATTCCTTCGCGGTGGGCGAAGGTCCCCGCATGGGACTGGTGCTCGAGTACGCCAGCCGTATCAGCCCGAGCATCACCGACCTGGGCCCGCGGGAGCACGCATTCTTCGCCGCCAGCCTCAAGTGCTCCCACGAGGCCCGTCCGGGCCACCACCCGTCCGCGTCGCGCGGCGCGATCTACAACCCGGTGTTCTGGGTCGTCGACCGCGAGCACGACCTCCCGGCATGGCTCACGGCGGGCAATCGGGGCATCCGGGCGATCCCGGTGCCCTGGCCCAGCCTGGCCGAACGCGAGGAGACGGCGGCGCTGCTCGCGGCCACAGCCGACGACGAGGACCGCGACCATGCCGTCGAGACGCTGTCCACCCGCACGGAGGGCATGAGCACGGCGAGCCTGTTCGACATCGCGACACTGTTCGTCGACCAACGGATCTCCTACAGCGACGCGGAGGACGCCGTGCGGGTCTACAAGCTGGGGGCCGCCGAGAGTCCGTGGCGGCGCGGCGCAGCAACCCAGCGGCTTCGGGACCACGATGTCGAGGGGGTGCTCAACGGCAAGGTGAAGGGACAGCAGGCCGCGGTCACCAAGGCCGCCGACATCCTCCGGCGCGCCGCGCTCGGACTGTCCGGCGCGCAGGCGGGGGCAAGCTCGAGCCGGCCCAGGGGCGTGCTGTTCTTCGCCGGGCCGACCGGCGTCGGCAAGACGCTGCTCGCAAAGGCCGTGACCGAGCTGGTCTTCGGCTCTGAGGACTCCTACGTGCGATTCGACATGAGCGAGTTCACATCCGAGCACGCCGGCGACCGGCTCGTGGGCGCTCCACCGGGCTACATCGGCTTCGAGGGCGGAGGCGAGCTCACCAACGCGGTGCGCCGCAAGCCCTACACGCTGCTGCTCTTCGACGAGATCGAGAAGGCCCATCCCCGCATCCTCGACAAGTTCCTGCAACTTCTCGACGACGGCCGCCTCACCGACGGACGGGGCACCACGGTCCACTTCTCCGACACGCTGGTCGTGTTCACCTCGAATCTCGGCATGACCCAGCCAGCTCGCGACGGCACCGGCGTCCGCGTGCCGACGGTCACCCCCGCCGACTCCTACAACGTGATCGAGGCCCGAGTCACCGAGGAGATCCGCCGCTACTTCACCGAGGACCTCAACCGGCCCGAGTTGCTCAACCGGGTCGGCGACAACCTGGTGGTGTTCGACTTCATCCGCCGACCGGTCGCGGTGGAGATCATCGACCTCATGCTGGGCAACATCGTTGCCCGGGTCGAGGAGTCCACCGGCACCACCATCGAGATCTCGGACCAGGCGATGGAACAGATCCACGAACTCGCCACCGCTGACTTGACATTCGGCGGGCGCGGCATCGGCAATGTGCTCGAATCGCGCTTCGTGAACCCGCTGGCGCGGGCGCTCTTCGCCCGAGAACCCTCGCCCGCTGCCAGCGTCAAGGTCATGGAGGTGTCGAGCGGCAGTGTCCCCCAAGTGGTGCTGCAGTGACGGTCGTAGCCGTCAACCGACTCCACTGGCCCGTGACCGTGCTCGGGCCGGGAAGACGGGTCGGGATCTGGGTCCAGGGATGCTCTATCGAGTGCCCGGGATGCGTCTCGCGGGACACTTGGCCGTCGATGAGCCACCGCGACCGCATCCCCGTGGCTGATCTGACCGCCCGCATCGACGCGCTGGTAGACCGCGGGGCCGAGGGGCCCATCGACGGAATCACGCTCACCGGGGGCGAGCCGTTCGATCAGGCCGACGCGCTCGACGGGCTCCTCGGAGCGCTCCGAAGCTGGCTGGACCGGCGAGGCGCGCCGTCTGCGGACCTGCTCGTGTACACCGGCTACGAGGAGTCCCAAGCCCGGGAACTCGCGGCCGGAGCCTTCGAACTCGCCGACGCGGTGATCGCCGGGCCGTACCGCGCGGGCCAACCGGGGACCCGCTGGTGGGGCTCCGGCAATCAGCGCCTGATCACCCGCGACGACGATGCCGCCGCCCGCTACCGGTCGGCACTGCGGGAGGCGCGCCCGGAGCTGCAAGTAGCCGTCGAGCAGGGGCAGGTGTTCATCATCGGCGTGCCCGGCCGCGGCGCCCTGGCCCAGGTGGAGACCCGGCTGGCCGACGCGGGAGTCGGCCTGGGGGGCGTGTCGTGGCGACCGTGACCTGTTCGGGTGCGGACTGCGGCACCGTGTTGGGACCCGCAGACCTGCTGTGTCCCTCCTGCGGCCGTCCCAGACCGAGGGCGGTTCACACTGCGGGGGCGGGCCGACCGCTCGCCCAGTCGACGCTCGACCAGCCAGACGGCGGCGCCGCCCGCCGTTTCCGCCTCGTCGCACCCTGGGGCGAACTCGCCATCGGGGACGCCGAGACCGACATAGGCCGTGAGGTAGGGCCGTTCGCGGCCGAGTTGAGCGGCTACCCGACCGTCTCGAGACGGCACGCGACACTGCGGATCACCGAGTCGGGAAGGCTGCACGTGATCGACCACAACTCCTCCAACGGAACGTTCAAGAACGACAGCCGGATCGAGGCGAACATCCCGGTGGAGTTGTGCGACCGCGACACGGTGTCGTTCTCGACGAGGCTGAGATTGGACGTGCGAGTGGAGGACGAGCACCCGTGAAGATCGCCGCGACCACCCGGCGCGGCCAGCGGCGCGCCGAGAACCAGGACCGGATAGTGGTCGATAGCACCGTCCTGGGCAGCGACGTCGGCGGGACGACCGAGTTCGACACCGGACCGCTCACCCTGTTGGCGGTGATCGACGGCATGGGGGGGCATCCGGCCGGCGGCGTGGCGGCCGCGGCCGCGGCCGATGTGATGGCGTCGGGGTTCCGCCGGCTGCGGACTCGCGAGGACGTAGGAAGGCTCGTCGAGGACGCCAACGACGAACTGTACGCCCTGATGGACCGGGTGTCCGGGCTGAGCGGTATGGGCGCGGCCGTAGCGGGGATCTTCACCGCTTCCGACGGACTCGTGATCTTCAACGTGGGCGATGCTCGGGTCTATCTGCACTCCAGCGGCTACCTGATGCAGGCGAGCATCGACGACCGCCGCCCCGGCGACGACACCGGCCCTGTGACCCAGTCGCTGGGAGGCCTGCGGGCCCATTCGCCGGTCCAGGTCCACCTGAGCAGCGAGCCCTATGACGGCGGCACAGCACTGGTGGCCAGCGACGGACTGTTTTCCCAGGTGTCCCATGAGCGCCTCGCCGAAGCCATGGCCGCCCCACCGGCTCGCGCCGCGAGCCGGTTGCTGGACACCGCCCTCGCGGCAGGCAGCCAGGACGACATCTCCCTGGGCTTGCTGCAGCTTCCGTCCCATGGCTGACACGACCCGACGCGACGATGACTTCCCGCCGAGCGCGCCGACACTGCGCGAGGCACAAGTCCCGTCCAGCGCGCCGACACTGCGCGAGTCCCCTTCGTCGCTCGAGTCGATGCGGGTTCACACCGGACCCGCCCAGCTGCCCAGCGAACTCACCGACAGCTATCGCCTGGTGCGCCAACTCGCCTCGGGCGGCGCGGAGGCGGCGCTGTTCGAGGTCGCCGAGACCGGTACCGGCGAGATCCGCGTCTTGAAGATCTACCACCAGCACGTGGCACTGCGAGGCGAGGCGCTGCTGCGCATTCGATCGATCGACCCGGCCCATGTAGTGCATCTCGTCGACCACGGCCAGCTCGAGGACGGTCGATGGTACGAAGTGCAGGAACGGATCGAAGCCGGCAACCTCGTCGACTACCGATCGGGCGCGAGTCCCACGGAGAGCGACCTGGAGGAGGTCGTCGCAGAGTTGGGGGCTGCCATCGCGGCGTTCCACGGAGCCGGGCTCGCCCACCACGACATCAAGCCCGAGAACATCCTCGTCAGGAACATCTCGCCCCTCGACCTCGTGCTGGGCGACTTCGGGCTGTCGGTCGTGTCCGACAACCGCACCTACTACGCGACCAACCGGCACGCCACCATCGCGTATCAGGCGCCTGAGACCATGCGACAGGTTGGAGGCGGCGCACGCGACTACTGGGCCGTCGGGCTCACCATCGCCATGCTCGCCACCGGCGAGACCCCGTACGCGGGCCTAAACGAACACGCCATCCTCGATCAGCACTACTACCGGATGCCGCCGGCCATCGTCGAGTCGATGCCGGAGGGCCGCCTCAAGCAGCTGTGTCGGGGACTGACCCGCTACGACCCCAAGACCCGCTGGTCCGAGCAGGAGGTCCGGAGTTGGCTGAGGGGCCACACTCCGGCCGTCGCGCCGGACGAGCCTCAACTTCCGGCCGACTCGACACGGGTCGTCCACTTCAACAACAAGCGGTTCACTGTTCCGGCCGCGCTGACCCGCGAGATATTGGAGTGCTGGTCGCTCGCGGCCGAGACCATCGGCGTGAGGGCCCGGCGAGAGCAGTTCATGGACGAGCTGATCCTGGCGTTCGGCACCGAGCCCCTCGCCATGCTGACCAGGCGGTGGAGCGCCGAACCGCCGCGCCGCGACCGCGTGGACGCCGCCATCGTCGAGCTGCTGCTGACGCTCGACCCCGAAGCTCCCGCCATCTACCGCTCCCGGCCCCTCGACGCGGCCACCATCGCCGCGGCGGCGCTCGGCGACTCCGAGGAGGACGCCCGCTTCGTTCGGGACCTCGGTGACCGCGGCCTGCTGTCGGCATGGTCCCACAGCGCCGACTACACGGAACTGGGCGACATCGACCAACGCTGGCAGGACGAGCTGAGTCGGGCCACCGAGATCATCTCCGAAGTCCGGGCCGCCGGGGCGGCCGCCCCTCCCATCGAGGTCTGGACCGCGCCCCTGCTGGCGGTGAGCGCTCGCGACGAACTGATCGACGAATGGCAGCTGCAGCGCGCCCCGCGCCCCTTCGGTGACCTCATGCCCGGCTGGTACGAGCAGATCGCGGACGGATCGAGGCCGGCGGAGGTGATCGGCTCGGTGCTGCTCTTCACCGAGGCCCAGCGGGTTCAGCGCAACGCGGTAGAAGCACGGCACCGACAACAGCGGGAAGCCGAACGGTCGCGTCGCGACCGGAAGTACCGGGCACTCCTGTCACTCGCCGGCTGGACGGCGGCCGTGGCGTTCCTGGTCAGCTGGGTGCTGGCGCCAGGAGCGGGGCTCATCGTGTACGCGATCGCCTTCGCGCTCTTCCGCCAGTGGCGCAACGCCGTAGCCGACCGCCACAGAGTCCAAGAGTCGAGGGGGGAGACACCCGCAACCGAGGCGCACGAGGTCGCCTTGTCGCTCTTCCGCCGCTGGTACCGCGCCAGGTCAGATCGCCGACGGGCCCGGCGGTCGAGGAGGGGGATCGTGTCTGCGGCGACCTCCGCCCTCGTCCGCCAGTCGCGCAATGCCAGGGATCGCCGCCGGGCCCGAGGTTCAGGGGGCGAGGTGCCCGCAACCGCGGCGCGTCCGGGCAGGGACGAGCTGTCCGCCAGCCGCAGAGCGGAGGCCTACGGGGTCCTGGCCTTCGGGCTTGTGGTGGCATGGGCGATAACCACGGACATCTGGCCACCGCTGGTGCGACTGATCGCGAGCGACTCGCTCGACCTGGTAACCGTACGCCAGGACGGCTACAAGCTCGCCGGATTGGCGTCCCTAGCCTGGTCGCTGCTGTCGTTCCGGCACCGCCGCAACGAGGGTCCTCCGACGGACGACCAGATCCAGCGACTGCGGGCCGCGGACCGCCGCACCTTGAGGAGGACCCTGCTGCTGACGTTGGTGTGGGGATTCGTCCGGTTCGCGAGCCTGTCCTTCTCGTGGTCGCGAGGCGCGGTCGCGACGCTGATGCTCAGCGTGTGGGTACCGGTCTCGCTCGGCGGCATGAGCCTGCTGGTGCGGGGGCGCTGGTCGCATCGCCGGGCCGGCACCAGATGGGCAGTGGTGCTGCTGGCCGCAGGCGCGGCTCTGTTCGCAACCGGACTGCTGCTGGAGTTCTTGCCGATCTAGCGTCCGTGAGCGTCAGTAGACGGTGGCCCGGTTGGAGGGGTCCTTGTCGAGCTCGAACGACTGGTGCAGCGCACCAACGGCCGGCTCCATGTCGTCGGCTCTGATCACGCACGAGATGCGGATGGCCGACGTGGAGATCATCTCGATGTTTATTCCGGCCGCCGCCAGCGTCTCGAACATCCGGGCGGCCACGCCCGGGTTGGTCTGCATGCCCGCACCGATCAGGCTCACCCGAGCGATGCCGTCGTCGGCGGAGACGTCGTCGGCGCCCAACTCATCCATCAGTCCCTCAGCGACGGCCCGGGCTGCCTCGAGCTGCAAGCGGGGAACGGTGAAGCTGATGTCGGTGACGCCCTGACTCGACACGTTCTGCACGATCATGTCCACGTTCACGTCGGTGTCGGCCAGCGCCCGGAACAGCCGGCCGGCCACGCCGGGCTTGTCGGCGACTCCCGAAACGGTCATCTTCGCTTCGCTGGCGTCGTGAGTGACGGCAGAGATGATGGCGTGTTCCATGGCTTCCTCCCCGGTAACTGTCGTGCCCGGCATCCAGCTGAAGGCGGACCGCACTCGCAGCTCCACGCCGTAGGTCCGGGCCAGCTCCACTGCCCGCATGGCCGGCTTCGGGCAGCCGCTGGCGGTCATCTCGAGCAGTTCATCGAATGAGATCACATCCATGCGCCGCGCTTCGGGCGCTATGCGGGGGTCGGCGCTGAAGACCCCGGGCACATCGGTGTAGATCTCGCAGCAGTCCGCTTCGAGGACGTGGGCCAGCGCCACGGCCGTGGTGTCGGAGCCTCCCCGGCCGAAGAACGTCACATCGCCGTCGCCGGACACCCCCTGAGAGCCGCCCACCACCGGAACTAGGCCCCGGTCCAGCGCCTCGGTTATGCGCCTCGGGGTGATCTGAACGATCTTGGCGTCAGTGTGGGAGGAGTCGGTGCGGAAACCGGCCTGGCTGCCGGTGAACGACGCGGCGGGAACTCCCAGATCGCTGAGCGCCATGGCCATGAGGGCACAGGCCTTGCGCTCGCCGCCGGTGATGAGCATGTCGACCTCGCGGCCGGGCGGATTCGAGGCCACATCGGAGGCCATTCGCAGCAGATCGTCGGTCTCGCTGCCCATCGCCGAGACGACCAGCACCACCTCGTCGCCGTGGTTGCGGCGGCGCGCCACATGGTCGGCCACGACCCGAATGCGGTCGGGACCGGCCACCGAGGTACCACCGAACTTCTCAACGACGAATGTCACGGCTGATCAGGCTACCGGCGCCCCCAGTGGAGCCCGGCCGGAGACCGAGCGGTCAGGCCTCAGACATATCCACACCGCGGATGCTGCCGGAACCTCTCCGATCCGTGGCAGTCTGTGGGCGTGAGCGAAGCGCTCGCCGATGAGATCGTCCTCAGGGTGCCCGCGTCGATCGATCACGCGCGGATCTTGAGGGTCGGGGCCGCCGCGGTGGCCTTGCGCCAGGGAATGTCGTTCACCGAGATCGACGAGCTCCGATCAGCAATTGACCGAGCCACCGAATTGCTGCTGGAGCGGCCGGTCGCCGAAGACGCCTCCATCGAGTGCGTGTTCAGGGCTCAGGGAGGATGCCTGGAGGTGGAGGCGCGGCGCACCGACGAGGCCAGGGTCGCGGCCACGGCCACGGCCCGATTCAAGAAGGCGGTCGACGCCTCGAACGTCACCGCCACGGTCGAGTCCGACCGGGGCCGGCTGCTCATGCGCAAACCTGTCGGCCGGCCCGGCAGCCGTCCCGCGGCCTAGAGCGCCCGCGAACTAGTTTCCCGCGCTTGTTCACTGCGCTCACGGGCCGCTCGGGCCCTGGCCTCGCTTCCCGCTCACGCAAGACCCTCAGCCGACGCGGCCTATCCGCTCGGCCTCTCAGCCTGGATCCACCGGTGGGCGGCTGGTGTGGTGGGGGTTGGGGTTGGTTCGGCGCGTGGTGGGTTCTGGTGGGCGGCGCCGGGCGCCGCGGGCTGGTGCGGGCGTGCTGGGCCGGGGGTTGGGGCTTTGGCGGTTGGTGGCGCTGGGGGTGGTGCTGGGGGACGCCGGGCCCCTGGGTTCGGGGGTTCAGATGAGCAGGGGCAGGTTGCGGAGGTGTCGCAGCGCTCGGGTGAAGGTGTGCTGCCAGGGCCAGTCGGCGGGCAGGCGCAGGATGTGTCGTCGGCCGTGGTTGACGACGCGGCCGCAGACGGTGAGCAGCCGCTGTTTTTGTGTGTTGGCGACGGTGAGGCGGCCGGGGTGCTGGGCGCGGCCGAGGCGTGCGGTCCAGCGGGCGATGTTGTGGGCGAGCGAGGCGCAGGCGAGGTGGGCGGCGTTGGCGAAGAACCTGCCCGAGGGGCAGTGGGCGAGGCCGTTGTCTTTGAGGTCACGAATGGCGAGCTCGACTCGGGCGTGGTCTCGGTGGTAGGCGTCGGCGGCGGCGGTGTCGAGGTCGTGGCGGTCAGTTATGAAGCAGTGGTGGCGCCAGTCGGGCCAGAGGGTTGCCTGTGCGCCTGTGAGGCGGCTGCGGCGCGCCACCAGCCGCAGCTTGCGGGGGCCGTCGGGGTCGCGGCGGCCGGTCTCGATGGTGGTCTCAGCGACCTGCGCTATGCCTTCTTCGGTGTAGGGGATCGGCGTCCAGGCTTTGTCCCCGATGGCGTCTATGGCTGCTGAGACCTTGGAGTTCTGCGGGATCGTGATCGAATACGACGCGCCGCGGGCCTCGATGGCGTCGATCATGTCATAGGAGAAGAACCCCGCGTCGGCGCGCACGGTCACCGCCGCGCCGGGAGCGAGACGACGCAGCCTCGCCAGGGTCTCGGCCACAAACCGCAGGTGGCCGCGCTGGGAGCTGCCGGACCGCATCCGGACGTGGACCATCTCGCCGGTGTCGTCTCTGGCCGCGACCAGCGGGTGATAGCCCAACACGCCGGTGTGGCCGTAGGCGGCGCCCTGCTTGGATGTGCCGTGGACCTCACAGACCGTGGAGTCCAGATCCACCGTGATCTCCCCAGCGTCGGGCGCCGCGCCCAAAGACCACGCCCGGCCGAGCGCCAGCTCGCCGGCGCGGTCGAGCTGGCGCACGTGTCCCCACGTGAACGAGCGCAGCCATGTCCCCAAAGTCGACGGCGCCAACGGCTCAAACGGCAGCACCGCCCCAGCAGAGCCCGCCCGCAGCCTGCTCGCGTCGTCGATGAACGAGCCGCCCACCAGCATCGACGCCGCCACCGACAGCGCCTTGGCCCCCGAGCCGCGCCCCGACCCGGGCGGGCGCACCGCCGCGTCGATCAGCGCCTCCAGCCCGAGGCGGTCCATCACCGTGCCCGCCAGCAACAGCCCCGCATCCGCCACCAAAGACCCGTCGTCGAAACGAACCTCCAACCCGTCGATCCCACCCGATACGCTGCCCACAGGAAGTGCCTCCTCACGTGGCCGGAATGACCGTTACTGCAAACAGCATTCTCCCATGTCAGGAGGCCTTTCCGGTGGACGCGCCAACCCCACAGCGCTCACCGCGCCGGTGGATCCAGGCTCAGCGGCCGGTCGATCCGAAGCCCTGGTCGCCGCGCGTCGACGGATCGAGGCTCGGCACCTCCACGAGCCGCACCTGCTCGACCGCCATCACGACCAGCTGAGCGATGCGCTCGCCCCGTTCGAGCGCGAAGGGGTGGAGCGGGTCGGTGTTCACCAGTATCACCTTGAGCTCGCCCCGGTAGCCGGAATCGATCAAGCCGGGAGTGTTGAGGCAGGTCACGCCGTGTTTGAGCGCGAGCCCGCTGCGAGGGAGCACGAAGCCGGCGCAGCCCTCGGGCAACGACACGGCCATGCCGGTCGGCACCAGCGCACGGCCCCCGGCCGGCTGGATCGTCGTGGAGATGCGAGCCATCAGGTCGATGCCGGCGTCGCCGGGCCGGGCATAGCCGGGCAGGGGCAGGTCGGGATCGAGCCTCAGTATGGGAACCTCGAGCACCGGCCGAGAGTAGCTGAACCGGCCCCGCGTGCCGGGTCGTTGTCCGCGCTGGTCGAGGCGGTCTCCGCAGCCGACGCGTTCGTAGCTGAACCGGCCTCGCGTGCCGGGTCGTTATCCTGCCGCGGTGCTCGCGTGGATGGACTTGGAGATGACCGGCCTCGATCCCGAAGTCCACTCCATCGTCGAGATTGCCGCCCTGATCACCGACGACAACCTGGGGTTGGTGGCCAACGGGCCCGGCCTCGTCATCCATCAGCCGGCCGAGGTGCTGGACCGGATGGACGACACAGTGCGGGCCATGCACACCGACAGCGGGCTGCTGGAGAAGATTGAGGCATCAACCGTGAGCTTGGCCGAGGCCGGTGCATTGGTGCTCGCGTTCCTGCAAGAGCACATCGAGGAACCTCGCACCGTCCCGCTGTGCGGGAACTCCATCGGCACCGACCGCCGCTTCCTGGCCCGGCACCTCCCGGAGATCGACAACTTCCTGCACTACCGGTCGATCGACGTGTCGACTGTGAAAGAGCTGGCCCGCCGCTGGCAACCATCGGTGTACGAGAGCGCACCGGCCAAGGCCCGGGGCCACCGGGCCCTCGACGACATACGGGAGAGCCTCGAGGAGCTGCGCTGGTACCGCCACGCCGGATTCGTCGGCGCCCAGCCCCCATAACTTCGATGACCCGGACGACATACACCAGGCAGGAGCAGGAGCCCGCTTCCTCGGACGTGACCGAGGTGGCGCCGGGGGTGCTGCGGTTGCAGCTGCCCATAAGCATGCCGGGCCTCGGCCATGTCAACTGCTACGCCCTGGTCGACTCCGACGGCGCCGCACTGGTGGATCCCGGGCTGCCCGGCGACGAGTCCTGGGCCGCGCTGGGCGACCGGCTCCGGCAGGCCGGCATTCCGCTGCGGCGGGTGCACACCACCGTCGTCACCCACTCCCATCCCGATCACTACGGGGGCAGCCACCAGCTGCGGGAGGAGACCGGCGCCGAACTGCTGACCCACGCCGCCTTCACCTCCAGCCCCGCGGCCGACGACGCCAACGCCGACATCGACCTGGAGCTGCTGGAATTGGACCCCGACGCGCTGGTCGGTCTCTGGAAGGCGAAGCTACAAGAACGGGGCTGCACCCCCTGGGGTACCCGCCGAGAGGCGCCGCCCGACGAGGCCATCAGGCTCTTCATCCAGACCGACGTCGCAGGCAGCTTGCCCCGCTTCAGGGTGCCGGAGCCGACCATCCGGGTGGCCGACGGCGACCGCGTGCGACTAGCCGGGCGGGATTGGTTCGCGGTTCACACTCCCGGCCACACCACCGACCACCTGTGCCTGTGGGATCCGACCGAGGGCGTGCTGCTGTCGGGCGACCACGTGCTGCCGACTATCACTCCCCACATCGCGGGCTCCACCGATCTCGACGATCCGCTGGCGGCGTTCTTCGAGTCCCTGGAGCGGGTGGGTGCCTTTGAGGGCGTCAAAGTGTGCCTGCCCGCCCACGGTCATCCCTTCGGTGACCTGCGGGACCGCACCGCCAGCATCCGCCGCCACCACGGCGAGCGGCTCGACCGGCTCCGGGCGGCGGCAGCCGCACTGGGCCGCGCCCCGGTGGCGGCCTACATGAAGGAGTTGTTCTCCGAGCGGGCCTGGGGCGACATGGCCGCCAGCGAGACCTTCGCGCATCTGGAGCACCTGCGCGTGATCGGCGAGGCCGACAGCAGCCGCGACGGCAACGGATTGCTGCACTACCGGCTGAGAGCGAGCGCATCTAGGTGAGAGCTTGGCGCGCGGCCGCAGTTCTGGCCGTGACTGCGGCCGCCTGCACGGGCGGCGCCGACGAGGAGGTCCCCAAGATCGTGCTGAGCCAGGACAGCCCGAGCTTCGTCGCGGAGACCGACATCTCGCCCGAGGTTCCCGACGACACGAACGTGTCCGACCTCACCTTCGACCTCTTCGACGGCGGCACCGGCACCCTCGCCGACTACGCAGGCCAACCGCTGGTGGTGAACTTCTTCGCGTCGTGGTGCCCGCCCTGCGTGAGGGAGATGCCGGAGTTCCAGGAAGTCTTCGAGAGACTCGACGGTCAGGTGGCATTCCTCGGGCTCTCGCAGGACCAGTCCGCCCAAGACGCCCTCGACCTGGTGGAAACCACCGGCGTAACCTACGACGTGGGCTGGGACCTCGACCTCGAGGTCTACAAGACGACCGGAAGCATCGCCATGCCCACCACCGTGTTTGTGTCGCCCTCCGGCGAGTTGCTCGACATCTTTGCCGGCGTGCTCGACACCGAGTCACTGGCCGAGCGCATCGAGAATGCACTCGGCGTAACGGTCGGGGCGTAGATCCATGAACCTCCACTTGGTGGTCGGGGCGTAGATCCGTGGACTGGGCCACCCTCGCCTACCCCTTCTCGCTGGGGCTGGTGGCAGCATTCAACCCGTGCGGCTTCGCCCTGCTGCCCGCCTACCTGGGCTACTTCATCGGCGTGGAGCAGTCCGGAGAACAGCCGACCTCGGGCGCGAAGGCGCTGGGCGCGATGTTGCGGGCCATGGCGGTGGCGCTGACACTCACCGCCGGCTTCGTTGTCGTTTTCGGCACGTTCGGTGCGCTGTTCGAGACCGTGCTCAGCCAGGGCACCGTGCTCGACCGCATCGGCTACGTAACCATCGCCATCGGCGTGATCATGGCCCTGTTGGGCGTGTGGCTGTTGATCGGGCGGGCCATCAACCTGCGGCTGCCGAAGATGAACCGGGGCACCGGCAGCCGGAGCCTGGGATCGGTTCTCATGTTCGGTGTCAGCTACGCGGTTGTGTCGCTGTCATGCACGATCGGCCTGTTCATCGCGGCGGTGGCGGCCAGCTTCTCAACCGACGGCGTGGCCAACGGCACCGCCAACTTCATTGCCTACGGCGTCGGGATGGGCGCGGTCATCACGTTCCTGACCCTGGCATTGGCCCTGGCCCGCACCAGCGTGGTCGGGGCCATGCGCCGGATGTTCCGCTGGATCAATCCGATCTCCGGCCTGGTGCTGATCGCGTCGGGGGTCTACGTCGCCAACTACGGCTGGTGGGAGCTGCAGGTCATCGACGATCCGCGGGCCAGCAACGTCCTGGTCGAGAAGTTCACCGAGTTCCAGGCGGCGGTGAGCAACTGGATCGACCACGCCACCGCCGAGCGCATCGGCGTGCTGTGCGCCCTGGGCGTTCTCGGCGTGCTAGTGATGGGCTGGCGTCAGGGCGCGACCAGCGTGCTGATGCGCCGCACGGTGACCGCCGCCTATGCGGCCCTGTACCTGCTGGTGGAGTTCTACTTCAACCAGGGCGACTTCTTGGTCCTGCCGGTGCTTCGCTTCGCGGCGGGCTGGCCGCAGCGGGTCGGCCACTGGTTCACCGATCCGGCCCGTTTCGGAGTCCCGCTGGAGATCCTGTTCACTGCTCTGGTGGCATGGATCGCATGGCGGGTCGTGAAACATGTCCGGCACCGGGCGCGTCCAGCGCCGACTGCGTTCAGCCCACCGCGTTGAACGGGGGTTTCTCCGCCCTGCTCGCCCACCCGGGCGTGGACGAGGTGTGCGAGTTGCGCAGCGGGTTCGGGCTGATGGCGTTCCACGGCGGCAACCTGGAGCGCACCACCGACGTGATCGCCCAGGAGGTCGCCCGACGCAGCGGGGCCTCCCTGTACGCCGTGATCCAGCACGCCCCGCTGCGAGAGCACGTGCCCTCCATCACCATCCGGCCCGAGCATTCGGCGCGGCTCCAGCAATTCCTCGACCATGTCCACACGGTGATCGCCGTACACGGCTACGGCCGCGAGACCCAGTTCTGGAACGTGCTGCTGGGTGGCCGCAACCGAGCGCTGGCCACCCACTTGGCCAAGCACCTGCGGGCCGCTCTTCCAGACGCCTTCGGAGTAATTGACGACCTCTCCGAGATCCCACGCGGGCTGAGAGGCCTGCACGAGGACAACCCGGTGAACCTGCCCTCCAACGCCGGCGTCCAGTTGGAGCTTCCCCCCACCATCCGCTGGAACAAGGAGGCCCGCAACTGGTCCGACCACGAGGGCACGCCCCGGGCACCCCAGGTCAGCATCCTGATCGACGCGCTGGTCGACGCTGTCGACTCCTGGCCCGCCCTGTCTGGGAGTTAGGGGGCTAGGCGCTCGATCACCCAGCCCGCGTGCGACTCGGAGTCCGACCGCCGGTAGCGCAGGCGGTCGTGCAGGCGGCTGCGCCGGCCCTGCCAGAACTCAACGGTGTGGGGCCGCACCAGGTAGCCGCCCCAATGCGGGGGCCTCGTAACAGCCTCGTCTGCGGCGAAGCGAGCCTCCGTCTCGGCCGTGAGGCGCTCCAGCTCGGCCCGGTCGGCGATCAACTGCGACTGCGGCGAAGCGCTCGCCGCGATCTGGGCACCCCGGGGCCGCGACGCGAAGTAGGCGTCACTCTCGTCGTCGGGCAGGTGCTCGACCGTGCCCACCACCCGCACCTGGCGCTCCACGGGATGCCACAGGAAGCACAGCGCGGCCCGGCCGGAGGTCTCCAGGTCCAGCCCCTTGGCTGAACGGCGGTTGGTGTGGAACACGAAGCCCCGCTCATCCAGCCCCTTCAACAGCACAGCCCGAGCCGAGGGCCAGCCCTCGGCATCGGTGGTGGCCAGGATCACCGCGTTGGCGTCGTAGGGCCTCGCCGATAGCCACTCATCGAACCAGCGCCTGAACTGGACGATGGGATCGTCGACGACATCGGCCTCGCTAAGCCCCACTTCGGAGTAGCGCTCGCGCATCCGGGCCAGGTCCACGCCCCGACTCTACGGGTAGGCCGGGTCCTCCGGCCTCGCCGAAGCCGTCTACGCGCCGATGGTGGTGACACCGCCCATGTAGGCCTGCAGCGCCTCGGGGACGGCCACTGAGCCGTCAGGCTGGCGGTACGTCTCGACCAGCGCGGCCCACACCCGGGGCACGGCCAGCCCCGACCCGTTGAGGCTGTGCGCCATCTTGGTGCGCCCCCCAGACGCCGGGCGGTAGCGGATGTCGGCTCTCCGGGTCTGGTAGTCGCGGCACCACGACACGCTCGAAACCTCCAGCCACCGGTCCGAGCCGGGCGCATAGGCCTCGATGTCGAACGTGCGGGCCGAGGCATCGCCCAGATCGGCGGCGCACAGGTCGAGCACCCGATGGGCCAGTCCGAGATCGGCGATGGCCCTCTCGGCCCGGTCGAGGATCTCAGCGTGGATGTCGGCAGCCTGCGCGGGCGTGCAGAACCCGTAGAGCTCCACCTTGTCGAACTCATGGACGCGCAGCAGCCCACGGGTCTCTCGTCCGGCAGACCCCGCCTCGCGTCGGAAGCAGGACGTGTGGCCCATCAACCTCACCGGCAACGTTTCCTCGTCGACGATCTCGCCGGACAGCAGCGACGTCAGCGGCACCTCGGCGGTGGGAATGGCCCACAGCCCGTCGCGCTCGAGATGGTAGGCATCGTCGGAGAACTTGGGCAGATGGCCGGTGCTGGTCATGGTCTCGGTGCGCACCAGCGTGGGCGGCCGGATCTCCTCGTACAGGTCGCGGTTGCGGTCCAGCCCGTAGTCGATCAGGGCCCGCACCAGCCTGGCTCCGAGCCCGCGGTACATGGCGAACATCGCACCCGACATGCGCACCGCCCGATCGATGTCGAGGATGCCAAGCTCGGTGCCGATGTCCCAGTGCGGCACCCGCTGATGGTCGCCGTAGGAGCCCGGGTCGTAGCCGACGGTGCGCGCCACGACGTTGTCGTCGGGACCCGCCCCGTCGGGACAGTCGTCCGCGGGCATGTTGGGCACGAACAGCAGGATCCGGCGGATCCACTCCGAGAGCTGGTCGGCCTCGGCGGAGAGCTCGTCGATGCGGGCGCCGAGCTCGCGGCTGCGAGCCCGCAACTCCTCAGCCTCGTCGGCTCGCCCATCGCGGAACAGCGCGCCGACCTCGGCGGAGATGCGCTTCACCTCGGCTCGCAATTCGTCGGCCTCGCTGACCACACTTCGGCGGCGCTCGTCGTGTTTGACGACCTGATCGAGAGGCTCCGTGGGCTCGCCACGACGGGCGACCGCGGCCTTGACGGTGTCGGGCTCGGTCCTCAGCAGGCGCAGGTCCAGCACGCCGCAGACGGTACCGGCTCAACTCCTTCGCGAGAACTTCACCCGCGTTGCCCGGCCAGGACATCCACGGCAACAAGGTCCGCGCCGCCGGGTTCAGCTCCCGCGCGAGAACCTCGCCTGGCGTTGTCAATTCGTATCGAGGGTTCACGGTACGTCTCAGACCTGCTATAATGGTTACGAGAACTTCACCCGGCGTTTGTCTGTTCGCAAAGCCGTGGTTTTGCACACCTGTGGAAGACCTGCCATGATGGCGAGTCCCCGATAGGCGCCAACAACGGACCGACGCCCGCGGCCTGGCCTCCGGAGGCCGGCTCGCTAGGTGGACGGTCTCGGTACCAGCTAGAGGGACATTGAGAGAGATATGACAAGCACAAACCAGAACAAGATCCGCCGACCAAAGTACGAACCCACCGCCCGGGAGCGATTAGTCCTCGATCAGGTCGAGAACCCCCGCTACGACCGGCAGATCGTCAACGGCCTCGACCCGTTCATCGACGAGGGCGCGCCCGCCGACATGGAGGGCTTCTACACCCAGGAGGAGCTGGCTGAACTGGGGAAGCTCCGCGGCACCGACCGCGACGTCGAGGCCCGGATGCCGGTGAAGATAACCCGCCACTACTTCGAGATGGCCAAGGCCAGCCCGGCGCTGCAGACGCTCGTCAAGGCCTCCGCCGACGAGACGGCCAACCTCGAGGGCGACGAGGACCCCGCCGGCCAGCTCGACTACAGCCCTGTCGAGGGCCTTCTCCACAAGTACGAGATGGCCCTGCTGTACGTGATATCCACCTGCTCGGCCCACTGCCGGTTCTGCTATCGCGAGGAGCTGATAGCCCGCAAGGACATCGCCAGGGCCGACGGCACCGTCAAGAAGAAAGGCCTCGCCCAGCTCAAGGAAGTGACCGACTACATCAGGGCCCACAACGCCGCAGTCGAGGCCAACGGGGGCGAGCACCCCGAGACCGGCCGGCCCAAGCTGCGCGAGATCCTGCTCTCGGGCGGCGATCCGATGGTGCTGCCCAACTCCAAGCTGGCCGGCTGGTTCACCGCGCTGGCCGAGGCCGGGGCGGAGGTGATCAGAGTGGGCACAAAGGAGCTGGCCTTCCATCCCGACCGCTTCGACGACGCGTTCATGTCGATGCTCGACCGGTTCCACGAGGTCTACCCGGACGTGGCCCTCCGTCTGATGGTCCACTTCAACCATCCCGACGAGCTGCTGACCAAGGCAAGCGACGGAAGCTACGTCAAGAGCGAGCACGGCCAGTACCAGTGGCACCCCCGCGTCAAGCGGGCCGTGGAGGCGGTCACCTCCAGGGGCTGGATCTGCGTCGAGAACCAGTCGCCGATCATCCGGGGCGTCAACGACGATCCCGACGCCCTCAGGATCCTGCAGCGGACTCTCAAGGCGGCCCGCATCGAGAACCACTACTTCTTCGGCGGGCGCAACATCGTCGCCTACAAGGCGTTCAACGTGCCTGTCGAGACCGCCTGGCGCATCCTCAACGAGTCCCAGCAGGGACTCTCGGGGGTGGAGGCCCACGCCCGGCTCACCCTGGTGCACTTCAAGGGCAAGACCGAGGTGGCCACGGTCACCGACGAGCCGATCCCGGGCGTGCCCGGCGCTGAGAACGGCGTGGTGGTGTTCAAGGTGCTCCGCAGCCCGGCCGATGCAGGCGACCGGGGCAAGACGGCCATCGTCGGGCGCAACCCCGAGGCGCTGTGGTTCGACGACTACGACGACAGGGTCATCATCGACGAGGCCGGCCTGTTCAACTTCCAGAGGCCCCAACGGGTGCGGATACCCGTCGCCCGGGAGAGCTCAACCGCCGCGGGCACTCGCCGCACGCCGGCACAGCGCCACCGCGACGAGGAGCTCCACAAGCACCGCACCGCGCCCGCGTCCAGCACCTAGAGGCCGAGCGACATCAGGCCGCGGCCTGAGCGGCCCATGAGCGAAGCGAGCAAGAGCGCGAGCTAGAGGCGCTCGGATTCAGGCCGCGACCAGCGAGTCGAGGTGGCTGGCCAGATGTGAGACCAGGTCCCAGCTGTCGTCACCGGCCCCGTGGATAAAGCTGGACTTGCGCCGGCGCAGGAAGTTCAGCCCGATGACGTACAGGCCGGGGGATTCGGTCACAACGCCGCCGTCGTGACGGATCTGGCCCTTGTGGTCGAGCACGGGCACATCGAGCCACGAATAGTCGGGCCTGAACCCGGTGGCCCAGACGATGGTGCGGATCTCCCCGCCGGCCAGGTCCAGCTTCAGGGGCGGAGACTTCGGAACCCGGGTGGGCTCGAACCGCTCCGGCGGGCCCACCTCGTCGAGGCCGCTCTCCGCGGCCCACTCGTCGAATGTGTCGAGGAGCCGGCCCTGCTTGAGATCGGCCAGCTCGCACTTGTTGGCCAGCGACCCCGACAGCAGGGCCTCGGCGCCGCGCAGGGCCGCGAGCCGCCCCACAAGGCGCACCCCCTGATCGGTGAGGGCGTTCAGGTCGAGGGTGGCCCGCTCGGGCGTTCCCACCAGCTGCGGCGACGGCGTGCGCCGCACCCGCACGACGTCGTCGACCTCGTCGTAGCGCTCGTCGAAGAGGCCTGAGCGCTCCATCCACCACAGGACGTCGCGGCCCCGGTACAAGCGGGGCATGCGCACATGCTCGCCGACCGCCACCGTGACGGGGCGACCGGAGCGATGCACCTCGTCGGCGATCTGCACGCCCGTGGCCGAGGCGCCCACCACCAGCACGCCGCCGGCCGCCAGCCCGTCGGGACTGCGGTAGTCGAATGCGCTGAGAGCGGTGACCGGCGCGGGCGGCGAACCGCCCAACTCCGGAACCTTGGCCACGTTGAACCCGCCCGAGGCCAGCACCACCGTCTCACACTCCCAGCGGCCCCGGTCGGTGTCGACGATGTAGCCTCCGCCGACGCGCCGCACCGACGTGACCGTCGTGCCGGTCCGGATCGGGGCGTCGACCAGCCGGGCGTAGTCCGATATGAACCGGACGACCTCCGGCATCGACATGAAGCCGTCAGGGTCGTCACCGCCGCAGGCCTGGTAGGAATGGCCGGGCAGCCGGCTCTGCCAGTTGGGGGTGAGCAGCCGCAGCGAGTCCCAGCGCTGGGTCCGCCAGGAGTTGGCCACCTCGCCCCGCTCAATCACGACGTGGTCGATCGAGCGTTGGGAGAGGCGCCGGCTCACGGCCAAGCCGGAGTGCCCGGCCCCCACAACCACGGTCGTCGTCTTCATGAATCCAGGCGCCCAACTACCTCGGCGGCCCAGGCGCAGGCTCGGGTTAGCTGACCTCGACGGTCACGTTGGTCGGGTTGGTGATGATGTCATAGACAGCCGACCGCTTCTGCGACTGGGCCACCAGCGCCCTGATCTCGTCGGCAGTGGCGTCGGCATCGATGTCGTAGGACACCTTGACATCATTGAACCCGTTGCGGACATCGGGGTCGCCGCCGAGGATGCCCAGAATGTCCATGCTGCCCTCCAGGGTGGCCTTGACCGATCGCAGCTGGATCTCACGGTTCTGGGCCACGGCGGCCACTCCGGCGGTGAGGCAGCTGGCCAGGCCAGCCAGAACCAGCTCTACCGGCGTCGCCGCGTTGTCCTCTGCTCCGAACACCAGAGGATGATCGGCCTCGAAGGTGAACGTCGATCGATGCTGGTGCTCTTCGCCGAGCCCGTGATAGCTGTCTACCGAGGAGCGGCTGTGTGTGCCGTTCAACCACTCATTGGTGGCCTTCCAGGTGAACTGGGCCGCCTCGCGTGCCTCGCTGAGAGCCTGGCGGGCCCCCAACAGGTGTTCGACGTTGACGCCGTTGTCGACGTTTACGGTGGTCATCGGGTTGCTGTCTCCTGTTTGGTGGCGGTGGCTTGCCGGCGCAACAGTCCGGGCTGCGAACCGTCACGGCGACGATGGAAGTGCAATATAGGGGCTCTACGACCGAAACCCGACCAATCCGATCAACATTTCCGGGAATTGGGCTGGTGGAGTCCGCTGGACCTAGAGAGGTTTGCGAGCCAGGAAGCAGTACAGGGGCGTGAAGATCCCTGATCGGCCGCCGGCGGTGTAGGCGCTGGCGGTCTGATCCAGCATCTTGATGACATCGGCGGAGCCCTTCGGCAGGATCCTCAGCAACTCGGCCAGCCTGGATCCCCCTCTTGCCGTCTTGCGGCCCAGTGGAACCCCGATCAGGGAATTTCCCAACGTCCGGCTCCACGTCTCTAGGGGCTGATACCACGGCGTGGCCGGACCGTTCTCCGCGACGACGCCCCGATCCATCCCCTCGATGAGCTCGAACCCTACCGATTCGAGCATCCGGTCCACCTCGACCGTCGTTGCGATGTCCTTGAGCGCGATGCCGTGCATCAAGTCCTGCTTCATGGCGAGATGCCGGTCGTCGTCGGGATCGAACCTGTCCGTCAGGCACATCTCCTGACCCCAGAAGAGGGCTCCGGGCTTCAGCACGCGGTAGATCTCGGCGAACGCGCTCGCCTTGTCCGGTGCATGGCATGTCGACTCGATCGCGTAGCCGCGGTCGAACGTGCCGTCCGCGACGGCCGACATGTCCATGAAGCTGCACACCAGGTAGTCGACCATGTGGTCGAGCCCGGCTGCGGCGTTCAACGACTTCGCCCTGTCCATCTGGGTCTCATTGATGTTGACCCCGACGACCCTGACGCCGGCCTCCGAGACGACCCGGCGCATCGGGCCGCCGACCCCGCAACCGATATCGACCACCGTCATGCCCTCGCGCAGCTCCAGCTTGCCGATCATCAGCCGCTGGTGCCGGGTCTTGGAGTCCTGCACGCTCTCACCGGGCGACAGCGGTGCGAAGTGCAGGGACTCGCCCCAACCCCATACCATCAGCTCGTTGCTGATGTCGTAGTACTCCTTGACGGTCTCGGTGTGGTCATAGTCGGCCGCGTCGGAACCTCGCCCCGACGCTCGGTCGAGCCATCCGTCGAAACGCCGTATCCGGCGGGCGACTCCCCCCTCGACCCGGTCTGCCGCCCTAAGTCCGGTGAGTACCCGTAACAGCTTGGACATCCGCTCAAGCCTAGAGGCGGGGCTCGGAGGGCGGGGGGCCGAGGCGTTCGAACTCGGCCTCGACATCGGCGGTGGTGAGAGTGTTGGCGGCAAGGCGCCGGCGGCGCTCGCTGGCGTCAGCGTGCCGCTGGGCGGCCGAGTAGCGGAAGAAGCGGATGGCGATCAGGGTCCACAGGTACAAGCCGCCCAGCACCTTCATGATCGCGCCAGCGGCCTGCTGGTCGGCGGCCACCGAGATGCCGAACAGGCGCTGGGCATGGTCGTAGACCGGGTACACCGAACCCTCGGCGAAGGTCAGCCAGGCAGCCGGCACGGTGGGAATGATCGACATGGTGAACAGGTACACCATCTTCATCGGCTCTGACAGGTGCAGCTCCCTCAGCGGTCCGACCACCGGCGTCCACATGGCCAGAGCGCTGGCGAACATCAGCAGGTGCATGGCGTAGTGGAAGGGACCACTGCGGACGGACAGCTCCACCACAGTGTTCCAGTGCATAAGCGCCTGTAAGGCGTTGAACGCCACCCCGGCCACCAGCGGGTGCACCAGGCGGCGGACGACCCCGGCGGTGCGGGAGCCTTCGACCAGGATGAGCCGGGCCAGCCATTCGGGCACCGCCATCAGCAGCAGCGGCGGCACCACGAAGCTGATCAGCAGGTGCTGCACCATGTGAACCGAATAGAGGTACTCCTCGGCGATGTCGTGCATGGGCCAGTCCGCCGAGACCCACAGCAGGGCAACACCGGCAACGAAGCACAGCCGTTGGCGGCCGGTGACCGCGGCGGTGCCCGCAGGGCCAGCCGGGCCGGCTGCGGGAGCCACCACCCGGACCACGTAGAGGCCGAGGCCGACGATCGCGGCGACCATCAGCCACACCTCGGGGTGAAATTGGAAGCGCCAAGCGTCGGTCGCGGCCAGCGCGCCCATAGCTCAGGTCAAGGCGTCGGTCGCGGCTGGCGCGCCCACCGCTAGACCCAGAACTCGAAGACGGTGAGCGTGACGAGATACACCCCGACCGCCAGGATCAGCCCGGCGGTGAACATCCGGCCGAACAGCTTGTTGTCGAAGCGCAGGTGCATGAACCAGGTAGCCACCAAATAGAACTTGACGATCATCATGAAGATGAGCGACGGCACCAGCGCCACGCCCCAGTCGACCACCGACTCGAAGTATGTGAACACTTCGAGCGCGGTGATCACCGCTAGGACGACGGCAATCTTGACGTAGGCCCAGTCCGAAGGATGGGCGTGGCCCTCTTCGTCGTGATGCTCGGCAACCTCGTCGGCTTCGGGCTCGGAGTGCTCGGAGGTAGCGGTGTCGCTCATCGGATCGTGTCGCTCATGGGTATCAGTCGGCGGGGATCAGGTAGATGACGGTGAAGATGAAGATCCACACGATGTCCACGAAGTGCCAGTAGAGGCCGACGATCTCGACCGTCTCGGCGTTGCGCTGGGTGAGCTTGCCCTTCAGCGAGGCCACGAACAGCGACATCAGCATCACGATGCCGAGGCTCACGTGCACTCCGTGGAAGCCGGTGAGGGTGAAGAAGGCACTGCTGGCCGGGTTGGTGGTGAAGGCCACGCCCTCCCGGACGAAGCTGGTGAACTCATACACCTGCCCGCCGATGAACACGCCGCCCAGCAGGGCGGTGGCCAGCAGCCAGGTGCGGCCGGCCTCGGCCTCGCCGCGGGTCACCGCGGACAGGGCCAGCACCATCGTCAGCGAACTCATCAGCAGCACGAACGAGCTGACCGAGGTGAACGGGATGTCGAACACGTCCGTGGGCAGGGTGCGGCCGTTGCCGCGGGTCTTGTACAGCAGGTAGGTGGAGATCAGACCGCCGAAGAGCAGGCACTCCGAGCCCAGGAACACCCACATGGCCAGCTTGGTGTGCGACAAGCCGGTGGTGGTGGCGTGCTCGTCGTGGCCACCTTCGTCGGCGACGTGGCCCGGGTCGGCAGTCACAGCTTCAGCGCTCATGACTGGTCTCTCCGGCTGGCGGGTCCTGTCACCGGCGCGGCCTGGCGGCGCGAGCGCCGCCATTCCCTGCCCCGGCGCCACCCCCCGGCCTTGCCGATCGCGCCCGCGCTCATGGCTGGTCGCCCTCCGTCGAATCGTCGGCGGCAACAGGATCGGTGGCCTCGGCCTCGTCGTCGCTGTGGTCGTGGGCGGCGTCGGGGTCATCTACGGGTTCCAGCGCCCACGAATACAGCGAGGCGATCGTCAGCAGGGCGCCGATCAGGGCGAGCCAGAGGTTGAAGATCAGGCCGTAGCCGATGAGGGGCAGCCCGACGGCCACCGCCAGGGGCCAGAACGAGGGCGACGGCAGATGCACGCCGGTCGCCTCGCCGGTCTGGGCGGCCTCCTCGACGGTGGCGACCCGCACCACCTTGCCCTCGTCGTTCTCGGCGTACTTGGTGTGCCACCACTCGTCGCGGCCGTGCACCTGCGGCACCGTGTCGAAGTTGTGCACCGGCACCGGCGACGGGATCGACCATTCGAGGGTGCGGCCGTCCCATGGGTCCGGGCCCGGCGGCGGCAGGTGTGGCGCGTCGCGCTTGGACTTGACCACGTTCCACATGAAGATCACCACTGCCACCGCGATCAGCAGCGAGCCGACGGTGGCCGCCATGTTCCAGAACTCGAAGCCGTAACCCCGGGCGTAGGTGTCGATGCGGCGCGACATTCCCTGCAGGCCCAGGATGTGCATCGGACCGAAGGTGAGGTTGAAGCCCACCAGCATGATCCAGAAGTTCCAGTTGCCGAGCCGCTCGTTGAGGAAGTGGCCCCACACCTTGGGCCACCAGAAGTACAGGCCGGCGAACAGGCCGAGCACGCCGCCGCCGAAGATCACATAGTGGAAGTGGGCCACGATGTAGTAGGTGTCGGTCTGCTGGGTGTCGGCGGGCGCCACCGAATGGGTCACGCCGGACAGGCCGCCGATGGTGAACATGGCCACCGTGGCCACCGCGAATTTCATGGCCACGGTGAACCGCAGCTTCCCGCCCCACATCGTGGCAAGCCAATTGAGAACCTTCACCCCCGTCGGCACTGCGATGAACATGGTCGATAAGGAGAAGGCGGCCACCGATATGGGGCCGATGCCCGACACGAACATGTGGTGGGCCCACACGCCCCAGCCCATGAAGCCGATGGCTATGCCCGAGAACACCATGAAGTCGTAGCCGAACAGGGGCTTGCGGCTGAAGGTGGGGATCACCTCGGACACCACCCCGAACGCGGGCAGGATGATGATGTACACCTCGGGATGGCCGAAGATCCAGAACAGGTGCTGCCACAGCAGCGGATCGGCGCCGGCGTCGGGATTGAAGAACTGGGCGTCGAAGAGCCGGTCGAACATCAGCAGGAACAGCGCCACGGTGATCACCGGCAGCGCGAACAGCAGCAGGAACTGGGTGATCAGCAGCATCCACGTGAGCACCGGCATGCGCATCAGCGTCATGCCGGGCGCCCGCATGTTGAGGCAGGTGACGATCAGGTTCACCGCCGACACCAGCGAGGCGATGCCCAGGATCTGCAGGCCGATGGCGTAGAAGTCCACGCCGTGGCTGGGCGAGAAGGCCACGCCGCTGTTGGTCGAGTAGCAGAACCAGCCGCAGTCGGCCCCGCCGCCGCCCACCATCCACGAGGTGTTCAGGAAGATGGCGCCCGACAGCCAGATCCAGAACGACAGAGCGTTGAGGCGGGGGAAGGCGACGTCGCGAGCGCCGATCTGCAGGGGGATGAAGTAGTTCGAGAAGGCCGCGGCCAGCGGCATGATGAACAGGAACACCATGGTGACGCCGTGCATGGTGTACACCTGGTTGTAGACGTCGGCGCTGAGCACCGAGCCTTCCGGCGCGGCCAGCTGCAGGCGGATCAGCAGGGCCTCGACGCCGCCGACCAGGAAGAAGAACATGGCCGAGGCGCCGTAGAGGATCCCGATGCGCTTGTGGTCGACAGTGCTGAGCCAGTCGCGCCAGCCCCGGCCCCCCTGGGGGCGGGTGAACACGCCGAGGGGCCGCTCGGCGTAACGGACGGAATCGCCGGGGCCGAGCTCGAGCGGAGTCTTCTCGGTTATGGCCATATCACTCCACCTGGGTCGCTTCGATTATCCAGTCGGCGGGCCGCTCGCCCAAGCCTGAAAGGTACGCCACCAGGTCGTCGATCTGCTGCTCGCTGAGGTCGAGGTCGGGCATGCCCCGGTACTGCTCGCCGGGCACGGTGTAATTCTCCTTGAGAGCGTTGGGGTCGCGCAGCCACGCCTCCAGGTCCGCGCGGTTGAGCGATCCGTCGGCGTTGTAGGTGTTGAAGATCCCGCCCGCGAAGGTGCTGCGGCCGGCGAAGTGGGTCAGGTTCGGCGCGGCCCCTGAGGCCTGGTCGGCGCTCTCGAAGACATCGTCGTTGAGTCCTTCCACGACATGGCAGGAGGTGCAGATGCCCGAGAACACCTCCATGCCGGCCAACGCCTCCGGGTCGGTGGGCTCCACCGCGTCGGCGCTGGTGCGGTCCACCCACGCCTGGAAGTCGGCTGGTGTGAGCGCCACCGCCTGCATCCTCATGCGCGAGTGCGACAGGCCGCAGAACTCGGTGCACTGCCCGAAGTAGAACCCGGGATCGGAGGCCTCGATCTTCCAGGGCGAGAAGCGATTGGGCACGGCGTCGCGCTTGCCGTTGAGCGCCGGGATCCAGAAGGAGTGGATCACGTCGCGCGAGGTGATGATCAGCTCGACCTCCTCGTCGGTGGGGATCACCATCTGGCCGGAAGTGACGATGTCGGCGGGGGGCAGCGTCTTGGCGTCGCCGTGGGCCCGCAGGTCGGCCAGATCCACCTGGTCGGAGAAGTAGTAGCGGAACTCCCACCACCACTGGTTGCCCACCACCACGATGATCGGCGCCCACTCGACGGAGCGGTCGTCGATGGCGACCATCATGGTGTTGTCCTCGGTGGCGTCCACGGTGGGAAGCGACCACAACATGATGCCGGCCACCGCGATCATGGTTACGAGGAATCCAACCGTCCAGCCGACCTCCAGCGGGACGTGGCCGTGGGTCTGCGCAGGCCAGTCGTCGTCGCCTTCGTAGGTCTTGACCCGGTTTTTCCAGATGAGCCAGACCATGGCGATCGTGATGCCCACGAACACCACCGCCGCGATCCAGAACACCGGCAGAACGCCCCGGCTGTGCAGCTCCCTGGCGATCGGGCCCTGGGGCGCGAACGTGTCCAACTCTGCGTCGGATGCGCAGCCGGTGGCCACGGCCGCGCCCAGCAGGACCAGCACCCCGGGAAGGAGTCGGCGGGCGGCCGTTCGCATCTCAGCCACCGTGCTCACCGCCGGCCGGCTCGCCGGACTCCTCGTGAGTCTCGTCTTCGTGATGCCCGAAGTCCCGCTCGCCGGCCACTGCGGCCAGCACCCCGCCCACCAGGAGCAGCAGCGCGGCCACCGTCCCCAGGACTCGGATGAGGCGACGACCGAGTCCGGGCCGGGCCGCGTAGACCCAGGCGCCGCCCAGTATGAGGGCGGACACCACGCCGGCCACGGCCACCGCCTCCATCTGCGACACCGTCAAGAGGATCCGCGAGGCTGCCAGCACGATCACGCCGACCGCCAGCGCACCGACGACGGGGATCTCGATGGGGGCCATGATCCGGTTGCGCAGCTCGCGGTTGGCCGCGGCGTCGCCGGTGGCGCGGTCGGCCCATGCGTCCATGGTCCACTCCACCAGCGACAGGGTGACCAGGGCCAGGCCGAGCACGAAGACCATCGGATGCAGCACCAGCCCTATAGCGGTCGCGCCCACGCCGAAGGAGGCGACCACCGGCCAGAAACTCGCAGCCACGGGCTGGTCGGTCATCACTTCGGCCAAGTTCTGAAGATGGGCCTGGGCGGCCGCGTCGGCGTCCCGGAACGACACCAGCACCAGACTGATAGTCAACGAGACCCCGGCCAGCGCCACCAGCAGGCCGTAGCCGATGTGGTCGCCGACACCGCCTTTCCATCCCAGCGACATCGGTCCGACGTGATCGCCGCCAGTGGTGTAGCCGTAGACGAGCGCGGCCGCGGTGAACGCTGCGAACAGTCCGAAGAAGAGCTTGAATCCGGTGGTGAACATGCTCGCCTACTGGTCCCTACTTGGTGATGAAGAGGACGTACCAGACGAGGAAGTAGCACAGCACCAACATGTGCCAGTAGGCGGCCGAGGCCTGAACCCCGTGGGCCAGCTCCCGGCCGAAGGGCCCCATCAGCGAGCGGATGGTGGTCACCGCAATCATGGCCATCCCGCCCACAAGCATGGCGATGAACGAGCCCGTCACCGCGTAGAACAGCAGCTCGGCCCTCCCGCCGTCGATTGCGAAGGCGGTGTCCTGGTACACGAACCAGAACTGGTTGACAACCGCCGCGCCGAACATCAGGGTGACTCCGAGCGCGATGAACCCGTGAGGCCGGTCGCCGGTCCGAGCGGCCTGCACCGCCCACTGAACGGTCACCATCGACAGCACCAGCGTCATCATCATCATCCCGGCCGGACCTAGCTCTACGCTGCCCTCCGGGAACCACTCCTGGCCGGTGGCCCGAGCCATCTGACGCTGCTGGACGTACAACGACACCAGCGCGGCGAAGGCCATGAAGGCCGCCCCGGTGGCCAGCAGGGCACCGACCACGACGGTGCGGGGCCGGGTCGCCTCCGCGGCGGGCAGAGCCGTCGTTCTCACGGTGCCTCGCTCCGGGGCTCTGGCGTGCGCAGGGCGGAGACGGCCGCAGACACCGCCGCAGCCAACCCGGCCGACACCAGGACGGAACCAATGAAATTGACCAGGTTGAGCACCGTGTTGCCGTCCAGCGCGAGGGCCATGAGATCCGGGTCATCGACAATGAAACCTGAGATCAGATCGGAGATCACCAGCAGGCCGCCGCCGGCGCCCAGCAGCAGGATCGCGCCCCGGCCCACGACTTGGGAGATGGGGCAGAACAACAGCTGATGCGACCAGTTCACGAGCGCGGCCACGCCGGCGATGAGACCGGCAGCAACAACGCCGTGGAACACGGCCCAGGTGGCGGTGGTCTCAAGCAGGTCGAGAGGCTCGATGACTCGCAGCGCACCCACCAGCGCCGCAGCACCCAGGAGCTTCAGGGCTGCACCGGCGCCCACCATCCGGGCATCGAGGAGCCGGTCCCGCGTCTTCGAGCCCCGCAGCACCAACTCGGCAGCACCGCCGGCCAGCGCCACCACCGGCAAGACCGCGGCCAGGCCGAAGGCCACGTAGACCAGCCCGTCGCGGAGGTCTTGGGGAGCGGTGAAGTAGTCCTGTGACCAGCCGCCCACGGCCAGCAGTCCGAACAGGCCCACGATGATGGTGACGGCCTCCGGGCGGCTGGAGCGGGCCCCGGTCGCGGCGCCGACCGCCTCAATGGCGATGCCGAGCACCGGCACGGCCATGATGTACACGGCGGGCTGCTCCACGAGCCAGTCGAGCTGGCGCCAGATGTCGGGGCTCTCGGCCCGGCCGAAGGCGATTGCCGGCCGGCCCCGCAAGTCCGCATAGATCACAACGATGTTGGCGATGGCGACCGGCAGAGTGAACAGCCACACGGCTGCGGCCACGAGCATCGACCACGAGAAGGGCGGCACGTCCAGCAGGCTCATGCCCGTCTGGCGCAGCGAGATCACCGTAGTGGCCACAGACACCGCGCCCACAAGCAGCGCCACGATCACCATGCCGGTGCCGAGCAGCGTGAGCGCCATGGCGTCGCTCTCGTTGCCGGTCACGCCGTCGATGGCGCCCCAGCCCCCGCCCGCGAGCACCGACACCACGACGATGACCGCACCGATCAGCCAAGACCAGAACGACGCCAGCGCGGCCCGGGGGAAGGCGAGATTGCCCGCCCCGACCTGGGACGGCACCACGGCCATGGCCACGCCGAGCAGCAGGGGCAGCACCACCAGCAACATGAAGGACACCCGGTACAGGGTCCACATGCGGAAATAGGCGTTGTAGCCGCCGAACAGGTCCCAGGGAGCGACGGCCTCGGTCCGCCCGAGCGAGAGCAGGACCCCGACCACGGAAGTGCCCACCGCCAGCAGCAGCGACGTCAACACGAACAACCGGCCGACGGTGGCCGCGTCGCTGGTGACGAAGGGCTGGGCCAGGATGCTGGGGGCCGCGGCAGCCTCGTCAGAGGATTCCGGCGCGGCTGCGCCGCCGTCGCCGTCGCCGGGGGCAGCCTCCGAGTCCGCGATCGCCGGTTCGGTCAGCGTCATCGGGAGGCGATGCTACACATTGCCGGTGGGGCCACCGACAACCGGCGGAGAAGCTTGGGAGCCATCGAGGGACTCGATTTCCGAGGGTACGGGGAACTCACAGCCCGTTGCGGACCAGCACGTCGGCTGCGACGGCTCCGAAGAGCAGCACGACATAGGCGTTGGACCAGTTGAACAACCGCATCGCGCGGGCCGCATCGGGGCGGCGGAGCACATTGAGGGCCAGGCCACCGAAGCCGGCCCCGCCGACCAGGGCGGCTGCGAGGTAGAGGGCGCCCATATGGGCCACCGGCACGAGCAGCAGCGAGAGGGCCACCAGCACGACTGTGTAGGCAACGATGCGGCGAGCGGTGGCCCGCAGTCCGGCCACCGCTGGAAGCATGGGGACATCGGCGGCCTGATAGTCGCTGCGGTAGCGGATGGCCAGGGCCCAGAAGTGGGGCGGCGTCCAGTAGAAGATCACCGCGAACAGCACCACCGGCGGCCAGTCGAGCGAGCCCGTGACCGCGGTCCAGCCCACCAGGGTCGGCACCGCTCCCGCCGCGCCGCCGATCACGATGTTCCGGATGGACGTGCGCTTGAGCCACAGCGAGTAGACGAACACGTAGAACGCGGCCGCGGCCGCAGCCAGCGCGGCTGACAACAGGTTCACGAAGGCCCACAGCCACACGAAGGAACCCACGGTGAGGGCAACCGCGAACACGACCGCCTCGGTAGGACGGACTGCGCCCGTAACCAGGGGCCGGTTGCGGGTCCGGTGCATGAGCCGATCGATGTCGCGGTCGACGTACATGTTCAGCGCGTTGGCCCCGCCCGCGGCCAGCGCCCCGCCCACCACCGTGGCCGCGATCAGCCACATCGAGGGCAGGCCCCGGGCAGCCAGAATCATCGACGGGACCGTGGTGACCAGCAGCAATTCGATGATGCGGGGCTTGGTCAGAGCCACGAAGGCAGCGGCGCGGGCTCGGCGGGGCGCGCGCACCCGGCCGGTCACGGTTCCGGTCACCCCCGCAGGCTAGGACCATGAGAGGCCGCGCGGACAGACAAACACCGAATCCGAATGGCGCTCGGCCTCCGAATCCGGCACCATCAATTTGGCCCTACCATCGATGTGTGGCACCGCATGCTTACGCCCGGCTCACCCGCTTCGCCCTGTGGGCGCTGGCGGCAATAGTCGTGACCGGCGTATCCGTCCGCCTCACCGGGTCGGGTCTGGGCTGCGAGGACTGGCCCACCTGCTCGGAGGATCGCTTCGTGGCCGACCTCGAGTACCACGCCCTGGTCGAGTTCGTGAACCGGCTCTTCACCGGTGTTGTTGCGATCGCGGTGATCGCGGCTGTGCTGGGCTCCTGGAGGCGACGACCCCGGCGGACCGACCTCATCGTGTTGTCGCTGGGCCTGGTGGCGGGGGTGCTGGCCCAGGTCGGGCTGGGAGCCCTGCTGGTATTGAGCGAACTCGACCCACGCTTCACCATGGGGCACTTCCTGCTCTCGATGGTGCTCCTGTGGAACGCGGCCGTGCTCGACACGAGAGCCCGCAACGACACCGTCGCCGCGGCCCCCGGACCACAGCCCGGCGACCCGGCACCCGGCCGACACCGGCCCGACGGGCTCACCCGGCTGATGCTGTGGGCGGTGCTGGCAGTTGGCGCGGTGCTGCTGGTGACCGGCACCCTGGTGACCGGGGCGGGACCCCATGCCGGCGACAGCCGGGCGGAGCGGCTCCCGCTGCTGGTGCGCGAGGTCGCCCGAGTCCACAGCATCGTCGCGCTGATCCTGCTAGGGATGGTGGTGTGGACGTGGTGGCGGCTGCGGACATCAGGATCGGAAGGGCAGGTCCGGATGGGACGGGTCGCAATGCTCCTCGTCGTGCAGGGCGCCGTCGGCTACACGCAGTACTTCACCGGCGTGCCCGTGCTGCTCGTGGGAATCCACGTGGCCCTGGCGTCGATCACCTGGATCGAGATCGTCAAGGCCGCTCACGACCCGGCAGCCGGATCTACGAAGTCGGTCCAGCGCGTGTCAATGGTCGGAGCTAGGTCATGACGTCACCGGTTACGTCACCGGTGTTGGACCCGGTGGACGAGACCGACCGGAGGCCCGACCTGCCCTGGAAGGTGATCGTTCTCGACGATCCGGTCAACCTGATGTCGTATGTCACCTACGTGTTCCGCAAGCTGTTCGGCTACTCGCAGCAGAAGGCGCACCGCCTGATGATGCAGGTCCACACCGAGGGCAAGGCGGTGGTGGCGTCGGGACAGCGGGAGAAGGCCGAGTTCGACGTGTACCGGCTCCACGAACACGGCCTGTGGGCCATCCTCGAGCAGGACTAGCAGGACGAATGGCGCGCGGGAGGTTCCGGCTCGGCCCCGACGGCATCACGGTGACACTGCGAGACGACGAGCGATCGGGGCTCGCGGCGGTGCTCGAGCAGTTCCGGCAACTGCTCCTCGAGGGCACCGATGCCTCGATGCTGCGCTTCCAGCCTCCGGTGCACCTCCACGATCACAATGCCTCCGACGAGTTCTGGGACATGGCCGCGGGACCCCTGCTGCGGCACCGGCTGGAAGCCCTCGACATCGTGGAGGCCGGGCTGGCAGGCGCCGATCTGGACGACGAGGCCGTCTCGGCCTGGATACAGACTCTCAACAGCCTGCGCCTCTATTTGGGCAACACGCTGGAGGTCGGAGCGGCCACGTTCGATCCGCCCCGACCGGGAGACCAACCCCAGGAAGCGGCTCGCTACATGCTCTACGAATGGCTGGGCGGCCTGCTCGACCAACTGGTGACAACCGCGGCCGGAACCCTGCCCCCCGGTGCCGACGACTGACGCCAAACAACCGGATTATCGCCTGAACTGCGTAGAGTTCTCATCGCGATGTCTCGCAATCGCCGCGAGTCCGGGGAATGTTGAACGATGACAGTCCAACGTATTGAGGCCGCGAATGTCCCGTTGCCCTCGGCGTTTCCTGAGGGTTGGTACTTCGTCGCGAGCCGCAGTGACCTGGAGAAGGCGAAGATCGTCCGCAAGACCTGGATGGGCACAGAGATCGTCGCTTGGTCCGGCGAGGACGGACGCGTCTGCGTGGCCGAGGCCTATTGCCCGCACCTGGGGGCCGACATGGGGCCTTCGGTGGGCGGGCGCGTGCGCGACGGCCGGATCGTCTGCCCGTTCCACGGCTTCGAGTACGACACCGGCGGCCAGTGCGTGGCCACACCTTTTGCCCCGGCACCCAAAGCGGCCCGGCTGCGGGTCTTCGAGTCACACCAGATCGCGGGTCTGGTCTTCGCCTGGTGGGGCATCGGCGGGCGTCAGCCCCAATGGCACCTGCCCGCCGAGGAGCCCGACCAGGCCGGCTGGAGCGACCTGCACGTCTGGACCTCGCGCTTCTGTGGCCATCCCCAGGAGACCACCGAGAACTCGGTGGACATGGCCCACTTCCGCTACGTCCACGGCTACGACAGCGTGAGCCGCGTCCAACCGCTGGCGGTGGACGGGCACATCCTGCTGAGCGACTTCGACTTCGCCACCACCCGGACAATCGCCCGATTCGCCTCAACCAAGCTCGAAGTCTCGGCCAAGACACTCGTGGTCGGTCTGGGCTACTCGTTCGTGGAGATACGCGAGCACACCATCGGCTTGGACATGCGCCTGTGGATCCTGGCCACGCCCGTAGACGGCACGCTCATCGACCTGTCGGTGGTCTCGCAGACGGGAGAGATACGCAGTCCGAGCCGCTGGATCGCGGGGCTGGGATTCCTGCCGGTGAGGCTGCGCGCTCCCATCATGAACAGGATCATGGCGGCTTTCGAGAAACGGGACGTGCTCCAGGACGTGCCGATCTGGAGCACCAAGAGCTACCGGTCCCGCCCGCGCCTGGCCCGCTCCGACGGAGAGATCATGCGGTACCGCGCCTACTGCGCCCAGTTCTACCCGGCCCTGCCCGCAGAAGCCGGCGACACCGGGACCGCCGACGACATCGGGACTGTCGTCGACTTGCGGGCTGCGGCCGACGGATAGAAGAAGCGGGCGAAGTCGGATGACTGGCGGCGCGATCAACAAGATGGCGGTGGTCGCGGCCGAAGGCCTGCCATCTGGCCGGATCGCAACTATGGTTGTGGGCGAGATCGACAAGGCGACCCCGCGAGGGTTCGTCGCCAATCACGCGGGGACGGACGCGATGGCCGGCACCGGCGAACACAGCGGCTATCAGGGCCCGACCCGCCACGGGGCGGTCTGCCGTTTCGTGGCCGGGCACGTCGTTTAGCATGAAAACGGTTGCCTCTTCCGCCGTTGCCTTGGAGGCTCGAGCGGTGATCGATCCGGCAGTCTGGGCCGATCCCTATCCGTTCTATGAGAGGCTCCGCCGGGAGCATCCCGTGTGGCTGGTGCCAGGACTCGATTTGGCCTACGTCGTCACCCACGATCTCATCGTGGACGCCGTCCGCCGGATCGACGATTTCTCCAGCCACCTCGACATGCTGGTCATCACCGGCGACGACGGCAACCCCGACCTGTTCCACACCGACGAGTTCGGCGAGGGCACCACCACCCTGGCCACCGCCGACCCGCCCGAGCACACCGTTCACCGCAGCCTGGTATTCCCCGAGTTGGTCGCCCGCCGCATGGAGGCCATGCGGCCCGAAATCGAGGCCTTCATCGACGAGCGGTTGGCCGTCGCCCGATCCCAGGGGACCAGGGTGGAGTGGGCCAACACCGTGGCCCATCCTGTGCCCGCCCGGGTCATCGGACGGCTTATTGGCCTGCCCGACGAAGACTGGCCCCAGGTGATGAAGTGGGCCCTCGACGGCAGCAGGGTGCTGGCAGGCTTGCTCACTCGACAGGACCTCATCGCCTTGACCAAAGAGCCGAACGGGGCGAACAGGTTTCTGTACACCAAGCTGAGTGAAGCCAGGAACGATCCCGGCGACGACCTCTTGGGGGTGTGCGCCCAAGCGGTGGCCAGCGGCGATCTGGACGTGGGCGACGCCGTCGGCACCCTCACCGTGCTGCTCGGCGCCGGCGGAGAATCCACTGCATCGCTGATCGGGAACGCCGTGCGGATGCTGGCCGACGATCCCTCCCTCCAGGAGCAAGTCCGGGCCGACCACGGCCTCATCGAGCGCTTCATCGAGGAAGCCGTACGGCTCGAATCGCCGTTTCGAGGCCACTACCGCCAAGTGAAGCGCGACTGCGAACTGGGGGGCTTCACCCTCACTGCCGGAACCACCGCTTTCTTGCTGTGGTCGTCGGCCAACCGCGATCCGGCCGAGTTCGACCGGCCCGACGAAGTGGTTCTGGACCGCCGCATACCCCGCAGCCACCTGGCCTTTGGACGGGGCATCCACCACTGCGTCGGCGCTCCGCTGGCCCGCCTGGAGACCCTCTGCTCGCTAGAGCGTCTGCTGCAAGACACCTCATGGTTCAGTTTGGCCGACGACGACCAGCCCCGCTGGGAGAAGAGCATGTTCGTGCGCCGCCACGAGCACCTCCCCCTGGACGTGACCTGGAACTAGCAGACAACCAACAGCGCGAGACACTCGCCGAGCACCGTTCAGAGGGGTTGCGGGCCAAGAAGCAGTTCAACGGCGGGAAGATCTCAATCTCACCCCCTGCCTTCGAAGGCCGTACCGACCGGAAGGTACAGTGACGCGCCATGAGCCGCCCGCTCGACAGGTTCAGCCGGCTGGTCACGGCCCGCCCGTACATCACGATCCTCGTGCTCCTGTTGATCACCGTCGTGCTGGCCGCCGGGGCGACCCGCCGCCTGCCTCCGGTCGAAGGCGCCTCGGTGGCGTTCCTTCCCCCGGGGAGCACCATCGCCACTGCGGTGGAGGAATTGGACGAGTTCTTCGGGGAGTCCGGCGACGTGAGCGTGGTGACGCTGGTATTCCGCGGCGAAGCACTCACCCCGGGGGGGCTCGCCCAGATGGACAGCCTCCTCGACAGCATCCTCGCCAGCCCGGGTGTGGTGGAGTTGCTGGCACCGGCCGATCCGATCATCGCGCCCACATTGATGATCGAGGCCCTCGGCGGAGTCGACACCGCGTCGGCCACTCAGGCCGAGATCGACTCCGTCCTCAGCGTCCCTGAGATCGGAGGAGCACTCGCCGCGATGGGCGGGAGCGATACGGACGGTACGACCATCACCATCGCCAACATCCGTCTAACCGACACGGGCGACACCAGAATCCAGGACGTCGAGCGGAGGATCGACGAGTTGGCGGCCGACTCAGCCGGCCCTCTGCGAGTCAGCAGCCTCTCGACCATCGTGATCGAGGACGAGTACAAGGACGCCATCGAAACGGGGATGGGGCAACTGGTTGGACTGGCCCTGCTGCTGATCGCGGCGCTGATAGTGCTGTTCCTGCGCGCCCTGTCGGATCTGCTGCTCACGCTGGCGGGACTCGTCTTCTCGCTGGTGTGGATCGTCGGGGCCGAGGGCTGGCTCGGGCCGGACGCTCTGGGCTGGATCGGTCCTCCGAGCTCGCTCACTGCGATGGTGCCGATCATCGTGATCAGCCTCACGGTCGACTATGCGATCCAGGCCGTCTCGCACTACCGCGAGCAGCGGGCCGAGGGCGAGCCGGTGATCCAGGCCGTCCGGACAGGGCTGCGAAATGTGGCCGTGCCGCTGACGCTGGCCGCGGCCACGACCATCGCGAGCTTCCTGGCCACCCTGTTCTCCCCCATCGAGGTGATCGGCGACTTCGGCATCGTCGCCGGGCTCGGCGTCGGACTGAGCCTGATCGTGATGCTGACGCTGGTCCCCGCGGGACGCACGATCGTCGATCGGCGGCGCGAGGCGCGCGGCAAGCTGGGGCCGCCCCGGCCGGTCTCGGGCGCGCTGCCCGGAATCGAGCGGGCGGCGAGACTTCTCGGCGGAAGCGTGGCCCGCCGGCCGGCGCCCTACCTCATCGCCGTGCTCGTGGTGACCGTCGGGCTCGGGATCGCGGCCACCGGACTCCACTCGGAGTTCAGCATCCGCGAGATCCTGCCCCGGGGCGGGAGCGTGATGAACGACCTGGAGAGCCTCGACGCGGCCGTCGGAGGGTCGACGGAGCTGGCCAGCGTGCTCGTGAGAGCCGAGGCCACCGAGACCCGCACGCTTCTGAACGTGCAGGAACTGGCCGACGCCTTCGCCGACCCGCAGCGCCGCCCCCGAGCGGCCGCCGGACCGTTGGAGACGACGTATGTCTCCCTCGTGAGCGACTGGACCGACGACAGCGCGGAGCCCGGCGACAAATACGACCCCGAACTGGCCGCGCTCTTCGGCGAGGCCTCGGCCGGAGTCCAGCTCGATCCGGCGCTGATGCAGGCCTTCCTGAACCGGCTAGAAGCGCAGGATCCGGCCCTGGCCCACGTCCTAGCCGACGATCCCGGCGGCATCGACGCGGTCCTGCTCCAGTTCCCGACCTATACCGACGACCCCGCAGCCACCGCCGTGCTGCAGGAGGAGATCGAGGCGCTGTGGTCCGGCGACGACCAGGCCATCACCGCGACCTCGACGAGCATCCTGTCGGTCACCGTCACCGACCAGATCACGTCCCGCCAGACGGAGGCGATCACCTCGACCGTGGCTGTCGCCCTAGGCATCCTCGTCGTCTTCTTCTGGGTCACGCTGCGCCGGCCCACCCTGGGGGTCATCGCCGTCGGGCCGATCGTGCTCGTCCTAATCTGGATCCTGGGCACGATGGCGCTGCTGGGCATCCCCTACGGGCTGATCACCTCGATTATCACCGCGCTGTCGATCGGCATCGGGGTGGACTACACCATCCACGTGATCCATCGCTACCGGGAGGAGTTCTCCCGGGTGCGCAACCCGGAGGAGGCGGCGATCCGAACGCTGGCCACCACCGGGTCGGCGCTGCTGGGCTCCGCCCTGACGACGGCGCTGGGTTTCGGGGTGCTCATGTTCTCGCCGCTGGCGGGAATCCAGCAGTTCGGCGTCACCGCAGCGATCGCCATCGCATACTCGCTGCTCGTCTCCATCCTGGTGGTTCCGCCGGCGATGACCGTGTGGGGCGCCTACGAGAACATGCGCCTGCGCTCGACCGTGCAGCGCATGTGGGACGACCTCGACACGGCGATCGACGAGATCCACGAGCGCCACAGTGAGAAGGAAGGCGCTTCAGACTCCTAGAGGGTGCCTGCTCTCTGAAACGAGGAACTTCAGCTTCTTGCTCGGCGACTGCGAGGGGAACGGGCTGATCTTGAGCTTGTATTTCTTGGGGGCGATTTCAAGCGTGTAGTGGTGCGCCATCAGCAGCAGGTTGGTAGCCAGATACAGCTCCGTCTGGCGGGCGCCGAGGCATGTGTGAGTGCCGAGTCCATAGGGGGCGTAGCCGGTGCCCAGGTGCTCCTTGCGCGGCGCCTTGTAGCGGTCGATGTCGAACGTGAAGGGATCGGGGAAGAGATCGCTCATGTAATGCGCTGCCGTCTGAACGATGAAGACCCGGACTCCCTCCGGCAGTTCGTAACCCTCGACCACGCACGCATTCATCACGTTTCGAACGGACATCGGGACGATCGGGTACAGGCGCAGGCACTCCATGATGAAGCGGCGGGTGACGTCGGTCCCCGGTCCGGTGATGGCCTCGCTGTCGGGATCGCCATCGGCGAATAGGGCGTCGGCCTCGCTGCGGATCTTGTCGTGGAACTCCGGCTGCGAGAGCATGGCATAGGCGATGAAGGCGAGCTGATCGCCGACATACAGGCTGGCGATCAGCGGTGCCGAGAGCACGAACCGCAGATTCGACTCCGGCAGGAACTGTCGATCGTTCGTGTGCATGGTGAGCAGGTCGTCGGCAAGATCCCGTGGGCACCCCACCCGCTGGGCGGGGGTGTGGCCGGCCAGGACCCGCTCCACCACCTCATCGGTCAGCTTCGCCCGGCGCTTCATGCCCGGGGTCTTCAGCATGAACTTGGGGAGGGTCCCTGCGATGTGCGTCTTGAGGGCACGCTCCTTGAACTTGTGCATCTCGTCGACGACGTCCTGTGTGTCAATGCTGACCGACAGCGGCGAGATCGCCGAGTTGATCAGACCGCGGCACATCGACACCGCGGTGCCCGCTTCGCCGACCCTCCAGGTGGCCAACTCGTTGCGAGCATGGGCCAGAAAGTCGTCCACCCGCTCCTCCAGCCTGGAGCGCGCGTACGCAGGCTGGATGGACTTTCGATACCGGAAATGATCGGCGCCGTCGAGGGCCGGCAACAATCCCACCCCGCCGTAGACCTTCTCGAAGTCTTCCAGATAGTCCCGGGCACGAAGGTGCATGCGGCCGTGCCGGTGAACCCAATGGTTGGTCTCGGGTCCGGCCAGGCAGATCATGTTCTCCACGAACGGAGGCCGGATCTCGAACACCGGGCCGTATTCCTGCTGGAGTTCGGCCACCGCTGCGGGCATGTTGCCTCTGCGAACATGCTTGCTGCGCAGCAGCCGTCGCAGCGGGACGCGGGGAATCTTCTTGGTCAGGGCAGACGGTCTGTGCAGCCGCCCGGTGATGTTGTGCCCGACCGCATCGCTGATGGCACGGCCGATCAGATCCATCTTGCAGATGTCCTGAACCCGTTCCTCGGACTCCTCGTCGAGGTCGAATATGAAGCGCAGGACGTCGCAGGTCTCGATCAGGCCGATGATGATGATGTCTCTTGGATCCGGAATCTCGTTGTTGAATATGGCCCGGCTGATGCGAGTCTTGACGAACTCGACCGCCGTGCCCACCTCTGAGCTTGTGTGGATTCCTGCCTTCCATCCGCCTTGAGCGAGCGACCAGAAATCGCCTTCGTGATGTTGCAGGATCTTCAGGCCGACCAGACGATCCAAGGTCAGGTCGACTATTGACTCCGCATGGGGAGCGAGCTTCTCGATCCAGTATGGGGCGTTGCGTTGGGTTGGCTCGGCCGCAATCTCGTAGAGGACGGGATCGAGGGCGTCATCGCCGGTTGCTGTCCCATCCAGGAGGATCAGCGAGTCCATGTCGGTATCGATGCGAGATATGAGTGACAGTTCGGCGAGCGCGGCGCCGACCACGGCGCAGTCCAGGTTCCAACCGGGTACCTGCCGGAAGTAGCCGCTCTCCTCGTTCAGGAGTGTTAGGACGAGTTCGTCGGGCAGCGTCAGCGACTTGGTAATCTGGCCGGTAGCCAGGGCCATGGATTCGCTCCTCAGGTAGCGCCTCGCGCATAGTAGCATTGCGGGCTCCGGTCAACGAGGCCAGCGGCGACCTGCCGGTAGGCTGGTCCGGTCGGCGACAACCGGCGGGCCCCCATCGTCCAGCGGCCTAGGACGCCGGCCTTTCACGCCGGTAACACGGGTTCGAATCCCGTTGGGGGTGCGAGCAGCGGGGCGGTTCGCTAGCGTCTCTACTTCCGCACGCCCGTCGTGCGCCCGGTCCTGTAGATCAGTCTGGAGTGATCGCCACCCTGTCAAGGTGGAGGCCGCGGGTTCAAATCCCGTCAGGACCGCGTTGCCGCCCTCCGGGGTTGGCGACAACCCCGGTCGGGTAGCTCAGTTGGCAGAGCGTCCGCCTGAAAAGCGGAAGGTCCGCGGATCGACGCCGCGCCCGACCACTACAGTCAGAGCACCGATCCCCCAAGCGGCGGATCGCCCACCATCTTGATGCCATGACCGTTGTCACGCCCGACCCCTCCACCAAGCCCCCACCGGCGGCCGAGCCGGATCCTCGCAACCCGATCCACAACGTCTTCTGGCGGCGACACCGCGACGAGGTGGAGGAGGACCTGAGGAGGCTCCGCTCCCAGCCGCTCACGTTTTTTCCTGGATTTCAATTCGTGGACGAACTGGCAAGCATCCGGACGCCCGGTGCCTGGGTCCTGCCCCGGCACGCGCCCATCCTGGAGGTGTCGCGCAACTCGCAGACCTACTCCTCGGCCCGGGGAATAACCATCAACGACTTCCCGCCGGAGTTCAACGAGTACTTCAACTCCATCATCTCCATGGACGACCCGCGCCACGCCCGGCTGAGGCGGCTCGTGTCCGCGGGCTTCACCCCACGGATGCTGGCCCGGCTGGAGGACTCGGTGCACGACCAAGCCTCCATGATCGTGGATGAAATCTGCGAGCGAGGCGAGTGCGACTTCGTCACCGACGTCGCCGCCCGCCTGCCGCTGCGCATCGTCTGCGACCTGATGGGTATCCCGGCCTCCCACCACGACTTCGTATTCGACCAGTCCAACATCATCCTGGGCGCGGCCGACGAAGAGTACGTGCCCGAGTTCGGCGACCTGATAGCCGCCATTCTCACCGCGGGGGAGAACCTGAGCCAGCTCATGGACGATGTGGCCGAGTCCAAGGTCGGCGTGGAGTCCGAGGATCTGACCAGTGTCATCGTCAACGCGGAGGTCGATGGAGAGCGGCTGACCCGGGCCGAGCTGGCCAGCTTCTTCATCCTGCTGGTGGTGGCCGGAAACGAGACCACCCGCAACGCCATCAGCTGGGGTCTGGTGTACCTCACCGACAACGGCGACCAGCGCCGCATCTGGGCCGAGGACTTCGAGGGGGTGGCCCACAGCGCGGTGGAGGAGATCGTGCGCATCGCCAGCCCGGTCACCTACATGCGCCGCACCGCCCTGCGCGACACTGAACTGGAGGGTGTCAAGATCGACGAGGGCGACCAGGTGGTGATGCATTACCTGTGCGCCAACCGCGATGAGGCGGTGTTCGAACACCCGCTGAAGTTCGACGTCCTGCGCGACCCCAACCCCCACATCGGCTACGGCGGTCCCGGTCCGCACTACTGCCTCGGCGCCCACTTGGCCCGCCGCGAGATCAAGGTGATGTTCCGGGAGCTGTTCACTCGCATCGGCGACATCGAGGCCACCGGCGAGCCCGAGCTGCTCTCGTCCGCCTTCATCCACGGCATCAAGCACCTACCCGCCGAGTTCACCCCCACCAAGCCAAGACCAACCCAGCACTGACCTGAATAACAGCGGTCCCCAGTCGGGGTATGCCAGGCGGCGGCCGCCAGACGCGAGGCACCAGGCGGGGGATGCGGGTGTTCGACTTGCGAGCGAGTAGGGCGAAGCCCGTGCGAGCAAGCGGACACACGCAGCGCCCGCCGGTCACCGCTGGGGGATGCGGGTGTTCGACTTGCGAGCGAGTAGGGCGAAGCCCGTGCGAGCAAGCGGACACACGCAGCGCCCGCCGGGGGGCACCACGGCAGAGTTCGGTAGTGTTGATCCATGGCGCAGCTCAGATCTCACACCACCACACAGGGCCGGAACATGGCCGGCGCCCGCGCCCTGTGGCGGGCAACCGGCATGACCGACGACGACTTCGACAAGCCGATCGTGGCGGTGGCCAACTCGTTCACCCAGTTCGTGCCCGGCCACGTGCACCTTCGCAACCTCGGCAAGCTGGTGGCCGACGAGATCGCGGCCGCCGGCGGGGTGGCCAAGGAGTTCAACACCATCGCGGTGGACGACGGCATCGCCATGGGCCACGGCGGGATGCTCTACAGCCTGCCCAGCCGCGACCTCATCGCCGACTCTGTCGAGTACATGGTCAACGCCCACTGCGCCGACGCGCTGGTGTGCATCTCCAACTGCGACAAGATCACCCCGGGCATGTTGATAGCGGCCATGCGACTCAACGTTCCCACCGTGTTCGTGTCGGGCGGCCCCATGGAGGCGGGCAAGACCAAGCTGGCCGGCGTCAGCGTGAAGCTCGACCTGATCAACCCCATGATCTCCGCCGGCGACTCGTCCGTAAGCGACGAGGACCTGCTGGAGATGGAGCGCTCGGCCTGCCCCACCTGCGGATCATGCTCGGGCATGTTCACCGCCAACTCGATGAACTGCCTGACCGAGGCGCTCGGGCTGTCATTGCCCGGCAACGGCACGGTGCTGGCCACCCACTCCGACCGCCGGGAGCTGTTCTGCGAGGCGGGCCGGCGGGTAGTCGATCTGGCCCGCCGCTGCTACGAGAAGGACGACGATTCGGTCCTGCCCCGCTCGATCGCCACGAAGACGGCCTTCGAGAACGCCATGCGCCTCGACATCGCCATGGGCGGCTCCACCAACACCGTGCTCCACATCCTGGCCGCGGCCCGCGAGGGCGAGGTGGACTTCACCATGGCCGACATCGACCGGCTCAGCCGCAGCACGCCCAACATCTGCAAGGTGGCCCCGTCCACCAGCGAGTTCCATGTGGAGGATGTGCACCGGGCCGGGGGGATCATGGGCATCCTCGGCGAGCTCGAACGGGGCGGGCTGCTCGACACCTCGGCCTCGACCGTTCATTCCGCCACGCTGGCCGACGCCCTCGAGGTGTGGGACGTGATGCGCGGTCCCTCCAGCCAGGTCGTCGAGTTCTACCGGGCCGGCCCGGCCGGCATCCCCACCCAGGAGGCGTTCAGTCAGTCCACCCGATGGCCGACGCTGGACCTGGACCGCGACCATGGCTGCATCCGCTCGGTGGCCAACCCCTACAACGCCGACGGCGGGCTGGCCGTGCTGTACGGCAACATCGCCCCCGACGGGTGCATCATCAAGACCGCGGGCGTCGACGAGTCGATCTTGCGCTTCTCGGGACCGGCGAGGGTGTTCGAGAGCCAGGACGAGGCCTGCGACGGGATCCTCGACGAGGAGCACGGTATACAGGCCGGCGACGTGGTGGTCGTGCGGTACGAGGGCCCCCGCGGCGGCCCCGGCATGCAGGAGATGCTCTACCCGACGTCGTACATCAAGTCCCGCGGACTGGGCAAGCAGTGCGCGCTGTTCACCGACGGCCGGTTCTCGGGCGGGACGTCGGGCCTGTCGATCGGCCACGCCTCGCCCGAGGCGGCCGAGGGCGGCGCCATCGCGCTGATCCGCGACGGCGACATGATCGACATAGACATACCGAACCGCACGGTGAACCTCAGGGTGGACGACGCCGAACTCGAGCGGCGACGGGCCGCTGAGGACGGGCGCGCCGGAGGCTGGAGGCCCCGGACACGCCAGCGCCAGGTCTCAGCCGCGCTGCGGGCCTACGCCGCCATGGCCACCTCCGCCGACAAGGGCGCCGTGCGCGACGTCGACCGTCTGGACCGCTAGACCACCCCCTTGGACCAACCGTTCAGAGCTGGTCGGAAGGGACTGGCGGGGCGGGGGGGCGCACGCAGCCCTCGGCGACGGCGCACGACGCGACCTTGGCAGCCACCCGGGCGGCGACCCTTCGATCGAAGACCGACGGCACGATGTAGTTGCGGTCCAGATCCTCGTCGTCGATCACTTCGGCGATGGCTTTGGCTGCGGCTGCCTTCATCCGTTCTGTAATGCACGTGGCACCGGCATCCAGAGCCCCCCGGAACACGCCGGGAAACGCCAGAACGTTGTTTATCTGGTTGGGAAAGTCGGACCTGCCGGTGGCCATCACCGCAGCCAGGCCGTCGACTTCCTCAGGGCGTATTTCTGGATCGGGATTGGCCATGGCAAATACGATTGGATTGCGTGCCATGGAGCGAACATCCTCCGCGCGGAGAAGACCGGGTGCTGACAGGCCTACGAACACGTCCGTCCCCATAACGACCTCTGACAGGGATCCGGTCTTTCCGCCGGGATTGCTGTTGTGTAGGAACCACTGCTTGGCAAAGTTCAGATCGCTTCGACCCTGATGGATGGCACCGGCACGATCAACGCCAACAATCTCGCCGACTCCCGCATCATGAAGCATCCTTGCAACCGCCAGACCGGCCGCGCCCGTGCCCGAGATAACGACCGATATGTCTTCGATCGGTTTGTCGACGAGCTTCAGAGCATTCCAGAGTGCAGCCGTGGTGACGATAGCTGTGCCGTGCTGGTCATCGTGAAACACAGGAATGTCAAGCGCTTCGATAAGCCTCTCCTCGATCTCGAAGGCCGCAGGCGCGGCGATGTCCTCCAAATTGATCCCACCGAAAGAGGGGGCCATGCGCACGACGGTCTCGACAAGTTCATCGGGAGTGGTCACGTCGAGGCAGACCGGGAAGGCGTCGACCCCTCCGAACTCCTTGAACAAGAGAGCCTTGCCTTCCATGACCGGCAGGGCCGCGGCAGCACCGATGTCTCCCAGCCCGAGGACTGCCGTTCCGTCGGTGACGATAGCCACAATGTTCTTGACCATCGTGTGGGTGTGGCGCAGCATCGGCTCCCGCTGGATCGCATTGCACACACGGGCCACCCCCGGCGTGTACGCCATCGCCAGGTCGTGGGCGTCGCCAACCGAACAAAGGGCGCTGACCTCAATCTTTCCGCCCTCGTGGAGACGGAACGTGCGGTCCCACCAGTCGAGCACGGAAACACCGTCGAGGTCGCTGACGGCGGCAACTATCTGACGAGCGTGATCGGGAGACTCGGCGAGAACGTCGATCTCCCGCATGATGACCGGACCTTTGGCCTCGAAGCCCGGAATGGCGGCGATGTTGCCCCCCGCATCACCGATGGCGGCCGCGAAGCGGCCCAGCGTTCCGGGACGGTTGCCCAGCGACACCTTGATCGTGATCGAATATGCCGGAGTCGGTGTGCCCAATTTCAACTTCTCCTGTGCCTAGTCGAATTGTCATACATATCAGCTGCTGTTTCTTGCACACAACAAAGCAGACCCGAGAAGACCATGACCGGAACGCTATCCACAATTGCCGCGAAACGACTTGGTCGGTTCGATGGTTGTGCCTGTCTCGTGGCATGACTATCATCCGCTTGCGAATACTCTGAACCGTTGAAAGGGAGCGGATTCGTGGTACGACACATGTCAGATGAACACAAGGCTGCCAATGCCCGGGCTCGGGCCGAGAATCGGGCCGTGAGCGCGTATCTTGAAGGCTTGGAATCGAACCGGCCACGACCGGGTCGCAGGCGCACCGCCGAATCCATCCAAAAGCGAATGGAAGCAATCAGCGAGGCACTCGAATCGGCAGCACCGATACGACGGGTCCAACTCATCCAAGAGCGCATCGATCTCGAGCGGGCTCTCAGCGCACCCTCGGAGACAGTCGACATCACCGAACTCGAGGACGCGTTCGTGGCGGTCGCCGTCTCCTACAGCGGCCGAAAGGGAATCACATACGCGGCATGGCGAGAGGTAGGAGTTCCTGCCGCGACGCTCAAGCGAGCCGGCATTTCCCGCGGCGGCACCTGACATCTTGGATGTTCTTGTCGCCGCGGCGACATGAACATCACAACCTAACCTCAGCGGGCTGGGCCGCAGCCTGCGGGTGGCGGGCTACCACGTCGCGGGCCGCGCGGATCACTCGTGCCGTCTGTTCTGGCGCCGTTCCCGCGAAACGCTCGGGATCGGCCATTAGTTGGGCCAAGTCGGCGCGGCCCAGCGGCACCCGCTCATCGGCCGCCAGTTGATCGAGCAGTCCGCCAAGGTCGACGAGACCGTCGCCGGCTGCCTGCTGCGCGGCCCGTCGGGTGGGTTCGGCCAGCACCTCGTGGGCCGCCTCGCGTCCCATCCCGGCCCGGACCAGGGCAGTGAGCAGACGCGTGGTCGCCAGCAAGGGCAGGAATTGCTCGAACTCGGACGTCAAGGCGACCTCGTCGATCTCTAGCTCCTGCAAGACTCCGAGCGCGGTGTGGAGCAGGCCGTCGGCCGCGCAGAAGGCGTCGGGAAGCATGACGCGCCGAACGGCCGAGCAACTCACATCGCCCTCGTTCCACTGGCGTCCCGCCAGCGAGGCCGCCATGGCGAGATGACCATCGAGTACGGCGGCGAGGGCGCCGACGCGCTCCGAGGAGCGGGCGTTGGCCTTGTGAGGCATGGCCGATGAGCCGACTTGGCCGTCGCGGAACCCCTCCGACACGAGACCATGGCCGGCCATGAGCCGCAGCGTCGTCGCCAGGGACGCCGGGCCGGACACGGCCTGCGCCAAGGCGGCCACCACGTCAAGGTCCAGGGAGCGCGGGTAGGTCTGGCCCGACGCGTCGAGCACGCCTCCGAGACCGAGATGCTCGGCCACCAGGCGCTCCAGTTCGTCGACCGCTTCGGCCGAGCCGAGCAGATCGAGCTGGTCGAGGCGAGTGCCGACCGGTCCCTTGATGCCGCGCAGCTGGTACCGGTCCAGCAGCTCCGCAACCCTCGTGTATCCGAGCATCGTCTCGGCCGCCGCGTCGGCGAAGCGCTTGCCCAGGGTTGTGGCCTGCGCGGCCACGTTGTGGGTGCGGGCCACCATCACCGTCGAGGCATGGGCCTCGGCCAGGTCGGCCAGCCGGGCGATCACCGCCACCAGGTCGTCGCGGATCACCTTCAGCGAATCGTGGACCAGCAGCTGTTCGGTGTTCTCGGTGACGTCGCGAGACGTCATGCCCAGATGGATGGACTCATGGCCCGCGAGGGCGCAGAACTCGTCGATCCGGGCCTTCACGTCGTGGCGGGTGACGGCCTCCCGGGCGGCTATCGACTCGAGGTCGACAACCTCCACCACCGCCTCGTAGGCACCGACGACGGTCTGATCGACGTCGAGTCCCAGCTTGCGCTGAGCCTCCAGAACCGCCAGCCACAGCCGGCGCTCCAGCACCACGCGGCGCTCGGGGGACCACAGCGCCCGCATCCGCTCGCTGGCGTAACGACCCGCCAGCACGTTGGGCACCCCGCCAATGCCCATCGTCAAGCCGCTTCCTGCCAGTAGAGGAACTGGCTCACCGCTAGGCCGCTTCCTGCCAATAGAGGAACTGGCTCACCGCTAGGCCGCTTCCTGCCAGTAGAGGAACTGGCTGCGGCCCGGTCCGACCCCGACGAGCCGGATCGGCACGCCGATGCCCTCCTCCAGGAAGGCGATGTAGTCGGCGGCCGCGGCCGGAAGCTCCGAAGACGATGTGATGTCGCTCAGGTCGGTGCTCCAACCGTCGAGCTCCTCATACACAGGCACGGCCTTGTGGATCACCGACTGGTGATAGGGCATGTGCTCGTAGCGCTCGCCGTCCAGTTCGTAGGCGACGCACACCCTGAGGCGGTCGAGACCATCGAGCACGTCGAGCTTGGTGAGGGCGACCTCGGTCAGAGAATTGAGCCGTACCGCATGCCGCAGCATCACCAGATCGAACCATCCGGTGCGGCGGCGCCGCCCGGTGTTCGTCCCGAATTCGCCGCCGACGTCGACGAGGTGATCCCCGACCTCGTCGAACAACTCCGTGACGAACGGCCCCGACCCGACTCTGGTCACGTAGGCCTTGGCGATGCCGATGACCCGATCGAGATGGCGGGGACCGATCCCCGCTCCAATGCAGACACCGCCCGCTACCGGATTGGACGACGTGACGAAGGGATAGGTGCCGTGATCGAGGTCGAGGAAAGTTGCTTGGGCTCCCTCGAAGAGCACTTGCCGGCCCGACTCGAGAGCCTCGTGCAGCAGGGCCACGGCGTCGCAGATATGGGCCCCGAGCCGGGGTGCGCACTCGTCCAAGTACTCAGCAATGATGTCGTCGGCTCGCAGGGGCAGGCGATTGAAGACCTTGGCCAGCACCTTGTTGGTGTGGGCCAGCGACACTTCGAGCTTGGCTCGGAAGATCCGTGGATCGAGCAGGTCCTGCACCCGCAGCCCGATGCGCATCGACTTGTCGGCGTACGCCGGGCCGATGCCCCGCTTGGTGGTGCCCAGCTTCGCCTCGCCCAGATGGCGCTCGTGCAATGCGTCGAGCTCCTGGTGGTAGGGCATGATCAGATGGGCGTTGCCCGACAGCCGCAGCGAACTGCAGTCGACTCCCCGGGCCTCCAACGCGTCCATCTCGGTGATGAGAACCCTCGGATCGACGACGACACCATTGCCGATCACCGGAGTGATGTGCTCGTAGAGCACTCCGCTCGGCATCAACTGGAGTGCGAAAGTCTCGCCGTTCACTACGAGCGTGTGTCCGGCGTTGTGACCGCCCTGATAGCGGACAACCATGTCCATCTCAGCAGCGACGAGGTCGGTGAACTTCCCCTTCCCCTCGTCGCCCCACTGGGTACCGACGACAACGGTCGCAGGCACGGCGCTCTCCTTCAGGGGGCGGGCGTTACCTGACGATTGTACTGGCTACCTGAGGACTACCGACGCGTCGGGCTCGCCGGGGCGGTCCATATCCACGGTGACGACCTCGTCGGTTCCGTAGCGGCCCTCCAGCATGGCCACGGCGAGGGGGTCCCCGATGGCGCGCTGTATCAGCCGCTTGAGGGGTCGGGCGCCGAAGGCGGGGTCGTAGCCGGCCCGGGCCAGGTGCGCCTTGGCCTCATCGGTCACCTCCAGCCCCAAGCGGCGAGCCTGCAAGCGGGTGCCGAGCTGCTCGAGCTGGATGTCGACGATGGACACGAGATCGTCGGGCTCCAGGGGGCGGAACCGGACGATGTCGTCGATGCGGTTCACGAACTCGGGCCGGAAGAAGTTGCCCGGCTCACCCTCGAGGTTGGACGTCATGATCAGCACGACGTTGGTGAAGTCCACCGTGCGCCCCTGCCCGTCGGTGAGGCGACCGTCGTCGAGGAGTTGCAGCAGCACGCCGAACACCTCGGAATGGGCCTTCTCCACCTCGTCCAGCAGAACGACTGCATAGGGGCGGCGCCGGACGGCCTCGGTGAGCTGGCCGCCGGAGTCGTGGCCCACGTATCCAGGCGGCGCCCCGATGAGTCGGGACACAGAGTGCTTCTCCAGGTACTCCGACATGTCGATGCGCACCATGGCCTGCTCGTCGTCGAACAGGAACGCGGCCAGCGACCGGGCCAGCTCCGTCTTGCCCACTCCGGTGGGGCCGAGGAACAGGAAGCTGCCGATCGGGCGGTGGGGGTCGCCGAGGCCGACGCGGCTTCGCCGGATGGCGTTGGCCACCACGCTCACCGCCTCGTCCTGGCCCACCACCCGTTCATGGAGGTGCTCCTCCAGCCGGATCAGCTTGGCTGCCTCGCCCTCCATCAGGCGCGACACCGGCACGCCGGTCGACCGGCTGACAACGGCCGCGATGTGGTCGGCATCGACCTCCTCGGTGAGCATCGAGGAGTTGCGCTGCAGTTCGGCCAGGCGGCTGGTGGCCTCGTCGATGCGGCTCTCCAGTTCGGGGATGATCCCGAAGCGGATCTCGGCGGCCCGCTCCAGGTCGGGCTCGCGCTCCAGATCGGATCGCTGGGTCTCGAGCTCCTCCTTGAGGGTCCGGATGACGCCGATGGCCTCCTTCTCGGCCTGCCAGCGGGCGGTGAGAGAGGAGGACTCCTCGGTGAGGTCGGCGATCTCACGCTCCAGGTCGTCGAGGCGCGACCGGGACGTGTCGTCGCTCTCGGCGCCGAGGGCGACGCGTTCCATCTCGAGCTGGCGCAGCCGGCGCTCCACCACATCGATCTCGGTGGGAACCGAGTCGATCTCTATGCGCAGGGAGCTGGCCGCCTCGTCGATCAGATCGATGGCCTTGTCAGGAAGGAACCGGCCACGGATGTAGCGGTCCGACAGCTCGGCCGCGGCGATCAGGGCAGAGTCCTTGATGCGCACCCCGTGATGGACCTCGTAGCGCTCCCGCAAGCCGCGCAGGATGGCCACCGTGTCCTCCACCGACGGGGGCGCGACCAACACCGGCTGGAAGCGGCGCTCCAGGGCCGCGTCGCGCTCGAGGTGCTTGCGGTACTCGTCGAGCGTGGTGGCGCCGACCATGCGCAGCGTCCCGCGGGCCAGCATCGGCTTGAGCATGTTGCCGGCGTCCATCGCTCCCTCGGCGCCGCCCGCGCCCACCATGGTGTGCAGCTCGTCGATGAAGGTGACGATCTCGCCGCCGGCCTCCTCGATCTCGGCCAGCACCGCTTGGAGCCGCTCCTCGAACTCGCCCCGGTACTTGGCACCGGCCACCATGGCGGCCAGGTCGAGCACTACGAGGCGCTTGCCGGCCAGGCTGTCGGGGACGTCGCCGTCGACGATGCGCTGGGCCAAGCCCTCGACGATGGCGGTCTTGCCGACGCCGGGCTCTCCGATGAGGACCGGGTTGTTCTTGCGGCGACGGGCCAGGACCCTGATCACCCTCCGGATCTCGTCATCGCGGCCGATCACCGGGTCGAGGCTGCCCGCCCGGGCCTCGGAGGTGAGGTCCCGTCCGTAGCGCTCCAGCGCCTGGTACTGGTCCTCGGGCGCCTTGGTCGTCACCCGGTGGCTGCCCCGCACGTCGTGCAGCACCTTCAGGAGCAGTTCGCGGTCGAGGTCGATGCGACCGCCGAGGGCGAGGATCAGGTGCTCGGTGGACAGGTAGTCGTCGGCAAGGTCGGCTCGAAGCTTGTCGGCTTCGCTGAGCACGCCGTGCAACTCTCGGGAGATTCCGACGTCGGACCCGTAGGCGCGCGGCAGCATGGCCACCGCTTGCTGGGCCCGTTCCAGCACGGAGGAGTGGTCGACGCCCGCGGAGTGAAGCATCGGCAGCACCAGACCCTCGGTCTGGGCCAGCAGGGCGATGAGCAGGTGGTCGGGCGTGACCTCGGCGTGCGAGGCCGACCGGGCCGCCTCGGTGGCGGCCGCGAACGCCTCGGTCGTCTTCAGCGTCCAGCGGTTGGGGTCCAAGGCCATGCTCAGCCCGTCCTCGATGACTTGGCAACCGACACCGGCTCAACCACGGAGGCCGGTGCGCGGGTGGCGCGGTACAGGGTCACTGCCCTGCTGCCGGGAACGGCTGGCACCAGGCCGCCGGGATTGAAGCCGCGTGCCGTCAACTCTGCCAATTGGCGCTCGTGGGCCTGGCGGGCCGCGTCAAGCTGGGCCTTCAGGTCGGCGACGGCCTGCTCGAGTTCCAGGACGCGCTGCACTCCGGCGAGGTTGAGACCCTCGTCGGTCAGCTCGGCAATGCGTTCCAGCAGGGCAAGGTCGGCATCGCTGTAGCGGCGGCTGCCGCCTGCGGTCCGAGCCGGCGCCAACAAGCCCTTGCGTTCGTAGATGCGGAGCGTCTGAGGGTGGACCCCCGCCAACTCGGCGGCCACCGATATCACGTATACGGCTCGATGGAAGCGGTCATCGGTCATGGTCATTCTCCGTGTTCCGGGCCTTTGCCCACGTCTTGAATCTCTCTGGTGTGCTTGAGGGTGCTTGCGATCATGCCTTCAGATGGGCCCGCGGATCCTCGCCACCGGCGGCCGCGAGGGCCTCCACCGCAGCCCGCTGCTCGTCGGACAGGTTCTGGGGCACGACGACCTCGACTTCAACGATGAGGTCGGCACCCCCGGTGGAGGGGCTCGCCGGGATGCGCAGGCGCCGCCCCGTCTTGGTGCCGGGCGGTATGCGGATGGTCACCGTCGAGCCGGAGAGTGTGGGCACCGGTACCTCGGCGCCCAGGGCGGCCTCGGCGAACGTGACCGGTACGGTCAGCGTGAGGTTCTTGCCGTCCCGCCCGAACAGCCGGTGCGGCTTGACGTGGACCCGCACGTACAGGTCGCCGGGCTTGCCGCCCATCCCTTGACCGGGCGCGCCGCGGCCACCGATCCTGATCCTCTGCCCGTCGATCACCCCGGCGGGTATGCGGGCCTTGACCTCGCGGCGCCGGTGCTCCACGCCCCGGCCGGCGCAGGCTCCGCAGGGATCATCGATGACGGTGCCCCGGCCGGCGCAGGCCGTGCACGGCCGGCTGAAGGAGAACAAGCCCTGGTTCTCGTCATTCACGCCGGTGCCCGAACAGGTCGGGCACGGGCGGGGCTTGGTCGGGGGCTCGGCGCCCAGGCCCTCGCACTTCCGGCAGCGGGCCTCGCCGGCCACGGGCACCGCGATCGTGGTTCCCGAAACGGCATCGGCGAAGTCGAGCTTCACCTCGGTCTCGATGTCGGCGCCCCGCTGGGCTGGGCCGCCGCCGCGGCGGCGCCCGAAGAGATCGCCGAAGAGGTTGCCGAGACCGCCCATCTGCTCGAAGTTCAGGTTGAAGCCGCCCGCCGGGCCCGGACCGCCGGGCCCGAACGCCCCGGCCATGGGGCCGAGCCGGCGCACCTCGTCGTAGGACTTGCGCTTGGAGGCTTCGCCCAGCACGTCGTATGCCGATGCCACCTCCTTGAAGCGCTCCTCGACGGCGGTGTCGCCCGGATTGGCGTCGGGGTGCAGCTTCTTGGCCAGCTTGCGATAGGCCCTGGTGATGTCGGAGGCCGAGGCGTCCTCAGCCACGCCGAGGATCTTGTAGTAGTCCTTCTCGAACCACTCCCGCTGGGGCTCCACGCTCACCTCTTTCCTGCTTCGTCCGCTCTTGTCAGCCGCGCACCTTCACCATGGCGGGCCGCAGCACCCGGCCGTTCCACGCATACCCGGTGCGGAGCACCTCGGACACGATCGGAGCATCCCGCCCGCCGTCGCCGGACTCCTCGCTCATCACTGCCTCGTGGAAGCCGGGATCGAAGGGCTCGTCGACGGTGCCGAGCACGGTCAGGCCCTCCGCGGACAGCACGCCCACCAGCTGCGACTGCAAGGCCTCGATGCCTTCCACGCCCTGGCTGACCGCAGCCTCGCACGCGTCGAGGACTACGAGCAGTTCCCTGGCCAGCCTGGAGGCGGCCTGCGCGACCAACTCGGTGTTGCGCTTCATCGTCTGGCGGCGGAAGTTGGTGAACTCCGCGGTGACCCGCTGGAGATCCTCCAGATAGGAGTCTCGCTCCGCGACGACCGCGGCCAGGTCGAGCTCGGTGTCACCGACGGTCTGGTCTGCGACCGGCGCCGGCTCAGCGGTCACGGACTCGACCGCCTCGCCGCTGCCGGTGCCTCGCCAGACTCGTCGGGCTCTTCGGGCTCTTCGGACAGCGCGGAAGCAGACTCGAGCTCGCTGACGTCGGGCGATGATGCGCTCACGCCGACTCGCGGTCGTCGTCGACGATCTCGGCCTCGACCACGTCGTCATCGTCGGGTGTCTCGGTGGCCGCGCCCTGCTCGCGCTCGGCCGCGGCGTGAGCCTCGTACAGCCTCTGGCCGAACTCCTGGCTGGCCGTCATGAGCGCCTCGGTGGCCGACTTGACCGCCTCGATGTCGGCACCGTCCAGCGCGCTGCGCAGATCGGCGAGCTTGGAGTTGATGGTCTCCTTCTCGTCGTCGGACACGGCGTCGGCCTGCTCCTTCAGCAGCTTCTCGGTCTGGTACACGAGCGTGTCGGCCGTGTTGCGGATTTCGGCCTCCTCGCGGCGCCGGCGATCCTCCTCGGCGTGGGCCTCGGCGTCGGCGACCATCTGGTCGATGACATCGGAGTCGAGCGACGACTGACCCGTGATCGTCATCGACTGCTCCTTGCCGGTGGCCTTGTCCTGAGCGCTCACGTGGACGATTCCGTTGGCGTCGATGTCGAAGGTCACCTCGATCTGGGGCATTCCCCGGGGCGCCGGCGGCAGGTCGACGAGCTGGAACTTGCCCAGGGTCTTGTTGTAGGCGGCCATCTGCCGCTCGCCCTGCAGCACGTGGATCTCGACCGACGGCTGGCCATCCTCCGCGGTGGTGAAGATCTCGCTCTTGCGGGTGGGGATGGTGGTGTTGCGCTCGATGAGGGTGGTCATCACGCCGCCCTTGGTCTCGATGCCCAGCGACAGCGGGGTCACATCGAGCAGCAGGACATCCTTGACCTCACCCTTGAGCACCCCGGCCTGTATGGCCGCGCCGATGGCGACCACCTCGTCGGGGTTGACCGTCTTGTTGGGCTCGCGGCCGGTCATCTCCTGCACGAGTTCGGCCACCGCCGGCATGCGGGTCGATCCGCCCACCAGGACGACGTGGTGGATGTCGCCCTTGGAGATGCCGGCGTCGGAGATGGCCCGCTCGAAGGGACCGCGGCAGCGGTCGAGCAGCTGAGCGGTCAACTCCTGGAACTTGGCCCGGCTCAGCGTGTAGTCGAGGTGCAGCGGACCCTTGTCGGTGGCGGTGACGAAGGGCAGGTTGATCTGCGACGACGGCGTCTGGGACAACTCGATCTTGGCCTTCTCGGCCGCCTCCTTGAGGCGCTGCATGGCCATGGCGTCGGAGGACAGGTCCACACCGTGGTCGCCCTTGAAGGACGCCACCAGCCAGTCGATCACGGCCTCGTCCCAGTCGTCGCCGCCGAGCTTGGTGTCACCCGAAGTGGACTTCACCTCGAACACGCCGTCGCCGAGCTCGAGCACCGACACGTCGAAAGTCCCGCCGCCGAGGTCGAACACCAGGATGGTCTGGTCAGCAGACTCCTTGTCGAGGCCGTAGGCAAGGGCGGCCGCGGTGGGCTCGTTGATGATTCGCAGCACCTCGAGCCCGGCCACCTTGCCGGCTTCGTTGGTGGCGGTGCGCTGGGCGTCGTCGAAGTAGGCGGGAACAGTGATCACCGCCTGGGTGACGGTGTCGCCGAGGTACTCCTCGGCGTCGCGCTTGAGCTTCATCAACACGCGGGCCGATATCTCCTGGGCGGCGTAGCTCTTGTCGTCGATCTTGAACTTCTTGGCTGTGCCCATGTGCCGCTTCACGGAGCGGATGGTGTGATCGGGGTTGGTGATGGCCTGGCGCTTGGCCACTTCGCCCACGAGCACCTCTCCGTCGTTGCTGAACGCCACGACGGAGGGGGTGGTGCGCGATCCCTCGGCGTTGGGGATGACGACGGGGTCGCCGCCCTCGAGGACGCTTACGACAGAATTGGTGGTACCGAGGTCGATACCGACGGCCTTTGGCATGGTGAGGCTTCCTTTCGCCTATCTGTGCCTAACTTAGAACGCATACGGTAGCTATATTCATTCCCTATTACAACAAAAACTTGAGTCTATCCTTATCAACTTTTCCGGGGACCGGTCGGATACGTTGACTCAATGGCCCACGATCTGATCCTTCTGCGCCACGGCCGCAGCACCTGGAACGACAAGAACCTCTTCACCGGCTGGCACGACTGCGGACTTAACGACGCGGGACGAGCCGAGGCCAGGCAGGCGGCCGTGATGCTGGCCGAGGCCGGCCTGATCCCGGCCGCGGTGCACACATCCGTTCTGCGACGGGCCACCGAGACGACGAAGATCGTGCTCGACGGCCTGGGCCTCGGCGGCTTGGAGGTGCACCGGAACTGGCGGCTCAACGAGCGCCACTACGGCGACCTGACCGGGCTGGACAAAGCCGCCACCCGCATCGCCCACGGCGACGAGCAACTCCAGCGGTGGCGCCGGGGCTACGACACTCCGCCCCCGCCCATCCGCAGCGACAACGAGTTCAACCCCAACAACTCGCCCCTCTACGCGGACCTGCCCGCCGGTCAGCTGCCCCTGACGGAGAGCCTCAAGGACGTGCTGGCCAGGCTGCTGCCCTACTGGCAGAACGCCATCGTCGGTGATCTGCGCGCCGGTCACACCGTGCTGGTCTCGGCCCACGGCAACAGTCTCCGCGCCCTGGCCAAGCACCTGGACCGGATCTCCGACGCCGACATCGGCACCCTCAACATCCCCACCGGCATGCCCCTGCACTACGAGCTCGGTGCCGACATGTTCCCGACCGAGCCCAAGCACCCGCTCGAGCGCGCCCTCGATCCCGCCGCCGCGGCCGCCGCAGCCGCCGAGGTGGCCGCCCAAGCCGCCGGCCCCTCCCGTACCTGAAGCGAGCGCGGCAGGTAGTGTCGCGCCCGCTATGCGGATCAAGCCCCACCATCTCGTCGTCGCGCTCGGCGTTGCCATCGCGCTGTTCACCGCTCTGTCCGGCATCGTCGCCGGCATCACCGGCTTCCACAGCGACAGCCTGATCACCCGCGAGGTCTTCGGCAATATCCCCGCCCCGCTGAAGGCCGCCTTCTACACCGTCATCCCCATCCTGCTGGTGTACGGGGCGGTCCTGTTCGCCAACCGGGTGAAGAACTGGGAGCGGGGCCGGCCCGACAATCGCCGCACCACGCCCAAGAACGTGCACCACCGGATGGCCGACTTCCGGGCCGGGGTCTACATGCGCACCCTGCTGCGGGAGCCCGGCGCGGGCGTGATGCACTCGCTCATCTACTTCAGCTTCCTGGTGCTGCTCGGGGTGACCACCACGCTGGAGGTCGACCACCAGCTCCCCGACAGCGCCAAGTTCCTGCACGGCGACGTGTACCGGGCCTACTCCGCGGTGGGCGACGCGGCCGGGGCGGTCTTCGTCATCGGGATGCTGTGGGCCATCCTGCGCCGCTTCGGCCCGCCGATGTGGCGGCCCTACCGCATCCGCATCAAGACCAGGCCCGAGCACGCCGTCATAGGCGGCGTGCTGCTGGCCATCGGCATCACCGGGTTCGGCGCGGAGGCATTCCGGATCGCGGCCGACGGGCTGCCCGACCACGAGCGCTGGAGCTTCATCGGCTACCCGCTGGCCACCCTCGTCGACGGCTCGGGCGCCGTGGTTGGCTGGCACCAGGCGTGGTGGGTGGCCCATGTCGTCGCCTTCATGGCGTTCCTGGTGATCCTGCCGACGACGATGCTACGGCACATGTTCACGTCGCCGCTGAACATGTACCTGCGCCACCGCGACCGGCCCAAGGGCGCGATGCGACCCATGCCCGACCTGGTGGAGGGCGACACCGAGCTGGAGACGTTCGGCGCTTCGGTGATCGAGGACTTCTCGTGGAAGCAACTGCTCGACACCGATGCGTGCACCATGTGCGGCCGGTGCACCTCGGTGTGCCCGGCCCATGCCACCGGCAAGCCGCTCGACCCCCGGGAGATCGTGCTCAAGACGGGCGAGATCATGGCATTGACCGGCAGCCCGCCCACGTCACCGCCCCTCAGCAGCGGCGAGAACGCCGGTGGCGAGGTCAAGGTGCCGGCCAACTGGATGTTCGAGCGCATCAGCGCCGAGGAGCTGTGGGCCTGCACCTCGTGCCGGGCCTGCGACGAGATCTGCCCGGTCAACATCGAGATCCTCGACAAGATCCTCGACATGCGCCGCTACCTCACCCTGATGGAGAGCGACTTCCCCTCGGAGCTGGGCCAGGCCTTCCGGGGCATGGAGAACTCGTCCAACCCGTGGTCGCTGAGCCAGACCGAGCGGGCCGACTGGGCCCGGGACCTCGACGGGGTGCGGGTGCTGTCCGGGGGCGACCCCCTAGACGCCGAGTACCTGTACTGGGTCGGGTGCGCCGGGTCGTTCGACGACAAGAACAAGAAGGTGGCCCGGGCCATGGCCCAACTCATGGAGCGGGCCGGCGTGGACTTCGCCATTCTCGGCCCGGCCGAGAACTGCACCGGCGACTCGGCCCGGCGCTCCGGCAACGAGTACCTGTTCCAGATGCTGGCGTCGGCCAACATCGAGACCCTCAACTCGATGGGGGTGCGCAAGATCGTCACCCAGTGCCCCCACTGCTTCAACACGCTGGCCAACGAGTACCCGCAACTCGGCGGGCACTACGAGGTGATCCACCACAGCCAGTTCCTGGAGGCACTGGTGGCCGAGGGTCGCCTGGACCTCGAGGGGGCCACCCTCGCCGAGAGGGTCGTCTACCACGACAGCTGCTACCTGGGGCGCCACAACGACGTGTACCTGGCCCCCCGGAGAGTCCTCGGCTCGCTCGGCGGTATCGACTTGGTGGAGGCGCCCCGCAACGGCACCAAGGGAATGTGCTGCGGCGCGGGCGGCGCCCGCATGTGGATGGAGGAGACTATCGGCACCAAGGTGAACGACGAGCGGTCCCGGGAGCTCCTCGACACCGGCGCGTCGCGCATCGCCACCGCCTGCCCGTTCTGCTACATCATGATGGACGACGGGGTGCGAGCGGCCGGTGCGGACGAGGACTCGGTGCAGGTGGCCGATATCGCCCTGCACGTGCTGGAGGCGGTCGAAGCCCGGGACGCGGCTCGTAACTAGGCACTCCGGCCGGCGGGTCCTGTCGTCGAGGCCGTCCGACCGACGGGGCTTCGCCCAATTGTCGGTCGGCCGTTCCCCGCCGCCACCCCCCGGCCTTGCCGGTGCGCGGTGCCGGTCTGGCTGATCGCGCCTCGGCGGTAGCGTTCTGGGGATGGGCCCCAGGATTGTTGTTGTCGACAACTATGACTCGTTCGTGTACATCCTGGTCCAGTACCTGGGAGAGTTAGGGGCCGAGCCGCTGGTGTTCCGGCACGATGCGATCACTGCCGACGAGGTCCAGGGGCTTGAGCCCGACGGGATCCTGATCAGTCCCGGGCCGGGCACGCCCGACGACGCGGGCGTGAGCAACGACTTGCTGGCCGCGCTAAGCGGCGAGGTGCCCATCTTCGGGGTGTGCCTGGGGATGCAGTGCATCGGCCAGGTGTTCGGAGGGGCCGTGATCCGGGCACCGGAGGTGATGCACGGCAAGACTTCGGTCATCGAGCACGACTCCTCAGGGGTGTTCGATGGTCTGCCCAATCCCCTCACCGCCACCCGATACCACTCGCTGATCGTCGAGCGCGCCTCGGTTCCGTCCGTCCTGGAGGTCACCGCCAGCTGCGATGAGGGCCTGGTGATGGGCCTGCGGCATCGACACCACCCGACTGAGGGCGTTCAGTTCCATCCCGAGTCGGTGCTCACCGACGCGGGCCGAGACCTGCTCGACAACTTCCTGGCCCGCTGCAGCTGACCAGAGGCCGAGCTTGCGAGGCCGTGGCCCGAGCGGCCCGTGAGCGCAGCGAACAAGAGCGGGAACCAGGGAGGCCGAGCTTGCGAGGCCGTGGCCCGAGCGGCCCGTGAGCGCAGCGAACAAGAGCGGGAGTGTCGCAATAGGCTCGGCCCCTACATTCCATCGAGGAGGCACCATGAGGGTTCGCGTCGATCAGGAGGCCTGCCAGGGCCACAACCGCTGCTACATGCTGGCCCCGGAGCTGTTCGACGTGAACGACGAGGGCACGGCCTTCGAGATCGGCGACGGCGAGGTGGCTCCCGGGTTGGAGGAGAAGGCCCGTTTGGCCTTCGACAACTGTCCCGAGTACGCGGTCGAACTGATCGAAGACTGAAAGGCTCCCACTAAGCGAGCCCCGCTGGCCTTTCTCGGTGCGGCCCGGTTAGTGTCAGCGTCCCTATGCGTGCGCAGGCCTACCAACGGGAGGAATAGTCAGCGTGTCGTCGCATTCCATCAGAAACGTCGTCCTCGTCGGCCACAACGGCAACGGCAAGACCACCCTGGCCGAGGCGATGCTGTATCGGGCCGGCGTGCTGAGCCGAATGGGCCGCGTCGACGACGGTACCGCCCACTGCGACTACGACCCCGAGGAGAAGGCCCGCCATCAGAGCCTGAGCGTGTCGCTGGCGTCGTTCGACTGGCGCGACCACAGGATCAACATCATCGACACCCCGGGCTACACCGATTTCGTGGGCGAGGCCGTCAACGGCATGCACGCAGCCGACCTGGCCGTGTTCGTGGTGGACGCGGTGTCGGGGGTCCAGGCTCAGGACCAGGTCATGTGGCGTCACGCCGACCGGTTGGGCCTGCCCCGGATGGTGTTCGTCAACGGGCTCGACCGGGAGCGCTCATCCTTCGACCGCACTATGGACGATCTGCAGTCGCACTTTGGCTCGCACGTCGAGGCGGTGGAGTTGCCGCTGGGAGCGGAGGCGTCCTTCCACGGCATCGCCGATCTGGTGGGTGACGGCGCGCTCGACTACAGCAGCGGCCAGTCGGCGGCCGCGCCCATCCCCGACGATGTGGCTCCGGCTGCCTCCGACGGTCACATCCAGCTCCTCGAAGATGTCGTAGAGGGCGACGACGAGCTTCTGGAGCAGTACTTGGAGGGGGTCGAGCCCGATCAGGAGCAGCTGGAGAGGCTGATCAGCGAGGCGGTGCGCGATCGCACCGTCTTCCCGGCGCTGTGCGGATCGGCGGCCAAGCCCATCGGTGTCGATCACCTGCTCGACTTCATCTGCCGGGTCGGCCCGGCCGGCGGCGAGACCGCCCCAGTCGCCGCAGTACGAGGCGGCGAGTCGGTGGATTTGGACATGGATGCGACCGGCTCACCGGTGGCGCTGGTGTTAAAGACTCGCATCGACGACTTCCTGGGGCAGATCTCGTTCATCAAGGTGCTCTCGGGCACGATCCGCTCCAACGACACGCTCGTCAACAGCCGTACCGGCGACAAGGAGCGGCTCCACAATCTGATGTTGTTCACCGGTGCCGACCACCAGAGCCTGGATCATGTCGCCGCTGGCGACATCGCGGCCGTCACCAAGCTCGGCGATGTTCGAACCGGCGACACCCTGTCCAACGACGCGGCCCTGTCGGTGCCCATCACCCCACCGCCCGTGCCGGTCTACGGGGTAGCTGTTCATGCCTCGGCCCCGGCCCAGGAGGACAAGCTGGCGTCGGCGCTGCGCCGTTTCGCCACCGAGGATCCCAGCCTGGTGATCCGCCAGGATCCCACCACCCGCCAAACGGTGCTGTCAGGGGCGGGCGAGGCCCACCTCCGGGTGGTGAGGTCCCGCCTGGAGCGTATGGGGATCGACTTCGAGGTCGAGAACATGCGAGTCGCGTACCTTGAGACGCTGGCCCGGCCGGCCGACGTGGAGGCCAAGCACAAGAAGCAGAGCGGCGGCCACGGGCAGTTCGCGGTGGCCATGGTGCGCTTCGAGCCACTGCCGCGCGGCGGGGGCTACGAGTTCGACACCGAGGTGAGCGGGGGTGCAATCCCCCGCAACCTGATACCCGCAGTGGGTGCGGGCATTGAAGAGGCCATGGCCAACGGCGGCAGGCACGGGTTCCCGATGGTGGACCTGCGGGCGGTGTGCTACGACGGCAAGCACCACTCGGTGGACTCATCGGAGATGAGCTTCAAGATCGCGGGATCACTGGCACTCAAGCAGGCGGTGGAGCAGGCGGGCAGCGCGGTGCTCGAACCGATCAGCGAGGTCAGTGTCGAGGTTCCCGACAGCTACCAGGGCGACGTCCTCGGCGATCTGAACTCCCGCCGGGGCCAGGTGTTCGGCACCGAGCCGGGCTCGGCGACGGGCACCAGCGTGATCCGCGCCCACGTGCCGACGTCGGAGATCCTCAGCTACGTAATCGATCTGCGGTCGATGACCGGCGGCACCGGCACCTTCAGCGCCGAGCACCATGACTACCAGCCCCTGCCCCACGCCCTGCTGTCCAAGGTCATGGTCGCCAACGACTGATCCGGCACCGGCTGGCCGTCGGGCCTAACGCCTTCGGAGGCACTCGAACCCTGCTCGGGGGACGAATGAGGCTGGCGCGCTCGGAGGGACTCGAACCCCCAACCTTCTGATCCGTAGTCAGATGCTCTATCCAAATTGAGCTACGAGCGCTGGGGACGGCCAGTCTACGGTGCTCCGGTCTCAGGGGCTACGGCCCGGAAGCTGGCGCGACAGGTAGTCTCCGGCCGTGGAGGGCCCGTCCTGCCTGCTGGCCATCGATGTGCAGTTCGGGTTCGTCTGCTCCGAGACCGAGGCGGTTCCCTCGGCTGTTCGCTCCCTCTGCGCGGGGGTGGAGTTCGAGCATCGGGTGTTCACCCGGTGGATCAATCCGGGCCCGGGCGGCCCGTTCGTAGACTTCTTGGACTACCACGGCTTCCAGGGCGAGGCTCCCGAGATTCCCCTCGTGTCCGAGGTCGCCGATCTGGCAACGATGGTCGTCGACAAGTACACCTATTCGCCGTTCGTTGGCACCGATTTGGAGCAGACGCTGCGCGAGCTCGGCGTGCAAACGGTCGCGGTGTGCGGTATCGATACCGCGGTGTGCGTCCTGTCGGCTGCGGTGGGGCTCTTCGACCGCGGCTTCAGACCGCTGCTGGTGTCAGACGCGTCGGCCAGCATGGGCGGTCCCGAAATCCATCAGGCCGGTCTGGAGGTCCTCGCCAGGACCATCGGCCCCCACAACATCATCACCACCAACGACCTCGCCACCCGCTGAGCGCCGTACCCGGCGATCAGGCACCCCAGCGGAAGCGGCCGAAGCAGGACGCGGAAGGCGTCGCCGCGGCCGGGTCGGTCGACTCGAGCACAACCTCATGGAGTGTGCCTGTGAATCGGAACGGAGGCAGGTAGTCGTCACAGACCGGGAGCCCCTGGTCGCGCCCGATGAACAGGCCCGGATGCCCGTGCTGCCAACGAGCGGGCGGGTCGGTGGGGAGCTCCATCGTGGCGACGTTGCCGCCGTTGAGGGTCATGGCCAGTCTCCCCCCGGGGGCACGGAGTCGGAACTCGATGCATGCCTCATTGCCTCCCGGCCCGATCGGGGTGTCGGCCTCGGCGCGGAACGCCGTGCCGTGCAGCGTGAACGACGCTATCGACGCCGAGGCCGCTGCCCGCAAGGCGCTCTCGGGCGAAGCGACCGCAGCCGCCAAAGACACCACCGGCATCGTCGGAAGCGATCCGCCAGCTCAACGCCGCCCGAAACAGCGCCGTCAAGCCTGTCAGGAACGCGGTCACGGTGACTGGCACGCCGCTGCTGCCAACCTGTCAAGCACCGGCACCACCCGTTCCTCGTGTGCATGGTCTCGGTCCTGGTGGGCGTTCAGGGCCCGAGGGCGGTGATGGGCACCACGGCAACGCCGTCGGTGCGCTCGTAGGCGAATCCGGTGGCGGTGATCACCACCAGTCGGCGGGGTGCGCCTACCTTGGTTGGGTCGATCCGGTCGTCTCGGAGCTTGGTGAGCGAGGCGGCGGCCGCTTCGACCGCGATCCGGCCCCCGAGCTTGATCTCGACCGCAATCCATTCGCCGTTGCGTCGCCGGATGATCGTGTCAACCTCCAAGCCGGTGTTGTCGCGATAGTGGCTGAGTCTTGCTCGCAGCATCTGGCAGTAGACGCGCAGATCCCGCACGCACAGCGACTCGAACAGGAATCCAAGCGTCTCAAGGTCCGCCAGCAGGCGGCCGGGGTCGGCGTCCAGCGCTGCGGCCGCCAGGGAGGGGTCGACGAGTTGGCGTCACGAGTTGTTCGGTTCGGGCCGTGACATCGCTGAGATCCTCGAGGAGGTGATGCGCCTGTCGGCTCGGCTGGTGTTGCAGCAGGTCCTCGAAGAGGGGGTCACCTCGTGGCTGGGTCGGGGCTGGAACTGTCGCTCCGATGGCGAGCGGGCCGGGCAGCGCAACGGCTTCAGCGATGTGACGGTCAAGACCACCGCGGGGCCGATCGAGATGGGCGGTGCCTTTGGCAATCGACCATGGCGGTCGTTTGTTGCATAAACTCCCGCGGTTCCTCTGTTCACCTCGATCCGCGAGCGGCGCCTTTGGCTCTTGACCACGGCTGTCGTCGCCGCGATCTATGCCACGCTCGGCCTCGCCGGCCGCTTGGCCAGCATCCTGCGGGAAGCCGGGCTCTTATCCGCATCTTTTGCGCTCGGTATGGTGCTGATCGGAGTGGCCATCGTTGTCCAAGGGCTGCGGTCGCGACCCGGAAGTGCCGAGATCGCTGTTGCTCTTGGAGTCGCCACGGTCTATCTCATGGTGTTCGTTCGCATGGGCATTGCCGAAGAACGCACTCATCTGATTGAGTACGGCATAGTCGCACTGCTCATCCATGCCGCCCTCACCGAGCGTGCGATGCACAATCCGCACGTGCCCGCGCCCGCCGTCCTCACTGTCGCAATTGCGGGCTCCGTCGGCGTGCTCGACGAACTCATCCAGGCGCTGCTGCCGAATCGGGTCTTCGACCCGCGCGACATTCTCTTCAATGTCTTGGCGGCTGTATTGGCGGTGGGCGCAATCAAGACGCTCCGGTGGGCAAGACAACGCTCCGGCAACTGAGGCTCAGCAAGCAGTCTCGGCGCGTTCCAACCGCTCCGAGAGTGCCCAAGACCCCGCGACGTGGCTGCCACCGGATGCTGGGCATCACGACACCTACCAGGAGCATCCCTGGGGCACGACAGTGTGGCGGATGTCCTATGGACGTCGCAGCGTCGTTGAAGGAGTATTTGGGCGGCTCAAGGCCAACAAGGGCCTGGGAGGAGAAGCATGCAAGGCGTTCGGTCTCACCGCCAACACGCTCGCTGCCCTCAACGCTGTTGTTGCCTACAACCGCAAGCGGACACGCGTCTCCAAACTAAGACGACGCCGCGCCAGGGCACTCGCTGCCGAGCACTCTGCCGACAGCAGCGCTGCGAAGTCCTCCGCATCCGACACGCAGCCATCTGACAGCACTGCCGGGGGCGGCGAATCTCCGGCAAGCACCGAACCCGCGCTCCGAGCGAAACTGGCGAACTCAAACGGCCAAAGCGTGCGTAATACCCCTGGCTGGCGGAGACGGTGGGATTCGAACCCACGAACGACTTGCATCGTTACTTCCTTAGCAGGGAAGCGCCTTCAACCGGACTCGGCCACGTCTCCGGAAGCCCTGAGCGTACCGGCGTGCCGGCTATGCGCAGTCCACGCAGGCCACGTCGTCGACGTCAGTGCCGCCCAAGAACGCGGTGAGCCAGTCGAGGAAGGCCACCCCCTCCACCTCCTGGGTGTAGACGAGGTCCCGCATCAGGATCGTGTGGTCGCTGCCGGGGGCCATGTAGCTCGCCTGGTTCACTCCGGCCTCCTCGATGAGGGCCTCGTTCTGGTACATGAGCTGGTCGATGCTGCTGGCGTCGAACCCGGCCAGGGTGGCGAAGAACTCCTGGGTGCTGTCGAAGGCGTTGTCATAGCGGGCAAACCTCACGTGGGGCGCATGGGTGCCGGCGCGGATGAACAGCTCGGGCAGGCCATTCTCGGCGATGGTGATCCCCTCGTTGACCGGCCAGTCGGGCACCGACCTCATCGTGCCCCACAGGCTGCCGATGTAAGTGTTGATGCCCGGGTCGCTCGGGTAGGCCCCCGAGGCGTCGGCCACCACCGCGACGCTGGCATCCGGGAACAGGTCGGCGGCCAGCCCGCCGTACAGCGCCGCCGAGGCCGAGCCCGCGCTCGATCCGGCCACCACCACCTCGGTCGCGCCGCCGAAGCGCTCAACCGCGGCGTTCAGCACGGTGTTGGCATTGACGAAGCCCTTGTGGTGCACGATCAGGCCGCCCCCGTAGTCGTTGGTCCGGTTGCCGACGTGCACATCGCCGGTGCAGTACAGCGCCACCACGAACGAGTGGTCCCTCACTGGGTTGAGCGGATTGCCGAAGTCGAAGATGCCGCGCCACTGGCTGGGATCGTCCCCGATCTGGGTGATGTCGGTGTTGGGGTCGTACGAGTTCGCGTCGCCGGTGAACGCGCAGTTGTCCCGGCCGAAGCACGCCCCGCCGCCCTGCAAGTAGAAGACCACCTTGGCGGGGTCGCCCTCGCGCACCCAGTAGTGGTAGTCGCTGCCGTCGGCGCAGATGCAGTCCTGCCCGCCGTTGAAGGCCATCCATTCCCCCGCGGTCGCCACCAGTTCGGGGCCGGACGGCTCGGAGACCGCGATCGTCTCGGCCGCGGTCGTGGTTGTCGGGATCGTGGTGGTTGTGGGCGCCGCGGTTGTCGTGGGCGCGGCGGTGGTGGTCGGGGACGTGGTTGTGGGCGCCGCAGTTGTGGTTGTGGGCGCCGCAGTCGTGGTCGGTGCCGCGGTTGTCGTGGGCGCGGCCGTGGTGGGCGCCGCGGTCGTTGCCGGAGCAGACGCGGGCGCGGCTGCCTCCTCGCCGTCGTCGGAGCCGCAGGCTGCGGCCACGAGGGTCGCGGCGGCCAGGGCGGCCAGCAAGCGGATGCGGATCATGGATGGCTCCTCCAAGTGATGGTTTCGGCAGGCTAGGCCCGGTCGGCCCGACCGGACGCCGCACGCGGAGGGAGGGGGATTCGAACCCCCGGGACCCGTGAAGGCCCAACGGTTTTCAAGACCGTCGCAATCGTCCGCTCTGCCATCCCTCCGCAGCCAAGGATAGGCGGACCGGAGTCCGGCCCCCTGCGGCCGAGACATCGCCGAAAGGTCAGCGAAGGATGCGGCCCCGCAGGTCGTCTATCCAGGCCGTCGCCTTGCGTACCTCGGCCTGGTTCATCACATGGTCGTCGTGGTCAGCGGCGGCCGACGGGTACGAGCCGAGGAACTTCACCCGGCTGGTCTTCATGCTGAGGTTGCGCAGGGCGTCGGCCACCACCTCGTCGGCGATGTGGCCCTCGCAGTCGAGCAGGAAGCAGTACTGGCCCAGGCTGGCCTTGGTGGGGCGGCTCTGGAGGCTGGTGAGGTTGATGGCCCGGGCCGCGAACTCACCGAGGATGCCGATCAGCGAGCCGGGCACGTCGGAGCGCTGGTAGACGACCATGCTCGTCTTGTCGTGGCCGGTCGGCGCGGCGATGACGTCGGCGCTGACCAGCACGAAGCGGGTCTGGTTGTCGGCGTGGTCAGCGATGTCGGCGGCCAGCACCTCCAGCCCGTACACCTCCGCCGAGCGCAGCGGAGCGATGGCGGCTGTGGTGCGGCCGTCCGACTCGGCCAGGCTGCGAGCCGCGTCCGCGGTCGAGTTGGCCGCCTCGAACACCGCTTCGGGGAGATGGGTGGCCAGATACTCGCGGCACTGGGCGTGAGCCACCGGATAGGAGCGGACCCGCTCCACCGACTCCAGAGCCATGCCCGGAGGGCCCAGCAGGTTGAGGTTGACGTCGATTATCACCTCGCGCTGGATGAACAGGTCGGTATCGAAGGCCAGCGCGTCGAGGGTGGCGGTGACCGACCCCTCGATCATGTTCTCGATGGCCACCAGCCCCAAGTCGACCTCGCCGTCGCCGACCGCCCGCAGCACGTCGATGATCGAGTTGATGGGCCGGTGCCTCATGGCGGCCAGATCAGGCTGCGAATAGATCGCCTGCTCGGTGAACGTCCCCGGAGGGCCCAGGTATCCGATGGTCGGAGTGCGCGACTCTTCGGACTGCTCCATCCACCGCAGGGTACGCCCCGCAACCGGGATCAGCGCCGCTGGGGTTGACTCGTTAGAGGCCGAGCCTGCGAGGCCGTGGCCCGAGCGGCCCGTGAGCGCAGCGAACAAGAGCGGGAGACACCATGCTGGAGGGTGAGGCGTCTGCGCATGCTCAAACGGTCCGTAGGGTGGTGGGCCGTGGACGACCGGCTCTACTTCCGCCAGTTGCTGTCGGGGCGCGACTTCGCGGCAGGCGACGGGCTGGCCCGCCAGATGGTCAACTTCGTTTACGCCGTCGGCGACCGCCAGACCGGCCAGGCCGTGCTCGTCGACCCGGCCTACGACACCCACGGACTGCTCGACCTGCTGGAGGCCGACGGCATGACCTGCACCGGCGTACTGGCCACCCATTACCACCCCGACCATGTGGGCGGCCAGATGATGGGCATCAGCATCGAGGGTGTCAGCCGGCTGCTGGAGCGGGTGTCGGTGCCGATTCACGTCCAGGCCGCCGAGGCCGGCTACGTGAAGAAGGTGACCGGCGTGGACGACGACTGCCTGGTCAGCCACTACTCAGGCGACGTGGTGATGGTGGGAGCCATAGCCATCGAGCTCATCGCCACCCCGGGCCACACGCCCGGCAGCCAGTGTTTCCTGGTGGACGGCCGACTGGTGGCCGGCGACACGCTCTTCCTTGAAGGATGCGGGCGCATGGACCTGCCCGGCTCCGACCCGGCCCAGATGTACGAGAGCCTCACCACCCGGCTGGCCCGGGTGCCCGACGACGCGGTGCTGTATCCGGGCCACCGCTACTCGGTGGAGTCGTCGGCCACGATGGGCGCGACCCGCCAACGCAACTACGTGTTCCGGCCCACCAGCCGCGAGCAGTGGCTCGCCGCTTTCGCGGGCTGAACGGCGACCGCGGGCTGAACGGCGACCGCGGGCTGAACGGCAACAAGCTGGTGCGCGAGGGGGGACTTGAACCCCCACGTCCTTTCGGACACAGGAACCTGAATCCTGCGCGTCTGCCAAATTCCGCCACTCGCGCGTGGCCCCGACCCGCGGGCGGACCGGACCCGCGAGGCTAGCGGCCCGCCGGTCGAATCACCGCCTCGCCCACCGCCAGACTCGCTCCGGGCGCTCATCGGCCGGCGGCGGCGGCCATGGCCGCGATCGGGCGGCCACTAGCATCGCCGGAGAGGCCGAGCGAATAGGGAGCGACTAGTGAACGATCTAGCGAGGAGCGGAGCGAGGCCGTGGCCCGAGCGGCCCGTGAGCGAAGCGAACAAGAGCGGGAATGACCCCGCTGCGACGCAACCGGCTCTCAGCTATTCGCGGACGCCCTAGGTGCGCTTCGACTACGGGGCCGCCACCCATGTGGGCCTGCATCGCGACGAGAATCAGGATCGCTACCTCGCCCACAGCGCCATCTTCGCGGTAGCGGACGGACTCGGAAGCCACTGGGGAGGGGGCACCGCAGCGGGCATAGCCATAGAGGTTCTCTCCCGCGTCGAGCGCGTCGAGTCCCTGGAGCAGCTCATCGCTCTCGTGGGCGCGGCCAACGGGACGATCCTCGAAGCCGCCAAGGACGACCCGCGCCTGTTCGAGATGGCGACGACGCTCTGCGCGCTGGCCGGCATCGCAGGCACCGGGAGCCCGTCGCGGCTGGCCGCCTGCAACATCGGCGACTCCAGGCTGTATGCACTCGATCGGGACCGCTTGACCCAGGTGACCGTCGATCACACCATCTCGGAGAATCTGGTGCGCGACGGGATCATCTCCGCCGCCGACGCGGCCACCCACGTCGATCGCCACACCCTCACCCGAGCGGTCGGACTCGATCGCCGGGTGCACGTCGACGGGTGGGAGCTGGCCGCGATCGTAGGAACCCGCTTCCTGTTGTGCAGCGATGGGCTGACCAACGAGGTGTCGGAACTCGAGATCGCCGAGATCCTGCGGTCCGTCGAGGATCCGTCCGCCGCCGCCGGCCGCCTGGTGGAGCGAGCGGTGCGGCCCGGGCGCGGCCGCGACAACGCCACCACCGTCGTCGTCGACGTCGTGAGCGACCCCGGGTTCCAGCGGGACCGTCCGGACCAGCTGGTGCTCGGGTTCCGGCCCGCCGTTCTGACCTGATCGCGGCCCGGAGCCCCAGCGCGGTTGTCCCCGATCGCCGGAGCCGCGACACGCGGCCACATTTTCGGCTCAAGGGTGCCCGTTACAATGGCTGACGGTGTCAGATGAGGGCCTGACCGTGTTCAACGGCCGCTACGAGTTGCTCCGCCGCATCGCGCGCGGCGGGATGGCCGACGTGTACCTGGCCCGGGACGCGTCGCTCGACCGGCAGGTAGCGGTGAAAGTCCTGTTTCCAGAGTTCGCCAATGATCCGAGCTTCGTCGAGCGATTCCGCCGGGAGGCCAAGGCCGCGGCCAACCTGAACCACCCCAACATCGTCGGCATCTACGACTGGGGCCAGGAGCAGGGCACCTACTACATCGTCATGGAGTACGTCGTGGGCCGCAACATGGCCGACGTGCTGCGTTCCACCGGGCGCCTCAGCCCCGACCGCGCCGCAGAGATCGCGTCGGATGTGGCTGAGGCTCTCAGCAACGCCCACAACGCCGGCCTTGTGCACCGCGACATCAAGCTCGGCAACATCATCGTGAGCGACGACGGCCAAGTGAAGGTGGCCGACTTCGGCATAGCCACCGCGCTGGCCCGAAGGACCGGCGACAACCTCACCCATATCGGGTCGGTCATGGGAACGGCGACCTACTTCTCGCCCGAGCAGGCCCAGGGAAAGGCTCTCGACGGCCGATCCGATCTGTACTCGCTGGGGGTCGTGCTGTACGAGATGATCGCGGGCAAGCCCCCCTTCAGCGCTGAGACCTCGACGGCGGTGGCCGTCAAGCACGTGCAGGAGCGCCCGCTGCCCCCGTCCCTGCTGGGCGTGAGCATCGTGGAGTCCCTTGAGGCCATCATCCTCAAGCTGCTGGCCAAGAACCCCGCCAACCGGTATCCCAAGGCCGAGGATCTTCGCGCCGACCTCCAGCGCTACCTGGCAGGTGCGCACAGCATCCCGGCCCGGGCAGGCCAGCCCCCCCAAGACCGGACCGCCGAGCGTCCCGCGACGGAGCCGCCTGCGCCGCCGGCCGCGACTCCGGACCGGCCCCGTGCCGGTGGCGAGGCGACCGCACCGCCGCCCAGCGGCGGCCCCCCCGACGGCCCCAGCGCCCAGGTGCCGGCTGCGCCCGAGCCGGGGCCGGGCCAAGGCCCTCCCCAGCAGTACGTTCCACCGGCCTACTACTACGAGGAGGTTCACCGCTCCGACGGCTGGAAGCGGGCCGTGCTCATGTTTCTCGGCTTGGCCGTCCTTGTCGTCGCCCTCGGTTTCCTGGCGGTGACCTTCTACCGGTCTCTGGGCCTGGACGACGAGAACGGGCCCGACACGCCGACCGCCCCCGACAGCGCCGCGCTGGTCGACGTGCCCGACGTGTTGGGGCTGGCCTACGGAGAGGCGGACGCCCGGCTGCGGTCGGTCGGCCTGGTGCCGGAACCCAGTTACCAGGTCAACACCGGGCAGCCCGAGAACACGGTGTTCGCCCAGAGCCCGCTGGCCGGCCAGCGGATCGAGGAGGGCGCGACGGTTGCGCTCACCGTGAGCCAGGGCGAGATCCCCAGAGTCCCGCCCGTGCGCGGCCGCAACCGTGTCGATGCCACCGAGATTCTCAGGAGCGCGGGTTACGAGGTCATCGTGATCGAGGGCACCAGCCAGGCCGAGGCGGGCATTGTGGTGGGCCAGGAGCCCTCCTCGAACAGCGAGCTCGCGCTGGGCGAGGCGGTGACCATCACCGTCTCCACAGGGCCGGGGCAGATCTTCGTGCCCGACGTGCGGGGCCAGACCTTGAGCCAGGCCTTCCAGACCCTGATCGGGCAGGGGTTCCGCGTCGGGGAGAGGCGCGAGCCCTCGGCCACGGTCGAAGAGGGCCAGATCATCGACACCGACCCGCCTCACGGATTCCCGGTGTCGGCCGGGCTGGAGGTCTTCGTCATCATCTCGGACGGTCCTCCGCTGGTGGCCATCCCCGACGTCCAAGACTTGCTGTTCGACACCGGGAAGCTGGCTATCGAGCGGGCCGGGCTGGTCATCGGCATAGTCACGTTCGAGCCGGTGGAGCCGGGGTCGGCCGATGTGGGCCGGATCCTGGCCCAGACACCGCCCCCCAACCTGGAGGTGTCGGCCGGTACCCTCGTGGATGTCGTGGTGGGTGAGGCGTCAGAGACGAACGGCGATCAGCTCGAGCCCGAGCCCGAAGGCGGCGAGACCGGAGGCATCGACCAGTCCGGCACCGACCAGACCGAAGCGCCCGGCAACGACGGCGAAGCGGCTTAGGCCGGCCTCCCCGATTCCCGCTCTCGTTCGCTGCGCTCACGGGCCGCTCGGGCCACGGCCTCGCTAGCTCGGCCTCTGGTTTCCGCTCTCGTTCGCTGCGCTCACGGGCCGCTCGGGCCACGGCCCCGCTAGCTCGGCCTCTGGTTTCCGCTCTTGTTCGCTGCGCTCACGGGCCGCTCGGGCCACGGCCTCGCTAGCTCGGCCTCTGGGGTAGATGGATGGGGAAGGCGGCGCGGATGCGGGTATCGGCTTCGGCGCCGATGTGGGCCGGATGGTGCTCGGCCAGCACCCGCTGGACGTGCTCGTGGGCTCGGGCCCGGGAGTCCTTGCCCCCGGCGTCGAGCCAGTTGTCGGGAGTGTCGCGGTCGCCGATCTCCGGGTAGACGTACTCCCGCTGCATCAGCTCCAGAGTCTGGGGCGAGCCCAGGAAATGGCCGGGGCCTGCGATCACGTCTGCGATGAGCCGGGCCGACAGGGTCTCCTCGTTGACCTCGATGCCCCGCACCGTGCGGTTGATCGAGCCGAGCATGTCATTGTCGATCACCAGCGCCTCCAGCGAGCAGCTCAGGATGCTGGCCAGCATCCCCGCCGACTCGTACACCAGGTTGGCTCCGGCGTGGCCGGCCAGCGCCACGTTCACGCCCTTCTCGTAGCCGGCCTGGTTGTCGGGGATCTTGGAGTCGGCCATGCCCGCGGCCACCCCCGACGGCAGGCCCATCCAGTTGAGCAACTGGGCCGCAGCGGCGTTGAGGATGCCCTCCTCGCCCGAGCCGCCGCTCATGGCGCCGGTGCGCAGGTCCGACACGAACGGCCACATGCCCATCACGCACGGGTGGCCCGGGCTCAACAGGTTCACACCGGTCAGCGCGGCCAGGCACTCGGCCAGGGCCTGGGCCAGAGAACCGGCCAGAGCCGCGGGCGAGGTGGCCCCGGCCTGGCCGGCCGACAGCAGGTTGATGGGCATGCCCGTCTCGACTTGGGCCACCATGCACTTGGCCGACTCCTCGGCGAAGCGCAGCGGCGGCACCACGAACGTGTTGTTGGCCGCCACGAACGGCCGCTTGCGGAACTCGCCGGGCCCGCCGAGGGCCATGTCGAACATGTCCACCGTCTCGTACACATGCTCGCGCTCGAACCACGAAGTGCCGATGGGCTTGGTGGTTCCGGCCATGGCCGCGTAGGCGGTGTTGAGGTCGAGCAGCCGGGCGTCCTCCATGTCGCGGGCCACCACGGTGCGAACGAAGAAGTGGATGTGGTCGAGGGTGTCTATGAGGCGGGCGCAGTCGTAGACATCGACGGCGGTGGAGGGGCGGAACAGCCCGGTGGTGTGCTCGTACATGAGGACGGCGGCGCCGGCGGTGCCGAAGTGGACCCGGTCGCCGCCCACCGTGATGGACCGGTCGTCGTCGAAGCCGTGCCAGACCCACTCCTTGGCCGCGGTGGCCATGGCCCCCTCCACCACACCTCTGGGGTAGCGCAGACGACCGGCGTCGTCGACTTGCCCGCCCGCGGCGGTGACCACATCGATGAACTCCTCGATGGGCGAGCCCATGCCGACGTCTTCGAGGAGCGCCAGCGCGGTGTCGTACACCTGCTGCATGTCGGACTCGCTGAGCGGCGCGAACTTGCCACCGGGCATTCCGGGTCGCACCGGTCGAACATCGGCCTCCAAGGGCGCTTGGCGGGCCGCGATGCGCCCGGCCCGTCCACCGCCCCGACGCCGGCCTCCTGATCGGTCAGCCACGAGTCTCCACTCCGTTTCTCGCGCGGCTGCGAAATTGACTTAGTTCTCCCCATATACGGGGGTCAACTACGTTAATTTGGACGCAGGTCACGCGCGTGGGGCCGTGTTGGCCGGGTCGTAGGCGGGCTCGGCCAGCACGGTGGCCATGCGGCGCTCGCCCAGCAAGTCGAGCTCGAACGTCGATCCGGGCGCCTCGAACTCCGGTGCCACGTACACGAAAGCCAGGCTGCGGCCCACGGTGTGGCCCCAGGCGCCGCTGGTGGCGATGCCCATGACGTCGCCGTCGGCGTCGAAGGCGGGCTCGTTGCCCCGCACGTCGTTGTCGGTGGCGTCCACCTCGCAGTACACCAGCACCATCGACAGCGGCTCGGACTGGTCGCGGCGAGCCACGGTGGCGTCGCGGCCGATGAAGGGCCGGCTGAGGTCGATGAAGCGCTCCAGGCGGGCCTCGATCGGGGTGATCTCGGTGGTCAGCTCCGAGCCCCACGCCTTGTAACCCTTCTCGATGCGCATGACGTTCATGGCGTAGCTGCCGAAGTGGACCATCCCGCAGGGCTCGCCCGCGGCGACCACCGCGTCGTACAGCTCGGCCAGCCGGTCCATGCCGCAGTGAAGCTCCCAGCCCAGCTCCCCCACGTAGGAAACCCGCAGAGCCAGGCACGGCACGCCCGCCACGGTGATCTCGGCTGCGGTCAGCCATGGGAACGCCTCGTTGCTCAAGTTTGCGTCGGTGAGCGGCGCGAGCACATCGCGGGCCCGGGGACCGGTCACGGCCAGAAGGCCGGTCGAGTCGGTGACATCGGCGACCTTGACATCCTCCCCATCGGCGATGTGCTGCACCAGCCAGTCGAGATCGTGGCTCTGGCCCATGATGGCGGAGGTCAAGTAGAAGCGGTCCGACGCCAGGCGGGCGATGGTCATCTCGCACTCGATGCCGCCGAGCTCGGTGAGCATGTGCGTCAGCCGGATGCCGCCGTCGCGGGCCGGCAGCCGGTTGGCCGACAGGCGGTCCAGCAGGGCGGCCGCGCCGGCACCGGTCACCTGGAAGGAGGCGAAGGCGGTGATGTCGGCGATCCCGACCCGCTCGCGCACCCCCCGCACCTCGTCGGCCACCGGGTCGAAGGCGTTGGAGCGGCGGAACGAGTGCCGCTCGCCGGTCCCGTTGGGCGAGAAGTACTGGGGCCGCTCCCAGCCGTACACCTCCTGCCACTGGGCCCCGAGTTGGTCGAGGCGGTCGTAGATCGGGTTGGTCTTCTGGGGCCGTCCCGCGGCCCGGTACTCGCCGGGCAGGCGCACCTGGTACATCTCGTGGTACTCGTCGTGGGCCTTCGCGATGGCGAACGTCGAGCGAGGACCGGTGTGGTCGCCGAAGCGGCGGGGGTCCATGCCCCGGACGTTGATCTCGGTCTGGCCGTGGACCATCCACTGGGCCAGGGACTTGCCCGCCCCGGGGCCCTGGGTGATGCCGATGGAGGCGCCGTTGCAGTGCCAGTAGTTGCGCAGCCCCGGCGCGGGCCCCATCAGGTACCCGGAGTCGGGGGTGTGGGTGATCGGGCCCGACACGATCTGCTTGATACCGGCCTCGGCGAAGGCCGGGATGCGCATGGCGGTGTACTCCAGGCACTCCTCGAGCACGTCGACGTTCTCGCCGGTGAGGTGGAAGTCGTGGGCCCAGTCGATGCCCTCCACCCCGTACACCCTGGAGTCGGACATCTCGTAGGGGCCGATCAGCAGGCCGTCGATCTCGCGGCGGTAGTAGCACGACGCTCTCGGATCGCGGGTCACCGGGGGCTCGAAGCCGAGGTCGATCATGGCCTGCAACGGCTCGGTCACCAGGTACTGGTGGATGACCGACACGATCGGCACGTCGAGGGAGACCATGGCCCCGAGCTGGGGGGCGTAGTGGCCGGCCGCGTTGACGACGTGCTCGCACACGATCCGGTAGCTGTCGTCGGCGCCCTTGCCATTCATGCCGCCGGGGGCGGCGATGATCTCCCACCGCCCGTCGGGCAGGAGGTTCATGTCGGTCACCAGCGTGTGGCGCCGTATCTCGCAGCCGAGGTTGCGGGCGCCCCGGGCCATGGCGTTGGTGCAGCCCGAAGGGTCGGTCCAGCCGTCGTTGGGCGTGTAGAACCCGAGCTGGACGTCGCTGAGGTCCTCCAGCAGCGGATGGCGCTCACGGATCTCTTCGGGGGAGATCAGGTGCGACTCGATGCCGATCTGGGTCAGCATGGCATGCACGTAGCGGTGCCAGTCGACCTCGTCGTCGGTGCGGGCCAGCCGGATGGCTCCGCAGCCGTGCCAGCCGGCCGACAGCCCGGTCTCGGCCTCGAGGCGGGGATACAGGGCCACTGCCTCCTGATGGACCTTGGCCATGTTGAGGTCGCCGATGAAGTTGGGGATCAGGCCGGCCGCGTGCCAGGTCGAGCCCGAGGTCAGCTCGCCCTTCTCCAGCAGGACGGTGTCGGTCCAGCCCTCATGGGCCAGGTAGTACAGCAGGCCGACGCCCATGGCCCCGCCGCCGATGATCACGCACCGCGCCTGTTGCGTCACGGCCCCTCCTGAAGGTGTGCGCACCTGCGCCGCGTCGGTAGGCCGCGGCAAGCCGGGAGTGTAGTTGCAGGGCGGCCCTCAGGACAGCCGAACCCGACTGCTTGAAGGACTAGTCCGAGCGTTGGTCGGTGATCATGGGTTCGCCTCCGTGTGGACGCCGGGCGGTTGGATGTCGTTGAGCCGCCAGTTCAGGTAGTGGCCGAAGTCGGCGACGACCCGCTCGACGGGAACAAGGTGCCCCGGATTGAAATCGCCGGAGGCTCCCCGCTGGCCCCGCTCGCAGATGGCCTTGTCTTCCGGCAGGAAATCGGGAAGTGAGTAGGAGGAACCGATGGTCCGGCTGACCCACTTGGCGAGCCGGCCGGTGGAGGAACCTCGCGGAACCGAGCTGTAGGCGCCCCCGGTACGCACCGTGCACCGGTCGACGCCGACGGGGTACACCGCCTGCCAGACGAGGCTGCCCGGCGTGAGCACGCCGACGAAGTTGGGCGGCAGGCTGATGAGCAGGTAGTCGTCCCCACCCTCGACCCGGCCCCCCGTGGCCGTGGCCCTGGCCGAGCCCGTGATGTAGTAGGCGTCCCTCGTGGGCGTGTACGGCTCGAGCGTCTTGGGGTGGACCTGGAACAGGTGATAGCTCTCCATGGCGTTCACGATGGCCAGCTTCCAGTTGCAGTCCCATTGCTGTGTCTCCTGATAGGCCGCGTAGTGGTGCAACTCGTCGATGCCGCGCCCGGCCACACGGGGCTCCACCGCGGCGAGACGCTCGGCGAGCGGCTCGACATCTACGTTGAGGCTCACGAAGACCAGGCCGTGCCACGACTCGACCCGATACTGAGGCAGGCAATGGGCGGCCTTGTCGACCGCGTCCTTCGATGTGAACGGCGCCGCCAGCAGCCGCCCACTGTCGTTGTAGGTCCAGGCGTGGTAGGGACACTGGATGCGCTTGTCGTTGGCCGGGCACTCGACCAGCAGGGTGCCCCGGTGGGCGCACAGGTTGGACAGGGCGCAGAGTTCGCCCTCCTGGTTGCGAAGCAGCAGCACCGGCTGGTTGCCCACGACGAGTGGGAGCTGGTCGCCGCGTCTGCCGACGGCGTCCTCGGTGGTGACGAAGACCCAGTCCCCGCGCCAGATGCGGGCCATCTCGGCCGCGTGGACAACGGGATCGCGGTAGAAGGCGTTGGGAAGCGCGTGCTCCGGATCGAAGGTCAGTGTCGGAGCGGTCACAGCAACGACGGGCCGTCCTCCAGGCGGACTCGCTGGTTCTTGGGATCGTAGAAGCTGCGGATCGATGGGGTGGCCGGCACCAGCTCGCCGCCGATGTTGATCTCGAAGGTGCCGGCGTCGAGCCAGTCCTGGACCACGCCATCGTTGCCGGGACGGTGCAGGTAGCCCATGGCCAGGCAGCGATCCTCGACGTAGCTCCACATCGACGACGTGGTGCTGCCCACCGGCTCGCCGTTGCGCAGGATCGGGTCGTCGTGGTAGCAGAGCAGCTCGGGGTGCTCCAAGCGGAACTGGATCAGCCGCTTGTTGCGGGGCCGCTCCCGCTGAGCCTCCAGCGCGGCCCGGCCGTTCCAGGGATTGGGCTTGTCCCATCCGATGGTGAAGCCCAGCCCGGCCTCGATGGGGGTGTCCTCGTCGGTGATGTCGTGGCCCCAGTGCCGGTACCCCGACTCCAGCCGAAGGGTGTTCATGGCGTGGTACCCGGCCAGGGTCAAGCCGTGGGGCTCGCCCGCGTCCATCAGCGCGTCGTAGAGCTCCACCGCGTGCTCGTTGGGCAGGTAGAGCTCCCAGCCGAGCTCGCCCACGTAGCTCATGCGCAGCGCCAGCACGTCGATGCCGGCGATGTCGATGCGCTGGGACGTGCCGAACGGGAAGTCGGTGTTGGTGAGCGACGCCTCGGTGAGCGGGGCGAGCACGAAGCGGGCCTTGGGGCCCATCAGACCGATCATGGCCCAGTGCTCGGTGATGTCGGCGATCTCCACGTCGCGATCCCGGCTCGCACGGCGCAGGCGGGCCCAGTCCCTGGTCTGGGCGGCGGCCGCGGTCACCACCAGGAAGCGGTCGAGGCCAAGCCGGGTCACGGTCAGGTCCGCCTCGATGCCGCCCCGGCGGTTGCACCACTGCGTGTAGACCGCCTTGCCCACGGGCACGTCGATGCGGGCGGTGCTCAACGCGTCCAGCACCACCAGCGAATCGGGTCCGTCCACGGTGAACTTGGCGAACGACGTCTGGTCGAACAGCGCCGCCCGCTCCCGCACGGCCCGGCACTCCTCGCCCGCATTGGCCCACCAGTTCTGCTTTCCGTAGCTGTAGGCGTAGGTGCGGTCCTGGCCACCTGCTGCGTACCAGTTGGGCCGCTCCCATCCCGCGGTCTCGCCGAACACGGCCCCGGCGGCGTCCAGGCGGTCGTGCAGCGGCGACACCCGCTGACCCCGGGCGCTCTCGTACTGGTAGAAGGGCCAGTGCATGGCGTACAGCAGCCCCAAGCTCTCGGGGATGCGCTCGGAGAGATAGGCGGGCTCGGCTTGGAATCCGAAGGCCCGGCGGATGTCCACCGACGACAGGTCCATGGGCGGGTGCCGGTCGGCGATCCAGTCGGCCAGAGCCCAGCCCACCCCTCCCGCGGACTGGATGCCCACCGAGTTGAACCCGGCGGCCACGAAACACCCGTCCACTTCCGGCGACTCGCCCAGGTAGTACACCCCGTCCGGGGTGAACGCCTCGGGGCCGTTGAGGAACAGCTGGATGCCGCACTCCCCCAGCGCGGGCACCCGGTGAATAGACCGCTCGAAGATCGGCCCGATGTGGTCCCAGTCCTCGCCCAACGTGCCGAAGGAGAAGTCGCGGGGGATCCCCTCGAGGTTCCACACCTTGCCCCGAGGCTCGAAGAAGCCGGCCATGATCTTGCCGGTCTCCTCTTTGAAGTAGGTGTAGTTGCCGGGATCGCGCAGCACCGGGGTCTCGGGGTCGAGGCCGAGCGGCTCGGACACGACGTAGAAGTGCTCGCAGGCCTGCAGCGGCACGTTCACTCCGATCTGGGCCGCCAGCTGGCGGGTCCAGATGCCGGTGGCCAGCACCACGGTCTCGGTCTCGATGCTGCCGTGCTCGGTATCGACCCCGGCTATGGCGTCACCCTCGGTGCGCAGCCCGGTCACGGCAATGTCCTCGATGATGCGCACCCCCCGGCTGCGGGCCCCCTTGGCCAGCGCCATGGTGGTGTCCACCGGGGAGGTGTGGCCGTCGCGGGGGATGTACAGCGCGCCCACGATGTCGTCGGCGCGGATCAGTGGCCAGCGCTCGCGCAGCTCGTCGATGTCGATCTCGCGGGTCTCGACCCCCGCCGACATCGCCATGGCCGCGCCCCGCCTGATCTCCTCCCAGCGCTCGGCGTCGGCGGCCACGGAGATCGACCCGGGCGTGCGGCAGCCGGTGGCCTGCCCGGTCTCGTCCTCGAGCGCCTCGTACAGCCGGGCCGAGTAGGTGGCCAGCTTGGTGAGGCTGAAGGTCGACTTGAGCTGGGCTACCAGCCCGGCCGCGTGCCAAGTCGTGCCGCCGGTGAGCTTGTTCTGCTCTAGAACCACGACATCGGTGATGCCCCGGCGGGCGAGGTGGTAGGCCACGCTGCAGCCGACGATGCCGCCGCCTACCACCACTGCCTGGGCCCGGTCGGGCAGCCCTTGGACCATCGAACTCCCCTCCGTCGATTCGCAGGCCCGGCTGGCCCGGCCCAGGATGGGTCAGTCTACGCCCCTGCGCGAACAGGTGAGAGCCCGTCGCCTCGCAGCGGTGACACTCCCGCTCTTGTTCGCTTCGCTCACGGGCCGCTCGGGCCCCGGCCTGGCTCGGCACGTCGCGGAGATCTCATCGATCGCTCCTCATCCGCTCGGCCTCTTGGCCCGGTACCCAGTCGGTTCCCGCCAGGGGAACCTTGGCCATGGCCGCGGCCTCCACGGTCAAGGCGGCCAAATCCTCGGGCTCCAGGTTCAGGACATGCGACTTGCCGTTGGCCCGGGCCAGGATCTGGGTCTCGATGGTCAGCACCTGCAGGTAGTTGGCCAGGCGCCTGCCGGCCAGCACCGGATCGAGGCGGGCCGACAGGTCGGGGTCCTGGGTGGTTATCCCGGCCGGGTCGTTGCCCGCCTGGAAGTCCTCCCAGAATCCGGCCGAGGTGCCCAGGGCCCGGTACTCGGCCTCGTAGGCGGGGTCGTTGTCGCCGATGGCAATCAGCGCCGCGGTGCCGATGGAAGCCGCGTCGGCACCGAGGGCCAGCGCCTTGGCCACGTCGGCGCCGGAGCGGATGCCGCCCGCGACGATGAGCTTCACCTCCCGGCGGTGCACACCGAGCTCCCGCAGGGCCCGCACCGACTCGCCGATGGCGGCTACCGTCGGGATGCCGACATGCTCGATGAACACGTCCTGGGTGGCCGCGGTGCCGCCCTGCATGCCGTCCACCACCACCGCGTCGGCACCAGCCTTCACCGCCAGGGCGGTGTCGTAGTAGGGGCGGGCCGCGCCCACCTTCACATAGATCGGCACCTGCCAGTCGGTGATCTCCCTCAGCTCGCCGATCTTGATCTCCAAGTCGTCGGGACCGGTCCAGTCGGGATGGCGGCACGCCGAGCGCTGGTCAATGCCCTCGGGCAGGGTGCGCATCTCGGCCACCCGTTCCGTGATCTTCTGGCCGAGCAGCATCCCGCCGCCGCCGGGCTTGGCGCCCTGGCCCACCACGACCTCGATGGCGTCGGCCACTCGCAGATGGTCGGGGTTCATTCCGTAGCGGGACGGCAGGTACTGGTACACCAGCGTGGTGGAGTGCTGGCGCTCCTCGTCGGTCATGCCACCGTCGCCGGTGGTGGTGGACGTTCCCGCGGCCGACGCGCCCCGGCCGAGGGCTTCTTTGGCCTGAGCCGAGAGCGAGCCGAAGCTCATGCCCGCGATCGTCACCGGGATTCTCAGGTGGACGGGCCGCTCGGCCCGGTCCTCGCCGATCACCACGTCCGTCCCGCACGCCTCGCGGTAGCCCTCCAGGGGATACCGCGACATCGACGCCCCGAGGAACACCAGGTCGTCGAGGGTGGGCAGGCGGCGCTTGGCCCCCCAGCCCCGGATGCGGTAGATGCCGGTGTTGGCCGCCCGGCGGATCTCGGCGATCACGTTGCGGTCGAAGCTGTACGACTCCCGCAGGTGCCAGTAGTCGGGGTCCGACATCTCGACCGGCTCGGGCCCGTTCAGCGGTTGGTCGGTCATCCGCGGGCCTCCTGGGCCGCTTCTAGGGCGTCCACGTCGTCGATGGTGAAGTTGTAGAGGCGGCGGGCCGAGCCGTAGCGGCGAAAGTCGGACACATCGACGCCAGCGGCGACGGGAGCGGCCGCGGCCAGCAAGCCGGCCAGCGTCTCGACATGCTCGGGGCGCATCTCCTTCTCGGTGCAGTCTGCGCCCAAGGACTCGACGTCGCCCCGCACGAAGATCCGGGCCTCGTAGATGGAGTCGCCCAGGTCGGCGGCGGCATCGCCGCACACCACCAGGTTCCCGGCCTGGGCCATGAACGCGGTCATGTGGCCGACGTTGCCGCCCACCACGATGTCGACGCCCTTCATGGAGATGCCGCAGCGGGCGCCGGCGTTGCCGCCCACCACCACCAGGCCGCCGCAGCCGGTGGCGCCGGCCGACATGGTGGCGTTGCCGGTGATGCGCACTGCGCCCGACATGATGTTCTCGGCCAGCCCGGTGCTGGCGTTGCCCTCCACCAGCACCCGGCCCCGCTGGTGCATCCCGGCGCAGTAGTAGCCCACCGAGCCCCTCACCACCACGTCGAGGTCCGCGGTGATGCCACATGCCACCGCGTGGGCGCCCCGGGGGTTGGTCACCTCGAAGGACTCCCCGTCGGAGGCGTCGTGCAGGGCTTGGTTGAGCTCGCGCCTGCTCACCTCGGCGAGGTCGAAGGCTCTCACGCGGCCAGGCTCCAAGTGTAGATGCGGGCCGGCTCGGGCTCCCACACCTCGGCGTCGGCCGCACCCGGCAGGCGGGCGATGGCCCGGTACTCCGACGACATGGCCACCCAGTCGTCGGTCTCGGCCACCACCGCCGGCTTGCAGGCGATGGGGTCGCGCAGGATGGCGAACCCGTCGGCCACCCCGATGGCGAAGGTGTAGAACCCGTCGAGGTCGCTCAGAGCGCCCTCCAGCGCCTGCGAAATGGTGTCACCGGATCGGATCCGCCACGACAGATACCCGGCGGCCACCTCGGAGTCGTTCTCGGTCTGGAACGACTCGCCGCGGCCCTCCAAGAACCGCCGCAGCCGGTTGTGGTTGGAAAGCGACCCGTTGTGCACCAGACAGGTGTCGGCACCGGTGGCGAACGGGTGCGAGCCGTTGGTGGTGACCGCCGACTCGGTGGCCATGCGGGTGTGGGCCAGAGCGTGGGTGCCGCTGCGGGAGGCCAGGTCGTAGCGCTCGGCCACCAGGTCGGGGTCGCCGACCGCCTTGTACAGCTCGATCTGAGAGCCGTAGCTGAGCACCGTGGCCCCGGCCACGTTGTCGATGATCCACTGGCGGGCGGCCCGGCCGTCGCCGTCGGTGGAGAACACGACGTGGTCGTGAACGGCCCGAACGGTCACCTCGGCATCCAGCACGCCCTCGAGCGCGGCGGCCACCGGTCCCCAGTCCACCTCGATGCCCTCGGCCAGCACGGTGATGCGGGTGCGCCCGACCTCACCCTGGTCGTAGGACGCGAATCCGGCGCTGTCGGGGCCCCGGTCCCGCATCTCCCGAAGCATCACCGCCGTCAGCCGGCCCAGTTCATGGCGGTGGGTCTCGGTCTTGCAGAACAGTCCAACGATCCCGCACATGCCGCTTGTCCCCCGAAACCGTCACCTGGCGAAGTACGGCCCGCACGGTAGCGCCCGCCGCGCCCCCGACCTCAGCCCGGCGGCTGCGGCCGGATTCCCCCGGCCGGGGATCGTTGACTACTCTCGGCTGCCGCGACCCAGCCAACCACGTCACGACCACAGGGGGAACCATGAGCGCGCTCGACGAGATCCGGAGCCGGGTGGAGGCCGACGGCGTGGAGTTCATCTACGCCATGTTCGTGGAGATGCACGGCAAGCCGTGCGCCAAACTCGTGCCCGTCGGCGCCCTCGAGGGGCTGATGAGCGACGGGGCCGGGTTCGCGGGATTCGCGGCCGGACCCATGGGACAGGACCCGTCCAGCCCCGACATCCTCGCCCTGCCCGACCCGGCGTCCTACACCCAGCTGCCCTGGCAGCCCAACGTGGCCGCCATGCAGTGCGACCCCACCGTGGAGGGCGAGCTGTGGCCCTACGCCCCCAGGGTGATCCTGCGCCGGGCGCTGGAGTCGGCCGCTGAGCGCAACATCGTGCTCAAGTGCGGCGTGGAGGCCGAGTACTCGCTGGTGGTGCGCAACGAGAACGGCTCAATCGCGGTGGCCGACGACCGCGACAACATGTCGCTGCCCTGCTACGACGCCAAGGGCCTCACCCGGATGCTGCCCCACCTCACCGCGGTGTCCAAGAACCTCGACGCCATGGGCTGGGGCAACTATGCCAACGACCACGAGGACGCCAACGGCCAATACGAGCAGAACTGGCAGTACTCCGACGCGTTGACCACGGCTGACCGGCTGATCCTGTTCCGGCTGATGGTGCACACCCTGGCCCAGCGCGACGGCCGGTACGCCACGTTCATGCCCAAGCCGTTCGCCGACAAGACCGGCAACGGCCTGCACATCCACCTCAGCCTGTGGTCGGCCGACACCGACGAGCCGCTGTTCGTCGGCGGGGGTGCCGGCGGGGCCGACACCAAGGGCCTGGGCCTGAGCGACATGGCCTACAAGTTCACGGGCGGAATCATCGACCACGCCTCATCGCTGGTGGCAGTGCTGTGCCCGATCGTGAACTCCTACAAGCGCATGGGGGTGGGCGCGCCCACGTCGGGGGCCACCTGGGCGCCGGCCTACGCGGTGTACGGCGGCAACAACCGCACCCAGATGATCCGGGTGCCCGAGCCCGATCGCATCGAGATCCGCCTCGGCGACGGCGCCGCCAACCCGTACCTGATGTTCGCGGCCACCCTGGCCTGCGGCCTCGACGGCATCGACCGCGACCTCGATCCCGGCGAGCCGAACACGGACAACCTGTACACCATGTCGGCCGAGGAGATAGCGGCCAAGGGCATCGAGGCCCTGCCGCCCACGCTGCTGCACGCCGCCGATCAGCTTGCCTCCAACGACGTGATCGGCCGGGGCCTGGGCGACACCGCCGAGGGCCCCTACCGCGACTACTACGTGAAGGTCAAGCGCCAGGAGTTCCTCGACCACCACCATGTGGTCACCGCGGGAGAGGTCGACCGGTACCTCACCCTGTTCTGATCCCCGAGCAGGGGCTCCCTAGACTTCTCGCCCATGGCTGAGTCCGGCGCGCTGCGGCTCTGGTCCGGAGCCGTGCTCGATGAGTGGATCGACTACAACGGCCACATGAGCGAGGGCTTCTACGGCGTCGTGTTCGGCATGGCCAGCGACGAATACCTGATCCGCATGGGCTTCGACGAGCACTACCGGGCCACCGCCCTCGGGTCCTTCTACACGGTGGAGACCCATATCGTGTTCGTCGACGAGCTGGCCCCAGCCACGCCGCTCGCGGTGGACACCACCGTGGCCGGGGCCGACCCCAAGCGAGTCCACCTCTTCCACGAGCTGCGACGTGGCGGCGACGACGCCCTGGCCGCCACCCAGGAGTCGATGATGCTCCACGTCGACACCCGCATCGACCGGGTGGCCCCGATGGGCGAAGGGCTGTACGCCGTGCTGCGGGCCGACGCGGAGGCCCACGCCGGGCGGCTGCCCGCGGGCGCCACCGGCCGGGCCATACGAGCCGTCGGCGCCTGAGCCGCCGACCCGGTCCCAGGCCCGCCGCGCATGACTGCTGCCGTGCCGTCACGAGCCGCCGACTGGCACCCCCTGGGCCTGGCCGCAGTGACCGGCGCGGTGATGTGCTGGGGAACCGGCAACATCCTGGTGCGCCAGGTGGACCTGGCCGCCGCGCAACTGGCCTTCTGGCGCCTGGCGCTCAGCGCGCTCATCTACTCGGCGATAGTGCTGGCCCGGCGGGGCCGGGTGACGTGGCCCCAGCTGCGGGCCTGCCTGCCGCCCGCGGTGATGCTCGGGCTGTGGTACATCGCGTTCTACGAGGCCATCAAGTCCACGACAGTCACCAACGTGGCCATGATCGTGTCGCTGGTGCCCGTCGTGCTGATCTGGCCGGCGGTTCGCCGGTTCGCCGAACCGGTCTCGCTCAAGCTGCTGGCGCTGGTGGCGGCCGCCCTCGGCGGCACTGCGCTCGTGCTGTTCGGCTCGGCCTCGGTGCCCACCTGGAGCCTGCGCGGCGACGGCCTGGCCGTGCTGGCCCTGCTGCTGTTCTCAGGGCAGATGGCGTTCGCCAAGGAGGCCCGCCAGCAGATCGATGCACTGGAGTTCCAAGCGGTGGTGTGGATCGTCGCCCTGGTCGTGGTCACCCCGCCGGCCGTCCTGACCGGTGACGGCCTGTCCTGGCCAGATGCGACCGCCTGGCTGTGGGTGGCATCGCTTCTCGCCGTTCCGGGATCGGGTCACCTGCTGATGAACTGGGCCCACAACCATGTGCGGATCACCGTCTCGTCGATTGCCCTGCTGGGCGCTCCCCCGATCACGATGGTTCTCGCCGCCGTCTTCCTGAATGAGCCGATCAGGATCGCCCAGGTGATCGGCGGGATGATCGTGATCGCGGCGTTGGCCGGGGTGATCCGCCGCGACCTCCAACTCGCCACCCGCTACAGCTAAGAAGGTGCGCGGGCAGGTTCGAGTGAGCCTGGCGCGAGCGGCCTACCTCTTTGCTTAGCATCACCGTCATGGCGCGACTCCAAGTGATCGGCGGCGGCCAGATGGGCGAGGCCCTGGTGGTCGGGCTCCTGGCCAACGGATGGGCCGCGGCGCGCGAGCTTCATGTGGTCGAGCCCGATCGGGCACGATGCGAGGTCATCGCGACGGCAGCACCCGGAGTGTCGGTGTCAGGCGAGCCGATTGCAACCGTGGATGCCGTGATCGCGGTGAAACCCGATGTGGTGGCCGCAGTACTGACCCGGCTGGCCGCAGCCGGCGCTCCGCGGGTTCTGTCAATCGCCGCGGGGGTGCGAATCGACGCCATCGAGGCCGGATTGCCAGCCGGAACCCCGGTGGTGAGGGCCATGCCCAATACGCCAGCTCTTGTCGGGGCGGGCGCAGCCGCCATTGCTGGTGGATCGGCGGCCGGGGCCGAGGATCTCGAATGGGCGCGCGGCATCCTCGAAGCGGTGGGCATAGTGGCGGTGGTGAGCGAAGCCGACCTCGACGCGGTGACCGGCCTGTCGGGCAGCGGTCCCGCCTACGTCTTCCGGCTGGCCGAGGCGCTGCGGGACGCCGGCGTCGCTCAAGGGCTCGACCCCTCCGTGGCCGACGCGCTGGTCCGCCAGACCCTTCTCGGCGCGGCCACCCTTCTAGCGGAGTCGGGCAAGGATCCCGGCCAGCTGCGCGAGAACGTCACCTCTCCCGGCGGCACCACGGCCGCGGGTCTGTCGGTGCTCGACGATGCCGACTTCATGGGCCTGATCGACCGGGTGGTGGCCGCGGCCACACAGCGCTCGCGGGAGTTGGGCGAGTGACGCCCGGCACGGGGCGCGGCTACCACACGATCTCGTTCCTGTCGGACTACGGCTACGACGACGAGTTCGTCGGGGTGGTCCATTCGGTGATCGCGGCCATTGCGCCCGATGCGCGGGTGGTGGACGTGACCCACGGCGTCGCCCCCTGCAACGTGCGTGCCGGAGGGCTCGCCCTGGCCCGGGCCGCGCAGTACCTGCTGCCCGGCGTGGTTCTCGCGGTGGTCGACCCCGGGGTGGGCACCGCCCGCCGGCCGGTGGCGGTGGAGGTCGGCGACGGCGCCTCGGTGCTGGTGGGGCCGGACAACGGGTTGCTGGCCCCCGCGGTAGCCCTCGTCGGCGGGGCCAGCCGGGCGGTGGAGCTGACCAGCGCCGAGTACCGCCTCGACGCCCGGGCCGAGCTGGGGTCGACCTTCGACGGTCGTGACGTGTTCGCTCCCGCAGCCGCCCATCTGTGCTGCGGGGTGCCGCTCAGCGCTCTGGGGCCGGCCATCGACGCGGCCACGCTGACCCCGGGCATGCTGCCGGTGAGCCAGCGCGACGGCGACGACTTGGTGGCCGAGGTGCTGTGGGTCGACCGCTTCGGCAACTGCCAGCTCAACGTCGACCCGGCCGAAGTGGACGGGCTGGCCGCAGCCGGGGCCCCGCTACAGGTCGTGGCGGGCGAAGACCTGCGGACGGCTGAGCGAGCCCGGGCCTATGCGGACGTTCCGCCAGGCCGGGTCGGCCTCATCACCGACTCGAGCGGGCTGATGTCGCTGGCCCTGCCCCAGCGGTCCGCGGCCGACGAACTCGGGCTGCGCGAGGGCGCCGAGGTGCGCCTGACCACCACCTCGGCGGGCGACCGCCGAGCAGGCAGCCCGAATGTGGCGACGCCGGTCGGGCTCAGGCCCCGACCCGGCGGGTCCGCCGGACCGCAAGAACAGGGAGGCCAGCCATGAGACCGGGAACCACCATCGCCATCGTGGCGCTGCTCGCCATCATCGTCGTGGCCGGGGTGCTGCAGCTCTTCTTCCTGGCCCGCTGACCCCTCGTCGACCCCGCCCGCGGTACGAGGTCATTTCCGCTCTTGTTCGCTGCGACCTGAGGGCCGCTCGGGCCACGGCCTCGCTCAGCGCTTCGCGGCGATCTGCGTGCTCGCGCCCTATTCGCTCGGCCTCTGGAGGCGATAGCATCCGAAGCGATGTCGCTCGTGGTTGTCGGTTGCAATCACCGCTCCACGCCGCTCGGCCTGCTCGAGCGGATGACCGTCGCGCCCGACGATCTCCCCAAGGCGCTGTGCGACCTCGCCGCGGCCGAGCACCTCAGCGAGTCGGTGCTGCTGTCCACCTGCAACCGCATCGAGGTCTACGCCTACGCCGAGAGGTTCCACGGCGGCTACGCCGACGTCCGGGAGCTGCTTGCCCGGCATTCGGGTCTGCCGCCCGAGACCGTGGCCGACGAACTGTACGCCCACCACGACACCGACGCCGTCCTGCACCTGTTCACCGTCGCCGCCGGGCTCGACTCGGTGGTGGTGGGCGAGCACGAGGTGCTGGGCCAAGTCCGCGACGCGTGGCAGGCGGCCCGCGCCGAGGGCACTGTGGGTGCGGTGCTCGAGCCCCTGTTCCGGCGGGCGGTGGAGACGGGCAAGCGGGCCCGCACCGACACCGGCATCTCCCGGGGCATCGCCTCGCTCTCCCATGCCGCGGTGGCGTTGGCCTCCGAGCGTCTCGGGGGCCTGACCGGCCGGCGGGTTCTGGTGCTGGGCGCGGGCGACGTGGCTGGGGGCACGCTCAAGTCCCTGGCCGACGCCGGACCCGCCGACATCGCGGTGGCCAGCCGCACCCCGCAGCGGGCCGTGGCCGCTGCGAAGCTGTGCGGTGGCCGGGCCGTACCTCTGGACGAACTCGACTTCGCGCTGGCGGGCGCCGACGTGGCCATCACCACGACCGGCGCCACCGAGATTGTCCTCGAGCACAGCAACATCGACGACGTGATGACCCGGCGCGGCGGTGCGGAGCTGTTGATCATCGATGTGGCTGTGCCCCGCGACGTTGACCCGGCCGCAGGGGAGCTTCCCGGCGTGACGCTGCTCGACATGGACGACCTGGGCAGCTTCATCGAGCATCAGCGGACCGGCCGCGAAGAAGAGGTCGACTCGGTGCGAGCCATCGTCGACGACGAGGTGGAGCGCTACCTGGCCGAGGCATCGGCCCGCGAGGTCGCGCCGCTGATCGCGGCACTGCGGGCCCGGGCCGACGTCCTGAGCACTAGCGAGCTGGAGCGCCATGCGTCGCGCCTCGCCGATCTCTCGCCCGAGCAGCGGGCCGCGGTGGAGTCGCTGCTGCGCGGCGTGATCAACAAACTGCTCCACGAGCCGACGGTGAGGCTCAAGGACGCGGCAGGCCACGCCCGGGGCGACCGGCTCGCCGAAGCATTGCGCGACCTGTTCGACCTGTAGCCGCCGCGCCAAGCCAAGGCGCGCTCGATATCCGGTCGTCATTGGCACATGCACCCACAACCAGGGGAGATTCGGATGGAGCCCAGCGCGAACCGCGGCTGTGTCCGGTAGGAAGCCTCCGTGACTCGCACCGTCCTGCGGGCCGCCACCCGAGGCAGCGCGTTGGCCCGGCGGCAGACCAGCATCGTGGCCGATCTGCTGGCCGAGACTTGCGGCGTGGCAACGGAGCCGGTGGTGGTGTCCACTACCGGGGACCGGCAGGCCGATACGCCGATTCACGCCCTGGGGGGCAAGGGCGTGTTCGTGAAGGAGGTGCAGGCCGCGGTACTCGACAGGCGGGCCGACATCGCGGTGCACTCGGCCAAGGATCTGCCTTCAGTGACGCCTGAGGGTCTGGTGGTGGCCGCGGTGCCGAGGCGCGGCGACCCGCGGGACGCCCTGGTGGGCTGCCGGCTGGCCCAGTTGCCGGTCGGCGCGACGGTGGCCACCGGCTCGGTCAGGCGCAGGGCCCAGCTGGCCTGGACGCGCCCCGATCTGGCCTTTGTCGAGCTGCGGGGCAACATCGCCACTCGGCTCAACAAGGCAACCGCCTTCGACGCCATCGTCATGGCCGCGGTGGCCTTGAAGCGGCTGGGACTCGAACCAGACGTGCTCGACGTGCTCGAACCGGAGGTCTTCGTGCCCCAAGTCGGGCAGGGGGCCATCGCGGTGGAGTGCCGCGCCGACGATCGCGCCGTGCTGGAGACGCTGCGGGCCATAGAGCACGGGCCAAGCCGGCGGACAGTCGACGCGGAACGGGCCTTCCTGACCGAACTGGGCGGCGATTGCAGCCTGCCCGCGGGGGCCCACGCCACCACCGGCGCGGCCGGCGCCCTGGAGCTGACCGGGCTGCTGGCGTCGGTCGACGGCCGGACTCTCATCCGCGACACCCGCCGCAGCCGCGATCCCGAGACGCTTGGCCGGGCCACGGCCCGGCACCTGCTGGACCATCGCGGCGGCCAGACGCTGCTCGAATCCGCCCCATGAGCCCGGCGCCGCAACCTCACACCCCCCAGCCGCCAGCCCGGGCCGCAGCCAGGCCCCTGCTGAACGGCTGCCGCGGCCAGACGCTGCTGGTGCCGGCCCCATGAGCCCGGCGCCGCAACCTCACACCCCCCAGCCGCTGGCCGGGCTGCGGATTGTCGTGTGCCGACCCCGCGAGCAGGCTCGGCCTCTGGCCGACAGTCTGACCGCGGCCGGGGCCGAGGTGGTCAGCGCTCCGGTGATCACCATCACCGAACCCGCGGACGGCGGCGCCGGGCTGCGGGACGCGCTGGGGAGGCTCGGTGCGGGCGATTGGCTGGTCGTCACCAGCCCCAACGGCGCGCAGCGCGCCGCGTCCGCCGGACCGCTGCCGGCCGGCGTCAACGTGGCCGCCATCGGTCCGGGCACCGCGGCCCGGGCGGCGGCGGTGGGGCTGACCGTGCGCCTGGTGCCCGACCGGTCGATCGCCGAGGGTCTGGTGCAGGCCTTCCCGCCTCCGGATCCGGAGCGTGGCAGTCTCGTGGTGCTGGCCCGGGCCGCGGTGGCCCGATCCGTGCTGCCCGACAGCCTGCGGGACGCCGGCTGGGAGGTGCTGGACGTGGCCGCCTACCGCAACGTGGCCGCCCCGCTGAACGATGACCAGCGCCGAGCGGTGGCCGCCTCCGACGGCGTGGTGTTCACATCGTCGTCCACCGTCAAGCGATTGGTGACGGAAGTGGGCGCCGACGCGGTGCCGACGCTGGTGGCGTCCATCGGCCCGGCCACATCGGCCACCGCGTCCGCCCTCGGCTTGGAGGTCACCGTGGAGGCCGCCGAGCACACCATCGGTGGCGTGGTCGCCGCCCTTGTCGGCCACGCTCGCTCGTGGCTGGCACCCGACGACGTTGGATAGCCTCGCAGGGTGAACTTCCCGCAGCGGCGCATGCGTCGGCTGCGCCGGACCCCGGCTCTCCGCCGGCTGGTGGCCGAGCACCGGCTCCACCCCGGCGACTTCATCGCGCCGCTGTTCGTGAGCGAGGGCATCGACGAGCCCCAGCCCATCGTGTCGATGCCCGGGCAGTTCCAGCACACCCGCCAGTCGCTGCGAGCCGAAGTGGCCGAGTTGCAAGCCCTCGGGATCGGCGCGGTGGTGCTGTTCGGCGTGCCCGAGCACAAGGACCACATCGGCTCGCGGGCCTGGGAACCCGACGGGATCGTGCAGGCAGCGCTGGCCGATCTGCGCTCCGACTTGGGCGACGACATCGTGCTGATCGCCGATCTGTGCATGGACGAGTACACCGACCACGGCCACTGCGGCGTGCTGGACGGCCGGGGCGACGTGGACAACGACGCCACTCTCGAGGTCTACGCCCGCATCGCGCTGGCCCAGGCTGCCGCGGGGGCCGACATCGTGGCCCCGTCGGGGATGATGGACGGCCAGGTCGGCGCCATCCGCGGGGCCTTAGACGGCTCAGGCTTCTCCCAGACCGCCATCCTCGCCTACTCGGCCAAGTACGCCACTGCGCTGTACGGGCCGTTCCGCGACGCGGTGGACGTGACCATTGCGGGCGGGGGCGATCGCCGCACCTACCAGCAGGACGTGGCCGGGGTCCGAGAGGCCATGGAAGAGATCCGCCTCGATCTGGCCGAGGGCGCCGACATGGTGATGGTGAAGCCCGCGCTGGCCTTTCTCGACGTGATCTCGGAGGCCCGCCGCACCTTCGACGCGCCGCTGGCCGCCTACCACGTGTCGGGCGAGTACTCCATGGTGTGCGCCGCGGCCGAGCGAGGCTGGCTCGACGGCGACGCGGTAGCCCACGAGCATGTGCTGGCCATCCGGCGGGCCGGCGCCGACGTGGTGCTCACCTACTTCGCTCGCCGCCTGGCCGAGGCCATGCAATGAGCACAATCGGGATTCCGCGGATTCTTGGTGTGATTCTTCTGCATAGAGCACAGGATTCTCGACCAAGTTCGGGGAGGGCCGCGAAATGACCGGGCCCTCCGACCAGATCGATACCAGCGAAGCGCTGTTCGAGCGGGCCCAGCGGGTGATCCCCGGCGGGGTGAACTCCCCAGTGCGGGCCTTCCGGTCGGTGGGGGGCACGCCCTACTTCGTGGCCCAAGCCGCCGGTCCGTTCGTCTACGACGTGGAGGGCCGCCGCTACATCGACTACGTGCAGAGCTACGGGCCGGGAATCTGTGGCCACGCCCACCCAGCGGTGGTCGAGGCGGTGCGGCGGGCGGCCGGGCGGGGCACCAGCTACGGCGCACCCACCCGCGACGAGGTGCTGATGGCCGAGGAGATGTGCGCCCGGGTGGAGGGCCTGGAGATGGTGCGGCTCACCAACAGCGGCACCGAAGCGGTGATGTCGGCGGTCCGGTTGGCCCGAGGCGTGACCGGTCGTCCGACAGTGGTGAAGTTCGCCGGCTGCTACCACGGCCACAGCGACTCCCTGCTGGTGGCGGGCGGATCGGGCGTCGCCCAGCAGGGCCTGGCCGGGTCGGAGGGAGTGACCGCCGGAGCGGTGGCCGACACCATCGTCGCCCCTTACAACGTGGTCCCCGAGTTGGACGAGTCGGTGGCGGTGGTGTGCGTGGAGCCGGTGGCGGCCAACATGGGCCTGGTGGCCCCGGCGCCCGGCTTCCTGCAGGGCCTGCGCGACGCCTGCGACGCGGTCGGCGCGCTGCTGCTGTTCGACGAGGTGATCACCGGCTTCCGGCTGTGCCGGGGCGGGGCAGCTCAGTGGTTCGGGGTGCAGCCCGACATCTGGTGCTTTGGCAAGGTCATCGGCGGCGGGCTGCCGGTGGGTGCCTTCGGGGCCTCCACCGAGATCATGTCCGGGCTCGCTCCCCTGGGCGGCGTCTACCAGGCCGGCACCCTGTCGGGGAACCCGCTGGCTACCGCGGCCGGGCTGGCTGTGCTGGGCCTGCTCGACGACGACGCCTACGTGCGACTGGAATCCACTGCGGCCGCTTTGCAGGAGGGAATGGCCGGAGCCTTCTCCGCAGCCGGCGTGACCGCGGTGGTTCCCCGGGTAGGCCCACTGCTCGGCCTGTTTTTCGCCGAGGACCCGCCCCGCGACTTCGACGAGGCCCGCAAGGCGGCTGATAACGGTCGTTATCCGCCGTTCTTCCACGGGATGCTGCGCCGAGGCGTCGCCTTCGCGCCGGGAGCCTACGAGGCGATCTTCCCGTCGCTGGCCCATACCGAAACCGAGATCGAGGCCACCGTAGCCGCTGCGGCCGAGACCGCCCGCGACATGGCTGCCGCCAACTAGCGTGCCCGCGGTGGCTAGACCGCTCCGGTCCGGTCCGGATGAACGACGGCAGTCGACACAGATCGGCTCAATCGCATGAGCAAAGGCGTGAAAGTCATCCTGGGCACGGCTGCTACCGCCGTTGTGCTGATCGTCGTGGTGGTAGCGGTGTATGTCCTGACCCGGGATGAAGCCCCCGAGGCGGTCGACCTGGAGGCGACCGTCGCCCGGATCGAGTCGGCCGACACCACTGGCGACACCACCGACGAATCGCCCAACACCTCTCCCACCGGAGACAGCGCTGAAACGCCTTCGACCGGCGTATCCGCCGCCAAAGCGGAGGACATAACCACCACATCGAGCGACGACGACGCTCCGGCTAAGGACGACGCCGCCTCGGCGAACGACGACACCGCCACCCAAGCGCCATCGAGAGATGAGACGGTGGATGCCGCGGCCGGGCTGGCCGGAGCGTGGACCGTGCAGGTGGCCGAGGATGCCGGTGATCTCCAGGGAGAACCGACAGTGAGCTTTGCGGGGTTCCGGGTGAACGAGGTGCTGAACAGCATCGGCGACTTCACTGCGGTCGGCCGCACCGTCGACGTGGCGGGCTCGATCGAGCTGAGCGACACGGCGCTGGTGGCCGCAACCGTGGAGGTGACCATGTCCACGCTGCGGACCGACAACAGCCTCCGGGACGGCAGGATCTACGGAGCTTTGAACACCAGCGAGTTCCCCAAGGCGATCTTCACCCTGGCGGAGCCGGTGGAGCTGCCCGCCGGCATGGCCGACGGAGCGGCGTTCTCAGGATCGGCCGCGGGCGATCTGACCATCAAGGGCGTCACCAACCGGGCTACCTTCGACCTGCAGGCCCAGCTCGTGGGCGACATCATCGTGGCCGTCGGGTCCAGCGACGTGACGTTCAGCGACTACGGCGTGACCGCACCGACCGCGCCCATAGTCGTGTCGGTCGAGGACCACGGAATCATGGAGTTCCAACTGCTCTTCACCCGCTGACCCCGGCCAGCGACCCTCACCGCGACGGCACTAGCTCACTGACCCACGCACAACGCAACGGCAAACACTCGAAGAACCCCCGCTTGGCCTGATCCGAAGCACCGAGAACAAATCAGAACGCGTTCTAGGCTGCCGGGTCGTGAGCGTTCATCGACGACAGGTTGACGGGCGGCGCTTCAACCGCGATGCGATCCTGCCCTACGAACTGAGGCTTCTCGACTTTCAGGCGGCCATGCAGGACGTCTACGACTTCTTCTTCGATGTCAACGGGTTCCTGGCCGCCAAGGGTCTGGGGCGACTCGAAGACACCCTACGAAAGGCAATCCTTTCGGGGATGCTCTCCGACATGCTGACAGCAAGCATGGCCGCCCATGCACGCACTCTCGTCGAGAACCGGCACCACAACGGGCACCCCGATCTCGTCGTGCAAGGGGTGTACTCGGGTGACGCCGTGAAGGCCGGCACCGAGGGGGTGGAGATCAAGACCACGCTGAAGAAGGGGGGCGCCGTGGACACTCACGGCGCTCGCGACCAGTGGTTCTGCGTGTTCGTCTACAAGGTCGACACCGTGACTGAGCCTGCCGCTGACAGAGACCCACTGCGCTTCACCGAGGTGTACCTAGCGGAGGTCACAACAGCCGACTTCCGCCGCAACGAGCGAGGCGAACTGGGAACGAGGACTGCCACGCTGCACGCCGAAGGAGTGGCGAAGCTGCGGCAGAGCTGGGTCTATCTGGACCCCGTCGACAGCCCACCCGAATCCGGCTCGTAGTCACGCAGCTTGGGAATAGCGGACACCGCAAGCCGGGCATAGGTCGGATCTCGCTCGACGCCCACGCTGCGATAGCCGACATGCTCCGCGGCAGCCAGCGTCGAGCCAGAGCCGGCGAACGGATCGAGCACAACACCGGTGCCGAGCGGCAGGATGGCACGCACTATTTGGCGGAGGAACGCCTGAGGCTTGAGGCTGGGATGCGGCGCGAGCCTCCGCTCCGCTCGGCGCGTGGGGGTCGATGCGATGACGTCTGAGAATGGCTTCTCGTCGGAGACACGCCGCAGTCCACCCGTGCCCCACGTTCGAAGATTGTCTTGGACGCGCCCTTCAAGCGGCTTGCGAAACAACAGCCACGGCTCCCACTTGGAGCGGGGCATGACCGTGACGTCGGAGAACTCCTCGTGGGCGTTCTTGGGACGATCACCGCCTCGCATCGTCATGACGAGGCGAACGACCTCGCCCCGGCGCTCAAGCCCACCGCTACAAATGGCGCTCGCAACCAGATGAGACACCAACGGGTTGGAAGCGACCAAGACATGTGAACCGGGGACCAGCACTGGCATCAATACCTCGGTCCACCTACGGAAGAACGAGCACAAGCCGTCGAGATCTTCAGAGGTCAGAACAGTGAATCTGGGCAGGGGAGAGCGCTGATGGCCATCGAACGCCGGCGGAAGGCGCCACACGCCTCCTTGGCCCCGGCGGAGCTTGCGTTGCTCCTGTGGGGTGTATTCGACGATGCCGTACGGAGGATCGGTCACGACTCCGTGGAATGCGTGCGCCGGCTGCTCAGCAAGCCAATCCAGACAGTCACCGACGTACAAGGATGCGTCGCCCACCTTCGCAAGAGGCGACCAGGCTTGAGCGAGCGCAGGCTCAGCCGAACTCATAGACGCCACGGCGCACCCTCTGGAACTGGCCGCCCCGCCCTGCGTTGAGGTTGAGGTAGCTGCGGACCGACGACGCTGCAACGGGGCTTCCCAGTCGAGCCTCAACTGACGCATGGATCTCCTTCAACTTCAGAGGCCTGCCGGCGTTCGCGAGTACCTGCTCGATGGCGTCGCGGACCTCGCCGGGCCTGCGGCGACCAAGACTCTGCGCTGAAGCGACCATCGCTCCGCATATTAGACGTCTAGACGTCGTCAAGCGCGGATCCCAGAGTGGCGTCGACGCTAGTGACACCCACTGACAACGCTCCCGCTGATGTCCGCATCGTTGTCACTTCCGCAGGACCGGGTTGCGCTGCGGCCGGGAGCGGCCGTCGGGCCGGGAGTGGCTGTTGTGGCCGGGCTGGCGACTGGTGTCGGGCCGGGGGCGAGGTCGTGTTGGCTGTGGCGGCGGCGGTTTGAGTTTGAGTTGGCCGTTGTCGGAGTGCAGTTGCCAGCCGTCGTCGTGGACGAGGTGGTGGCAGCGTTCGCACAGCAGGGCGAGGTTGTCGATGTCGGTGGGCCCGCCGCGGCTGAACCACTCGATGTGGTGGGGCTCGCCCCCTTCGGCGGGTGCGGCGCAGTTGACGCAGCCGCTGTCGCGGGCCGCGAGTGCGATGCGCTGGCCCGAGCTGGCGTTGCGGTCGGCTCTCCCCAGCCACAGCGGGTCGCCCTCGGCGCTGAAGACGGCGGGCAGGATCTTGGCTTGTGCGGCCAGCTCGGCGATCCGGTCAGCGGCGACGGGAAGGCCGTCGTCATAGCGCAGGCCGCGAAGCTCGCGGGCCACTGTGTCGTAGTCGGCGATCAACAACAGCGTGGTCTTGGGCCGGTGGTGCGGCCCCTCGCCGGTGATCAGGTTGGCCAGCGCGTCGGCGCGGCGCTGGGCTGAGGTGAGCCCCTCTATGGGGCCCGATCCATACACGGTGGCGCCGTTGCGGTGGGCGCGCACCATGGCGTTGAACGACACGCTGACCCGCTTGCCGGTGTCGGCATCGAAGTACGCCGACAGCCGCCACGAGCCGTCGGGGTCCTGAACCAGCGACGCCCACCGGCTCTCGCGCTGGCGCCTGCGCTCTTCAGCAGACGCGCCCGGCTTCATGTAGCACCGGGTCATGCGGGCGAACATGTCAACGGGGTGGCCGCGGGCCATCTCCAACAAGGCGGGCTCGTCGGCGTGGCCGGGATCGGCGGCCACCCGAGCGATCACCCGGGCGTGTCCCGCAGTGATCTCCCCGGCCCGCCACGCGTCCACAGTGGCCGGCAGCTCACCCAAAGACGCAGCCAGCTCCACATCGGCGGTGGCCTGACGGGCCGACACATGCAGCCTCTCGCGCATCACCGCCGACACCGCCCTGCCCCCGCAGCGGCGACGCATCTCCGCCGCCGTCTCCGCCAGCATCGCCTCCACCCGCGACCGCTCCCGGCCCAGCGCTGCCATACGTTCCACCAACTCGTCGTCACCGAGAGCAGACACATCGGCATCCCGAGCACAGGCGACACACCCGGCGCCGGGAGCCTCAGCAGATTCGATCCCTGATCCCATGCCTTCCACATTAGACAGAGGGTGTGACAAACATTCATGGCTAGTTATAAGACACCATGAAAATGCGGCCTACGGCGGCTCGATGCCCGCGTGTCCCACGTCAGTGCTTGACTGTGACGAATGGACGGCCACGCACCAGCGTCATCGCTCGGTTGGCTCGATTTCGATGCTGCCGCGAGCGAACGCGTGGCGACGTTGCTGCGATCGCTTGAAGAGCCCAGCACCCTCGACGTGCTCAGCCTGGGCACAATACGCGACGCGTTCGCCGACATACTCAGCCCCGGTACCTCGACCGTCCAGACCAGGCTGCGCTACTTCATTTTCCTTCCCGAGCGCCATGTACCGATCATGCCGTTTAGCCAGGAGGCGGCCGCCCTGCCCCGACTGCGCAAGGCGCTCGCCGCGTACCGTCTCGCTTTCGGCCAAGCCCGTCAAGAGGAGCTGGTCGAGTTTCTCGCAGCGCGCCGAACCGACTCAGAACTCGCGGAGTTGGCCGAACGGCTCCGCATAGACCTGTCGCCCCCGCCGTAGCCGTCGTCAGACGATTGGATTCACTACATTCTGGATATCTAGTCGTCATTTTTCGGCTATATTTGACGGCATGACCTACACAAGGTTGGCGCGAGTGCCGGAGCAGAGCTTCTTCCTGCTCGGTATGCGAGGGGTAGGCAAGAGCACCTGGGCCCGACAGTCCCTTCCCGACGCTCTACGTCTGGACCTGCTCGACGAAGCCCTTTTCACCGACCTGCTGGCCGATCCGTCACTGTTCCGGCAACTGCTCTCGGAGACAGGCCCGCGCCAATGGGTGGTGGTGGACGAGGTGCAGCGCATCCCCAGCCTGCTCAACGAGGTACACCGGCTGATCGAGGAGCGGGGCGTGCGCTTCGCCCTGCTGGGGTCCAGCGCCCGCAAGCTCAAGACGGCGGGCACCAACCTGATGGCTGGCCGGGCCCTGCGCAAGGCGATGCACCCGCTTGCGCCGGCCGAGCTCGGCGGTGACTTCGACCTCGACGACGCCCTCCGCTACGGCACCATCCCACTGATATGGACCGCGCCCGACCGCCGGGAGGCCCTCCAGAGCTATACCCAGCTGTACCTGCGCGAGGAGATTCGGGCTGAGGCCGCGGTGCGGAACCTGTCGGGCTTCGTGCGCTTCCTTCCAGTGGCTGCGGTGATGCACGCCCAGGTTGTCAACGCCGCCTCCATCGCGCGCGACGCCGCCGTCGCCCGCACCACTGTCAACGGCTACCTCGAAATCCTTGAGGACACGCTGCTGGCGGTGCGCCTGCCCGCGTTTGAGGCGAGGCTGCGCGTGCGGGAACGGCGCCGTCCCAAGCTGTACTGGGCCGACCCCGGCCTGGTGCGAGCGGTCAAGCGCCAACTCGGACCGGTTGCCGACGAGGAACGGGGCGCTCTGCTAGAAGGCTGGGTGCTAGGGCTGCTACGAGCTCACAACGAGCACCAGCGCATCTACGACGATATCGGCTACTGGGCCGCAACCGAGTCCGCCACCGAGGTCGATTTCGTGCTCACCCGCGACCGCGAGCATCTTGCCCTGGAGATCAAGGCGAACGAGCGGTACAGCACCGCCATGCTCAAGGGGCTGCGGGCTGTGGCCGACCTGCCCGGTCTGGTCCGACGTGTTCTCGTCTACCGCGGCCAGCGAGCCTTCGCCACTGAGGACGGCATCGACATCTGGCCCCTTAGCAGACTGCACGAAGCCGTCACAGCCGACCAGCTCTGGCCGTGAGCGACCGATGCGCCGCCCCAGCGAGACGACCCGGCCGAACTCACCGGGAGCTGAGGGATAGTCCTCCCTAGCCTCCGGGAGTTCGTCGGACGAGGGCTACTGCTCTCGCAGGCGGTGGTAGTGGGCGAGCAGTGACTTGGTGGAGGGGTCGTGGTCGGTGTTGGCTGGGGCGGTGCCGGCTTGCAGGTCGGTGACTATCCCGTCGGCCAAGGTCTTGCCGAGCTCGACGCCGAACTGGTCGAAGCTGTTGATGCCCCAGACGGCTCCCTGCACGACCGTTTGGTGCTCATAGAGCGCCACCAACTGGCCGAGCACCGACGGGGTCAGGGCCGGTGCCAGGACCACCGTGGACGGGCGGTTGCCGGGCAGGTGGCGATGGGGGTCGTCCACCGAAGCAGTCGGAGTGCCGAAGGCCAGCGCGGCGGCCTGGGCGAGGCAGTTGGCCACCAGGGCCTCGTGGCGCTCCGCGGCGCCGGCCGAGCCGGCAGTGTCGACATCAGGGCGGGCCACCACGATGAAGTCGGCCGGCACAATTGTGGTGCCCTGGTGCAGCAACTGGTGGAACGAGTGCTGGCTGTCGGTTCCCGCCCCACCCCAGACGATCTCGGCGGTCTCGCAGCCCACCGGGCTGCCGTCGAGACGCACCCGCTTGCCGTTGGACTCCATGATCACCTGCTGCAACCAGACACCGAACAGTCGCAGCCTCTGCGAGTACGGCACCACCGCCCGCGTCTGAAAGCCCCAGAAGTTGCGGTACCACACCGACAGCAGGCCCAGCAGCATCGGAGCGCTGGCCTGCGGCCCCGCAGCCACATGCTCGTCGACGGCGCGCATCCCGGCCAGCATCGCGGCGAAGTTCTCCTCTCCGATGGCGGCCATCAGCGCCAATCCCGCCGCTGACCCCATCGAGAAGCGGCCGCCGACCCAGCCCCATGTCGTGAACACATCGTCAGGCTCGAGACCGAAGCTGATCGCCGCTCCCCGATCAGCGCTCACCGCAACGAAGTGATCCCCGGCAGCCTCAGCGCCGAGCGTCGACGCGGTCCAGGCCCGAGCGGCGCGGGCGTTGGCCAGCGTCTCGGCCGTGGCGAAACCCTTCGACACCACGATGAACAGCGTCTCGGCCGGGTCGAGGCCGTCCAGGCCCACAATCAGCGCAGCCGGGTCGATGTTCGACACGAACCGGCACTCAATGCCGCCCGAGCGGTACGCGGCCAGCGCCTCGTGGGCCATGGCCGGTCCCAGTTGCGAACCGCCGATCCCGAGGTTCACAACCGTGCGGATGGGCCGCCCCGTCGCGCCCCGCCGCTCCCCTGCCCTCAGGGCCCGAACGAGAGCGCCCATCCGTTCACGCTCGGCCGCAATGGCGGGCGCCACGTCCACCCCGCCAGTCACCACGGCCTCTCCTGGCGGGGTCCGCAACGCGGTGTGCAGAACCGCGCGGCCCTCTGTGACGTTGACCGGCTCGCCTGCCAGCATGGCCCCGACCCGCACCCCCACACCGGCACGCTCGGCCAGAGCCAGCAGCAGCTCCACAGTCGCATCCGTAACCAGATGCCGGGACCAGTCGATAACGAGATCGCCCACCATCGAAGTGCAGCGCCCAGATCGGTCCGGGTCGGCCTCGAACAGTCCCGTCAGATCCACGCCGCCGGCTTGCAGGTCACGGGCGTGGCGGGCCAGCGCGGCCCACTCGGAGGTCGCCGTGATGTCGCCTGCGGCGGTCTCACCAACAGCGGTCTCGCCAACAGCAGTCTCGCTGGCGACAATCTCGCCGGCGGCAGTCTCGCTGGGGACCATTCGGGTGGGCCTCCGGTGGCCCGGCCTGCTACTCGCCGGCGGCGAGATCGATGCCGTGGCCCTCGGCGGACTCCACTAGCAGGGCGCTGATCTCGTCAGGCGAGCCGGTTTCGAAGGTTGGGGCGTCAGCCACCAGCGCGAGCAGCATCTCCTCCTCGAGCGCGGCCGTCTCAGCGTCGAGGCCGCCGTGGACGACCCTCTCGTAGTACACCACCGAGACCAGGTCCTCCAGGCTCAGATTGGAGAAGCCGCTCATGCCGTTGGCGAAGCTGTCGACCTCGCGCTGGCCGTCGGGCCGGGCGGGGTTGCCGTAGAAGTCGAGCCCAAGGCGCTTGGTGTCGGCCGTGCCGAGATACACCCACGAGAGGTGATGGGCCAGACCGTCGAACCCGGGGGCAGGGCCGAACGTCAGCAGCAGTTCACCGTCGTTGAGCTGGCGGCCGGTGGCCGTGCCCGAGCCGTCCGCGCCGTGACAGGAGGCGCAGGTGCTGTACACCGCGGCGCCGTTGTCGGCCAGCACCAGTTCGTCGGAGTCGGGAGGCTCCAGCATGCCCACGTAGAAGATGGCCCAGAGGGGCAGGAACACCATCACCGACGCGGCCCAGTACGGCATCCGCTTGCGGGCGTGGGCGGCCTGCACGTAGGGCGGGTCCGGCTCGGGCGGAGGTGGCGGGGCGGCCTCGGGAATGGGAGCGGGAGCCGCTGGCGCAGGCACCGCCGCGGCGGCCGCAGGAGCAGTGGGCGGCGCGGCAGCGGGCGCGGCGTCGCCGGCGTCTGAGGGTTCGGTACCGGTCAGCTCGGCCCGTCGCTGACGCGAGCGTTCGAGCAGATACTCAGGTACCTCGACCACTTAGCGTCTCCATCAGCGGTGGGGAGCGGACCGGACGACGCCGGAGCGGCGAGCCCCGGCGACATGAGGATAGGCGGTCTCGCCGCGCTTGGCTTCCTTCTGCTGGCGCGACTTTGCGGTGCGGAGCTGACTAGCCGCCGGGGAGGCCGACAGCGAGGCCGAACTCGTCACCCGCATCGATGAGAGCGTCGAACAGGTACTGACCGAAGGAGCGGTCGCAGAAGATCATGTACGTGGGCGTGCTGTCAGCGTCGCAGCGGGCGATGTCGCAGGTGACCTTGGCCACCGACGCGGAGGCCACCGCGCCGTCCGGCGTCATCGCGTCTGACCAGTCGAGGCTGCACACCTTCTCGAGCATCTGGGGCGCGTCCGTCCCGGTGACCTGGAAGAGGGCCCGGCCGTGGGTCCAGTCGAGGGCGGTCACGAACTCCGACGAGTCCAACCCATCGAGGCCGGCCACCACCTCGGCAACCGCGTTGGTCGCTCCCAAGATGATCCACTCGCCGGGCCTGGAGCCAAGCACAAGCGCCCCGCCCTCAGTGACCCGGGACGAGCCGAACGGTGCGGCGAGCCGGTCGGCGACCGCGCCGTCGAACGAGCCCCGCACAAGCCACTTGGTGGTGGCGCTGCCATCGGACAGCATGAGAGCACCGGACTCGGCCGTCTCGTAGCTGCGCACAACCGGGCTCTCGAAGGCAGGCGACTCAGCCACGGAGACGCTCTCCCGCCGGATCGAAGTGGGCGTGGTGGTCCATCACGGTGGCGCCGATGCGCTCGCCGGAGGTCAGCAGCACGGTCAGCTTGGTGCCGCCCGCGGCCAGCTCGGGCTCCACCTGGCCTAGACAGATCGACCGGCCCAGGGTGGGCGACATCCGGGACGAGGTGATGCGGCCCAGTATCTCGTTGGTGTCGCCCCGCACGATCTGGCTGGCCTCGTCGGGCACCATGTTGGGATCGTCGGGCTGGATGGCCACGATCATGGGCAGCGGGCGGTCGGCGGCCCAAGCCAGTTCGGGTTTGCCCGCGAAGTCGTCCTTGTCGAGCTTGATCAGCGGGCCCAGGCCGGTGCTGGGGCCCAGGGTCAGCCCGTCGGTGTCCTGGCCCACGATGAAGTGGCCCTTCTCGAGGCGCATGATGCGCTGACCCTCCAGCCCGAACGGCCCGACGCCGAGGTCCTGGCCGGCGTCCATGAGCGCCTCCCAAACGTGGAGGCCGTGGCCCGAGGGGGCGTGGATCTCGAAGGACAGCTCACCGGTGAAGCCGATGCGCCACATGAAGCAGCCGGCCACCCCCGCGACGGTGGCCAGCCGGACCTCCATGTACGGAAAGGACTCGGGCGACAGGTCCACGCCCTCGGTCACCCGGCCGACCAGCTCCCGCGCCTTGGGGCCGGCCACGTTGATGCTGACGTAGGCGGTAGTGACCGGGGTGACATGCACCTTCCAGTCGGGGCGCTCGGTCTGCAGCCAGTTCTCGACCCACTCCCACACGCCGCCCGCGCCCGAACTGGTGGTGGTCATCAGGTAGTGGTCCTCGCCGAGGCGACCGGTGACGCCGTCGTCGAGCACCACGCCGTCCTCGGCGCACATCATTCCGTAGCGCACCTTGCCCACCGGCAGCTTCGACCACTTGTTGGTGTAGAGCAGGTTGAGCAGCTTCGGGATGTCGGGACCGCGCAGGTCGAGCTTGCCCAGCGGCGTGACATCGATCAGCCCGACGTTGGTGCGAACGTTGCGCACCTCCGCGGCCGGGTCGCCGTAGTGGTCGGGCCGGATCCACTGGCCGGCCAGGATCGTGCTGACGCCGTTGGCCTCGTGCCAGGGATGGATCGACGACACCCGCACCGGCTCGAACACCCGCCCGGCCAGCGCGCCCAGCGTGAGCGGGGCGTAGGGCGGCCGCCACACGGTGGTGCCGACCTGGGCGATGGTCTCACCCCGGGCCTCGGCGATGGCGGCCACGGTATTGACCGTCTCGAGCTTGCCCTGCGAGGGTCCCATGGTGGCGGTCGTGTAGCGCTTGGCCAGCTCTACGGAGTCGTAGCCCTCCCGGGCCGCCGCGACCAGATCCTTGGATCCGACGTCCTCGGACAGGTCGACCATACCGTGCGTGTCCGAGCGATACAGCTCGGGATGGGGGTCGCGGCCCAACGGAGTGCGCTCGTCCGGCGCCCAGGACGGCTCGTCGCCGTCGACCGGGCGGGCGCGGGCGGTCCGGGCCTGAAGGCGGTGGGCCACCGCAGCCGCCCGCTGTGCAGCCAGGCGTCCGGTGGCCGAGCCGTGGGCCCGCAGCTCGTCGAGGCTGCCGTCGCCGGCCAGCCCGCCGGTAGCGAGCACGTTGCCGGGCGGGTCCGACGGGAAGAAGCGGGCGGCTGCCGCGTCGTAGACCGGCCGGTCGCCAGCCATGTTGAGCAGCGAGGTGGGCGCGGTCCAGCCCGCGGCCACCACCAGCAGGTCAGCCTCGATGCGGTTCCCGCCGGCCGCCACGGCTTCCAGCGCTCTCGACGAACCCTGGGCCGAGCTGACACGCTTGCCTTCGCGGCCGTCGATGACCGCGGCGACCTCGACCCCGACCCGGTCGAGGTCTGCGGCGGCGGCGTCGCCTTCGGAGTTGGCGGTGAACACCACCGCCCGCTCGCCGGGCTTGACCCCCCATAGGTTGATCAGGCGTCGGGCCGCACCCGAGGTGACCACGCCGGGCCGGTCGTTGCCCGAGAACACGTAGGGCCTTTCGATAAGGCCGGGCGCGGCCACCAGCACCTTGGCCCGGGCCTTGATGAGCCGCTCGACCGCGATCGGGTGGTTGCGCTGCACGATCCCGAGCCAGTTGTCCTCGTAGCGGCCCGTGACGGTGGAGTCGGTGAGAACCTCCACATCGGAGGCTTCGAGAGCGGCCCGCAGCTCGGCCAGGGCGGCCTGAGCCGAGTCGCTGCTGCTGTAGCGCAGATGGCCGCCCACCTTGTCCTCGTGCTCCACGAGCAGCACCCGGGCGCCGGCGCCAGCCGCGGCCAGCGCGGCCTCGATACCGGCCGGGCCGGCCCCGGCCACCACGACGTCGGGATGCAAGTAGCGCTTGTCGTGGTAGCGGTGGGGGGTGTCCAGGTCGATCTTCCCGCCCGGCGCGAACGTGGCCAGCACCCGCTCATAGGTGGGCCACAGCCACGCAGGGCGCATGAACGTCTTGTAGTAGAAGCCGGCGGTGAGGAAACGGCCGACCAGGCTGTTGGCCGCCTTGATGTCGCGGTGCAGCGAGGGCCACACGTTCTGGGGCCGCACGTCCATGCCCGCTTCCAGCAGGCGATGGCCGGCTCGCACGTTGGGATCGTCGCCGACCTGCACCATCAGGTTGGGGTCCCAGTAGTCGGCGGTGAGGATGCCGCGGGGCCGGTGGTACTTCATCGAGCGGGAGAAGACGTGCTCCCCCGCGGCGGCCAGCGCCGAGGCGATAGTGTCGCCCTCGAAGCCGCGGAAGCGCTTGCCGTTCCAGCGGAAGCTCAGCGTCGCGGCGCGGTCGATGACCTCGGCGGGCTGTGCGCCCAGGCGGCTCATGGTCATGCCGGGGCCTCCGCTGGGGTGAACGGGCCGGTCATGCCGGGGCCTCCGCCGGGGTGAACGGGCCGGTCATGCCTTGCCGCCTCGCTTGTCGCCGGGCATCGGCGGGTTCCGGAACTCGTTGGTGGCCGTGTTGCGCTCGACGGTGAACCATCGCCGGCAGCCGGACCGGCAGTACCAGTTCTCCCGGAGCCAGTCAGCCGGGTTGTCGCGCAGGTAGAGATAGCCCCGCCATTGCTGGGGGGTTGCAGTGGCGGGGTCGGGGCGAGGGTGGGACTCGCCGCCGTACCGCAGGTCTGAGGAGTTGCGCGGACCGCAGTGGGGACAGGGAACCAGCAGCATCAGCAACCCACCACCGACTCAGAACCGACGCGCCCATCAGCAACCCACCGCCGACTCAGAACCGACGCGCCCATCAGTGACCCACCGCCGCGGCACCCTTTTCGCCCACCAGTTCGCCGGTGTCGAAGCGGCTGAGAGCGAAGGGCGCGATCAGTTCGGGAGTCCGGCCGGTGGCGACGGCCTCGGCCATCTGCTCGCCGGAGACCGGGGCGGCCTTGAAGCCGTACGTGCCCCAGCCCACATCCACCAGGAAGCCGTCAACCGGGGTGAAGCCCATCACCGGTGAGTAGTCGGGGGTCATGTCGCACAGGCCGGACCACTGGCGCAGCAGCCTCATACGGGAGATGCCGGGCATGAGCTCGAGCACGTGGCCGGCCAGTTCCTCGGTGAACTCCAGCGAGCCCCGGATCGAGTACGTCGCCACCGCATCGACGGCGGCACCGAAGACGAGCTCGCCCCGGTCGGTCTGGCTGATGTAGACGTGCAGCGAGCCCGACACCACCACGGTGGGCAGGAACACCTTGACCGGCTCGGTGACCGCGGCTTGCAGCGGGTGGGTGGTGATGGGCAGGCGCACGCCGGCCATGGCCGAGATGAGGCCGGCCCAGCCCGCGGTGCAGTTCACCACGACCGGGGTGGAGATGTCGCCCCGGTTGGTGCGAACCCCGACGACTTTGCCGCCGGGGCCCTTGCCGTCGGGACCGTCGCCGCCCTCGCACAGGATGTCGAGGACCTCGGTCTTCTGGTGCATCTCGACGCCCATGTGGTCGGCGGCCCGGGCGTAGCCCCACACCACCGCGTCGTGGCGGACAATCCCTCCGGGCGGGTGGTAGAGGGCTCCTAGGATCGGGTAGCGGGGGTGGTCGGAGGTGTCGAGGGCGGGAGCGATCTTCTTGATTTCGTCGGGGCCGATCACACTGGAGTTGACGCCCTGGAGCTTGTTGACCTCGGCCCGCCAGTTCATGGTGCGCAGGGAGCTGTCGTTGTGGGCCAGAGTGAGGTGGCCGCGCTCGCTCATCATCACATTGATGTTCAGATCCAGAGCCATGGAGTTGTAGAGCTGCAGCGACCGGTCATAGAAGGCCACGCCCTCGGGGGTCAGGTAGTTGGCCCGCACTATGGCGGTGTTGCGGCCCGAGGCGCCGCTGCCCAGATAGGCCTTGTCGAGCACGGCCACATCGGTGATGCCGTGATTGCGGGCCAGGTAGTAGGCGGTGGCCAGACCGTGCACGCCCCCACCGACGACGACGGCGTCATAGGAGCGCCTCAGCTCGGTGTCGCGCCAGATCCGGGGCCAGTGTTCGCCCCGCATACCCCGCCAGACCAGCCCAGCAGCGGAGTACTTCGGCGGCCGGCGCCGCAACCGGCGCACGATTCCGGTCATCGCCACGGCAGCGTAGGCGCTGGCCCCGCTCTCTTCAGCGAATTCAAGAATCAATTATGGATTGATTAGGTCGTTTCAAATATGATTGAGAAATGAACCTGCAGCGGTTGCGCTACTTCGTGGCCGTGGCTGAGGAGTTGCACTTCGGGCGAGCGGCTGAGCGGCTGCACATGTCCCAGCCCCCGCTGAGCCAGCAGATCCGGCTTCTCGAACGTGAACTCGACACCGCGCTGTTCGACCGCAGCACCCGCAGGGTGAGCCTCACCGACGCCGGTGCTTTCCTCTATCCGGAGTCGGTGCGCCTGCTGGCCGAAGCCGACCGAGTGGACCGCCTCATGGACCAGCGGCGTCACGGCCAGGCCGGAACGCTGCGAGTGGGATTCGTGGACTCGGCCGCCTACGAGGTGATGCCCCGAGCCCTCAGCGAGTATCGGCACCGCTGGCCTCAGGTGGACTACGAACTGCACACCATGAGCTCCGACGAGCAGATCCAGGCTCTCCGAGCCGGTCGCATCGATCTGGGCATCGCACGGGCCGCGGCCGATCCCGAGCGTGTGGAGGCGACTTTGGTGATGCAAGAGCCGCTGATGGTGGCCGTGGGCGCGTCCCATCGACTGGCTACGGCGTCGACAGCCAACCTGCGCGACCTCGCCGGGGAGGCGATCATCGGATTCGACCGGCGCGTCTCGCCCAGCCTGCACGCCGTGCTCGCCGGGATGCTGGGCGCGGAGGGTGCGACCTACGATCCGATCATCGAGGCGACCGAGTACGCCACAATTCTCGGCTTCGTGGCCGCCGGCCAAGGAGTAGCCATCGTCCCGGCCAGTGTCCGCACCTTCCAGCCACCCGGCTTGACCTACGTGAAATTGCTTGAGGCCTGGGCCTCGGTGCCCCTCCTGCTGCTCACCCGCGCCGGGGAGCCCCTGCCCCTGGTGGCCCAAGCCCTGGACGTCGTAGCCGAGCTCTACGCCACCACACCTTCGGATTGAGGCAAGCCCTATTCGCAGATGACGAGGGGGAGGTCGCGGTCGGTGCGGGCCTGGTATTCGTCGTAGTCGGGCCACTGGCTCACCGCCAGGGGCCAGAGTTCGGCTTTCTCCTCAGGAGTGGCCGTGCGAGCTCTCAGGCGGTGCGTCTCGCCCCGGTCTTGGATGGTTACCTCGGGGTTGTCGACCAGGTTCAGATACCAGTTCGGATGTTGGGGCGCGCCCCCCATCGAGGCCACCAGCAGGTAGCGCCCGCCGTCACGGATCCGGATGAGCGGCGTGCGGCGCAGGCTGCCGGTCTTGCGGCCCACGGTGGTGAGGATCACGCACTGGGCGCCCTCCCAGTCAAACCCGTCGGCGCCGTCGGTGGCCAGGTACCGGTCGACGTGGTCGGCGATCGGCTGCCACGGACTCGGCTCATAGCTCACGGCATGGTCCGGGTCAGTACTGGAGTTTGCAGTTGTACTCGTCTAGCCACCAGCGGGCGGTTCGCTGGGCGTCCGGTGGGGTGCGAAGCGCCGGGTCCTGGTGGAGCTGTTCGGGGGTGGGGCCGATGCGGTCGGCGATCTCGGTGAGGGAGTCGAGGTCGAGGCGGTAGCACTCCACCGCGTTGAGGCCCAGCAGGCGGCGGGTGTCCTCGATGGACACGTCGCGGAAGTCGGTCTGCAAGCGTTTGGCGGTGTGGGGCCATGAGCCCTCGGGGTGGGGGTAGTCGGTGCCCCACATGAGGGCGTCGATGCCGTTGACGTGGCGGCGGCGGATCTCCTCGGTGCTCATGGTGGACGCCCCGATGAATACGTTGTCGCCGAAGTACTCCGACGGCAGCCGCGAGATCAGGCCCTTCATGCGGGAGCCCATCTTCTTGACCTTGTGGCTGGCCCCGAAGTTCACGTCGGCCTTCCACAGGATGTCGCCCACCCAGAACGAGCCGCACTCGACCACCGCGTAGCGCAGGCCCGGGAACCGGTCGAACTTGCCTGTGAACAGCAGCTGCCACAGGACGCGGTGGGTCCAGAACGGCACTTCGTACATGTAGACGGCCACGTTGTCGCCGTACGACTCGAAGTCGGCCTCGCCGGAGTGGGTGTGCACCACCAGGCCGGTCTCCGCGCAGGCGGCCCAAACCCGGTCGTAGTGGTCGGATCCGTAGGGCGGGAAGCCGTGCCACATGGTCGGGATCATGATCCCGGCGATGCCCGGCTTGCCGGCCAGCCACTCGATCTCGGCCACGGACTCGTCGATGTCGTGGGTGATGGGCACCAGGCCCACCCCGGCCCGACGGGGCGGGTTGGTGGCGCAGAACTCGACTAGCCAGCGGTTGTGGGCCCGGGCGCCGCCGAACGCTTTGCGCGGGTCGGTGATCTGGCCCGCGGCCAGGCCCGCGCCGAACGGGGGCGACTCCTGGCCGGTGACGGCGTCGCCGTCGGCGAAGATCACCTCGCCGGCGATGCCGTCGGCGTCCAGCTCTTTGTCGCGCACCTCGGGGTCGTAGGCGCCCCGCAGCCCCTCGGCGTTCTCGCCCTCCCACTCGGCCAGGAACTCGGCGTTGACCTCCTCCTGCACCCGCCGGTGCTCGTGACGCCCGGCCACGTACATATCGAACTCGTCGTGCAGCGCCGAATCGAGATAGGGCCGGTACTCCTCGCATTGCAGCCCCGCATGGGTGTCGCTCGACACGATCACGTAGGGAGCGTTCGAAGTGTCGACCCCTTCAGTGGGGTTGCTCAGGCTCATCAGCGGCACCTCCATGCCTGCTCGCCGCTCGTGCGCGTCACTGTACCTAGTGGCGACGGCCGGTCCCCGCTCATGTTCGCTGCGCTCACGGGCCGCTCGGGCCACGGCCTCGCAAGCTCAGACTCTGGCCTACAAGGCGTAGGCGGTGGGGGCGGGCTTCATGGGGCGGGCGTACCACAGGGGGCGTCGCAGGCCGCCTGGGCCGGGGGCGGGGCGGGTCATGGCCAGCCATTCGCGATAGGCCTCGCGGGCCTTGGACGTGTCCACCACCACGTCGCCGTAGGCATCACCCGGCTTTGCTGGGCCCACCCGCACCCGCTGGTGCCAGCAGTGCATGCCCGAGATCGGGTCGGGCTGCACGCAGAACGTCAGATTCTGGTGAACGCCGGTGTCGTTCCACCAGATGCGCTCGGTGTCGGGATCGGCGCTGGAGTGGCGCTCCGGACGGCCCCGGCGGTGCAGGCGCCACACCGTCCCGTCGTTGGTGATGTCGGCATCACCGCCGGTCCACGAGCCGCCAGCGGCGGCGTCCAGGCGCCAACGGCCCATGTGGTGCGACGCAGCCACCACGCCCGGCCGGATCCCCTCGGTGCGCCAGGCCCCGATCACGAAGTGACCGATGCGGGTGGTGATCCGAACCAGGCCGTTGAGGGCGATGCCGAGAGCTTCGGCATCGGACGGGTGGATCCACAGCGGGTGGCGGTGGCTCAGCTCCGACAGCCACTTGCTGTTGGCCGACCGGGTGTGGATCAGCGTCGGGATGCGAAACGTGGGCAGCAGGATCCGCTCGTCGCCGGAGAGGTCGAGATCCTCCCAATGGACGTGCGACGGGATCCACGCCGGGGTGGCGTACTCGGGCCAGCCCCAGTCGGCCAGGGTCTGCGAGTACAGCTCTAGCTTGCGCGACGGGGTGGGGAAGCCCTCGCGGGGCACACCGTCCACTTCCACGGCAGGCGATCCGTCGCCCAGGCCGGCCAGCTTCAGGCCGGCCAGTTCCTCCGGCGCGCCCGACCAGGCGCCCGGTGTGCCGGGGCGCCGGAAGACGCCCGCCGCGTCCAGATCGCAGTCGGTGAGGCCGGACGGGTCGACCTCGCGCTCATACGGCTGGTACATGTCGCCATCGAGGGCGTACGCGCCCCGGTCGCGCATGAACTCCAGCGGGGTCTGCCCGGCGGCGGCCGCCGCGGCGGCCAGGCCGGGGACGCCCTCGAACATGGTCGAGTAGTAGTCGTCCACCGACATGGGCGTTCCGGGGTGCACGGGGCTCTCGAACCAGCGGCGGATGCCCAGCGCGCCGTCGGGATCGATGCGCCACGACAGCTCGATCCAGAACTCGTTTTCCTCCCACACCTCGCCCGGGTTGAACTCGTGGGTGCGCGTGGCGTGACCAACGGCTTCGCCGCGGATCTCGGCGAAGCGGCGCAACACCGGCTGGCGAAACCCGATCCAGCGGCCGGCGTGGGTTTCGAAGCTGGCCACATCGTGGCGTTCGGCGCCCACCCCCATCGGCAGCACGTAGTCGGCGAACACGGCCGTCTCCGACCAGGTGGGCGTGAGCGCCACATGGCACCCGACCTTGTCGGGATCCTTGAGCGCCTCCAGCCAGCTGAAGCCGTCGGGGTTGGTCCACACCGGGTTGTAGACCCGGCTGAAATACACCTCGAGGCGGCCCCGGCCCTCGCGCAGGAAGTGGGGCAGCAGGATCGACATCTCGTGGTAGGCCAGCGGGTACTCGGGGGGCCAGTTGAGCTCGTTCCACTGCTGCACCGGCGGCGCCCCCGGCGGGTGGGGCGCCTTGTACTTGTTCCAGCCGTTGCCGGTGGTGCCGCCCACCGTGCCCACCGAGCCGGTGAGCACGTTGAGGAAGAACAGGCACCGGGCCGTCTGCCAGCCGCCCAGGTTGCCCGCGCCCGCGGCCCGCCAGTTGTGGGACGCGAACTTCGTCGGGTGGGCGCCGATTGTCCGAGCGACCTCGGTGATCTGGGCCGAGGGCACGCCACAGACCCGTTCGGCCTCCTCGGGCGTGTAGGCCGCGTAGTCCTCCAGCAGGGCGGGCCCCACCGATTCGAAGGCGACCGGCCGCTGCGGGTGGCGCTGGCGCAGGTAGGTCTCCCAGTTGGTCCAGCGCCGCACGAAGTCGCGCTCCCAGGCGCCGCTCTCCAGCAAGAGCCGGGCAATGGCCAGCAGCAGGAACGGCTCGGTGCCGGGCCACGCCGGCAGCCAGAAGTCGGCCTTGGCGCCCGTGTTGGACAGCCGGGGATCCACGCAGATCACTGTGGCCCCCTGTCCTTGAGCCTCGATGATGCGCTGCGCGTGGGGGTTGAAGTAGTGGCCTGCCTCCAGATGCGAAGAGATCAGGAAGATCACCTCTGCATTGGCGAAGTCCGCAGACGGGCGGTCGTGGCCCATCCAGCTCTGGTAGCCGATCCGGGCGTTGGAGCTGCAGATGTTGGTGTGGCTGTTATGGCCGTCCACCCCCCAGCACTGCAGGACCCGCTCGGCGTAGCCGTCCTCGCCGGGACGGCCCACGTGGTACATGACCTCGTCGTGGCGGCCCTCGGCGATGGCGGCCCGGACGCGTCCGCCGATGTCGTCGAGAGCCTCGGCCCAGCTCACCCGCTCCCATTGGCCGCCGCCTCGCTCCCCTGCCCGGCGGAGCGGGTGCAGGATGCGCTCGTGGTCGTCGATCTGGTTGAGGGTGGCCGGGCCCTTGGCGCAGTTGCGGCCCCGGCTGGCCGGATGCAGCGGGTTGCCCTCCACACGGTCGATGCGGCCGGTGGCGTGGTTGACGTGGCACACCAGCCCGCAGGCCGCCTCGCAGTTGAAGCAGGTGGTGGGCACCAGCGTGTGATGGTGCTCGACCCGCCGGGGCCACGCCTTGGCGTCCAACGACACCGCGTCGTGCCAGGTTTCGTGCGGGGCATAGCTGTGGAGTTCCGTCATCGCGTCGCCTCGTGCGGCGGGCAGCTGTGCAGTTCGGCCACGGATCGGCGCCCTCTAGGACAGCGGGACGGACTGGCCGGCCCGCACGAAGCTGTCCTCGTAGAACCACATGCCGACGATGGCAGCCGCCCCCGCGACCGCGGGCAGCGCCGGGCCGGTACCGGCGGCAAGGGCGACCGCGACGGCCGCAGCGGGCAGGGCCAGGCCCAGCACCACCCCGCCGGCCCAGAAGCGCCGGGCGTAGCGTCCCCGGGTCATGGCGGCCACCGCGGCCTCGACATGGGCGGTCCCCCGTGACGCCGCCTCGGCCGCGACAAGCAGCCCGCAGGCACCGATCCCGCCCAACATCACCCAGCGGGCCACGGCGGGCTCCGGAACTTCCATGACCAAGTCGGCGACTGCGTAGGTCGCTCCGCCCGCGGCCGCGGCCTGGGCCAGCAGGGTCGGCAGCAGCAGCGGCGTCTGCCACAGGTCGCGGCCCTCGCACTGGCCGAACAGGAAGGCGGTGTAGCCCGCGGTGGCTGCGGCCAGCAGCATGGCGGGCACGGCCAGCGCCGCCAGGGCGCCTGATGAGCCCGCGACCCCCGCGAGGAACCATGCCGCGCAGACCGCGGCGAAGGCGCCCAGCACCCAGGCGCCCTTCACCAGCCAGGAACGGCGATTGGGTCGGGTGATCAGGTAGTAGAACCGTTCTGGGCGCTTCAGGTCGCCCACCAGCAATCCGCCGGTGACGGCGAGGAAGAATCCGGCCACCAGCGGCGGGACCACTCCGACGGCAGCCTGCGAGCCGCCGTGTCCCAGCAGAACCAGCAGGGAGGCCACCGCCATCACACCGGCCGCGACCGCTTTGGTGACCAGGTAGCTCGACACTTTGGCCTTCCAGGTCATCTGATGGGCGGTGGTGTAGGTGGTCCGGGCCACCACGCCGTGACCGGTGGCCTCGGCTGTCGGATGCTGCGGTGTGGTGTCGGCCCAGATCATGCCGTCGGCCGCGATGGCCGTGCGCAGCGGATCCAGCGCCGCCGCCTCCGCGCCGCGGTAGTACACCTTGGGCAGTGTCTGCTGCTGGGGAGCCCGCACGGCGGTGTCGCCGCAGGCGATGATCTTGGTGGTCTCATCGTCCGGGTCGTCGAGGTCGGCCACCTTGATGGCGTGGGTGGGGCACACCACCACGCAGCTCGGCTCGAGGCCCTGGTCGATCCGGTGGTTGCAGAAGTTGCACTTGTTGGCGGTGTTGGTGGCCGGGTTGATGTAGATGGCGTCATAGGGGCAGGCGTTCATGCAACCCTTGCAGCCGATGCAGTTGCTGTCGTCGAAATCGACGACACCGTTGGCGGCCCGGAACAGGGCGCCGGTGGGGCAGATGGTGATGCAGGGCGCGTTGTCGCAGTGGTTGCAGCGCATCACCGAGAAGTGCCGGTCAACGTTGGGGAACGCGCCGGTCTCGATGTACTTGACCCAGGTGCGGTTCACGCCGAGGGGAACCTCGTGCTCGCTCTTGCACGCCACCGTGCAGGCATGACAGCCAATGCAGCTGTCGCTATCCAGCAGGAATCCCAGTCTGGTCAAGTTGCGGCCCCGCGAGCGCCGGTCTTGCGGGACAACCGCTCGATGCCGGCGCACAGCAACTCCACGAGGTGCCTGAACGTCTCCTCGGGATCGTGGGGCAGCGGATGACCATCGCCCGACTCGAGGTGGCTGAATCCGTGGAAGGCGCTGCGCAGTGTGCGGGCGGCGTGTACCCGATCCTCGTCGGTGAGGTCATAGGACCTGAGAGCCTGACCCACCACGGCCAGCACCTGCTCCACCGCCTCCTCCAGTTCGGGGTCGCCCGCGCAGGGGTAGCGGTCGGTCGCCGCGTAGATGCCGGGATGGTCCCGGACCATGGCTCGCCAGGCGTGGCCCACGGCGGCGACCGCGTCATGGCCGGCCAGCCCGACAGCCGAGTCCGAGAGTCTCTTGGCCAGGATTTCCCGGCCCAGGAGGCTCAAGCTGCGAACTAGGTCGTCGTAGCCGCCCACATGCCGGTAGAGGGCAGGCTGGCGGACGCCGAGAGCGTCCGCCACCCGAGTCAGGGTCAGCTTGTCGAGCCCTTCTTCGTCGGCGATCCGCGCCGCGGCCGTGATCACAGTGCCGCTGTCCAGCGACCGGCGGTTCGGCGAAGATCTGGCGTTGCTCACAGCCACCGGTCGGAACCCTCCTGCACGGTTCGCGCCAACCCTCTTCACGTTAGCGGGTATAGCGCAACGTTAGAGTGAGATACGGCAGCCTGGAAGGCCGCGATCAGCGCCACTCGGGCGATGTCGGTGGCGTCGCAGCCCCGCGACAGGTCGTGGATCACTCCTGCGGTGCCCTGCAACAGCGGCCCGTAGGCCCGGGCGCCGCCGAGCCGTTGTGTGATCTTGTAGGCGATGTTGCCCGACGACAAGTCGGGGAACACGAATACGTTGGCCCGTCCTGCGACCGGCGATTCCGGGGCCTTCGATCCGGCCACGTCGGGCACCCATGCTGCGTCGAACTGCAGCTCCCCGTCCACCGCCAGCGACGGCGCCCGGCTGCGAACAATCTCGGTCGCCTCCCGGACGAGCTCGACCCGGGGACCCTCCGCGCTGCCCTTGGTGGAGTACGACAGCAGCGCCACTCGCGGCTCGTCACCGGTCAGCTCTGCATGGCTGGCCGCGGTTGAGATCGCGATGGAGGCCAACTGGCCCGCGTCGGGCTCAGGCACCACACCGCAGTCGCCATAGGTGACTGGCGTCCCGTCGGGCAGTACCAAAAGAAAGCAACTGCTGACAATGTCGACACCGGGAGCCAGCCCGATGCAGAAGAGTGCGGCCCTGACCACATCGGGAGTAGGCCGAGCGGCTCCGGCCACGCAGGCGTCGGCCTCGCCCGCGGCCACCATGAGGGCAGCCACGTGCAGCGGGTCGTCCAGATCGATCCGCTCCCCCCAGGGCGTCGTCTCGGCCCGGGCGCAGACCGCGTCCGAGCGATAGCTGTCCGGATCGTCCATCAGCAACGGAGTGACCAGGCCCTCGGCAGCCAAGCGCTCGGCCGCAGCCACGGCTCGATCATCGCGGCCGTCGGCCAGCACGATGCGCCTGCGAGCTTCTTGCGCCGCGATTCGCCAGCGCTCGACGAGCGGGTCGCGACCCGTCGAAGATTGCGTCAACCCTCGGCCCGCAACGGGACGAGCCGGCTTTCGGCCAGGCGCGCAGCCATGTCCATCAGCTGACAGTCTCAAGGAAGCTGGTATCGACGAAGGCACCGTAGCTACCCAGCGCGGACTCGATCTCGCCCCGGGCAACAAGAGAATCCATTTGCTCCTTCATGACCTGCTGCACCGTGCCGCCCAACCATGCCTCGGAGAGCTGCGCGTCCTTTTCGGGGAAGGTGAAGGCGTCAAGCAGCGCGATCGTCGCGTCGCGGTCCGTAGCGGCTGCCTCCGCGATGGAGTCGATGAACGGCTCCCGGTCTTCGTTGTAGGCCCGGTAGGCGTTCTCGTTCACCTGCAAGAACCCGGTGACGGCATCGGGATAGTCAGCCGCGAACGCGCCGGTGGTGGAGATAATGCCGAACACGCGGGCGTCGCCGGCCTCCTGTCCGGTGCCGGTGTGCCTCGCGGCCACACCCACCAGCAGCAGATCAGAGCCGCCCGTCACGAAGGCCGCGAACGACATCAGCCCCTGCGAATAGGAGATGTCGATGTGGCCGGCCTCCATCGCCCGGGCCATGTCGCCGCTCGACGTGAACGGGATCCAGTTCACCATCATGCCGAGAACCTCGTCATAGGCCTCCCCCGCCTGAGCCACCCGATTCGGCGTCGGCCACTCCGCGAAGTACCCCACACTCAGCTCATCGAGCATCATCTCCTCGGCCGGAATCGTGGCGGGAGCGTCGCCGGGATCGGTGCCCGACGTGGGGGCGCCGGCGTCGACACTCGACTCGTCGGGCGTCGACTCGGCGGGAGCAGCGCTGGGCTCGCTCGGGGGTTGAGCGTCGATGGCCTCCTGGCCGCCGGCATCTGCCGCTGACTGGATCCGCTCGTCACCGCTGCATCCCGCGAGCAGGCCGACCACCATGAGCAAAGCCAGTAGTCGCCTCATTTGTTCCTTACACGCCTGCGCAGGCTTGGAGCCTTATCCTGTCGAGGTCTTCAACCAACCGCCCAAGCGGTCGAGCACCTGGTCGAGACGACCCAGCAGGTCATCTATCACAGATTCGTCGGCCACCAGTGGCGGCGACACCGCGAGCATCGCTGCGCCCCGGCCGTCGGGCCGCACCAGCACCCCGGCGGCCCGCACCAGACGATCAAGTAGACCGCCCGGGAGCAGTTCGGCAACCTCTGAATCGCTGAGATCCTCGCCCGAACTGCGATCGCGCATCAACTCGACGTAGTAGAAATAGCCGGCACCTCTCACGTCCTTCACGCAGGAATGGGACCCCATCAGCGCCCGCAGACCGTCGCCGAGGCGGTCCTGCCGGGCCAAGACGCCCGCGAGGACGCGCTCGTCGCGCAAGGCCATCATGTTGGCCACCGCGACCGCAGTGGCCACCGGATGGCCGCCGAAAGTTGAGCCATGAAGGAACATGGCCAGAGGGGAGTCCCACACCCGCTCTACCAGCGCCCCCCGCACCACCAGTCCCCCGAGGGGCTGGTACGCGCTGGTGACGCCCTTGGCGAAGGTGATCATGTCAGGCTCGGCGCCGAAGCGCTCGCTGCCGAACCAGTGGCCCAAGCGCCCGAAGGAGTTGATGACCTCGTCAGCGCAGAGCAGCAGGCCGTAGGTGTCGCAGATTCGGCGCAGTTCCTGCCAGTAGCCCTCCGGCGGCACAAGCGCGCCCCGCCCGTTCTGTACCGGCTCGGCAACCACCATGGAAACGGTCTCCGGGCCGGCGGCAACGATCGCCTCCTCGATCGCGCTCACACAGGTCAAGTCGCGGGCCGGACGGCCGGCCTCGACTTCCCACCCCAACGTACTGGGCACCCGGAGCACCGTGTCGCCGATCATCGGCAGGTAGGGATCCCGCAGGTTCGGGATGCCCGTCAGGGCCAAGGCGCCCAGGGTTGTGCCGTGATAGGCCCACCGGCGAGCCACGACCTTGTGACGGGCCTCGTCGCCGTTGGCGAGGTGGTAGCAGCGGGCAAGTTTCAGGGCCGACTCCACCGCTTCGGAGCCCGAACTGACGAAGAACACCCGGTCGAGGTCGGAGGGCGCCACGGCCGCGATCATTGAAGCGGCCTCGATGGAGGGAGGGTGGGCCATCCCCCAGTTCGGGTAGAACGCCAGCCTGTCCATCTGCTTGGACGCCGCGGCGGTGAGGTCGCTGCGACCGTGGCCGATGTTGGTGCAGAACAGACCGGCGAGGGCGTCGAGATACCGGCTCCCCTCTGTGTCCCACACGTAGCAGCCTTCGCCGCGATCGATCACAACCAAGTCGCGGCGCCACGCGTCACCCCTCGTGAAATGGGGCAGAAGGTGCTCACGAGCCCTTTCCCGTTCTCCCATCTAAGCCTCCCTTGCGTCTTGGCCCGACCTTTGGCCAGATTTGATTAGAGAGCGCAACAAGAATGGGATGATATCTAACAGAGCGCGCCGCGCCGCGCCAGCGTGGTCGGGTCTGCGAGGCTGCCGACGGATCAGGTCCTACTTCGGGGGCCGATAGACGAAGTCCGGCGTCAGCTGGGCGATGCTCGACGCGCCGCACAGAGCCATGTCTCTCTTCATGCCGGTGTGGAGATGCTCGATCACCCAGTCCACGCCCTCTTCGCCGGCCGCGGCCAGCCCGTACAGATAGGGCCGCCCGATCATGCACGACGTCGCTCCGAGGGCCAGCGCCTTCACGATGTCGCCGCCCCGGCGAACGCCGCCGTCGCAGACGATGTCGAGATCACCCCCCACCGCCTCGGCCACCGGCGCGACCAGGTCGATGACGGCCGGCGCAGAGTCGAGCTGGCGACCGCCGTGGTTGGACAGCACGATGCCGTCGAGCCCGCGATCGCGGGCTATCACCGCGTCGGCCACGCTCTGGACGCCCTTGATCAGCACCGGTCCATCCCACAGCGACCGCATCCACTCCACGTCCTCCCACGACAGCGTCGGATCGAACTGCTCGTTCATGAACGCGGCCAGGTCCACGGCAGTCGAACCGTCGATGTCGGTGTTGCCGGCGACGTTGGCGAACGAGATCGGCTCGGAGAACGCGAACCTCAGGCTCCAGCTGGGACGCATCATTCCCTCCAACAGGATGCCGAGTCCCATCTTGGGGGGCAGTGTGAATCCCCGGCGCACATCGCGCTCACGACGGCCGAGCATGGCCGCGTCCACCGTGATGCACAGCACTTCGAATCCGGCTTCGGCAGCCCGCAGGATCATGTCCTTGAGCAGGCCCTTGTCACGCCAGACGTAGACCTGGAACCACTTCGAGCCCTTGCTGACGGCAGCCACTTCCTCCACCGAGCGAGTCCCCATCGTGGACAGCGAGTAGGGCAGCCCGGCGCGCGCCGCGGCGCGGGCCACAGCCAACTCGCCCGGAGGGTGGGCGATTCGGGTGAAGCCCGTCGGTGCCAGGATCAACGGGAAGGGCACATCGCGGCCCAGGATCGTGCCGGTGGTGTCCACGCTGCCCATGTCGCGCAGCACCCTCGGCACGAACTCGAACTCCCGGAAGGCGCGAGTGTTGCGGTCCATCGCAACCTCATCCTCGGCCCCTCCATCGATGTAGTCGAACACGCCGCCGGGAAGGCGCCGTCGCGCGATGCCGCGCAAGTCCTCGATGCTCGCCGCCCTCTGAAACCGCCGCTTCGTGGCGCTGAACTCGAGCCGACGGAATCGCAGGACTGACCGGAGTGTGTCGACGATCATGGTCGCGACAATACGCAAGCGCGCCATTCAATGTCAGCCCGGGGAACCGGCAACAATGTCGCCGGCTGCCTACGAAGCGTTCGCCAGAGCCGATCTGTCGCTGACCGTCGACGGCGACTGGGCGGGTTCAGCCCTCGCCAGCGCCGCAGCCCGAGCTTCGGCCTCGGCCAGGGCGCGTGCCCGGCGCCGCAAAGCGTCTGCCTCCTGTTCGAGCCTGGACGCCTCGCCGCGCAGCGCCTGGCTGGCTGTCGCCAGGTCGAAACCCAGGGAATACAGTGCCGCGCCGATGACCTGGTGCAGCCTGGTACGGCTGGCAGTGGCGGCGCGACCCCGCCAGACCTCTGCATGGTGCAGGGCGACCACTGGTCGATGGCGCTCGGTCAACGCCGCTCGTCGATGGTCGAGCGCATCGGCGACCGAGCGGCACCTCTCCGCCCGCAGCATCTTGAGAGTCGCTTGACGAAAGAGCTGATCGCTGCTTGACATAGCTGGAAACATATCAATATGAACCATAAGTACCAACGCCTGCGGCCAGCCGAAAGGCCGATGGAAGGGGATGGAGGATGATCGACCAGGATCTCGTCGATTTTGCGGTGGACGCGACCCGCCGGGCCGGGCGTCTCACCCTGGACTGGTACCAGTCGCGAGACCTCTCAGTGGCGGCCAAGCACGACGGATCGCCTGTGACCGAAGCCGACTACGCAGCCGAGCGGTTCCTGCGCTCGGAGATCTTGGCGACATACCCCGGCGACACCGTCCAGGGCGAGGAGGAGGGCGAGGTGGCCGGCCGGACCGGGCGCACCTGGATAATCGACCCGATCGACGGCACCAAGGCCTTCGCTCAGGGCGTGCCCCTCTTCGCCACGCTGCTGGCGATGGTGGACGATGGCGGACCCGCGGTGGGAGTCATCTGCCTGCCCGCCCTGGACGAGTGCGTCTGGGCCGGGCGAGGCCGCGGCGCCAACTGGGACGGCGTGCCATGCCGGGTCAGCGCCCACGTCGGCCTCGAGGAGTCCTATGTGTGCACGAGCGGTCTCTCGTACTGGCCGGACCGCGCCCTGGAGAGGGTCCGCGCCGCGGGAGCACGGGTCCGGACCTGGGGTGACGCCTACGGCTATGCCCTGGTGGCCACCGGCCGGGCCGAGGCCATGGTCGATCCCGAGTGCTTCGACTGGGACGTCGCCCCGATGTCCGTCATCATCTCCGAGGCCGGCGGCCGGTTCTCGGACACCGCCGGCACCGACGACTGGCGAAGCGGTTCAGCCGTGGCCACCAACGGGATCCTGCATGACGACCTGCTGAACTGCTTTCGCCAGAGGCCGAGCCTGCAAGGCCGTGGCCCGAGCGGCCCGTGAGCGAAGCGAACAAGAGCGGGAGTCGCACCGCTGCGAGGTGACGGGCTGCAACCTGCTGAACTGCTTCCGGTAGAGGCCGAGCGAATGGAGACGACCAGCGCGAAGCCGCCGCTACCGGTCGGCGTCGGGTGACAGGGCGAACCCCTCGAACCTGCAGGGCCGCAGCCTCCGAGCCGCCACTTCCCTCAACAAGCTCTCAGGGTCGGTGATCGACGCCAGCCCGGCGGCACCGGGCTCAATGCCGTTGTCAAGGATGTGCAGGGCCGTCGAGGCGGCCACCACGGCGGCACCCTCTGCCGGGCGAGCCTGGGCGCCAAGCACCGCCACATGGCGTTCGGTGTCGCGCCAGCCGCGGAGCTCGACGCGCACCGCTCCAACTCCCCCCTCGGGATGAGGGCGGCGCATCATCGGCAGTGGTGCCGTCAACCGGTCCCGCCGGGTGGCGGCCATCCGCGCCGTCACCCGGTCGACGCCAGGGAAGGCCGGCACCAGCAACAGGGCATCCGGGAGCGCGCCCCGGTAGCAGTCGTGCCCGGCCACGGGATCGGGGAACCAGCACAGTTCCCTGCCCGATCCGCCGGGCCGGCGGGTCCAGCGACCGTCCCGCCAGTCGATGGCGAGGCTGCTGAGGGCGCGATGGTGCTGGCGCGCGCAGGCCGGCCCCCCCGTGCCCACTTTCGCGACGTGAATCTCGTCGACCAAGTCGAATTCTGCCGCGCCGACGCGAGCCATCAGGCAGGTGAGCCCGGGCATGAAGCCGGCGCCTACCACTAGTGGCACACCATGCTGCTTGGCTTGCCGGTCTAGGGCCAGAAGGTTGCGGGTCTCGGTGATCTCATTGGTGGTTGTGACGATTCCAGCACCCGCTCGCATCGCGCTCAGGGCCGCCGCGGTTTGCGTGCCAGCAGCGGTGGCCACCACCACCAAGTCCGTGGAATCCGGTACAGCTAGGCCCTGACCGCACACCACGGTGTCGTCGAAGGAACCGGCCGCTTCCCGCAGCCGCTCCGAATCCGTGTCCCGCGCCTCCACGGCGCCGACACACGGGCTGGCCGCGAGCATGCGCACTATCCGAGCCCCCGTCGCGCCGGCCCCGAACACCACCACGTTCGCGGCGACGCGATCAGCGGCCATCAGAGCGTCCGCTTACACCAATTCGTCGTCCCGCAGCTCGCGCCAGCCCCCCGTCTGGGGAGGCACGCCGCCGCGGCCGCGTACCCGAATGGCTGCGGCCACCGCCATCCCGACGACGACGGCAACGAACGTCCGGCGGACCAGAGTGATGAATCCTGCGGCCAAGACGGCCTCCGGGCAGTGTCAGGCTGTCGGGCTGGAGTGTGGGGCTAGCTGGAGTCGAACCAGCGACCTCACCCTTATCAGGGGTGCGCTCTAACCGACTGAGCTATAGCCCCAGCGGCACCCCACGCTAGCCGCGCCGTCACGCACGACCTACCCGCTCGATGACCCCCGGCTTCCGCCGGCCGGGTCGGGCGGCGAACCGGCAGACGGTTCGACACTGGGGGGCGGGGCGGGCACGAGAACCCGCCTGCGGGCCCGGCGGGGACGCGGGCGGGCTGTCTCCTCCTCGACCACGGTCAGGCGCACTCCCCCGGTGATGTCGCTGATCAAATTGAACAGCACCGCTCCGAGCACGGTCAGCCCGCTGCCCGCGAGGACCATCACCAGACCGCCGACTGCGGCGATCCTGAAAATCTGGTCCGCGTTGATCTTGAACGACTCCAACGCGAACAGCTCCACCACGAAGTTCTCGACGTTGGACACCAGGCCCGAGTTCACGGCCAAGTTCCACAACGTCACCCCCACGAGCAGCATGACCACCCAGGCGCAGAAATAGAGGACCAACGACACCTTCAACACCGACCAGGGCTCAATGTGCCTGACCAGCCGGCGGACCCGGCGAGCGCGCAGACGCCGGTTGGATCGAGCCTGAAGGGCGCGACCGAATGAAGAGCGCGGCGCAGGCCTCGGGAGAGGACCGGCCTTGGCGTCTTCGCCGGGGCCCGGAGCTGAACTGGAGTCCGGGGGTGCAGCGTCGGGGGAGGACGAACCAGGGCGCTGATCACCGTCGGACGTCGACTGTTCGCTCATAGGTGTCCCTGGCCCCTCCGGCGGCCGCGCAGTCTACTTGGCGCCGCCGTCACGGGGGCCTGGTCCACGTCACCAGCCGCTCGGCCCGGGCCGTCCGGCTGGCCCGGCCCACCTGCACTTCGACGGTCACCAGCAAGGACTCAGCGTCGCCGGCCGTCTCCTGTTCGCTATAGGAGAGCAGCGACCCGCCATTGGCGGCAGCGAGGGCCGCCGCCTCCTCGCGGCCCGCGGCCGCGCCGGCCAGGGCCGCGGCGTCAGCCGCGGTTCGGGCCCGAGCGCTCTCGTCCAGCAGCTGTCCGATTTCGACCGTCGCCACAACGGCCACCGCCAGTACCAGCAGCATCACGACCATCAGCGGCGCGGCCTGTCCCCCGTCTCCGAGCTCGCGCCCCGCCCTGGCCGTCATTGCGGGTCGGATTCAGCTTCTGGTCGTGCCTCAGGATCCCGGTTCGGGTTGCCGTTGATGTCATCGCCGACTAGAGCGATGGCCACCACCTCATCGCCGGGGTCGGGACTCATCACCCTGACACCCGAAGCCATCCGGCTGCGCTCGGACACGTCGCCAACTGGAATCCGGATCACGACGCCGTTGGCAGTGATGGCAAGGATCTCGTCACCGGGGTCCACGACGAGCGTCCCAACAACATTGCCCTTCTCCTGCGTGGGCTTGGACCCGATAGTTCCCAGCCCGCCGCGGCCCTTGCAACTGAACGCATCCACCGGTGTCCGCTTGCCAAAGCCCCGAGTGGTGACGTAGAGCAGCGCCGCGCCGGGACGCGCCGTCGCGCACGACACCACCGAATCGCCGGTGTGCTTGAACTTCAGCCCGATCACTCCCGCGGCGACCCGACCCATCTCGCGTACTTGGTGCTGCCCGAAACGAATCGTCTGGCCGAGGCGCGACGACAGCAGGATGTCGTGCACCCCGTCGGTCGGGACTACCGCTACCAGCTCGTCGCCGTCGCGCAGGTGGATGGCAATGAGGCCCGCCTTGCGGGATGAGTCGTAGGCCGTGAACTTGGTGCGCTTCACCCGGCCCTGGGCGGTGGCGAACAGCAGGTACCGGTTCATCTCGTAGTCGCGGGTGTCGATCACGGCCTGGATCCGCTCGCCGTCCTGGAGCGACAGCAGATTCGCGATGGAAGTGCCCCGAGCGGTGCGCGAGGCCACCGGTACCTCATGGGCCTTGAGCCGGTAGACCCGACCCCGGTTGCTGAAGAACAACAGGTACGAGTGGGCTGTGGTGTGGATCAGGTGCATGACGCTGTCGGCCTGCTTGAGCCTCGCGCCGGCCACTCCGCGGCCGCCGCGGCCCTGGAGGCGGAACTCGTCGGTGGGCACCGTCTTCACGTAACCCGACGCGGACATCGTGAACACCAGGTCGTCGTCGTCGATCAGGTCCTCGATGTCGAGCTCGCCCGGATCGATTTCAAGCATCGACCGGCGCTCGACGCCGAATCTCTCGGAGATCTCCCCCAGTTCGTCGCGGATCACCATCCGAACCCGGTGCTCGTCGGCCAGCAACGCCTCCAACTCGGCGATCAGGCTGCGCTTGGTGGCGGCCTCGGTCTCGAGTTGGGTGCGGCCGAGCCGGGTCAGGCGCGACAGCGCCATCTCGAGGATGTGATTGGCCTGAGCCTCCGAGAACTCGAACGGCTCGGCCATCAAGGACGCCCGGGCCGCCGCGGTGTCCTCGCTGGCGCGGATCGTTGCGATGATCCCGTCGATCGCTCCCAGGGCCCGCAGCAGCCCCTCCACAATGTGGAGCCGGGCCCGGGCTGCGGCCAGGCGGAACTCCGAACGTCGAGTCACCACTTCGACCTGGTGCGCGACGTACGCGGCCAGCGCGTCGCGCAAGGTGAGCGTGCGCGGCACCCCGTCCACCAGCGCCACCATGTTCATAGCGAAGCTGGACTGCAGGGGAGTGTGCTTCCAGAGGTTGTTGAGCACCACCTCCGGGTTGGCGTCCCGCTTGAGCTTGATCACGAAGCGAGTGGCATCACCGGAGGACTCGTCGTTCACGTCGGCGATCCCCTCAAGCTCCCTGGCGTTGACCAGGTCCGCGATCTTGCGGGCGACCGCGCCGGCCGACACCTGGTAGGGCAGCGCGGTGACGACCAGCGCGTTGCGGCCGGCGATCTCGGCGACGGTCACGTCGGCGCGCATCTTGACCGAGCCGCGGCCGGTGCGGTAGGCCGACTCGAACCCGCTGCGACCCAGAATCTGCCCTCCGGTCGGAAAGTCCGGACCGTGAACGCGGGCCATCAGATCCTCGGTTCCGGCGTCGGGGTTCTCGAGGAGCACCACCACCGCGTCGATCACTTCAGCGAGATTGTGGGGCGGGATATTGGTGGCCATGCCGACCGCGATGCCCTGGCTGCCGTTCACCAGCAGGTTGGGCAGGCGAGCCGGCAGGACGGACGGCTCGGCGAAGTCGCCGGAATAGTTGTCGACGAAGTCGACGGTGTCCTCGCCGATGTCGGCCAGCATCGACATGGCCAGCGCGTCCAGGCGGCATTCGGTATAGCGGGCTGCGGCCGGCGGATCCTCGGGCGAGCCGTAGTTGCCGTGGAAGTCGATGAGGGGGTGCTGCAACGAGAAGGGCTGCGCCATGCGGGCCAGTGCGTCGTAGATGGCCGCATCGCCGTGGGGGTGGAACCGCGCCATCACGTCACCGACGACCCGAGCACACTTCACGTGGCCCCGATCGGGGCGGAAGCCCTGGTCGTACATCGACCAGAGGATCCGGCGGTGCACCGGCTTGAGGCCATCGCGGGCGTCCGGCAGCGCCCGGCTGATGATCACCGACATGGCGTAGTCCAGGAACGAACTCTCCATCTCCTCCTGGATCTCGACCACGGTCACCCCGGAGTTGTCATCGGGCGCAGGGCTCACGGGACTGGCTCCGCCGGCTCCGCTTGTGGTTCCGCTCATGGCTGGCGCTTCCCGTGATGGATCAGAAGTCGAGGTTGCGGACTTCTCGGGCGTTCGTGACGATGAAGTTCTTGCGCAACTCCACGTCGTCGCCCATCAGCACCGAAATGACCTGGTCGGCGATGGCGGCCTCCTCCACCGACACCTGCAGCAGGCTGCGGGTCTGCGGGTCCATGGTGGTGGATCGCAGCTCGTCCCAGTCCATCTCACCGAGCCCCTTGAGTCGCTGGAACTCGCGGCTGTGCTTGGGCCGCTCGGCCAGGAACGCGTCCTTGGCGGCATCGTCGAGCAGATAGACCGTCTTCGAGTTGGACACCTTGGTGGAGTACAGGGGCGGCTGGGCCACATACACGTAACCGGCCTCGACCAGCGGGCGCATCTGGCGATAGAAGAACGTCAGCAGCAGCGTGCGAATGTGGCTCCCGTCGACATCGGCGTCGGCCAGCACGATCACTTTGTGGTAGCGGGCCTTCTGGACTTCACAGCCGCCGTCTGCGGCCCCGCGGCCGCCCGCCGAACTGCCGTTGTTGCCGCCGTTGGAGTCGTCCGGGTCGCCGATTCCCGCGCCGATGGCCGCGATGATGGCCTGGATCTCGTTGTTCTTGAGCATCCGGTCGATGCGGGCCCGTTCAACATTGAGGATCTTGCCCCGGATCGGCAGCACTGCCTGGGTCTCGGGATTGCGAGCCCGCACTGCGGAGCCGCCTGCCGAGTCTCCCTCCACGATGAACAGCTCCCGCCGGGACGGGTCGGTGGCCGTGCAGTCCTTGAGCTTGTCGGGCATGCCCGCCCCGTCCAGCAGCGATTTCGAGCGAACCTCCGAGCGGACCCGGGCCGCGGCCTCGCGAGCCGCCGAGGCCGCCACCGCCTTCAACACTGCTCGCTTCGCCTCGGCCGGGTGCTCTTCGAGCCACTCGGCCAGGTGACGGTTGGTGACCCGCTCCGTGAACGATCGCATCGACATGTTGCCGAGCTTGGCCTTCGTCTGGCCCTCGAACTGCGGCTTGCCGATTCGCACACTGACGATCGCCGTGAGGCCCTCCCGGATGTCCTCGCCGTGGAGGTTCTCGGCCTTCTCCTTGAGCAACCCCTTCTCGCGGGCATAGGCGTTGACCGTCCGGGTCAGCGCGGCGCGGAACCCCTGCTCGTGCATGCCGCCGTCGATGGTGGAGATCCCGTTGGCGAAGCTGTGCAGACCGTCAGTGTTGAAGCCGGTGTTCCACTGGAACGCCACCTCCACCTCATGCGGGTTGTCGTCGATGGTCTCGGCATCGGCGAAATGGCCCACTGCATCGAAGAGGCGAACCTTCGATTGGTTGAGCCGGCTGACATAGTCGATGATGCCGCCCCCATAGCAAAAGGACGTCCACTCGGTATGCCCGTGCGGCCCCGGTCTGAGATCGCGGACCCGGATCTCCAGGCCGCGGTTCAGGAACGCCATCATCTCCAACCGCTCGGCCACCGTCTGATACCGGAAGGACACATCCTCCAAGACAGTCCCGTCCGGCCAGAAGCGGATGGTCGTTCCCGTCCTTGTCGTGCCGGCTGCCTCCGGCGCCGGACCCACGACGGATAGGGCCTCGTCGATCTGGCCGCCGTCCGCGAAGGTCATGCGGTGCCGCTGCCCGGAGCGGCAGATGTCGACTTCCATCCGCTCCGACAGCGCGTTGACCACCGATACGCCCACACCGTGGAGTCCGCCCGAGATCTTGTAGCCGTCGCCGCCGAACTTCCCGCCCGCGTGCAGCAGCGTCATCACCAGCTCGGCCGCGGGGATCTGATCATGGAGAGGATGCGGTTCCACGGGGATGCCGCGACCGTCGTCGACGACCTCGCAGGAGCCGTCGGAATGAAGAGTCACGTCGATCCGGGTGCAGTATCCGGCCATCGCCTCGTCCACCGAATTGTCCACGACTTCCCAGACAAGGTGGTGAAGACCGGTCGGGCCGGTCGACCCGATGTACATGCTGGGCCGCTCGCGAACGGCTTCAAGACCCTCGAGGACAGTGATCTCCAGCGCGCCGTATGAAGCGTCGGCGTCGTGGGGGGCGTCGATTGTCCGCTCGCTGGTAGTGATGTCCGATGTCACGAACCGGCCTTCCTCATGCAGCCCCGGCCGCGACGCGCGGGGCCCGATACAGGGTCTGCCAACAGAGCGATCCGAAAGCGTGGAGCACTCACTGGCACGACCCGGCCACAGCAGACAAGGACCGGGCGAGCCGGGGGCGCCGAACCGGGCCAGAGCCCTTCATCGAGCCACCGATCACGCCCCTCATTCTACCAGCGAGCAGGGGGCAGCGGCGCGCTATCCGCCGTGTCCCCCGCTCCCGTTCGCTGTGCTCACCGGCCGCTCGGTCGCTAGTCGGTGGCCGGCGCGACTTGCACTGTGATCGACTTCAAGCGATCAGTGGACGACAGCTCGTTGACCCGTTCCAGCACCCGGTCCGAAAGCCATCTCACCTCGCTGGCCCACATCGGATCGGAGGCTGCCACCACCAAGCGATCACCCTCCACTGCCACTGGTCTGCAGTGGCGAGCCACATCGGCGCCGACTACGTCCTCCCATCGGTGGAACACCGTCGACAGCAGGTCGGGCGGCGGTGCGCCCAGCGAACCCAGGACGCGCTCAAGAGCATCGGCCAACTCGATGGGCTCATCGCCCGACACCATCACTTGTCGGGGCCGACGACCATCCGCGCGGCACCATCCGCCACGCGAATCACTCGGTCGGGTTGGACGCTCGCCGGCAGCACAGGCGACGCGGTGGTGAGGATTCGCTGGCCCGGCGGCAGCGTCTCCAGCAGGGCGGCCGCACGACCGGCGTCAAGCTCGGATAACACATCGTCGAGCAACAGCACAGGCTCGACGCCTCGGCGATCGCGCACCTCGGAATCCACCGCCAGCCGCAGGGCGAGAGCAAGAGACCTCTGCTCGCCCTGGGAGGCATGGCTCCGGGCCGGCAGCCCTCCAATCCGCAGCAGGACATCGTCCCGGTGGGGACCTACCGTGCTCGTGGACCGCCTCAGATCCTCGCCCCGGGCTGCTGCCAGCGCATCAGCCAGCGATTCGTCGCCCCATGAGGACACATAAGTGACGCCAGCGTCGTCCTGGCCTCGGGAGATGTGTCTGTAGTGGCGGTGGATCTCGGGTTCCATCGCCACGAGCAGGTTCCGGCGGCGCATTCGGAGCTCGTCGCCCACCGCGGTCAGCTTGGCGTCCCAGACGTCCAGCGTGATGGCAACGTCGCCTACAGCACGGCCCTGTGCTTGACGCAGCAGGGCGTTGCGCTGACGAAGGATCCGGTCCAGTTCGCTGCGCAGGACTCCCCAGGACGGTCGCACTGCCGCGAGTGCGTCATCCATCCACCGCCGCCGAACCGCCGGCTCGCCCTTGACCAACTCAAGGTCCTCGGGTGAGAACGCCGTCACCGTCAACACGCCGAGCAGGTCCCGGCGGCGCGACACCGGGTGCTGGTTCACCCTCACCCGGTTCGGTCGGGCCCGGGCCAGTTCGACCTCGATCAAGATGGCTTGTCCGGTATCTCCCAGACCGGAACAGCGAATGACGGCCGAGGGCGCGCCGTCACGTATCAGGGCCGTGTCGGCGGCGCCCCTGAACGAACCCAGCCCGGCAGCAAATCCCACCGCCTCAAGCAGGTTGGTCTTGCCATGGCCGTTGGGTCCGACGATCGCCGTGAGCCCTGAAGCGAAGTCCACCTCGGTCTCGGCGTAGGACCGGAAGTCGAGAAGTGACAGCGAGCAGACACGCACGGTACCCGTCCTCCGACCGTTCGCCCAGAAGCAGGGCTCAACTCACTCGCACCGGCATCAACAGGTAGACGAAGCTCTCATCTCCCACCGAACGAAGCAAAGCCGGCTTCACTGCGTCAGCGGTCTCCAAGGTGACCTCCTCGCCGGCCGTGGCCTCGATGCCGTCGATGAGATACCCCGGATTGAATGCGACGGTCAGGTCCTCGCCCGCATAGGCGGCCTCCATCGACTCGTTCGCTTTGCCGACATCGTGGGTTATGGCGATGACCTCTAGGTTCTCCTCGCCCATAACCAGGCGGATCGGGGTCGAGTCCTGAGCCAGGAGCCGTACTCGCCGAACGACTTCCAGCAGCTGCTCGCGATTCGCGGTCAAGCAGTTCGGATGGTCGGTGGGGATGAGTCCCTGGTAGTTGGGGAAGTCCCCGGGGATCAACCGTGTGGTCAGTTGAACGTTCCCCACCGCAAACTGGGCGTAGTGCTCTGCCAGCTTGAGGGTCACCTGGTCCGACTCGTCGATCAGGCGCTGGAGCTCGCCCAGGGCGCGGCTCGGTACCAGCACCCTCTGGTGCTCGCCAAGAATGGACGAGCCGTCGAGGTCCCTGACCGAGAGCCGATAGGAATCGGTCGAGACCAGTCGCAACCGGCCCTCGCCCTCCGCGGCCATCAGCACGCCGGTGAGGATGGGCCGGGAGTCATCAGACGACGCTGACCGCACGACCTGGCTCAAGGCGTTCCGAAACTCCGCACCGTTGAACGTCACGGCCTCACTGAACGCCGCAGAGCTGCCGTCGCCGCTCCCCTCCTGAGTGAAGGACAGCTGCGGATAGTCCTCCTCTGGGATCAGCCTGATCGAGAACTCCGACGATCCGGCCGTGATCGTGGCCTCGCCCTCATCCACCGAGAACTCCACCGCCCCGGCTGGCACAGCCCTGACCACATCGGTGAGCAAGCGGGCCGGGGTCACCGCGGCCCCGGCCGCAGTCCCCAATACCTCCGCAGTCACCGACAGCGTCAGGTCGAGGTCGCTGCCGGTGACAGTGAGAACGCCATCGGTCAGGTCGAGGTGAGCTCCCGTCAGGGCGGCACGGCTCGAGCTGACGCCAGCCGCGGCTCGCACTGCGACCGTCAGGGCCTCCAACAGGGTGTCTCGCTCACAGCGGAACTTCATGCCCATGGTTTTGTTGCCTCTTCTCTAGCTGGATTCAAGAGTGTTGTAGAGGACACTAGGCACTGTGGATTGGGGATTTGTGTCAGCGCCCCCCGGAATTGCAGCACTCTCGGTGTGCCCAGGTTTGCTGTGCCAGTCAGTGAGGCGGCACGGCGTCACTGGGAGGGTGTTGATCTCGGCGGAGTTGGCCACAGCCCGTCCAGAGGCTGCAAGTCAGTAGTCCCCACGGTTCTCCCCGGTGGCCGGTGGGCCGAGTTCATGAGACTTCCCCTACCCGCTTCTGGAGATCTTGCACTTTGTCGAAGATGTCTTTGCGTTCGGCCATGTGGTGCTCGATCTTGCGCACGGCGTGGATGACTGTGGTGTGGTCGCGGTTGCCGAAGGCCCGGCCGATCTCCGGGTAGGACAGGTCGGTCATGTTCCGGGTGACGTACATGGCGATTTGACGGGCGTCCACGAGCGGCCTCCGCCGGCTACCTCCGGTGATTTGCTCCACTGAGAAGTTGAAGAGTTCGGCGGTGGCTTGGAGGATGCCCTTGACAGTGACCGGTGCCTTGACGGTATTGCCTATCAGATCGGCCAGGACGCGCTTGGCGAGCTCGTAGGAGCATCGCTGACCTGTGATGTTGGCGTACGCGGTGACCTTGATGAGCGCGCCTTCGAGTTCGCGGATGGAGTCGGTGACGTTCTCAGCGATGAATGAGAGGACTTCGGATGGGATCTCGATGGCCGCCGATTCGGCCTTCTTCTCGAGGATGGCCAGCCGGGTCACCAGATCGGGGGGTTGGATGTCGGTGATGAGGCCTGACTTGAACCGGCTGCGCAGCCGGTCTTCGAGAGTGGGGATGGCGTCTGGAGAGCGATCGGAGGACAGGACGATCTGAGCGCCGTTCTGCAAGAGGTCGTTGAACGTGTGGAAGAACTCCTCTTGTAGCCCGTCCTTGCCCTCCATGAACTGGATGTCGTCGACCAGCAGGACGTCGTTGCTGCGGTACACCTGCTTGAACTCGGGCTGGGTGCTGTTGCGTATTGCCTGCACGAACTCGTTCAGGAAGGTTTCGCTGGTCACGTAGCGGACCTTGTAAGACGGGTAGTGGTTGTTCACATAGTGGGCGATGGCTCGTAGCAGGTGGGTCTTCCCGAGTCCGGAGTCGCCGTGTATGAACAGCGGGTTGTACGCCCCGGCCGGGGTCTCGGCTACTGCCAGCGCGGCGGCGTGCGAGAACCGGTTGGAGGTGCCGGTCACGAACTGCTCGAACGTCAGGCGGGTGTCGGGCCCCGAGTCTCCATTCGTTCCGTGCTCTCGGTCGGCGTCGGTCAACGCCCGGGCCTCGCCGAATGGTGCCACAGGCTCGGCAACGGAGAAGTCGTCGTTCGCATCCCAGTCCGGGTCGATCTCGATGCGGACCATCACGTCCGGCTCGGTCTCGTCGAGGGCGTCGGTGAGGAGGTCGAAGTAGCGGCGCTCGATGCGGGCCTTCTGCAGGCTGGTCGGCACCACGAGAGTCAGGGAGCCCTGGTCGAAGGCAGTCGCTCGGGCACCGCTGAAGGTCGTTCTCCAGACGGCGTCGCTCACCTGGCTGCGGATGCTCTGGGCGCAGCTAGTCCAGATCCGCTCCGCTTCGGGGTCGGTGTTCACCTATCGATCTCCTTTCTCCACAGATTGATCCACAGTTGTGGACAGAGAGTTCTGTGGCCCGTAGTGGAGCAGGCCCGGACCCAGGCCAGACGGCGGTGGTGGCCTGCGGAACGTAGCAGCATCCACATCGGTCGCAAGTCCGCCGCCAGAAGCTCGGTAAACGACTAGTTCAGACTGGATTACGTTCCGGGTAACTACGTTTATGTAAGATATATGACATTAATGTCCTTTGTTCTGGCCCGGGATGGAGCCCCGGCTTGTAGCCGACCGCGGCTCTGTGGGCGGCGTGGTTGTCGTGGCGCAGGGTCAGCCCTACGGTGGACGCAGACCCGCCGTTCATCCACAGCATCGACCCGGATGACGGCTGTTGTGGCGTGCTCGAGCCGGAGCAAGCCGAGGAGGATCTCATGAAGCGCACCTTTCAGCCGAATATACGAAAAAGATATAAGAAACACGGTTTTCGGGCCAGGATGAGCACCCGCGGCGGACGTGCCGTGTTGCGGGCGCGCCGCCGCAAGGGGCGAAGTCGACTGGCCGCGTGAGCGGCTCGGCGATCAGCCGCAGCGTGAGTGACGGACTTTGCACGACCAGCGCTCGGCGCGGTCCCCTGAGAGTGTCACACAGCGCCGCTCCAGGGGCATCGCGAGTGCTGTTTGTGGTACCGAAATCGGTGGGGACTGCGGTGGTGCGCAACAGGGCTCGACGCCGTGTGCGGGGTGCTTTGCACGAGCTCGTCCGGGACCGAGCGGTGGTGCTCGCTGGCGGTGAGTACCGCCTGGGGATCTTTGCGCCGCTGGAAGCGTTGTCTGCAGCGGAGCTGCGAGCGACGGTGGGCGGACTCTTGAAGGACGTTCAGCGATGAGGGGGTTCGCGGCACGGCTTGCCTGCCGTGCAATCCGGGAGTACCAGCTGGTTCGAGCAGGCCGCCCGCCGACGTGCCGATACGCCCCGTCCTGCTCCGCTTACGCGTTGGAGGCTGTGCAGACGCACGGTGCGATGCGCGGCGTATGGCTGGCAGCTCGCCGTTTGGTCCGATGCCATCCGTGGGGGTCCACGGGCTGGGATCCCGTTCCGACCGCGCACGCTCTGAGAGGCCGAGCGGATAGGCGAGCGAATCCGGTGCATACGGGCGAGGCCGTGGCCCGAGCGGCCCGTGAGCGCAGCGAACAAGAGCGGGAAACACCCCGCCGCGACGCGACAGGCCGTCACCTATCCGCGCTCGCTCTAAGAAAGACTGACGATGTTTGATCCCCTGTTCGATGTCGTCACCGCGGTGCTCGCCTGGTTCTACTCCCTTGTGCCGTCCTACGGTATGGCGATTGCCCTGCTGACGCTGACTGCCGTGGTCGCGGTGACTCCGCTCACGTTGAAGATGACACGGAACATGCTGCAGATGCAGCAGCACATGCCGGAGCTGAAGAAGCTCCAGAACCAGCACAAGGGCGACCGGCAGGCCATGAACGAGGTCACCATGGCCTACTACAAGGAGCACGGGCTCAATCCGGTCGGGTGTCTGCTCCCGATGCTGGTCCAGGGCCCGATTTTCTTGGTGATGTACCGAGTCGTGGACGGGCTCACCAGGCGCACGACCGAAATTGGGACCCAGCTCGGCTTCACATCGCGTCGTTATGCCGACAGCGTGGCCGGAGGGGTGCCCGAGCACACTGAGACCCCGATCGTCAGAGGCGACCTGCCATTCGATCCCGACTTCCTGTCGAGGGACAGCGACCTCTATGAGAATCTGAGCGCAGACGTTGAGATGGTCTCTTTGGGAGTCGATCTATCCCGGAGCGCGAGCTCTGTGATTTCCGAGAGCATCGTTGCGGCACTCCCCTACCTTCTGATGCTCCTGATTGTGCTGGTCACGAGCCTCTACCAGCAGCGCCAGATCCAGGGCCGGCAGAGCGGCGCGGCGATAAACCCGCAACAGCAGATGATGATGAAGCTGATCCCCTACATGCTGCCGGTGTTCTCGTACGTGATGCCGGCAGCTGTCGTGACCTACTTCATCGTCTCGAACCTGGTCCGGATAGCGCAACAGGCCTACATCACCCGGTCCTTCTACAGGGGTGAGGACTCGCTCGGAGCCCAGGTAGCCAAGCAGCGAGCTGCAGCCGTGACCGAGGCGGACGACGCGACTGGAGCCAAGGCCCGCTCGCCCAAGTCGATCACGGAGCGCAAGGGCGCTCCGACGCCGAAGCGGGACGCGAAATCTCCTCGAGCCAAGGCGCCGGCGCGCAAGAGGGCTCAGGGTGATGCCAAGGTGCCAGCGCGCAAGAGGACTCAAGATGGTGCCAAGGCGCCGGCGCGCAAGAAGGCTGAGGGTGATGCCGAGGCGCCGGCGCGCAAGAGGGCTCAAAGTGGTGCCAAGCCTTCAAGTCGGAAGGAGGCGGCTGCCAAGGCCAGTCCGGCAGGCAGGGGAGGACGGACCGGCAAGGCACCCTCGCGGAGTCGGTCCAGCAGCCGCCCCGGCGGCGGCCGCGTTACACCGCCCGGCTCGGGCGCGAGACGTCCCAGCCAGAACCGCAGCCGGAGCAAGAAGAAGAGGCGCTGAGGTTCGCGCCGCACGAAGGAGTTTCTTGTTGGAATGGAATGGTTGGAGATCAGAGCAACGACAGTGGAGAGCGCCAAGGAGCAGGCGCTTGTTCATCTCGGTGTCGATGAGTCAGACGCCGAGTTCGAGGTGCTCACAGAACCAAGGACGGGACTGTTCGGAAGGATCAAGCAGGAGGCGCGGGTGAGGGCGCGAGTGCTCCCCACACCAGTGCGACCGAAAGACAGCAGAGGCCGAGGTCACAACAGCCGCAGGACGGGTTCGTCGAGACGGTCCGAGTCTGCGCGAACTCCCAGCGAGGCAGTGCCGGAATCAACGGCTCGTCCTGGCCGCAAGGATCCCGCCGCCCGGGATCGTCAACAGCCTGCCCGCGCGGCTAGAGCTGAGAATGGGACCAAGGACGGAACCCAAGGAGGAAACTGTGGCACCCGCCACATGAAAGAGGATGATAATACAATGATAATTGATCAAAATAGCGGTCCTTCACTCCTCGAGCAGGCCGAACTGGCGGAGTCCTTTGTCCGAGGCATTGCGACGGCATTGGACATCGCCGTCGAATTCAAGCGCCACGACCTGGAGAACGGGATCATGCGAATCGAGGCCAACGGAGAGGGAATCGGAGTCCTGATCGGTCGGCGAGGCGGGACAGCCCAAGCGATCGATGAACTGGTTCGAACGGTGTTGCAACGTTCTGGCGGGACTACAAGGGAGGGCAAGATCCGCATGGATATGGGCGGTGTTCGAGCCCGGCGCGCGTCGGCCCTGGCGGCTTTCGCTCGCGAGGTCGCTGAGGAGTCCGCCCTGACGCAATCCGAAATTGCCCTTGAGCCGATGAACCGGCTGGATCGCAAGATTGTCCACGACGTCATTTCTGGCATGGACAACGTGGAGAGTCGAAGCGAAGGAGAGGATCCGCACCGCAGGGTGATCATCGCGGCGGTTCGCAGCTGAAAGTGGGCGAGGCTCGGCCGCGCTCGCTAGCGGAGATCGATCCAGAACTCCTGGAGCGTCTGAATCGATCATGGGTACCGGCTCGGGCCGCCGGTGTCATGGGAAGCGCCTCCATCGAAGCTCTGCGCTTGCATGCCGGCGGCTACATCCTGGATGAATGGCGGACGCTGCCCGACGGACAGTTCGTGGACTGTGGGACTGGGGCAGGAGTGTTGGGGGTTCTCCTGGCCCTTGAGCTTCCGAACTCCAAGTGGTGTTTGGTAGATGCGAGGGATCGACGGTGCGAAATGGCGCGGCGGGCGGTGGTTGCGGCGGAACTCGCGGAGAGAGTGACTGTGGAGCACAGCCTTGTGGACGAAATGGCTCGCGGGGAACGTCGGGGAGGTTTCGACGGGGCGGTGGCACGCTCATTTGGTCCGGTTCCAGAACTGGCAGAGTGTGCCCTGCCGCTATTGAAGACGAGTGGATCCCTGGTCATCTCGGTCTCTGATTCAACGGCACGGCACTGGCAGCAGATGCCGCTGACGGAGCGGATGGGCTGTGAGATATCGGGGGGCTGGACGACACCTCACGGCCGCTATCTCTCTGTCAGGCGATCAGAACCCAGCCCTCCGGAACTTCCTCGCCGCCGGCCTGCTCGAATTCGCTCCCCATTGGGGTAACGCTCTCTGTTTCACGTGAAACGTGAGGGATGCTTGACTTCCTGAAGGCGGTATGGGACCGTACCGAGGAGTCTCTGCGAGCGCAGGGAGCCGAGGTCGTGCGTGGTATGAAGCAACAAGTTGACGGAAGTCGCGCTCGGGTCTTCGCAGTCGCCAACCAGAAGGGCGGCGTGGGCAAGACAACCGCGACCGTGAACCTTTCGGCGTGCTTTGCTGAGAAGCAGCTCAAGACGCTCCTCGTTGATCTCGACCCCCAGGCGAACGCAACTACCGGCGTGGGACTGGATCCAAGGAATCTCGATGGGTCGATCTATGACGTGTTGCTACAGAATGTCGATCTTGACGAGATCATCGAGCCGACGATGATCAAAGGTCTACATATAGCGCCCTCCAATCTTGATCTTGCTGGCGCGGAAATCGAGCTTGTTCCGGCCCTCAGCCGGGAACGGAGACTCCGAGACGCGATGTCGGAAGCACTCACGGGTTATGACCTCGTCATGATCGACTGCCCGCCCTCGCTCGGATTGCTGACGATCAACGGCCTGACTGCAGCAGACGAAGTCATCGTCCCCGTTCAGACTGAGTACTTTGCGCTGGAGGGATTGACCCAGCTTGTCAGGAACATAGGAATGGTGCAGCGCAGCCTCAACCCCGGTCTGGAGTTGACGAAGCTCATCCTCACCATGTACGACGCTCGCACGAATCTCTCGCGGGACGTTGCCCGAGAGGTTCGAGCACACTATGGGGACAAGGTCTGCTGGCAGGTTGTGCCGCGCACGGTCCGGCTCAGTGAGGCGCCGTCCTTCGGCCAGCCGATCATTCTCTACGATTCGTCATCCAAGGGTGCAAGAGCATTCCGCGACCTGGCAAAGGAGGTGCTCCGTGGTACGCCGTAGTGGTCTTGGGAAGGGTCTGGGGGCTCTGATTCCAACCGATCCGGATCCGGAGGAGTCGGTCTTTCGGGAGATCGACATCAGCCATATCGTCCCGAATCCCTATCAGCCGAGGGAACATTTCAACGAGGAAACGCTTGCTTCCTTGGCTGCTTCCATAGCTGAAGTGGGAGTCGTTCAACCCGTCATAGTGCGTAAAGCAATAGAAGGATATGAAATAGTCGCAGGAGAGCGCCGTTGGCGGGCCGCACAGCGAGCCGGTCTGAGAAATGTTCCTGCGCTCGTGCGCGATACCGACGACAAGGGAGCGCTGGAGGCTGCTGTCGTCGAGAACGTCCACCGCCAGGATCTCAATGCTCTTGAAGAAGCGGCCGCCTACCGCCAGTTGATGGATGACTTCGGTTTGACCCAGGAAGATGTTGCCGCTCGGGTCGGCCGCTCACGCTCCGCGGTAGCGAACACCGTGAGGCTCCTGAACCTGGTTCCCGCAGTTCAGCGCTTCGTTGTCGAGGGCCATCTCTCAGCCGGGCACGGTCGAGCGCTGCTGACTCTTGAGGACGAGACAACTCAGCAGGCCCTGGCCGAGGAGATTGTTCGAGAAGGTTTGACGGTGCGGGAAGCGGAGCGCCGTGCCGCCGAGCTTCATGCGGCGTCAGGGGAGGACTCAGCCGCCGATTCCAGCGATGCTGGGGAACCAACCGCCGATGAGGTCAAGGCCGGCATTCTGGAGCTTGAGGATCTTCTCTCAACCAGACTTGATACGCGTGTCTTGGTGAAGCTGGGCAGGGGCAGGGGCAGGGGCAAGATCATGATCCAGTTCAGCGGACTTGCCGACCTGGAGCGGATCTATCACCTCATTATGTAATCGATTATATAATCGAGGTCCTCCAGTAGATCTTATTTTCACTGTATTTCATTGTAAACCTGGATCAACGCACCAGTCGGTTATCGCATCTGTGAGAACTCGCGCGATGTGGGGGGCCCGGGGCACCACGACGTCCCCGGGTCCGATCCGGCACCACACGGCTGGCATCTTGGTCTCTCGGAGAATGGACAGTCGCATCGCCCTTGTTGGCGCGGGCTCGGCGAGCAAGGGTCCGAGCGCGGTCGAGCAACGCCGGGCCAGGGCTCGGCCTCCGACCGACTCGAATCCGCTCATGGAGAAGTACGAGACACCGAAATTGTCGGCCGCCAGCGTTACTCCCAGATATATCTCGCCGTTCCACTGGTTCGAAGTTCGAGCCTGGTGATTGAGGTCGGGTGTGCTGAACGACAGGACCTCGGCCCCGAGTTGGCGCAATCGGCGAGCAACGGCCTGAGCGATCACCGGGAGGTCGCCCGCGTCGCCCACCACGATCCGCCTGTCTTCCACCCGGTTCGGCTGGCGGCGGAGCCGTTCGTGCTCACGCACTTCAGCAATCGTCACTTGGCCGCTGGTTCGCCTTGAGAGCCTGTCCAGCGCGTCAATGGTGGAACGGCCGACCACGCCGTCGTCAGGAAGGCCCACATTCTGCTGGAACTGCTGGATCGCCTTGTGGGTCCGGGGACCGAGGATGCCGTCAACCCAGTGCGGGTCGAAACCGAGCTGGCCGAGCAGGCGCTGGAGCTCCGCCACGTCATCGCCCCTCATCATCGGGTCGCGGTAATAGAGGAGCCGGTCACCGAGGCGGTGGTCGGCCTCCACGAGGGCGTTCCAGGACTGTGGACCGCAGATCCCGTCGACCACCAGGCCGCGGTCGCTCTGAAAGCGGCGCAGCGAGGCCTCAGTCACGGTGCCGAACTCTTGTGAGTCTCCGTCGATGCTGTAACCGATCAGGGCCAGCCGACGCTGGAGGTCGCGAACGGCGTCACCCGCATGGCCGCGCCGCAGCGGCAACACGCTCAGCCTCTTGGGCCGCGACTAGAGGTATTCCGCGAGGTCGTCCAGCAGAGCTGCCTTCGGTTTGGCTCCCACGACTCGCTTGGCGGGCTCTCCGCCGTCGAAGAGAATCATGGTCGGGATGCTCATGACTCCGAACCTGCGGGCGATGTCGGGCGCATCGTCCACGTTGAGCTTGGCCACCGTCAGCTTGCCTTCCTGCTCGGCGGCGATCTCCTCGAGAATGGGTGCGATCATCTTGCACGGGCCGCACCACTCGGCCCAGAAGTCCACGAGGATAGGTGTAGACGAGCTGTTGACCTCTTCGTCGAATGTCGTTGCGCTTAGGGTGATGGTTGGTCCAGACACGGTTCCCTCTTCCTTGTCCTGCATCCTCGAATCATCGGCTGTCGTGCAGCTGTCCTGGCTGTGGCCACCCTACTTGCAGGTGCCGCCGCTCGGCGACGTCACGGATGAGACGACACGCGCGAGTGGAGGTCCTCGAGATACCTCTCGGCCTCGATCGCGGCCATGCATCCCGTTCCGGCGGCCGTTACAGCTTGACGGTAGTAGTCGTCCTGCACGTCTCCGCAGGCGAATACGCCCTCCACCGCTGTCTTGGTGGAGTCCGGTTCAGTGATGAGATAGCCGTTCTCCTTCATTTCCAGCTGGCCCTTGAAGATGTCCGTATTGGGCCGGTGCCCGATGGCGATGAAGCACCCGGTCACGTCCAGAACCGACGTCTCTCCGGACTTGGTGTCGCGGATCTGCAGGCCGGTGAGAGCGGACTCCCCGAGATACTCCTGCACCACGCTGTTCCACATGAAGTCGATTCGTTCGTTGTCGAAGGCGCGCTGTTGCATGATCTTGGATGCTCGGAGGGCGTCGCGGCGATGGATGATGGTGACTCGCGACGCGAATCGGGTGAGGAAGATCGCCTCCTCCATCGCCGAGTCGCCCCCTCCGACCACCGCGATGTGCTGGTCGCGAAAGAAGAAGCCGTCGCAAGTTGCGCAGGTTGAGAGCCCATGCCCGACGAGTTCGATCTCTCGGTCAAGACCCAGCATGATCGACTGGGCGCCGGTCGACACGATCACAGTCGATGCTCTCAGAGTGGGGTCCTCAGAAGTGGCGTCGTCGACCCAGATGCCGTAGGGCTGCTCCGAGAGATCCACCCGAGAAGCCTTCGCCGTGTGAATCTGGGCGCCGAAACGGACTGCCTGGTCGCGGAATCGCTGCATGAGTTCCGGTCCCATCACGCCGTCGGGAAACCCCGGGTAGTTCTCCACGTCGGTGGTGAGCATGAGCTGCCCGCCCGGCTGGTCGCTCGTCGAGCTCGGCTCGCCCTCCAGAACCACCGGATGAAGGTTGGCCCGGGCGGCGTAGATGGCCGCAGTGAGCCCAGCAGGGCCAGATCCGATGATGGCCACCTCCACCTCGCGCCCGGCGCGGTCGTCAAGGCTCATCTCCTCCCACGCTCCTTTCACCGTTCGAATGTCGATCATGGGGTGGCCGCGGTCGTCAGGCCACCGCCTCGATCACACCATAAAACACCACGCCCACAACGATGACAGCGTCGATGATCAACGCAGCGTAAATGGGCCTGGCCGATCCGATCCGGGCTCGCCAAGCGCCAAGTCCGATTATCGAAACGAGCAACCCGATGAAGCCGTGGGCCGCCCACGTGGCCGAACCGACGCCTGCGCCTATCGGCAGGTAGGCGTCGGCCAAGCGCACCGCGACGATGGCAAGCAACACCACGGCCGCGATGGCAGCAACCGCAGCCACCAGGCAGTAGACGACAGCCCGGAGCAGGAACACGGCCCGGTCGGTGGTCTGCACCCGCACCGCATCGACGACCTCGACGATCTTGTCGGCGACGGTTGCCGGCCAGTCGTCGGACCCCAGGCTCAACGCTGGCCGGTCACGATGGGCGGACTCGGCATCGGCCATGGTCGTGCAGCCTAGAGGCCGAGCGGCTCGGGCCACGGCCTCGCCCGCATGGCGCGGATTCGCTCGCCTATTCGCTCGGCCTCTAGGCGAGGGTTTCAGGAACCGCCGGAATCGGACTGTTCGTAGGTTCCGGTCTCGCAGTCGGGTGGCGTTGCGTAGATGATGATGGCAGTGCCGTCGGCTCGGCGAGCGAGTTGGGCGTCGAAACGCAGGGGATCCTCGGCTATGACCCTGGCGACGAAGGGTTGCCCTGCTTCGATGCTCAACTCGAGTGCCGTCTCCTGCACTGCCGCGGCGCACATCCCGGAGTCAGCCATGACCCCGTCCTCCAGGGCGGCGGACCAGCGCGCCGCGATGTTGTCGAAGAGCGACTGGAGGCTTTCGAATGGGCCCAGATCCACGACTTGCTGAGCTGCATCGTCGAGGGCGCGCCGTTCGTCCTCGCCCTCCCGGCCGGCTTCGGCGGCTGCCGTCGGCGCGTCCGTACTCTCCTCCGTGAACGCTTCCATGGCCGACTCCGCTTCGGCTGCAGCGGCCTCAGCCGGGGCCATGGCGGCTTCAGCCGCGGCCATGGCGGCGTCAAGCTCGACAATTTCGGCCTCATCGACCGCATCGGCACCTGCGATGGCGGCCTCGCCCTCGGCCATAGGCTCCTCTTCCGCCATCTCGACGTAGGCAGCGGTGGTCGTCGCGGCCATGGCTTCTTCTGCGGCCATGGGCTCCTCTTCGACCATGGGTGCTGCTTCGGCCGCGGCCATGTCGGCGGCGGCCGTGCTCGCATCGTCCGTCGCTGCTGGAGCCTCGGCGGCCATTTCAGTGGACTCGTTGTTGCCCCTGCTGGCGATCAGGCCCGCACTGACGATCGCCGCGAGAAGAATGGTCGCTGCGGCCGCCGTGAGCAGCGTTCGGTGGCGCCGGTGGATCGGAACGATTCTGGCTGCTTGTCGTTGGGGGCTCTCCGCGTCGGCCGCTGCCAGTGCAGCACCGATCATCTGGTCCCGCAACCCTGCGGGCATGGGTGCAACCGGCGCGGCCACCGCGTCGCGAACCGATCGCAGTTGCTCGACCCGAGCCAACCGCGCGTCGTCCTGCTCGACCTCGGCGATCTCCGCCGGGGTTGCCTCACCGTCGAGATAGGCCGAGACCAGTTCGTCTTCGCGGCGCTGTTCGTCACTCATGGCTGCTTGCCTCGTCGTGTTCGACGTTCGGCAGCGACGCCATGGTTCCCGCCGTTGGCTGTCACCGCCTCCGCTAGCCGGGCTCGGCCTCTCGCGATCCGGGATCTCACCGTTCCTGGGGGGATTTGCAGGATCGATCCGATCTCTGCGTAGTCGCAGCCGGCCACGTCCCGAAGCACAACCGGTGCTCGGAACTCCTCGGGCAGCTGGGCCAGCGCAGCATCAAGGTCGAGCCGCGCCACCACCGCGTGCGAGTCGTCGGAAGCGGGGATGTCCGCGAAGCGGTCGCTTGCGTCAATCATCGTGGGCACCGGGCGGCGGCCACGTCGCCGCAGTTCGTCGAGCGCGGCGTTGGTTGCCACCCGATAGGCCCAGGTTGAGAACTTGGCCCTCCCACCGAAGCGGGGCAGTCCCCTGACGATGGCAATGAGCGCTTCCTGGGTGGCGTCCTGTCCGTCGGCATCGTTGCCGGCCAGGCGCTGGCAGATGGCGTGAATCTGGTCGTGGTGGCGCCGCAGCAACTTCTCGAGTGCAGGCCGGTCTCCGGCCTGTGCGGCCCGGATGAGCTTGGCGTCGTCGAGGTCGCTGCGAATCGTCGGATCCCCGGCTGCTCGTATGTCCGCCCGACCTCGCCGGGCTCTTCTAAGCGGCAGGAACCTGGTAGGCCATCCCCAGCACACCCTGGCCGGCGTGGGTTCCCACAATCGGCCCGACCTTGCACACCCGGATGTCGCCGGAGTGCACTTCGGCGAGCATCTCGCAGAAGTCGCCCACATCCGGCGCCTCGCCGTGCAGGACGGCGAGATGCTCCACCGGCCCAGCCTCCCGCACTGTGTCGCGCAGCCAACCGAGCGCCTTGCGACGGGTCCGCTGCTTGGCTGCCTCCTCCACCTCGCCGCTTGAAATGTCGACGATGGGCTTGATGGACAGCATCGAGCCGAGCAGAGCCCGGGCACCGCCGATGCGCCCGCCCTTGCGGAGGTTCTCCAGCGTGTCGAGAGTGCCGAACACGTGAGTTCGCTCCGAGGCGTCCGCCACGAAAGCCTCGATGGCGTCCGCGCTCGCACCGTCAGCGGCCATATGGGCCGCCTGCAAGACCAGTGTGCCCAGTCCGGCGGTGACCGACCGGCTGTCGAGGACCCGAATGTCGGCACTGTCGCCCGCCGCCCCGATAGTGCTGGCGGCCTGCACCGCGGATTGCATCGTGGCCGAGATGGCTGCAGACAGGTTGATGCACACCACAGCCTCGCAGCCGGCATCCAGGCATCGCCGGAAGGCCTGCTCGAAGCGTCCGGGTGGCGGAGCTGCGGTCTGCGGCAACTCTTCGGCCGAAGCCATCCGGCGGTAGAAGTCCTCGACCGTGATCTGTTCGCGGTCAACGAACTCGTCGGTTCCGAAGCGGATGAACAGGGGAACGATCTCGATGCCGGTCCCGTCCAAGTCGTCGTCGTGCAGGTCGCAGGAGCTGTCGGTGACGATGCCAACGGTCATGTCAGATCCTCGTGTCGCTGGTTGTGGAGGGTAGGCGCCAACCCCGCTTCAGTTCTCGGCGGCGCTGGAGCCGGGTGAAGCGACGGTAGCACCGCCGGCGTCAGCTTGTGGTGCAGGGCGGCGAGCGGTCACGTCAGGTTGCGGTGCAGGATCGTGAGCGGAGCGGGCTCGATGCGGAAGCCGCATCGCTGGTACAGAGAGATGGCTCTCTCGTTGTCAGGCGGCGTGTTGACCAGCACGGTCCGTGCTCCTCCCCGTTGCAGCCACGCCAGCGCGTCCGACACCAGCACAGTTCCCAGGCCTTGGCCTTGGCAGTGGACGGCCACCGCCAGCCGTTGCAGGTAACCCATCGACCCCGCCCGGCCCGTGATGCTGTAGGCCGTCACCTCCGGGCTCCGGATCACTCGCCATCGACTGGACGGAGTGGCGGTGCGGGCCTCGCGGAGCCCGTCGGCGTCGAGTCGCCAGAACGAGGAGAAGGCCCCGGCATCAACCCGCAGGACACCGTCGGTGTCTCGGTGCCGGGCCCTGTCGGTGCGACGGCCGGGGTGCGGGAGCCGGGGGGAGGTTGCGAGATCCCGGCTCAGAGCAGTGAGTTCGGATCGAATGCTGAAACCGTCGGCGGCGAGTTGGTCGCGCACCAACGGGGCAACCGCCGCGGTCATGACGGCCTGATATCCGAGACGCTGCAGCCGATCACGCACCGCGGCCATCACCAGGGGTGCGAGAGTGGCCGCGGCGGTGACGGGGGCCAGATACGCGACGTCATGGCGGCCCTGCCAGGATCCGACGCGAAATCGCGCCGGGCCGATCCTCAGCGAGGTCACAGGCACGCGCTCAACGATATGCATCCCCCGGATCGGCGCCCTCGTTCGCCCGGCCTCCTGGCCGATCAGCCGCCAGGTACGATCCGAGCCGTGCTGGTGGTCACCGACGAGCGCTTCCTCGATCACGACACCGGATTCCGTCATCCCGAGAGGCCCGACCGGTTGAGGGCGGCCCTGGCCGGCGTGACCGCGATTGATGCCGAGCTTCTCGCGGGCAGCTGCGCGCCGAGGCGAGCGGACCGATCAGAGCTGGAACTGGTGCACAGCCCGGAGATGGTCGACCGGGTAGCCGTAATCGCGGAGCGCGGCGGCGGCCACTTGGATCCCGACACTCCCATGGGGGAGGCCAGCTTCGATGCGGCACTCCTCGCGGCCGGAGCGGTGCTGTCGGCTGTGGAGCAGCTCAGGCCCGAGATTTCGGCGCAGGACGGGATCGAGCATCGTGATGCCGGCCCGGCGAGCAGCGAAGCCGAGGCCTACTGCATCGTGCGGCCACCGGGGCACCACGCCACGCCGGAGGCATCGATGGGCTTCTGTCTGTTCAACTCGGTTGCCGTGGCCGCGGCGTCGCTGGCTGCGAGGGGCCAGCGGGTCGCTGTCGTTGATGTCGATGCCCATCACGGCAACGGCACCCAGGACGTGTTCTTTCGTCGTAACGACGTTCTCTATGCCTCGATTCACCAATATCCCCTCTATCCGGGCACGGGAGCGCTCGAAGAACGAGGTGCCGGGCCCGGGGAGGGCTTGACCATCAACGTGCCCCTGCCTCCGGGCGCCACCGGCGAGGTGGCTCGGGCTGCCCTGGACGAAGCGATCATTCCGGCGGTGGAGCGGTTCACCCCGGACTGGCTGTTGATATCGGCGGGTTACGACGGGCACCGGGCCGACCCTCTCACCGGGTTGTGCTATTCGTCGTCGGACTACGGCGACTTCGTCCGGCGGCTGATGCCGCTGGCGCCGAGGACGGTGGCGGTACTCGAGGGGGGCTACGACCTGGAGGCAACACGCGCCTCGTCATATGCGGTGGCCGGAGCATTGCTGGGCCTCGACTTGCGCCCCGAGCCTGCCAGCAGCGCCGGCCCGGGCATGGAGGTCGTGCGAGCCGCGGCCCGCCTCGCGGCTCGCGACGGCGCGCGGTGAGGCCCGAGACCCGCGAAGCGCTCTCGGCCGCGTTGTCCGCCGCTTCGGGGTTGATGCGGCTCTTCGATGCTGCTGGACATCGACTGTTCCTCGTGGGTGGCGTCGTGCGGGAGGCCGTCGCCGGTCGCTTTCTCACCGGAGCGGACCTCGACTGCACGACCGACGCCCGCCCGGCGACAGTTCGGCTGATCGTCGGCCGCGTGGCCACGTCGCTGTGGACCCAGGGGGAGCGATTCGGCACCATCGGCTGCGTCGTGGACGGGCAGGCCTTCGAGATCACCACCCACCGAGCCGAGCACTATGAGGTGCACTCGCGCAAGCCCGCGGTGGCCTTCGGGGACGACGTGGTCCAGGACCTCGCCCGTCGCGACTTCACCATCAACGCCATGGCCGTCGACACCGCCGACGGCACCCTGGTCGACCCGTACGGCGGGCGCGGCGACCTGGCCGCCCGAGTGCTGCGCACGCCGCTCGATCCCACCGTCTCGTTCAGTGACGATCCCCTGCGGATGTTGCGAGCGGCACGGTTCATCGCCAGCCACAGGCTGGTACCCGATGGCGCCCTCACCGGTGCGGTGCAGGCGATGGCCGGTCGGTTGGACATCGTCGCGGTGGAGCGGGTCCGCGACGAGTTCGAGAAGCTGCTGCTGCTCAACGATCCGTCGGAGGGTTTCCGCTTCCTGTGCCGCACCGGCCTGATCGAGCGGGCAATCGCCGATCTGACTTGCGACAACCCCACAGAGATCGGCCGCGTTGTGGCCGCCGTACCCGCCGAGCCGGCTCTTCGCTGGGCTTCGCTCTTCGCCCGCGACTCAGCTGAGACCGCGGCTGCCTGCTTGCGCAAACTGCGCTGCTCGAACGCACTGGTCTCGTCGGCGGCCGCGCTGCTGTCGGCTCGGGCCCGACTGGCGGAGACCGGGAGCAGCCGCCCCGACGTGCGCCGGTTCGTCCACGCATGTCCGGTGCCGGTGGATGCCGCGCTCGCCTTCGCCGAAGCGGTGGCCGCGGCGTCCGGCGAGTCCAGAGATCGGCTGCTCGACTTCGCGGACACCCTCGCCGAACTGCGGAGAATGGAGGACGTCGACAACTTCGCTCTCCCCGTCGACGGTGACGAGGTGATGGCGGTGCTCGGTCTCGACCCCGGTCCCGAGGTCGGTCGGGCCCTTGCCTTCCTGCGCGAGCGAGCCCTCGAGCAGGGCGTGCCCAGCAAGCGCGACGCGGTGGAAGCCCTGCGGCGGTGGCAAGCGACGGACTACTGTGCCGAACCGTGAAGCCGAATCCGTACAGCCTGGCCGCCGGCGGCCGTGCCGCGCCAGACGGGTCGGTTCCCGACACTGAGAGCACGGTCGGGCCGAACGGATCGACCGCCGCGACCGTGGATTACCGGCTTTCGAAGGCGGCCACTTTGCGGGCATGGAAGTCAGGCCAGCTGGGCCGGCACGAGGTCTGTGACGCTCAACGCGAGCTGCACCGCAACGCGGAGTTCTGCGGTCAGCCCACCGGGCGCCAATGTCCGGTATGCGCGACGGCGGGCCTCGTCGAGGTCACATATGTGTTCGGTTCGCGGCTGCCCAAACACGGCCGTTGCGTCACGACCCGTGCGGAGATGCAGCGCTTGCAGCACCGCGCCAGCCTGTCGACGGGCTATGTCGTCGAAGTCTGCACGGACTGCGGTTGGAACCACTTGGTGCGCCGTTACACGCTCGGCGGTAAGCGCTCGGCCTGACAGCTTCGGTCGCCCGCTTGGCGGTCGCCCGCTTGCGGTCGTGGCGCGGCGAGCGATAGCCTGCGGACACCGCCGGCAGCCGCTGCGCGCTGGACGGGAAAGGAGCATCCGATGGGCACGCTCTCCGCGCCCGCCATACGGGTACGCAAGGTTCGGGATGGTGCTGATCCGCTGGTGATGGTTACGGCGTACGACGCGCCGAGTGCCCGGGTCGTGAACGAGGCCGGCGCCGACTTGATCCTGGTCGGCGACTCTGTGGCCATGGTCGTGCTCGGCTACGACGACACCCTGCAGGTAACGGTCAAGGACATGGCACATCACGTCGCCGCGGTGGCCAGAACCAAGCCCGATGCCCACGTAGTGGCCGACCTGCCATGGATGAGCTATCACGTGTCGGCTTCCAAGACGGTGCAGAACGCGGCGCTGCTGGTCAGGGCCGGCGCCCATTCAGTGAAGCTCGAGGGTGGCCGAAAGCGCTTGCCGATGATCGAGCACATCTGCGACGCCGAGATCCCGGTGATGGGCCATATCGGCCTCACGCCCCAGTCGGTGCACGCCATGGGCGGGTTCAAAGTACAGGGCCGCAAAGCTGAGGCGGCTCGCCGGCTGGTGCAGGCGGCCAAGTCGCTGGCGCACGCCGGTTGCTACGCGATCGTCCTCGAGGGCGTTCCGGTGCAGGTGGCCGAGATGGTCACCGAGGCGGTGGAGATTCCCACGATCGGCATCGGCGCCGGCCCCCACTGTGACGGCCAGGTGCTCGTCTACCACGACTTGCTGGGCTTCGAACAGAGGCTGGTGCCGAAGTTCGTACGCCGCTATGCGGATCTGCATTGCGCCGCGACCGAGGCTGTGCGGCGCTTCGCCGACGATGTGCGCTCCGGTTCTTTCCCGACCCGGGAGGAGTCGTATCACCTGTCGGAGGCGGAACTGGCCGCGCTCGGAGCCGCCGGCTTCTAGGACCGGCGACCCTCTGGGACGTCTGGGGATAGCTTTGTGGATGGCTGGGGATGGGGCATCGGTCGGTTGGGATGGTCTCAGCGGTCGGTACCCTGAGCCTGACAGTGTGATCGGCTCCCGTTCCCCAGATCGGGGCAGGTCCGTTTCGACAACACAGATCCCCCGACCCTGCCCCGACGAGGGGCCCCGGCTCTGCCGGGTCCAGAGGGAGGTGCTTGCCCCGTGCTGCGGGCCTACGAACTGATGATCATCATCGATTCCGATGTCGGCCCGGCCGATGTGGACTCGGTGATCGCCCGAGTTGCCGCCCTCGTCGCCGACGAGGGCGGGACGATTGCGTCCACCGACAACTGGGGTCGGCGCAAGTTCGCCTACAAGATCAACCACAAGACCGAGGGCACGTACGTGGTCTGGGAGATCGTGACGGCCACGGCCGGTCTTCCCGACACCGAACGGCGGCTGCGGCTCGCGGACGACATCGTTCGCCACAAGCTATTCAGGCTTCCCGACGACGAGACCGAGCGCCGCGGCCTCTTCGGGGAGGCCGCGCCGGCTGCGGCCGGCTGAGATCCGGAGGTTTCTCTAATGGGATTCGACAACACCGTAACAGTCGTAGGCAACGTCACTCGGGATCCCGAGTTGCGGTTCGCCCAGTCGGGGATGGCCATCGCCCAGTTCGGGGTGGCTTGGAACCGCAGGCGCCAGGATCAGGAGGACGAAGTGTCGTTCTTCGACGTCACCTGCTTCCGTCAGCTTGCCGAGAACGTCGCCGAGTCGATTCGCAAGGGTGCCCGGGTGGTGATCTATGGCACCCTTCAGCAGCGCAGTTGGGAGACGGACAGCGGCGACCGCCGCTCGAAGGTGGAGATACTGGCCGACGATGTGGCGCCCAGCCTGAAGTGGGCCACAGCCGCGGTCACCAAGAATGAACGGTCCTCCGGCGGCGACTACGGCCGCGGCGGCGGCTTCCGCGGCGACCGGGCCCCGAGGCCGGCGCCGAACCGCGGCGACAGTCGTTCGGCCGGTCATGCCGACCCCGACGACGAGCCGTTCTAGGCGGCCGGGAGGACAGGGAAGGAGACGCGAGTGCCCAAGAGCAAAGTGCGGGGCAAGAACCGCGACAACAACCGCCGCGCCAAGAAGAAAGTGAGCTTCCTCACCACTGAGGGAATCACTTACGTCGATTGGAAGAACGAGAAGCTGCTGCGGAAGTTCATGTCCGAGCGGGCGAAGATTCGAGCGCGGCGCGTCACCGGCAACAACGCCCAGCAGCAGAAGCTTGTCGCCGATGCCATCAAGCTGGCCCGCGAGATGGCCCTGGTTCCCTACTCGAACAGAGTTACGACCCAGCGCCAGAACAAGGACCGTGACGGCCGGTCCCGGGCAGCCGGTCCGGTGCCCCGTCCGTCGACGCCGCCGCCGGCGGGTGCGTCGCCCGAGGAGATGGACCATGCCGTCGCAGCCGAAGGGGAACTCGTCGATGTCACGGCTGGCGGCGCGGACGAGGACCAGGCATGAAGGTCGTGCTGCGCGCTGACGTGGACGGGCTGGGCCGCAAGGGAGACATCTGCGAGGTTGCCGCGGGCTACGCACGCAACTACCTGGTTCCCAAGGGCTTGGCCCTGAGGTCCTCGCCCGGCGCGGCGCGGCAGGCCGAAGCGATGCGGCGCAGCGCGGCGATGCGCAGGGCGGCCGACCGCGCCGACGCCGAGGAGATCGCGGTGAGGCTGGCGCCGGCCGTTCTGACGGTGTCGGCCCGGGCTGCGGAGTCCGGGCACCTCTACGGCTCGGTGGGACCGGCCGACATCGTGGCCGCGGTGGAGGCCCAAGTGGGAGCGGTGGTCGACGACAAGGCCGTGGCGCTTGAAGCCCCCATCAGGGAGGTAGGCGCCCACACCGTGCTGTTCCAGTTGCACGCCGATGTGGAGGTGCCCGTGACTGTCGAGGTAACGGCACTGGACTGATCCGCCCACAGCCTTCCACACTCGAGCGGCGAGATCCCCCGACGAATCCCCCGCGGCAGCACGATTTCAACAGGTCTCGTCCACCGCGGGCCGACGAATGTGTCACACCCGGTCGGTACCGTCGTGATGTCGCATCGGGCTTTGCGTGGGAGACATGAAGGGCGTCGATTCGTGAGCGTTACCGACAGCGCGCCGTGGCCCAGTGGGGGCACCAGCACCGTGGCCGAGCGGCGTGACGTGCGGGTGCCTCCGCACAACCTTGTGGCCGAGGAGTCCCTGCTGGGCGCGATGCTGCTGTCGCGCGACGCCATCGCCGACGTGCTGGAGACAGTGACGGCGGAGCACTTCTACCGGCCTGCGCACGCGCGAGTGTTCGAAGCGGTTCACAGCCTCTACAGCGCGGGCGATCCGGCCGATGCGGTGACAGTGGCCGAGATTCTGGAGCGCAACGAGACGCTGGAGGCCATCGGAGGCCTGGACGGCCTGCTCTCGTTGCAGATGAACACCCCGGCCACTTCGAACGCGGCCTCCTATGCCCGCATCGTGAGGGAGAATCACACGCTGCGCCGCCTCATCGAGGTGGCGGGCGAGATCGCCGAGCTGGGCTACGGCCGCCCCGACGATGTGACCAAGGCCGTGGACTGGGCCGAGAACCTGATGTACCAGGTGGCCCAGGGCCAGGTGGGCGACAACACGGTCCAACTGTCGGACTTGCTGGACGGCACGCTGGACAGGCTCGAGGAGCTCTATGAGCGCGGCGGAACGATCACCGGCACCGCCACCGGCTACAAGGACCTCGACAAGCTGCTGTCAGGCCTGCAGCCGTCCTCGCTGTACGTGGTCGGTGGCAGACCGTCCATGGGCAAGACCTCGTTCGCGCTGGGCATGGCCGCGCATGCGGCCATACGGGGGCAGCGGCCGGTGCTCGTCTTCTCTTTGGAGATGGGCCACATGGAGCTGACCCAGCGGCTGCTCTGCTCTGAGGCGCGGGTCGACTCCACCAAGATGCGCGACGGTCGCCTCGACGACGGCGACTGGAACGGGATCAACGCCGCCATCGGACGGCTGGCGGAAGCCCCCATCTGGATCGACGACAACCCCAACGTGACGGTCATGGAGATCAGGGCCCGGGCGCGGCGCCTGAAGAGCCAGGTCGGCGATCTCGCCATGGTCGTCGTGGACTACCTGCAGTTGATGACCGGCCGTCAGAGCGCTGACAACCGCCAGGTTGAGGTGGCCGAGATCTCGCGTGGCCTGAAGATTCTCGCCCGCGAGCTTGAATGCCCGGTCGTGGCGTTGTCGCAGCTCTCCCGCAACCTCGAGATGCGCCAGCAGAAGCGTCCCATTCTCGCCGACCTGCGAGAGTCCGGCGCCATCGAGCAAGATGCCGACGTGGTGATGTTCATCTATCGCGACGAGGTTTACAACCCCGACAACACCGACACCGCGGGCACGGCCGAGGTGATCGTGGCCAAGAACCGCAACGGTCCGACCGCCACCACCACGCTGGCCTTCCTGTCGCGGTTCACCACGTTCGCCAACTTCGCGGCCCGGCAGGGCATCTAGTGTTCCTGGGCCAGAACCTCTTGGCGTGGCTGGTGCTAGCCCTGGGCGCGTCGATGGCCGCCGGCAACCTTGCGGCTCTGCTGCGGCCGAGACCGCAGCGGAGAGACCCGGCCGATCTGGATCGCGCTCCGCTGGGTCGCAGCATTCTCTACATCGTCATCGGTTCGGTGGCTGCGCTCTGGGCCGTAGCATCGTTGCTGTCGTCTTGACCACCGAGAGGCCGCCTGCATGACACCGTCAGCCTTGATCGGCAATGTAGATCCTGCCTCGCTCGACCTCGCGATGTCGTCACAGGCCCGCGCGCTGTATGACCGGGTAGTCGACTTCGTGGCCACGGAGGTGGAGCCGGTCACCGCCGAGTTCTTCAGGCTCGGCGAAGGCCGGGAGGAGCGCTGGGGCTACGGAGATGGCCAGCTCGAGTTGCTCGACGGCCTCAAGGCGCGGGCCAAGGACGCGGGGCTGTGGAACTTTTTCCTGCCCGACGCTGAGAGCGGCGAGGGTCTCAGCAACCTCGACTACGCCTACATCGCGGCCGAACTCGGCAAGAACCCCATCGCCCCGGAGTGTCTCAATTGCAGCGCGCCCGACACGGGCAACATGGAAGTGCTCGAACGGGTGGGCACGCCCGAGCAGAAGAGGCGGTGGCTCGAGCCGCTCTTGGCCGGGGAGATCAGGTCCTGCTACGCCATGACGGAGCCCGCGCTGGCGTCGTCGGACGCCAAGAACATCGCCACACAGGCCGTGCTCGACGGCGAGGAGTGGGTCATAAGCGGTGAGAAGTTCTTCATCTCGGGGGCAGGGGACCCGCGCTGCAAGATCATGATCTGCATGGTGCAGACGAACCCCGACGGCCCCCCGCATCGCCGCCAGTCTCAGATCCTCGTACCGATGGACACACCGGGCATGGAAGTGATCGGCCCGATGCGCGTCTTCGGCGAGGACGACGCGCCTCACGGTCACATGCACATCCGCCTCACCGATGTGAGGGTGCCGGCATCGAACATCCTGCTGGGCGAGGGCCGCGGCTTCGAGATCTCCCAGTTGCGCCTAGGACCGGGCCGCATCCACCACTGCATGCGCTCCATCGGCGCGGCCGAGAAGGCCTTGAACCTGATGGTGCGCCGCGGCCTGAGCCGGGAAGCCTTCGGCCGCCCGCTGGCCCAACTCGGCGGCAACATGGAGATCGTCGCCCGGGCCCGGGTTGAGATCGAGGCCATGCGGCTCATGGTGCTGCGGGCGGCCAAGGCCATGGACACCCTGGGCAACGCCGAGGCCCGCATATGGGTGAGCGCGGTGAAGGCCTTGGTTCCCGAACGGGTCTGCCACATCATCGACCAGGCCATTCAGATGCACGGCGCCGCCGGGGTATCGCAGTGGACGCCGCTGGCTCAGATGTACACCAACCAGCGAACCCTTCGCCTGGCTGACGGTCCCGACGAGGTTCATTGGTTTGTGGTGGGCCGGGCGGAGCTGGCGGCCCACGAAGGGCTCGGCGATCCGACCGAGGAGGCGCGGCAGCGACAGCTTGCCGGCAATTGAAGTAGCGTTCGCCCCGCAGAGACCGCTTGCAGAGCGTGAAGGAGGTCGACGCGTGACGATTACCTCGGAGCGACCCACCCCCAACGTGCCGCTGCCCGGCGATGGCGAGCCTGGCGCCACGACGGTGGCGTCGTTGGCCCGGGACTGGGCCCGGCGCCGGCCCCAGCAGGTCGCCATGCGGGAGAAGGACTTCGGCATCTGGCAGGAGTACGCCTGGGACGAGACCTGGGACCTGATCGAGACCGCGGCCCATGGCCTGCTGGAGTTGGGCGTCGAGGTCGGCGACCGCGTGGCGATCCACTCCGAGGACCGGCCCGAGTGGGTCATCCTCGACCTGGCCACGGTGGCGGTGCGGGGCATCACGGTGGGGCTGTACCCGACCAACCCCACCGCCGAGGTCGAGTACCTCATCGGGGACTGCACTCCGACGGTGTTCTTCGCTGAGGACCAGGAGCAGGCCGACAAGGTCCTGGAGGTCTCGTCGGAGGCGGCCTCGTCGGTCCGGCGCATCATCTTTACCGAGCCGAGGGGCTTCGGTGACTACGACGATCCCCGCCTGCTGTTCTGGGACACCTTCCTTGAGATGGGCCGCGGTCACCGCGAAGCCCACCCACAAGCGGTGGCCGATCGGATGGCGGCCGCCGCCGATGCCGATGTAATGACACTGGTGTACACCTCGGGCACCACCGGTCCGCCGAAGGGCGCCATGCTGACCAACGCCAACGCGGCCTTCTGCATCGACAAGATCGTCAACGAGGTCGAGCGCCTCCCCGACGGCACCGGCCCCAACTCGAAGGACCTCATCGTCACCTACCTGCCGCTGTGCCATGTGGCCGAGCGGATCTTCTCCACTTGGACGCTCGTCGGCGCCGGTCCGTCGCTGAACTTCGCCGAGTCGATCGAGACCGTCACCGAGAACCTGCGCGAGGTTCAGCCGACGCTGTTCTTCGCCGTGCCGAGGATTTGGGAGCGCCTGCACGCCCTGGTCACCATCAAGGGCAGCGATGCGACGCCGCTCAAGCGGGTTTTTCTGCGCTTTGCGATGGCCCTCGCCAGCATCATCGGGCGGAAGAAGGTGGCCAACGGCGGCAGCCACACGCTGGTGACCCGCCTGCTGTACGCGGTGGGCCAGCCTCTCGTGTTCCGGGCATTGAAGGAGCGGATCGGCCTGCGTCGCTGCCGCCACGCCGGTTCGGGCGCGGCCGCCATCGCACCCGAGGTGCTCGAGTTCTTCATCGGCCTCGGCGTGCCGGTGTACGAGCTCTACGGCATGACCGAGAACTCGGCCGTGGCCACGTGCAACTTCGCGGGGCGCATGAAGCTGGGCACGGTGGGCGAGCCCTACTCCGATATCGGCCTGCGCATCGACGAGGCGACCGGCGAGATCCAGACCAAGCACCCCGGCGTGTTCGCGGGCTACTGGAACAAGCCCGACAAGACCGCCGAGACGTTCACCGACGACGGCTGGTTGATGACCGGCGACGTCGGGGTGTGGGTGGACGGCACCCACGTGAAGATCGTCGACCGCATCAAGCACATCATCATCACCTCCGGCGGCAAGAACATCTCTCCCTCGGAGATCGAGAACAGCCTGAAGACCTCGCCCTACGTGAAGGAGGCGATGGTCATCGGCGACGGCCGCAGGTACGTGAGCGCGCTGATCGGCATCGAGCTCGAGACGGTGGGCGACTGGGCCCAGCGCAACAACATCCCCTACACGACCTACCGGGACCTCTCCGAGAAGGAGGAGGTCATCGAGCTGGTCTCCAAGGTGGTGGACGAGACCAACAAGAAATTCGCGCGGGTCGAGCAGATCAAGAAGTTCAAGATGCTGCCCAAGGAGCTCGACCACGAGGACGGGGAGCTGACCGCCACCCAGAAGCTCAAGCGCAACGCCATGGAGGACATGTTCCGCGATCTGGTGGAGTCGATGTACTGATGACTGGCGCCACCGCCAGACTCGCAGGGATCGACATCCGGCGAGGTGCGCCGATGGGCTTCCTGGCGGGTGCTCTGGGCGCGTCGCTGATCTTTGGCGCGGTGCAACTCGCCAACGATCCGGCGCTGTTCTTCCAGACCTTCATGAAGTCGATGGGGCTCGGCTCGGTCTATGCACTGATCGCTCTGGGCTTCGTGCTCATCTTCAAGGCCACCCAGACCGTCAACTTCGCTCAGGGTGCCCTCGCGGCCACCGGAGCGCTGTTCGTGGCGTTCCTGGTGCAGGAGCGCAGCGTCTTCTCCGAGGGCCAGAGCTCTCTCGAGAGAGACGGCCACATCCCCTTCACCAGCATCAGCAACCCCCTCAACGCCTTGGGCGGCCCGGACTGGGTGTACTGGACGCTCAGCGCCTTAGTGGCGCTGGTGTTCGCGGCTGCCGTCGGCCTGGTGGTGGAGCGCTTGGCGATCCGTCCGATGATCGGTGAGCCGCTGTTCTCGGTGGCGGTGATCACCCTCGGGCTCGAGATCATGTTCCGGGTGTTCAACAACGACGCCGTCGTCATCGAGTACCGCTCAGTGGGGGCGCCCTGGGACCTCGGCGGGTTCAGATTGGGCGGTGAGTTGATCAACTGGAGCTTCGTGGCCGCCATGGTCACCGCGGCGGCCGCCTTCGTGGCGGTGTACATCTTCTACCGGTCGCGGCTCGGCATCGCGATGCGAGCCGTGGCCTTCGACCAGGAGGCGGCCATGGCCCAGGGCATCAATGTGGGCCGCGTCTTCGCCATCGCCTGGGCCGCGGGCGCGGTCCTGGCCGCAATCGGCGGGATCTTCGCCACCCAGCCGCCGGTGGATCAGACGATCTCCGTAGATCAGGAGACGGCCAACATCGCCTTCCGGGCCTTGCCCGCCGTGATCCTGGGAGGCCTCGACTCGGTGACGGGCGCCCTGCTGGGCGGGCTGGTCGTGGGGGTGGCCGAGATCTATGCGGGCCAGTACGCCGCAGCCAACACGTCCTGGCTCGGTGCCGGCTATCCGCTGATCGTGCCCTACGTGGTCATGGTCATCGGCCTGCTGGTGCGCCCCTACGGGCTTTTTGGCACGCCCGAGATCCAGAGGGTCTGAAGGTGCTGGGCGGTCACCGGATGTTGGGCGGTCACCGGATGTTGGGCGGTCACCGGATGAGGACGGGCTGAGCGGTGCTCGGTCGCCCGCGCCTGTACACGGCCTACCGCCAGGAAGCGCAGATGCTGCCAACGTGGACCCAGAAAGCGGTGTTCACGATATTTCTGGCGGTGCTCTTCCTGCTGCCCTTCGACTTGCCCGTGATCAGCCACATTCCGGTGGTGCGCTTCCTGGGCGACGGCGACTGGCTGCTGATCGTGGCGCGGATGCTGGTGTTCGCCATTGCTGCTCTGGGCCTCAACCTGCTCAGCGGCCTGGGGGGCCAGGTGTCTCTCGGCCATGCCTTCTTCATGGGGGTGGGGGCCTGTGCCGCGGTGTATCTCGGCGGAACGAGCGGTGAGGCGACCTGGGGACATTCGCTGCCGATCTGGATCTGGCTGCCCGGCGCGGGCGTCACCGCGGCGCTGGTGGGCGTGGTCGTGTCTCCGGTGGCGGTGAGGCTGCGCGGCCTGTACCTGGCCATCGTCACGCTGGGTCTGGTCTTTCTGGGACTCCACTTCGGCAATACCAGCTGGGGCAGCAAGATCGCCGGCGCTCCCGCGTACGGCCGCAAGTTCCCCGAGCTCGACATACGGCTGTGGAAGGAGGAGACGCCGCTGGTCGACGTCAGCAGCGACGGCCGCTGGCTCTGGTTCGACGTCACCGACTTGCAGAAGCTGTACCTGTTCCTGCTCGTGCTGACCGTCCTGTTCGCGGTGGTGGCCAAGAACCTGGCCCGCTCCCGCACAGGGCGGGCTTTGCAGGCCATCCGCGACCGCGACATCGCCGCCGAGGTGATGGGGGTGGCCGAGTTCCGCTACAAGCTCATCGGCTTCGCGGTGTCGTCGTTCTTCGCGGGCGTCGCCGGAGCGCTGTTCGCAGCGCTGCTCCAGAGACTGCAGGTCGATCAGTTCGGCCTGTTCCTGTCGGTGGAGTTCATCGCCATCCTGTTGATCGGTGGGGCGGGCACAACCGCGGGCCCTCTGATCGGCAGCTTCTTTGTTGTAATGGTGCCCGAGTTCGTGAAAGCGTTCACCAAGTGGCTCGAAGGCGCCGAGGGAGGTCCCGCCGAAGTCCTCTCGCGCGTCGTGCTCACGGAGGGGGACGACTTCGGAGTCATCAACACCGCCATCCAGACGCCGGGATGGACGCTGAGCGTGGACGCTTGGAACATCGTGCTCTTCGGCGCGCTCATCGTCGTGTTCCTGATAGCGGAGCCGCTCGGGATCTTCGGCATCTGGGTACGCATCCGCAACTACTGGAAGAGGTGGCCGTTCAGCTATTGATATGCCAACCTCCGTCAAGATGTGAGCACCATCCCGGTGCTCATGGCCCAATGGACAACCTTGGAGGCAACACCGTGAAACGAACCAAATGGCTGCTAGCAGTGCTGTGCGCCGTGGCCCTGGTAGCCGCGGCCTGCGGTGACGACGAGCCGGAAGCGCCGGACACGGCTGCCGCCGACGCGGCAGCCGCGGCCGCGCAAGCGGAGGCTGAGGCGGCTGAGGCGGAGAGGGCCGCGGCCCAGGCGGAAGCCGACGCGGCCCAGGCGGCTGCGGCCGACGCAGCTGCGGCCGCAGAGGAGGCCGAGGCGAGGCTGGCCGAGGCTGAGGCGGCCGCGGCCGCGGCCAGCGCCGAACAGCAGGCCGAGGCACAGGCGGCGCTGGAGGCGGCCCAGGCCGAGGCTGAGGCGGCTGCGGCTGAGGCGGCTGCGGCCCAGGCCGAGGCTGAGGCGGCTGCGGCCGACGCCGCTGCGGCTCAGGAAGCCCTTGCCGCCGCCGAGGGGGTTATTGCCCACGACTTCGGTGTCGACGTCGAGAATCAGGTCATCCGTGTCGGCCTGAACACCGACCTGACCGGCATCTTCGCCCCGCTCACGACCAAGATCACCGACGGCCACGAGGCCTACTGGGAGTGGGTCAACGACAACGGCGGGATCCAGGGCTGGACGATCGAGCCGGTAGTGCTCGACAACGCCTATGACGTGCCCACCCACGTAGAGAACTACGAGATCATGGCGGGCGACGGGCCCGAGAGCGTGGTGATGTTCGCCACGTCCACCGGTTCGCCCCACTCGGCCGCCATCGCGCAGCGGCTGATCGAGGACAACATCGCCGCCATCCCGCTGTCGTGGTACTCGGGCTGGGCTGACCCGTCGATCGGCAAGAACCTGTTCGAGGTGCAGACCAACTACTGCATCGAGGCCATGAACGGCGCCACCTACATGACCGAGACCTACGGTCCGAACGTGGCCATCGCCACCTTCCCCGGCGACTACGGCCAGGACGGGGCCAGAGGCGTCAAGGTCGCGGCCGAGTCTCTGGGCCTCAACATCGTCTACGACGGCGAGGGCGCGGTCATCCCCGGCGCCGACCAGACCCCGGTCATCACCGGCATTGCCGAGTCCGGCGCCGACTGGGTATGGGTCACCCTCAACCCGGGCCACACCGCCGAGATCATGGGCGGCGCGGTGGCGGCCGGCTTCACCGGCCAGTGGATCGGCAGCGCGCCGAGCTGGAACCCGGCCCTGCTCAACACTGCGGTCGGCCCGATCGCCGACGCCTACTACACCCACTCCACCTACACCGTGCTGTGGGGCGTGGGCGAAGCCGAGGGCATGCAGGAGATGATCGACGTGATGCGGGAGTACCGCCCGGAGGCCCCGTTCGACGACTTCTACATCATCAGCTTCATCCAGGGCTACGTCGTGCACCAGATCCTGGACAAGGCCATCAGCAACGGCAACATCACCCGGGCTGGCGTGCTGGCCGCGGCCAACTCGGTCACCGCGGACTTGAAGGGCCTGGCCCCCAGCCAGAGTTGGCGGGGCAATCCCAACGACAACGTCGTGCGCGAGACCTACCTCTACGACGTCGACCTGTCGCTGTACACGCCCGGCGCCACCGTGCTGGACGAGGACGGCAACAGCGGCTACCGGCTGATCAAGGGGCCCTACGCCTCCGAGGCAGCCTTGAACTGGGAGTACGAGCCCTGCTTCGTCGCTTCCTAGCCAACTGATGCCCACTGGTGGGGCGGTGCTGCCTGTGTGGCACCGCCCCGCCGGGGGACCGCGGAACGACTGCCGCCTTCTCATTGGTGAATCCCCATGCTTGAAGTCTCCAACCTCGAGGTCGTCTACAACGAGGTGGTCCTCGTGCTGCGCGGCCTGTCGATCGAGGTGCCCGACGGCAGCATTGTCGCCCTGCTCGGTGCCAACGGCGCGGGCAAGACAACCGCGGTGCGGGCCATCACCGGACTCCTCGACGTGCACGAGGGCGACATCACCAAGGGTTCCGTCGTCTGGAACGGCGTCGACATATCCAGCTTCAAGCCGTCGCGCATCGTTGAGGCCGGCATCACCCAGGTGATGGAGGGCCGGCGGATCTTCGCCGAGCTCTCAGTGGACGAGAACCTCAACGCGGGTGCGTTCACCGTGCGGGACCGCAAGGAGAACGAGGAGGCCTACGAGCGGGTGATGGAACTCTTCCCCCTGCTGCAGAGCCGCAGGCGCCACACGGCCGGCTATCTCTCGGGCGGCGAGCAGCAGATGCTGGCCATAGGTCGGGCCCTTATGGCCGCCCCGAGACTGTTGATCATGGACGAGCCTTCCCTGGGTCTCGCTCCGATGCTCATCGAGCAGATACGGGACATCATCGTGGACATCAATTCCCAGGGCACGAGCGTGCTGCTGATCGAGCAGAACGCGGTGATGGCGCTGTCCATTGCTCACTACGGCTACGTCATGGAGTCGGGCAAGGTGGTCATGGACGGCGATCCCAAGAAGCTCCTCGCCGACGAGGACGTCCAGGAGTTCTATCTGGGCCTGCGCGCTGAGGGCGAGCGCAAGTCGTTCCGAGACGTCAAGCACTACAAGCGCCGCAAGCGCTGGCTGTCATGACGCACGGGCGCGGAGCTTGGGAAGCACGGCTGTCATGAATGCCATCGAAGATTCGGCTCGCGCCCTGCTCGAGGTGGACGACATATCGCTGCGATTCGGCGGGGTCACGGCCATCGACTCGGTTTCGTTCGAGGTCCGTCCGGGCGAGCTGTTCGCCATCATCGGACCGAACGGGGCCGGGAAGACCTCCATCTTCAACTCGATCTCGCAGGTGTATCGGCCCCAGTCGGGCGACATTCGCTGGAAGGGCTCGTCGATCATGGGCACCCGGCCCGACCGGGTGGCCCAGCTCGGCGTGGCCCGGACATTCCAGAACATCGAGCTGTTCTCCCACATGACCGTGCTCGACAATCTCCTGACCGGACGCCATATCCGCATGAGCGGGTCCTTCTTGGCCGGCGCGCTATGGGTGGGCAAGGCCAAGCGGGAGGAGATGGAGCACCGGCGCAAGGTGGAGGACATCATCGACTTTCTGGAGATCGAAGGCTGGCGGAAGCACCCGGTGGCACTGCTGCCCTACGGCGTCCAGAAGCGGGTGGAACTGGGCCGGGCGCTGGCCATGGAGCCCGAGCTGCTCATGCTCGACGAACCCGTGGCCGGGATGAACCTCGAGGAGACCGAGGACATGGCCCGCTTCATCCTCGACATTCGCCGCGAGCTCGGCATCACCCTGCTGATGGTGGAGCATGACATGGGCCTGGTCATGGACATCGCTGACCGGGTGATGGTGCTGGACTTCGGTCGCAGGATCTCCGAGGGGACCCCGGCCACAGTGCAGCGCGATCCGAACGTGATCGCGGCCTACCTGGGCAGCACTGAACTGGATGTGCAGGCCTCCGAGTGACTGAGCTCGCGATCCGGAACGCCTCCGCGGCGCTGCTCGACGAGCGCCGCCAGCTCACGGCGAGCGAGCTGGCGGATCTGGTCGCGGTCGCCGAGGCGGCCGTTCCGTCGCTCGCCGCGCTGGCCCACGAGGTCCGCCTGGCCTGGGCCGGCCCGACAGTCGAGGTGGAGGGCATCCTGTCGGCCAAGACGGGGGGATGCCCCGAGGACTGTCACTTCTGCAGCCAGTCGGCTGCGTTTGACACGCAGGTCAAGGCCACGCCGTTCCTCGACACCGAGGAGGTGCTGGCCGCGGCCCGCGAGACCGAGGCGCTGGGGGCCAGCGAGTTCTGCATGGTGCTGGCGGTGCGCGGCCCGGACCGCCGCACTATGGACCGGCTCATCGAGCTGACCGCGCTGGTGTCGGCCGAGACCGGCCTGAACGTCGCGGTGAGCGCCGGCATCCTCGCCCGGGAGCAGGCCTTCGAGCTGGCCGCGGCCGGAGTGCACCGCTACAACCACAACCTGGAGACGAGCCGGTCCTTCTTCGGCCGAGTAGTTACCACTCACAGCTTCGACGAGCGGGTGGACACCTGCGCTTACGTGCGGGAGGCGGGCATGGAGCTGTGCTGCGGGGTGCTGCTGGGCATGGGCGAGACTGTGGAGCAGCGACTGGAGCTGATCGAGCAGATACGGGCAGTTCGGCCCTGCGAGGTGCCCATCAACTTCCTGAACCCTCGTCCGGGCACGCCGCTGCAGCTCCGCAAGCCGGTGGGCGCCCTGGAGGCCATCCGCTGGATCGCCATGTTCAGGCTGGCGCTGCCGTCGGTGATCCTGCGTTACGCCGGCGGCCGGGAGATCACCCTGCGCGACCTGCAGGCCATGGGAATGACTTCCGGGATGAACGCCTTGATCGTGGGCAACTACCTGACCACTCTGGGACGGTCGCCCCAGCAGGACCTGGACATGCTCGCCGACCTGCGCATGCCCATCGGCAGCCTGTCTGCCGCAGTTTGATCGAGCAGGCGCCGCACTGCACCGGCTGCGGCCGGGCCGACTGCGCCGGCTGCCTGCCCGAGTTGGATCCGCCCCGCTACTGCGTCCGCTGCGGCGCCTGGCTGGCCACGTCGGTCACCCCCGCAGGCTGGACGGCCAGATGCCGCCACTGCGGCACGATCCGCTCAGGCTCGTAGCACCTCCACAACCTCATTGCAGGTCGTACAGCGATGCACGGCCCGGCACCGAGCGGGACCGAACGGCGACTGCTCCACCAGTGCCGCCGCTCCGCATCGGGGGCACTCGGACGGCTTGCCGGGCACTGTCACCGCCACGGTGAAGTCGCGCGCCATGACGGCGCGAGCATGCTCGCTGAGCCTCGAGGTGTCCCAGGCCTCGGTGCTGCGCCGGACGTCGACGTCGGTGACTCCGTCCAGTGCCCCGACTGCGTTGGCGATCTCGGATGAGATGACTTCAAGAGCGGGACAGCCGCTGAAGGTGGTGATCAACTCGATCGCGACCCGTCCGCCGGCGAGCTCGACTGCACCGATCATGCCCATGTCGACCACGCTGACACCGGGATACTCGGGGTCGTCCACGGCTCTGAGAGCTTCGATGATGCCGGTGTCGCGGGTCGAGCAGACGTCTGGTGCCACCCTCCAACCCTACGGCGTCAGCACTTGTCCGGGCGGTCTGCCCCGCCGACCATTAGTGTCGCGAACTGTGTCGGTCGCAACCGCGCCCGAGTCCGGTCAGCGGTTGCTGGCCTGGAGGACGCTGCATCCGTCGGGATGGGTCGCGGTGGCGACACTGCTGGGGGCTCTAGTCGCCCACCTGTTCACCGACACGTCCTACCTGATCGGCCGCTTCGAATGGTGGTGGTGGATCCTTCTCCTGGCCGGCGTGGCCGTGTCGGCGTGGCACGACGGGCTTCATCGCCTGCGACTGTGGATCGAGGCCATCCCGAAGTTCACGCTGAAGCTGGCGATGATCCTGGCCTGGGCTGTCTTCATCCTTCAGTTCTTCAACGTGATCACCCGTTACAGCAACGAGTACGTGGCGCAGGACATCCTCTACGGAGAGGTCGTCAGCCTGGCCTGGCAGTCTTTCGGCCTGATGTTCCTGCTGGCCATAAACGTCGGCGTCCGCGACGGCGTCAACCCCCGCATCGACTTCTGGTGGGTGAACTTCCGCAACAAGACCAAGGCGGCTCTCGATTTCGCGATGCACACCGTGCTGCTGCTCCCCTTCATCTTCATGAGCGTCCGCATCCTTCAGCACTACACGGCGGCCGCCCTCGGTCGGCGCCACAACGGCGAATGGCCCGCCGGCTGGCGGGTGTGGCAGAGCTGGGAGGAGGCCGTGGACGCGGGCGGTCTCGCGGTGGGTCCGATCAAGGCGATGCTGCTCGTGGGCTTCTTCCTGTTCGGCCTGCAACTGCTGGCTGAGGTCATCAAGACCGGGTTCGTGCTGATCGGTCGAGACGACTACGGCGACATCATGGAGCGCGACGTCCCGCAGAGGATCGAGTAGGTGCGGCTGTGAGAGGCTCGCGGAGGATGTGGGTGCGGCCGTGAGGGGCTCGCGGGGGATCGGGTAGAGCGGCGATGCTGCTGGCGCTCGAGACGATCTTCGGCATGGATGCGGGGGTGTTCCTGGCCCTGACGATGTTCGGGGTGTTCATGCTGGTGATCCTGTCGGGCTACAACGTGGCCTTCTCGTTCGCGGCCACCGCGCTGTTCTTCAGCTTCGTGGGCGACTGGCTGGACGTCTTCGACCCGAACACGCTGAACACGCTGCCGGGACGGTGGTACAAGGCGATCAGCGACCCGACGCTGCTGGCCGTGCCGCTGTTCGTGCTGATGGGCGCCATCCTCGAGCGGTCGGGCATGGCCGAGCGGCTGCTCAACGCGTTCGGAATGCTCATGGGCCGGCTGCGGGGCGGCGTGGCGGCCGCCGTCGTGGTGGTCGGCACCCTGCTGGCGGCGGCCACCGGTGTGGTGGCCGCCACGGTGATCGTGATGGGCCTGCTGTCGCTGCCCGCCATGGTGCGACTCGGCTACGACAACAAGCTCTCCACCGGCGCCATCATCGCTTCCGGCACCCTGGCCCAGCTGCTGCCGCCCAGCATCGTGCTGATCCTGCTGGCCCAGCAGCTGGGCGTGGGCATCCTCGGTCTGTTCGCCGGCGCGCTGCTGCCCGGTCTGCTGCTCAGCGGGCTCTACGTGGCCTACGTGCTGATTCTGGCGTGGCTGAGGCCCAAGACGGGGCCGGCCATGCCCAAGGAGCAGCGCACGCTCTCCGGCGATCCGTCACTGCGGACGAAGCTGTTGATCGCGTTGATCCTGGCCTTGATGGTGGGGGCGGTGACGCTGCTGGCCAGGGCGAGCGGGATGGGTTTCCTGGCCAGCGCCTGGTCGCCGCTTGTGGTGGCTGTGATCCACTTCGGTGCGTTCCTCGCGATCCTGCTGCGCACCCGGATGCTGGCCGCCGAGGTGTTGGTCGCCATCGTGCCCATATTGACGCTGATCTTCGGGGTGCTGCTGTCCATCTTCGCTGGCATCGCCACCCCGTCGGAGTCGGGCGCGGTGGGAGTGTTCGGGGCGCTGGTGCTGACCGTGTTGAACTGGCTGTTCGACGATCTGATGGTCAAGGGGGGCGCCACCCACATCACCAAGGGCTGGCGACTCGACTGGCAGGCGGTCAAGGACGCGGCCCGCTCCACCACCAACGTGGTGGTGCTGGTCATGACCCTGCTGTTCTGCTCGACATTCTTCAGCGCCATGTTCTTCCAGCTCGGCGGGTCGGACCAGACCTCCGAGTGGCTGACCTCGATCGGCGGAGGCAAGTGGGGCTTCGTGGTCATCGCCATGGTCGCGGTGTTCCTCCTCGGCATCAACCTGGAGTTCCTGGAGATCACTTTCATCGTGGTGCCGATCTTCGTCCCCGCCATGGACTTCCTTGGGTTCACTCCAGACGAGAAGATCTGGTTCGCGGTGTTGATGGCGGTGAACCTCAACATGGCGTTCATCTCGCCGCCCGTGGGGTTCTCGCTGTTCTACCTGCAGAGCGTGGCGCCACCGGAGGTGAAGACGGCCGACATCCACAAGGGCGCCTTCCCGTTCATGGGCCTGCAGGCGCTGGCCCTGGTGATCCTGGCCGTCTTTCCCGCCATCACCTACACGTCGATCGAGGCGTTCAAGTTCGGTTGACCCCGGCATGCTGCGAATTGGTGGCCTAATGTTCGGGTCGCCGATGGTGCCTGCCCGGGAGCTCTCGACCCGGACCAGCCGCCACGGCAGCAAGAATGTCCTACACGGAGGGATTACAAATGACTCAGGAAGGAAGCTCGGCTTCAACTGACGGTTCGGCTGCCGACATGATCCTCGACGAGGCCGACTCTTCGAGCCTGGCCAGACGAGGATTCATAAAGGGCGGACTCGGGGTAGCCGGGTTCGCGGCTGCCACCGCGATCCTGGCCGCGTGCGGCGACGACGACGAAGAGGCTCCGGCGCCCACTGCCACGGATGCGCCCGACGCCGCCGAGACCACCACGACGGCCGCGGCCGCTGAGCCCACCGACACCGTGGCCGTGACCGCGGAGGGTCCCGAGCTTGAGTGGCAGATGGCCACCAGCTGGCCCACCGCCCTGGTGACGCTGTTCGGATCGGCGCAGTACTTCGCTAGGAGGGTGGGCGAGCTCACCGGCGGGCGCTTCGTCATCCATGCTCGCCCCGCGGGCGAGATCGTCGGTGGCCTCGAGGTGCTGCAGACGGTCCGCGACCTCGGTGTGGAGATGGGTCACACCGCCTCCTACTACTACGTCGGGATAAGCCCCGTTCAGCAGTTCGGCACCGCGGTCCCGTTCGGGCTCAGCCAGCGCCAGCAGAACGCCTGGCTGTACGGCACCTTCGACAACGAGGGCCGCCAGAGCGGTACCGACATGCTCAACGAGTTCTACGCGGCCGAACACGGCATCATCGCCTTCCCCGGCGGCGGCACGGGCTGCCAGATGGGCGGCTGGTTCACCAAGGAGATCAACGCGGTCTCTGATCTGAACGGCCTCAAGATGCGCATCCCCGGCCTGGCCGGCCGGGTGCTGGAGAACCTCGGCGGCGAGCAGGTGACCCTGGCCGGCGGCGAGATCCTGCAGGCCATCCAGACCGGCGCCATCGACGGCGCCGAGTTCGTCGGCCCGACCGACGACCTGATCCTGGGCCTGGACCAGTTCGAGGGCCAGTTGTACTACTACCACCCGGGCTGGTGGGAGCCGGGCACGGCGCTCGAGGTCCAGATCTCCCTGGAGAGGTGGAACGAGCTGCCGCCGGAGTACCAGGCAGCCATCCGGGTTGCCGCGGCGGACGCCAACATGAGAACCATGGCCACCTACGACGTGCTCAACCAGGCAGACCTGCAGCGGGTCAAGCAGTTCGCGGAGATCCGCGAGTTCTCGCCCGACCTGATGGCCGCGTTCAAGGCCGAGACCGAGAATGTTCTCGACACGGTGGCCGCCGACGACGAGCACTTCGCCCGGATACTCGGGCCGTGGCGCGAGTTCCGCGACGGCATCGCGGAGTGGCACGGTCTGGCCGAGAGGTCGTTCCTCAGCCAGCAGACCCAGGTCTGATCCACACCCGGAGTGAGAGAGCAGGGCGACCCCGCCGAGAGCAAGCCGCTCAACGCTCCGAAGTTCGGTACTGACCGCAGCCACTATCAGGCCGCGCTTCAGCAATGGATGCGAGAGGCCTTTCCGGCCAGGCATGGCCTCGCCGTGACCGACATCGAAGTTCCGGTGAGCACCGGGTTCTCCAACGAGACGGTGATCCTCGACGCGGCCTGGACCGAGAGCGGCTCGGATCGCCGGGAGCGCTACGCGGTGAGGATCGAACCCGCCGACGGCGGAATGTTCCCGCCCCAGACGCCGCATTGCGCGGTGTCGGTGGAGCTCCAGTACCGGGCGATGAAGGCGGTGGCGGAGGCAGGCGTGGCCCCGGTGCCGCCGCTGTTCGGCTATGAGCCCGACCCCGCAGTGCTGGGCGCGCCGTTCTTCGTGATGGGGTTCGTGCCGGGACGCATCCCCGCGGACGTGCCCCGCTACACCGAGGCGGGCTTCGTGGTGGACGAGGCGACGCCGCAGGAGCGACGGCGCATGGTGCTCTCGGCCATCGACACCATCGCCGGCATTCACCGCCTGGACTGGCGCGAGGCAGGTCTGGACTGGCTGGACGCCAGCGGCACGGGCACGCCTACGACCGACCTGCAGATCGACCTGTACCGCAACCATGTGACCTCGGAGTTGGCGGGGAGGGAGCATCCCGTGCTGCACGCCGCGCTCGACTGGCTGGAGGCCAACGACCCCGGCGACGAGCGGGTCGGGCTGACGTGGGGCGACGCCCGGCTGGGCAACATCATCCTGCAGGACTACCGGACCGCGGCCGTGCTCGACTGGGAGGTGTGCGCCCTGAGCCCGACGGAGGCCGACGTGGGATGGTGGCTGATGTTCGACCGGATGTCCTTCGACGACATGGGCATCGCACGACTCGAGGGCTACCCCGGCCGCGATGAGATGATTGCCCGCTACGAGCAGGTCTCGGGCCGAGCCGTGCGGGAACCCCACTACTGGGAGGTGTTCGCCACGATGCGGTTCTGCGCCATCTTCATCCGCTTGGGCGACCGCCTCACCGCGTCCGGCCTCCTCCCGCCGGAGCGGAACCCTGCCGTCGGCAATCAGGTCACGGTCGCGCTGGCTGCATTGCTCGGCATGGACAACCCCACCCCCGACCTGCTGGCCCAATGACCGGCTCCGGCGACGGCACGCAGGGGGTGGCGGGGTGAAGTTCGGACTCTGGTATGACTTCCGCAATCCTCTGAAGCAACCGTGGTCGCAGCTGTACGAGGAGCTGCTCGACCAGATCGTCTGGGCGGACTCAGCCGGCTTCGAATCGGTCTGGCTGTCGGAGCACCATGTCACCGACGATGGCTACATGCCGTCGGTGTTTGTGATGCTGGCCGCCATCGCGGCTCGGACACAGCACCTGCGGCTTGGTACCGCCGTGTGCCTGGCGCCTCTCCACCATCCTGTCCGCCTGGCAGAGGACGTGGCGGTGGTGGACATTCTCTCCGGCGGTCGCGTCGAGCTCGGCCTTGCGCCCGGGTACCGGCCTTTCGAGTTCGAGGCGTTGGGCGTGCCTCGGCGCGAGCGTGGCCTCCGCACAGACGAGACGGTCGACATCCTGCGCCTGGCCTGGGCCGGTGAGCGCTTCTCGTATTCGGGCAGAGTGTTCGATCTGCAGGATGTCGTTGTTCAGCCGGTTCCGCGGCGCGGTCCCGAACTACCGATCCACATCGGTGGCTCCAGTTCGGCCGCGGCCGTCCGGGCAGGACGCCACGGCTGCAACTTCATGCCCGATGTCGGCACGGGTATAGGTCTCCACAACCAGTACCGGTCAGCGCGGGCCGAGAATGGTTTCAATGCTGACACCGGCGCCATAACGATGAATGGCTGCGTATTCGTCTGCGAGGAACCCGACCGCGGGCGTGCTCAGGTCCATCGTTCTCTCACTTACATGTACGAGCGCTATGACGCCTGGGAGAGGGAGGACGACTCCGAAGTCACCGCTTTCGAGCCCATCGACATACAGCGGCTGGACGAATTGTGCATCATCGGGACGCCTCAAGAAGTGACCCGCCGGATGAGAGCCATTCGCGATGAGTTCTCACCCGACCGCTTCATATTCTGGGGCAGGCTGCCGGGAATGCCAATAGAGGACGCGAGCCGATCACTCCAACTGTTCGCCAACGAGGTGATGCCGACCCTCGTTTGAGACTAGATCCGCAATCTGCTCAGGCCGGATCGGAACCCGGTCGATCTCATGCCCGGTTGCATCCTCCACGGCATTGGCCAGAGCGGCCACCGCAGCGTGCAATCCGGCCTCGCCGATCCCGCGCATCCCTCCCGGATGCTCCGACGGAGACTGGATGTGAACGATCCTCATCTGAGGAACGACATCCCACTCTCTGGGCAGCAGGTAGTGGATGAGACTGGACGTGAGCAGGGCGCCCTGCCGGTCGTAGTCGACAGCCTCCAGGAAGACCGACCCCACACCCTGGGCTACTCCACCCCGTACCTGGCCCTCCACGATCGACGGATTGATGATCACGCCGCCGTCCTGAACAACCACATACTCAAGGACCTTGAATGCTCCGGTCGCCTCGAACAACTGGACGACGGCGACATGGCAGCCGTTGGCTGTGGTGTAGTAGCGGTGGTTCAGGTAACGGTTGGTTGACTCTAGCCCCGGTTCCATGCCAGCCGGAAGGGACTGGGCCTGCAGATGGGACCTCATCGCAATCTCGTCGAGAGTGATCGCGGCGGACGGCACGCCACGAACTGTTGCCCGACCAGCCGCGAGGTCGATGTCATCGGGACTTGCCTCCAACAGATGCGCGGCGATGGCCCGCATCTTGGTTGCCACCGCGGCTGCAGCCGTCTTGGTGGCCGCCCCTCCTAGCACTCCTGCCCGGCTGCCGTGGGTGCCTCCGCTGTAGGGGCACATGAGCGTGTCTCCGGCCCGGACCGTGATCCGGTTCACAGCCACGCCGAGTTCGTCGGCTGCGATCTGCGCCAGTGTCGTCTCCAAGCCCTGACCTTGACTCGAAACGCCGGCGAGAATGGTCGCGTCACCGGAGGGCTCGATTCGCACCGTTGTTGAGTCGAAGGGTATGGCGACCGATGGATCGGGACCCATCACGCCGGCCGCCGTGGGGGCGACATAGCTGGCGATGCCCAGGCCGATGTGTCGGCCCTCGGACGCGGCCGCAGCCCGCCGCTTCTCCCAGGCGTCGAAGCCGATGTGATCAAGTGCGGTTTCCAGTGCTTCGAGGTGGGTCCCGGTGTCGATTTCGAGACCCCCGTGGGTTGCGAACGGGATTTCCGAGGCGGTGATCATGTTGCGGCGCCTCAACTCCGCCCGGTCGATGCCCAGGCGGCGGGCGGCCCGATCCAGCAACGATTCGGTGATCCACGTGGCTGCCGGCCCTCCGGTGGCTCGGTAGGCGCTGGTTGGGGTGGTGTTGGTCAGTACTCCCCTGCACCGGTAGCCGTAATGACCTATGCGGTACGGTCCCGGGAGCGACGTTGATCCGATGAACGTCTCAACCAGGGCCCCCGACCACGGCACCGCGAAGAAGGCTCCTGCGGGGCAGGTGAGTTCTACACCCAACCCGGTCCAGGTGCCGTCGCGTTCGAAGGCTGCTATGGCCTGGTAGCTGGATCCCCGGCACTGGTAGTCGCTGGTGAAGGCCTCGTACCGGTCGCAAATCCACTTCACCGGACGCTGTAAGCGGCGGGCTGCGAGGGCAACCACAAGATCCTCGGGATAGACAGCCAGCTTCACGCCAAAGGCCCCTCCCACGTCGGGAGTGACGATCCGCACCGCAGTCTGGGGCAGTTCCAGGAGAGCGGCGAGCGCGTCCCGCAGGATGTGGGGCATCTGTGTGCCCGTGTGCAGGGTGAGCCCCCCACCGTTCGGATCCGGTACGGCCAGGACGCCCCGCGTCTCCATCGGCATGGCCGTCTGCCGCTCGGTCCGGTATTCGGCCTCAACCACCAGATGGGCAGAAGCGATGGCCTCATCGAGTTGAGCTGGCCAGGAGTCGTTGATCAGAACGACATTGGTCTCTTCTCCGGCGTGAACCGTAGTGCCACCTTGAAGGCTCTCGTCGATCTCGGTCACGGCAGCGAGGGGCTCGATGTCGACGGGCACCTGCTCGGTGAGGTCCTCCGCGACGTAGCGATTGGACGCCATGACGACCGCTATCGGCTGACCGACGTAGGTGACCTCGCCGCCGGCGAGCAGTGGCTGGCGGGGACCTGAGTCGTTGGTCAGCTCGTGGGGCAGGTCCGTATGGCCCAGAACGGCGATCACTCTCGGATCGTCGCGGACGGCGTCCAAGCCCACGTTCAAGATCCGTCCGTGTGGAACCGGACTGCGCACGAAGGCGGCATGGGTGGTGTGAGCTGGTTCGAGATCGGCCACGAAACGGCCGCGGCCCCGCAGGAGCCTTTCATCCTCCAGCCGGGCCAGCCGGGTGCCGACTACAGGCGTCGTACGACTCGTCACGGCGCTGGCTCTTGCCGGGGCCGCATCGCGGCCTCGATGGCGGTAATGATCGGCTCGTAGCCGGTGCAGCGGCAGATGTGGCCCGATACGGCCTCGCGAACATCGATCTCTTCATTCCCCAATGACTCGAGTAGGGCTTGGGCGGTCATCAGCAGCCCGGGTGTGCAGAAGCCGCACTGCAGGGCGTGATTGTCACGGAACGACTTCTGCAGATCGCTGAGTTCGACGCCGGCCAGGCTCTCGACGGTTCGAACCGTCGAGCCGTGGGCCGACGCCGCGAGCATCAAGCAACTGCGTACCGGCAGGTCGTCGACCAAGACAGTGCAGGACCCGCAGACGCCGTGCTCGCAGCCGATCTTGGTGCCGACCAACCCGCAGCCGTCCCGGATGAAGTCGGCCAGCGTTGTTCGCGCATCGACTCGACCGTCGATCGTTGCCCCGTTGACGACTATCTCCAGCGAGACGGGTGCACTCATCGATTCATCTTTCTGCGGGAGCCTCGTGGAGATGAAGCGGCCTGGCCGAAGGCATCCGCGGCCAGGTGCTGAATCAGGCGACGGTGATACCGGTCGTGGTCGGCGGTGGCGCTGTCCGCTGTCGCTTGCGCGGCAAGTCCGACATCCAATCCCGTGGCCCCCTCGGCGGTTATGCGTTCCTCCGCGGCATGGTGGCGGCGCACGGGACCGCCGGCGGCGAAGGTCACAACCCGGCATCCGGTGACAACTCCGCTCTCGTGGGAGTGAACCTGGCACGCAACGCCGGCGGAGGCATAGTCTCCAGGTCGGCGCGAATACTCGGAGAAGCCGTGGCCGGTGCCGGCCCCGGACCGCGGGAATCGGACCGCTTCGACGAGTTCATCGTCGGAGATCGTCGTGGTGTAGGCCTCGGCCAGGAAGTCGTCGATCAACACGGAGCGGCTGCCGCGCACTGACTTCAGCCGTACCTCCGCGCCCAGCGCCAGCGCGACGGCCGGGAGTTCGCCCGCAGGGTCGTTGTGGGCAATGCTCCCGACAACGGTTCCACGATTGCGAATCGGCATGTGTCCAACGTGGCTGATCGCTCGGGCGATGATCGGGAACTGGCCGATGGCTCCGTACTCGATGACTCGCCGGTATGTGGCCGCGGCGCCCACTTCGAGACCCTGGGCGTCAGCCTCGATGGCCATCAGATCGGCCGTCTTGGAGATGTCGATCAGATGACTCGGTGCCACTATGCGCAGGTTCATCATCGGCAACAGGGATTGGCCGCCCGCCAGAATCCTGGCTTCGTCACCGAACTGCGCCAGCACCTCTACGGCGTGCGCTGCCGCTTCAGCCCGGTGGTACGTGAACGGCGCGGGCTTCATGGACTGCCTGCTGCGCTCAGCGAGAGGCCAGCGCGAGGATGTGGCTCATGTCCTGGCGATCCCGGGCCACCCGACGCTCCCGGATGAACGGGAGCGGGACCGCGGGATCCTCGCTGTCGATCTCGCGTGCCAACCGGTGGCCGTCGAAGATGGCGTCGGCGACCAGCATGCGGGGGGAGACGCAATCCCCGATGCGGAAGAGTTGTGGCCGGGACTCCTCCGGAGCCGATGACACGGCCTGCTGCACGCCGTCCCACAGGGCTGTGTTGGGGATCCGCTGGGTTGTCATGACCGTCGCGGCACCGATGGTCCGAACCGTGCTGTTGAAGCCGTGCTCGACGGTCACTTCACCCGCGGTGACATCCGTGACCATGTACTCCATCAGGAGTTCCACCCCCAGTTCTTCGAGCAGTGGCCTCATGTGAACGTTCTCACCGGTCATGCGCATGTAGGGGCCTGGCTCCATGTGAGGTGTCACGAAACAGACACGGTGGCCGCGCCGGGCGAGGACCTCGGCGATACTCACCCCCATGAAGTAGCCCTCGATGTCGAAGACCACCACCTGTTCCTGGTCGACGGAGCGCTCGTCGGCCAGTATGTCCTCGGGCGTGAACACCGGAGCCGACTCCCAGCCGGCGACCTCCGAGTGGGTGAAGCCGTTCAGGCCGGACCGGTCCCAGACGGATCCATTGGCGACCACGACGATGTCGGCGCCGTAGTCGAGGATGTCGGAGGCGCTCAACTCCGAGTTGGTGATCAACGCGACCTGTGGGAGTTTGTCGATCTGCCCCTGGCGCCAGTTGATCACGCGACGCCAGGTCGACATTCCGGGAATGGTCGAGACCCACCGCAGATGGCCGCCGATCTCAGGCTCGGCCTCCACGACGTGCACATTCTCGAAGCCGCGCTTGCCCAGAACCATCCCACATTCGAGCCCGGCGCCTCCGGCTCCGACGATTAGGACGCTGGCGTCGCGGTTCGACGCCGGTGAGTAGTTCTCCGGATGCCAGCCGCGCTTGTACTCTTCGCCGGCCGTGGCGTTCTGGGTGCACAGCAGGGTCCAGCGAAGATTGACACGCGACACGCAGGCGTTGCAGCCGATGCACTCTCGAATGTCCTCGAATCGACCCTCTTCGATCTTGCGGGGGAGGAACGGATCCGAGATGGAGGGTCTGGCCGCCCCGATGATGTCGAGTTGGCCACTTGTGACCGCATCCAGCATGGTGTCCGGGCTGGTGAAACGGCCCACGCCCACGATCGGCTTGCCGGTGTGGGGGCGAACTTGGCGGACCCATTCCGCTTGGAAGTTCTCCTTGTAGAACCGAGCCGGTCCTGCATCCTTGATCCATAGCTCAACGTTCTCCCCTCCAACCTGGAGATCCCAGAAGTCGACGAGGTGGTCGGCCAGCTCGATGAATCCCACGCCCTCCTCCGCGACCCGGATTCCGGCGTCTGTGCCATGGAGCGAATCGACGCAGAACCGGGCTGCCACCGACAATTCGTCACCGACCTCTTCCTTCACAATCTCCAGCGTCTCCATCCAGAAGCGGGCTCTATTGACGAGCGATCCGCCGTACTCGTCGGTGCGGGAGTTGTGTACGTTCATGAGGAACTGGACTGGCACGGCCCCGATCTCGGCGCCGTGTATGTTCACTATGTCGAAGCCTGCACTTCGCGCTCTTCTGGCTGCTTCCAAGTAGAGTTGCTGCACTTCCCGGATGTCTGCTCTAGTCATGGCCCGTACCGAGCCGAAGTACGCGGCCTCCTCGATTCTTCCGTGAATGTGCCGCGCCGGTATGCGGCTGTCGATGTTTGTGGAGAACGCCCCGCCTGCATGAAGCTCGATGCCTGCGAGCGAATCATGCTCATGGATCTTGTCGGTCATCCATGCCCAGTTGGCCACATCGTCGTCGTCCCAGATCCGGGACGGCGTCATCTGGCCCGCCCAGTCAAACTCGGGGGCGATGGTGGTCGCCTCGGTGTTGACGACAGCCCAGCCGCCTTCAGCCTTGATGCCGCGGTGGTAAGCCTGACCGCCCGGAAACACGTCGCCAAATCCGGTGCATTGGGGTGTCTGATAGAAGCGATTCCTCATTGTCTTGGGTCCGATCCTGACTGGCTCGAACAGGACGTCGAATCGCTTGGGACGGCTCATGAGATTTGGCTCCTTCTATCGGCAGCGCAGGGTATGTCAGAGGTGGAGAGCGAACCAGTGGGCGCATAGAGCGGCCGCTTCGTCACGTCTGTGCCTGTCCTTGTAGATGGTTTGGTGTGTCGACTTGCGGATGACCTCGAGCCGCTTGTCGCGGCAACCGATGGCGTGGTAGGCGTCGAGAGCGAGATCCCAATGGGTGTGGTCGTCGCCCTCGGCCAGCACCATCAGGGTGGCGCATCTGTCGATCCGTTCGGCGTAGGGGCGGACGTTGTACTCGAGCAGCCATTCGGTTGATCGGGTGGTGGCCTTGCCGACATAGTTGGGCCCTTCGATGACGAACTCGCGGAACATGTCGGCGCTGGTCGGAAACGGCCACGTCGAGAGGCCCTGCGGTTCCTGGGGGTTGTGATCGAGGTAGCCGGGATCTGCGCCGCCGAACTGGGCGGACCGGTCCGCCTCGACGGCTCCCAGCAGCTCCCGGAAAGAGATCGTGCCGTGAGCCAGACGCAGGTTCTCGTAGCCGTTGATCACCGGCACAACGGAGCTGGTCGCCTTGATTCGCCGGTCAGTGGCGGCCAGCTGGAGAACGTGGCCGCCGCTGTAGGAGATCCCCCAGACACCGATTCGTTCGGGGTCGACGCCGTCGATCTGTTGGGCGAAGGAGATGGCGTTCTTGTAGTCCTCGATCTGATCCCACGGATTGATTCTCTGCCGGGGTTCGCCTTCGGATTCTCCCAGGTAGCGGTAATCGAAGACTAGAGCGGCCATCCCTCGAGAGTTGAATTCTCTCGCGAAGGACGGTTGCACGATCTCCTTCACATAGCACCAACCACCCCCCTGCACGATGATCGGGAGTTCGCTGCCATCGGACTTGTCGGGAAGATACAGGTCGGCTGAGATTCTCAGGCCGTCACTGAGGAATGTGACATGTTCCATTGCAACAACTCCGTGTGTGGTCGCTCTACGTGTTCTGCTCTGCGTTCGACGTTGAGGCGGTTTGCCTTCGATAAGCGAGTCCGAACCACCCGTCTATTCTCGTGGAGGCGCACGCAAACTAGCGGCGGCTCGGCGCGCCAACCCGGCTGCATCGAGCGTCTGGGCACCGATGGCAACTGCGATGACAGCGGCCTCGATCAGAAGCTGGGCCGATGTCGGCAGACCCAGAGACAGCACAAGTTGGGACAGCTGGCTAAGGAAGAGCGCTCCGACGGCTGTGCCGACGATGTAGCCGCGCCCGCCGACGAAGGAATTGCCGCCGACCACCACGGCTGCGATCGACGGGAGCAGGTACCGGTTGCCGGACCCGACGTTGGGTGTGCTGACGTAGCCAGCAAGGAGCACGCCAGCGGCACTGAAGCACAGCGCTCCGGCCACGTAAGCGGATACCTTGACGCGGTTGGCGTGCAGGCCGACGGCTTGTGCTGCCCGCTCGCTCGATCCGACGCTCATCAGCTGGCGGCCCCACACGGTGCGTGATGTCGCGAACCCCACGATGATGACGAACACCAGCGAGACGAGCACGGTGTTGGAGACTCCCATGGTCTTGGACAGCGCGAAGTCGGCGAGGCTCTCGGGGGCACGCACCGGTCTTCCGCCCGAGTAGAACAGGGCCACGCCGACGAGGAGCGTGTTGAGCGCGAACGTGGCAACGAGGGGCGTCACCTCGGCATAGGCGACGACGACACCGTTGACCGACCCGATTATCACTGCGACCGCGGCCACGATCAGGAACCCGACCCAGAGATTGCCGCCCTGGCCGGTGGCGTAGTTGCTGCCGATGAGCGCGGCGAGGGTCATGGTGCCGGCCACGGAGAGGTCCACGCCGCGGCTCATGACGACGAGCGTCTGCCCGATGGACGCAACCGCGAGGATCCCGGCGAATGGCAGCATCGCGTCGATGGCGGTGCTGTTCACGCTGTCGGGCTGGATTGTCCAGCTGAGGACGAACAGGCCGATGGTCGACCACCAGATCGGCGCGAGCTTGATTCGAAGTCGGCGCGAGAAGCCGGAGGCCTCGTCGGTGGGCGGTTCGGCCGCCGGCGCAGCCGTCTCGTCCGCTGCGGTCGTCTCAGCCACGATGTGTCCGCAACTTCGAGTATGCGGCGGCAGCCAGAATGGTGAGTCCGCCGAGGAGATACAGCTGCCACTCCCGGTCCCAGCCCCGGAACTGGACGACGGTGTTGACCTGGATGATCAGCCCCGCACCGAACAGTGCGCCGAGAAACGATCCCCGGCCGCCGAAGATGCTCGCTCCGCCCAGCACGACCGCGCCGACGCTGGACAGGGTGAACCCGTTGCCGATCAGGGCGTTGCCGCTGGTGGCCTGGGCCATCAGCATGAACGCCCCCAGCGTGGCGAAGGTCGAGGCCGCAACGAAGGACAGCAGCGACATCGCCTTGGTGCGCACCCCGACCTTCTGGGCGACCAGCACGTTCGACCCTGACGCTCGGAGACGCACTCCCAGCAGCGTCCTGTACATGGCCACCTCGCACGCCGCGGCCAGCGCCGCGGCCACGATCAGCGTGACCGGCATGAAGCCGATTGTCGACTTCAAGAAGTCGGTCATGCCTCTCGAGATCTGCCCGCCGGGCGTCGGCCGGACGTACAGCGCGACCCCTTGCAGCGCGCCGAACGTCACGAGCGTCGCAATCAGCGGATTGATGCGCACGATCGTCGACAGCACCCAATTCAACGTCCCCACCGCGGCACCGATCACGAAGATGAGCACGATGCCCAAGGCCAGTCCGACGCTGTGGATCTCGGGGGTGAGCACGAACGAGGCCACGACGACAGCCACGCTCGCGAGCGGGCCCACCGACAGGTCGATGGCGCCGTTGAGCATCACCATCTGCTGGCCGAGCCCGAAGAAGGCCAGCGTGGCGACGAGCGGGAGCATGAGCGAGAAGTTCCGGGTCGTCAGGTAGAACTCGTTCGCCTGGATGGCGATCAGCGCGAGGACGATCAGGGCAGGTATCAGCGCGAGCGTCGGCGCGAAGTCGCTCGCCGCGAGACGGCGGAGCCGAGGCCAGCGAGTAGCCCGCCTGGACGGTGCGTGGTCGCTGCGCTGTGCCGTGGCGGTCAGCGCCGCGCCGGTGATGGCGCGCTCGGTGACCGCGTCGCCGCTGAGTTCTTCGACGATGCGCCCCCGCGAGAAGATGGCGACGCGATCGCAGAGACCGGCCAACTCGGCCGCGTCGGCCGATACCACGATCACAGTGCTGCCGTCGCGCGCTTGTTCGCGCAGCACGCCGTACAGATCCGCTCGGGCGCCCACGTCGACGCCCTGGGTAGGCTCGTCGGCGAGGAGCACCTTCGACGCGGCCAGCTTGACCCGGCTGAACATCACCTTCTGCTGGTTCCCGCCCGACAGGGTCTCGATGCCGGCGTCGAGAGACGGGGTCTTCACACCCAGCGCGTCGAACTCCCGCCCCACATCTTCGCGCTCCCTGCCGGCCGAGACGACGCCGGCAGTCGCCCATTGGGGCAGCGCCGCGGTGGCGGCGTTCTCCCGCACGTTCAGGCCGGGAAGGATGCCCTCGCGGTGGCGGTCGTGGCTGAGGTACACCATCCCGTTGCGCATCGCGGCCGTCGTGTTGCGGACACGGACCGGCCGGCCCGCCACCATGATCCGGCCGTGACTGCGCTGCAGGCCGGCGAGGGCGCGCAGGAACTCGCGCTGGCCTTGGCCCTCGATGCCCGCCAGTCCGAGTATCTCGCCCTGCCTGGCCACAAGCTCGGCGTCCCAGAATCCACTGCCGCTGAGTCCCTCCACTCGCAGTATCTCGGGCCCGAGGTCTTCGGGACTCAACTTGGGAGGGAACCTGGTCTCGAGTCGCCGCCCGACGATCGAATCGACGATGTCGTGCTCGGTCAGGTTGTCCGCGTCGTCGGCCAAGACCAGCCGCCCGTCTCGCAGTACCGAGATCCGATCAGCGATCGACTTCACCTCGTGGATCCGGTGAGAGATGTACACGACCGCACCATCGCGGCGGCAGACCTCCGCGATCAGGCGGAAGAGTTCCTCGACTCCGGCTGGCACGAGGTGCTCGGTCGGCTCGTCGAGAACCAGCACGGCGGGTTCTTCGGAAACCGCTCGGGCGATCGCCACCACGAAGCGCTCGTCAGGCTGGAGGTCGCGGACGTAGGTTCTCGGGTCGATGTCGGCCACGGCCCGCCAATCCGCGAGGATCGACCGCGCCCGCTCGTTCTGCTCGCGCACGGTCGGGCGCCGGTGTTCGGGGGCGCTGAGCCGCATGTTCTCAGCGACCGTGAGATCGGGGAGCAGCGCAGGCTCCTGGAAGACGATGGCCAGTCCGGCCTCCCGGACCACATCGGGGTGCGCCCCGTCCATCGGCTGGCCGTTGATCTCGACCGAGCCGCGGTCGGCGCGAACCGTGCTGGCCGCCACGCCGACCAGCGTCGACTTGCCCGCGCCGTTCTCGCCGACGAGCCCGTGCACCTCGCCTCTGCGTACCGACAGGCTGACGTCGGCGAGGGCCTGAACGCCGGGATAGTGCTTGTAGATGCCGTCGAGTCTCAGTACCTGGGCGTGACCGTCACCAGATGCTGCGGGGGTACTGGGTGACTCCTGACGATTTGCAACGGTCACCTCCAGTCTGCCTTCTCGACTCCTCAATCGGTGTGTCGACGAAAGCTATCAGAGCGCGCCGTCGTGGATCATTCGAACAACTCCTTGAGCTGTTCGACGCTGAGCCCCGACGACAGGTCCGCGTCGGGCGGCAGGTCCGGCTCGCACGGAGGCTCGAGATCATTCAGGGTGTCCATGAACGTGAAGAGCTCGAAGACGTCCGGGTCGCCCGTGGGGACGCCGCTGAGCTCGGACAGTGCGAGACGGCCTGCGAGGCGCACGACCTGGGTTGTGCCGTCGATGGACAGGAGTTCGAAGTCGGGGTTGTCGGCGACGAGCTCCTGGTAGACGCAGCCCAACTCGTTGGAGCTGGCGTAGGTCGCGAGCGGGGGTATCGGGTAGTTGGCGTTCAGCATGGATCGAATGCCGCCGACTGACGCCACGCCGTAGTCCGAGACCACGCCTTGCATCTGGTCGCCGTACTGGGTGAGCGTTCCGGCCATGACGCGCTGCGCTTCGGCCGGATCCCAGTTGGTGTCGATCGGCTCGTCGTTGAGGAACGTGAGCCCACCGCCCAGTTCCTCGGCTCTCGCCTCGAATCCGCCCATCGCTCCAATGCTGGAGGGGTTGCCGGGGATGCCGCCCACAAAGATCAGCTGGCCCTCGCCATCGAGGACCTCGTGGAACCACTCAGCCCAGATCGCCGACGCCACCGGGGTGTTCATGGGAATGAACTTGGTGTAATCCTCACCGTCGACGCCGCTGGGATCCGCAATGTAAGGCACCACAACGACGCCCGCTTCGTAGGCTGACCTGAGCGCATCGAGAGCTTGGTTGCCGAAGTCGTCGTAGACCACGATGGCGTCGAAGCCCTGCGCGACGTACGAGTTGATGGCACTGATGAAGGTGGGCAGGTCGAAGTCGGCCTGCGTGTACTCGACGGTCACGTTCGGGCACACCGACAGCTCGTCTCGCAGCTCCGCCGCGGTGATCTGCCGCCAAGTGTTCGCACCGAAGCCGTCTATGTGCGCGACGCGAATGTCACCCTCACCGCACAGTGCCTCGGTCGGCACCGGCCCGTCGGCCGCGGCATCGTCATCCATTGCCGTGTCGTCGGCGGCCGGGGCGTCCTCGTCCATTGCCATGCCTCCGAACAACTCCTGCAGTTGTTGGACGGTCAGTGCCGACGAGAGATCCGCGTCCGGTGGCAGCGACGGCTCGCACGGCGGGTCGATCCCGTTGGCGGTGTCGATGAAGGGGATCAGTTCAGCCAACTCGGGCTCGTTGTCCGGCAGTCCGTTCAGGGCAGCCAGTGCCTTCCGGCCCGCGATCCGAACCACACTGGTAGTGCCGTCCAGGGACAGCAGCTCGAAGTCGGGGTTGGTCGGTCGGAGCTCCTGCCAGAGGCAGCCGAGCTCGTTGTCGCTGGCCGAGGTCGCCAGCGGCGGCAAGGGCACTCCTGCGTTGACGAAGGCCCGGATGCCGCCCTTGGACGCCACGCCGTAGTCGGAGGCGAGCATGTTGAGGGTGGGGTACTGGGTCAGTACGCCGGCCATCACCCGCTGCTCCTCGGCCGGGTCCCAGTTCGTGTCGATCGGGGTCTCGTTGAGGATCACGATCGAGCTGCCGATCTCCTCGAGCCGCGCTTCGATGAGGTCGTACAAGGCCTGCGACGCCGGGTTGCCGGGGATCCCGCCGACGAACACCAGCTGGCCCTCACCGTCATAGAGGTCATTGAGCCAGTCGGCCATGTCCGCGCCCTCCTTGGCGAAGTCGTACTCGACATAGCCGTCGTAATCCTCGCCCACGACGCCGCCGGGATCGGAGATGTAGGGCACGACGACGACGCCCGCCTCGTGCGCCTGCCGGAGCGTGTCCAGGGCCTGGTTGCCGAAGTCGTTGTACGTGATGATGGCGTCGAAGCCCTGGGCCACGTACGAGTTGATCGCGCTGATGTAGGTCGGAAGGTCGAAGTCCGCCTGCGCGTACTCGAGCGTGACGTTCGGGCACTGCGACAACTCGTCACGCAACTCGGCCGCGGTGATCTGCCGCCACGTGTTCGCACCGAAGCCGTCGACGTGCGCGATCCGAAGCTCGCGGTCGCCGCACAGCTCGTTGCCCGCCGCTGCGGGTTCCTCCGCCGCTGCGGGTTCCTCCATCGAAGAGTCGGCGGCGTCGGTGTCGGCGTCGGTGTCATCGTCGCCTCCGCACGCGGCGGCAAGGAGTGCCGTCGCGACGAGCGCGACGACGATCCGCACAAGGTGGCTAGAGCGAATTGCTCTCATCTGTTCTTCTCCCCCATCTGACGAACGCCTTGAGCGGCGTTTTCGTCCGTTCACACTACCGTCGAGCCGTCATCCGGCGCAAGACTCGGGGGATTCTGCCGTTCGACGCTATGGTCGAAACAAGCCATTATAGGAGGTCACAGCATGTTTATGGATGGGCACAATCGCGGCGCGGCGCCCCTTGACGCCCGACGGCGACCTTGTTACGGTGAGCGAATCGGCGTATCGATGAGCGAGGTGCGTCGAAGCGAATCTGACGGGGACGGCCGGCGTGGATCATGAATACGCCAGGCGAACGCCTTCATCAGGCCGCACTTGGTCCGATGCTCTCGACGTCTTCCCACAGGGAGTATCCGGTCAGGCCAAGGTGGTGTCGCCTCATCCGATCTTTGTGGAGTCTGCCTGTGGCGCTCATGTGACCGACGTCGACGGCCGCGATTATGTTGACTTGCTCATGGGTGCAGGTCCCCTGCTGATCGGGCACTCGCATCCCGACGTTGTCACCGCAATCCAACGTCAGGTCGCCAGGATGACGAACCCGATGATGCCGACCCCGCTGTCGCTCGACTACGCCAGGCAACTTCAGGATCACATGCCTTATCTTGAGAGGCTGCGCTTCACCAACACCGGTTCCGAGGCCACTCGCTCGGCCGTGCGGGTGGCCCGGGCGGCGACCGGGCGCACGAAGATCGCCAAGTTCGAGGGCAACTATCACGGGTCCGACGACTGGGCGCTCGTGTCGACCCACGTTGCCTCGCCCAGCGGGCCGAGGCTGCGTCCCGAGGCGGTCGTCGACTACGCCGGGATGTCGCCCCGCCTGGTCGACGAGGTCCTAGTGCTGCCCTTCAACGAGACCGAGGCGGTTAGGGGCCTGCTGGACGAGCACGGGCCGGATCTGGCCGCGGTGATCCTTGAGCCGGTGGCCTTCTCCAGCGGGGGCGGGGTGCTGGCCGAGCGGGGATTCGTTCGGGCCGTCCGCGAGGCCGCCGACAAGCACGGGATCGTCCTGATCTTCGACGAGGTGTTGTGCGCGTTCCGGCTGGGTCTGGGCGGCGCCCCCTCCTACCTCGGAGTGGTTCCCGACCTCGCGGCCGCCGGCAAGGCGATCGGCGGCGGCATGCCCCTGGCCCTGTTCGGCGGTCGCCGCGATCTGATGGAGGCGACCCTTGGATCCGGTTCCGGCGACCGGCGCATCTTCCAGTCTGGAACCTTCACCGAGAACCCGGTGTCCATCGTGGCGGGAGCGGCCACGCTGAGCGTGCTGGAGACGACCGACGCCCTCGCTCGGGCGGACGGTACGGCGGAGGCCATCAGGCAAGGACTCCGCGACATCTTCGCCCACCACGGCATCCCGGCAGCCGTGAACGGAGTTGCCTCCATCATCCAGATGCACGCTGGCGTCGAATCGGTGCGAGACCGGCGCGATGTACTGGCTGGCGACATCGAGCTGACCCGCCGGATCCTGTTGGGGATGACGGCCGGAGGCGTGCTGTGGCCGCCGGTGCATCCCGCGGTCACCTCTGGAGCCCATTCCGACCACGACGTCGACAGGGTTCTCTCCGTCTTCGACGACGTGCTGTCGCAGCTGGCATGAGAATCGGTCTCTGGCTACCCACCTTCGCCGCCGACACCGTGGCGACCGCCGACACCAAGGTGGTGGAGCTGGCCCGGCTGGCCGAACGCTGCGAGCTCGAGGGCCTCTGGGTGATCGACCACATGCTGCCCACCACCGGCGAGGTCCATTCTGGCTCGTGGTACGACCCGATCGTGTCGCTGGCGGCCGCGGCCGCGGTTACCGAGCGCCTGGAATTGGGCACCGCGTCGCTGGTGGCCGGACCACGGCACCCGGTCCTGCTGGCCAAGCAGGTGGCCAGCCTGGCCGCTCTGGCCGGACCCCGGGTCACCATCGGCTTGAGCTCGGGATGGGCGCCCGAGGAGTACGAGTGCTTCGGCTACCGGCTGGCGGAGCGGGGCGAGCGCACCGACGAAGTGGCCGAGGTGCTGCGGCGACTGCTCGAGACCGTCCCGGTCGATTCCGCCGGACCCAGCTACCCGTTCGAGAATGTCAGGCTCGTGCCCCGTCCGCGGTGGCGGATACCGATCCTCGTTGGTGGCGGGAGCCGCGTTCCTGAGTCCGGGTCGGCTGCAGACCGTCCCTATATGGCTACCGCCGTCTTGGAGCGGATCAAGCGCTTCGACGGCTGGCTGGCTCCCTGCGCGGGCGACGAGTCGATGACCCTCGCCGATCTTGCTCTCGTCAACGAGGCTGTCGGCGACCGCAAGTTCCGGCGTGTCCACGTGCAGTGGACCCACATCGTCGACACGGACGACACCGAGCGGGCCCTCGCGGAGCAGGTACCCGCGTTCGGCCGGGTAATGGGCGATCGCAGCGTCGAGAACCTGCGTGCCTCTTACCTGGCCGGGTCGTTGACGGACATCACCGATCGCGTCTCCCGCATCGCCGCGGCTGGCTTCGACGACATGATTGTCGGACCGGTGGAATCGACGGCCGCACAGGTGGAGCTGATCTCCGAGTTGGCATCTGCGGCGGATGGAACTATGAGGGTTCCGTCCGGCGCCTCCTGCGAATAGGGGTCCATGCTGATGAGAGATCCCCGCTACGACATTCTGTTCGAACCGATAAGGATCGGCCCCAAAGTGCTGAAGAACCGGTTCGTGCAGGTTCCTCACTGCACCAACTTCGGAACGGATCTGCCCGCAAGCCAGGCCGGTGTGCGGGCCATGAAGGCAGAGGGCGGATGGGCTCTGGTCAACACTGAGTACTGCTCGATCCACCCTGAATCGGATGACTATCCCCGCAATTTCTGCCGTCTGTGGGACGACACCGACGTGAGCAACCTCTCGGTCATGACCGAGGCAGTGCACGCTCACGGCGGGCTCGCCGGGGTCGAGTTGTGGTACGGGGCGGCCCACTCCGGCAGCTACGAGTCCAGAATCCCCGTCCGGGGGGTATCACAGCTCAACTCCGAGGACTTCTACGACCAGTCCTGCTATGAGATGTCGGTGGAGGAGATCCACGAACTGCAAGGGTTCTATGTGGATGCGGCCCGGCGAGCGGTGCGGGCCGGGTTCGATGTCATCAATGTCTATGCCGGCCACTTCCACACGATCGCCCTGCAGTTCCTCGGCCCGTTCTACAACAAGCGGACGGACCAGTACGGCGGCAGCTTCGAGAACCGCGCCCGGTTCCTGAAGGAGACGCTGGAGAAGGTGCGCGAGGCGGTCGGCGAGGAGGCCGCCGTCGGCACCCGCTTCAACATCGACAGCCTCAGAGGCTCCGATGGCATAGAGGTAGACAAGGACGGCTTGAAGCTGATCGAGCATCTCGACCACCTCGTGGACTTCTGGGACCTGCACATCGGCAGCATCACCAACTGGGAGGAGGACACCGGCCCCTCCCGGATGCGCGAAGAGAACTGGTGCGCGCCCTGGATCGGCAGGGCCCGCTCGGTGTCGTCCAAGCCGATCATCGCGGTCGGGCGCTACGTCAGCCCCGACGTGATGGTGGATGTGATCCGCTCCGGCACCGCTGACATCATCGGGGCCGCCCGCCCCTCCATCGCCGACCCGTTCCTGCCGAAGAAGATCGAGGAGGGCCGGATCGAGGACATCCGCGAGTGCATCGGCTGCAACGTATGCATCGCGGTGGTGTGGGGGGTCGGCTCGCGGCTGGTCTGCACCCAGAACCCCACGGCCGGCGAGGAGTACCGCCGCGGTTGGCACCCCGAGAAGTACTCGCGAGCCTCCAACCACACCAGGACCGTCCTGGTGGTGGGCGCCGGGATGGCCGGGCTCGAATGCGGGATGGTGCTCGGCGCGCGGGGCATGGCGGGGGTGCACATCGTCGAGGCCCGTTCCGAGCCCGGCGGCACCATGGCGTGGATCCCGAACCTGCCGGGATTGGGGGAGTGGCGCCGTGCCGTGGGCTGGCGCGAGTCGCAGATCGAGAGGCTCGACAACGTCGAAGTGATTCTCAATCGCCGGCTCGACGTTGACGACGTGCTCGACTACGGCGCCGAGATTGTTGTGGTCGCCACCGGATCGGAATGGGCCTCCGACGGCGTCAATCCGCTCACCCACGAAGCGATTCCGGGCGCGGACGCCGGCCTGCGGAATGTGTTGACGCCCGAGCAGATAATGATCGACGGCAAGCCGGTGCCCGGTACCTCGGTGGTGATCTACGACACCGACGGGTATTTCGTCGGCCCCTCCCTGGCGGAGATGCTCGCGGCCCAAGGCCATGCTGTGCGCCTCGTGTCGCCCCAGGCCGAGCCCGGGCACTTTCTTCACATGACCGGCGAGTTCGGCCACGTCACCAGCCGCATCTACGAACTCGGTGGCGACATCGCAGGCAACTGCTCCATCAGCCGGATCGAGCCCGGCCGTGTCCTCGCCGAACACCACTACCGGGAAGGCTGCGCCGAATGGGAGGCGGACGCGGTCGTTCTTGTAACCCAACGGATCTCCCGAGACGGGCTGTATCGCCACCTGATCGCCGACCAGGCCCGACTAGCTGAAGCCGGGATCGTGGCCGTCCACCGCGCCGGTGACTGCATCGTTCCCGGGATCGTGGCCGATGCCGTCTTCTCGGGCCACCGGCTGGCTCGCGAGATCGACACCAACAATCCCGACCAGCATCAGCCCTTCGAGCGCGAGCGGCTCGTCCTGCCCGTGCGGGCGCCGCTCAGAATCGGCAGTGCAGCGTGACTGCGGCAGTCCAGGCCTACCGGCGCCCGACCGATCTCGATGCAGCCCTCGCGTTGCTGGCCGCCGCTGGCAGTCTCCCCCTGGCCGGAGGCACGGACTTCGTGCCCATGCAGCGCTCGCGCTCGATCAACCCCGCCACCATCATCGATCTGAAGCACGTCCCCGAGTTGCGCCGGGTCGAGGCCCGCAACGACCACGTGACTGTCGGCGGCTGCGTGACCATGGCTGAGATCGGTGCGCTCCGAGGAGTTGGGATCGGCGCGCTCACCGATGGCGCCAACTATGTGGGCGGCCGCCAGACGCGGGCCCGGGCAACTCTGGGGGGAAACGTGGCCCGCTCCTCGCCCGCGGGCGACACGCTGGCGCCCCTGCTGGCTCTGGACGCGGTCGCACGGGTGGCTGGGGTCAGCCACGGCGGCCGAGACATGCCGCTGAGCAGTTTCTTCGTCGGCCCCGGCCAGAACCGGCTGGAACCGGGCGAGATCATCACCGAGATCGTGGTTCCGGCCGCGGGGGCGTCGGCCTATCTCCGTTTCACCTACCGGTCCTGGATGGACTTGGCGGTGTCCGGCGTAGCCGTCTGGATCCGACCGGACGGTGCCGGCTTGGCCGAGGCCCGGGTGGCCTTGTGCGGCGTCGGACCCACCCCGCTGCTGGTTCCGGCGGCCGCCGCGGCCCTCGTCGGCCCGGAGCCCGACATGGCCGAGGCGTCGAGGGCGCTCGAGGCGGCCGCGCAGCCCATTGATGACGTCAGGGGGACGGCTGAGTACCGGCTGGCCTCGCTTCAGCCGCTGCTCTCCCGCGCGCTGGCCACCGCGATGTCTCGGGGCAGGGAGGAATGGCCGTGACGAGTAGTCCCGCCGGTAGCTCTATCTTGACCCTCGAAGTCAACGCGGAACCGCGCCGGGTCACCGTCGCCGCGACGACACTGCTGGTGGACGCCCTTCGGGACGGGCTCGGTCTGACCGGAGTCAAGCATGGGTGCGGAACCGGCGATTGCGGGTCGTGCACCGCCATGGTCGATGGCCAGGCGGTGACCACCTGCCTCGTTTACGCGATGGAGTGTGACGACATGGCCATCGTTACCCCTGAACACGTCGCCGAGTCGGTCATTGGACGCATCCTGGTCGAGGAGTTCGTTACAGCCGGTGCAGTGCAGTGCGGCATCTGCATTCCCGGCTTCATCGTCCAGGCCGCCGCCGTGCTCGATGAGCTGGGGCCCGCTCCGGCACCGGCAGAGATCAAGGACGCCCTCGCGGGGAACATCTGCAGGTGCACCGGGTACTACCCGATCATAGCGGCCGTCATCGCGGCCGCTGCTCGCCTCGCCGCCGAGGGAGGTGCGTCGTGACAGCGCCCCATTCCCGATTCGGCGGCCGCTCCGACGCCGGTGCCAAGGCCGGCGGGCGGGCCGGATACACGGAGGATCTAGCACCCCCCGACGCGCTGGTGGGCGTGGTGGTGCGGGCCCGGTCGGCGCCATCGCGGGTCGCGGAGCTCGACGTCGACGCGGCCGCCGCCGTCGCCGGCGTCCGCTGCGTGCTCACCGCGGCCGATGTCCCGAAGGTGAGGATGGGCATCGTCGAGCAGGACGAGCCTGTTCTGGCCACCGACGTCCGCTATGTGGGCGAGCCCATCGCCCTCATAGCGGCCACCGATCTCGACGCCGCCGAGGCCGGCGCGGTCGCGCTGGCCCCCACGCTGGCGGATACCGGGCCGCCGGCCGTGAGCATCGAGTCGGCCATGGCCGAAGGGGCTCCGCAAGTGGTGGCCGGGGAGGGCAACGTCAAGGAACCCTCCGCAGTAGAGCGCCTCGATGTCGATCGCGCTTTCGCGGACGCCCATGCCGTGGTGTCCACCACCGTTCGCACCGCCCGCGTCCACCAGGGCTACATCGAGCGCCGGGCCGCCATCGCCGCGTTCACGGAGGAGGGTCAATTGGTGGTCACCATGTGCTCGCAGGCGCCGTTCCAGGTTCGCCAGACCCTGGCCAGCCTGTTCTCGATGCCGCTGAACCGCGTCACCGTCAGGGTGCCCGCCTTCGGGGGTGGATTCGGCGGGAAGCTTCACAACGGTATGGCCCCTTACGCAGCCTGCCTGGCCCGGGTGACGGGTCAGACCGTTCGGGTCGCATCCACCCGAAGCGACGAGCTTCAAGCGTCGAACCCGCGCGAGGCGTCCATCGTCACCCTGGAGACCGCGGTCAACGAGTCCGGCGATCTCCAGGCCCGCCGCGCCGTGGGTTACTACGACTCGGGGGCCTACGCCGTGGACACCGCCTTCATCACCTCCATGGGCGCGTTGCAGTCTGGCGGCCCCTACCAGATCCCGGCCGTGCGGGCCAGGATTCACGCCGTCCGGACCCACCTTCACTCCACCGGCTCGTTCCGGGCGCCGTCGGGTCCCCAGATGTGCTTCGCCAACGAGGTCCACATCGAGGACATCGCGGCCGGACTGGGTTTGTCGCCGGTGGAGCTTCGGCGGCGGAACTTGATGAGGGCGGGAGGTCTCGGGCCCACCGGGCAGTCCATCGAGTCGGACGCGGCTCTCGCCGTCCTCGATGAGGCCGAGGCGGTGATGGCGGCCTGGCAGGGTTCTCCGACACCGCCGCCCGACCCCCAGACGAAGGTCGGGATCGGTCTGGCCATGAGTTGGTGGTTCACCGCTCCGGGCCACTCGTCAGCCACATTGCGGATGGAGGAAGACGGCAGCGCGACGCTCTTCACGGGGAGCACCGAGATCGGCACCGGCGCGGTGGTGAGCGGCGTAAGGGTCATAGTGGCCCGCCGGCTCGGCCTTGTCCCCGAGCAGGTCCACGTGGTGTCGGGCAACACGGAGACCACACCGCCCGACTTCGGCTCGGAGGGGTCGCGCACCCTCTACGGCGCGGGTACCGCGGCCATGCGGGCTGCCGACGAGGTCAGGGCCATCCTTGCCGAGGAATACGCCCGCCGGCTCGAGGCCAGCCTCTCCGACGTCCGTTTCACCGACGGCGCTCTGCAGATTGCGGGCAGCCCCGAGACGGCGGTCGCCATAAGCGAGTTGGTCGGGGCGGTGTCCATGGCGTCAGGGCCGGTCGTGGGAACCGGCCGGTTCCAGGCCGAGCCGGTGGCTTTCGACTCGGCCTGCGCGACCAACATGCCCCTGCCCACCTTCAATGAGCCCACGTTCCACTGCCACGTCGCCGAGGTGCATCTCGATACTGGGCTGGGCCGCATATCGATACCCCGGTACCTGGCGGTCCATGACACGGGCACGGTCGTGGACCGCCAGAGCGTCATCGGCCAGATTGAGGGCGGGGTCGTGCAGGGCATAGGCCAGGCCCTGTTCGAGGAGATCATGGTTGGCGAGAACGGGGCGACGGTGAACGACAGCCTCGTCGACTACCGGATGCCCACTATCTGCGACATTCCCCACGAGCTTGTGGTCAAGACGGTCGAGGACTTCCCGTCCAGGACCGGGCCGCTGGGCGCCAAGGGCATCGGGGAGGCCCCCGTGATGCTCGCTCCCGCCGCCCTGGCGTCGGCCATCCGGAACGCGGCCGGCGTTCGCCTGACCGCGCTGCCACTGTCGGCGGACCGGGTGCTGGCCGCACTGAGGGAGCAGCGGCCTTGAAGCGCATCGGTATCGATGTCGGCGGTACCTTCACCGATGTCGTCGTGCTGGACGAGGACAGCGGCGCCACGTCGTGGTTCAAGTCCTCCACCGACTACGACAACCCGGCCGAGGGTGTTCTGGATGTCGTATCCGCCGCGTGCGGGCCCGGCGACCCCGTGTCGCAGATAAAGCTCGGAACCACCCTAGGTCTCAACGCCATCCTGACCCGCAGCGGTGCGGCCACCGGCCTGCTCACGACTCGCGGGTTCCGCGACGTCTTGGAGATCCGCCGGACCCACCGCAAACGACTCTTCGACCTGAACGAGACCGTGCCCGAGCCGCTCGTGCTGAGGAACCGCCGCGTGGAGATAACCGAGCGGATGTCGTCCTCGGGCGAGGTGGTGACCCCCCTCGACGAGGACGAGGTGCGACGGGCGTGGCGGCATCTGCGCAGCCAGGGCGTGACCGCGGTGGCGATCGTCTATCTGTTCGCCTTCGAGAATCCAGCCCACGAGCAGCGCACTTCAGAGATCGTCGTCGAGGAGGGCGGCGCCGAGGTGGTGCTCACTTCGACGGAAGTGCTTCCGGTGCTGAGGGAGTACGAGCGCACGTCCACCACCGTGGTGGCGGCCTACGTGACCCCGGCCGTCCGGGGATACCTGGCCGATCTCGAGGCCAAGCTCGCCGGGCAGGGATACGGCGAGGGCCGCATATCGGTCATGACCAACTCGGGCGGCGCCATGGCCGCCGACATGGCGTCGAGGGCGCCGGTGCCAACACTGATGTCAGGGCCCGCTGGCGGTGTCGCCGCGGCCAAGTGGCTGGCTGAGCGGGCCGGCATCACCAGCCTGCTCACGCTCGACATGGGCGGTACGAGCTGCGATGTGTCGGGCATAGTGGACGGCGTCCCCGACGAGCGCCTCGACATGGAGGTCGGCGGCATCGACGTCGCCTACCCGACCTTCGACATCCACACCATCGGCGCGGGCGGGGGCTCCATAGCGTGGATCGACTCCGGGGGCGCGCTGCGGGTCGGCCCCCAGTCCGCGGGCAGCACCCCGGGCCCGGCCTGCTACCGGAGGGGCGGCACGAGCCCGACGGTCACCGACGCCAACCTGGTGCTGGGACGGTACGACGCCAAGACCGTGCTCGGCGGGTCACTCACCCTCGACGCCGACGCCGCTCACGCCGCCATCTCCGAGCACATCGCGTCCCGGTTGGGCGTGAGCGTCGAGCAGGCTGCGGCCGGGATCCTGCGGATCGTCAACGCCCACATGGTGAACGCGGTCCGCGCGATCTCGGTGGAGCGGGGCCGCGACTCGCGCCGGTTCGCGTTGAGCGCCTTCGGCGGGGGAGGCCCGGTGCACGCCACCGACATCGCCCGCGAGCTTCACATACCGACGGTGCTCATCCCGCCGTTCCCCGGATGCACGTCGGCCTTCGGCGCGGCCATCTCGGTGTCGCGACAGGACATCCTCCGGTCGGTGGCCCGCGATGTCGACGAGCTCGATGTGGGCCATCTCCGGGATCAGCTGGAGTCGATGTCGGCCGAGGCCCGGGGCTCCCTCGCGCAGGAGGGATACCCGCAGGATCGCATGCGGACCGAGGTCTGGTTCAACTACCGCTACGCCGGGCAGGCCCATGACCTGGCCGTGCGGATGCCGGAGGGGGACCTCGACGCTGCTCGTCTGGCGACGTCGGTGGAGGACTTTCACCGCCTCCACGAGCAGCTCTACGGGCACTCGTTCCAGGACGTCTCCGTGGATCTAGTGACCATGCGCGTCGCGGGGTTCGCAATTCCCGATGATCCCGAGATGTGGTGGGACTGGGACTGGGCCGTCGCCCGCGGTCCGGTGCCGGGCCGCGAGGTGTACTTCGAGGAGATCGACGGGTTCGTCGAGACCCAGGTCGTTGATCGGGTCCAGATCGAGACCGGCCAGCGTCTCGACGGTCCAGCAGTGGTCCATGCCGTCGACTCCACCACCGTCATACCGCCCCGATGGCGCGCGGTCGCGCACGCCACCGGGAGCCTGCTGATCACCAGAGACGAGGATCCACAATGAGCGGTAACGCCGGCCACGATCCGATCACCCTGCAGGTCATAGGCCACGCACTGGCCTCGACCGCACGAGAGATGGGCGTCACGCTCCGCAAGACCTCCTGCTCTCCCATATTCAACGAGGGCAACGACTACTCCTGCGCAGTGTTCGACCCGCAGGGCCAGATCGTCTCGCACGGGGAGTTCCTGCCCATCCATCTGGGGTCGCTGTCGTTCTCGGTGAAGGCCGCCACCGACGCCTTCGGGGGCGAGAGGCTCGGACCGGGCGACATGGTCGTCCTCAACGACCCCTATCTCGGCGGAACCCACCTCAACGACGTCACCCTGGTGGCTCCGATCTTCTGCGACGGCCGCATCGTGGGCTGGGCCGCCAACCGCGCCCACCACCTCGACGTGGGCGGGACCGTGCCCGGCAGCTTCTACGCGGAGGCCCGGGAGAACTATCAGGAGGGCTTGAGGATAAGCCCCATCAAGCTGGTCGAGGCCGGCGTGGTGAATGAGCCTCTGGTCGACTTCATCGTGGGCAACTGCCGTCTCCCGTCCCAGATGCGGGTGGACTTCCAGAGCCAGATCTCGGCCAACCGGACCGCTATCGGGCGCGTTGAGGACCTTGTCGACCGCTATGGCACCGAGATCCTCAGCGCAGCGATGACCATGCTCCTGGACCAGTCGGAGCAGCGCATGCGAAGCGCCATCGCGGCTCTGGAGGACGGAGCGTACGTGGCGTCGGACTTCGTGGACAACGACGGCATCACCGACGACCCTCGCGAGGTTCGAGTGACCGTGCGCATCTCCGGCGACAGCGTGGAGGTCGACTTCACCGGCAGTTCCCCCCAGGTGGAGGGGCCTCTCAACTCAGTGCTGGGCTACACCTATTCCGGGGTGTACATGGTCTTCCAGGCCGCCACCGACCCCGACATCGAGCCCAACGCGGGGTGTTACCGGCCCATCAGGATCATCGCGCCCGAGGGCAGCATCGTGAACCCCGTTTTCCCGGGGGCCTGCACCGGCGGGAACGAGACGACCTGCATCGTCCACAACGTGGTGTTCAGGGCGCTCGCGCAGGTCGACGGCGCCCGGACCATGGCCTGCGACCACGGCTCGTCCAACAACATGATCATCAGCGGCACCGACCCCCAGCGAGACGAGCGCTACGTGATCTACGAGTACCCCGAGGGCGGCTGGGGCGGCAATGCCGAACGCGACGGCCTGTCAGCCATCTGGTCGATCGTGGGAAACACCTGGAATGTGCCCGTCGAGGTGGTGGAGCGGCGGTTCCCGGTCCGGGTCGAGCGCTACGAGCTGAGACCCGACAGCGGCGGCGTCGGACAGCACCGGGGCGGTCTCGGCATCCGCCGGGATCATCGGGTCCTCGGGCACGACGCTGAGATCTCGATCGTCGCCAATCGGGTGCGGGTGCCGCCCTGGGGCCTCTCGGGCGGTGGGGACGGCGCAGCCGCGGGGTTCTTCATCTCCAGCGACGGGGTGAGCCTGCGGGAGGCCGCACCGGAGTTCGGCTCCAAGGCTGTGGGTGTGGACCTGAGATCCGGGGAGGTTGTGACCCAGTACACGGCTGGGGGCGGCGGCTGGGGGGATCCCGGCCAGCGCGACCCTGGCGCCGTGGCACGCGACTACCGCATGGGCTACGTGAGTGCCGATTCGGCCCGGCGGGACTACCTGGTGGTCGTCGATGATGACGGGTTGGTCGACGAGGCTGCCACTGCCGAGGTGCGGTCTCGCCGGGCTGATGCCGGAAGCGGGGATGCCGCATGACCGCGACGCTCGACGGTCTGCGGGCGGACTCGGACCTCGCGCTCGATCTCTACGAGACGATGGCCCTGATCCGCCGGTTCGAGGAGTTCGCCTACCGCGCCTACGAGGAGGGCGACATCAGCGGCACCGTTCACGTTTCCATCGGCCAGGAGGCGGTGGCCGCTGGAATGATCGGCGCCCTCGAGGACCGCGACAAGATCATCAGCCACCACCGGGGGCATGGCCATGCCATCGCGCGGGGTGTTCCGGTGGAGTCGCTGATGGCGGAGTTGTGCGGTCGGTCGTCCGGATCCTCCGGAGGCAAGGGCGGCTCGATGCACATCACCGACATCGAGCGCGGGTTCCTGGGCACGATGGCCGTGGTCGGCAGCGCCGTGCCCATCGCGGCCGGAGTCGCGCTCGCCTCCAAGCTCAAGGGTGCCGGGGGGGTGTGCGTGGTCTTCTTCGGCGACGGCGCCGTCAACCAGGGCGTTGTCTATGAGAGCTTCAACCTGGCCGGTCTGTGGTCACTGCCGGTGGTGTTCGTGTGCGAGAACAACTCCTACGCCATCACGATGCCAGTCGCCGAATCGACCGCGGGCCCGGGCGTCGCGGCGAGGGCCCGCGCTTTCGGCATCCGCGACTATGTCGTTGACGGTCAGGATGTCCTCGAGGTGTACGACACGGCCAGACGCGCCGTCGAGCATGCCCGCAGGGGCGAGCCTTCCGTCGTTGAGGCTCTGACCTACCGGTACATGGGCCATTCCCGGGGGGATCCTCCCCACGGCCTCTACCGGGTGAAGGAGGAGGTCGAGGCGTGGCGTCAGCGCGACCCCATCGCCATTCTGGCCGCCCGGGCCGGGCTGTCTCCGGCCGCGGCCGATGAGATCACGGAGCGGGTGGAGGCCAAGGTGGAGCAGGCACTGGCCTACGCCCGGGGTGCCGCTGAGCCTGGAGACCCTGCCCTCTACCGGGACATCTGGGGATGATCGCCACCGGGTCGCTGGTCGAGGAGGTCACCTTTGTCGAGGCTGTCTGCGCGGCTCAGCGGGACGCGATGGCCGAGGACGACTCGATCGTGCTTCTCGGCCAGGATATCGTGGCCGGGTTCCCGTTCGGGGCCACCAAAGGGCTGGCCGAGGCCTTCGGCTCCGATCGAGTGCTGAATACGCCCATTTCCGAGTCGGCGACCATGGGCTGTGGCGTCGGCGCGGCGGTGGCGGGACTGCGCCCGGTGGTGGAGGTGGATTTTGCGGGCTTCTTGTATCTGGGCTTGGACCAGTTACTGAACAACGCGGCCAAGATGCGATACATGTCGTCGGGCCAGATCCGGGTGCCGCTGGTGGTCCGGGTCGGGCAGGGCCCGCTGGGATCGTTCGCGGCCCAGCATTCCCAGTCATTGCACGCTCTGCTGTCGGCCACGCCCGGGATGGCCGTGCTGGCCCCGTCCGATGCCCAGTCCGCATACGACTGCATTCGCTGGGCCCTCAAGCAGCAAGACCCGGTGGTGGTGTGCGAGGACCTTCGCATCTACCGGGCCAAGGGGCCGCTGAGGCGGTCCGCCGCTCCCAGCGTGGGTGCCCGCCAGGCAAGGGCCGGAACGGATGCCACCGTCCTGGCCTACGGCGCGGGCACCGGCATCGCGGCCCGGGCTGCTGACCGGCTGAGCCGGGATGGCGTGGAGGTGCAGGTCGTGGACCTCGTTTCTCTGGCACCCCTTGATGTGAGCGCCATCGCGGTCGCGGCCCGCTCGACCGGACGGGTGGTGTGCTTGGCCGACGATAGCCCCTTCTTCGGAGTGGGACCCACGATCGCCTCGATCGCCACCTGCGAGGCGTGGGATGTGCTGGCTGCGCCGGTGCTGACGGTTAGCGCCAAGCCGGTACCCGCCCCCTACTCGGAGCGGCTGGAGGCGCAGGTCTACCCGACGGAGCAGTCGGTCGAGGTGGCGGTGCGCCAGGTCGTGGACTGGGTTGAGGACTAGCCGAGGATCAGATGCGCGAGTTCCGCATGCCCAAGATCGCCCTCGGTGCCGACGACGAGGTCAGGGTGGTCGAGTGGGTTGTCGACGAGGGGGGCGAGGTGATCTCGGGCGATCCCCTGCTCGAAGTCGAGACGGACAAGGCGACTCTCGAGGTGGAGGCGACCTCGGATGGGGTTCTGGCCAAGCAGCTGGCTGCGGCCGGCGAGGTGGTGCTTCCCGGGGCGGTCATCGGCCTGATCGCCGATGTCGGCGAGCGGTTCGATCCGGCCGCGCGGCCGGTCCCCGCTGATGGGCTCGTGCCCTCGGCCCGGAGAGTTGGGCTCGAGCCCGACGTGTCGCCAGCCGCGGTGGAAGGGGCTGAGGCGGCTGCCACCGCGAGGGGCGCCCTCGGACCGGGGTCGGACCACCACGCGGTCGCCGGTCCCCGCATGGGCTTGCGGCACGGCTATCTGGCGGGCCTGCCTCCGTCCCCGCGCTCCGGTGGTCCGGCGCGGCAGCCGGTGGATCCGGAGTTGGTCGGATCCCACCAGGTCATCGAGTCCACCAAGCACCGTCTGGCGGTGGCCAGGGCGATGTCCGCTTCGGCGGCGGTGCCGCAGTTCCCGGTCGTCGACGACATGGACGTCACCTCGGCGTGCCGCGCGTTGGACGACATTCGATCGTCGGTTCCGAAGGCCACTCTCACCGATCTGGTGATCGCCGCGGTAGCTGCGACACTGCGGCACCGTCCGATGTTCAACTCGTGGTACGACGACGGCCGGCGGATCGAGTTCGCCGATGTCAACATCAATATCGCAGTGGACGGACCGGATGGTGTTGTGGCTCCCGTCCTCCGGCGAGTCGACTCTCTCTCCCTCCAGGACCTGATCGGCGCTCGGCGGAGCCTGATCGAGCGGGCCCGGAACCGGCGGCTCACTCCCGACGATCTCGTCGGCGGCACTTTCACCGTGTCCAATCTCGGTGCACTGGGCGCGAGCGCGGTGGCGCCGATGATCGTTCCGCCTCAGGTGGCGGCGCTGGGGGTGGGTCGGCTGCGGACCGGGGCCGGTGCGAAGCTGATCACCATGACGCTGGTGTCCGACCACCGGGCCGTCGACGGTGCCGACGCAGCCAGGTTCCTGGCGGGGCTGTCGGGAGAGCTCAACGATTCTGTGGGCCACGGCTAGTGGACCGGGGTCCATTGGGCGGTCAGGTCGTGGTGGTGACCGGCACCAGCCAGGGGATCGGTGCCGGGATCGCAACCGCGATCGTCGAGGCAGGCGCCCGCGTGGTCGGGGTGTCGCGGCGCCCCATCGCGCCGCGGGGCCTAGGTACGGGGTCGTTCCTGGCGGTGGAGGCTGACGTCACCTCCGACGGCGGACCCGAGATCGCGCTGGCCAGCGCACTCGACCGTTTCGGGCGGGTCGACGCCCTCGTCAACAACGCCGGGATCCATCGGTCTGCGCCCTGCTGGGAGCAGTCCGACGGGGACTTCGACGCCATGTTCGATGTGAACGTGACAGCACCATTCCGGTTCTCCCAGCGCTTCGCTCAGCACTGGGTGCACAATCAGCAGCGCGCCGTGATCCTCAACCTGTGCTCGGTCGAGTCCGATATCGGCTGGCTCGACCCGCCACAGGCGGTGTACGCGGCTACCAAGGGCGGGCTGCTCGGACTCACCCGGGCTCTCGCCCTCGATCTGAGCCGGCACGGCATCCGCTGCGTAGCGGTGGGGCCGGGAGCGATCGACACCGGCATGAGCGAGGACGACCGCTCTGAGACGGAGGCCCGCATCCCGCTCGGCAACCGCTACGGCGCCCCCGGCGAGATTGGCGACGCGGCGGTCTTCCTGCTCTCGGACGCCGCCCGCTACATCACTGGCGAGATCCTCTACGTCGACGGCGGGTATCGCCTGCCATGAGCACCGCAAGCACCTCCGACGACGCCGGCAAGCGGGCCATCGTGACCGGCGCCGGGTCCGGCATCGGCGCTGCGGTGGTCCGCCGCTTGGTGGACGACGGGATTCGGGTCATCGCTGTGGACCGGGACGAGTTGCTCCTCCGCGGCACGTTTCGGGGCCGGCCGCGAGTCGAGTTCGTGACCGGCGATGTCCGTGACGACGACATCGTCTCATTGCCTTTGCGCATGCCAGATGTCGACGTGCTGGTGAACGCGGCCGGGGTGCTTCGGCGTGCGTCGATCCTCGATCACACCATGCAGGACTGGACGGAGACAATGGACATCAACGTCAGAGCGGCCTTCAGGTTGAGCCGCAACTTCGCCGCCTCCCGGGTGTCGCTCGGGCGCGCCGGCTCGATCGTGAACGTCTGCTCCATCGAGTCCTTCACGGCTGCGCCTGCTCATGCGGCCTACACCGTGTCCAAGACAGCTCTGGCTATGCTCACCAAGGCCATGGCCCTCGAGCTCGCCCGCCACGGTGTGCGGGTCAATGCCGTCGCGCCGGGAGTCACCGAGACCCGCATGAATGAGGATCTGCGGACCGACAGCAGCCGTTCGGCACGACTGCGGGCGGCCGTCCCGATGGGTCGATTCGCTGCTCCGGAGGAGCAGGCAGCCGCGGTCTCGTTCTTGGTCTCCGACGATGCGTCCTACGTAACCGGAGCGATCCTGGCGGTGGACGGGGGCTGGTTGACCGCCTAGCAGGCACAGTCCGACAGAGCGGAGGAACGATGGAAGCCCGGACGGTGACATTCGACAGCGAGGGAACCGCAATCGAGGCGCTCTGGTTCGAGCCCGATGAGCCGGGGCCCCACCCGGCAGTGGTCTTGGCCGGCGGTTGGTGCTATGTCAAGGAGTTGGTCCAGCCCCGGTATGCCAGGGTGTTCGCCGAGGCTGGATTCGCCTCGTTGATCTTCGACTACCGGAGCTTCGGGGGCAGTGGCGGGGATGTGCGCCAACACCTCGACCCCTGGGGCCAGATAGAGGACTACCGCAACGCGGTCTCGTACGTGGAGACCCTCGACAGCGTCGATCATTCAAGGATCGCGGCCTGGGGCATCTCATACAGCGGTGGCCACGTGTTGATTGCGGGTGCAGTAGATCCCCGCATCAGTTGCGTCATATCGGTGGTGCCGGTCATCGACGGGTACGAGACGATGCGCCGCGCTCACGGCACCATGGGCTTCCGCAAGCTGTCCCGTGCCGTGCTCGACGCCCGAAGACACCGCTACCTCACGGGTGAGCACCTCTACATGAAGCACTCTTCCGAGACTCCCGAGACCGAGCTCTGCACCTGGCCCTATCCCGCCAGTCCGCCGCTGTTCCAGATGTTGAAGGAGACGGAGGCTCCCTCCTATCAGAATCGCAACACGGTGCAGTCCGCGGAGATGCTGATGGAGTACAACGTGATGGGCTACATCGAGCGGCTGGTGGACACGCCCACTCTCATGGTTCTGGCCGACAGCGACGACTTCACCTTCTCAGATATGGAGGTCGCGGCCTACAACGCCATCCCGACCCCTCAGAAGCGTCTCTACGTCCTTGCCGGGACGAGTCACCACGACATCTATCGCGATCGAGAAAAGACAAGGGTCGCAGCCGACTGTTGCCTCGGGTGGCTTCAGATGCGCCTCTCGTAGGCCTCGGTAAGACTCGAGGCGGCTGGCGCCCCGAGATCTCGGCTGATCTTGTCTGCTGCGGTGAGAAGCGTCGGCAGCAACCCCTTCAAGTCATCGAGCGGCACCCTGGCTGCTGGCACTGACACGCTCAGAGCGGCGGCCACCGTGCCGTTGTACGAGAAGACGGGAACAGCCAGCGATCGGTGGCCCACCGCGAGTTCCTGGTCGTTGACCGCGTACCCTTCGGCGCGGATCGTCTCCAATCGGCTGATCAGTTCCGGCAGGGATGACAGCGTGTTGGGACCGCGATTCACCATGGCAACTTTGCGGAGACGCTTGCGGACCTCCGAGTCGGGCAGACCCGCGAGCTGCACCTGACCCGAGCAGGTGCAGTAGGCCGGCAGATGCGCTCCGACCGTCGACCGGGTCATCAAGACGGCCTCAACTTCGATGCAGTCGATATAGACGATGTCAGGGCCGTCCAACACAGTCAATACGACCGTTTCGACCAGCTCCTTCGACAGCGCCTCCAAGTGGGGTCGGGCGACCGGGAGAAGACCAGTGGCCTCGAGGGCTGCCTGGCCCAGCGTTATGAGAGCCGGCCCCGGGACGTAGCCGCCGTCTGTTGACCGGAGGAACCCGAGCGCATCCAGGGTGCGGACGATTCGATACACCGCGGCCTTGTTCCACTCCAAGTGCTTGGCCAGCCCAGCCACGCTCATCGGGCCGCTGCGGCCTGCGATCACCTTGAGCACATGGGCGGCGCGTGCCACGCTCTCGACGTAGTACCGGGGGTCAGCACCGACGCTCTCAGCGTCAGTTGACACGATTCCTCGGCTCACGGACGGCACCGGACTAGCTCCGTCGGCCGGCAGTTGTCATGGCTTCGGAGCATACCGGTAGGGCTACACGGCGCACGACAGCCGCAACCCCGCCACGACGGTGTCTTGGGGTGGAGTCAACTGGCAGTTCATCAGTTAGCAGAGCGTCTCGACGAGTTGGTGCTGCTTTGCGAGATCGACGGCTTCGGTCATGGTTCTGAAGTGGAGGCCCGGACGGTCGGCTATCTGCCGCAGCACTCGTTCAACCATCCGCAGCACGTGGACTCGCCCCGTCACCTGCGGGTGCATGGTGATGTTCACAACGCCGTTGGGCTCGTACTCCAAGGCGTACTCAAGGTGGTCGAGCCAGTCTCCGCTGATGACCTCGGTGGATCCGTATCCGGGCCGCAGCGGCTCCCACACGAACGTGAAGGGCGGGAAGTCGTCCAGGCTCCAGCTGACCGGTACTTCAACGATGGAGGTGGGCTTGCCGAACGAGTAGTTCCCGTCCTCCCCAACCCGGTCCCCGTCGCGCAGCCAGTACATCCGCAGGTCATGGGCCATGAGGCTGCTGTCATATTGGAAGCCGAAGTCGGTCAGCAGTTGCGGCGAGTGGGGGTTGAGATTCCAGGAGGGGGAGCGGTAGCCGATCGGGAGTCGACCGGTCAGCCTCTCGATGGCCTCCATGCCCTGCTCCAGGTACCGGGCCTCGGTGGCTCGGTCAAGACCCTCGAGAGGCTCGTGGGCGTAGCCGTGGTGCTGGACCTCGTGCCCGGCCTCGACGATCCTCGCACACACTTCGGGAAAGGTGTCGATTGTGTGGCCCGGCACGAACCAGGTGCTCTTGACGCCGAAGTCGTCCAACAGACGCAGCACGCGGTCGGCTCCCACCCGGGCACCGAACTCGCCGCGTGACAGGGTTCTGGGTGCCGTGGTCCCCATCATTGTGAGCCAGATGCACAGGGCGTCGAAGTCGAAGGTCAGCAGGACCGACAATCCGGGAGCGCCAGTGTTGCTGACGGCGCGAGAGTCGCTCATGCCTTGACTCCTCGGAGATCCTGACGTCTGAAGGTTCTCCGTACGTTCACAACATAGGCCAGGAGCAGGATCAGCGAGATGGTGATGATCAGGACACCGAGCGCGAAGATAGAGGGCGTGATCCTCAGCTGAGCGGCCGACACCAGCATCAGGGGCAGGGTCCGGTCGGCCCCCATTATGAATATGGAGTGGGCGTACTCGTCGAAGCTCAGCAGGAATGCATAGAGGAATGACCCTATGACGGCAGGTTTCATGATGGGAACCGTCACTGTGAAGAAGGTCTCGAGTCTGGAGGCGCCCAGGGTGTAGGCAGCTTCCTCGACGCGACGATCGAAGCGGTTGAACATCACCATGAACAGCAGGAACGAGAAGGGCATCGTCCAGACGACGTGTGCGACGATTCCGGTTGTGAACAGACCGGCGGTGATGCCGAGCTCGGAGGAGACGGTCACGATGCCCAGGCTCACCGCCAGACCGGGGGTGACAATCCCGAGCAGGATCGCGTAGGTCGCCAACCGAGCGCCGCGGAACCTGGATCGCATGGCCTGGGCCGCGGCCATGGCGATGGTCGTCGAGACGACCGCGGTGGTGACCGCCAACTTCAGGGAATTGACGATGCTTGCCCTGAAATCGAAGACGGCTTGTCCCAGATAGTCGGGGTGATCGGTTATGACCGAGAGATCCGAAAGGGACCGGTACCAGAGGGTGCCGGGATCCCTGATCGGGAAAGTGGCTCCACCCTGGGGACCCTGGAACGACAGCAGCGTAATCAGCAGGATGGGCACATAGATGAAAGCCAGAACGATGACCACCGGGATCGCCAGCGAGATCCGGGTCCAAACATTGAAGTGGACCGGCGGCGTGGGCCGAACGGTTCCCGAGCGCACTCAGAGGTCTCGTTCCAGTTGGGCGAAGCGCAGCAGTCCAGCCGCGATGGCCAAGGTGATCAGAACGAGGGCTACCGCCTGGGCGCTCGCCTGGGGCCAGAGCAGCAGCTCGGCTCTTCGCCAGACGGTGCCGGCCAGCAGCGGTGACAGGCCTCCGCCGATGATCCGCTCGGTGGCGAAGTCCGACAGGATCATGACCGACACGAAGATCCAGCCGACGACTATGCCGGGCCGGGCCAGCGGCAACTCGACGCTCCAGAATGTGCGGAACGGCGATGCCCCCAGGTTCTGCGCGGCCCGCAGCAGGTCCTCGTCCAGCTGACGGAGCTTGAAGTAGGTGGGGCCGATGATGAAGGCGACATAGAGGAAAACGAGGGCTGTCATCATCGACGGCGAGGTGTACAGGAACAGATCGGACGGCTCGTCCAGAATACCCGCCTCTGTAAGGGCGGTATTGAGGAGGCCGGCCCGGCCGAAGAGGGGAATCCAAGTGATCATGCGGATCACGTAGCTGACGATGAAGGGGACGAAGAGGAGAAAGACCAGAGCGGTGCGAACCCATTCGATCGTCACCACCCGAGCGGCGAAGTACGCGACCAGAACTCCGATGACGGTGGAGCAGGCAAGCACGATCACCAGTACCTGCAATGTCCATCCGACGGTGTCCCAGAACGTTCCGCCGGTCAGGATGTTGGCGTAGTTGGAGGTCGTGAGATCGGAGTGCATCCCGACCGAGGTGCCCGTCCAGAAGCTGAACAGCACGATCGCCCCGAGGGGAACGGCGAGACCGACGGCGATCGACAGCAGGGCGGGCGCGACCAACCAAGCCTGCTCTCTGGTCAGGCTTGGCCGGCCGTCGTGTGCAGAGCTGTCTCTGGGTGGTTGCAGCTGCTCGCGCTCTCCTTCGACTCGCCGATCCGATGGCGACGGTGGTCAGGCCTAGGCCGCGACGAAGTCCTGCCACCTCGACTCGAGGTATTCCGATTCCGCCGGGAACTGCCACCACCAGGCTGCCTTCGACGCGATGTCGTCGACGGAGCCCCGGTCGCGGCCGCCGCCGTTGTACCAGTAGTCCCAGGCGTTGACGCCGGCGTTGGGAGAGTCGGCGCCCTGCAGCGCGGCCTGGGCCACCGACGGGGTCGGTGTCATGTAGCCCTGGTTGGCGACCTCAGCCGGCGCGAAGCCCTCGTGCCAGAAGTTGGCGTAGGCAACGGCGGCGTCATAGTTGGGCGAGTCGGCTGACAGCGCAATGCCGTGGAACCACATGTTGTAGCCCTCCTTGATCGTGCCGTACACGGCCGGCTTCCCCCGGGCGGCCACCTCTCGAACGATCGGCTCCCACGCATTCATCAAGGACACCTCGCCGGTGTCCAGGATCTCGATGGCGTGGCCGAAGTCGTCCCAGAGGAGCCGGAACTGCCCGGCCCGCTTCCGTTCGATCAGGAAGTCGATGGCGAAGTCGATGTCGTTCCGGCTCGGGCTCCCGATGGTCCCCTCGGTCTGGTACTCGCCGGTCCCGACGAAGGTGGCCAGCACTTCCATGGGAGCGCGCAGCGAGCTGTTGAACAGGGCTACCTGACCCGCGAACTGGGGGTCCCAGAGCGCGGCGTAGGAGTCGAGCTCGCCGCCGACCAGGTCGGTGCGGTATCCGATGGAGTCGCCGTTCCATACGGTTGGGACCACCCAGACCTCGTCGAGCGCGCCCGAGTCGCGGGCTTCCTGGGTGTAGACCTGAGTGAAGGGGTGACCATCGCCGTCCTGCCCGGCGGCACCGGGCACCCTGAACACCTCGAGCAGCGCGTCCCAGTGCGTGATGTCGGCCACCTTGATGGGCTGCAGCGTGCCGGCCTCCACCAGCGGGGCGATCTGGGCGCCCTGGGCCTCCATGACGTCCCACTGGTTCTGGTAGCCGCCCTGGATCCACAGAGGCACCATCTCGCCGAACCCGACCTGAGTGCCGGTGGCGGGGATGCCGGTCTCCGCCGTGAACTGGGCCAGGACCGAGTCGAGCACGGTCGTGCCGATCCCCTGGGTCCGCAGCTCGAGCTGGTGCTCGGGCTCGCTGGTGCCGCTGCACGCGGCCAGGAATGCCGGCATGGTGCCGACCCCGAGTGCTGCATAGCCCGAGTTGGCGAGGAACCGCCTCCGAGTCATGCCTCGAGGTTCTTGGTTGGATTGGTGTTCCATCTTCCCTCCTGATGGGTTGTTGCTCATTGCATGAGATACGCGTGATCGGCGTCCCAGCCGACGAGCACCTCGTCGCCTATGCGAAGCCGGTCACCTCCATTGCGGGACTCTTCGTGGCTAAGGGACTCGGGTTCCTCCATGCGGTACTCCGTACCGTCCGTCGCCTTGACCAGGAAGGTCACCGTGGTCCCCGAGTACCGTGCCCCGGCGATTGTTCCCTTGAAGTGGTTGGGCGTCTGCCGCGGAGTCACCCGCCGCAGCGCGTCAGCCCGCACGATCAGGGTGGCGGGCGCGCCTAGGACTATCGGGTGGCCGTCGGATCCCTTGGCGAGGAACTCGCCGAGCGCGGTGCGGACCTGGTGCAGGCCGTCGTCGCCAACCCCGGTCGGCGTCGCGTCCATCAGATTATTCTGACCCACGAAGCCGGCCACGAAGCGGGTCCTGGGCCGGGCGAACACCTCGGCTGGTGTGCCGATCTGCTCAGACCGGCCGTCGTGGAGCACGAGTATGCGGTCGGCCATCGCAATGGCCTCGCTCTGATCGTGAGTTACGTGGATGAAGCTGCAGGCGAGTTCCTTCTGTAGCCGCTTGAGTTCCACCTGCATCTCGATGCGCAGCGCGGCGTCGAGCGCGCCGAGGGCTTCGTCGAGGAGAACGACCCTCGGCTCGGTGGCGATGGCTCTGGCCAGCGCGACGCGCTGCTGCTGACCGCCGCTGAGCTGCTCAGCCCGGCGGTCGCCGAGACCCTCCAAACCGACCAGCTTCAACAGTTCGTCGGCCCGGCTGCGGCGCTCGGGCTTGGAGACCCCTCTCATGCGAAGGCCGTAGGCGACGTTGTCCCGGATGTTCAGATGCGGGAACAGGGCGTAGCTCTGGAACACCATCGGAGTACCCCGCCGGTGAGGCGGAACGGCGGCGGCGTCCTGGCCGAAGAGCTTGACGGTTCCACGGGTAGGGGCGTCGAGACCGGCGATCATGCGGACGGTGGTCGTCTTGCCCGACCCGCTCGGTCCGATTATGGAGAAGAACTCTCCCTGGCGCACAGCGAACGACACCGAGTCAAGGGCCACAGTGTCACCGAAGAGGCGCGACACATCGTCGAACTCGACCACAGAATCGGGAGCCTCGGATTCCCCCATAACGCCCTTACTTCTGCCGCATGATTCGCTCGCTGTGTGGCTTGCGTCGCTACGTCATCGCTCCGGCGCAGTGGGGGCAGAAGATGACAAGCGAACTTCGGCCGCCGGTCGGCTGGCTCACTTTGGGAAATTAGTTCCCGCAGATTGAGCCATGCAAACTGCGCCCTGCGCTTGTTCGGCCTTTAGAGCGAGCGCAGGTAGGTGAGAGCCGGTCGTGTCGCAGCGGTATCACTCCCGCTCTTGTTCGCTGCGCTCACGGGCCGCTCGGGCCACGGTCTCGCCCGTATGGGCCGGATTCGCGCGCTTGCTCGCTTGGCCTCTCGCGCGTCAGTGCATGGCCAGATCCCGGACGGCCGTTTCGATGATTGCTCGGTTGGGGACGAGCGCTGACTCCAGATGGGCCGCGAACGGGATAGGCGCCCGCGGCGTTGCCAGCCGGCGGATGGGCGCATCAAGGGAGTAGAACAACTCGGACGCAGCCCAGGCGCAGATCTCGCTGCCCCAGCCGAAGTCTTGGACCGCCTCGTGCACGATCATCAACCGGTTGGTTCGCTCTATGGACTGGGTCAGCGTCTCCCGGTCGTAGGGCCAGATGAACCGGAGGTCTACGACCTCGCATTCGATGCCATCGGCCGCGAGCGACTCGGCTGCGGCGAGCGACTCCGCGACCATCCGTCCCGCGGTCACGACAGTCACCGAATGGCCGCTCCTGGCGATTCGGGCTTCGTAGGGATGAGCCGTTCCCGGGCACTCGGCCCCGATCTCGCCGCTCTCGCGGAAGTAGAGGTACTTGCTCTCAACGAATACCACCGGATTGTCGTCGCGGATCGACTGCCGCAGCATCCAGTACGCGTCCGGCACGGTCGAGGGCATGGCCACCACCAGACCCGGCACGTGCGCGAACCAAGTCTCGAGATGCTGCGAATGCTGGGGACCGTGGCCGGTGCCGGCGTCCGATGGCGTCCGGATCACGATCGGGACGGCGACCTGGCCCCCCGACATGTAGCGGAGCTTGGCTGCTCCGTTGACGATCTGGTCCATTGCGGTCGTGATGAAGTCCATGAACATGATCTCCACCACCGGACGCAGCCCGGCCATGGCGGCACCGACGGCCCATCCCACCGTCGCCGACTCGGCCAGAGGAGTGTCGAGCACCCTGCCCTCGAAGCTCTCAGCCAGTCCCTGCGTGGCGGTGAACACTCCGCCCAGGGCCTCGATCTCCTGTCCCATGATCACAACGTTGGGATCGGAGCCGAGCTCGTCGGCCAGGGCTCTGCGGATCGCTTCGGCGTACTTGAGCTCACCAGCCACGAAGCTGGCCTTCCCGTTCGAACGCTTCGGAATAGACACCGATCGTTGCGAACCTCTCGGCTGCGGCCTGCCCTGCGAGGGCGGTCTCGATCGCGTCTGCGATGTCCTGCGCGACCTGTTCACGAATTGTCGCGATCTCCGTCTCCGACAATTCCAGGCTCCGTTCGGCGTTGGCGATCGGATCGTGGGTCTGCAGGTGCGACTTGCCCAAGTCCCTCGGCAGGTACCGGTAGTCGGGATCGTTGAGGCTGTGGGCTCGGACCCGCCACACTTCGATCTCCAGGAATGCTGCCTTGCCTGTGGCCCGAACCTCGTCGATCATCTCGGCTGCGACCCGATGCACCGCGAACACGTCGTCACCGGCCACATACTCGGCCCGCATTCCGAATCCGGCCGCCCAGGCCGCGATCGAGCCCGGTTCGCCGAAGGTGCGCTCCACCGGCATCGAGTGAGCCAGATGGTTGTTCTCGCAGGCCACCAGCAGCGGCGTGCCCCAAGTCCTCGCCATGCGCAGGGTTTCGGCGAACACTCCCTGGGCTGCGCCGCCGTCGCCGACGAAGCTGACCGCCACGAGATCCCTGCCCAGCCGTCGGGAAGCCCAAGCCGCGCCCGCAGCCCAGGGCACGCCCCCGGCCACGATGGCGTTCTCCCCGAGAAAGCCGCAGCCGATGTCGTGCAGGTGCATCGAGCCGCCCCTGCCGCCCGAGGATCCCTCTAGGAGGCCCAACAACTCGGCCACGATGGTGGTCGGGCTCATTCCCTTGGCGAGCGCATGACCGTGGCCCCGGTGAGTGGACGTGACCAGATCCGTCGGCCGGAGGCAGCCGATCACCCCGGCGGCGGCGCCCTCCTGCCCCATGGAGGAATGGAATGAGCCGTGCATTCTCCCGCTGTAGTGCAGCGACTCGATGCGGGTCTCGAGTTCACGGATGCGCACCATGGTCTCGTAGAGCTCAAGGGGTTCCTTGGGGGTTGTGGCCGCTGGCGTCTCCTCGGCGGTGTCCGAGGGGGCGTTGGTCGGTGTATCGGAGGGGACGGTCATTCCGCCTTCTGTCTGAGCCTGCTCCGGGTGGCCTGCGTCGCCTCGGAGTCGACGCTGTGGTCGTCTCGCAGGATGACGCCGTACTCCGACTCCGCGGCCGCGGCCGTCACATAGCCCCCGGTGACGTCGGTCGCGACCCGCTCGGGCTCTCGGTCGAGCGGGTCGCCATATCCGCCGCCGCCAGTGGTGGTGTTCTCCACGACTGTGCCACGGGCGATGACCTGCCCGGCGAACTTGGACGGCGAGACCGTTCCGAAGGCCTCGGTCGCGTGGACGAAATCCTCCGAGTCGGGAAGCTTGACCCTGAAGTCGTTGTAGTGGCCTCCGGCCGAGGGCAGCGGCGACCTTCCTCCGTTCGTGCCCGGCGGGGGGTGCCGGAACCGGTCGGCGATCAGGTTGATCGAACTCGACGCGGACAGGGCCCGCATGCGTTGGCGGATCCCGAGCCCGCCGCGGTTGTAACCCGGTCCGCCGCTGTTCTCGTTGATGCAGTACTCCTCGTAGAGCCACGGGAAGCGGCTCTCGAAGATTTCGACCGGTTGGTTCATGTCGTTGCCTACCGGGTTGATTTGCGCAGTGAGACCGTCGCCGGAGGCCCTGCCGCCCCAGCCGCCCTCGTGGTAGACGTAGATGATCGAGTACTCGTCCAGCTCGGGGTGCCAGCTGCCCCCGGTGAAGTTCTGGCAGGTGCCGAAGCAGCCGCCCATCACCCGCTCGGGAACCGCCTGCGCGAAGCACGCCAGCAGCACGTCCATGATCCGCGAGGAGGTCTCGACATTGCCGCCGAACACGGCCGCGGGAGACTCCGCGTTGACCACGCTGCCGGCCGGGGCCACGATGTTGATCGGCCGGAAGGCGCCGTGGTTGGAGGGCATGTCCGGATCCGAGACTTGGAACAGCACGGTGTACACCTGCGACGCAGTCACGCCGTAGGTGGCGTTGATGGGTCCCTGCACTTGCGGGTCCGAGCCGGTGAAGTCGGTGGTGATCGTGTCGCCGTCGATGGTGAGCCGGCACGTCACCCTCACCGGATCCAGTGTCGTTCCGGCGTCGTCGAGCACGTCATCCGCCTCGAAGGTCCCGTCGGGAAGCGCTGAGATCATGGCCCGCATTCGGCGCTCGCTGTAGTTCTTGATCTCATCGGTGGCTTCAACGAAAGTGTCGGGACCGTACTTGCGGCAGTACTCCTGCACGCGGCGCTCGGCCACCTTGAGCGATCCGAACATGGCTCTGAAGTCTCCATGGACGATCTTGGGAACCCTGATGTTGGCCAGAATCAAGTCCCAGACGTCCTGGACCGGGTGGCCCCTACGGTAGACCTTGACCGGGGGCACGATCAGCCCTTCCTGGAAGATCTCGGTGGCGTCGCCGGGAAAGCCGCCGGGGGCAGAGCCGCCAACGTCGATCTGATGGCCGCGCACCGCGGGAATCGCCACCAGCCTGCCGTCGTAGAAGACGGGCGCCATCATGGTGAAGTCGGTGAGATGGGTGCCACCACGGAACGGGTCGTTGTGCAGGACTACGTCGCCCTCGTCAAGGTTGTTGAGGCCGATCTCCTTGACCGTCCACTCCACCGTGTACGGCATCGAGCCCAGATGAACAGGGTTGAACTCTGCCTGAGCCACCATCTCTCCGGTCCCGTCGAACAGAGCGCAGGAGAAGTCGAATCCTTCGCTGAAGATCGGCGAGTACGCGGTCCGTGACAGTGCGTGCCCCATGCTGCGGCACAACGCCACCAGCCCTTCGCGGATCACCTGGAGTGTGACTCGGTCGATCATGCTCACCCGCTCTCAGCCACGCTGACCACGATGTTGCCGAGGTCATCGATGATGGTGCTGTCGTTGACCCCCCTGACCACCACGGTGGAGTCGGGCTCCTCGATAATCAGCGCACCGGCCAGGGCCCAGCCCACGCCCAGACTGCTCCGGTCGAAGACAGGGGCATCGACGACCTGGCCAGAGGACGAGAACAGGGTCCTCCGGCCCTTCGGCTCGGGACTGCCCCTGGGTCCGGGCGGTGTGAACTCCGGCTTCTCGGTGGCCGCGATGACGGCGAGGCGCAGGCTGACGAACTCCAGCGCCTCATCCTCTTTGTGATGTCCGAACAGTCGGAGATGCTCGGCGTGGAAGTTGTCGATGACTCGCTCGATGGTGGCATCGGTGACCGGCCCGGGCGGGAAGGCGACGTTCACCTCGAAGTTCTGGCCGCTGTAGCGGACGTCGGCGGTGAACTGCATGATTGGCACAGCTGTGACCCCTATCCGGTTCATCGCGGTGCCACCCTCGGCGATGAGCTCCTCCGACAGCGTCATCAACGCGTCCAGGTCGAGTTCCTCCATGCGGCGCAGATAACTGCGGACGAAGTCGAAGCGGATATCGGCGCACAGCCCCCCAAACGCACAGAACGCGCCCGGGAATCGCGGCACCAGCACCGTGCCCACACCGAGTTCTCGAGCCAGTTCGACCGCAGAGACCGGCCCGGCCCCGCCGTAGGCGATCATGGCGTAGTCCCGGGGGTCGTATCCGCGCTGGGTGGACACAATGCGCATCGCCCCGACCATGGACGCTTCGGCCACCCGGACGATCCCGAGGGCGGCCTCAGTCACGGTCATGCCCGCCCGGTCGGCGATCTGGTCGCTGATCGCCTCCCGGGCCGCCCCAGCGTCGAGTTGGACTCGCCCACCGAGGAAGTAGGACGGATCTATGAGGCCGATGGTCACGTAGGCGTCGGTGAGCGTGGGCAGCGCCCCGCCCTTCCGGTAGCAGACCGGTCCCGGCTCCGATCCGGCCGAGTCGGGACCGACCTGTATCAGCCCGCCGGGATCAATCCTGGCGATGCTCCCACCGCCTGCCCCGATCGATTTGACATCAACCAGCGGGATCTTGAAGGGGATGCCCCACTCGATGAACCCTTCCGTCGTGCGGGCCGGCACTCCACCCTCGATCAGGCTCACCTCGAAGCTCGTGCCACCCACGTCGATGGCCAAGAGGTTGGGGTAGCCGCTCTGCTCGCCGAGATGCGCGGCCCCGATCACGCCGCCCGCCGGACCCGACTGCAGGGTCCGAACCGGGGTTGCCTTGGCCTCGGCCACGGGAACGATCCCACCGCCGGAACTGATCACCGTGACGCCGCATGACATTCCCCCCGAGGCCAGGCGCCGTTCGAGATTCTCGAAATAGGTGCCCATGACCGGCTTGACATAGGCGTCGATCACGACGGTGCTGGAGCGCTCGTACTCCCTGATCTCTGGAAGGATCTCGCTGGAAATGGAGACCGGCACCTCCGACCACACCCGGCTAATGACGTCTCGAGCCTGCCGCTCGTGGATCGGGTTCATGAAGGAGAACAGAAAGCACACCGCGATCGATTCCACGCCGGCCGCCCGCATCTGGGCGACCGTCGCCGCGAGGGCCTCGGCGTCTAGCGGTGTGACGACGCGGCCCCGGTAGTCCACTCGCTCGATCGCCTCGAAGCGCAAGCGCCGAGGCACCAGCGGCACGGGGCTTGCCCATTGCAGGTCGTAGTGGCGCTCGCGGTTGATTCGCATGATTTCGAGGGTGTCCCGGAACCCGGCCGTGGAAATCAGCCCGACCCGGCCCCCCTTGCGTTCGACGACAGCGTTGGTGGCCGTAGTGGTGCCGTGCACGAACTGGCTGACATCCCCAAGCGAGACGCCGCCCTCGACCAGCACTTCCAGGACGCCGTCGGTCCGATCCGAGGGCGTGGTGAACGACTTCGACATCGACAGTGCGCCGGTGGCGCCGTCGAACGCGACCAGATCGGTGAACGTGCCGCCGATATCGACGCCGATTCGCAGCGGCCCGGACGGGGTCACGAATCGGCACCGACGGCGATGGCGGTGCTCAGCCCACCCAGCCAGGCCCGGGCGGCTGGCAGTCGACTGACCGGCCAGATCCCGGGCGGAGCATCGATCACGGTGGGGATGCTGTTGACCAGGTGCGCCGACGTGGCGTAGAGGGCATCGTTTCCGGGACGGAACCGAAGATGGATCGGATGCTCACCTTCGATGTCGATGGAGTCGCCGATTTCGTGCCCGGCTTCCTCTGGTCGCAGATGCAGGAGCAGATCGAGGGTCATGAACTCCTCGCTGCTCACGCGGCCCCGCGCGGTGTGCAGGAAGCCCTCCGTCGAACCAGCGGGCACTGCTCCATACAACGTGGGCGCTGGTTCGGTGGCGACGTAGGGAACGAACTCCTGGGTGACTGGGCCATCGAGTACCAGTCCGAGGCCCTCGATCACCATGCCTATGGACTCAGGGAAGCCTACGTGGCCCGCGATGGAACCGTCGGCGTGGCCTGCGTTGAACTCGTCCAGGGTATAGCCGATACCGAGCCGTCGGTGTATGTCCCGTCCGAAACCGGAGACGTCGACGACCCTGCGACCCCTGATTCTCTCGATGTTCCAGCACACGCCACTGGCGGCCAGGACCAAGAAATCGAAGATGAAGCCCGGATTGACACCGGTGCCCAGCACTGAGGCTCCGCTTCGCTTGGCGGCCTCGTCGATGCGATCCCAGTCTGCTTCCCTGCCCGGTTCCCGGTGGGCGAGTTCCTCGCACGCCGATACGAAATTGACTCCGGCCTCGACGCACGCGACGACATCGTCGACTAGCAGATGCAGGAACGAGCGGGACCCGTCGATTACCGCAACGGGGCCCAAAGCAAGGAGATCGGACAGCTCCCCGAAGACGGGGATCGGCCTGTTCGAGACCGTCCCCGATATAGCAGCCATGTCCCTTCCGATGGCATCGGGGTCCGCGCTGCACACACCGACGAGTTCGTAGTCGCGGCGATGGTTCAACAACAGCCGGGCAGCGTGGCGAGCCACCCCGCCGGATCCGAGCATCCCTATGGGAAGCACGCCGCCCTCCTTCTGGTTGCCCGCGGGCATGATACGCGGCTGACATCGCGGCCATCCAAGGTCGGCGACATCGGGGGACGGCCGGACGGTTGTCCCGAGGTTGCTCACAGCGATTTCATGTCAGTGCCTGGCAGTGACTCCTGGACGAGCGTCTCGTAGGGATCGTCCGCTGATCTTGGCGGGCGGTTCGATCGGATGTCGGCCCACAGGGCGCGGGGCGGTAGCCAAAGACGACGGCCGTCGGCCGGTCGCCGCTCCGGAGCACAACGATGCTTGGGCTAGGTGCCGAAGTCGTCGGGGACGTGAATCGGCATGTCGGTCTCGGCCCACTCCTTGACCGTCTTGGCAACCTCGGCGACCTCTTCGGGTGGCAGGGAGGCCACGATGCTGCGTCCCAGCGCCTCGAACACCGGGATCTCGTCGTCGTCGAGGGCCGGCATCGGCACCTTGCGCTCCATCGCCGCGTCGATGGCGGGGGCCAGGCGCTCCAGCTTGGATTGCTCCCGTTCGGCCTCGGCCTCGGCGAACTCGCCCATCACCTCAGCCGCGAACAGTTCGAGGGTCTCACAGATGTGATCGTGGCGGTTGTTGCCGCCCTGCTGGATGAAGACCACCTGGTCGACGCCGGCCTCGGAGAAGCCCTGAAGATGCTTGCGGACCTGCTCGGGCGTGCCGATGCCGCTCTGCTCGCCACGGTCTTCGATGGTCGGCCGGGCGGCCAGGTAGTCGGCCCAGATGTCGGTGCGGCCCGGCTTGTGCTGACCGAAGATGTAGTGGTGGCCGAGCCCGTAGCCGAAGAACTGGAAGCCGTCGAGGCCCCTGCGCCGGGCCTCTTGCTCGTCCGGGTGGATCGACAGTCCCGTGACCATGGCGATGTTGGGGTTGACGGCGTGGCCGATGGGCACGCACTCGGTCTCCAGGATCCGGTAGTAGTCCTGCACCCAGGCGGCTGCGTCGCTGGGATCGACGAAGGAGAAGGTGAGCGCGCCCATGCCCAGCCTGGCGGCCAGCTTGATCGTCTCCCGGTTCGAGCAGGCCACCCACAGCGGGGGGTGGGGCTTCTGCACCGGCTTGGGCACCACGTTGCGGCACGGCATCGAGAAGAACTCGCCCTCGTAGCCCGGGTAGGGGTCCATGGCCATCATGTTGCAGCACTGTTCGACGGCTTCCTGCCAGGCGGGCCGCTTGTCGTCGACGCCGACGCCGAATCCCCCCAGTTCCAGGATGGATGACGACTCGCCGGTGCCGAAGTCCACGCGACCGCCCGACACCAGGTCGAGCGTGGCGATCCGCTCAGCCACCCGGGCGGGGTGGTTGTAGCCCGGAGGCATCAGCACGATGCCGTGGCCGAGCCGGATGCGCCGGGTGCGCTGGCTGCACGCGGCCAGGAACACTTCGGGCGCGGAGGAGTGCGAGTACTCCTCGAGGAAGTGGTGCTCCACTTCCCAGGCGTAGTCGAAGCCGAGCCGGTCGGCCAGCTCCACTTGCTCCAGCGCCTCGTTGAAGAGTCGCTGCTCGTCGCCCTCGCGCCAGGGCCGGGGCAACTGGTGCTCGTAGAAGATCCCGAACTTCACGACTGCGACTCTACGGGCTGAGAGCGGCGGCGGGGGTAGATGAAGGCGAACAGCACGAAGTTGCAGAAGTAGCCGCCGGCGCAGACCATCCAAGTGGTGTTGTAGGCGGCCAACTCGGCGGCGGGACCGTCGGGCTTGCCGACCATGGCGAACGCGACCGCGATTGCGAACGCCACTGAGAGTTGGAAGAAGGTGGTGCGGCCCGCGGTGGCCATGGCGTAGCGCTCCGGGGGAATGTCGCGCAGCGCCGCGCCCACCAGTTGCGAGAAGCCGGTGCCTGCCGACACCCCCACTAGGACGGTGGCTACCAGCAGGCGTCCCAGCGAGGGGTCGGTGGAGATGGTGAGGACGAGCCATATCAGTCCTGCCGTTCCGCAGGCTGATCCGGCTGTGAGGAGCGGGGCGTTGCCGATCCGGTCGGCCAGTCGCCCAGCCTGCGGCGCGACCAGGAACGAGACCATGGGACCCACCGAGTATGCGAGGCCGGTCTCCAGGGCGGACCATCCCCAGACGTCCTGGATGAATGACGGCAGCGGCACCAGCAGCGCGAAGAACCCGATTGCGAAGAAGAGCGAGCCGAGGTTGCCGAGAACGAAGGAGCGGATGCGGAGCAGGTCGAGGTCGAACAGGGGTGCAGGGTGGCGCCGGCTGCGCCATGCGAATGCGGCTACCAGCAGCGCTCCGGCCGCGAAGGAGCCGACGGTCGGGGCCGTCGTCCACCCCCACGTCTCGCCTTGAACGATTCCGAGGATTACCGCGCCCACTCCCACCGAGGCCAGGGGGACGCCGATCACATCCACCCCGGTCCGGGACGCCGCGCCGGGCCCGACCGGCCCGTGAGCGGAGCGAACAGGAGCGGGAGGCAGGGTGCTCTCGGGGAGGACTCGCGCGCCGATCACCAGGGCGGCCACCGCTACGGGCACGTTGACGTAGAACACGGCCCGCCAGCCGAAGGCCTCGATCAGCAGGGCCCCCAGGGTTGGCCCCAGAGCTGCGGCCAGCCCGCCGGTCGCCCCCCAGATTCCGATGGCGGTCTGGTGGCGGCCACGAGGGAAGGCGGTGAGCAGCAGGGCAAGTCCGGCGGGGTACTGCATGGATCCGCCCACGGCTTGCAGCGCCCGCGCCGCGATGAGCATTCCGATGCTGTTGGAGGCCCCCGCGGCTATCGACCCCAGCGCGAACAGCGCCAGCCCGGCCCGGAATACCCTCCGCCGGCCATAGCGGTCGGCCAGCCAGCCCGACAGCAGCAGCAGGGCGGCCACCACTATGGAGTAGGCGTTGACCACCCACGAGAGCGCAGCGGGAGTGGTGCCCGCCAACGCGGCGCGGATCTCGGGAAGCGCCAGCGAGATGATCGTGAGCTCCATGGCCACCATGAACACGGCTACCGAGACGACCGCGAGCGTCAGCCAGGCCGACCGGGAGACGGGTTCCATCGCGAGCAACTCTACGGATGGTCCCAGCCGCGAGCCGCAGCAGCTCCCGTGCATCTAATGTTAGGAAAGCGTCTCTACTCTGATTAGATATCGAGCGCAGTGTGGTGGTAGGGTCGAGCCTGCCGCGAGGCACGTTGGCAAGGCTCGCGCCTAGAACGCTACGGTTTCGCCGCACGCACAAGCTCACCCGTAGGGGGAAAGATGGCCACTGACCTAGAGCGGTTCGTCGAGGCGGACGGACGCGAGGAGCAGATCGCAGAGGTGGAGGCCCGCATCGCGCGGGACGACATCCGGTACCTGTACTGCCAGTTCGTCTCGGTCACGGGGCGGATCATGGGCAAGGGCATTCCGGCCAAGCATTTCGACATGATCGCCCGCAAGGGCTTCCAGTTGGTCTATGGCTCCACTGCCAACCTCTTCATCGACCGCCACGGCAACTACATCGGCTACGGCCCCGAGGCCCGCGAGCTGGTCGGCATCGGCGAGCCGGAGACCTTCATGCCCCTGCCATGGGATCCCAAGACGGCCCGGGTGTGGTGCACCCTGTTCAGGGGCCGGGAGGAGGAGGTGGACGGTGGCGCCTACCTGACCTCCGACTGCCGGGGCAATCTCAGGCGCCTCCATGCCGCGTTCGAGGCCAAACACGGGCTTCATCTGAGGGCCGGCTGCGAGCCCGAGATGATGTGGCTCAAGGCCGATGCCGACGGCAAGCCGACCGTCGAGGGCATGACCAAGCCCAACTGCTACCACATCGACCAGTTCGCCGAGCTTCAGCCCCTCATCCACAGGGTGGTGGAGTATTGCGAGGCCATGGGCCTGGACATGATCCAGGGCGACCACGAGGACGCCCCCGGACAGCTGGAGCTGAACTTCATGTTCGACCGGGCCGAGCTCACCGCCGACCGGCTCACCACCTATCGCCAGGTCTGCAAGCAGGTGGGCCGGGAACTCGGGGCATTTCCGTGCTTCATGCCCAAGCCCTTCATGGGCGTGTCGGCCAACGGCTGCCATCACAACATCTCGCTGTGGGATGCCGACGGCAACAACAAGTTCATGCCCGAGGGCGACAATCCGCAGCTGCCCGGGCCCGTCGGCATGAAGGCCATAGGCGGGATCCTCGAGCATGTCCGGGCCCTGACCTGTCTCACGTCGCCGACAGTCAACTCGTACCGCCGTCTGTGGGACACAGGCTTCTGGGCGCCGGTGTTCGCGGACTGGGGCTTCCAGAACCGCACCACTGCGTTGCGAGTGAGCGCCCCGGGCCGCTTCGAGTACCGCTCGGTCGACAGCGCCGTCAACCCGCACCTGTCGTTCGCGGGCCTGCTGCAGGCCATGGACGACGGCCTGGATCGCAGCCTCGACCCCGGAGAGCCCGAGGAGCGCAACATCTACGAGGCCATGGAGGCCGGCAAGGCCGTCGAGAAGATCCCGCTCACCTTGGGTGAGGCTCTGGAGGCCCTGCGCAGCGACGAGGTCGTCATGCGGGCCCTGCCCGGCGAGATGAGCAAGGTGTTCTTCCACTACAAGGACGACGAATGGGAGCGGTTCCTGGCCACCGTGTCGGACTGGGACGTCGAGGAGTACCTGGACGTCCTGCCCTGACAGTTACAGAACCCGAGCGACAGCACCGAGACCCCTGCAAGAAGGAGGCAGCACCATGTGCGGCATAGCCGGCGTGATCCACCGGGACGGAACAGCCGATGTCGGCGCGGAGCTCACGGCCATGCTCCAGTCGATGAAGCACCGCGGACCCGACTCGACCGGCTACGCGGTGTACGGACCGGCCGACGACCTCGTCGTCATACGGTTCGTGCTGGCGGAGCCCAACAAGAGCACCGGCTTCGGCATGGAGGAGCGCCTGGAGCGCAACCGGGCCGAGGTCGAGTCCCGTCTGGCCAAGATCGGCGCCGAGGTGGCCACCGTCAGCAGCGACACCGGCTACGCCTTCCGGGCCACCATCCGCTACGGCGGCGACCTCAAGGCTCTGGCCGACTACCTCGAGGACGTTCCCGGCTGCGAGGTGCTGTCGCTGGGGAGCTCGCTCGAGATCATCAAGGATCTCGGCGACGCCGAGACGGTCAGCGGCCAGTACAAGCTGGGTTCGTTCCGGGGCACCCACGGCATCGGCCATGTGCGCATGGCCACCGAGTCCGAGGTCGACCTGGCCAGCGCCCACCCCTACTGGGCCTACCCGTTCGCGGATGTGGCCGTGGTCCACAACGGCCAGCTCACCAACTACCACCAGTGGCGCCGGCGCCTGGAGCAGCACGGCCACCGCTTCCAGAGCGAGTGCGACTCCGAGATCATCGCGGTGTACCTGGCCGAGTACATGGCCCGGGGCCTTTCGCTGGAGACGGCCATGAAGCACAGCCTCGACGACCTCGACGGCGTGTTCACCTACGTGTGCGTCACCGGCAACGAACTCGGCATCGCCAAAGACGAGATGGCGGCCAAGCCGCTGGTGCTGTTCGAGTCCGAGCCGCTGGTGGCGGTGGCCACCGAGGAGGTCGCCATCAGGGCGCTGGTGAAGCGCGAGGTCGAGACCCGCGATCCCTACGAGCGGGAGGTGCTGGTGTGGCAGGTCTGAGCCCGAACCGCAGCGGGAAGGGGGAGTAGCAATGCCTGGTGCAGGGTCGCGCAGCGGCGTCAGCTACGACGCCCGGGGGCTGGTGGAGCCCTATGCCGACATGCCCGACAACATCGAGGTCGATGGTGATCGAGCCCGCTTCGACGCGGCCGATCTGACTATCCGCCAGATCAACATGGCGCTGCGCCGGCTCATCTACAACGACGGCGTCGCTGACGTGACGGTGCTCAACCCGGCGTCCAAGCACTCGCTGGCGGTGGGCATCCTCAAGCGCTGCCGGATCCACTTCGAGGGCAGCCCCGGCTGGTTCGCCTGCGGGCTGATCGACGGTCCCGAGGTGACCATCAACGGCCGGGTGGGCTGGTCGGTGGCCGAGAACATGATGTCGGGAGTGGTGACGGTCGAGCGCAGCGCGGGGTCGCTCACCGGTGCGGCCATACGCGGCGGCGACCTGATCGTCAAGGGCGACGTCGGAGCCCGCACCGGGATCGACCAGAAGGGCGGCACGATAATCGTCACGGGCGATGTCGGCATCAACACCGGGTTCATGATGCAGCGGGGCCGGCAGATCATCTGCGGCAACGCGGGCATGAACCTGGGCGACTCCATGTACGACGGCGCCATCTATGTGGCCGGCAAGGTGCGCTCCCTGGGCGTGGACTGCGTTCCCGGCGAGTGGGACGACGCCGACACCGAGCTGATCGAGCGCAAGTTCCGCATCCACGGGCTCGGCGACCCGCCCGAGTTCCAGAAGTTCGTGTGCGGCCAGCAGCTCCACAACTACGACGCCCTCGAGCCCTCCGAGCGCAAGCTCGTCATTCATTAGGGGATCGCTATGACCGAAGTCAACAAGAGCACCGACGTTCTGGGCCAGAGCCGGATCTTCACCCGCGAGGTCATCAACGACATCCACGTGAAGTCCGAGCTGGGCCGCTACAGGATGAGGGGCTTCTCCATCTTCAAGAAGATCCCCCATTGGGACGAGCTGGTCTTCCTGCCTGGAACGCTCACCCGGTTCGTGATCGAGGGCTACCGCGAGAAGTGCGAGACCAGGACGGTGATCGGCTCGCGCTTCGCGGCCAAGCCCCTGGAGCTCGAGATCCCGGTGTACATCACGGGGATGAGCTTCGGCGCGCTGTCGCTCGAGGCCAAGATGGCGTTGGCCAAGGGCGCCTCCATGGCCGGTACCGCCACTTGCTCCGGCGAGGGCGGGATGATCCCGCCCGAGCGGGACCTGTCCACCAAGTGGTACTACCAGATCATCCAGAGCCGCTACGGCTTCAACCCCCACCATCTGATGCTGGCCGACGCGGTGGAGTTCTTCATCGGGCAGGGCTGCAAGGTCGGCCTGGGCGGCCACCTCATGGGCCAGAAGGTCACCGAGCAGGTGGCCGAGATGCGGTCGCTGCCCGCGGGCATCGACCAGCGCTCGCCGGCCCGCCATCCCGACTGGCTCGGCCCCGACGACCTGTCGCTCAAGATCCAGGAGGTCCGCGAGGCCACCGACTACCAGATCCCCATCCAGCTGAAGCTGGGCGCAGCCCGCGTCTACGACGATGTGCGCATGGCGGCCAAGTGCGGCCCCGACGTGATTTATCTCGACGGCGCCGAGGGCGGCACCGGCGCAGGACCCCACCTGGCCACCGAGGAGACGGGAATACCGCTGATGGCGGCCATCCCCGAGGCGCGCCGGGCCCTGGAGGATGTGGGGCTGGCCGACGACATCGACCTGGTGGTGGCGGGCGGCATCCGCAACGGCGGCGACGTGGCCAAATGCCTGGCGCTGGGGGCCGACGCGGTGGCGCTGGGAACGGCCGCGCTGATGGCGCTCAACTGCAACAAGGAGATCCCCGGGGTCACCGACTACGAGGGCACCGTCGGCGTGCCCGCGGGCGAGTGCTATCACTGCCACACGGGCCGCTGCCCGGTGGGCGTGGCCACCCAGGACGTGGAGTTGCGCAAGCGCCTCGACGTAGACGAGGCCGCCCTGCGGGTCTACAACTTCCTGATCACCCTGACCATGGAAGTGCAGATGCTGGCCCGGGCCTGCGGCAAGACCGACATCCACTCGCTGGAGCCCGAGGACCTGGCCGCCCTCACCCACGAGGCCGCGGCCATGGCCAAGGTGCCCCTGGCGGGGACCACCTACATCCCCGGCGTCACCGAGGAGCGGACACTGCAGGAGATACGCGACTTGTTCGACAAGCACGTCATCGACGGCGGCATGTGACATGGCAGGCTCCGAGAGCACAGGGAGGACATGACATGGCTGGATCGGCGAGCACCGGCGAGAGCCCGCGAGAGACCCGCACGGTTGCCATCGACGCCGAGGTGCTGGCGGGGAAGCGGTTCGCGTACCAGGAAGACATGTCCCTGGTGGAGGACATAGATCTGCTGGCGGCCACGCCCGGGCCCGACATCAACTGGCTCGAAGACATCACGCTGCTGGAGGAGGACGGGATTCCTGCGGTGTTCGACCGCTACTCGAACTCGTTCCTGAAGATCTACTTCCCGATCCCGGCCGGCCGCGAGGACGAGATCGCTCGCAAGGTGCTCATCAAGCACCTGACCGAGGGCAACTCCTACGGGATCACGCTCAAGGACATCCACTGCAAGTTCCCCCAGGTCGAGCTGGGTCCATGGGTCGAAGACTCGAGGATCGTGGGCACCGACTGGAAGCAGCCGGTGCTGGAGGGCTGGACCGCCCCCGCGGGCCACTGATAACAAGGAGGCCAAAACGGTCATGGGACTTCCCGCCGCAGCGCGCTACGTGATCATCGGCGCCGGCATCCACGGTCTTTCGACCGCTTGGAGCCTGGCCCGGGACCTGAAGTCGGCGGGCCGCGGGTCGGGCGACGATGTGGTCGTGATCGACAAGACCGGCGTCGGCGCGGGAGCTTCGGGCATCGCCTGCGGCGTTGTGCGCAACAACTACTTCCAGCCGGCAATGCGCGAGTTGATGGCCCATTGCGTCGACGTCTGGGAGAGTGATCCGGAGGCCTTCTCCTACCATCCGGTGGGGTACCTGCAGATAAGCCACGAAGCCATGCGGTCCGACGTGGCCTCGATTCACGAGCAGCAGAAGGCCATCGGCTACTCGTCGACGTTCGTCGAGGGCGCGGGGGAGTCGGCTCGCTACATGCGGGGCATCTTCGACGACTGGCAGGCCCGGGGCATCACCAGCGTGCTGCACGAGCACCGCGGCGGCTACGCCAACAACATGGCGTCGCTCAAGGGGCTGCTCGGCAAGGCCGAGGCCCAGGGGGTTGCCGTTGTGGGCGGCGTCACCGTGAACGGCTTCGACCGCGACGCGTCCGGCGCCGTCACCGCCGTGCTCACCGACCAGGGTCCGGTCGCCTGCGAGCAGGTGGTGGTGGCGGTGGGTCCTTGGGTGCAGCAGATATGGGCCATGCTCGACCTTCCCTTCACCGTGGACGTCCTCGGTCGAGACGGCCGGCTGCATCGCCGGCCTACGTGGACATACATGTGCCTGCAGGAGGGCACTCTCGCCGTCGATCCCGGCTACCTCACCGACAACGACGGCAACATGCCGCCCGTGGTCCACATCGATACCGACGCCCCGCTCTACGACGAGCATGGGCTGGTTACGGAGGGACCTTGGGGCGTCTACTACAAGCCCGACTTCAACTTCGGCGGCGTGCAGGGCGGCTACATGCCCTACGTCGTGGACAAGCCGGCGGACGAGGTGGCCGTCGACCCCTACGGGCCCGACTCCCCCGACTTCATCGTGGGCGCCGACTTCTACCGCACATGGACGGCGGCGCTGGCCCACTGCCAGAAGCGCTTCGAGGGCAAGTCCCATCTCATGAGCACCGAGCCCTCTGGCGGCATCGGCAGCTTCTCGCCCGACAACTTCCCGGTGTTCGACACGTTCTGCGACAACGTCTACTTCATTGCCGACTCCAATCACGGCTACAAGATGATCGGCGTCGGCACGCTGGTGGCCTCCGAACTGCTGGGCCAGCCCCAGGGACTGCTGGCGCCGTTCCGGTGGTCGCGCTACGCCGAGGGCCGGCTGCACCCTGTCAGCAACTCGCCCTATCCTTGGAGCTGAGCTCGCTTGGCCGATGCGTGCCACCCGGAAACTGACGGATACGCTGGGCCGTGCTATAGCTAGGTCAACTATATGGATATATGTATATGGATATATGGATGGCGTCTACTTGATGGCTCAGGATGATCAGGAAGCCGAGTCAGGCACCGAGAGTCCTGAGAGCGCTGCGCCGCTGACAATACCCTCGGACTACGCCGCGTCCTACGAGCGAGCCCGGGCCGCGGATCCCGAGAGGGCCAGGAACTACATAGTCCACACGATGATCGCGGATCCGGTATGCGACGAGATGCTGTCAGAGCTCGCCGCGGTTCCCGCGCGGGATGCGGACGAGTTCATGCGCAAGGCGATCGAGAATCCCGACGACCCGGCGCTTCGGGATGCTCCCGCGGCCATGCACCGGTTCATCGAGGAGTTGGAGACAATTCCGGACTGGGTTGACTTCGACGGATTCGCGGGCGGGATCCGCGCCTTCCACCGGGACTCCTCGACGTGTCTGGCCGCGATGCTGGGGGGTGTGCTGGTCGAGGGGTTCACGACCACTATTTCCAAGTCCTTCTTCATCACCGGAAGGCTGCGCGATCAAGGGGTAAGGCGCCTGCGGCAGAACAACCGTCACATGATCGAGATCCTGCTCCCGGGCGGCTTGGAGACTCGGGGCGACGGCTGGAGGCTCTCGGTGCGGATCCGCCTGGTGCATGCCAAGGTCAGGCAACTGTTCAACGAGTCTGATGAGTGGGACACCGTCGCGGCGGGCGTGCCCATCAGCGCGGCCCAAGTCGGGTTTGCGCTGACCGCTTTCTCGGCGCGGATGCTCCAGCACATGAAGAGCCTCGGTGCCAAGTACAGCACCGAGGAGCGCGACAGCTTCATGGCGGTCTGGCGGTACTCGGGGCACCTGATGGGGCTCCCGGAGACGGTCCTGTTCCGCGACTACCACGATGCCCTGGAGTACTTCCGGATTGGCGGGCTGTGCGAGCCCGATCCGAGCATCGAGTCGATCGTTATGGCCAACTCGCTGGTGAACTCCGCCCCCTTGGTCGCGGGGATCACTGATCCGGCTGCTAGACGGAAGCTCGCCAAGTACATCTTCGCGGTGTCACGCGCCATGATCGGCAACAAGGTGGCCGACACGCTGCAGTATCCGGGCGGTCGCAGCTTCGGCGTGCTGCCGTGGTTCCGCATGCAGCGGCACTACCACCAGTTCCTGAGGGAGCGGCTCCCGAAGCTCACCCGGGAGACGAACTTCACTGCGTTCAACACGCTCCTGGACGTGTCGGCCCTGCAGGAACTGGACATCGAGTACAAGCTCCCCGACCACGTGTACGCCGAAGAATCCCGCAAATGGTAGAGATCAGGACCCTGGGAGTCGCTTCGTAGCTGCCGGGCGGGCTCAGACCCAGGAGTCGCCGGCGTCGGCCTGCTCAGCCTCCGGCGGCGCCTCCACCGGCAGGGTGATGCACATCTCGGTGAACGCCCCGGGCTCGGACTCGACTGCGATGTTGCCGCCGTGACGGCGAACGATGTCGCTGGAGATGGACAGACCGAGACCGGTGCCCTGGTTGGTCGGCTTGGTGGTGAAGAAGGGGTTGAAGATCTTCTCGATCACGTCGGGGGGCATGCCCGTGCCGTTGTCGCGGATGCGGACCTCGATGTGATCGTTGGACCGCGTCGTCCTGAGCCACAGCGTCGGCTGGAAGCCGTCGTTGCCGGCCGCCATCTCGGCGCGGTGGCGGTCGTTGGTGGCGTGGCCCGCGTTGGTCACCATGTTCAGGAACACCCGCCCCAGGTCCTGGGCGATCACCTTGAGTTGGCCCACATCCGGGTCCAAGTCCTGCTGGATGTCGAGCTGGAAGTCGGAGTCCAGCGCCCGGGCGCTGTGGAACGACAGCTGGGCGTGCTGCTCCAGCAGGCCGTTGATGTCGGTCAGCTGCCACTCGCCGGAGTCGCGCCCCATCATCAACATGTCGCGCACGATGCGGTCGGCCCGCTCGCCGTGGGAGCGGATGCGTTCGATGTTGCCGGTCAGATCGCTCGCGATCTCGTTGACATAGTCCTTGTTGTCGTCGCTGATGTCCTCGCCGATGTCCTCCAGCAGCTCCTTGAGCTCGTCGATGAGCTCTTCGGAGGCCTCGGCGAAGTTCTTCACGAAGTTCAAGGGGTTCTTGATCTCGTGGGCAACGCCGGCGGTGAGTTCCCCCAGCGCCGCCAGCTTCTCCCGCGTGACGATCTGGTCCTGAGCCTTCTGCAACTCGGCCAAGACCCCTTCGAGCTGTTCGTTCTTGCCCTGCAGCTCCGAGGCGAGCTGTTCAACCAGGTTGAGGCGCTGGACCTCCAGTGCGTGGCGCCGGAAGACTTCCAAGGTGGCGGCCATGTCCGCGACCTCGTCCCGACCGCTGATCGGGGCGGTGGCTTCAAGGTCGCCGCCGGCCATGCGCCGCATCCAGTCCGACAGCAGAGCGATGCGCTGGACGAGGGACTTGCCGACGAAGAACCAGATGATGAACAGGGCGCCGACAATGCTGACCGCGCTGATGGCCAGCAGCAGGCTGCGAGCGGTGGTGATGGCCTGCTCCGACGCGGTGGTGGCCTCCGCGGCCCGATCCTGGGATGTGCGAACCAGGCTGTCGACCTCGTCGACGAGCGCGCGCGAGAGTTGGCTGTTCTCGTCCAGGAGCCTCTGGTTCTCGTTGATGATCGTGAACTCGCTGGCGGCGAGGTCGAACGAGTTCTCCCCGCCGAGGCCGAGTTCCCTCAGGCGGGCGAAGATCGGGGCCGCGTCGGCATGGAACTGCGTGCCCTGCAACGTCAACAGATTCCTGTCGATCCGGCCGGCGGCCGCTTCGAAGCGCTCCCGCAGCGGCTCCAGCAGGCTCTCGTCGGCCACGCTGAACGCGCTGGCCAGGAGGTCGGAAGTGATGTTGGCGTCGGCCTCGAGCTCGGCCAGGCGCCGGTACCGGATGACTTCGTCCTCCGAGAAGTGCTCAGATCGGGGAACGGGGGACGCATCGAGCTCGGAGTGACCCGTGAGGGTGTAGAAGAGCTGATCGTCGAGCGCGGGCACCAGCACCTGGCTGACCTGGGCCCTCAGGTCGACGAGCTCTGCCTGCTGCACGGTCCGTTGCTCGCTGATCTGGAACCGCTCCGAGACCTCGGTTCGGATCTCCTCGATATTGGCGATCAGCGTGTCGGAGCTCTCGCGGATACGGGCCACGCTGGTGTTGTCGCTGTTGCTCTTCTCAAGGACCGCCATCTGCTCCTCGAATGTCAGCACGGTCTGGTTGACCTGCTGGCTCTCCTGGAAGAGTTCCAGAGGCGTGGCTGCGGCGGCCAGGCTGGGTGCGGCGTTCGCGAGGATTCCGCCGTACTGCGCGACGCGGAAAGCGGCCGCCAGTTCGGGAACGCTTCCCTCGTTGACCCGCCTCTGGACATCGCCGACACGGTTGAAGGAGAACCATGCGACCAAGCTCGCGGCCAGCGTCAGGGCCACCGCTCCGCCGATGCCCATATAGAGCTTGGTGGAGATCCGGGACCAGAACCTGAGCGAAGGCTTCATCGCGTCGCCGGCGGCCCCGTCGTCGGTCGAATCCTCATCGGAGTCACCGGCCGGCCGGTCGTGGGGTGCCGGTGCCGTGAGGTCATCCACCCGTTCGTCCGGCGGCGGTGTCATGGAGTCGTCCCCCGCCGGGTCGTCGAGCGGGGAGTTCATTGAGCCACCCAGCTGCTGGTCTCATGGAGAGTCGCGACGGGGTGGTACTCGCCGTCGGAGCCGATCACAGTCAAGAAGACCTGATCCGAGCCTTGGTTGTCGTCCTCGCCGAATTGCAGGGTGAAGCCGTCGATGTCGAGATCGCCCCGATCTATCAGCTGCTGTAGCAGGCAGGAGCGCTCGGCGTCTGCGCCGCACTGTTCCAGAGCCTTGATCACCATTCGTCCCGCCAGATAACCCTCGAGCGACACGAACCCCGGCTCTGCCCCCGGATCGTGACTGGCCAGGGCGTCCAAGTAGGACCGGACAACGGGCAGAGAGTCATCCTCGGGGAATGGAACGACCTGGGTCACCAGCACCCCTGCGCCGTCGGGCCCGAGCTCTTGGGCCAAGGCGTTGCTGCCCACGAAGGAGACTGTCATGAAGACGGCGTCCATTCCAGTGCGGCGGGCCCACAGGATCAGCCTCGCGACCGGCTCGTAGGCGCCGATCATGATCACCGCCTCAGGGTCGCCCTGGCGCAGGTCGATCAGAGCCGTCTTCACGGCAGTCGTGTTGCGGGGATAGATCCCGATCGAGGCGAGTTCCATGTCCCGTCGCTCCAGGGCCGCGACAACACCGCGGAACCCGGCCCGTCCGAACGAGTCGTTCTGGTACATGACGCCGATCCGCGTGATCCCGAGGTCACTCGTGAGCCGGGCCACCATCTCCTCGGTCTCCTGGTAGTAGGAGGCGCGCAGGTTGATGATGTTGTCCCATTCATTGTCGCGGAGGAAGGCGGCGCCGGTGAAGGGTGCGATGTAGGGAACCCCGGCGCTGCGGGCGATCGGGGTGGCCGAGCGCGAGGTAGGGGTGCCGACCGCGCCGATCAATGCGAACACCTTCTCCTGCTCGATGAGATGGCGCGTCATCACTATGGCGTCTTCGGGCTCGTAGGCATCGTCGAGGGATTGCAGTTCCAGGATGCGCCCGTGGACCCCTCCGGTTGCGTTCACCTCGTCGAAGGCCGCCAGGATCCCGAGCCTCATATTCGTGCCCAGCTCCTTGGCCGGTCCGCTGAGCGCGGCGGACTGCCCGAACAGGATCCGTTCGTCCGATATGCCCTGGGAGGCTGTCTCGGGCTCAACCGCCCGCGTCGGCGACTCTGAGTCGCCGGGCTGGGGGGCTTCCACGGTCTCGCCATCGGTAGCGCACGCTGCAAGCAGCATCGCAACCGCTACCACCCACCAGAGGCCCGCGGTCCATCGGCGACGCGGCATGGCTGTCTACCCGTTCGGCTTCTTGCTGGCGATGATCTTCAGCCGGTTCCTTCCCGATTCCCTGAAGTACTCCACGTGGTCCATCAGAGTCTTCATGAAGTACACGCCCAGACCGCCGATCGGCCGGTCCTCGATCGAGGACGTCAGGTCCGGCTCGGGCGCGTCGGTCAGAGGATTGAACGGGATGCCGTCGTCGGTGATCTCGACGATGATGTCCTCTTCCCGCGAGGTCACCTCCACCTCGACATCGCTCGGCTGGCCCTCATGGGAATAGTCCACGACGTTCTGGGCCAGCTCATCGATCACCAGGCTGATCCGGAACGTGACCTCGCCCGGCCAACCGTCCCGCTCGCCCAGGGCCTCGACGGCCGCGACCAACTCCGGCAGATCCTCATAGTTGGACCGGCTCACCTCGCCGCTGGCGTTGATGGTCAAGAACAGCACGGCGGCGGTCAGTTCTCTCGACGCAGGACGAGACACGTCGTGTCGTCGAACTGCGGCACATCACCGGCGAAGTCATTGACCAAGTCGATGACTCGGTGGCCGGCGTCTTCGGCATCGCCTGGCGGGTTGGACACGAAGGCCTCGCGCAAGCGGGTCAGGCCCAACTGTTCCTCCTCGGCGTTGATGGCCTCGGTCACGCCGTCGGTGTAGAGAACTACGGTGTCGCCCGGCAACAGTTCGTAGGAGTGCTGGAGGTAGTCGAATCCCGGCAGCACACCGAGAGCGAGGCCGTCGGTCACCGGCATCTGGGTGCTGCTGCCGTCTGCGTGCACTACGAGAGGCGGATCGTGGCCCCCGTCGGCGTAGGTCAGCACACCGGTCGCGGGGTCGTACACGGCATAGATCATGGTGACGAACATGCAGGCGTCGTTGTCCTCGTTGAGCACGTCGTTCACTTCCGAGAGGGCCTCTCCGGGGCCGCCGGCCCTCATGGCGGCCCCCTTCAGCAGCGTGCGGCTGGACATCATGAACAAGGCAGCCGGTACGCCCTTTCCGGATACGTCCGCGATGGCCAAGCCCACCTTCTCATCGGAGAGACCGATCACATCGAAAAAGTCGCCCCCCACGTTTCGGGCCGGCTGCATAGTGCCGAATAGCTTGTAACTGTCATTGCGAGCGAACTTATTCGGCAGAATGGACTGCTGCATCATGCTGGCAACGTTTAGTTCGTTCTGCAGAACTACGAGCTTGTCTCGGGCGCTGAGTGCTTCTTTCCATTCGCGTATGTGTTGCAGAGTTCGATCAATTGTGAACTTCAGATCATCGAAGTCGACTGGCTTGGTGACAAAGTCAAATGCGCCTCGGTTCATGGCGATTCGAATGTTCTTCATATCGCCATAGGCGGAGATTATGACGGCCCGAATGTCCGGGGCTACGTCTGGAATCCTCTCAAGAAGCGTGAGGCCGTCCATTTTGGGCATATTGATGTCCGACAGAACCATGTCGATGCTCTCGTCCGCGTCCAGCGCCTCGAGTGCCTCAACCCCGTCATGGGCGAACACGAACTCGTAGACGCCCCTCCTGATGTAGCGGCGCATGCGCTGCAGCATGAGGGGCTCGAGATCCGGTTCGTCGTCGACCACGAGGATCTTGTGCTTTTGCGGCGACTCAGTCGTTGTCATGAGAGTCCTCTCTAGCGAGTGGAGACGGCCACTTATGCGCTGACTGCTGTGAGCGCCTCGGACTGGGAACCGTGGATCGGAATGATCTTGTCGAATCCACTTATCTTGAACACCTCGCGTATTGAATCGTTCATTGAGCAAAGAACAAGCTTCACACCCTTGCTTTGGAGACTCTTGGCCGTCATAAGGATCACTCTCATCCCGGCGCTGCTGATGTAAGAGATGTCCTCGAAGTTCAACACGACGGCTGGATCGTCATCGGCCAAGACCGCCTCCAGGCCCGAATGAAACTCCCGAGAGTTGGAACTGTCGATGCGTCCGGCAGCCTTGGCAATGACGGCTCCACTTTCTCTCTCGGCGCTGATCTCCATCGTGACGCTCCTCAGTCAATGTCTCTGATGGTCGGGTGGGATACTACCGCGCGGGCTGTGGTGTGGCTCACGCGCGCGCGCTGGGGCCGTAGGTAAGGTGCATGAGGTCGCCATCGGCGAACCGGCCAGGCCTGAGCGCGCCGGCGTCGAGAGGCTGAGCACTGCGGAGTTGTTCGACGCCGAGCACTTGGGAGGCAACCAACTCCCCTACCGAAGGCGAGAGCTTGAGTCCGTGCCCGGAGAATCCGACGGCGAGGTACAGGCCGGTCACATCGGCGATCTCGGAAGCCCATCCGAGGATGGGGTGGTAATCCGGGGTGATGTCGTAGGCGCCGCTGGATGTCGCCACCGTGGCGGCGATCCTCATGGAAGGGAGCCGCTCCGACACGGCAAGGCGGATCCGCTCGGAATGCTCGGCGTGGCCGTCATCGCCGGCGTCTTCGAGCGGGTCGTCGACCTTGGGCATCTGCGGCGGGTAGGCCACCGCCAGGACGCGGCGACCCATGTCGGGACGGATCACCAGATTGGAGTTCCCGTCAGTGATGAAGGTGTGCAGGGCTCGGGACTCCGGTGCCTGCTCCAGCATGGCCAAATCGAGCCTCCGCCGTTCGATCGGCACAGCGACGCCCAGCGGATCCAGCAGATCCCGGGCCCACGCACCGGTGGCCACCACGACCACCGGAGCCGAGATCTCGCCCCGGGCGGTGGCCACGCCGGTCACCGCGCCGCCGGCCACCGTTATCTCCTCCACCGCCAGGGGCGCGAGAACATCGGCGTCGCAGGCCTGGGCCGCCCCCAGCCAGCTCAGCACCATCTTCGTCACGTCGATGTAGCCGCCGTCGGGCTCGTAGGCGCCGCCCGCGAGGGTCTCGGCATCGACCAGCGGCTCGATCGCCGCGATCTCGTCGGGGCCCACGAAACGAGTGTCCACGCCGAGGCGGCGGCCCAGCTCAACATTGCGCCGCAATCCGTCGATCTGGTTCTCGGTCACGATGAGCATGTAGCCCAGGCGCAGATAGCCCGGATCGCCGTACCCCACCTCGGATGCCCAGTTGCGGATGCAGTGGAAGCCCCTCTGCGCCATGCGCACCATCAGCTCGTTGGAGTAGTGCTGGCGGATCTGGCCGAAGGTGCGCCCGGAGATGCCCCCCACCGGCGGTCGAGCGTCCACCACCGCCACGCGGCGGCTCGAATGCCGGGCGAGCTGATAGCCGATGCTGGCGCCCGTCACCCCGGCGCCGATGACGATGATGTCGGCTTCAGCCGGAATGGTCCGCATCAGAGCGGATCGTACAAGTTGCCGCGGGGTCGAGAGGGGAATCGGGCGGCTATCGGGCCGAGCGGGCCTTGACTTGTTGACGGTGGGAGCGAAGCACTCTCTCCGTGTAGCCGTTGGGTTCGTCCCGAGCCGCAAACACGAGCTCGACGGCCGCTCCGAACGGAATGCTGGAGTCGTAGTCGGGGGCCATGGGCTCGTAGTCGGGGTCGCCGCTGTTCTGCTGATCGACCAGATTGGCCATGCGACGCATGGTCTCTCGCACCGCCTCGGCGGACACCAGTCCGTGGTGCAGCCAGTTGGCGATGTGCTGGCTGGAGATGCGCAGGGTGGCCAAGTCCTCCATCAGGCCGACATCGTCGATGTCGGGCACGGTGGAGCAGCCCACTCCCTGCCCCACCCAGCGAACCAGGTATCCGAGAATGCCCTGGACGTTGTTGTCCAGCTCGCGCTGTATCTCGTTCGGGCTGAGTTCGCGGCCCACCGGCAGCACCGGGATGTCGATCAGGCTGGAGAGGCGGGCCGGCGTGCGCTCGGCAAGGTCGCTCTGGCGGTCGGCCACATCCACCAGGAAGTAGTGCATGGCGTGCAGAGTTGCCGCGGTGGGGGAGGGCACCCAGGCGGTGCTGGCGCCCGCAATCGGATGCTGGATCTTGGCCTTGGCCATGGCCGCCATCTCAACGGGCATCGTCCACATGCCCTTGCCGATCTGGGCGCGTCCCCGCAGCCCGCAGGCCAGGCCGGTGTCGACGTTGGAGTTCTCGTAGGCGCCGAGCCAGGCCGCCGACCTCATCTCGGCCTTCGGGATCACCGGCCCCGCCTCCATGTCGGTGTGGATCTCGTCGCCCGTGCGATCCAGGAAGCCGGTGTTGATGAACACCACCCGGTCTCGGGCCCTCGATATGCACTCCTTCAGGCCCAGAGATGTGCGCCGCTCCTCGTCCATGATCCCCATTTTGAGGGTGCGCTGCACCAGGCCCAGCGCGGCCTCGATCCGGCTGAACAGCTCGCAGGCCAGACCGACCTCGTCCGGTCCGTGCATCTTGGGCTTGACGATGTAGACCGAACCGGTTGCCGAGTTGCGGATGGGCCGGCCGTCCACCCGCCCCATCCCTCGCACGTCGTGGAGCGCGCACAGCGCGGTCACCATGGCGTCGACCATCGTCTCGTAGACCGGCTCGCCGTCGATCCTCACCATGCCGGTGGTGAGATGGTGTCCCACGTTGCGGACCAGCATCAATGAGCGTCCCGGCAGCGTGACCGGGGCGCCGTCAGGACCGGTGAAGCTGCGGTCGGGGTTCAGGGCCCGGTGCACGGTTGTGCCGCCGCGCGTGAAGGTCGTCTCCAGGGTGCCGCGCATGAGGCCGAGCCAGTTCCGGTAGAGCGCCACCTTGTCGTCGGCGTCCACGGCCGACACGGAGTCCTCGAAGTCCATGATGGCGGTGACGGCGGACTCGAGGCGGATGTCGCAGATGCCGGCGTGGTCCCGGCGCCCCACGGGATGGCCGGTGTTGATGAGCAGCTCGCAGTGCAGGCCGTTCTTGCGCAGCACGACCGATGTGGGCGAGTCCTCAGGCCCGTTGTAGCCGGCGAACTGCTCGGGCCGCAGCAGCCTGCTCACTGTGCCGTCGCCGCTGCGGGTCCTCAGTGTTCCGTCCTGCACCGAGTAGCCGGTCGCCCAGGCATGGCTGGCAGAGTCCAGCGTGAAGTGCGTGTCGAGGAACTCGCGGCCCGCCGCGATCACCCGGTCGCCCCTGACTGGGTTGTAAGCGTCGCCGCGGCTGCAGCCGTCGGCCTCGCTGGTCACGTCGGTCCCGTAGAGCGCGTCGTACAGGCTTCCCCAGCGGGCGTTGGCCGCGTTCAGCGCATAGCGGGCGTTGTCGACGGGCACCACCAGCTGCGGTCCGGCCACCTCGGCGATCTCGGGATCGACATTGGCGGTCGTGGCGGTCACCGTGCCGTCCATGTAGCGCAGGTACCCGATGTCGCGCAGGAAGTTCGCGTAGGCCTCGCCGTCGTGGCCGCGCCCGTCGGCGCGGGCCGCTCGGTGCCAATCGTCGATCTGGGCCTGAAGCTCGTCTCTCCGGGCCATCAGGGCGGCGTTGCGCGGCCCGAGGTCGGTCAGGATCGACTCGAGCGCCCCCCAGAACTCTTCGATCTGAACACCGGCCCCCGGCAGGGCCTCGACGGCGATGAACTCGTAGAGCGGGGGGGCGATATCAAGCGATCCGGCACGCATGCGGCTCTCTCCCGCTCTTGTTCGCTGCGCTGTTGGGCCGCTCGGGCCACGGCCTCGCTCGACGCTTCGCGAAATATCGCATGAATCGCTCCTCGTCCGCTCGGCCTGTTAGCCAACCACGCGCCGTCGGCTGCTCCAAATTCTGGCGATCCCCGCCGGCTATTGGCGCGTGCCGCCTGACAGGGACTCGCGGTCGTAGCCGGCCACGCGCTTGTAGCTGTCCGACAGCGCGGCCATCTCATTGGAGGTGATCACGTCTTCGATGCGCTCGAAGGGCTGGTCGCCGGTTCGTTCGTGGACCGTCTTGAGGATCACGTCCGGGGGCGCGCTTCGGCTGGCATGAACCACCGCCGAGGTGGCTGCGAGCCGCTGCTCCTCGTAGGCCTGAAGGGCCTCAGGCAGCGACGCCTGCGACTGCAGGCAGTCGGCCAGAGCCCGCGCGTCGCATATGGCCTGGCCCGCGCCGTTGGAGCCGCGCGGGTACATGGGATGGGCAGCGTCGCCCAATAGCGTCACCCGGCCGTGGGTCCAGCGGGGCAGCGGGTCGCGGTCCACCATCGGATACTCGAGGATCTGCTCGGCGCCCCGGATGAGCCCGGCCACGTCGAGCCAGTCGAAGGTCCAGTCGGCGAAGACGTGGTAGAAGTCCTCGAGGCGACCGGTGCGGTTCCAGTCCTGCTCGTTGTAGGAGTCGGTCTGCACCTCGGCCACCCAGTTGACGAGCTGGCGCCCCTGGCTGTCGACATTGTGCCGGATCGGGTAGATCACCATTTTGCCCACTGTCAGCCACCCGGCCCGCAGGTAGGTGGAACCGCTGAGGTACGGCGCCCAGGCGGTCGTGCCCCGCCACATGTTCACTCCCGAGTACACGGGCGGACCTTCGTCGGGAAAGAACTGCCGTCGCACCGCTGAGTGAATCCCGTCGCAGCCGATCACGGCTGCGCCTGCGGCGGGCGGCAGGTCCCGGCCGGTGATCGAGTCGACGAAGTGGGCCGCCGCGCCCCCGGCGCCGGAGTCGGTGCCGGTGCAGCGGTGTCCGGTCCGCAGGCGCTCGGCGCCGTCGGGCACCCGGTCCAGGTAGGCGCGGCAAAGTACCTGCTGAAGGTCTCCGCGGTGTATCTGGAACTGGGGCCAGTCGTAGCCTGCGTAGCGGCCGACGGGCTCTGAGTACACGAACTGGCCGAACCGGTTGAAGAAGCAGGATTCCTTGGTGGTGACCGCCACTTCGCCGAGCGCGTCGACGAGACCCAGCAGGCCGAGCTCCCTGCTGGCGTGGGGCAGCAGGCTGATCCCGACGCCGATGGGCTTGATCTCGGGCGCAGCTTCGTAGACGCGGGCATCGATGCCCCGGTCGTGGAGCATGAGGGCCAGCGTCAGGCCGCCGATGCCGCCCCCGACGATGATCACATCGTCCATGGCGGCCCGGCGTCTGCGGTCTGCCGTAGTGGCGCGTCAGCCGGCGTCGGCCAGGTAGGAGTCCAGTGAATCGTCCAGCGCGTCCTCCCAGGCGGTGTGGTGGATGGGTGCCACCGTGCCGGTGAGCGGAGAGGTGTGGCCGTGGTCGCGGTAGCCGATTATCGACTGCTTCTTGTGCTTCTTCCAGTCATAGAACATCTTGTTGACCAGAGGCGTGTTGAAGTCGGGATAGTCGGTCTGGTCGACCAGATCCTGGGTGTAGGCGCCCTGGAAGTCGATGCACGCGTAGTCGTCCTCCAGGGCGTCCTCGGCGGCTTGGGCCTCCTCTATCCAGCGGGCCTGCTCGTCCGCGTCGGGCAGTTCGATGCGGCCCAGGATCACGTCGCGGGCGTACCAGGCCTGGGCGTCGAACATGTTGAACGTGTACCACTGGTCCTGCATGCCCAGGTAGAGGATCCGGTTCTCGGGCTGGAACACCACGCCGCGGTACAGCATCGAGGTGGCCAGGCGGTTGGCGGTGACCAGGCGCAGCTCGTCGTCCATGAACGGGAAGTGGTGCAGGTACCCGGTACAGGACACGATGGCGTCCGCTTCCATGGTCGAGCCGTCGGTGAAGTGCACGGTGCGGCCCTCGACACGGGTCAGGATGGGCCTCTCGGTGATGCCCTCGGGCCAGTCGAAGCCCATGGGGCCGTGGCGCGAGCTGCACACGACCGAGCGGGCGCCGTACTTCCATAGCTGCGAGGCGATGTCCTCGGCCGAGTAGCTCGATCCGATCACGAGCACGTCGCGGTCGGCGAACTGCACGGCGTCGCGGAAGTCGTGGGCGTGCATCAGCGTTCCGCCGAAGGTCTCGTAGCCGGGGTAGTGGGGCATGTTGGGAATGGAGAAATGCCCGGTGGCCACCACGACGTGATCGAAGTCCTCGCTGGTGTCGGCGTCGTTGGCCTGGTCGTGGGCGGTGACGGTGAAGCCGCCGCCGTCGGCTGAGCGGCTGACGCGGCGCACCGGGTGGCCGAAGCGGATCTGGTCGCGGAAGCCGCTGCGGTCGGCCCGGCCGACGATGTAGTCGTAAAGCACCTCGCGGGGCGGGAACGACGCGATCGGCTTGCCGAAGTGCTCCTCGAAGCCGTAGTCGGCGAACTCCAGGCACTCCTTGGGGCCGTTCGACCACAGGTAGCGGTACATGCTGGCGTGGCACGGCTCGCCGTGCTCGTCGAGACCGGTGCGCCAGTCGTAGTTCCAGAGCCCTCCCCAGTCCTCCTGCTTCTCGTAGCAGACGACCTCGGGTGCCGACGGGCTGTTGCCCCGCGAATCGCTGGCGAAAGCGTGCAGCTGTGACAGGCCGCACGGACCGGCACCGATGACAGCCACTCGTGTCATGGTTGGATCCCCCCTCTGATTAGGTGTATATGCATCGACAGTAAAACCCTGTTCGGCCTCTGGCAAGCCACAGACCGAAAATAGCCGCTGAGGTGCGGGCGTTGCCGAACCGTGTGCCCACTACAATCCCGTGGCCGCACCACCGAGTTCGATGGTCGGGTCGGGAATAACGGTCACCGGGGTTGGAGGGGTCGAGTGAGTCACCATCAGATCACTGAGGCGCGGCGCCGGCTGCACCGCAGCGAGCTGGCCGTGCCCGGCTCGCGGCCCGAATTGTTCGAGAAGGCGGCGGCCAGCTCTGCCGACTATGTCTTCCTGGACCTCGAGGACGCGGTGGCGCCCGACGACAAGGAGGCGGCGCGGAGCAACGTCATCGAGGCCCTCGGCGACATCGACTGGCGGGCGTCCGGCAAGACGATCTCGGTGCGGGTAAACGGCCTCGACACGCACTACATGTACCGCGACCTGATCGACGTGGTGGAGCAGGCGGGTGCCGGCGTTGACACGATCCTCGTTCCCAAGGTGGGCGTGCCCGGCGACATCTACACGGTGGACGCCCTTCTCACCCAACTCGAGCAGGCCATGGGCCTCAGCCACCGGATCGGCGTGGAGGCTCTGGTGGAGACCGCCCTGGGCATGGCCAATGTGGAGGCGGTGGCGTCGTCGAGCCCGCGGCTTGAGGCGCTCCACTTCGGCGTGGCGGACTACGCGGCATCATGCCGGGCCCGCACGATCACCATCGGGGGGCTCAACCCCGACTATCCGGGCGACCAGTGGCACTCGGCGCTGTCCCGCATGCTGGTGGCCTGCCGCGCCAACGGTCTGCGGGCCATCGACGGTCCGTTCGGGGACTTCGGCGACCCGGACTCCTTCATTGCCGCGGCCCGCCGGGCCGCGGCCCTCGGATACGACGGCAAGTGGGCCATCCACCCCTCGCAGGTCGACCTGGCCAACGAGGTGTTCACCCCGCCCGAGTCCGAGGTGGACCAGGCTCGCCGGGTGCTGGGGGCCCTGGAGGAGGCCGCCGCGGCCGGCCGGGGCGCGGCCCAACTCGACGGGCGCATGATCGACGCGGCGTCGGCTCGGATGGCGCTCAACGTGGTCGAAACGGCTGAGGCCATCGACAAGAGGGGGTCGTAACCCGGAATCGGGACCAAGAGCGCGGAACCCAGGGCCCGAGCGGCCCGTGAGCGAAGCGAACAAGAGCGGGAAACCCGTCCGATCACAAGAGCGCAGGAGGGGCGTTCATGGAGATTCACGAGTATCAAGCCAAGGCCATACTGGCCGACTACGGCGTGGCCATACCGGAGGGGGGTCTGGCTTACAGCCCGGAGCAGGCCACCTATCGCGCCTCCGAGATCGGCGGCGAGCAGTGGGTCATAAAGGCCCAGATCCATTCCGGAGCTCGCGGCCAGGCCGGCGGGATAAGGCTCTGCCGCGACGAGCGAGAGGTGTGGGAGGCGGCCGACGACCTGTTGGGCAAGCGGCTGGTCACCCACCAGACCGGCGAGCGGGGCCGGGGCGTGTACCGGCTCTATGTCGAGGCGGCGGTGTCCGCGGAGCGTGAGATCTATCTGGGATTCGTGCTGGACCGATCGGCCGAGCGGGTGATGGTCGTAGCCTCGACCGCAGGCGGAACGGCCATCGAGGAGATCGCGGCTGCCGATCCGGACGCCATCGTGCGCGTGAATGTGGAGCCGGCGGTCGGGCTCCAGGCGTTCGAGGCCCGTGAGATTGCCTTCGCATTGGGCCTCGCGGGCCTGGTCCCTCAGGCGGTGCAAGTCATGACCGCCTGCTACCGGGCCTTCAGCGATCTCGATGCCACCATGCTGGAGATCAACCCGCTGGCGGTCACCGCCGATGGCCGCCTGCTGGCGCTGGATGCCAAGATGACCTTCGACGACAACGCCCTGTTCCGTCATCAAGACGTGTCGGAGCTGCGGGACAAGTCCCAGGAGGATCCCCGGGAACGGACGGCTACCGACCGCGGGCTCAGCTATGTGGGGCTCGATGGGAACATCGGCTGCATCATCAACGGCGCCGGGCTGGCCATGGCCACCATGGACATGATCAAGCACGCCGGCGGCGAGCCCGCGAACTTTCTCGACATCGGCGGGGGCGCCTCCCCCGAACGCGTGTTGAAGGCGTTCCGGCTGGTGCTCTCGGACGAGAACGTGAAGGCCGTGCTGGTCAATATCTTCGCGGGCATCAACCGGTGCGACTGGGTGGCCGAGGGCGTGGTTCAGGCCCTCGTGCAACTCGACCCGTCGGTGCCCGTAGTAGTGCGATTGTCGGGCACGAACGTCGCGGAGGGGCGGCGGATCCTGGCTGACGCCGAGGTTCCGGTGATCACCGCCGACTCGCTGGCCGAGGCCGGCACGAAGGCGGCCGCGGTCGCGGCGGGGGGTGCGGCCCGATGAGCGTCATCCTCGACGCGGCCACACCGGTGCTGGTGCAGGGCATCACCGGCCGCATAGCCACCTTCCACACCGCTGAGATGCTGGAGTACGGCACCCGTGTGGTGGGCGGCGTCACTCCGGGCCGGGGCGGTGACACCCACTGCGGGGTGCCGGTATTCGACACCATGAAGCAGGCGGTGGCGGCCACCGAGGCCACTGCCAGCATCGTGTTCGTGCCGCCCCCGTTCGCGGCCGACGCCATCATGGAGGCGGCCGATGCCGGGATCGAGTACTGCGTGTGCATCACCGAGGGGATCCCGGTCCAGGACATGATCAAGGTGAAGCGCTACCAGCGCCGCTACCAGCACGCCGGCCGGATGTGCTTGATCGGACCGAACTGTGCCGGCGTGATCAGCCCGGGCCAGGCCATGATGGGCATCATGCCCCCGCACATCTACGAGCGGGGACCGGTCGGCATTGTCAGCCGGTCGGGAACGCTCGGATACGAGGCGGCGTCACAGCTCAAGGCGGTTGGAATCGGAGTGAGCACCAGCGTCGGAATCGGCGGCGACCCCATCAACGGCAGTTCGTTCCTCGACCACCTCAAGCGGTTCGAGGCCGACGGCGAGACAGAGGCCATCGTGATGATCGGGGAGATCGGAGGGCTGCAAGAGGCGCAGGCCGCGCAGTATGCCCGCGACCACATGCACAAGCCGGTGGTGGGCTACGTCGCCGGGCTGACCGCGCCCAAGGGCCGCACCATGGGACATGCCGGAGCGATCGTCTCCACCGTCGGGGAGTCGGCCGCCGAGAAGGTTCAACTCATGCGGGAGTGCGGCGTGACGATAGTGAAGCTGCCGTCCGACTTCGGAGCCACCGTCCCCAAGGTCCTCCGCCGCTAGCTGCGGACCCGGGTCTTGTCGGGGTCGTAGAACGGGTATCGCACTACCTTGGCCGCGATTCGCTTCTCGTGGCCGTCGAGCTTGCCGACTTCCACCGCCGTGCCGATCTCGGCGTGCTCCACGGCCATGCGGCACAGGGCGATGTTCTTGCGCAGTATCGGGGAGATGGCGCCGCTGGTGACGACGCCCACTTGGTTGCGGCCGGCGTACACGCCGTCGCCGTGGGCGGCGGGCTCGCCCCCGTCCACCTCCAGGCCCACCAGCCGCCGCTGCGGGTTGTCCCGGCGCTTGAGCAGGGCGTCGCGGCCGATGAAGTCGTCCTCCTTGGTCTTGAGCGGCACGGTGAAGCCGATGCCGGCCTCGTAGGGGTCGGTCTGATCGCAGAACTCGTATCCGGCGAAGATGAGGCCGGCCTCGATGCGCAGGATGTCGAGGGCTGACAGGCCCATGGGCACCAGGCCGTGGGAGGCGCCGGCCTCGAAGACGGCGTCCCACACCGCGGGCGCGTCCGAGGGGTGGCAGAACACCTCGTAGCCGAGCTCGCCGGTGTAGCCGGTTCGCGACACCACCAGCGGGATCCCGTCGTAGTCGCCGATGCGGGCGATGGCGAACCGGAACCACCCCAGTTCGGACATGCTTGGCTGGTCGGGGCGGGTCCAGATCACCTGCTCGAGGATCTGCCGGCTGTTGGGCCCCTGAACTTGGAGGTTGTGGAGCTGTTCGGTGGAGCTGCGCACCCAGACCTGCAGCCCCAGCCGCTGCGCCTGCTCCCTCAGCCACACGCCGCTGTACCCGAGCTGCCCGCCGATCCAGCGGAAGTTCTCGCGCCCGAGCCGGAACACGGTGCCGTCGTCGATCATGCCGCCGGTCTGGTGGCACATGGCGGTGTACGTCACTTGGCCGTCGGCCAGCTTGCGGACGTTGCGGGTGACGCAGGTCTGCATCAGGAGCTCGGCGTCGGGGCCGGTGACCTCGTACTTGCGCAGCGGGGAGAGGTCGATGGCCGCCGCGGCCTGCCGGCAGGCCCAGTACTCCTCGATAGGACCGTGGGCCGTGTAGGAATCGGCCAGCCAGTAGCCGCAGTACTCGTTGAAGCTGCGGGTCAAGGCGGAGGCGCGGGGATGGAACCCCGTCTCTTTGGTCAGCTGTGCCTCGGAGTCTGCGGTCATGCGGATCGCCGTCGCTTTCTTGAACCGGTTGGCAGAGGGATAGACCCGCACCGCAATATCGGTCGGGTTCCAGGCGTTGGCCGCGTCGATGTCGTCGGGGCACGAGGTGGACACGCACACCAGGTCCTCCAGAGCTCGCAGCAGGACGTAGTCGCCCGGCCGGGACCACGGCTCGTCGAGGTAGATCTGGTTGTGGTCGTCGAGGTTGGTGTTGTAGAAGAAGTTGATGGCCTCCCAGCCCCGGCGGCGGGCCACTCCGTAGGGGTCGAGGACGTCGTTGATGTTGTCGGTGCAGTTGATGTGGCCGGGATACCCCAGCTCCTCGTAGTAGCGGGCGTTGCAGGCGGTGTTGAACGTGTCGTGACGGCCGACCGTGTCCTGAACCACATCGACGAGGGGCTGCATCTTGGCGTTGTAGAACTTGGAGTAGAGGCCGGGCGCGGGGCAGCTCGCCCCCATGAGAGAGCGAGTGATGGTGGCGTCGAGGCTCACGTCGGCGCCGTCGTCGAGGTCGGCTGCCGCGAAGCACTGGAAGTCCGAGCACTGCTTGCCTTCGACATCGACGACCTGGAACCAGTCGCCCTTGGCGACCTCGTAGGCCCTGGCGGTGCTGTGCTTCACGATGAAGTCCTGGCTGGGATCGGCCAGTGGCGCGGGCAGCAGGGGCTCGGTCTCGGAGCGGGTTGCATCGCGGCGGTGTACATAGGCGATCAGGTCGGTTGGGGGAGCGCCGCCATGGGCCGACATGGACTCGCCCGGCGCGACAATCACGCAGGCCACATCGGCTTGAGCGACCACGCGGGCACTGGCACCCGGCGGGGTGTCGCCGTCAAAGACCGTCAACGGCGCGGCGGCCTGCAACGCGGCCATATCGACGCCGATGCGTGCGAGTCCGGTCCGCACCCGGCGAGCGTCGTGCAGCGGCGCAGAGAGGACGCCCACCGCGGCCGGCACTTCGGTGGACCGGGCCCGGCCGCCGTTGCCGTTCCCCGACGCGCCCGCAGGGCCGAGCAGTCCGGGATCAGATCTTCCGGCGGAATCGAATGCGACCAGTTCGCAAGGCTGACGACCCTCGGGATCGACGATCTCCAGCTCGTCACCCGCGTCGAGCGCCAAGACGGTGGCGCCGCCGCCCGTGACCCGGTAGCGCTCAACTCCCGGTCCCAGCATCAACAGCCCCGGCACCACCACTCTGGGCTGGTCTGGAGCGATCGTCGTCATGCCCGCCTCCCTGGGCGCGAGGAAGTCTTACGGCCAGTCTCGCGGGTGCGCGTCTGAACGCGCAACCGTTGTCAGCGTCTCCGTCGGCCCAAAGGTCCAGCGAGTCCGTGACCTGGTGGCTTGTCTTCACCGCCGGATGCGGTGACACCGGCGAACATGTCCCAGATCAGCAGGACGACGGCCACGATTGAGGTGGCTGCCGCTATCCAGAGTCCGGCCGCGGGATCGATCTCGCCGTCGAGGATCCTCCGGACGGCGACGGCGCCCGCAAAGCCGGCGCCGATCCAGGCCGGTCGCCACCCCACCTGGATGAGTCCCGCAGTGATCAGGCTGACTGCGAGCACGATTGGACCCTCGCCGGTGGAGATTCCCTGCACCGACTCCGTTCCGCTCTCGGTTGCGGTGGTGTGCCACGGGAGGAACATTGTTGCGGCTATGACGATCACGCACGCTTGCGCGATCCGCTTGCGAGGGATCCTCACGGCGTCAGGCTAGGGGCCCAAATGCAGGGGCTGGCGCCGCGTCGCAACAACGACGCGGCGCCAGCCGCCTTGAATGGGGTGAGTCAGGTGTCAGAAAGCCTGGATGGCGATGATCGTGAAGACGATGCAGGCGATCGTGAAGACGATGAACGCCATCTCGATGCCCTTGTCGTGGCCCTGCTTTCCTTGGAACTCGATTTGCTTGCGACGAGCCATGTCAGTCCTCCGAGCTGTACTTGTCGGCGAGTCGGTCGGCTGCGTGATTCAGCAGCTTGTCCTCGCGAACGGTCGCGATGAGTGCCCAGATCACGGAGACCGCGATCCCGAGGATGGCAAGGACGATCGAGCCGGTGTTGCCGCCCGGACCCCAGGTGAAGTACCCGGTGGTGCCGTCAGCCGCTTCAAAGGCCGCTTCCCAGCTGTCGTAGGGGAAGGTGTTCATTCAGTCCTCCTTAGTACCGAACGTTGTCAGTGGTCGTTTCGATGATCCTGCGCCTCCAACTGCGCTCGCCTGCGCTTGCCCCAGAACCCGGCGGCTGCGACCACCAGGTACATGATGGCGAGAGCGCCGACGAGCTGCAGCCATGAGGCGGACACCGGCTAGCGGTTGGCGGCCAGATCCGCCCGCAGCGTGGCGTCGGCCGACTCCCTGGAGCCGTCGGCGTGGGTGATGGGCTCGTCGGCCCGGCCGAACTCCGGATAGAAGTCCGTCTCGAACTCGGCCATGTCGAGGCCCTCGACCTCCACCTCGGGCGGAACCCTCAGCAGGTTCAGCTTCTTGAGGATCCAGGATGCCACGTAGCCGGTGACGAAGGACAACGCGAATATCGCGGTCACGCCTACCAACTGCCCGAGGAAGCTGGTCTCCACACCGTTGGGGCCCGTCGGGTACCCGGCGGCGAAGATGCCAACGGCCAGCGCACCCCACATTCCCATGAAGCCGTGAACGGACACTGCGCCGACCGCGTCGTCGACGCGGGCCTTGGTCTCCATCCAGCCGCCGATGTAGTAGCAGAGCCCGGCCGAGAAGAAGGCTAGGAGCAGCACCAGGTTGGGGCTGTAGATGTCGGCGCCCGCCGAGACCGCCACCACACCGGCGAGGCCTCCGGAGATGGTCCAGAACGGATCACCCTTGGAGAAGATGTAGCCGCCGGCGAAACCGCCCGCGAAGCCCATCGTGATGGTGTAAGTGATGGCCGACAGCGTGGCCGGGCTGAAGTAGATGTTGGCCCAGCCCGGAGTGGTGTCGCCCAGGATGGCGAGGCACGCCGCGTAGAAGGCGTAGAACGCGGTGAAGATGATCATCAGCCCCATCAGCGTGAGGTGCAGGTTGTGGGGCTGGAAGGCTCTCGTGCCGCCGTTGCTGTCGTACCTCCCGATCCTCGGACCGAGGTTGTAGAGCACGCCCAAGGCGAAGATGCCGGCCACGCCGTGGACCACCATCGAAGCCGCGAAGTCGTGGTAGCCGAAGTGCACGGTCAGCCAGCCTCCGTAGCTCCATCCCCAGGCCGCGGCGACTACCCAGACCAGGCCGCCCATGAGGGCGGTCAGCCACAGGTAGGCCGAGATGCGGATGCGCTCGATCACCGAGCCGGACATGATCGATCCCGTCGTCCAGGAGAACAGCACGAAGGCCGCCCAGAAGACGCCGGTGATGTTGTCGCCGAGGTTCGGTCCCGCGGAGCCGTCCCACGGCAGGCTGTAGCCGTCGCCGCAGAAATAAAGCCCCGTCAGACCTGCGGGGCTTGCTCCATCGGCTGAGACTGTGAACTTCAGGCCTTCCTGCATGCAGAAGTACACGTACCAGCCGAGGTAGTAGAACGTCGGCGTCACCACCGCGATTGTCATGATGTTCTTCATCGCCGTCGACATGACGTTCTTGCGGCGGCTGACGCCAGCTTCGTAGGTCATGAACCCCACGTGCAGCAGCCACATGATGGCGACGGTGAAGAAGTAGTAAGCCTCCGAGAACACTTGGATCGAGTTGCTCGTCTCGTAGGCAACTTGAGCGAGTACCACTGGCTCACCCCCAATTCTTCTTGTCCGCTCCGACCGGTCGGTCGGACCCGCCGACAATAGCACAGCCGCAGCCGGCCGTTCTCGTCGGGCCGGCGCGCGGACCTTTCCAGGGGTTCGCGAACCTTTCACTGAGTTCGCGGATCTTTCTCAGAGTTCGCGCCCCGTGCGAAGCGGCTTACTCCTCGTCCAGCACGTGGACAATTACCTGGCTGACCTCTCCGGTACTTGCGTTGACCCAGACGTCGGCCTTGTGGAGGAAGTCCTCGGGGCCGCCGTCGGGGTCGGCCACGGTGAACACCACGACCCACATCAACTTGGCCGGGAAGCCCTGGCGCAGCAACTTGGCCTCGGTCTTCTCCGGCACGAAGGAGTCGGGTGCGGCTTCTAGCGCAGCGCTGGCAGTGGCGATGGCCTCCTCCTCCTCTACTTCCTTGCCTCCGCAGCTTCGTGGGGCGAACACGGCGATGACCACCAAGAGCATTCCCACGGCGATCAGCAGCTTGGTGCGGCCCTGCATGGCCATGATGCGGCCTGGCAGGCCGGTGGGCCGCGGATCGGGCGTCGAGTCGGTCATCGTGGCTGTCCTGGGGGATCGGGTGCGGGGTCAGGCGTCGTCGGGCGGACGGACGAAGAAGCGCAGGACTATGTATCCCAGCACATGGGTGATGGCCACGACGCTGACCCACCACAGCAGCACTGTGATCCGGTAGCCGCGCTCCCGGCACTCCCAGGCGGTGAGCCCCATCGCGGCAACCAGCAGTATCCACAGCACAAGGCTCTGGCGGATGGCATCGCCCTCGCTGAACCAACTGAGGAGGATCAGCAGGCCCACGGGTCGGTCCTTGTCTCGTCGGAGGCAGTCAGCAAGTCCATCGCCTCATCCTCCCGCACCGGTGCCGGGTTCGCTGGCCGGATACACCTTGATGGAGATGAAACGTATCGGCAACTGGACGAGCCCGACCGGGCCGTGGGCCACCTCGCCGTGGATCTGCATGGTGTCGCCCGCATCGAGGCGGTAGGCCCTGCCGCCGTAGCCGTAGTCGATCGATCCCTCCAGGACATGGATGAACTCCACGCCGGGATGCTGGTAGAGGGGGAACACCCCGCCCGGCTCCGTGATGGTGGTGATCATCGGCTCTATCACCCGGTTGGGGCCGCGCAGGGTGCCGAGATCCTGATAGAGGCGCCCCGGCCCCCCTCCCTGGTGATGGATCTCGTGGCCCTCGCCCGCCTTCACGATCACCAGGTCGTGCTCCTCGTCGAGACCCCGGAACAGGGCGGTGACCGGCACCCGGGCGGTGGCCGCCAGGCGCACGAGCGTCGAGAGGCTGGGCGCGCTCTGACCGTGCTCGATCTTGGAGAGCATCCCCAGGGAGATCTCGGCGCCGGCCGCGAACGCCGACATCGTCATGTTCAGCGAGCGGCGAAACTCGCGGACCCTGCTCCCCACCACGCGGCAAACCTCCTCGGTGGAGACCGAGGGTCCGAGCGCGTCGGCGAGTTCCCGGTCGATGCTGTCGCGGTCAGAACCGGACTGGGCAGCATCCGCAAGGGCCATCCCGGAGATAATGCCAGACCGCGGCGCTTCCGGAGGCACCTGGGCCCGCAGACGCGGTCTTGCGTCGTCGCTAGCATCCCCGCCATGGGTGTGCTCGGCATCAGCCCGGCCGACTCCACGATCGGCGCCGAGGTTGCGGGCGCCGACCTTGCGGCCGACATCAGCGAGGAGCTCGCGACAGAGATCAGGACGGCGCTGGACGAGCGCGGCGTGCTGGTGTTCGCGGGCCAGGACGCCGTCGACGACGAGGCCCAGAAACGGATCGCCTCCATCTGGGCCGCCCCCCAGCCGCATCCGGTAGTGGAGTACCTCGGCAGCGATGAGGTGATCGGCGTGGTCTACAACGACGCGGACCATCCTCCGGCCGCGGGCGGCGACAGCTCGTTCCACACCGATTACTCGTTCAATCCCGAGATCCCCGATGTGGCGGTACTGCGACCGGTGGTGATACCTCCCGTGGGCGGGGCAACGCTGTGGTCGGACGCGCGGGCCGCGCTGGCCTCTCTCGATGACGATCTGGTGGACGAGCTGCGGGGCCGGGTAGCGCATCACGACATGGGGCCGGGCTTCCGGCGTGAGATGGAGGCTCGGTTCGGCACCGAGGTGGCCGACAAGCTCGATGCACGCTTCGGCGCCGGCTACCGCCATCCCATTGTGGCTGTGCATCCACGCACTGGTGATGAGCTGCTGTTCGTCAATGCGGGCTTCACCCGCCATGTGATCGGGTTGCCGGCCGACCGCAGCGACGCCCTGCTCGCCCGATTGTTCGAGGCCTTCACCGATCCGGCCATCTCCTTCAGCCGAAGCTGGAGGCCCGGCGACGTCGCCGTGTGGGACGAGCACCGCACCGTCCATCGCGGTCCCAACGACTTCGCGCCTCACGCTCGCAGGTTGCACCGCTGCACGGCAGGCAGCCGTCGGCCGGAGGCGTCTACCGCGCAGGGGCCGAGCTGACTGATCTCCGTCGCAGCCCGAGCCGCGGCAGGCTGGCCGGTGCTCGGTCTACCATCGGCGCATCCTGATCCTCCTGCGGCACGGCCGCACTCCCAACAACGCCCAGGCCCGGCTCCAGGGCCAGATCGACTCCCCGCTCGATGAGGTCGGCTTCGAGCAGTCCGCGGTGGCCGGTGAGGCTCTGCGGGGGCGCTGGCCGGTGGACCGGGTGGTGACGTCGTCGCGTCGCCGGACCCGGCAAACGGCTCGGGCCGCCGGCCTCGGAGATCTCCCCACCACGATCGACGACCGGTGGATGGAGATCGACTTCGGTGCCTACGACGACCGCCGCATCGGAGAGGTCATGGCCGAGCTCGGGACGGCTTGGTCCTCCGACATCTCGTATATGCCGCCCGGCGGCGAGTCGATGGCCCGCTTGCACGAACGGGTGAGCGAGGCCGTGGCTGAGATCGTGGAGGAGGCCGCCAGCAGCAATGTGGTGGTCGTGACCCACGCCACCCCTGTCAAGTCGGCGGTGGCATGGCTGCTGGGCGGCGGGGCGGAGATGATCATGCGCCTGCGGGTGAGCCTGGCGTCGATCACGGCCTTCGGTCCGGTGGCCCACGGTCTGGTGCTCACCGATTTCAACTGGTGCCCGGCCCGCCACATTGGCTAACTGCTGCCGTCCGGACCTATCGTCGAGCCAACGTTCTATAGCCCCGGCCTTGGGGGACGCTCAACGATGATCTCGGGAATGAACCACGCAGTCCTCTACGTCCGCGATGCCCGCCGTCACCAGCAGTTCTATGCCGACGTGCTCGGCTTCACGACCGTGATCGACGGGCCTGGCGCCTACGTGTTCATGCGGGCCCCGGAGTCGGCGAACCACCACGACATCGTGTTCTTCTCGATCGGCGAGGACGCGGGACCCTCACAGGCCGGTCGGAGCACGGTCGGCCTGTATCACATCGCCTGGGAGGTCGGCACCCTCGACGAGCTGGTCGAGATGCGCGAGCGGCTGGTCGAGGCGGGGGCCCTGGTCGGCCAGAGCGACCACGGTCCCAACAAGAGCCTCTACGCCAAGGATCCCGACGGCCTGGAGTTCGAGGTGATGTGGCTGGTGCCCCCCCAGCACTGGGGAGACGAGGAGCACCAGGCCATCATCCGCCCGCTCGACCTCGATGCCGACAGAGCGCGCTTCGCCGCGCTCAGCTGATGCCCGTCCGCGGGAATCTAAGGAGCCCACAATGAGCATCGCCGAGGGTCTCGGCAACCCGTACTGCTACTTCCTCGACGACGACGCGTTCGTCGAGACCGCCCGACCCGGCTTCAGGCACCGGGTGATCACTGGGGAGCACCTGCAGCTCTGCTTCTGGCGCATCGCCGGGGGATCGGGGGGCTCGGTGCTGCACAACCACACCGAGAACGAGCAGCTCGGGGTCATCATGCGGGGCAAGCTGGATTTCCGTATCGGTCCCGAGGGCGCCACCGACGAGCGCATCGTGCTCAGCGAGGGCGACTCGTACTTGGCCCCCCGCTCGGTATGGCACGGCGACTCGGCGTTCATCGGCGACGATGTCTACGGCGAGTGCTGGATCCTCGACGTGTTCGCCCCACCCCGCTCTGACCTCGTTGATACGGGTTGACCACCGCTGATATGGCTGATTGGCGGCTGGCCGTCGACATTGGCGGGACCTTCACCGATGTGGTGCTGCTCGACACCGCCTCGGGCCGGGTGGTGGTGGACAAGACCCTTACCACCCCGGCCGCACCGCTGGAGGGGGTGCGAGCCGGCGTCAGCCAGCTCCTGTCCAAGGCACAGGTCACCCCCGGCGAGATCACCGCGCCCATCGTTCACGCCACCACCCTGATCACCAATGCCCTGATCGAGGGGCGCACCGGGCGGGCCGGACTGGTGACGACCGTGGGTTTCGGCGACACGCTGCTGATCCGCGACGAGCACCGCTACGACATGTACGACCTGCAGATCGAGTTCCCCGATCCGCCCATCGGGCGGGATCTCACCTTCGAGATCGATGAGCGCACCTCGGCTGCTGGCGCGGTCCTGGCTGAGCCGTCGGCCGACGGCCTGGCCCGGCTCTCCTCCGAGCTGGCCGATGCGGCGGTGGAGTCTGTGGCCGTGTGCCTGCTCAACTCCTACGTCAACCCGGCCAACGAGCAGGCCGTGGCCGCGCATCTGCGCCGACAGCTCGGGGTGCCGGTATGCATCTCCGCTGAGATCTCTCCCCAGATCCGCGAGTACCCCCGGATGATCACCGCGGCCTGCAACGCGGCCACCATGCCGGTGATCGGCCCCTACCTCGACGAACTGCAGAAGTGGCTGTCGGCGGAGGGGTTCGGCGGTGCGGTGCTGATGATGCTGTCCAACGGCGGGGTGGTGTCGGCCGACGACGCCGCCCGGGGTCCGATCCGTCTGGTGGAGTCGGGCCCGGCCGCGGGCGGTCTGGCCGGCACGTGGTACGCGCAGCGCCTCGGGTCGGCCCGGCTGCTGTGCTTCGACATGGGCGGCACCACCGCCAAGGCCTGCCTGATCGAGGACGGCGAGCCCGCCCTCACCAACACCTTCGAGGTGGCCAGGATCTACCGGTTCAAGAAGGGCTCGGGCTTCCCGGTGTCGGTGCCGTCGGTCGATCTGGTCGAGATCGGCGCGGGCGGGGGATCCCTGGCCCGCCTCGACCGCTTCGGCCTGCTCAAGGTGGGGCCGGAGTCCGCCGGGGCCGATCCCGGCCCCGCCTCCTACGGCCGGGGCGGCTCCGTCGCGGCGGTGACCGACGCCGATGTCGTGCTGGGACTGCTCGACCCCGACGCCTTCCTGGGAGGCGACATGCCCCTCGATGCGGCCGCGGCCGCCGCGGCGACCGGGACACCGGCCGAGGGCCTGGGACTGACGGTGATGGACACCGCCGCGGGGATCCACGAGGTCGTCAACCAGAACATGGCGGCGGCTGCCCGCATGCACGGAGTCGAGCAGGGAGTGGACCTCCGCGGCGTGACCATCCTGGCCTTCGGCGGCGCGGGACCGGTTCACGCCTGCGGCGTGGCCGACCTCCTTGAGAGCGACAGGGTGATCTTCCCAGTCAACGCCAGCGTGCTCTCGGCGTTCGGAACGCTGGTTTCGCCGGTGCGCATCGACTTGGCCCGTTCCATGCCGCGGCTGCTCGACGCGGTGGACATGGCCGAGCGGGACGTTCTGCTGGACGAGCTGCGAGGCGAGGGCCGCAGGGTGCTGTCCGCCGCCGGGGTGCCAGAGGGCGATGTGCGCTTCCGCTACGGGCTCGACGCCCGGTACTCGGGCCAGGGCAACGAGATCACCGTCTGGGTGGGCACGGGCGAGGCATGGCCCGCCAGCGAGGCCGACGTGCGATCCGCCTTCGAGTCCGAATACCGGCGGATCTACGGCATGACCATTCCCGATGTGGCTATCGAGGCGGTCACCTGGCGCCTGTCGGCCTACGCCGAGAGCGTGCGGGTCCGGCCGGACACCGGTGCCACCGGTGCGGCCGGGGCGGCTGAACCGGTGTCTCAGCGGCCGGTGGTGTTCGCCCGGGGCACCGACGCCGTAGACGTGCCCGTGTACCGTCGCCAGGATCTGGGTGTGGGAGCGGCGTTCGCGGGTCCGGCCATCGTGGAGGAGCGGGAGACCACCACCGTGATCCGGCCGGGCTGGGAGGCGGAGGTGGCACCCGACGGAAGCCTGGTGGCCACAAGGAGCCAGTCATGACGGCTGTACGCGCCTCGGACCCGGGTGGAGGGAGGAACCGGTCATGAGCACTGCTCGCGTCTTCGATCCGGTCGAGCTGGAGATCTGTTGGCAGTCGTTGATCTCCACGGTGAACGAACAGGCCCGAGCCTTGCAGCGGGCGGCGTTCAGCCCCATCGTGCGCGAGGCCGGGGATCTCGCCAATGCGGTCTTCGACCGGCGGGGACGCATGGTGGCCCAGGCCGTGACGGGCACTCCGGGCCACATCAACAGCCTGGCTCTGGGGGCGGCCGCCATGCTCGAGGAGTATCCGGTCGAGTCGCTGGCGCCGGGCGATGTGCTCATCACCAACGATCCGTACAAGACCGCGGGCCAGCTGCTCGACGTGACCGTGCTCGTGCCGGCCTGGCGGGTGCCTGCTGGCGGGGGCGGGCCCCGGCTGATCGCCCTGTTCGGCTCCACCATCCACCACACCGACGTCGGCGGCTACGGCATCGGCGCCGGCGGTCGGGACTGCTTCGAGGAAGGTCTCTGGATCCCGATCTGCAAGCTCATGAGGGGCGACGGCTCCGGGGCATCGGAGCGCAATGCCGATGTCTGGAGGTTCATCCTCTCCAATGTCCGCCAGCCCGATCACATGGCCGGCGACCTCCATGCCCAGATGGCCTCGGGCGAGGTGGGGGCCCAGCGGCTGGCCACGCTGTGCGATACCCACGGCCTCGACGACATCGAGGACCTGGCCGACGAGATCATCGAGCGGTCGGAGGCGGCCACCAGGGACACCATCCGGGAGCTGGACATGGGCACCTACGACGCCTCGGCTGTGCTCGATCTCGCCGACGGGAGCCGGGTGGACATCGTGTGCACCATGCACGTCGATCCCGAAGCCGGGGAGATCACCGTGGACTACGAGGGCTCCAGCGAAGCCAGCCCGTGGGGCATCAACGTGGTTCGCAACTACACCCACGCCTACACCACCTTCACGGTGCGGTCGGTTCTGAACCCCGACATTCCGAACAACCACGGCAGCCTGGCCCCCATCAGGATGCGGGCCCCGGAGGGGTCGGTGGTGCATGCGGTGCCACCGCAGCCGGGCACGGCCCGCCACGTGGTCGGGATGTTCCTGCCCAACGCGCTGCTGAAGGCGCTGGCCCAGGTGAGGCCCTCCGGCGCCATGGCCGAGGGCGCGGGCGCGGTGTGGACCATGCAGGTGAACGGCCACCACGACGACGGATCCCCCTTCATCACCGCCATGTTCACCTATGCGGGCGGTGTGGGCGCCCGGGCCACCAAGCCCGGTCTCGATGCCTGCTCGTATCCCACCGGGGTGTCGGCGGTGCCCATCGAGGTGGTCGAGGCATCGGCCCCGGTCCGGTTCCTGCGCAAGGCGCTGCGACCCGGCTCGGGGGGCGCGGGATCCCAGCCCGGCGGGCTGGGCCAGGTGATCGAGTTCGAGGTGGACACGGCCCGGCCCTGGCAGCTCAACGCGGTGACCAGCCGCCTCGCCGAGCCGCCCCAGGGCATCTTCGGGGGAGAGCCCGGCGCGCCGGGATCGTTCAAGGTGAACGGCGAACCGGTCACCACCCAGACTCGCATCACGCTCCAGCCCGGCGACACGGTGAGACTGGAGCTGCCCGGCGGCGGCGGTTACGGCCGGCTGAGCAAAGCCGCAGACGGGTCGGGGCCACCGTCTTCGTGACGGCCGTCGTGATCGTTGTGGAGATGGGCCGGTCCTGCCGGCTTGCTTGCTTGCAGAACCCTGCTCGGATGGGGTCGTGAGCACTTGGGCTAAGCCCGTGTCCTTCGCCTCGGTGTGGGATCGGGCGGTGGCCGGCCGAGCCGATGAGACGTTTCTGATCTTCGAGACGCCCGCAGGCGCCGTGGCCCGCTGGAGTTACGGGGACTTCGACGAGGCGGTGGACCGGGTGGTCGGCACCCTGGCTGCCTTGGGTGCCGAGCCGGGCGCGGCGGTCCACCTCGCCCTGACCAACTCGCCGACGTTCGTGGCGGCATGGCTGGCCGCGTCCCGCCTGGGCGCCTGGATCGTGCCGTCGGACCCGATGGGGCGCACCCCGGAGTTGGCCGGCCACATTGAACGCACCCGTCCCACGGTGGGGCTCTGTGCTGGCGCGAGAGCCGGCACTTACCGGGCCGCGGCCGCGGAGGCGGGCCGGGACGATCTGTCCATCATCGAGATCGACGAGGCCGACACCGCGCTCGCGCCGTTCGACGCCACACCCCCGGCCGTCTCCGAGCGACCGGCACCCGGTTTATGGGACAGGGCCGCGGTGATGTTCACCTCAGGCACCACGGGTCGGCCCAAGGGCGTGGAGGTCACCCAGGCCAACTACGCGTTCGCGGGCAAGGTCATGGCGGAGGCGGCCGAGCTCGCGGCTGACGACCGACAGTTGGTGGTGCTGCCCCTGTTCCACGCCAACGCGCAGTACTACTCGTTCGCGTCGGCGATCTGGGTCGGGGCCAGCGTGGCCCTGATGCCGGCCTTTTCCGCGTCGGGGTTCCTGCCCGCCGCGGCCCGCCACTCGGCCACCTGCGCCAGCCTGTTCGCGGCGCCGATCCGCATGATCTTGGCCCGGGGCGGGCCCGCCGACGGTGTAGCGCTGCGTCACTGCTGGTATGCGCAGAACATCGCGGCCGACCAGTACGCCGCGGTGGCCCGATGGTTCGGCTGCCGGCCCCGCCAGCTCTACGGCATGACCGAGACCATTCCCGCGGTCCTCACCGACGAGTCGGCCGACCCGCACCACGCCTCGATGGGCCGGGTCTCGCCGGGATGCGCGGTGGACGTGCAGGATGCGGTCGGGAACTCGGTGGAGCCGGGGGTCGTAGGCGAGGTGGTCGTGGGCGGCGAGCCGGGCACCACCCTCTTCGCGGGGTACCTCGACGCGCCCGATATCACCGCGGCCAGCTTCCGGGACGGCTGGTTCCTCACCGGTGATCGGGCCGCACGCGACGACACGGGACGCCACTACTTCGACGGCCGCCGCTCGGACGTGCTCAAGGTGTCGGGCGAGAACGTCTCGATCGTCGAGGTCGAGTCCGCCCTCGCCGAGCATCCCGCCGTGCTGGAGGCCGCGGTCGTGGGCCGCCCCGACGAGATCCGCGACGAAGTGCCCGTGGCGTTCGTGGTCGCCGCCGACGCGTCGGCGCCTCCCGCCACCTCCGACCTCGACGCCTGGTGTGCCGAGCGCCTGGCCAAGGCCAAGCGTCCGGTGGCCATCGCCCTCATCGACGAGCTGCCCCGCACCAGCGTCGGCAAGATCCGCAAGTTCCTCCTGGCCAAGCAAGCTGCCGCTGAGCCCCTATAGGGCGGTTAGGCCGCGGCGAGCCGCTCGGCTTCGTCGATGTAGGCGATGGTCTCGTTTATGAGCAGCGCCGTGTCGTCCACGGGCTCACACAATCCGAGGTAGAAGCACTCACCGTGGAGCGCTCCCTGAGCCTCGAAGTAGTGCTTGCTCAGGGCACGGATACGAATGTCGCTGCCGCGGAGTCGCCTCAGCTCTCGCGTCGTGTTGGAAGACTTCTTGGGCACCTCGCCGATGCGAGCCACGATCAGACCGTCGGTTGCTCGCAGTGTGGCACACCAGGCCTTCTCGGCGGCGTCGCGGATGTCGCCCGCATCGAGACGGGCCAGCGCGGCCGAGTGCATGGCCCGGGCGTCCGCGAAAAGCTCGTCGCTGCCGTTGTCGTCGGGGGATGTCACTGACCGCATCGGTATCAATTGGGGGTTGCGAGGCGTTCGGCGTCGGTGATGTAGGCGCCGGTCTCGTGGATGAGGCGCTCGGTGTCCTCGATGATCTCGCAGGATGCTCGGTAGAAGCAGCAGCCGTGCAGGGCCTCGCGAGCCGCGTAGTAGTGGTTCATCGAGCGGCGGATGTCCTCGTCGTCCATGCTCAGGTACCGCAGCCCGCGGGTGGTGTCGGTAGCCGTCTCGGGTTCTTCGCCGGTGCGGGCCACGATGAGGCCGTCGGCGGCCCGCTTGGTGGCGCACCAGGCCTTCTCGGCGGCGTCCCTGATGTCGCTGGCATCCCAGCGAGCCAGCGCCGCATCGTGCAGAGCACGCGCATCGACAAACAGCGCGGCTGCACGCTCCGCCGCTCTGTCATCCGCAGATGGTTGTTGCCGGGCCATGCCGCCGGTTGTCGTGCCAGTTGTTGTCATCGAACTCCCTCCGGCTGTCTCTCGTTGCCGCTCCTTTGGTCTTCCGGGGATAAGCGTAGCGACTGGCGCAGCAATAACAACTCAATATCATGAAAATGAGCGTTATCTATTGGCAGTGCTAATCATAGGTCGTGTTCGAGACGCGGATTAGGGCGCGAAGCAGGAGGCCGCAAGTCGCCTCTACCTTCCAGGTGTTGCCGGGCAGTGGCTGGGTGTCGTAGACCCACGCCCACGAGGCCTCTCTGAGCGCCGCCCCGTCGTGGAGGCTGGCGCCGAGCAGTCGCTCCTCGGCGCGCTGAGCGCGATACGGCTTGGGCGCCACCGCGCCGAGGGACACCCGGGCGCCGGCGATGGTGTCGCCGTCGTCGTCGAGTTCCAGGGACACCGCCGCAGAGCACACCGCAAAATCGCCCGCGTAGAGCCTCAGTTTCTCGAACGCGGCAGGACGGGCGCGGGCCGCTGCAGGCACGCTCACCTGTGTCAGCAGTTCGGCCTCGGCCAGGTCGGGCTCGCCCGGCCCTGCGTAGAGCTTGTCGATCGTCCGCCAGCGGGACGGCTTCGATCCGGGCGGCGCACTCTCGGCGGTGGCGTCGAGGGCCAGCAGGCCGGTGGCCAGGTCCGACGGCGTGACCGCTTGGCAGCGGTGCCCGCCGATCACCGCGTGATGGAACCGATGGTCGCCGAGCACGGCGTAACAGGGGCTGGTCCATCCGCTGCGCTTGTAGCAGGGGAAGCCGTTGCGGTAGAAGGCGCAGCGCTTCTCCTGCAGGAGGTTGCCGCCGACCGTGGCCAGCTCCCGGATCTGGTGGGTGGCGAGCTCTTCCAGCAGATCGGACAGCATCGAGTCACCCGGCTGGGCATCCGGTGCCGACAGGCGCCTGCGAAGATCCTCCAGGGTGACCGCGGCGCCGATCCTCAAGTTGCCTCCGGGCGTTTCATCGAGCCGTCGCAGCTCGCGGACCGAGGTTGTGTCGATGAGGCGGACCGGCGCGGTCAGACGCTGCTGGCGGGCCACCAGCAGATCGGTGCCGCCGCCCAGATAATCGGAGCCATCAGGCGTGGCGGCGCAGGCCTCGACAGCCGCCGCCACGGTTGCGGGCTGCTCGATCGCCTCTATCTCGGGCACAGGTGCCCTCGAGTCTCGCCCGCCTCGCCGTTTGCGGGCCTGCCGGTCGAGGAGCTTGAAGAGGCCGCGCCCGTAGAGACTGCGCATCAGGGCGATCCAGATCCAGTCGAGTCCCATCGCGGTAGGCGGAGGTCTGCTTCGGGCCATACGCGCGGTCGAGGTCTCCGGATTCAGTAGCGGCAGGAGCTTCTCGGGGGTGATGGGCACCTCCCGGGTCCTCACGCCGGTGGCGTGGGCCACGGCGTTGGCCACCGCGGCCGGCGCGGGCACCACACCGATCTCGCCGATTCCCTTTGCTCCGTAGGGCCCAGCCGGGTCGTATCCGTCGAGCAGGACGGCCCGGATCGGCGGCAGGTCCGAAGCCCGCGGTGCGGGGTAGTCCAGCAAGCTGGGGTTCACCAGGCGTCCCTGTTCGTAGATGAGCTCCTCTCCGAGAGCGGCCCCGAGCCCCATGGCCATGGCCCCCACCGCCTGACCCTCGGCCGCGGCCCGGTTGAGCGCGGCGCCCGAGTCGTGCACCGTCACCGCGTCGAGCACCCTGACCTGGCCGGTGGCGCAGTCCACCTCCACTTCGACTGCCTGTACGCAGTAGGAGTACGCGGGCGAGAAATGACCCTGCCCGTGCGCCTTGTCCATCTTGTCCACATCGGTGAGGTATCTGCCCTCCACCCTCAGGCACCCGTCGAGCGCACCGTCGCAGAGAGCGACGAGGTCGCCCACGGGCACGGCGTCGGCGCCGCAGCGGGCCTCGCCGCCAATCAACGTCACCTGGGCGGCGTCGGCGCCGAACTTGGCCGCGGCGGCATCGGTGAGGGCTTGAGCCGCTCTGCGGGCCGCGTCCGCGGTGGCGTGGCCGCCCCACATCGTGCCCCGCGACGACCACGCCCCCAGGTCTTGGGGAGCGTTGTGGCTGTCCATCATGGTCACCGACACGTCGTCGAAGGCGAGCCCCAGCTCGGCGGCCGCGATCTGGCGCAGCAGAGCGGCTTGGCCGGTGCCGGCATCGGACCCCGCGAAGCACACCCGGGCGGTGCCGTCGTCACGGACCTCCACCGCGGCCTCGCTCGATTCGGAGTGCTCGAAGGCGTTGGCGCCCGAGACGTGAACGGCCGCGGCCACGCCCACGCCGCGTCCGCTGCCGGCGAGGTGCCGCTTGGCGTCCCAGCCGATCTCGACGCGAGCCCGCTCCAGGCACTCGGCCAGGCGAGCCGACCCGAGCCGCCAACCGGCGAGGGTCACATCTCCGCTGCGGGGGGCGTTCAGCATCCGCAGGTCGATCGGGTCGATGGCGAGCTCTAAAGCCAGTTCGTCGATCTGCGACTCCATGGCGAAGGTCATCTGCGGGTTGCCGTAGCCGCGGAAGGACGCTCCGGGCTGCTTGTTGGTGTAGACCAGGGACACCGCCGTCTCACAGCCGCCGAGCCGGTACGGTCCCGCGGCCAGCATGGTTGCGTAGATCGCAACCGACGGCCCGGCGTGGTTGTAGGCGCCGTTGTCCACCGTCACGTAGCCGTCGCGATGCGTGAGCGTGCCGTCGCGCCGGGCGCCCGTGGCGAGGTCGACGTAGAAGGCGTGCCGCACGGCGGTTACCGCGAACTCCTCGTCCCGGTCAAGCACGAGACGCACAGGCTGCTTGGCCTTGATTGCCAGCGCGGCCGCGATCACCTCGTGGCAGCCGGCCTTGGCCTTGGCCCCGAACCCGCCGCCCACGGCCACGGAATGGGTGCGGATCTGGTCCATGTCCAGGTCGAGCAGGTGGGCGACCTCCTTGCGCACGAAATAGGGCGCCTGAGTGGACACCCATAGATCAAGCCGCTGACGGGCCGGGTCCCATCTGGCGACCGTTGAGTGAGGCTCCAGGCACACATGGGCTGCGGGCTTGTAGGTGTAGTGGCCGCTGACGGTGACCTCGGCCTCGGCGCGGGCCGCATCGGGGTTGCCGTAGCCGCGCACCGCCTGCATGGCCAGGTTGCCGGTGGCATCGTCGTGGACGGTTGGCGCGTTGCCGACACGGGCGAATTGCGCCGTGACCGCGCTTTCTCTCGGCCTGTAGTTGACATCGATCAGGTCGAGGGCCGCGTCGGCTTCGGCCCGGGTGCGGGCCGCGACCGCGGCCACCTCCTCGCCGATGAAGCGCACCCGGCCTCGCGCCAGCGGGGACCGGTCGCTGAACGGCTCACCCAGGTGCAGGTAAGCGCGGTCGGGCAGGTCGTCGGCGGTGATCACCGCGGCCACCCCGGCGCGCGCCTCGGCTCGCGAGGTGTCGATGCTCCGGATGTCGGCGTGGGGGTGGGGGCTGCGCAGGATGCGGGCCTCGAGCATTCCGGGCAGAGCGACGTCGGTGGTGTAGACGGCCGCGCCCGAGGTCCGCTCGTCCCATTGGTCGGGCCGTACCCGCTGGCCGAGGACCGCCAAGGTTCTGCGCCTCTCAAGCCCCGTACGGCGCCACGCCGCCGCCGGGGGCCTGTCGCACGGCGGCCACCACGCCGTTGTAGCCGGTGCAGCGGCAGAAGTTCCCCGACAGCGCCCGCCGGACGCCGTCGGGCTCGGAGGGGTCGCACTCGTCCGACTCGATGAGCTGGTAGGCCCGCACCACCAGTCCGGGCGTGCAGTACCCGCACTGCAGCCCGCCCCAATCGGCCAAGGCCTCCCGCAGAGCCGAGGCGTCGGTGGCGATGCCCTCGATGGTTCGCACCGGCTCGTCCACCCGGGCCGCCAGCACCAGGCACGACGGCACAGCCCGGTCGCCGACCAGCACTGTGCATGCTCCGCAATCGCCCCGGCCGCAAGCCTCCTTGGCGCCGGTGAGTCCCATCTCGTCGCGCAGCAGATCCAGGAGCCTGGCCCCCGGCGCGGTGTCGATGGTTGTCTGGGACCCGTTGATCAGCAACCGGACGATCACGGTTGCGCTCCCGGTGTCACACGCCGGCAGCCGCGGCTGCTCCGTCCGCGGCCCGGTAGCGCTCCAGCAGCCACTCCGCGAGCTGGGATCGGAAGAAGTCCTGGCCGCTGAGCGGACCCTGGGGCGCGAAGCGCGATCCCATGCCCCGCTGGCTGGCCACCGCCACCGGCATGTCCTGGTCGTAGAAGAGCTCCACGCCCTTGCGGTGTTGCTCCAGGAGCTGGTCGAAGAGCTTGAGCTTGGTGGTGGACTCCGGGAACAGGTATCCGAGCCTTCCGAGCGATTGGTCGGCCGAGGCCGGCTGCACGGCCAGCCACTTGACCGAGTCGCTGTAGGCGCCGATCAGCAGGGAGGGGGCCACGTACAGGTAGATGACGTTCCAGCGGTCGTCGTCGCTCAGGGTCGGTATAGCCGGGAACAGCGTGGCCTGGGTTGGGTTCATGCCCCGATCCTTGAAGCCGGTCCGTCCTCTGCCCCCGATCCCGATCGAGCCCGGCTCCAGCGGCGGGAAGGTGCCGGCCAGCAGGGTCTCGTTGCTGGTGTCGGCCTCGGTGAAGTCGTACAGCGAGGCATGCAGCCTCAGCGAGTGGTACGCGTCCATGAAGTTCTCGGCGAAGACCTTCCAGTTGAACGGCATCGGCAGCAGCTCGGGATCGGTGGTGACCATCTCGTCGATGCAGTAGTTGGCGAGCATCTCGTCGAACGCGCTCAGCCTCGGTCCCAGCGGCGCGGGATCTGCGGCGAACGAGCAGAAGACGAAGCCCTGCCATTCCTCGGTGGCCAGTTGGGGCAGGGAGACCTCGGAGCGAACGAAGCCGGGCCGCTGATGCATCTCCGGCGCGCCGATGAGACGACCGTCGAGGTCGTAGGTCCACCAGTGGTAGGGGCAGCGGAAGTTCCGGGTGGAGCCGCTGCACTCCCCGGGCGGGTCGAACCACTGGTCTTTGGGCCGCTCGGCCGGAGCGGTGATGCACATGGCACGGTGCCGGCAGATAGAGGACATGACGTTGATCCGGCCCTCGCGGTTGCGCACCACGATCGCCGGCTCGGTGCCCAGCAGAGTCACGGTGAAGTAGTCGCCGGGCTCGGGAATCTGGCTGGAACGGCCCACGCACAGCCACTCGGTGTCGAACACTGCGGCCTTCTCGAAGGCGAAGAAGTCGGCGTCGGTGTAGCAGGCGGGGGGAAGGCCGACAGCCTCGGTCACTGGGCGGGCAGCCGGCTCCATCCGTTCCAGCGGGATCGGGCTGCGCATCGGTCTCATGACGGTTGCCTCCATTCGCCGACGCAGGAGAAAGTACCGCCAGCCCGGTGAGACAGTAAAGATGGGCTAGTGGTAACGTTCGCTCGTCGACGGGTCTGATTGTCAGACAACGGCATGCAACGCGGTTCCACAAACTGGAGGAAACATGAAGCGACGCACGACTATCTGTTTCGCAGCCGTGATTGCGGTGTTCGGTCTTCTCGCCTCGTCCTGTGGCGATGATGACGAAGCCGCTGACGACACGAGCGCGGTGACCGAGGCCACCCCCGCCCCAGCCGAAGAGGAAGCACCTACTGCCGCCGAGGAAGAGGAGCCGATGGCAGAAGAGCCCGCCGCTGAGGAGGAGGCGCCCGCGGCCGAAGAGGAGGCCGCGGCGGAGGCGCCCGAGCCTGAGGCCGACCCGATGGACTACAACGGTGACGGCGTGGTCCGCGTCGCGGTGGCTGTCGCCGGTGACGCCAACGACGGTGCCTATTACCAGGCCTCCGTGGACGGGGCCAAGGAGTTCGCCGCAGCCAACGGCTATCCCGAGCCGCTCTACATCGACAAGATCGACCAGGCCGAGGCAGCCACCGAATTGCGCAACCTTGCTGATCAAGGTGTTGACATCATCGTGGTCTCCTCGGGCGAGATATCTGAGCCGCTGGCCGACCTGACCGAGGAATATCCGGAGATCTTCTGGTACTGCCGGTGCGAGGACACCTTCCCCGACCTGCCCGGACTGGCCCAGTCATCTGACGACAGCGCGGCCATCGAGTACATCGCCGGCTTCGCGGCCGGGCTGCTGCTCCAGGAGCGGGACGGCGACAGCGTCTACATGCTCGGCGCCCACGGGGCCGGATTCGAGGTGGAGACAGAGCTCGCCTTCCGTATGGGCCTGAAGGCCGTAGATGAGGGCTACGAGATCATCTACGTGCCCACTGGCGCCCAACCCTTCGACTTCGACAACGTGGCCGGAGCAACTGAGGCGTTCCACAATGCGGTGGCCGCGGGCGCGGACGCCATCTACCCCTATCTGGGCGGCGCGCACGAGCCGGTGGTCGCGCTGGCCAACGAGGCGGGTCTCATCACCATGAGCGCTGGACCTTCCGACGTCTGCGAACGCGAGGGCGACCTGCACTGGGACATGGCCATCAGGTTTGATGGCGGCGACTACATCAGGGCGGTGTTCCCGCTGATCCAGCAGGGCCGTCTTCAGGAGGGCGAGCGGTTCATCTTCAGCGTCGAGCCCGGCTCGGTTGCTGGTGCCCACATCTGCGACGCAACTCCCGAGCAAGCCGCGGCCCTGGACGCCGAGGTGGAGAAGGTGGCCACCGGCGTCTACGAGGACCAGTTCAACGAGATACGGGCCATCGCCTACGGCGGCTGACCTTGACAGCGGCGACACGCCGTTGACGCTGCCAGCTCAGCAGTGAGCGACACACTGGACGAGGCGGGCGCCGGAGCCGATCCGGTGCCCGCCATCCATCTGCACGGGATCGACAAGCGCTTCGGTGCCATCGTCGCGTGCGACAACGTCGAGCTGTGCCTGAGTCGCGGCCGTATCCACGGCATCCTCGGCGAGAACGGGGCGGGCAAGTCGACCTTGATGAAGATCGTCATCGGGCTGGTCAGCCCCGACGGCGGTGAGGTCCACATAGACGGCACCCGGCGGTTCATCCGCGATCCGCTCGACGCGGCCCGGTACGGCATCGGCATGGTCCACCAGCACTTCAGCCTGGTGGAGGCGCTGACGGTGTGGGAGAACGTGATCCTCGGGGAGGCGGGGTCGCTCGACCGCAAGGCGGCTCGCCGGCGGGTGATCGACATCAGTGAGCACTACGGGTTGGGGGTCGACCCCGACGCCCGGGTGGCGGACCTCCCGGCCGGGGTGCGACAGCGGGTGGAGATCATCAAGTGCCTCCGCCGCGATCCCGACATCATCATCTTCGATGAGCCCACGTCGGTGTTGACTCCGGCCGAGTCCGAGCAACTGTTCGCGGTGCTTCGCACGGCCGTGCAGGACGAGAACAAGGCGGTCGCGTTGATCAGCCACAAGCTCGACGAGGTGCTGCACTCCACCGACGAGATAACCATCATGCGGGCCGGGAGCGTGGTCGCGCACCTGGAGACCTCCGACGCCACCGCGGCGGGCCTCGCTCGGTCCATGGTCGGCCGTGAGGTGTCGTTGCGCTCCGAAGCAGCGGCCTTGGGCCTGGTGGAGGAGATCGAGGCCCTGTCCGAGCATCACGAGGTCACTTCATCTGAGGCGGTCCCGGCCCTGTCGATGAAGGATGTCGTGGTTCGGGGATCGGACGGCTCGTCGGCTCTCGACGGGCTGACCTTGGAGGTGCCTGCGGGCACGATCGTGGGTGTGGCCGGCGTGGAGGGCAACGGTCAGGCCGCCCTGACCGAGGTGCTGTCCAGCTTGAGCCCGATCGCTGAGGGCACCATCAGCGTCGCCGGGAGGCCGGTGGTTTCCGGTCGGGCCGGGGCCATGGCCCGGGCTGGAGTGGCTGTGATCCCGGCGGACCGCCACGATTCCGGTTGCGTGCTGGACATGACGGTTGCCGAGAATCTCTTCCTGATCGACATCGAGCACGTGGCCAACATGGGTTTCTACGACCAGGCCAACATGAACCGCAGGGCCCACGAGCTGATTGAGGAGTTCGAGATCCAGACCTCCGGTCCTGGCGCGCCGTTCTTCACCCTCTCGGGAGGCAACCAGCAGCGGGTCGTGCTGGCCCGGGAACTGAGCGCCGACCCGCAGGTGCTCCTAGCCGACCAGCCGACGCACGGTTTGGATGTGGGTGCCATCGAGTACATCAGCGGCCGGCTTCGGAAGGTGGCCGATGACGGCGTGGGCGTGCTGCTCATCTCGAGCGAACTGGAGGAACTGCTGCACCTGGCCGACACCATCGTCGTGCTGTTCAGGGGCAGGATCGTCGGGCAGATGGCTCGCGACGAGGTCGACCTGGAGCGTCTGGGAATGCTCATGGGCGGTGCCGCCGAGGTCGGTGCAGGCGAATGACGACCCAAGAGCCACAGGCAGACCCGGTCGAGCCGGCCGCGCCCGGTGGCCGCGCCGTGATTTATTCCAAGGCCCGGGAAGCAGGCGTGGTGGCCGGGCTGTATCTCAGCAGCGTGGCCGTGGCCCTGATCGTGTCGGCCGCGCTGGTTGCGATAACCGGAGGCTCGTGGCGGGAAGTCTTCTCGGCTCTGCTGGACGGCAGCCTTCGGGCGCCCGGGCGGTGGGGCGACACTCTGGGCGTGGCCGTGCCGCTGGTCTTTGTCGGTGTGGGCACCGTCATCGGCGGCCGGGCCGGGCTGATCAACATCGGCCAGGAGGGTCAGCTCACCTTCGGCGCGGCGGTGGCCATGTACGCGGGCCTCAACTTGTTCGGTCCCGGGCCCTTCGCCCTGGTGGCCATGCTTCTGATCGGCTTGGCTGCCGGAGCGTTCTGGGCGGGCATTGCGGGTGTGCTGCTGTACTGGCGCCGGGTACCGGAGGTGCTGACCACGCTTCTGCTCGTCACCGTGGGCGCGCAGGTGGTTGGCTTCGCGCTCCAACGGCAGTGGCTCCTGCTCGCGCCGATCGAAGGCCGCTCGTCGCGCAACATCGTCAGCGAGCAGCTTGACCCCAGTCGTCGCATCGGCCGGATCGAGTTGTTCGGCAACGAGTTCCCCATCAGCGTGTTCTTCGCTCTCGCGTTCGTAGTGGTGGTGGCGGTGGTGCTGGGTCGCACGACCTGGGGGTTCAAACTCCGGATGCTCGGTCGCAATGCCCGCACCGCTCAACGGGCCGGGGTGTCGGAGTGGCGCTACGGCATGGCCGGCCTGCTGCTGTCGGGCGGCTTCGCTGGCTTGGCGGGGTCGGTGATGGTGGCCGGAGGCGACTTCGGCAACTTCCGGCTGGTGCCAGGCTTTGCGGTGAACATCGGCTTCGACGGGCTGCTCGTGGCCCTGGTGGCCCGGCAGCGACCCCTGCTGGTCGTGCCGTTGGCTCTCGTGTTCGCCGCGCTGCGAACCGGTTCGGGCTTCCTGGCCGCAACCGGCGTCGAGCGGGAAATCACCCAGATTGTCCAGTCGCTGCTGGTTCTGGCCCTGCTGGTCCCTCCGGCCATCCTTTTCATACGCGAGCGACGACGGGCCCTGGCCGCCATGACCGCGAGGACCTGAGCGATGGAAGCCCTCTTCAGCGCGCTGGCCGATGTCTTCGGCACCGACGTCACGTATTCGAGCGCGGCCCGCTTCGCCGCTCTGCTGGCCTTCTGCGCCCTGGGCGAGACCATCGCGGAGCGGGCCGGCACGCTGAACATCTCCACCGAGGCAATGATCCTGGCCGGAGCGTTCGCGGCCGCCGTCGGATTCGACATGACCGACCGGGTCACCATCGGGCTGCTGTTCGCGATGGCTGCCGGTCTGGTGATCGCCATCGTGCACGCCAATCTGAGCCACCGGCTCACAGCCAACACGTTCGTGGTGGGGCTGACCCTCAACATCCTGGTCCTGGGGCTCGCGACGTTCCTCAATCGGAACCTCGAGCCGTACTCGAAGCGGGCCCACGTATTCGAGGTGCCCGTCCTGTCCGACATCCCGCTGCTGGGCCCGGCCCTGTTCGGGCAGTCGTGGCCCTTCTATCTCATCTACCCGCTGATCCCGCTGTCGTTCTGGCTGCTGTACCGCACCCGCTGGGGGCTGGAGGTGCGGGCCGTGGGCGAGAACCCGCAGGCCGCCGACGTGTCGGGCATCGACGTCAACAAGCGCCGGCGCCAGGGCGTCTACCTCAGCGGCCTCACCAGCGGGCTCGGCGGCGGCTACCTCCTGCTGGGCCAGGTGGGGCTGTTCGAGGAGCAGATCGTGGGCGGCCGAGGCTTCATCGCCATCGCGGCGCTGATCTTCGGCGGCTGGACGCTGCGGGGCGCGGTGGCTGGCTGCCTGCTGTTCGGCGCGGTGGACTCATTCCGGTTGAGCCTGCCCACGGTCGGCTACGAGGTGACCGCCGAGGTGCTGCAAGCACTGCCCTTCGTGGTAACCATCGCGACCGTGGCCGTGTTCGCCCACCGGACCCGCCAGCCGGCCGCCCTGGCCCAGCCGTTCATCCGAGGCCTCACCTAGGGGCGGGAGCGAACCAGGGCGGGAGCGAGCAGCGGGCCAGAGCGAATGGGACGTGACGTGAGGCCGGGGGGCGGGGGCACCGGCGACCGCAGGAGCTTGCGGTCCCGGATCGTGCTGGTGGCTGTGGTGGTCTTGGTGGTTGTGCTGTGGGTGATGTCGGGGCTCGGCGCGATCAAGGTTCCGTACCTGTTCTCGGGCACCGACGCAACTCGGCTGGTGGTGAGCGACGAGTCCGATGACTGCCGGATGGCGGGGCGGGACTGGGGCGAGAGTTGCGACGCCGCCGCCGACATCTCCACCGTAACGGTGTGGCGGGTGGGCCACCGAACCCTGATGCTCGAGCTGGAACTGGCCGAAGCTCCAGAACTCAGGCCCGAAGTGGAATGGACGGCTGACTTCTTCGCGGAGACGCAGAACGCCTTCACTGACCACGGCATCATCTGCGGGCTGTCAAACGTGGTTGAGGACGGCGAGCCCACCAACGAGGCGGTCGCATATGCGCTGGAGTTCCGCTTCTCTACCGAGCAACTGGGCTCCGAGGCCTGCGACGGTTGGCTGGAGGGCTCGACGGTGCGCTTCGCCGTCGATGTGACCGGGCAGCCCGTCGATGTCCAGATCCGGCTGAGGGGCTTCGTGCGGCTGGAGTATCCCGGCGACCCGGACCACTTCGGCTCTGACGACGACTTCATAGTCAGGACAACTCTCGCCGACCTGCCCCGCTGATCCGGCCCGATCTCTAGCGGCCGGTGGCGATTGAGACCACCTCGGCCAGCAGCTCGTGGTTGGCGGCGGGGCCGGGTGAGATGATGTTCACGAAGAAGGCGTCGAGCCGGTGAGCGCCGATCAGGTGCTGGAGCTGGCTGCGGCACTCCGCGGGCGTGCCTGCGATCTGGTACTCCGCCACCAACTCATCGGTGACGAGCCGGCCGACGGCTTCGGGGCCACCGTCGGCGAAAGCCTGTTTCAGGCCGGCGATCTCGGCTTCGTTGAGGCCGAGGTTCTTGAGGATCCGGGGCGGGCTGTCCATGATGGCGTAGCCGTAGAGGTGCTTGGCCTCCTCGATCATCTCGGGCTTGTACGCCAAGCGGTCGAGATAGATGCGGGTCAGCGGGGAACCGGCGCCGCCGTTGCCTGGTTCGCCCCGGATCGCCTGTCGAGCCTGGTCGGCGATGCCGAACGCATCGGCCAGGTCGGACTTGACCATCAGCACCAGCCCGTCGGCGCGCGCGCCGGCCAGCGCCAGCATTCGTTCGCCCCGGGCCGCCACCCAGATCGGGATCGAGTGCGTGCCGGTGGTGAGCTGGGCGCCCTCCAGCGAGAGCCGGTTCCCCTGCCAGGTGGCGGGCTCGCCCCGCCACAGCAGCCGGAGCGCCTCGATGGTGTCGGCCATCCGCGCCAGCGGTGCGGACCGCTGCAGTCCCAGCGGATGCAGCACCATGGTGCCTCCGGCCACCAGCGTCACGAAGGCCCGGCCCCCGCTCATCTCGTCGACGGTGGCGATGGCCGCCGCAGTGGCGGCCGGGTGACGGGTGTAGGGATTGGTGACCGCCCCCAGGCGGATTGTGCTGGTGGCCCGGGCCGCCGCGCCGAGCACGGCGTAGACGTCGAGCATGAGACCCTCGTCGGCCACCATGCAGTACGAGTAGCCCAGCTCCTCGGCAGCCACGATGGTGTCGATCAGCTCTGCCGATCCCATTGTCGGCACGATCTGCAGCCCCAGCGCGATCCCGTCTCCGCTCATGGCTGCTCAGTCTGGCACGGGTCGCTCGCCAGCCCCGCCCCGGCGACGGTCGCTCAAGGCTGCGCCTGCCTGCTGAGGGTCAGGTTGCTCACCGCTGGCCTGCCTGCTGGGTGTCGGGTCACTCAAGGTTGCTCGGGTTGATCTGCCTGCCAGGGGTCGTGGGGCGGTCGGATCACGACGGGGCCGATGTCGATGCGACGGTCGGTGCCGATGAGGTCGGCCACCAGCTCGCCCACCCCGGCTGCGGGCATCATGCGGGCCCGCACCGAATCGGGCGCCTTGTCGTCCCACAGCTCGGTGTCGATCTGGGCCGGGCAAAGCGTGATCACCCTGATGCCGCAGTCCCGCCCCTCCAGCCGCAGCACCTCGCCCAGCGCGTTGAGGCCTCCTTTGGACGCGGCGTAAGCGGCGTTTCCCTCGAAGGCCTGCACCGCGGCAATGCTGCTGATCAGCACGATCTGGCCGCCCGAGTCGCTCAGCGCCTGCCATCCGGCCCGGGTCAGAGCCATGACCGCGCTCAGATTGACGTCGATAATCCGCTGCCAGTGTTCCGGCGTGACCTCGGACGCGACGGCCTTGTCGAACACCCCCGCACTGTGCGCGATCACGTCGATCCGTCCATGCGCACGGAGGGTCTCCGCGACAACCCGCTCGGGCTCGCCAGACTCGGTCAGATCGGCCGCCAGCACTGTCGCCGGCCCCGACAGCGCCGAAGCGGCTGCTCGAAGCCGATCCTCCCGTCGGCCTACCAGCACGCAGCGCGTGCCGCGAGCTGACAGAGCGGCCGCACAGGCCAGGCCGATACCCGACCCTCCGCCGGTCACAATCGCCACCGGAGCGGGCCGCACGGTCACTGTGGCCACTTTGGGCTCACTGGCGCTTCGTCCGGCATTCCGATCCCGAGGAAGCCCTCGATGCGGGCAAGCCTCTGGCCGTTCTCGGCCACCTCCGCTCGCAACTCGCCGATCTGGATGCCCAGTTCGGTCTCTACCCCGTCGACTTCGACGCGCAGCTGGCTGATCTCAGCTCTCAGCCCGGTTTCTGCGCTGCTGATCTCGGCGCGCAACTCGGTCTCCAGTTGGCCGATCTCAGCTCTCAGCCCGGTTTCTGCGCTGCTGATCTCGGCGCGCAACTCGGTCTCCAGTTGGCTGATCTCGGCTCTCAGCCCGGTTTCTGCGCTGCTGATCTCGGCGCGCAACCCGGCCTCCAGTTGGCTGATCTCGGCTCTCAGCCCGGTTTCTGCGCTGCTGATCTCGGCGCGCAACCCGGCCTCCAGTTGGCCGATCTCCGCGCGGAGGGTGTCGGTGGCCTGCTGTTGGTTCCAGATGATGGCGAACACGGCGAGCACGACGGCAAGCAGTTGGGCGATAGGGATGAGTTGGGGCCAGCGGGTCGCCGCCGCGACCGTGTCCGTCACGGCGGCTGCTTCCGCCACCGCTGAGTCGGCCGGGGTAGGCGGGGGTTCGCCGTGCATGTGGAGCGCTTCCGATGCCGCCATGCGGCTACCCTAATCGGCAGCACAGTTCACTGCAACACAATATCTTTGGATATATCCCCGACTAGCTGAAGAACGAAGCGGCCAGCACCTTGTAGTTGATCCGGCCGGCGCTGAAGGTCCGGCCGCTGGCCAGGTTGGTGAGATGGATCTCGGCCGGGGAGTGCAACTCGATGGGTATCTCGTAGAAGTCCCGGCCGGCGTCCTCGTAGATCTCGATGAAGGGGCGCCCGTAGGCCTCGCAGGCGACGGACACCACCCGGTCCACGATCTCGGCGCACTGGGCGTCGTCGCCTTCGACGGTGACGTTGGAGACGCCGCCGTACAGCAGGCTGTCGTTTATGCGCCCCATCGAGATCAAGTCGTCGTCGACAAGGGGCGGCACCACCCCCAGGCCGTAGGCGTGGCGCAGGCCCCGCAGGTCCATGCCCTCCTCGGCCAGCCGGTGAAGGGACTGCTCCACGATCCGGGCCGCCACCTGCACGGCGGTCACCAGGCTGCGGTTGGGCGCGAACAGCACGTACAGGTCGCCCGGATCGACCCGGCACGCCGATGCGATCATGTCGGCCATCTCCACCGGTACCGGCTCGGAGGTCTGGATGGCCACCACCGACTCGTGGTGGTCGTCGCGGTAGTCGATCCACTCGAAGTAGTGGTCGAGGCTGTCGCGGTTCAGGGCCCGGCCAGGCCCGGCCAGGATGGCGGCGTGCTCGGTGCCGGGCGCCTGGAGGCGCCATCCTGCGATCTGAGACGCCACGCAGCCCTCGATGGGATGGTCGATCATCACCCTCACCGCGGTGAGCATCCGGCCGTCCAGATCGAAGGGCTCGTAGCTGACGATGCCGAGGCCGCCCAGACTGGCCAGGGTGTAGAGCTGCGCGGCCCGCCAGCCCCCTTTGGCCTCGAGGCCCATGTCGATGACGGTCGTGCCGTTGTCGAGCCGCTCGGTGGTCACGCCCAGAGCGTCGGCGTCCTCCAGGATGAGCCGCACCGTCTTCATCGCCTCACGGTTGACGCTGATCATGTCTGTCCTCCCAGGCGTTCTGGGCGCGGCTGTGCGCCCATGCGGCCGTTTCCTGCACACAGAACTCTCGGGGCCATGTCAGGCGGGGGTGGACTCGCGGGCGCCCAGGGCGGCGTCCACCGGAATGATCGCGCCGTTGAGGTAGCTGGCCTCGGGCGAGGCCGCGAACAGGATGGCCGCGGTGATCTCCTCGGGTCTTCCGAAGCGTCCCTCGGGGATGTGGCGCTGGATGGCGGTCTGCAGGTCGGGGTCTGGCATCCCGGCCAGCAGCGCCTCGGTGGCGATGAGTCCGGGCGCCACCGCGTTGACCCGCACGCCCTTGGGGCCGAGTTCCAGGGCCATGGCCCGGGTCAGCCCCTCAACCGCGCCCTTGGACGCGATGTAGGCGCAGCGGTTCACCACCGCCAGCCGGGCCAGAATGGAGCTGATGTGCACAATGGCGCCTTTGCCCCGCTCGACCATGCCGGCCGCCACCAGCTGGCTCAACTGGAACAGCCCCCTCACGTTGGCCTGCCAGACCGTGTCGAAGGCCTCCAGCGACAGGTCGAACATCGACGAGCGGTCGATGAGAGCAGCGTTGTTGACCAGGACCGACACCGGCCCCAGCGAGGCCTCCACATCGCGGGCGAGCCGAGCCACGTCGGCCTCGTCTCCGATGTCGGCCTGGAACACCTCGGCGGTGCCGCCCGCTTCGACGATGACCCGCTGAGCGGCGGCCGCCCCGTCGGAGTCGCTGCGATAGTTGATCGCGACTCGGGCTCCTTCGACGGCGAAGGCCTCGGCGGTGGCCGCGCCGATGCCGCGGGACGAGCCGGTGACAAGGACGGTGTCTCCATCGAAGCGGTCCGGTCTCATGGGCGGCCTCCTCTCGCTGACGACGCCGCCGTGCCCTCGTTGCTGAGTGCTCGGTCGGGTTTCACAGGGTGCCTGCCCGGATGGCTTCGGCTTCGGGTTCGTCGTCGGCGATCACGGCCAGCACCGCGCCCACATCCACCGTCTCGTCCTCATCGACCAGGATCTGGGCCACCACACCGGCGCAGGGTGCCTCCAGCTCGTTCTCGACCTTCTCGGTCTCGACCTCGGCGATCACCTCGCCCTCCACCACGTGGTCGCCCTCATCGACGTACCAAGCCACGACGGTGCCGTCCTCCATGGTCAGCCCCCACTTGGGCAATATCACATCAGTCGCCATTCAGCTCTCCTTATGGGCATCCGCGAATAGGTGATAGTCCGCGGTGTCGCAGCCGTGCCACTCCCGCTCTTGTTCGCTGCGCTCACGGGCCGCTCGGGCCACGGCCTCGCCCGTATGAGGCGGATTCGCTCGCCTGTTCGCTCGGCCTCTACGCATCGTCTTGTCAGTACTGGGCCGCGGTGTTGATGGCGGCGGCGATGTCGTCGACGCCGGGGAGCACGATGTCCTCGAGGGGCACCGAGAAGGGGATGGGCGTGTCGAGGCCGTCCACCCGCACCACCGGGCCCCGCAGCTCGGCGAAGCACGCCTCGCTGATGCGGGCGCTCAACTCGGCGCCGAGGCCGCCGATCCGGGGGGCCTCGTTGGCCACCACCACCCGGCCGGTCTTCGACGCCGAAGCCAGCACGGCGGCCGCGTCGTAGGGCCGGATCGTGCGCAGATCCACGACTTCGACCGAGACGCCGCCGGCCTCGGCCCGCTCGGCCGCCTCCAGCGCCATGGGCACCATCCGCATGGCCGCCACCACCGTCACATCGCCGCCCTCGCGGGCGATCGAAGCCTCCCCCAGCGGCGTGATGTAGTACTCGGGCGGTACTTCGGCCCGGCTGCGGTACAGGGCCTTGTGCTCCAGGAACAGCACCGGGTCGTCGCTGTCGATCGACGCCAGAAGCAGGCCCTTGGCGTCGACCGGGTTCGACGGGGCCACGATCACGATGCCAGGCACGTTGAGGAACCAGCCCTCCACGCTCTGAGAATGGTGCGGCCCGCCGCCGAAGCCGCCCCCGCAAGCGGTGCGGACCACCAGGGGCGCCTTGAACTGGCCGTCGAACATGTAGTGGAGCTTGGCCACGTTGTTGACGACCTGGTCGTAGCACTCGGCGATGAAGTCGGCGAACATGATCTCGGCCACCGGGCGCATGCCGACCATGGCCGCGCCCGCGCAAGTGCCGATGATGGCCGCCTCCGACAGGGGAGTGTCCCGGACCCGCTCCGGTCCGTACTTGGCCAGCAGCCCCTTGGTCACGCCGAAGTCGCCGCCCATCTCGGCGATGTCCTCTCCGATCAGGAACATCTCGGGGTGCTTGTCCATGGCCAGGTCGAGTGCGTTGTTGAGGGCCTGGGTGAAGCTGGCCTTGCGAACCCTGTCCCTGGGCTTGCGGGGCGTGCGGGCGGCGCGGGACCGCTTCGTGGGCGCGGTTTCGGCGGTGGTCATCGCGACGCCACCTCCCAGCCGACGTAGACGTCGGCGGTGGCCTTGGCCGGATCGGGCGCCGGGCTCTCGAGGGCGAACGCGATCCACTCCTCGATCTGGGCGCGCGTCTCATCCTCCACGGCGTCGAGGTCGGCCTGGCTTGCGCCCTGCTCGATCAGCGTCTCGGTGGCCAGCATGATCGGGTCGCGGTCCTCCTTCCAGTACTTGACCTCGGCCTCGGGCCGGAACTCGCCGGCGAAGATGCCCTGCCAGCGCCAGGTCATGAACTCCAGGAAGTAGGGACCCGCGCCCGAGCGGATGTGCTCGACCGCCGCGCCCACCGCAGTCCAGGCCTCCACGATGTCGTTGCCGTCCACCTGACGGTTGGCGAACCCGTAGCCCTGCACCATGTCGACGATGTCGGCCGAGGCGTGGCCCTCGCCCACCGGCATGGAGATGGCGTAGCCGTTGTTGACACAGGCGTACAGCACAGGCAGATCCCAGATGGCCGCCATGTTGAGGCTCTCATGGAACTCGCCCCGCCCCACCGTGCCGTCGCCGATGATGGCGCAGGCCACATCGGGCCGGCCTCGCATCTTCGACGCCAGCGCCACGCCCAGCACGGTGGCCATGTAGGAGCCCTCCACCGCGTTGTCGCCGAAGTTCCCCACGGCGGGATCGGCCGAGTGCAGGCTGCCGCCCTTGCCGCTGCACACCCCGGTGGCCCGGCCGAACAACTCGGCCATGACCCGCTCGCCGTTGCCGCCGTGGCGCTGCTGGGCCAGGGCGTTGATGCCGTGGCAGCGGTGGTCCGGGAAGAAGGCGTCGGTGGCCTTCAGGTGCCAGGCCAGCGCGGCCTGGGTGGCCTCCTGGCCCAGCCCAGTGTGCAGCATCCCGGGCACGTTGCCCTTCTCGAACTCGCGCTCGAGTCCCTGCTCGAAGGCCCGTATCAGCCACATATCGCGGTACAGACCGAGCAGTGTCTCGTTCTCCACTATGTCTCCTTCTCGTTGGCCACGAACTCGGACCAACCGATCCGGGGCAGGAAGTAGGCGCCATCGTCCACCGTGCGGAGGAAGGTCCGCAAACCGAGGCGGCCGATGGGCCCCAGCCGCAGCGGGTCGATGCGGCCGCGCTCGTCGCAGATGGAGGAGGCGTAGGCCACCCACACCACCTCGCCTATCACCAGGTGCACCTCCCCGAAGACCCGTCCCGGCGTGCCGAGGTCCACCACCCTGTGCACCACGCACTCCAGGCGGGCCAGGGCCTCGCCTATGGCCGGCGAGCTGACCCTGGTGGCCGGCACCGGCGTCCACCCGGCCAGATGGAACTCGTCGACCTCGGCGGGCGCCTCCATGGCCACCGTCTCGATGTCGTCGCGGAACATTTCGCTGGTGACGTTGATCACGAAGTCACCCGAAGCCATGGCGTTGAGGTAGGTGTGCTTCAGGCTGCCGTCCTCCAGCAGCCCCATGGTGATCCCGACCAGCATCGGGTCGCCGGTGATGGGCAGGTAGTAGCTCATCGGGGCGACGTTGTTGACGCCGTCGGGGCTGCGGGTCGACACCATGGCGATGGGACGGGGCACCACCAGCTGCGACAGCATGAACTGGCGGTCCATCGGCTCGTTCTCGGCGGGGTCGAAGTCGACGGTGCGCTCTGGGTCCACTGATGCTGGTCCGGTCAGGCGTCGCGTGCGGCGGCAGCTCAGGCGCCGTCGGCGGGCCAGTGCTCGCGGTAGCGCTTCACCAGCCAGCGGTTGAACTGGACCAGGGTCTCCTCCTGCCACGAGTAGCGACCGCGGGGCGCGAGATGCGAGTTGAGGCCCTGCTGGGTCATGGCGTCCACGTAGATGTCCTGCTCGTTGAAGTTGTTGACGCCCTCCTCGGCCGCCTTGAAGAGGTAGTCGAACAGGGGGTCCTGAAGCGCCGACGGCTCCAGGCAATAGCCGATGTGGATGGTGATGCGGCCGGCGTCGGTGGGGCTGATAATGAAATAGGCGACCTCGTCGGGGACGATGGCCAGCGCCAGTGTGGGCGGGATCAGCACGAAGCCGCCCCGCTTGCGCTGCTCGGTGGTCAGGTTGGAGAACACCGGCAGGATGCAGCGCTGGGTGGGGTTGAACGAGCTGTCGATGTCGGTGAAGTGCTGGATCCGCCCGATGGCGCCGTCGGTGTCGTCCCAGGGCAGGAAGTCGTTCATGTGGCTGGGAGCGAAGGTCTGGAGCGGCCCGTGCAGCCGGCTGGCGTGGTAGGGGTCGTTGAAGTTCTCCATCATGACCTTCCAGTTCCACGGCAGGTCACCGATCGTCTTGCCCGCCAGCGTGGTGGTCGACTCGAGCCCGTAGTTGGTGAGCATGGCGTCGATCTTGGTCATGGTCGGTCCGAAGGGCCGGGCGCGATGATCGAAGTTGGCCATGATGAACCCCTGCCAGATCTCCACCTTCAACTCGGGCAGGTTGTGATCGCTGCGGTCGAAGTCCACGGCGCGCTCCATGGCCGGGGCGCCGAGCAGCGCACCGTCGAGCCCGTAGCTCCAATGGTGGTACGGGCAGGTGAAGCGGCGGCAGTTGCCGGAATCCTCCGCGATCACCATTCCCCGGTGGCGGCACACGGCCGACATCACCCGCAACTCGCCGTCGGAGTCCCGAGCAGCGATCAGCGGCTCGCCCGCGATGGTGATACAGCGGAAGTCGCCCGGCTCCTTCAGCTGGTCGACCCGGCCCACACACAGCCACTCCCGCTGGAAGATGGCCTTTCGCTCGAATTCGTAGAACTCCGCCGACGTGTAGAGCACCGGTGGCAACAGCCGTGCCTCGTCCACCGGCCCGACCGATTCGGCGAAGCCGGCCAGCAGGTCGTCGGTCAGAACGGTCATGGTGGGTCTCCGCTAGGCCTACGCGTGCGGGAACGAATCCTCTGCCGCTGAACCTAGCTGGCCGACCGGCGCCCCTTCACACCGGGAGCGTGAAGCGCCCGGTGGGCGGCGGGGAGGGCGCGTCCCGGCGCTGAGGCGGCGCAGGTGCCGGTCGAGGAGCTATAGCCGCACCGTAGGCCGCCACGGTGACGTGGATTGCTCCCATTGCGTCGCTCCTCTTGCCTCGCCTAGGCGGGCGGCATGACTCGCCGCAGGGCTGTGCCGACCCGCAGGCACAGGGCGTCGGCGTGGTGCGGGGCGATGATCTGGACGGCTGCGGGCCTGCCCTCGTCGAGTCCGACTGGCGTCACCAGCGCGGGATGTCCGGTGACGTTGAACGGCAGGAAGTTGCGGGCCACCTTGTCGAGCCACAGCCGGTCCCCGTCGTCGAAGAAGGTGGCCGGGTCGGGTGCCGAGGTCGGCGTGGCCGCAGCGACGATCACGTCCACATGCTCGAAGGCTGTGTCGAAGTCCTGCTGGACGAGGCGGCGGGACCGCAGGGCCTTCAGGTAGTCCGATGCGCTAGTCCGGGCGCCCGCCGCCAGCCTGCACGCTGCCGACGGCGTGAACTCGCCGATGCGGTGCAAGTTGCCCGCATGATGGGCCGCGAACTCCACCACGGTGATGACCCAGGCGACGATGCCGGCCAACTCGGCATGGGGGATCGACACCGTCGCTACCGCGGTGCCTAGGCGCTCTAGTTCGCTGAGGGTCGCCTCCACGGCTGCGGTCACGCCGGGACTGCATCCGTCAGCCAGCCAGCCGTCCGGCACTCCGACCCGCAGCCCGCGAAGGCTGACCGTCGCATCTGCCGGCGGAGCGTGAGACAGCGCGGCGCGGGAGGTGCCGGTGTTGCCGGCCGCGTCTGCGACCCCGGTCGTCGCATCGATCCGGATCCCGACCGCGGCGCGGTAGTCGGGGACTGGTCGGCTGGATGAGTAGGGATCGGCTTGATATCGGCCCGCGATCACGCCCAGCACGGGGGCCAGGTCCTCGACGGTGCGAGCCATGGGGCCCACATGGTCCAGCGTCCAGGACACCCCGAAGACGCCGTTGCGGGGCACCCGGCCGAACGTCGGCTTGATCCCGCTCACGCCGCAGTACGACGACGGCACCCGGATCGAACCGCCGGTGTCGGTGCCCAGCGCCACACAGAAGAGACCGGCTGCCAGCCCCACGGCCGAGCCCGAGGAACTGCCCCCTGCCCACCGGCCCGGTGCGGCCGGGTTGACCACGCCGTCGCCGGCCTCGTCGCCGAAGGCGAACTCCGGCGTCGTCGTCTTGGCCACAATGACTGCGCCTGCGTCCCGCAGTCGGGCCACGACCGTGGCGTCGGTCGTGGGCATGTGGCCGGCGAACAGCGTCGAGCCGGCCTCGGTGGCCAAGCCGGCCGTGTTGATGATGTCCTTCACTCCGACGGGGACGCCCTCCAACGGCCCGGCCTCGCCTCTGCGCCACCGCGCGGTCGAGTTGGCCGCCTGCTGCCGGGCTGCGGCGTCGTCTCGGGCCACCACTGCTCCGATGTCGCCGTCGGCGTCGTCGATCCGGGCCAGGCAGGCATCCACCACCTCGACCGGGTCGAACGCCCCAGCCCGGTAGCCCTCCAGCAGCTCTGTGGCGCTGAGGTCGGCCAGTTCGTCACCGGACCGCGCCGGCATGCTCTCAGGTAAGGGGTGGGACTCTCCGCCGGTGCCGGACGTCGCTGAGACCTCCGACCTTCCCGCACCGGAGATCCAGCAGTCGGCGATCACCGGTCCCACGGTCTCGGGGAATGGCTCGCTCAGCGACCGCAACGCGGCGAGCTTGTCGCCCAGCGTGGCCTGGGAGGCCGCGGCTGCGGCCAGGATCTCGGCGGGAATCTCGGCGCTTCCGTCAGTGACCGTCCAGTCGTTGACCACTGCCGAAACGTAGCCAAGCCGTCCCCGGCGCGCCCATCAAGCGCGTGCCGGTCCGAGGAATCAGTCCCAGTCTCCCGGCGACCACACCAGCGGGAACACGCCGCCGAAGGAGTCGAGCGTCTGGCCGGTCTGCGGATGCTGTTCGGCCAGGCCCGGGGGGTCGGGCACCATCTGTCCCGGTCGCTTGATGTATCGAGCCTCCGGACCGGCGAAGAGGGCGGCGTAGGCCCGCCGGTCGCGGTCGAGGGTCACCTTCTCTGCGGTCCCGTGGAGCAGGTTGCCGTGGAACAGGATGACGTCGCCCGGCTGGTAGTCCCATCCCATGATGTCGAACGATCCGCGGTCGCGGGGCACGTCGGGGGTGGGCGGCAGCGACTTGTCCATCACGACGCCGCGGTAGGCGAACCCGGAGCCCCCCTTCTCATAGACGCCGCGCTTGCGGGCCAGGGCCATCCGGAGCGCGTTCTCCTCGTCGGACATGTCGGGGTCCCGGCCCACCATCGGCCGGTATGTGACGTTCCAGCGGTGCGATCCGCGGACCACTTCGAGACTGGCAGGGCGGGGTACCGGGTCGGGCGACGCCCAGGCCCGCACCAGGTGGTGGCCCTCAACGTTGTGGTAGCTGGTGTCCTGGTGCCACGGGGTCGGGGCCATGGGCCCCGCCCTGCGGAAGAACATCTGGTCCATGTAGAAGCGCACCGGAGCGTTGAGCACAGAGCCCACGAGACCACCCACGGGCGACTCGTCGGCGAAACGGCGGAGGCTGGCGGACCGCGCCGCCAGCAGCTGGTCGGCCCGCACGGTCGCCCCCTGGGCGACCACCTCGCTGGACATGTGGTCGCGCTCGGCGTAGCACTCCTCTAGCCCGTCGGCGACCAGGTTCACCCACTCGGGGGCCAGCACACCTTCGAGCAGCACTGCTCCGTCGCGGTGGAACGCCTCGATCTCATCGCTGGTCACGTCTCTCAGAGGCCGAGCGGATCGAACGCTACTCACCGGTGTCTCCCGACGGACTGAGCGAGGCCGTGGCCCGAGGGGCCCGTGAGCGCAGCGAACACGAGCGGGGGCTCGCGGGAGGGGCCGAAGTCATCGGGGGTCGCCTTCATAGGCGACCGCGGCCGCGAAGCGATGGTTGCTGATGTCCTCGAGCTTCCATTCGACCTCGGGCATGTGAGCGAACCGGAATGTGCCGCTGGTGGCGCCGGCCCGCATGTCCTCCGGTATCTCGAAACGAGAGACGTCCAGCGACAGGCCCATGCCGTGGGCCTTGCTCAGGGCTTCCTTCTTCGTCCACAGACCGAAGAACAGGTGTAGCCGATCCCGTCCGTGCACTTCGGCCAGCTCGCGCTGCTCGATGGGCCCGAACACCGCCGCGATCAGCTCTTCAAGGTTCCGGTGGGGTGTCCGCTCTTCGACGTCAACCCCGACTCGCCCGGTGGGCGCAAGGGCGATGAGTCCATGCCGACCGCTGTGGCTCACGTTGAAGCTGATCGGGGCGGGCTGCCCGCGCACCAAGCCGAACGGCTTGTTGTGCTCAGAGGCTTCGAAGCTGAGGTGCTCGTTGCGACAGTGGAGCTCGCGGCACAGCACAGTCCGCAGCGCGGCCCGGCACAGTGTGAACCGGCGCCTCGGACCGTCGTACACGAACCGGTCCCGCCGCCGCCTCTCGGCGTCGTCGAGCCACGCCAAGGCGCGCTGCTCGCGGTCTCGGCCGATCGACAGGTCTACGTGAAGTACCTGGACGCCATCAAAGACGCGGTACGGGCCGCACCAGTTCTCTGAGTCCTGCGAATCCCGCGCCGCGGGAATCGCAGTGAGGAGGTTCCCGGACGGGAGAGGGGTCAGGAGATCTCCGAATCAGCCCGCTTGGGCGTCCAAGTACGCGATCAGATCGCTCGGTGTCAACAGCTCGGCGAACTCTTCGGCGGGAATGTCGACGCCGAACTCCTCGCACACGAGCCTCCAGAACGCGACCACATCGGTGGAGCTGACGCCCGCGTCAACTATGTTCAGATCCGGGGTCAATGGCTGGCCCTCTTCCCGGCCTTCGATCTGCAAGTTGGCGTCTACTAGCGCTCGGACTCGCTCTTCAGTGGATGACATGGCTGGGGTGTCCTTTGTATTGGTGTATTGGAGTTGGGCAACTGGAACCCGCCAAATCTAGAATGTGGAGCTAACTATGGCAACCGCAAGTCGTATGGATTCGTGCATTTGAGCGCGCGGAATCCAGGGCACCGGGTTGACGATGGCAATCCTCAAGAGGACTCTGAGGCGTGGAGCTGGGGGTGCACGGGATCGACCCAGTAGCGGCGGCGCTGAAAAGGGTAGCCCGGCAGCGAGATCCGGGATCGGGCCTCACCGTCGAACAGCTCTCGGAAGGACACGTCACCGCCGGTCTCGTAGGCGACCGCGGCGGTTTCGACTGCGTCGGCGTCATCGGTAGACGTCGAAGTTCGCGCTGCCTGCTGCCCGTCCGGGGCGACCACGGTTTGCAAACCTTCGCGCAGGGCCGCGCTGTCGCTGAACAGCACCGCGGCGCGACACGCGAAATGACTGCGTCCCACGCTGGCGGTCCACGCCATGTCGGCCAGCAACTCTCCGACCGAGCTGGCGGAGAGTCGGTTGGCATGCTCGTCAAGCCATGAGAGGTAGCGGCCGGCCAACTCGACCAGTGCCTCATCGGACCGCGCCGAGAGCGGCAGGAGCCGCCTCCGGCTCGCCGGCTTTGCCTCACCGGGTGGTCTGGGGCGATGGGTCTCGCCAGACCCCGCGTCGTGTCCCTCCAGAACCAGATGCGCGTTGGCGCCCGAGACCGCGAACGAGTGCACCCCGGCCAGCTTGGGCCGAGCGTCCGACTCGGGCCAGTCCACCGCCTCCGTGGTGACCCGCACCGGCAGCCGCTCCCAGTCGATCTGCTCGCTGGGTGTGCTCAGATGCAGATGCCTGGGAATCTTCCCCCGATTCATGGCCAGGACAGTCTTGATGAGGCCGGCCACGGCCGACGCGCACTCCAGGTGGCCGATGTTGGTCTTGACCGATCCGACCGGGAGCGGACGATGCTCGTCCCGACCCTTGCCGTAGACGGTTGCGGCCGCATTCATCTCGACTGCGTCGCCGAAGGGCGATCCCGGCCCGTGGGCCTCCAGATAGTCCACGTCCTCGGGCGCCGCGCCCGCACGCTCCAATGCCTGCTCCATGGCCTGCATCTGCGCGGGACCGTTGGGCTGGGTGAGGCCCAGGCCGGTGGCGTTCTGGTTCACGGCCGTGCCCCGCACCACGGCCCAGATCCGGTCACCGTCGGCGATGGCATCGTCCAGCCGCTTGAGAACGACCATGCCGCAGCCCTCACCGCGAACGTAGCCGTCCGCGCCGGCATCGAAGGCCCGGCACTGGCCGCTGGGTGACAGCATTCCGGTCTCGGCGAGGAACTTCGCGATAGACGGGGACAGGACTGCGTTGGCCCCGCCCGCCAGAGCCATGTCCACCTCGTTCTGCTGCAACGCGGTCACTGCGTGGTGAATGGCGACCAGCGACGATGCGCAGGCCAAATCGAACGGCACCGCCGGGCCGGCCAGACCCAGAGTGAACGCGATGCGTCCCACGGCCACGCTGGAGGTGGTGCCGAAGTAGCTGTCGCCCCGGCCGGCCGCCGAGATGACCCTGCGGTACTCGCTGCTGCCGCCGATGCCGGCGTACACCCCGGTGCGGCTTCCCTTGAGGCTGGCCGGGTCTATGCCGGCGTCCTCCAGCGCGTGCCACGTAGTTTCCAACAGCATCCGCTGCTGGGGATCCATCATCCGGGCCTCGATCGGGCGGATCCGGAAGAAGCCCGCGTCGAAGGTGTCGATGCCCTCGACGAAGGCTCCGATCCGGCTGCCGGGATCAGGGTTGTCCGGATCGCCGGCCGCGCCGTTCCAGGGGCCTGGATCCGGGCGCCCGTCCGTGACCGCGTTCTCGCCCGCCTCCAACAGGTGCCAGAAGCTCTCCAGGTCCGGCGCGCCGGGGAACCGGCAGCCCATTCCCACGATGGCGATCCCCTGACGGCCGGTTGCGCCGGGCGAAGCTACATGCGCGGCCGGGCGGTCCCGCGCGACGGGTGCCTCGGTGCCCTCTGACAGAGCCTCGATGTACTCGATGTCGCGGTCCCGCGGCGCGGGTTCGCTGGCGGGCTGCGGCCGGCTCGCAGCAGCCTGGCCGGCGTCGGCCGGGATCTGTATGGCGAAGCGCCCGTCGGCGGTGCCGTCGCGGGCTTCGATGGCCCCCGCCTCGGCGAGCTCCGACGCCAGGTAGGCGGCCAGGCTCTGAACGCTGGGATAGTCGAAAACGACGGTGTTGCCCGCAGAGTACGCACCGGCGAAGCCGCGGTTCACACGGTTCCTCAACTCCACCGCCATCAGCGAGTCCATTCCCAGATCGGCGAACTCGGCTGAGGGCGCCGGCAAGTTCGGCAGTCGTATAACCGCCTGCAGCTCGCGCTGGAGGAACTCGGCCAGAATGCGCCCGTGCTCGGCCGGGGGTGCCTGGCCCAACTCTGAGAGCAGATCGACCTGCGGATCCTGATGTCCGGCGTCGGGGCGGGTCGCCGCGGCCAGCAAGTCCTCCACGAACGGCGACTGGTGCTGCTGGCTCTCGGCGACCACCTGCCAGTCGACCGCGGCCACCATGGGCGCCGTCGGGTCCTGGCGGACGAGCCGGTCGAACGCCCTCAGGCCTTGTTGGGGGGTGATCCAGCCTGTGCCTGCCGCCTCCAGCTGTCCGGCGATTCGCTCTCGCTGCTCCTCCGCTTCGCCAAGACCCGACCATGCGCCCCACGCGATCGACTGTCCGGCCAGGCCCAGCGAGCGCCGGTGGGCTGCCAGCACGTCGAGGAAGGCGTTGGCGGCAGCATGGTTGGCCTGGCCGGGGTTGCCCAGCACGCCGGCCACGCTGGAGAACAGCACGAACAGATCGAGATCGAGATCCTCGGTGGCCCGATGCAGCTGCCACGCCCCGAGCACCTTGGGCCACAGCACCTGCTCGAACCGCTCCCAGCTCTGGTTGGCCAAGGAGGCGTCCGACAGCACACCCACGCTGTGGATGACGCCCGCCAGCGGCGGCAGCGTGTCGGAGATGCGGGCCAGCATGGCGGCCGCCGCGGACGCGTCGGTCATGTCGGCCAGCTCGACGCTCACCGTCGCGCCCCGCTCCCGCAGAGCCTCAATAGCTGCAGCCGACTCAGGGTCGGGATCTCGCCGACCGTTGAGCACGATGGCCCCGGCCCCCCGGTCGGCCAGCCACCCGGCCACCGTGCAACCGATGCCGCCGAGGCCGCCCGTGACCAGGTAGGTCCTGTCGCCGCGCAGCCGGCCGGTCTCGAGAGGCGACGCCGCGAAGACGATCTTGCCGATATGGCGGGCGGCCTGCATGAACTTCATGGCCGGTCCGGCCTCCGCCAGCGACCACCTGGTGTGGATCAGCGGCGCCAGCTCGTCGGCCGCCAGGCGCTGCATCACCTGCCGCAGGGCGTCGCCCGGCTTGCCGGGGTCGTGCTCCTTCAGGACGTCCAGCTCCAGGATCCAGTAGCCCACGTCAGGCCGTGCCGCCGACATCTCGTCGTAGCTCAGGATGTCGACCCTGGCCAACTCCACGAAGCGGCCTCCGTGCGCCAGACACGAGAGGCTGGCGTCAATGAAGCCGGGGCCGGTCAGGCTGTTGAGCACCACGTCGACACCGGCGCCCCCGGTGGCTTGGAGGATCTGCTCGCCGAACTTAGTGGAGCGGCTGTCGAACACATGCTTCACACCCAGTGAGCGCAGGTACTCCTGCTTGGGAGCGCTGGCCGTGGCGAACACCTCGGCCCCGGCGGCCTGGGCCAGCTGGACGGCGGCCAGGCCCACGCCGCCCGCGCCGGCGTGGATGAGGACCCTGTCGGTCGACTCCAGTCCCGAGCAGTCGAACGACAGGGCGGCCGACACGAACGCGGTGGGCATCGTCGCCAGCGCCGCCGCCGCAAGGTCCGGCGGGGCGGGAGCCACCATCGCCTCGCATGTGACCGTCTCCGAGGAGAAGGTGCCGAAGGCGAGGCCGACCACGCGATCGCCCTCCTGTACCGTTGTCACGCCCGGACCGACCTCGATCACCCGCCCGCAGAACTCGCCCCCTAGCAGGCCCTCGTCGATCACGCCGAGAGATCGGAACATGTCCCAGAAGTTGAGTCCGGTGGCCAGCACGGCCACGCGGACCTCGCCGGCAGCCAGCGGGTGGGCCGGCGCTCCTTCCACCTGCAGCCCGTCCAGCGAGCCATGAGGATCGGGTTCGAGCAGCCAGGCTGACGCGCCGGCCGGCTCGGGCAGGCTCAGCCGCTCGGTACCGGCGGCGGTCCGGGCCAGCCGGGCGGTCTGGCGGTGTCCGCTGCGGTAGGCGATGTGCGTCTCGGAATCGGGATACAGGAACTCTTCGGTGAGATCGGGCAGCGGCGCGGTCGCCGCCGGATCCAAGTCGATCATTCTCGGCTGCAGGTGGGCCGCCTCCCGGGCGGCGACCTTCCCGAAGCCCCACAGCGCCGAACCGGCCAGGCCGTCGCCCCGCTCATGTTCGAGCACCTGGCCGCCCCGGGTTACGAACCACACGCCTTTGTCCATCGTCATGTCAGCATCGGCGAGACCCTGCATGAGTGCGAGCGCGGTGGCCGTGGCCCGTCTCACGTCGGTCGCCAACTCGCCGATGTCGGCCCCCGCGCCGCGATTGTCCAGCGCGGCCAGGTGGACAACTCCGCCGAGAGGCACGTCGGTCGGAAGGTTCTCGAACAGGGTGAGCCAGTCCTCGCGACGCTCCATGTCCACGACAGCCTCCGAGACGCCCGCGGGTCGGGGTCCCGGATTCCCCCCGGGCTCCGTCTCGTCGGTGGCCACCACGACCGTCTGGTTGCGGGCGGCCAGCCGCTCCGCCAGCTCGCCGGCCGTTCCGCCCCGGTCGGCGGCCAAGACCCACACACCGGGACGCTCGGTCACCTCGGCCGGCCCCTGGGCCAGGATCACGCCCCGATCGGGCTCCTGGGTGGGATCGGACTCGTCCGCTCCCAAGACCTCGGCCCCCGCAAAGCCGGCGTCGGCCAGTGCCTGCCGCCAGACGGCGGGCCCGGCCAAGGCGTGGTGGGGACGGCATTCGTCGGCGAAGCGCCACCAGCCGTCCAGCTGCCCGAAGGTCAGGTCCAGCCATCCCTGGCCCCGGAGGTTCTCAAGGGCCACAAGATGGCCGGCGGGCGCCAGCAGGTTCCGGCAATGATCGAGCGTCTCGGACAGGTAGCGGGTGGCGTGCAGCACATTGGACGCGATGACCAGGTCGTAGCTGTGATAGTCGAAGCCTTGGTCGGCCGGGTCCTTCTCGATGTCGAGCACCCGGTAGGTGAGCGACGCCTCCCGCCCTCCGAAGCGGCTCTCGGCCTCGGCGAAGAATCCGGCGGAGATGTCGGTGTAGGTGTAGTCGAAGCGCCCTTCGGGAAGCTCCGGCAGCACCGCGGCGGTGGCCGAGCCCGTGCCCGCTCCGACCTCGATCACCCGCAGCCTCCGGTCTGCGGGCATCTGCTCCAGCAGTGCCGACACCGCGTCGGCCAGCATCTGGTTGGCCGCCCTCGCCACCGGCGCCTTGAGGTACAGGTCGGCTGCGGTGGGCTCACCGCTGCTGAACAGCAGCGTCAGCGGGTCGGCGTCGCCGGTGAGCACCTCGGCCAGGGCGCCCGCGCTGCGCCGGAACAGGCCGATCTCGGTCGAGCCGTGCTCGTATCGGACCGCCATGTCGCCTGCGAGCTCCTCTGGGTCGCCGGGCAGCTCGGGTGGAAGCGGATCGGCGGATCCCGACTGGACGACGAAGGTGTCGCCCGCGGCCTCCACTACGCCCGCTCGGGCCAGCAACTCGAAGAGCCGGCGGAAGAGGCGGCCGTGTTCGGGCAGCACCCCGAGTTGCTGGCGCAGCCCGTCGGGCTCGACCTCCCCGCCGCGGGTCCGCTGCCAGCCTAGGCGCTCCAGCGTCTGCAGCGCATAGCGCCACGACAACCGCTCCAGGTCGACCAGCAGGCCGGCCCGGCTGGTGGTGTCCACGCTCGCAGCCTCCAGGTAGGCCGCGAACGGGCGGGAGCGGGCCGCCACGGCTGAGGGGCTTGGAAGGAAATCGGCGGGCACCACGCCGGGGGCCAGCGGCCGGTCCCGCCACACGACCTCGTACAGCAGGTCATCGAGCCCCTCGGTGGCGGACAGCAGCGCCGCCCGTGTGGCCCGCTTGACCGTGTAGGAGTCCAGGCCGCCCAGTTCGGTGCCGTCGGGGGCGTAGAACCGCAGGTCGGCCGCGATGACCTCACGGGGCCCGCTGGCCTGAGCATCCGGCCCGGCCGGCTCGCGAAGGCGGGCGTGGCAGACTAGCCGGTCGCCGAGAGGACCTCCGAGCCATAGACGCTCCCATCCGAACGGAAGGTAGGGAGAGGTGTCCTCGGCGCCGGTGGCTCGCCGGGCCGCGGCCATCACCTGGAAGCAGCCGTCGAGCAGGAGCGGGTGCAGCACTGCGCCGGTACCGTCAAGGCCGCCGGGCACGGCCACTTCGCCCAGGGCCTCGCCGTCGCCGACCCACAGCGATCGCAGCGTGCGGAACGACTCTCCGAGTTCGACACCCGCATCGGCCCGGGCCCGGTAGAACTCCCCGAGATCAACCGCGGAGAGATCGGCCCTGAGCTGCTCAAGTTCAAGCTGCTCGGGGCTCAGCGACACCCCGGCACCCGACGACACCCGGCCTTGGGCGTGCAAGGTCCACCCGTCCTCGCCGTCGGACCGGCTGAATATCTCGAACCGTCGAGACGCCCTCGCTTCCGGGGGAGGGTCGCGCAATAGCTGCACGCAGCGGCCCGGGTCATCCGCAGTGTCCTGCGAATCGTGCTCGTCGAAGATCATCGGGCTGTGCAACTGGAAGTCCTCCACGACCAGCGGCCCCGAATCGCCTTCCGACTCGCAAGTCGCGGCGGCCATCGAGCCATACAGCGCGCCCGGCGTGATCACCCGCCCGTACACCCGGTGGTCGTCGAGCCACGCCGGATCCGAGGCGAACATCTCGGTGGTGTAGAGGGTCTCGCCCCGCGGGGAGTCGTGGCGGGTCCCCAGCAGCGGATGGCCGGCCGCCTGCCTGCGCCGTCGGGGCGGCTCCACCCAGTGGCGCTGGTGCTGGAACGGGTAGCCGGGCAGAGCGAGACGGCGCCTGGTCTCGCCCGAGAACAGGCCTGCGAACGACACGTCGATCCCGGCGCCGTAGGCGGCTGCGACCGCGTCGAGGAAGCCGCTGCCGTCGGCCGGGTCCGGCTTGCCGGCTGAGGGCTTGCGCATGGTGGACGCGATGGCGGGCTCGGCCGGGGTGGCTCCCTGGGGCCACGCGGTGGCAACCGTGGGGCCCAGCACGGCGTCGGGGCCAATCTCGATCACTGCCTCCACGCCCATGGCGGCCAGCGTCTCGACACAGCTTCGGAACGCCACCGGCGCCCGGGCCTGGCGCCGCCAGTACCGGCCGTCGAGCGCCTCGGGTGCCTCCAGCACGCGGCCGGTCATGCTGCTGACGTAGGTGATCGACGGTGCCGCAGTATCGATGCCGTCGACCACCGCCTCGAGGTCGTCCAGGGCTGGCTCCACCAGCGCGCTGTGGTAGGCGGGGCTCTTGCGCAGTTTGCGAACCCACACCTTGTCGGACTCGAAGCCCCGCACGAGGCTGTCGACCTTGCCGGCCGGGCCGCTGATGACCTGGTGCATCCCGTTGTCGGCGGCCACGCTCACCGGCGAGCCCCCGGTCGAGGCGTTGAGACGCTCGACCGCGGCCCCGACCCGCTCGGGCGTGGCGAACACCGCGGCCATGGCGCCCTCCTCTTCCAGGGCGCCCATGAGCGCGCCCCGGGCCGCCGCGAACCGCAAACCGTCCTCGAGGCTGAACGCTCCGGCGGCCTGCCCGGCCGCGATCTCTCCGAGACTGTGGCCGACGACCACGTCGGGACGGATGCCAATGCTGGCCCACAGGGCGGTCAGGGCGCACTCGATCGCGTAGATGCAGGGCTGGGTCCAAGCCGGATCGTCCAAATCTTCGACTGGTTCACCGTTCTCGGCCGGTTCGTCGCCGTCGCCGGTGCCCAGCATCACGTCGAGCAGGGAGACGCCCCGCTCGGCCGCCAGTACCTCGTCGCAGCGGTCGAGGACGGCCCGGAACACGGGCTCTCGTTCGTAAAGGGTGCGGCCCATGCCGACCCACTGGCTGGCCTGGCCGGTGTAAGCGAACGCGACCCTGGTCACGGCCCGGCCCGGCGTCGGATTGTCGTCGCCCGCGAGCGCCCTCAGAGACTCCCGCAGCGAAGCGGCGTCGGCGAACACCACCCCGGCCCGGCAGGCGAAGTGACTGCGCCCAACTCCCGCCGACCACGCCATGTCCGACCGCGCCCGGTCGGCTGCAGGGCCGTCGGTGCCCAGATCGTCGGGGTGCTCGTCGAGCCACTCCAGATAACGGCGGGCAAGACCGGTGAGGGCCTCACCGGTCTTGGCCGACAGAGGCAGGAGTCGGGCCGAGCGGCCCTCGGCCGTCCCGGTGGCCCGGCCTGCCGGCGGCTCGTCCACCGTCAGCCGGGCCGAGCGGTCCGCGGGTGCCTCGAGTGTCGTTCCGCCCGCGATCGCGGCAGGCATGCAGGCCGTGACCGGCTTGGGCGGGCCTGCGAGCCAGTGCTGCGGGTCGGCACCATCGGTGGCGGGCGCGGAAGCGCCATAGCCCTCCACCACTACGTGGGCGTTGGTGCCCGACCAGCCGAACCCGCTCACGCCGGCCCGCGGGGGCCGGTCGGTGCGGCGGGGCCAGCCCATGGGCTCCGAGGTGACTTGCAGCGGCAGGCGCTCCCACGGGATCTCCGGGTTCGGCTCCCGGAAGTTGAGGTGCCTCGGGATGATCCCCCGCTTCATGGCCAGCATCACCTTGATCAGCGCCGCGGCTCCCGCCGCCGATTCCAGATGGCCGACGTTCGTCTTGACCGACCCGATCAGCAGCAGCGCCTCCGGGTCGCGCCCGATCCCGTATGCCGTGCCGGTGGCCTCGGCCTCGATCGGGTCGCCGACCGGCGTCCCGGTGCCGTGGGCCTCCACGTAGTCCACGTCCGCGGGCTCGACGCCCGCCCAGGCTAGGGCATCGGCGATTACCTGCTGCTGGGCCTCGCCGTTCGGGACGGTGAGACCCTGGCTCGCGCCGTCCTGGTTGAGCGCCGTTCCCCGGATGACGCCCCAAATCCGGTCGCCGTCGGCCTCGGCGTCGTTGAGGCGCTTCAGCACCAGGATCCCGCAGCCCTCGCCCCGCACGTAGCCGTTGGCCGCAGCGTCGAAGGTCTTGCACCGCCCGTCGGGCGCGAGCATCCCGGCGTTGCCCCGCAACTCGAACAGCCGACCGGACAGGATGGCGTGCACCCCGCCGGCCAGGGCCAGATCGGCCTCGCGCCGCTGGAGCCCGGACACCGCCTGGTGCACCGCGGCCAGCGATGACGAGCAGGCCGTGTCCACCGCCATGGCCGGACCCCGCAGGCCCAGCGCGAAGGCGACTCGCCCGATGGCAGTGTTGAAGGAGGTGCCGGCGACGGAGTAGAGGCTGGCGGCGGGCTCGGCGGTGTTGTTGCCGTCGAGGACGAGCGCCCGGTACTCGTTGTTGCTGATGCCCGCATAGACCCCGGTTCGGCTGCCCCTGAGCCGGTCGGGGTCGATGCCCGCATCTTCCAGGGCTTGCCAGCTGACTTCCAGCATCAGCCGCTGCTGCGGGTCGAGCAGCTGCGCCTCCACCGGCGAGATGCGGAAGAAGGCCGCGTCGAACTGGTCGATCCCGTCGATGAACGCCCCGAACCGGCAGGCGCTGTTCTGGACCCCGGGATCGGTGAAGAGTTCGCCGACACGTCCCACGCCGGACCCCGGCACGCCCTCGGATATTGCGCTCGCGCCTTCGTCCAGGAGCCGCCAGAAGGCGGGTACATCGGGCGCGCCCGGGAACCGGCACGCCATGCCCACCACCGCGATGGGTGAACGGCCCGCACCCGGGGCGTGGTCAGGCAAGGCCGATCGGCTCCAGGAATGTGCGCATTGCAGCTACACACTCCGCGGGCTTCTCCAACTGGAGGAAGTGCGTGGTATCGGGCAGGAAGTCGTAGTCCACGGTCAGCATCTCGCCGAAGTCCAGAGTGGGAAGGTATGAGTAGGGCAGCGTCGGATCGGCGCCGATCACTTTGGTCGGGCATTGCAGAGCATCGAGATCGACCAGCACTGCAAAGATCCTGGCATGCGCCATGATCTGTGCCTCGTGCTCTCGAGGGAAGCGGAGTTCGTAACCGGCGCCGTCCGCGGCCTCGCGCAGCGTGGTTCTCGCCATGAGGCCATGCACACCGGGCACCGCATGCCTGAATGTCGGCAGGAAGGCGAGCAGATCGGTGTAGACCTCGCGGGTCTTGAACTGCGACGTTCGCCGTTTGGCCATCTTGGCTGCCCGCTTGATCGCCTCGTCGAACTCGTTGCGGGTCTCCACAGGCTTGCGCAGCGGCGGATCGAACAATACCAGGGCCGAGAACCGGCTTCCTTCGGTGCGGGACAGCAGCGGCGCAAGCGAGGAGAGCGAGTGGAACACGCCTACCTGCGGTTTGGAGCCGTAGTGGCCGTCGATGGCTTCGAGGATCCGGTCGTGGTCGTTGACGAAGGTCGGGACAGTGTGGTCCGACAGCGGGCTGACCTTGTTCCAGCCGTGGCTTCTCAGGTCGTAGACGACGATGTCGAAATCGTCGATCAGCAGCGACCAGAACGGGTAGTAGAGATCTATTGAGAGACCGATGCCGTGACTCAGCACGAGCCGGGTGCCTTCCGGGTTCCCGTGCCGGCGCATGACGATGGTGGCGCCCCCTTCCACCGGGACCTCGACGACCGACAGCGGCTCGGGAAGAATCCAGTCAGCTTCCGAGGCCATCGGGTGGATCGTACCGGGCGCCGGGGCGGGCAACTGAAGGCCGGGCTAGCCCGTAGCCCTGACCTGCACCGTCACGACATCGAGCCCATGGAACTTCTGGTGGTGCACCGAAGAGGCGTAGTGCCGCAACAGCCTGAGCGAGATCTCGCCATCCTCCATGCCGGCTGCGCTCTGGGACTCCTCGTCCAGATGGGCCAGCCGGTCCTCGAGGTTCTGCTCATCGAATACGGCGAGGAACTCCATCTCCACTACTGCGCCGCTCTGGCGCGCGACGATGAGCAGGCTCGGAGAGTCGGCAGCAGAGCGCTCGCCACCTTGTTGAAGCAGGCTCATCAGCGTCTCCTCGCCCGCCGAGCGCAGTCGCTGTGCGGCGGCGTCGTCCCATCCGATGCCGGAGGCGAAGCTGCGGAGGAACTCATCGATCTCGCGGACCGCCAACGGGTGCAGGTCGACTCTGAGGCGTGCTCGCCGGCCTCTGCTGGTCAGCTCCACGAATCGGGTCATCAGCACCGCAGCCAGTGCCCCGGCCAGCATGCCGTTGTCGATCAGCGGCCCCCATGTCTCGCCCAGCAGGTCTGCACCGATGGTCTGGTTGTCCAATCCGACGCCCACGGAGAAGGCGATTCCCACGGTGAGGGCCTTGCCGCGGTCGAGGCCGTCGCTGACCACCGTCTGTATGCCGCTGACAAAAAGCACCCCGATGGCGGTGAGCAGGTAGGCGCCCATGACCGGGCTGGGTATCGCCAGGAGCACGGCCGCGACTTTGGGCAGCAGGGCCAGCACCACCATCGACGCCCCGATCGCATAGCCGACGCGGCGGGCGGCCACTCCCGTGAGATTGACCAGCAATGGACTGGACGACGAATACACAGAGTTCGGCGGCGTTCCAGCCAGGCCCGAGAGCAGGATGCCGATGCCGTTGGTGTTGAGCGATCCCTGTACGAGCCGGAAGTCGCTGACCCGCGGCGTGCGCCAGGAGACCTGCTGGATGGCGACGCAGTCGCCGATGTTCTTGACCGCGCCCACGAGCGCAATCACCACGAAGGCGGGCAGCAGCGCCCAGAAGTCGATGCCCGGGGTCAGATCGATTCCAGGGAAACCGGCCTCTGGAAGTCCGACCCAGCGAGCGTCGCGTATCGGCTGGACCTCATAGGCACCGAACATGACGGCCACGACGCAGCCGGCCGCGATGCCCATAACCGGCGACCAGACGCGCCAGGCCCCAGTGACGCGCAGCGCCAGCGCGACCACCGCGACGAGAGTCGCCAGAGCCACGACCGGGCCGGCTGCGTCGGCTGTGCCCTCGGGCACCTCGTTGACGCGGTCGAGCGCGATGGGAAGGATCGTGGCCGCGATCAGCATCAGCACCGTGCCCGAGACCACCGGCGTGATGATCCGGCGCAGCAGCGGCAGCCAGAGTGACAGCACGATGTAGAAGACCGCAGCCGCGACGGTGAGGCTGGCGAGCAGTGCCGGCCCGCCCGCGGCCAGGGCCAGCACCGAGACGGCGACATAGTTGGGTGTGGGGCCCATGATCAGGATGTGCCCGGCGCCGAGCCGCCAGAAACGAGCGGCTTGCAGCGCGGTGAGTCCGCCGGCGATGACCAGCGACGCGAACACGGCCCACGTGAGGTAGCTGTCGCCCTGGTTGCCCGCCCGCGCCGTTATGGCCACGATCAGCACGATCGTCGCCAGCACCAGCATGACCCCCTGAAGCCCCACTCCCAGCGCGATCAGCGGCGGGCAGGGCTCGTCCGGCTCGTAGCGGACGGCCTGGCTTGCTTCCGGTGATGTCATCGGCCTCTCATTGTCGCGCTGCTGCGCACTGACGGCCCAGCGCCCCGATCAGGCGTCGACCGGGGGGACGATCACCTCGCACCGCGGGCCGCTCGCTCCAGCGATGCGGCGGTCGAGGGTGAGCAGGGGCCACCCGAGCGCTTCGGCCAAGGCTGCGTACCAGGCGTCATAGACGGTCAGGTTGGCCCGGAGTTCCCACGCGCGCCCGGCGAAGGGGGCGAACGGGTAGAGCTCGATCTTGAACCGCAGCAGGTCGCGGTGGGCGGCGGTTGCCTCGAGGCGGGAGACCGACCCGGACAGCTCCATCCGGCGCAGGATGTTGGTCGCCTCAGCCAGGGCCAGTTCGGGCGCGGCCAGTTCGGCCCTCTCCAAAGCCTTCTCGCACCATCGTCCCTCTCGGTCGGCGCCGGTCAAGGCGCCCACGAGAAGCGACGCATCGACGACTGCGCTCATCGGCGGTCGGCGTCGCGCGCCTCGAGTATCTGCGCCGCAGTGACGTGGGAGTCCGAGGCATCCTTGCGCCGTCGGACCTCCTCCAAGACGGTCTCGATCGAGGGGCGGCCCGCCATCCGCTCCAGCTGCTCGCGCAGGTACTCCTGCATTGATTGCCGCTTGAGCGCGGCACGGGCCGCCAGCTCGTCACGGACCTCCTCGGGCACGTTCCGTATCGTTATCTGAACCGCTATGACAGCATTATGACAGCATTGCCAGCATTCTGCAACCCAACCCCGAAAGGGAACTCCCCAAGCTCGTTGGCTGTTGAAATAACGCTGGATCAGTCGCGGGGTGTGTGAGACTTGAGTGCTTGTGAGGCCGTTGAGCCGCCGGATCCTGGTTGCTGGCGCGCTGATGGCGCTGTTCGGCGGGTTGTTCCTTGCTGGTCCGGCGTCGGCGCGACAGCAGGACAGCCAGTGGCGTGAGCGGCTGATCGGAGAGTTCGCGGCGGCGGTCTCGGGCAGCGGCGCACCGGACGACTTGTGTTTGAGCCTTTACCGCAACGGCGAGCTGCTCTACGAATCCGACGGCGCCGGGAGCTTCACGCCGGCCTCGCTGATGAAGCTCGCCACCGCGGCAGTGGCGCTCGAGGTGATGGGACCCGACGGGACCTACACCACAGAGGTCGTAGCGGATGCCGACGCCTTGGCCGGAGTGCGCAGCGGAGTGCTGCGAGGCGACCTCTATCTGGTCGGCGGCGGCGATCCCACGCTGTCGACGCGCAGCTATGCGGCCACCTTCAGCAGGCCTCGGCCCTACACCGACGCCAACGACCTCGCCGACATGGTGATGGCAGCCCTGCGCGCCCGCGGGGTGCGCGTGATCGACGGCGCTGTGGTCGGCGACGAGTCGCGTTACCCCGAGGCCGAACGCGACTACACCGCGCACTACGTCGACGGCGCGCCCGTCTGGAAGGCCTCCTATCGCGACACCAACCTTTCGGGCCCGCTGTCGGCGCTGATGATCAACGACGGCTACCACCCCCACGCCGCCAGCCGCCGCGGCCACACTCGCCCGGCCGATGTGGCGCGGGCCGCGGCGGCCGAGTTCGACGACCTGCTCGAAGAGCGCGGCATGGTGATCCGCCGCTGGCCACGGTCGCAGGCCGCTCCGAGTGTGGCCCGGCGCGTCACGCTCGGCAGCCTCGAGTCGATCCCGATGTCACAGATCGTCGAGCGCATGCTCAGCCATTCCGACAACACCACTTCGGAGATGGTCCTCAAGGAGATCGGCCATCGCAACGGTGGCTCGGCCCGTGCCCACGCTGCCGCGGCCGCCACCGCGATCCTGCGCGGCATGGTCGGCGGGGCGGCCGGGTCGGTGCGCTGGGCAGACGGGTCGGGGCTGTCGGCCCACAACCGGATGAGCTGTGATCTGGCTGCGCGGCTGCTCGTGGACGCGGGTGCCGGCTCTCCGCTGGTGCAGGCTCTCGCGGTGGCAGGCAGGACCGGGACGCTTCGCAACTGCGGTCCGGCGGAGGCCGCGGACTCCGAGCCTCGCAACGCCGTGAGGGCGAAGTCGGGCAGCCTGAACGACACCGATGCGCTTGCCGGGGTGGTTGTGGCCGCCGGCGGCGACGTGGTCGCCTTCGCGATGATCGCCAGCGAGCACCTGATCATCCTCAAAGGCTCCTGCAACCCGCAGCGGCGCGCCCTGATCACTGCTGCCGCGAACTACACCTACGGCCCGGCGGGTCCAGCCCCGTCGGACGGTCCACCGCAGCCGTCGGGTCTGCCGGAGTCGTTCATCGACGTCGGCGACGGCGTGCACGCGCCGGCTGTGATGGAGCTTGCCGAGGCCGGTATCGCCCTCGCCTGCGACGCCGGTGTCTCAGGCCGCAGGTTCTGTGGCGACGATCCGATCCCGCGTCACGAGGCAGCCTGGTACCTGGCGTCGGTGCTGGAGCTCCCCGCCGCCGATTCGCTCGACCGCTTCGTCGACGTCGAGCGCTCCAGCGAGCATGCGGGGTCGATCGCGGCGCTGGCCGGGGCGGGCATCACGCACGGCTGCAACTCCTCGGGCCCGAAGTTCTGTCCCGATGGGCTCAGCACTAGAGCCCAGGTGGCCAGCCTGCTCAGCCGCGCCTTCGGACTGGCGCCGCCCGCGACGGTCGCTGAGCGCTTCAACGACGTGGAGCCCGGCAGCGCGCACGAGGCGCCGATCTTGGCGCTCGCCCACGCGGGGATCACCCGGGGTTGCAGCTCCGCGGGCGCGCTGTTCTGCCCGGATCGACTCACCACTCGGGCCGAGTTCGCGACTCTGCTAAGCCGTGCGCGTGCCTACGCGTCCAGCCTGCGTTGACCGAGTGCTGTCGCCATCCACGCACCTACCCCCACCCCGGCGTGGGCTCGGACGGGCCCGTGGGCTCATGTCGTGGCGCCCGTCGTCCACAACGTTGACATGGGTGCCGCCCAGACCCTGTCGCTAATGGGCGTCGGATCGATGTCGCCGCAGCAGAGCACCACTCCCGAGGAGAACTCGTGGCGTGCTGTGGTGTCGGAGTCGATGGCGTCGCGCAGAGCGATGATCCGGTCGGCGTCATGGCGCCACGGACCCGCACACGCCCCCGACCCGCCACTCGCGAACGGACCTCCACCCCGGAGCGATTCCCGATCGAGGCGGCCTTTCTCCACAGTGCAGCCTCAACCGCTGTTCGGGTAGGCGGTCGCCTTAGAGGCCGAGCGGGTAGGCGCACGAATCGGGCCCATACGGGCGAGGCCGAGGCTCGAGCGGCCCGTGAGCGCAGCGAACAAGAGCGGGAGCGGCACCACTGCAACGCGACCGGCTCATCATCTATCCGCACTCGCTCTATTGCCGGCAGCATGCTGATCCGGTCCGAGGCCCTGAGTTCCGAGGTCCTGAGTTCCGAGGCCCTGAGTATGGGCGTTACCGTTGGTGGCGGTCAGAGCTGTGAGGATCGAGGCGAATGGCGCGAATCGACTTGGTGCACCCGGACAATGCCGAAGGGCCTTGGTTCGTTGACACCCGTTGCATCCGGTGTGATGCCGCCCGGCACTGGGCGCCGGGGCTCATCGACATGGACGAGACTGGGCTCTCCTTCGTGGCCCGCCAGCCCGAGAATGCCGGGGAGGTCGCCGCGCTGTGGCGGGCTGCGGTCGCCTGCCCGACGCAGTCCATCGGCACCACCGAGGCTCGTCGTCCGCCCCGACCGGCATTCCCGTTCGAGTTGACGCCCGGCGTGTACGCCCTGGGCCACAACGCCCGCGAGTCGTTCGGAGCGCACTCGTACCTGGTGCCCAGACCCGACGGGAACCTCATGACCGACTCGCCCCGCTTCACCCGCGGCTTGGCCGAGGGGATCGACGAACTGGGCGGGGTGCGCCACGTGCTTTTGAGCCACCGCGACGACGTCGCCGACGCCGACCGCTGGGCCGACCGCTACGGCGCCGATGTGTGGATCCATGAGGCCGATGCTGACGCCGCGCCCTACGCCACCGCCCTGTTCGAGGGTGATGAGCCGTCCCCAACCGCTCCGGGCGTGGTGACTGTTCCGGCTCCGGGCCACACCGAGGGCTCGGTCGTGTTCCATATTGACGGTCGTTGGCTGCTCACGGGCGACACTCTCCACTGGAACCACCGGCGGGATGAGCTCGACGTGTTCGCGGGGGCGATGTTCCACTCCTGGGAGGCGCTGGCCGACTCGATGGACCGGCTGGCGACGCTGCCGGTGGAATGGGTCTTCCCTGGCCACGGCAACTGGCATCACGTTGGCACCGAACTGTACGCCGAGCAGATGGCCCGGCTGGGACCGACCATGCGCCGGATCGGTCGATCCGCGTGGTCCGACCGCCCCGACACCGCCTACAGCTGGTACTAGCTCGAAACCGGCAAGGCGCCACTGATCTTCGCCGCGGGTTCAATGGCATCGCGGTACCGGTCAGGATCGCAATCCTGTCGCGGCTGCTTGGACTGGCAACCGAGCGCAGCGGTAGGGTCGCGGCGTGATCGCGGACCTTGAGCACGAGCCTGTGGTGGAGCATCTGCGGCGCAGGGTGGGCGAGACCTCCGGGCTGGTCGACGCTCCGGTGGACAGCCCGATGCTGCAGCCCTACGAGGTCTACGACCAGGACCTGTTCGACCTCGAGATGGTGCGGGTCTTCGCCCGGTCGTGGGTTTGGCTGGGCGACACCGAGGACCTGGCCGAGCCCGGCGACTACATCACCGGCGCCATCGGCTACCAGCCGGTGATGGTCATCCGCCAGGAGGACGGCTCGGTGCGGGGCTTCCTGAACAACTGCCGCCACCGGGCCTCGGGGCTCCTGTCCGAGCCGGCCGGCAACTGCGGCAAGACCATGACCTGCCCCTACCACAACTGGGCCTACAACATCGACGGGCGCCTGGTCGGCATCCCCGACCGGGCCCGCATGTACCCCGACGGCATGCCTGCCGACGACTACGGACTGGCGCCTATCCGCATCGAAGTGGCCTGGGACAAGCTCGTGTTCGGCTGCCTGTCCCGCAAGGCGCCGTCGTTCCGGGAGTGGATCGCGCCGCTGGCCGAGCGTTACGACCTCTACAAGTTCGGCACCTTCAGCCGTTTCTACCGGGAACTCGACGAGACCTATCCCATCAACTGGAAGGCCTTCGCGGAGAACTCCAACGACGACTACCACGTGCGCTTCGTGCACCGCCGCCTCAACCGGTTCCGCAAGCAGATGGACACCATCGTGCGCTTCGAGGGCCGCACCTGCAGCGGCTTCAAACCCCACTCCGACGAAGAGGACGCCACCGGCGGGCGCACCGACCTCACTCACGAGCAGCTCCTCGGCCACTACGCCGACTTCATCTACCCCAACCTCACGCCGCTGCCCTATCCGACGCAGCTCATCCTGGTGCGTGCCGACCCCGTCGCCCCCAACCGCACCCGGCTGTTCAGCCGCATCTACGGAATCGACAAGTCGACAGAGGAGCAGGACTTCGAGCTGGACCGTCTGGCCACCACCAACCTTGAAGACACCAACATGGTGACCGAGCTGATGAAGAACCTGCGCTCGCCGTTCTACCGGGTCGGGCCGGCCTCGACCTGGGAGGGCCGGGCCGCCCACGTGATGAAGCTGGTGCGGGCCGACGTGGCCACCCCGCTGGCCGACGACGAGTTCGACGGCCCGGTCGCGGCGGAATGAGCCTGCCGAGGAACGACTTGATGCGTGGCGTGCTGATGCCGAGGGACGACTTGATGAGCGGTGTGCTGATGCCGAGGGACGACTTGATGCGTGGTGTGCTGATACCCGAGGGGACGACTTGATGAGCGGTGACTTGGTGCAGGGTCACGACCCGATGGTCGTCGCTCGATGAGCACGACTGGAGGCCCGCTCTCAGCAGTGTCTGCCGGCAAGCAACGACGCTTCCGGCACATGTTCCGCGACGACGGCCGAGCGGTGTTCGTTGCCATGGACCATCCCTCCTACATGGGCGCGGGCGTGCCGCCTGATGCCGCGGCCGCCATCGCGTCGGCCCGACCCGACGCCTTTCTCTCCACCTGGCAGTTGGCCAGGGCCCAGCCCGAGGCGTTCGCAGGCTCGGGCCTGGTGCTGCGGGTCGACGGCGGCATCTCCGATTTGGGCGACCCGCCCAGCGCCGACACCACGTCGTTGCTGTACTCGGCCGAGCAGGCCTTGGTGCTCGGGGCCGACGCCGTGGTGATCATGGTGTTCCCCGGCACGCCCGACGAGGATCGTTCGCTCGGTCGTCTGGCCCGGCTGGCCGCCGAGTGCGAGCAGATCGGGCTGCCAGTCCTGGCCGAGTCGATACCGGGCGGCTGGCCCCGCACCGTTCCCTGGACCGCCGAGAACGTCGCCCGAGGCGCCCGTCTCGCGGTCGAGTTGGGTGCCGACATAGTCAAGACCGTGTGCCCCGGTCCAGCTGAGGAGTTCGCGGCGGTAGCTGAGGCCTGCCCCGCGCCGGTCGTGGCCTTGGGAGGCCCCAAGGTCGATGACGAAGACCAAGTCGTGGCCCTGGCCCGGGACGTGGTCGAAGCTGGCGGCTCGGGTGTGGCCTTCGGCCGCAACGTTTGGGGGTCCCAAGACCCGGCTGCGCTCGTCGGCCGCCTGCTGGAGGCGGTCCACGGCGCAAGGTCGGGCTGATGGCCCCGTCGGCTGAGCCGCGGCAGCTCTCTGCGGAGTTCCGCCATTTGCGCGCCGACCGGTCGGGCTGATGGGCGGGCACGCGGCGTCGGTGCTCGACGACCGCCTGTATGGCCGCCTTGCCGACCTGGTGTCGTTTGAGGTCGAAGACCGGGGACCCGCCGACCAGCGTTTGCAGTCCGCGGCGGAGCAAGCCCTGTACCACGAGGCCCGGATGCTGGACGAGCGCCGCTACCGGGCCTGGCTGGAGCGGTTCACCGACGACTGCGTCTACTGGGTCCCGCTCGATCCTGTCGCCGATCCCCGCACGAAGGTCTCCTACTGTCTTGATGACCGCCGCCGCATGGCCGACCGCATCGGGCTGCTGGAGACCGGATGGGCACACGCCCAGGAGCCGCCGTCACGGACCGTTCGCACGGTGTCGAACGTGGAGGCTTGGCCGCTCGGCGGCGGCGACACCCTCGCCCGCTGCTCGACGGTGGTATGGGAGCACCGCAAGGACCGGTTGACCCCGTTCGCCAGCCGCAACGACTTCGTGCTGGCCTCGCTGGGCAGCGACTGGGCCGTCAGGTACAAGATCGTGCGACTAGTGGACTGCTCCGGGGATGTCCGCAAGTTCTCGTTCGTGCTATAGCTGCTATGGGTGCTGCGAGGCCGCAAAGGGGAGGGGCCGTCGTGAACGCTCTCGACAGTCTGGTTCAGCCCCATCGGGTGCATCGCCGGGCCTATACCGATCCCGACATCTTCGCTGCGGAGATGTCGAAGGTGTTCGGCGGGGCCTGGGTCTATCTCGCCCACGAGAGCCAGTTGCCCGAACCGAACGACTTCGTCACGACCCGGATGGGCCTGCGCCCCCTGATCCTCACCCGCGACTCCGATGGCGGGCTGCACGGGCTGTTCAACCGCTGCGCCCACCGAGCCTCGACCGTGTGCCAGTCCGAGTGCGGGTCGACGCGGCGGTTCCAGTGCTCCTACCACGGCTGGACCTACTCGAACCGGGGCGAGTTGGTCAACGTGCCCTTCGTCGAGGGGTATCCGCCGGAGTTCGACAAGGCCGACCACGGCCTGGCCCTCGTGCCGCGTCTGGGCACCTACCGCGGCCTTGTCTTCGGCACGCTCAACAGTGACGCGCCCACCCTGGCCGAGTGGCTCGGCCCGGCAGGCCCGCTGATCGACGAGTTCGTGGACCGCTCGCCCACGGGACGCATAGAGGTGCGCAACTGCCAGCGGATGATCTATCGGGGCAACTGGAAGCTGGCCTGGGACAACGCCGGCGACGGGCTGCACCCCACCTTCGCCCATCGCAGCTTCCTGGTGCTCAACGAGCGCCAGCACGGCGGCGCCCGCTCGCTGTCGCAGTTCAAGGCCAGCCCCGACGACACCGGCATGTACGGCTTGGACCTGGGACACGGCCACATGTTCGTGGACCAGCGTCCCGGCTTGAACCAGTCCTTCTGGGAGACGCAGCGGCCGGTGCCGGGACGGGAGTGGTATGCCGATCGCATAGCAGAGCGGTTCGGCGAGGAGGCGGCCGATGTCTTGGACATGGCGCCGGGGTCGATGGTGAACCTCTCGATCTTCCCGAACCTGCTCATCAAGGGCAACCACTTGGAGACGGTGGACCCTGTGAGCGTCGGCGAGACCCGGCTGCACACCTGGGTGGCGGCCGCGGAGGGAGCGCCCGACGAGGTGAACGTGCTGCGCATGCGGATCGCCGAGGACTTCCCGAGCCTCGGCAACCCCGACGATCTGGAGATATTCGAGCGCTGCCAGGAGGGTCTGGCCATCGCCGAGATCGAGTGGGTGGACATGAGCAAGGGGCTGGGCCACGACGCCGAGCAGGTCTCAGCCGACGGTGTGCGCCGGGCGCCGGTCACCCACGAGGGACCGATGCGGGGCTACCTGCGGGCCTGGCTGGAGCTGATGTCGTCCGATGCGAAGCTCACCACGGTCCGCGCTGGCGAGACCAGCTTCGAGAAGGCTGCATGAGACCGCAGGAGGCCGCCGGCGTCCAGCCGTTCGAGCCGGTCCTGCAGCAGACCGTCGGTGCTCGCCCGTCCGGGCGGGTCTTGCAGGAGGTGGTCGTGCCCCGCTGCGAGGGCCGTGCGGTCGAGGTGCGGGCCGGGCAGGTGCTCAGGATCGTGGCGTTGGACGGCCCGCAGGTGGCCGACTCGACGTTCCTGGCTCTCGACAACCCGCGCGAGGGCTATCACGCCGGCCAGACGGTGGCCCTCAACATGCTGGCCGGGACGGGGACCATGCGGCGGATCACCACCCTGTGGTCGCGCCCGCCCTATGAGCGGCCCATGCTGACCGTCATCGACGACCCGGTCGGTGTTCACTTCGCCTGGAACGGGGGCCGCTGCTCGGCGGGCGTCTACAACATCCGCGACGGCATCGAATCGGGACACCGGACCTGCCAGGGCAACCTGGAGGAGGCTGTCAGGCCCTGGGGGGTGGACCCCGATCTGATACCGGACGTGTTCAACGTGTTCATGTACACCGATGTGCAGGACGAGCAGCGTCTGGTGTTCCGGGAGTCGCCCGCGGCTGCGGGCGACTACATCGACCTGCGAGCCGAGATCGACGTGCTGGCCGCGGTGTCGGCCTGTCCCAGCGAGACGTCTGCGTCCAACGGCGGCGAGCCGAAGCGTCTGGGCCTCGAAGTTCGGGAAGGGCAACATTGCGACAGCGAGGCTCGGGAAGGGCAAACTCGCGAGGGCGAGGCTCGGGAAGGGAGGTAGCTGCGATGGTGAGGATGGTGCGCAAGGCCCAGGTCGACTCCAGCGACGTGGCCAGGGTGAGGCAGTGGATCGAGCGGTACACCGGCTATATGGCCGCGGCCGATCCCGATCAGGTGAAGGTCACCTCCTGGATGGAGGCCTACGGCGCCTACGGCAAGGTGTACTGGATGATCGATGCGCCGAGCCTGGCCGTGCTCGACGAGTTCCTGGAGCGTCTCCCGACCGAGGAGGGATACCGGGAGATCCTCAAGGCCGGCAGCGAGCTGTTCGTCTCCGGCCAGACCAGCGATCTGCTGCTGAAAGAGGTCTGAATCCCGTGACCCGCCGGCTCGGCGCGTCGCCGCGCCGGCAGTGTCTTCCGCTCTTGTTCGCTGCGACCTGAGGGCCGCTCGGGCCACGGCCTCGCTCAGCGCCTCGTGAGATCAGGATGAAGCGTCGCCTTCCCGCTCGGCCTCTCGACCGAGACCTGCTGCCATTCCAGTTGCTGATGGGCGTGACCGCCGGAGGCATCGCCGGGATCGTCACCGTGCTCGGCGAGTTGCGCGACGAGCTGGGATTCAGCGGATCCGGCATCGGCATCATGGTGGCCAGCGGCTTCCTGGCCGCCTTCGTGTCGCAGGTGACCCTGGCTCGGCTGGCCGATACCGGCCATGCCCGGGTGATGGCCACCGTCGGGATCGCGCTCAGTGCGGTCGCCATGCTGATGATGGTCTTCGCCGTCGACCTGGAGCTGTGGATACTGAGCCGGGCGGCGCTGGGCTTCGCCGGAGGGCTCATCCTTCCCGGCGTGCGCCGGGCGGCCTCGGTCCACGATCCGGTGCGGGCCGGCGAGAACCTCGGCCGCATGGTGGCAGCCGAGATGGCGGGATTCATCTTCGGTCCCTCCCTGACCGCTCTCCTGGTGTGGCTGGGCGGGATCCGCCTGCCCTTCGCCGTGTTCGCGGCGACGATGCTGCTCTTCGTGCCGGTGGCGGCGCGACTGCCTCCCGACCGCGGCCTTCTCGACCGCTCGGGACGGGCCACGGCGTTCGATCTCCTGCGGGGGCGGCGCCTGCAGGGAGCGCTGACCATCGTCGGCGGCTACTTCATGCTGGCCGGTGCCTGGGAGTCCGTGCTGCCGGTGATGTTCGCCGACCGGGGCGCCGGAGCCGCTCTGACCGGCATCGCTTTCACGATGGTTGCGCTGCCGATCATGCTGGTGGGTGCCCGGGCGGGGCGGCTGGCCGACCGCGTGGGACCGGTGCGCGTAACGATGGCCGGGCTCGTTGCGGTGAGCTTGAGCACGATGACCTTCGGTGTCATCCCCGGTGTGATCCCGATAGCGGGGGTGATGACGCTGGTCGGTTTCGCCGACGGCTACGGCTTCACCGCGGCCTACGCGGTGGTGGCTCGAGCGGTACACGAGCAGCGCCAGGCGGCCGCCCTGGGCCTGATGGGCGCCGCGGAGGTGGCGGGGGCAGCCATCGCAGCGCTTCCCGCCGCCTGGATGTACGAGAGTTTCGGTTCCGGGCCGACCTGGGCCGTAGTCGGCCTGACGGTGCTGGTGCTCGTAGTGGCCGGCGGGCTGCGCATCAGGGGCACAGTGCCCACCTCCGGCCCCGACGCACCGACACAACCTCCTCATTGATCCGCGCACATCGTTCGGGTCGCTCGCCATCGGGTTCGGCTGTGGGTTGCTTTGGCGAGCGCGCCGCGGACAATGGCGATACCGCGCATCGTTCGGGTCGCTCGCCGTCGGGTTGGGCTAGGGTGCGGTCCGGTGTATTCGTCGATTGCCCGATGGTGCTTCCGGCATCCGTGGCGCGGTGTTGTCGTCTGGCTCGTCATCCTGTTCCTGGCGCTGGGTGCTTCCCAGCGTCTCGGGGAGGCCTATAGCGGAGACTTGGCCATCGCGGGCACCGAGAGCCATGACGGGAACGACATCCTGAAACAGCACTTCTCCGGTGCCGGTGCCGGGCCCGCGGGGACGATCGTGTTCCGGGCCGAGCAGGGGGTCGACGATCCCGAGGTAATGGCCGCGATGGCTGAATTGTTCGCCCGGGTGAAGGCCCTTGAGGGCACGGAGGTCATTACGCCCTATGACCCGTTCGTCGGAGCGCTGCGGATAGCTCAGGAGGGCAACGAAGCTGGCCGGATCGCCTACGCCGATGTGAGTCTCCCGCCCGGAACGAGCGGCACCGAGGCCCAGGACATGGGCAGGACCATCGAGGGTTTGATCGAGGAGTTGGATCTGAACTCCGTCGAGGGCCTGGAAGTGGAGGTCGGCGGGATCTGGTTCGCCGAGTTGCGGCCGCCCGAGTCGGAGGCCATCGGCCTCGCGTTCGCCATCTTCGTGCTGATCGCAGTGCTGGGCTCGGTGATGGCCATGGGGGCCACGGTGGCTGCGGCTCTGGTGACCGTCGGAATCGGCGCGGCCTCCATCATCGTCTTCAGCAACTTCATGACGGTGCCGGACTTCGCGCCGGCCATCGGCCTGATGATCGGGCTGGGTGTCGGCATCGACTACGCCCTGTTCATCATCACCCGCTACCGGGACGCTCTGGGCGAGGGCCACGGGCGCGAGCAAGCATTGGTGGTGGCCCTCGACTCTGCGGGCCGGTCTGTCATATTCGCGGGAGCGACGGTCGTCGTGTCGCTGTTGGGGATGCTGTTCATCGGTATCCCGTTCGTGACCGGTTTCGGTGTGGCCGCCGCGGCCACGGTGGCGGTTGTCATGGTCGGCTCGGTGACGTTGCTGCCGTCGCTCATCGCCCTGCTCGGTGAGCGGATTACGGCTACCCGCGTACGAGGCATCGTCGCCGCGGTGCTGTTTAGCGTGGCCCTCTTCGGCTTCGGGGCCGGCATCGAACCACTGGCGGCCGGAGCCTTGCCGGCGGCGGTGATCGTGCTGGTGGCAGGAATGTTCGGACGGGACCGGAACCCGCTGCGGCGAAGGTTGCAGCCGCGCCGGGAGCGGCCGCTGCGAGAAACCGGCTGGTACCGGCTCAGCCGGGTGGTCCAGGCCCGGCCGTGGACGTTCGCGGTGGGCGGCACCGTCCTGCTGCTCCTGCTGGCTGCCCCGGTGCTCGTGCTGCGATTCGGCTTCGCCGACGAGAGCAACTACGGCCCCGAGACCACAACTCGCAAGGCCTACGAACTTCTCGTCGACGGCTTCGGCGCGGGCGCCAACGGTCCGCTGGTGGTGGTGGCCGAGGTGTCGGGACCTCAGATGGCCGAACTGAATCGCTTGGCGCAGGCCATTGCGGCCACCGATGGCGTCAGCTTCGTCAGCCCGCCGATCCCCAACAGCCCGATAGCACCTACGGCCGCCGCGATCGAGGTGCGACCGACCACCGGACCTCAGGCCGCCGAGACCGAGGCTCTCGTCGAGCACATTCGCAGTGCAGTGATCCCCGCGGCGACTGCGGGGACCGATCTCGAGCCCGTGATCACCGGGCTGGTCGCGGTCAAGGCGGACGTCAGCGATTTCTTGAAGTCGCGCACCGCGGTGTTCTTCGTCGCGGTCCTCGGCGCCTCCTTCCTGCTGTTGATGGCCGTGTTCCGCTCGCTGGTCGTGCCGCTCAAGGCGGTCATCATGAACATGCTCTCGATCGGCGCGGCCTACGGCGTGCTGGTGGCCGTGTTCCAGTGGGGCTGGCTCGGCAGTGTCGTGGGGGTAGAGCCGGGCCCGATCGAGCCGTTCATGCCGATGATGCTCTTTGCCGTGCTGTTCGGGCTGTCGATGGACTACGAGGTGTTCCTGCTGTCGCGCATGAAGGAGGAGTTCGAGCGCACCGGCGACGCGATCAACTCCGTCGCCGACGGCTTGGCCGCCACCGCCCGGGTCATCACCGCGGCCGCGTTGATCATGGTGTTCGTGTTCGGCAGTTTCGTGTTCGAGGACCAGCGGGCCATCAAGATGTTCGGCCTGGGCCTCGCCGCCGCGGTGGCGGCCGACGCCAGCCTCGTGCGCATGCTGATCGTGCCCTCCACCATGGAACTGCTCGGGGCCCGCAACTGGTGGCTGCCGGGCTGGCTGGACCGGATCCTGCCCAACCTCAACGTGGAGGGCAGCCACGGGGAACCGGCTCCAGCACAACCCGCCGGCTGAGAGACCGAGCAGGCGCTTTCACACGCCGGGGAAGTCTCGCTTGGGGATCATGCAGTGCACGCCCTTCACGTCGTTCACCACCTGGGTGACCTCGAAGTCGGCCGCGCAGCTCAGATAGGTGTAGGCGATGTGGCGGGGCAGGCCGAGCCGGCTCTCGCAGAAGCGCAGGGCCTCGCGCACCGCCTCCCGCATCGCCTCGTCGAGGTCGGCGTGGAGGCCTATGGGAATCCAGTGGTCTGCGGTCTCGCCCATAGGGTTCTGGATCAGCCCGCAGGCCCGGCGGGCTTCGGGGCCCCGCAGCAGCGACAGGCGCAGATCTGCCCTCAGCGAGCCCTCCAGCGCGGTGAGTGCCACCTCGCCGTTGCCCTGCGCGAAGTGCGGATCGCCCACCGCGAAGCCGGCGCCAGCGGTCTGGACCGGCAGGTACAGGGTCGTGCCGCTCACCAGGTGCTTGACGTCCAGGTTGCCGCCGTGGCGTCCCGGGGGACGGGTGGCGACCGGCTCGTCGGTGGCGGGCGCGACCCCCGCCATTCCCAAGAACGGGGCGATCGGGTAGCGCACGGCGCGGCCGTCCCCACAGCGCAGCACGGCCGTACCGCCGCTGGCGTCAACCTCCACCTCGGTGAACACCGACACTGTGCCGCCGGGGGCGCCGGGTGTGAGCGTGTCCGCCGGCTCGGCGCCGTCGGGCATCTCGCCGCCCAGCGCGCCGAGACCGTGGCGGTTGGAGGTGACGCCGTAGGGCACGCGCAGGGCGAAGCCCAGCATGTCCACCTGCAGCAGATCGCCGGGCTCGGCCCCCTGGATCTCGATGGGCCCGGTTACCACGTGCGGCCCGTCGACACCGAAGGTGTGGGGCACGTCGCGGGCCAGCTCCACCGCATCGGCGAGCACGTCGCCCTCCTCGACGCCCCGGGCGCCGAAGAAAGCGGCCGGATCGCGGCCCTGGTCCTCCAGGATCCCCTCGTGCGACAGGGTGTCGACGGTGACCACCGCGCCGCCGGCCACCGCCAGCACCGGGCTGGCCAGCCGGTTCGGCCACCAGCCCCACCGGCACGTGTCCGGGGTGACCGGCAGGTAGTGCTCGCCGTCGATGCGGCCCTGGCCCCGATTCAGGATCAAGGTCGCGTCCCTCTCACCCGCTGATTCTCGCGCGAGACCCTGCGCCTATGCTCGGTCGCGATGGCGGCCGAGACCACGGCGAACGCTGCGCCGCCGGCCGGCGCGACTCTGCTGGTGTCCGGCGGCGATGTCGTGACCATGAACGCGGCCCGGGAGGTGCTGGTCGGGGGTGCGGTGGCCGTCGCCGGCGACGTGATCGCCGCGGTCGGCTCCAGCACGGAGCTGGCCGGCCGCTACCCCGAGGCCGAGGTGATCGACGCCACCGGATGCGTGGTCACACCGGGAATGGTCAACGCCCACCAGCACCTCACCGGCGATCCCCTCATCCGCAGCTGCATCCCCGACCTGCTTCCGCCGGGTGCCTCGATCTTCGAATGGTCGGTTCCCGCCCACGGGGCCCACACCGGCGACGACGACGAGCTCTCGGCAGTGCTGTCCTCGGTCGAGAACCTCGCCAACGGCGTGACCACCGTGGTTGAGGCGGGCACGGTGGCCAACCCGCACAGGGCCGCGGCCGGGATGCGCCGGGCCGGCATTCGGGGCACCATGGGCACCTGGGGATGGGACATCGAGGAGGGTCCCTTCACCGCGCCGGCGGCCGAGGTGCTCGAACGCCAGTGCGAGGTGGTGGACGCCCTGGGATCCGGCGGGCTCATCGAGGGGTGGGTGACGCTGGTGGGCCACGACCTGGCCTCCGACGAGTTGCTGGCCGGAGCGGCCGAGCTGGCCCGGGACAGAGGCACCGGCCTCACCATGCACATGTCGCCCACCTCGTCGGATCCCGAGCGGTATCTGGCCCGCACCGGGTGCCGTCCCCTGGTCCACCTCGACGCGCTGGGCGTGCTCGGACCGCACCTGCTGGTGGCCCACGGCGTGTGGCTGGACGACTCCGAGGTGGAGTTGGTGCTGAGCACGTCGACAGCCATCGCCTACTGTCCGTGGGCCTATCTGCGGCTGGGCCAGGGCGTGGCCGGCCAGGGTCGCCACGCCGAGATCGTGGAGCGGGGCGGGCGGGTGGCGCTGGGCTGCGACGCCTCCAATGCGGGCGACACGTCCGACATACTGCGGGTGGCTGCGCTGACCGCCGGGCTGGCCCGCGACACCCGGGTCGATCCCGAGCGCTTCGGAGCTCACACCGCCTTCGAGCTGGCCACCATCGAGGGAGCGGCCGCGATCGGCATGGACGACCGGATCGGCAGCCTCGAGGCGGGCAAGCAGGCCGACATCGTCGTGCACGACACCACCTCGGTGGCCTGGAACCCCCGCGGCGAGACGGTGCTCCAGCTCGTATGGGGCACCGACGGGCGCTCCGTGCGCGATGTGGTGGTGGCCGGCCGGCCGGTGGTGCGCGACGGCGCCTGCATCACCGTCGACGTGGCCGCACTGCATGCCGAGGCTGCCGCCGCCCAGCGCTCGCTGTTGACGCGTGCCGGTCTGGAGATCCCCCACCGCTGGCCCCACATCGACAGCCACTGAGGCCTCAGAGGCCGAGCGAATAGGCGAGCGAATCCGCGCCATACGGGCGAGGCCGTGGCCCGAGCGGCCCGTGAGCGCAGCGAACAAGAGCGGGAAGCGCAACGTTGCACCGCGAGGCGGCCTCACCTATTTGCGCGCACTCTAAGCCTGGATCCACCGGTGGGCGGCTGGTGTGGTGGGGGTTGGGGTTGGTTCGGCGCGTGGTGGGTTCTGGTGGGCGGCGCCGGGCGCCGCGGGCTGGTGCGGGCGTGCTGGGCCGGGGGTTGGGGCTTTGGCGGTTGGTGGCGCTGGGGGTGGTGCTGGGGGACGCCGGGCCCCTGGGTTCGGGGGTTCAGATGAGCAGGGGCAGGTTGCGGAGGTGTCGCAGCGCTCGGGTGAAGGTGTGCTGCCAGGGCCAGTCGGCGGGCAGGCGCAGGATGTGTCGTCGGCCGTGGTTGACGACGCGGCCGCAGACGGTGAGCAGCCGCTGTTTTTGTGTGTTGGCGACGGTGAGGCGGCCGGGGTGCTGGGCGCGGCCGAGGCGTGCGGTCCAGCGGGCGATGTTGTGGGCGAGCGAGGCGAGGCGAGGTGGGCGGCGTTGGCGAAGAACCTGCCCGAGGGGCAGTGGGCGAGGCCGTTGTCTTTGAGGTCACGAATGGCGAGCTCGACTCGGGCGTGGTCTCGGTGGTAGGCGTCGGCGGCGGCGGTGTCGAGGTCGTGGCGGTCAGTTATGAAGCAGTGGTGGCGCCAGTCGGGCCAGAGGGTTGCCTGTGCGCCTGTGAGGCGGCTGCGGCGCGCCACCAGCCGCAGCTTGCGGGGGCCGTCGGGGTCGCGGCGGCCGGTCTCGATGGTGGTCTCAGCGACCTGCGCTATGCCTTCTTCGGTGTAGGGGATCGGCGTCCAGGCTTTGTCCCCGATGGCGTCTATGGCTGCTGAGACCTTGGAGTTCTGCGGGATCGTGATCGAATACGACGCGCCGCGGGCCTCGATGGCGTCGATCATGTCATAGGAGAAGAACCCCGCGTCGGCGCGCACGGTCACCGCCGCGCCGGGAGCGAGACGACGCAGCCTCGCCAGGGTCTCGGCCACAAACCGCAGGTGGCCGCGCTGGGAGCTGCCGGACCGCATCCGGACGTGGACCATCTCGCCGGTGTCGTCTCTGGCCGCGACCAGCGGGTGATAGCCCAACACGCCGGTGTGGCCGTAGGCGGCGCCCTGCTTGGATGTGCCGTGGACCTCACAGACCGTGGAGTCCAGATCCACCGTGATCTCCCCAGCGTCGGGCGCCGCGCCCAAAGACCACGCCCGGCCGAGCGCCAGCTCGCCGGCGCGGTCGAGCTGGCGCACGTGTCCCCACGTGAACGAGCGCAGCCATGTCCCCAAAGTCGACGGCGCCAACGGCTCAAACGGCAGCACCGCCCCAGCAGAGCCCGCCCGCAGCCTGCTCGCGTCGTCGATGAACGAGCCGCCCACCAGCATCGACGCCGCCACCGACAGCGCCTTGGCCCCCGAGCCGCGCCCCGACCCGGGCGGGCGCACCGCCGCGTCGATCAGCGCCTCCAGCCCGAGGCGGTCCATCACCGTGCCCGCCAGCAACAGCCCCGCATCCGCCACCAAAGACCCGTCGTCGAAACGAACCTCCAACCCGTCGATCCCACCCGATACGCTGCCCACAGGAAGTGCCTCCTCACGTGGCCGGAATGACCGTTACTGCAAACAGCATTCTCCCATGTCAGGAGGCCTTTCCGGTGGACGCGCCAACCCCACAGCGCTCACCGCGCCGGTGGATCCAGGCTAAGGTGAGTTGATGCCGTAGCTGGTTGATGCTCTGTTCGGGCGGATGGCCGCTCGCTCCAGGTTGCTGTCGGCGCGAACGGCCCGCTCTAGGTCCGGGTCGGAGGCGGCTACTAGGGTGGCGAGCCGTCCGCGAGCCGTCTAGGAGCATCATGCAGGTCGCCGTCGTCACCGGACCGGGAGCGGTCGAACTGCGGGAAGAGCCCCGGCCCCGGCCCGGTCCCGAAGATGTGCTGGTGGCAGTTGACGCCTGCGGCCTGTGCACCATGGAGCGGCGCTTGTTCGCCGGCACCAAGCCCATCTACCCGGTAGCGCCCGGCCACGAGGCCGCCGGGCGGGTGGTCGAGGCTGGCGGGGCGGTGGCGTCGCTGCCCGGGGCCCCGCAGACGGGTGATCTGGTCACCATGGACCTGCTCACCCGCTGCGGAACCTGCCACATGTGCCGACGAGGCCGCAGCGCGCTGTGCAAGCGACCCCAGGGCGGAACCCTGAGCGACGGAACCATCTCGATGGGCGCCGGCCTGGCCGAGGTAGTCAAGGTAGCCGCGGCCCAGACCTACCGGGTCGGCGAGATCCCGGTCGAGCACGCCGCCATGGGCGAACCGCTGGCATGCGTGGTGCACTCGGTCCGCTTGAGCGGCTTCCGGGCCGGCGACCGGGTGGCCGTGATCGGCGCGGGCTACATGGGCCGCCTGCACCTGGCTCTGTGCCGGGCCTGGGGCGCGTCCTCGGTGGGCCTGATCGACGTGAGCGATCAGCGCCGGGCCGAAGCCGCCGAGGCGGGGGCCGACCGGACGGCGGGACCCGACGACCTGGCCGGATGGCTGGGCCAGCACGACGCGGTGTTCGTGACTGCGGGAGTGTCCGGTGCGGTGGAACTGGCCCTCAACCTGTGCGACGACGCTGGGGCAGTGGTCCTTTATGGGGCCTTCCCCAAAGACGTCATGGCGTCGGTCGGCGCGGACCGCATCCACCATCATGAGCTCGCGATCATCGGGGTCTTCAGCCAAGAGCCGGAGGACTGGCGAACGGCCGCGGGCCTGCTGTCCTCCGGCGCGCTGGCTACGGACCTAGACCGTCTGGTGACCGCCCGCTACCGCCTGAACGAGGTCGCCGACGCCATGACGCTGGCGGTGTCGCAGCCCGTCTACCGGGTCCTGGTGGGCTGAGGGGCCGAGCGGACGGCAGTCCGTGGGAATCGCGCGAGACGTGAGCAAAGCCGTGGCCCGGGCGGCCCGTGAGCGCAGCGAACAAGAGCGGGAAACGCGGCGCATGCTGGGGCGAAGGGAGGACCAGACACGGTGAACTCGGTCGTCGTCGGCGTCGATCTTGGGACGGGCGGAGCCCGCGCGGTTGCACTGTCTCCCGGCGGGAGTGTGAAGCTCTGGATGTACGAGCCCTTCGAGGGGGCCGGGTCGTGGCCTGCCGGACGGGCCGATCCTGCCGCCTGGCTCGACGGCCTGGGCCGCCTCCTGGCCAGGGTGGACGACGCCGGCCTGGAGGTAGCAGCCGTGGGCGTGGGCGGTCAGAGTCCCACCACCGTCCCGCTTCGGGATGACCAGAGCAGGGACCCGGTCTCGTGGGCCGCGACCTGCCGGCATCCGGCAGGCATCGGCTTGGACCGGACCGGGCAGCACCTCGCCCAGCTCGAGTTCCTCAGCAGCGAGGCGGGCCGCCCCCTGGCCGGCGCGCAGATCTGGGACTGGGCGCTGCGCTGCCTGGGCGCGGCCGACATCCAGGGACTGTGGCCCGACGAGGAGACCGTTCCGGGATACGGCGAGCGGGCGGAGGTGGGAACCGTCATCGGGCATTGCGACGGGTCGCTGGGCCTGCCTGCCGGGACGCCGCTGGTGAGCGCGTCCAACGACGCCTACATGAGCTTCTGGGCGGGCGGTCTGGGCACTCCCGGCCGGGGCCACGACCCCGGCGGTCGCACCGGGGGACTGGGTGTGGCGGTGGAAGCGGCGCAGAGGCCCGCGGAGATACCCGGGTACTTCAGCCCGGTGGCCGGGGTGCAGGTGGTGGGCGGCCCCACCAACGGGCACGGGCAGCTGCTGGAGTGGTGGTCGGACACGTCGGGCCGATCCATCGAGGAACTGCTGACGCTGGCGGAACATGTGGCCCCGGGCGCGGGCGGCCTTCTGGTGCTGCCCTATCACGACGGCGAGCGAGCGCCCCGGTGGGAGTCGCGCCTGCGGGGCGAAATCCACGGCCTGACGTTCGACACCGGCGTGGCCGAGATTGCCCGCGCCGTGCTGGAGGCGGCCGGCTACGGCCTGCGCCATGTGCACGAGCAGCTCCAGGCCGCCGGGGTGGGGATGGATGTGATGTGCTGCGGCGGCTCGCCCGCGCTCAGCCGCCTGTGGTGCTCGATCAAGGCGTCGGTGCTGGAGGTGGCCGTCGATATGCCTGAGAGGCCCGAACAGCTCTCGGCCCACGGCTGTGCGCTGGCCGCGGGCGCGGCGCTGGACTGGTGGGAGGGGGTCGGAGCGGCCAGCATGGACTCCTGGCCGCTGGCCGCCATGACCCGGATCGAGCCGGCGCCCGACGATGCCTACCGGGCCAACTACCAGCGGTTCGTGGCCCTGGGCGACGCCGCCGTCGCCCGGCTGGACCAGGCCGAGCGGGGCGAGACCGTGGCCCGAGCGGCCCGTGAGCGCAGCGAACAAGAGCGGGAGTGACTCGAGCCCGTCTAGCGTGGCGTCAGGCATCGACTGTCGTCCATCGACCATCATCAAGGAGCGACCGGCATGGTTAACCCTCTCATCTTCGTGGACCTGCCCACCCCCGACCCGGAGGCCACCTCGCAGTTCTACGAGACGCTGTTCGACTGGAAGTACAAGCGGCGCCCCGCCGGTGAGTTCCACGAGGTGCTGCCGGGCGTCAAGCCCAACCTCGGCATCCACTTGGAGACCGAGCCGGTGACCGGGCCGGTGCCCCGCATCTACGTGATGGTGGACGATCCGCCCGACCGGCTGGCTCTGGCCATGGAGATGGGCGCCACCAAGATGTGGGACGAGGTCTACTGGGAGGAGTTCGACGCCCGCCACGCGGCCTTCCGCGATCCGTGGGGCAACGAGGTGGTCTTGTGGCGCAACAAGGGCACCTACGTCCCTGGATCGGCCTCCGAGAAGAACGCCTGATCAGCCCAGGACCTGCTCCACCGAGAACTCGACGTTGTTGCCGTCGGGATCCTTGATCAGGCAGATGTAGCCCACATCGGGGTTGCGGTACATCGGCCCGAGCACGAGGCAGCCGTCCTCGGCGGCCAGGCGGGCGACCTCGTCCACCTCGTCGCGGGTGTCCAGCGAGATGCCGAGGTGGGCTATGGAGGTGAGGAAGCCGTACGCCTCGACAATGTCGCCGGTGATTTGCTTGGGCAGCGCGCCCTCCATCAGCACGATCACGAAGCGGGCCGCCCCGGGCGTGGTGATGTCGCGTTCGTTGGCCAGCCACGCGGTTCGCATCTTGGTCTCGTTGTCGAACCGCTCCGAGATCTTCACGAGGGTGGTGAACTTCTCGTAGAAGGCGAGCGTGTCGTTGAGGCTGCGCACCGGCAGCGCGATGTGGGTCAGCAACGACGGCGGCGGCTTGTCCGCAGGCGCTGTGGCGGGCAACGAAGCGGTCTCGGTCATGGCAACCCCCTGTCGCGGCGACACTACCGGCCCAGAGGCCGAGCGGATAACCGGCAATCCGCCCGGAATTCACGACGCGCTCAGCGAGGCCGTTGCCCGAGCGGTCCGTGAGCGCAGCGGACAAGAGCGGGGAAAGACCACCCCACGGGGAGCTCGCCGGGCGGATTTGGTCCGGCTCGCTCGTTGGGCATACGGTCCGGCCACCGGTTCGACAGTTCAGGAGGAATCCAATGTCAGCACCTAATCTGGGCAGCATTCTGGTGGGATCGTCGCAGGTCGACGCCATGAAGGACTGGTACCGAGCGTGTTTCTCACCCGAGGAGAACGAGATGGGCGCCTTCGTCTTCGGCGGGGTCCAACTCTTCATCGAGGAGCACAGCGAGGTGTCGGGACCCAACGAGGACGGGCACCGGATCATCCTCAATCTCGACGTGGGCGACTGCCGCGGGCTGGAGGCGCACCTCCAGGGGCAGGGAGCGACCTGGGTACGCGAAGTTGAGCAGATGCCTTTCGGGCTGATCGGCACTGTCGCCGATCCCGACGGCAACATGCTCCAGATCATCGAGTGGGGCGCCACCCCCGACGAGGGCCACGGCTGATGCGCCGCTGACGGCAGCGCTCGCCTCGCGGAGGCTGCCTCGCCGAGACTCGATACACCCATGAAGGCGATGCTGTACCACGCGGGCCGGAGTCGTTCCGTCTTCGGCCAGGGCCGTGCCAGCCCGACAGACCGATGAAGGCGATGCTGTACCACGCCTCGGGCGGCCCCGAGGTGCTGGAGTACACCGACGTTGACGATCCGGTGCCCGGCGACGGCGATGTGGTGGTGGATGTCGCGGCGACCGCGCTCAACCGACTCGACCTGCTCCAGCGCAACGGCTGGTACCACATGCCGGGGTTCACGTTCCCCCACATCGCCGGCATGGACATCGCGGGGGTGGTGTCCGAGGTGGGTGCCGCGGTCACCGAGTGGCGGCCCGGCGACCGGGTGGTGGCTGACCCGTCTATGGCCGGTGTGCCCGAGAACTCCAAGCTGGCTGGCATGGGCGACCTGTACGGCGAGCTCGGCATCCTGGGCGGCACCCTCGACGGAGGCTACGCCGACAAATGCCTGGTGCCGGCGTCGCACTGCTACCGGGTGCCCGAGCACGTGTCGCTGGAGCAGGCGGCCACGTTCCCGACGGTGTGGCTCACCGCCGGCCATGCGCTCTTCTGCACGGGCGGCCTCTCCGAGGGTGAGACGGTGATGATCCACGCGGCCGGATCGGGGGTGTCGGTGGCCGGGATCCAGTTGGCCAAGCACGCCGGCGCCACCGTGCTGGCCACCGCCGGGACCGACGCCAAGTGCGAGCGGGCTGTTGAGATCGGCGCCGACCACGTGCTCAACAACCGCACCGGCGATGTGACCGGATGGGCGATGGAGGTGACCGGCGGCCGGGGGGTGGACATGGTGTTCGACCATGTGGGCACCGCGCTGTTCACCCAGTCGCTGTTCTCGATGGCGATCGGGGGCCGGCTGGTCAACTGCGGCAACGCCTCGGGCGACACCGCCACCATCGGGTCGCTGGGCCACCTGTTCCACAACGGCCTGCGGATCATGGGGTCCGACCCGTACCGCCCCGACGAGATGGGACCGCTGTGGGACACCTTCTGTCAGGGCGTCGGCTCGGGCGAGTTCACCGCCGTGATCGACTCGGAGTTCCCGTTGTCGGAGGCGGCCGCCGCCCAGCAGAAGATGCTGGAGAGCGACTTCTTCGGAAAGATCCTCCTCCGCCCCTAGCATCGGCTCCCCGCCGGAATCTCGGGTTGGTTCTGTGTCCTAGGTCCACAGAATTCGCACCAAGATTTTCTGCGGGGTCGCGGACTCCCGGTGTCAGGCTCCCCCCGGCCGGCGTGGCCCCCACCTCGCCGATCGTGATGGCAGACAGGTAGGTTTGGGCGACACGATGGCATATTCATGCTACAGTCATGCCATGACAAGGATCAGGATCAGTACTACAGTCAGTGACGATCTGTTGAGTCAGGCCCGGAACGCGCTTCCCGACCTCAACGACGCATCCCTGATGGACCGGGCGCTGGCCGCCCTCTGCGCCGAGCACCGAGCTGCTGAGATCGACCGCTCCTACCAGGTGTTTCATGATGTCCCGCTCGACACCGAGGATGAGTGGGGCAACCTGGCGGAGTTCCTGGAAGCGGCCGGCTCGGCGTGAGCGAACTGCCGCAGCGGGGCGAGATCTGGTGGTGCGAGGTCCCGGACAAGCATCGTCGCCCCGTGGTCGTTCTGTCCCGGAACGCCGCGATATCGGGCCTGCGGCGTGTGGTTGTGGCGCCGTGCAGCACAGTTGACCGCGATCTCGTGACGGAGGTGCGCCTTGAACCAGATGACGACCCGGTGCGAAGCCCGTGCGTCGTGCAGATGGACTCCGTCTTCAATGTCTCGCTGGCCGGCCTCACCTCGCGCCTGGGTCGGCTGAGCGGCCTCAGGATGCAGCAAGTCTGCGCAGCCCTCGCCGTCGCGATGGACTGCCGCTGACGAAGCCGCCCGTTCGGCCTCGAACTGTAGAACGGTGCCTGATTTAGCATTCCGCGGGTGGATGTTGTTCGGCGATTAGCAAACATGAGTGCCGATGTCTGTTTCTGATCGGGATGCTCCTTATCCGGAGTTGAAGAAGTCGCACACGATGGCCCGTGTGGGGCGGCCGTTCACGGACTACAAGCCGCCCGCGGCTGCGCCGGTGTGGGCCGTGATCGAGGGGCTGGGCCGCTACCACGTACTGCTGGCCGCACTGGAGCTCGGAGTGTTCGAGGCTCTGTTCGAGGCTCCGGGCGCTGGCATGACGGCCGCGGGGCTAGCAGAGCGGCTGGAACTCCCGGAACGGCACTTGGAGGCGCTGCTGGACTCGGTGGTGGCGCTTGGCCTGCTCGACCGGGTGGTCGATCACTTCAAGCTCAACGATGCCGCCCGCCGCTACCTGCTGATCGACGGGGCAGCCTCGATGGCCGGGCTGATCCCGGTTGCTCCCGGCCCCCACGAGAATTGGACCCGCCTGGCCGACACCGTGCGCTCGGGCCGGCCCGCCACCCCGATAGACGACGACCCGGCTGCCTTCCACGTGCCGCTGGTGGAGGGCACGTTCACCACCGGGTGGCGCTGCGCCACCCGGGCCGACCTCCGGATGCGCTACAGCGCGCTGGCCGCGCCCCGCGTCCTCGACCTCGGCGCAGGCGGGGCGCCCTGGTCGATCGCCGTGCTGCAGGCCTGCGGCGACGGCCGGGCCACCGTTAACGACCTCGACGGCGTGATCGCCGTGGCCCGCCGCAAGACGGCCGAGCACGGCGTGGCCGACCGATGCGAGTTCCGGCCCGGCGACTTCCACACGATCCCGATAGAGGACGGCGCCTACGACATCGTGGTGCTCGGCCACGTTTGCCGCACGGAGGGACCGGACGGTGCCCGCCACCTGGTTGAGCGGGCCTACGCGGCCCTGCGTCCCGAGGGGCGGGTGGTGCTGGCCGACTACTTCATTGGCCCCAACCACAAGGCCAACCCCCACGCGGTGCTGATGGGCATGACCATGATGGCCAGCACCGTCAACGGCTTCGGCGTCACCACCGAGGCGGCCACCGGCTGGCTGCGAGACGCCGGGTTCGAGGCCGTCCGCCTCATCGAGCCCATCGGCTTCCAATTCGCCTACGTGGCCTCCAAGCCCCGAGACTGAGCCAGAGGGCCGCCAGCGGCAGGAGACGGATATGAGTGAGCGGGAGCGCATCGACACCCTGATCAAGGGGTGGTATGTAGTGACGATGAACCCGACGCGCGACATCATCCGCCATGGCGCAGTGGCGGTGCGGGGGAGCGAGATCGTGGCCGTGGGCAAGGCGTCGGACCTGGAGGCGGCCTACGACGCGGCCACCACGGTGGGCGGCGACCGGTTCGTGGTGACCCCCGGCCTGGTCAACACCCACATCCACATCACCGGCGAGCCCCTCACCCGGGGCTACGTCCCCGACGACACACCCTTCGAGGAGAACGTGTTCATGTGGCTGTGCCCGCTCTACTCGGTGTACACGCCCACTGAAGAGCGGCTGTCGGCCCAGCTGGCCGCGGTGGAGATGCTCAAGTCGGGCACGACCGCGTTCCTGGAGGCGGGCACGATCCGCTTCACCGACGAGGTGATGGACGGCCTCGTCGAGGCCGGCATCCGGGGCCGCATCGGCAAGTGGGTGTGGGACCTGCCCCCCGAGCCCGACGTCTACCGCCAGGACACCGACACTGCCATCGCCAACATCAACGACACCATCGAACGCCATCACCGCACCGCGGGCGGGCGGCTGGAGGCGTGGTCGATGGTGGTGGGCCACACCACCTGCTCGGACCCGCTGTGGCGGGCCGCCCGAGAGGCCGCCGATCACCATGGCGTGGGGCTCAACTTCCACATGAGCCCGGCCAACCTCGATCCCGACGGGTTCATCGCCGAGTTCGGCCAGCGCCCCATGATCCATCTGGGCGAGCTGGGCGTGCTGGGCGCCGACACCGCCATGACCCACTGCGTGCGGGTGGACGACAGCGAGATCGACGTGATGGCCGCAGCCGGCTGCTCGGTGGAGCACTGCCCCACCACTGCGCTCAAGGTCAGCTACGGCGTCACCCAGGTGGGCAAGATCCCCGAGATGGTGATGCGGGGCATCAACGTCAGCATCGGCATCGACGGCAACAACGCCTCCAACTACGCCGACATGCACCGGGCCACCTACCTGGTGGCCGGACTGTTCAAGGACGCCCGGATGGACCCCCAGATGTTCCCGGCCGAGAAGGCCTACGAGATGGCCACCCTCGGCGGGGCCCGCACCATGCTCATGGAAGACGAGATCGGCTCGCTGGAGGCAGGCAAGAAGGCCGACGTGGTGCTGCACGACACCGACCGCCCGGAGTGGCGGCCCCTGCTCAACGTGATGAACCAACTGGTGTGGTCGGCCGACGGCCGGGGGGTGCACACCGTGTTCGTCGACGGCGCCAAGGTCGTGGACGCCGGCCGGATGACCACCATCGACGAGGACACCTTCTACGCCCGCTGCCAGGCCGCCGGCGAGGCCATCACCGCCCGCTCCGGCCTGCCCGACAAGGCCAAGTTCCCGATGCTGTAGTCGGTCACGGCCGAGTCGTTCCAGAAATCTGGGCGGGTCTTGCACCTATGTGGCGGGTTTCTCCACAGATTCGGCGTTGGGGGTACCTGGCGGCCGCCGCTAGAGGTCGGGAACGGCGAAGATGGCGCCGCCGAACAGCACCCAGGCCAGCAGCAGTGTCCAACCCACGTTGGCGACTTGCGCGACCACGAAGGCGACGGCGGGCCGGCCGCCCTCCATGGCCAACAGGTCGCGCAGCCGGGTCTCCAAGCCGATGCAGACGAAGGCCAGCGCGAACAGCCACGTCCTGAGACCCTTGAGCACGCTGCCAGTGGCGTCTACCAGCCCGTCGGTGAGCACGAAGGAGAACACCAGCGAGGTCGCCAGGAAGCCGAGCACGAACTTCGGGAAGCGCTCCCAGATCACTGAGGCCGATACCCCCGGCCGGTCGGCACCGTCATCATCGCTGGCGCCGCCGCGCACCGTCCACCAGACCGACAGCGCGAAGGCAGCCACGCCGAGCAGGGCGTTCTGCGACAGCTTGACAATGGTCGCCGCGTTGGTGGCCGAGTCGCCGATGCTCTCGCCGGCCACCACCACCGCGCCGGTGGTGTCGATGGTGCCGCCGATCCAGGCCCCGCCGACCACATCGGACAGCCCGAGCCAGTCCACGGCCAGAGGCATCAGGATCATCATCGGCGCGGCCACCACCAGCACCAGCGATGTCACGTAGGAGAGCTTCTTGCGGTCCCCGGAGATGGCGCCGCAGGCCGCGATGGCGGCCGACACCCCGCAGATCGACACCGCGGTCGCCATCATGGCCGAGAACTCCTCGTCGACCCGGAGCTTGCGGGCGATCCAGAAGCACAGGTACCAGATGACGGCGATGACCGCGGCCGCCTGCACCATGCCGTACATGCCGGCCTCCAGCACCCGGCCGAACAGGACGCTCGATCCCAGGATCACCAGCCCGGCCTTGATGTAGTACTCGGTCCGCATGGCGGTGCGGAGCCAGCCGGGAACGGTGAGCACGTTGGAGATGAACAATCCCAGCGCCAGCGAGGTAATGGCGTAGTTGACGCCGCGGTCGCTCAGAGCGGAGTCGCACGCAATAGCACGCGCCGCCCAGGCCAGCGCGAACAGCACGGCAAAGCCCACCGCGAAGCCACGCACGGCACCATCCATCAGGCGGACTCCGACCGCGCACAGCACCAGCAGCGCCGCACCGACCCCGAGCGTGGTGGCCACGCTGCCGGGCCCGAACAGTCCGCTGAGGCCGTCGCTGCAGGACAGGCCGGCCGCCTCCGGCCGCACGCCGACCAGAACCAGCACGATCAGCACCGCGCCCAGCCACACCGAGACCCAGTCCTCGGAGCGCAGCAGGCTGCCGCTGCGTTCGACCTCCACCATGGGCGACAAGCTATAGACGCCACGCGCCATCGCAAGGCCAATCCTCCGAAGGCCGCTCGGCCGCCGGCTGCCCTAGAGGCCGAGCAGACCGGCGGCAGTTGAAGAGCGGTAGGGTCGGGCCATGGCCGAGTTCAGAGTCATCTTTGTCGCCAGCGACTACGACGCCACCGTGGGGTTCTTCACCGACGTGATGGGGTTGGAGGTGGAGCGGTCCTTCGGCGAGATCTTCAGAGGGACGATCCTGCTGGCCGCAGCCGGCCGCATCGAGGTCATCGAAGACGGTGCCGGATGGGACACGCCAGGAGTATCGGGCGTATCGGTGTCATGGCAGATAGCCGACGCCGACGCCGAGCACGCCCGGCTGGTCTCAGCGGGCGCCACCATCCTGCGGCCGCCTGACCCGAGTTTGGCGGGTTGGCGGGGGTTTGGTGACAGCAGAAGGCCGCTGACGTGGGGTTTTGTGTCTCGAGGCAGCGCTTCGGCGGGGATTTGTAGGGGCGACATATAGTTGACAAGCTGAGAACGTGGCAGTATTGTGCTGTTGTGTTCGTGAAGACGACCCGCCGTCGCAGGGGCGACAAGGTGTACGAGTACTTGTCTTTGGTGGAGTCGGTGCGCGACGGCGCGAAGGTCGGGCACAGGACGCTGTTGCGGCTGGGCGAGGTGACCGCTCTGCGCGAGTCGGGCCAGCTGGAGCGGATCGTGGCCGCGCTGGAGGCGCATCTGCGCAGAGAGCGGGTCGATGTCGGCGCGCTGGCCGCGGAGGGGGCGCCGGCGGCGGGCGCCGTTGCGGCGGCAGCGGCGGTGTGGCAGCGTCTGGGCCTGGGCGGGCACTTCGCCGAGGTCGGCTCCAGGCGGGGGGCGGCCGCTTTGGAGCACGCGGTGTTCGCGATGGCGGCCAACCGGCTGGTCGCGCCGTGCTCGAAGCGGCGCCTCGTCGAGTGGGCCGCCTGCGACGTTGTCATGCCGGGGTGGTGGTCGGCTCCGTCGCTTGACCAGCACTACCGGGCACTCGACGCGGTCGCCGACGCCAAAGAGGCGACCGAGGACCACCTCTACGGGCGGCTGTGCGACCTGTCGAATCTGGATCTGAGGTTGGTGTGCTATGACCTGACCTCCACCTACTTCGAGGGTCCGGCACAGCCCTCTGGGCGGTTCCCGTCGCGGGCTTTCGGGTACTCGCGCGACCACCGCCCGGACCGGCCCCAGATCGTGATCGGGCTGTTGTGCACCACCGACGGAATCCCCGTCGCGCACCACGTGTTCGCCGGCAACACCAGCGACGCATCCACGCTGCCGTCGGTGCTCGCCGACCTCGCCAGGCGGTTCGCTGTGGGCCGCATCTGCGTCGTCGCGGACCGGGGACTCATCTCATCAGACAACGTCGAGGCGGTCGCCGCCGCCGGGTTCGACCACGTCCTCGCGACCAGGCTGCGCCGCGACCGCACGACCAGAGAGGCCCTCGAAGCCATCGACGACGACACGGCCTGGGTCGAGATGCCCCAGCACCGCTGCAGAGCCGCAGACATCGCGCTCGCCGGCGGGACCCGCGCCATAGTCGTCGAATCAGACGCCCGAGCCCGCCGCGACGCAGCCCGCACCGCCGGGATCGTCGCCGCCGCGGAGGCCGAGCTTCTGGCGCTGGAGCGCCGCGTCCGCTCTGGCCGGCTCAAAGACCCCGCAAAGATCGGCCGGGCCGCGCAGCGCATCCTCGGCGAAAGCAGCGCCGGGCGGCTCTTCGACCTCGACATCGCATCGGGCCGCTTCACCTACCACTACAACGAAAACGCCATGCAACACGAGGAGATGCTCGCCGGCCGCTACGTGCTCACCACCAGCCTCACACCCTCACAGGCCGGCGCCGCCCAAGTCGTCGCCGCCTACCGCCAGCTCGCCGCCGTCGAAGCTCGCTTCCGGACCCTCAAAGACTTCCTGCACCTGCGGCCCGTCAGACACTGGACCGAAAAGAGAGTCCGCGGCCACGTCGCGGTGTGCGTCTACGCCGCGGTCATCGAGACCCTCATCACCCAGGACCTCGCCAAAGCAGACGTCCGCGACCCCGACAACGGCGGCCAGCACCTCACCGCCGCCCGCGCCCTGCGAGAGCTCAACCGCATCCGCCGACACCAACTCGACGCCAACGGCCGCCGAATCCAGCTCACCACCCGCCGCACCCCACTGCAGGCCCGAGCCCTCGCCGCCGTCGGAGCCGACACCAGCGCCTGGGACAAAGCCGACATCACCTGACCACACAGCCCAACAGCGCCCCGCACCGCCGATGTAGTGGAAACACCCAACCGGCGCGCCCCCTCTGACCTGCCAAAACGCGAAACACCCGCCAAACTCGGGCCTGAGATACAACCCTGGGGTCACAAGAGCTTCGAGGTGGCCGGACCCGACGGCCTGAGGATCATCCTGTTCGAGGTCGTAGCCCAGTAGGAGCTTGGAGAGACCGCCCTCGGTGCCCTCGCGGCGGCAGTGCCGCGCGTGGGCTACGTCGGTGTGTGGGGGCCGGCGGCTGGGGAGTTGCGCCAGTTGCTGTCGCCTGCGTTGTTGCGGGCGCGCACGGCGATGATGTAGGTGGCGTTGTTGTCGGCGTTGTTGATGGTGATGGTGTTGTCGGGGTGGTTGAGGGCGGCGAGTTGCCAGCTTGTGGCTCCGTTGGTGGTGTAGGTGATGTGGTAGCTGGTGGCGCCGTCGACGGCGTCCCAGTTGGCGGTGACGGTGCCGTCTGTGCGGGTGACGGTGACCGGGCCCGGCGTGGCGGGCGGTGTGGCCGGCGGTGTGGGTGTGTGGGGGCCGGCGGCTGGGGAGTTGCGCCAGTTGCTGTCGCCTGCGTTGTTGCGGGCGCGCACGGCGATGATGTAGGTGGCGTTGTTGTCGGCGTTGTTGATGGTGATGGTGTTGTCGGGGTGGTTGAGGGCGGCGAGTTGCCAGCTTGTGGCTCCGTTGGTGGTGTAGGTGATGTGGTAGCTGGTGGCGCCGTCGACGGCGTCCCAGTTGGCGGTGACGGTGCCGTCTGTGCGGGTGACGGTGACCGGGCCCGGCGTGGCGGGCGGTGTGGCCGGCGGATCGGGCGGTACCTGCGGGGTGGCGGCGACGTACCAGGGGTGGGCGTTGGGCGCGGCTGTGCCGGTGCCGGCCGCGTTAATGGCGCGAACGTGGAACCGGTATTCGGTACCGTTGGAGAGCCCGGTGATCGTGTGGGACTTCGTTGCTGCATCACTGCCGGAGATCGCGGTCCACGACTGCCAGGCAACGCCGGCCCAGCGCATTTGGTACTCGTAGCCGGTGATCAACTGATCCGACGGATCGTCCCAGCTCAGCGCCACGCTCTCGTCGCCCGCGGCGGCCGCGAGACCCGTGGGTGTGGCTGGCGGCGACACGGTCCCGGTCTGGAAGGTGGCGGTGGCATTTGCCTGTGTGGTGTAGCTGATCTGCGTCTGGGGTTCCGGCGGGGCGAAGCAGACAAGCGGACCCTGTGTCGGGCAAGAGGCGCCGGGCGCCGGACGGCGAGCGTTGATGGTGATCTGATACGTGCCTTGTGATAGCACCAGGAGCCTGAACGTGACGGCGCCGGCGTATTGGCCCACAACCTGGATCGGGGTGCGGATCCAGCTGCCCAAGGGATTGTCTCCGTCATGCGTCGCCCCTCGCAGATTCTGCGGCAGGCTCAGCTGCACCCAGCTGCGCGCGTAGTCGGCTCCGTTAAGGCGCAAGATGTCCGGCGAACTGTGGGTGGGGCTGTGCAGTTGCACGGTGAGGTCAGCGGTCGAGCCGCTGTGCGCGATGCTGTAGCCGCGGATGCCGAAGCGGATCACGTCGATGAGGAAGACGTCCTGCACGACCCCGTCCAGGCTGGTCTCAACGATGGCTAAGCCGCCCTGCGGGTTGTACGCCGTCAGTACGACCAGCCCTGCGGCGGGGTAATCGCTCCTCTCGATGTAGTCGCCGCCCGAGCCAAGGACGGTGACGGTGTCGAATTGCTTGATGCCGCGCTCGCCAGCTTTGATGTAGCAGTCGTAGTCGACCCAGAGCTGGGTGAGGCCCGCCGGATCGCAGGCGGACAAACCCAGCGACGGCACCGGCGACTCGTCGAGCGTGTGCGCGCTCGCCGCCGACCACTGGCCAGGTCCCGCGGAGTTCTGGGCCCGCACCTGCACCTGGTAGGCCGTTCCGACCGTGAGGCCGGTGATGACGACCGGATGCGCCGTGCTGTCGGTTGTGTCGGGAAGTGATGTCCAACTGCTGTCGCGATCGCAGTCGGCGGAGCAGTGGCGCACGTCGTAGTCGATGATCGTCGAGCCGTTGTCGGCGGGCGCCGACCAGTCGACGATGATCTTGTGGTCGCCACCCGTCAGCGTCGGCGCGCCGGGCGCGGTGGGCGCGCCCGGCACCGCCGTGGCCCACGGCGACCAGGCGCCGCTGCCGTGGGCGTTGTTGGCCCGCACCTGCACGTAGTACGTGGTGCCATTGGTCAGATCCAGCAGCACTATCCTCGGCTTCTCCACGGTTGTCTGGATGGAGATGCTCGTCCAGACGTCGTCGTTGCCGCCCTCGCACTGGTAGTTGCAGTAACGCACGTCGTAGCCGATGAGTGCCGACCCGTTGTCGCTCGGCGCGAGCGAGTAAACCGTCAACTCCCCGTCGTCGACCACCAGTGTGGGAACGGACGGTACGGCGGGCAGGCCGGCCTTCATGCTCGACACCGGCGACCAGGGGCCCGTGCCGTTGGCGTTCTCGGCCCGAACCCGCACCTGGTAGGTCGTGCCGTTGGTGAGGCCGGTGATCGTGGCGTTCAGCGCGGTGCTCGGCGTCGCGTCGGGCAGCGAGGTCCAACTCGTGTCGATGGCGCAGTTCGCCGAGCAGTACTGCACGTCGTAGTCGGTGATCGTTGAGCCGTTGCCTGCCGCGGCTGTCCAGGTCGCGGTGAGCCGCGCGTTCCCGGTTGTCAGTGTGGGCGCGGCTGGGGCGCTGGGCCGGCCGATTATGTGGGTGGAGGCGGCGGACCACGGGCCGTTGCCCACTGAGTTCTGGGCGCGGACGCGCACTTGATAGGTCGTGCCGTTGGTCAGGCCGGTGATCGTGGCGGTGAGTGCCGTGCTGTCGGTGGTGTCGGGCAGCGAGGTCCAACTGGCGTCGCTTGCGCAGCTCGCCGAGCAGTGCTGCACGTCGTAGTCGCTGATGTCCGCGCCGTTGGCGGAGGGCGCGGTCCAGCTGACTGTCATCGTCGTCCCGCTTGACGTGAGCGTCGGCGCGGCGGGCGCGTCGGGTGCCTGCGGCACGGGCGTGCCCTTTACGCCGGTGGACCAGAAGCCGTTGCCGTGATCGTTGCGAGCCCGAACGGCCACCTCGTACTCGGTGTTGTTGGTGAGGCCGGTAATCGTGGCGGCACGGCTTGTGGTGGTGTGCGGCCACGACGTCCACGACCCCGACGATCCGGCTCGGTAGCGCACGTCGTAGCCTGCGACTGCCGAAGTATTGTCTGAGTCCGGCCGGGCCCAGGTCAGGTCCAGTGCCTGGTGCCCGGCGGTGGGTGTGTCGACTGTGGGTCGCGTCGGCGTACCCGGCGTTCCCGACGCCGAGGCCCACGCGCCCGAGCCGCGAGCGTTCGACGCCCTCGCCTCGAGTTCGTAGGTCTTGCCGTTCTGGAGTCCGCTCAACACCATCGCGCCGCTGCTCGAATTGTCCGTGAAATCGAGCTGCAGGCGGCGTTTGGTCAGGGTCTCGGTGTCGCTGGTATAGACCCAGACGTAGGCGTCGGCGGGCAGGTCGACCGCCCATCCGTCCTGCCAGAACGTGTGGTCCGACTCGGTCGCAGCAGAGAAGATCTGGGTGCCCGCGGTGGCGAGCGTGGCCGCGGTGGGCTTCGAGGTGTGCCAACGGGCTACGACGGTCCCGCCGCCGGTGATCGTCCCGCCGGCCCGGATCCAGAGCTGGTCGACGGCCTTGCTGAACTTGTAGAGCCCATGCTTGGCGTTGGCTCCCGTCCCGATGCTCTCACGCGTCACGGCCGCACCGCCCGATGGAGAGATGAACGTGCCAAAATCGATGGGATCGGCCGTGCCGCTTGTTTCGCTGGTCTGGAGTTTGCCCGAATCGTGTGATCGGTCGCGGTGGGTGTACCAGGTGGTAGTGCCCGCTTCGCGGTAGCGCAGGTCGTAGTCGGTGATGGTGCTGCCGTTTGCTTCCGCCGAGAGCGTGATCGACAGGAGTCCACCTTTGTCGTTCTTGCCCGGTGGAAGGGGACGGAGGACGGTCGCCAGCGTGATGGTCGGCGGCGAGGGCTTGCTCGCGGTGTCGATCACGGGGTCCGTCCAGGGTCCGTAGCCGGCGCTGCTCACGGCCCGTACCCGCACCTCATACGTCGTGCCGTGGGTCAGGCCGGTGATCGTCGCGGTTGTGGCCGTGCTGACCGTGCTCGCCTGCCAGTCACTCCAGTTCGCGCCAGACGACTTGATGCGGTACTGAATGTCGTAGTCGCTGATTGTGTTGCCACCGTTGTTGGAAGGCGCAGTCCAGCGGGCCACGAGCTGCTGGCTTCCCGATTCCAGCCACAGTCCGGTCGGCGCATCAGGCGTGCCCAGCGGTGTGCCGGACGAGACGTTGGACCAGGCGCCCCAGCCGTCGCTGTTGCGGGCCCGCACCCGCACCTGGTAGCTACGCTGGTTGGTCAGGTCGTCGATGGTCGTGCTGGTGGCGGTGGAGACCGTGGCGATGTCGATCCGCAGGCGCCGGTCCTCGATCGTGGTCGCCGCGAATTCCGGGAATGTCGTGTTCGTCGACGTGTGGTCCCAACCGTCGACCCAGATGTAAGAGCCGGCCGGCAGCGCAGGCGTCACGCCGGTGAGTTGGAAGCCGGACTGGGTCTCCGTCTGCGTGGTGCGAGCCAGCTCGGTTCCGTTGTGGCGCAGATCGGTTATCGGCTCGGTCGTGTATCTAGCGCGGATCGTCGCCGCGCCCGTCGCATCGCCGCCGACGCGGACGCGCACCGCGGCCACATTCGCCTTGACCCGGTAAATGCCCGCCAGGTCGTGGCGCCCGCCGCTCGTGTGCTCGACGAGGCTCCGGATCCCGCTCGTGTCGTTGCTGGGGATCGCTTTGAGGTCGAGCGGGTCCCGATTGTGCGCCCAAGTCGTGTCGGAGCCGCTGTGGACGCCGGAATCGTAGGAGACGCCGTAAGAGGAGGCCATCGACCAGGCTCCGCTGCTGCCCGCCCGGTACATCACCTGGTAGTCGATGATCGGCCGATCGGCGGGCGTGCTTGCGGCGCTCCAGCTCACGGCCAGCTGCCGGTCACCCGCGGTGACGGACGTGATGCTCGGCGCGCCGGGGACATTCGGCGTCTGGGCGGTCGCAGCCTCGCGCGGGACCAGGCCAGCGGCGACCACCGTCAATGCGATCAGCGCCGTGATCCCACGGCAGCGGACAGCGCTGGTGTTCGGCCGGGAGTGCATGAGAAATCTCTGCATATAGATATTTCTGATCATCTATACAAGTGAGTTCTAGAGCTTGTGTGGGAATATCCTTATGTGGAAATATCTACGATAGCGCTTCGTGAGAGGAGGCCGAAAGTCGCTGGGTGGCTCCATTGCGTGTGCAGCGGATAGAACAGGGCCATGCGGTACGGGTTCTGGCCTTCTAGTGCCCACGATTGGGAGCAGATACTGAAGGTGAGCCGGGCCGCGGAGGCCAGCGGATGGGACGGCCTGTGGCTGCCCGACCACTTCATGCCGCCCGAGGGGGGCTACGGCCATGAGCCGCCCGGCGTCGAACCGGAACTGCTGCCGACGCATGAGTGTTGGACGCTGCTGGCCGCCCTCGCCGCGGCGGTGCCCCGGGTGCGCATCGGGGCGATGGTCACCGGCAACACCTATCGCCACCCGGCGGTGCTGGCCAAGCAGGCGGCCACCGTCGACCACATCAGCGGGGGCCGGCTCGTGCTCGGCCTTGGCGCCGGCTGGCAGGAGAACGAGCATCGCCGCTACGGCATGGAGTTCGGAACCGTGCGGGACCGGGCCGACATGCTGGAAGAGGCCTGTGCGGTCATCAGTGGCCTCTTCGCCAACGAGCGCACCGACTTCGACGGCGCCCACTACCGCCTGCGGGGCGCGCCATTGACCCCGAAGCCCCTGCAGGATCCGCTGCCCATCATGATCGGAGGCCGGGGCGAGCGTCGCACCATCCCCACCATGGTGCGGTGGGGTCACGAATGGAACGGCTGGTGCACGGTCGCCGACATGCGCTACTTCAATGCCCTCATCGACGGACTCTGCGAGGCGGAGGGCCGGGATCCGGCCACCATCGCCCGCTCCGCCGCGGTGATCCTGCGCCTGTGCGACTCCGAGGCCGAGGCGGCTCGGCTGCAGGAAGAATCGCTGGGAAGGCCAGTGCTGGCGGGCACCTCGGAGCAACTAGTCGAGCAGGTAGCCGCCTACGCCGCGGCCGGTACCGACGAGCTGATCATCCCCGATTTCAACCTCAAGCCCGAAGAGACCCCCGAGATCGCCGAACGCTTCATGACCGAGGTCGTAGCCGCTCTGTAGCCGGGTCCGTGCCAGTCAAATCTGAAAAATAATTGAACAACAGGAAATATTAGCCAGACGGTAGAGTGCGCGCGGGGCAGCTCCGGTGCCACATCAGCGTGCCTCTGCCAAACCGGGGCCGCCCCAACCGCTGATCGCATCCTACACAATGAATCGAGCACTGAGCAACCTTTGTATATGTATAGCTGTATTTTCAAGCAACATCCGTGTCTGAACGTCCGATCGCGGAGCCGGCGCGCGCCGGCCTGCGGTAGCGTCGGGCGGGACTGGCTGGGCCCGAGAGGAGAGCGATGACTGAGACCATGTTCGGCGAGAGCGTTCCGGCGGTGGTTCAGGAGGCCCCGAGCCGGTTCGACGCCTACGACACCCAGGAACTCTGGCGCAGGGACGTGGACCACTACATCCATCCCTTCACCGACTTCGCCGTCTGGAAGGAGGAGGGCGCCCTGGTGATGGCCGAGTCCGAGGGCGCCTACGTCTACGACTCAGACGGCCGGCGCTACCTCGATGCCCAGGGCGGGCTGTGGTGCGTCAACGCCGGCTACGGCCGGGCCGAGATCGCCGATGCCATGGCCGAGCAGGCCCGCAGGCTGGCCTACTACTCGCCGTTCACCAACACCACCTCGGTGCCGGGGGCCACTCTGGCCCACAAGCTGGCCTCGCTGGCGCCGGGAAACCTCAACCATGCATTCTTCGGCTTGTCGGGGTCGGATGCCAACGACACCGCGGTGAGGATCATCCACTTCTACTTCAACCGTCTCGGCCAGACCGACAAGAAGACCATCATCACCCGGGTGAACGGCTACCACGGCTCCAGCTACCTGGCCATGTCGCTCACCGGGGTGGCCTACGACCATGTCGGTTTCGACATCATCGGCGAGCCGCTGATCGCCCGGGTGTCGGGCCCCGACATCTACCGGCGATCCGACGGGATGACGCCTGCCGAGTACACCGACCACCTCGTCAACGAGTTCAGGGCCAAGGTGGAGGCGCTGGGCGCGGAGAATGTGGCCGCCTTCTTCGCCGAGCCGATCATGGGGGCGGGCGGGGTGCTGGTGCCGCCGCCCGGCTATCTGCCCCGGATGCGCGAAGCCTGCCAACAGTACGGGATCCTCTACGTCTCCGACGAGGTGGTCACCGCCTTCGGCCGGCTCGGGCACTTCTTCGCCAGCAAGGACGTGTTCGACATCCAGCCCGACATCATCAACTCCGCCAAGGGGCTCACGTCGGGCTATGCGCCGCTGTCGGCCACCCTGCTGTCGGACGAGATCTACGACGTGATCTCGGTGCCGCAGGCGCCCGGCGCCGAGTTCGCCCACGGCTACACCTACTCGGGGCACCCGGTGTCGTGCGCGGCTGCGCTGGCCAACATCGAGATCTTCGAGAGGGAGGACATCTGCGGCCACGTGCGCCGGGTCGGCCCCTACTTCGAGGAGCGCCTGCGCACGCTCAGCGATCTGCCCATCGTGGGCGACATCCGCGGCAAGTGCTTCATGATGTGCCTGGAGAACGTGGCCGACACCGACACCAGGGAGATGTTCCCCCCCGAGGTGGAGATCGGCCGGCGCATCTCCGACGCCTGCGACGCCCGGGGCCTGCTAGTGCGACCCATTGGACGCTTCAACGTGCTCTCGCCGCCGCTGATCCTCACCACCGACCAGATCGACTGGCTGGTCGACACCCTGCGGGCCGGCATCGAGGAGGTCATGGCCGGCCTCGAGCGCGAGGGTCTCTGGAGCGCCGGCTGAGGATCGCGGCGCACGCGCCGTTAGCCTGTGGATATCCAGCCGGGACGTCCGGCTGGCGGGTTCGCAGACGGGCACTGGTTCTTCCGGTCATGGTGAACCAAACCCGAGACATCCGCCAGGCCTCCTGATTCCCGAGGCGCAACCGAACCCTGTTATTCGCCTGCATGACGCGGGCAAGGAGAACAATGTCCCCCACCTTCGCCCAGTTGGGCGTTCCAGAATCCATAGACCGCGCCCTCGCGTCGCGCGGCATCACTGAGCCCTTCGAGATCCAGGCGGCCGTCCTGGCCGACGCCTTGGCCGGACACGACATCTGCGGCCGCGCCCCCACCGGGTCGGGAAAGACGCTGGCCTTCGGGATTCCGCTCGTGGCCAATGCCGGCCGGGCCGGACCGCACAAGCCCAAAGCGCTGGTGCTGGCCCCGACCCGCGAGCTCGCCGACCAGATCATGACGGAGATCCGGTCCTTCGCCGGCGGCGTCCGCACCGCTGTGGTCTACGGCGGCGTGGGCTACGACGCCCAGCGCAGGTCGCTGCGCAGAGGCGTCGACATCCTGGTGGCCTGCCCCGGCCGCCTCGAAGACTTGATCGATCAGCGGGAGGTCAGCCTGTCCGCAGTCGACAGAGTCGTCATAGACGAGGCCGACCGGATGGCCGACATGGGGTTCATCCCGGCTGTGCGGCGCCTGCTCGACCAGACCGCGCCGGACCCGCAGACGATGCTGTTCTCAGCCACGCTCGACGGCGATGTGGCGTCGCTCACCCGCGACTACCAGCATCGTCCCTTGCGATACGAGATCGGCGAGGAGACGCCCGACGTGGTCGCGGCCGACCATTTGTTCTGGAACGTGTCCAGCACCGAACGCACCGAAGTCGCCGCCGACGCGGTCACCGCCGCCGGCTCGGCGATCGTGTTCTGCCGCACCCGTCACGGCTGTGACCGGCTGGCCCGCCGATTCGACCGGATCGGTGTTCGCGCCGCCGCGATCCACGGGGGCCGGAGCCAGAACCAGCGCACCCGAGCACTGCAGGCCTTCGCGGCCGGCAGGGTGGAAGCGCTGATTGCGACCGACGTCGCCGCCCGGGGCATCCATGTCGAGGGCGTGAGCGCCGTGATCCACTACGACCCCCCCGGCGACCACAAGACCTACCTCCACCGGTCGGGGCGCACCGCCCGGGCCGGCCGGGGCGGCGTCGTGGTCTCGCTCGTGCAGCCCGGCCAGGTAAAGGAATTGCGGCACATGCAGCGCGAACTGGACCTGCAACAGCCGATCACCGATGTGGATCTCACCGCCGTCCGGTCGCTCGACGGTGGCGCAAGCCGCTCCATGGAGCCCGCGGTGGTCGCCGATCCAACCCGTCAACCCGCAGTCGACTCGCAGCCGCGACGCGCCGATATCAGGCCGCGACACCCGGATGCCAAACAGCGATCTCGCAAGCCCGAGCGTGGGGGGACCAAGAACCGTTCGCGACGCCGACGGAGCAACAACAGGCGACCGCGGTCTGCTGCCGCCAAGCGGCCGATGGCCAAGGCAGGCACCTGACCCCTCGACAGCCCTGCCGCTCGGCCGCGTGTGTCCGAGGCTCGCGTTGGTCATTGGCTGTGCTGACCTTCGGGTTATGAGTTGCTTCCGGGCCATGTCAGGCTGTGTCGGCCCGTGTCAGAAAATGCCTCTGAAGTGGGCTATCGCGAATTCGCCGTGCCGAACCATGCCTGTGGATAACGCCCCGTGCCGATCCGTCCATTAGAAGATCCATTAGAAAGCCCCGGCCGTCGGATGGCGATAGGACGCCAATCGTTACGCCTTAGGCAGGCTGCCAAGCAATCTGACTTCTCGTGGCCCAAGACCAGCTAGCCCGCTGCCCGCGCTGCAGCGCTTGGCGCGAATTGGACGGTGAGGGATACGGCGAGCATCACGGCGATGAGCGCATGAGTGGGATCAAACACTCCAGGGTGTCCGACGGCATGCGCCGTCGGGTGACGCGCAAAGTGAGTAGGCGGCGGCTTACCAGAACTTGGCCGCCACTGGACGAACGCGCGATCCAGAGGACGCAGGGTCAGGTAAGGAGCCGCGAGCCGAAGAGGGACCTCATTGAAGTCACGTCGAGACCGTTCCACGAGTTGGCTGCGGGACACGCTGGGGGCGAACGCATGAACGATGCTGTCGACAATGTTGGCAGCGTGAGACTGTGCTGGCGCAAAGTGGCCATGGCGCAGGGCACTAATCGCAAAGCGGCATTGCACCGCCAGTTCATGCCCACTCGCAGCAAGAGCAGCTTCGCAGTCATCGAGTATGTCGTTTCGAAACTCAGAGAGGATGAGGCGACGAGCCCTCGGGCCATCAGCCTCGACCAGAGCCACAACGATTTCACGGCGTGGGATCCAACTCAGAGGAAGACCTTCGTCGAGGGCCGTCGAGGCTACGGCGCCCAGTTGCCGAAGACCACGAAGGTTGCTCGGGATCAGGCGGTCGAGCGCTTCGATCCACCGGAGATCGATCTTCGGCAACCTGACCAGCACCGACGCCACCTGCCGCTGATCCTCCGCGAAGGCCCTGAACTGCGGAGCCAGCACCGACGCCACCTGCCGCTGATCCTCCGCGAAGGCCCTGAACTGCGGAGCCAGCACCGACGCCACCTGCCGCTGATCCTCCGCGAAGGCCCTGAACTGCGGAGCCAGCACCGACGCCACCTGCCGCTGATCCTCCGCGAAGGCCCTGAACTGCGGAGCCAGCACCGACGCCACCTGCCGCTGATCCTCCGCGAAGGCCCTGAACTGCGGAGCCAGCACCGACGCCACCTGCCGCTGACCCTCCGCGAAGGCCCTGAACTGCGGAGCCAGCACCGACGCCACCTGCCGCTGACCCTCCGCGAAGGCCCTGAACTGCGGAGCCAGCACCGACGCCACCTGCCGCTGACCCTCCGCGAAGGCCCTGAACTGCGGAGCCAGCACCGACGCCACCTGCCGCTGACCCTCCGCGAAGGCCCTGAACTGCGGAGCCAGCACCGACGCCACCTGCCGCTGACCCTCCGCGAAGGCCCTGAACTGCGGAGCCAGCACCGACGCCACCTGCCGCTGACCCTCCGCGAAGGCCCCTGAACTGCGGAGCGAAGGCAGCACCGACGCCACCTGCCGCTGACCCTCCGCGAAGGCCCTGAACTGCGGAGCCAGCACCGACGCCACCTGCCGCTGACCCTCCGCGAAGGCCCTGAACTGCGGAGCCAGCACCGACGCCACCTGCCGCTGACCCTCCGCGAAGGCCCTGAACTGCGGAGCCAGCGACTGAGGTGGCGCGTCCGCGGAATAGTCCGCTGCAACCAAGAGATCGGTAACAGTTTCAGACTCACAAGCCATGACCAAGATCCTAGGACCACAGTTGCCCGACGATCGTCCTTTCGGGCGGTTCGCGGCCAGTTGCGCGGCTTGCCTTCGAGGCATGAGCAACGAGGCCAGCAGTACGCCGTCCGGGCCGGAGCCACCGGCTATGTTCTTGCAGGTGGCCGGAGGCTCTGGGAGCGAGTCTTGGGCTTCGTCGCCGGGCAACCGCAAATCGATGCAGGGCAATCGGAGCCGCGATACCAAGCCCGAGCTGGCCGTGCGTTCCGCTGTACACCGACGAGGTATTCGATTCAGGGTCTCGGCTCGTCCCCAGCCGGAACTCCCGCGTACGGCTGACCTGGTTCTGCGCAAGAGCAGGATCGCGGTCTTCGTGGACGGCTGCTACTGGCACGGCTGCCCCGACCACGGCACCCAGCCGGCCACGAACCCCAAGTACTGGGCCGACAAGATCGGCCGCAACGTCGAGCGGGACGCTGAGACCACCGCCTACCTGCAACAGGCCGGATGGACGGTGCTGCGGTTCTGGGAGCACGAGGATCCTGAGTCGGTGGCCGATCGGGTGCAGGAATCAGTCCTGGCGGCCCTCCCGAAGGGAGGCGGCAACAGACATCGCGACCCGTGAGATGCAGAGGACGGGCAACGTCGCGCCGTCGCGGCTGAGCCTGTGGGTCGAATGCACCAGACGTGTCACACCCTGGGATTAGGTTGGGTCTCATGATCTGGGAGATGCTGCTATGGCTCGCTCTACGGGCGCTGGTGTATGAGGTTCAGGTGTTGACGGCGATCTTGGCCGTCTGCTTCGGCTACGAAGTGGTCGGCCGCGGGGCGGGCGGTGAGAGGGTGCCGATTCGCGTGGCGATGTGGCGGGCGCTGCGCTCTGCCTCGGTGGTCGGTGCGCTGATCGCGGTGGCGTCTCGCGTGATCGTCGGTTCCGCTCTCAGTTTCGTTTCAGGCCAGTTGGGCGACCTTCTCCTGCTGGTCGTCGTGAGCTTGATCGCGGGGGCAGTCTGGCGTTTGAGCAGAACCAAGCGCCAACAACGCGTCAACGGGACAGGCTGCGTGCCGGATCGTTCGACGGCTGAGCGCTTGGATATGAGCCAGCGAGCTGGCTATGGATGAGCACTGCGACTTGTGCAACCTGCCGGTAGCGGACAGCTTGGCCCGCTCCGGCGAGGGTGACCAGTGGTGCCGCGTTTGCGCTGAACAGTACCGCATCCTGTACCGGGCACAGGGTCTGAGCAACTACACAGGAGTGTCGACGCTGGAGGTCCTCATAGCGGGGCTGATACGGGCAGGCGGACGATGAGTGGCCAGTGCGTGCTCTGTGGCGACGCGGATGAGGCCTATGACGAGGACTTCGCTTGCGGTCCGTGTGTGGAGGAGTTGAACGAGTCTCGAGCGCGCTTCATGGCGTTCGTCGGCTTGGAGCCCGTCGCCGAGGAGAGCTGACTCCGTCGGAGCAACCCGCTGGACACTCAGCAGCAGTTCGGGCACACCGAGTTCCGCAACTCCCACAGTGGTCGCACTCATTGCCGGGGCTCATGTCTGAGCAGGTCGTCGAGGGAATCGACCCAGGTGTCGTCGATGCGCTGGATGGCGCCGATCTTCGTGTTGTCTTTGGTCCACGGTGTGAGATCGCGGGCCCACTTGAACTTGAACGTCCATCGCTTGGTGACCGGGAACATGCACGCTGCGACGATGTCGAAGGCGTCGTAGCCGTACTTCCTTCCTGCGCCCGAATCGCGTGTCTTCTGGGTCTCGACTTTGGCGTCGCCGTCCTTGTAGGTCTCGCTGAGAGCGTTCTTGCACTCGATCGTTAGTTCGCGTCCGTTGTCGAGCCAGGTCCGGAAGTCGGGCATGCCGTCCTGGTCGATCGCCTGGTAGCTGGCGACGCAGGGATCGCCGTCGAGGAGGTTGCCCAGGTGGTGTTCTGCAACGCTCCCCCGCACAGCGACGCCGAGGCGGAAGTTCGACTCGATGATGTCGAGGATGGTGGCTGCGCTGACACCGTAGAGAGTCTCAAGGTCGTGGCGACCGATAGTGCCGTCAAAGGAGTGTTCCGCGAGGCTCAGGCGCAGACCGGTGTCAAAGCCGAGGCTCGTTGCGAGTGCCTCGAATCGGGCGTAGTCGAGCAAGCGGTCAGGACGGAAGCCGACCATGGACTCAAGGCCGTCCCAGCCCTCGCCCTGGGACGTGCGCGGTCTTGACTTCTCCCTAGCCCACCAGGCCCAGCCCGTGGCCCTCACTGCTTCGGCGTTCGTGTCCCGGTAGTAGCCCGAGATTCCCATCGGGAGCTGCGCATAGACGAGAGGATCCAGACCGACGATGATGTCCGTCTCGGGGTCGACGGCGAGTATCAGAGTGATGTCGACGCCAGCGGGATCGTGGCCAACCGGGTTCGGTTCGAGCCGGACTCGTTCTGGGTCGCCGTATCGGATCTGGAAGCGGTGCTCTGTGGCTGGTCGGTTTCGGGTGGCTCGTCTCGTCGTGGTGAACGGGTAGACGAGAAGGCCATACCGGTGGTTGTCCCCGTCCTCGGCACCTATGAAGATGGGCGCCAGCTTCCTGGCCGGGAAGGAGCATGAGACCACTCGGCCGCCCCCGTCCTCGATGCCTTTGAGCATCAGGTCTACGACGGGGGTGCGGGACGTGGAGATGCGGTACAGCTTGGGGATGTAGCTGCGGCCGGCCAGCTCTGCCACGGCCGGGTCCTCAGTTCGGCCGCGTCAGCATGCGGTCGCCACGGCTCGAGCGACCTGCTCAGCGAACAGGGGAGGCACTGAGTTCCCGATCTGAGCCTGTACTGATGCGCGCTTGCCAACGAACGCGAAGTCGTCCGGGAACGTGAAGAGCCTACGAAGCTCCGGGACGCGCAGGCGGCGGTTGTCCCAGTGGAACGGACCGACGTTGGGGCCGGGCTGGGCCTGGATCGTCGGTGACGGCCGGCGGGGATCGAGCTTCAACAGGAACGACCAATACCGAGACCGCCACTCGAAGATCGGCTCGCGGTGACCGCGCTTCTCGGTATAGAAGAGGTAGTTGTCGCCAGGCGGAATCTCGGGCAGGAGGTGGCCCCAACGTCCCCGCACGACCTCCTCGGGCTCGGGTTCGGTGATCAGACCTGCGAGCGCTTCGCCGGCGGTGACGTGGGGCAGCGGTCCACCGGTGGTAGTTCGCCGTTCCCATGGTCCGTGATGAGTCGGATCCGGCAGATCAGGCAGTGCGTCTCGCTGGCGGCAGCCCACGACGCACAGTCGGGGCCGGGCCTGAGGCACCCCGTAGTCGGCCGCGTTCAGCACCTGCCATCTGACGCGGTATCCGGCAGCCTCGATTTCGGCCAGCAAGCGGGTGAAGGCTGGCCTGCTCGCTTTGTTGTTGAAGGTCAGCGCGTACACGTTCTCGAGGATGAAGTATCGGGGCCTCGCCTCGGCAAGCACGCGGGTATAGGCCTGCAGGAGGCTCGCTGCTGGGTCAACGCCGTCACGCTTCCAGTCGAGCCAGAATCCCGACTTGGAGAACGCCACGCAGGGTGGCCCGCCCACGAGCAAGTCGGGCCTCTCCCGGCTCGACAGGCCTGCCGCCCGGAGGATGTCCCGCGTGGTCAGGCCCTCGCCGGCGCCGGCGGCGAGCGGGTAGAGGTCGGCCCGAACCACCTCTCGCAGACCCGGGAAGTAGGTCGGGGCGTTCTTCTCCATGGTGTCGCAGGCATCGTCGTCCCATTCCACCGCAGCCAGGACGGCAAACCCTGACGACTCGACCCCCAAGTCGAGGCCACCGGCGCCAGAGAACAGCGAGATCGCGGAGCCAACCGTCACACCCTCAGTTTGCACGCTGCAGTCGGCCTGGACGCGCACCCTCTGTCCATCCCCAAGACGCAACTGCACGCCTCGCCCCCGCCGATCAATTCCAACAGGATCCACGCCAAGAAGCACACAGCAGGGGTGTGACAGATGCGGTCGCCGTCACTCTCAGAGCCGCGCCGCGGAGACGGCTCCATGCAGGCGACGCGACGATCCCTGACGGCTTCGCCGCCTGCCGCGAGACGCGTCTACTGTCTGCGGCGTTTGCGTCGTGTCGCCTGGTGCGAGGAGGCCCATGACCTTTCAACATGCCGAGCGCCTGTGCCAAGCGCTGATGAGTGCTGACAACGGCGACGCTGCTGTGGCGGCGCTGCGCCAAGCGGGCTACTGGGACAATCCTGACGCTTGGCGGCCGCTGGGCGACAATCCGGGCAACTTGAGCATTGTCGCGAACCAACAGAGCGATCCGGTCGCGGCGCTTGCTGAGAAGCTCACGAACGCGGTCGACGCTAGGCTGATCAACGCCTGCTGGGCGGCCGGCGCCAATCCGGAGGCTCCTGAGGGCCCGAACTCGCCTCGGGCCGCGGTGGCGAGGTTCATTGATCGCAAGAGCCCGGAGGCCGAGAAGTATGGGGGTGACGTGTGGGACTGGCCCCACCGGGCCAGGATCGGCCACGCGGAGAAGATCACGGTCGCGGTCACTGGCGGCGCCGACAGGTCCCCTGCCTGTGTGAGCGTCGCGGATGCCGGTGAGGGCCAGAGCCCTTCGATGTTTGCTGAGACGCTGTGCTCACTGACGAGCAGCAACAAGGACCGGATCCCGTTCGCTCAGGGCCGATACAACATGGGCGGTTCGGGGTCTTTGCGGTTCTGCGGCCCGGAACATCTGCAGTTGATCGTGTCGCGCCGCAATCCCCACATTCCCGACAACGGCAGACGAGACACCAGCGGCGATTCTGGGATGTGGGGGTTCACCGTGTTGCGGCGTGAGCCTCCCCGGGCTGGCCACAAGAACAGCGTCTACACCTACCTGGCGCCCCTTGACGCAGAGAGAACACCCGGGCGCGGCGACGTGCTGCGGTTCCCCAAAGACGAACTGGAGATCCTCCCTGATGACTCGAACGCGTCCACAAGCGCCGCCCCGGTCCCCTATGGCCGCACCAGCGGGTACGGGACGCTGATCAAGCTGTATGACTACCTGCCCCGACTGCCCAAGCAGGGAGTGTGCGTCACGACCAAGTTCTCGCTGCTGCGCCACTTGGAGGTCTGCCTGCTCGACCTTGCCCTACCGGCCAAGGTCTATGACTGCCGAGCCCCATCGGCCCACAAGACCCATCCCACCAACAGCGTCGCGATGTACGGCCTCGCCAGCCGGCTGGGCCGCCGCCAGGTATCCGGCGAGGCCTCCGCCATGGAGGCCGGATTCCCCGATCGCCAAACGTTGCGCATTGAAGGCCAGGAAGTATCAGTCACCGTCTACGCGTTCGCCCTCGGAGCGGACAAGATCCCCAAAGCCCGCATGTACCGCAGCAGCGACTACGGAATGGTGTTCAGCCTCAACAACCAGACCCAGGCCCGCAGATCATGGCAGTTCTTCCACCGCAAAGAGGTGGGGCTCAGCCTGCTGAGCAATTCACTGCTGGTGCATGTCGATTGCACCGCCCTGTCACCACGGGCGCGAGACGACCTGTTCATGGCCAGCCGCGACCGCATCGCCGACACCGGCTTCTCCAAGACCCTCATCGAGGAGATCTCCAAGAACCTGAAGGACAACCCCAAGCTCAAGGAACTCAAGGAACGCCGAACCCGCGAACTCTCAGCAGGCGACGCCGACGCCGCCAAGGCAGCAGAGAGGGTCATCCGCAGCCTCTATGACGAAGACCGCGACCTGTTGAGGTTCCTTCTCGAAGGCAGGAACATTCCGGTGCCCCCTGCCCCGCCGGATCCTGAGCCCTTCGTGGGCAAGCGGCATCCGACCTACTTCCGTCACGCCAGACACCCCACTGATCGCCATGTGCACCGCCAAGTGCTGACCGGCCGAAGCTGCACGCTCACATTCCACACCGACGCCGTCGACGACTACTTCACTCGAGACCTCGATCCCGGCGACTGGGACGTGCGGCTCCTAACGGAGCCTCCCCCGGACAAGGACGACACCTGGGGCATGCTCGAAGCAAGCCACATGCGCCTGCGAGACGGAGAGGCCCAACTCGCGGTCAAGATCAAAGACACCGAGCCCGGCGAGAGCTACCGCTACGAGTTGATCGTGAGCGACAGCACGACACTCACCCGATTCTCCAACGAGTTCACCCTGGAGTTCCTCGACAACAAGAGCCCCAAGCCAAAACCGCCTCCCCCGCCCCGCTACAAGCTGCCGGAGATGAAACCCGTCAAGAGGCCTGAATGGCAAACGATGTCACCGCCGTTCACCGAGACGACCGCTGTGCGCGTCTATCACAGCGGCACCGACTCCAAAGGCAACGACACCTACGAGTGGTTCTGGAACGAAGACAACGCCGCTCTCGTGTCCCAAACCAGGCGCGCGGCTCGCTCACGTCGCCCGGGCGAAGCCGAGCTGATCCGCACCACCTTCTACCAAGCGATGCTCCTCACAGGCGTGTCCTCCCTGCGGACCCACGAACGGCTACACCAACAACACGACAACAACGGCCAGGAGGGCCAGGACCTCGGCACGCTCCCGTCGGCAGAGGACTTCGTAGCGCACGCCACATCAGCCCTAGCCCCAGTCGCGTGGCACATCATCAAAGGCCTATCACAACTGGAAGAAACGGCCCCTTCAGATGAGAGCAACTAAGCCTCTGCTGCTTGAAGCGCTCACCAAGATTCAGCCCTCTACAACGAATCTGTCAAGCTGACGCGAGCTTCAACCCGCATCTGTTTGCTCAATCTCTCCCACGCATTTGTGTCACGGGCAAGGTTGTAGTCAGGTTGCGCCTCAGGTTTATCGGTGTCGCCCAGCTACCGGAACCGCGTCCGAGAAGTGTCACACACCTACCGGAGCCAACGCGTCAAGCATCACCCGGGACAACACACCGTTTCTGGAACCGCATATTAGAAAATCCATTAGAAGATCGGTCCTGGCGCGGGAAAGCCCAGACCAGTGCACATGCTCTGACCTGGGCTTCTGGTTGGTGGCGGGGGTAGGAATTGAACCTACGACCTTCGGGTTATGAGCCTTCGTGTCCGGGTTAGGCCCAGGCCTCCAGGCGGCAGGCGATTAGCAGCTCCGACACCGAGGCGGTGTTGGGCAGCGCGATGACGGTGGCCACCAGGTCGGCCACGTCTTCGGGCTGGGTGATGGTCTCGTCGTCGGGGTCCATCATGTCGGTGGCCACCGGGCCGGGGCACAGAGCGGTCACCCGGATGCCGTCGTCCCAGCCGATCTGCCGCACGGCGTGGGACAGCGCCAGCAGCGCGTACTTGGTCATGGAGTAGCCGGGGATCGCGTCGCCCTTCACCCGCTTGGCTGACAGCGAGGCCAGGTTGACCACCCGGCCCGATCCGGACTGGCGGAGGTACGGCAGAGCCAGCCGGGTGAGCCGCAGCGGCCCCTTGACGTTCACGGCCCACATCTCGTCGAGGACCTCCTCGTCCATGCTCTCCAGCCCGGTGCGGTCGACGATGCCCGCGCTGTTGACCAGCACGTCGATGCCGCCGAAGCGTTCGACGGTCGCATCCACCCAGCGGCGGGCCGAGTCTGGGTCGGTGGCCTCGTGGTAGCTGAGCAGGATCCGGTCGGGATCGACGTCGGGGGCGCTGGCGGCCAGCGCGTCGAGCCGCCGGGCCCCGAGGCTAAGCCGGTGGCCGTCGGCCGCCAGCCGCTCGGCGGTGGCTGCCCCGATGCCCCGATTCGCCCCCGACACCATCACTACCCGGCCATCTGCACTGGTTGGACTCATCGTCCGCCCCGCATCCCTGCTCGAGCCCCAGCCGGCGTCAGCCCGCTGGGGCACTGACTAGACCGCCGATTATCGTCGGCCGGCGTGCGGGGGTCGAACCGAAGCCACGTGGCTCCATGACGGTCACGCTGGAGGCGGAGATCAGTCCGGGCGTGGGCCCGGGGGACTTCGTCGAGTTGGCGGTCCGCTGCGAGCGCGCCGGTTTCGACCGGTTTGGTGTGTCCGACGTGGTGTTCTGGCCCGACTGTTTCGTGTTGCAGGGACTGATCGCGCAAGCCACCAGCAGGATCCGCATCGGCTCGATGGTCACCAATCCCTACTCGCGCCATCCGGCGATGCTGGCTGGCGCGGTGGCCACGCTGCAGGAACTGTCCGGCGGGCGAATGTTCCTCGGTATCGGCGTGGGTGCCGGCTTGGAGGACCTGCGAATCGACTGCCCCCGGCCGGTGCGGGCACTGCGGGAGGCGATCACCGGTATCCGGGGCTTGCTGGCAGGCGAGACGGTCGAGTTCGACGGCGAGATGTTCCCCATCGACGGCGCCAGGCTGGTGCGGCCTCCCGAAGTGCCGGTGCCTATCTCGGTGGGCACCCGCAGCCGGCAGGTGATGCAACTGGCTGGCGAGCTGGCCGACGTCGCCATGGTGGGGGCCCGGCACTTCACGCCGGAGATCGCCCGGCAGTACCGCCAGTGGCTGTCTGAGGGCGCGGCTCGATCAGGACGCAACGTCGCCGAAATCGATGTGGCACCCCGCCTCACCCTGTGCGTGTCTCCCGACGGTGACCTGGCCCGGCGGTCGGTGGTGCGCTACGTGGCCCACTATCTGGCCATTATCCGCCCGGCCGGAGTCGATCCCGACCGGCTCTCGGCCATCGATTCGGCCCTGGACCGAGCGACGGGCTGGTACTTCGACCTCGACCGCTACGACCCGCCCGAGATGTTCGACTTGGTGACCGAGGACTGGATCCGCCGCTACGCCGTGGCCGGGGCGCCCTCGGAGATCCCCGAGCAGGTCAAGGCGGTCACCGACCTGGGCTTCACCAGCGCCAGCTTGAATCTGGCCGCGGTATTGCGCCCGTCGGCGGCCGAGGGCTACGCCGAGACCATCGACGGCTTCGCCTCGGTCATCGACGACTGCCGCTAGGCCGGCTTCACCCCGACAACCTCGCCGCACAGATAGGCCCAGAACCCGTCGGGGGAGGCGGCCCACCGGCTGAACGCGGCCGAGATCTCCTCCAACTCGGCCCTTGTGGCGAACCCGCCGTTGACCGCGTGATCAGCGAAGTCGCTGTCGAGGACCCGCACCGCCCACATCGCTCCCCAGGCTGCTCGCCCGTCACCGTCGGCGTGCGAGACGGTGCTGGTTGTGACCACCGGATCCTCGAAGCCGGCCTCGCGCGCCCATCCCAGCAAGAAGCGCCCGGCGTCGGCGTTGCCGCCGTTGGCCGCGGCCACGAGGTGATACAGCGCTCGCCAGCGCTCGATTGCTGGCTCGACCGGTGCGTGCACCATCGTCCCGTAGTCCGAGTCGCGCACCGCCACCAGCCCACCGGGGCGCAGCACGCGATGAGCCTCTCGCAGCGCTCGCACCGGATCGGCCAGGTGCTGCATCACCTGGTGGGCGTAGACCACGTCGAAGCTGCCGTCGCCAAAGGGCAGTTCGTAGGCCGAGCCGACCTCGAAGCTGACGTTGCGGACCTCTGAGTCGGCCGCGAGTTCGCGGGCCTGCTCCACCATCTTCGCGGCGGCGTCCAACCCGACGACCCGGCGGGCGCGGCGGGCCAACCCCAGCGTGATCGTGCCCGGTCCACAGCCCAGGTCAAGCACTTCGGCGTCGGGCTGGAGGCGGGGCAGCAGAAAGGCCGCGCATGTCTCGGCGGTGCGCCTCCTGTAGGAGTCGACGATCACACGGTGGTAACCGTGCGTGTAGCGCTCGCCCTCGGGCCGGTCTTGAGCCATCGCTGAATGTCTAGCGGCGCCGCAATCGACCTCAAGCGGGGGAGCATTGTGGGCAGCCCACGACTGGCTCCAAGTCAGTGGGCAGGGGGTCAGGCCTGGCCGGTCTGGCGCAGGAAGGTGAGGCTGTCGAAGTAGTCGATCCGGCGCTCGATGAACCCGTCCCGGATCGTCAGGCGCATCACGCCCTGAATCTCGATCGGAGTTCCGTCCACCCGGGCCCGCATCACGTAGGCGGCAGCTGCTCGGTCGCCCTCGACGACGATGTCGGTGGTCTCATAGGTCAGACCGGCGAACGTGGCCAGGAACTCGGCCAACCGCTCCTGGTAGGCCGTCTTGCCCTGGCTGGGCGATCCCAGCGCGCTGGTGTGCTGGTTGGAGAACCCGTCGCTCACGTGCGCGGCCACCGCGGCCGGATCGCCCGAGGCGAACGAGGCCAGATACGACGCGGCGGCGGCCCGCGTCGCTTCGGTCGTGTCGTCCCCCAAGCCGGAAGTGCTCAGCGCATCACTTTCTGAGCGTGCGCGTAGACGCCCTGGTCGTGGCTGAGCTCGATCATGTTGCCGTCGGGGTCGCTGATCATGCAGATATAGCCGATAGGCGGCGGCATGTCGGTGGGCGGCATGGCCAGACACCCCTCGGCCTCGGCTGCGGCGGCCGCCGCCTCGATCTCCTGCCGGCTAGTGACCTCCACACCGAGGTGAGCGAAGGGCGCCAGCGTGGCGATGGGTGCATCCTTGAACGGGTCGGACTCGGGAAGGAACTGGGCCAGCACCAGGATGAAGGGCTTGTCCGGGGAGTCGTCGTGTCCCAGCCAGGCGCCGAAGCCGTCGGCGTCCTGACGCTTGTCCAGCAGTTTGAGCGGCGTGTGGGTGGTGTACCAGTCGATGCTGGCGTCGATGTCGGTCACCCGCAGCGCCACATGGGTCCAGCGGGCGTGGGGGGGATGCACCGCGTAGGTGTCGGTCGGCTCGGCCACTGCGCTACCTACTCCCGGGTGAAGTCGTCGGGGATCTCGGGCTCGTCGCCGCCGTAGGTCCACAGCACCAGCGTGTTGCCCCACGGGTCGGCGAAGGCGTTGTTGTAGCCGTTGAACTCGCCGAAGTAGTGGTGCCGCCAGAGGTCGGTGCCGCCGCGGGCGACGGCCCGGTCCGAGATGGCGTCCATGTCGTCGTCGGGCGACACGAGGATCCAGAGGCGCACAGAGTGGCCGTCCCGGCACAGGTGGCGGGGCTCGAGGCCCTCGTCGGTAGGGTGGGGGCGGCGGTTGGCGACGTTGGTGATGCCGAGGTGTAGGTTGCCGGTGGGGCCCTGGGTGCCGTCGGGAAGCTTGAAGTTCTGGCCGGGCACGACCTGGTAGAACGACCCGGCGGGCCTCGGATTGATCTTCCAGCCGAATACCTCGTGGTAGAACTGCTCGGCTCTGTCGGGCTCGTCGGTGGGCAAGTCGACGAAGATGAGCGTGTTCGGGTAGGGCTCGGTCATGGTGCGCTCCCTGGGGCCGGAGGCGTCAAGCTGGCGGGCTAAACTTAGCAGTGGCGCTCCGACTGGAATAAGTCGGCGCTGCAAGGCTCTCAGCGCAGGCGGGGCTCGATTCGCTTGCCCTCCGAGAACGTCGCTTGGCCCTCGGCCATGGCGTCGACGCTGGTTCCGGTGGTGAGGATCGAGGGTGCCATCGCGAGCGCATCCAGCCGGCCCATGTCATTGGCCGCCCATATGGCGCGAAGGGTGCCCTGCACCGCCTCGGGAGGCTGCGAGGCGATGATCTTCGCCAGCCGGCCGGCGGCGTCCTGCAGCTCATCGGGGGGTACGACCTCCGACACCAGGCCCACGCGCAGAGCAGTCTGCGCGGTCATCCGCTCGTGATTGCCGAGCAGGGCGAGACGCAGAACCTCCCCCAGCGGCATGCGCTGCACCAGCTTCATCGGCTCGTACACCGCGGCCATGCCGTAGGTCACGTGCGAGTCGAAGAAGGTGGCGTTCTCGGCGGCGATGATGATGTCCGACTCCGCCACGAGATAGAAGGCGCCCGCGCAGCAGATGCCGTTGACCGCGGCGATGACCGGCTTCCACAGGTCGCACGCCTTGGGGCCGATGTCGTCGCCGGGATCGTCGTACATGTAGTTGTTCGACGTGCCGTAGAGCTTGCTGCCGGAGCCCTCGAGGGCCACCAGCGTGCCGGAGCGGTCGACGCCCACGCAGAAGGCCTTCTCGCCGGTGGCGGTCACCACCACGACCCGCACCTCGTCCATGCTGCGCAGCGCCCGCCATGTAGACCGGATCTCGGAGCGCATCTGATCGTTGAAGGCGTTCAGCACCTCGGGCCGGTCGAGGGTGACGCGGCAGACGTGATCGGAGATATCGACTCGGATCGTCTCGAACCGCTCCGGTTCGAACGACAGCGTGCGATCGGCGGCCGTCACAACTAAGAGGCCGAGCGGATAGACCGCGAATCCGGCCCATACGGGCGAGGCCGTGGCCCGAGCGGCCCGTGAGCGCAGCGAACAAGAGCGGGAGTGGCACCGCTGTGACGCGACCGGCTCATCATCTATCCGCGCTCGCTCTAAGCGTCGAGCAGGCGGCGCGCCACAACCCGAGCCTCGTCGAGGTCGTCGACGAACTGGTCCTCGGCGACGTTGCGTAGGGAGTCGAGGACCCGCAGGGTCTCTGCGTTGGCGCCCGAGAGGCTCATGATGATCACCTGGGTGTTGTCGGCCACCGCCGCGTCGATCAACTGGCCGATCACCAGGGCGGCGCTGTCGTCGATGTGGACGGTGTCGGAGAAGTCGAAGATGACCACCTCATGGCCTGCGATGTCGGTGCTCATCGTGCCGAACAGCTTGATGGAGGAGGCCACCGTGAAGCTGCCCCGCAGCGAAAGGAGGCCGGATCGGGCTGAGAACGGGTCGTCGGAGTCCAGGTCGAACTCGTCGTCGGCCTCGGGGTCGGCCAGGAAGGTCATGTCGAGCAAGGGGGTGGAGACCACGGTCTGGAGTTCCAGAGCCTCGATCTGGCGGGCGCTGGTCATGGCGGCCGCGATGAGGCCGACCGCCACCGCGATGACGAGGTCCGAGACCACGGCCAGCCCCAGCGTGAGCATCAGCACCACCAGGTTGTCCCACTGGATCTTGTGGATGCGGGCGAGGTAGCGCCAGTCGATGATGTCGAAGCCGATCTTGATGAGGATGGCGGCCAGCACCGCGTGGGGGATGGAGTCGACGTAGCGGCCCAGTCCCAACACCAGCGCCAGCAGGATCGTGGCGCACAGCACGCCGGAGACTCTCGAACGGCCGCCGGCCCGGGCGTTGGCCACGGTGCAGGAGGTGGCACCGGCTCCAGGCACCCCGCCGATGAGAGCCACGACGACATTGGCGAAGCCCACGCCCATGAGTTCCCGATTGGGGTTGTGGGTCTGGCGGGTCAGGGAGTCGGCCACCATCGCGGTGAGCAGGCTGTTGATGGAGCCGAGCAGGGCGAGCGTGATGGCGGCCGGCATGGCGCCCGCGAGGTCGCCGAGGGGGATCTCCGGCACCAGCACGTCGGGCAGGCCGGTGGGGACCTCGCCGATGATCGGCGCGTCCTTCAGCCACAGCACGCCGAGCATCGTTCCGACGATCAGCGCGGCCACCGACGGCGGCAGGATCTTCTTGAGCTGGTTCGGCCAGAAGATGCAGACCGCCAGCGTCACGAGCCCCAGCGTCAGCGCGCTCGGGTCGATGTTGGCGACGGCATCGGGCCACGATCGCAGCGACTTGAGCGCCCCGCCCAGGGCGACCTCGGTACCGAGCAGGGGCAGAACCTGGACCATGATGATGATCACGCCCACTGCCGACGTGAACCCCGACACCACCGAGTAGGGCGTGTAGGCCACGTAGCTTCCCAGCCGCAGAGCACCGATGATCACCTGGAGCAGCCCGGCCAGCGCGACGATGGCCAGAGCCTTCGAGAGGTCCTCGCCGGCGTAGTCGACGAAGACGACCGACATCGCCACCGAGAGCGGGGCGGTGGGGCCGGAGATCTGGGTCTTGCTGCCGCCAAGAATGGCGGCCAGCATGCCGACGGCGATGGCCCCGTAGAGGCCGGCGATGGCGCCGAGTCCCGAAGCGACGCCGAAGGCGAGCGACAGGGGGAGCGCCACCACGGCCGCGGTCATTCCCCCGAAGACGTCTCCCCTGATCGTCTGGAGCTTGTCGTTCAGTTGCAGGCTCATCGCGGCCCCGAGAATAGATCAAGCGCCGCTTCAGCAGCGGCCAAGGAGGCCCTTGTCGACGATGTCGGCCAGTTCGGCAAGGCGGGTAGCCACTTTTAGACCGGTGTCGCGCAGCCACCGGGCATTCAGGGCATGGACCTCGGTGTCGGGATCGAACCGGTTGAGGAAGACAGCCCGGCGGTGGTCGGACAGCGGCAGAGTGCAGGCCATGGTGTCGTGGATGCAGCCGAGGGCGGCCGAAGCCACCACTACGACCAGGCCCGGCTCCAGACGCTCGATGAGGTCCAGGTTGTGCCCGTCTGACGCTATGGGCGAGTAGAGGCCGCCGACGCCCTCGACGAGCCCGACGTCGACCGCCGTGGCGAAGGTGCAGCCGGAAGCCAGCTCTCCAATAGTGGGGCAGACCCGACCAAGCTGGTCGGCTGCCATGGGCGGGGCCAGCGGCACCGGATAGGTGTGCTCGGGCGGGCAGACATCGTCGGGGTGCTGGCCGGTGGCGGAGGCCAGCACGGCCGCGTCGGTGGGGCCGTCCTCGTGCGGGTCATAGGACTGGATTGGCTTGCAGGCCGCGACGCTCCACCTCCGCTCCAGCAGCAGCCGGGCGAGCCTCGCCGCCGCCCACGTCTTGCCCACCTCGGTGCCGGTGCCCGCGACGAACACGACGCGGGTGCGGCCCCAGTTCCCGCCCCCGGGCGCAGCCGGCAGATCAGGCATCGATCCGTGCCCGAGCCGGAGGCGGCAGATCAGGCATCGATCCGTGCCCGAGCCGGAGCCGGCAGATCAGGCATCGTTCCTGCGGCGCGGAGGGCGTCGGCGAGCCGGTCGAGATCGTCATCGGTGTGGGCGGCCGAGACGGTGACCCTCAGCCGGGACGTTCCCGCCGGCACGGTCGGCGGTCGAATGGCGGGTACCAGGATGCCCAGTCCCCGCAGCGCGCTGGAAGCGGCCAATGCCCTGTCCTCGTCGCCGACGACTATCGGGATGATCGGACTCGGGTGGCCAGGCCGGATGCGATCGATGTTGGCTCGGAGCCGCGCCCTCAGAGCGTCGCCTTCCGGCGAGTCGATGACGTCGATGGCGGCGGCTGCGGCCGCGGCTGCGGCCGGGGCGGCCGCGGTGGTGAAGATGTAGGAGCGGGCCATGTTGACGAGCACGTCCATAAAGGTCGCGGGCCCGCACACGAAACCGCCCAGCGCGCCGACCGCCTTGGACAGGGTCCCCACGCGCAGCACCCGGCAGTCCGGGTGCACCGACTCGGAATGACCCAGCACGAGATGGGCGTCGTCGAGCACCAGCAGAGCGCCATGGGCTGCGCAGACCTCCGAGAGATCCTCGATCGGGGCGAGGTCGCCGTCCATCGAGAAGATCGAGTCGCTGACCACCATGCCCCGGCCCTCGGATCCGGCCAGCAGTTCGTCGACGGCGGCGGCGTCGCGGTGGGGGTAGATGCGGGTCGGCGCCCGGGCCAGGCGGCAGCCGTCGATGATGGAGGCGTGGTTGAGCTCGTCGGAGCAGATCACCGAGGCCCAGCGGCCCATGGTGTCGATCACGCCCAGATTGGCCGCGTAGCCGGTGGTGAACAGGACGGCGGCCTCGGTGCCCCGCCAGGCCGCGATGCGCTCCTCCAGCCGGCTGTGCACCGGCCGCGACCCGACGATGAGCCGGGCCGATCCTGAGCCGGTGCCGTAGTCGTCGATGGCGGTCCGAGCCGCGGCCCGCACCGCTGGGTGCTGGGTGAGTCCCAGATAGTCGTTGGAGGCGAACGACAGCACCGGCTGCCCGGTGCCGGACAGGACCGTGCCAACAGCCCCGCCGTCGAGGTCGAGCGGCTGCCGGAGCTGGTTGGCGGCTGTGACTGCGCCCAGGGCCTCGACGGCTATGCAGTCCCAGCCACTCTTCATTCGGACTCGTCCTGTGCAGCCACCTCGTCGATGGCGGAAACCAGGGTGGCGGCGATGGTGTCGATCTCGGCGTCAGTGATCGAGAGCGGGGGCATCACCACCACCACGTCGCCCAATGGCCGCAACAACACACCCGCTCGAACGGCGGCCGAGCACACCCTGCGTCCCCACCGCGCGGCGCCCGCGGGCGGGTCGAGTTCCACGCCGGCCATGAGGCCCCGCCGGCGGACCTCCTTCACTGCCGCCAGGGCCGCGACGGGGGCCAGAGCCTCGTCGAGGTGCTCGGCCGCGGCGGTCGCCCGGTCGATCAGGCCGCGCTCGAAGATCAATTCCAGGTGGCGGGCCGCCACCGCGCAGGCGAGGGCGTTCCCGCTGTAGGAGTGGCCGTGGTAGAAGGTGCGGGGCCCGAGATCGGCACCCAGGAAGGCCTCGTACACATGGGAGGCGGCCACCGTGGCCGAAAGCGGCAGGTACCCGCCAGTGATGCCCTTGCCCAGGCACATCAGGTCGGGCCGGATCCCGCACAGCTCGCTGGCGAACAGCGCACCGGTGCGTCCGAATCCGGTGGCGACCTCGTCGCAGATGAGCGGCACGCCCCGGGCCTGGACCGCCTCGGCGAACGCGGCCACCTGATCGGGGTCGGTGACCAGCATTCCGGCCGCGCCCTGGACCAGGGGCTCGATCACGGCCGCGGCCAGCCTCAGGTGATGCTCGTCGAGGGTGGCGATGGCCTTGGACACCCAGTCCCGGTCGTCGTATCCGGGGGTTCTGACCACAGGGAAGCGCAGCGGGTCGAACAGGTCGGTGCCGAAGCCGCCGTCGCCCACCGACAGCGATCCGACCGAGTCGCCGTGGTAGGCCTGACCGAGGGCCAGATAGGCGGTGCGGTCGCTGACACCCTGGTTGTGCCAGTACTGGAGGGCGATCTTGATGGCCTGCTCCACCGCGGCGGCGCCGTCCGAGGCGAACAGGAAGTGCGGCTCGGTCACCGGCACGACCTCTCGCAAGGCCTCGGCCAGCGTGACGGCCGCGGTGTTGCCGTTGCCGAGCAGCGTGGAGTGGCTTATCCGGTCGAGTTGGTCGCGGGCGGCCCGGTTCAGGTCGCCGTCGGCGTGGCCGAGCGTGGTCACCCACAACGACGAGATGGCGTCGAGGTAGCGCCGCCCGTCGGTGTCGTAGAGGTAGTTGCCCTCGCCCCGCTCCACGATGACGGGGGTCGAGTCCTCGTAGACCGACATCTGGGTGAAGCCGTGCCACACGACGGCGGCGTCGCGCCGGGCCCACTCGGCCGCGGTCACGGGCTCGCCTGCCCGGTGCTTCGGGGTCGGAGAGTCACCACGCTCGGAGGGAACCGATCGGTGAGGAGGCCCAGCCGCGCCGGTCTGCAGAAATCTCGGGTTGTTTCTGTGTCGCAGGTACACACAACTCGCACCAAGATTCCGGGCGGGTCAGAACGGCGGAGCTCCCTGCCATTCGTTCCAGTGCAGCACCTTGGCCAGCGGCTCTCGGGTGCCGGGCCGGAAGTCGGTGCCGATGGTGTGGGCGACGGGGATGAGCGCCACCTGCGTGCACTGGTCGTACGGGATTCCCAGGATCTCGGCCGCCTGCTGCTCATAGGCCAGGTGCAGGGTGGTCCAGCAGGTGCCCAGTCCTCGCTCCCGGGCAGCCAGCATAAAGCTCCACGACGCCTGGATCACCGAACCGAGCCTGGAGGCCGCTCCGCCCCACGACGGTCTGTCGACCCGGCTGACGGTCAGGCACGGGATCAGGAACGCCGGGGCCCGCTCAAGGTTGTCGGCGAGGTACTGGGCCGAATCCGTGATCCGCTCGAAGGAGGCCTGAACGGCTGGGTCTTCACGGGGTGGTCTGTTGGTGGGGAAGTAGGGCGACTCGCGGTAGGCGGCCCAAGCCTGGCGGTAGTACCCGGCCAGCGCCGCCTTCCTGGCTGGGTCGGCAACCACCATCCATACCCAGTCCTGGAGGTTGCCGCCGCTGGGCGCCTGGAGCGCGATGTCCAGGCACTCGGTTATCAGCCACGGGTCGACCGGGCGGTCGAAGTCCAAGCGCTTACGAACGGCGCGGGTCGTGGTAAGCAGTTCGTCGGCGGACAGTCCAAGCATCCTTGGCCTCCTGTATCGACGGTAGGAGCAGTCAGACCCTACGACTTTCAGCCGCAACCCGGAAGGCCGGGGGGTGGCGGCCTCGACGACAGGACCCGCCGGCCGGGTGAGCCCGGCTAAGGCAGCAGGGGGAGCACCTCTTCGGCGATGCGATGGAGCTGCTCGTCCACCTTCTCGTAGGGGTCGCCGGGCATGGCTGGGAACAGCAGGAGGTTCTCGATCCCGATCTGCTCGTCGTACCAGCCGATGGCCTCGGCCACATCGGTGGGGCTCCCCACCGTCCAGACCTTCTGGTCGAGGGACTCCTCCAGGGTGGGGATCAGCCCCGGCTTGGCCGGCTCGCCGTCCTTGCCGAGGTAGCCCTTGCTCCAGCCGTAGGGGCCGAGGAACTTCCAGAGTTCGTCGTGGCCGGCCCGCACCGATGCCATGGCCTGCTCCCGGGTGGCCTCGACCCGGATGTTCTGCACGAGCATGCGATGCTCGCCGCGTCCCAGCTCGCGGCCGTGATGGGCCAGGTATCTCTCGGCGAACTGCTCCCACCGTTGTTTGACGATGGAGTGGTGGTAGTTCCAGAACACGCCGCCCCAGCCGCAGCGCGGGATCTGCTCCAGCGTGGCCGGTGACTTGGCGGCCTGCCAGATCTCGTAGGGGTACAGCGGGCGGGGCACCAGCGACAGCTCGGAAACGAACCCGCCGCGGTCGGGAATGCCCGCTGGCGGGAAGTCGTACACGTCGCCATGGAAGCTGAACGTGTCGTTGTCCAGGGCCAGCCGGATTACCTGCATGGCCTCGTCGAACTGCTTGCGGTTGAACTCGTCTGCGGCGGCCTTGTCGGGATTGTCGAAGCTGCCGATCCTGGTGCCCAGCGTCTCAGCCTCGCGTGGCACCGTGCCCCGGCCCACGCCCAGGATCCCTCGCCCGCCGGAGACGTTGTGCATCGTCGCGAAGTCCTCGGCCAGCCGCAGCGGGTGCCACTGCGGCACGATGTTGAACGCCATCCCGATACGGATGCGCTCGGTGCGCTCGGCCAGGATCGTGCCCACCAGGATCCCGTTGGGGATGACCTCATAGCCCTCGTACTGGAAGTGGTGCTCGGTCAGCCAGAACGAGTCGAACCCCAGCCGGTCGCACACCACCCCCATATCGACGATCCGCTCCGTCGCCCGCCACACCTCCTTGGGCCCGTAGCGGCGGTCGGTCGGTATCGGCGGCCCAGGACCGGCATCGTCCATCTCGACCCCGCCGAACAGGAACACCCCGGTCCGCACGACGCCCACTGTACGCGCTCCTAAGATGCGAGGACTCGCCCCGGAGACGGAACCGCCTGGTCATGGCCACCGACCTGTTCGACATCAAGCCTCTCGATGCCACGTTCGGCGCGGTGGTCACCGGGGTCGAGTTGCGGTCCATAGACGGCGCTGCCTTTGAGGCTCTTCGCGAGACCTGGCTGGAGTACGGGCTGCTCCTCTTCCCCGAGCAGTTCCTGACCAGGGCCGAGCAGGACGCCTTCGCCCTGCGGTTCGGGCCGCTGGAGTTCACCGCGGCCGCGTTCAGCAACGTGGACTCCGACGGCTCGATCCTCAGCGATGCCGACCACGACGTGGTGAAATCGCTGAGGGGCAACGAGGGCTGGCACCACGACAGCACCTACATGCCCCTTCAGGCCACGGGCTCGGTGTTCACCGCCGAGGTGGTGCCCAGCCGGGGAGGGGCCACCGGATGGGCCGATATGCGGGCCGCCTACGAGGCGCTGGATCCGGAGACGCAGCAGCGGCTGGCCGGCATGCGGGCCCACCACTCGCTCTACTACAGCCAGGGCCGCTCCGGGTACATGCCTGCCAAGAACTCCGGCGGAGTCTACGACATGTACGGCTTCCACGACCTCGAGCCGTCGCTGAGGCCGCTGGTGAAGGTGCATCCCGAGACGGGCCGGCCCAACCTGCTGATCGGTCGCCACGCCTACGGCGTCGAAGGAATGTCGGAGCAGGAGTCCGAGGCGTTCCTCGACCGGCTGAACGCCGAGGCCTGCCAGCCCCCTCGTATCCACCACCACCATTGGTCTGCGGGCGACGCCGCGCTGTGGGACAACCGCCGCCTGATGCACCGGGGCACGCCCTTCGACATGACCGAGCCCCGGATCATGTGGCACACCCGCATAGCCGGGGACCCCGCCTCGGAGCTGGCCGACAACCACCAGGATCGACGCGAGACTTCCGGCCGGGCCGTGATGGGCGACGACACCCTCATCGTCGGCTGACCCCGGCGATCACGGGGATTCGGTAGCGTCCGGCCGTGGTTGATCTGCGCCGGATGGGCGAGGAACGGCTGGCGCGGCTGCGCGACCAGATGCGGGCCCAGGATGTTGACGGGGCCGTGCTGATGCACGGTCCCCATGTGACCTACGCCACCGGACATGTTCCCGAAGCGGTCGACGCCAGTCATGCCAACCACCGGCGCGCAGCAGCCATCGTGAGCGCGGCGGAAGGCCCGGCCCGGCTCCATGCCCACGACCCGGCCGGCGACGCGGGCGCCGCCGGCGCGGACTTGGACGATCCGCTGTGGCCCGAGCTCGATGAGGGTGCCGTCGCCCTGGGCTCGGCCGTAGCTGACGTGCTGGGGGACGTGGCCGGCCGCAGGATCGCGGTGGATGGGATGACCGGTGCCATGGTCCGGGCCGGCGCCCTCGCGGGGGCCGAGCTGATCGACGCCAGCCGGGCGATGGCCCCCGCCCGGGTAGTGAAGACCACCGACGAGTTGGCCTGCATCGACCAGGCCCAGCGATGGACCGAGCGGGCCATGGTGGCGGCTCAGGCCGCCTGCGTTGCGGGCGCCACCCGTTCCGAGGTGGCGGGAGCGTTCCTGGCTGCCCTGCGTGACGGGGACTCGGGGCCGAGCGCCGCCTATCGAAACGGGATCGATCCCATCTTCCAGCCCATGCCGCTCCACCGCCGCGACGGTTCCCGCACATCAACCGGCCATGTCGCCTTCCCCACGGGGGTCGACAACCCGGTCTTTGCCGAAGGCGACTTGGTGTGGGTGGACGCCGGGGTGAGCTGGCATGGCTACATGTCCGATTTTGGTCGCACGTGGGTGGTCGGACGGGCCCCGACCACGGCCGAGCGGTCGCTGTTCGAGCGGTGGAAGGCGGTGCTGGACGCCTCGCTGGCTGCGGTGCGCGCCGGTGCCACCCTGGGCGACGTGGGCCGGGCCGCCCGGGCCGTCGAGCCCCACGAGACGCCGTGGCTGCCGCAGTTCTACCTCGCTCACGGCACCGGCCTGGAGAGCGCCGAGATGCCCATGATCGGCACCGACCTCGGCCCGGCCTTCGACGACTCCTACGAGTTGGTGCCGGGCATGGTGCTGGTGTTCGAGCCGGTCTGTTGGACCGACGGCGTTGGTGGCTACCGGGCCGAGGAGATTGTGGCTGTGACCGACGGCGGCTGGCGGCCGCTGGGCGGCGGCCACCACCACCAGCCATTCGAGTCCTAACTGCGTCCGCGAATAGATGAAACCCGAATGCGTCGCAACGGTGCCATTCCCGCTCTTGTTCGCTGCGCTCACGGGCCGCTCGGGCCACGGCCTCGCCCGTATGGGCCGGGTTGGCCTGCCTATTCGCTCGGCCTCTGAGGGGTTGAGACGGTGAGCGGCTCATTGGTGGTTGCCCGGCGGGGCCGGGTGCTGGATGCAATGTCCTCTGCCGGCATGGATGTGCTGGTGCTCGGACGCCAGGACAACGCCGGTTACGCCTGCGGGATGCGCAGACTCTGGACCGCGGGTACCCGGCCGTTCGGTGCAGGTTGCGTCGTGGTTGGCTCGACCGGGAGGGTGCACGCCCTGTCGAGCTGGGAGGCCGGAATCGAGCCGCCCATGGCCTTCGACGACCTCTACCCGCTCACCTGGAACCCCCGCATAATGGCCGCGTCCATGGCCGGCATCGACGGCTTGGCCGACGCCGGCCGCATAGGAGTGGACGAGTTCACGCCGTCGTTCCAGAGGGCCGCCGCCAGCTTCGCGCCACGGGCTGAGGTGGCGGCGGCCGACGCTCTGATGGCCCGGGTGCGTCGCCACAAGCTGGCGGACGAGGTCGATGCCATCAGCCGAGCGTGCAGGGCCGCCTGGGTCGGGGTGGAGGCCGCGCTCGGGGCCACCGGTCGTGATCCGGTTGCTGCAGCCATCGAGGCCTTGGCCGGGGTCAGCGTGACCGTGCCGTCGTCCGGCATCCGGGTCGAGCATCGCGGCCCAGGGCTCGTCGTCGATGTCGGCGTGATCCACGACCTGTACGAGGGGGGCGTGGGCGGGAGCTTCATCGATGGACGGAGAGTTGGTTCGGCCGCATTGGCCGACGCCTGTCGGGCTGGGGCTGTGCATGACGACCTTGCCGAGGCTGCGACGGCCGACGACTGGATGGTGCGGGGCTTGGGCATGGGCTTCGAGCGTCCCGTCATCAGCCGGCAGATCGGCGCAGGCGAGAGGCTCGAGGCGGGGATGGTCCTCAGCGTTGCCGACGGCGCTCGTCGCGACGTCGTAGCCATCACGGGAGATGGCCCTGAAGTGCTCTCAAGTCGGCCGTGACGTGGAGCCGCCACTCTGAGATTGACATAGTTCACTACCTCACAGAAGGTCGACTACGTCACATTCGTTGGTCCACTCCGATGCTGGGGAACGGTGCGGCGGTTCCTAGCCTCGGCGCTGATGATTCCGCTCGACGGCCCGTACTACGAGGATCTGAGTGTCGGCCAGGTGCTGCCCCGCCAGCCCTCGGTGGCAATCGACGAGGGCATGGCCGCCCTCTACCAGTCGATGGTCGGCGAGCGGCTGCCGATGGTGATGGACCCGGCGGTCTGCGCGGCCGTGACCGGACAGCCCGGCCGTCTGGCCAGCCCCGCGCTGGTGCTGCACCTGTCGATCGGGCACAGCACCACGCTTACCCGTCGAACGATCGCCAACCTCTTCTACCGCGACCTGCGACTGCTGAAGCCGGTGTTCATCGGTCAGTCCCTCGCCACCACTGTCACCGTTGTCGCCCTCTCCGACAGCAGGCCCCGTCCCGGACGACCCCACCGGGGCAAGGCGCTGGTGGACATCGTCACCACAGCCGACGGCGAGCCCGCCGTCACCTACCAGCGGGCCCCGCTGCTGCCCCAGGCCGTCGACCGGCAGCCCGGCCATGACGACGACCTGGGGACGGCGCCCCCGCTGGATCTCGCCTCCTACGTCGGGCTGGTGCCGGCGCACTGGGACTTCGCCCCGCTGGGCCCGGGAGCCGACTGGCAGCCCGGCGCCACTGTCGCCGATCCCGCCCGCGACCTGGTGGACAACGCCCTGAGCCTGGTGCGCCTGACCAACAACCTGGCCATGGCGCACCGCGACGCGGCCCAGTCTCTCTACCCGCAGCGGCTGCTGTACGGGGGCCACGTCGTCGGGCTGGCCCAGGCGTCGCTGTCGAGGGTGCTTCCCGGCATGGCGACCGTGGTGGGATGGCACGGCTGCGATCACACCGGCCCCGCCTTCGAGGGCGACCAGGTGTCGTTCCGCCACACGCTGCTCGACACCGCCCCCGCCGGGAGCGGCCGCATCTTCGCGGTGCAGGTCGAGGGCTTCGCCCACCGCGCCTCGGAACCCGACAAGATCCTCGACTGGACCGTCATAGCTGTCGCCCCGTAACGGGGCGCAGGCCGCGCCCGGCGGAACCACCGGAACGACGAGCGCGTAGGCTGGCCGTCAGTCCAGCAGAAAGGACATGCGATGACCGAGGTAGTGATCGTGGAGGCCGTCCGCTCAGCGGTGGGCAAGCGCAACGGCACGCTGGCCCACACCCACCCGGCCGACATGCTCGGGCCGGTGCAGATGGAGTGCCTCGACCGGGCCGGGATTGCCAGCGGCGACGTCGACCAGGTGGTGGGCGGCTGTATCGACCAGGTCGGCGCTCAGGGCATGAACATCACCCGCACCGCCTGGCTGTCCCACGGAGGCGACCAGACCACGGCCTGCTCAACGGTGGACTCCCAGTGCGGGTCGTCCCAGCACGCCGTGAACCTGGCCTACAGCCTGATCGCCTCGGGCGCGGAGGACACCGTGCTGGCCTGCGGGGTGGAGTCGATGTCTATGGTTCCGTTGGCCGCCAACGTGATGAACGGCCCCGGCAGGCCCGTGTCTCGCAGCTACTTCCGCCACTACGAGTTCACCAGCCAGTTCGAGGGCGCCGAGCGCATCGCCACCGCCTACGGCATCTCCCGTCAAGACACCGACGAGCTCGGCCTCGAGTCGCAGCTGCGGGCCGCCACCGCCCAGCGCGAGGGCCGCTTCGAGACCCAGATCGTGCCCATAGACGCGGTCGTCGTCGATGAGGACGGCCACAAGACCGGCGAGACGGTGGAGTTCGCCCGCGACGAGGTGCCCCGCGACACCAGCATGGAGGCGCTGGCCGGACTCAAGCCGGTGGCCCGCGACGACGGGGTCCACACCGCGGGCACGTCTTCGCAGATCGCCGACGGTGCCGCCGCGGTGCTGCTGATGTCGGCCGACAAGGTGTCCGAGCTGGGCTTGAAGGCCCGGGTCCGGGTGGCCCAGACCGCGCTGGTGGGCTGCGACCCGGTGCTGATGCTGGAGGGTCCGATACCGGCCACCCGGCGGGTGCTCGAACGCGAGGGGCTCACCATCGACGACGTCGACGTGTTCGAGGTCAACGAGGCCTTCGCGTCGGTGGTGATCGCCTGGCAGCGCACCGTCGGCGCCGACCCGGCCAAGGCCAACCCCAACGGCGGCGCCATCGCGCTGGGCCATCCCCTGGGCGGCACCGGGTGCATCCTCACCACCAAGGCCGTTCACGAGCTGGAGCGCACCGACGGCGACTACGGCCTCGTGTCGATGTGCTGCGGCGGCGGCTTAGGCACCGGCACCCTCATCCAGCGTCTCAACTGAGCGCCCAGCCGATTGGGGCAACTCGCTCGGTTGTAGCCCAGGGCTCCTCGTACCCCGATTTCGGTCAGATCACGCGGTCAGCTCTCAGCGCGTCCAGGTCCGCACTGGACAGGCCCAGCAGACCCGACAGGATCTCTTCGGTGTGCTCGCCCAGGCGGGGAGCACCGGCGGGAGCCGGTGGCGGATCGGCGCTCAAACGGGGAAAAGGAGCCTGCTGGCGCACTGGACCGATCACAGGGTCATCGACGGTGCAGATGTCACCTCTGGCGGCCACATGCTCGTCGGCGGTGAGGTCGGCCGCGTCGTAAACCCTGCCCACCGGCACGTCCCTGGCCACGCAGCGGGCCTCTATGTCCGCCGCGTCCAGGCTGGCGGCCCACTCGGCCACCACACCGTTGATCTCCGCGTTGTTGCGACCCCGGGCCTCGGAAGTGGCGAAGCGCTCGTCGGCGGCCAACTCGGGCCGGTCCATGGCCCGGCACAGGCGCTCGAAGTTGGTCTGGCCCGCGGCCACTATGCACACGTAGCGGCCGTCGCGGCTGAGATAGTTGTCGAGCGGCGCTGAGTGCTCGAGGCGATTGCCGGAGCGGTTGCGAACCATGCCCAACTTGTCGTAGGCCGCGACGGTCCATTCCAGGATGCGGAGCGCCGAGCCGTACAGGTAGGCGTCGATCACGCCTCCGGTGCCGGTGCCTCCGGCGTCCCTCTCGTACAGGAGGGCGGTCACCGCCTGAGCCGCGAACACTCCGGTCAGGTAGTCGGTGACGGTGACGCCGGGCCGAACCGGGGGCCGGTCGGGCTCGCCGGTGAGGTGCATGAGCCCCCCGTAGGCTGCTCCGTTGCGGTCGAGCCCGGGGCGTAGCGACTTGGGACCGTCTTGGCCGAACACGCTGATGCGAGCGGTGACCAAGCGAGGATCGAGCCGGGTGGGGTCGATGTTCCAACGCTCCAGCGTTCCGGGCCGGAAATTCTCGCACACCACGTCTGAGGTGCCGGCCAGGCGACGGAACAGGTCCTGGCCGGCTGGGCGGCGCAGGTCGATAGTGACCGACTTGCGGCCCCGGCCCTCCACCGACCAATAGAGCGAGTAGGGCTCGCCGCCGGGGCCGGGCGCGTACGGACCCAGATCTCTGAGCATGTCGCCCCGACCGGGGTCCTCGACCTTGATGACCTCTGCACCCTGCTCGCCCAGTATCCCGGCGCAGAACGGTGCCGCGATGCGGGTGCCCACATCGAGCACCCTGATCCCGGCCAGGGGCTGCCTCACTGGGGCTGAGGGTCGCGGTGCTCGGCGAAGACCTCCTTCATGGAGCCCTTCTGCATGCGTCGGTCCAGCGCTCCCAGGGCGGTGGCGGTGTTGTGCATCCAGTGGTGGGCCTGGAAGTGGTAGTCCCAAGCGTCGCGCTGGCCTTGGAGGTCGAGCGTCTTGTTGATCGAGCGTTTGACCACCTGGGCGGTGGCCGGCGGCACCAGGGCGATCTTGTTGGCCAGGTCGCGGGCCGCGGCGGACAGCTCGGCCCGGGGCACGACCCGGTTGACCATGCCGAGCCGCTCGGCCTCGGCTGCTGTGATGGTCTCCGCGGCGAGCAGGAACTCCTTGGCCTTGCGGGCCGGCATCTCCCAGGGCTCGACCAGGATCTCGACGGCGGCGCCGGTCATGCGCAGCACCGGGTTCTGGAAGGCGGCGTCGTCGCTGGCCACGATGATGTCGGCCATGCAGGCCAGCATCACGCCCGCGGCCACGCACTTGCCCTGCACCGCGGCGACGGTCGGCTTGCGGAAGTCGCGGATGCGCAGGCAGCGGTCGAAGTACATCACCTTCTCGTGGTGCCACTTGCCCTCGGGGGTGTCGCGCATCAGGCGCCACTTGTCGGGCTCCACGTCGCCCACCAGCGCCTTGAGGTCGTGGCCGGCCGAGAAGTGCTTGCCGTTGGCGGCCAGCACCACCACCCGCACCTCGTCGTCCTCGTCGGCGAGGTCGAGCGCGGCGTCGAGCTCGTCGATCATCTGGGTGTCCTGCGCGTTGGCCACATGGGGCCGGTCCATGGTGATGGTGGCGATGTGGCCTTCGACCTCGTAGATGATCGTCGCGAACTCCGGCATCGAGGTCATTCTACGCGGCAGGGCGCGGCGGGGTCAGGGGCGGGGTCAGGGGCGGGGCTCGCGGGGCAGGCCCAGGGTCCGCTCGCCGATGAGGTTGCGCTGGATCTCATTGGTGCCGGCGAAGATCGAGGCGGCCCGGTAGTAGAGCCACGAGCGCTGCCAGCGGCCGCCGGCCGGGTTGTCGCGGGCGCCGCGCCACAGGGGGGCGGCGTCGCCCAGCACCCGCATGGCAGTGGCGTGCAGGCGCTGGCTCGTCTCGCTCCAGTAGAGCTTGGCGGTGGCCGTCTCCGGGCCTGGCCGGCGGCCGTGGGCGTGCTTGGACAGGGTGCGCCAGTTCTGGAGCTGGAACAGGCGCACCTCGACGAAGGCCTGGGCCAGGTCCTGGGCGGTGCGAGGGTCGTTGTCCAGGCCCCGCTCGGCGACCAGGCGCACGAGCTCGTCCAACAGCTGAGAATGGATGACCAGCTGTCGGGGGTTGGTGCCCCGCTCGCCGGCCAGCACCGATCCGGCTACGGCCCAGCCGCCGTTGACCGGGCCGATCACCTGCTCGTCGGCGGCGAAGGCGCCGTCGAAGACGACCTCGTTGAAGTCCGACTCGCCGGTCATCTGGCGCAAGGGCCGCACCTCCACGCCGGAAGCCCTCATGTCCACCATCAGCGCGGTGATGCCGGACCGCCGGGGCGCGTCCGGATCGGTGCGGGCCAGGCACAGGCCCCAGTCGGCGAACTGGGCGTACGAGGTCCATACTTTGCGGCCGTGCAGTCGCCAGCCGCCGCCGACGGGCTCGGCCCGGGTGCGCAGCGAGGCCAGGTCGCTGCCCGCGTCGGGCTCGCTGAACAGCTGGCAGAAGAGCTGCTCGGCGTTGAGGATGGTCGGCAGCCAGCGCTGCCGCTGGTCGCCGGTACCGTGGGCCAGCAGGCAGGGCCCCACCAGGTTGACGCCGATGCGGCCCACCATCTCCGGCGCCCGGGCCCGGGCCAATTCCTCCTGCACGACGAAGCTGAACACCGGGTCGGCGCCCCGGCCTCCGTACTCCACGGGCCAGGTGACACCCACATAGCCGGCCTCGGCCAGGCGCCGCTGCCAGGCGCGACCGAATTCCACCTCCTCAGCCAAGTCGTCGAACAACGGCGGCAGACCCGTGCCATAGTCCCACGGCAGGTTGTCCTTCAACCACGCCCGGCATTCGTCCCGGAACGCCCGCTGCTCAGCCGTAGGCGTCAGATCCACATCGCCGGGTCTACCACCCTCCTAGCAACCTGCAGGTCGGATCGGCGACTCGTACACGGACCAGCCTGCTCAAGTGTTGCGCGGGCGGCGTGCCCTCGACGGAACAGCTCGGGACGGGTCGGCCCGATCAGCCTCGATCTGATGCACTAGTTCCGGATGACGCAGCAGCGCAGCTTCATGCGCAGTCATCACCACCGCCGGGACGAAGATCAGCGTCCCGTCGGACTCCTCGGTGACGAGATAGCGGTTGTGTCCGGGCTGGCCTAGGCGGCCTAAGGCAACCCGGCGACGAGAGTCAAGCTCGACTAGTTGCGACATGGGTGGCATCTCCGAATAGTTGCATTGCGCACCGCACAACAATAAATGATGCACTTATGTTGTGCTGTATCGTCGACTAGACTACCCCACTAGCGCGACTGCCGCGACACCTCTTTACCCCTATGAGGAAAATGGGAACTCTGCTATTCAACCCAGAAGCCGACCAACAACTTGTTCGTCTGCAGGCAGACCTGCGGCTCGGCCAACTCTATGACCGTGTCAACGATGTGCTGGACGCCCTCGAGGACGATTCGAGCGACCCTGCCGTGCGTCGTCGGCGCTACCAGTTGCCGCCGGTCTGGGGCGTCCCCGTCAATGGTTCGGGCGAGGATTGGCTCGTGCTGTGGAGCGAGACTGAAGACGGCCTGCTGGTCCACTACATCGGTGAGGATCTGAAGTAGTCCCACGGGCCCGAAGGATCTGACGGGCTCTGGGTGCGCGGGGCGTACGATTCGGGGCGGTGGACTTCGACCTGTCGGCTGACCAGGTGGCCTTGCGGGATGCGGCTGTGGGCCTGCTCGACGACCGGTGCGACATGGCGGCCGTGCGCCGGGCCTGCGAGGCGGGCGGTCTCGACGCCGAACTGTGGGCGGCCATGGTGGATCAGGGCTGGACCGGCATCGCGGTGCCCGAGCGGCTGGGCGGGGTCGGCCTGGGGACGGTGGAGGCGGCGGTGCTGCTGGAGCAGACGGGTGCCCATCTGGCCCCGGTGCCCCTGTTGCAGCAGTTGACGGCGCTCGCCGTGTTAGCCGACGGGCCGTGGGGGGAGCGGCTGCTATCGGGTGAGGCGATCGCCTGCGCGGCCCGCACCTTGCTGGCCCGGGCGGTAGACGGATCCGTGTCGGGCCGGACCGAGCCGGTGGTCTACGGCGCTAGGGCCGACGTGCTGGTCGCCCCAGCCGGCGACGAACTGGTGGCCGTGGACCTGTCCGGCGTGGCCCGTGCGCCCGAGCCCGCCATGGACCAGACCCGGGAGCTGGCCTGGATCGACCTGGACAGCGCGCCCGCCGTGACCGTGGGCGGTGCCGAGGAGGCAGCCGTCCACCTGGACCGGGGCGCGGTGTTCCACTCGGCCGAGATGCTGGGCGCGGCCGAGGCGGTGATGAACCTGGCCGTGGAGTACGCCAAGATGCGCGAGCAATTCGGGCGGCCCATCGGCAGCTTCCAGGCGGTCAAGCACCGCTGCGCCGACATGCTGGTGGATGTCGAGGGCATGCGCTCCGCGGTGTACCACGCGGCCTGGGCCATGGGAGCGGCCGACGACGCGGCGGGTCGGGCGACGGCGGCCGAGACCGCGGCGGTGGCCAAGATCTGGTGCAGCGACGCAGGGTTGCGGGTCGCCGAGTCGGCTCTGCAAGTTCACGGCGGCATCGGCTTCACCTGGGAGGCCGATGTGCACCTGTACCTCAAGCGGGCGCAACTCGACAGCGTGTCCTTCGGTGACGCCCGTCACCATCGGTCCCGTCTAGCTGCCATCCTGCGGGATCGCCTAGCCACCAGTACCAGCATCTGGCCTGACGCCTGATCCAGATTCGCGCGGCAGCAAGTCGGACGGGTAGAGTCCGGGCGGATTCGCTCGATCTTGCCTCTTGGCTCTGATGCATCCCTGGCCGCCGGGGTCCTCGTCGCGGCCGCGCTGGCCGTATGGCTGGCCGCAGGTGTGCGGCTGGCGGTGACCGATCTCCGAACCGGCCTGCTCCCGACTCGCACCATCTGGCCCACAGCGGGGATGGTGGGGGCGCTCTACGCGGCGGCATCGTTGGTCGATGCTGAGCCGGCTCGCCTCATCGGTGCCGTGCTTGGGGCCGCTGTGTGCGGGGCGCTGCTGGCCGGGGTCCATTTCATCCACCCGCCGGGGCTGGGCTTCGGTGACGTGCGCCTCAGCGTGTTGAACGGCCTGCTGTGTGGATGGTGGGGCTGGGAGGTGGCGCTGTGGGGCCTTGCCGCGGGGTTCTTGTTGGCTGCGCCCGAGGCGGTGGTCGTCCTCGTTCGACATGGCCGGCGGGCCAGCCGTCCCCTGGGTCCCTACCTGCTGGCCGGCACCGCGGCCGCCGTGGCCTGGGCGGCCGCGATCGGCGGGCTAGTGCCAGCCCGCTGACCAGCCGCGCCTTCGGGATGATCGGCTGCCCACCCCGGTCAGGCGACCATCTCGAAGTATTGGACCTCGACCATCAGCGGGAGCAGGAAGCGAACGTAGAAGCTGTGCAGCTTCAGCACGGTGAAGTCCTCGACCTCGTAGCCGATGATGCTCACCCGGTCGTCGTCGGCGGCGAACGCCTCGCAACGGCGCAGGACCTCGTTGAGCTCGTCGAGGCTCTCTACGGCCATACCGAAGTGGTCGCCCTTGGGTGCCTGCATGGGGCTCTCGTCCGCGATCAGGAACACGAACTGGTCATAGGAGTGCACCCCCATCACCAGCCGTCTGCGGTCCTCAGTCATGGTGGGATGCTCCTGCCAGCCGAACACCCCGCCGTAGAAGCGGGTAATGGCGGTCCGACCGTCGGCGTCGAGCAGGTCGGCAGGCACGCTCATGGCCACATGGTTGAAGCGGCCGGGGCCCTTGAAGTCGGTGAGGCTCATGGTTTCACCATTACCTTTCCGGCCGTCTCGCCCGAGCGCAGGCGGCCCATCGCGTCGAGGAGCCCGTCGAGGCCGACCGGCTCCGGTTCCAGCAGGGTGTCCATCGGCAGCCTGCCCGAGGCGATCAGCGCGAGCGCGTCGGCCATGCCGTCGGGGTCGTACTCGTAGGCCCCGGTCACCACCAGCTCGTTGAGGATCACCCGGCTGGTGTCGAGCCTCGGGTAGTCCAGGCCCGTTCCCACCAGCACCATCGTGCCGCCGTGGGCGAGTTGGGCGAGCCCGGCTTGGGCGGCCTGGCGCGCCCCGGAGGCCTCGAACACCCACTCGACGGCATCGGCGGGGACCTGGCCCGGATGGCCGGGCGCCTCGAGATCGTCGGGCAGGCGGGTGCGGGCGCCCAGCCGACGGGCCAGCGAACGGCGACCCTGCTGGGGCTCGACCACGGTCACGTCGACGTCGCGAGCAACAAGAACCGCGGCCACCGCCGCGCCGATCGGCCCGCAGCCGAACACCATGGCCCGACCGCCGGGCTGCAGGTCGGCTCGGGATATGGCGTGCATCGCCACCGCCAGCGGCTCGGCGTAGGCGGCATGCCGCAGGCTGAGACCGGGGGGCACGGCGGTGAGGTTGCGGCGGTCGGCGGCCAGGTAGCGGGCGAAGCCGCCGGAGTGGTAGTCGTCGGCGCCGGCGAGCGGCCGACGGGCGCACAGCACCGGGCGCCCGGCCAGGCACGCCCGGCAGTGCCCGCACTCCGTCCACGGTCTCCCCACGACCGCCGTGCCGATGTCGATGCGGGCCTCGGCCCCGACGGCAGCCACCCGGCCGGCCCATTCGTGGCCGAAGATCGTGTCGGGCGCGCCCCAGCCGTCGAGCACCATGTGAAGGTCGGTACCGCAAACGCCGCAGTAGGCCACCTCCACCAGCGCGTCGCCAGGCCCGAGCGCGGGCACGGGCGTGTCGGCGACTTCGAGCTGTCCAGGCCCCCGGTAGACGGCGGCTCGCATGGTGTCGGTCACTGCTGCGGGCTCCTGGGGCGGTTCGGCGGTGAGGGCGGCTTGAAGTTGCTTGCGGTCTACTTTGCCTGATGCGAGGACGGGAAGCTCAGCGACAATCTCGATCCGTTCGGGGGTGAGGTAGCGCGCCGCACCCCGCCGGGCGAACCAGGCCCGGCAGGCTTCCAGGTCGAACCCGTCGGGCGCGACCACGAACGCAGCCACCCGCTCGCCGAGCCGCTCGTCGGGCTCGGCCACGGCCGCAGCCTGGAGCACTGCCGGATGGGCCTCCAGGTGCTGCTCCACCTCGGTTGCGGAGATGTTCTCGCCGCTGCGGATGATCCGGTCGCCCGCACGGCCCGTGATGGTGACCCAGCCGTCGTCGATGGCGGCCAGGTCACCGGTGCGGAACCAGCCGTCGATGAACGCGGCCCGGGTGTCGGCCGGATCGAGGTAGCCGCGGGCCAACTCCGGCCCGGATACCCACAGCTCGCCGTCGCCGTCCACCCGCAACCGCGCATCGCCGAAAGCCCGTCCATCGGTGTGAATCATCTTGTCGACCGGATCGTCGAACCGGGAGGTGGCGATGGTGGGTGCTTCGGTGGAGCCGTAGGAGCGCTTCACCACGACTCCCAGCGTGGCCGCGGCCCGCTCACAGAACGCTGGCGTGACCCCGGCTCCGCCGCAGGAGATCATCCGCAGCGATGCGGTGCGGCCCGGGTCGAATGCGTCGCAGTCCATGAGGGTCACAAACAGCGTTGGCGGCCCCACCATGTAGGTGACCGACTCCCGTTCGATCAATTCCAAGGCCTTCGCCGGATCCCAACGTGACATCAAGACCGTCTTCATCCCGGCCGCGCCCGGCATCAGCACGCCGTGCAGGAGCCCGGCGACATGGGCCAGCGGGGACGGCACCAGGGCGCAGTCATTCACGGTGAGGCCGTGAGTCTCAGTCAGCTGGCTCACCTTGTAGCGCAGGCTCCGGTGGGTGTGGACCACACCGCGGGGCATGCCGGTGGATCCCGACGTGAACATGATCACGGCATCGGCGTCCGCAACGGTGGGCCCGGCGGAGGCTCTGCTCGCCGCGTGGGCGGTGTGGGCGTCTTCGGCGGCGGGTTCGTCTTGGTCGGGCGTCGTACTGTCGCTCGCGGCGCTCAACCCGTCCATCGTGACTGCCGCGACAGTGCCGATTGGTGGGCTGTCCGGCTCGGCGATCATCAGCACCGGTCGGGCCTGATCGAGGGCCTTGGCCATCTGATGCGAGTCCGCGGCGGGGTGCAGCGCGACCGCTACCGCCCCGATCCGCCAGCAGGCCCGGTAGGCCATCACGCTGTCGATGCCGACCGGCAAGCGGAACGCCACCCGGTCGCCGGGTGCAGCGCCCCGGGCCACCAGCGCGGCCGCGACCGTCCGGACTCGGCCCTCGACCTCGGCTGATGAGAATCGGCCGCTGCCGTCAGCCACCAGGTCGTCGCGGAGCGGCGCTCCCGACAGCAGAGCGTCTAGCGTCATTCCAGACCGCTCGCGCCGGTCGTCGGAACGATATTGATGACGACTTGGCCCTCAGAGGCCGAACTGCCGCACTGATCTTGTGGAAGGGCCGGTCCCGGGGTCACCGCGGGCGTTCTCAGTCGTCCAGGCCGGCCGGTTCGTCGCCGGTGAACACGATCTCGCGCCCGGCCACCTGCCAGCCGTCGGCGCCCCGGCGCAGGACATCGTAGTAGCGGCCGGTCTGCAGGACCTTGTTGTTCTTGGCCACGAAGGCGAAGTCCGTGGTGGCGGTGGCCTCGTCGCCGTGCAGGTTGATCCGGGGCTCGCTGATCATGTGCTTGCCTCTGAGCTCCTCGGTCTGGAACGGCTCGATGATCGCCCTTATCGCCTCCCGGCCCCGGGCGCGGGTTCCCATCACCGCGAACCGGCAGTCCTCGGTGTACAGCAGGACCCACTCGTCGAAGTGGCCGTCGTCGAGCGTCTGGCAGCAGCCGGCCAGCACACGGCGGATCGCGGTGGTATCCAGCAGAAGCTGGATCGTGTCCGCCTTGGCAGCCTCGTCCAGGTCCTGTGCGGTGTCGTCCATTCCCCGACGCTACTCGTCGCGCCGTCGGCGCTGTGATGGTTGCCGGTCGGCTTCCCTGACGGCGGCGCGGTTGCTGTCCGCAATCCCGTAGCGGAGGGGGCACGGTAGCGGCTTCGGGGTGTCAGTAGGGTCGCGGCGTGGACCTGGTGCTGTCGGCGGACGAGCGGGCGTTCGCACAAGAGGTGCGGACTTGGCTCGACCGCAACGCCGAGCGCCCCGACGGAGCTCTCAGTTCCGAGGAGGTGGTCGACTGGGGCCGGCGCTGGCAGGCCAAGCTGGCCGGTGCCCGGATGGTGGCCATCTCGTGGCCAGAGGCGGTGGGGGGCCGCGGCGCGACCGGTGTGGAAGTGGCCCTCTACAACATGGAATACGCCCGAGCGGGCGCCCCCCAGCCGGTCAACAGGGTGGGCATCAACCTCGCCGGGCCGACCCTGCTGGCCCACGGAACCCCCGCCCAGCAGCAGAAGTGGCTGCCGCCGATCCTCGACGCCAGCGAGATCTGGTGCCAGCTCTTCAGTGAACCCGATGCAGGATCGGACCTGGCGTCGCTGAGAACCCGCGCCGAGCCGGCCCCCGGCGGATGGCTGGTGACCGGCGAGAAGGTGTGGACCTCATACGCCGGATTCGCCAAGTGGGGGATCGCTCTCGTGCGCACCGACCCTCAAGCCGAGGGAGGCCGTCATGGCGGGATCTCCTGCATGGTGATCGACATGGAGGCGCCGGGCGTGGAGGTCCGCCCCCTGCGGCAGATCACCGGTGAGTCCGAGTTCAACCAGGTGGGCCTGCACGAGGTCTTCGTGCCCGCCGACTGCCTGGTCGGCGGACTGCACCGGGGATGGGCGGTGGCCGCCACCACCCTCGCCCACGAGCGGGGCACCGCCTACCCATTCAAGGAACAGGTCGTGCACGAGATCTACTTCGACGAGCTCGTGGCCGGCGATCGAGGCCGCGCCGCTCTGAGCGGTCCGGTCATCGCCGACGATCTGGTCGATGCTTATGTGGCGCTGAGGCTGCTGCGGCTGCGGAACTACCGCACGCTGTCGAGTCTGGGCCGCGGGATCGAGCCCGGACCCGATTCGAGCGTGACGAAGCTCATTCACTCCGCGATGACCCGACGGCTGTCGGCGGTGGCGCTGGAGATGCTCGGTGCGGAGGCAGTTCTGTGGCCGTCGCCGAGCGGCGAGCTGACCGCGGGAACCTGGCAGCGCCAGTGGCTGTGGTCGAAGGCGGGTTCCATCGCCGGCGGCACCGACGAAATCCAGCGCAACATCATCGCCGAACGACTTCTGGGTCTGCCCCGGGGCTAGAGTTCCTGTTTGCGCCCCTCATGGCTCAGGTGAACGGTGGCTCAGGTGGACGGCAAAGAAGCGTCGAGTGAGGTTCCCGCGTCATGAGCAACGCTGCCGTAGAGTCATCCGAGATGGTTGCTGCGGCCCGGGCGGTGGATGCCGTCAAAATCTACGGGTCGGGCGAGACCGAGGTCCGGGCCCTCGACGGAGTCAACATCATCTTCGAACAGGGTCGCTTCACCGCGATCATGGGTCCGTCGGGGTCGGGCAAGTCCACGCTCATGCAGTGCATGGCCGCTCTCGACGACCTCACCGAGGGCCGGGCCTACATCGGCGGCACCGACCTGAGCACCCTCTCAGACAAGGAGTTGACCAGGCTGCGCCGCGACCGGGTGGGGTTCATCTTCCAGGCCTTCAACCTGGTGCCCACGCTGACCGCCATCGAGAACGTCACACTGCCCCTCGCACTGGCCCGGCGCGAGCCCGATCAGCAGTGGGTGGACAGCGTGATCGCAACGGTGGGCTTGGGCGACCGGTTGGCCCATCGGCCCAACGAGCTGTCCGGCGGCCAGCAGCAGCGGGTGGCGGTGTCGAGAGCGCTGGCCGCCAAGCCGGAGATCATCTTCGCCGATGAGCCCACCGGCAACCTCGACTCCCGGTCCGGCACCGATGTGCTGAGGTTCATGCGCAAGGCGGTGGACGATCTCGGTCAGACGATCGTGATGGTGACCCACGACGCCAGGGCGGCGTCCTTCGCCGACCGGGTCGTGTTCCTGTCCGATGGCAGCCTCAAGGGCGAGCTGATCGATCCCACGGCCGAGCAGGTGCTCGACTACATGAAGATCCTGCAGGTGGGCCAGTTCATCCGGGGCGTCCCCGAAGGGGCCACCGTGGACCAGATCCTCGAATTCATGGAAGAACTGGAAGAGTGATCCCGGCTCGCGCTGGGCGCTGCTTCGAGCAGTCCTGATCCAGTAGAGGGGCCCGTGATGCTGCTGCGCTACAGCCTCCGCAACATTGCGGCCACTCGGCTCCGGTTCGCGCTCACCACGTTGGCGGTGGTGATCGGGGTGGCCCTCACCGTCGGCGTGCTGATCAACACCGACGGGCTCCGCGCCTCCTTCAGCGATATGGCCGGCGATCTCTACGACCACATCGACCTGTCGGTCCGTTCGCAGTCCACCTTGGGCAACGTGGACCAGTGGCAGGACCTGCCCCTGCTCGACCCTTCCCTGAAGGATCAACTCGAGGCGATCGACGGCGTGGAGAGAGCTGCCGGCGCGGTGTCCGAGTTCAGCGTCGTGGCCATCGACGCCGACGGCAACGCCTTGGACCCCCAATTCACCCAGCAAGCCGGGATGGGCTGGCCGGAGGATGAGTCGCTGGGAAGGATTTTCCCTCTCGACGACGGCGTCAGTCGCCGGCCCTCTGGGCCCGGCGAGTTCGCCATGGACCATGACACTGCGGCCGACTTCGGCTTCCAGATCGGCGAGCGCTACAAGGTCGCCACCCCTGCCGGCACCCACTCCTTCGAGCTGGTGGGCGTTTTCTACTTCCTGGAGCCCGAATTGCGGGCCCCGTTCCAGCTGGTCGCCTGGGACATGGACACCGCCCGCCAGCTCCTGCACAGCGGCGGCGGGTACGACCTGATCGATGTGCGGCTGTCTCCGGGCGCCTCGCTCGATGAGGTGACCGGGTCCATCGAGCGCGCCCTCGGCCCGTCCTATCTGGTCCTCTCGCAGCAGGAACAAGTCGAGGCGCGCGATCAGGAGTTCAGCGATCTTCTGGCCATCTTCCGCAACGGGCTGCTGGCCTTCGCGGTCATCGTGCTGGTCATCTCGGCGTTCATCACCTACAACACCTTCACTCTGATCACGGGCCAGCGCATCAAAGAATTCGGGCTGCTGCGGGTGCTGGGCGCCGACCGGCGCCAGGTGGCTCTGACCGTGGCATTGGAAGCCCTGGTGATGGGCGCAGTGGCCACCGCGGTGGGGCTCGGTCTCGGCATCGGAGTCTCCCGGGGTCTCAGTGCCATCATGGAAGCCGCCGGCGCGGAGCTTCCCATGCCCGAAGCCATGATCGGAGGCGGCCCGGTCGGGGCCGCGCTGGCCCTCGGCGTCGGCGTGACGGCGGTCGTAGCCATCCTGCCGGCGATGCGGGCCCGCCGGGTGACGCCCATGGTGGCGCTGGCTGACGACGCCGACATCGATCCGTACAGCCGGCGCCGGTCGATAATCGTCGGAACGGCAGTCGGCGGAATCGGGCTGGTGCTTCTGGTCGCGGGCCTGTTGTCGGACCAGTCCACATCGGCGCTCGTTCTTCTGCTGGGCTTCGGCGTGCTCGGGGCACTGGTGGGCGTCAACATCTGTAGTCCCGCCGTGGCGGGCCCGATGTCTCAGGTGCTGGGATGGCCGGCAGCCCGGGTGTTCAGCCTGAACGGGCGTCTGGCCCGGCTGAACGCGGCCCGCAACCCCCGCCGTACGGCCACCACCGCGTCGGCGTTGATGATCGGGCTGGCCATGGTTTCGCTGGTCACGGTGCTGGGCACATCCTTCAAGGAGACCCTCAACAGCCAGCTGGAAGACTCGGTCCGAGCGGACTGGATGCTGTGCGCGGGCGCCTGCGACAACCGGCAGCTCTCGTTCAGTTCGGAGGCCGCATCCGAGATTGCCCGGGTGCCGGAACTGGAATCGGTCGAGAGCTTCCGGTTCCGGCCGAACGGCGTGCGCACCGCCGATGGCCGCCAGCATGTGCTCTCTGCTGCCAGCCTCGCCTCTTTCTCGAGGCATGTGGAGCCCAACGTCGTGTCCGGCAGCCTGGCCGGGGCCGGGCCCGGCGACGTGATGGTGCATGTCGACGCCGCCCAGGCGTTCGGCCTGGGCGTGGGCGATGCAGTGCGCCTGGAGATCTCCGGCTCGCAGGAAGTGGTCTTCGAAGTAGTAGCTCTCCACACCGAGGACTCGGTGGTGGGCTCTTGGGTTATCGACCTCGGTGACTGGGACCGCCACGTCGTCGGGAGTCAGGACAGCCTGGTCACCGCGATCACCGCGGCGGGAGTCGGCAGCGAGGACGCCCGGGCCGCGCTGGCCGCGGGCCTCGCGGAGTTCCCGCAGGTCGAGGTGCGCAACCAGGCCGAATACCGCGCGAGCAGGGCCACCCAGGTCGACAACCTGCTGGTGGTGATCAACGTGTTCCTGATCATCGCGCTGGTGATCGCGGTGATGGGCTTCTCCAACACCATGGCCCTGTCGGTGTTCGAGCGGACCCGCGAGATCGGGCTGCTGCGAGCCGTGGGCATGGGCAAGTGGCAGATCCGGTCCGCCATCCTGCTGGAGGGAGTCATCGTGGCCGTCTTCGGCGGGCTGATGGGCGTCGTCACCGGGTTGGCGACCGGCTTGATCGCGGCCGCGTCGCTTCCCAGCGACATCATCTCGACCCTGGCAGTGCCGGGGTCCACCGTGGTGGTGTACCTGGTCGTGTCGGCGGTGGCCGGCTTGCTGGCGTCCCTGGCGCCCGCCCGGCGGGCCAACCGCCTGGATCTGCTCGAGGCGATCTCCTACCACTAGACCGGGCCGATATTGCTGCTCGGCCTCTCGGCGCTCCGGCTATCCGGGCCGGCTGCTCGGCCTCTGGTTGCTGAAGCGGTCTGCGAGCAGGCGGCGGAGGGCCTGCTGGTCGATCTTGCCCGACTCCAGCCAGGGCAGATCCTGCTGCTCGGCGAACACGGCCACGTGGCGGGGGACCTTGTAGCTGGCCATCTCGCTGCGCAGACGGGCCTGCAGGTTTGCCGGATCGATGCCGGCACACGGTTTGGCCACCACCGCGGCGGCGACGGCCTCCCCGCGGCCGTCGGCGATGGGCACGCCCACCACGAACGCGTGCATCACTTCGGGCTGCGACTCGATGGCGAGCTCCACTTCACGGGGCGCAACATTGGTCCCGCCCGACTTGATCACCGTGCCCAGCCGGCCCCGGAAGTACAGGTGGCCGTCGGAGTCGAGGACGCCGCTGTCACCGGTGCGGTACCAGCCCCCGGGCTCGAAGACGTCCGCCGGATCTTGTCCGAGCAGCCCCAGCATGAGCGAGTAGCCCCGGATCCAGATCTCGCCGGCCTGGCCGGCCGGCAGTTCGTCGCCGGTGGAGGGATCGGCTATGCGGTGCTCGATGCCGGGAACGCTGCGTCCGAACGAGTCCTCCTTGCCCTCGGGCAGCTCGAGGTGCAGCGGCTCGATCGAGTGGGGGCCGAGCGACTCGGTCATGCCCAACGAGGTTGCCTTCCTGCGGGGATCGCTGACCCGCAGATGCACCGGCACCAACTCGTCGAAGCTGCCGCCCCGGATCGAGGACAGGTCTCGCTCGGCGAAGGACGGGTGCTCGACGAGTGCCTTGGCAATGTGGGGCCAGCCGATCACGTGGGTCACCCGTCGACGCTCAATCAGCTCCAGCGTGCTTGCGGGATCGAAGCGCTCCTCGAATACGACGGCGGCCCCGGTGTGCATGGCGCTCACCAGCACGTAGGACAGGCCGCCGACCCAGAACAGCGGCATCGGTGTGTAGAGCACGTCGCCGGAGGCGAGGTCGCGGAACTGCAGCAGGTTGAACGGGTGGACGATCACCGCGGCCTGGGAGTGGACCACGCCCTTGGGCTCGGACGTGCTGCCCGACGTGTAGATGACGACCATCGGGTCCTGAGGCTCGACGTCGGCGGCGGCATTCTCGAACTGCCGGTCGGAGACCTCGTCCGATCGGGCCAGCAGGTCGTCGATCGATCCGGCCCAGGACGGTGTCGCCCCGGTCCGGCTCCACATCCACACCGCCCGCAGGCTCGGATGGCTGTCGCAGTCGAGCGCCTCGCGGCCCGCGCCGGCCAGACCTCCGACGGCTTCTTCCAGCCGGGCGGCGTAGTCGTGGCTCAGGTACCGGTCCACGGTGAGCAGGACGTCGGCTTCGCAGTGGGCCAGCGCCCAGCCCAACTCCCGGGCCTTGTGGAACGTGTTGAGCAGCACCACCACAGCCCCGATCCGGGCCGCAGCCAGCCAGGCCACCACCCATTCGGGCCCGTTGGGGGCCAGCAAGCCCACCCGGCCGCCGCGGGTTACCCCGCTGGCCAGCAGGGCCCGCCCCAAGCGCCGGGACTCCGCCTCCAGCTCCCGATAGCTCAACCGCCGCTCGCCAAGAAGCACCAAGTCGCGATCCCCCCACTCGCTGGCCACATGTCGCACGAACCGCTCAGCGGTAGGCACGTAGCCAGGCTTTCGAAACCGCCTCTCGGCGCGCGAGTCATGCTGTATCACGCCCAAAGCGTAGAACGACTGGTCGGGAAGGCCGGAGCGTCCCGCCAGGCCGGGGGGTGGCGCGGGGGCAAGGAATGGCGCCCCCGCCGGCCGGTGTGAAGCAATGCCGCCGGCCGGGGGTGCCCAACTTGGGCGCGCGCTAGCGTGGAAGCCCGCAGCCACGCAGGAGGGAACCGTCATGGCCCGCGACCTAGGCTTTCCCGTTTTCGACTCCGACAACCACATGTACGAGACGGAGGACGCCTTCACCCGGCACCTCCCCGCCGAATATCGGGGCGCCATTCGCTACGTGCAGGTGGACGGTCGCACCAAGATTGCGATCAAGGGACAGATATCTGAGTACATCCCCAATCCCACCTTCGAGGTGGTGGCCCCTCCCGGAGCTCAGGAGGAGTACTACCGCCACGGCAACCCCGAGGGCAAGAGCCTGCGGGAGATCTTCGGCAAGCCGATCCACTGCCCCGAATGGGCCCGCAACGCCGACGCCCGGCTGCCCCATCTGGACGAGCTCGGGATCCAGGGCTCTCTCATGTTTCCGACGCTGGCCAGCCTGCTCGAGGAGCGGATGCGCGACGACCCCGACCTGACCCACGTCGTGGTGCACTCGCTCAACCAGTGGATCCACGACGAGTGGACGTTCAACTACCGGGACCGGATCTTCGCCACTCCCATCATCACCCTTCCCATCGTGGAGAAGGCCATCGAGGAGCTGGAGTGGTGCCTGGAGCGGGGCGCCCGCTGCATCCTCATCCGGCCGGCGCCGGCCTGGGGCCTGCGCGGGCCACGGTCGCCGGGCCTGCCCGAGTTCGATCCGTTCTGGGCCAGAGTGCAGGAGGCCGGCGTGCTGGTGGGCATGCATGCGTCGGACTCCGGCTACGCCGACCTGGCGTCGATCTGGGAGGGCAAGACCGAGTTCCTGCCGTTCAAGCCCAACCCGCTGCGCCTGCTGGTGATGCAGAACCGGGCCGTCAGCGACATGATGGCCGCGATGATCTGTCACGGGGCCTTCACCCGGTTCCCCGACCTGCGCATCGCCACCATCGAGAACGGCGGCACCTGGGTGAAGCCCCTGCTGGAGAAGCTGGAAGGGGTGTACAAGAAGCTGCCCCAGGACTTCCCCGAGCATCCCCTCGACGCCTTCCGGCGCAACGTCTACGTCAACCCGTTCTGGGAGGACGGGCTCGAGGGGCTGATCGATGTCATGAGCCCCGACCGCATCCTGTTCGGCTCCGACTACCCCCATCCCGAAGGCCTGGGCGACCCGGTGAGCTTCTATGACGATCTGCCCTCATCGCTGTCGCAGGCCGACGCGGCAAAGATCATGGGCGGGAACCTGAAGGAACTGCTGGCGGTCTGACCGCCGACGGCAGCCGAGCGAAGCCTCGGGAATCACAGCGATGGCCGGACCTCTGGAGGGAGTAAGGGTCGTCGAGGTGGCGACCTGGATGTTCGTGCCCTCGGGCGGGTCTGTGCTGGTGGACTGGGGCGCTGACGTCATCAAGGTCGAAAACCCGGCCGGCGGCGACCCTCAGCGGGGACTGATCACCTCGGGCCTGATCCCCGGCGGCGGCGTGAACTTCATGGTCGAGCAGCCGAACCGGGGCAAGCGCTCGGTGGCGCTCAACATCGCCCATCCCGACGGCCGCGAGGCCCTGATGAAGCTGGTCGAGACGGCCGATGTCTTTCTGACCAACTACCTGGAGCCGGTGCGCCGCCGGCTGGGCATCGACAACGAGGCGATCGTGGCCCGCAACCCGTCCATCATCATCGCCCGGGGCACCGGCCAGGGACCGGCCGGGCCCGACGCCGAGAAGGGCGGCTTCGACGGGGCATCGTTCTGGGCCCGGGGCGCGGTGGCCGCGGTGTTCCCGCCCGATGCAGCCGGCCGGCCCCAGGGTCAGCCCTCGCCCGCCTTCGGCGATGTGATGGGCGGCATGGCCCTCGCCGGCGCCATCGCCGCCGCCCTGCTGAAGCGGGAGCGCACCGGCACCCCAAGCGTGATCGACGTGTCGCTGCTGGCCACCGCGCTGTGGCAGATCTCTCCTCTGGTGGTGGCCTCGAAGCTGTTCGGGCTCACCTCGCTGCCGCGGGGCGATCGGCGCAAGAACCCCAATCCCGGCGTGGGCGTGTTCCGCACCGCCGATGACCGGTACATCAGCTTGATCCTGTTGCAGAGCGACCGTTACTGGGAGGACTTCGCATCCCGGCTGGAGCGTCCGATCCTGGTGGACGACGAGCGGTTCAACACCTCCGAGGCCCGCTCAAAGAACGGCCCGGAGTGCATCGACATCATCGATGAGGCTTTCGCCGAGCGCACCCTGGACGAGTGGAAGGAGCGCCTGGCTGACTTCGAGGGGGTGTGGACCCCGTTCCAGACCCTGGCCGAGCTGTACGACGACCCCCAGGTGGTGGCCAACGAGTACCTGCCGGCCATGGTGAGCGCGGCGGGTGAGCCGGTTCAGCTGGTGGCCAGCCCGGCCCAGTTCGACGAGACCCCGGCCGAGGTGGACCGGGCCCCCGAACTGGGGGAGCACACCGAGTTGGTGCTGTCTGAACTGGGCATCGGCTGGGACGAGATCATCGACCTCAAGTCCAGAGGTGCCATCCTGTAGACATGGATGTCTCCGGCAGGGAGGCCGAGATGGACTATTCGGCGCCGCCCTACGACCAGTGGGACGCCGCCCAGCCCTACCAGCAGTGGGCCCATGCCCGACAGCACTGCCCGGTCATCCGGGAGGAGGGGTTCAGCTTCACCGAGGATCCGGCTCTTCCGAGGTTCACGGTCACGACCTGGGAGGACGCCGACCAGGTGCTGCGGGATTGGCGCTCGTTCTCCGCGTCGATCAACGCCGAGGCGATGGGCCCCTACATGGGGGAGTTGATGCTCGGCCTCGACGGCGACGAGCATCGCCGCTACCGCAATCTGGTGGCTCACGCCTTCCGCCGCTCGACTCTGGAGCGTTGGCGGGCCGAGTTGGTGGAACCCGTGATCGAGTCGCTGCTGGACGGCATCGCCCCGGCCGGACAGGCCGATCTCGTCTCCCAGGTCACCAGCAAGTTCCCGGTGCAGGTGATCTGCGGGATCGTGGGCGTGCCCACCGGGGACCATGAGCAGTTCAACGAATGGTCGATCCGGATCACCTACGGACCGCTGAACCCGGAGGAGGGAATGGCGGCGTCCCAGGCCATGCGCGACTACCTGGAGCCGCTGGTGGAGGCCCGGCGGGCCGAGCCCACCGGCGACCTGCTGTCGGAACTGGTGCACGCCGAGATCGACGGGGCCGGGCTCACCGACGAGAAGATCTACGGGTTCCTGCGGCTGCTGCTGCCGGCCGGGGCCGAGACCACCTACCGGGCCTTCGGGTCGTGCCTGCTGGCCCTGTTGGAGCGTCCTGAGGCGATGGCCCGGGTCCTGGCCGACCGTACGCTCGTGCCGGCCGCCGTGGAGGAGACCCTGCGCTGGGAGACGTCGGTGACGATGGTGGCCCGGGTGGCCGCGACCGACGCCGAGATCGGCGGCTGCCCGGTGCCGGCCGGGTCGGCCGTCTCGGTGATCAACGGCTCGGCGTCACGCGACGAGGCCCGATGGACCGACTCCGGCGAGTGGGACCTGGATCGGGAGCCCCTGCCTCACATGGCCTTCGGCACCGGCGCCCACCAGTGCCTGGGCATGCATCTGGCCCGCATGGAGCTCGAGGTGGGAGTGAATGCCGTGCTCGACCGTCTGCCCAACCTGCGGCTCGATCCCGCCGCCGAGGTTCCCGTGATCAGCGGCTACGCCTTCCGCAGCCCCCCGGCCCTGCCGGTGCTATTCGACATGTCCTAAGATATTTCATAGTTTTTGAGTTGCTCCCATAGTTCACGTGAGTTAGCATGCCAGCATGGACCCCGCGATGGCCGCCACCCTCATCGGCATCATGGTGAGCGCTCTATTGGGCGTGTTCGCGGGCGCGTTCCACCTACTGCGCTCTGACCTCAAAGACTTCCGCGCCGAGAACCGTGCCGACCACATTGAGACCAACAAGAGGATCGACCGGCTTGAAGAAAAGGTGGACAGCCTGATCCTGGCGTTGGCGAGGGCGGGGTTCCTGGTCGATCCTCAAGCGTCGCCACCACCGGCCGACCCGCTAGGCGGCGCTGGATCGGAGGGCTAGGCGGGCGACCTTGCGGCGGTGGTGGGAGGCCGAGCCGAAGTGGAGTTCGCCCACTTTGGCTCGGCGCAGGAATAGGTGCAGGTCGTGCTCCCAGGTGTAGCCGATTCCGCCCGCGAGCTGGAGGCCGTCCTGCACGCAGCGGCGCTGGGCCTCGCCGGCAGCCGCTTTGGCCATCGAGGCGGCCATTGTGCGGTCCGGGTGGTCCTCGGCCAGGGTGAGGGCCGCGTAGTAGACGAGCACCCGGGCCCGCTCGATGTCGCGGTACATGTTGGCCAGCTTGTGCTTGACGGCTTGGAACGAGCCGATGGGCACACCGAACTGGATGCGCTCCTTGGCGTAGGCGTTGATGATGTCGAAGATCCGCTGGCAGGCGCCCAGCGTGACCGCAGCGACGGCGGTCACGGACTCCTCCAGGGCTCGGCGCATCGCATCAGCGGCATCGCCGCCGCCCAGCAGTCGGCCCTTCGACACCCGCACCTCGTCGAGGGTGACGGTCGCATGGCGGACGCCTGGATCGACGGGGAGGCCCTCGACGGCCGGGACTGAAGAACCCGGAACCAGGACCACCCGCAACTGGCCGTCCAGGCGGACCACCACGGCCAATTCATCGGCGGTGGCGCCGTCCAGCACATAGTGCTTGGTGCCTGACAGCACTAGGTCGTCGCCATCTCGGCGGGCGGCGGCCTGCACATCGGTCGCGTCCCAGGTGCCAGCCCCCTCGTCGACGGCGATCGTGCCGGTGGTTCGGCCCGCGACAACCGGCGCCAGCAGCTCAGCGGCCTGGGTTGGCGTGGCGGCCTCCGCCACCGACGCGGCGAACTGGGTAACGGTGGCCACGAACGGCCCGGGCGCGGCATGGCGACCCAGTTCCTCGAGAACGATGGCAAGCTCCACCCAGCCGTAGCCGAGGCCGCCGGCCGCCTCGGGGAGTGACATGGCGGGCCATTCCAGGTTCACCAGCGTCTGCCAGAAGTCCGCGGCGTCGGACTCGCCGTCGGCCACGGCCCGGGCCAGCTCGGGGGGTGCCTCGGCGTCGAGGATGTCGCGCACCGCCCGCTGGAGTTCCAGCTGGTCGTCGGTGAACTCGAACTCCATCGCTAGCCCCTGGGCTGGCCGAGGACGCGCTCGGCGATGATGTTGCGATGGATCTCGCTGGTGCCACCGCTGATGGTGCCGGCGAAGGTGAAGAAGTACCGGTCGGCCCACGACAGCGCCGAGCGGTCGCTCTCGTAGGGCGATTGCGCCCCTTCGGTCATGGTGCGGTCCAGCGCAGCCGGTCCCAGCGACTCCACCATCAGGAGCGCCAGCTTCTGCTGCGCCTCCGAGCCCAGCAGCTTCAGCAGCGACTGGTCGGCCACGTGCAGGCCTCTCTGGCTGCGAGCGAGCTGGCGCTGGCCCAGCAGGCGCAGGGCCCACGAGTCCATGATCGAGCTGCCCAGACCGTCGAGCACCACGGGGTCGTCGGCCGCGCCCGCCCCCGCGCCTTCGTTCAGCTGCTCGAGCATGTCGTCGAGCATGCGGTCGAGGCCCTGGGACCACAGGATCCAGAGCATCTCGCGTTCGTGGGCCAGCGAGCCGGTGCACACCCGCCAGCCGTCGTTGAGCGCGCCGACCAGGTTCTCCGAGGGCACTTCCACGTCGTCGAAGAACACCTCGTTGAAGTCGGGCGAGCGGCCGGTGATGTCGCCGAAGGGCCTTCGCACCAGCCCCGGCGTGTCGGTTTCGATGATCAGCGCGGAGATGCCCTTGTGCTTGGGCACGTCGGGGTCGGTGCGTACGAAGGCCAGCAGCACGTCGGCGTCGTGTGCGCCCGAGGTCCACACCTTCTGGCCGTTGACGATGAAGCGGTCGCCGTCCAGTAACGCCCTGGTGGACAGGCCGGCCAGGTCGCTGCCCGCGCCCGGCTCGCTCATGCCCAGCGCCGCGGTCTGATCCGCCCGCATGATCGGCACCGCCCAGCGGTGTTTCTGCTCGTCGGTGCCGAAGGTGATGATCGAAGCGCTGACGATGCCCAGTCCCTGCGGGTTGAAGCTCTGAGTCACCCGGCGCCGGCCCAGCTCCTCCCAGAACACCGCCTGCTCGTAGAGGCTGGCGTTTCGCCCGCCGAACTCCGGCGGGTATCCGGGCACCAGCCAGCCGTCGTCGAACATGCGGCGCTGGAAGTCCCGGGCCCAGGCAGGTATGTCGGCGCTGGACCGCGGCCGCACCGCGGTGTCGGCCTCATCGGGCAGGTTGGCGTCGAGCCAGGCCGAGAACTCGGTCCTGAACGCCTCAACCTCGGGCGAGTAGGTCAGCCGCACGCTGCTCCAGCGGGCCGAGCGGACAGGCGGCGGCGGTGCAGAGGCTTGTCGATGATCATCAAGGCATCTCGATAATCTCTGCTGCTAGCGAAGGCCCCGCCAGCGTAGCGGCTCACGTGCCGCGCCGTGCAAGACTGGGTGTGATGGAGTCACCGATCGCGTCAGGACCGATATTGCGGCCGTCGTCGTGGCCCGACGCGATCCTGCTGCGCTCCCAGCACCCCGACGCGTCCCCCATCTGCGGTGGCACCGACCTCATGGTCCGCATCAACTTCGGCCGGGCCCGGCCGGCCGGGCTGCTGGACTTGACCGCCCTCGAGGAGGGGTTCGACTGCTGGGAACTGATCGAGGATGGGCGCACGGTTCGCATCGGTGCCGGGGTGAGCTTCACCAGAATCATCGATGAACTCGGCCACCTGTGTCCCGCGCTGGCCCAAGCGGCTCGCACGGTCGGATCGCCCCAGATCCGCAACCGCGGCACCGTGGCCGGGAACCTGGCCACAGCCTCGCCGGCCGGGGACGCGCATCCCGTGCTGCTGGCATCCTGGGCGCAGGTGGAAGTCGAGTCGCTGCGGGGGCCGCGCCTCATCGACATAGACGACTTCTTCGTCGGCCCGAAGCACAGCGCGCTGGATCCCGACGAGCTAATCCGAGCGGTTCGCGTCCCGGCCGCGACCGGCCCGCAGCAATTCGCCAAGATCGGGCCGCGCAACGCAATGGTGATCGCCACGGCGTCGTTCGCCGTGAACCTGGACGTTGCGGATCGGCGGGTGGGAACCGGGATCGGCTCGGCCGGCCCAACGCCGCTGCGGGCCCGCGACGCGGAGCGGATGCTGGGGGAGGCGCTGGCCGATCTCTGGGACGCGCCCGGCCGCATCGGCGAGAGGGTGGCCCGTGAATTCGGAGATCTCGTGGCTGGGGCCGCGTCCCCCATCGACGATGTGCGGGGCAGCGCCGCCTACCGTAGGCACGCGCTGTCGGTGCTGGCCCGGCGATGCCTCACTTGGGCTCTTGCTGACTTGGGCGAGGCTGCTGCCGTGGAGGGAGGCGTGGAGGTGTGAGGGTTAACGTCACCGTGAACGGTGTGGCTCACAGTGTGGACCATGTGTGGGCTCTGGAGAGCCTGCTGGATTTTCTGCGGGAGCGCATCGGTCTGCGGGGCACCAAGAACGCATGCGAGCAGGGCGAGTGCGGATCGTGCTCGGTGTATGTGGACGGGGTGCTGGTCTGTTCCTGCCTGGTGGCGGCGGGACAGGTGGAGGGCCGCTCGGTGGTGACCGTTGAGGGTCTCGGCTCTGACGGCGGGGTGCATCCGGTGCAGCAGGCGCTTGTGGATGCGGGGGCGGTGCAGTGCGGGTTCTGCACGCCGGGGATGGTGGTGGCCGCCCACTGCCTGCTGGCCGGCGACCCCGATCCCGACGATCTGACCGTGCGCGAGCAGCTGTCGGGCAACCTCTGCCGCTGTACCGGATACCAGAAGATCCTCGACGCGGTGCACATGGCCGCCGATCGGGCCGGGACCGGGCAATGACCGGAGGCGTTGGACGATGACGGTCACTGACGCCCCGACGCGGCCCGGAGTGTCATCGACGGTGTTCGACGGCGTCGGGGTGTCGGCGGCGCGGCCCGACGGCGTGCCCAAGGTGGACGGCTCGTTCATCTATTCCTCCGACGAGTACCACGACGGATCGCTGTGGGGAGTCACCCTGCGGAGCCCGCATCCCAGGGCGCGGATCCTCGGGATCGACACATCCCAGGCCGAGGGTCTCGACGGCGTGAGATGCGTGCTCACCCACCGGGACGTGCCCGGCTCGAAGATCTTCGGCATGGTCGTCTACGACCAGCCGGTGCTGGCCATCGACGAGGTCCGCTTCCAGGGCGAGCCGGTGGCGGTGGTGGCGGCCACCCATCCCGAGATCGCCCGGCGAGCGTGCGAGCTGATCGTCGTGGACTACGAGGAGCTGGTGCCCAACACCGATCCCGAAGTGTCGCTGACCGGGCAGGTCGACGGTCTGCCGGGAGGGGGTCTGGTCCGCCATGTGAGGATCCGCCACGGCGATGTGGGCGCGGCCCGCTCGCTGGCGGACGTCACCGTCGAGGGCCGCTACGAGATGGGCACCCAGGATCCGGCGTTCCTGGGTCCCGAGTCCGGTCTGGCCGTGCCGCTGGGCGACGGGGGCGTGGAACTGTACGTGTCGACCCAGGACCTGCACCGCGACCAGCGGCAGGTAGCGGACTGCCTGGGCCTGCCGCTGGACAAGGTGCGGCTGGTGCTGTCGGGCGTCGGCGGCGCCTTCGGGGGCAAGGAGGACCTCAGCGTCCACATCCACGCCTGCATGCTGGCTCTGCGCACCGGACGGCCGGTGCGGATGGTCTACAGCCGCGAGGAATCATTCTTCGGCCATGTGCACCGCCATCCGGCCATCGCCGACATCGAGCTGGGAGCGACCCGCACCGGACGGCTGGTGTTCACCAAGGTGCGCCTGGTGCTCGACGGCGGCGCCTACACGTCCACGTCCCAAGTGGTGATCGCCAACGGATGCTATTTCGCGGCCGGGGCCTACGACGTCGCCAACGTCGAGATCGACGGGTTCGCCACGTACACCAACAACCCGCCCTGCGGGGCAATGAGAGGCTTCGGCGCGGTGCAGTCCTGCTATGCCATCGAGTCCGCCATGGACAAGCTGGCCAACAAGCTGGGAATGCATCCACTGGAGTTGCGGATGCACAACGCCATCAGCGAGGGCGACACCCTGCCCACCGGCCAACCCGTCGACGGGCCTGCGCCGGTGCAGGAGATCCTGTCGTACTTGCGCGATCTGCCGCTGCCCGAAGAATCCGATCACCAGGCCGCGGACATGCGGGCCCGCCCCGGCGGGGTCGGCAACGTCACCCGGGGAGAGGGCATACGCCGCGGGGTCGGCTATGCGCTGGGCATGAAGGCGATCGGCTTCTCCGGCGGGAAAGACGACACCTGCACCGCCCGGGTGACGGTGTGGATCCGCGACGGCGAGCCGGTCGCCGAGGTCTACTGCGCGGCCCCCGAGATCGGCCAGGGCATTGTCACGCTGGAGGCCCAGATCGCTCGCACCGAACTCGGCGTGCGGACCGTCGAGTTGCGCGACAAGGACACCAACGTCGCCGAGTCGGGGGCCTCCTCGGCGTCCCGCCAGAGCTGGATGACCGCCGGGGCGGTGGTCGGCGCGTGCGGGCTGGTGCGCGACGAGATCCTGGAGCGCGCCGCGGCCGTGCTCGGTCGTCCGGTCGGGGAGATGGCCCTCGATGGCTCCGAGATCCGCGACCGCGACGGCCGGCCCCTGGTGTCGGTGGCGGGGGTGCTGGGCCCCGAATCGGTGTCGCACGCCTACATCTACCGCCACCGCCGCACCGAGCCCGTTGATGACGAACGCGGCCAGGGCGACGCCCACGTCGCGTTCGCCTACGCCGCCCACCGGGCAGTCGTCGACGTGGACGTCGAGCTGGGGTTGATCCGGGTGGTCGAGATGGCCACCGCCCAGGACGTCGGCAAAGCCATGAACCCCATCGCAGTCGAGGGCCAGATCGAGGGCGGGACCGTCCAGGGCCTCGGTCTGGCCGTCATGGAGGAGCTGCAGATCACCGGCGGCAGGATCCACAACCCCTCCTTCACCGACTACCTGATCCCGACCATGCTCGACGTCCCGCCCATGCCCATGAAGATCTTCGAGTTTCCCCATCCGGACTCGCCCTATGGACTCAACGGGGTCGGCGAGCCCCCCAACCTGTCGTCCACTCCCGCGATCCTGAACGCACTGCGAAACGCCACCGGCCTGGAGCTTCCCAAAGCACCCGTCCGCCCATCGGACCTGGTGACCGAGCTTCTGCCATGATTGGTACAACCGGTGGCTGCGCCGCGGCGCAGTTCCGTTAGGGAGCCATCGGGAGGGAGCGACGATGCGAAGCCGACGCAAACAGGCAGTGCGCACCCAGGCAGTGCTCTGCGCCATGGCCATGCTGCTCGCGGCCTGCGGCAACAGCCCCAGCGGCGACACTGCCGCACCGGCGTCCGACACCGCCGCGCCCGCCACGACCGCACCGGCCGATCCCGACCCGGAACCAGCGCCGGCGGACACGGGCGAGGCCGACCCGGAACAGGCGCCCGCAGACACGGACGAGGTGCCCGACGCCGAACCGGCGCCGGCGGACGCGGGCGAGGCCGACCCGGAACCAGAGCCGGCCGATACCGGAGAGCCGACTGCCGCCGAGCCCGAAGAGCCCGCGGTGGAAGAGCCGGTCGACCCCTACCCCCACCGCCACGAGTTCGTGCCCCTCGAAGGCGTGCCCGGCGTGACCGACGACGAGATCCTGGTGTCGGTCGTCGGGACCCGATCGAACAACCCGCTGGGAACCTGCATCCTCGACTGCTTCGCCACCGGCATCGAGGCCTACTTCAACTACGTCAACGAAGCGGGCGGCGTGTATGGCCGGCGGCTCGTGACCGAGGTCATCGACGACGAGCTCGGCTTCAACCAGCAACGCAATCTCGAGGTGATCGCCGACAACAACTCGCTGGCGTCGTTCCAGGCCACCCTGCTCTCCCTGGGCTGGGGGGATCTGCACGACGCGGGCATCCCAAGCTTCGTATGGCTCACCGACGGCGCCGCGGCAGTGGGCCGCCACACTATTTTCAGCAACTTCGTGATTGGGTGCGCGACGTGCACCTCGCGGGGGATTCCCTGGCTGGTGTCGCAGGCGGGCGGCACCAGCGTGGCTTCGCTGGGATACGGCGTGTCGCCGCAGTCCAAGACGTGCGCCCGGGCCTTCGCCGACTCTATCGACCGCTACAGCGCCGATCTCGGCGTCGAGACGGCCTACTTCAACGACGACCTCGCCTTCGGCCTTCCCAACGGCATTGGCCCCGAGGTGACCCAGATGGTGGACGCGGGCGTGGACTTCATCGTCAGCTGCATGGACCTCAACGCCATGCTCACCCTGGCGCAGGAACTGGAGCGCCAGGGCGCGCGCGACCAGATCAAGATGCTGCACCCCAACTCCTACGACGCCGGCTTCGTGGCGGCCGCAGGCTCGCTATTCGACGGCGACTACGTGAATGTGCTGTTCGCGGCCTTCGAGTACGACGTGGACAGCGAACTGCGCGGCGCCTACGACCAGTGGGTGCCGTCCCACGGCGGACCGGTCGCCGAGCAGACCATGGTCGGGTGGCTCGACGCCGACCTGTTCGTCACCGGCCTGCTCGAGGCCGGGCCCAGCTTCGACCGCCAGTCGATCATCGACTCGCTCAACCAGATCACCTACCGCGCCGACGGCCTGATCAACCCCATCGACTGGAGCCGCCAGCACAACGCGGTGGTCGAGGGCGATCCCACCAACGACTACGAGATCGAATGTGTTTCGTTCGTGAGGATGGAGGGCGGCAGATTCGTAGGGTTCCAACCCGCGCCCTGGATGTGCTGGCCCAACGACGATCTGGCGTGGACCGAGCCCACTCCCACCGACTTCTCGAGCTGAGCCGGGCCGCGGACCTGTGACCGGCCGCGGCACCGGACGCCGAGCCGCGACCGGCGGCGCGGCCGCGGGCCTGTGACCGGCGCGGCGGGCTTCTTCGAGGACCTCTTCCGGGGCCTTCTCCAGGGCACGCCGCCCGGCGCGGTGTACGCCCTCATCGCGCTCGGCTTCGTGCTGACCTACAAGACCTCCGGCGTGTTCAACCTGGCCTTCGGCGCCCAGGCCTACATCTCGGCCGCCATGTACTTCAAGGCCCACACTCTGTGGGGATGGCCCAAGTGGGCCGCGCTGGCGGTGTCGGTATTCGTGCTGGCGCCGATTCTGGGCGTGGTGCTGGACCGCCTGATCTTCCGGCATCTCAGGACCGCCTCGGCGGTGTCGAAGCTGGTGGTCGCCATCGGGCTGAGCGTCGCCCTGCCGGAGTTGTTCAACCGAGCGGCCAGCTTCTCGGCGGTGGCCGGTCGCCAGATCACCGGCATCGTGCCCGACGGCGCCGGAGTGTTCTACGACCTCTTCGGCGTATACCGGTTCAACCGCGACGAGCTGGCCATGATGGCCGTGGCCCTGGCCGGAACCCTGCTTCTTGGTGCCCTGTTCCGGTTCACGATGCTCGGCCTGGCTATGAGGGCAGTGGTGGAGAGCCCCCGGATGACCGAGCTGAGCGGCATCAACGCCGACCGAACCTCCGCGTTCGCCTGGGCGCTGTCGAGCACCTTCGCCGGCATGGCCGGAGTGCTGATCGCGCCCCGGTTCAACACGCTGAGCTCCACAGACTTCTTCACGCTGGTGGTCGTCGCCGTGGCCGCGGCCGCGGTCGGGAAGCTGGTGAGCCTGCCCCGGGCGCTGCTGGGGGGGCTCTGCCTTGGCTGGCTGATCGCCGTGTTCAACACGTTCCTGCCGGGCTGGTCCGATGACCATGTCTGGCTGAGGCCGTTCCAGGAGAACCTCACGCCGTCGCTGCCGTTCGTGGTGCTGTTCGCCATTCTGGTGCTGTGGCGAGAGATCGGCCATCAGAGGGAGGCCTCCGACCCGCTGGCCGGCGTCGACCCGCCGCCTCCGGCTCTGGCCGGGCTGGAACGGCACGCCCGGCTCACCCTGTTCACCCGGCTCTTCGGCGTCGCTTTCGTGACGGTGGTCGGGCTGGTCGTGTGGTTCCGGGCCGACGTGTATTGGCTGCATTTGGTGACGACCGCGGTGATCATGTCGGTGATCTACCTGTCGGTCACGGTGATCACCGGCTTGGCCGGGCAGATCTCGCTGTGCCAGGGAACCTTCGGCGCCATCGGCGGGTTCATGGTCTTCCAGATGGCCGACCGCTTCGACATGTCGGTGCTGGCCGCAGCAGTGCTGGGCGCCGCCGCGGCCGCGGCGGTGGGTGCCGTGCTGTCGCTGCCGGTGCTGCGGCTGGGCGGCGTGTGGCTGGCCATCGCCACGCTGGCGTTCGCCTTCTTCTTCGACGCGGTGATGGTCAAGTTCTCCTGGGTGGGCGGTGGCTCCACCGCGCTGCTGACCGGCACCCGGGTGCCCCGGCCGCTGCTGGGCCCCATCGATTTCGACAGCGACCGGGCCTTCCTGGTGCTGGCGACCATCGTGCTGGTGGTGGTGTCGGTTGTGGTGATCCAGCTGCGCGAGGGCACTCTCGGCCGGGCTCTGGCCGCTCTGCGGGGCAGCGAGGTTGCCGCGGCGTCTATCGGCATCTCCGCGGCCCGGGCGCGCGTCGTGGCGTTTGCGGTGTCGGCCGCCATCGCCGGCCTCGGAGGGGCGCTGCTGGCGATGCACCAGCAGAACGTGAACTACAGCTTCAACTTCGGTCCGGTGAATGCCCTGTTCTGGCTGGTCATCGTGGTGGTACTGGGGGCCCGCACGGTGGAGGGGGCCATCCAGGCGGCCGCCGCCTTCGCCCTGTTCGAGCCGCTGATCTTGCAGGGCGATCTGCTGGCTTGGATCCTGCGGGGCGAGGATCGCCTGCCGGGACTGTTCCCCATTTCCGGCGGCTGGCGCCTGGTGCTGTTCGGTTTGATGGCGATGCAGTTCGCCCGCCATCCCGAGGGTCTGATCGAACACGGCAGGCGGCGCGCCGAGGCTCGCATCAACCGCAAGCTTGAGGCCCGGGGAGGGGCCGCGCTGTGACGCCGGTCTTGGAGGCCCGGGGAGGGGCCGGGCTGTGACGCCGGTGCTGGAGGCGTCGGGTGTGAGCGTGGCCTTCTCGGGCATCCGCGCCCTCGACGACGTGAGCGTGAGCGTCGCGGCCACAGAGCGAGTGGGCCTGATCGGTCCGAACGGGGCCGGCAAGACCACCCTGTTCAACTGCCTGCTCGGGATGCTGCGACCCGATGCCGGCCGGGTCCTCCTCAACGGCGTCGACGTCGGCGGATGGCCATCGCATCGCCGGGCCCGAGCGGGCATGGCTCGCACATTCCAGCGGGTGGAGCTGTTCTCCGACACCACCGTGCGTGAGCACCTGCTGATCGCCGAGCGGATCCGCAACGGCACGGGTGCGTTCTGGAAGGACCTCATTGGCCGGGGCCGGCCGCGATCGGACGAGGTCGCCGCTTGCGACGAGGTGCTGGAGCTTCTGGGCATCGCCGAACTCGCCGGCAAGCCGGTCGAGTCGCTCAGCCTGGGGCAGAGCCGCTTGGTGGAGGTCGGCCGGGCGTTGATGACCGGCCCGCAGGTCCTGCTGCTCGACGAGCCGTCGTCGGGTCTCGACCGGGACGAGACGCAGGCCCTGGCCGACACGCTGCGGGCGGTGCAGGACTCGCGCGGCTATGCGGTGCTGCTGGTGGAGCACGACGTGTCTCTGGTGGCTGATTTCACTGAGCGCACCTACGTCCTCGACTCGGGTGCGCTCATCGCTGACGGTCCCACCGCAGAGGTGCTGGCCGATCCCGCAGTGCGGCGGGCCTACCTGGGTAGCTTCGAGGTCTCGTGATGGCGATTCTTGAGTTGCGCGATGTGGAGGCCGGCTACGGGCCGTTCCGGGCGCTGTTCGGGGTGTCGCTAGCGGTCGGTGCCGGGGAGGCGGTTGCGCTGGTCGGGGCCAACGGGGCCGGCAAGACCACTCTGGCGCGGGTGGCCAGCGGTCTGGTGGCGCCCAGCGCCGGAACCGTGCTGGTGGACGGCACCCAGATCGGGGCGGGCGCAACGGCGGCCTGGCGGTTCGTGCGGGCCGGAGTGATGCATGCGCCCGAGGGCCGCTCTGTGCTCGCTTCACTCACCGTGGAGGAGAATCTGGCGCTCTCGTTCCAGCGGGCCTTCGGCCGGGCCGGGCTGGCGAACGCTCTGGACCGGGCCTATCAGCTCTTCCCCCGGCTGGGTGAGCGTCGCCGTCAGCTGGCCGGCACGCTGTCGGGCGGCGAGCAGCGCATGCTGTCTCTGGCCCGGGTGCTGGTGGAGTCGCCCCGCCTGCTGATCGCCGACGAGCTGTCGCTGGGTCTCGCGCCCATGGTCGTGGACCAGGTTTTCGAGACGCTGAGCCAGATCAGGGCTACGGGCACGGCGCTGCTGATTGTGGAGCAGCAGGTGGGCCATGCCCTGGAGCTGTGCGACCGGGCGGCCGTGCTGGAGCACGGGCTGATCACCTGGCAGGGTCGCTCCGGCGAGGCCGGCGCCGTTCTGGAGAGCCGCCTCTTCGAGTCGGGGGCGCGTTGATGGGTGAGCCGCTGGAGCGGCGGGCCGTCATCAGCGGCGCGGCCCAGTCCGAGATCGGCCGCCGGCTGTACCGCACCGGCATCGACCTGACCGTCGAGGCCGCGCTGCGGGCCATCGACGACGCCGGGCTGACGACAGCCGACATCGACGGCGTGTCCACCTACCCCGGCTTCGGTGGCTCGTTCGGCGGGGCCATGGGGGCCGAGCTGCACGAGGCTCTGAGGCTGTCGCTCAACTGGCGCAGCGCGGGCGTGGAGACCGCGGGGCCGTTGGGCGCGGTGCACAACGCGGTGCTGGCGGTGGCAGCCGGGCTGGCCCGCCATGTGCTGGTGTTCCGGACCGTCGTGGAGGGCAGCCGCGGACCCCTGCGCCCCGGAGGCGGCGGGGGCTCCGGCGGCGGTGGGATGGCCGGCTCAGCCGGTCCGTTCCAGTTCATGATTCCGTACGGAGCGGCGTCGGCCGCCTGCTGGGTCGCCTGCTACGCCCGACGCCACATGCACGACTACGGCACCACCCGGACCCAGCTCGGTGCCATCGCAGTCAACGGCCGGGCCAACGCCGCGGCCAACCCCGACGCCATCTACACCGACCCCATGACCATCGACGACTATCTGGCGGTGCGCATGGTCAGCGACCCCCTGTGCCTCTACGACTGCGACGTGCCCTGCGACGGGTCCACCGCGGTGGTGGTCTCGCACCGCGACCACGCCCCCGACGCACCCGCGGGCGCGGTGGGCATCAACGCCATGGGAACCGCCATCCGGGGCCGGCCCTCGTGGGACCAGTTCGACGATCTGACGTCGATGATGATGCGCCACACCGCGGCCTCCATGTGGGAGCGCACCGAGCTGACCGTCGCCGATGTGGACACCGCCCAGCTGTACGACGGCTTCAGCTGGCTGACCCTCGCCTGGATAGAGGCCATGGGCTTCTGCGACAAGGGGGAGAGCGGAGCGTTCGTGGAGGGCGGCACCAACATCGGTCCCGATGGACCGGTGCCGCTCAACACCTCCGGCGGCCAGCTCTCCGCGGGTCGGCTGCACGGCTTCGGCCATCTTCACGAAGCCGTCATGCAATTGCGGGGAGCGGCCAACCTCCAGGTGCCCGGCTGTGAGGTAGTCGCCGTCGGTGCCGGGGGTGGCCCCGAGACGGGCTGCCTGCTGCTTACCCGGGGGCCGTCATGAGCGCGGACACCCCGCCCCGGTTCGTGCTGGCCTCGCCCGAGAGCGAGTTCTACTGGCGTTCCGGCGCCGACGGCCGGCTCCGGATCCAGCGGTGCGGCGACTGCGCCCGCTGGATCCACCCGCCCGGCCCGGCCTGCCCCTTCTGCCACTCGCGCCATCTCGCCCCCGAGCCGGTAGCAGGAACCGGCACCGTGGCCACATACACGATCAACTACAAGGAGTGGATCCCGGGGTTCACGCCGCCCTACGTGTTCGCCTTCGTCGAGCTCGACGAGGATCCCAGCGTGCGAGTCGGCACCAACATCGTGGGCTGCGAGATCGACGACGTCGAGATCGGCATGCGGGTGGAGGTGCTGTTCGAGGCGAGCGGCGAGTGGCACGTTCCCCTGTTCCGGCCGGTCGCGGCTGAAGACGCCTGATGGCGATCATCACCCTCGACGACCTGCTCGGCTGCCTGGAGGTGCAGCAGCTGCGGCCCGGCGTGTGGGCTGCGCCCAACATCGAGATGGACTATCCCCGGATCTTCGGGGGCCAACTGTTGGCCCAGGCGGTTGCACTGGGGGCAGCCACCAGCGAGGGCAAGGTCGTCAAGTCGATGAGCTGCCTGTTCCCGCGGGAGGGCAGCACCACCGATCCAATCGAGTTCGAAGTGGAGGACACCCAGACCGGGCGAACCTTCGCGGTGCGCCGCATCCGAGCCTGCCAGCGCGGCAAGACCATCTTCACCGCCCTGCTCTCGATGCACACACCGGAGCACACGTCGGCCCTCGAGCACCAGGAGCCCGCGCCGGATGCGGGTCCTCCGTCCGAGGCCGTCGACCGGGACATGTCCATGATCCCCTGGACCACGAGAGTGGTGGGCGGCACCGACCTGCGGGATCCGGCACCGGCTCCGCCCGCCTACGCCTTCTGGACCCGCGTCGCGGACCAGCCCCTCGGCGACGAACCGGCGGTGCACCAGGGCCTGCTGGCCCACGCCACTGATCTGACCATCGTGGGAACGGTGCTGCTGCCGGTGGAGGGCGTGAGCCAGGCCGACTCCTACCACACGCTCCACACCGCGGTCACCAGCCACGCCGTCTGGTTCCACCGGCCGTTCCGCATCGACGAGTGGTGCCTGATCGCGCAGCATTCCCCCACGCTGGCCGGAGCCCGGGGCTTCGGCCAGGGCCACGCCTTCAGCGCCGACGGCGCGCTGGTCGCCTCCTTCGCCCAGGAGTGCATGATCCGTCCCATCACCCCGAGCTAGCCAGGGACCGCGCACCGTGTCTGGGGCCGCGCGTCCATCGCTGGTGATCAACGCCGCGGTGATGGCCACCGTGTCCACGGTCCTGCCCGGGTTCCTCATCGGCGCCATGTCGGTGCAGGTGAGTGAGGAGATGGGGGTCTCTGAAGCGGTCTACGGGTGGGGACTCGGGTCGTTCTTCGCGGCTGCCATGGTCGGGTCGATCATGCTGGGGCGGCTGGCCCAGCGGATCGGGCCGCTCAACCAGATGACCCTGGCCCACGGAGTGACCATCGCGGTGCAGTTGGCGCTGGCCGCAACGGCTCGCTCCTTCGGGGCCGTGGTCGCGTTCTTGGTGGCGGCCGGGCTGGCCAACGCCGCCAACCAGACGTCCGTCAATCTGGCCCTGGCCCAGGCTCAGTTGCCCCGGCTCGGCTTGGCCGTGTCGATAAAGCAGTCGGGCCTGCCCACGGCCACGCTGCTGGCAGGTTTCGCGGTGCCCTCCCTGGCTCTGACGGCAGGCTGGCGCTGGGCCTACGTTGCCGGCGCGGTGTTCGCGCTGATGTCGCTGATGCTGGTGAGAGCGGCCGTCGGATCGTCGGTGTTCCGGACCGCGGTCCGAACTGCCGAGACGGAGTCGTCGTCCCGAGATCTGTTCGGGGCTGCCGCGGCGGGTGCATTCCTGGCCTTCAGCGCCGGATCACTCGTTGCCTGGGGAGTTGGCTCCGGCGTTGACGCCGGGCTGGGCGAGGGCATGGCGGGGCTCTTCCTGAGTGTCGGGGCCGCGACTGGCATCACGATGAGAGTCTTGAGCGGCTGGCTGTCAGACACGATGAGGGTCAAGCCGTTCCGGGTTGGGGGCATCACAGCCTTGGTCGGCTCGGTGGGCATGGCCGGGCTGGCCCTGCGCTCGCCGGCCACCCATGTGGCAGCCATGCTGCTGTCGTTCGGTTGCGGCTGGATCTGGCCCGTGTTCACCAACTACGGGATAGTGAGGGCCAACCCTCGAGCCGCGGGCCGGGCCACCGGGATCACTCAGATGGGCGTCTACGTCGGGGTGTTCGTGGGGCCTCTGGTCACGGGATGGCTGATCGAGCACTCCGGCTACCCGGCGATGTGGATCGCGGTGGCCGCATCGTCCGTGGCCGGAGCGGCAGTGTCGATCCGCATAGCCGACCGCTTCTGACCCGAGCGTCTCACCGCATCGGACCGCTCGCGAATCAGAGGCGCGAGCCCGCGCGGGCCTGGACGAGGTGGCCGGCTAGCAGGGCGACCGCGGCCACGGCCGACACCACCCCCGACACCGCCATCGTCTGAGCGAAGGCGGTGGTGAAGGCTTGCCCCGTCTCGGTGATTATCGCCTGGGCCGCCGCTTCCCCCAGTGCACCTGATCGGGACAGATCGTAAGCGGCCTCGATGGCCGCCCCCATCGATTCGGCTGCCGGTGCGGCCACGTCGGGCGGCAGTGCAGCCACATCTACCGTGTTGCGGTAGATAGACGTGAACAGGGCACCCAACGTGGCGATCCCCAGCGCGGCCCCGAGCTCGCGGGCGGTGTCGTTCACCGCCGACCCGATGCCGGCCTTCTCGTAGGGGGTCGCGACCATGATGTCGTTGGTTGCGGGCGTCATGGCCAGGCTCAGCCCCGCTCCGGCCAGCACCAGCGGTCCCAGCAGGAACCAGTAGCTGGTATCGGTGTCAACCATTGCCAGCGGCAGGAAGGTGAGCGCGAGCACGGCGAAGCCGAAGGCCATGACCAGGCGCGACCCGAACCGGGTGGCCAGCGGGGCCGTGAACGGGGCCACCACCATCGACGACAGCGCCTCGGGCATGGTTGCCAGGCCCGCCTCCAGGGCGGTGTAGCCGAGCACGAACTGCACATAGAGCGCCAGCAGGAACCAGAATCCGATCATCACTATGAACGTCAGGGTGACCACGGCGGAGCCGATGCTGAAGCGCCGGTCGCCGAACAGGTCCAGCGGCAGCATCGGATGGCGGGCCCGCTGCTGCCATCTCAGCAGAGCTGCGCCGAACACGACCGCCACCGCGAAGGCCGACAGCACCGACGCCGATGTCCAGCCCTGCTCGGGTCCTTCGATGATGCCGTAGATCAGCGCGGTCACGGCCACGATGGACAGCCCCGCCCCGACGGGATCGAGATGCCGGGGGTGCTCGTCCCGGGATCGAGGCAGCCATAGCCCCATGACGATCATCACGACCGCCACCACCGGCACGTTGTAGAGGAAGCCGGCCTCCCAACCCCATGACGGCACGAACCACCATCCGGTCACGAACAGCCCGGTGAGCAGCGGCCCGATGGCCGCGCCGCCCCCGGCGAAACCCGACCACACCGCGATGGCGAGCGGTCTCTCGGGTGGCGGGAAGATCTCGATGAGCAGCGACAGGGTGGCCGGCATCACGAACGCGGCGGCCACACCCATGGCGGCCCGGGCGACCAGGATGACCTCGGCCGAGTCGGCGAGGCCGCCGAGCAGCGCGCCGAGGCCGAAGACGAGAAGGCCGCCGAGCAGGGCGCCCTTGCGGCCGTAGCGGTCGCCGATGGCCCCGCCGGTCATGAGCAGTCCACCGAATGCCAGGGCGTAGGCATTCACGATCCATTGCAGCTGCGGTCCGGTGACGCCCACGTCGCGCTGCAGCGTGGCCAGGGCCACGTTCAGCCCCGAGACCGACATCACCACCAGCACCAGGGTCAGGCTCAATACGCCGAGCAAGAACCAGCGCCGGGCGTGCACGTCCGGCCGCTCCCAGAGATCCACGCCGCTCACGGTACGACAGGTTCAGGTCGGGGCGGTTATCGGCGACCGGCCGGTGGAGGCCTTCGCCGGCCGCGCGTACAGGCGTACCACGGGTTCAGGTCGGGGCGGTTATCGGCGACCGGCGCGGCGGCGGCTCGATCGCCGCCGCGCGAGCCGGACCGTCATCCGTCGATGGCGTAGACCGCGATCGGGTCGCCCAGGGCGGCCTCGTCGGGATGGGCGCCGATGCCGGGCTCGCCGGGGGCGACGGCCCAGCCGCCCTCGTTGACGGCGCCGCCCTCCGCAGGGTTGCGGGTCAGCCGGTCGTAGCAGATCCAGGTGGCCCGCCGCACCGGCTCGGGCGTGCTCTGGGCCAGGTGCACGACGGCTGAAGCCTGCAGGCCGGTGCCGCCGGTGTCCTCGATGTTCATGCGGATGCCGGCCTCCACGCACAGGTCGCGGATCCGGCGGGCCACGCTCAGCCCGCCCACGCGGCTCAGCTTGACGCCCACCACTTCGCAGGCACCGGTCTCGATGATGCGCAGCATGTCCCGCATCGTCACCAGCGACTCGTCCACGGCGAGGGGCTGAGGGACCAGGCGGCGGACTTGCAGGTGCTGGTCTAGGTCGTTGCAGGGCTGCTCGATCACGCGGCGCAGCTCCCGGGTGGCGTTGAGGGCGGTCACGGCCTCGGCGGGCAGCCACCCCCGGTTCACGTCGAAGGTGAGCTCCTCGCCGTCGGCCATCTGGGCGTCGATGGACTTCATCCGGTCGATGTCGCCCTCGGCGTCGCCGCCCACCTTGACCGAGTGGAACGAGTAGCCCTGGTCCCGGACGATGTCGATCTCGGCCATGATCTCGCTCACCGATCCGGACGGCACCGACGAGTGCAGCCGTACCCGGCCCGGGGAGCGCCCCCCGAGCATGTCGCACAGCGGCAGGCCGGCCGCTTTGGAGGCGATGTCCCAGCAGGCCATGTCGAGCGGGGACTTGATGTAGGGATGGCCCGGAAGCGCCCGGTCCATGGCCCGGTACACGACGTCGATACGGCGGGGGTCGAGCCCCAGAATCGTCGGCGCCAGCTCCCTGACTCCGGCCCGCACACCGTGCGCGAAGGCTGCCTCGTAGGTCGAGCCCCACGGGCAGCCCTCTCCCCAGCCCGAGATGCCCTCGTCGGTGTCGAGCCGCACGATTGTCGAGTCGAGACGGTCGTAGTGGGACCGTCCGCCCGCCAGCGAGTACGGACGGGCCATGGGCAGTTCCACGGCCCACACAGTGATGCGGGTGATATTCATTGTCCGGTCGCGGGGATCCGGTCTTTGAACCTGTGTCTGGCAGTGCTTCGCGGGGTCCTCACTGCTGGGATTTCTTCATTTCGGTCAAGCCGGTGAGGATGGGGTAGCCGCCAACCGACAAGGCGTTGCCGTGGCCGGTCTGGTGGATGTCGAACACGGCCTGGAGCGCCGAGTAGAAGCCCTGGATGTCCATGGTCCGGTTGACGGCCCGCTTGGACTGGGCCAGCGCGAAGGGGTGCATCTGGGCGATCTCGTGGGCCAGCGCCATGGTGGAAGTCTGGAGTTCGTCGAGGGGGACGACTCGGTTGACCATGCCCGCCGCCTCGGCCTCCGCCGCGGTTACCCGGCGGGCGGTGAACAGCATCTCCTTGGCCTTGCGGGGACCGAGCTCCCAGGTGTGACCGTGATACTCGACTCCGCCGATGCCCATGCGGGCCACCGGATCAGAGAACATCGCGTTGTCGGCGGCGACTATCAGGTCGCAGGGCCAGCACAGCATCAGTCCGCCGGCGATGCACTGGCCCTGCACGGCGGCGATGGTGGGCTTGGGGATGTCGCGCCAGCGGCGGCTGTAGCCGAGGTAGTGGATCGTCTCCCACTCGTAGATGGCTTCCAGGCCCCGCTCCTTCCAGTCCACGAAGCTGCCCCTGGCCGGGCCGCTGTCGCCTCCGGCCGCCTTCTCGAGGGCCTCGTCGGTGCCGGACAGGTCGTGGCCTGCGCAGAAGTGCTTGCCGACCGAGCGCAGCACGATCACCCTCACGTCCGGGTCGTCGGCGGCCCGGGTGAAGCACTCGTCCATCTCGTTGAGGGTGAGGCCGCTGACCGCGTTGGCCTTTTCGGGGCGGTTCAAGGTGATCACCGCCACCTGCTCGTCGGTCTCGTAGAGCATGTGCTGCATGGCAGTCCTCCCTTGCCGGTGTCAGTTGTCGCCGTTCGTGCCGGGTGGCGACCAGGTGCTGCGGACGTAGCCGTATATGCCGGCGAAGTCTCTGGCGATCTTGTTGGGCAGGGGCACGACGCCGCCCAGGACGTGGGCCCCGAACATGATCTTGGCGGTGTGCTCCACCACCAGGGCGGTGTGCAGCGCGTCGGACGGCGACTTGCCCACGCACAGCAGGCCGTGGTTGGCCATCAGCACCGCGCCCCGGTCGCCCAAGTGGCGCACCACCTCCGCGGCCAGCTCGTCGGTGCCGGTGGTGGCGTAGTCGGCCACAGCGATGTCGCCGCCCACGTAGATGAGCACCTCCTCGATGCTGGCCGGGATGGGCCGGTGGGCCACCGCGAACATCGAGGCATGGGGCGGATGGCAGTGGACGACCCCGCCGACCTCTTCGAAGGCGCGGTAGCAGGCCAGGTGCATGGCCTTCTCGGTGGACGGCTTGCCCGACCCGCCCACGAGCCGGCCGTCGAGGTCGAGCATCGCAAGGTTGTCGACGGTGACGTCTTGATAGGGGGTGGACGACGGGGTGAGGCAGATCGAGCCGTCGCCCCGCCGGCCCGACACGTTGCCGGCCGTGCCCACCACGAGCCCGGCCCGCTCCATCAGCAGCGATGCCTCGACCACCTCCTGATGGACAGGATCCTGAGCGCCCGGTCCGGTGCCGGTCACTGAAGGACCTCCGGGTTGGGATGGCTGACAGGTCCGGTCACTGGAGGACCTCTGGGTTGGCGCAGTTCACCGGCTTGTCGCCGGCCAGGATGGCTTTGATGTCGGCTACCACCATGTGCGCCTGGTTGCTCTCGACATCGTAGGTGGCTCCGCCGATGTGGGGTGTGAGAACTACGTTGTCCATGGTGGTGAGCGGATGGTCGGTGGGCAGGATCTCGCCGTCGAAGTGGTCGAGGCCGGCGCCGGCCAGATGCCCCGACTCCAGGGCGGCCACCAGCGCGTCGGTGTCGTGCAGCGCGGCCCGAGCGGTGTTGAGGTAGATAGATCCCGGCTTCATCGAAGCGAACTGCGGTTCCCCCATCATGCGTGCGGTCTCTGGTGTGACGGCGGCGTGCATCGACACCACATCGGCCGCGCCCAACAGGCCGTTAAGGGTGTGGGTGGCGTCGGCAGCGTACGGATCGGCGGCGATCACCGTCATGCCCAGTCCCTCCAGCCGCCACTTGGCCGCCCGGCCAACGGCGCCCAGCCCCACTAGCCCGGCGACTCGTCCCGCCACCTGCCAGGCCCGGTAGCGCTGGTAGGGAAGGGTCTTGTGGAACACGGTTCCGGCCCGCACGTCGCGGTCTCCCGCGACCACGAACCGGTTCACCGCCATCAGCAGCGCCACCGTCATCTCGGCCACCGCATCGGCGTTGCGACCCGGTGTGCGCAACACGGGGATGCCGGCCGCGGTGGCCGCGTCGACGTCCACGTTGTCGGGTCGGCCCCGGGTGCAGGCGATGGCTGTCAGCGGGAGCTCCAGCACCGGACCCTTGCACGAGTCGGCCTCGCACACGACGATGTCGGCCCCTTCGGCATGAATCTTCGCCGCGAAGTCGTCGGATCCGTACAGCCTGATCGGCTGGTGCTCGATCCAAGGCTCGAACACCACGTCGGCAATGTCGCGCAACTCCTCGAAGGCGGGGCCCCGAAGGGGCGCAGTAACCAACACCCGAGGCCGGCTCACAAGCCGACGCTAGCCGGTGGCCTCCAAGATCAGCCTGTGGACCTCCAAGAGCGTGCCGCCGAACGGAGCCAGCCACTCAGGAGGCGAATCGGCGGGAAACGACAGCCACTTCGTATCTCGACCTGCTTGCCCGCCATGCTGTGGCACCAGAGATGGCGGTTTGTCCGTCATCAACACTGGCTTTGGAATGAACCAGGCGTGTGCTTCAAATGGCGAGACGCCCAGACAGAAGCAGTAGTCGTAGTTCTGGTCTCGAATCTGTTGGAACTTGTAGATGCCGTTGTCGGTCCAGAGGCTCGAGTACTTCACTTCTACCCTCGTCCCGTCGATCACAAGGTCGGCCTGGCTGTCCGGGGAACGGGACACTCTCAGGTTCTTGGCGGCACACCAATGGCTTACGAGCTTCTCGGCTATGGCACCGACTTGTCTTGATGGCCGGGTCTTGATCCAGCGGAACGGACTCTCCGCCCACATAGAAGAGTCGTCCGCATACTGACCTTCGAGTGCCGTCGCGATCTCGGCTAGAAGGGTGACCTCCGGGTCTCCAATCTCGCGGTCAGGCAACAGTCCGCTCCGCGGGCTGATCAGGGCTCAGGTCCAGGTACTTGATGGACGTCAGCAGTCCTCCGTCGCCGAGGCGGTTGCGCATGGCTTCGTAGGCCTCGGGATTGTTGTCCACCATGATGAAGCGACGATCAAGTTGGGCAGCCACCGCGCCAGTAGTTCCGCTGCCAGCGAAGAAGTCGAGGACCCAGTCACCCTGCCGGCTGCTGGCCTGCACGATCCGGCGGAGGATGCCCTCGGGCTTCTGGGTCGGATATCCAGTCTTCTCCTTGCCGGTGGGCGAGACGATAGTGTGCCACCAGACGTCGGTGGGCAGCTTGCCCTTGGCCGCCTTCTCGGGCGTCACCAGGCCCGGAGCCATGTAGGGCTCGCGGTCGACGGTGGCGTTGTCGAAGTGGTAGGCGTCGGGGTTCTTGACGTAGACGAGAATGTTGTCATGCTTGGCTGGCCAGCGGTTGCGGGCTCGGGCACCGTAGTCGTAGGCCCAGATGATCTCGTTCAGGAAGCACTCGCGGCCGAATAGCGAGTCGAGTACGACTTTCGCGTAGTGGACCTCGCGGTAGTCGAGGTGCAGGTAGAGCGTGCCGTCGTCTGTCAGCAGCCGCCACGCCTGCTCCAGCCTGGGTTCCAAGAACGACCAATAGTCGCCGAACGCGTCGTCATACGCCGATAGAGAGCCCTTCACTGTCTTGTAAGTTGCACCCTTGAAGCCGACGCGGTCGCCGTTCTCGCTTCTGGTGGTGCGAAGCGTCTGCCTGGACTGCCGGCGGCCAGTGTTGAACGGCGGGTCGATGTACACCAACGTGATCGACTCGTCCGGCAATTCGGCGAGTACGGGGAGGTTGTCTCCCAGCACCACGAGGCTTGGCCCGTCCGCGCTCCAAATCGTTGGGCCCACGACGACACCGTAGCCCGAGCTAGAAGACGCGGTGGGCATGGTGGCGTGCTCCACCGCACCGGAAGTACCTGGGTGTTCGGGCTCCGCCCGCGGTTGCCGAGAAGCCGTGTGCAGGACGGAGGCGCGCAAGTGGCTGGAGGTCGCGCGTCCATGTGTCGCCCCGTCGATCGCGGTGTTGCAGCGACCGCGGTCTTGTCACGGCGCGGGAGATGGGAAGGATCGGAGAAGCGGCGTGCTGGCGGCGGAGTCCGGTTGGGAAGGATCGGAGAAGCAGTGCTCGGCCCTGGGGCGGGTTTCGGGTGCCGGGGCGCGGCGCGGGTGACAGGCGGCGTAGGTTCATGGGAACTGAGGCGATGAGGCGATACGCGGCGGGGAGGGTGCATGGACGATGTGACGGTTGGGATCGACATCGGGACGACCTCGGTCAAGGCGGTGGCCGCCGATGGCGACGGTGCGGTCCTGTTTCGGGCCCGAATCCCTCACCGGGTCGTGTCGCCCGATCCCGGCCGCTTCGAGCACGATCCCCAGGCCGCGTGGATTGACGGCGTGCTGGGCGCCTGGGACGAAGTGCGCGTGGGTATCGCGGGCCGGCCGATTGCCGCGGTCACCGTCTCGGCCATGGTGCCGTCGATGTGTGGGGTCGACTCGGCGGGAATGCCGGTCACCCCCGGTCTGCTCTACGGCGACGCCCGCGGCCGCGGGGTTGGATCGGCTATCGAGGCCACCTCTGGGGAGGCGGCCGGCTTCGCCCGCTGGCTAGCTGGGCGTGACGGCGTGGAGGCCCTATGGCCGGCGCAGGCGGCGGCCAACCGCGCCCTGTGCGACGTGGTCGCCATCGACTCCTCCACCGCCATGGCCATGACCCCGATGTCCGACGGGCAGCGCTGGGCACCCGAACTGCTCGATGAGATCGGTATGGCCCCCGAGCAGTTCCCGGCCATCAGCCCGGGCGCGGCTGCCATCGGAGAGCGCGACGGCACGCTGGTGTCGGCCGGGACCATAGACGTCCTGAGCGAGCAACTCGTCGCGCCTTGTGGCGATGCCGGCGATGTGCTCGTGATGTGCGGGACCACGCTGTTGCCGTGGGTACTTACTAGCGAGTGGATCGAGATCGACGGTCTGTGGACCATTCCCTCGGCCCGGCCCGGACTCATGGCGGTAGGCGGGGCCAGCAACGCCGGCGGCCTGTTCATCGACAAGGTCCGGGCGCTGGTGGGCGACCCGGCTTCAGAGGATCTGCTGGCGCTCGACGGTGGCGACCTGCCCGTGTGGCTGCCCTATCCGAGAGGCGAGCGCACACCGCTGCACGACACCGATCGCCGGGCCGAGTTGCTTGATCTCCACGTCGGCCACACGCCAGCCCATGTCCTGATGGCCGCATACGAGGCGGCCGGCTTCGTTGTGCGCCACCACATCGACCTTTCTGCTCTCGCTGCCGATCGGATTGTTGCGGTGGGCGGCGGCACCCAGTCGCTGGCCTGGATGCAGGCTCTGGCCGACACCACCGGCCTGGCCGTCGACGTGTCGGCCGAGCCCTACGGCGCCGCCCATGGCGCGGCTTACCACAGCCGAGTGACGGCCGGACTGGAGGCCGACACCTCTGAAGCCCGACGCTGGGGCCGGGTGTCGCATCGGGTTGAGCCCCGCGCCGCGCACTCCGCCGCGGCCGAGGGGCGCTACCGCCGTTTCCGGGAGGCCACCGACCGAGGTTCGCGGTGATGTACCCGATGGTGCGCTGTGAGCCGGGTGCGGTGAGGTTCCTGGCGTGAGGTTCGCGGTGATGTACCCGGTGGACGTCCGTGAGCCGCGTTCGGTGAGGGTTCTCGCGTGAGGTTCTCGGTGACGTACCCGCTGGCTGCGGGACGCTGCAGCGCTGAGTTCGCCACCCGGCGTGGCGTGGTTGAGTTCGCCCGCGCAGCTGAGGCGGCTGGCTTCGATGGGATCGGCTTCACCGACCATCCCGCCCCGACCCATCGCTGGATGGCCGCAGGTGGGCACGACGCGCTCGATCCGTTCGCGGCACTGGCCTTCTGTGCCGCGGTTACCGACCGGTTGCTGCTGATCCCGAACGTGGTGGTGCTGCCCTACCGCAACCCGTTCCTGGTGGCGAAGTCAGCCGCCACCATCGACGCCCTGTCGGGCGGCCGGTTCGTGCTGGCCGTGGGGACCGGCTACCTCAAGGGCGAGTACCGGGCCCTCGGGGTTGACTTCGACGAGCGCAACGATCTCTTCGACGAGGCCATCGAGGTCGTGCGGGGCGTGTGGACCACCGACGACTTCAACTACGAGGGGCTGAACTTCAACGCGCCAGGCCAGACAGCCAACCCCAAGCCGGAGCGGCCGATACCGGTCTGGATCGGAGGCAACAGCCGCCTCAGTCGCCGCAGGGTCGCGACGGTTGCCGATGGCTGGGTTCCGTTCCCCGCCCCCCGAGGGCTGGCCGCCACCACCCGGACGGTCCCGCTGGAGACGCTCGACGACTTGCGTGAGATGCTGGACGACCTCTGGCGCCGTGTCGACGCGGTCGGGCGCGACCGAGCCGAGATCGACGTCTCGTTCACCGCGCTGGCGGGCGGAGCCCCCGGCGACGCTGACTTCAACTCCGAGGCTCACCTGGAAGCCCTGGAACAACTGACCGACTTGGGAGTCACCTGGTGCGCGGCCCACACCCCCGCCGATTCCCTTTCACACGCCGTCGAGGCTCTCGCCCGCTACGGCGAGTCAGTCATCCGCGTCTGACGACCCGGGATCGACCAAGTGCCCGCTGCGGGCGAGCGCCATGATCAGCCCATCCACCTTTGCCTCGAGCCGCTCTAGACGCGAACCCAGGTCGGATCGCAGCCACGCGAACGCGGTGGCGAAGGCGCCGAAGGCGACGGTCAGCAGCACGCCGATGACGGTGGCGGCGATCGTCGGGTCCATGAAGGGCAGGCTAATGTCGCTATGTGTGAGATGAAACTAAATATATAGAAAAGATTGGTAGTGCTGGTTATCGACTGCCCCTGGACAGGAGGGGGCCGGTAGTCTCGAAGCAATGACCACACAATCAGCACTCGGGTTCCGGGCGTTCGATGTGGATGAGCACTACTACGAGGCGCCCGACGCCTTCATCCGCCACATCGACCCGTCCATGAAGAAGCGCTGCATGCAGTGGGCTGAGATAGACGGCAAGAAGCGCTTCATGGTGGCCGGCAAGGTCAACAGGTTCATCCCGAACCCGACGTTCGATCCGATTGCCAGGCCGGGCAGCCTCGAGGACTACTTCCGGGGCCGCAACCTTGATGGCCGCGACATCGCAGAGATGTTCGGCGAGCTCGACCCCCTCGACGACCACCCCGGCTTCCGCGACCGCGACGCCCGGGTGGAGCTGATGGACCGCCAGGGGTTGGAGTCGGTGCTGCTGTTCCCCACCCAGGGCGTGGGCATGCAGGAAGCGCTCAAGCGGGACATACCGGCCCTGCACGCCGCCTTCAGCGCGTTCAACACCTGGCTCGACGAGGACTGGGGCTTCGACCGCGACGGCCGGATCTTCGCCGTTCCCATGCTCACCTTCGCCGACCCGGAGCTGGCCGTGGCCGAGCTGGAGCGGCTTCTCGAGATGGGCGCCCGCATCGTGTGCACCGTCCCGGGGCCGGTGCCCACCGGAACCGGCTACCAGTCGCCGGGCATGGCCGACTACGACCCCATCTGGGCCCGCCTGGAGGAGGCCGGAGTGCCGCTGGCCATGCACGCCGGGCTCAGCGGCACCGGCCAGTACGGCAAAGTCTGGGAGCCGCCCCGCGGCCAGTTCGAGTCGTTCAGGCACATGGCCTTCCCGCTGGTGGCCTTCTCGGACCGCTCCATCTCCGACACCTTCGCGGCCCTGATCTGTCACGGTGTGCTCGACCGCTTCCCCCGCGTCCGTCTGGCCACCATCGAGAACGGCGCCATGTGGGTTCCCGACCTGCTGCGCAACCTCAAGATCTGCCACGGCAAGATGCCGTGGGAGTTCGAGCGCCACCCGGTGGAGTCGTTCGTCGAGAATGTTTGGGTGTCGCCCTACTTCGAGGACGACATGGCTCTCATCAAGGAGTGCATCGGGGCCGACAGGATGCTGTTCGGCTCCGACTATCCCCACGCCGAGGGTCTGGCGGAGCCGTCCTCCTACGTGGACGACATCGCCGGCTTCAGCGACGACGAGGTCCGCAAGGTGATGCGGGACAACGCCTACGAGCTGCTGTCAGCCTCCACCCGCTAGCGGCTCCCGGCGGAATCTCGGGGCGATTTGTGTGTGCTGAGTCCCGAGAATCCTCCCGAGATTTCTGGACAGGCGGCTCAGCGGGCCTTGACCGTGAAGTCCTGAAGCGAGGTGTCCTTGGATCCATGGCGGCCGGTGTCGCGGGACTGGATCGACACGTCGTGGCCCGCTACCGACGCCCGCAGCGCCCCCACCGTGCACTCTGAGCGGTCCAGCACCGAGAACGGGTCATAGCAGAACCAGTCCATGGCGTTGAGGTGGGTGATCCGGTCGATGTCCTCGTCGGGAACCCCGGCGAACACCTCTGCCAGCTCCTCGGGTGCCTCGGGCCAGTTCGAGTCCGAGTGGGGGTAGTCCATCTCCCAGCACAGGTTGTTGATGCCGATCTCGTGACGCAGGGCCACCCCCACCGGGTCGGAGATGAAGCAGGTCAGGAAGTTGCGCCGGAAGACGTCGCTGGGCTTGAGGTCCCCGAAAGACTGGCCGGTCCACAGGTGGTGCATGTCGTAGGTCTTGTCGGCCCGGTCCATGAAGTAGGGAACCCAGCCGGAGCCGCCCTCCGACAGCGCGATCTTGAGGCCCGGGTAGCGGCGCGGCACCGTCGACCACAGCAGGTCCGACGCGGCGATCGACGTGTTCATGGGCTGCATGTGGATCATCACGTCCATGGGCGCGTCGGGGGCGCTGACCACCAACTGGCCGGAGGACCCCAGATGGATGGACAGCACCGTCTCGCAGTCCACCAGGGCCTCCCACAGCGGGTCCCAGTAGGTGTCGTGGAAGCTGGGCTGGTCCAGCGGGACCGGATTCTCGGTGAACGTCATCGAGTGGCAGCCCAACTCCGACACCCGCCGCACCTCGGCCGCGCACTCCTCCGCAGACCAGATCATGGGCAGGGCCATGGGAATGAAGCGGCCCGGATGTGCGCCGCACCAGTCGCCGATGTGCCAGTCGTTGTAGGCCCGTATCAGGTCGGCCGCGAAGGCCTTGTCGGGATGGTTGGCGAAGAGGCGCCCGGCGAAGCCCGGGAACGACGGGAAGCACATCGAGCCGAGCACGCCGCCCGCGCTCATGTCCTTCACCCGCTCATCGACGTTGTAGCAGCCGGGCCGGATCTCATCGAAGCTGGTCGGCTCGATGCCGTACTCCTCCTTGGGCCGGCCGGCTACGGCGTTGAGGCCGATGTTGGGGATGATCGAGCCGTTGAACGTCCACACGTCGTCGCCGTTGTCGGTGTGGAGGATCTTGGGGGCCTCGTCGCGCCACTTGGCTGGTAGGTGGGCGTCGAACATGTCTGGCGGCTCGCACAGATGGTCGTCCACGCTCACGAGGATCATGTCGTTCATGTCCATGGCTCTTCGCCTCCTCGGTTGCTCGGACTGTCCGATGCCCGCTACTCCTCTACGAAGTCGTAGTCGGCCACGCCTCGCAAGACCCGCTTGAGGACCTTGCCGGTGGCGTTGCGGGGCAGCGGCTCAGTCCGCAGTTCCCAGTGGGCAGGCACCTTGATGTCGGCCAAGGCCTCGGCTACCCAGTCGATGAGCTCGAAGACCAAGCCGTCTCGGTCCTCGACGGGCGGCCCCTGGCGGGGATCGGTGAGGACAATCACGGTCTTGACCTCTTGGCCGAGCTCGCGGTGGTCTACGCCGAACACGGCCGACTCGGCCACTGCTGGGTGGGCGTCCAGCCGCTGCTCGATCTCGGCGGGGTAGATGTTCTCGCCGCCCCGGATGATGAGATCGCTGCGCCGGCTGACCAGGAACAGCAGCCCGTCGCGGAGGTAGCCGTAGTCGCCGGTGCGCAGCCAGCCGTCGCGGATGGTTTCCGCGGTGGCCTCGGGGTCGTTCCAGTAGCCGGGTGTGATCATGGGGCCGAAGAGGCAGATGTTGCCGACGGCGCCTTCGGGCAACGCCGAGCCGTCGTCGTCGGTTATTCGCACGCCCACCGTGGGCAGCGGGTAGCCGACCGAGTCGGGATGGGCTCGCAGCACGTCGTCGGCCGCGCTGGCAGCCAGACCTGAGCTCTCGGTCAGCCCGTAGCCGACGGTCACGCTGACGCGGGCGCGAGGCAGAGCCGTCCGGCAGATCTCCTGAAGCTCCGGCGACCACAGCGAACCGCCGCCGCCGATGCTGGTCACTGACGACGTGTCGTAGTCGCGCAGGCGGGGGTGCTCGATCAGCCGCCAGATCTGGGTGGTGACACCTCCCCAGCGGGCGATGCCGTGCTCCTCGGTGAGACGCAGGATCTTCTCGGCGTCGTAGCGGCCGGTGGTCCACAGGTGGTTGACGCCGGCGCCCACGGCCGTAACCGCGCAAGCGTGCAGGCCGGACACGTGGAACAGCGGGCTGCACGCCAGAGTGGGGCCGCCCACATCCATCGACTCGCCCGGGAAGCGCAGGAACTGCCGGCCGCCGATCATGAAGGCGCAACTCAAGTAGGCGAAGAAGTTGCGATGGGTCTGGATGGCGCCCCGGGGCCTGCCCGTGGTGCCCGAAGTGAACAGAATGGCGGCCGGGTCGTCAATGGCTATCGGGCAGTCGGGGAGGGGGGAACCGGCGTAGGCCTCGATCAGGCCGTCGATCGTGGTCCCGGCACCGGGATCGGGGTCCATGGCGATCACCGGCACGCCCGGATCGCCGTCGAGGCGCTCGAGGCGGCGACGGTCGGCGATGAGGACCTTGGGCTCGGTCAACTCGATCCCGTAGCGGATCTCGTCACCCTTCCACCAGCCGTTCATGGCCACGGCTATCGCTCCGGCGCTGACCGTTCCCCAGAATCCCTGGATCCAGCCCGGCTGGTTGGACCCCAGCAGCCCCACCCGGTCGCCGGGTGCCACGCCGTAGCGCTGCGAGAGGGCCGCGGCCGCTGCCGCGGCGTGGTCGATGTTCTCGGCGAAGGTGGCGCTGCGGCCGTCGTCGAAGAGGTAGTAGCGGGCCGAGCCGTCGCCGCCGTGGTTGGCCGACGCAGCCAGCAGGTCGCGCAAGCTCTGGTGCGGGCCGGCCACGACGCCCATCTCGATCCCGCCGACGTTCTCGGTGACGATCTCGAAGAACCCGCCCGGGCCGGTGAGGGCGGCGTCGGCCTCCGCCACCGTCATGGCGGGCGTGGCGCCCTCCGTCGTCGGGGCTTCGTCGTTGCCGGTCACCGTCGAGACACTAGTTGGGAGCGTCCGCCAGTCCCATCTTGCGCGAGGCCGAGCGACTCCCTTCCGACAAACGGTGGAGGGATCGCGGTCAGCGATGGTGACTGGGTCGGGCCGGTTCCCCAGCCCCATCCGTGGCCGCGGGCCGGAGTACTATGCGCGGCCACCGGGATCGGCCAGACCTATGCAAGACCTGCCCCGCGGCACCATCGATGTGGACCATCAGGCCCCGAGCTTCATTGCCGATCGCCACCGCCGGTACGCGGAACTGCGGGACCGGTGCCCGGTGGTGTTCAACCGCCACTATGGCGGCTTCTGGATGGTCACCGACTACGAGTCGGTGGCCGCAGTGGCCCGCGACAACCACACCTTCGCCCACAAGTACGAGCCCGACTCCGGCGACGGGATCTCCTACTACGGGATCTGCGGCATTCCCCGGCCTCCCTATGTGCCCCGGATGGGGGTGTCGGAGATCGACGGGCCCGAGCACGCCGACCTGCGCCGGGTGCTCAACCCCCATATGACCGCCCGGGTCATCGAGCGCCAGCGGCCGAGGATGGAGGCGGTGTCGGCCTGGTTCCTCGACCAGGTCTCGGAGGCCGGCGCCGCCGATCTGGTGCTCGACTACGCCACCCCGGTACCGGCGGTGCTGACCCTCGAGCTGATGGGCATGGAGTCGGCCAACTGGAGGCACTATGCCGACTTCTTCCACGCCACTTCGTCCTACGAGCCGTCCGATCCGAGGTTCCGCCGCGCGGTGGCCCGCCGCGATGACATGTGGGCCGAGCTGGCCGGGTTCGCCTCCTTCCGGCGGGACAACCCGGCTGACGACGTGACCACCGCCCTGGTGACCGCGATCATCGACGGCCGGCCCCTGACCGACGACGAGATCACCGGGATCATGTGGAACCTGGTGGCCGGCGGCCTCGACACAACCACGTCGCTGGTCTCGTGGGGCTTGCACTACCTGGGCAACCATCCCGATGACCGCACCCGCCTCATCGACGACCCTGGCCTGATCCCGGCCGCGGTCGAGGAGTTCTTGCGCTACTACAGCCCCAGCGAGACCCTCACCCGCACCGCCACCCGCGATGTGGAGCTGGGAGGCCGCCAGATCCGCAGGGGCGATGTGGTGTTCATCAGCTGGGTGGCTGCCAACCACGATCCGTCGGTGTTCGAGGTCGCGGGGGAAGTGCGTATCGACCGGGCCGCCAACAAGCATCTGGCCTTCGGCCTGGGCGGCCACCGTTGTATCGGCTCTTCGATTGCCCGCATCGAGTCCGAGTTGATGCTGGGCGACGTGCTCAGGCGCGTCGGCGACTACGAGATCGACGCCGACGGCTTCAAGCCCTATCCGGGGAACCTGCTGATGACCGGCGTGGTGTCGATGCCGGTGACGTTCACGCCGAGCGCCCGCTCCGGCGCCGCCGACCCCTTCGCCCCTGGTCGAGATCGCCAACCTGTAGAGGCTGGCGGGAAGGATCGCGTGCAGTGAGCGGCAATGACGGCGTAGCCGAGTCTCGGAGCGCGATAGACGCGGCCAATGCCACCGATCCCCGTGAACACGACGGGGTGCCGTTGGCGCTGGCCCAGGGGCGCAGGGCCGAGGAGTGGGTGGTCCGTCTCGATCCGGATGCCTCCGACGCGCTGAGGCTGGCGGCCAGGGCCCACCATCTGCGTCGCTGGGAGCTGGCTCGCTCCGACTTCCCCGAGGGCCGGGCCGGCTACCTGCGCTGGCGGAGGGCCCAGCGGGACCGTCATGCCCGGGACTTGGTCGCCCTCCTCGACAACGCGGGCGTAGACGGCTCCATTTCGGCCAGGGCCGCGCAGATCGTGGCCAAGCGGGGGCTGGGCTCCGACCCCGAGGTGCAGACATTCGAGGACGCGGTGAGCCTCACGTTCCTGGAGACGGAGCTGCTTTCGGTGCTCGGCCGGCTCAACGACGACAGCAAGGCCGCCGACATCGTGGCCAAGACCCTCGCCAAGATGAGCGCCGCCGGCCGGGAGCAGGCCGCCTCTGTGTCCGCTGGCCTCGACGAGCGCAGCCGCCGGATCCTCTCCGAGGCGAGCGCGGCCTTCGCCCGGAGCGGGAGCGACCGCCGGCACCGGCACTGACGGTCGTCGGGGCACCGGCACTGACGGTCGTCGGGGCATCGGCACTGACATCTTGTCGGGGCACCGGCATTGACGGACGGCCCGCAATCGGCCGCCCGTCTAACTGCTCAGATGCTTGTAGGTGGCGGTCTCGATGTCGGCGTAGAGTTGGTAGGAGCGGGGGTCGGCGAACGGGAGTTGCTGGCTGATGTAGGTGCCGGCGACCTGGTTCCTCATGTCGATCCAGAAGAAGGTGTTGGCTATGCCGGCCCACATGAGTCCGCCCGCGGGCCGTCCCGTGGGCAGCGGCGCCTCGTTGATCTGGAACGTCAGGCCCCAGGTCTTCTCCACACCGGGGAAGAACTCGGCGTCGTTGGTGAGCTCGGGCATCGCCGTGGGCAGGGCGACCACCCGGAGGTCTCCGATGTGGTTGGCCGTCATCTGGTCCACCGTCTCGGAGCGCAGCACCTCCACGCCGCGGAGGCTGCCCCGGCCCAGGATCATCTGAAGGAAGCGGCAGTAGTCCTCCACGGTGCTGAAGAGCCCGCCGCCGCCCGACAGGTGCTCCGGTTCCGGCGACGGGGCGGCCTCGGCGACGGTCAGCGAGCCGTCGGGCAGCCGGGTGTGGATCGCCGCCCGGCGGGCCTGCAGCTGGTCGCTGAGACTGAAGGCGGTGGAGTCCATGCCCAGCGGCTTGAGGATGTTCTCATCGACGTAGTCGTCGAGTCGCCGGCCGGAGGCCTCCTCCACCATGCGCCCCACGAAGTCGATGTTGATGCCGTACATCCAGCGCTCGCCGGGATCGAACAGCGCCGGCACCGGCGTCTCCAAGGTCACCAGTTCCCCGCTGTTCATCGAGTCGGTGCCGGTGGCCCGCTGGCAGCGCCGCAAGGTCTCGTTCCAGTATTGGTAGCCGAACCCGGCGGTGTGGGTCAGCAGGTGGCGCAGCGTGATCGGGGCCCTGGCCGGGCGCACCCGGGGCTGCCCGTCTTCGCCGAAGCCCTCCAACACACCCGCCTCGGCCAGGGTGGGCAATACGCTCGACGCGGGCCCGTCCAGGCTGAGCTCGCCCCTCTCCACGAGCTGCATGGCCGCAGTGCCGGTGATGGCCTTGGTCATGGAGGCGATCCAGCAGACGGTGTCGGGCGTCATGGGGCCGGCGCGGGCCGCGGGGTCGGCCGATCGCACCCCGGCAGCCGCGGCAGCCAGAAGCCCGTCGCGGGTAACGATTTGGGCCGCTGCCCCCACGATGTCACCGCGGCTCACGCCCCGGTCGAGGATTGCCTGCGCATCGTTCTGCAGAGCGCCCGCAAATGGGTGAGAGTCCGTTGCGCCGAAATGGGGTGTTTCCTGCTCTTGTTCGCTGCGCTCACGGGCCGCTCGGGCCACGGGCTCGCCCGCATGGGGGGGATTCGATCGACTATTCGCTCGGCCTCTCAACGCCATCGGTGCCGCTCCTGTTGTGCCGGACCCCGCCTCGCCGAGGTCGGGCGCCAATGGCTATCACGCCAGCAGGGCCTCCACGGAGGCGGCCCAGCCGACGTGGGTGCCGACTGTCACCGGGTCGAACCCGGGCACCGCCAACGACGACACGCCGAGCTTGCGGCCGATGGCGGCGATGGGCGCCGGGTCAAGATCATCGAACACGAGGTCCTCGAGCGCGGCGGGTGGAATGAGGGCTCCCGCGGCTGGCACGTCGCCCCGCACGAGTTGCTCCCTGACGGCTTCGACCCCAGCGTCGTCCAGGCCCCATCGGTGCCTGATCTCGGCGGCGGTGTTCAGCGCGGCGTACACGGCGACATGCAGGAGCGATGCTGGCGGAGCGTCGCGGTGGCGGACGAGGGGGGCCCAGATGAGCTCCGGCGGCCGGGGCCGGCGCGCGGCGCCGTCGTGGATGATCGACGCGGAGCGCTCCAGGTCCGAAGCCGGGATCGCCCACAGCAGGACCTGGTCGGCCATCGCGCCGGCGGTGCGCAGCATCTGATCGCCCCGCCCCGCGATCAGGATCGGGACAGGATCGAGGGAGACATCGAGACCGCGGCCGGAAGCCGCGTCGAGTGTCCCGCTGGCGGCGGCCTCGCGCAGGAAGGCGACGAGATCTGCGACCCTGGCGGCCGCGTCCCGCCGGGAGATCCGGGCCGCGGCGGTGACCTCCGATCCGCCGGCGGAGACGCCGCAGAACACGCGGCCGCGCGCTGTCTCCTGCAGGGTGGCCAGCGCCGCCGCGGTGTGGAATCGGTGGCGCATGTAGGGGTTGGTCATGGCCGGTCCGATCCCGATCCGCTCGGTCGCTGCGGCTACCTGGCCGAGCAGCATCCAGACGTCGCGCCACCAGAAGGCGTCGGCTACGCCGATCCACTCCGCCCCGGCCCCCTCGGCTGCCCGGGCGAGCCCCACCGCCTGGTTGGCGTCAGGGTTGGGGACATGGTTGATCACACCGACCATCGTTCAGTCCTGGAGCTGGGCGGTCATGGCCGCGAAGGCCTCGGCCGCGTGGGACGCGCCCTCGTGGAGGTCGTCCTGGACCAGGGCGAGTCCGATGCTGGCGGGTCGATGCTCGCGTACGAGTTCTGCGAGCCGCCTGCCGACCGTCGGGGGCGGGCCGGCCAGCATCAGCCGTTCGAGCACCGTGTCGTCGATCAGCGCCCGTGCCGGTTCCGGGTCGCCGCCCCGGATCGCCTCGGCAGCCGTTGTCACGGCGTCGAGGTCGAGTCCGAGTTCTTGGCGTGTCTCCGGCGGAGTGTCGAGCAGCGACCAGATCATCTCGGGCCGGTGCCGGTCTGCCGCCTTCTCGGTGAACGCGACGCTCGGGTACAGGGCGATGTCGATGGGGCGCACCGACCGGGCCCAGCCGACGACGGCGGGGTAGCGGAACGGAGGCATGCCGGCCACGAACGCGCCGTCGGCCCGCTCGGACGCGAGCCGGTTGAGCCGGGGGCCGCGGGCGCCCACGAACACCGGCAGCGGCGAGCCGGCGGAGATCTCGGAGACGGCGACGTCGGAGGGCGAGTAACCGGCCGCCGGCGTCGCGGTCGCGACCGCCTTGGCGATGTCGAGGAACTCGCGCATCCGGTCGAGAGGCCTGCAGGCCTGCAGGCCGAACGGTGAGAGCGACATCTGGCCCCCCGCGCCGACGCCGAGCACGGTCCGACCGCCGCTGAGCTCGTGGATGGTCAGCATGCTGGCGGCCGTGACGCCGGGATGGCGCACGTAGGGATTGGTGACGCCGGTGGCCAGCCGGATCCGGTCGGTGACGACCGCGGCCGCGGCGAGCACGGCGAAGGGGTCGCGTGCCGGTCCTTCGTCGCCCACCCAGAGCTCGTCAAGGCCGAGGTCCTCGACATGGCGGGCCAAGTCGACCAACTCGGATGCCGGAACGTCGGGGAACACCCACACGCCGACGGCAGGAACGGTGTCGCCGGTCGCGGTGCTGTTGCTCGCGGTGTCGCCGGTCGCGTCGTCGCCGGTCGCGGTGCTGTCGCTCACGGTTTCGCCGGTCGTGGTGCTGGCCTACCATCGCGGCCATGGCCTGGATCGACACCGTGGAGTGGGCCGACGCCGACGGTCCCCTCCGAGAGGCCTACGACTGGCAGGCGGCGGCGCTCGGAGCCCCGGCCGAGTTCACGATGCTGGGCAGCCTCTACCCCCCGATCGTCGAGGAGCGGCTCCGGCTCTATCGCACGGTTGAGCATTGCCCGTCGCAGCTCACCGCCATCGAGCGCCAGGCGGCCGCGCTGGTGACGTCCCGGCTGAACGGCACCGACCACTGCGCCTCCGGGCTGCGGCTCAAGCTCGAGTCCCTCGGTCTCGCCGCCGAAGCACTGGACGCCATCGACGCTGATCCGGGGAATGTGCAGATCGGCGACGAGCGCTTCGACGCCATCTGCGCGTACTCGGCCAAGCTCACCCTGTCGCCCGCCTCGGTCATCCGAGACGACGTCGACCCGCTGCGCGAGCATGGACTCAGCGACCTCGACATCCTCGATCTCAACAACATGGTCGCCTACTACGCCTACATCAACCGGGTGGTGATGGGCCTCGGGCTTCGCAGCGTGATGACCTCCACCCACCAGGCGACGAGCGCAGTTCCCGCCGAGCGCTGATCTCCGTCTCGTCGACCTCGGTCGTCTCGTCGAGTTCCGCACCGTCACAACTGCGGCACCACTTCTGCGGCGAGTATCTCGGTGGTTCTCAGGGAGCTGGCGTCGTCCTGGCCGGGGATGATCGACAGGTCTCTCACGCCCAGCTCGGCGTAGCGGCTGAGGGTGTCGACGAGTTCGTCGATTGAACCGGTGGTCGCGTGCCACTCGACGACATCGCCGACCACATCATGGGCGCCGTACTCGAGCCTGGTCCGGTGGGCCAGGAACTCCCCGCCCGCGTCGAAGTATCTCCGGGCGACCGGGGCCAGCTCTTCGGGCGTGGCCCGTGACGACAGGAAGGGCAGACCCAGCGCCACCGCTCTTCTCAGCGTGGCCGCGGCCCCGGCCAGCCACACCGGCGGCAGGCCGGCATCCGAGGGTCCGGGGGACAGCGTCACGTCACCGAGCAGCCGGAGCAGGTCCTCGAGGCGGTCGTCGAAAACGGCCGCACGATCCCCGAAGGCGATGCCCCTCGATTCGAGATCCTGAGCCCAGAATCCGGGCGTGACGACGAGCACGAACCCGCCGCCCGCCATCCGGTGCAGCGTGTTGGCCTGCTTGGCCAGCCAGGCCGGATCGCGCAGCGGGAGGATGGCGGCGGCGATGCCGGTGCGGGCCGTGGGAAACCACCCGGCCAGCCAGGCCAGCTCGCTCAGGCTCTCCATCGCGCCGGCCCAGACCACAAAGTCGGGATTGGCCAGGTAGCCGTCGCCGAGCCAGAGCGTGTCGAGTCCGCCCTCCACGGCGATCCTGCTCAGCTCGAGCGCCGTCTCCCGTGTCGTGGCGAACGGCGAGATCCCGATCCGCACATCAGCTCCGGCGCATGGTCGTTCGCCCTTCTCGTGGTGAGCGAACCGTAGTGCAGGTCCCGGAGTTGCGGGGACTGGGGCCGGTCGCCGTTTGGTTGGCTAGCTCACCGTTTCGAGCAGGGGGAGCGGATCCATGCCGAGGACGGCCCGGTAGGTGTTGTGGAAGTGGTGCAGCGCAGGCTCGTTGCGGCCGAAGACGACGTGCTCGACGGCACCGCTGTTCGCGGTGACCTGCTGGCTGGCGCTGACTCTGTAGTCCTCGTCGCGGATGACGTTGCCCAGGCGCTCCTTCATCATCTTCAGTGCTTCGCCCCGCATTGACTCGGGCATCTCGTCCGACCAGCAGTAGAAGGCGATGTGGCTGGTGTGGCGGCCGGGATCGGCCGGGTCCGGGTAGGCCCGGACCAGGAAGCAGCCCAGGGCGAACGGCATGAGCTGCACGTTGGGGAACAGCCAGTACACCGGCAGGGTCACCTTGCCGATGTTCCACTGGTCCTCGGGCAGGTCGCGCATGTCGTCGATGGCCTTCAGCACCAGCAGCATCCGGTGGTGGCGGCCGTAGGTGTCGTAGCACTGGACGTTGCCGTAGTAGTACATGGCGAGGGTGTTCTCATGCAGGGTGGTGAAGTGGTACGTCTCGCCGTAGGTGTCCATGGCGAGCTTCCAGTTGCAGGCCGCCCCGTAGATGTCGGCGCCTAGGTAGGCCAGCCTGTCGAGTCCCCAGGAGGCCAGTTCCGCGGCCAGTTCGTCGCCGAGCATCCCGTCGATGTCGACGGTGCCACCGGGCTGCGGGTGGACGGCCAGCAGGCCGTGACGCTCTTCGGCGGGCAGCTCGACGAGGCCGTGGCAGTCCTGGTCGATGTCGCCGAAGTGCTCGGGCTTGGGTATCGCCACCAGGGCGCCGCCGATGTCGTAGGTCCAGCTGTGGAACGGGCAGGCGAAGCGCCGGGCCGAGCCCCGGGGGCGTTCCTCCAGCACGACGCCGCGGTGGCGGCAGGAGTTCACGAACGCCCGGAAGTGGCCGTCGCGGTCGCGGGTGGCCAGGATAGGCGTGCCGAGGTCGTTCATCGTCAGGAACGATCCGGGTTCGGGCAGGTCGTCGCTGAGGCCGATGATCTGCGGGTGGGCGTCGAAGAACTCGGCTCGCTCCCGGGCCGCCAGGTCGGGGTCGGTGTAGACCCGCACGGGGTTCAGCCGGAAGCCTCCGGCGTCCACCGTGGTGCCCGAGTCGAGCCGGGCCATGAGCGTCTTGATCTGGGCGACCTGCTCCGCGTGGTCCATACCGCCTCCCCTGCGCGTCGACGTCGAACGGTACTCAGCCTAGAGCCCGCCGAGCGCGGGCGCAGGCGCGTCCTTGAGGCGGCGAGGCGGGGCGTAAGGGCGCCCGCCAATAGGTGGGGGCCGAATACGTCGCAATGGTGTCATTCCCGCTCTTGTTCGCTGCGCTCACGGGCCGCTCAGGCCGCGGCCTCGCCCGTATGGGCCGGACGGCCCGCCTATTCGCTCGGCCTCTACGCGAGGTTCAGGTCGGAGCCCTCTACGCCGCATGGGGCACCGATCACGTCGGTGCGGACGGCTTCGGCAGCGGTGGCCGGATCGTTGCGGGCGGCGACGGTCCGGCCCGCAGTGTCGTCGAGATCCACGATTGCGAACACTGTGGCGGGGTCGAGGCCGTCGTAGGCCACGGTGTAGGCGGCTATGCGCCCGCGCCGGGGCTCCGCGGCAGCGTCGTCGGCGAGGGGTGCCGCCTCGGTGGCTGCGGCCGCGGCCTCGGCCAGGTCCGCGATCAGCGGCGGCTCCTCGGGCGGAGACGGCTGGTACACGGTGAGCCCGGGCTTGGTGAGCAGTCCGCTCACCGCGGTCACCAGCCCGGCGCAGCCCTGGGCCCGCACCCGGCGCGCCATCGCGGCGGTGGACTGGAACACGAAGTTGTTGTACGGCCCGCCGGCGAACGACATGCCTCCTGTGACGGTGGGCGTCCCCGCGGCCGGAAAGCCCAGCTCGGCCTGCTGCACCCGCACGGCGGCGGGGAAGCAACTGTAGAACTCGGCCAGCGGGATCTCCGCCAGCGCCTGCCCCAGATGGCCGCGGGCCGCATCGCCGATCACCCCCATGGCCGGCCAGCGGTGTAGGTGGCGGCGGCGCGACAGCGACAGGGCGTTGGTCGATTCCAGTGCCACGGCCGGGAACACCTGCCGGTCGCGGGGCACTCCGCAGTCCTCGGCGATGCCCGCGGACGTGAACAGCAGCGCCGCGGCCTGGTCCACCGACCACTGGGTGCTGTGCCACTTGTTGTAGGGGAAGGCCAGGGGACGGTTGTCGGTGCCGGGCTCGCGCAGCCACGAGGCGGTCCGCGGCTGGCCGAACGCCGCGTCCGGGTTGGTGGCCGCCACCTCGCTGAAGCGCGCCCAGAGCCCGGCGATGTCGTCACGGTGCTGATCCAGCGCCCAGCCGTTTGCCGCTCGGCGAGCGCCATCGATCATGGCGTATTGCAGAACCGCCGACACCATCCGTACCCGCGTCTCCGGTGGTGCCAGCGTCTCGCCGGAATGCCGCCAAGTCTCATCGGGCTCCGGAACGTCGGGCGGCTCCTCCGGCGGATCGAGCTCGATGCCGGCCCTGCGGGCCGCGTCGTCGCGAGCCCGGGTCTCGCCGCCGCACAGCAGCGCCGCCTCGCACCGGCCGGAGCGGACGGCGTCCATCGCCGCGTTGAGCAGTGACTGCTGTGACACGAACGGCAGTGCCAGCACGGTCGCGGCGTCGGGTGCGCCGACGGCTGCGGCCATCGCCCGGGCCGGGTTGCGCAGCCGCGTGAGCCCGCCGGTCGCGTACACGCAGCCGACCCGGCGGCCGAGACCCGACCCGCCGGCGTCGGCCACGGCCTTTCGGGCCGCATCAGCCATCAGCTCCAGGGTGTCGAGCCCGCCGCCGGGCTCGGAGGCCCGCTGGTTGAGCGCCGCCGCCCCCACCAGGACCGGCAGCCGCCGATCGATCATGCCCATCGTCAGGGCTCGGCTTCGCCTCGCTCGGCCAACTCGTCCGCGATGTCGTCCAGCAACAGCAGCAGATCCAAGATCTCCTGATGGGTGACGGTACCGAGGAACTCGCCCGAATCGCGGGCCACCACCGGGATGACGGTCAGGGAATGTTCGACCATCCGCTCCAGCACTTCGTCGAGCGGCTCATCGTCCCAAGCCTGTGGGACGTCGCGGTGGAGCACCTCGCTCAGCGGAGTGGACGACCACAGGCTTCGAGGGAGGGCGTGAAGCTTCAGGATTGACGCCACGCCTGCGACTTTCCCCTCTTCAACCACCAGGTAGTCGGCTTGACCCGGCACCGTCCAGGTGTCCGCGAAGTGCTTGACGGTGGTGTCGGGATGGGCGTATGAGGACTCAATGTCCACCACGGCGCTGGTCCGTATTCCCTCCAGAACGAAGCGGGCGTACAGAGGCGGCACCGCCGGAGACGGGGCGTCGCGGTCCGGCGCCTTGGCTCGATTCACCGCGAACTCGATCAGCATCGGCATGAACAGGATGTAGCCGAACATGGTGAGCACCAGCAGCGAGAACACGTCGCGCTCGATGACCCCGTCCTCGAACAGCACCAGCAGGAAGGCGATCTCGGCCACGCCCTTGGCCATGAGCCCCATGCCGATGGCCAGCGGCGAATCCACCCGGGCGACGATCGTGCCGATGAACGCGCCGGCGAGCTTGCCCGCCAGCGGGATCAGCATCACCGCGGCGATGGTCGCGGGCGGCAGCCCCGTGAAAGACAGATCGAAGTTCAGCCCGGCCGCGGCAAAGAAGAGCGGCAAGAACAGGCCCTCGGCGGCGCTGCGCATCCCCGGCATCACTTCCCTGCGCACCCTCTGAGGAAGCCCCGACAGCGCGGTCCCGAACAGGAGCGCGCCGATGGAGCCGTGCAACTCCATCTCCTCGGCCGCCGCGACCATCAAGAACAGGCCCCCGAACAGCAGCCCGAACGACAGTTCAGGAACCTTGAGGAAGCGTTCGAGCAGGTTGATCACCGGCGGCAAGACCCGCTTGGAGAGCAGCCACGAGGCCACCACGAAGGCCACCATCTTGCCGGCCAGGACGGCCAGGCTGACGAAGGTCAACTCGCGGTGGTGCTCGCCCACGTTGAAGCCCACCATCAGCAGCACGACCACCTCCGCGATTATCACGACGGTGAAGATCTTCAACCCGATCGGCTCCTTGAGGTGCCCTCCGTCGTGGAGCACTTTGGCCACAATCCCCAGGCTCGACATCGACAGGACGCCCGCGAGCGCCAGCGCGTTCTTGAATTCGAGGCCCAACGTGAAGCTCAACCCGAACAGGTCCGACGTGACCATCAGAGCGGCCACCGTGGAGATCATGACCGACACGATCGCGGCTACGAAGAACCGGCCGCGGATCGTGGCGATGAAGCCAGGCACGTCGATCTCGTCGAGCCCGACCACGAAGAACAGCACGAAGATGCCAACGCTCAAGACGATCTCGGGCTCGTCGCTCGGCTCGACCACGCCCAACACCGGTCCCAGGAGCACGCCACTGGTCACGTAGGCGAAGATCGAACTCAAGCCGACTCGGCTGAAGACGGCTTCGAGCAGCTTGCTCGTCACCAAGAGCAGCCCGATATGGACCAATACTTCGACCAGCATCGCCGCCGAAAGCTACGCCACGCTCAGAGGCTGAGCAAAGGCAAGCCCCGAATCGGCTCGGTGTCGTACGGGTTGGGCCCGCTGCGCCAGTACTGCAGGCCGACATCGACACACCGGGCGATGACTACAAGGGTTGGCGCGGGTTCTTGCGGTCGGTGAGGCTGCCGTCGGCTTCGCAGGGTCATGAATTGGCCGTATGAGTAACGGCCTCACCGGGGAGCGGTGCCGACCCCTGTCGCGAGTCGGGATCAGGACGGTGCGGGCAGCACCGCGGCGGCGGTGGGAGGATGGAGCACCACTATGCGTGTAGTCATCGGCTGGGTCATCGCGGGAACGCTGCTCGCCATTGCCGTGCTGGGTGCTGTATCGGCTCAAGCCACCCGCGGGCCCGCGATCTGGGTGGTGGCCGGCGTTGCCGTGGCGGCCGGTTTGGGCGCGCTGACCGTGTCGGTCGAGTCGGTGCCGACGCGTGGCGGAAAGACGTTGCTGCTTTCGGTCTTGAGATCCATGTTGTCGGTCGCAGCAGGCGTCGTCACCCTCCTGAGCACGGTAGTGGCCGGCTGCGATGATCCGGGCGGCGCTCCGAGCTGGGAGCGCTGCGACACGTGGTTGGGCAACCCGACCGTCGACTGGCCGGGAACACCCTTGTTGGCGCTTGCGCTCAGTCTGGGCGTCGGCTACCTCGTCTGGCGGCTCTTCGGGTGGGTGTTCCCCAACCGTGTGAATAGGTCATAGGGCAGATCGACCTGCTGTTCGGCGGCTGCGGCGGGGTGGTGAGCGCGGGCCGGTCAGGCCAGCAACTCGTCCTCGAAGGGGAACTCTCCCACCAGTTCGCAGCCGAGGGCCGGCGCGCCCCTCAGTAGGGCAGGCCGACCGCCTGGGTCAGGAACTCCATGTAGGGCGAGGCCGTGCGGCAGGCGTCGGCGAAGAAGTCGATGAACCCCGGCTCGGTGACCTCCTCCTCGTCTAGGACGCAGGTGGCCACGTGGTCTTTGCGCTTGAGGTCCTCGATGCGCGGGTGCTCGGGATCGAATCCCTTGGGCGGGCGCATCAGCGAGTCCCCCTCCAAGTCGAACTCCTCGACGAACCCGGGATCGGTGACCGCCGCCTCCCAGCCGGCCTGATCGGCGACGATGCGCTCGCGGATGCGCCCCAGCGCGGCTGTGTCGGGCCGCCACAGACCGACCCCTGCGAAGACCTCGCCAGGGGCCAGGTGCAGGTAGAAGCCCGGCGCGTGGACCGACTTGCCGGCCTCGTGGCGGAACTGGACCGCGGCCTGGGTCTTGTAGGGCGTCTTGTCCTTGGAGAAGCGCACGTCCCGGTAGATCCGGAACATGGATCCGCCGTTGGCCCGGGCATCGGCCACGAAGTGCTCGCTGATCGAGTGCAGGTAGGGCTCGAAGTCCTCGATGAACGCCAGCAGCGGCTCCTTGAGGTGACGCTCGTAGCGGCCCTTGTTCGCAGCGAACCACTCGCGATTGTTGTTGGCCCGCAACTCGAGCAGGAACTCGAACAACTCCTGGGTGAAATGGGATTGCACCACGGTGTTCTATCGCCTATCCCAAGAAACGCCCGCAGAGCTGGCAGGACCCGCTCGGGCGCCTCCTCGGCGACGCAGATGGTATACTCCATGGTATGCCTGATTCGACTACCATCAAGGTGTCTGTTCGGACTCGGGATGCTCTGCGCGAGCTCGCCGATCGTGAGGGGCTCACCTTCGACGCGCAGATCGAGAAGCTCGTGCGACGGGAGCGTCGTCGCATCATCGGGGCCCAGATCGCAAGCGCCCCGCTCGATGCTGGCGACGAGGCGGTGCTCGACGCGTCCGCGGGCGATGTTGTCGATGCGAGCGGGTGACGTCGTCCGCTGCGATTTCGGGACGCCGGCGCGGGGCGAGCCGCGGTTCGTCAGACCGGCCATCGTCGTCACCTCCGATGATGTGCTCGAGTTCCGGCAACACGCCATCGTGGTCGTGCCCTGCACGACCACGAGACGAGGATGGCTGAGCGAGGTCGAGGTCGCCGGATTCGGTGTCGCCCAGGCGCACCTGCCGACGACCATCAGCGTCGACCGCGTCGTTGAGACGACGGGCACCAACGTCGGGCCCGTCGGGTTGCGACAGATTAGAGAATTGATCGCCGACCTGATCGGACTCTGAACCTGGGCCGCAGTATCCGGTCAGAGATCTCTTCGGCGACCTCGGCAGCGGGCCGGGCAACCGCACGCCCAACCTACGCGCCGGACTGGACGGGAGTGGCGGCTCTCAGCGGGCGACCCGCCCGTCGAGCAGGTCGAGCAGCTTGGTCGTGGTGTTCCAGTTGCGGATGGTCATGTGCTGGTACTGCCGGGTGCTGGCGATCCGGCTCATCCGGCTCTGCGACAATCGCTCACTGAGACGCGAGAAGTTGGCATGGACTTCGCAGTGATCTTGGCACGTTCTTGTGCTGGGCAACGCGAAAGCGCCGTTCAATCCGTTTCCAGTCGGTGAAACCCTATAGTGCGGGCGTGAACGGAGCGCAGGTTTCGATACTTCATCGGCCGGTCTATGGCCTGTCCGACGCGGCCGCGCTGTTGGGGCTGAGTTGGAGCCGTACCCGTGCCTGGCTCGATGGCTATCAGCGCAAGGGTGTTCGCTATCCGCCTGTGGTTCGCCCCAGTTCGACCGGAGACAACGTGGTCAGCTGGGGGGAGTTCGTCGAGCTCGGCTACTTAAGGGAGTATCGGCGCAAGGGAGTGCCGCTGCAGCGTTTGCGCCCAGTGATCGAGGCTCTCCGGGAGGAGTTCCAGACGCCCTATCCGCTAGCCACCGCCAAGCCGTTCGTCGGGGGCAAGGAGCTCGTGATGAAGCTGCAGGAGGACAGCGGCATCCCCCAGCAGATCGCGATCGTGGTGCGCAGCGGCCAGACCGTGATGCTCGCCAGGGAGGCAGAGCGATTCTTCAAGAAGGTCGCATTCGACCCGCCTGAGGACGGCGATGTGTGCCGCCTGCATCCGGCAGGCCGCACCACGCCTGTTGTCATCGATCCCCTGGTTCGCTTCGGTCGGCCCACCGTGGAGGGTGTCGCGGTTGAGCGGCTCTGGGAGCTTCACGACGCTAGCGAGTCCGTCGAAGAGATCTCGACGACCTACGAGATCAAGCGCCACCTAGTCGACGCCGCAATCGCGTACTACGAGCAACAGCGCACGCTCGCGGCCTAAGCTGTCCAACCGCAGCGTCGTCTCGGTGAGCGTCCGCTTCTTCGCCGACGAAACTGACATAGGACTGGCACGCGCGCTCGACCGCCTCTACGGAGGTGTCGTGCATCCCGGGCACCCGGGTCTCCCTGAAGTGCCGCGGGGCGCCAACGACGACCAGTGGCTTGAAGTAGTAGGAGGGCTCGGCCTCGTCGTCGTGTCGCGTGACGGCAGGATCCGATACCGACCAGTCGAGAAGAGCCTGTGGGTTAGCTACCGGATACGAGGTTTCGTGCTAACGGGCAAGGGCAGCCAGTCAACCAACGGCAGCCTCGCGGTCCTGGGCAAACACTGGAACAGAATCTCGGAGCTTGTCGACGATAACGTGCCAGGCCCGTGGATGTATTCGGTAACCGATCGCGGTCTACGCGAGATAGACCTGCGAGCCTAAGTGCCTCTAGGTTCTCAGCGCCGTGATCGAGAGCACGAGACCTGCCAAGACTCGATCCGTGGATAATTCAGCAACACATATCGCGGCATCCCAGGCCTTGCGGCGGGTCATGTCCAGAATCATCATGAACCTGCAGAGGCTGATCACCCGAGTGCCGCAGCGGCGTGCTCGTCGGAGACTTCGGGCAGCCCCGGTCAGTCACGGCAACTCCAGCCCGGGGCGTGTACAGCCGAGCCTTGAGACCTTTCGAGCGATCTCACTATGCCGCGGCAGCCGCCGGGGGGAGCGCGGCGGCCGAGGGAACCAGGGCGTGATCGGCAAGCCAGCGGATCAAGGGCACGCAGACGGCGTCGCCGAAGCCGTACAGGGCTTGTGCCTCGCTCACCGGCGAGAAGTCGAAGTCGTCGGGAGCGCCTTGGAGTCGGGCGTACTCCCGTGGCGTCATCCAACGGACCCGCGCCGCGCCGCGGCCCGCTTCGACGACGGCCTGCCGTGATGAGCCGCCTCGTGCGGTGCGCAGACATCCGGCAATATCGTCGTTGCGGATCTCCCACACGGCCCGCCCCAAGCGGGTGCGGCGGTAGGCGGTGCGCCATGTGAGCCGCGGACCGCTGCGGAGCCGGTCCAGCCGTTGTGCCTGCAGCGGCGAGAGCGACTGAACGAAGCGGCCGCGCCGTTCGTCGTCCCACCTCTTCGATGAAGCCGCTCGACGATGCTGTCGAGGCCGTGGCCTGTTTGGGGTGGTGCTGGCAGGGGGAGCTGTTGCAGGCGCAGGTCGCGGTTGGCCTGCATGAACGCGGCTATCGGCGCGGGCCGACACGGTTCTGCCGCCCTGTGGCTGTTCGGCGCGACTCGGCCGAGGGTGCCGATCATGAACAGACGGGGCCTGGACTGGGGCGTGAAGCTGCGTGCGTCCAGGATCAGCAGATCGCAGACGTATCCCAGCGAGTTGAGGTCGCTCACCGCGGCCCGCAAGTCCTCGCCGCGGTGCGACGAGACGAACGAGGCGACGTTCTCGACCAGCACCACCGGCGGCATCCACGGCCGCATCTCGCCCAGGACCCTCGTGAACTCATAGAACAGGCCGGACTGCTCGCCGCTGAGGCCTCGGCGGTTGCCTGCCAGGGACAGGTCCACGCACGGGAAGCTGGCCGCGGCAAGATCGACTGAAGGGATGTCGCCGCCTACGACGTTGCGGACGTCGTCGAGGCGATAGTGGGAGGCGTCGAAGTTAGCGGCGTAGACGGCGAGCTTCGTTGGCTCGATGTCGTTCGCCCAGACCACCTCGATCCCGGCCTGCTCGAGACCGCAACGCACCAGCCCCACGCCCGCGAAGAACTCCGCCGCCCGCAAGGCCGTCTACCGGACGCCAGCTGGGCGTTCTGGAATGTGTGTTTGTCTAGCAGCATCGCGTTTTCAAACAATTCTTGATCATCTTCGGTGTTGCCCCGAGTCGGGTTGCGTGGCGACCAGACGTTAGTGCCGGGGTGCGTCACGGCGGTGGACGGATTGTGTTTGTCGGGCGCAATCTAAGCGTCCGTCAGAGCTGATTTCATGGGGGATCCCGAAGACTGTCCGCTACCTGACGGGGTCAGGAGGCTGCGGCCTCGGACTGTGTCCCCGGAGCAGTAGCATTGTCGGTGGGTGAGTGCTGCGCAGGAGCCGTCCCGGTCACAACTGTTGGCTGAGGTCGATCGGCTGCGCGCCGAGGTCGAGCGGCTCCACGATCTGATGGGCTTCAACACCAGGACGGGCGACGAGCATCGCCAGGCGTGGGCGCCGACCCTGTTCGGCGGAGCCGCGTCGACGACCCTTGAGGTCACTCGGGCTTCGAGTCCTAGGGACAAGATCGACCTGATTCGGTCGCTGTTCGGTGCTCGATCCGACGTCTACGCCCAACGATGGGAGAACCCGAACACGGGGAAGTCGGGTTGGTCGCCCGCGGTTCGTGGCGGCTGGTCGAAGCGGGCGTCGAGGGACTATCTGCCACTAACCGACGACGTTCTTGCTTCGCATCTCCGAGGGGACATCACCATCGGGATCTACCCGCTGATGCGTGGCGACACGTGCAAGCTGTTGGCCTGTGACTTCGATGGTGACTCCTGGGCGTTGGATGCCCTTGCCTTCCTCGATCACTGCCATGCCGCTGGAGTTCCCGCTGTATTGGAGCGGTCGCGATCTGGCAACGGCGCCCATGTGTGGGTGTTCTTCGAGAACCCCGTGGCCGCTGCTGCCGCCCGTGCGATGGGCATGGGCCTGCTTCGAGAGGCGATGACCGCGAGGGCCGAGCTCGACTTGGCCAGCTATGACCGGTTCTTCCCGTCGCAAGACTTCATGCCCAAGGGCTCGTTCGGCAACCTCATCGCGCTTCCTCTTCAGGGTGAGCGCGTCTCTCGTGGCGCGACGGTGTTCTTGGACCCGACGACGATGAGCCCATGGCCGGACCAGTGGGCCTTGCTCTCCAGCGTGTCGCGCATGTCGGGTGATGTGGTGGTTGCGTTGGCCGACACCCTTCGCCCAGTGACGGCCGGCCCCAGTCTCTCATTAGCTGACCTGGCCAGTTCCGAGGGCCCGAAGCCGCCTGCGGTGATCGATGCTCAGCTCGGCGGGATGCTGTCGCTTCGCCGAGCCGGTCTGCCGCCAGCTCTCATCGCTGGGCTGAAGCATCTGGCCTCGTTGGCGAACCCCGAGTTCTACGAGAAGGAACGGATGCGGTTCTCCACATGGGACACGCCCCGGTTCATTCGCTGCTACCGAGAGGACCTCGAACGGATCCACCTCCCACGCGGCCTCATCAGCCATGTCACCGAACTGGTCGAGAGGGCAGGAAGCCGGCTCGACATCACCGATCATCGCCCCGACCACGAGAGCATCGACTTGCGCCTCGCCAGCATGCTCCAGCCTCACCAGCAAGAAGCAGTCGACGCTGTCGTCGACCATGAGCTAGCCGTGATAGTCGCCCCGCCCGGCGCGGGCAAGACCGTGACTGCGTGCGCCGTCATCGCCCATCATCGACAACCGACCCTGGTGCTGGTCGATCGCAAGCCGCTGCTTGCGCAGTGGCGCGAGCGACTCGGTGAGCACCTCGGCCTCGAAGACGAAGAGATCGGCGTGATCGGCGGCGGCAAGGACAGGCCCGGCTGCCTCGTCGACGTCGCGATGATCCAGAGCCTCGCCCGCCGGGAACGAGCCCATGACCTGTTCGCCCGCTATGGGCTCGTCGTCGTCGACGAGTGCCACCACCTGCCCGCGGTGTCCTTCGAGGCTTGTGTCCGCGTTGCGCCGACCCGTCGTTGGCTTGGCCTCACCGCTACTCCGTATCGCCGCGACGGGCTCGAAGGCATCATCGCCTTGCAGTGTGGCCCGACCCGCCACGAGACCCGGCCCGGCGAGTTGCTCGACACGGCGCTCGTCCAACGCCGACTGATCGTGCATCCCACAAGCTTCGCTCACGACGACAACGCCTCGATCCAGGAAGTCCTCGGCGCACTCGCCCAAGACGAGCGACGCACCGGCCAGATCTGCGCAGATGTGGTGCGAGCACTCGACGCCGGCCGAATCTGTCTTGTTCTCACCCAGCGGACCGCCCACATTGATGCCATGCACCACCAACTCGCCGCCGCCGGATGCGACGCCCACATCCTCAAGGGCGGCCTCGGCAAGAAGGCCCTCGCCGCCGCCCACGACGCGATGGCCGCTGCTGGCAACGACACCGGGATCGTGGTCGTCGCCACCGGCTCCTACCTCGGCGAAGGGTTCGACTGGCCACAACTCGACACCCTCTTCCTCGCCTTTCCGATCGCGTTCAAAGGGCGGGTCGTGCAATACGTCGGTCGGCTCCTGCGAGCCCACGGTGCCAAACACGACGTCGAACTCCACGACTACGTCGACGAACACGTCACCGTCCTCGCCCGCATGCACACGAAACGCCTCCGCGCCTACAAGACCCTCGGGTTCGACAAAGCCTCCCGCGCCCATCCGCCACTCAGCGGTTCCGATGGCGCATTGCGTCACAGTGTTGACGTGCCAGCGACAGGCGACAGGACCCGATGAGGCTTAAGCAGCACTGGGACTCGAGGTTGAGCCTCGGTGTGGCTCGTGTAGACCACCGGTGCCGGCAACCCCTCATCCCACGAAATCGCGCAGCGCCACACGTTGGTCTCCCATCGTCTGCGCCGTCATATGCTTGGGCGCAGCGAGGCCGCCCCGCGCGTGATTCGAGCGTCTAGGAGGCAGCGGTGCAGCTAGAGGGACCATCGTCGGGTGGCCTCATGTATTCCGACACCGGCGGTGACGGACCAGCGGTCATGCTGCTGCACGGGGTGCTGATGGGCGGCAGCCTGTGGGACGGTGTCGTCAACAAGCTGCGCGACCGATACCGCTGCATCGTTCCCGAGTTGCCGTTCGGTGCCCACCGCACCCCGATGCCCGAAGGCGCCGACCTAGCGCTGGGATCCCTCGCCCGTATGATTGCGGACTTCCTCGTCGATCTGGACCTTCGCGCCGTCACGCTCGTCTGCAACGACTGGGGCGGAGCCCAGCTCGTGATCGCCCCCTGCGGCTCAGAGCGGGTCGCCAACCTCGTGCTCGTTTCCTGCGAGGCCTTTGACAACTACCCGCCCGGGCTGCCCGGGCGGCTGCTGTGCCTTAACGCGTCGCTGCCCGGAGGCACCTTCATCACCTCACAGCTGCTGCGTTCCCGCCCGCTGAGGCACCTGCCGGTCACCTTCGGAGCACTGTCCCAGAAACGCGTTCCCAACGAGCAGTTCATGAGCTGGATAGAGCCGCTGAGACGTGACCGGAGGATCCGCCGCGACCTCGACAAATACCTGCGCAGCGTGCCCGACAAGAAGCAACTGCTCGAATGGGCCGACCAGCAGCGCTCCTTCGCCGGCCCCGTGCTCGTCGTTTGGGCCCGAGACGACAAGCTCATGCCGCCCGAGCACGCCCGGCGCCTATCCGAGCACTTCGCCAACGCCGAGTTGGTTTGGGTCGACGACAGCCGCACCCTCATCCCGATCGACCAGCCCGAGGCCCTCGCCTCCCACCTCGAAGAGTTCCTTGCCCGACACACTCCAGCTTGACCAAAAGTCGCCGGTCGTTTTACCTAGATGGCGCGTGGATGCGCGAAATTGCCAAAATCCCAGGTCAACAACCCACCAGCGGGGCTGTGGGCTCGATTCAGGTGAGCCCGCGGGATGCCTTCTGCCGCTTCTCGTGTGGCTGCTGATCACCCTGGCCGACCTTGCGGAGCACTACCGGGTCGCTCCCTAGGCGCTCACTCCTCGGTAGCCGAATCGGTGTCCTCGCTGCGGTAACGGCGGCGGGAACGGATTACGCCAACTCCTGGAACGCTTTCTGGGCTTCGTAGCGCGAAGGCACGGGTCAAAGGCATGATCTACGTATGGCTTGAGATGTGAGAGGTGAAGTCCTCGACTGAGGCACGTCGTCGGGTCCTGGCCGCGACGGTGTTCTCCCGCTGCTATCTGGTGGGCGAATTCACCTTGAGGTCGGGTCGTTCGGCCAGTCGATACTTCGATAAGTACCAGTTCGAGAGCGATCCGGAACTCCTCAAGACGTTGGCTGAGGAGATGGTGCCGCTTGTTCCCGCCGAGACTGAGTTGCTTGCGGGTCTTGAGATGGGCGGAATCCCGGTGGTTACGGCGCTTTCGGCCGCGACTGGTATTCCGGCGGTCTTCGTCAGGAGGCTGGCAAAGACCCACGGGACGGCTCGACTCGCGGAGGGTCCCGCGGTTGAGGGCAAGAGACTGCTGATCGTCGAGGATGTGGTGACATCAGGAGGCCAAATTCGGCTGTCGGCCTCTGATCTCCGAGACCTCGGCGCATCCGTAGTCGGGGCGGTCTGCGTGGTCGACCGCGAAGAGGGCGGTTCTGAGGCCCTCGCCGAGGATGGGATTGTCCTCCGAAGTCTGTTTAGAGCTTCTGAGTTGGAGGATGCAGGCGGTGCTGATCAGTAGTCCTGTGGGACTGCGCGTTAGCCTGCCCCTCAGCCCCCTGCCGGCAGCCGTTGCTCCCGCGATTGGGCGCAGAGCCCATTTCTCAACGAAGCCCAAGGAGAATCTCATGGCCATCGCCCGTGGCTCTCTCAATGTGGTGACTGAGGTGGAGCCTCCGTTCCTAGAGCAGGACGGCAACAAGCTGAGCCGCAACATCGTGCGCAAGGAGTTCTCCGGCGACATGGTCGGCACGTCCGAGGCCCAGATGGTGGCCGCCTACACCGGCACCCCCGGCTCGGCCGGTTACGTCGCCATCGAGCACTTCACCGGGTCGGTCGGGGGGAAGTCGGGTTCCTTGGTCCTTCAGCACAGCGGGATCATGGCCAGGGGCGAGGCCGAGCTCGTCGTGAGGATCGTGCCCGACTCCGGCACCGGCGAGCTGACGGGGATTTCGGGCACCCTGGAGATCGACAACAGCGACGGCAAGCACTCGTACGTTCTCGACTACGAACTGCCATGAGCGGCCGGTACCTCGTGATGCCGCGGGGGATCAACGTCGGGACCCGCAACCGGGTGCCGATGGCTGAGCTGCGCTCGAAGCTCACCGAGGCTGGTCACTCCGATCCGGTGACGATCCTCCAGAGCGGCAACATCATCATTACCAGCGACTGTGCCGACGCCGTCGCCCTGTCCTCCTCGATAGGGCAGCTGCTCGCAGAGGAGTTCGGTGTCGACGTGCCCTGTCTGGCTCGCACGGCCGAGCAGGTGGAGGCCGTGCTTGAGCGCGATCCTCTTTGTGATGTAGCCGACGACGGGTCGCGCTATCTGGTCAACTTCCTGTCAAAGGAGCCGGATGCAGAGGCCGTCCGCGCGCTCTGTGAAGCCGACCACGAGCCGGAGGTCGTTTGTGTCGAGGGCTCGGAGGTCTACGTGTGGACACCGCAGGGGGTCAAGGCGATGCGGCTGTCGTACTCGTATCTCGAACGGCGCCTCGGCGTGATCGCCACCGCCCGCAACTGGAACACCCTCAACAAGATCGCATCGAAGCTTTAAGCCGTCAATTCAAGAGTTGAGTCCTACTCTCAGGCTCCCATCGGCGAGGGCAGCTCTGCATGCCTCGATGACCTGCGCGGCCGGTGCGTCCGACGAGATGACATGAGGCTCGAGATCTCCCAGGTCGGCGAACTGATCATACATGGCTTCGGCGCCAGTGGTCTCGGCCGTGTCGCCACGCCCATACACCCGTTCCGACGCCGTGACGCGCTTGGGCCGCAGGACGAGGTAGTGCATCCGGATCTTGCGGGCGCCAAGGCGACGGGCGACCAGGTCCAGGAACCACGGCCCGACAATCCCGTCCCACACGACTGCGTAGCCCGCATCGGCATACGCGACCGTGGCGTCGGCGGCGACCGCCATCACGGTCACATTCTGGGTGTGCGCCTCTGGCAGCCATGGCGCAACGAACCCCGAGCGGATGGACCTGAAGAACCAGTCCGACTCCAGATGGACGCCTCGCTTACAACCCGAAGCGAGAGCGGCGCTCACGGTCGTCTTGCCCGAGCCCGGCGGGCCCGACACGATCACCACTTCCCCGCCGCTGAGCATCCAGCGACACTAACGGCGCTTAGCCTGGATCCACCGGCGCGGTGAGCGCTGTGGGGTTGGCGCGTCCACCGGAAAGGCCTCCTGACATGGGAGAATGCTGTTTGCAGTAACGGTCATTCCGGCCACGTGAGGAGGCAATTCCTGTGGGCAGCGTATCGGGTGGGATCGACGGGTTGGAGGTTCGTTTCGACGACGGGTCTTTGGTGGCGGATGCGGGGCTGTTGCTGGCGGGCACGGTGATGGACCGCCTCGGGCTGGAGGCGCTGATCGACGCGGCGGTGCGCCCGCCCGGGTCGGGGCGCGGCTCGGGGGCCAAGGCGCTGTCGGTGGCGGCGTCGATGCTGGTGGGCGGCTCGTTCATCGACGACGCGAGCAGGCTGCGGGCGGGCTCTGCTGGGGCGGTGCTGCCGTTTGAGCCGTTGGCGCCGTCGACTTTGGGGACATGGCTGCGCTCGTTCACGTGGGGACACGTGCGCCAGCTCGACCGCGCCGGCGAGCTGGCGCTCGGCCGGGCGTGGTCTTTGGGCGCGGCGCCCGACGCTGGGGAGATCACGGTGGATCTGGACTCCACGGTCTGTGAGGTCCACGGCACATCCAAGCAGGGCGCCGCCTACGGCCACACCGGCGTGTTGGGCTATCACCCGCTGGTCGCGGCCAGAGACGACACCGGCGAGATGGTCCACGTCCGGATGCGGTCCGGCAGCTCCCAGCGCGGCCACCTGCGGTTTGTGGCCGAGACCCTGGCGAGGCTGCGTCGTCTCGCTCCCGGCGCGGCGGTGACCGTGCGCGCCGACGCGGGGTTCTTCTCCTATGACATGATCGACGCCATCGAGGCCCGCGGCGCGTCGTATTCGATCACGATCCCGCAGAACTCCAAGGTCTCAGCAGCCATAGACGCCATCGGGGACAAAGCCTGGACGCCGATCCCCTACACCGAAGAAGGCATAGCGCAGGTCGCTGAGACCACCATCGAGACCGGCCGCCGCGACCCCGACGGCCCCCGCAAGCTGCGGCTGGTGGCGCGCCGCAGCCGCCTCACAGGCGCACAGGCAACCCTCTGGCCCGACTGGCGCCACCACTGCTTCATAACTGACCGCCACGACCTCGACACCGCCGCCGCCGACGCCTACCACCGAGACCACGCCCGAGTCGAGCTCGCCATTCGTGACCTCAAAGACAACGGCCTCGCCCACTGCCCCTCGGGCAGGTTCTTCGCCAACGCCGCCCACCTCGCCTGCGCCTCGCTCGCCCACAACATCGCCCGCTGGACCGCACGCCTCGGCCGCGCCCAGCACCCCGGCCGCCTCACCGTCGCCAACACACAAAAACAGCGGCTGCTCACCGTCTGCGGCCGCGTCGTCAACCACGGCCGACGACACATCCTGCGCCTGCCCGCCGACTGGCCCTGGCAGCACACCTTCACCCGAGCGCTGCGACACCTCCGCAACCTGCCCCTGCTCATCTGAACCCCCGAACCCAGGGGCCCGGCGTCCCCCAGCACCACCCCCAGCGCCACCAACCGCCAAAGCCCCAACCCCCGGCCCAGCACGCCCGCACCAGCCCGCGGCGCCCGGCGCCGCCCACCAGAACCCACCACGCGCCGAACCAACCCCAACCCCCACCACACCAGCCGCCCACCGGTGGATCCAGGCTTAGAGGCCCCGCGAGTAGGCGAGCGAACCCGCTCCATACGGGCGGGGCCGTGGCCCGAGCGGCCCGTGAGCGTAGCGAACAAGAGCGGGAGACACTCCCTCGCAACACGACGGGCTTGCATCTACCCGCGCACGTTCTAAGCGCTACGGGATCAAGGCCGTCACGCCCAACTGGCATCTGATCCAGTCATGGTGGAACAGGGTCACAGAAATGATGTGCCCGCAGGCGAGTACTGAAAGAGGGCGGGGGCCGGTCCGCCTGTAGTCGGCTCGGTGGCCGAGTGCTCAGGTCTCCCTGCGCAGGCGGTGGACTCCGCGCCCCCGTCACTCTCAAGGTAACTGATGGGGTGTGACAACGCCCGTCTTCGTTGGCGTGCTACACCCAGATGTTCATTGGGTAGCCGGTGGCGTCATCTTCGCCTGCTCCTAGACAATCCGCATTGCCCCTGACCAGTTGGCGGGCTGTCCAGGCGGCCGCGGCGGCATCTAGGCGGTCATCGCGTCCCGGGCGGGGCCGGCCAGCTACAGGTGCTGTCATGGCTTCTGCGATGTTGGGGAAGACCGTCTGGAGTATCTCCAGTCGTTTCACGACACCGGCCTGCTTGTGTTTAGGGATCGGTATCGGCTCACCGGCCAGCTTCGCGAAGCTCACCTCAGGATGTATTTCCACTGCCCACGTCGGTGCCGAGTCGATACTGCAGCCGGGCCGGTAGAAGTTGTTGGGATCGTTGACGGCGTGTCGTACATCGCGGATCTTGTGCCGCAGGGCGTGCGCCTGCTTGGTGGGCCGCTTGCCGGTGGCCTCGTATGACATCCTCTTGGCCAGGTCGTAGTCGTCGACGTTGAGGATGCACAACGCAGGAGCCGGGAACACGCACGATGTGCGCTTCGGTTTCAGCAACCCACGGCCGTCTCGGTCCGCGGTTCGCCCACCAGCGCCGGGAAGCCCGACAGGGATGTCAACCGCTGCGACCAGCAAGCCTCGCTCACGCGCGAACCTCCAGAGCTCAGCGAACGACTCCCACACCGAGAACTTCACGGGCGCGCCGCTGTGGATCTCGGTGATGGCCATCACCCAGCCGTCGCCCTTTCTCCTAGGAACGCTGTCCACACCCGCCACGAGCCTCGATCGGCTTCTTGAGGCAGGCGACACGGCAGACCTGTGGCTGAGCTTTCTCTGCTGTCGGGTTCCGGGCGCGGCTGTCCTCTGGCGAATAGCGCTGATCGTCAGCGCGCGACCAGCCCCGGACCTGTCGGCATCGATGGCTCGGGACGCACGGTTGGCGTCGTCGGGTGCATCGAGTGCCGGGCAGCCCGTCTCGGCACCCCGATGTCCACCTTCGTCGCGACGATGTGGCCCGGACAACTTGTTCTTCATGTCTGTGAGTCCTCCTTGGTAATCTCATGTGTCCTGCTTCTCTCGCTCTGAGCGAGGAATCGGGGAGAGATTGCCTCCCCCCTCCGGTTGTTCAGGGCAAGAGGACCCTGCCAGCGTGACTGGGGATCCGGGAAGGAATGGCCACTCGGGGAGGAGTCTCGCGGCGTCGTCAGAGCGTGGCGAAGGCGGTGCGCCCCTCAGCAGGGCAAGCCTGCGGGCCGCGCGCGAAGCTAACCGGTGTGGATGTTGAGGATGTTCCTGAGCTGGTCGGCAGCGGGGTGCGGCTGCGGGAGCTTCGAGACGGCGACGTTGCGCGGCGGGCGTCGTTGGGGCGCAGCCGCGAGGTCACACGCGGATTCGGTGGAGATCTTGACGCCGACGAGCCCATGTCTGAACAGGAGGCCGCCGACGGGTTGCGTCGCCGGTTTGGGCCGGGTCCGCACTGGGTGATCGCCGACCGAGACGACGTGCTCGTCGGGATTGTGCGCCTTGCGCCCGTCGACGTTGCGAACCGGTCGGCGCGCCTCGGTATCGGCATCCTTGATCCGGCTCGCCTCGGGCAGGGCCTGGGCACCGAAGCGATCCGCCTCGTGCTCGCCTACGGGTTCGACCGCCTGGGCCTGCACCGGGTGAGCCTCACCGTCCTCGCCGACAACGCCCGCGCCGTGGCGGCCTACACCAGATGCGGCTTCGTCGTCGAGGGCCGGTTCCGCGACACCCTCTTCCGAGACGGCATCTGGCACGACGATCTGTCGATGGCCATCCTCGAACCGCAATGGAGAGCCCAACAGTCCGCCGCAAGGGAGAGAGGGCGCCGTTCGTTCAGTTGCTGATCGTGCGGTACTCGCCGCCGATGGACGCCATGGCGGCCCGCAGCCTCGGGCCGTCGTCGCCGACCCAGACGCACAGCGGCGCGTTCAGGTGCTCGGAGGCCGCCGCTGCTTCCGAACTCAGCGTGGACAGGCGGTGTTCATGAGCGAGTTCGGCCATCCGGAAGGCGAGGGTGCGCATCGGAACGACAGCGACATCGTCGGGCAGCGCCACGAGCCGCCGGCCCAGTGCCCGCCGCGCGTCCACGGGCCACGAGCCTGTCAGCGCGCCGCCGGCGGCTGCGGCCACACTGCGGCACAGTCTCACGACGTAGAGGTTCGTGGTGGCCGGCTCGTGGTCGACCAAGACCTGCGACAGCTCCGCGCCCACGTTGTCAGCGAGCAAGTCGCGCAGCAGGTGATCGTCCAGGACGACGTTGCTCACGACGTGGCGAGTTCGGGATCGCCGTCCAGCGACCGTACGAAGGCCGCGTGCTCGTCCCGGCTCACGAGATCGTTCAGCAGGCGGCGGCCCTCGCCCCGAGGGAGAGTCAGCACGGCGAAACCGAGATCGACCACATCGACCGGCCCCCCGTTATCGAGGTCCCACCGATGCCGCGCTACCGCAGGAAGCGACATCTGTCCCGACGACGACACCAAGTACTGACGAACCTGACTCACTCCATCACCTTACTTGGTGAACCTTTCCTATATACCAAGCCCGGGAGAGAACACGGGCGTTCAGGGGCCGAGGGCGGTGAGGGGCACGACGGCTATGCCGTCGTCGGTCTGGTAGCCGGGTCCGAAGGCGGTGATCACGATGAGGCGGGCCGGCTCGCCGCGACGGGCGGTGTCGACCCGGGCGCGCACAGCGCGCAGCGACTGCATGGCCTCGGTGATGGCCGATGCGCCGCCCAGCTTGATCTCGACGGCAGCCCACTGACCGTTCAGGCCCTCGATGATGGCGTCGGCCTCGAGGTTGGTGTCGTCTCCGTAGTAGTAGGCCCGCCCGTCGATGGACTGGGCGTACACCCGAAGATCCCGCAACGCCATCGACTCGAACATCAAGCCCATGGCTTCCAGGTCGCTGCGGAGCCATGCCGCCGACGCGGCCAGCGCGGCCACGGCCAGCGCCGGGTCGGCGAAGTAGCGCTTGGGGGTTCTGCGCAGCCGAGCCGACGACCGCAGGTGCACCGACCACGCCGGCAGGGGCTCGATGACGAACAGGCGGGCCAGTTCGTCGAGATAGGCCCGCAGCGTCGAGCGGGCCGGGGGGCCGGCGTCCTGCTCGGTCAGGTCGGCCCGCAGCGTCGCATGGGAGGCCGCAGTGGCCTCGTTGCGGGCCAGGGACGCCAGCAGTCGCCCTGCGAGGCCGGGGTCGCGCCTCACTCCGGCGACGCGCGAGAAGTCAACGCGGGCGATGTCGTCGAGGTAGTCCCGCAGCCGGGCCTGGGCCACTGCGGGCGCCATGCCGATCTGTCGGGGCCAGCCGCCCCGACAGATCAGGTCGGCGACGTCGGCGATGGTCAGCACGGGCTCGGCCGCCCGGCACCGGCCGCCCGCCATCAGCGAGGCGAGCGACACCTCTCCGGTGGAGTCGCCGGACTCCCACAGCGACATGGGCCTCATACGCACCCGTGCCACCCGTCCCGCGCCGGAGTGCTCGGTGATGTCGTCGGGCGGGTTCTGGGATCCGGTCAGCACGAAGTGCCCGAATCCGCCCCGTCGGTCGCAGGCGTGGCGCATCGGGTTCCAGATGCTTCGAACCAGCTGCCACTCGTCGAGCAGCCGGGGCTCGGGCCCCTCCAGGATCGAGGCGGGGTCCACTTCCGCAGCGAGCCGCATGGCCTCCGATCCGTCCAGCATGACCTCGCTGCGGGCGAACCGACGGCCAGTCCAGGTCTTGCCGCAGCCGCGTGGGCCCTCAATGAGCACCGCCGGTGCCGAGGTCAGTGCCGCGGTCACCTCGGAGTCCACTACACGGTCCAGATATCTTGAATCCGATTCCACCGCCATGTCTTTCTCCGGGCCCAGACTCTGGCACTCCACTTTTCAGATATTTTAGACTCCAATTTGCGGATCTTCCACACTCCAATTTGGGAAGATCCAATGCAGGTCTTGCAACGCTGCTGATGCTGGTCCTGCAATGTCGCAGACACCGCTGAGCCCGAGGCCGCGAACCGCCCGAGGCAGCACCCCAACACAGCCCGAACTCGGCCGCAGATAGGCTCAAACCCTAAGCCTGGATCCACCGGTGGGCGGCTGGTGTGGTGGGGGTTGGGGTTGGTTCGGCGCGTGGTGGGTTCTGGTGGGCGGCGCCGGGCGCCGCGGGCTGGTGCGGGCGTGCTGGGCCGGGGGTTGGGGCTTTGGCGGTTGGTGGCGCTGGGGGTGGTGCTGGGGGACGCCGGGCCCCTGGGTTCGGGGGTTCAGATGAGCAGGGGCAGGTTGCGGAGGTGTCGCAGCGCTCGGGTGAAGGTGTGCTGCCAGGGCCAGTCGGCGGGCAGGCGCAGGATGTGTCGTCGGCCGTGGTTGACGACGCGGCCGCAGACGGTGAGCAGCCGCTGTTTTTGTGTGTTGGCGACGGTGAGGCGGCCGGGGTGCTGGGCGCGGCCGAGGCGTGCGGTCCAGCGGGCGATGTTGTGGGCGAGCGAGGCGCAGGCGAGGTGGGCGGCGTTGGCGAAGAACCTGCCCGAGGGGCAGTGGGCGAGGCCGTTGTCTTTGAGGTCACGAATGGCGAGCTCGACTCGGGCGTGGTCTCGGTGGTAGGCGTCGGCGGCGGCGGTGTCGAGGTCGTGGCGGTCAGTTATGAAGCAGTGGTGGCGCCAGTCGGGCCAGAGGGTTGCCTGTGCGCCTGTGAGGCGGCTGCGGCGCGCCACCAGCCGCAGCTTGCGGGGGCCGTCGGGGTCGCGGCGGCCGGTCTCGATGGTGGTCTCAGCGACCTGCGCTATGCCTTCTTCGGTGTAGGGGATCGGCGTCCAGGCTTTGTCCCCGATGGCGTCTATGGCTGCTGAGACCTTGGAGTTCTGCGGGATCGTGATCGAATACGACGCGCCGCGGGCCTCGATGGCGTCGATCATGTCATAGGAGAAGAACCCCGCGTCGGCGCGCACGGTCACCGCCGCGCCGGGAGCGAGACGACGCAGCCTCGCCAGGGTCTCGGCCACAAACCGCAGGTGGCCGCGCTGGGAGCTGCCGGACCGCATCCGGACGTGGACCATCTCGCCGGTGTCGTCTCTGGCCGCGACCAGCGGGTGATAGCCCAACACGCCGGTGTGGCCGTAGGCGGCGCCCTGCTTGGATGTGCCGTGGACCTCACAGACCGTGGAGTCCAGATCCACCGTGATCTCCCCAGCGTCGGGCGCCGCGCCCAAAGACCACGCCCGGCCGAGCGCCAGCTCGCCGGCGCGGTCGAGCTGGCGCACGTGTCCCCACGTGAACGAGCGCAGCCATGTCCCCAAAGTCGACGGCGCCAACGGCTCAAACGGCAGCACCGCCCCAGCAGAGCCCGCCCGCAGCCTGCTCGCGTCGTCGATGAACGAGCCGCCCACCAGCATCGACGCCGCCACCGACAGCGCCTTGGCCCCCGAGCCGCGCCCCGACCCGGGCGGGCGCACCGCCGCGTCGATCAGCGCCTCCAGCCCGAGGCGGTCCATCACCGTGCCCGCCAGCAACAGCCCCGCATCCGCCACCAAAGACCCGTCGTCGAAACGAACCTCCAACCCGTCGATCCCACCCGATACGCTGCCCACAGGAAGTGCCTCCTCACGTGGCCGGAATGACCGTTACTGCAAACAGCATTCTCCCATGTCAGGAGGCCTTTCCGGTGGACGCGCCAACCCCACAGCGCTCACCGCGCCGGTGGATCCAGGCTAAGAAAGCGTGTCAGCAAGTGTTCTCTTGGAGCGTCCCGCAGGCCCTTGTCGGACTTGACCACCGGCCGCCCCTCCCCCGTTGGGGGCAGCACCGATGGGTATTGGTAGCGCACCGTTCGGAAGAAGTTGCCGCCGCCGTTGGGGTCGCGCTTGCCCTCGATACGCAAGTTCTTCTCGACGTTGGCTTGGCATTCCTCCATCAGGCGCTTGCCCCACTTGGGCCTGCACGCGTCAGCGCCGCCAACGAACGTGACGTTGATGTCCACATCCTCGGAGAGCCGCTGGGTGATCCCCACCAGCGACAGCAACGATCCGCCGCCCATAGACGTGAAACTGCCGGGATACCTCTTGCTCTTTATCATCAACTCTGTGGCCACCTGGCACATCCAGTAGTCCCGCTCCACCAGGTACTCGTTCAGGCCCCCGGCAGCCGCGGAGTCCCCCAACAGGTCGCGGAACTTCTGTTCGTCGTGCCGCGTCAGGGGCTTCTTCGGCGTCGGAGGGTCGGCGGGAGCAATCTGGTCGGGGCGCGCCCCCGCCTCGAACCGGCCCCCGACGGCTTCACCGTTGCTGTGGGTGCCTTTGCCTTCGCGGCGCTGCGGCATCTCCCCGGCACCCGCTCAGGCTGGTTGTGCCGCAGGCTGGCCGCGGCTTGGCGACGGCACCGAGGGCTGCGCGGACGCCCGTTCTCTGTCGGCCATGACCTCCACCAGGTCCGCGACCCGTGAACGGAACAGACCTCGGCCGCGCTTGGGGTTCTCGTTGGCTGCGACCATCTCGAACACTTCGGAGCGGGGCAGCCTCTCGCCGTCCTCCGCCCGCTCGTTCAAGCGGACCAGCGTGAGCCGCAGCGCCTTGCCCCAGTCGATCTCGCACCACCTGTCGAAACCGATCACCGCTTCGAGGTAGGTGGCTTCCAGGCGTGTCAGCTCGCATCGGGTCAGGTTCCGCCGAGAGCGGATCGTGACCCTGGGATGCGGACGGCGTTGCGCGGGCTCGCCCGGCACCGCGAACTCCAGGTACTGCAACGCGATCTGATCGCTCCATCCGACGATGTTCGCCCCGTGCCACCCCAACGCAGCCGCGTGGGGGCCTGCCACCTCCCAGCCGATCAAGCTCCAACTCGGCGGGCGGACCCTGCCGGTGAGGCTGCTCGCAGGAGCCGGCTTCCAATACAGGTTCGGGGAGACTCTCATCACGAGCGCGGGCTCCTTGGAAGTCGCACGACTCAGGAACGAGCGCACAGCACCGCGCGAGGGTCCGGGCACGTCAGACGTGCGGAAGAAGCTCTCTGAAGCCAACTGCTCCAACCACATGGAAGCCTCCGAAGCCATAGTGCAACTATAGCACAGCACGTTTCTAGGCGCAATCTCGCGGGTGCGCGGTCTGTGGGCTCGCCCGCCGCGAGCAGCGACGAGCCTCGCCGTCAGCACTACGTGTCAGCGATGTTGTAGCTGCCTGAACCCCAAGAGTCGGCCAACAAGGCCAGACCAGCGCGTTCCCAGCCGGGCCAACAGCCACCGAGGGTTCACCGGCATCCCCTCGGCCAGGCCCCGAAACAGCCCGACCTAGCCACCCGCTAGACCCAAACCCCAAAATGGGCGGTCAACTGCGGGCCTGCACCAACTCCGGTGGGACTTTCTCCTTGAAGGGTCCATCCGGCCTGGTGCCCTCCCGATGGCCCCAAGCGTCCATCCGAAGATCGTGCACGGTCGACGAAACGCCAGCGTGCCGGCTAACCGCCTGTCACGCCGTCGGCATCGTTGACCGCTTCGCAGGCGTCCACCCATCGTGCCAGCACGCTCAGCGCCGCCAGGTGCTCGATCGCCTCCTGCTCGGACAGGTCGCCGGTGCCGTGCGCGTTCAGGTTTCTTATGCCTTGGGCGCATCCGCGGCCGAAGTGCATCGCTCCCTCATGCGCCGAGGTCCAGCTCTGGGTGCGCTTGCCGTCTTCGGTCTGCTCATCCAGGTGGGGGAACCGCAGCCTGCGACCAGCGGGCTTCTCGCCGATCTTGTCTGTCTTGAATGCCTGCGTGTACAAGTCGGCACCGCCCAGGTCGCCCCGGTCTAGCTTGAGTTGGGTCTGCTCCTCGACTGCTGCCGCGGCGGCGTTGACGGCCTGCTTGAAGTGTCCGCCGTCCCAGAGGTCCACGGCCGCGTTCCAGACCCACCGGTGCAGCCCGCTAGCGGCCAGGGCCGGGCCTGCGGGGCCGAGAATCCGCGCGCTCAACTCCTGGTTCTCGATGATGCCGATCAGTCGACGCGTCTCCGCCCGAGCGGGACCCCAGTCCATTCCGCCCTCCGTGAAGAGGTCAGGCACTCCCTTCAGATGGGAGACGTTGCCGGGATCGATCCGCCTTGCAATGTCTTCGACGAGGGCTGTAGCCCGAAGATCCTTTCGGCACTGCCTGTGTGCAGGCGGGAGAAGAAGTCTCGCAGCGTCCTGAGCGCGGCCCGGGGTCAGCCAGTTCCATGGTTGCGGTCCTTGCCTTCGCTGCCGTTGCCCGTTCGCCTCGTGGCTGGCCAGACAGGCGAACATGAGCATGCCAACCTATCGAGGCCCCACGCGTTCGTGGGCCGGGACCGTGGCCCGAGCGGGGAGCGGAAGAACTCTCGCAGGCCGAGCACGAAGAAGATGAACGGCACTCCCACCAGCAGGTGCGCTATCGGGTCGAGCGCGGGTGAGATCAGCGGGTCTGTCGTGTCGCCCGATCCCAGGCGCAGCACTCCCAGCGGGGACAGCAGCACCTCGGCGATCCGTTCGCCCCACCCTGAACCCGCTCATCTGCGGTACGGTGACCGGACCGATGCGGCCAAGAGGGCCGGTCCCCACACAGAAGGAACCGTTGGTTGATCCGTAGACGTGGAAGAAGGCCGACAGGCTCTCGTCGCTGAGCCTGACGACGGCTTCGAGTAGATGACCGAATCACTGGCGGCGTCGATCGGAGTTCTCTGCGACCACTACGCGGCAACTCTGGAGGCCGCGCACGTGGAGCGTCTCGACTTGCGTGACCGGTACGAGGCGAGCGACGGCAAAGAAGCCCATCTGTTGCTGGCCAACCTGGCTTGGACGGTCAGCGTTCTCGGTCGCATGATCGCGCTCACCGAGCACATCGTTCTCTCAGCGGCCGATCCGGGCGAGGAAGTGCTTTCTCTGATGAACCAGATGGCTGGGCTCACCCGCGAGGAAGCGAAGTACCGAGCCGCCTATGACATTGTTCTTCTCCAGACCGAGCAACGAGGCGTCCACTTCGTTCCCAGCGACGCACTAGCCGACGACGACTAGAGAAAGGGTCGCCGAGAGCGGGGTTGGCGCGGAAGTCCAAGATCGTTGAAATTGCAACGATCTTGGCGGGTGACCTCAGGTCGGCTGTAACGGGCTTCTCGTATAGCGAAACGGATTGGGGGCAGAGTTCAGCCTCGGAGCGGCTTGGCACACGGGTTTCGCGCGATCCTGGCACGCCTCTTGGCTGGGCGGAGGCGAAAGCGCAGGTCAGAGGCAGTGCAGGATGGTTGGTCGGCTTGTCGTGGCAGCGGATTCGCATGCAGACCAAAGGGTCGAGGGAGCGAGGGCGGATTGAGGGAGTCTTCAAGCTCTCACAGCGCGGTGTCGATGATCTGGCCGGGTTGTTCTGATGGGTGGCGGGGGTCGTGGGTGACGCGTATCCCGGATGTGGTCGTGGCTGAGACGGGCCGGTCGCCGATGCTGGCCACGAGGCCGGCGTCCTCGTAGGAGGGTGGCTTCAGCACGCCGGCAGGATCGTCGGCGCTGAGCGCGCACTTGGCACGAATGGCGTTGCGCAGCAGGCGCTCCCCGTCGCGGAACAGCAGACGCGGGACGGTCTCGGCGCTCGGCATCAACAAGGCAGGTTGGCAGAACACGTTGATGTTGCGGGTCTTGTCGGAGAATCTGGCCATCGCGCGCAGAGCGGCCTCGTAGCCGTCTTCGTCAAGCACGCGAATGAAGCCTCTGAGGAAGTCGAGCGTGTCGTCGATCACACGGATGGCGTCGGCGACTTGTTCCTCGATCCGTTGGCGCTCTACCTTCGCACACTGGTCGCCGAGGGTTCCTGCCGATGACAGGAGACGCTCGCGCCAGGCGCTCATTTCGCTGATCGCGCTCTCAAGACGCGCTCTGGTATCGGTGCCTTCGGTGCAGGCATCAGTGGTGACCGCGGGATCAGATTCACTTCGACCGAAGAACGCGACAAGCAGGTGCAAGAGCTGTTGGCGCAAACTTTCTCGCCGGCGCTTGGCCACAACCTCGAAGGACTCGGAGCGCCGGGCGGGACCGACGAGGTCGGCGTACTTGTCCACCACTCGCCGCTCAATCTTGGGGTGCCCCTCGCAGAGCATGTTCAGCTCGTGCATGGCGTTGTTGCGCGCCTGTAGCAGCACCCCCGCAGAAGTCCTCCAGATGGCTGTCGCCGCGGGCGGGTTGGTCCCAAATGAGGTGACTGCATCCGTGCGGGCGACCGCCCGCTTCTCGCGCTGTGGCGAACAGCGCGTCCAGCTGTTCTGCCATCCATCGCTTGCGAGACGATGCGCTCGGAGGTTCGCCCAGCAGCGCCTCGAAGCCGGCACACAGAGCGACGATCCTCTCGGAGTGATCCACGCCGTCGCGGTTCGACCATGCTCGCCGCAGGTGCCCCACGGCAGCAGCAACGCGGCCACCAGTCTCGCCCTCGGCTACCTGCCGGTATACGGCCGACAGCAGACACTGGTTCAAATCGACGGACCGGGTTCTTCCAGCCGTCGTCTCGATCCGGTGGACGGTCCGCTCCTCGGCGTCGCTGTAGGGCACCGTGGGCGTCGCCCACCTGTAATCGCTGTGCAGCGACCCGCGGACGATGGTCACGCTCCTGTTCACCAACGGCACCACCCACATTCGGGTCATCTCACCGAGAACGCGCACCCGGGGATGGACGACTGCCGCGTCGATCTCGTTGGTGTCCAACGCCGTGAACGTGACAGCAGCGTCGAGGGCGGCGCGTTCTGCGGGTGTGGGGCAGCGGTGCCTGTCTCCGCCGGAGGGCACAGCGATCGTGGACCCGGCCAGACCGCTCGCTGCCCCGTTCGCGGAGCGTTCCACGATCAAGTCCAGCACCCCAAGCGCCCGCACACCCAACTCGTCACGCCCGGCGATGCCGTGCATGCTCTCAGCGGACGGCCTCGGGACGTGCGACCGATGTTGTGGCCGTCGGCTCAGGGCATGCTCGGCGGCCGGTCCGATCAGCCAACCGCACGCCTTGAACGCCCGACCTGTGACGAGGCCAGGCCAGACCACCAACACAGGCGTCCCTCGCGGCGGCAGCGCCCTGCCAGACGGATCGTGCCACATGAGCCCGCCGGTCGATTCGGACCCTCGCACCGAATCAATCACCTTGGCGATGTCAGGCCAGTCGGGCTCCTCCGCGGCCGCGTAGGTCCGCTCCTCATCCCGCGTGCCGCCGCCGTTCTCGTGGGCAGTGCCGAGCATGGGGCGCACACTCTAGGCGTCCAGACATACCCGCCGATGCCGCTCGATGCCCGCAGTCCTAGACGCTGGGCAGCCCTCCAAACCATCTGTCGGACGGGGACTCGGTCGTCGTTGCAGCCGGTTGCGAGTCTGGTCAGAGGTTCCTCAAACACCCCCGTCAGCGTAGTTGGGCATCCGGGCCGGCATCGTTCGTCAGCAGTCGTTCCGCACATGGATGGCGGCAGGTAGGTTGCCTGGGTGCGATCCGTGGCTTCCCCCACATGCCCGTAGGGTGCAGAACCATGAATGCCATCACCAACTGTGAGGTCACTGACGTGTGGGAGGGACCGGTATGAGGCTTGTGAAGGCGCGGGTCCAGAACTACCGCTGCGTCCGTGATACGGGATGGTTCGACATCCAGCACACCAAGACGATCTTGGTGGGGCCTAATGAGGCGGGCAAGACGGCTGTGCTTGAGGCGCTACAGCAGATCAACCCCCCGGACGGGGTCAGACAGTTCAAGCCTCTCAGGGACTACCCCCGCAGGTTGTACAACGCCGACATCCAATCCGGGCGGCGCGATCCCAACAAGATTCCCGTCGTTTCTGCCCAGTTCGAGCTTGAGTCCGACGATCTCACCGAGCTTCCCGAAGGCTTTGAGAACGCTACCTACAGGTACACCCGATACCTCGGCAACAAAGGGTCCCACCGGATTGAGGGCGGCCCTGACCTGGTTGTCTTTGATGACGCCGTCCGTAAGGACTTTCGGCGCATGGCGTCTCATGTCGATAAGCAGACCGCCGCGAGCCGGGAGGCAGACGAACCGACCGCCAGCTCAAACCTGGAGGCAATCATTGAGGACTGGCAGATCGACGACACGGAGATCAACGGCGACCATGCGACGGCGCTGCGGGAATGGCTCGACTCGATTGCTGACGACGTAGACGAGACCAACAGTCGTGAGGACAACCGCCACAACCGCCTCCTTGGCTAACACACGTGTTCCCCAGCAGCGTACTAGGGCTCTGAGGGCGCTCGCCGCCCGGGTGCCTGTGTTCGTCTACTTCAGCAACTACTTCCGGGTCCGCCCCAGTCTGCATCTGCGGAACTTCGCTGCTCGCGTCGACCAGAATCTGCTTGAGGACGAGCGTTACGACTTCGGGAATCGGTGCCTGCTCAAGCTGCTCGGCTTCTCGGCCCATGAACTCGCCGATCTAGGCGATGCGTCCGAACCTGGCGACGACGACCCCGACGCTTTCGACCGTTACCGCAGCCAGCTCGATGAGCGCAGCATCAAGCTGAACGCCGCCAGCGTGCGTCTCACCAGCGATATTCGCTCAGTGTGGAACCCCGACAACACAAGAGCCGAAGCTGACACCGTTCTGGTGGAGGCGGACGGTCAATACCTGCGAGTAGTCGTCCAGGACGAACTCGACGCCAAGATCGACTTCGACCAGAGGTCGGAGGGATTCCAATGGCTGGTCTCCTTCTTCGTGGTGTTCTCTGCCGAGGCCCAGGACGCGTACGACAAAGCTGTGTTGCTGCTCGACGAGCCGGGTCTGAGCCTCCACGGGCTCAAACAGCGCGAGTTCCGCCACACAGTCTCGCGGCTCGCGGAGACGAACCAGACCCTGTACACAACACATTCGCCGTTCCTGGTGGGACCCGACGAACTGGACTCGGTCAGGGTCGTCGAGATGACCGACCGCGAAGTCGGCACCAAGGTCCATACCAGCGTCACAGCGAGTGACCCGGCCGCGCTTCTTCCCCTCCAGGAGGCTCTCGGCTACGACCTCGCCCAGAGTCTGTTCGCCCAGCGGCGTAACCTGGTCCTCGAAGGCCTGACCGACTACTGGTACCTCGAAGCCACGGCCCAACTGCTACGCGAAGACAGCATTGCGGACCTAGACGAGAGGATTGCTTTGGTGCTGGCTGACGGTGCAGGCAAGGTCGTCTACTTCGCGACCATCCTCCACGCGAACAAGCTCAAGGTCGCCGCTCTGCTCGACTCCGACAACGCCGGCGAAAACGCCGCCAAGCAAGAAACCTTGATAGGCACCCTCGGGAATCGAAAGATCCTCCGCACCGGCGACGTATGTCCGGGTTCCATCACCAAGCCCGAGATCGAGGACCTCCTTCGGAGCACCCTGATCTCCGTCGCAAAATCCCAACTTGGTTGGGACATCACAGCACAGGCAACCACCCACCCGCGGCGTCCGCCCCTAGCCATCTTCAAGGACGAGATCTCAGGCTTCTCCAAGTACCGCCTAGCGAAGGCATACCTCGCCTGGACGCGTGACCACACAGCCGCCGACCTGACTAGCAGCGAGCGCGACTCGTGGACTGAACTCATCAACAAGATCAGTGCGGCACTCCGATAGGTGATCCTGCGGACAACCAGAACCCGCCGCGGGACCGGTCCGTTCACCCTCCCCCAACGTTTCCGCGCGGGGTCAGGATTTTAGGGGGTAGGGGCGAGCGCCAGCTGGTGATCCGATCCCTCTTGTGGCTGCTCCAGGCTTCTTCATCGCCTCCGACGTCTTCTATCGTTTCCTCTGTGCCTGACGGCGTTGTTGGCGGTTGGGCTTAGAAGGAGGGGTAGGGGTTGGTGGGTTCTGGACTAACTGTTCAAGCACTACCTGCTGAGATATCTCCAAGTAGGCACGTCCATGGTGGTTCTCTATCAGCTTTGTGGTTCCCGTGTCGTTGAAGGTGTGACGGACCGCATGATGAACAGAGAGCACAAGATCTTGAAGGGTTTGGTCCCGTTCCAGTCGGGTGATGTTCAGTTCTTGTTCTTCAACGTCATCCACAGTCACAGCTCTATTATGTGACTTGAAGTAATTGAAGTTGGCAAACCACTCTGCAACTTCTCTCGCCTTGTCAGGGTCATGACTCAACATGTAGGTTGAGAGTTGTTCCGAAACGAACCGCTCTGCCTCTTCTCTTGAATGTCTACATTGGGCTATGAGACCTGGCAGGAGGGATCTAAGTAATGGAAGCCAAGCTCCGATGTTCTTAGGATCTTGGCATTCTTTCTTCGCTAGTTCGAATTGATCGATTATGGCTTGCCCTGGTGATGAACGTGGCCCTTCGGGTGTAAGGAGTGTGAATTGGGGATCAATGGGTCCGAGTTGTGATTGGGTGCCCATCAAGATCTCATCGCAGGCTAGAGCCATCATTGTAGCTGCTGACATGGCAGCCATCGGGATAACGGCCCGAATGTGGTCAAAGCGCGTTCTCAGATAGTTCATGATGGATTCAGCGGCCTCGGCGCTTCCACCCGGGCTGGTGATGATGAGGTCGAGTTCCTTCTCTGAAATGTTGGAGACAGCTTCCATGAAGCCTTGCTTATCACCAAGGCGTAGAGATAGAGCTTCTTCGTTCTTGACGGGTGTATTCTCTAACCAGCAGGTGGCGTAGACGATGACTGCACGACCGGTATGTTGATGAAGTTTGTTGAGATATTTTCTTCGGAGCGCGTCGGCAGGTGATGGGCCACCCTGAGCAGGTGGACTCTTGGCTGCTGCTTCTTTGAGCCGCCTTAGCTCGTGGAGCTGCTCACCCCAAGTCGGCATCGGAAATCCAAGAAGAGGAGTTCGACGCCACTGTTTCGACAAGACGCGGGGTGGAGGCATCGACAGCCGCGAAGTAGTGCTGTTCTGCTAGTTCGTAAGCTGCGATCAGATCGGAGACACCAGCCTCATACTGCTCGACGCGCTGCTGAAGATCAGGGTCGGTGAGGCTCACGGCGGTTCTCCTTCGGTGGCTCCATGGGGGTGGGGTGCCCTACTGTCTAGCAGGTTGTCACCCCGGTGACGCCATCCGGCCCGTAGACCCCCTGTGGCCGTGGCTCCACGTCTCACGGTTCCATCCTTCCCCACAGGGACGTGTTGGGGTAGGTGCCCTGTCGGCTGGATGGGGGCTACCGCGTCGTCTGGACAACCGTCCCACCGCCCCGCCAGTCGCTGCGACTCCTCGGTCATATGCCCGCACATCCACGCTGACGCCTCGCCGTCGACGAGCAGTCTGCGCTTACGGCGCGGCCTGCCCACGCCGCCATCGCGGTCCCTGCCGTTGTCAGTCATGTGGCGCGCGGCCTTGTTGCCGTCACTGGGTATGAGTATGCCGAGACTGGCTTTGCTCGTGTGCACGCCAGCGGTGCCAATCGCACGCTTCGACATCTAGGGCCTGCCTGCTAGCAGCGCCCCAGTTGAAGGGCCGGGTGGCGTCAGCGCGTTTTGGGCGGCCGGGGCGGTGGTGTTGATCTCGTGGAAAGACACCAGCGGCGGCCCGCCGCGCCCGGCGACGCGCCGCGCCCATGCGGGAGGCTCGAACGTCACGGCGCTGTCGGTGCCCACGGGGGAGCCCGCCGAAGTCGGTGGGGTTGTGCAGCGGTGCGATCATCGACTTGGTGCGCCATCGGGCGTCGCGGGGCGCTTCGCGGTCTCGGTCTTGCCGGTGTCTCATGATCGACGGGATCTGCATCGCGGCCATGGTGCTGCCGGGCCGCGGCTGTTACGGCTGGTTTTCTTGGTGTTGTGTTGGTGCGCGTTTCTTGAGGTTCTGGTGGGCTTCGTAGCGGGCGCGGTAGTCGCTGTCGCCGGTGAGCGCCTGAAGCGCCTGCGGCGGCGTGGACGGGTTGGCGGAGACCGCGGCTCGGACTTCGGCTTCGTCGTCGCCGGCCAGCATGATCAGTGCCGCTTCGGGCGCGGCCGGGTTCTCGGCTGTGCTGCGGCGCACCCACCAGATGTCGTCGCCGGCGAGGGCCTCCAGCGCGGCGGGGGCCGTGGACTCGTTGGTGGCCAGGCATCCTCGCACGTGCGGGTCGGGATCCGATGCCAGCTTCGCGGCTAGGTTCGACGGCAGCGCCGGGCTGGACGCGGCGCTGGCCCTGGTCCAGAAGTCGCCGTGTCGGGCCAGTTCGGCCAGCGCCGCGCTGGGCAGCGACGGGTTGATCGACGCCCAGTGCCGCACCTGCTGTTCGGGGCATCGCGCCAGTTCGGCGAGTGTTTGCGGCGGTGTGTGGTGGTTCCACGCGGCGGCGAGGCGGACCTGCCATTTGTCGTCGTCTGCCAGCGCGGCGAGGGTGTCGCCAACTGTGTCGGTGCGGTATCCGACGGCGGCGCGCACCGCGATGACCCGGTCCTGGGCCAACTCGGCTGCGGACTGGGGCGGGGTGTTCGGGTTGGACACCGCCGCGGCGCGTACTGCGCCGATGCGGTCGCGGAGGAGTCGTTGCAGCATCTGGGGCGGGCACGATGGATGCGACGCGGCGTTGGCTCTGACCTGTTTGTCGGGATCCTGCGCGAGGCGCTCCAGGATCGGTGCGGGCGCTTCGGGGTGGAGGGCGGCTCTTGCCCGCACGAAGACCTCCGCATCGCCTGCGAGGCGCTCCAGCGGCGGCTTGGGCATGTTGGGGTGCTCCGCCGCTATGCCTCTGAGCACCGGCGAGTGGTGGTTCGCGAGGCGGCGCAGCAGCCACGGCGATGCCTGCTTGTTCTGCGCCACCCGCCATCTCACGTACTCCTCGCCGAGGCCGGTCGCTATCTCCAGCAGCGTCTTCGGGGGCGTGTTCGGGTGCGACGCCACCAGATCGCGCACCGCCTGGTCCCATGTGCGGGCCAGGGCCTTCAGCACCAGGGGTCTTGTTGCGGGGTCGCTTGCTGTGCGCAGGGCCCGAAGACAGGGCCGTTCGCCGCGGCGGGTGGCCACACAGAACGCCTCGCCTGCTGGCCCGCACCGGTCGCAGCCATCGAGCATCGCCCAGAACTGCGGCGGCATCGCCGTGAGCCAGCGGACGTCGCGGTCATAGCCGCTCGCGTACAGTCTGCCCTGGCGGTCTCGGCGGTCCTCGAAGGACACCAGCCCCGGGCCGGGCAAACAGCCTCTCAGCAGGTTGGCGTCGAGACGGGCCGACAGCGCCCACCCCAGCCACCGCGCCCCGCCGTGATCAGCGAGCACCGCGCAGGCGAAACCCAGCGCCGGGCGGATCGAGTCATAGTCCCAGAATGTGGCGCGCCAGTCCGCGTCGGCGACCAGATCCAGGATCCTGTTCAGCTCGCGCAGGCCTTCCGTCTCGACGAGACCGGCGTTCAGCGTCGCCGCCAGCGCCTCCAGACGCGCCAGCGCATCCCCGCCGCCGCCCAGCGCGGCCAGCACCCGCAGCTCGGACTCGTTGCCGACGGACCACACGCCGCCCCGGCGCGCCAGCACCCCCCGAGCGCCCCGGCAATGCACCACCCGGCGCACGGTGCGGCCCGTCCTGGCCGCGTTGCGGCTTACAACCTTGTTGTTCTCCGGTCCATCCGCTGTGTTCGCCATGCATCCCATGATGCGTCGAAGGTGTGACAGCACCCCCGGCCACAAGGCCGACGAGTAGCCCAGCGTGCGGCCGTGACGGCTAGAGTCGGGGTTCGTGCCGCCAGTCGTGCGTTGGGCCGCAGTGCTGCCGGGGTCCGACGGCAGATGCCATGTCGAGCGGTCGTGGGATCCTCCCGATCTTGGCGACGACTGCGTCGAAAGCGACCAAGACGCTGGATACGGGGTGCATGCCGCTCTGCCGCCCGGCACGGTCGTGCATGAGGGGGCGCAAGCCCTAGCGCGCCTAGAGGACATCTGCAGCGAAGCGATCCGCGCGGGCGAGCAATCTTGGCCCGTGCGGAGTTTCATGCCTGGGCGCGGGGTGCCTTTCCCGCCCGGCCTGCATGCTGTCTGCCCGGATCATCTCGTTGATGTGCTGGCATGGATGAGGGCCAACGGCGTGATCTTGTCCTACGAGGCCGACCTGTCGGGAAGGCCGGCGGGGGTGATCTACTGATGGCTGACGCCGACGCTGCTGACGCTCTCCGCGAACGACCCGATCTGTGCCGTGACAGCGGCGCCGGCCGCGGCCGGGGCGTCAGCGGCCGAGTCGCGGGCCGTGGACGGCCGCTGTCGTCGCCCTGCGGGCGCCCTCGGGCGAGGCGGGCTGCCGTCGGCGCGTTATCCCCAGGGTAGAGTCTTGCGTGATGGAGACGAGCGGCCCGCCTGTCGGCGAAGAGCGTCTTGACTCTGGCCGCGCCGGCCGCGAGGCACTGGGCGAGGCGGCGTTGTTGGAGCACCTGCTGGAGGTGTACGGCCCCTGCGGGTGCGAGCGCTGCGGCGGCACCGGCGCGGAGCCCGGCGATGAGGACATCGACTGCGGCGACTGCGGCGGCGCGGGACAGATCGCGTCGCTGGGCCACCCCAAGTTCCTGGAGCACGCCGGCCTGCTGCAACTCCCGGGCGTCTGAGCGCCGCGAAGGGCGCTGAGAGACGCCGCGCGTCTCGTCGGTGGTCTCCTCGGCCAGGCTCAGGTTCTGGCGGGACTCTCGGCGCTGCTCTGTCGGGGTGCATGGGTCTTGGCGCATCTGCGGCTGTCTGCAAGCACCGCCGGCAGAGTTTGGCCTCGGCTCTGGAGTGGGCTTTCGGGCCGCGCCCGGCGTGTTGTTCCGCCCGGTTCCCCAGTGCGCCGGGCTGTGGCCGAGGCGGTTGTCACACCTGTTCTGTATTGATGGTGTCGGGCTGATCCGTGTCGGGTGCGGGCCGCGGCAGCGGCCTTGCGGCAGCGGTGCGGAGCACAGACCGCACCCCGGTGCGGTGCCCCGGGCGGGTCTTCTGCCCGGACCAGATGAGGGAGGAATCCGACGATGACTGCGACCAGGCAGCGCAACAAGGCCCCTGCGGCGGGCGCGACGCAGGCCGACACTCTCGCAGCGATGCAGATCCTGTTGGCGGCGGGTGTGCCGGTGTTGTTGTGGGGCGATCCCGGCACGGGCAAGACCCACACCATCGAGGCGTTCGCGCGCCGCGCCGGGTGGGGCACGGTGTCGGTGATCGCGTCTATCCACGACCCGACCGACTTCGCGGGCCTGCCGGTGCGCACCGACGCCGGGGTGGTGTTCGAGCCGCCTGCGTGGGCCCGCCGCGCCGCGGACAGCGACGGAGAGTCGCTGGTGTTCTTCGACGAGGTCAACACCGCCACCCCCGCGACCCAGAACGCGCTCATGAGGGTGGTGTTGGAGGGCCGGGTCGGGGATCTGCGCCTCGGTGATCGGGTGCGGTTCGCGGCGGCGGCCAACCCGCCGTCACAGAACAGCGCGGCGTGGGATCTCAGCGCTCCTTTGGCGAACCGGTTCGCACACCTGGAGTGGCCGGTCAGCTTCGAGGACTGGAAGGCCGGATATCTCAGCGGCTGGCCCGACCCCGAACCCGTCGACGTCGACCCCTCGGCGGTGGACCCGTATTGCCGCGAGATGGTCAAGCTGTTGCAGGCTTCGTTCCTGGCGAGCCGCCCGGCGCTGTTGTGCGACGTGCCCGACAACGGCGCAGCGCCGCGGGGCTGGCCGTCGCCGCGCTCATGGGAGCGCCTGGCGGATTGTCTGGCCATAGCCGACGCCGCCAAGGCCGCCGACGAGGTGCGGCTGCTGGTCGCGGCCGCTCTGGTGGGCGACGGCGCGGCGGCGGAGTACCTGGGGTATCTGCGCAACCTGGATCTGCCCGACCCCCAGGAACTGCTCGCCTATCCGTCCAAGTTCGGCGAGCTGCAGCGCAGCGACCAGCAGCTCGCCGCGCTCGATTCTGTGGTCGCGGCCGCGGCTTTGGACCCCAAGCGCTGGCGCGACGCGTTCCGGGTGTGCATCGTCGCGGCGGGCTGCGGCGCCCCCGACGTCGCGGCGTCGGCCGCCATGCGCCTCGCTGAGATCAAGCCCGCCGCTGCGAGCCTGCCTGCGGGCCATGAGGTCTTCATGCAGATCCTCACCGACGCGGGCCTGCTCGAAGACCCCGGAACATGACCGGCGCAGCCCCGCACGCCCCGAGGGGCCCCGTCGTGTTGGAGGCGACGCCATGACCTTCGACGACCCCGACCGCCGCCACCGCCGCCACCGTGCGCGGCGGGGGTTCGGCCGCGCCCACAACAGCGGCGACCCGAACCCCGAAGGCTCCGGCGCGTCGCGGGGCGAGCCAGCAGACCCCGGCGCGGCGCAGCCGCCGCCGCCGAGGCCCGAACAGCTCAGCGGCGAGGCCCAGCGGCGCATCCAGGCGGCGCGGCTGTGGATCGCCGCCAACCGCCCCTACTACTCCAAAGCCGTCTTCTCGTGCCCCGTCATCCCCGCCGCCCAGCCCGCCAGGGTCGGCATCGACGAGCAGTGGCGCATCTACGCCAACTCGGAGTTCCTGGAGTCCCTCACGGTCAAAGCGGCCGCCGCGGAGCTGATACACGTCCTCAACCACGCTCTGCGCGACCACGCCCAGCGGGCCCGCAACACCGGCGTGGACGCCGCGGCACTGGCGGCGTGGAACGCGGCCGCGGACTGCGAGATCAACGACGACCTCTTCGAGGACGACCTGCTCGATGACAGCTGGATGCTGCCCGAGGACTTCGACATGGACGACTACCTCACCGCCGAGCACTACTACCGCCGCCTCCTAGACAGCGGCGTCGCCGTCGAGGAGCCCGCCGAGTGCGGATCGGGGTGCCACAGCCACCACAGGGTCCACGAACTCGGCACCGACGCCGACGCGCTCGGCGACCTCGACCGGGCGCTGCTCAAACGCGCTGTCGCCGCCGCGGTCACAGACCACCAAAAACACCACGGCGCCGGTTCGGTGCCCGCAGGGCTGGCCCGCTGGGCCGAACAGACACTGCGCCCCAAAGTCGACTGGCGGCAACAACTCGCCGCCGCGCTGCGATCCAGCGCGCACCACAAGACCGGCACCGCGGACTACACCTGGCAGCGTCCCTCGCGCCGCCAACAGCCACAAGACGCCGTGCTGCGCCCCGCCATGACCCGCCCCGTGCCGGCCATAACCGTCGTCGTGGACACCTCCGGGTCCATGTCACAGAACGAACTCGACCGGGCCCTCACCGAGACAAACGCCATCATCGCAACGGTCGTCCCCGGCGACAGCGTCCGAGTGCTCTCAGTCGACACCGACATCCACAGCGACCAGCACATACACAACACCAACCAGATCCGCCTCCACGGCGCAGGCGGCACCAACATGGCCGCAGGCATCGAAGCCGCCGCCGAAACCCGCCCCGACGCCATCGTCGTCATCACCGACGGCTGGACACCCTGGCCCCAGACCCGGCCCCCCGGCGCGCGCTGCGTCATCGCCGCGCTCACCGACAACCAATGCATCGACAGCGTGCCCGAGTGGATCCAGACCATCGACATGAGCGAAGACCGCCGCACATGACACCGACAAGGAGACGCAGGCGGCCCGTGAGATCGCGGCCGGCACCTCCGCAGCGCAGACCCGCACGGCGGCGGCCGACGCTGGCACGGCGGCGCGCCCGGGGCGGCGGGTTCGTAGGCTGTGGGGATGAAGTGGCCGCCGCTGTTGTCCGGCGACTACGAGTTCCTCAGAGGCTTCGAGTTTCGCTGCGAGCGGGTCTGGGATGATGTCGCCGCGGTGTCTGACGCGGCTGTCAGCAAGGTGATGCTGCTCGGTGACATCCACAACAACCGGGGGGTGTTGCACGCGGCGCTGCAGACCGCCGCCGATGAGGGTTGCGACGTGTTGGTGCAGGTCGGCGACTTCTGGCTGCAGGACCGCAACTGGAGTGGTTTCGCCCCCGAGAGCGCCGGGCTGATGCTGTCTGCGGTGCGCTCAGAGATGCCTGTGGTGGTGGTGGACGGCAACCACGAGGTGTGGCCGTGCCTGGCGGCGTTTGCGGGCCGCGACGACACCGCCCGGGCTCGGGCCGCGGGCCGGCCGCTGCATCTGGGGGGTTCGCTGTGGTGGGCCGACCGCGGCAGCACCTGGAGCTGGTCGCACAGGCAGTTCGGAGCGCTCGGCGGGACCGTGTCGCCGGACAAGTGGCATCCTGACACCGCGCCTTGGCGCTGGACAGAGGAGATGGTCACCCGACCAGACGCCGACCGTCTCATCGGAAACGCCGCCGGCGGGTTGGACGTGTTGATCAGCCACGACGCTCCCGCTGATGTCACCGGCCTGGTCGGCGGAATGTGGATGCCGCCTTCGGTGCGGGCCGACGCCGACGCCGCGCAGCTGCTGGTGCAAGACGCCGTGGACGCGACCGGCCCGGCCCTGGTGTTCCACGGGCACTGGCACCAACCGAACCGATGCCGGCTCCGCAACGGCACCGAAGTGATCGGGCTGGCAGCCGACGGGCACCCCCAGAGCGCCGCGGTGCTGCGCGTCGGCGACCTCCAAGCCGACTATCTCGACCCGCTGCAGCGTCCAGCGACCCGGCATCGCACGCGCTAGGCGAAGTCTCCGCCAAGCAGCGGCGCTCATCCCGAAGCGATAGGCCCACCTCAACCGATCCCGGCCGCCGAGCCCGCGATGCGGCCGCCGGCCCCCAACGGCTGCCTCGATTTCACCACCCGGAGCGACGCCGCCCCATCGAACGCACCCTCCCGGGTTGGAGCCCGGCCCGAGTGGACCCTTCGATGTCACACCTCTTGTGCATTGTGGGTCTATGAACACGGCAACGGAAGGGAAGGACAGTCCTGTGCGGGCGGGCCGGGCCGAGGCCCGCAGCGGCCGGGTGCTGCGCCGGTGCGTGCAATACAAAGACGCCAAGGGCGTGCTGGCCCGCCGCGGCGGCCGCTGGGCGGTCGACAACCGCTCCGAGGTGCAGATGCTCGCCGCGCTCGGCGCGGACTGCGGCGGTGCGCTGGACTGGTTCGGGGCCCTCGCGGACACTCTGAACGCCGGCCTGGCAGAGGCGTCGGGGCTGAGGCGGCTCAACGCCCGTCTCACGCAGATCGACGCCGCGCCCGAGGAGCAGCTGGCCATCGAGTGGCACGACGGCGACATGATGGCCCAAGCGGCGTTCGCTTGTGTGTGCCTGCCGCCGGCCTCGCACCGCAACGCGCCGCTGTGGCTGGCGTGGGCGTTGTCGGCGCGCCTGGAGGACAACCTGGTGCGCGGCTTCTTCGGCGGGCCGGGACTGCTGACCCTGAGGTCCCGCTATTGGGGGTGGGGCTTCGACCGCGACACCTGCTGGATCGCCCGCATGCCCGCAGAGTTCTGGACCCGGCTGGAGTCCCACCCCCACAGGTGGCTGCGACACGCCGCGCCGGCGAGCGATCCCCGCACAACGCCGAGGGAGCTCAGACGCCTGGCCCGCCCCGACGACGCGGTGGTGCTGGACCTGGTGGCATCGCATCCCAACACCCCGGCGGCGGTGCTGCGCCGCTTGGGCAACAACAGCGGCCACGAGGCGGTGCGGCTGCGCGTCGCGCAGAACAAGCGGACACCGCCGCAGATCTTGGGCCTGCTGGCCAAAGACCAGTCCCCGAGCGTGAAGATGGCGGTCGCCTCGCATCCCTCGACGCCGGCCGCTGTGGTCGAGGCCCTCGCCGACGACGACTCCCAGCATGTGCGCAAAGCGGCGGCCTGGCGAACAGACATCAGCCAGCGCGTCCTCGGTCGCCTGGCGCGAGACTGCGACGAGCATGTCCGATGCGCGGTCGCGCTGAACCCGTCGGCCCGAACCGATGTCGTGCTCGCCCTGCTGCGGGACCGGATCGCGGCGGTGCGAGCCGCCGCCGTGCGCAGCCCCGTGCGGCACCGCGGCCACACCCTGACCGACGCCCTGGCCCCTGTCAGCGATCGGGCGATGACCGTGCGCCGCAGTGTCGCCCACCAAGACCACACCGTGAGCCGTCTGCTGGTGCTCCTCGCGAAGGATCCGAAAGCCGACGTGCGGGTCGCCGCGGCCTGGAACGCGAAGACCCCCGCCGCATCGCTGCAGACGCTGGCGCAGGACCCCCAGACACGGGTCCGCCACGCCGCCGCCCTCAACCCCTCCACTCCAAACGAGTCGCTTCGGGCGCTGGCACGCGACCGCGGCCGCTGGGTGAGGATGGCGGTCGCGCACAACGCCTCGGCCCCCGCGGATCTGCTGTCGCATCTGCTGGAGTCCGCCACATCCGACATCCGCAGCCGCGTCCGCTGCGCCGTCGCAGCCAACCCGGCCGCGGCGGCGCAGACCCTGAAACAACTCGCCGCGGACGACGACTTCTGCGTGCAGCACGCCCTGGCCCCAAACCCCGCCGCGCCCCAAGAGGTGCTGGAGCAGCTGGCGACGCACAGCGCATGCCGGATCAGACAATCAGTCGCCGCCAACCCCTCCACCCCGACGCGGACCTTGGCGACACTGGCCGCTGACCAAGACCGCCGCGTGCGCCACGCCGCGGCAGCGAACCTGCACCAGCGCAGAAGCGCCCAGACCAGCGCAGCGGCCCAAGCGGCCCGAAACAGCACAAACTGGCCAACAGCATGCCTGCAAGCGCTCCGCGGCAGCACAAACTGGCCGTCGGCATGGCTGGGAGCGCTGCGCTCCGCCATGCGGCGCGTGCGCGGTCAGGCGGCCGCATCATCACTGCCTCCATACGCCTGAGGACGCCCTGCGGCGTCTGCGCGGTCAGGCGGAGGATCCCTCGCCGGCTTCGGACGCGGCCTCGATGACGCTCTCGGCGAAGTAGCGCATCGTGGCCGTGCGGCGCGACGTCCACGGGAGCGCCTCCTCTATCAGGTCCAGCAACTCGTCGACTCGACGGATGCCGACCTCTCGGACCAGCGCCACGCAGTCGTCGTGGTCCACGGGTCGAGCAGACGCCAGCTTCATCGCCAGGATGTAGCGGGGACTCGCCGATTCCACGATCAGCGATCGCCCCTCGAACACCGGTTCTGGTTCGGCTGCGATGGCCACCGTCTTGGCCTTGGCGGCGTCGTTGATCCAGTCCGGGCGCAGATTGTGGCGCGCCGCGACCCTCTCGGCGGCTAGCCGCAGCTCGGCCGGCATCCCCTCCGACACGACGTCCACATCGCCGGTGAAGCGGCCGGCAACCCAGCGCGACAGCCGCGCCTCCCACAATGACGACACGATGGACCGCCTCGGAGCCTGCGGCGGACAACTCGGCGTCGACCTCGCCGAACAGGTTGCGCAGATCCCGCCCGTCGAAAGTCGCGAAGCCGCCACTGTGGGTTCGGCGGCTCACAACCGGTCGCGGAACCCGTGGACAGTGACGTTCTCGATCATGGTCTGATCGAACCACACGCCGTGCACGGCGCACGCCTCGGGGGCGTCCGCCAGCACCGCCCGGCCGTACTCGGAGCCCGGGTCAAACGACGCGACGATCCCTATGGGGCGGCGCGCCCGATGCCTCGACACCCACCCGGGCGCCGCGACGCCGTCGCGGTCGCACAGGGCGTGTACCACCGCCGCGATCCGGGCCAGGTCATAACGCCGCACACTGAACCAGCGGTCATAGAACCGGTGCCAGCGCGGCGCTTGCTGGATCATCGCGGCCCGCTGCTCGGGCAAGCACGCCCAGCGCTTCACCAGCTCCCGCAGCGCGACCACCCGGCCGCGGTTGTCGTCCACAGCCAACAACGCCGGCAGATCACACGCGCACAGCAGCCGGCGCTCCGGCCCGCCGCGCTCCGTCCCGCCCGACGACACAACGCCCGACGACACGACACCCGAAGCGGCTCCAAGTGGTGTGATCCTCCCAATCGGCATGAACGCAGCGTACAAGAGCCCTCCCGCGCGGAACCCCGCACCCGACGCAGCCGCGATGAGCGGCGCGGGGACGGCCAGCTCGCGGGAGCTGGGCCGTGGCTGTCACAGGGCGTCGGTAGGGTGGCGGCCATGACCAGATGGTGGAGTTCCGATCACCACTTCGGCCACGCCAACATCATCAGATACTGCGGCCGCCCGTTCGCGAACGCGGACGAGATGAACCGCGCCATGGTGGACCGCTGGAACGATGTTGTCGCCGACGAAGACGAGGTGTGGATCCTCGGCGATTTGGTGATGGGCCAGCTCACCGTCAACCTGTCCGCGCACGTGTGGCGGCTCAAGGGCCGCAAGATCCTCGTTCCCGGCAACCACGACACCTGCTGGGCGGGCCGCAAGAAGGGCCCCAACCAGGTCGCCGCCTATTACGACCTCGGCGGCATCGCCCGCATCGTCGATGACCCCGCCCCGGTCGCGCTGGCCGGTGAGTCGGTGCGGATCAACCACTTCCCGTATGCGCTGGACTCGCGCTATGACCTCAAGTTCATGGATCACCGCCCCCAAGACGACGGCGGCTGGCTGCTGCACGGCCACATCCACGAGAAATGGCGACAGCACGGACGCCAGATCAACGTCGGCGTGGACGCCTGGCACTTCGCGCCCGTCAGCGACGACACCATCAGCGAAATCATCCGCACCGGCCCAGCCCGCATCCCCTGCCCCAGCTACGCACCCGCCCAAGCATGAAACGCTACTAGGGTCCCTCGGCCACGGGCAGCTCCAGCCGATGGAACCCCGATCGGGCTCCCTGTGCGCGCCTTGGCCTTGTAGCCCACAAACAGCTATTGACCTGCACAAACACGTCCAGAGTGCTGAACTGCAACCCGTGTGGCACACTGGAATTGTTCGTGTCGCCCCGTCACAGGACCGAAGGAGGTGTCAAGCATGGACAGCGCAACCGAATCACCGGATCAGGTCCGACACAACTATGACGCCTACAACGAGCGCTACCGCGCCGACCTGGAACAGAGTCACTGGGGCAAGACAGCGATCATGCATGACGGCGAAGTCGTATTGATCCTCAACGACAGCGACGACGCCTATACCGTCGGCCAAAAGCAGTACGGAGTGGGGAACTTCTCGATTGTGCGCATCGGAGCGCCACCCACGCGTCTAGGCGTTGTAGGAACATTGATCGGCTGACCGATGCCCACCTTCGTGAGGCCGGTCGTGGACAACGAAGCCATCTTGGTCGCGGCTGTGGCTCTACCTGATCCGTTCCCTCGAAATCCCGTAGGGTTTCAGGTCGTCGCTGACACGGGCGCTCAAGGATCCTGGATCAGCCAGAGGGTCGTGGATGCCGTCGCGCCCCCACACATCGGCATATCCGCCTACGCGACAATCGCCCAAAGCGGCGAAACGGATCTGTACAGAGTTCGGCTGGACATCCCGGTCCAACTCGAACCCGGCGGCACCCTGACCTCCGGGTCCTATCTGGACGGCATGGACCTGGATGTCTCGCTCATGCCCTATCAGCCACCCAACTACGACATCATCTTGGGCATGGACTTCCTTTGTCTGTTCCACATCACGATGGTCGCCGGAAACTTCATCCTCAGCAACTGACCTCTGCGGATCCGGAACCGCATCAACACGGCCCGGCCACCGCCGATGCCCTGTGCCGCAACCAGAACACCTTGTCGCTTGGCGATGACCCGGCCGCAGTCCAGCGGGCAGCAGCCATGCCGGCCACCGCTTCACCGGTGGGAGTCTTGTCCGCTCCCCGAACGAGGCCCTCGCCCTCAAAGCTCTTTCCCTTGGACCCACCCCCATCCGGCCTAGACGTGGGCGACCCGGCGGGCGATGCGGCCATGGAGGCTGTCGCACCGTTTGCGTATTGTCTGAGCAGTGGCCAAAGACGCGATCACCTGCGATGACAGCGGGGCCGAGCGGGTTCCCGAGAGCCGTTCGGATTGGGACGAGTGGGTCTCGGCGTCGAAGACGCGGAACCATGTGCTCGGTGATCCGCTGCTGGACTGGCTCCACCGCCACGGCGAGTCGAAGGGGTTCGAGCAAGACGCTGCCGATGAGCGCACCGACTTCTTGGCGTTCATCTTCCGCAAGGGCGTGGAGTTCGAGCATGCCGTGGTGGAGTATCTGCGCGGCCTCGGAGTGGGCGAGGTGCGAAGCCTCGGCGGCGACGACTCGTCGCCGGTGTCGAGCCGCGACCTGGATTCGGCGCTGGCGACGTGGGACGCGATGGCCGAGGGTGTCGCTGTCATCGACCAGGGCGCGCTGCGCGATCCTGAGAGCCGCACCTACGGCCTGCCCGACCTGCTGGTGCGAAGCGACGTCCTCGCCGAACTGTTCCCCGGGGACTTGCGGCCCGAGCAGGCCGCCGTCGCGGCTCCCGACCTCGACATCGGCCAGCGCCACTACATCGTGGTGGACATCAAGTACACGACTCTGGGACTGACGGCTCGCGGCCGTCTGGGAAACTCGGGCTCATCTGGTGCGTACAAGGCTCAGCTCCACGTCTACAACCGGGCGCTGGGCAGGCTGCAGGGCTACCGCCCGCCGCGGGCGTTCCTGCTGGGCCGCGGATGGAAACAGACCGTCCGCGGCACCACCGCCAGAGGCAGCGGATGCATGGACCGCCTCGGCCCGGTCGGGCACAACGAGAAGACCTCGACCGGCACCCTGCAACAGCGGGTAGACGCAGCCGCAGAATGGATTCGCCGGATGCGCCGCGACGGCCACGGCTGGGATGCGCTGCCGGTGCCTTCGGTGGACGAACTGCGCCCCCACGCGGGCGGCGACGCTGGCGCGTGGTCCGGCGCGGTCAAGCACATCGCCGATGCGGGCGGCGACCTGACCGTCCTGAGCGGTGTCGGCGTGGACCGGCGCCGGGAGGCCAACAAGGCGGGCCTCTTCGACTGGCGCGACAAGCGGGTCACGCCGCACGCGCTCGGCGTCAACGGCGCAGTCACCGCAGCACGGCTCGGCGCGCTGCTGGACGTGAACCGAACTCCGGGCCCTGTCGTGCGCCCCGCCCGAGTCGAGGCGGACCGCGCCGAGTGGATCGACACACCGCCGCTGGAGTTCTACGCCGACTTCGAGACCGTGAGCGACCTCGACGACGACTTCTCCGCGATTCCCGAGCGGGGCGGGCAGCCGCTGATCTTCATGGTCGGATGCGGCCACATTGAGGACGGCCAATGGCGCTTCGAGTGCTTCACTGCCGACGAGCTGAGCGAGCCCGCCGAAGCAGCCGCGATCGAGCAGTGGCTCCAACACATGGCCGCAGTCCGGGACCGCATAGATCCCGGTGGTCGTCCCCGGGTGATCCACTGGTCCGCCGCGGAGGTGTCCTGGCTTCAGACGGCGTACAACGCGGCCGTCAAGCGTCACGGCCAGCGCGGCCAGAGATGGGCCGAGCCAAGATGGTTCGACTTCCTGGCCCGAGTCGTCAAGAAGGAACCCATCGTGGTGCGGGGCGCACACGGCTTCGGTCTCAAGGCAGTCACCAACGCCCTAAACGACGCAGGCCTCATAGACGCGCGCTGGCAAACAGGCCCAGCCGACGGCCTCGGAGCGATGGTCGGATCCTGGTGGTGCCAGAACGAACTGGCCCAAGGACGAGCGGCACGGCTGACCGACCTCGACCTGATGGGAGAGATCCGCGAATACAACGAGATCGACTGCAAAGCCATGATGGAGATCGTGCGCTATCTGCGCGAGAACCACTGAGCAAGAGGATCGGCCTACACTCCTCCAGCTGGCCGCCGCTGGCCTCGACGATGGTCGTGCCCAGGCTCCTAGGTGCGGAACCGGCTGCGGCACTACAGCACCTCGTCCAGCCCGAGCGCGCTGACCTGTGAGATCCGTTCGTGTCCGCGTCAGCCAGCGTCTCGTCCGCACCCGGGCTGGCGCGTCCCACAGCGCCCTGCCCGCGTGGCCAACTTTCTCACGCGGCGCGAGCCATGCTCAGAACGCTCCAAAGCAACAAACAGCCTGCGTGCAACCAGGGACGCCTCACGGTAACATTCGAACTCATCACATCGACAAAAAACGGCCGACATGGGGACTGACCATTTCAACGTAATTGTAGTAGGTGCAGGTCCGGCGGGAGTAGCCGCAGCCGTCCACCTCCGCCAGGCGAATCGCGATCTTGAAGTGGCTCTCGTCGACAAAGCATCCTTTCCTCGGGATAAGACTTGCGGAGATGGGCTAGGTCCAGCTGTGATCCCACAATTGTGTACTCTAGGGGTCGATATCTCTCAGATTCCACACGCCAACATGGTCAGTATTGCGGAAGTACATGGACCAGATGGTCTTTCATTTCAGACCGATCTGTCTGTTGCATCTGACACGCTAAGTCGGGGCGCAACTGCAAGGCGCTATGATTTTGATAATCTACTATTTCAGCGGGCAAAGGATGTTGGAGTTACGACATTCGAACAGACACGCTTTCTCGGATTTTTTGCCCAAGAAGGGGTGAATGAGATACATTTGCATTGTACCGATACCAGAAAACCAACTACCCTGACGTGCAATCTTCTTGTCGGTGCTGATGGTGCCAATTCACGTGTTCGTCGAGCAGCAGGTATCAAGCCGAATCCGTCGAAGCGAACTAGCATTGCAATTCGAGCATACGGACGGTTGCCCATTGATTGTGCAAATAGAATAGTTCTCAGTTTCGAAGACGGTATTAGACCAGGCTATGGGTGGTGCTTTCCCTTCTTAGATGGCACGGCCAATGTCGGTGTTGGTATGACGATCACCGACTATCGCAAGCTGAGGCCTGATCTGAAAGAACTCTTGCATGACTATCTTGAGGACCTTGAGGGTCGTGATATTCCTATAACTCAGGTCAGCAACTTTGCAACGTATACGCTCCCACATGGTGGGAAACTGCCACGCATTGTAGGCCAAGGTGTAGCGTTAGTAGGTGATGCTGCATCCATGATCAACCCACTCAGTGGCGAGGGTATTGTATATGGGCTTAGCGGAAGTTGGATACTAGCTCAAGCGGTAACGCCAGCCCTTTCGAGCCACATGAGTCTCCGGCAGGCATTAGGGCGATACGAGCGTGACTTTCGAAGGCAATATTCCTTCCATTTTCGAAGCAACTATATTGCACAGCGCTTATTGAGATCGCGTCTTTGGGCGAAGATGGTGATAGGAGGCTGCTCAATTGATGGTTCTCTTCAGTCTACTGCAGTCGATTTCATGTTTGGTAACGGCAAGCTGACAACTCGGAACACCCTACGTATGGTGAAGTATGGCAGACGATATCTTAAGGACTGCTGACTCCGACGCATCTACAGCGTGGAGAGTATCCATCTTCGGCAAGCTATATGTTGACCGCGATGGGCAAGACACGAGACCTTTTCGTCTTCTACTCGTAGGGATAGTGCCATGGTCGCTGTTCTGGATCTGGTTCATTGGCTCACGCGCCCACATCATCTTGGAGATTGATGCGCTTGTATATGTATTACTTGCTTCGATTTGGATGCTTATCTCACCTATTCTACAGGCACAGGCTGAGCATCGATGGTTCTGTCTGATAGAGGAACTGAGGCTATCCCCAGAACGAGATGGCTGGCATATCAATTCAATCAAGTCTTGTGTGTTCAAGGCAAATGCCTATTACTGGCCCATAGCAACTGGCTTCGCCTTGATTTTTCCAGTGGGATTTGTTGCCGCACAAACATTCATGCAAGATGTGCTTGGTTTAGATCCGCTGTCACCAATTATGGTAGCTCTTGGCATCATTGTAATGGCAGGGACAGGTTTTACATCAGGGAATGGTCTTTGGAGTGCATGTAAGGTCATCTACATGTTCGCCAAGATTGGTGATACGAGTGAACCTGCATGGTACCCGATGCGTGTTCGTCAGATCCATGGTAATGAAGAATTGTCAAAGTTTGCTTTGAAGACAGCTTGGACCTTCTCATTCGGTGCGCTTTTTGCGCCAATTGTGTTTGTGGTGTTTCGTGAGGGTAGAGGTCTGACAGTATTTCTTGCTGCCATCGGTTTGATAGTATTACTTTTTGGAGCTGTAACACTATTTGTGATTCCGGTTTACTATCTTACCAGGCTTTCTGAACGATCACGCGAATCGCAGTTGGAACTTGTAGCCGAGGAGATCGAGTACCTATTGGCTGATGATCTACCGGAGCTTTGTGAAGATATTACTGTCGCTGATCGACGATCAGCCTTGTCTCTAGAGGAACTACTTAACCTACGAAGCTTACTTAGTTCAGTCGCAACGTTGAGTCGCCCGCTCCTTGTCTTATGGCGCATTGCCCTTCTTGTATTGATTCCGTTACTTGTTGCCGTTATGCCGCAGATTGCTGCTGGACTCTTTGGCTGAGCAATCGTAAGGGGACCCGTTAGCCCTGATCGGTCAGGCGGCGAACCGTGTCGCACCTGTCTCGTAGTTTCCTTGGAGCACTACGCTGCGAGCGAGGAGGTGGGGCTGTGCGACGCTTGGTCCGCAACATTGAGGGAGAGCCGAGGCCGCTGATCGTGCATCGGCGGTTGTTCTGGTTGCGCTATCTGGACCGGCGCGTGCGCTATGCGGGCTGCAAGGTGCTGGGCCTGCAGTTCCGCGGGCCGCGGTACATGGCCCCCAGGCGCACCCCGGAGCAGGATGCGGAGACGCGCCTGGCGATCGAGTCCTTCCTGCGCCAGGCCAGCGCCGCGGCGGGTCGGGGCCCCCAGCGCTTCCTCGCCCAACCCCCTCCGGTCGGCGTGTCCCGCGAGGAATGGGCGCGGGCGTTCTTGGAGGCGCAGTCACCCAACCCAGACGTGCGTCAGCGCGGACGCGACGCTCTCACCGAGATGGGATGCGCCTTCCTGGACGGGCCTCCGCCGAGGCAGCACAGTTGATGTTTGCGGGGTGGGCGGCATGACGAACTCAGCTGTCCTGTGCGGGGTGCAGCACACCCCGTAGCCTGCGCCTTATCGCATAATTCCAGTGCCCGCGACCGGCAGTGGCCCGGGCCGCTACACGAGAGGACGATCCTTCAATGTCGGACCCGCTTCAAGAGTTCATCGACACTGCCGAGAATCTGATGCAGAAGTCAAAGTCGGAGTCGACTGAGCCGAGACTGTGCACGGACAAGAGAAGCGAACAACGCCTGTTGGACGGCCTCCAGAAGCTGGCCGTGGCGGTCCAGCAGGAAGTTCAGCGTGTCGAGAACGAGACGACCAACGACCTGGTGGATCTCCGCAAGCGTGTGGAGGCGTTGGAGAACGACGACCTGAAGTCCGCCCGCTGACCGGGGTGGCAAGGGCAGACGGAGATGCTGACCGCCGTTTAGGAGTTTGTCACCCATGCACCACCGACGCAACCACCAACTCAGACCGGGTGAGTTCCGGCAGCGGGTGCGCCGGTTCCCGCGGGATGCGCTGCTCAGGGGCATCGCGGACTTGGCTGCCGAGGAGACCCGCAGGCGTGACAGCACCGCGGATATGGGAGGTGAAAGGCGTAGCGTCATCACGGAGGGCTACCTGTTCCAGCTAGCCGGAATCTGTGTCACGAACTGCACCAACCACCGCAGCAACCCCGTTGACGAGGCCGCTGTAGGAGATCTGCTCAACGGCCTCCATAACGTCTGGTCGCCTGGACTTGATGGCGCGCGCGGTGAGGAGGTTTGGCAGCGGGTTCTGTCACGGGTCGCCTATCAGCAGATGCCGTATCAGATGTCTCCGGCAGAATCGTTGGCGCGAAGCCTGTGCTTGTTCGGTGACGACCCCAGATTCGGGGAGCCTGTGTTCGAGGAGGGCCGGTGGGAGACGATCCTCGGGGTGCCGCTGGAGGAGTTCCTGATGATCGCCTTCATCATGTATGCGGCTGCGATCCACAACCCTGGTGGCATCCTGCGTGAGACGCTGCTGGCTCCGAATGTCCGCCCGGCATTCGAGCCGGTCGGGGCGGAGCGAGCGTTGCAGGTCGTGGATTCTTGGCTTGCCCGCCCTGTAGCTGATCTCGCCCGGCTAGGCCAGGAGATGATCCCTGACCCTAATGATCTTTGGAGATTCAACCCGTTCTACGAATGGCCCATGGCAATCATGGGAGATGGCACCTACGTCACCCCCAGCCCTTTGGGAGTGTTGCAACGATTCGGGCCGCAGGGCCTGTACTTCGTGGGTCGCGATGCCGTGGACGCCGACGCGAGCCCAGATGCGTTCCGAGCCTTCACCAAGGATCTGGGGCAGCGGTTCGAGCGATACATCGGAGTTCAGCTTGGCTTCATCCAGCACGCACAGCTTCACCCCGAGATCGTCTTCGACGACGACCAGAAGAGCGTTGACTACTTCATCGAGACCCCCGAGGTGCTCGTCCTCGTGGAGGCCAAGTCCGCGGCACCCAACATCGACACCCGCTCAGGCATCTTCCCGGACAACGGCGACGTGGAGCGCAACATCCAACGAGCCTGCAAACAGATCACCAAGTCAGCGGCGCTGATCGAGCAGGGCCACCCAGACTTCCCTGCCCTGAACAGCCGTCAGATGCGTGGCCTCGTCGTCACCCGAGAGCCGTATTTCAATCTGCCCCTGCCGTTCCTAACCGATGTCGTCCAGCCCGCATCCATACCCACCACCATCGTCTCGTCACAACAACTCGAAGCCGTGATGCCGGCGCTGAGCGATGACGCGGACTGCGGCGCGTCGCTGCTAGGCGCTTTGGGATCAGAACCCGACGTGGTGAAGGCCTCGCTCGACCCCCTGCCCCTTGGCCGGAATCAACTCCTGGGAGAAATCGGAGACCAGTGGCACGACGAGCACCGGCTGAGAGAACCAGAAGAACTGCCGGACTGCCCTACCGAATAGGTTGCTCCGAAATGACCTTCCGGTCGCGCTCCATCACTTGGTGCTTCCGGCGTCATTGCTTCCAGCCGCCGCTTCTGGTCTTGTTGTAGGTCGGGTTGCGGCCTCTGTTGCTCTTGCGGAACCAGGCGAGCCTGGCTCCTTCCCAGCGTCGAGCCTTCCCTCGGGACATCTCGCCCGTCTCCACTTGGAGCCGACCACGTTTCCCGGAGCGCCGATGCTGAGCCGCTCGACGGCGCGGGTTGTTCGTTATCCCCACGTACTTCACCCGGCCGCCCCTGCCCCGGATCGTGTAGCCCCGCACGGGTCGTCCTCGGGATGAACTGCGTCGGGGTGAACTTCTCCGGCTTCTGACCCGAGTTTGGCGGGTGTTTCGCGTTTTGGCAGGTCAGAGGGGGCGCGCCGGTTGGGTGTTTCCACTACATCGGCGGTGCGGGGCGCTGTTGGGCTGTGTGGTCAGGTGATGTCGGCTTTGTCCCAGGCGCTGGTGTCGGCTCCGACGGCGGCGAGGGCTCGGGCCTGCAGTGGGGTGCGGCGGGTGGTGAGCTGGATTCGGCGGCCGTTGGCGTCGAGTTGGTGTCGGCGGATGCGGTTGAGCTCTCGCAGGGCGCGGGCGGCGGTGAGGTGCTGGCCGCCGTTGTCGGGGTCGCGGACGTCTGCTTTGGCGAGGTCCTGGGTGATGAGGGTCTCGATGACCGCGGCGTAGACGCACACCGCGACGTGGCCGCGGACTCTCTTTTCGGTCCAGTGTCTGACGGGCCGCAGGTGCAGGAAGTCTTTGAGGGTCCGGAAGCGAGCTTCGACGGCGGCGAGCTGGCGGTAGGCGGCGACGACTTGGGCGGCGCCGGCCTGTGAGGGTGTGAGGCTGGTGGTGAGCACGTAGCGGCCGGCGAGCATCTCCTCGTGTTGCATGGCGTTTTCGTTGTAGTGGTAGGTGAAGCGGCCCGATGCGATGTCGAGGTCGAAGAGCCGCCCGGCGCTGCTTTCGCCGAGGATGCGCTGCGCGGCCCGGCCGATCTTTGCGGGGTCTTTGAGCCGGCCAGAGCGGACGCGGCGCTCCAGCGCCAGAAGCTCGGCCTCCGCGGCGGCGACGATCCCGGCGGTGCGGGCTGCGTCGCGGCGGGCTCGGGCGTCTGATTCGACGACTATGGCGCGGGTCCCGCCGGCGAGCGCGATGTCTGCGGCTCTGCAGCGGTGCTGGGGCATCTCGACCCAGGCCGTGTCGTCGTCGATGGCTTCGAGGGCCTCTCTGGTCGTGCGGTCGCGGCGCAGCCTGGTCGCGAGGACGTGGTCGAACCCGGCGGCGGCGACCGCCTCGACGTTGTCTGATGAGATGAGTCCCCGGTCCGCGACGACGCAGATGCGGCCCACAGCGAACCGCCTGGCGAGGTCGGCGAGCACCGACGGCAGCGTGGATGCGTCGCTGGTGTTGCCGGCGAACACGTGGTGCGCGACGGGGATTCCGTCGGTGGTGCACAACAGCCCGATCACGATCTGGGGCCGGTCCGGGCGGTGGTCGCGCGAGTACCCGAAAGCCCGCGACGGGAACCGCCCAGAGGGCTGTGCCGGACCCTCGAAGTAGGTGGAGGTCAGGTCATAGCACACCAACCTCAGATCCAGATTCGACAGGTCGCACAGCCGCCCGTAGAGGTGGTCCTCGGTCGCCTCTTTGGCGTCGGCGACCGCGTCGAGTGCCCGGTAGTGCTGGTCAAGCGACGGAGCCGACCACCACCCCGGCATGACAACGTCGCAGGCGGCCCACTCGACGAGGCGCCGCTTCGAGCACGGCGCGACCAGCCGGTTGGCCGCCATCGCGAACACCGCGTGCTCCAAAGCGGCCGCCCCCCGCCTGGAGCCGACCTCGGCGAAGTGCCCGCCCAGGCCCAGACGCTGCCACACCGCCGCTGCCGCCGCAACGGCGCCCGCCGCCGGCGCCCCCTCCGCGGCCAGCGCGCCGACATCGACCCGCTCTCTGCGCAGATGCGCCTCCAGCGCGGCCACGATCCGCTCCAGCTGGCCCGACTCGCGCAGAGCGGTCACCTCGCCCAGCCGCAACAGCGTCCTGTGCCCGACCTTCGCGCCGTCGCGCACCGACTCCACCAAAGACAAGTACTCGTACACCTTGTCGCCCCTGCGACGGCGGGTCGTCTTCACGAACACAACAGCACAATACTGCCACGTTCTCAGCTTGTCAACTATATGTCGCCCCTACAAATCCCCGCCGAAGCGCTGCCTCGAGACACAAAACCCCACGTCAGCGGCCTTCTGCTGTCACCAAACCCCCGCCAACCCGCCAAACTCGGGTCTGATGCTTGATCGTCTGTAGCGTGTCATCGCCAGCAAGCTAGTTCGATGGTGCGACAAGCAGCGCAGAGCTGGCGGTCAGCCCGCAAGCACGTCTGCATGGCGGACGATCTTGTGCTGGGGGGCGTTATCCGTCTTGAACAGCCGCAGCACGATGTGGTCGCGGGTTTGGAAGGCTCTGCCGGTGATCCACACTTCATCGAAGTAGTCGAACGTGAGCGCGTCCAAGACGGGGTACGGGTTGCGTTCTGATGGGTCCAGCTCTTGACAGGCGGGTCCGAAGTAGTCGTCAAGCTGCACCGCGGCCATGTTGAAATCAAGCACCACGAACAGCCACTTCAATCCGGGAGCGTGCTCCATCTGACCCGAGTTTGGCGGGTGTTTCGCGTTTTGGCAGGTCAGAGGGGGCGCGCCGGTTGGGTGTTTCCACTACATCGGCGGTGCGGGGCGCTGTTGGGCTGTGTGGTCAGGTGATGTCGGCTTTGTCCCAGGCGCTGGTGTCGGCTCCGACGGCGGCGAGGGCTCGGGCCTGCAGTGGGGTGCGGCGGGTGGTGAGCTGGATTCGGCGGCCGTTGGCGTCGAGTTGGTGTCGGCGGATGCGGTTGAGCTCTCGCAGGGCGCGGGCGGCGGTGAGGTGCTGGCCGCCGTTGTCGGGGTCGCGGACGTCTGCTTTGGCGAGGTCCTGGGTGATGAGGGTCTCGATGACCGCGGCGTAGACGCACACCGCGACGTGGCCGCGGACTCTCTTTTCGGTCCAGTGTCTGACGGGCCGCAGGTGCAGGAAGTCTTTGAGGGTCCGGAAGCGAGCTTCGACGGCGGCGAGCTGGCGGTAGGCGGCGACGACTTGGGCGGCGCCGGCCTGTGAGGGTGTGAGGCTGGTGGTGAGCACGTAGCGGCCGGCGAGCATCTCCTCGTGTTGCATGGCGTTTTCGTTGTAGTGGTAGGTGAAGCGGCCCGATGCGATGTCGAGGTCGAAGAGCCGCCCGGCGCTGCTTTCGCCGAGGATGCGCTGCGCGGCCCGGCCGATCTTTGCGGGGTCTTTGAGCCGGCCAGAGCGGACGCGGCGCTCCAGCGCCAGAAGCTCGGCCTCCGCGGCGGCGACGATCCCGGCGGTGCGGGCTGCGTCGCGGCGGGCTCGGGCGTCTGATTCGACGACTATGGCGCGGGTCCCGCCGGCGAGCGCGATGTCTGCGGCTCTGCAGCGGTGCTGGGGCATCTCGACCCAGGCCGTGTCGTCGTCGATGGCTTCGAGGGCCTCTCTGGTCGTGCGGTCGCGGCGCAGCCTGGTCGCGAGGACGTGGTCGAACCCGGCGGCGGCGACCGCCTCGACGTTGTCTGATGAGATGAGTCCCCGGTCCGCGACGACGCAGATGCGGCCCACAGCGAACCGCCTGGCGAGGTCGGCGAGCACCGACGGCAGCGTGGATGCGTCGCTGGTGTTGCCGGCGAACACGTGGTGCGCGACGGGGATTCCGTCGGTGGTGCACAACAGCCCGATCACGATCTGGGGCCGGTCCGGGCGGTGGTCGCGCGAGTACCCGAAAGCCCGCGACGGGAACCGCCCAGAGGGCTGTGCCGGACCCTCGAAGTAGGTGGAGGTCAGGTCATAGCACACCAACCTCAGATCCAGATTCGACAGGTCGCACAGCCGCCCGTAGAGGTGGTCCTCGGTCGCCTCTTTGGCGTCGGCGACCGCGTCGAGTGCCCGGTAGTGCTGGTCAAGCGACGGAGCCGACCACCACCCCGGCATGACAACGTCGCAGGCGGCCCACTCGACGAGGCGCCGCTTCGAGCACGGCGCGACCAGCCGGTTGGCCGCCATCGCGAACACCGCGTGCTCCAAAGCGGCCGCCCCCCGCCTGGAGCCGACCTCGGCGAAGTGCCCGCCCAGGCCCAGACGCTGCCACACCGCCGCTGCCGCCGCAACGGCGCCCGCCGCCGGCGCCCCCTCCGCGGCCAGCGCGCCGACATCGACCCGCTCTCTGCGCAGATGCGCCTCCAGCGCGGCCACGATCCGCTCCAGCTGGCCCGACTCGCGCAGAGCGGTCACCTCGCCCAGCCGCAACAGCGTCCTGTGCCCGACCTTCGCGCCGTCGCGCACCGACTCCACCAAAGACAAGTACTCGTACACCTTGTCGCCCCTGCGACGGCGGGTCGTCTTCACGAACACAACAGCACAATACTGCCACGTTCTCAGCTTGTCAACTATATGTCGCCCCTACAAATCCCCGCCGAAGCGCTGCCTCGAGACACAAAACCCCACGTCAGCGGCCTTCTGCTGTCACCAAACCCCCGCCAACCCGCCAAACTCGGGTCTGACGTTTGGCGGTCTTCTTGTCGATATGGCGCTGCACAGTGGACAGCATGTGCTCGTACTCGCCGAAGACGGGGCTGAGACTGGCTGCGCTCGTCCTGACCATCCCCGAACCAGGCACTTCCGGCTCTGAGACCCGCAGGACATGAACCCGCCGCGGGGGTGCCTCGAAGCAGTCCACAAGCTGCTGCGGATACCAGTAGCCGGTGTCTCGCCCCCATTGAAGCATGAAGTCATCGGAATCGGCGCAAGGCGTGGATGTCTCTCGCCCACCCGAACGCCGGCCGTAGCGCTCGTAGTGCTCTTGTGGATCGATGAGCCGTTCCCGGGCGGCCTCCACCATCTCCCGCGATGCGCCCCCCGCAGCCTCCACGTCCACGAGAACGGCGATGAGTGCATCCACCAGCTCTCTTGCGGTACGCCGGTTGCTGCCCGGAGCGCGGTCGTAGACCCTCACATCCCAAACCAGCGACAGCCGACAGTCCGGCCATTGCCTACGGGAGCGGCGTCTCCTCAGCCCGGTCTCGTCGGACTCCTCCACGAAGAACTGGCTCTCGATCTTCCGCTCTGCCTCGCTGGTGGCCCAGACGACCTCAACGTCAGCCACCCGTCCGTCGGCTGTCGTAACCCGCCAGTCCGGTGTTGGCACGCTCCCCGAAGGCTCCAGCCGCTCATCGTCAGCCAAGTCCTCGAACTCACGAACGAGACGAACAGCGAGCAACTCTTCAATCGTCAAATCGTCCTCGGCCACAACAGTCGAGGCTACCTACTCCGCGGTCCACGGCCGGCACTGCCGCGAAATCCGATTCAGTCGCCCGTTGTGAGCGATCAGCGGAAGCCGCGATCGGCGATTATTGGTATCCGCGCCGCGTGATGCGGGATGCCGGGCCGGTGGGCAGTGAGGGACCCGTCATCAGCGGGAGTGGAGGGTCGGCTTCCTCAACGGACGGCCGAATGCCTGTTTCGCGCGCGCCATGGCGTTCTCGGGTTGGCGGCTACGGCGGGGACTGTTGAGCCTGGTTGCGCTTGCGGCGCGCGGCGTCGCAGACGACCTGGGGCATGATCTGCTCCCAGACGGCAGAGGTTCGGAGATCCTGGCGGTGGTGAGCGCATCGGCATACTTCGACGTTGAGAGCGTCCAGTTCGCGCTGGGTCAGACGGGCGCGTTCGGCGCTCGCGTCGCGGATCTTGGCTCTGTTGGACTCAGTGGCGAACGGCGAGTTGTACACGGGGTGCCTCCCCCCGTTGACCGGTCACCTCGATTAGGAGGTAGCCATGTCAACGATGCAACAGGCCAGTCGGTCGGGGCCGGTGTTGCCGCCGGGCCGGGTGCGGAGATCGTTCCCCAGGGAGTTCAAGGCTGACGCGGTGGCGCTGGTTCTCGATGAGGGCCGCAGTATCGCGTCGGTGGCGCGCTCGTTGGGGATCGGGGCGACGAGTCTGGGCAACTGGGTGCGCCAGGCGCGGGTGGACCGCGGTGAGCGCGAGGGGCTCACCACCGGCGAGCGGGTCGAGCTGGGGCGGCTTCGCCGCGAGAACGCCCAGTTGCGCATGGAGCGTGATCTGCTCAAACGAGCGACGGCCCTTTGGGTGAGGGAGTCGGGACAGTGACGCGCTATCGGTGGGTGGCTGCCCGGAAGGCCGAAGGGTCCCGACGAGCCTGTGCTGCGGCGTTGCACGTGTGAGCCGCCAGGCCTCTATGACTGGCGGGCCGCTTGTGGGGCCGCGCCGACGGACCGCGAGCGCGCCGAGGTGGCCCTGGTGGCGGAGATCCGCAAGATCCATGCCAGCTCCGGGGAGGCCTATGGGTCGCCTCGGGTGACGGCTGAGCTGCGAGACAGGGGCCATCGGGTGAACATCAAGCGTGTCGCTCGGCTCATGAGGGCCCACCACATCGCCGGGATCCTGTTGGCCGACCCGAGCATCTCGGACGAACGGAAACGATCTCTCCTAGCGGAGGGGCCGCGCTGCTCGCGTGACGACATGGTCTATGCGAGCGGGCTGCCGGTAGCGGGTCGGGACACCCCGACAGCGGATGCCGCGAGAGCCGCGCTTGTGCGGTTGTTGGTCCAGGCGAGAGATGCCGCTGGCCGGCTTGCTGGTGAAGGCACCCAGACAGCCTTTCCGGATCCCGCGTTGTTGTCGCTGTCTGACGCCTGAGACGAAGGCTCGTCACAAGGGTGTGCATTGGTGCCTGCACGCCGACGGCCAACCGTTTCAGAACCCGCCCGCGTGCAACAATCAACCACAGGCGATTCACCCGTGCCGCAGAAGCGGCAGGTGATGGCCGTATCAGTGTCGTCGGCGAACGCCATGAACCGGTCGGTATCGAGCGTCTTCGTGGACATTGGCACAATCTAGGTGCCACGCCCGAATGCTCGATGCGGTGCTGCGCGCCCGCCGTCCGCGCCGATGAGGCGTCGCCCGTCTCAGGACGGACTATTCGGAAGCGAGCGTCCTATCTGCGATTCGGGAGATTGCCTGAAGGCGTCAGGATCGGCGCATACGCCAGTCATGCCATCCGCCCGAGTCGTGACACAGGATCGGGTACAGGTGACGGCACTCGGAGCAGGGCCCTGCGTCGAGCGCAACCCAGACGGCGTCCACGCCTTGCAGGTCGACTGCCTCCAGCCCGTTCAGGCCGAAGCGCTCCACATGGTGCAGCGCCTCAGCCCTGCCGAACCGGTGCTTCTCCCCGCGGCTCAACCAGATGAACAGATGCGCCTCGGCGGCACCGTGCTCGTTCTTGGCGTTGACGAGTTTGGCGCGCTTGCGCGGCAGGTGCTCCTGCACTGCATCCACAAGCGCGCCCGGGCCGACCGCGCCGCTGAGGGCCGCCTGACCGAGAACGATCCGCGTCTCGCCAGTGTCGTCCTCCATGGGACTGGCTAACTGCACGCCAAGGCCGCGCAGTCTGCCCACCACCTCCGACTCGCCTCGGCGGCGATAGCGGGAGATGTGCTTCACTTCAGCGAAGATGCCTTCAGCTTCGACTTGTGAAAGGAGGCTGGGAAGGTCGTTCTTGAGCGACTTGGATCGTCTCCCTGCCGCGGCCTGGTCGGTGTGATCCTCGCCCGGCGATGCGATCAGCACATGCCACGAATGCGCCAATCCTGGAGCGGGTAGCGGGTTGATCCGCTCGACCTGGCTCTGAAACGCCGTATCTGTCTGGGACTTGTCGGAGGTGACCTCAACAGCGAATGTGCGGCCGTCGGAGAGGTCGAGGTCGAAGTCGTGCATCCCCTGCACGCCGCCGACATCTCGCGGCGTGAACCACACGCCGTCCAGCAGACTCTGCATCAGCACCGCCGCCCGATACTCCTCAGGACGCTCCTCGCGCATCTGGGATCGGGCTTCCGCGGCAGCGAGGATCTCCGCCATTTGTTGGTCTGACAACATGCTGCTCGTCCTGCCTCCACGAGCTTGGGCGGCGGCAACCTAGCAGGCCTTCTGCGCCCCTCAGCACGCCTCCGACGCGACCGCCCGTCACCAACGCCGCGCGTTCCGAGCGGACAGGTCTGACATAGCGACAACTGGGCGCAGTCCGTGGTCCTGTATCGCCTCCGACCTCTCATCGGCGGGAGAACTGATCAGGGCAGGGCGGAGACAGCAGACTTCGGATCGGAGGTTCGCGAGGGGCCGGTGAGAGGCGAGTTGATGCCGGCCCCGGGGCGGGGGCCGCGCTGGCCGCCTTTCGCGGCGATGCGGCCGTAGGGTCGAGGGGTCTTCGATGGGTCTCTGATGATTGTGAGGTGCTCGGTGACGGCACAGGAGCGAGGACCCGAAGAGATAGCGGCTTTGGCTGCGCTGCGGGCGTTGGAGGACGTGGCGGAGTACGAGTGGCTTTCCGCGGGCCTTGTTGAGGGCGTGCGCACACCGGATCTGAGGCTTGTGCTCGGTGACGGGCGCGAGGTGGCTGCGGAGGTCACGATGGCGACGAACAGGTCCGCCAACGAGTTGCGGGGCGCGGCGCGCAAGATGTGGCCGATGCGATGCGAGGCGCTGTCGTGGGAATGGACGGTTTGGGTCTCGGATCACGAGATCGCCGCCCGGGACCCAAAGCGCAGGCTCAAGGACCTAGTGGCGGCGATGGTCCCGGCGCTCGCGGATGTCGAACGGGGCGGCGGCACGGCCCATGAGATGCGGTCGCGCGCGAACAGGATGCTTGATCCTGATCCGTACAACCCCTACGCCTTGCAGTCAGCATGGAGCGTCCACCTCTGGCTAGAGGCCCAACCCTGCGACGGAACGTTCGAGGACTGGGCGCGTGCGCATCTCGCCGATCATTGCGACTACTGGTATACGCCCGACATCGTGGACTGCGTGACCGACCGCCTGGAACCGCGTCGCGTGTCGGTGCTCAAGCCTCCGGTCCGGGCCGAAGCCGCCTGCGGTGGGGTCTATGTCGATGCCGCGGGGATGGAGCACGGGTTCCTTGCCGAAGACGTCGGGTACCTCGTGCCGTCGGTGCAGGAAGCCATTAACCATAAGCACGGCCGCGGCCAGCTTCGCGAGGTTGGCGCGCACAAGTGGCTCGTTGTGGCCCTCGACGGCGGCAACGCCGCCGCCCAGCTCGAGGCCTGCTACGGGCCTGAGGCCGAGTCGCCCCGGCCTGATTTGGGCGACGCGCTCGACCTGTTGATCTTTGACGAGGTGTGGATCATTGCCAAGACGTTTGGCGGCGGGAGCCTGGTTGTGCTGAGGTTGTCCGGATCGGGCGGCGAGCCTCAGTCGCGGACCGTTGAGTACGCCCAGGCGGGCCGCGCGCTCTAGTCGGTGTCGGGGTGGTGCGTTTTGCCGCACCAGAGGTCGGTGTTGAGGGCTGCTTCGAGTCGGGCGAGGATGGGCAGCGCGCCCCAGGTGCGGCCGCGTTTGAGGTCGCTGAGCGCGGTTTCGGTGATGCCTGCGGCGCGGGCGATTTCTCGGTTGGTGTGTCCTTGGAGGTGGTAGTGGAGCCGTTTGGCGACTTGCTGGGCGTGGCGGGCTTCTAGCGGGGCGTCGTCTGAGAGTCGCCCGTTGGGCCATCTTTGGCCTTCGGCGAGGTGGTCGGCGGGGGCGGGCCGGGCGTGCCGGTAGGTGGGCATCGGCGGCGATGGTAGCCGCTCGGCGGCGTCGCCCGGGCGTGCCGAGGGGGTTCGGGGCGGTGTCACAGGCCGCCCCTATGGTAGCGGATATGCGGAGGATGTCAGCTTATCCAGAGGAGCGGGGGCGGTGTTTGCTGTGTGGGACAACCTATTGGTTGTCGGAACTCCCCGAATGTGCCGGAAGTTGTTTTCGGCGGTTTGGCATCGGGCCCTTCCGCGGCACCGGCGGCGTGAAAGCTGTTGTTCGCCACAAAGGCAGCCGCGGCGTCCGATCTCTGCCAGGAGGGAACGCCGCGGGTCGCCACGAAGGGCGGCTTGGATGCACCCTACACCACAACCCCAGAACCGGCGAGCCCGGCAACTGTCGCTGTTCCCGCAGGAGCGGGAGATCACGGCGCAGGCGGAGCGGTGCCTTCAAGGGTGGTGTTTGGCGGTGACCGGCGAAGCCCTGGGGGTGTGGGCTCCTCTGGTGGTGGAGGCCGTGCGGGAGCGGTATCGGAACCCGCGCACCGCTGAGAAGGCCGCGGCGGACACGGCGCACCTGTTCTGCTATCTGGAGGCCCGCGGCGCGAAGTCGTGGACTGGTGTGACCCCTCGGTGCTGGTGTCGGAGTGGTGCTGGGCGGCGCACCGGGACCGTTCGGGCCATCATCACCGCACGGCGCAGTCCACGGCCCGCAACCGGCGCTGGACGGCGCTGGCGGCGTTCGAGGAGGCTGCCCGTCTGGGCGCGCCGATCGATGCGTGGGCGCTGGCCGGGGAGCGGATCGCGCGTCCGGTGGGGTTTGTGTCGGCTCGGCCTCTGAGCGACGAGGAGGCTCACCGGGTCAGGGTGTTCGCCGACTGCGGTGGTGTGGCGTCGCGGCGGTCGCTGCTCGTGGCGTTCTCCTTTGCGGGGGGTTCGGCGTCGGAGGTGGCCGCGGTCAGAACCACAGATGTGGACCTCGCGGCAGCGGCGGTGGCCTTCTCGGGGCCGGCGGCCAGAGACGGCCTGCTGGACGGCTGGGGCGTCGAGACGGTTGAGCGCTATTTTCGCAACAACCCTCCCGCAGCGGCCGAAGACCTGTTGTGTGTGACCTCTGCGGTGCGTCCCGACAGGGCGGCGCACTCGGTGTCGGTGCGGCTCGGCCGGGTGCTGCGCGATGCCGGCCTGTCGGGCCGGCCCGGCGTGTCGGCGCGGTCTATCAGGCTGACCGCCGCGCACCGGATCCTCCTAGCGGACGGGATCGAGGCCGCGGCCCGGTTCCTGGGGTCGCCTTCGTTGGACAGCACCGCGGCGGCGTTGAACTACGACTGGAAGCAGCGCGGTGTCTGAGCGGCCCAAGCTGTTCGAGGGACTGCAGCCGGTCGCGGTCGAGGACTTGGCCGCCGTCGTCGACGATGACAGCACCGCCGAGCGCCTCGACGGGCCGAACCCGTCCAACAAGAGGAGACGGCGGAGGCCCAGACGCGGCCGCAAGGGTGATGGCGGGCGGGCCACGCCGAAGAAGGCGGCTCCCAAGAGGGTCTTGGGCGAGAAGTTCCGGCCTTCGGATCGGCAGTGGCTTCAGTTGGTGGCGTGCTTCAGGCCGCTGTTGATGCTGGGGCTGCAGTTCGAGGAGTTGATCGATCCGCCGTCGCGGCGGCGGCTTCGGGGCGGACGCCCGCGAAAGTACAGCACTCTCGATGTGTTGCTGTTCGAGGTGGCCGGCTGGAAGTTCGGCAGCTACGCGTGGGTGGAGGACAACTTCGCGGACCCAGACGTTTGGAACGAGCTGCGCGATGCGGTGGCGGCCGCGTATCCGAACGACCCGCGGATGCGGCTGTCCAAGACCCCGATGAACAGGTCGCGCCACTACAGGTTCCGCCGCAGGTACCTGTGTGAGCATCTGCTCCAGACGGCGCATGACATCATCGACGCGGCGGCCGTCACAGCAGGCAGCCAGATGGGCATTCTGGAGCCGGCATCGGTTCTTTGTCGAACCCGGATCCTCGCTCGTTGGTGTCCGCTGACGGCTGCTGGGTCCCGGCGTTGACGAGGCTGACCAGAGACGACGCGGTGGACCCCGACACAGGCGAGATCGTCAGGCGCTTCGACCGCGACGCCGTCCCGTATCACACCAACGACGGCGAGTACGCCGAGTCGCCGGGCTTCTTGATGGTCATGGTGCAGGCACGCACCGCCTACACCGGCGAGCGGATCGTGTTCTCCACAAGCCTGAAGTCCGGCAAGAACAAGGCCGTGCCGCGAAACGACGCCACCATCGCCGTCGACCGGATCCTCGAGCTCGTCGAGAAGTTCCCGGGCTTCGCTGCGGGGCTGCGGGTCGTCGTGTATGACATGATGCTCAGCGTCGCCGACTTCGACCGGCTCCTGGACGCGGGGCTCGTTCCCGTGTCGAAGGTGCCGCTCACCACAAAGGGCACCTTCGCGGTCGAGAACCTCGGCGAGGAGACGTTCACCCTCAAAGACGGCTCCAAGGCCACACGCATCGTCTGGGCCGTCAACGGAACCGCGTGTTTGACCTTCGTCGACGGCAGCGGCAAGGACTTCTACATGCCGCTGCAGCAGACCCAAGTCAAAAAGCAGCACCGCAAGAAGCGGCCCCAGATCTCCACGCACTGGACAATCCCCGACAACCCGCTGGTGCCCGCCAGCCTCGTGGGAGCCACAGCCCGCGTGCGGCACACCAGAACCAACTCAGAGCGCATCGCGGGCAAGAGCCGCTCCCGGGCGCTGCGGATCTTCCCGGAGTCAGACCACCGCTTCGACGGCCTCTTCGGCCTGCGCGAGGACTCCGAGTCAGCCAACAGCGACTACAAGAGCCGCCTCTGGAACCGCCGCTGCCGCACCATGGGCCACGAGAGCGTCGAGTTCAACAACATCGGCTACCAGATCCATGTCCTGATCACCGCGCTGGTCGCGTATCACAACCGCACCGGGGCCGACATGACAGAGTGGTTCGGCCTCCACGAGCTGCCCACCAAACACAAGAGGCGCCTGGCCCTGGCGGCCTGACCAGCAACACTCAGCCAAGGAAGGCCAGAGCGACCTGCCTGCTGGCGGACCAGCAGTCGCCAGACGCCACCAACCGCTCCAGGCAAGCCCCGAAGCAGGCCGAACGCGGCCCCCGATAGGCTCAAACCCCCAAACTTGCGGTTCAATTGCGGTTTCGCGCAGGTGACCGCGCACCCCCCGCCCTCGTGGGGCTGGCACACTATTGCATAACCGCAGGTCAGCAGGGGCGCGCTCGGAAGGGGCCGGAACGGTCAAAGCCCGAATCTGGAACGGTTCTTGGGCTTAACCTCTATCAGTGTTCGGGGACTCCCGCGGGTGGGCATCGAAGAGACGAGCAGCCATTCTGTAGTCGTCGGCGCACTCGGAGCGACGCTCTTTGAAGACTAGCTCGCCCTTGGTGTCTCTGTCTGTCCAGTAGCGACCCCTCATCGTGTCTACCGGCGAACCGGACAGGCGGAACATAGCTGCGCCGCGGTGCATCTGGCTGCCTTCATTGGCCTTCATCTCAGGCTCATTCAGATACAGATAGCTCAAGCCGTTGGCTCTGGTGACCTTGGCGAGGAGGGAATACGACCCCGACTGAGATTCATCGGTGAACAGCATCGTAGACACACCGGAGAAGGTTTGACGGACGACAAGGTAAGCGTCCTTCTCTGGAATCGTTGTCTCAGTATCGGGCGCGGTCCAGTGGGAGCGAAGCATACCCTTCCATGTACCGGCCACATCGGGAGGGATGAACTGCATCCGCTGAACGAGGGAAGTGCGCCAAATCCATCTGTCCCAAGCCGCCCATAGCAGAACTGCTAGCAGCACTGCCAACGAATATCCGCGAAAGAGCCACTTCCAATCTGCCTTTAGCCCACTCGCCCAAATGACGATGACGAAGCCGAGGGCTACTACTCCGGCAATGGCTTGAATGTAGAGCCGATGATATTTCACTCTGATAGTTCCAAGTAGCCAAAGGCTGCATCCGCGAAGTCACGAGCGTCTTTCCGCGTCCAACTTTGCTTTGATGCGAACAGGTACTTTACGTCGTTGGCTTCCATCCAACGTTCATTCTTTGTAGGTTCGGTATCCCCCTGTGTGTTTTCCCATATGTGATAGATGATGCCCCTGACGGTCTCTACCCATGTTGAAGGAAAGAAGAGGCTCTTCGGACAGTTATAGACCAATGATTCAACCAGAAAGGATGCAGTAGCACGATGGAATCCTTCGTCCTCCATTGCGTTTGCTGTACGTTTGAGGATACGAACTGTTTTCTTGTAGTAGTGACTTGTGTCCGCATTCTTGGAACGCCCTTTCTCCAAATGCTGGGTGGGGTAGTTGTCTACAGACGAGCCGCTCTTACGAAATATCCGTGTTCCTTCTCTGTATCCACCTGACAGAAAGTAGTCGCGCAAGTCAAAGCATGGCACTACATCTGCGTCTACGCGTGCTGAACTAGATGAGACCTTAATTGCCACATTTCCATTCGTGTCAATTTGGCTTCCAAACTTTGCGGACAGAGCTTCTTCTGTCTCGGCGCGGAGGTACTCCGGGGTCCATATGCCTGTATAGGGCGGCCCTGGCTTCGGTATGCTCGGGTCTAGCAGGTCATAATAGAACACTTCGGAACACTGAACAGCAATGTCAACATCGCTCTCAGTGCGCACGTTGGTGTTATTTGGGTAGGAACCCTTCGCATATACAGAAATGTCACAGCCATCGAACGCCTGGTGGTCAGCGATAGCCTCTTGAACCATCCGTTCTGTTCGTTCCTGCTTGTCCTGTTCTGTGTCGCTGGACGGCTTTGTCCAGTCCATGAGTTGATCTTCAGTGGTCACTACCATCCTCGGTCTGTCTCACAGCCGTCATCTCCATCCCGGTCGCGGTGACGATCTTGACCGCGATTCGTCCTCGTTCGGGCGGATCGAACGGTGCTGACCGCATTGCGGTGAGGGCTTCCTGTTCCACGTCGTCGGCGTTCTTGCCCAACTCCTTCAGGAGCTTCTTGATTTGGCGGTCGTTGGTGGCTCCGGGGAAGTGGATGCGCCGGGCGTAGAAGCTCTCGCCGTCGTGGTCGGTGTCAAGCATCCAGCAGGCCACATCGTCGGGGCCTCCCTCAGCGGCGTTGCCGGTGGCAGGGTCAAAGGTGTCGTAGCCCTGGACTTCTACAGCTATCTGGCCGTTGGGGTAGTCGTCAAGGATGCGGATGTCGGGCTCTCCGATGATGACGAACGCCTTGTGGCCGGTTTCGGCGGACAGTTCACGAATCATCAGGTCGCGGTTCATCTCCGCTCTAGCGACGGTGATACGCCCCACGGTGCCGGGGGCATCGGCGGCGAACGCATACGCGACCACCAGCAGCACATCGACTCGTTCTGCGCTGTCGGTTATCTCTCGGGCTGCCTCGCGGACCATCTCACCGGGCACGGTCACATCCTCGGCGGCGACCATGACGGCTGCGGTGTGCTCGGCTGCGCCGCCGTTGATGGTGTAGGTCGCCTTCCAGGCGAGCAGCTCGGATTCGGTGGGCCACGGCTCCAGGGCGCGGATGGTCATGTCGGCGTTGTCGCGTCCGCCGTTGATGGTGTGGTTCATCAGCGCTGCCTCTACCGCTTCGGAGAAGTCGCTATGCGCGACCACCATCTCGTCGTCGGAGCCTTCAAGCGGGATGACCGTCGCCCAAGGCTGCTCGCTCTCCACCGTCATCGGCGATGTCACGCGGGTCACAGCACGCTTCTTGCGCGGCTGGTCCACCAACATGATGGGGTCAGAGTCCAGGTCGTAGGCCAAGACGCTTGCTGATACCTGGGGGACGCGTTCGTAGACGAACCCGTCTGCGGGGTCGTTGCCCCATCCGCCTTCGGGCGGTGGCGCTTCTGGCTTGCCGGAGAGTTCCGCTTCCTGACGTGCGCCATCGGCTGAATCGGCCAGCGTCCAATACGTGAAGGTCGCTGTGGAGAGCCGTTGACGGGCGATTGACACCGCCACGGGCGAGGTGTCACAGGTAATCCATCGCCGTCCCCACTTCTCCGCCGCGACAGCGGTGGTGGCCCCTCCGCAGGTCGGGTCAAGCACAAGATCGCCGGGGTCGGTGGCCATCAAGATGCATCTCTCGATCACTTGATCCGCAGTCTGAACAACATATCGTTTGTCTGTGGCGTGCATTTGGCTATGCCAAAGGTTGTTGATACGCCTTCCCGGCAACTCATTCTCGTAACGCTTCCATTGCAATGTGGAATCTTCATCAACCGCAATGAGCCGGTTCTGGTGAGCCAGTCGGTCCATGCCCTCCATCGACACACTCCAGTGGCGACCTGGTGGGCATGGCCAATCGATGCCATTCCAATGGTAGGGCTCAGAACGGCCTGTCGAAGATGTGCCCTGAGAGTCGAGCGGTCTTCGCTGAACGATGCGGGAACCTGGCGGGAGGTTCTTGTCGGGGTCTCGTCTTTCCTTCTTCTTGAGGTCACGGGTGGTGCCATCGGCCAGCTCAACCATGGCATATGACCTCATGTAGTGGATCTTCTCGGTTCGTGTGAGCGGTTCAAAAACTGGATTGGACTTGAGCTGGTCCCTGTCCTTTGCGTACCACAACAAGAAGTCGGCAACACTCGGCAAGGTGCTTGATGATGAACTGCTCGTTGTTGCATAGGGGATAAGAGCGACACGGTTCTCTGACCCGAACACCTCATCCAAGAGCAACCCCACCCGCAGCACATTGTCGTCGCCAATCTGCATGAACAGCGACCCTGTGTCTGCGAGCAGCTCACGCATCAGGATGAGCTTCTCGCGGGTGAGGTCCAAGTAGGAGTGAATGTTGCGCTCGTAAGTGTCACGGAAGGCTCGTATGGTGCGAGTGTCGTGGGGCCTCCCTTCCGCCTTCTCAGGTGTCTCACGGTTGTTCACAGACACCTGGAAGTTGGACCTGTAACCGACTCCGTAGGGTGGGTCAAAATAGATCATCTGGACCTTGCCGGACATGTTCTCGCGCCCCAGCAGCGAGGCCATAACTCGTGCTGATTCCCCGTGTATGAGTCGGTTGGACCAGTTGGCGGCGTGCTGGTACCACTCGTAGGCGGCGTCGGGGGTGGGAAGGCCGTTGAAGTCCGAGAACAGTTGAGGCTGCTCGCCGCTGCCCTGTAGCAGTTTCACGAAGGCCGCAGGGTGGACTTTCTCGCGCACATACAGCGGGTGAGCGGCGTGGCCGTCCTGGTTGGCGGGCTGGCGGTTCCACGCGAGGATGGGTTCGTCGTCTATCTCTCTGGTTTGAGGCTGGTAGAGGATGGGGCGACGGTCGGTGTCGCTCATCGTCTTGCCGGTCTGCTCGGTCGGGAGGTTGACGCGCTTGGCTGACGGGTGCGTGTACTGGTCGGTGGTCTTGGTGCTGGCTCGTCGGGCCATCACGCTGCTCCTTGCTGGGGGTACTTCGGGTGCGCGGCGCGGGCCGCGTTGATGGCGGCGCTGAGGTCTACGGACAAGCTCTCGGGTTGGTCCAGTTCCACGAATGACCATCGCCGCAGCCACATCGGCAACTGACCTGATGACTGCACTGCCGGTATCCACCGCTTCGTGATGGACTGCTTCTTGCGCTCGCTGTGGTCATCGGGCACGCCCTTGCACTCAATGATGAGATGCACCGCGTCGTCGTCCTCGCGCCCCGCAAACAGGCGGGCCACGAAGTCGGGTTCGTATCGGTGCCAAGTGCCTTCCCATAGGTAGGGCACGGTCCAGCCGAGTCGGAAGTTGCGTGCCCAACTGACCACCTCGGGATGTTTGTCCAGCGCTCTGGCGCAAGCTGCTTCAAACTGCGAGTGGCAGGCCGCGATGTTCAACTCCGACTTCTTGGCGGAGTGACGGTCCGAGAGGCTGGTCTCAAATCTGACGCCGGAAGTGTCCAGAAGTGTCGGATGCGCAAACGCGGCGACGAGCCGATCTTGTGCGCCGCCCGTGGTCTCGCACGCGTCGTCTATCTCCTTGATGGCCTGGTCCAGGTTGCTTGACCCGAGGCCGTCATAGTGGACTTCGGTGACCTTGGCTAGGTTCGTCCAGGCCTTGACGATTCTGATGGCGTCATGGAACAACAGCCTCCGCCGGGCACGCCAGCCCTCACCGTTGTCGGCCATGCGCTGGCTCCAACGCTGCACAAGCCCAGCAGCAAGACGGGTAAGCGTCTGCTGTTGGCGCATGCTCTCTTCGGCGCTGATGGTCTTGGTCGCACCAACCGACCCGGCCAGCTCTGCTTCCTTCGCTCCCTTGGGCACCCATCTGATGACCCGCTCAGGGTTCAGACGGAACCCGTCGGCTCCGGGTTCGGTGAGGTAGTGGTCCACATTGGGGAACTCAATGCGATGGTCACGCCGTCCGCGGATGCTGTGAACCTCATAGCGGGGCTTGGGGGGTTCCGGCGTGTCTCCGGGGTTCTTGACAGGCATGAAATCAAACGGCACTCCGATGACCTCGGCGTACTCTGCGACGAGCCTGCCTTCGTCGTCGTAGTTGTCGTAGTTGGAGCGCCGCAGAGCCCGTCCGGTGACCTGCTCGCAGAGCAACTGCGTGGAGAACGCCCGGTATCCGAGGATGTGGGTGACCGTGCGGGTGTCCCATCCCTCGGTGAGCATCTGCACTGACACCACGCAGCGGATGTGCTCACCGAGGCCTCCCGGCTTGCCGACAGAGTTCAGCGCGCCCCGCACTATGTCGCGGTCATCACGGTCGTCGCCGGGGAGCTTCAACCGGCTGGCCTGCGCCTTGATGGCTGCGCTGAGGCTGGCTTCTCCTTCAAGTCGGGAATGCACCAGCAGCGTGTGGACACGCTCAGTCGGTCCGTCAGCGCGGTAGTTGGCAAACAGCGGACAAGTTCCCTCGTGGTGCTCAGGGGAGCCGTCGGAGCGCTTCTCGGCCCATCCCGCGATGTGGTCCGCGATGGCGGTGGCGTTGGCGATGTTGTTGGCGACCACGATGAACACCGGAGGCGTAGGCATCGTCTTGGTCGGGTCATCCGGGTGCATCCACTGGTTGAACTTCTGCTCGTAGCTGCGATACAGCGCAGTGAGCGCCCGCTTCAACTCGGCAGGAACTACGTCGCGCCTGACCGTCTTGGGAGTGGTGTTGGCGTAGAGGTTGCGCCACTGGACCCGCTCGCTCCCGGAGTCGTCATCCACGGGCACCTGCGGAATCTTCACCAGCCCGGATTCAATGCTGTCCATCAGCGGGAAGTCCGACACCACCCACGGGAACATGCGCTCTCGGCGGTCGGTGCCCTCTATGAAGATTGGGGTCGCTGAGAAGTCGTAGACCGGCCCGAGTCGTTCTGCGTCGCGCAGCCCCTCCAGCGCCCCGAACCAGATGGCTGCGGCCTTGGTGTCGTCGTCCTCCGATGTGCGCCGACCGGCTTCGGGCAGGTAGCAGTGGTGGGCCTCGTCGTTGAGCACGCATACCTTCGGCGCGCCCCGGCCCGTGGGGAACCCTCTCAACGCTCGGTCAAGCACCGCCGACATTGACTCAAGGTTCTGAGTCTTGCGCCCAGCCCGCAGCAGCTTCTTGGCGTCGCTTGACGCAGCAGACAGCCGGTCCCGCCGCTGGAATGCCTGGAAGTTCAACACCTGAACCTTGACCGCTCCCAGCGCGCTGCGCTTGCTCTCAGGCAGCAGACGCATCTCGTCGTAGACGTTCTCGGGGTGTGCCGGATGCAGCACCGCCAGACGCTCGCGCACGGTGTGGCCCGGCGTGATTGCCAAGAAGCAAGTCGTGTAGCGCCCGTCGCGGCGCTGAGACGCAGCCGCGTTGACGGCATGCCAGGCGATGACCATTCCCATCACCGCGGTCTTACCCGACCCGGTGGCCATCCTCACCGCGAGTCTGCTGATGTCGGCGTTGTAGTCGTGGTTGGCTTCCGCTAGGTCTCTGCGGACCGTGCCGAGTACCGGGTAGTGGCTGGCGTTGGCTTCGGTCAGCCAGATGAGCGTTTCAGCCGCCTCCACCTGTGCGAAGAACAGCCTCGGGTCGTTGGCCTCGCTGCGCCAATGCTGCAAGAGCTGTTTCGTCGCCGAGGTCGCTCCCGGATAGTTGGCGCTTCTCCACCCCGCCACCGCGTCGCGGATTTGGTTCACCAACTCGTTCTGCTCAGCGGGAGTCACCTGCATCCGCAACTGAGCACCCCGCTCCTTTGGCACAATCACGAGCGCCTGACTCAGCCGTCGCCCGTCAATCTGCTCGCCGGTAGAGGTGTTGTCCTCGGCCAACCGCCAGTGACGCGACGGCTCCTCATGGGGCCGATTCAGAACCGGCTGGCTGATGTGGTCAAGCGGGCGTCCCGGCAGAGTAAGGCTTCTGCTCTTGGTGACCAGCGTTAGGTCATCAGACGAGTCGCGTGTAGTCGTCTCCGAGGTCATCGGGCTACACATCCGTCACGTTGCTGGATGGGGGGATACGGACTCGCACAACAGCACACAGGCTACCGGCAGCCCGTGGCGGGAACCGGGGAAAGCGAGGCCGTCAATCCGGCCGCATCGGAGGGGACAATGAGGTCTCTGCTAGTCGTGCTTTCCGCACCAGAGGTCGGCACCGAGGGCTTGTTCCAAACGGATGATGACGGGCAGCGCGCCCCATGCCTCGCCGCGTATGAGCCTGCCCAACGCGTTCTCAGTGATGTCAGCGAGCGCGGCGACCTCCTTATTGGTTCGGCCGCTCATGTGGTAGTGCAGCCTCTTGCCGAGTGCCTGAGCGTGGACGGCCTCCGGGGGAGCAGCGTCTTGGAGGCGTCCGTTGGGCCACCTCTCCCCGTCTACGAGGTGGTCAAGAGGTTTGGCCTGGGCGTGCCTGTAGCGCGGCATTGACCCGCGACCATATCGGTCCACTGGCATCGGATCGGGCTGGCTGCGTGGGCGTCAGCCGTGTCACACGCCCTCCCTATGATGCGTATGTACGCACTCACCACGCTTTTGCGTACCTGCGCCGGGAGGGTCGGCCTAAAAAGTGACCGACAGAACAACTTATTGGTTAGCAGAAAACTTCAAAAGGGATTCTTGTTCTCGACCTTGGAGAAGATTTCTCGGCGAGTCACCCGCGCACCACGTCACTCCTTCCCCTTGGAAGGAAAAAAGCACCCGCGGTGCCCCCTGCTGGCAGAGCACAGGCACCGCGGATTGTCCCGAAGGAGTGACATGGACGTTAGCGTACGGCCAGGCACCCGGCAGTTGCGGCTGTTCGACCCGCAGCAACCGGCCGGTGTCCCGGTGTGGGTGCGGCTGGTGCAGACCGCATCGGAGTTGGCCATGAGCGGCAGTCTGCTGCTGGAGCGGTGGCGGCCCGTGGTGGTTGGAGCTGTCGCGGAGCGCTATCGGCAGAACGCACGCACCGCTCAGAAGATTGCAGCGGAGGCAGCCCGCCTGTTCCGGTTCATGGCTGCTTCCGGGGCCGAGTGCTGGAGCGACGTGTCTTCGGCACTCGTGTTGGAGTGGTGCTGGGCCGCGCGGCGTGACCGCTCGGGGGTTCATCGGCGCGCCGCTCCAGCGACGGCCCGCAACCGGCAGTGGACAGCGCTCACTGTGTTCCGGGAGGCCGTGGCATTGGGAGTGCCGATAGACCCCGAGGCGCTGGCGGGGGAGCGCATCCCGCGGCCCAAGAAGGTGGAGTCGGCGCGGCCACTCACCGACGAGGAACTGGCTTCTGCGAGGAGTCACGCCGACACGGGCCTCGGGTTGTCGCGGAGGCCGCTGCTGTTGGCGTTGGCGTCTGCGGGAGGCACCGCGTCAGAGATTGCCGCAGTGCGGTGGAGCGACATCAACCTTGACGCGGGCACCGTCCACTTCAACGGAGCTGCGGCGCGGACGTGCTTGCTGGACGAGTGGGGCATCTGCACGGTGCGTCGGTTCGTGCAGAACCGCCCTGTGCAGGCCGACGAGTTCGTGGGAGTGACCGCCGCTGGCAGCATCCCGGAGCGGGCTGCGCACTCGGTGACTGTGCGTCTTGGACAGATTCTCCAGGACGCTGGCATATCGGGCCGACCCGGCGTGACGGCGCGCTCGTTCCGCCTCACTACCGCCCGCAAGATTCTTGACGGCGAGAGCATTGAGGCCGCAGCGCGGTCCTTGGGCGCGGTGTCGCTGGACACCGTGGCCGACGCTCTCGGCCATGACTGGCGCAACGATGGCTAGCAGCCTGTCTCGTGGCCGGATCTGGAGGCCGGGCTGTGAGCCGCTGCCTGCCCGACAGGTCGCTGCCGCGGTGGGTGACACCAGCGTCGCGCCGCGAGTTGACGGACCTCGGCCCTCGTCGTTGGCAGAGAGCATCGGGAGCAGCAGCACTCGCGTGGTCACTGGGGAGGGCCTGGAATGGTCGCCCGATGAGGTGCTGGTGTTCGTAGCGTGCTTCGGACCGTTGTGGGAAGCGGCAGAGTCTGTGGAGCGGCACATCAACGCTGCGTTCACGCCCTCCGCTGGCCGTAAGCGGCTTCACAGCATCTTTGAGGCGCTCTTGTTCGCGATTGCGGCCAAGGTCACCGGTGGCTACCGCGCCGCAGAGAGAACCCTGGGCGACCCGGTGCTGTGGCAGCGCCTCACACGCGCCGTCGCACATGCTCATCCCGACACCCCTGACCGCAGGCTGTCGGCCCGGCCTATCCGACGCCACCACTTCAGTTGGCTGCGACAGCGCCATCTTGGCGATGAGGCCATCGCAGAAATCGTGGACCGCATGACCCAAGCAGCCCTAGAGGCGATAGTCCACATGGGCGGGATGGACCCCGAGGCCGGTTCGGTGACGCATCCGGCCACTACGCAGATGCTCACCGGCGACGGCACTTGGATACCCGCCCGCTACAAGGCATCCAGGCGCAAGCGCATTGAAGCTTCCCGTGCGGGGAAGAAGCTGCGCAGCGACCCTGACGCGGTGGCGTATCACGATGAGAACTCTCCGGGCGGGTCGCGAGGGTTCATGGCCGTGATGGGCTCCTGGCGCAGCCCCCATCGTCAAGAGCGGGTCGTGACCTTCGTTGACATCAAGCCCCGCGGCCGGAGCGACGCCACCGTCTTCACTGACATGACTCTTGAAACCAAACGGAAGCACCCTGACCTCACGAAGGGGCTGAACGGCATCGTCTATGACATGGCGTTGTCGTCACGGGACTGCGACTCGCTCCTTGACGGAGGCATCAACCCCATCTCCAAAGTGTCAAGGACCTCCGACGGCCACCCGGCCGCGACGAATCTGGGTGACCACATCTTCCATCCCACCCCCAGCCCCGGCCGTCAGACCTTCAAACGGGTCATCGCCGTTGACGGCGCGCCCACCATCGAGGCGGTGGACTCAGACGGCATCGCTCATGTCGTGCCGCTGTCCAGGGCGCGCACCTATGTGCGCAGGCACCCGCGCCGATGCACCTACTACAGCGACTACGCAATTCCTGACCATCCGCTGGTGCCACCCCGCCTTGTCGGGGCCACCACTTCCATCCGCCACAACAGCACCGCGCACGAACGCAACGTCAGACCACACCGGCGACGGACCCGCGCCCTGAGAATCGTCTCTGAGGCCGACCCCGACTTTGATTCCCTGTACGGCCTGCGCGAGGACTCAGAATCCAACAATTCGCAATACAAGCAGACACTGCACCACGGCCGCGCCCGCACCGTGGGAGCCAACAGCCTCCGCGTGGACCTGCTCGCCTACCAGTGCTTCACCATCATCACCGCGCTCGTGGCGCACCACCGCCGCACTAGGGACGGCCTCCACGGCTGGTTCGGCACACGGCCACCGCCATACCGCGGCGACCCCACCGGCTGAGCCGCATCCCGGCGGGTGGAAGCCCGACCACACGCGGACACTTCACGGTCAAGCGGCTCCGAACGCGTCCCCGCGCTCCCATAGACCCTCTGCAATAGGCTCAGAGCGTGACCATCAACCCCAAGACCAGCCAGAACGAGCATTAACAACTAAAAGTACGCCACATAGTCTTCCAACCCCCGCCCTCGTGGGGTTGGTGCGGAAGTCCCAAGACCGTTGCAATTTCAAGGATCTTGAAGGGGTGACGCAGGACGCCTGTAACGGATTTTCTGTATAGCGAAACGGATTGGCACCATCGGACATGAGTCCCGCCGTGGAGTGTTCACGACCTGCTCTGACCTAGGCGTGCTAGCCGCATCGGGACTGAGCGGTGCGTCGGCATCCGCTCAGACAGCAGATGGGGATCCCGTCTCGGGCCGCACACGGGCGGGTGGTGGAGAGATTCTCAGGTGCCGATGCCGTGGACTAGCACGGTGCCGAGCGTTGCGCCCAGCACGACCAGTATCAGCACGAGCGCTATGAGCACGATCTTGGTGCTTTCTTCGGAGTGGTCGAACATTGCCGTTCCCTTTCTTTGGTTGGCCCCGACTGGGCGGTCTGGGCCGCGGACTAGCTGTCGTCGTTGTTGAGGAGGCGTGCTCTTGCCGCTGCCAGTTCGGCGTCGGTGATGGTTCCGCGCTCGTGGAGACGGATGAGGGTCTCGATCTCGTCAAGCGCCGTCGGCGCGGCGCGTTCAGTCTCAGCGGCCCGGGCCGAGACTGCCCGCGGGCTCTGGCCAGTCTTTTCGGATTCTGGGGGTTCCCGCGTCGCAGCACCCGCGTCGGCCCTGGTCGATGTGGACGGCGCAACTGGGCCTAGGGCGAGGGATGCTTCAGGCCCGGTGTCCCAACTCTGCAGCAGTCCCATCTCCAGGGCGCGCTCCACAGCGCTGCCCGCGAGATTGACGACTCCCAGGCGTGCCGCGCGGTCGCGCACGTCGTCGCTGATGTACGTCGAAGCGTCCTTGCGTCTGATCGTCAGGACACGTGCCCGGTCGGCGTGTCTCTTCTCGACAGCGGCGCTGATCTCCAGAGCAGCCTTCACGACGACATCCTCACGATCTTCGTCGCCCGACCGCCGGCTGGGCGTCGCCCGACCCTGCGGCTCGGCGCTCCGGGAGGCGTCTTCGGCCGGTGGCCTGAGCCGGAGCGACACAGCTGCGCCCACAGTGCCGACCGCCGCGCCGAGCGACAACATCAACAGGACGCCGGAAGCCCTGGGCACGCACCTCTGGGCCAAGGCAGACTCCAAGAATTCGCAGTAGACAGAGTACAGCGGCGGTCTAGTCTCCGGGTCGTCGTCGGCGAACGACGCCATACCGAGCAACAGTGCCAGCAGCGCGCCCACGACCGCGCCGATCCCGTACCTCATCGTTGCGGCGCTCCCGTCGTCACGGTGATCTCACCCGCACATCAGAACCCGAAGACGCCGTCAGAGGAACCTGCCGCTAGGGCAGACAACCTCTGTTGCCACGGCCTCGTAGCGGGCCGTGTCCCCGCTTCCTCCGCTCGCGGCCACAACGACGACCGGCAGGAACGCCGCGCCGCGCCAAACGGCCCGCCGCACCGCCGCGCAACGCCGTCTGCGGTCAGCGAATCAACGTTGCCGGGCATGGTGGCTCCCTCCGGTGCGGGTTTGGGCCTTCGTGCCACCGAACGCCTACGACCGGCCGAAGGGAGCCTCGGCGAGGCCCACCCGCGGTGGTTCCAGTCGTATGAACGGGATCGGCAAAATCCCTGCGTTCGGTGGCAGCAGGCATCGTAGCTGACGCCACGTAGGCGTTCAACAGGCAGCGCCGCTAACAGGCGCTCGCCAGACGTCGAAGCACTCGCCGACTCGGTTGGAACGTCACGACCTTTGCTACGAGCCAGCGTCGTCAGATATTTGTAATAGAAACAAAAGCCTTATAAACATTGCAAAGCGTCAGCCGCTTCGCTGGCGCGACTATTTGTTTTGAAACACAAAGTCCTATAAACTCTACAAAGCAACGGGGGCACCGTCCACGACGCTGGGAGCCTGTCATGGACCGCGGCATCAATCCCTACACACCGAACGCGGGAGCCAAGCCTCCGGTGCTCGTCGGGCGCGAGCATGAGATGGACGACTTCGACGTGCTGTTGCGTCGGCTCGCCGCTGGACGCACCAAGAAGTCCCTGATCGTCGTCGGGTTGCGCGGTGTTGGCAAGACGGTCCTGCTCGGCGAGTTCCGCCAACGAGCCTTGGACCAGCAATGGGAGGTCGTCGAGATAGAAGTCTCCAAATGGGACGACGACCAGTTTCGCCGCAGTATCGCGCGGGAGTTCAGACGGGTATTGCACACCCTCAAGGGAAAGCAGTGGACCGAGCTGGTGAGACAGGCAGCGGCTGCGCTCAAGGCCTTCACCCTCACTGTGGACCCGGAGGGACGCCTCACAGTGGGACTCGACATCCCTCCATCCGCCGGGTTGGCGGACAGCGGTGCGCTAGACGCCGACCTCAGCGACTTGTTCGTCAGCGTGGGACAGGCTGCTGCGGAGAAAGAGACCGGCGTCGTGTTGTTGCTCGATGAGTTGCACTTCCTGACGCGAGAGCAGCTGGAGGCCCTGATAGCGGCCATTCACAAAACAGTGCAGCGATCGCTGCCCATCACGACGGCCGCCGCGGGGTTGCCGCAGATCCATGAACTTGTCGGCGACGCCAAGAGCTACGCGGAGCGACTCTTCAAGTTCCCCTCGATTGGGAGCCTCGATGATGACGGTGCCCGACGAGTTCTGAGCGAACCCGCCGAGAAACTCGGTGTCGTCTTCAGCGGCGACGCCCTCGATCATGGGATGGAGTTTTCTGAGGGCTACCCGTACTTCTTGCAGGAGTTCGGTGAAGCAGCATGGGATCTCGCTTCGGGCTCGCGGATCACGGACGTTGACGCACGCGATGCGCGGGTCGCGGTGGAAGAGAAGCTCGACTCAGGCTTCTTCAAGGTCCGCCTTGACCGCACGACCGAACTCCAGAAGGCATATCTGCGTGCCATGGCAGAACTCGGCCCTGACCCGCAGATCGCGAGTTCAGTCGCCGAACTGCTGAACCGGACCTCGCCTGAATGCGGGCCGACCCGTAAGCAGCTCATAGACAAGGGACTGCTGTACACGACCGACCACGGCTACGCAGCGTTCACCGTGCCAAAGTTCGACGAATACCTCAAGCGGGCGATCCCGGACCTCTCACCTCCGCCGATCAGACGCCGATCATCGAAGACGCGGGCACACTAACGATTATTGGCGCTAGTCGCCGCAGTGAACGCTTGGGGCGGTGCGGGTGTACTGGCTGTCAACCCAATGTCCACGGCCAGTGGAATCTGCCCACTGGTGGACAGCAGAACTGCCCAGCGGCGGCCATGTAGCTGCCCGCTGGCGGCCAACAGTTCTGCCCAGATGCGGCAGCGCATGAGCGCGCTGAGCACGGTCTGAGGGTGGTGCCAGGCGGCGGGCGGCGACCTCTGTGCTGGTGCCGCTGTGCATCCTGCAGCGGGAGCGTCGGGCGACCTGCCGGGCGGCTTCACCGGGTCGTTGTCTTGGAGGCCGACGAGTCTCCGTGCAAGCAGTCGAGATCGCCGGGCTGCTGCATCGGTGCTCGCGGATCCGCAGTCGCGCCAACAGAGACCCTTTGAGACGCGCTGCAGCTCGCGGATCGGTCCAGGAGCGGACTGGCGGAGTGTTGCGGCGGCGTGTCCGCAGTGCCGGGCGGATGCCTCGGGCGGGCGGGATCACCAGGCACCCAACGAGTCGGCTAACCCGCGCCGCTGGCCAGGTTCGCGCCTTGTGCGGGGCCGTTTGTCACACCTAGCCGGAAGTCTCGACAGCGATGCAGAAACAGGCTTCTAGCTGGGATTATTCGTGACGGTCTCTGTTGGCGGGCACCGATGGCCGGGGTCGTCGCGGCGGCGCGGCGCGGGGCTCTGCCAAGCTGGAGTCGCTGTACGCGAAAAGGTACCCACGTCCGGCAAGACAAGTCGGGTACCTCAACGCAGACCACCCCCTGAAGAGAGGCCCGCATGGATCATAGGCCACAGGCTCAGAACCGGCGAGCGGAACAGATGTCGTTGTTCCCGGATGTGCTGTGGCCGCCCCCGCGGGTTGTGCTGGTTGTTGCTGGGTGGTGCCTTGTGGTGACTGGCGAGACCGCGCTGGTGGTGTGGACTCCGCTGGTGGTGGCGGCGCTCGCAGAGCGGTTCCCGAACCCGCGGACGGCTGAGAAGGCCGCGGCGGAAGCCGCGCGTTTGTTCCGCTATCTGGAGGTCCGCGGCGCGCGGTCGTGGGATGGCGTGACTGCCGCTCTGGTGTTGGAGTGGTGCTGGGCCGCTCGTCGTGATCGTTCAGGCCGTCATCGCCGCGCCGCTCAGTCCACGGCCCGCAACCGGCAGTGGACGGCGCTGGCCGCGTTCGGTGAGGCGGCCCGGTTGGGCGCTCGAATCGATCCGGGGGCGCTGGTCGGCGAGAGGATTGCCCGCCCGGTCGGGTACGAGTCGGCCCGGCCCCTCACCGACGCTGAGGATGATCTGGTGTGCAGGCGGGCAGAGTCGGCGTTGTCGTGGTCCGGTTCGGGGGTTCTGGTGGCCGCGGCGCGCAGTGGCGGCACAGCGGCCGAGATCGCTTTGTTGCGTGTCGGCGACGTCGACTTTGCGGCGGCGACGGTCGCTTTTGGTGGCGCGGCAGCGCGGGTCAATCCCCTCGACGGGTGGTCGGCGGAGACGATGAGACGCTTCTTGGTCAACAATGCCGGCGGTGAGCTGAGCGACAGCGACCTGTTGTGCGTCGGCGAGGGGTCCGATCCGGTGCGTGGCGCGCACTCCGTGACGGTGCGGTTGGGGCGGGTGCTCGGCGATGCCGGTTTGAAGGGGCGCCCGGGGGTGACAGCGAGGTCCATTCGTTTGACCGCGGCGCGGCGGGTGTTGGAGTCCGACGGCATCGAGGCCGCTGCCCGGTTTCTGGGAGTGCCGTCGTTGGACACCGCGGCTGCGGCGCTGCGGCATCGCTGGCGGTGCGGCGATGGCTAGGGGCGGGTTCCGCAACGTCTTCGCTGACGGCCCGGCTGTTCGCGCCGCGGACCTCCGCAGGGCGAAAGAGCCCGCCGAGCGGGCCAGCCTGCGAAGCGTGACCGGCGAACGCCCCAAAGTCGAGGACTTCGAGTGGGTGTTGCTGGCGCTGTCGCGCTGGCCGTTCTGGGACTGTGTGAAGTATCTGGTGGATCATGTGGCGACGTTCCCCAAAGTCGGGCGGCCCAGGGAGCACACGGTGGCGGACTGGGTGCTGCACTGGCGGGCCAGCGAGATCAAGAAGAGCCTGCGCGGGGCCGACGACATGCTGGTGCGGGCCAGCAACTGGCTGGAGGCCCGCAGGGTGGCGGCGCAGTGGGGTTGGCTCCATCCTGAATGGCAGCTGTCGGAGACGCAGATCGACCGGTTCCAGTCTGACCGGTTCATGAAGCGCTACATCGGAGCGGAGCAGATCGTGGAGCTTCGCAGGCTGAACCGCGGCAACGCCGTGAGCGACGCCAGAACGGTCGGGCAGTTCCCCGACAGCGGCGGCTCCAAGCCGACGCTCAGCGCGGATCGCGACGTATACGGAGACGGCAGCGAACTCAAGACGATGTTCGGCCCGAGACGCAAGCGGGTCGATCCCCGCACCGGCGAGATCACCTACACCCGCCACGACCCCGAGGCCATCGCGCACCACAAGCACCGCTACGTCGAGGACCCCCACACCGGCGAGGTGACCTGCAAGATCTGCGCCTCCAACAAGCGGCGAGGCAAGCCCAGCGACGGCGTCGACGGCGCTCTCATGTATGAGATGGTCGCCCTGCTCACCCGCACCGACGAACGGCAGGGGCGCATCATCTTGGACATCGACCTGCGCGAGCGGGACCAGACCGACGCCAACGTGTTCACCGACATGGTGCTCGACCTCAAACGCGACAACCCGCATCTTGCAGACATGCCGCTCGTCGCCGTCTACGACGGGAAGCTCAACGCCGCGGACTTCGACAGACTCCAAGACGACGGCAACATGGTCATCCGCAAGGTCAGCAACGACCCGAAGGGGCGCATCAAGATACGGGCCCTGCACGACCAGACGCTCACCCTCGCAGACGGCTCCAAGGCCGTCCGCGACGTTCACATCGTCGATGGCACCCCGGCGCTGAAAGCCTACGACGGCGACGCCATCGAGTGGTTCGTGAAGATGGATCGCGAGAAGATCCAGATCAACGAGCTGGTCAACTCGAAGTGCATCTACACCGAATGGCGGGTGGCCGACCATCCGCTCGCCGCCGAGGCGGCCGCAGCGACGGTGCGGCTGCGCCACAACAGCACCAACCGCGAACGCGAACAGAACCGCCGCCGCAGCGTCTACATGCGAGTGTGCCCGGAGTCCTGCCCGGAGCATCCCAAACTCTTCGGCCGCCGCGAGGACGGCGAGTCCCACAACGCCACCTACAAGAACCGCCTCAACCACGCCCGCGTCCGCTCGATGGGCCGAATCCGCAACCAGCTCAACCTGCTGGCGTTCCAACTGAACGAGAACGACAAGGCCGTGTACGCCCACTTCTGGCGAACCGGAGACTACGAAGGCTACGACAAGCACTTCGCCTACCGGCCCGAACGACTAGCAGAGCCGCTACTCAAAGCGGCTTGACGTCCCACACCGGGAGAATCAGGCAACCTGGCTGACCAAGCGCGGCCCTAGCGCGTCAGAGAGAACGCCCACCCCCTCCGATAGGCCAAATCCAGAGCCAAGCACCGGTCGAACCCCTCAGAGACCGGACCACAACCCCCTAGAATCGGCGCTCCGGGACTTACGCACCGCGTAACGCACCCGCCCCGCCCTCGTGGGCGCGGCGCGAATTCGGAAACACCCAGGTCAGAGGATCGCGACTAGGACGGCGTGAAACGCGAAACGCCTAGATTTGAAACGCTATCGACCTGTGAGTTGCCAATGGGCTGACGGTTGTGGCGTTCAGTTGCAGGCAGCCTGACTCGCGAAGTGCCACACGAGCCTTCATGGCCACGGTCCACAGGGCCCCGGTCATGCGTTGACGAGGCTTGATCATCGTCGGCGACGAGCCGTCGTTCTGCAGCTTCGGGATGCGGTAGCGTTGCGATGCCGAAGTCAGATCATCAGGGGGCGGCGCGTTGCATTCCAGACCGCCCAGGCAGCACTTCATCACGGCGTCGCACATTGAGCGTTGGGCCGACGACGCTGGCCAGGTCGCAGTGGTCTGTCTGTGCCACCGCGACACCGTGTCTGTGCCCTTCGGAAAGCTGTACTACACCCGCGAAACCACTTCCCGTGAACAGGAGACTGAGTGGAGCACGCTCGAAGAAACCGCGAAGACGGTGATCGACGCACTGCATACAGAGCTCGGGGAGTCCCTGAGCGATCTTGCTGCCGCCCGTGATTATCTGGCCGAGGACCTGTCGCGTGTCGAGACCCTGATCAACTTCGCGGTGCTGCATCACGCCCGGTCGCTGGTTGTGCCCTTGCGGCATCTCTTCGGCGGCAGGCAGGCCGATGCGACGAAGACCTCCATGCAGATTGATCAGCGGTGGCAGGACGCTCACCGGCGGTACCGCGCCTGCGGTATCGAGATAGTCGTCGAGGTCTACGACTCCGTACCGTTGGGTGCGGTGCCGGTGCTCGACGCCCGTGACTGGGGCCGCCGGCCGGACGGAACCGCCGAGTTCATCATGCCGCTGTCGCCCCATGTGCTGATCTGCGGCGCTCTCGGCCCCGACCTCACCCCCGGCGAGGTGCGCGTCGTGGCGGGGTCCGCTGCCCGTGAGGACCTCGTGGGCTGGCAAGTGGCTGGCGCGCCGGGACTGATCAGCTCACCGTTCGTCGTCTGTGAACCTTCGTCGGCGGCGAGCAATTCTCAGACGGCGCTGCGCTTCGCGGAAGGAGGGGCCTGACACCGGTTCGTGCTGGAGGACCGCATCGGAACCGCCAGCAACGCTCCGCCGCGGGACCGCGTGGCCTGGAAGGACCGGCAGGCATGCCAAAGGTCCGATGACACCATGTACAAGTCGCCGTTCGCCACTGAAACCAACCGGGCCAACATCCGCGAGAGGAGTGCCGAGCGCGCCCGCCTGACTCAACTCGAGCTAGACGATCTCAACGTCTCCGTATGCGGATGCGCTCACTACCGCCGGAGTCCTCGAACTTCTGCCGCCTGGGAGCAGATTATGCCCCAGGTCGTCTGCGACGCGGCCCGCCACAAGCGCAACCGGTCGCAACAGCCCCCGCCCTAGCCTCCACCCCGAGCGCGTGCCATGCGCTCCACGAAGCGGGCCGGCAGCCATCGGTTGAGGAAGCTCCAAGGCGGCCGCTAGGCGGGCTGTTACTTTGCCGGTGTGCTGGTCGCAGTTGGAGATGTCTTTCTGGTTGACACTCTCGTGTTCGTGAACGGTGACCACGCCGAGAAGCGGCCGGTCGTGGTGGTACGCGCACCCAAGCATGATCTGGACTACATGACAGTCGTGCAACGCTCTTCCACAGTCCGCGACCGCCAGGGAATAGATCACCCCCGGGATCCCGAACTCGGCTTGCACAAGGATGGCCGCTGGATCCTGGACTACGCTCGGACGGTTAGAGCCGATCAGTTTCTGGAGAGTGCCGAGTTTCGGGGACGGCTGGCCTCCCGTTGGCTTGACCCGCTGATCGCGGCGTGGGAAGCACTGTGATGGCTGCCGGGCCGCTTGCAGAGATCCGTGAAGCAGGCCGCATGGGTCCGCTGGCGGCAGACCTCGTGTACCGAACGGTCGACGCCGTGCGGCGCTTCGACAGGTACCCCCCGCCCGAGGGTAGGCGCCACTGGGACGCTGATGCCGTGCAGGAGGCGGCTCACGACTTCGTCGCAGCCGCCGGCTTCGCTGCACGCTTGGCGAGGCTTGTTGCGTCTGCTAATGACGAGGAGTCATTTGCTCGGGTCATGCAGACCGCGGTACGTAACCACTTCCGGATGCAGGCCCGCCGCACAGACACAGGAGCCGCTCTCAGAGCTGTGTCCCATCTACTCGACACGGACGACGCCGTCATCGCCGCGCCAGGCGCCTCACCGACGTCGTGGACTCTGCCGGCCTACGCCGGCCGACCCGCATACGCTGGGACCAGCGACAATCTCGTCGCCGCTGCGCGCAGCGTGACTGATGTTCGAAGGGCGCCATGGTCGCAGGCATCGAAGCGGCGCTCACCCATCGCCGATAGAGATTCACTGAGACGCGTGGTTCAAGCGATCTTGGCCGCGGCCGAGGCACCTGTAGAGCGCAGTCAGATACTGGGCGCGGTGCTGGCACGATTCCCGTTCGTGGTGACCCGTCCGGTCCTGGCAGCAGATGACATCTTGATGCCCCCGTCACAGCCCGCAGACGATGTGCGCTTGCAGGCAGCGGAGATATGGAACCAGCTCAGCGATAACGAACGCTTAGTGCTCGGGTGCCTGCACGAGCCGGTCCGCAGTATCGCTGAGGAGACGGGCCTGTCTCGCAGTGCCGCTCACCGTGCCAGCGTGTCGGCCCGGGCTGCCCTAGCCGATCTGCTGGCAGACGTCACGGACCAGGGCCAGATCGTCGCCCGGCTGGCTGAGGCGTCGGGCGTTCTGCGACGACGTGGGACAGAGCTCTTCGATTCGGCATCTAGTGATAGTTGAGAGGGACATGAGACAGCCACACCCCACTGATCTCACGCTCGCAGCAGCAGTTGACGGTCACCTCGACGAGGCGGAACTCATGGAGTTAAGCCACCATGTCGAGAGCTGCGGCCGCTGCCAGCTTCGCATCGCCCAGAGCGACCCCGCAGCCGACACTGCGCAGCGCGGCCGTCTGGATCTGCCCGAAATGGTGGTCACTGTGAATGAGACAAGAGACGAAGACCCGGCCAGAGGCGATGTTTGGCGACTCGCATGGGACGCCGTCGTCCTGCTCGCCGTCATATTGGACGAAGACCAGGACCGGTTCCGTGTCCTGCCCGTGATCGACAGCTGCGATGCCGACGAGTGGTGCGCGCTGCTGGAGGCTCCCGCCAGCGGCGGACTTGGCGACATGGCCGTCTCCACCGCTTTGGAGAGCACCGTTCCAAGATCGGTGCTAGATGCACGCGTGGGCCGTCTGCCCGATATGGGGCCGATATCCAGGTTGCGAACTGAGTACCGGACGGGCGAATCGGATGGACCGGCGCGGCGCGGTGAACCGATCCGGTCGCCGCGCGACGAACGGCTCGTCGCGCTGGACGAACTGAACGAGGATCTGACGTTCTTGTCCAACGCCGTGTGGATGCCTGATGCGGCCGAGCGGCCGGGCACACCCAATATCTCGCCAGACTTGTTCGCAGAGATCGCCGAGGCGCTGTCCACAGAGGAGGCATTGGCCATATATCGAGGTGCGCCAATGACAGATCGTCAGGCGCAGTGCATCGAACAAGCGACTGGCACGCGCCCAGCCTCAGCTCCTGTCCCGACCGGCGTCGTCTCAGTTCTGGAATCGCCAACCATGAAGTACCGAATTCGCAAGCGCGCCCGCCGCTTCGAACGTTCCGAAGCATCGGAGAGACAGGAACTAGCGCACAGTCTGTACGAATCAGGAGTCGCGGCTCGGGGAGCGCAAGCGAGCACCACAGTCGACTATGGCGTGATCCTCGACCAGATTCTTGATGAGTGAAGCCCAGCAACTGGCGGAGATGCTCTGCGCAGAGTTCACCGACCAAGAGCTTCTAACGCTCCGTGACGACCCGATCGGCGAGATTCCGCGGGTGGTTCCCGGTGTGACACTCGAGGAGCGCCGGCAGATAGCGGGGTTCGACTGTTCTGTGTCCGGATCCTATGTGCAAGCAACCCGCAGCATCACGGTGCAGACAGCACTCAGCATCCGACGCACGAAGTTCACCGCCCTGCACGAACTCGGGCATGATCAAGCCCGACGGCACGCGAAGGTCGCCGCAACGTTCGTCCGCAGGTCCGACAATGGCAAGCGCCTAGAGGAGAAGGTAGCGGACGCGTTCGCTGCGACGATCCTCATCCCGGAAGCATCCGTGGTCGACGTCCTAGCGGGCCGCGAGCCAACCGCGGACACAGTCGTCAGCCTCTTCCGACATGAGGATGTGGCCGGATCCCGCGAGGCATGCTGCGTTCGCATAGCCCAGAAAATGCGCGGCAACGGATACGTCCTGCTCTGTCAACACGATCGCATACAGTTCTGCGCGCCCGTAGGTTCCGCTATGCCTGTACGTCGACAGACGCGGCAAGCGCCCGACCACTTCCTCGTTCGCGGGGCAGGTCGAGGCAGAGGGACCAGCACCCGTGTACGCCTTACGCACCATAGCGGCGTACAGACACCAGAGTTCGCAGCGCAGGCAGTTCGGGACGGAGACTACGTCTTCGCTGTGCTCACCGATGCTACGACCTTGCCCTGGGGAGGATGGCGACCGCCGCCAACAGGAGAGGCGGCTCGACCGCAAGGCGCAGAAATCTGGTGCGACGACTGTGACGACTCGCGCGAGTCGTGGCAACGCTGCGACAATGGCCACGGAATTTGCAGCACCTGCGGCTGGTGCGAATGCAACAGACCGCCCCCTGTGCGGGAGAAGACATGCACCGAATGCTGGCAGACCAAGGCTGCGCACCTGTTCCCCGGCGGTGGCGACACATGCGAGGAGCATGAGCACCACTGACACGAGCGCTACGCCCGCTAGCAGCACCCGACTCAGCCCGAGTCAAGCCTGATTGCGACGACCGACCGTCCCGCAAGAGGGCCGTCGAGCCGTTCACTTCTCACCACTAACCGGCTCAGCGTCGATCAGCCCGTGGGGATGAGACGTGTGCAGCGGACGGTCCGGGATCGGCTTGGGCTCGAAGCTCACCTCAAGGCACCGGGTGGGACGCAACGGAGAGTTTCGGCATCTAGTGGAGCTAGAGGACCGAAACTCGGGCCGCTCCGAAGGAGGGCCATGCGTCCACAGAAGACCTACTCTGAGAACGACCAGATTGGCGAAGAGGGTCAGAAGCTCGTCGCTTTGACCGTGACCCAGCTCGGTCATCTGTGGCATGACCGACGAATCGACCTCGGCATCGATGGGCAGATCGAACTGGTCGATCCCCTCAAACGTGCCGCCTCCAACATCCAGGTCATGGTTCAGATCAAGGCGACAGCCGGCGGGTTCCCCGCAGAGACAGACACCTCGTTTCACATCCTGTTGAACCCGGCGGATGTCGCGTACTGGCACGGAGGCGACAGCAAGGTCATTGTTGTCTGCTCTCGTCCACGGGATGGACTGGTTTGGTGGGCGCCAGTCGAGCGGGCCGAGCCGCCGAATCCGAGGCGCCGGTCCTGGCGACTCAAGTTCGACAAAGTGTCAGATCGTCTCGACGACGAGTCGGTCGGCCGGCTCTTGCTGTGGGCCTCAGATGCCACGCCAGGTCGTGCAGTCGATGGTCGAGCGCGCCGTGCGGAAGTCCTGGAAACCAACCTTGTGCGTATCGAAGAACTGCCGCCGGAGATCTACTTCGGTCCTAGCTGGAAGCCAACCCCTCAACAACTAGGTCCAGCGTTGCGCGCGGCTGGCTACTACCGCACCGACTGGATCATCCGCAGCGGAGTCATCTACACGTTCACCCGACCAGAACCCCATGGTCTCGGAGCGTTTCTTGACGGCAGCTACGAGACACTCGAGACGGCAGAGTGGGCCGATAGCAAAGACGCTGACACACAGGCGCACTTCGCGGAACTGCTCCGCCAGGCTCTCTGCCAACAGGAGCACCAACGGCTCTTCTATCACCGAAAGAAGCGCTATTTCCTGTTCAAAGCCTCGCCACAGGGCAACAAGCTCAAGACGAAGGTGTCGCCGAGCAAGCCAGGCCGCACGGTGTATCAGCAGTACTTCAAGGACAGCGAGGAGACCGAGACAAAGGACTTCCGCCACTACGCCACGGTGATCCGCTTCGTGCGGACTAATCAAGGCTGGGCAGCCGAACTCAACCCGACATACCACTTCACCTCCGACGGCAAGCGCGAACTGCCATGGGGCCCCGACCGCGCGAAGGGCATGAAGAAGATCGAGAAAAACGCCGCTGTCCGCGGTCTCGTGAAGTTCTGGGCCGAGTATCTGGCTCGCCCCCCAGAGCTGGGTGACCCGGACCGCATCTTGCAGTTCGGCAAGCTGATCACGTTCGACGTGGAGATCGGGATCAGCGACAGAGACTGGCGGCCAAGAGCTGTCTCGGACCCGACCGATTCCACCGATCCCGCCCAGCAGAGGCTCTTGTGATGAAGGCAACAGTGTTCGACGAACCAAGACTCGACTTCGCTCATGGCGGCTGTCACGTCGATCCTCGCGCAGGGATCACCGACTATGGGCCCGTTGATCTTGATGCCGCGAGCGCACCCACCCACATCCGAGTCGGGCTCGTCGGTCCGGCCGAGGCCACCGCTGGGGTGCAAAGGTGGCTCCAACGTTGCCGTAGGCCAATCGATGCAAAGGCCGACAACCAGCATCCTCATCTCTTCCGAGGCTTTCCGGGGTTTACCCGGGACTGCACCTTTCGATCCGAGCTGACCTTCGATGATGAGTGGACACGCGTAGTGTCGAACCGCTCACTCGCACGCGTCGTTGCCAAGCCTGCGAATCTCGCCACCGCCGAGTGTGTCGACCTCTACCACCGAGAGATCGCAGACCTCAGCGAGAAGGGGGTCGTGGATGTCATCCTCGTTGCTCGGCCCGACGACCTCGAGGACGACATTCCACCAGCGAAACGACGCGGCGCTGACGAACTTGAAGAAAGCACCCGAGTCACCGAAGCCCATGTGGACTTTCATGACCTTCTCAAGGCGGCAGCGATCAGGACGGGCGTTCCACTGCAGTTGATCCGATCTACCACATGGGACCCTCACCGGAAGACCTCCAAGGCTCGGTCACGTCGCTCATCGTCGATACAAGACGAGGCGACGCGCGCTTGGAATCTTCACACCGCGCTCTACTACAAGGCTGGAGGCGTACCCTGGCGGGTGCGGCGCGAGCCCGGAGGCATCGACTCCCTCTACGTCGGCGTGTCCTTCTTCCACTCGATCGCCCGAGACGAGGTACATACTTCAGTGGCTCAGGTCTTCGATGAGCGCGGCGAAGGGGTCGTGATCCGCGGAGGCCCGGCCGCAAGAAAGAAAGAGGACCGCCAGCCCCATCTACGTCGGTCAGACGCGGAGGAACTGCTGGGCGTAGCTCTCGACACCTACGAACGAGAGCACCACCACTTCCCGGCCCGCGTTGTGCTCCACAAGACCTCGCAGTTCGATGACGAAGAGGTCTCGGGCTTTGAACTCGCCGCGGACGACCGGCGCATCCATCACCTTGAGATGCTGTGGATCGTCGACGCGAGTGAAGGCACCCGACTGTTCCGGAATGGCGACTACCCCGTCCTACGCGGCACGTTCGCATCAATCGGGGAACGACGCCACATCCTGTACACGCGAGGCAGCGTGGACTTCTACCGCGTGTATCCGGGCATGTACATCCCCACACCGCTAGGAATCCGTCCAGCGGTCACAGAGCGAAGCATCCAAGACCTCGCCGAAGAGGTGCTCGCGTTGTCCAAGATGAACTGGAACCAGAGCCAACTTGACGGTCGACTTCCGATCACGCTGCGGGCATCGAAGAAGGTCGCAGGGATTCTGAAGAGCTTGCCGGAAGGTTCACACGCTTCGGGACGCTACGCCCTGTTCATGTAGAGCGAGGCGCCGTATTCCCAGCGGCCAGGTGCGGAACTCCGCGGCGCGCTGGCCCCTGAGATGGACGCTCGCCACATCAACTTCACGGGCGACTTGAGCCCAGCGCTCAAGCTCACCACTCGCGGATGCACCCGCCTGCAACCGCCCCATCGCCCTTAGCAGCGCTGTAGGGAGCCCACTTTGATGAGTGATTCGAGGTGTTGGCTGAGCGTGTCGGGTAGGGGGCCTGCTTCGATGAGGACGCCGAGTTCGAGGTTGTCGTTGATGCCGGCGCTGGTGAGGTTCGCGCTGGTGATCAGCGCAGCCGACCGGTCAGCGATCACGCACTTCGCGTGAAGGCGTGCGGTTGCCGCGAAGAAGGCCTTGCGGGCTTCTGAGGGCCAGCGGTAGAAGTTGGCGGTCGTCTTGATCGGCTCGAAGGGGTGGTCGGCGTCGACGGTGAGCGGGCCTCCGGGGTCGTCTGCGGTTTCGAGGATGAGCGTCACTTCGACTCCTCGTTCGATGGCGTTGGCGAGGCTCTTGGTGAGTTCGGCGACGTCGTAGCTGACGAACGAGACCAGCACGAGGCTTGTGGTGGCGTTGGCGATGAGCGTGTCAAGTACTGAGCGGGTGGCGCGCAGGCCGGTGACCTCTGTTGTCGGTCCGGTCCACACGAGGCTGACGGCGTGTTCGGCCCGGGCGGCCGCGGCGGTTGCGGCTGCCGAGCGTAGGGCCGCTGCGACTGACGCTCCCGCTAGGTCGGGTCGGTCTTTCCATGCTTGGGCGATGGTTGTCGCGTGGCTGCGGTAGTTGGGGGCGGGGATGGCGTTGATCAGCGCCGTTTGAGACGCTGGCGAGTGATGGGGGGCGTCTTGGATTGCTGCGGCGGCTGCGGCGAGGTGTTGTCCGGGGACGTGGAGCGCGGCGTCGGTGATCGCGTCGGTGACGGAGTCGTTCATGTGAAGTAGGCGTCTTGTGGGTGCCCGAGGATCGGTACTGCGGCGGCGCGGTCGAGATGGCGGTTGCCGGCTTCGCAGGATGTTTCTGGGGCGAACAGACATGCATGGCAGGCGGCGTTGTGGAGTGTGTCGCCGAGGTCGCCGGTGTGGTGGTCGGAGCACATTGGGTCGGTGGAGCAGAGCTTGGCCCGGTCGAGCGCGTCCCTTAGTACCGCGGCGAGTCGGGCCGGTTCGGCGAGGGCGACTAGGCCGCCGAGGGTGCCTTCAGAGTCGGGGGCTGCGGTGTACAGCAGCACTCCTGCCATCGGCGCGCCTTCGGGGTGGCCCGCCTCGCGGCAGTAGAGGCGCTCGCGGATCGACGCGGTGGAGTAGCCGCAGTCGAGCGCTACCTGGTTGATGAGCAGATGTGACAGCGTGTGCAGCAGTACGAACCGCGGCGAGGGTGCCGCGCCGTCGTCGGGTGGGAGTCCGCGGCGGGTGCGCCAGTTACGGGTGGCTTGCTGCAGGTGCTGGTAGCGGATGCTCTCTCGGTAGTCGCGTTCCCATTGCTCGACTCGGGTCTCGGGAAGTGTGATGAGGATCCCTTCGCCGCGGACCTCAGCAGCGGGTAGCCACGGCTGGGGGTCTTTCCAGATGGGCGCGATCCGGGCCGAGTCGGCTTCGTCGGGGCCGTCGATGCGGGTGAACCCGCACAGGGCTTGCACTTCGCGAAGCCGGTCGACAGCGACGGGATGTCCGAGGGTCATGTTGAACCCGCTGGGGACAGGTAGTGCTGTGACTTTGAAGTCGTCGGAGTGCGGGGGCACGGCCGCGGTGAATGCCTCCCATTCGGGTCCGCGCAAGTCGCCGGTGCCTGTACCTGTGCCGGTGTCGTCGCCGTCGCGGCGGTCGCTGATGGCTGTCCACACGTCGTGGGGGTCATAGCGCAGCAGCCACCGCAGCGGCCTCTCGCCTGCGCCCTTGGTGAGGCGCTTGATGATGAAGTCGAACTCTGCTCGGTCTTCGATGCTCTCAAGGAGGTCCCAGTGCTCTGCGACTTTCTGTGCGATGGCGCCGCTCACAGTGGGGATCGTCAAAGCGGACCGGTAGACCGCGAACCAGGCGTTGGACGCGCCCAGTAGCAGCGCACGCGTGGGCTGATCGCAGGTGGCGTCGAAGCGTTGTAGGTGGGGGTGCCTGCCCCGGCAGCGCGGCAGGTGGGCGTCGGCCTCGGGGCCGAACGCGTCGTGCACAACGCGGTTGGCGCCGCAGGTCTTGCACACGACGCGCACGTCGGTTGCTCGGCTGGCTCTTCCCACCTCTTTGAGTTCCAGCACCGGCCCGCCGGAGCAGGGGGCGCCGCGGTGCGCGTACTGCTCCCAGGGGAAGTCGTCGAGATGCCCGGCACTGCAGGCGATCAAGAACCGGGCCGGCACCGCGCTGGGGCGGCGGTTGTTGCAGCGGTCGTGGAGGTAGCGGGCCTTGTCGGGCCTAAAGACGGGCACATCAAGCCGGAATCTGTGCCGGTCCACCGGTGCCAGCAGATCGCACTGGGTGCAGCGCAGCCATCTCGGGAACGGATGAACCGGCACACCGATGCGAGCCCATTCGTCGAACGGGTTGGACGTTTCCTCCTGCCAGGGCGGGGTGCGGAACTCCGCGACGCGATGGCATCCCGGCACCGAGCGAACCGCGCCGATCAGCCGCGGCTCAAGGATCCGCTCGGTGTGCTCGAGTTTCCAGTCGTCTGTGCCGGCGAGAACCACCGACAGCTGCGGCAGGTCCATGACCGCTCCGGGGCCGTAGGTGTGGATCATCTGCGACGGGCGCACACCGCCGACGCGCCGCGACTGGTACTGGCCTTTGCGTGCCGGGCTCATGAGCGGGCCTGTCGGGCGGCTTGAGCCTCGGCCTCGTCGGCTTCGATCGCGTCGTCCACTTCCTCGTCGGCGGCGGTGGCTGCGCGTTCGGTGCGGGCTGGTTGGCCCAGGATGATCTCAGGGTGGGCGCCGGACTCGTAGCTGGGGTCACCTGTGACAATCTGGAGGTTGGCCTGCACTTCGGTGTCGCGAAGCGAGTTGGGACACGTCCATATCTCCCAGTCGCCGGCCTCGGGTCTGCACAGCAACGCCACATCGTCCGAGGTTCGCTCCGCGTATGACAGCTGGGGCCGCAGCGCGGTCTGGCGGTGCCAGGCGTCCAGGCGGTCGTTGGCCATGTTGGCCGCCAGCGCTGAGGCCTTCTGGTCGCCGGTAACGGACCCGGCCCGCTGCGCGATGGCGTCGACGTGCGCAGCAATGCGCGGGTCGGGGCGGTGGAGATCGCGGGCCGACGGGTTGGGGTTCCAGTCGTGATCGGCGTGGCGGACCGCCGACACGAGCACCCCGGTAAGTCCTTTGTCGAGGGCACGTTCTGAGAACGGGGTGACCGACAGCGGCTCGACGTGACGGTAGAAGGTGGCGTGGTAGTGGCTGAACGTCTCGTAGTGGGACAGGTCCCGGGGCCGAGCCCAGTTGTAGAGCGTGATGACCAGACCCGGGCCCTTGGGATCTCGTCCAACTCTGGAGGTGGCCTGAATGTACTCGGCGGTGGCTTTGGGCTGGCCGACGACGATCATCGAAGCGAGTCGGGGCACGTCCACCCCCACAGAGATCATGTTGGTCGCCAATAGCAAGTCGATGGGCCGTTCGTTGTCTTTGGGCCGGTCGGGACCATGGGTGACAAACAGCTGCCGCAGGATCACTTTGATGTCGTCAGAGGACACCCGTGAGGTGAGTTCCTTGAGCTCCACGGTGGGACGATTCGCCAAGCCGGGCGTGAACCGGGTCCGGCGGAGCTTGGTGCGCAGTTCGTCCTCGGCCATGCGGCGCATCCCGGCTAGTTCGCGCACCGCGTTGAAGTACCCGACGGTGGTCATCCACGGATCGGCCACATCGGCGTCGTCGCCGAGTTCGTCTGCGATGGCCTGGGCGGCGGCCATCACCGAGGAGAACACCCGTAGCTCGACTTGCTTGAGGCGTTCGCCGTGAGCGCAGACTCCCAGATACAGACGCCCCGGGCTTTGGGGGCTGGGCGGGGTCTGCTCAGCGAAGAACGACCGGTGCAGGTCCACCACCGGCGGCGGGAACACCCGCAGCTTGCGCCAGAACACCGACCAGGCCTGCTGGCGGGCTCTGCGCGTCGTCGCGGTCGAGGCCACCACCTTCGGCCGCACCGGCTTCCCCTCATGGTCCCAGGTGGCCAGCCGGTCGATCGCGGTCTCATACAGCCCGGCCATCGTTCCCAGCGGCCCGGTCACCAGATGCATCTCGTCCTGGATGATCAGATCAGGCGGACGCAGCCGCCCAAACGGCACGGTGCGGGCCGCGGGATGGCCGTCCAGCGGCTTGTGGGAGTCCCGCTCTTTCCAATGCGACCGATGGGAACGATCCAGGTCGGCGTTGCGGTAGCCGTGGCGTTCACAGCGAGACTCGACCTGGCCGAACAGCGTGGACGTTGCGCCGTTCCAGGGAAGCTGCGCGAACTTGTCGACGGTGCCAATGACGAACGACGGCACCAGCCGGTAGATCTCCTCATCGACGGTGACGACGGGGAGCCCCTCACCAGACGTGTGCGCCTCGGTGAACGCGCACTCCCGGGCGTTGCCGCAGAACACCAAGAACCGTTCGAGTGCCTCGTCGTAGCGGCAGTCGGTTCCGGCGTCGATGCTGGTGCCGCACCACGGACAGTCGCTGAGCTGTATCGGAGTCGACTGGCCGCCGCTGTAACCCCCGACACGGGCGTCTTGCGCGAAACGCTCTGCGTCACGGGCCTTGTTGGGGGTCACCGAAGCCCCGACCCACATCCCGAGCCGGAACGGCACACCCGCATAGCGGTCGTCGCTGTTGGCGCGGGCTTGGCGCAGCAGTTCTGCCGCGCACATCAACGTCGCGGCGCGCTGGAACTGCTGAGCAGTCAGCAACCGCAACGTGTAACGCATCAGCACCGCCACCCCGTCGCGTCCGTCAACCGCCGACTCGCCCTTGCCGACCACGCCCTGGAGCCGTCGGGTGGCCAGCGTGAAAGCCACCAGCCCCAGATATGCCTCCGTCTTGCCGCCGCCGGTCGGGAAGAACAACAAGTCAGCCAACGCGTCGTCGTGGGACCGCTCAGGGTGACCTAGGTCGCTCAGCGACGGCACGCACAACAAGATGAACGCGAGCTGGAATGGCCGCCAGGACCGGTTCTCGGGCACATCGGCAGCCTCAACAGCCTCCCGCAGCCCCAGCGCGGGATCTCGGCGCCTGTCATCTATGGCGACCGTGTGGACGCGCTGTAGACGCATCGCCTCATTAGCGAACCGGAACGCCTCCAGCGCGTCCGTGTCCGAACAAACCCGCTCGATCCCTGCCTCGATAGCGTCAGCTATCTGCCGGGCCTGCCCGATCGCGGCTCGGGCGGCCTGTTCATGGCCCTCAAGACGTGCCGCGGGATCATCGACTCGGGCCGCTTCGGCGTCCAACCACTGCCGGTATCCCTCCGACAGAGGCAACAGCGCCGTCCGCAGACTCTCGGGATCCATCTCCGACAGCTTCTTCATGTCGGTCACCAGCCCGGCCAGCTGCGGAGTCGTCTCGGCACGCGGCGCGTCGGTGCGCCAGACCTCATAGCTGGGGATGACTGCAGTAGTGGCCCGTACTGCCCGCCGCGGATCCGAAGCCGACACCTCCACTTCGGCGCCGACGCCGTGACCGACTGCCAACTCCACGGTGTCCCGGTACTGCAAATCGAGTTGCGCCACCTCTTCGCGCTCCCACTGCGAAGCAGCCGCAGCCTCAGCCAGAATCCTGCCACGGCCCAAGAACACCGCCGCGCCGTCGGCTGCGAACATCTCCAGCCCGGCCTGGAACATCCAGCGGCTGTCCCGGTTGCGCTCGGCCTGCTCACGTTCATTGGACAAGAACACCGTCACCAGCCACAACCCGCCACGCGAGCGAGTGGCCCGGCCCCTCAACATGACGCCCTCGCCGTCGACGTCCACCGGCTCGAACTCGCCATCCACCAGTGCCACGTGCACGTCGATCTGTACCGGGCGACGAACCCAAACCGACGACCGGGAACCGTCATTGTGCTGCTGGGACTCCTTGTCGTACTGACCCCAACGACAGAGAGCGACCAGGCTCTCAACAGATGCGTCGACCACCACCGACAAGCCCATCGACGACTGCGCCAGCACCATCCTGGGGCTGCGCCCGTCCTGCACACCGCTGGTGTTCGTGTCGTCGCCCCCCTCGGGTCCGACGTCGTCGTCGCGTTCAGGATCAACCGCGACAGTGCCCCTCGGGGCCAGCACCCCCACCAGATACCGGTCCCGCACCCGCCCTGGCGACGACCACAGCCCGTCGTCTCTCTGGTAGCCGCGGAGCACCTCTTCATCGCCGTCGAGCGGGCCCAGCAGATCCGCTGTGACCCGCCGCACAAGCTCTTCACGCAGACCCCACGGACTCCGATCAGGAATCGTCGCCCTGTTGCCGGTCATTCTGCGTCTCCCAGCAACGACCCCTGACCAGCAGCAACCTTCTTGGTGGCCTTCGGTCTCCCCGACACCGCCAGCTCGTGCGCCCCCGCCGCAGCCTCAGCCTCGTACCGTTCCTTGTTCAGCTCCAGCAGCCGGTCCAGCACCTCGCCGGCGGCCCGAGGGGAGAACGTGAAACGCACACCTTGGCCGCGCACGGGATGAAAGTCGTGCTCCAACTCCACATCGGACCATCCGTAGGCGGCCCGCACCGCCAGATCCAGCTTGATGTGCAGGGAGCGGAGCCGCTCGATGTCCCCGTCCTCTTCCACCTCGGGGTCGTGAACGAGGTTGTAGACGCTGGTCAGCCCCAGATCGCGGCTGAGCATCAGCTTCGACCTGTGCAGATCGAGGACCCGCCCGGCGGACTCCACCGCAGCGTCATAGGGCGGCTGAGGGAACGTGTCGAACACGTCAGAAGGAGAGTAATTCGTGTCGGTCCTGAGCGAAGAGGAATAGCGCGCCGTCCAGCGGTAGTGGAACCCTGATGCCAACACCCCGAAATGGAAGTCGTCGTCATACGCAAACACGACGATCTTCTCGGAGAGCACTTGGCCGGTCTTGACGAATAGCGGCTGCACCGTCTTGCTGACGCGCGCGATCACAAGCACCCTCTCCAACGGCTTGATCGTGCGATACAGCTTTGGACGCTTCTCGGCGTAGATCCAGTAGAGCTGCGGCAACGGCTTGCGCTTCTTGAAGTCGCCATTCGGCTTGCGCTCTTGGCGAATGGGCTTGACCTTCCGTTCCACGATGGCGAAGCAGTCGGGATAATCCTCGGCCTTCTTCTTGGGCCAGTCGTGGAAGTTGATGATCCACTTGGGAGCGGTCAGAGTGGGCGACTGGTTGATGTCCTTGCCGACCAGGAAAGGCATCAGGACCTCGTCGTAGCGTGGGTCCTTTGCAATGAGCGCCTGCGCCTCCTCGGGACTCATGGTGAACTCATCAGTGCCAAGCACATAGGAGCCGATGAACGACCTGTCGGCGTTAGCGGCGAGGCGCTGCTTGCGCCAGTCCAACGCTGGTGGGGGGTACAGCATCTCATCAACGGCTGCGACGTATCTTCCGTCGAGCATTCGTTTGCCGTTCCATGGGTGGCTGGTTGCCCAGACTTTGGCTATCTCCAACGATGTGTCGCCAGGCCAGGTGGTTGATGACACGGCGCGGTGGATGGTCCATCCGTTGTCGATGATCTGGGTCAGGCCGACTTCGCTGGTGTCGCCCTGCGCGATGGTGTTGGTGGCCAGGAAGCCGAGCGATCGGGCGATCTTGGTGGCGTTCAGGAAGAAGTAGGCGACGAGGTCTGCTGAGCCTTTGGTGCCGTTGGCGATCCAGGCGATGAGATGATTGCGGTAGTCGGTGCCTGTTGCGCCGGTGATGCGCTGCCCACCGAGGAACGGTGGGTTGCCGACCATCGCGTCGAAGCCCGGACTGGGCCTGTTGAAGACTTCGGGGAAGGCGATGGGCCAGTGCAGCGGCTGCCGCGGCGGGGCGCTGTCGGGGCGACCGGCGTCGAGACGCATACGGGCCCGGCTGCGGGCCCGCTCGAGCGCCGACGGCTGCTCGGGTGTGTCTAGCGCTTCGACGAGCTCGACTATGGCCGCCGCGTCGGCCTCGAGCCGCCCGGTGAGCGCTGTGCCAGCGTCTGTGTCGCCGGCGGTGGACAGTGCTGCGCCTGCAAGCACGTCGGCGCTCGCGCTTAGCGCCGTCAGATGCTGTTCGCTCTGGTGGTGGAGGTCCAGTTTGCGTTCGACGTCGGCGAGGCCGACGGTCTCGATGCTGTGCATGGCGCGTCTCAGCCCGATCGCCTGGTCGACGAGACTCTGAACCTTCTCGGTGGCTTCGCCGCCGCTGTGGAATCCCGAGATTGGCGTGGGCCGTGCCTTGCCGGACACCGGGTCGAAGTGCAGGTGGCGCAGTTGGCTCAGATTGTGGATGCCCAGCAGGCTGTCGCCTGACTTGATGGCGTGGTCTAGGAACGTGAAGGGCCGGTCCTTGGCCACTGTGGTCAGCCACATCGACAGCTTGGCCATCTCAACGGCCATGGGGTTGCGGTCAACGCCGTAGCAGCAGCGTTCTGCGACCATGCGGCGGGCCTCGACGACGATGTCTAGCCGGTTCGGGTCGTCGGCTGCGGTAGCTGTGTCGGCGGCGCGCTTGTCGCCTTCGGCGGCCCATGCTCGGACCAGCCGGTCCCCGAGGTAGCGGCAGGCGGCCACCAGGATCGCTCCGGACCCGACGGCGGGGTCGCAGACCGTCAGCGCGAGGATGTCTTGTGGGTTGCGGATGCGCCACTGTGTGGTGTCGGCTGTGTCTTGGGGGCCGGGCGAGTAGCACAACGGGGCAAGTGCGTGCTCGACGACTTCGTCGGCGAGTTCACGGGTGGTGTAGGCGGTCCCGCTGTCGCGGCGGGATCCGGTCTCGGTCACGTACACGTCGCCGGGGAGGAACACCAGAGGCCGGCCTCGCAGGTCGAGGCGCAGCAGCTTCGCGAACGGTTCGATTCTCTCTGTCAATGCGTGGTCGCCGTGGCAGGCTTGCAGCAGTCCCGCTCGGAGGTGCCCGTCGGCGGGTTCGGCAAGGAGCTTCTCGACTTGTCTGCGGGTGCCTGCCCGCCGACCGGCCTTGGCGGCGTCCTGGTCACTGAGCCATGCAGCGAGATGCGAGCGGCCTGAGAGCATCGTTGCTTCGAGGTCCGGCAGGGGTATCTCGGGTTCTTCTCCGGGTGTGCCCACAAGCCCGAGCACGACCGTGTCGGCTGTGACCGCGTCATGGTCTAGGAGCCGTTCGTAGATGTGGCCGATCTGCTCCACGTCGACATTGCGGTACGACAGGCGCCGGGTGTCGGCGGCGCCGCTGTGGTCGCGGAAGTGCAGCATCAGCAGCGAGTCCAGGATCTTGAGCACATCGAGGTCGGTTACCGCGATGGGTGCTCCCGGGTCGGTGTGCCAAGTGCTGTCGGCGGCGCGGCCTTCCAGGAACGGGAACCGGTCAGGGTCGAAGAGGCTTCCGCCGTAGGCGGGCGCCGACAGTTCGTTGTGGTGGATGCCGCTATGCACGGCTCGGCTGGTGGCCAGCAGCCGATGCCAAGCCGTTGTGCGGGTCTCGAGAGCCTCGGGGTGCTCGAACTGGCCCTGTTCGAGCGTTTCGCGCAGCGCGCGGATCGAGTAGAGGTCCCGATAGTGGGGATTGTCGATGGGCAGCAGGTCGTTCTCTTCGGCGACGAGCAGGAACACTGCTCGCATCATCACGGTTACGGCCGCCTCGTAGACCTGGTGCGGGCCGACGCCGGCCAGCAGCTCGCTGCGGGCGCCGTCGGCGCGGCGGTCCCGGCCGGCTCGCGAGATCGCGTTCACAAGAAGTTCGACAGCTCGACGGACCTGGGTGCCGAGCCGGTCGGTGACCTCGGCCTGGGTGCTGGCCGATTCGACGAGCATCTCCTCAGGTGTGTTCTGCGGCGATGCGCCGATGAAGCGCCGCGAGCGCAGGATCGACACGAACGAGTCCAGCAGCACCGGCTCGGATGCGAATTCCGATGCCCGCCAAGTGCCCCAGCCGGTCGCGGCTCGCTCAGGTGCGTGCACGAGAGTGAAGTGGTCACCGTCGGTGACCAGCGCGAGCGGGATCTGGTGGTGGCGGCATGACAGCGCGGCCCGCTGCACCCACGTCGCTGGCCAGGTGTCGCCTGTGGGCCGCTGCCTGGGATCGGTGCCGGAGGCCAGCACGAACACCAGAACCCGCGGTCCGCCTGACCGTGCGGCGGGTTCGGGCTCGTCGAGCAGCCCGACCGGCGCGGGCGGGTCCGGCCAGTACACGCCGGCGGGTTGGACGGTGACGTCGTGGCGTACAACGCCGTTCTCAAAGACCGACGGCAGATGTTCGCCGGTGAGATAGCGGTCGCCCCAGCCCAACACGCCGCGCAGCAGCCAATCGATGTAGCCGCTGCGATCAGGCGCCAGGCGCGCCGGCTCGGTGCCGTTGTCGGTGTGCCAGCGGGCCTTGTGCTCGGCCCGCACATGCGGCGGTGTCGGATCTAGCCCGTCGGGCATCGCTCGACGCATCGCGGGCAGCGAGAACCAGGGCGGCTCGGCGTCGGTGAGGTTGAGCCAGTCCTCGTGCTGCGCGGCGACGCGGCGGCTGGGCGCCATCAGATCTGCCCCTCTGGGATGAGAAACTCGACGGCTACCGGGAACCAGTTGACGTCGCGGACCTCATAGCGGCGCTGCAGGATCTTCGCCTCCTTCTCGATGTCGTCGCCAATGCGTTCGGCCCGGTCGCGCAGCGCCTGAATGTCGGCTTGGATCTGGCGGTGCCCGTCGTCGTCGAACAGGCGCAGCTGCTCGACGGTGTCTGATTCTTGTAGTTCGTCGAGGCGGCGCAGGATGCTGGCTCTGAGGTCCTGGAGTGTTCCGCGCAGGCGCTTCTCCTCGGTGTCGCGTTTGGCGTCCATGGCGCGGCTGCGCTGTTTGAGCACTTCGGAGGCGCGGGCGGCCAGCGCATCCTGCAGCGGCTTCTTGAGCCGCGGCCACTGGTCCACAAATAGGCCCTCCAGCGCTGCGGGTACCTCCTTGGAGCTGGCCGACGCCACCGCTGAGCGGGTCTCGCCGACGTTGAGGCGTCCCTGTCCACCGCCGACACGCACTGCGGCGGGCTCTATGACCTCGTCGAGGGTGGATCCGTCGGAGCCGTTGACCACCACCCGGGCGTGCGCGACCGCGACCGGTTCAGCCACCTCGGCGTAGCGGACCGCGACCCGGTTGATCTTGCGGTCCACAGCCGCGCCCCACACCTGGGCCCGCAGAGTCCGCAGGCAGCGCGCCACCAGCGGATGCCCCACATGCAGGTAGGCGACGTCTTGTTGGCCTTGGGCCACCGCGGGGTCGAAGGTCACCGGCAGGCGCACATCCTCCACTTCGTTGCGCAATCCGACGAGAGTCTCGCCCCAGGTGCCGGCCAGGTCGTCGACCTCGAACACCTTCACGGCGGTCTCGCCGCGTTCGAGGGCCGCTTTCCGAAGCGGCGGCTGGCCCTCGATACCGAACGCGACCTCCACCGTGCGCTTCACGCTGGCCGGAGTGAGGTCGAGTTCCTTGACGCTGGTGCTGTACCTGTCGCGAACATCATTGATGTCCTGCGCGAACCGGTGCTTGAGGTGCTCTAAGTTGACGCGAGCCTGATCCCGGCGCGCCGCGACGACGTCGTCGAGGTCGAGGCTGTCGTCGCCTTGTCGCAGCATGCGGGCCTCGACACGCTCAGCGAGCACAGAGGCCATCGACCCGAGATCGTCTCGGATGTCGTCGACCTTCTCCGCGACTCGCAGCAGGAAAGAGTGATCGTGGCTGGCGCTGTCGTCCCCGCCGCCGGAGGACGCGAAATGGAATATGTCGACGGTGCTGGACTTCTGTCCATGGCGGTCCACTCGGCCGTTGCGCTGCTCCATCCGGTTCGGGTTGAACGGGACCTCCATGTGCACGAGCCGGTGACAGGCCCGATGCAAGTCGATGCCCTCAGAGGCGGCGTCGGTGGCGAGCAGCACCCTCACTTTGGTCTTGGCCGGGTTGTAGTTGAACTCTCGGATAATCCGCTCGCGCTCCTCGGTGTCGAGCCCTCCGTGGAACACCTCGACGCGTCCGGTGGTGTCGGGCCAGCCGTCACGCGGCGCTGCGAGGATCTCGTCGAGATAGTTGAGGGTGGCCCGATACTCGGTGAACACGATGACCCGCTCATTGTTCCATTCACCCTCGGGAAAGCAGGTCTCAGCGATCCAGTCCGCGAGCTGTCGTGTCTTCGCGTCGGCTCTGCGCCACCGCTGGTCTGCCATGGTCCGCATCTGGTCCAGGATCGGAGCGGCGGCATCGATGTGCACGGTCCGGGCGCGCATTCTCGCCAGCAGTTCCTGCTCGCGTTCGGGATCAATGCTGTCGAGCGCGTCTGCGGCCAGCGCCAATGCCTCCTGCTCTTGTTCTGATACCACCTCGGTGTCGTCGGCGCTGTCCTCCACGGCGGCCGCGGCCTCTTGCATCACGGTCTCGGCGACACGGCAGCGCGACGCGGTGTTGAGGGTGCGGATGTGCTGGTCCAGGGTGTGCTTGAACGCCGCTGGCGACGACAGCAGCCGCTTCTTGAGCAACAGCACTATGAACCGCGACGCTGCCCTCTCCGCCGGGGTGGAGGCTGAACCCATCCGCAGATCCGAGTAGCCGTCCAGGAGGGTGAACAGTTCCTGCTCCTCGGGCGGGAACTCCACGTCGATGGCTGCGATCCTGCGCTTCGGGAAGCGCTTGTCGCCGTCAGGCAGCATCGTCCGGAGATGCGACTTCAGTCGGCGCACGATCACTGCTTCGCGGTCTCGCTGCCTGGGTGGCACGCCCTTGGTGAACCGGTTGGGGTCCAACATCTCCAACAGCGCCTGGAACGACTCGGGATAGCCGTTGTGGGGCGTCGCTGTCAAGAACAGCCGATGCTCGAAATGCGGCGCCAGGCGCTTCATCGACTTGGTCCGCAACGAATCCCGGGCGTAACGCCCCACCGCGGACGGCGCTATGCGGTGGGCCTCGTCAACGATCAACAGGTCGAACGCCCTGGGGAACACGTTGGGATCAGGGGGCAAGAACTCGTCGAACCAGCGCATCTGAGACTCGAACTTGACCCACTCCATCGAAACGATCAGCCGGGGATGGGACCGGAACGGGTTCACCGCAACCCCGCGCTCACGCCGGAGCCGTCTTACATGGTCGGTGTCGACAACCTCGAAGCTGAGACCGAACTGCTCTCTCATCTCGCGCTGCCACTTGCCGCACAGACTCGGCGGGCACACCACCAAGATCTTGTTGGCCTGGTTTCGCAGCACCAACTCCTGCGCAATCAGGCCCGCCTCCACTGTCTTGCCCAACCCGACGTCGTCAGCGACCAACAACGTGACCCGGGGCATGCGCAGCGCCTTCACCAATGGCAGCAGCTGGTAGTCCTCGATGTCGATGCCGGCCCGGAACGGCGACTGGAATGCCTGCGGGTCAGCCGAAGCGATCGCACCCCACCGCACCGCGTCTAAGAACCCCGCGAACACCTCCGGGGTGTCGAGGCCCCTAGCCGGGTCCGGGAGCTCGGACTGAGGCCGGATCTCGGTGCCGGGCTCGGTCTCCCAGAACACGCTCAACGGAGCCGGGCTGCCCTTGTCGTCGATCGGGACCAAAGTCACCAGGTGATGGCGCGTCCAGCCGTTGGAGCTCATCGGGTCCACCGGACGCGACGACTGCCGCACCGACTCCACAACCCAGTACCGGTCTCGCACCCGAACAAGGTTCCCCTGCTCAGGCACGGCGGCTGCACGCTGCGACTCGATAGCGGTCACACCACGCATCTCCGCGCGCAGGCGCACCGGCGGATCAGCCACAAGACCGGCGAAGCCGTCACGTTCTTGGAACCGGGTGGGAGTCGGATGCTCGACACAGTACCGGCCGCCATCCGAGCTCCCCGAACCACGAGCGAGGCCTCTCGCGGACGGATGACCCCGCCGAGCCGAGCAACACGCGGTGTCTGCAACCGAACTTCGTGGGCGTGTCCCGCGCGCGGGATGGGACGGGGATGCGGCGACTGGCGGGCTCGGATCCTGGGTCCACGCCCATCCTCCGCCGCTAGCCGCTTGCAGTCGGGGCCTCGGCGAGACGCTCCACCAGATCATCCAGGCTTGACAGCACGTTGGTGTCTAGCCGTTCTGCGAGTTTGGTTCGATCCACATGGGATGCCATTGCCTTGTCGGTCACAACCACATCGCAATATGGCAGCACCGTTGACAAAGCGTCGATATCGAATATGTCGTTGCGTGTCCACAGATGGTTTGGATTGCGGTGGTAGGACGCCTTCAGCGTGACAGCCACATCGAAGGTCGGCATCGCATCAGTGATGCAACGATTGTGGCGTATAGCGCTCGTCGTGCCCGAGTTGTCGAAGACGTCTTCAAATGCCACTCCCTGCTGATGCAGCACAGCGCTGAACGTCTCGTTCGTCTGGTTGTACATCTCGCGGGCTGTTACGAGATCTCGCAGCCTGCCCTTTCGCCAGTCCACGCTTGATGGGTCTGTGGCGATGTACTCATCGAGGTCGCTCACGAACTGGGATTCCAGCAGCACTCGTTCGTCCATCATGTCGGTGAGTGCCTGCGGATTCCATCCGCGTGCTCGCAAGTCCGCTTCCTCCGAGGGGTCTGCTGGGCCTTCGATGGCCATCCCGGTCAGCATGTAGGACATGAATTCGGGATCCAACAACGTGCGAAGCTCGGGCCGCAGCGACGGAAGAACTTCAGTTGTGACATCTCTGCCCTGCTCATCGACTACAGACGGGGCGAGGCTCCTGCCGACCAACCATCCGGCGCCGATTCCAACAAGATCACGCGGTGCGGTCCGCACACGGATGCGGTCCAGTCGGTCCGCCAACACTTGCTCGAACTCCAAAGCTGCAGTGACAGCTCGCGGCAGAACAGCCCGGAACCGCGAGAGTTGCTCTATCACCCACCTAAGCCGCAGACGTTGCTGCGGATCTCGAATCGCTTCGATCTCCATCATCGTCGACAGCGATATGGGGAACAGCGCACTGCCCTCCTCGACAGCTGCGGCACAAGCGTCGAAGGCTGCCCTGTAGCGCTGCCCGTCCTTGTGCCCTGACTTGCACTTGGACAAGTTGATCCAATGGTTGAGGTCCAGATAGACGAGGCATGCATCCGGGACACGCAGATTCGAAGGAACCGAGTACGGGAGATCAGCCCGGACTCTGCCGTCGGACACCGTTGCTCCGCCAGCGGCGATGCGGCTCACGGCACTTCGCTCCGTCGGACAGTCCTGCGTGGGCCACGCAGCGACAGGAGCATCCGCGGATCTCCCAGCACTGCGATGTCGTCGCCGGATGCCGCCTCACGCAGCGGACCGAACGCTCCGCCCATGAGCGAACCGACGAAGATCCTCACGGCGCCCATTGTTGTGCGCGGCTGTGACAAGACCCGCGTGTGGTCAAGGGGCAAGTGAGATCGTGATGGTTGGCCCAGTTGTGCTCGTTGCGACGACGATGTTGAGTTGCACCCCGATGCTGAGCAGTTGCGACACCTCGTCATGGTCGGCTGGCCGGATCGTGCCGATGACACCGGCTGGTGTGACGACTTGGATCGGGGCGGGGTCGGGTACGCCCGGTTGTGGCTCAAGCGCCGCCGTTTCAGCGGTGTCGATCGAGTGATCGGACATGTCGATGGGGACTTCGTGGTCTGAGCCTTCAAGGACGGAACTGACAACCTGAGCCCCGGGGGTTCGCGCGAATGACAAGAGGTCGGCCACTTCGGTGGGGGAGGCTTCGAAGAGTTCTCTCCAGTCGGTGATGGTCTGGGAACCGAGCCAATCCCGGAGAGGCGATTCAGGGTCGCTTGTTCTGCTGGCTGCGTGGATGGCTACAGCGTTGGCCAGTCGACGTGACCGGATCCCACCGCGCATCAGGTCGATGGCGGTCTTCGTGCTGACGCCGTAGTGGATTGCTGCGGGCAGATGCTCGGGCAGGAGATGGGCGCTGCCGGTCGCATCTAGGCGGGTGTTGACCCACTGCAAGACGACGCCGAGGGTCCAGGGAAGGTGGTGTTCGAACACGCTGGCGCTGAACTCGGCCAAGGCCTCGGAGCGGTATCCATCGTCGGGTATGGCGGCCAGGTGTTGATCGGCGAGTTCTTGGATCTCGACGCCCGCTACCCAGTCCAGCAGCAGCGCCCTGAGGTCGACGTCGATGAGGTTGTCTCGTGGTGCGCTGCGGTAGGGCTTGAAACCGCGTCGGGTGTTCTCTTCGAGTTCGAGCAGCATGGTGAGCGTTTCGTCGTCTAGGACGAAGCCAACTACGGCTGGCAGGTCTTCGAGGTCGATGGTCAAGTCGGGTCCGAGTCGGCCGAGCAGCTGCTCGGCCACCGTGTCGAGCGTTCGCGCCGTTGGTAGTGACGCACCGGAACGGGACCAGCGTTCTCGCTGATCACGGGGTTGGGCTTCGAATGCCTCATAGGCTGTGGCGGCGGCCCGGACGAGCCCTTGACGCTGGTGGGGATCTAGTTGTTGCCAGGCCAGCGTGCGTTCGATGACGGCGACGATTTCGTCGATCGACACTGCCCGTTCGAGGTCTTCGAGGGCTTGGGCAATGAACCAGACGAAGCTCAGGAAGCCGTCGGCGACGGCGTCGTAGTGGCGAAAGATGGCGTCCTGGGTCGTGCGGGCGAGGTCTTCAAATTCACTGAGTCCAGCGAGTGCCGACTCGGCGGTGACCGTGGAGCGGATCTCGAGGTCGTTGCCGGTGCGTTGCAGCGGGTCAAACATGTGGTCGTTGTATGCGGCTGATTGCTCGGCGAGGATCATCCAACCCTCAGTCTCCCGCCCTGCGCGACCGGCTCGGCCAACGGCGTTCAGCAGGCCAGCGGGGTCGATGGATTCGATCTGCTCTCCAGCGGAGTCGGTGTAGCCGCGGCGGCCGACGATGACTGTCTTGAAGGGGAGGTTGACCCCTTCAATGAGAGTTGATGTGGCAACGAGGACCCTGATATGTCCTGCCCGGACTGCGTCTTCGATCTCGGCTTGGATATCCACGGGGAGTGCGGCATGGTGGAACGCGACGCCCTTGGGCGCGATTTGGGTCAAGGGATGCGCTTCAGTCAGCCGGGACCGGGCGAGATCTGTCAGATTACGAGCTACAGAGTCTTCATCATCGAAGGCGTCGGCTACCTCCTGGGCAAGGCGCTGGGCTTCTACGCGGGTGGGTTGTACAACCAGCACCGCACCGAACTGGGCGACGTGGGCGATGAGTGGTACGAGTCGTTCGCGTTCAGTCGAGGATTCGGTCTTGTCGCGAGGCCATTTGTCTTCCTTGGTGTGACGGAGGACAAGGGTTCCGACAGGCTCGATGAATTCGCCCGCCACCGTATTGTCGCCGGTGTGCAGGTGGATCTTGCCATACATCGGCACATGTCGCCGGGCCCGCCTGTTGCCTCTTGGCGGCTCATCGGTGGCTTCGCCAAAGTTGGCCTTGTCGGTGTAGACGGCGTTGAGACGTCGCGGGCCTCGCCAGTTGGTGTGATGCTTCACAGGCTTCTCGTCATCGACGGTCATCCATTGGATGACATGGCTTTGGTTTCCCAGCGCCGCGGACAAGACAAGTATCCGATGGTCCGTGTCCACAGTGAGGTGATGGATCAGCGACAGTGTCTCTTCCAGCCGCCAGCCGCGAGCGGGGGCGGCCACAAGGTGGGCTTCATCGATCACAAACATTGAGTACTCGTGCAATAGCGCCGCCGGGTCGGACCGGAGCAGGCCAGCCAACCTCTCGGGTGTCATCACCGTCACACGATCGCTCGGAGGCTTCGTTTGCTCGAACCATACGGGCCCCTCGATGTGAAGCTCGCGCCCGAGGGTCCGCAGTCGCCGGTTGAGGCTGTTCGCGAGTTCTCGGCAGAGGCTGTGGGTTGGAGCTACGACACAGACGTTGCCGACGTCGCTGGAGGCCACATGGGCAAGAATGAGTATTTGCGCCAGCAGGGTCTTTCCGGCGCTAGTCGGGAATGACAGCATCAGGCGCCGGGCTCTGGGATCGAGCGGCGAAGGCTGCCCGTCCGCGCCTGCCAAGAACGAGAGTTGAGGGGGCCACAGGCTCAGCACTGGAGGATCGCCCAGGGTCATGGCGCGGCTGAGGTTGGGCAGATCGGGAGGCAGCGCGGACCAAGCCGACGTGTCTTGCAGTTCGTCGCTCAGTCGAAGCAAGTGAGCCGCAACCCAGCGAGAGTCGACGTCAGATGCCGCGGTTGGGGTGTCCACGGCTCTTGTGAGATGTTGTCGGGCCTCCTGAAGGGCTTCTCGGCTGCCGTAGGTCAGGTAGTTGATCAGCTCTCGGGCGCCTCGCACGACGCCGTCGACTGCCGCGTAGGGGGTTTGAGTTACGTCGCCGATCTCGGATTCGAGGTCGGCGAGTTGGTCACGGCGGGCGTCGAGCAACGGGTAGGTGGCTGCCCGGTCGAGTGCCAGCACAAGCACGCCAGCCTCTAGCGACATCTGTCCCGGCTCGGACCAGTCGAAAGGCGGATCGGGCAGTGGAGCGCGGCGAGCGAGCGCTGCGGCGTTGGGTGTGAGGTCGCCGCCGAGGTATCCCACTTGGGCGGCGAGTGTCAGACGCAGGCGCTCGGTGGTGGAGAAGTCGTCGGTCGATTGCAGAGCAAGGTCGAAGATGTGGCCGGACACTTGATGTGCGTGCCGTTGCCGGGGCAGATCGTAGATTTGGAGGTCGGGTCGGGCTGTGGCAACTGCTTGGAGGTACCAGGCGGTATCCAGGAGCGCCTCGTCGATGTCTCCCTGCTGAAGGAAGAGATTCACTTCGGTGTCGGCTAGCAGTTGCCGCAGTGTGTCGGGGTCGGGCAGTTGCTCATGGACTCCTACGGCAGCGTGCAGGAGATCGGGATCTAGGGCTCGGTCCATGACCCACAGCCTTTCCAGATCTCGTCTCGGGCGCTGTCGGCTAGCTCCGAGAAATCGGCCATCAGGTGAAGCTGGGCTTGATGTTGGTCGAGCTCAAACTCAAAGTAGCTGGTAACCCTGTCGAAGCAGCCGGAGATTCTGGCGTCGCTGTCGGTCCCGACACTGACGCCTACACCGGCGGTGGGGTCACGATCGACCCAGCGTTCCGCGAGTTCGCCGTAGAAGCGAGCGAGAGCCTCGTCGTCGGTGATCTGTTGGGCAATCAGCGAGAATCGGCTCAAGTAGCTCAGCGAACGAGACTTCATCTGTCGGCATGCGCGATTCACGGAACGGCGAACTTTGCGGTCCGTGCCGTGGTGCTTGGATTCCCAGAGACGGAAGCAGAAGCCCGCATCTGCCGTTGTGTAGACGGTCAGCCCATCTCCGCCAGGGTCGGTCACCGACCAGTCGTGGCCCTCAACACGAATTGGAACACCCAGCCCAGCATCGATCTCAGATGCCACTTCAAACCAGATCGCTTCTGCGATCAGCCCATGGAGCTGCTTGCGGGGGCTTGGTTGGTCAGGAGTGCCCACATTCTGCAGGAGCCCGGCTTCGAAGAGTCGCCGGTCGCGGGAACTGGCGGGATCTCCACCAGCGATGCCTCGCCGCGACTGCCATTGCGCATGCAACTGAGCGTTGGGGCCTATGCGGCGACGAGCGATGCCCGCAGCCAACATGGCAGCCGCGGCATCAAGGTGCTCGGGATCGAGCCGGCACCTCAGCTGAGGCCAACCCTCAGCATCCGAGACTTCGACTTCCAAGAGTTCGGAGAACGTCGCGATTTTCGCCGCCTATGGTTCTGGTCGCCTGCTGTGAAGACGGCAAGTGACGATCCTGCTCCGACACTTGGCTGGGAGTCGCGCTAGAGCCGAGACCAACCCGCCATGTGGCCGTCAACCCGGGCAAGCTACAGGCCAATTCGCTGCTGCCGCGGTCATTGCCCTATTACAGACTCCTGAACGTGTTCGAAGCCACGCCATTGCGCGCGTGGAGATGAACGACGCTTTGCCAGTAGGTCACAGCGGCAGAGGAAGCCTGGGTGCAGCCCCACAGCCGACCAGGCATTTGATCTGACAAGCTCGACGAGTCCAAGTACTCACCCCGCGGAGGTCAGCCCCCGGTCGGGGACTATGGAAGCCGTTGCCGAGGGCAGCGTCCTTCGGACTTGGGGACGGAACTCAGGGCAGTCTGGACTTCCGATGCTCGTCGCCCCAGAGGTCGGTGTCGAGCATTCTCTCTAGCCGGATGATGGTCGGCGTGCTGGGCCAGATCTCGCCGCGCAGGATCTTGTTGAGCGAAGACTTGTTGATGCCGTAGAGCGCTTCGATCTCTCTGAGCGTTCTGCCGCCCATGGCCGCTTTGAGGCGCTTGGTGAGCGCCTGCATGAGGTGGGCCTCAGGCGGGGCTCGAACCCTCAGTCTGCCGTCTGGCCACTTGCCCTTGTCTCTGGCGACCAGGTACGTGTTGGGGCAACGCTCTAGGTGGAGTTTGGAGTGCTTGGGTCTCGGCTCGTGGCCGGGCCGGGTCACACGCAGCGACAGTACTAGCGCAGATCCAGCCCTTGGGGAATGGTCGAACCCCAGCGAAGCCCGTCCGGTGGGCGTCTCGGATCAGAGATATGTCTGCAATTCGAGACAAAAGGCGTCACACCCTCTCTCTAATGTCTGTGATTAGAGACACGTCTTCGATACAAGACGTACTCCTGGATCTGGCCCCAAGCGGAGATCAGCGATGAGACACCGGACCAAGGACCATAGCCGCCGCAAACAGGCAGGTCAGAACACCTTTCACGACCTTGAAACACGAGCGAGAGCGATCGTCGCGGTCAGGGCGGTTCCGGGAACGTGGCATCTCTATTGGTGTCAGAAAAAGATCCGCGACGCCCGGATCTTGGACGGATTGGGCGCCGCGGAAAGACCAGAAGTGGTCAGATGCAATTTACTCGCTCCGCCTCATCAGCTCAACCTCGGAAGCTCCCGGGATTCGCGGATTCTGCGATGCCGGCGAGCGTGCAGCTTGCGCTTGCGGGATGGACGCTGATGCTGGCCGGCGACTACTCGCTGGAGGCCTGGGAGCCCGTCGTGCTGAAGGCCGTAGGAGCGCGCATGCGCGCCCGCACCGCGGCCAAGTCCACCGCGGAGTTACGGCGCATGTTCGCGTCTCTTCGCGCACAGGGCGCCGAAGGGTGGGACGACGTCACGCCTGAGATGGCGCAGCGATGGTTCTGGGCAGCCCGTCCCGATAGAGGCGGCCGCTGGAAGGAAGTCGCGATCTCCACAGCCCGCAACCGGCGCTGTTGGGGGTTGGCGTGCTTCGAGGAGGCCGCCCGGTTGGGCGCGTCGATCGATCCGATCGAACTCGCGGGCGAACCGATCCCGAGGCCCACTGGTTTCGTCTCTGCCAGGCCGTTGAGCCCCACAGAACTACAGCGGATCCAGGTGCATGCCCAGACCGGGTTGTTCGTGTCGCGGCGGCTACTGATCGTCGCCCTGTCCGTCGCAGGAGCCACCGCGACGGAGATCGCGCTGGCGCGACTACCGGACATTGACCTCGACGCATGCAAGGTGACCCTGCGCGGAACAGCGGCGCGGACCAACCCGCTGGGAGCCTGGGCCACTGGCGCCATCCGCAAGTGGCTCATCAACCAGTCCGATCCGCCAGATCCCAACGGCCCTCTGTGCGTCAGCGCGGACCTGAGCCTGGACCGGGCCGCACACTCGGTGACGGTTCGGCTGGGGAGCGTCTTGCGCGACGCCGGCCTCAAAGGCACGCCGGGAGTCACCGCCAGGTCGCTGAGGCTGACCACAGCCCGAGACATCCTCAAGAGCGACGGGCTGGCTGAAGCAGCGAGGTTCCTCGGGTCGTCGTCGCTCGACAGCACCGCCGCGGCGCTCGGCTTCGACTGGCGGCGCGATGGCTGACAGGTGTCGGCGCCGGCTGTGGTACCCGAACGCGTCTCCGGTCACCCGCGAGAACATCGCGTGGGCCAGCGGCAAAGCGGGCGACGAAGTCGAGCCCCAGCCGCGCCCCAGACGTCCCAAGGCGAAGCAGACGCAGCTCAAACTGTCCGATCTCGCAATCATCGAGCACATCGCGTGCCTCGAATCGATGTGGCAGATGGCCGAGCAACTGGACAAAGAGACGGCTGACAGCAGACCCGGACCGGGCCGCAAGCGGCTTTACACGAACTTCTGTGGGCTGCTGTTCGAAACCGTGGCGCTGGTGGAGGGCCACAGAGGCGCCGAACGCACCCTCGGCGACATCAAGACCTGGCGCAGAATCCGCAGAGCCGTCAAGAAGCACCACCGCAGCAACCTCTGCAGGCGGCTGCCCAAGCGTCCCATCAACCGATCCCAGCACTACCGGTTCGCACAACAACACATCACCCACGACATCATCGACAGACTGCAAGCCATCCTCACCGCCGCCTGTCTCAAGGCCGTGAGGCATCTCGGAGGCCTCGACCCGAGGGCGGGGTCGATCACCCACCCCGCAACCACCCAGATGCTCACGGGGGACGGCACCGACATCCGAGTCCCGTACCCCAGACTGCCCCATACCTGTCGATACCACGACCTCGATGACCCCGACCATCGCTGCGACGACGACAGAAACCCCCACTACGCGCTCCGCAGCAAAGACAACGCCCGCGCCTACACCGCGGTGAAGGTCCTGTGGCGCTCGCCGAACAAGCGTGAGCGGATACTGGTGACCTTCGACCTGCGAACTCCGGGCAAGACAGACGGCGAGCTCTTTGTGGACATGATCAAGGAGCTCAGGATCCAACACCACGACGAGACACAACATCTGAGAGCAACCACCTATGACATGGCACTCAGGGGTAGGCAATGCGAGCGGCTTGGGCAACTGGGCCTGATCCACGTCGGCAAGGTGCCTCGCCTCGGCGGCAGAGTCGCAGAGCGCAACTTGGGCGAGCACAACTTCAAGCTCGCCACAGCAGGCACCCCGAGGCAACCACAATTCGTGCGCCTCGTTGTGCTGGCGATGGACGGTCCGCCCGTCATCGAAGGCTTTAGCGGCCACGGCGAGAGCTGCTACGTGCCGCTGGTCCGGAGACGCGTCCAGATGCGACCCCGCTCCGACGGCTGCAGCATCTACGTCGAATGGGTCGTTCCCGACACGCACCCCGACAAGAGCCTGCACGGCGCCGTAACCAGCATCCGCCACACCCTCACCAGTGACGAACTCGACGAAGACCCGAGCCGCCTCGCAGCAGCGTTGCGGATCATCCCCGAAAGCGACGACGACCACGACGTGCTGTTCGGTCTGCGCGAAGATCCCGAGTCCAGCAACGCCCACCTCAAGCGCATTCTGCGGGGCCGGGCCCGGAGCGCCGACAGCCGCAAGATGCGCATGTGCCTTATCGCCTACCAAGTCCTACTCCTGGTCAGAGCCCTAGATGCCCGTCGCCAGGACGACCCCGCATTCGACATATCGGGCTTCTACGGGGGCGTCACACCAAGCGACCGGGCTGGCCCCCGAAACTAGACGCGCGCTACATCAGCCACACGGGCGACTTGAGCCCAACGCGGCCTAAGACTCCCAGGTAGCGGGTCCGAGCACGCTGATAGGGCGGCGATGTGCCCCCCGGCGCCATCGCGAGCCAACAGGTACCCTCAAACGCGCAACAACAACGTCTCAGACCCAATAACGCGCCAAATTGCGCGCCGTTTCCCGCCCTCGTAGCTCAGTGGATAGAGCATCGGTCTCCTAAACCGTGTGCGCAGGTTCGATTCCTGCCGGGGGCACACTGCCGGGAGCACAGCCGCCGGGCCTATCGTGCGGGGATGATCAGCAGCGGCCACGGACTCGGCTGAGCGGGCCCATGCCGACGATCGCGCGGGACCGAGACGTCGACCGGGCCGAACTGAACGACTTCATCCGTGCCCGGCCCCAGGGCGTCCTGATCACCAGGCGAGCCGACGGCTGGCCGCAGGCCTCGCTGGTGACCGTCGGACTCGGCGACAACGGAGACCTGCTGGTCTCCAGCTACCCGGAACGGGCCAAGACCCGCAACCTGCGGCGCGACACGCGGGCGTCGGTGGTGGTGATGTCGGAGAGGTTCATCGGCGAATGGGTGCAGTGCGACGGCACCGCCACCGTGCTCGACGCCCCCGAGTCGGTCGAGGGGCTCGTCGAGTACTACCGCAACATCCGGGGCCACCACGACGACTGGGACGAATACCGGGCCACGATGGTCGCCCACGGCAAGTCGCTGATCCGCGTCGCCGTGGAGCGGTGGGGTCCCATCTCCCGTGGCGGCTTCCCGGCCCGGCTGTTCCCCGACGAGCAGGCCTGAGTCAGGTCGAGAACGCTCGCTACAAGCCGCGTCCGCTTCCCGATGAGGCTGCTGCACTCCACTTCTCGGACACTGGACTCCAGATTTCAGGAGAAGCGCACTCCACTTTCTAGACATTCTGAACTCCAGATTTCAGGAGAAGCAGACTCCATATTGTTGATCCCGTCGGCCAATACGACTGAGAGCCTCGCCCGTAGTGTGGGCCGTCCGGCTCTAGAGCGAGATGGGGCGGCGCGCTTCATCGTGACAGACTTGCGCCCTATGTCCGTCGTGGATCCGTTCGAAGAGGCCCGGCTGGGGCCGGTCACCCTGCGCAACCGGATCATCAAGGCGGCCACCTTCGAGGGGGTGATGCCCGAGGCGCTGGTCACGCCCGAGTTGATCGAGTATCACCGGGCGGTGGCCGCGGGCGGCGCCGGAATGTCCACCGTCGCCTACCTGGCCGTGGCCCCCGAGGGGCGCACCCACGCGGAGTGCATCTGGCTGCGTCCCGAGGCGGTGCCCGGACTGCGCCGGCTCACCGACGCCATCCACGCCGAGGGGGCAGCCGCCGGCGCCCAGATCGGACACGCCGGACCGGTGGCCAACTCCCGCTCAAACAAGGCCGCATCGATCGCCCCGAGCAAGCGGTTCAACCCCCTCGCTATGCGGGTCATCCGCTCCGCGACCGACGCCGACATCGCCCGCATCACCAACGACTACGCCCGGGCCGCCCGCCTCGCCGGCGACAGCGGCTTCGACGCCATCGAGATCCACCTCGGCCACAACTACTTACTCAGCGCGTTCCTCAGCCCCAACCTCAACCAGCGCACCGACACCTGGGGCGGCTCGCTCGAGAACCGGGCCCGGTTCGGTCGCCAGGCGGTGCGGGCGGTGCGGGCCGCGGTGGGCGACAAGCTGGCCGTTACCGCCAAGGTCAACATGAACGACGGCGTCCCCGGCGGCCTCAAGGACGACGAGAGCCTCGAGTTTGCTCAGATGCTGGAGGTCGACGGCGCCCTCGACGCCTTGGAGCTCACCGGCGGCAGCTCGTTCGCCAACCCTATGTACCTGTTCCGGGGCGACGCCCCCCGCGAGGAGTTCGCGGCCACCCTCCCGCCCCACGTCCGGCTCGGCTTCAAGCTGGCCGGGACCAAGCTCATGCCTGACTACCCGTTCGAGGAGGCCTACTTCCTGCCCAAGGCCCGCCGGTTCCTCGAAGCGCTCGAAATGCCGCTGATCCTGCTGGGGGGCATCAACCGGCTCGACACCGTGCAGTCCGCCCTCGACGATGGGTTCGCCTTTGTGGCCATGGCCCGGGCCCTGCTGCGCCAGCCCGACCTGCCCAACCGCTGGCAGGCCGGCAAGGCCACCGAAGGCAACTGCATCCACTGCAATCGCTGCATGCCCACCATCTACAGCGGCACCCGCTGCATCGTCGACCACCCCGAACCCCTCACCGTCGGCCGCCCCATCATCTGACCGGCCTTTCCGGCATCCCCGCCCTGCCTGCCGGAGATTCTCGGGTTGGAATTGTGCATCCAGCGCGCATTCTCGACCCGAGAACGCTGGAGCAGGACGTGGAGGTCACGGCAGCGGCATTGAGCCCGCGGCTAGGGCTGTCGGGGGGTGAGCGGTAGCCTCGGCTCGTGCGCCTTTACGACACCGCACGCCGTTCTGTGGTGCCCTTCGAGCCGCCCGCGCCGCCTGCGGAGGTGCGGATCTACGTGTGCGGCATCACCCCGTATGACAGCACCCACCTCGGGCACGCCAACACCTACCTCGCCTACGACCTCCTGATCCGCCGCCTCGAGGACCTCGGGCACCAGGTGCGGATGGTGCGCAACATCACCGACGTCGACGACTCGATCCTGCCCAAGGCCCGCGAGCTCGGAGTCGACTTCCTGGAGCTCGCCGCGGCCGAGACCGCCCGCTTCCACAGCGACATGGAGGCCCTCAACACCCGTCCCCCCTCGGCCGAGCCCAAGGCCACCGAGTGGGTGGCCGAGATGATCGCCCTCATCGAGGTCCTGGTGTCCGGGGGCCACGCCTACACCGCCGAGGGCACCACCTGGTTCGACGTCTCCACCTGGCCCGCCTACGGCCGTCTCGGCGGCTACGACACCGCCGCCATGCGGACTCTGGCCGCCGAACGGGGCGGGACCCCCGACGATCCCCGCCAGCGCAACCCGCTGGACTTCGTGCTGTGGCAGCCGTCGGAACCCGACGAGCCGTCGTGGGAATCGCCTTTCGGGCCGGGCCGTCCCGGCTGGCACGTCGAGTGCAGTGCCATGGCGATGGGCCTGCTCGGCGCCGGGATCGACCTGCACGGCGGCGGCAGCGACCTGATCTTCCCCCACCACGAGTGCGAGATGGCCCAGAGCGAGGCCGCCGCCAACCGGCAGTTCGTGAAGCACTGGATGCACTGCGGGATGGTCGCCTACGGCGGCACCAAGATGTCGAAGTCGCTGGGCAATCTCGTGTTCGTCAGCGACCTCTGCAAGGAAAGCGACCCGGCCGCGGTCCGCCTCGCCCTGATGGCGCACCACTACCGCGACGACTGGGAATGGCACGACGACGACATCGCCGATAGCGAGGCCCTGCTCGACTCTCTCAACGAGGCGGTGCGACACCGCGGCACCGCTGGCGGATCCGACCCAGATCCCTACGCCCGCCGGCTGCGCGACGCGCTCGACGACGACCTGGACGCCCCACGGGCCATGGCGGTTCTGGCCGAGATGGCCGACGCCCTGCTCGCAGGCCGCCTCGACGACTCCGCGCCCGGCGTGCTGGCCGAACTGTGCGCCCTGTGCGGCATCGCCCTGGAGCCAGAGCCACCGCTGCCGCCTGACCCGCAGTGATCTCGTTGTACGACACCCTCACGGGCGACGTGCGCCCCCTGGAGCTGCGCGAGCCGGGCAAGGTGGCGCTGTACGCCTGCGGCCCGACCGTGTACGACCATCCCCACCTGGGCCACGCCCGCTCGGCCCTCACTTACGACGTGCTGCGCCGCTACCTCGAGTGGCGGGGCCTCGACGTGCGCCACGTGGCCAACATCACCGACATCGACGACAAGATCATCGACCGGGCCCGCAACGAGGGCCGCAGCGAGAGCGAGGTGGCCGCCGAGTGGGAGGCCGTCTACGTCGATGTCATGGAGGCGCTCGGCGTGCTTGATCCCCACGAGAGGCCCCGAGCCACCGAATGGGTCACCGAGATGGTCGACTTCGTGGCCCAGATCATGGACGCCGGCGCGGCGTACTCCACCCCCACAGGCGTCTATCTGAGGGTTAGGGACGTGTCGGGATACGGTGACCTGGTGCACCGCGGCCTCGACGACCTGCGGGCCTCTGCCGGTGCCCGAGTGGAGGTGGACGAGGCCAAGGAGGATCCCCTCGACTTCGCACTCTGGAAGGCGGCCAAGCCCGGTGAGCCGTCCTGGCCGTCGCCGTGGGGGCCGGGCCGGCCGGGCTGGCACATCGAGTGCGTGGCCATGAGCCTCGGCATTCTTGGCGACGGATTCGACATCCACGGCGGCGGCAACGACCTCGTGTTCCCCCACCACGCCAACGAGCGGGCCGAGGCCCTGGCCGTTGGCCGGCCCTTCGCCCGCCACTGGGTTCACAACGCCATGCTCAACATCGAGGGTCAGAAGATGGCCAAGTCGCTGGGCAACTACCGCACCGTGGCCGACCTGCTCGACGAGCATCCCGACAACGCCAGGGCCTTCCGCCTGCTGGTCCTGCAGACCCACTACCGCAAGACCATGGAGGTCAACGCCGGCCTGATGGCCGGAGCCCGGACGGCGTGCCAGAGACTCGATGCCCTTGCTCGCAGGCTGGCGGCCAGAACCGAGGGCAAGACGGCTGAACCGGCACTTGCCGAGGATGTCGAGCCGAGTTTCAAGCCAGCTCCCGACTTGAGCGAGCCTCATGGAGCAATGGAACGCGGTTCGACCGTCGTGAGCGACGGCGACCTTGAGGAATGGCGTCCAGTCGCTGAGGGAGCGACGAAGGGGTTCCGCGCACGGGCAGTCGACTCACGATTGAGAGATCGGTTCAGTGCCGCCATGGACCACGACCTGGGCACACCCGAGGCGGTGGCGGTGATCTTCGACACGTTGCGCCGAGCCAACGCCGCGTTCGATGAGGGATCGGCTGACGGCGCGGTGCTTGCCACCGTGACGATCGACCTTGCCGGTGCCCTGGGACTGACGATTGGCTCCAGAGAGCAGGCAGCCGACGCTGACGACGCTGCCATCGAGGACCTTGTGACCCGGCGCCAGTCCGCTCGCGAGGCCAAGGACTGGGCTACGGCCGACGCCTTGCGCGACGAGTTGTCGGCACTGGGCGTAGTGGTGGAGGACACACCAGCCGGACCGGTCTGGCACCGGGCGTGAGCCTGCCCGTCGGCCCGATCCCGGGAGCAGATGCCGCGGCTGGGCGTGATGGTGGAGGACACCCCGGCTGGCCCGGTCTGGTGCCGGGTGTGAGCCCTCCGTGCGTTCAAGTTCCCGTGGCGAACGCGGAGGCGGTGGCGTGAGCGTGTTGGGGAACCGGGTGCTGCGCACCGAGGACCCTCGGATGCTGACAGGAGGGGCCCGCTATGTGGCCGACCTGCAATTCGACCACATGGCCCACGCCTGCTTCGTGCGCTCCACCGTGGCCCGGGGGCGTCTGCTCGGCGTGGACACAGCCGAGGCCCGCGCCCAGCCGGGAGTGCTCGGAGTGTTTACCGCGGCCGACCTCGACCTGCCCGACCTGAAGCCCATCCCGGTGGTCAACCAGAGCATGTCCCGCCCGGTCCTGGCTCGCGACGTCGTCCGCTTCGTGGGCGAGCCGGTGGCAGTAGTGGTGGCCGAGACGACCGCAGCGGCCCTTGATGCAGCCGAGCAGGTCATCGTCGACATCGACCCTCAGCCCCCGGTGGTGCCGCTGGCCCAAGCGGCCACCGATGCCACGCTGATCCACGAGGCGGCCGGAACCAACCTCGCGTTCGAGCTGCCGGCGACCGGCACGCACAGCGCACCGCTGGACCTGTCCGAATGCGAGATCACCGTCGAGGTGTCGATAGTCAGCCAGCGGCTGGCGGCCGTGCCGCTGGAGCCCCGCTCGGCCGCGGCCCAATGGTCGGCTGACGGCAGCCAGCTCACGTTCTACGCGTCCACCCAGGCCCCGCACCGGGTGCAGGAGGCGCTCGCCAGAGTCTGCGAACTCGACCCCGACGCGGTGAGGGTGATCGTGCCCGATGTGGGCGGAGGCTTCGGCGCCAAGGGCTCGCCGTCGGCCGAGGAGTTGCTGGTAGCCGTGCTGAGCCGGCGGGTGGGACGGCCAGTGGTGTGGACCGAGACCCGGGCGGAGAATCTGACGTCGTCGGTGCATGGCCGGGCCCAGCATCATCGACTGCGGCTGGGAGGCACCCGGGCCGGTCGGATCACCCACTGCGAGTTGCACGTCATCCAGGACGCGGGCGCCTACCCGATCATCGGTGCGTTCCTTCCCACCCTGACCAGCGCGGTGTTCACCGGCAGCTACGACATTGCGACCGCGGCGATGCGCGGGCACAGCTACGCAACCAACACCGCGCCGATCGCCGCATACCGGGGCGCGGGCCGGCCTGACGTGGCGTTCTCGCTGGAGCGGGCCGTCGATCTGCTCGCGGCGCGGGTCGGGATGGATCCCACCGATGTGCGCCGCCTCAACTTCGTGAAACCCGGCCAGTTCCCGTTCAAGGCACCCTCGGGAAGAACGTACGACAGCGGGGACTATGGGGCCGCTCTGGATGCGGCCCTCGGCGCGGCCCGGTATGGCGAGCTGCGAGCGGAACAGTCCCGCCGCCGGGCAGCCGACGACCCGAGGCTGCTCGGTGTGGGCGTCGCCTCCTACGTGGAGAGCACGTCGATGGGTCCAAGCGAGCTGGGCGAGATCGAACTGGCCGCCGACGGGTCTCTGGTGGTGCGCACCGGGGCCACCGCCTTCGGCCAGGGCCACGACACATGCTGGGCCATGATCGCCTCCGAGGCCACCGGCCTGCCCATGGACCGCATCGCGGTGGTCTCCGGCGATACCTCTGAGATCTCCTCAAGCGGGCTGACGGCGGCGTCCCGCTCCGCGCAGCTCGCGGGCTCGGCCGTGCTGGTAGCCGCCCGCAAGCTGGTGGACCAGGCTCGCGGCCGGGCCGCGTCTCTGCTGGAGGCGGCCGAGGCCGACGTCGTGCTCGACACCGGTGCCGGAGCTTTCCATGTGGTGGGCTCGCCTAGGCCCCGCGTCCGATGGGGTGAGATCGCATCCGAGGCCGCCCGAACGGGCGACCGGATCGAGGCCGCCTCAGATTGGGCCCAGGCCGACAGCACCTACGCCTTCGGCTGTCACGTGGCCGCGGTGGAGGTCGACTCTCGCACCGGCGAGACGGTGCTGCGCAGCCTGGTCGCCTGCGACGACGCGGGCACTCTCATCAACCCGCTCATCGCCGAGGGCCAGATCCATGGCGGTATCGCCCAGGGCGCGGCCCAGGTGCTGCAAGAGGACGTGGTCTACGACGCCGACGGCAACCCGCTGGCCACCAACCTCGTCGACTACCCGGCGATATCGGCTCCGGACCTTCCCCGCTTCACCCTCGCAGGAATGCAGACGCCCACCCCGCTCAACCCGCTCGGCGCCAAGGGCATCGGCGAGTCGGGCACCACCGGCGCGGGCGCGGCTGTCCTCAACGCCGTCCACGACGCCGTTGCTCACCTCGGCATCGACCACATCGACATGCCCGCCACCCCCCAACGAGTCTGGAGAGCCCTGTCCAGTCACTCCTAGTGTCACGACTACAGTTGGCATGTTGACGTTCATGACGATAGTGATATAAAGGCATTACCGTCAGAAAGGGGCGTCGTCATGGCAATGAGACTCGGACTCGACGAGAGACTCCGGGACTTGGAGCGGGAACTTAGCGATGAGGAACTCGTGGAGGCGCTCATGGCGCTCGCGTCGCGTCGGGGACGCGAATCGTGGGTGTTGGAGCAGGTCGCGGCGGCTGGGTTGACTGAGGAGTCGGAGCTGCTGGACGCCGCGGTTTCCCTCGCGGCACGCCACCCTGCGCTGGAAGGCGACGAATCCCGGCTGCGGAGCTGGCTGATGCTGATCACTCTGCGGAGTGACCTCGTCCGTCAGCTTGGGGGAGAGCCGCGTCGGGTGCTCGACGAGGCAGGACGGACGGTGATGGCTCAGGCGAGGCTTCAAGGCGAGGCGACCCAGACCATCTGGCGTGAGCCCATGCTCGAGCCGAGGCACGCCGCGGTCGCGCTTGGGGCCAGGGAGACGAACAGGGAAAAGGTTCGTCAGTATCGTGAGCGGTCGTGGCTGGTGGGTCTGCCCTTCGGGCGCGGCTATCTCTACCCGGCGTTCCAGTTCGACCCCGAGCGGCGGGATGTCTATGCCGAGGTTCGGGCGGTGAACGAACGGCTCGAGACGGCGGGCGATCCCTGGGGTGCGGCGTCTTGGTGGATCTCCCGTCACGCACGCCTCGACGCCCGTCCCGCCGACCTCGTCGGGACCGGTCGGGCGGACGACCTCGTCGCTGTTGCCGAGGCGGTCACAGAGTTGGTGGGGTAGGCGGGCTTGTCGCCGAGCCAGCCGCCCCCTTCACGCTACGAGGGCGCACCGCGACGGCTCCTGCTTCCGGCAGGCACGACACTGGCGCGAGTTCACAGCACCGCCTTCGGCGTCACCCAGTTCAATCCGACCGTGGCTCGAAACGACCTGCAAGGCGGCCGATTCGACGCCACCCCGGATGATGAGCACGCATTCCTGTACGCCGCGCAAGACGATGCGACCGCGGTGTCGGAGGTCCTGCTGCGCGACCTTCCGATCGACGAGTACGGGGCGCGTCTGCTGCCGCGGGCCCGTCTCGCGCGGCTGAGCATCGGTTGGTTGCGCACCACCGTTGGCTTGGAACTCGTGAGTCTCCGCTCGGGTCGCGACCTGGCCGCAGTCGGACAGGACACATGGCTGACGGCCTCACCAGCCGCCGAGTACGGGATGACCAGGCGCTGGTGCTCGGCAATCCGTGGGTGGGCGCCGTGGGCCGTCGGCCTTACTTGGCGCTCGCACCGAGAGCCGGAGGGGTTCGGGTACGTGTTCTTCGACGACCGCTGTCCCGCCGGCTGCTTCGAGGAAGTGACGGAGGTCCTGCCCGTGCCGCCCGGAGACCGAAGCCTCGGCGAGGGTGCCGCTCGACTCCATGTAGAGGGGATTTTGGCGTCCTACCGTGTCGCCTTGATGTGAGCACCGCCGGGTCGGCTAGCTCTCGGGGTGGCTAGTGGCCAGGGGCTTGGCCATTCCGACCCCTAGGCGGTCAGCGAGTTTCAGGGTGTTGTCGTTGTTTCCTGTTGGCAGCGTTGTTTCCTGTTGGCAGCGTTGTTTCCTGTTGTCAGTGTTGCTGGCGGATGCCGTAGAGGTAGCCGCCTTTGGTGCCTACCGTGATCAGGCCGTCCCATACCGCGGGCGTGGACTCGATGCAGGCGCCCAGCTGGATGCTCCACAGCTCGGGCGGCTCCACTGTGGTGTCGCTCACGTCGAAGGCGTAGAGCTTGCCGCCGCAGTCGCCCTGGATCCACACGTCGTCCACGATGGCGGGGCTGGGCCAGGTGGGGCCGGGCAGCTTCTTGGTCCAGCGCACCTCCCCGGTGGCGGTGTCCACGCCGTAGACGTGGCCGGTGTGGGTGGGCACGATCAGCACATCGCGGTGCAGCCCTGGCGTGGCCCACACCCCCGACGCGTTCAACACGCCCCGCACATGCACGCTCCACACCAGCGGATCGTCGGGCCGGCCCGGGTCGAGCTTGATGATCTGGCCCACCTCGTGGGAGCGGGCCGTGCCCCGCTGGTACTCGACTCCGGCGTAGATCATTCCCTCGGCGTCGATCACCAGCGAGGCGTCGGTGTCGTCCCCCGTCCAGAAGCGGAATACCCGCTCGGGCGCCGCGGCCAGGTCGTCGCGCAGCCCGGCTATGTCCCAGCCCTGGACCAGCCCGCCCGAGTTGGCGAAGTACGCCGTGTCGCCGCTGATTGCCACCGAGTTCTCGATGGACAGCTCCCGGCCCACCGCGGCGAGCAGCTCTTCGTCCCATCCCGGCGCATGGAACACCACCTGCGGGTCGGCGGTCACCAGACCGTTGTCGTCGTAGCCCCGGTTCAGCTTCACTATGTGGAACCGGGAGTTCTCGCCCCCGATGAACAGATGATCGTCCACCACCATCCCGGCCCCGTCCCAGTCGTCGTTCCACACGATCGGGCCGAGGTCGTAGGCGCCCAGCGACCACAGCTCCCGGGGTATTCCGCCGTCGAAGGCGATCACCCGGTAGCGGTTGTCGCGGCTGCCCACGTACACCAGCGGATACCCGTCGGGGTCGATCGTCACCGACCCCTTGATGATGTCGCCGGTCGGGAAGTCGGGCAGCAGACGCTCGCCGGTGTCGGCGTCGAGGAAGTGCACGTTGCGGCTGAAGGCGCCCACCACCACCCAGGTGCGGCCGTCCCGCTCGAAGACGGCCGGCTGGCCCGTCCAGCCGGTGCCGCACCACTGGCGCGGCTCGCCGCCGATCGTCGAAAGCGAACACATGGGGTCGCCGGCCGGGAACCGCCAAGCCACCTCGGGCGCCGACGGCACCGGACCCTTGCCGTAGTAGGTCCGGGTCGGGTTCCCCCGGAACGTGAGCAGCCCCTCCACGGAGTCTCCCCAAGGCTGGCCGGAGGTCTCCGGATCCACCCAGCCCTCGAACGGCGGCACCGTGGTGGTCGTGGTTGTGGTCGTCGTCGTCGTGGTTGTGGTGGTCGTCGTAGTGGTGGAGCTTGTGGTCGGGGCTGCTGCGGTCGAAGCGGCAGATCGTGCCGCGGCCGGGTCGGCATCTTCGGGCTCGTCCCGGTCCGTCTCGGACGCCCATCTCAACAAGAGCACCGCGACCAGCGCCAGAGTGGCCGCGACCAGCACCCCCAGCCGCACCATCCTCGACCGCTCCGTCATGGTCGAATCTTTGCCGATGGGCTAGCGATGGGGGGCGAGGCCCAGTCCGTCCACACGCTGCCCGCCCAAATGACAAGGACGAAACTACGTATCCGTCTTTATCTCTTGCTTATAATTCATTGTTGGTTCCAAATCATTTGTAATTCGCCAGAGCCTGGTTTGCTCGGGGGAGGGCGGCGTCAACTTGATTTATAATCGATTCCAGATTATAACTGAATTGTAATCGTAGCTGGTTCCACATACATGTAGATACACTCTGCATGAATGAACAATCATGGAGGGTGAAGATGCGAAAGCCTAGTGACCCGCCCGATACCGGCCCAGCATGGGCGCGTCTTCACACCCTTGAGGACGGCGTCCTACGCAGCATTCTTGGCGTGGGGGCGACCGACAGGAAGGGTCGGTACCTTCACTGGGACGACCTCCGTCATCGCGAACCGCCTGGCGACCTGACGACCGAGCAATGGTGGCTCGGAACCGTCCTGGCTCGCGGCCAACTGCGTCGTCGCCTGCCGCTCACGGACCATCAGGGCGAGCCGTTCGCGGTCTGCATGGTGGACCCCGTGTGGGAGTCGCTGCATCGGGTCGACAAGGCTGCAGCCGGACAGATACTGGCGGACGACCCTCTAGCGTCCCAAGCCAGCGGCGACCGCTACATCGTGAGCTCTCTCATCGAGGAGGCTGTCGCGTCCAGCCAGCTTGAGGGTGCCAGCACTACTAGAGCCGTCGCCAAGCAGATGCTGCTGACCGGGCGGCGCCCAACCGACCACAGCGAACGCATGATCGTCAACAACTATGCCGCCATCAACGCAGTGCGTGCGCTGGTCGCGGATGGAACGCCCTTCTCCCTTCCGGCGATCAAGGAACTGCACCGCGTCATCACGAAGGACACGCTTGACGACCCGAAGGACGCGGGGCGGCTGCAGCAGCCCGGGGAGAAGCGGGTGGCGGTTTACGCCGTGATGGCACGACCCGGCGAGGAACTCCTCCATCGCCCCCCGCCCGCCGAGCACTTGCCGGACCGATTGGAGGCTCTCTGCGCGTTCGCCAACGGAGAGGCCGACGCAGGCTTCATCCACCCGGTGGTGAGGGCAGTCGTCGCTCACTTCTGGCTCGCCTATGACCACCCGTTCTTTGACGGGAACGGACGGCTGGCTCGCTCGCTGTTCTACTGGTCGATGCTGCGCTCGGGGTACTGGCTCACTGAGTATCTGGCGGTATCGGCGATTCTTCGTGACGCGCCCGCGCAGTACAACCGTGCCTTCCTGTTGACCGAGACGGACAGCAACGACCTCACCTACTTCATCACGTACCAACTGGAGGTGATTGAGCGCGCCATCACGAGCCTTCGCCAGTACCTCGAGCGCAAGCGCGCCGAAGTACGAGAACTCGAGGGCTACCTACGCGGTGACTTGACGCTCAACTACCGTCAGCGAGACGTGGTCGGCCGGGCCTTGCGGGATCCGTTCAGTTCCTTCTACATCGCAGGACATCAACGCCGACATGGCGTCACCTATGCGTCGGCGCGGACCGACCTTCTTGCCTTGGAGGAACTCGGCCTGCTCTACAGGACCCGCGACGGACGAGTCCTGCGGTTCGTACCCGTAGACAACCTCGTTGATGAGTTGCGCTCGGCCGGTGGCCACCGCGGTAGGCGCGTCCGACATGCGCCTTAGCGCCAGGTTGCGCTGTCCCGCTAGAGCGACGCTCGGCGGGTCGCTCAAGTGACTGCTGACGAGCGCGGTGCGCTGACCGTCGCCTTCGATGCCGACGACACGCTGTGGCACAACGAGGACCTGTTCCAGGACGTGCAGCGCGACTACGAAGAGCTTCTTTCGCCCTGGGCCGATGCCGCTGCCGTCGACGACCGGCTGCATGAGATCCAGATGACGAACCTGCCCCGCTTCGGCTACGGCGTGAAGTCGTTCACCCTGTCGATGATCGAGGCTGCAGTGTGCATCAGCGAGGGTGAGATCGACGCGGACCGCATCACCACGATCATCGGCTACGGCAAGCGCCTGCTGGACCGTCCCATCGAGTTGATCGACGGCGTGGAGGAGGTGCTCGACGCCCTCGGACACCATCGGCTGATGGTCATCACCAAGGGCGATGTCCACGACCAGCTAGCCAAGGTGGCCGCCAGCGGCCTGGCCGAGCGCTTCTGGCGGGTGGAAGTGGTGGCCGACAAGGATGCGAACGTCTACGGCGAGCTGCTGGCGCGCCACGGAATCGACCCGGCCCGGTTCGTGATGGTCGGCAACTCCCTGCGCTCCGACGTGCTGCCGGTGCTGGAGCTGGGCGGGACCGCAGTGCACGTCCCCTACCACGTGACATGGCGCCACGAGGACGACCACGACGGCCACGAAGTCGAGGTGCCCACCTTGGAGGCGCTGCGCGAGCTGCCGGAACTGTTGAGGGGTTGGGCCAGCGACGGCGAGTTGGCCCCCGGCATGGCCGGACCGGCCGGCACCGGCGGGCGCTACCGCGCCCATCCGGCATGAGGAGGCTGACCCCCCGGGAGATCGCCCGCTACGACCTCGTGCCGGCTGACATCGCTCGACGGGCCCGGGTGCAGAAGGTGCCGGTGCTGTCGCCGGGGATGCACGGCATGACGCTGGGCCGGGTCATCCTGGTGCTGCGCGACGACGACCCCTCCGGACGGCGAACGCTGCTCGCTCACGAGTTGGTGCATGTCGAGCAGTACGCCCAGCTAGGCACGACGAGGTTTCTCTGGCGCTACCTCGGCGAGTATGCACGCAACCTGTGGCGCCTGCGCAGCCACCGGCGGGCCTACCTGGCGATCTCCTTCGAGGCCGAGGCTCGGGCCGCGGCCGAGGGCTGGCGGAGCAAGTCCCGGGCGTTGTAGGGAACTTCAATGAGTTAGCCACCCCAGAGGTGGTCAAGTGATTGAAGTTCGTTTCACCGGAAGGGCGGGCTAGTACTCGTAGAAGCCGCGGCCGGTCTTGCGGCCCAGCCGGCCCGCGGCCACCATGCGGCGAAGCAGCGGCGGCGGGGCGTAGAAGCGCTCGGCGTACTCCGCGTACAGCGACTCGGCCGTGAACAGGCACACGTCTAGCCCGATCAGGTCCGCCAGCGTCAGCGGGCCCATCGGGTGGCCCGCCCCGAGCTTCATGGCGTCGTCGATGTCGGTGGCCGAGGCATGGCCCGACTCGTACATCTCGATGGCCTGGCAGATATACGGCACCAGCAGCTTGTTGACCACGAAACCGGCCCGGTCCGGCGCCGGGACCACACGCTTGCCGAGAGTGTCGGTGGCGAACGCGGTGGCCGCCTCGGTCACCGCCGGGGCGGTGAGCTGGGTGCTGATCACCTCCACGAGCTTCATCACCGTCGCCGGGTTGAAGAAGTGCATGCCCAGCACCTGCTGGGGACGGGACGTGCCCATGGCAACGTCGATGATGGGGATCGACGACGTGTTGGTGGCCATGATCGCGCCCGGGCCCAGCACCCGGTCGAGCACACCGAAGATCTCCAGCTTCAGTGGCAGGTTCTCCGGAACGGCCTCGAGCACCAGGTCGCAGCCGGCCAGGTCGTCCAGGTCCGTGGTCCAGGCGACCGCGGCCGACGCGGCCTCCCTCGCGGCCTCGTCGAGCTTGCCCCGGGCGACGCCCCGGTCCATCGAGCCCTCGACGCGGGCCCGTCCCGCCTCCACCAACTCCGGCGTGGCCTCCCGGGCCACCACCTGCAGACCGTTGCGGGCCACGACCTCGACGATTCCGCTGCCCATCGTTCCGACGCCGATTACGCCTACCGTGCCGATCGCCATGTGGTTGCTCCTAGTGCCTGTCTGTTGCCTGCGGACGCTCGGCGCCCTCGGGGATTGATGAAGGTAGCGGTCTGTTGCTGAAACGACCGAGCGGCCGTCGCGTCTTCTGAGCAGGTGCTACCACCCACGAGGCACCCCGAAGAGTCGGGCGACGAAGCTAGTCAGTCCGACTCGCTGATCGTCACCGAGTTGATGGTCACGTCGGTCAGCGGGCGGTCGTTGCGGTCGGTCTCCACCTGCTGCATGGCCTCCACCACGTCGAGGCCGGCGACCACCTTGCCGAACAGCGAGTACTGGGGCGGAAGCCGGGTGCCCTGCGGGCCGCTGATGATGAAGAACTGGCTGCCGTTGGTGTTGGGCCCGGCGTTGGCCATGGCCAGCGATCCGATCTCGTAGCGGCCCGGCTTGGGCAGTTCGTCGGCGAAGCGGTAGCCGGGGCCGCCCCGACCGGTGCCCTCGGGATCCCCGCCCTGGCAGACGAAGCCACCGATGATGCGATGGAAGGTCACGCCGTCGTAGTAGTGGTACCGGGCCAGCACCACGAAGTTGTTCACCGTCACCGGGGCCGCAATCGGGTCGAGGGCGATGGTGAGCGAACCCATGGAAGTGTCCATGGTCGCCGTGTAGCGCTTGGAGGCGTCGATGCACATCGGCGGCGGCTGGTTGAACTTGCGGCGGACCGGACTCGATCCGTCCGCGGCGGGGCAGGGTGTGGCAGCCACGGCGGGTTCCTTGCTATGGGGTTCGGGGGTCCACGGGGACCGAGCGACCCTACCGGAGGTGGGGCATCATCCACCGGCGCGCGACCGCGCTCTATGGTGACGCCCGTGCGGTTCTGGCTCCGGAGATCAAGCCCGCCCCAGGGTGCTGGCGTGGCCACGGCGGCGCGCCCCGAGACGCCCCACTCGCTGCGGTGTGAGCGGTGCGACGTCACCTGGCGGGGACCCTCATCGGTGCCCTGCTGGTGCTGCGGAGCCCCCGGGCATATCCGGGGAGAGGTGCGACTATTCGCTGACTGATGCACGGCCCCGGCCGTCCATCCCCGCGGGCCGCGCCGATAGGGTCGGACTATGACACTGCACTGGTCCGACACCGGCATCGAGGTACACAAGGTGGTCGTCGGCCCGGTCGACAACAACGTCTTCGTGATCCGCTGCACGTCCAGCGGGGACGCGGTCCTGATCGACGCCGCCAACGAGCACGAGCGACTGCTCGAACTGTGCCGGGGCCTCGGCGTCCGGACCGTGCTGGAGACCCACGGGCACTGGGACCACATCCAGGCCATCCCGGCGGTGCGCGACGCCGGCTACGAGGTGGGCGTCACCGCGGAGGACGCCGCCATGCTGCCCAGCTACGACTACCTGCTGGAGGACGACACCGTCGTCGAGATCGGCCGCCTACGGCTGCGCACCCTCCACACGCCGGGTCACACGCCCGGTTCGATGTCGTTCCATGTGGAGGGCACGCCGCTGCTGTTCACCGGCGACACGCTGTTCCCCGGGGGGCCGGGCGCCACCCAGTACGAGGGCGGCGACTTCCCGACCATCATCCGCTCCATAGAGGACCGCATCTTCCGCAAGTTCGACGGGTCCACGGTCGTGCTGCCCGGCCACGGCCTCGACACCACCATCGGCGCCGAGTCACCACAACTGGACGAATGGATCGCCAGGGGCTGGTGACGGCCCATCCGCTCGGCCTCCGGCCCGGCCCCGGTAGCGTGGCCGCACGAGGCTGGCGGCCCGTAGACCAGGAGGTTCCATGACCAGGCTTCTCGAAGGCAAAGTGGCGCTCGTCACCGGCGCGGGGCGGGGCATCGGACGCGAGCACGCCTTGATGCTCGCCGAGCACGGCGCGAAGGTCGTAGTCAACGACCTGGGCGGCGACGAATTCGGCGGGGGCGCGGATGTGACACCGGCCGCCGAAGTGGTCGAGGCCATTGCCTCGGCCGGGGGAGAGGCCGTCGTCAACGGCGGCAGCGTGGCCAGCTTCGACGACGCCGGGGCCATGGTGCAGCAGGCCATCGACACCTTCGGCGACATCAACATCGTGGTCAACAACGCTGGCATCCTGCGCGACCGCATGGTGTTCTCGATGACTGAGGACGACTGGGACACGGTGATGGCGGTCCATCTCAAGGGCACGTTCGGGCCTTCCCACCACGCGGCGGGCTACTGGCGCAACCGGGCCAAGTCGGGCGAGGAGACCTACGGGCGGATCATCAACACTGCGTCGCCGTCGGGGATCTACGGCAATGTCGGGCAGACCAACTACGGCGCGGCCAAGGCGGGCATCGCCGCCTTCACGCTGATCGCCGCCCAGGAGCTGGTCCGCTACGGCGTGACCGTCAACTGCCTGGCCCCCACCGCCTGGTCGCGCCTCACCGCCCCGCTGATGGGCGGCAACGAGGTGTCGGAGGAGTTCAAGGACAGCATCGATCCCCGCTGGATCGCGGTGGTCACCGCCTGGCTGGCCAGCCCCGAGGCCTCCAACGTGACTGGCCGCGTGTTCGACATTCGGGGCGAGAAGCTGGGCATCGCCGAGGGATGGCATCTGGGCCCGGTGGAGGTCCAGCCGGACAATCCGGCCGAGCTCGGCCCGGTGATGGCCAAGCTGATGGCGGCGGCCCGCCTCAACGCCAACATGTCAGGCCGGGACCACGAGGGCCCCGGCTTCCCGAGCCAGTCGATCTAGGCCGCGGTACGGCGCAGGCCCAGTCGCCGCCACCGATGCACCTGGCCGACGGCTGATCCCATGAAGAGGGGCTACGTCGACAGCGACTGGGGCCAGGTTCACTACCGGTCGGCAGGCGACGATGGTCCCGCAGCCGTCTTTTTCCACGAGTCGCCGCTGTCGTCGACCGCCTACGAGGCAGCGCTGCCCCATCTGGGGAGGTCCTTGAGGGCCTTCGCCCTCGACACGCCGGGATACGGCCTGTCAGATCCGCCCCCCTCGGACGGGTTCGAGATAGCCCACTACGCAGCCGCGCTGCTTCGAGCCATCGACGGGCTGGAAATCGAGCGCTTCGCGGTGGCCGGCGTCCATACCGGCGCATCGCTTGCGCTGGAGGTCGGACTCCAGGCCGGGGCCGACCGGATCACCTGCGCCGTGCTCACCGGTGTGCCGCTGATGTCCGAGGAGCGCCGCCGAGAGTTCATGGCCTCTTGGTCGCCCCCGATGGTGCCGGCTTCCGACGGCGGTCATCTGAGTTGGGCCTGGGAGCGCTACTGTCGCATCTGGGGCGCCGACAGCCCTGCGAGCGTTCTCGACGTCGGCGTCGTGCAGATCCTCAGTGTGCTGGAGCGTTACGAGTGGGCCTACAACGCCGCCTTCCGCTACGACCCCGAGCCGCGCCTGCCGCGGCTCTCCTGTCCCACGTTGCTGCTGGATGCCGAGAACGACATCTTCGCAGACATGGATGAACCGGCGGCCGCACTGCTGCCCGACGCTCGTATCGAGATCGTCCCCGGCCTCGGAGGGCAGTTGCCCGTACGCGTGCCGCAGACATACGCGGAGAAGGTCACCGCTTTCGTGACCGGCCAATTCTGAGATTGCTATTCTCGGATCGTGGCCGGCGAGATCCGACCAGAACAGCGGGGCGAGATCGGGGCTGCCGGCCCAAGCGATGACGGTGCATCGAACCTGGCCGGTGTGCTCGCCGCCACCGTCAGGCAGTCAGCCGGCCAGATGCCGCAAGACACGCCGATGGCGCTGGTGTATCGGCTCGCGTCGCCCGACGAGACTGCGCCTCGGTGAGCGACCTCGCCGGGCTGAGTCTGACTGAAGCGGCCCGGCGGCTGCGCAATCGGGAGGCAACCGCCGCCGAGTTGGTGGACGCCTGCCTCGCCCGGGTCGAGCTGTGGGAGCCGCACGTTCACGCCCTCGTCACCGTGCTGGGCGAGCAGGCGATCAGCCGGGCCGAACAGGCGGACCGGGAGATAGCGGTCGGCCGGCAGCGCGGCCCCCTCCACGGCGTGCCCGTCGTGGTCAAGGATCTGATCGACGTCTCGGGCGTCCCGACCGAGGCGGGCTCACAGATCCTCGCCGGCTCCGTAGCCGCGGCCGATGCAGTGGTGATCGCCCGGCTGAAAGACGCTGGCGCGATCATCTTGGCCAAGGCCAACACTCACGAGTTCGCGTACGGCGCCCTTACTCCGCCGACGCGCAATCCCTGGGACCTGGATCGCATGCCGGGCGGGTCGAGCGGCGGCTCGGCTGCCGCGGTCGCCGCGGGCGAGGCGTTCGCAGCGTTGGGCACCGACACCGCCGGATCGGTGCGAGAACCCGCCGCGCTCTGCGGGATCGTCGGTCTCAAGCCCACCTACGGGCGAGTCAGCTGCCAAGGAGTGGTGCCCCTGGCCTGGTCTCTGGACACGGTCGGGCCCATGACCCGCACCGTGGAGGACTGTGCGCTGCTCTACAGCGTGTTGTCGCGGACCGACGAGCGCGGTGCCGGACCATCGACGGAGGCCTCCCGCCACCCGGGGTCGTCCGGATCCGGTCTCGCGCAGCTGCGGGTGGCGGTGGCCTCGGAGTTGATGCAGCCTCTCGAGTCCGCAGTGGCGAGAACACTCGAGGATCTGCTGGCTGCGCTGAGTGACGCCGGCGCAACGGTCGAGTTGGTCTCGATTGGTGACCCCGACGAGTTGACGGCCACGCTGTTCGTCATCCTTCTGGCGGAGTCCGCCTCCTATCACCGGCCCTGGCTCGAGAGCTGTCCCGAGCGGTACGGCAGTGATGTGCTCGCCTACCTGGAGATGGCGGCCGATCTGACGGCGGTCGATTATGTGGACGCCCAGCGCCTCAGAGTCATACAGCGCAGCCGGATCGACGCGGTCCTCGCCCGCGCCGATGTGCTGCTTGCGCCCTCTCAGCAGGTGGTGGCTCCCCGTGTAGACACCGACGCGGTCGTGTTCCCCACCGGCGAGACGGCCCCGAGAGACCTGACGCTGATCCGACCGCTGGCGCCGTTCTCTCTCACGGGTCATCCGGCTCTGACTGTTCCGCTGCGGCTGGGCGAGCAGGGGCTGCCTATAGGGGTTCAGCTTGTCGGAGCACCGTTCGGCGATGAGCGCCTCTTCGACTGTGGCTCTGCCGTGCAGCAGATCCTCGGCTGGGATGCCGCCGCCCCGCCCTCGCCTGCGCCGCCACCGCATCACGGTCTCTGATCTGTCGTCCGCCGCTCGGTCGCGAGCCGCGGGCGCACACTTCTTCGCAAGGCGCCGGCGCACTTGACGAAACTCCAAAATGTCCTACAATTCTTGACGATGCTGAGCGCGGTCCAATTGCCCTGGGCTCACCCGGTTGGCTCGGGCGGCCGCCGCGAGGCGAGGATGGTCCAGGAGGAACCAGAATGAAGCTCTCAAGAAGACTACTGCTACTGCTGTTGGCGCTGAGCCTCGTGGCCGCGTCATGCGGCGACGATGACGATGCCGAACAGCCGACGGCCGAGCCCGAGCCGGCGGCCGAGGAGCCGCAGCCGGCCGAGGAACCGGAGCCGGACGAGGAGCCAGCGCCGGCGGAGGAGCCGGAGGCCCCCGCCGTTGATCGCACCCTGCGAGTCGGCGTGGCTGCGCTTCCGGTGACCCTCGATCCGGAGTTCGCTCCGGGCCAGGAGTCCGTGGAGATCATCACGACGGTCCTCGACTCGCTCTTCTGGTTCGAGGCCGAGCCGGGTGCCGATGGGGTCCGCTCTGCGACGGAGTTGGCGAAGGGCGACGCCGGAATGGGGCCCGGCCTGGTTGAGTCGTTCGAGGTCTCCGACGACAATCTCACGTACACCCTGCATCTGAGGCAGGGCGTCATGAGCGCGGCAGGCAACGAGTTCACTTCCGAGGATGTCCGCTGGATGCTTGCGCGCAACTTCGGCGTCGGGGTTATCGGCGCCTTCGTCGTTGGCATCGCCAAGATCCCATCGATGGACGCGGTCAAGGTCATCGACGACTACACGGTGGAGATCACCATCACCGCCCCGAACCCGCTGCTGCTGCGAGCCCTGCAGCTCCAGACGATCAGCCCGGTCGACTCCGCGGTGGCCAAGGAGATGGCCACCGACGATGATCCCTGGGCCACCGAGTGGATGCAGCTGGACACCATGGGATTCGGGCCGTACTACGTTGACGAGTTCACGCCGGGCGTCCAGCTCGTGCTGAAGAGCAACCAGAACTATTGGCGCGGCGAGCCGTTCTTCGAGGAGATCATCTACCGCGAGATCCCGGACTCCTCACAGCGCCTGACGCTGCTGCGCCAGGGCGAGATCGACATAGCCGAGAACCTCTCCAGCCGCGAGCTCGAATCCCTCGGCGCCGACGAGGGCAAGACCGTTTCCGTGGTGCGCAACCAGGTCATCTTCGGTGCCATGAACACCCTGGGCGGCCCCACCGCGGATGCGAAGGTGCGCCAGGCCCTTCAGTACGCGCTGAACTCCGATCAGATCGTCAGCAGCGTGTACGAAGGCAACGCGAAGGCGCTTCGTTTGGTGGCCCCGGAGGAGTATCCCGGCTACCGCGCCGACCTCTGGCCGTATCCCACGGGCGGCGACGCCGACACCGCCAGGGCACTGCTCGCCGAGGCGGGCTATGCCGACGGGTTCGAGATCCCGCTGCTCGTGAACGCCGACGTCTCCGACCATGACGATGTGGCGGTGCTGATCCGCGACTCGCTGTCGCAGATCGGCGTCGATGTGGTGATCGACACCAAGCCGGCGGCCGCCTATCTGGAGCAGGCCAACTCGGGCGACATCGGCATCGTGCTGCATCAGGGCTACGCCATCGTGTCGGAGATTCCCTACCACTACCAGCTCTACGTCTCGGGCCCGACCGGGTTCTTGAGCTTCGGGGGCTTCAACAATCCGCGCTTCGACGAAGCCATCGCCGAGTCGTTGTCGGTGCTTCCCGGATCCGAACGCACCGAGCTGGTCAACGAGATTCAACAGATTCTTGCCAACGAGGTGCCCCACCTGTCGGTCGTGGGCGCTCCCACGCGGTACGGCTTCGGGCTCGACATCGAGGGCTACACCTGGTATCCGAACAACCAGATATGGTTCTACGACTTGTCGAGGAGCTGAGACACACCCGCGCGGCACGCGAAGCGCTCGGCACCGGTCGACCCGGCGCCGAGCGCTTCCTGCCGGTCTCGTGACGGGAGCCCATGGCCTCCGCCACGACTGAGGCCCGAGCCGCGAGGCGGGGGCTGCGGCTGGGGCGTTTCGGCACGCTCATCGGACGGCGGTTCCGCTTCATCGTCATACAACTGCTGGGCGCGGCCACCCTCGCCTTCTTCCTGATCCGCATGGTGCCGGGCGATCCGGCCCGGGTTCTGGCCGGGCCGGCTGCCAGCCCGGCCACGCTGGCCGAGCTGCGGCGGCATCTGGGCCTGGACGACTCGTTGCCGGTCCAGTACGTCAGGTACCTGGGGAACCTGCTCAGGGGCGACCTGGGCACCTCGCTGACCACAGGCCAGGACGTCTCCGCCGATCTATGGCAGCGGGGCCCGGCGACCCTGGAACTGATCCTGTTCGCCCTGCTGGTGTCGATGCTGATCGGCGTGCCGCTCGGAGTTGCGCTGGCGAGGCGCAGGGAGAAGCGGTCCGGCAAGGCGATCTTCGGCTACGCCATGTTCTCGGGGTCGATCCCGGACTTCTGGCTGGCGTTGATCCTGCTCTACCTGTTCTCGTTCAAGTGGGAGATTTTCCCGCCGCCGATCGGACGGCTGGGATTCGAGACGCCCCCGGACCGGATCACCGGAATGTACACGGTGGACGCCCTGGTGACCGGCGACCTCGCGACCTTCTGGCTGGCGGCCCAGCATCTGGCGCTGCCGGTCATCACGCTGACGCTGGTCTACTCGGGACTGATCGTGAAGGTGGCCAACGCCTCCAGCGAGCAGGCTTTCGGCGCCGGGTTCGTCGACCTGTACACCAGCGCGGGGGTGAGATCGACCTTGGCGCTGCGGCGCGCCACCCGTTTGGCCCTTCCGCCGGTGATCACCGTTGCGGCCATCACGAACGGCTTCCTGCTGGGCGGCGCGGTGCTGGTCGAGCAAGTGTTCGCCTGGGGCGGGGTCGGACAGTACGCCGTGCAGGCCGTGCGGGGCGCCGACTTCGCCGCTATCCAAGGCTTCATCGTGATGGCCGCGTTCTTCAACATCGCCAACTACCTGATCGCCGATATCGCCATGCTGGGCGTGGACCCGCGCCTGGGCAGGACGGAGTCGTGAGCCGCGGGCGTGCTCCTCGACGCGGCACGGGTTCTCGCCGACGCGCCCGGATCGCCAATGCCAAGACGAGATGGGGCCTCATCATCGTGGCCGTCATTGCGTTATCCACGGTCCTCGCGCCCTTCATAACGCCGTTCGGCCCCGAGGAGATCACCGACGAGGTGCTCGCCTCCCCCGGTTTCGACCAGTTCTTCGGCACCGACCGGCGGGCCATGGACGTGTTCACCAGGACCCTCTACGCGCCGAGGGTGGACCTCACCATCGGCGTGATCGCCACGCTCATCGCCTTCGTCATCGGTGTGCCGCTCGGCACTGTCGCCGGCATGTTCGAGGACCGCGGCCGGCTCGGCGGCTTCGCGTCGCAGATCATCATGCGCGGCATGGACGTCATGCAGGCGTTCCCAGTATTCGTGTTCGCCTTGGCGCTGGTGGCGGTCTTGGGCACGGGCGCGACAAACCTCGTGCTCGGCCTGGCCTTCGTGAACACGCCTGTGTTCGTGCGCCAGATCCGCACCGGCGTGCTGGTCCTGCGCGACGAGGCATTCGTCGAGGCCGCGCTCATCGCGGGCTGGAGCAGGCTGCGGATCGCCTTTCGCCATGTCCTGCCCAACGCCCTCGGGCCGGCCGCCTCGCTGGTGTCGGTGATGATCGGTTTCTCGATCCTGTTGACGGCCGGGCTCAGCTTCGTGGGCGCCGGAGTCCGGGTGCCCACGGCCGAGTGGGGCGTGATGATCGCGGAGGGGTCGGCGCAGCTTCCCACCGGCCAGTGGTGGCCCTCGGTGTTCCCCGGGCTGTCGCTGGCGTTAACGGTTTTCGGTTTCTCGCTGCTGGGCGAGGGTCTGCGCGAGTCGCCGACCGCCATGGACGGCCGCCGTGCGGGCAGGTCGCGCCGCTGGGCTGAGAGGTCGTTCTCGTGAGCGCGCTCGTGCTGGACGACTTCACGGTGCGGGTGGGCGACGAGGCGCTGCTGGGCGGGGTGAGCCTGGAACTGGCGGAGGGACGGACCCACGCCGTCATCGGCGAGCGGGGCTCCTCCAAGACTGTGCTGCTGCGGTGTCTGGCGGGGATGTGGCCCGAGGGGGCCGATGTGGACGGGACGCTGCGAGCCGACGGCTTGGACCTCGTCTCCCTGACGGCGCGCCAGCGTCTCGCTGCCCGCCGGGAGCGACTGCTGTACCTGCCGCCCTCGGGGCGGGAGGCGCTGAATCCTGTCGAGCGCATCGACCAGCACTTCCTCGACGTCTGCTCGGTGCGGGCGGGCTGGACCGACTCCCGGCGCCGCGTCCGGCGGGAGTCGCTGCTGGCGGAGGCCGCGGCCGCGCTCACGAAGTTGGGTATCGCCGATCCCGAACGGGTGCTGGCGTCGATTCCGGACGAGCTCAGCGGCGGCATGCGCAAGCGGGCGCTGATCGCGATGGCCCTGCTGCTCAAGCCGGCCGTGCTGGCGGCCGACGACCCGACCAGCGGTCTCGACGTGACGATCTCGCGGCAGATCCTCGACCTGCTGGCCGAGATGCAGGGTGCCGAGGGGTTCACGCTGGTCATCGCCACCCAGGACCTGGGGATCGTGGCTCACTACGCGTCCACGATCACCGTCCTGAAATCGGGGACCGTGGTCGAGCACACCGATCCGGTCTCCTTCTTCGCGCATCCCGCCAGCGACACCGGTGCCGCCATGCTGGCCAGGGCGAGGGTCTGATGGACGGCGAGGCCGCGGCCGGCGGGGGCGATCAACCCATGGATGGCAAGGACGCCCCGGACGGGGGCGACGGCCCCATGGACGCCAAGGCCGTGGATGGCCAGGGCGAGGGTGCCGTCGTGTCGGCTGAGGGCCTGCGGAAGGTCTTCCGCCTCAGGAGGGGCCAAGACTTGGTGGCGGTGGCCGGGATCTCGTTGGACATTCGCCGGGGCGAAGTGCTGGGGCTGGTCGGCGAGAGCGGATCAGGCAAGAGCACCGTCGGGCGCTGCCTCATGAGACTGCTGGCACCCGACGGAGGGGCGCTGAAGTGGCATGATCCCGCCATGACCATGGGCATGGTCTTCCAGGAGCCCAGAGAGTCCTTCAACCGGCAGTTCCGCATCTGGCAGGCGATCGCCGATCCGCTTCAGGCGACTGGGATGCGCCTCGGCGACGAGCTCGCCGGGCGGGTCCGGGACGCGGCCGCCTCGGTCGGACTCGACTCGTCGGATCTGCTCAGCGGAGTCGCAGGCGCATCGGACGAGATCCTGCAGCGAGCCTCGATCGCCCGTGCGCTGGTGAGGGATCCCGAGTTGCTCGTCTTGGACGAGCCCACGACATCGCTCGATCCCGACGCCCGGGCCGGGGTGCTGGAGCTGATCCGCCGGGTCCGCGCCGACCGGTCGATGGCAATCCTGTTGATCAGCCACGACCTGCTCGCAGTTCGATCCGTGACCGATCGGCTGGCCATCATGTACTTGGGCAAGATCGTGGAGCAGGGCCCGACTGCCGAGCTGTTCGCCGGCCCGCGGCATCCCTACACCAGGGCGCTGCTGGAGTCGGCCCTGGAGCTTGATCCCGCCCGCCCGCCGCCGCCGGTGGAGTTGGAGGGCGAGATCCCGAGTCCGTTGGAGCGCCCGCCCGGCTGCCCGCTGGAGCCCCGCTGTCCGTGGGCCGTCGCAGCCTGCTCGGAGGCGGAGCCGCCGCTGGAGAACGCCGCGTCCGGGCATCAGGTGGCCTGCGTCAGGGCAGGCGACTTCGCGGCCGATCCTTCCCTGCCGGCTCGTCGGGCACGCCCGGACGCGGCCGTCTCAAACGGCAAGAGCCAGTGACCGGCGGATCAGCAGCGAACAACACACCCAACCGCGAGAGGAGAATGCAATGCAACGACTAGGAGTGGGGCTCTGGGGCGGCATGTCCGTCAACGACCTGATCGAAGTGGTCAAGCTGGCGGACAGGCGCGGCTACGAGTCGGCCTACATCATCGAGAGCTTCGCCGACGCGTTCTGCTTCCTGTCGGCCTGCGCCCGCGAGACGGAGAACATCGTCCTCGGAACCGGGGTGGCGACGGTCTTCACCCGGAACCCGACCACGATCGCCATCGCCTCGGCGACAGTCGACTCGATCTCGGGGGGCAGGTTCCGGCTCGGGCTCGGCGTGGGCCATCGCGAGATCCACCGGATGCGCGACGACGTGGAAGTCAACCGGCCGTCGCCGTTCGCCGACCCCCTCGGGCGGCTGCGCGAGACCACCGAGCTGGTGAGGGCGATCATGAAGGGCGCCTACCGGGGCGAGTTGGTGCGCTTCGAGGGCGACGTCTTCCATGTGCGCGACTACGAGCCCTGGCTCAGCCCCCATCGCGACGACATCGAGATCTTCTACGGTGCCTTCTCCGAGTCGACCTTCGAGCTGGCCGGCGAGATCGCCGACGGGATCGCCCCGATATTTGTGCCCCTCGAGTTCGTGCCGGTCATGAAGGAGTCGGTGGCCCGAGGCGCGGCACGAGTGGAACGCGACCCGGCCGAGGTCGATCTGGCCTGCTATCTGCCCACTGCCGTCAGCGACGACGTGGAGCAGGCCAAGCTGGCCGCCAAGTACGACGTGGCCACTCACATGTCGTCCTACGCCTACTACCGCAACTATTTCGTGCGCCGGGGGATGGGCGAGGTGGTCGCCGAGATAGTCGAGAAGGTCCGATCAGAGGACATGGCCGCGGCCGCGGCCGCGGTGCCCGACGAGATGGCCGACGCGGTCTCCGTCTACGGCACCGCCGAAGACTGCCGCCGCAAGATCGACGTGTACCGGCAGGCGGGGATAACCCTGCCCATCATCTTCCCGCTGCATCCGGAGTTCCGGGGCTATCTGCCCGATCCCGCCTCCCGGGCGGGCATCTATGCCACCGTCGACGCCCTGGGGCCCGCGTGAGCGGCCTGCGAGTGCCCGGTGCCGTGTGGGGCGGCAGTGTCTGAGGCCGGTGCCGGCGCGACCCTGTCGTTTCCGGGAGCCGTCCCCGAGATGCGGGGGGAGGAGCAGCGGTATTTCGACTACTGCCAGCAGGGAAGGCTCATGATCCAGCGGTGCCCCTACTGCGGCCAGCATGTCTTCTACCCCCGGGCGGTGTGCCCCCGCTGCACCGGCGGCGATCTCGAATGGGTGGAGTCGCAGGGCCACGGGTCGGTGTTCACCTACGCCGTGCACCATCGGTTCCCTCTGGGCTTCGAGGGAGTCGGCCCCTATGTAGTGGCGATGGTCGAACTGACCGAGGGCGTGCGCATGATGACCAGGATCATGGCGGAGCCCGAGTCAGTGTCGGTGGGCATGGCCGTCCGGGTGGCCTTTGCCGCGGTGTCGGAAGACTTCCAAGTGCCGGTCTTCGTGCCCGCGGAGCCGTCGGCATGAGTGCCGGGCCCCGGCTGGCGATCGTCGGCGCCGCGGCCGCGCCGTCACGGGACTCTGGAACGCTCACCCCGGCCGGGCTGATGGCCGAAGCAGCCGCCGCGGCGATGCGCGACGCCTCGGTGACCAAGGATCAGATCGACGGGCTGTTCTCGGCCTCCGCCTACTACTACCTGCCCCAGATGACGCTGGGCGACCACCTCGACATCCGGCCGACTTACAGCGACTCTTCCAACATCGGCGGCTGCTCGTTCATAGCCCATCTGTCCCACGCGGCCGCGGCCATCGATGCCGGGCTATGCAATGTGGGCCTGATCGCCTACGCCAGCACGCAGCGCTCCGACGGCCGGCGGCTGGTGAAGAGCATGACCGAGCCGCTCGCCTACGAGGTGCCCTACGGCCCGATGTGGCCCCTCACCGGCTTCGCGATGATGGCGCAGCGCCACATGGCGCAGTTCGGCACGACATCGCAGCAGTTGGCCGAGATCGCGGTTGCGGCCCGGGCATGGGCCCTGCTGAATCCCGAGTCGGGCCAGACTCACTCTCTCAGCATTGCCGAGGTCGTCGAGTCACCGGAGATCTGCTCGCCGCTGCGGCGCTACGACTGCTGCCTGGTGTCCAACGGCGCGGGTGCTCTGATCGTGACCTCCCCGGAGCGGGCCGCCGATCTCAGCGACCGGCCCGTGCACGTGTGGAGCGTGGCCGAGACCCATGACAGCCGCTACGTGTCGCGGCTGCCCGACTATGTCACCAGCCCCGCGGCCCAGACCGGCCCCCGCGCCCTGGCGGGCGCGGGCGTCACGCTCGACGACATCGACGTGTTCGGGGTGTACGACGCGTTCACGATCGCGGTGCTCATCGCTTTGGAGGACCTCGGCTTCTGCGCCAAAGGCGAGGGAGGGCCGTTCGTGGAGGACGGCAAGCTCCGTCCCGGCGGCGGACTCCCCCTCAACACCGGCGGGGGAGGGCTCTCCAACCGTCATCCCGGGATGCTCGGCATCGAACTGCTGTTGGAGGCGGTCACCCAGCTGCGCCACGACGGCGGACGACGCCAGGTCCCGCAGGCTCAGACTGCCCTGGTTCACGGCCTGGGGGCGGTTCACATGAGCGGCGCCACCGCCGTGCTGAGCCGACCGGACTGGACGCCGTGAACGGCGCCGACAGCCACGACAGGAGGGACAGCAGCATGGAAGCGACCGTCACGAGGATCAGCGACCTCGGGTGGGTGGACCAGGACGTTCCCGACAGCTCGCCGGTGCCTACGGTGATCAGGCTCCCGAGCGACGCTGAGCACAGGTCCTTCTCGGTGATCGTCCGATTCCCCGAGGGCTGGAACCGGCCGTTCACCGGCTACTACGAGTCGACCGAGGAGATCTTCCTGTTGGAGGGCCAGATCGCCATGAGCGGCGCGACCTATTCGGTGGGCGACTACGGCTGGTTCCCGGCCGGGTACCTGCGCTCGGACTCGTCCAGCACCGGCAGCCTGACGCTGGCCTTCTTCAGCGGCCCGGCCCGCTGGCGACGCCGCGACCAGAGCCCCGAAGGATTCGACTCCTCCCGAGTGGTGGTGCGAAGGCGCGGCGAGGGCGAGGCGACGGAGTCCCCGCTGGGCCCGGGCCGATGCCTGCGAGCCGGCAGACGCTGGTCGACGCTCCTGCTCGACGGCATCGGAGCCGCAGCCACGCCCGTCGCAACGCGGGCCGAACTGTTCGCCATCGATCAGGGACTCTGGGTGTCGGCGCCGCCCGGCTCGACGATCCCGGCCATCGACGGAAGGGTCTTCTGCCGGCTCACAGACACCGGAGAGCCTCCGGACTAACCCCTGGACGTCCGCGTCGCGCCGCTCGCGTCGCGCTCAACCGTCGGGTTCTCGGGCTCCTCAGGCGGAAGTGCTTGTCAGGGGGAAGCGCTTGTCAGGCGGAAGTATTCGCCTATGTCGGGTTCGTCTTCCAGGGCCAGGGTCCGTCCGATGATCTCGTCGAAGCGTGCCCGGGGCATGGACTCGGCCAGGCAGTAGTCGTAGAGCGCCTCGTACTTGACCATGAGCTCGGCGTCGCCGAGCGGACGCTCGGGCTCGCCCTTGGGGTACAGGACCTCCTTGGACAGCCGCCGTCCGTCGCTGAGCTGCACGGTGACCCGGGCGCCGAGGGCCTCCGGGAACAAGGCGTCGAGGGCGGCGTCGGGCCGGCAGACCACCTTGGCCATGGTGGCGCGGATCTGCGGATCGTCCAGGGCCTGCGGTTCGAGGGCGTCCAGCCAGAGGCCCCGACGAGCCAGTGCCGCCGCGACGATGTAGTAGGTGCTCAGTCGGGCCACCTCGGCCACTCGCGGATCGCGGCGGTCCTCTGAGGCGGTCACCTCGTAGAGCGCCCGCGGCTTCTCCACCAGGATCTCGGTTGCCGCCTCGGGTGCGAGGTCGTGTTCCGCGGCCAGTCCGAGGATCGCCTCGATCTCGGCGTGGAGGTACCGAGTCGTCGGATACACCTTGAGGCCGGTGCGGGTGACCTCGAACGGCGCTCCCAGCTGGTGCAGCACCTCGGGGGCCGGGTCGACGCTCTCGGCGTTGAGGAACCCGTAGGGCGCCTCGATGATGCGGGGCGAGCCCCGCAGGCCCTCGGCGGACAGCATCGCGGCCGAGACTCCGACGCTGGCCTGCCAGCCGCTGAGCAGGGGCCGGCACCAGTATCCGGGCGAGAGCAGCTCCAGCGACACCGTGCCGCCGCAGGCCATGAAGGTCGCGATCCCCAGCGAGTCCGCCATCTGGCCGCGGCTCAGCCCCAGGAGCTTGGCCGTCTGCAGCGCGGCGCCCACCGAGTTCGCCTGTGTGCTGTCGACCACTCCGTGCCCGGGATTGAGGGCCATCCCGAGCTTGCCGATCGCCTCGAAGCCGGCCGCGACCCCCACGGCGAAGGCCTCGAAGCCGACCCTCGTCATCTGCGCGGCCGCGAAGGCGGCCCCGTAGACGGTGGGGCCCAGGTGGGTCGGTGCGCTCCAGCGGTGCACGTCCATGAGGTTGAGGGCGTGGGCGAAAGCGCCGTTGGCCAGGGCCGCGTACTGGGGCAGGGCGTCCGACTCGGCGCCGATCACCGTCGCCTCGCCCGGATGGGATCGGGCGAAGGCCAACACCGGCCCCAGCCCGCCGGTGCTGCTGTCGCCGACGCCCCGGCCGCTGGCGCCCGCCAGCGCGATCATCACGAAGTCGAGGCAGGTGCGCTTCACCGCGGCCACCACCTCGTCGGGAAGATCCTCATAGGCCAGTTCGTGGGCCCAGCCGCTGAGGATGTCGGTGAGCGGCTCGGCAATGACCGCTCGGTCTTTGGCGTACAGGAGCTTGTTGCTCATCGGTCCCTCCTCGCGGCCCGGTGGCCGGCGTTCATGGTCTCCTGTTCAGGATGTAGGCGCCGTAGCCCTGGAGTTCCGCCGTCCAGCCCGGCGATACGACGACGGTGCACAGGGGCTCGCGAACGAGGGCCGGACCGGCCAGCGGTACGCCCACCGGGGCCGTCGCGCCGTCGAAAACGCCGACCTCCACCGGATCGTCGGCCCCGAGGCGCAGCTCGCGGGCTTCGACGCGGTGCCATTCCGAAGACGAGCCGAGCTCCCAGTCGATCTCGGGCAGCGGGCGGTGTACCCGGGCTCTGACCGCCAGGCTCACGAGCTCGCAGGGAGTGTCCGGCTCCGAGTACGCGTAGCGGTTGTGATGGCGGACGTGGAAGTCCTCGACCGCCGAGGTGAGGGTGTCCTCGTCCACCTTGCCGCTGTCGATCGGCACCATGATTTCCCAGAGCTGCTCCCGATACCGCAGCTCGAAGCCGTGCTCGACATGGAAGTCGTCCTCCCGATAGCGCAGACCGACGGCGCGGTCGGGCTCGACGTCTCCGAATCCCTCTCCTTGCAGCCGTGCGATCAGATCGGCTTCGAGCCGGTCAAGGGCCGCGGCGATGGCGTCGGCGTCGGTCGAGGCGCCGAGCTGGGTCGGAAACGAGCGCCTCATCTCGTATACGACGTCAGTGACGATGGCGCCCAGCGCGCACAGCGTCGAGGCGGCCTTGGGCACCATGATCTGGGTGATCCCGAGTTCCTCTGCGATGGCGCAGCAGTGCGCCGGGCCGGATCCTCCGCCCGCGATCAGCACGTAATCGCGGGGATCGCGGCCCTCGGCCACAGTGATGTCGCGCACGGCCTGGGCCAAGTCGATGGTCAGCACCCGGCGAACCCCGGCGGCGGCATCGCCCCGCTCGATGCCCACCTCGGCGCCGAGGTCGCGCAGAGTGCGAGCCGCGGGGCCCATGCCCAGCGACAGGTCGCCGGCAATCGGGCCCTCCCCGTAGACGCCGAGCACCAAGTTGGCGTCGGTGACGGTCGGATCGGTGCCGCCGAGGCCGTAGCAGGCCGGACCGGGCACCGCGCCCGCGCTGCCGGGCCCCACCCGCAGGATGCCGGCGTCGACCCGGGCGATGGAGCCGCCGCCGCCGCCGACCGAATGGACGTCGACCATGGGCAACCCCACCCTCACCCCGTCCACGGTCACCGGCCGCGTCTGGCGGACGGTGCCATCGGTGACGACGCTGGCGTCGAAGCTGGTGCCGCCCATGTCGATGCAGATGGCGTTGCGGTGACCGGCGGCGGCGGCGAAGAACTGGGCCACCGACGGGCCCGCGGCGGGCCCCGACAGCAGGGTGCGCACCGGCACCCTGGTCACCTCGTCGGCATGGGCGACACCGCCGTGGCTCTGCAGGAAGAGGACCGATCCGGTCATTCCCTCGGCCCGCAGCAGCCGCTCCAGCTGGTCGAGATAGCCGACGACGCGAGGGCCGATATAGGCGTTGAGCACGGTGGTGCTCACCCGGTCGTACTCGCGCATCTCCGGCAGCACGTCCCAGGACGTCGTTACGAACGCTCCGGGCATCGCCCGCGCGCAGATGTCGGCGGCTCGCTGCTCATGGTCGGGATGCAGGAACGACCACAGAAAGCAGACGGCCACCGCTTCGATGCCCTCGGCCGAGAAGTGCTCGCAGGCGGAGTGAACGTCGCGCTCGGCCAGCGGCGTCACCACCTGGCCGCGGCCGTCGACCCGCTCGCGCACCCCCAGGCGGTGCCGGCGGGGCACCAGAGGCTGTGGCGGGGGCAGGTCGAGCTCGTAGCGCTCCTCCTTGTAGCCGACCCGCATCTCGAGCACGTCGCGGAAGCCGCTGGTGCAAAGCAGGCCCGTCTTGGCGCCGGTTCGGGTGATGAGCGTGTTGATCCCCATCGTCGTGCCGTGCACGACGGTCGCACCGCCCAGCAGTCGAGCGGTGTCGGTGCCCACCGCGGCGGCGAACTGGCGGATGCCCTCCAGCACCGCGCCCGCAGGGTCGCGGGGATTGGAAGGCGTCTTGATCGTCAGCAGCCGGTTGCGTTCGTCGAGTCCCACGACATCGGTGAAAGTGCCGCCGACGTCGACGCCGATCACCGCCGACGCCGTGGCCGCGGTCGGGGTCATCGCCCGGCCCTCACGGCCGACGGGGCGACCGCGGCCGGGGTCATCGGCTAGCCCTCGGGATCCCAGCCATACACCGTCGCGGCCCTCTCCGGGCTTATGAGCCCGTTGTCGATGTCGGCCTGCAACGCGGCACGATCGCGTCGGCGCGGGTCGCCGATGCCGCCCCCGCCCGGGCTCTCGCTCACCAGGACCTCGCCCGCGTGGAGGTCGATGACGGTGTGGGGCACTATCGGGCGCAGCGAGCCGGCCGTGTCGCGCACGGAGCGCTCGAACGTGGCCCGCTCGCCCTCGGAATCCTCGGGCACGCCCTGGCCGGGCGGGGCCAGGTGGTAGCCCTCGCCGATGTTGCTGACCACGATCTTGGGCTCCAGCGGCTCCATCTCCAGCGCCACGCCGAAGCCGCCCCGCCACTGGCCGGGCCCCTCGGAGTCGGGCCGGAACTCGAACCGGTGGATCCGCATGGGGATGCGAAACTCGATCTCCTCCACGTTTCCGGTGCGCATCCCGCCGAACGTGCACTGCGGGCTGCAGCACGACCAGCCGTCGGTGCGCCACATGGCGCCCGCCCCGCCGATCCCCGACATCGTGGACAGGTGCGAGAAGCGCTCGCCGGTGCGCGAGTCGAGGCCCGCGAAGGTCGAGCCGCAGAAGTGCGACCAGCCCGCCACCGCCCGCTCCGGGGCCGCCTTGGCCAGCGCCGACTCGACCGCCTCCATGATGTTGTCGAAGGGAGTGGAGGTCGCCATCGACGACGGGGTCGGCTCCACCGCGTTCACGATCGAGCCCGGCGGCCCGAGGTCTATGTCGACGCAGCGGTACACGCCCCCGTTGTGTGGGGTGTCCTGGGGAAACACGGTGAGAAGGCCGGCATAGATCGCCGATATCGAGTTGCCGAAGTAGCTGTTCATGTAGCGGTCGATCTGAGGGGAGCCCCGCAGCGACACCGCGAGCGTGTCGCCCTCCACGGCGATCTTCGACCAGATATCGAGGGGCTCGCGGCCCGCGGGGTTCTCCAGGAAGGCGTGGCCCGAATAGACGCCGTCGGGCAGCGAGCCGATGGCTTGGCGGGCCATGCGCTCGCCCCGGTCGAGCAGAGCCGTCATGCCCTCGCGTAGCGCGGCCGTCCCCAGCGACTTGCTGAGCGCCTCGAGGCGGCGCTGGGCGACCCGCAGCGCCCCGAGCTGCGCGCCCATGTCGCCGCGGTGGGCCTCGGGAGTGCGCAGGTTCAGAAGCAGCATCGTCAGCACGTCCCGGCGCAGCTGCCCCCGCTCCCAGATCTTCAGCGGCGAAATGCGGATCCCCTCGGCGTAGATCTCCCGGGCCAGGGGGTTGTAGCCCCCGGCCACCGGCCCGCCCGAGTCCGACACGTGCGCTCGCGTCCCCACCCAGGCCGCCAGGTCGCCTTCGAGGTACACCGGCTTGAACATGGTCATGTCGGCCTGATGCCCGCCGCCGTAGGTCGGGTCGTTGACGTAGATCACGTCTCCCTCGGCGATGTCGCCGTCGAAGAAGCGGATGACCTCGCCCAGGGCCACCTGCATCGACCCGAGATGCACCGGTTGGTCGTCGCCCTGTATGACCTGCTCGCCGCGGGTGTCGAAGATGGAGTTGGAGAAGTCGGTGGAGATGGCGATGATCGGGGACCGGCCCGACCGCACCAGGACCTCGCGCATCTCCCGGATGGCCGACTGGAGCCCTCCCTCGAGCACCGCGAGCGTGATCGGGTCGATCACGGTTCGGCCTCGATCGGGCTGCGGGGCCTCGGCGCCGGCGTCCGCTGGGCCGGAGGTAGCCGCACCCGGCGTGTCCCTCACGCCTGGGTTCCGAGCAGAGCGGTGAGGGTGTGTATGTCGTCGCTGTCCTCGAGGGTCATCACCGCGTCCTCGATCCGGGCTCCGGCTTCGGCGCCGATCGTCCGGGCGGCGTTGTCGAGGTACTTCGCCTCGATCTCTGCGAAGTCGAGGTTGCCCGCGAAGTTGCGGTTGCGCAGCGTGTCGCCGGCCTCGGTCTCCACCACGAGCTCGCCGTCGTAGGAGTCGGGGAACTTGCTGTCGCGGTAGGGCTCGTAGGAGATCCGCCTCGCCATCGCGTGGACCCGCGGGTCGCGCACCACGTCGTCGCTGAGCTGCTCCTCGGTGAAGCCGCCGTGCAGGATGGCCGCGGCCAGCACGAAGGGGAGGCTCTCCTGGGCGTCGTGGCCGTTGAGGGGGGCCACCCGGCGGTCCACGGGCTCGCAGACCGTGGCGATGACGCCCTCGGGCACCAGGCAGGTGACCTTGGCGATATCGTCCAGGACCAGGCCGTGATGGGCTTCGAGCTCGAAGAGCGCCTTGAGGAACGCCTGGCTGAAGTGGCAAACCGGGTACTGCTTGGCCGCGATGCGCAGCACTTCCCACTCGCTTCCGAGAGTCGCGAAGAACTCGGGCCGAAGCTCGCGCTGCGGCTCTCGCAAGTGCGTCTGGTACAGCCCGTAGTCGCCTTCATACACAGTCGAGGGGCCCCTGAACCCGGCCGCGGCCAGGAAGGCTGCCGACACGCCGCTATGGGCGGACCAGGCACCGTGCACGTTCTTGGTCCAGGCGCCGGCTTCCAAGAACTCCAACAGTCCGGCGGCGAAGCTGCCCGCCACGCCCTGGGCCGAGGCGATGTCGGCCGCCGGCAGGCCCATCAGGTGGGCCGCACCCGCCGCGCTGCCGAATGTCGTCGCCACGCCGGTAGGGGCGAAGCCGGCTTGGTGAATCCCGTCTCGCGCCGCGGCGGCCACCCGGGCCGCGACTTCGAGGGTTACCACGTAGCCGAGCAGGAAGTCCGCGCCGGAGCGCCCCAAGTCCTCGGCGACGGCCAATGAGCTGGGAAAGGCGCTGGCGGAGGCATGGAAGGCGCCCTCGAGGTGGGTGTCGTCCCAGTCGAGGGCCCCGACGAGCAGTCCGTTGGCGAAGGCGGCGTCGCGGGCCGCGACCCGCCGGTCCGAGCCGATGATCGTGCACGTCCCGGTCCCGGTGCCTCCCATGGCTGCCAGGGCTCGGGCCCCGACCGCGGCCAGGTCTCCGCGGGCCGCGACCAAGGCCAGTCCCACGCAGTCGAGGGCCAGCTCCTTGGTCCGCTGCACGACGGGCGCAGGCAGGTCCTCGAAGACGACGGAAGCCGCGAACTCGCCGACGGTCTCAGCAAGAGTGGCCGCCGCGGCGCGGCCCCCGCCTCCCGCAGTTGCAGAGCCAGGAGCCGAAGAGCTTGTCATCGCTGGCCTCCTTTTGAGGGGACTCGCCGCGACCCTAGATCAATCGTCAGACGTATTCAAGAGGAAGCAGGCGTTGACATCGACCCTGGACTCGCCGGGTTTGACAGCAATTGCTCGCGCAGTTGCCGCTTGAGGATCTTGCCCGCGGCGTTGCGGGGGAGTTCCTCAACCGTTACGTACCGCCGCGGGATCTTGTGCCTGGACAGCAGCCCGCGGCACAGAGCGTCGAGTTCGCCGTCGGGCACAGCGACGCCCGGCGCCGTCACCAGAACCGCGGTGACGGCCTCGCCCCAATCGTCCGACGGCAGGCCGACCACCGCCACATCCCGCACCTCGCGGTGGCGGATGATCACCTCCTCGACCTCCCGGGGGTACACGTTCACGCCGCCGGTGATGATCAGGTCCTTCTTGCGATCCACGATGTAGATGAAGTCCTCGTCGTCGGCCACAGCTATGTCGCCAGCCGAGAAGAAGCCGTCCTCGGTGGTCGCCGCCTCCGTCGCGTCGGGATCTTGGTAGTAGCCGTTCATCAGGAACGGCGACCGCGAGTACAGCTCGCCGGGCGTGCCGGCGGGAACGGGGTTGTGGTCGGCGTCGAGAAGGCGGACCTCGTTCATGAACCAGGGCGGCCCGACGCTCAGCTGCTTGCGGCGCTGATCCTCGGGACGCAGGTTCGTCACCACGGCGGCCTCCGTCGATCCGTACAGCTCGTGCAGTCCCGCGCCGGGGAAGGCGTCCAACGTCCACAGCTTCAGATCATGGGGGAAGGCGGCCGCATTGAAGTACATGGTCTCGAGGCTGGAGAGGTCGAAGCGGCCGATCGAGGCCTCCCCGAGATCGCGGATGATGCGGGCATGGGTGGGCACGAGGAAAGTCGAGTGGATCCTGTGCCGCTCCACCAGAGTCAGGAACAGCTCCGGGTCGAATGCGCCGAGCATCGCCAGGGTGCCGCCGGAGTGCAGAGCGGCATAGGCGAAGGCGAATCCGCCGCCGTGATGCATCGGCGAGACGGCCATCGTGCGGCGTCCCGGCCCGAGCCCCCACTCAAGGGCAGAGCAATAGAATGTCAGGCACCGGGAGCGGTGGCTGATCATCACTCCCTTGGCAGCTCCCGTCGTGCCCGATGTGTAGGCGATGACGAACGGGCTGGTCTCGTCGATCCAGAGGAGGGGATCAGCAGCCGGGCTGGCCTCGAGCGCAGACTCGTAGGACTCGCCGACCGCCGTGCTGCCAATGTCCAGCTGCGCCCGCATCCGGCCCGACGAGGCCGCGGCCGAGGCGGTCTCCGCGAACGCACCATCGGCGATCACAGCACGAGCGCCCGAATGGCCCATGATGAACGCCGCCTCGCTGGCGGTCGAGCGTGGATTGATGGGCACCATGACCATGCCCGCCTTGGCCACTCCCGCCGCCACCTCCGGGTACTCGAGCCGGTTTCCGCAAATGAAGGCGACACGATCGCCGGCCTGCAGGCCCCGGCCCAACAGGGTGTTGGCGACGCGGCTGGAGCGGTCGTGCAGAGCCGAGTAGGTGAGCGTGCGGTCTCCGTCGATGACCGCGGCGGCCTCGGGCGTGGCCCGGGCGAACTCGCGGATTCCGTTGGCGATGTTCAAGGGTGCCCCGCCGCTGAGAATCGCCATCGAATGTCACCGTCCGGCTCGGGCGAGGCCGATCCGCCTCGCGGGCTGCGCTAGGACGAGCACGACACCCGTTGCCGCGCCGCTTGAATCCTAAAGGTCAGACTCTTAGGATGCCAGCACGGACCCAGCATGGACCGAGACGGAGCAGCGGGATGCCGCCGACAGCCATCGAGCCTGAACACTTCGACTGGCTCGACTACCGGAAGTACACCTTCTCGCTGGGACTGACGGCAGGCGCCGACGTCTTCCTGTCCGGACACTCAGCCTCGTGCTACGACCCGAGCGAGGGACGAGTGGTCGTGCGCGGCGGCGTGGCTGAGCAGTGCCGGACTGCCTACGAGAAGATCGGGGCGCTCCTGGAGGCCTGCGGACTGGGCCCCGCCAGCGTCGTGCACGTAGTCGAGTACGTGGCGGCCGAGGCCGCCGACCGCTACCCGGAGATCGAGGGCGTGCGGGCCGAGGCCCTCCGGGAGGCCCGACCGGCTGTCAGCACCGTGATCGTCAGCCGGCTCCTGCGCCGCAACGCCTTCGTGGAAATCGAGGTCACGGCCCGGTCCCACCCCCAGTTCGAGGCATCGGCTGCTTCGGGGGATGCGCCCGGCGACCGCCTGCCATCGACCGACGGAGGCGCGGCCGCGCCTGCCTACGGGCTGTCGGCGGCAGCCGGCGATGTCGTCTACCTGTCGTCGGTGCTGCCCGTTGATCGGCGCGGCGAACTGGTTGACGGTGGCATCGATGCCCAGGCCGAACAGATCTACGACAATGTCGAGAGGCTGCTCGCCGCGGCCGAGATGAGTCCCGCCCATCTGGTCAAGACCCTCGACTACATCTCCATGCAGGGCGTGGCGGACTACAAGTTGACGGGACGCGTGCGCCGTGATCGCCTCGGGCCCGTCTATCCGGCTGCCGCGGGAATAGTCACCGACCGGGTGGCCCATCCGGGCGCGCTGCTGCAGGTGGACTGCATCGCCTCACGGGCCCGGCCGCGCGCCGTCAACCCCGGTTGGGACCGCTACGAGAAGCTGACATACAGCCCGGCGGTGCGTGCCGGTGACGCACTCTTCCTGTCGGGTCTGGCCGCGCTGGACCCGGCCACGCAGCGAGCGGTTCACGAAGGCGACATCGTCGCCCAGGCCGAGTTCGTCTACGGCAACGTCCTCGAAGTAGTGAGAGCCGCCGGGGGTCACACGCACAGCCTCGTGCGCACCGTCGAATACGTGACTGAGGCTGGCTTGGTCGGGTATCGCGGCACCGCGCCGGTCAGGGCGGGGCTCTTGTCGGCTCCCTATCCGGCGTCCACCGGCGTGGTGTGTGCCGGGTTGCTGCGACCGGAGTTCGAACTCGAAGTCGATGCTCTGGCCGTTCTCAGCTGATGGGAGGGCTGCTGACCGACGCGGTGCGGGCCCAGATCGGGCGCGAGGCGTCGTACACGGCGCCGGAGGAACTCGGCAGGGCCGCGATCCGCTACTTCGCTCTGGCCATCGGAGACGACAATCCGCTGCGGACCGATGTCGAGCACGCCCGCGGTGCGGGGTACGCCGATGTCGTCGCCCCGCCGACGCTTGTTTGCGAGTCGAACCAGTACATGGCCGGATCTCCGGACCCGGACGGCTACATCGGACACTCTTGGGACTTGGATGTGCCCGGCACGAGGCTGTTGCGGGGCGGCAACTCCTATGAGTTCTTCACTCCCGTGTACCCGTTCCACCGGATCACGGCCACATGGCGAATCGTCGACATCACCGAGCGCACCTCGTCGCGGGGAGCCGCGATGCTGCTGGTGACGTCCGAGGCGGTCTATACCGATCAGGACGGCCGCCGGCTGGCTCGCAACACCGAGACGATCATTCTCCAAGAGATCGCACCGGCCCCGTGATGGATTCCCCCCCGGACTTGGTGCACACCATCGGACTAACTGACGCGGTCGCCTACGCGGGCGCCACTTGGGACTGGCACCGGCTTCACTACGACCCCGCGTACGCAGAGGAGAGGGGACTCGATTCGCCGGTCGTGGACGGTCAGATGCTCGGCGCCCTGCTGGCCAGGCAAGTTCTGGACCATCTGGGGCCCAGTGCCTTCCTCCGCACCCTCGACTTCCGTCTCAAGTCGATGGTGTCAGTCGGTGAGACGGTCCGCTGCACAGCTGAGACCGCCGCTTCCGAAGAGGTGGACGGCGGAGTGCTGGTGACGTTCAACCAGCGGATGACGGTCGAAGACCGGAGCATCATCGACGGCGCCAGGGCGCAGGTGCTTGTGCCCTCAGCCGAGCTTTGAGCGGCGAAGCGGCGAGACCCGCCCCATTTCCTCGCCCCGTTTTGACCGCTAAATGTCTGAGGTTTAGGCTCCGAACGTGAGGCCCTTGGAGGACATCCGCATCGTCGCGCTTGAGCAGTACGGTGCCGGCCCCTTCGGCACCATGCACCTGGCCGATCTGGGGGCCGAGATCATAAAGGTCGAGGATCCCGGCGCCGGAGGCGACGTCGCCCGGTACCTGCCGCCGTTCCAGCACGAGGACTCGAGTCTCTTCTTCCAGACCTACAATCGCAACAAGCGCAGCGTGGCGCTCGACATCCGCAACGCTGCGGGCCGCACCGTCTTCAACGACCTGGTGGCCTGCTCCGATGCCGTCTTCTCGAACCTTCGGGGCGACCTTCCCGGCGGGCTCGGCCTCTGCTACGACGATCTCAAGGAGATCAACCCGCGGATCGTCTGCTGCTCGCTCAGCGGTTTCGGGATGACCGGGCCGCGGGCCAGCCAGGGCGGCTACGACTACATCCTGCAGGGCCTCTGCGGTTGGATGGCCCTCACCGGCGAACCAGAGGGCCCGCCCACGAAGTCGGGCCTGTCGATGGTCGACTTCTCGGGGGGCTTCGTGGCGGCCATCACGCTGCTCACAGGGATCCACGCGGCGCGGCGCGACGGTGTCGGCATGGACTGTGACCTGAGCCTCCATGACGCCGCGATCAGCCTGCTCGGCTATCTCGGCACCTGGCACCTCACCAGCGGCTTCGAGCCGCAGCGCGTGGCCTCGTCCGGGCATCCGTCGCTCGTCCCGTTCCAGATCTTCGAGGCCAGCGACGGCTGGCTGGTGATCGGCTGCGCCAAGGAGAAGTTCTGGCAGAGGCTCACCGAGGTCATCGGCATGCCGGAGCTGGCCGGCGACGCGCGGTTCGTGGACTTCGCAGCCCGCTACACCAACAAGGACGAGCTGCTGGAGATACTCAGCGAGGTGTTCCGCACCCGTTCGACCTCGGAGTGGTTGGAGCACCTGGGGGAGGCCGGCGTGCCGTCGGGACCCATCCAGGACGTGCCGGCCGCGCTGAGCGATCCCCACACCCTGGCTCGGGGCGTCCTTGCCGAGATCGAGCATCCCCATCACGGCACCATCCGCCAACCGGTGACCCCGGTGAGGGTGGGGGATCATCCGACCGCCGAGTCGCTGTCGCCCGGACCCGCGCTGGGCGCCGACGCGCCGTATGTGCTCAAGGAACTCCTCGGCTACGACGATGCCGGCATCGACCAGTTCCGGGCCGACGGCGCCTTCGGCTGAGCTGCACACCACCCTCTCGCAGCGTTTGACCCCTGAAGTGTCCGACGTTTAGGCTTCGACCGTGCGTCGAGCCCCTCAGGGGGCCAAGGAATGACACCGGGAGCGCTCATGGCTTCATCCGTCCCGAAGACTCCGCCCCTCCCGCAGGCGTGGGCCGACCGAATCGCCGAGACCCAGGCCGAACTCGCGTCGGGGGGGTTCACGCTGGAGGGCATGCCGGGCTACGTGCCGGGCCAGCCGCCCAGCATCGACACCTGGCACCACATGGACTATCTCGACATCTATCCGAAGATCTACGGCCGCGAGTGCGGGGCCAACGGGATCGGCCGGCTGCGGGAGGTGGCGCTGGTCAACATCACCGAGTCCGAGCGCTTCCCCCTCTACGACCAGGATCCCGAGTACTTCCCCACGATGGGGCTCAGCCACGACGATCTGGACATCGGCCGGATGAACGATCAGAGCCTCGAATACCAGGCCAAGCTGGAGGAGGCCGGCGTGCTGGTGCACCGCATCGACTTCCCCCAGCCCGCGGTCGGCGCCTTCGGCCCGATGCGGGGCACCTGGGCCGCCAACGAGCTGCTGGTGGTGAGGGGCGGGTCGATCATCGAGAAGGTCGCCATCAGCCCCTTCGGCACGGGCCGGGCCGAGTATCTGGCCCTGTGGGCGTTCGCCTGCCTGGGGATTCCTCCCGTCGCCACCATCACCGGCACCGGCGTGTGCGAGGCCGGGCCGTGCCATTGGCTGGCCGAGGACGTCTTCGTGGCCGGAAGAGGCCTGGCCTACAACGAGGACGGTCTTGACCAGCTCCTTCCGGTGGTTGCCGCCTCGGCCGGACTCGACTCCTCGGAGATGACCACGCTGGCCGTCAACTTTCCGGGCAACATCTACTTCAACCCCCGCACCGGCCAGTCCCACCATCCCGACATGTCGCTGTGCGCGCTCGACGTCGACAAGGTGATCTGCTACCCGCCCGGACTCGACTTCCGCACCTACGAGTGGCTGCGCAAGCGGGGCTACCAGATCGTCACCGTCGAGATCGAGGAGCAGCGGCTGTTCGCGCCGGCCAACGTCATGCTCATCGAGCCCGGGCTGGTGGTGATGCACTCGGAGGCCCCCGACGCCGTCGCGGCGGTGCGCAAAGCCGGGGTGGAGGTCATCGAGACGCCGTACTCGGAGTTCCTGCGCATCGGCGGCGGCCTGCACTGCTCCACCCTGCGGCTGCTGCGCGACAAGGGCCCCTACTCCACGGACCGGCCGTCGTGACGGTCTCGGCGCGGGTGCCGCCGAGCGTGCAGAGCCCGCGGAGGCGACGACCGTGAAGTTCGCGGTGTTCAGCCATGTGGCTGAGAAGGAGACGTGCAGCCCCAAACAGCGCCTCGACGAGTTCGCGGCCGAGGTACGCCTCTGCGACGAGCTGGGCTACGACTACTTCTTCACCACCGAGCACCACTTCACCGGGCGCTTCTCGATGGCGCCGTCGCAGCCGGTGTCGCTCACGGTGGTGGCCCAGAACTCCGAGAGGATGCGCTTCGGGCCGATGGTAATCCTGCTGCCGATCAGCCAGCCGCTGCGGGTGCTGGAGGAGATGATCATCCTGGACCACATGTCGGGCGGGCGCCTCGAGATCGGCCTGGGCCGGGGCATCACCCCCCATGAGCACACGTCCTACGGCATCAACACCCACAGCGACGTGGCCCGGTTCAACGAGGGCCTCGAGATCGTGCTCAAGGGACTCAACGCGGAGGGCCCGTTCTCGTTCGTGGGCGAGTTCTGGCAGTACATCGACGTCGATCTGCCGTGGCGTCCGTTGCAGCGGCCCCATCCGCCCATCTGGATACCTACCAACACGCCGGCTAAGGGCTACGAGTACGGGATGCAGGGCTTCGGCATCGGCGGCTTCGCCGTGGTCGGAATGGACCTTTACGAGGTTGTCTTCCGCGAGTACCAGCGGGGCTGCGACGAGGCCGGCATTCCCCACGGCCGGCGGCCTCTGATCTACCTGGCCTCCACGATTGTGGCCGAGACCGATGCCGAGGCCACCGAACTCATGTACGACCACTTCCTGCGCCAGCTGGCCCTGTTCGAAGACGAGCGGCGCCGCTCACGCCGGGTGGGGGATTCCGCCATCAAGCAGGCCACCACGGCCTCGCTTGGCCGCATGGCCGCCATCCGGACCGACATGGACGGCTCGGCGGAGGGTCTCAGGTTCGTCCACGGCAGCCCCGATACGGTCGCGGCCAAGATCAACCATCTCCAGGAGCGTCTCGGCGTCAACGTATTCCTCGGAGAGTTCTCCTTCGGTGAGCTCAGCTGGGACCAGGTGAAGCGCTCCCACGAGTTGTTCATGGGCGAGGTGGTGCCCCAGGTCGTCGGAGCCCAGGTCGTCGGAGCCCAGGTCGCGGCCGCGGGATGAGCCTCCTCGAGGGTCGCCGGGCCGTGGTCACCGGCGCGGGAGACATCGGCAGCGTCGTGGCACAGAGGTTGCGCGAACACGGTGCGTTCGTGGAGGTGTGGGACTCCTCCGGTGCTTCCCTGTCCCGTGTCGAGGCCGACGGAGTGCGGGTTCGACTGGTGGATGTCACCGACCGGGGCGCGGTGGAGACCGCAGCTCAGGATGCGGTCGCTGAGGCACCAGTGGACGTGCTGGCCAACACGGCCGCGGTGGCCCGATTCGGCTCGGTCGCCGAACTCGACCCCGGCGACTGGCAGGAGACGCTCGATGTCAACCTCACCGGCGTCTACCTCTGCTGCCGGGCCTTCACCGGCCCGATGGCCGCCGCCGGGGGAGGCAGCATCATCAACATCTCCTCGATCGGGGGTCTCAGGGGCGAGGCCGACTTCGCCGGCTATTGCGCGTCGAAGTTCGGGGTGATCGGCTTCACCCAGTCGCTGGCCCGCGAGGTCGGGTCCTCCGGCATCCGGGTCAACGCAGTGTGCCCGGGCGCGGTCGAGTCGCAGATGAACACCGAGACCATGGCCCGAGACGCCCGGCGCTACGGGATCACCATCGAGGAGGTCGAACAGAGGATCCTGGCTCGCACCGCATTGGGACGCCTCGTGCAGCCCGATGACGTGGCCGACGCCGTGGTCTTCCTGGCGTCGGACCTGTCGTCGTGCATAACCGGCGAGTCGCTCGCCGTCACCGGCGGCATTTTCTAGGAACTGATCAAGAAGGGGAGACGCAATGACCATCGACGTTGCCGGATCGGACATTCCGACCATCCCGCCACTGCCGCCCGTCTACGAGGAGCTGATCGCCGACACGCAGGAGCGGCTCCGGGCCGGGGAGTTCTCCCTGGAGCAGATGCCGGGGTACGTCCAGGGCCAGCGGCCCACCACCGATGTGTGGCACCACATCGACCACCTGGAGATCTACCCGAGGGTTTGGGGCCGGGAATGCGGCAAGAACGGCATCGGCAAACTGCGCGAGGTGGTGCTCACCGAGATCACCGAGTCCGAGAAGTTCGCCTATCACGACCTCGACCCGGCCTACTTCCCGCAGATGGCCGACGCCTACTCCAGCATCGACATCCCGAAGATGATCGATCAGAGCCTCGCCTACGAGGCTGCGCTGGAGGCCCACGGAGTGACCGTGCACCGGGTGGCGTTCCCCCAGCCGCCGGTGAGCGCGTTCGGCCCGGCCAAGAGCACCTGGGCCGCGGCCGAACTGTTCGTGCTGAGGGGCGGCTCGGTGCTGCCCAAGCGCGGGGTCCAGCCTCTGGCCTACGGGCGGGCCGAGTACTTGGCGCTGTGGGCTTGGACCCGCCTGGGCGTGCCCGTGCTCTGCGCGGTCACCGGCACGGGAATCTTCGAGATCGGTCCGTGCCACTTCCTGGCCGAGGACGTGTTCGTGTCGGGCAACGGCATGGCTTTCAACGACGAGGGCCTCGCGCAGATGAAGCCGGTGATCGCCCGCTCGGCCGGCTTGGACGTTGACGATATGACTTTCCTGCACATCGAGTTTCCGGGGAACAAGTACTACGACGCGCCCAGCGGCGTCGGCCACCACCCCGACCTGTACATCGCGCCGCTCGATGTCCGCAAGGTGGTCACCTACTCTCCGGGCCTCGACTTCGCCACCCTGGAGTGGCTGCGCAAGCGCGGCTACACCCTTGTGGAGGTCGAGCACTCCGAGCAGGCCAAGTACGCTCCCGCGAACGTCCTTACCCTCGAGCCCGGGCTCGTGGTAATGCACGCCGAGGCCACCGAGAGCATCGCCAACGTGAGGGCTGCGGGCGTCGAGGTCATCGAGGTGCCCTACTCGGAGTTCATGAAGGAGGGCGGCGGGCTGCACTGCTCCACGGGCCAGATCTGGCGCGAGAAGGGCCCGTACTCCACCGACGCATGACGCCGGACCGGAGACTCGAGGAGGTTCTGTCCATGCCCAAGGAAGTCATCAACCCGGACGGTCTGTGGGACTCCAGCAATCGCAGCTACAGCCATGTGGTGAAGGTCACCAACCCGCAGAGCCTGATCTTTGTGGCGGGGATGGCTGCGGTCGGCCCCGGCCTCAAGATCGTGTCCGACGACATCCGCGAGCAGACCCGCGTGTGCTTCCAGATCATCGAAAAGGAGCTCGAGGCGGCCGGCGCGACGCTGGACGACATCTGCGACATGACGGTCTACCTGCTCGACATCGAGAATCACAAGTGGCCGGTGCGCGAGGTGCGCAGCGAGTTCTTCGAGGACGACCGGCTGCCGGTGTCCACCATGATCGAGGTGCGCAACTTCGCCATCGACGGCATGCTCATAGAGATCGACGTCATAGCGGCGACCTGATGTTGACACCGGGCACCCGTCGAGACGGGCGCGACTATTGGGCCTCTGGGGGATATTTCGTCGCCGATATCGGGCGAAGGGAGCGCTGAAGTGGATTTCGAGCTGAACGAGGAACAGGGGATGTTCCGCGACGTGCTGCGGCAGTTCGTCAACACCGAGATCAAGCCGGTGGCCAGGGAGATGGAGCAGTCGGGCCAGTACCCCCACGACATCGTGGCCAAGATGGCCGGGATGGGGCTCTTCGGCATAACCGTCGGCGCCGAGTACGGCGGTCTCGACCTCGACACCGTGTCCATGAGCCTGGTGTTCGAGGAGATCTCCATGGGCTGGATGGGAATAGCCGGCATCCTCGGCAGCCACTCGCTCAGCTGCCGCATGATCACCAACCACGGTACCGCCGAGCAGAAGGAGCGCTGGCTGCCCGAGTTGGCGACCGGCGAGCGTCGCACGGCCATCGCCCTGACCGAGCCCGGCGCGGGCAGCGACCTGCAGGGCATCTCCACCCGGGCGTGGCGAGACGGCGAGGAGTACGTGATCAGGGGAACCAAGACCTGGATCACCAACGCCCGCTTCGCCAACCCGCTGCCGGTGCTGGTCAAGACCGACCCGGACGCCGAGCCCCGGCATCGGGGCATGAGCGTGCTGATGGTGGAGGCGGGCACGCCCGGCTTCGAGGTGCTTCGAGACCTCGGCAAGCTGGGATACAAGGGCCCCGAGTCGTGCGAGGTGGTGCTCGACGATGTGAGGGTGCCGGTCGCCAATCTGCTCGGCGGGCAAGAGGGCCTCGGGTTCAAGCAGGTGATGTCGGGCCTGGAGGTCGGCCGCATCAACATCGCCGCCCGGGGCGTGGGCGTGGCCCAGGCTGCCTTCGACGCGGCCCTGGAATACTCCATGCAAAGGGAGGCCTTCGGCCAGCCCATCGGCGAGTTCCAGGCCATCCAGCTCAAGCTGGCCGACATGGCCACCGAGATCGAGGCCGCCCGCCTGCTGACCCGCTGGGCCGCCAACCGCATCGACCAGGGCCTGCGAGCCGACGTGGAGGCGGGCATGGCCAAGTACTTCGCCTCCGAGGCGGCCATCAAGGCGTCCATGGAGTCCATGCGGGTCCACGGCAGCTACGGGTACTCCACCGAGATGGAGATCGAGCGCCTCTACCGGGACGCTCCGTTGATGGCCATCGGAGAGGGCACCAACGAGATACAGCGAACGATCATCGCCAAGGGCCTGATGAGACGGGCCCGGGGTGCTGGATGACTGTACGGACGAGCCGGAATTGGCAGCGTCTTGCACGGATGGCGTGCATTGTGCTGCCAGTTCGTTTCGGTGCCGATGCTGATCGACAACCGATGACTTGTAGGACGACTGGTTGGGGAGGACGACGATGAGCCGCACGAGAGAACTAGCTGAGGCTGTCCACGGAATCGAGTTCGACTCGCTGAGCGAGGCCGAGATCGAAGCGGTGCGCCGCCTGCTTCTGGATCACATCGGTGTGGCCGCGGCCGGGTCGACGACGGATTCTGCGGCGGCGTTCCGGCGCACGATGGGCCGGTTCGCCCATGATGACAGCGCCTCGTTGCCGGTGATCGGCGCCGGACTCCTGGCCGCCCCCGTGCCGGCAGCCATGGCCAACGCGGTGGCGGGCCACTGCGTCGAGTACGACGATGTGCACAACGCGTCGTCCAGCCATCCCGGAGTGGTGATGTTCCCGGCAGCGATGGCGGCCACCGCCCTGGCCGGCGGCGACGAGCGCGACTTCGTTCGGGCGGCGGTGATCGGCTTCGAGGTCATGTGCCGGGCCGGACGGGCCGCCGATCCGGTCTCCCACTACGCCCGTCACTTCCATCCCACCGGCACCATCGGCACGCTCGGCGCGGCCGCGGCCACGGCCGCGGCTCTGGGCCTGGACGTCGATCGGATGAACTCCGCCATCGGCATAGCGGGGAGCATGGCCTCGGGCAGCATGCAGTTCCTCGTCGACGGCGCCTGGACCAAGCGCCTCCACCCGGCGCTGGCCGCCCGCAACGGTGTGGAGGCCGGGCTGCTGGCGGGCGACGGCTACGTGGGCACCGTGGACGGCATCTGCGGCGACCGGGGCTTCCTGGTCGCATACAGCGACGCCCCGGTGCCGGACCGCCTGCTCGAGGGCTGGGGCGAGCGGCCGCTGGAGGTGGTAGACACCAGCATCAAGCGCCACACCTGCTGCCGCTACAACCAGGGCGCCATCGACGCTCTGCTGGCCATTCGCGCTATCCACGGTGTGGCTGCGGACGACGTCGAGTCGGTGGTGATCGGGATCCCGTCGGTGGCGGTGGACATCGTGGCCGAACCGGCCGCCACGAAGCGTCGCCCCGCATCGGTGGTGGACGCCCAGTTCAGCCTGGCCTTCGGGGCGGCCACGGCCCTGCTGTGGGGCCGGGCCGGACTGGCTGAGTACGACGAGTCACGGCTCGACGAGCCGGCCGCTCTGGCGCTCATGGACCGCGTCACCTACGAGGTCGACCCCGAGATCGACCGAACCTTCCCCCAGAAGTGGAAGGCCTGGGCTCGGGTCACGACCCGGAGCGGGGACACCCACTACGAGTGGGTCGACGACCCCAAGGGTGACCCCGGCAACCCGTTCACCGACGCCGAGTGCCGCCAGAAGTTCGACGATCTGGCCTCGGCCGTCTACAGCCCCGAGGCCAGGACGGCCATCGCCGAGCACGCTCTGTCTATCGGCGCTCCCGGCTCCTGGAAGGCCCTGATAGACAGCCTGTCCTGACCGGCGTCCTACCGGTTGCCCAGACACCAGGCTGTGTCGCGCGGAGAGGGCACCTGCCCCGCGGGGCTTCTAGTGTGAGGCGGTGGCCGCGTGGTTGTTGGCGTCAGCCATTGCCGTAGCGCACGGGGCGCTGGCTGTCTTCCTCGTCGCGGGAGCGCCCTTCGCGGCGCGCTGGCGGCGGGTGATGTGGTGGTACTTGATCATGCTGGCACCGACTGCGGTGGTGAACCTGACCGGGCAGCCGTGCCCCCTGACCGTCTGGGAGAAGGACCTCTGGCGACTGGCGGGCGAGACGCCGTACCGGGGAGGCTTCATCTCCCACTACTTCGTGGAGCCGTTCTACGCCCCCGGCCTCACCCCGGCCGCCGACACCGGCCTGCTGATCTTCATGGTGGTCTGGTGCCTGTCATGGCTGCTGTACTCCGCCGTTCTGAGGGTGCGGACGCGAACGAGCTCAGCCGGACCGTCGGATGCCCGCCCGGCACTAGACACGAGCACAGGCGCCTAGGTGTCGAGCGACGACATGTGTTTGGATCGCTTCCCTGAGATGCGGTCGCGCTGGCCCTCGTTGATCTCTCTGGTCTGAGGGTCACGTCCCCGCAGCGCATTGTAGACGTTGCGTAGGCGAGCTCGGCCTTGGCCGAGCGCCACGACGGCTCTGAGGACCCTTCCCGGCTCAGGCTCGATGTAGCGGTTCTTCGGCGTCCACGAGACGCGCTCGCCATCCTGCGCCGACGCCGTGTCGGGGGTGAGCCGGGAGTGGCGCGAGAAGCGCTCCAGTTCTTCTCGGCCCTCGTCCCAGAAGACGCTGAGCCAGGTCAAGATGAAGTCCGCCTGGGTCAGGTTGACCCCTTCGGAGTTGATCCTGACGAACACATCGGCGACCCTCTCCCGGTCGGTTGCGGCTTGGAGTTCGACCACGGTGAACGAGTAGTTCTGGATACCGAGTAGGCGAGTGAACACCGCTTCAGTCTCTTCCTTGTCCGCCTCGCTGAGATTGTGCTCCTCCTCGTAACGGCTGATGAACGCGTTCCTTGCCTGGTAGGGGCTCTTGAACACAGCGGAAATGTCTGGAACCCACTCCCGGCTCTTCTTCAACGCCGCGCTTTGCACTTCGAACCGTTCGGTGAACGGGTTGAACGCGATCTTGATGGACTCGCTTCGATAATCGTCATCGACCACCGGTTCGCCGGTCATCACGGCGTACAGGCTCGTCAGGCGCTGCTGCCCGTCGACGATCTTTGCCGTCGCCGTCTTGGGCTTCGCCCCCGAGCCGATCGCTCGGTCGTCGTCGTCACCGGCTGAGTTCCAGAACATCAGCTCGCCAACGGGGTAGCCGGCTGTGGTGACCGGCCATTCGAGTAGGAGCAGCACCCCGCCGGGCGACGGACTTCCACGCGGGCAGTCCTGCTGGCTACCGCCGGGCAGAACCGCTGGCCGCCAGCGGGCAGATACATGGCCACCACTGGGCAGGTTCTCATGGCCGCCGACGTTGAGGGGTTCTATTCGCGTTCGTTTCGAGGGGGGTGGCTGGCAGGCGTTTTTGCGGTGCGAACTGGGGTTTCGCGTGTCGTGTTGGCGTTGAGGGGTTCTATTCGCGTTCGTTTCGAGGGGGGTGGCTGGCAGGCGTTTTTGCGGTGCGAACTGGGGTTTCGCGTGTCGTGTTGGCGTTGAGGGGTTCTATTCGCGTTCGTTTCGAGGGGGGTGGCTGGCAGGCGTTTTTGCGGTGCGAACTGGGGTTTCGCGTGTCGTGTTGGCGTTGAGGGCGTTTAGCTATTGCTAAGCGTCCAGTACGCACCCCTGCCGTGGCCATCAACGCGGACGAGCCCAGCGTCCCGCAGAAGGTCCAGAACTTCACGCACTTCTTTGGGGGCAAGGCCTAGGCGACTAGCCAGTTGGCTTCGGCTTGTCGGCCCGCTTGTTAGCAAAGTGAGGATCAGGGCCTCCTTGCTGTGCATCGCCATGCTTGTTCCGTCGGGTGCCAGCCAATAGCCGCGCCGCGGCAGGGTGCAGGTCACCGAAGCGCTGCTGGACGTGAACACCGGGCGCCCGAGACCGGCTTCGATGCACAGCCTGACCATTCGCAACGTCCCGGACCCGAGTTGCTCGACGATGCCACGTCGGTAGAGGCAGCCCATCATGTTCGGATTCCACGGATGTGAGCTGTGCGGCTCGTACAGATCGGCGGGTTTGAGGCCGAAGTGCAGCCCGCCGGGCGACCACACCTCCAGTCTGTCGTAGAACACTCGCACCTGAACCAAGCCGCCGATGGCGTAGTCACGATGACCGAAGGCGTTGGCTAGTGCTTCGCGCACGACTTCAGGAGGAATTTCTACACTTGCTTCTGCACGAAGATCGCCACGAAGACGCACCGGATGGTGCAGGTGCTGCTCACAGAACGACATCGCTCGACGCAACGAGGAGGACACGTTGTCTTCTACGAGCACATCGTCGAGGAAATCCTCGCCGAGTTCCGTGCCGGCCACTGCAACGAGCCGGCAGCCCAGAGTGGGGTACTGGCCAGCGAATGTGTCAGGCCGTCCGAACAGGGCGATAGCCCCTCGGGTGGGCACGCCGTTGCTGGTGAGGAGTCCAAGCGCTCTCAGGATGTCCGCGATCGAGGTGTCAGTGTCGAGCCTGGCCCGTCCCGCGTTAACAGCTTCATACCTGAAGGCATCCATCTCCTCCTCGTCGATGGCTTCGAGGTCACGCTCCGAACTCTCTATCTCCCAGCGGTCCCGCCCGTGAGCACGCTCGAGCACATGCGATACCTGGGTCTCGTCGGGCATGTCGACCGTCGACGAACCCGACCGTATGTAGTAACGCCCCTTGTGGGAGTAGGGCTTGTTGTTTCCCGAAGGAACCGTGGCGATGAGTACCTCGCGTCCGCTTCCGTTTGGCGCTGGCACTTTCTCGATCGACGGAGGATGCGTCGGGTGGATTTCCTGGCAGGCCTGCGTGATGTCCTCGAGGGTGGCAGTACCGACCTGCTGGCCAGTCACATTGCCGGTGGGCTGAACTCCGAAGAGCACCTGCCCGCCTCGACAGTTCAACATTGCCGACAAAGTCCTCGCGGCTTCGGTCCGCTGACCGGTGGATGCCTTGAACTCGACGGTCTCGGACTCGCCCGCCTCTGCCAGCCGGAGAACATCGTCGGTTGTGGTCACAGTTCCAGTATCGCCGGAAGTGCCGGCTCTTTGTTGGCGCGCCGTGGCCTAGAAATATGGCTGTGGAGCCTGAGTCAGAAGCTGATGCGGGCTTTGAGGACGAAGCGCAGGATCACCATCAAGAGCATGCCGGCGATCCAGAGGCCGACCGAGATGGCGGCCACGAAGGGCAGCCGGCCGTTGTTGTAGAAGCTGTACATCACCGTGGTGATCACCTCGGTGCCCGAGCGGAACAGCAGCACCGACAGGGTGAACTCCCGCATGTAGGTGATGAAGGCCAGCACCAGGCCGCCCAGCAGCGCGGGCCGCAGGATGGGCAGCACGATACGGGCCATGGTGGCCAGGTTGCCCGCCCCCGAGATGCGGCTGGCGTGCTCCAGGTCGGCCGACAGCTGCACCACCGGGCCGGTCATCTGGCGCACGCCCACCGGCAGGAAATACACCACGTAGGCCATGGCCATGATCCACAGCGTGCCGTAGATCGAGAAGCCGCCCGGCAGGTCGAGGGTGATGTAGGTGTAGAGCAGCGAGGTGGCCATCACCACCGCCGGCACCATCAGGGGCAGGCTCGCCCCGTAGTCGATCGTGCGGCTCCAGCGGCCCTTGAACCGCACCACGCTGTAGGCGATGAGCGCGCTGAAGACCATCACGAACAGCCCCGCGCCCAGCGACAGCGTCAGGCTGTTCTTGAGCGAGCGCCACAGGATCGGGTTGTCGCTGAGCTGTCGGTAGTTCTCCAGCGACGACTGGGCCAGCAGCTCGGTGTCGGGCCGGCCGATGTAGGGCAGCAGCGAGCCCACCACCACCGCGACGAACGGCAGGATCATCGTGAAGAAGAAGAACCCGCAACACGCCGCGAACACCGCCCAGCGCCAGCGGCCCAGCCGCGTCGGAGCCTCCTGGCTGCCCTTGCCGCTCACGGTCACATACCGCTCGCTGTGTCGGATCGACCGCAGGTACATGATCAGCACCACCATCGACGCGGCCAGCAGCACCACTCCCGTGGCCGACGCCCGCCCGTGCTCGCGGGGCATCCGGACCCGCAGGGCATGGAAGATGTCGGTGGTGAAGACGTGCTCCTTGGCCGGGAACCCGAAGAGCAGGGGGATCTCCATCGAGCCGAGCCCGATGATGAAGCACAGCACCGCCGCCGACAGCAGGGCGGGGCGGGACACGCCCAGAGTGACCCGGAAGAACACCGACAGCGGCGACGCCCCGTTGATCCGGGCCGCGTGCTCATAGTCGGGCGACACGTTGCGCATGCTGGCGGCCACCACCAGGAACACCAGCGGAACCAGGTACAGCGACTGCACGAAGATCATCCCCGGCATGGAGTACACGTCGAAGCCGTCCCACGGGGTGGCGGCCCGGATGACCTCGTTGAGCATGCCGTTGCGCCCGCCGAGCAGGATGCTCCAGGCCGTCCCCGCGGCCAGCAGCGGGATGAAGTACAGCCCGATGGTGGAGAACTCCCACACGCCCCGCCAAGGGACATCGGTGCGGGTAACCACCCAGGCCAGCAGCACGCCGATCACCAGCGGCACCACGGTCTGGCCCACCGCGAACTCCAGGGTGTTGCCGATGATGTCGCTCGACTTGTCGAAGGTGTCTCGATAGTTGTCCAGGGTCAGCGGGCCCCGTTCGGGCGGGCCGCCCTCCTGGAACGATCCCAATATCAGCCGGTAGAAGGGCAGCACCACGAGGGTGAACACCACGACGCTCAGAACGACCCGCAGGGCGAAGGGGAACGACAGGACCCGGTGGCGCACGGCGTGCCAGAGCGCGGCGCCCTCCGGGGCCGCGCCCGCCTTGGACGGGGTTGCGTCGTCCAGCGCCTCCACCGGCTCGGTGCTGGTCTCGGTCACAAGGCGGGTTCGTCGGCCGGGAAGGCGATGACCGCCTCGGGGTCTATCGATAGGTCCACGGTGTCGCCCCGCCCTCCGAGCCGCTGGGGGGACTGGGCTATGACCATGGTCCCGCCCGCGTCGATCTCGTGCTCGTAGGCCCCTCCGAGGAACTGCGCCAGCCGTATCTCGCCGGAGATGCTGGGCCGGGACGATCCCTCCTCGGCCAACTCGAAGCCGTCGGGTCGGATCGCCACTGCCACATCGGCGCCCGGCGCCAGCGGCTCGGCCATGGTGGCGGGCAGCGATCCTCCCAGCGCCTCTACCACGCTGTCGCCCGCCACCCTTCCGGCGACGATGTTCTTGACGCCCAGGAACCGGGCCACGGTCAACGACGCCGGCGAGCGGTAGACCTCCTCGGGAGTGCCCTCCTGCAGCACCAGCCCGTGGTCCATCACCAGGATCCGGTCCGACATGGCCAGCGCCTCGGACTGGTCGTGGGTCACGTACAGCATGGTCAAGCCCAGCTCCAGGTGGAGCCGCTTCAGCTCGACCCGCATGTCCTCGCGCAGGCGGGCGTCGAGGTTGGACAGCGGCTCGTCGAGCAGCAGCAGCGCGGGGTGGCCCACGATGGAGCGGGCCACCGCCACCCGCTGCTGCTGCCCGCCCGAGAGCTGGTGCGGGTAGCGGTCGACGTACTCCTCCATGCGAACGGCCCGGAGGGCCTCGGTGACCCGGTCGCGGCGCTCGCTGCGGGGGACTTTGCGGTACCGCAGCGGGAAGGCGACGTTGGCGGCCACGCTCATGTGGGGCCACACCGCGTAGGACTGGAACACCATGGATAGGTCGCGCCGCTCGGGCTGGACCAGGATCCGGCGCTCGGTGTCGTTGACGACCTTGCCGCCGATGGCCACCGCGCCGCGGGTCGGAGTCTCGATCCCGGCGAGGATCCGCAGGATCGTCGATTTGCCGCAGCCGCTCGGTCCCAGGAGGGTTACGAACTCTCCGGTGCGGATCGAGAAGCTGACACCCGCCAGCGCGGTGACCGCGCCGAACTTCTTGTGGAGGCCGTCGGCCCGCAGGGCGAGCTGGTCCTCCGAGGGTGTTGTCACCTCAGGTCGAACCATTCCTTGGCTCGCTCGACGTACCAGTCGGCGTTGTTGTTGTACTCCGCCTCGGCCTTGGGCGTGCCCAGGGCCAGGATCGTCGGCTTGCCCGCCGCGGCCAGGGCCGCCTCGGGATACGGGGCGGTCGGCGAGGCCGGCACCTGGCGGACGATCTCGGCCACCGCGGCCTGGCCCTCATCGCTGAGTATGTAGTTGACGAAAGCCTCGGCGTTCTCCTTGTTGGGAGCGTTGGCCGGGATGTTCACGGTGAAGCCCACCGTGATCACGAACTCCGGCGCTATCCACACCACCGGTGCGCCCTGGTCGATCGAGGGCAGCACGAAGTCGAGGTAGCAGAGTCCGAGCACTGCGAAGTTGCCCTGCACCAACTGCTGCTGGGCCGCGGTGTAGTCGGGCTGGAACACCACGTTGTTGGCGCCGTAGCCCTCCCAGAAGGCCTCCCAGCGGTTCTCGTCCCACATCACCCGGGTCTCGATCATCATGTCGTGGGCGCCGCTGCCCACCTTGAGGATGTCCTGCATGACGATCTCGTCCTTGTACTGCGGATCGGCCAGATCCTCCCAGGTCTCCAGCGGGTCGAGACCGAGCTCCTCGATCCGCTCGGTGTTGTAGCAGATGCCCTCGAGCAGGGTTCCGTAGGTGTGCCACGCTCCCGACGGGGCTCTCAGATCGGCGGGGATGTTGAACTTCTCGGGGGAGTCGAAGGCGTGGAGATAGCCCAGGCTCTCCCAGATGCGCGAGAAGCCGTCCCAGCCGATGATCACGATGTCGGAGTCGATGGTGCCGGCCTCGGACTCGGTCATGAAGCGGTCGAACATCTCGGCGTCGTCGGAGCGGGTGTACTCCACCTGGATGCCCGGGTGGACCCCGTTGAAGGCGTCGATGAACGCCTCGGTCTGCTCGATGGTCCAGTCGGACCACCACACCAGCTTCCCGGAGAGCTCCGGCGCGGCCTCTTCGGCCGGTTCCGCCGCGGCTGCGGCTGCAGCTGCGGCCGCCTCCTGGGCAGCCGCCAATTCAGCCTCGAGCGCCGCTATCGCCTCGGAGTCTGCTGCCCCTTCGGCGATTGCCGCTTCAAGGGTCGCCTGAGCCTCCTCGGCTGCGGCGGCCGCGGCGTCGGCATTGGCCCTGGCGGCTTCTGCGTCTGCTTTCGCCTGCGCCAGCGCGGCGGCGTCCGCCGAGCTGGTGTCCTCAGCATCGTCACCGCATGCCGCAGCCACGAGTCCGAGCGCGAGGACAACCGCTACGAGCCGGAAGCCCAGTCGGAACTGTCGTGATCTCATCGTTTCCTCCATCGGGATCGCCTTCAGCAGCACCGGGCGGTGCCGCCGCCAAGAATGCGGCGATGGTAAAGGTCTGACACTTGGGAGTCAATCCGGGATGTGGGAGCCAGCCGGGCACGGCTTGCCGGAGCGGCCTGTGGCAGGCTGCCGACACGGGTATCGATCGGAAGGTGGATGCGATGAATGCAGATGCGGGGTTCCTCGATGAGGGTGTGGCCCATGTCCTCAGTCTGCTCGGAGGGCCGAGCGGTCCGCCCAGTGTGGAGGCGTTGAGGTCGCGCTCGCCGTTGATCGGCGAGCTCAAGGGACCGCCCGAGCCCGTTGACAGCGTTAGGGACCTGTCCATCGATGGGCCGGGAGGCGACCTGAGGCTGAGGCTCTATCATCCCGGCGGCGAGACCGCTCCGCCCCTGCTGGTGTACCTGCACGGCGGCGGCTTCGTGATCGGCGATCTGGAGATCCAGGACGGCCTGTGTCGAGCGCTCGTCAACCGCGCCGGCTGTGCCCTGCTGTCGGTCGACTACAGGCTGGCGCCCGAGCACCCCTTCCCGGCCGCGCTCGACGACACGTCCGCCGCCCTCGAATGGGCGGCCGCCAATGCCCCGCAGCTCGATGCGGACCCCCTCCGGCTGGGCATCGCCGGTGACAGTGCGGGAGGCAACCTCGCCGCCGCCGCGGCCTTGAGGGCCCGGGACCGGGGCGGCCCCGCCCTGCGGGTGTGCGCGGTGCTGTGTCCGGTCATCGACTGCCGCACCGACGACCGCTCGATGCTGGAGCTGGCGGAGGGGTACTTCCTGACCCGCGAGCGCATGGTCTGGTACTGGGACCAGTACGCCCCGGCGGGAGTCGACCGGACCAGCCCGGAGCTCAGCCCGCTGAGAGCCGATCTGACGGGGTTCCCGCCGACCGTGGCGGTGACCGCAGGTCTCGATCCCCTGATGGACCAGGGCATCGACTTCGCCCGGGCCTGCTGCGACGCCGGCGTGCACACGGCGCTGATCCACCGGCCGGGGACGATCCACGGCTTCCTCGGCTTCCAGGCGTCGCTGCCGGACGCGCGGACCGCTCTCGACGACGTGTCGGCTCTGCTGGCCCAACGCCTGGCGTGAGCGCCCCCGTCAGGGCTTGCCCGGCGGTTTCGTTCAGCAGTCTCCCCGGCGGATCGCGTCGGCCAGCATCTTCATCAGGCGCTGCTGGTGGCCGCGCACCCTCAGCTCCAGGTAGTGCTGGGGACCGGGCCGGTAGGAGCGGGAGCGGAGGCCCTGCTGGACTTTCTCGCAGATGGCGTAGTCCTCGGCCTGAACCGCTTTGAGCATCTCGAAGTCGGAGCGGGCGTCGGCGTCGGGATCGGGTGAGTAGTTCCACACCCGGGCCCGGCTCTTGTCGAGGCTGATGGGGTTCCACCACATCAGCGAGCAGCCCCCGTTGGGGAAGGCGGCGATGAACCAGTTGGGGAACACCCCGAAGGCGACCGAGCCATAGGAGTTGGTCTCGGCCAGCGCGGGCAGCACGTCGGTCCGGGCCAGCTGCTCCTCGCCCCACTGCGATGTGAGGCGCCCCGTGTACGCCCAGATGTCCTCTTGCAGCGTGCTGGCATCGGCGAAGCGGCCGAGGGTGTTCTCGTGGACGAACTCGAGGTGGTAGTCGCAGAAGGCGTTGTCCATCATCACCTTCCAGTTGGCGTTCACCTCGTCGTCGAGCTCGTAGACCCTGGTGGCGTCCTCCAGGTTGTGCCGGGCGAACTGCTCGGGCGCCGGGTACAGCCATTCGTGCAGCGGCGGCGCGTCGCCCGACACGTTGACGAACACGAACTGCAACCAGACGTCCACCCTCACCTCCCGCAGGCCGTGGGCGCTGCGGTCAACGGGCTCGACGAAGCCGCGCGGATGGGGGGTCGCCGCCAGGCGCCCGTCGAGATGGAAGGTCCAGCCGTGGTAGGGGCACACCAGCGTGCGGCCGCAGTTGCCCGAGCCCTCGACCAGCGTGCTGGCCCTGTGAGGGCACACGTTGACGAAGGCGCGGAGTTCACCGTCCCGACCCCGCAGCACCATCACCGGTTCGGTGCCGATGGTCTCGGTCACGTAGTCGCCGGGCGAGCGCAGCTGTGACAGGTCCCCCACGAACACCCACGAGCGGGGGAACACCACCCGCTGCTCCAGGTCGAAGAGACGCTGCGAGAAGTACCCGGCCGGATCCATGAACGAGTCGTCGGGCGGAGGTTCGATGACGATGCCGTCGTAGACGACCGGTGATTCGGCCTCGATGTCGGAGACTTCCGGTGGCTCGACCCCGATGTCGGAGACTTCGGCGGTGGTGAGATCTGCGGTGGAGAGGGATGCCATGCTCATCCTCCCGATTCGGTGAAGTGGGTGCGCAGCAGCCCCAGTTGGGGCGACTCGATCTCCACGACGTCGCCGCCGCCGAGGAACTCGGGGGGCTCCCGCCAGTGGCCGACGCCGGAGGCCGTTCCAGTGAGAATTATGTCTCCCGGCAGCAGCGAACACCCGAGGCTGACCCGCGCGATCACCCGCGGCACCGAGTTGATCATGGATGCGGCCCGGAACGACTGCTTCTGCACACCGTTCACGCGCAGCTCGACCTCGATGTCGCGGTAGTCGCCCGCCTCGGCCGCGGAGACGATGCTGGGACCCATGGGACAGAAGCCGTCGAGCGACTTGCCCTTGTACCACTGGCCGAACATGCCGTGCTCCAGTTGAAGGTCTCGTGCGCTCACATCGTTGGACAGGGTGTAGCCAAAGACATGGTCGAGGGCGTCGTCGACGGAGATATTGCTGCCGCCCCTGCCGATGACCACCGCGATCTCAGCCTCCCAGTCCACCTTGTTGCTGGCGGCCCGGTCGAGGTCGACGTTGGCCCCATGGCCCACCAGGCTGGTCCACGGCTTGGTGAACAGCACCGGCGCGTCCGGCACCTCGGACCCCTCGGGTCGCTTCCCCTCGTCGAAGTGGTCCCGGTAGTTGAGCCCCACGCAGAACATATTGCGGGGCGTTCTCGGCACGGGCGGCAACAGGACCGCTTCGTCGATCCGCTGGGCACCGCGGGCGGATGCGAGCGACTCGGCCTCGGCCCAGGCGCCAGGCCCGCTCTCGATGAGGTCGATCACGCTGGCGTGGCCGGTCGCGGCCAGCGGCGAGACGGTGCCGTCGGGGTGCAGGAACCCGGCGGCTTCGCCGGATGGGGACTGCATCGTGACGAGGCGCATGGCGATCCTCCCTCCTGTCCGCTCGGCCCGCTAGTCGCCGAGATGGTGGCAGTACTTGAACCCGCCGTTGGGGCTGATGATCTGGCCGGTCAGGTAGGCGGCCTCGTCCGACGCCAGGTAGGCGGCCAGCGCTCCGATCTCTGACGGGTACCCGAACCGCCCGGCGGGGACGCTCTCGGTGAGGGCCTCGATCCGCCCCGGCGGAGCCAGTTCGTTGAGCGGCGACTCGATGTAGCCCGGCGCGATGGCGTTGACGGTCACTCCGTCGGCGGCCACCTCCCGGCTGAACGAGCGCACGAGCGCGTCGATGCCGCCCTTGCCCGCGGCGTAGTGGGCCTGCCGGGCCACGCCCTGCAGCGAGGCCACCGACGAGAAGCAGATCACCCGCCCCCAGCCCCGCTCGATCATCGGGTTGACGGTGTGGCGGATCGGAAGGAATGTCCCGTCAAGATGGATGGCGAGCATGCGGCGCCACTGCTGGAAGCTCATGTCGGCGACGGTCTGAAGCTCGCCTATGCCCGCCGCGAGCACGGCGATGTCGGGCGAGCCGACAGCCTCTGTAGCCTCGGCCACCCCCGCCACCACGCTGGCCTCGGCGGTTACGTCCATCGACACCCCTGCGAATGTTTGGGCCGGGTGCCGTTCGGCCAGCTTGTCGGCAATCTCGGTGGCGGCCTCGGGCCGCAGGTCGGTGACGGCCACGGAAGCGCCCTGCTCGGCGAACGCGGCCGCCATAGCGCGACCCAGTCCGCCCGCTCCTCCGGTCAGCAGCGCGGTGCGACCCTCAAGAGAGAACACGCACTCCTCCCTTCACGAGCTAGTCAGGGTAAGAGGCCGAGCGGATGGGTGGCAATTCATGGGTCAAGCCGTCTTCTCAGGGCGGGAATCGAAAGCTAGGATGATTCCCAAGTTCGCTGACTGTAAGGATTCTTCAATGTCGGTCGAAGCCTCTTCATTGTCGATCGACCAGCCGGACGACGCGACATCGGAAGCTCATGATGACGGCGGCCTTCCGATCAGCCGCGTCCTGCCCGCCTACGAGCAGGTGGCCAACCAGCTTCAGGAACTGATCATCAAGGGCACGCTGACAGTGGGCGAGCGCCTGCCGGCCGAGGGCGAGATGGCTGTCCAGTTCGGGGTGAGCCGCAGCACCATCCGCGAGGCGCTCCGGGGCCTGTCTTCGCAGCGCCTCGTGCACACTAGGCGGGGTGTCAGCGGGGGCACGTTCGTGGCCGAGCCCTCCTCTGCGCATGTCCACACCTATTTGGAGACCACGATCGGGCTTCTCTCAGGTGCTGAAGTGGTGTCCGTCGACGAGATTCTCGAAGCGCGCGAGCTCTTCGAGGTGCCCGCAGCCCGCCTCGCTGCGGTTCGCCGGAGCGAGGACGACCTGAGCCGCCTCCGAGCGACCCTCGGGCCGGATGGCGAAACCGATCCACCCCATGGCTTCGAAGGCCACAAGGGGTTCCACTTCGCCATCCTGAAGGCCTCGGGCAACCAGTTGCTGGACGTGATCACCGGACCGGTGTTCAGCGTGCTCGAGACCCGGTTCGTGCGTGACCGGGCCTCCAGCGGTTTCTGGGCGGCGGTGGAGGCCGACCACCAGGACATCTTCGACGCCATCGCAGCCGGCGACTCCGAGGCGTCGGCCCGCTTCATGCACATCCATCTGGAGCGACTGCGACCGATGTACGAGCGCTTCGATCGGGCCGCCCAGAGGCCAAGCGCCTAAGAGGCCCCGCTGGTAGGCACACAAACCCGATCCATACGGGCGGGGCCGTGGCCCGAGCGGCCCGTGAGCGCAGCGAACAAGAGCGGGAGACACTCCCACGCAACACGACGGGCTTACACCTACCCGCGCACCTTCGAAGGTGCCGAGCGCCTAGTGAGCAGTCAGAGGCCGAGCGCCTAGCGGGCGGCCCGATCCAGGAACTCGAGGAGCACCCGGTTGAACTCCTCGGGGCGCTCGAAATAGGGGGCATGGGAGGCTGAGCCGATCACGGCCAGTTCCGAACCACCGATCAAACGGTGGGCAGCCTCGCCGGTCTCCAGGGGCACGGCTCTCTCTTCCTGTCCCCAGATCAGCAGGACGGGCGGTCCGCCCTGGAGCTCGGCCAGCCGCGGCCCGACAACGTCGTCGTCAATGTGGTCGGCGATGTAGTCGGAGATGGCCACAAAGGACTCGGCCGCGCCGGGCGAGTTGTTGATCAGGAACTCTTCCCGTATCCAGTCGTCGGTGACGAGGTCCTGGTCGTGGACGAGCAGCCGCAGCTTGTTCTCGATGCTCTCGCGGGACGCGTCCTGGAGCCTGCCCCTGGTGGCGGCTCTGCGCTCAGACCCCCAGGGGATCAAGCCGATGCTTCCGACGAGCACGAGCGCCCGCACCCGCTCGGGCCGGTCACAGGTCAGGGTCGCCACCGTGTGCCCACCCAGCGACGTGCCCGCCAGCACTGCGGTCTCGGCGCCGATCAGGTCGAGGAACCCTTCTAGGAAGCGGGCGTATCCGGGCACCGAGTAGTCCGGGCCGCTGCCCTTCTGGGCCAGGCCGTGTCCGGGCAGGTCGAATGCATGGACGTTCCAGCCCGCGGCGGCGAGCACATCGATGTTGCGGCTCCAGCGGTCACAGCGCGCCCCCACTCCGTGCACCAGCACCAGGTGGTCGTCGCCCGAGCCCGCGGCCAGCACCCGGGTGAGGACTCCGTTCACCGCCGCGGGGTACTGGATCATCTCGGTGCCTCCATGCCGCCGCTCCCCGGTGAGTGGTTCCCGGCGAGACGGTGATTCGTCAGACGAATATGTTAGGCGTCCACTATGGCTGCAGACTTTCGTGACACGTTCATCAGGGCGGGCGGGATTCGCACCCGCTTGATCGAGGCCGGTGATCCGACTGGCCCAACGATCGTGCTGGTGCACGACGGGGCCTACGGCACCGACTCGATGCTGTGCTGGGAAGGGGTGATCGGGGAGCTGACCGACCGGTATCGCGTGGTCGCCCCCGACCTGATCGGCTGGGGAGGAACCGACAAGCTGTGCTATTTCGATCGCTCGCCCTACGACTACCGCCTGGAGCATCTGGCCGCAGTGTGCCGGGTGCTCGCCCTCGACGAGCCGGCTTTCTTCGCCGGCAGCTCCTTCGGCGCCGAGTTGGTGGCCAGGGGAGTGGCCGAGCCCCAGTGGGGATGGAACGCGCGGGCCGCAGTGGCCATCACCGGCACGGGCGGGCGGCTGTACCGAGTGCCGGGCGGCATCGAGCGATTGAGCGACTACACCCCCAGCCCCGCCGCCGCCCGGCGGCTCACAGCCATGCTGGTCCACAGCACCGACGGCCTCGACGAGCACATCCAGCGCCGCTACGAGATCAGCATGGCACCCGGCCACTGGGAGGCGTTGAGCGCGCTGGGCCTGCGGAACCCGTCGGCGGATCCAGTGGCCCGGCCGGAGGACTGGCCCGAGCCGCTGCTGGACTGCGATGTGCCCATCCTGTGGGTCGAGGGCGCCGACGACCCGCTGCTGGAGCAGGGCTGGGCGGCCAAGATGGCCGAACTGGGCGACTCCTTCTCATCGGTGGTGGTGCCCGGGGGCCACGAGCCCAACATCGAGCACCCAGCCGACACCGGCCGCCTGATCCGGGACTTCTTCGACAGCTGCGCCTGAAGGCTTCCCCGAGCCGCCTCTCAGCCTGCCCCGGCAGGCCGCGGTCGTCCGGCCGGGTCAGCCCGCTCAGCGCCAGCGGTCGTAGGCGGGGTCTTCCTCAAAGAAGGCGCGGTACATGCCGTCGAAGGCCAGCCACTGCAAGTCGATGCTGGTGACGACCGCGTCCATCACGGCTCGCTGGGTGAACTCGTCGTTGGCGTAGCGGGCCACGACCAGTGGGCCGATGTCGCCGTGGCCCTCCTCGATCTCGGAGGCGTGCAGCTCCCAGAACAGCAGGTCGGGCGCGCCGCGCTCGAATCCGTAGTGCTCGACCAGTCCCTCGATGATGATGTCGTTGCGCCGGGCCGACGCGCCCTCGATGAAGGCGATGCCGGCTATGGCGCCCAGCCAGTCGCCCTTGTAGGCCAGGTAGTAGCGCCAGTGCATGAACGCCTTGCACTCGGGGATGGTCGGGCAGTTGTCGAGTTCGTCCTGGGTGAGGCCGAAGGCCTGGGCGTGGGCCAGGAACACGTTGAGGTGGCGCTCGGTGCCCGAGTCGTGCCCGGCGCCCTCCTCCAGAATCACGTCTTCGAAGAGGTGGTGGAAGATGTCGGGATCCTCGGGGCACTTGGCGAATATGGCGCAGTCGGCCTGCGGCGAGGGCCTTGGCGCGACCTGGTAGAAGTGCCGCAGGAACCCCGCGATGGCGGCCCTGGTGGCCTTTCCTGAACGGATGTCGGCCACCAGCTGGTGGTCCTTGATGTGGCGGGATTCGACGACCTCGTCTATCTCGGCCAGCAGTTCGTGCATGGGTTTGACGGCCATTGGAACCCCCTTCGCCGAAGCTCTCCCGAGCGCGGGATGCGACTGCCGCGAACGTACACCCCGGCGATACGTCAGACAAATGGGTTCCAGCTTGCCGCCTCTACTCTCCGCCTCTTAGCCTTCGGCCGTGTTGGGGGTTGCCGCCAACGGCATGATGGCGCCCGAGGCCTACCGGTCCGAGGCGTTCTACCGGGCCGAACTGGACTGGGTGTTCCCGTCGAGCTGGGTCTTCGTCGGCCATGAGCGGTGGGTGCCGAAGCCGGGCGACTTCCTGGCCGAGACCGTCGGCATCGAGCCGGTCCTGGTTGTTCGCAACCCGGACGGCTTCCTTCGGGCCTTCTCCAACGTCTGCCCGCACCGGGCGAGCCTGCTGGCCGAGGGTCAGGGCAACTGCGGGCGGCGCCTGATCTGCCCCTACCACGGCTGGACGTTCGGGCTCGACGGGCGGCTCCTGGCCATCCCGCGGCAGCGGGGCTTCGTCAGCCCGGTCAATGTGGCCGACTACGGATTGACGGAGTTGCGCCTCGACGTCTGGGAGGGCCTTGTCTTCGTGAACATCACCGGCGACGCGCCGCCGCTCATCGACTATCTCGAAGGACTGCCGGAGCTGCTGGCCGGCCACGACATCGCAGGCATGGGGTTGGGCGTGTTTCTGGACGACCCGATCGCGGCCAACTGGAAGCTGGTGATGGACAACGCCATCTGCGACTACCACCTCGGGATCGTCCACGAAGCGTCGATCGCCGATCTGGTGGAACTCGAGGGGCTGGACGAGCAGGCCGGCGACACGACCGCGGTGGCGTCGGTCCCCTGGAAGGAGTCGGCCATGCCGCCGGATCCGTGGCCCGGGCTGACCGGGTCCGCGGCGGCGGGCTCGCTGGGATGTTTCGTGTTCCCCAACCTTCACGTGATCGGCTTCCCGACGGGGGGCGCAACCATCATGTGGTGGACGCCCACCGGCCACGCCACCACCCGCGCCCGGGTGCTGAGCCTCTCGCACGACGCCGATGCCGACGTGCGGGCGGGCACGGAGCTCCTCTCGAGGGTGCAGCGCGAAGACTTCGACGTGTGCGAGAAGATGCAGATCGGCGTGCAGTCGCTCGGCTATTCGCCCGGTCCGCTGCATGCGTCCGAGCTGCGCATCACCGTGTTCCAGCGGCGCCTGCTCCAGCTCGTGGAACAGGCCGTCGATCGCGCCGACAAGGGCCTCGACATTCGTCTATCGGGAGCGGGACGGTGACGGTGAAGCCGGGCTGGGATCGGCGTGGCCACGCCCACGACCAGGACGTGTTTCCCGAGGCCGCCGAGTCGCTCGCGCTCGACGGCGCTTGAGGGCCCCGCATCCTCTCAGGTGTCGGGCGGATATGGGGCGAAGGTGTCGATGAGCCGGGCCACATGGTCCCGGTAGGCGGCCGCCGGATCACCTGCGCCTTGTGCGGCAGGGTCTGACATCAGCATCGATGGTGTGTGCAGGATCAGCGTGTCGCAGTCCCCGGCACCGAGGCGTGACGCGATCCGCGTCCTCACCAAATCGGCAGGGCCAGCCACCGAGAGACGATCGATCATCGAGTCGGTCACTGCAGTGACGGCGTTGTTCCAGTCGCCGCGGCCAACGGCATCACGGATGGCGGCAGCCTCCTTCACGAGTCCGTAGTGGCGCATTAGCGGCTCATAGGTGCGGTGCTGGGCGTAGAAGGCGATCTGCGCCGCCGCGTTGCGGCGGGCTGTCTCCTCGTCGTCGTTGACGACGACGATCAGCATGGCCACCACCGTCGGAGGCTGTTGCCGGCCGGCGGAGGCTGCCGCCGCCTCCAGTTGCGGTCTCACCAGTTGCCTCAAGGCTGAACCGTCGACGATTGGGTGGGCGATCAATCCGTCGGCCACCGCTCCGGCCACATGCACCATCCGCTGGTTCACTGCGGCCAGAAGCACCGGCAGCCACGCCGACTTTGGCGCGTAGGCGCCTGGGGTGGCCCCCACGGTGACGCTGTAGTGGCGGCCGCGGTGCTGCACCGGCGCCGGCCCGATGTGCCACAGGGCCCGTACCGCTTCGACCACCTCCGCGACCCGGCCGGTCACGTCGGTGGGCTCGATGCCCAGCCAGTCCCGTATTCGCGAGGGCTGGGCGCTGCCCAAGCCCAGGATGAGGCGCCCGTCGCTCAACTCGTCGATGTCTCGGGCCTCGGCGGCCAGCACCGCGGGGCTCCGGCCCAGTGCGTAGGCGATGGCCGAGCCGATCGTGATGCGGCTGGTCGCGACGGCGATGGCGGCCATGGGAACGGTGGCCGACCGCCAGCTGAACTCTGTGGTCCACACGCTGTCGAAGCTGGCCCGCTCGGCCCGAACGGCCAGGTCGAGCGCGTCGGCGGGTCCGCAGGCCAGCGCCAAGCCGAGCCCCGGCTCCGTCGCGCCGGGTCCGGATGCGCCGGTCCCCGTCGCGCCGGGTCGGGATGCGCCGGTCCTCGATGCGCCCGGCCGGGACTCAGTCAAGGTCGAGAAGCGGCAGCACGCCGTTGCAGATCATCCGGAGCTGGTTCATGCGGTCGCTCTCGCTGCGTCCGACATAGAACATCCAGCGGTCCATGCCCTGGGCCTCCAGCTCGCGCAGGCGCCGGGCGATGTCCTCGGGACGTCCCCAGAGACCGGGGGCACGGGCCAGCAGCCAGTCGTACAGCCCGAGTTCCCGAGCCCTGTCGATGTGGGACTGCTGGCGTCCCTCGTCCTGGTAGTCCGAGCCGATGTCCTGGGTGTCGGCGTTGAACTGCAACAGCGCCTGTCGCAGATGGTCGGGGATCTGCTTGCCTTCGAGAGACCCCATGGTCAGCCACTCAGTGCCCACGCCCATGCCCCGGCTGAGGGCCTCCTCGGGACTGTCCCCGAAGACGATCTCGGAGTTCCACCACAGTTCGAGCTCGCTCCGGTCGCGGCCCGCGGCCTCGCATCCCTCGTCGACCAGACTGCTCACGTAGTCCACGTTGTGCGGCCCGAGGCCCATCGACAGCAGCATCCCGTCGGAGACTTCGCAGGCCATGCGCAGCACCTTGGGGCCTGAGACGGGCACTATTGCCGGGATGTTCGCACCGACGGGCAAGTCGGACCACTGCATGCGGAACTTCCGGCCCCGGTAGCCGGCCTCCTCGCCCCGCAGCAGCGCCTTGACGGCCACGATGTAGTCCCGCAGCTGCGCCACGGTGGCCGGGCGGAGACCGACACCCCACAGGGCGCTGTCGCCGGTTCCGATCCCGAAGGCGATCCGGCCCGGTGCGATCTCCTCGAGCGTCAGCAGCGCGGAGGCCGTCACCGAGGGATCGCGCGACAGCGGGTTGGTGACCGAGGTCATGATCCGGGCCCGCGACGTGTGCTCGGCGCACAGCGCGGCGACTGCGTACAGCTCACGGACCAGCGCGGGCGAGTCCGGCAGGCCGATCACGTCCACCCCGGCGTCGTCGGCCAGGCTCCACCATTCGGGCCCGTCGGACACGGGCCCCTGCTGGAGGACGTTGAGGGCGATCTTCATGGTCGGTATGCGCCTGAGAGCGGTGCGGGCTGGGTGGCTACTTCTTGGAGATCACCGCGTCGGCGTCGATCTCGATCATCGCGTCGGGCCGGGCCAGTTCGTGGACGACCACCAGCGTGCTGGCCGGATAGTGGTCCTTGTTGAAGAACTCCGCCCTGGCGTCGTGGATTGCCCCGAACTTCTCCTTCGTGAAGGGGGGAGTCATGAAGACCCGCACCCGGACGATGTCGTCGATGGTGCCGCCGAGGGGCTCCAGAGCCGACAGCAGGTTGCGTATGACCTGGCGGGTCTGCTCCTTGATGTCGCCCACGCCCACGACGACGTCGCTGTCGCCGTCGGTGGCGGTGCGGCCCGACAGGTACACGAAGGTCAGGTCGCCGGCCTCCACCACCACGCCCCCGGAGTGGACGAGCTCGCCCACTTCGGAGGTCTCGAGTGCGCTCCAGCCAGAGCCGATGTCGGGATTGATGATGGTCTTGTCCACCATGTCTGATGTTCTCCTTTGCAGGGTTGTCGTCACAGGGTTTGCAGGTCGGGGGATCGTTGCGCCGGAGTCAGGCCGCCCGCAGCACCGGCACGACCTCGCGGTCGAGCAGGCCGATCGATTGCAGGGCGGTCTCGACGGGCATCCCCACCCAGTCGGTGCGGATGATGAAGTGGTCGACGCCCAGCTCGTCGCGCCACGGAAGCAGCCTCTCCAGGCAGTCGTCGGGCGTGCCGACGATGAAGCGGCCCTTGGCCAGCTCGTCGTATCCGGCCCGGAAGTCGTCGTCGCCGGGCAAGGCCTTGTGCTGGCCCCAGTCTGCGTAGTGCCGGTACTTCTTGAGCAGGTAGGGCGCGGCCCGCTCCACCGCGAGGGCGCGGGTGGGGGCACAGTAGATCTCCCGCATGGCCGGCATGGCGGCGGCGGACGGCAGGCCCGCACTCTGTCGGGCAGCGTGGAACAGGGCGGCCTGCTCGACGATCGTCTCGGTGGTGGCGTGGGGGTTGATCAGCCAGGCGTCGCCCATGCGGGCGGCCCGCTCCACTGCGGCGTGGGCGTTGGCCGCGATCCAGATCGGTGGCCGGGGTTTCTGAACGGGCTTGATGTTGAGGGTTGCCGACTCCAGGCGGCACCAGGGAAGGTCGGAGTCCACGCTCTCTTCTGTCCACAGGCGCTTGACCAGGTCGAGGTTGGCCTCGAATCGTCTCACCTTGGATCTCGGGTCGAGCCCGAAGCCCTGGTATTCGACCTCCCGGTAGCCGAGCCCCACCCCGAAGGTCAGCCGGCCCCCGCACAGCACGTCGATGGAGGCCCACGTCTCGGCCACGTCCAGCGGGTTGTGCAGAGCGAGCAGCAATATCCCGATCCCGACGTCCATCGGTCCGCACTCGGCGGTGATGCGGCTCACGAAAGGCACGCACTGCGGCATGGCCATCCCTTCGGGCAGGTAGTGCTGCCCGGCCCAGATCGAGTCCCAGCCGCGGTCGCGTACCTCCCTCACCATGCGGAGCTGGTCGTCCATCCCCGCCACCAGGTCCGCCCCCGAGGGATGCTGGTTGGTGAGGAACAGGCCGATCTTGATGCTGCCCCCAGAGGCCACTGCCGCTCCTTCCGCCATAGTGCCCGAGCCGGCTGAACAATAGTCAGACACTTTGAACATGCGCCTCGGCGGGCGCAATAGTGCCCAGACTCACGGCTGCTTGCGGCGCGGGCGTAGCCTGGGACGATGCTGGCGGCCGACGATCAGGCGAAGTTCCATGCCGACGGGTTCGTCGCGGTCGACTCCCTGATCGATGCCGGTCTGGTCGACCCTCTGAAGGAGCGCTTCGAGCGGCTGTTCCGAGGCGACTTCGAGACCGGCACCGCTCCCGACGAGGTCAACTGGCTCCAAGACAGCAGCGATCCGACCCTGACCCGGCAGATCTGCAACGGCTGGAAGGCCGACCGGTTGATCGCGTCGGTGGTCCTGGACGCCGGACTGGGCGAAGCAGTGGCCCGGCTGGCCGGCTGGCCGGGCGCCCGCATCGTCCAGGACAACGTGATCTGGAAGCCACCCGGGGCCCGCTCGCTGGGCTTCCACCGCGACAACGCCTATCTGGCCTGGTACATCCCGACGGAGATGTTCTCCTGCTGGATCGCCCTCGATGACACCACCGCGGCCGGCGGCACCATGGAGCTGGCCCGCGGGTCGCACCGCTGGCCCTCCGGCTTTGACGCAATGGGCGAGTTCCACGCCCCCGAGGACTATCGGGCCACCGTGCGGGCCGCCGCGGCGGCCGCCGATGTCGAGCTCGACATCGCGGCGGTGGAGGTGACCGCGGGCGGCGGCTCGTTCCATCACGGCTGGGCCTGGCACGGCTCGGGTCCCAACCGCTCGGGGCGGCACCGCCGGTCCCTTGTCCTGCACTGCGCAAGCAGCGAGGCGCGCTTCAACCGGGCGGGCTTCGGTGAGGGCAACGGGCCCATCTATTCCCGCTACGCCCGCCTCACCGGCGACGAGATGGACGAGAACCACTTCCCGATCCTGTGGCGGTCCGACGGCTACCGCACCCCCGGCATATAGCCGCCCACCCACCCGCTCGGCTCACAGTGGTCTTGGCGGCGCCGACGGGGTTAGCATCGCCGCTCGTGTCCGTTGCGTCTGCGATCCACGCTTCCGCCGCGGTGCTGCTGGTGGTGGCCGGTGTGGCCAAGCTGTCGAGGCCTTCGCCGGGCATCGCGGATCTTCTCGGCTTCCGGGCACCGATCCCGCTTGTCCGGCTCGTGGGGGGGCTTGAGGTCGCGATCGGGGTCGCCGCCCTGGTGGTGGGCGGGCCGTTCGCTTGGGCCGTGGGCCTGATCTACGCGTCCTTCGCCGTGATTGTTCTGCGAGCCGTTCTGGCCGATGCACGCTCGTGCGGGTGCTTCGGCCGGCTCGATGCCCCGCCGTCGTGGGTCCATGTCGGCGGCAACTTGGCGCTGGCTGCGGTGTCTTTGGTGGCAGCCGCCGCCGGCCGCGCCCCGGTTCCCGCGATCCTGCAGGAGATCAGCGACAGGCCGGTCGTCGGCGTGGCGCTCGCGGCGGAGATCGTCGTCGTGGCCGGGTTGGGCCTGGTGTGCTTCACTGCGCTGCCCGAGGCGCTCGGGGCACGAGCCGGGCGTGGCGCCGGCCCGCTGTTCCGGGCGGTGACGCCGCGTGACGGCCCGCGGTTGCGGGCGACGCCACCGCCGGCCGCCCGACCCGCGACCGCGACAGGCTCGGGAAGTCGCCGGTGAGCCGCAAGCTCGTCGAGCGGGTCTCCAGGGTGGTGGACCGGCGCGCCGGGCGCCGGGGCTTCCTGCGCTCATCAGCGATGGCGGCCACGGCGATAGCGGTGGCCCCCGTCGCCTACGCCATCCGCCCCACCAAGGCAGAGGCCGCCATAGTGTTGTGCAAAGGCTGGCGGTGCGACTCCAGCGCCCTGTGTTGCGACCCCTACAGCGAGTTCTGCTGCAAGCTCACCGGCGAGAACGTCTGCCCGCCGGGAACCATCGTGGCGGGCTGGTGGAAGGTGGACAGCTCGGGATTCTGCGACTTGAACGGGCCGCAGCCGCGCTACTACCTCGACTGCAACTTTGCGTGCGACGAGCGCGCCGGCTGTCACTGCCAGTCCAACGGCTTCTGCGCGAGGGGATGCACGTCGGCGCAGTGCCGATGCCGCGGTGGCTGCGACACCCGCAAGTCGGAATGCACATGGTTCCGCTACGGGCAGTGCAACCAGGGCACGTGCGTGGGCCAGCTCAAGTGCCGGGTCGTCACTTGCGTGCCGCCTTGGAAGTGGGATCCGGCCTGTGCGGCGTCCCCGGTGCTCTACGATCCGGGGACCCGCTGGCACGACCGGGCCTGCCTGCACGAAGGGTTCAACGATGTGCCGCCCAGGGCCTACTACGCCGAAGCAGTCAAGTGGATGGCCGACGAGGGCATCGCCACAGGCATGAAGAGCGACCTGTTCGGTCCGGACGAACTGGTGACGCGGGCCCAGTTCGCCACGTTCCTTTGGCGCTACCGGGGCCAGCCTCGCGCCGGGTCCAGCCGGAGGTTCGACGATGTGGAGGCAAACGCCCACTACTCCCGGGCGGTGGCGTGGATGGTCGAGAACCGGATCACCTCGGGCCGGGCGCCGGGCCGCTTCGATCCGGGCAGCGGCGTGTCGCGGGCGCAGTCGATCGTGTTCTTGCATCGTCTGGCAGGAGAGCCGCAGGGCAACGCGAGGATCAGGTTCTCCGATGTGGGTCCCGACGCCTGGTACCGCGACGCGCTGGCGTGGACCCTCGGGCACAACATCGGGTGGTGGGCAGAGCATTCGACCTTCAATGCGGAGGAGCCCGCCACCCGCGCCGAGGTCGCGGCCCTGCTGCACGGCTACCACCTCCGCTCGTCAGAAGGCCCGAGCGCGGCGCGGTGACGGTCGTGGTCTCGTGACGGCGGTGGACAACGGTGGCGCGGTGACCGGTGGTGGTCGCACGATGGTGGCGCGGTGACGGTCTTGGTCGTGCTGTTGGCCATCGCCGTCGGTGTGCTCGCCCTGCTCGTATTCGGGCTGCTCAGGACCCACGCGGAGATCTTGCGCGCCCTCGACCGCGCCGGCATCAGCCTCGACGGCGAAGAGACCCCGGGTTCCGCTGCCGGGGTTGTGGCAGAGAGGTCGGAGGCCGATGCCACGACCGGCCCGGCAGGCGCCCGAGACCTCGTCGGGAAGGTGCCGGCCGGAGGCCCGACCAAGATCGCCGTAACCGGTGTGGCCCACTTCACGCTTCTTGCCTTCCTGTCTCCGGGGTGCCGCACCTGCAAGAGGTTCTGGGAGGCCTTCGCGGCCCCCAATCTCGAGTTGCCCGGCGGCGACACCCGCCTGGTGATCGTCGGCCAGGATCCCGCGCACGACTCGGAGTCGGCTATGGCGGAGCTGGTCCCGTCTGGGGTCAAGGCCGTGCTGTCGTCCGCGGCGTGGGAGGACTACGACGTTCCGGGCTCGCCGTACTTCGCGCTGGTCCACGGCCCCGAGGGCCGGGTGGTGGGCGCGGGCAGCGCGCTGCGCTGGGAGCAGCTGCGGGACCTGCTCGAACAGGCGTTGGACGACGCAGGCCTGGCCGCCCGTTCCGGACTCGGGCCGCCGCGGGCTGCGACTCGACTCTCGGGCCGGAGCCGCGGGCTGCGGGCTGATGAGGCGCTCCGGTCGGCGGGGATAGGCCCCGGCCATCCGAGCCTCTACGGCGAGCAGCCGGACCCGAGCCGCGAGAACGGCGACTCCGCCGAACTTCGCGCCGACTGATGACCGCGGTGCTGGCCATCGGGATAGCGGCGGCCGTGGCCGCGGGAGTGCGGTCTGCCTGGTCGCCTTGAGGCACGTCGATGCTCACCAGCATCAGCCCGCTCGGTGAGCGGGCCCGGGGCAACCGATGGTCTCTGACCGTTCTTTGGCTTGGCCTGGGCGCGGCAGGCGGGGGCGTGGCCATCGGAGCGGTCCTCGGCGCGCTGGGCCAAGCGTCGGTCGCGGTCGCGGGCAGCGGTACCCGGCTGGTCTTTTTGGCCGTCGCATGTGCCGCCGCCGCGGCCTGGGACCTGTCGGGACGACGGTTCCCGGGCCGCAGGCAGGTGAACGAGGACTGGTTGGTCGCGTACCGGTCGTGGGTCTACGGCGCAGGCTTCGGCCTGCAGCTCGGCGCGGCGGTGACGACCGTGGTGAACACCGCCCTGGTTCCGCTGTTCATGCTGGCTGCCCTGTTGGCTGGCGACGTGACCGCGGGACTCCTGATCGGTGCTGCTTTCGGGGCGACTCGGGCCGCAAGCCTCGCACTGGGCCGTCGGGTCCGGACCCCCGACGACCTGCGGCAACTGCACCGCCGACTCGACCAGAGCGCTGACCGGATCCGGCGCGCCGGCGCGGCCGTGGCCGCGGCCCTCGGCGGCGCAGCCACCGTCAGCCTGCTGGCGCTGTGACTGGTCGAAGGGGCGGGATGACATGAGCAGGCTGGCAGCTCATGGGGTGAGCGTCGATGTGCCCGCAGGGTGGGAGGCCGAGCTGTCTACTCAGCCCGATCCGGCCATGCTCGACTCCGGCCTGGAGTCCTCGGATGCTTCGCTGGTGGTAGTGCACGCGGCGAATTTCTCGCTGCCCGCCGAGCGCGGTGACTACGGGTCGGGAGCGGTGGAGATCATGGACCGCAACGGCATCTTCGCCGCGCTGATCGAGTTCGACAGAGCCTCAGCGACATCGAAGCTGTTCGCCCCCGACGGCTTCCCGACCCGCCTCGACGCCGCCGACTTCGCGCCGGACCAGCTGCATCTGACGCTGCCGGGCCAAGCCGGACTACAGAAGTTCTTCCACGTGGGGTCGCGGGCATTCTGCCTATACGCAGTGATCGGGTCGTACTCGATGCGGGCCGTACTGGTGCCGGAACTCAACCGGATGCTGTCGGGTCTCAGCGTCTACTGACCGGCGGCAGCCAGGCTCCTACGCAGACTCCAGCAGATTCTCGGGTTGATTCTGTGCATCCAGCGCGCATTTCTCGCACCGAGAATTCGCGCTACAGCGATTCGCCCTCGTGGAGGATGCCGTAGACGTCGGTGCGACGATCGGCGCGGGGCCGGATGAGCTCGCTGCGGGCCTGGGCTCGGCGGGACTCGGACATGTCGACATCCACGATTTCGAGCTGCTCGCGTGCCGTGGACAGCGGCCCGCCCGCTATCCGACCGTACGGGTCGGCCACAACGGACGATCCGAGCAGCTCGACCCCGTCGCCCTCGCCGACCTGCGACGTGCAGGCGATGAACACCTGGCTGAGGTTGGCCTGCACCAGCGCCCCTTCGGCGTGGGCGATCAACTCGCCCTCGCGGTACTGGCGCCGGTCGAAGCCGCGCACCCAGGCCGTCGGCACGCAGATCAGGTCGGCGCCTCGCAGGGCCAGCACCCGCACGACCTCCACGAAGCGCAGGTCGTAGCAGATGCACAGACCGATGGTCCCGTAGGCCGTCTCGATCACGCTGAGTCCGGCGTCGCCGGGGGCGAAGCAGTGCTTCTCGACGTCGAACAGGTGCAGCTTCCGGTAGTGGGCGATCACGCCGCTCGAATCCACCGCGACCGCTGAGTTGTAGAGCGAGTCGCCGCTGCGCTCGCACAGACCGCCGACCACGAGTCCGCCGTGACGGGCTGCCTCGGCTTGCCAGTCGCTGACCGTCGGCCCGTCGAGAGCCTCGGCCAGCGGCTCGAGCGCGCTGCGGTTGGTGGTGTACCACGGCACCGCCATCTCCGGCGCCACAACGATGTCCGCGCCCTGCTCGAACAGCGAGGCGATCGCGTCGGTGCTGGCCTTCCGGTTGGCCTCGGCCTGATCCGGGCGGCTGAGGATCTGAGCCAGTCCGATACGGGTCATGCGAGATCCGCCCCATGGTCGTGACAAGGCGCGCTGAACGCCCGTCGAGGGTGGAGCTGATCGGATTCGAACCGACGACCCCCTGCTTGCAAAGCAGGTGCTCTAACCAGCCTGAGCTACAGCCCCGAAGAAGCGCGCCTGGCGCGCGTTGTGGCGGGCAATCGTATCTAGGAGTCGTAGACGGCGCGGTCGATCCAGTCGGCTACCAGGGCCGGCCTGTCCGTTCCTTCGATCTCGACGGTCATGGTCCGGGTGGTCTGGACTGAGGTTCCCTTCAGCTCGGCCTTGCTCAGCACCGCGGAGGCCCGGATGCGCGCCCCTGCCGGCACGGGGCTGATGAATCTGACCTTGTCGAATCCGTAGTTGAGGAACATGTCGAGCCCCTCGCGCCTCCACAGGTCGGTGCCGATCGATTCCTGGAGGTGGGTCAGCATCGACAGCGTCAGGAACCCGTGGGCGATCGTCCCGCCGAACGGGGTCTCGGCTGCGGCCCGCTCGGGATCGATGTGGATGAACTGGTGGTCGTGGGTCACGTCCGCGAACTGGTTGATCTGATCCTGGGTGACGGCGAACCAGTCGCCGGTTCCCTGGAGCTCTCCGACCCGGGGGTTCATGGCCTCCAGGGCGGCAGTCGAGTTGCTCATGGGGTCTCTCCTTGTGATGGTTGGTGCTGTTGTGTGGCCGTGCGTGCGGTTGCTGTCAGCGTGCGCGTGTGAGCGGTTGCTGTCATTGCTCGTGTCTGATGTTGTTGTCAAGCGCCCGTGAAGTTCGGTTTGCGGCGCTCGGCGTAGGCCGCGACGCCCTCGGCGAAGTCGTTGGTGCGTTCCAGCCGGTGCTGTTCGATCACCTCCCGGTCGGTCGCCGTCCTGACGAGAGTAGACAGATCCCCTCGCATCGTCTCCCGGATGGTGCGCAGCGACAGCGGTGCGGTGCTGGCGAGAGTCGCGGCCCGGGCGTGGGCGGCGCCGGCCAGATCGTCGAGCGGGACGAGCTCGTCGCACAGTCCGATCTCCAGCGCTTCGAAGCCCTTGACTCTGCGGCCCGTGTAGAGCAGGTCGAGGGCGACTTGGTGGCCGACGGCGCGGGGCAGCGTCACCGACAGCCCGGAGCCGTGGTGGTAGCCGAGCAGCGAGAAGTTGGCCGAGAAACGGGCCTCGGGTGCGGCGACCCGGAAGTCGGCCATCATCGCCAGTCCAAGGCCGCCGCCGACCGCGGCGCCCTGGACGGCGGCGACCACCGGCGTCTTCGCGGTGAAGAACCCGACCGCTTCGTGATACAGATCGCCGGCCCGCTCGTCGGTGTCGCTGAAGTCGGCCCCCGCGCAGAAGTGCTTGCCCTCCGACGCCAGCACGATGGCTCTGGCGCCGGGATGGTCGTCGATGGCGGCGAACGCGGCCACCAGCGCCGCGATCAGGTTGTAGTCGAAGAAGTTGTTCGGCGGGCGGCGGATGGTGACGGTGGCCACGTACGAGTCGTCGACGTCGACGCTGACGTCGCCATAGTCCCCCAGGCTGACCACGAAATCATCCTAGGAGTCCCCTCTCGACCGGGGCCAAGAGCGAGCGCCATAAGGCGAAAGTCCGTCGTGTCGCAGCGGCGTCACTCCGCTCTTGGAGGCTGTGGAGTCACCAGCTGGTGGGCCAGTTCCTGAGGGAGCGCTGCTCGGGTGGTCTTGGTGGCAGGGAGCGGTGGCGTCGGAGTTCGGCAATCAGCAGTGAGCGGGTCTCGTCGGGGTGGATGACCTCGTCGATCTGCATCGTCCCGGCCGGGCCGTAGGGATCGTTGCCCTGGCGCAGACCTTCGGCGAGCTCGGTGAACCGCGCCGCCCGCTCTTCGCCCTCCAGTTCGGCCAGCTCCTCTCCGTAGAGCGCGTTCACTGCTACCGCCGGATCCATGAAGCCGATCTCCGCGGTGGGCCAGGCCACCAGCAGGTCGCTTCCGGTGCCCGCGCCTCCGAGACTGCCGAAGGCCGCTCCGTAGGCCTTGCGGATCAGCACCACCAGCCGGGGCATCGAGGCTTGGACCAGCGCCTCGAAGAACATGGTGGACTTGTTGATGAAGCGGTCGTGCTCGACCCTGCGGCCCACCAGGAACCCCGGAGTGTCCTGGAGGATGATCAGCGGCAGATCGAAAGCGTCGCACAGGCACAGCAGCCGGGTCCCCTTGTCGCAGGCCGCGGGGGTCAGCGAGCCTGCCTCGAACATGGGGTTCGAGGCCATGATCCCCACCGGCATTCCCCCGACGCGGGCTAGGACGGTGGTCAGGCTCCTACCGAACTTGGGCTTCAGCTCCAAGAACTCGCCGCCGTCGACGAGCTCGGTCAGCACCCTGCGCATGTCGTAGCCCCGCCGGCGCTGGGTGGGCACCATCTCGCTGAGCCGGGCCCGGCCCGGCGGGGGAACCTCGGCCGCGACCGGAGGCGGCTGCTCGATGTTGGAGGGCAGGTACGACAGCCACCGCCGCACGATGCCGGTCGCCTCCTCGACGTCGGCCGCGGTCTGGTCGATCAGCCCGGTCGTCTGGGAGTGAACCTCGGGGCCGCCCAGCTCCTCGAGCGTGACCGACTCGCCGGTGGCGATCTCGACGATCCGCGGCGAGACCACGCTCATCGTGGTTCCCTCCACCTGGACGGCGAGATCGCTGGCCGCGGCGATCAGGCTCGACGAGCCGAGCGACGTGCCGGTGATCACCGTGGCCAGAGGGATGTCGCGCTCTCGCTTGAGCCAGGCGATGGCCTCGTGGCCGACCTCGCAGATGGCCTCGCTCCCCATGTACTCGGGGAGCCGCCCGCCCCGGTTCTCACCGAAATACACGAGCGGATGCCCGGCCCGCACAGCCTGCAGATAGATGCGGTCCATCCGGCGCAGGTTGACGACGGCCGAGGAGGCGCCCTTCACCGTCACGTCATCGGCTTCCACCGCTACCGGACGGCCGTCGACGAGTCCGAAGCCGCAGATGCGGCCGTCGCCCGGCGTGGCCTCGCGATCCTCGGGGTTCCACGAGACCGCGAAGGTGCCCATCTCGCGAAAGGAGCCCTCGTCGAGCAGCAGGTCGATCCTCTCCCGGGCGGTCAGGATCCCCCTGTCTCGCAGGGACTGGACCCGGTGGGCACCCCCCATCTCGACACGGACTCGCCGACGGCGTTCCTCGAGATCCTCGGTCAGTTCGTCCATGGAGCGTTCCTGGTCTATGGAGCGGTCCTGGAGTTCGGAGCGTTCCTGGTCCACGTCGGTCCTCCTCTATGGAGCCCGGCTCAACGGTCGGCAGAACCGGTGCCGCCTTTCCCTGATTTTGCCCGCAAGACGCGCCGGCGCAAGACTCGCGGGCTGCGGCACGGCCAGTTCGAGGCCGTCCAGGGAGGTGTGCGGTGTCCGGAAGATCTCTCCGGGGCGCGACCGCGGTCGTCGGAGTGGCCGACGCGGCGTCGCCCACCGGGGAGCTTCCAACCCGAGGGCGGGCCTTGGAGGCGGCCATGGTCAATGAGGCCCTCGACGACGCCGGCCTGTCGCTCGACGATGTGGACGGCGTGTGCCATGTGGGCCCGTCCACCTACACGGGCACATCGCTCGGTCTGGCGGAATACCTGGGCATTCACCCGGTCTTCACCGAGTCGACCAACGTCGGCGGCTCCAGCTACGAGGTCCATCTGGAACACGCCGCCGCGGCCGTGGCCGTCGGCCTGTGCGATGTGGTCGTGTGTGTCTACGCGGAGACGCCCCGCGGCGACTACAAGCGCGGCATCGACTCCGACATGCCTTCGTGGATCGGCTACCACCCCGAGGCCGAGTGGGAGGCCCCCTACGGGCTGTGGCAGCCGATGGGTCCCTACGCCCTGGCCGCCAGCCGGCACATGGCCCAGTACGGGACGACTTCCGAGCAGCTGGCCCAGATCGCGGTCAGCACCCGCCAGTGGGCCGAGATGAATCCGAGGGCCCGCCACCAGACAACGATCACCGTGGACGACGTCGTCGGCTCGCCGGTGCTCTTGTCGCCACTGCATCGTCTCGACTGCTGCCTGGTGACCGACGGCGCCGGGGCGTTCGTGCTTACCAGCTCGGCCCGCGCCGCCGACCTGCGCAAGTCCCCGGTGTATGTGCTGGGCGCGGCGACCTGCCACGACCACGACATGATCAGCCAGATGCCCGACCTCACGGTCACCGCCGGGGCTCAGTCGGGACAGCGGGCCTTCGACATGGCCCAGATCGACCCGTCCGACGTGGACGTCCTCATGGCCTACGACTCCTTCACCATCACCGCTCTGCTGCACCTGGAGGACCTGGGGTTCTGCGCCAAGGGGGAGGGCGGCCTGTTCGTCGAGGACGGCAAGCTCGGGCCCGGGGGTTCGCTGCCCATGAACACCAACGGAGGCGGCCTCTCCTACACCCATCCCGGCATGTACGGGATGTTCCTGATAGTGGAGGCGGTCCGGCAGCTTCGCGGCGAGTGCGGCCCCCGGCAGGTGCCCGAGCCCACCGTGGCGGTCGCCCACGGCGCTGGCGGCGCCCTCTCGGCCATCGCCACCGTCGTTCTCGGCCTCGGGGAGGCCCTGTAGCGATGGCAGCCCGGTTCGAGCCTCCGTCCATGCCCGTCAGCGAGCCGTTCTGGCAGGCGACCCGCGAGCCGCGGCTGGTCATGCAGTGGTGCCGGTCGTGTGAGCGTGTCGTGTTCTACCCGCGGGAGATCTGCCCCGCCTGCGGTGGATCTGACCTCGAATGGCGAGACTCGCCCGGCACCGGAACGGTCTATGCCTTCTCCGTGCACTACCGCACCGCAAGCCCTGAAATGGCGGACCGCACGCCGTATGTGGTAGCGCTGGTCGACTTGGACGAGGGGGCGAGGATGATGAGCAACATCGTCGGGTGCGACCCTGAAGATGTCGCCGTCGGCATGGGCGTGCGGGTCGCCTGGGAGCAGCTGTCTGACGGCCGGAATCTGCCGCTGTTCGAGCCCTCCACCGATTCTCAGGGCGATTCCCTGCCTATATGACAAGAGTCCGCGACAAGAGCCAAACCACAAGGGAGTTGACGATGACAGGAATATGCGAGGGCCGGGTGGTGGTCATCACCGGCGCAGGCCGGGGCATCGGACGGGAGCACGCTCTGGAGTTCGCCCGGCAGGGCGCCAGGGTGGTCGTGAACGATCTCGGAGGCCAGCTCGACGGCAGCGGGTCCTCGGACGCGCCGGCCGAGACGGTGGCGGCCGAGATCAGGGACCTCGGCGGCGAGGCGGTCAGCAACTTCAACAACGTCGCCGACAGCGACGGCGCAAACGGGCTCATCGACACTGCGCTGGAGTCCTTCGGCCGGCTCGACGTGCTGGTCAACAACGCGGGAATCATCCGCGACCGCATGCTGGTCAACCTGACCGAGGACCTGTGGGACGGCGTCATCGCCGTTCACCTGAGGGGGACCTATCTCCCCAGCCGCTGCGCGGCGGCCTACTGGCGGGAGCAGGCCAAAGCGGGCAACCCGGTCGACGCCCGCATCATCAACACCACGTCCACCTCGGGGATCTTCGGCAACATCGGCCAGTCGAACTACGGTGCGGCCAAGGCCGGGATCGCCGCGTTCACGGTGATCGCATCCCAGGAGCTGGGACGCTACGGCGTGACCGTCAACGCCATCTCGCCCGACGCCCGGACCCGTCTCACCGAGAATGTCCCCGGACTGCAGGAGATGTTCGCCGCGAAGCCCGGCGCCTTCGACACGTTCAACGCCGGGAACATCTCGCCGCTCGTTGTGTGGCTCGGCAGCTCAGAGTCCAGCGGCATCACCGGGCGGGTGTTCCTGGTCCACGGCGGCACCGTCAGCGTGGCCGAGGGGTGGCGGCGGGGCCCGACCGAGGTCAAGGACGGGCGGTGGGATCCGGCCGAGCTGGGAGCGGTGGTTCCCGGACTGGTCGCTCAGGCCGCCCCGAACTCGACCATGGCCGACTGAAGCGGATTACCCCGACCCGTCGTCTCCGCCTAGCCAGACTCAGCCCGCCGGGGGACCCGGATGGTCATCTCGCCGGTGGTGACCGGGGGACCGGAACCGGTGTCGTTCCAGATGTCGACGTCGATGACCAGCGAACCGTCGGGAGCGGTCTCCTTCGCCGTCACCCGGCCGCAGAACCGCAGCGTGTCGTCCCGGTAGACCATCCCGCCGTAGCGGTTCCTGATCCTGGTGACCCGGGTGTGAGGACCTCCCCACTGGTTCTCGGCCAGCTCGACGAACAGCGCGGTGCGCCAGGCGCCCATGTCGAACACGTCGTTGAAGCCGGCCCGGGCCGCGGCCCACATGTCGTAGTGCACGTCCCCGCCGTCGCGTTCGGGTCCCGGTACCCCGCAGGCGAACATGTACCGGCAGAAGTGCTCTATCCGCAGAGGCCCGAGCGAGGCGATCGGCAACTCGTCGCCGACTCCGGTGAGTCTGAGGTCGAAGCCGTCTTCGGTGTCGACGTGCATGGCTCTCTCCTTCCCGCCCGTCGAGGCTAGAGGCGGCTGATCGCCTCGGCCGCCGAGTACATGAGGCTGGTCCAGCGATGGGTGGCGACAACGGTGCCGTGCTGGTTGCGGTACTCGTTGAGGGTGACGACGACGCCCATCACCCCCAGGCGGTCGCTGCGCTTCTCGGTGACTTCGATGATCCGCGCCTCGGCGGTCAGCGTGTCGCCCACCTCCAGATCGGCGAAAAACTCGTACTCGCTCTCCCCGTGGAGCGTGACCAGCTCCTCGGGGATGCCGATCACGTCATAGCTCGGTCCCCTGGCTACCAGCTGGATGAACGACGGCGGCACCCGCAGAGTCCGCAGTCCGAGAGCCGATGCAGCCTCGGAGTCGTGATAGTGGTCTGCGAACTGCTCGAGGCCCCGCGACCAGTCCCTGGCGAAGAACTCCGTGATCTCGGAGATTCCCTTGCTCTCGCCCGGCGTGTAGCGCTGGTCGATCAAGGAGCGGGCCCGTTCCAGCGTCTCCCGCAGCGCGGTCACTGACATAGAGCACTTACCGCCATTGAACACCTACTGACATCGAGCACCTCCTGGCGCCGCCACGAACATTCGGACGTCCACGCACCATGCGCCCCGCCCGTCGGCCAGCACGGTTATGGGGTTGAAGTCGGCCTCGCTGAGCACGGACCGCAGATCCCAAGCGAGCGCTGCTATGGCCAGCAGGTTCTTGTGCAGCGCTCCGCGGTCGGCCTGCGGCATCGTCTCCAGGACATGCCCCACCGGGCTCGAATCGACCAGGGTCGCAACCTGACCGGCCGTCAGCGGAAGCAGCGCTCGGCTGACCTGCTGAAGAGCCTCGACGGCGACGCCGCCGATGCCGACTGCGAGCACCGGGCCGAACTGCGGATCGACCTTGACCCCGGCGATGACCTCAAGGCCAACGTCGACCATGGACTGCAGATGCAGCGTCTGCGGATGGGGATCCGAACAGATCGACGAGTGGACCCGGCGCATCTGGTCGACCGCGGCCACCAGATCCGGTGTTGATCGAAGGTCGAGCTTCAACAGGCCAGCGCGGCTCTTGTGAACGTGGACCGGGCAGTGGAGCTTGGCCGCCAGCGGATAACCGACCCCCTCGGCCGCGGCCGCCGCAGGCCCCGATCCGTCGCCGCCGGATTGCGTGCCCGAGAGTTGGACCGTGGCCCCGGGGACCTCGTCGATGCCGTAGTGGCGCAGCAGGTCTGAGACCGCGTCCGACCTCAGCAGGCTCACGCCGTCGGCGCCCGCGCTCCAGGTCTGTCGACACAGGAGCTCAAGATCGAGGCCGGCCGGCAGCCGATCGGAATCGGCCTCCGCGGCGGTGACCGCCGCAGGCTCGCCGATCACAGCTCGCGCTTGGCAGGCCTTCTCGAAGTCCACCAGGTGGCGGAGGGCCCGGACGCTCTCGGCCGACCCCTCCAGCACGGGGACGCGCCATGTCCGGCCCTGGCTTCCGCTGCGGGCCGGGCGGGTGTCGATGAACACCACCGATGTCCCCGCTGCCGCGGCCTCCTCGGCTGCCCGCATCGCCCGGTCCACATAGTTGGCCGCTCCGACGAAGCGGTCCGGGTCCACGGGCAGGTCGCCGCACACCCCGACGAGGCCCACGGCCTCGTCGGCGACCAGAGTCTCCAGCACGCGCCTGGTCTTGGCGGCCTCCACGCCCTCCGGTCCCAGGCCCATGTCGATCGGGTTCGCTCCCGTGTAGTCCGTGTCGAAGATCTCGGCCAGCTTCCGGCAAGTCTGCGGCCCGATCTCGGCCAGTTGCAGCCCGGACTCCTCACAGAGGTCGGCGAAGTGCGCCGTCTTGCCGCCCGACGTGCCCACCAGCACGACGCCGCCGCCCTTGGTCTCGATGCCCGACACCAGCAGCGACAGAGTCTCGGTCAGCTCGTCGATGTCGCGCACTTCGAGCACTCCGTGCCGGGCGAGGAACGCTCGCAGCGCATCGGCGTCGGAGACCAGCGCTCCGGTATGGCCGAAGATGGCAGCCGAGCCCCGTTCTGAGCGCCCCACCTGCAGGCCCACCACCGGCTTCTGCCGACGCTGCGCCTTGCTGAGGGCGGCGGCCATCCGGTCAACGTCGGTGACGGCCTCCACAACCAGCCCGATGGCCGACACGGCCGGGTCGTCGGCCAGGAAGTCGACGAAGTCGGCTGTGGTGAGGACGGCCTCGTTTCCGGTGTCGACGAACAGCTGCGGCCCGGTGGGCTTGCCGAGGGTGCGGACCGCATCGATCATCCCCCCGCTCTGGCCGACGAGGACACCGCCGCTCAGCCCGGGCGGGATGTACTCGGCGCCGACCCACAGGCCCATCGGCACCGCCGCGTTGACGACGCCCATCGAGTTGGGCCCCAGCAGGGCGATGCCGGACTGTCGGGCGGCCGCCGCGAGCTCCGCCTCGAGTTGGCGGCCATCGTTGCTCGACTCGCCGAAGCCGCCGGCGAACACCACCGCGGCGCCCACCCCGGCCCGTCCGCACTCGCGGAGCACTCCCGGCGTTCTGTGCCTGGTGATCATCACGAACACGCAGTCGACGGGCCCGGCCGCCTCGATCGACTCCACGCACGGCACCCCGAAGACGTCCGAGTACTTCGGGTTCACTGCGACGATCTCGCCGGGAAAGCCCGAGCCGAGCAGGGCCTTCACCACGGATCCGCCGGGACCGTGCTCGGATGCGCCGATGACGCCCACCCGGGCGGGGCTCAACAGCCGGTCGAGGTCCATCGGTGCCCGTTGCCCCGCGGGTCGGCGGGCCGGGTGCTCATTGGTGCCGGACCCGGGTGAGCAGTGCGGCCAGCCCGGCCAGGATCAGCGAATTGATGATCAGGAAGCTGGCGATCACCGCCAACAGCGGATCCACTTCCAACTCCAGCGAGTTGAACATCTTCACCGGCAGCGTGACCTCCTGGATCCGGGAGATGAACAGGGCGATGATCAGCTCGTCGAACACGATGATGAAGGCGATGATCGCGCCCGCGGCGATCCCGCTCCAGGTCAGCGGCAGGGTCACCTTGAAGAACGCCTTCCACCAGTTGGCGCCCAGCGACATCGCGGTCAGCTCAAGCGACTCGTCGAAGGAGCGGAACCTGGCCGCGGTGATCAGCACTATGAACGGCAGGCCCACCACGATGTAGGCCAGCACCAGCCCCAACTCTGTGTCGTATATGCCGATCCGCCGGTACAGGAAGAACAGCGACAGCCCGTAGATCAGAGTCGGGAACACCAGCGGGAGGATCACGAAGGAGTTCAGGAAGTTTTTTCCGGGGAACTTGCCCCGGACCAGGCCGAGCGCCATGCCGGTACCCAGCGGTGTGGCCACCAGCACCGCGAAGAACGACACCTTGGCGCTAGTCCACAGCGCGTTGAGCCAGTCCTCGGCGCCGAAGAACTCCCGGAAGCGTCGCAGGCTGTAGGCCTCGGGCGGGAACTGGATCCCTCGTGCGTCGCTGAAGGACAGGGGCAGCACCACGAAGATGGGGGAGGCGATGAAGAGCAGTATCGCCACGGCGACGATGCCGAGCAGGAGCTTCTGGCCCATGGCGGCTACCCCCGTTCCCGGGCGCCGCCCGCGCCCAGCATCTTGTCCACGCCGACGAACCGGTTGAACACCACGAACAGCACCATGGTGATCACGATCAACGGCAGGACGAGCACGATCGCGGTGCCGAACGCGCCGAACTCGGTGACGTTTATCCACACGAGTTGGGCGATCATGATGTCACCGGGCCCCCCGATCAGCGCCGGCGTGACGTACGCGCCCAGGGTGATGATGAACACGATGATCCCCCCGGCGTAGACCCCGGGAAGGCTCAGCGGCAGGGTCACTTTGCGGAAGACGCCCCAGGAGCCGGCGCCGAGGCTGCGGGCCGCGGTGAGCAGGTTCTTGTCGATGGCCTCCAGAGAGGTGTAGACGGTCAGCACCACGTAGGGCAGCAGGATCTGGACGAGGCCCAGGTACATGGCGTTGGTGGTGAAGACCATCCGCAGGGGCTCCGAGATAAGCCCGAGGTCGATCAGGGCCTCGTTGACGATCCCCTTGCGTCCCAGCGCAACGATCAGGCCGTAGGTGCGGATGATGATGCTGACCCAGTAGGGGATCAGCACCAGGGCCATCAGGATGATGCGGATTCTGGGGCCGACGTTCACCAGGAAGTAGGCGACGATGTAACCGCCGATCAGGCACAGGATCGTGGTGACCGCCGACGTCTCGAAGGTGTTGCGCAGAGCCCGGAGGTTCACCGTCCGCTCCGCTCCGGTGAAGGAGAGCGTGTCCTGGAACTCCTGGTTGCCGATGAGCTCCCAGATCATCCACACGACCGGAACCACGAACCACACCAGCAGCCACGCGGCTCCGGTCCACGCCAGGATCGCGTACCTCGACGTCAGCGACCGCAGCGCCGGGCCGAAACGGGATGCGGGCGGAGCGGCGACCGCGGTGGCTTGCACGCCGATCAGCTCGACAGCAGCCGGCCGAACTCCACCGGCCATCGGGCTGTTACCCGGTCGCCTGCGCCGAACTCCTCGCGCTCCTCCTCGATCGACGAGATGGCGTGCAGCGACTCGCCCTGGTCGGTGGTGATGAGATAGCGCAGCTCCGTTCCCGAGAAGTAGGCCGCTTCCACGGTCGCGGGAAGCGAATTGTGGGTGTCGCCGCTTCCGCCCGGAGGGTCCGTCCCGGAGACCAGGTCGATGCGCTGCGGGCGGACCATCAAGAAGACGCGCTCGTCGGTGTCGGCGCCCTCGGCGGGGCCGTCCGAGTCATCGGGCAGGGCCAGCAGCCTTGTGCGGGGCTCGCCCCGAGTGGTAAGCACCGTCCCTGTCGACGAATGCCGCACCACCCGGCAATCGATGAGGTTGGCGTCGCCCAGGAACGACGCGACCCAGGTGTTGGCCGGCTGCTCGTAGACCTCCCGGGGTGTTCCCACTTGCTCGATGCGCCCGTCGCGCATCACCGCGATCCGGTCCGACAGCGTCATGGCCTCGTCCTGGTCGTGGGTGACGTAGATGACGGTGATGCCCAGGCTCCGGTGCAGCAGCCGCAGCTGCTCTTGCATCTCGATGCGCAGCTTGACGTCCAGCGCCCCGAGCGGTTCGTCCATCAGGATGAGCGGCGGCTTGGCTGCTATCGCCCGGGCGGTGGCGATCCGCTGTTGCTGGCCTCCGCTGACCTGGCTGGGGTACCGCTCCTCGAATCCGGGCAGCTGCACCAACTCCAGAACTTCCGTGACTCGCTCGGAGATCTCGTCCTTGGACATCTTGCGCATGCTCAGCGGGAAGGCGATGTTCTTGAACACGGTCATGTGGGGGAACAGGGCGTAGTTCTGGAAGACCATGCCGATGTTGCGCTTGTGCATGGGCACCGAGACGATGGGCCGGCCGCCGACGAGGATCTCGCCCTCATCGGGCTGCAGCGCGCCGAGGACCAGGTTGAGGAGGGTCGACTTACCGGACCCGCTGGGACCCAGGAGGGTGAAGAACTCCCCGGGGGCGATGTCGAGCGACATCGCGTCCACGGCCACCACCTCGCCGCCGAAGCGCTTGGTGACGTTGCGGAAGACAACGTCCTGGCCGCGGTCGCCCGCGGGCTCCGCGGCCAGAGGCGCTGTCTGCTGCGACGATGTGTTCGACGTTGCTTCGATCACCTACTGGGCGGTGCGCCACTCGTTCCAGCGCGCCATGTGGGCGTCCCGATCGTCCTTGTAGAAGTCGGAATCGATGATGATGGTGGTGTCGGCGAAGCGGGGGTCGGTGCCCAGCCATCCTTCCCTGCCCAACGAGGGATCCACCAACGGGACGGACTGGAGGTTCGACGGGGCGTAGATGGCGTGGTTGGTGTACTCGGCCTGCCCTTCGGCGCCGCCGCAATAGCCGATCGCGGCCGACGCGTAGGTGGGCGACTTCGCTCCCGCCAGGACGACCATCGGCGTGCCCACCGTCTCGATGAGGTGAGTCTGGGGCATGATCTTGTACGGCGCGCCCTGCTGGATGGCGTCCCAGGCCCGACCGACCCAGGCGTGGATCAGGTCGACCTCTTCGGCCAGCATCAGCTGGGTGACCTGGGCTCCGCTCGTGAAGAACGCGCTTATGTGGGGCGCGAGTTCGTCCATCTTGGCTATGGCCGCATCGATGTCTAGGGGATACAGGTCGGTCGGGTCCGCGCCGGACGCCACCATCGCGGCCTCAGCCAGGCCCCGGAACGGCATGCCCCAACCGTTGCCGTCAACTCCGCGCGGCCCGGGGAACGTCTCGGCGTCCCAGAAGTCGGCCCACGTCTCGGGCACAGGGCTGCCGTCGGGCCACTTGTCGGTGTTGTAGAACACCGCGGAGCCGAAAGTGGTGTGCGCGATGGCGTAGTCCGTCGGATGCTGCGAGGGCGTCAGATCGTCGGTGTTGATCACGCTCCAGTCGAGCGGCTGGATCCACCCCTCTTCGATGGCGGCCTCGACCTCGTCCTCGTTGATCTTTATGGTGTCGAACGTCGGGTCGCCGGACGCCTCGACTTCGGCCTTGATGAACCCCAGACCGACCCTGCCTTCCACGTAGACGATCTCGGCGCCCGTGTCCCTGGCGAACGGCCTGAGGCAGCTGACGAGATGGGCGTTCTTGGACAGTCCACCGCCCGCGACCCATGTGACCACCGGCTCTTCGCCCGAGGCCTGGAGACGCTCGTTCATGACCTCCACGAAGGGCCGCTCGGGCTCCTTGGCGAGTTCGGCTGCCAGCGCATCCTGCGCCTCGGCCGCCTCGGCCTGCGCGGCCTCGGCTGCGGCCTGCGCCTCCTCGGCTGCGGCTTGCGCGGCCTCCAGCGCCGCCTGTGCCTCGGCCTGCTGCTCAGCACTCGCCTCGGCCGCGGCCGCCTCGGCTGCGGCCAGCGCCTCGGCCGCCTCGGCTGCCTCGGCCTGCGCGGCTTCGGCCGCGGCCTCGGCTGCGTCCACCTCGGCCTGCGCCTCGGCCTGGGCCGCCTCGGCCGCCGCGGCTGCCTCAGCCTGCGCCTGTTCGGCAGCAGCCTGTGCTGCCGCTACCTCGGCATCGGCTGCCGATGTGTCCGGCTCGTCATCGCCGCAGGCAGCCGCCACCAGTGCGAACACCAATAGGAGCGCGACGAACAGGCGCCCCTTCGTAATACCGCGCATGATTCCTCCCTTAGCCCCCGCCCATTCCCGAGGGAGGGCTGTTCAGCACAATAGTTCAGACATTTAGGCCTGCCAAGCCGTTGGCTGCCCCTCGGCACCTTCAGGCCGCGTCTATAACGGCCACCAGATCACCCTCCGCCACCGTGGTGCCGGCCGCGAGCGCGAGCTGCGAGACGATGCCGTCGACCGGAGCCAGGACCGGTATCTCCATCTTCATCGACTCGAGAACCACAAGCTCGTCACCCTCTGCGACCCGCTGGCCGGGCTCGACCTGCACCAGGATCACATTGGCCGTTATCTCAGCGTGCACCTCGTGCAACGGCTGCTCCTATCTCCTCGAGCGGATTGGCAAGCGCGACAGGACTCAGGTGCCGGTGAAGTGCGGGGTCTCGCGGGCGAAGTAGGTGCTGACGCCGTGATCGAAGTCGTTTGTGGTCTCTAGGAGGTACTGCTCCTGTGCCTCGCGTCCGGCAGCCGCTCTGACCAGGGCATGGAGATCGCCGCGCATGGTCTCCCGTATTGCCCGTATGGACAGCGGAGCGGCCGCCGCGATGGTTGCGGCCCTTCGGTGGGCGGCCTCCTCGAGGCGGTCCAGCGGCACGAGCTCGTCGCATAGGCCCATCTGGTAGGCCTCCTCCCCCTTGAACCTGCGTCCGGTGTAGAGCACCTCCAGGGCCACCTGGTGGCCCACGGCCCGCGGCAGCGTGACGGTGAGCCCCATGCCGTGATGGAAGCCCAGGAGCGAGAAGTTGGCGCTGAAGCGGGCCTCGGGCGCGGCGACGCGGAAGTCGCACACCATCGCCAGACCGATGCCGCCGCCGATCGCGGCGCCCTGCACCCTGGCGACGACGGGCGTCTTGCATGCGAAGAGAGCGATCGCGTCCCGGTAGAGCGGCGCCACCAGCTCCTCCTCGGGGCTCATGAAATCGCCGCCCGCGCAGAAGTGCTTTCCCTCCGAACCCAGCACGATGGCACGGGCGTCGGGGTTGTCGTCGATGTCCTCGAAAGCGGCTCTGATCGAGGCCACCAGCTTGTAGTCGAAGAAGTTGTTGGGCGGACGGTGGATCGTGACGGTGGCGACGTAGTCGTCGTCGACGTCGACCGTTACGTCCTCATAGGTCGCATGACTAGTCATGGCCGGATACTAGGACAACCCCTCAAATCGTCTAATCGCAGCCAAGCACCTGGCCCGTTGTCTACGCCGCTCTCCAACGCGGCGCGACAGGAGGGCGCAACGGGGCCTCCCGCCGTCAGGAGGCCAGCGGACGGCCGAACGGCAGTTCGTCCTGCCAGGTCGACAGGAATGCTTCCGCGGCGTAGCAGGCACCCAGGAAGGGACCGTCGTCTGCGGCGAGCGCCTCGGCTGTCAACGCAGCGACCGCGCCGGCGATCTCGCTACGAATGTCATCGTCGTTGGTGTCGGGGCTGCTCCAGGCTGCGATCGTGGATCCGGCCAGGGCCACGAAGTCGGGAATCGCGGCAATGCCCTGCCTGCGGCACACGGCCAGTGCCTTGGAGGTGTAGGCCAGGCGGCCGCTCGGCACCAGGGACCGGCACTCGAAGCTCTCGGCCACTCCATGGTTGACGACCCCCATCCGCGAGCCTGCGAACACCACGTCAGACGGGATGCTCCAGAGTTCGCCGGGCTCGCCCAACCCGTCGTCGCTGCCGGCCAGAGCGCTCAGCGCCCTGTCGCCGTGCTCGGTCCAGGCCTGCGCCAGCGCGGTGGCGTCGAGGGCGTTGGAACCCGATAGGCACCCCTCCGCCGAAGACACCGCCACTATCCGGCCACCCCGGATGGCCACCTCCGAAGCCAGAGCAGCCCCGGTAGCCGACAGGCCCTCGATCACTGCGGTAGCGCCGTGAAGCCCCACCGCCGCGTCGGCCGCCGCGGCGGCCGAGACCCCGTCGCACGCAGCCGCGAAAGCACCCAGCCGCGACACGTTCCGGGCGTCGCCGCCGCGCAGCGGGGCCAAGTCGTCCTCGCCTACGCCCTTGGCCGCGTCCGGCAGATAGGTGCCGTCGGCTACAAGGGCGGCAGCCTCGGCCACGAACGCGGCCACGGCCTCCCCCCGCTGCGGCGCCTCGGCGTTGATGCCCGCGGAAGCGCCGCTGCGCCGCATCTGCAGGGCCGCGTAGGTGTAGGTGTGGGAGCGGGCCAGGTCCTTGGCCCCGCCCTGCAGGATCTTGCGGGCCCAGCGCACTGGCCCGGACGCGGCCTCCGCCCCGGCCAGGTCCAGCGCCACGAACGCGTCGACTTCGCTGAACTTGTGCAGCCTCACGTGCCGTTGAGGATCCGGACCGGCAGTGTGCGGGGGCCGCGGATCTGGCCGGTGGACCAGGTCACTCCCTCGGGGTCGGCCAGCTCGAAGTCCGGGACGCGTGCCATCCACTCCTCCAAGGCCACCGTCAGCTCCATGCGGGCCAGGTTCGATCCGAGGCAGCGGTGAATGCCGAGCCCGAAGGCGACGTGGCGGTTGCGCCGGCGGTCGATCACGAACTTGTCGGCGTCCTCGAAGGCCTCCGGGTCGCGGTTGGCGGCCGGGAACGGCAGCAGCACCCAGTCGTTGGCCTGCATCTCGCGCCCTGCGAAGGCGGCGTCCTTGGCCACGATCCGGGCCATGGTCACCGGCGCGTAGAAGCGCAGGAACTCCTCCACCGCGAACGGCCGCACGTCGGGATCCTCGATCCAGCGCCGCCGGTCGGCGGGGTTCTGGGCCATGTGCCACAGCGAGGCGCCGATGGCCGACCAGGTGGTGTCCACCCCGGCGATGATCAGCAGGCCGCAGGTGCCTCGCACGTGCTCGTGCTCTAGGGGCCGGCCCGCGATGGTGGCGTGGGTCATGTGGCTGATCAGGTCGTCTTGAGGCTCGACGGCGCGGGCCGCGATCAGCGTGTCGAGGTAGAAGTCGATCGAGTCCTCGTACTCGACCTCGAACTCGGCGCCGGGCTGCTCCATTATCCGGTGGATGAACACCCTGAACTGGTCGCCGTCGGAGCGGGGCACGCCCAGCATGTCGGCGATCACCCGCACCGGTATGTGCTGGGTGTAGCCGAGCGCGGCGTCCACGATGTCGGTGCGCCCTGCCGCCACGCCGGCCATCAGGTCGTCGAGCAGCTCCCGACAGGTCTCGCGGGTGGCCTCCCGCCTGGCCTCTACCGGCTTGGGTGCGAACGCGGGCAGCAGGAACTCCCGGGCGATGCGATGGAAGGGCGGGTCGCTGGTGATCGGCGGGGCGAACCCCACCGGGGGCGGGATCTCGGGACGGCCGTCGTGCACCACCACGCCGTTGGAGCTGAACGTGTCGGTGTCCTTGGCGATGGCGCAGACGTCTTCGTGGCGCACCGGCAGCCAGATGCCGCCGTAGCGGTCGCTGTGGGCCACCGGGCATTCGCGGCGCAGCTCGTCCCAGATCTCGGGGGCGCGGGCCGCATACTGGGGATCGACATGGTCGAAGTCGGTGGTCCAGTCGTCCACCGGCCCGACCGGCGCCCGTCCGGGGTGGGGGGCGCCGAAGCCGCCGCGGCGGTCCGACTCCGTCGGTTCGGTGGCTGTCGCGGTATAGCTCATGGCGTCAGGGTGAACTCCTTCTGCTGTCCAGGCCGCAGTGTCGCCCGCCCTACTGGTCGCGGCGCAGCTCATGGCGTTTGGGTGAACTCCTCCGCCTCGTAGTCAAGCAGACGGTGGAACAGGCCGCGCAGTTTGCTGCGGCGGCCCCGGTCGTTGGCCAGGTTCACGAGTTCGTGGGGGTCGTCGCTTGTGTCGTACCACTCGTGGTCGTGGTCGTCGAAGTCGGCGTCCACATCGAAGGTCTTGCCTTGTTCGTCGGCGGTGCCGTCGCGCCTGATTCCGCCACCGACCCCGTAGTAGCGGGCGTACTTGGTCCGGCCGTCGAAGAAGCCCCGCAGGGCGTAGCGGCTGTTGCGGATCATCTCCGATTGCGCCGAGTCCTGGGAGAACAGCACGAAGTCGCGCACCGACGCGGCCGGGTCGGCCAGCACCGGCGACAGGTCGCGGCCCGACAGCGTGGGCGTGTCGGCAACGTCCACGCCGCCCAGCGCGGCGATGGTGGCCGCGAGGTCGACGTGCGTGGCCAGCGCCTGCGTGCGGGCCCCCGCGGGCACGCCGGGGGCCTTGACGATGAGCGGTACGCCCATCACCTCGTCGTACACGCACGGCAGCTTGGCCCGCAGGCCGTGCGATCCGCAGGCGTCGCCGTGGTCGGACGTGTAGGCGATGATCGTGTCGTCGTACAGGCCGAGCGTGTCGAGGGCGTCGAGGAGGCGGGCGAGGCTGCGGTCGAGTTCCATGTGCAGCCAGGCGTAGTAGTCGAGGCCCCGAAGCCACGTGTCGTGGTCGTCCGCGTCGATGCGGCCCACCATGTGCTCCCGGTTGCGGACGTGGCGCCAGGCCCGCTGCACCTCGGGCTTGGTGTGGAGGTCGTCGGCGAAGTTCTCGGGCAGACGGTCGAACAGGCGGGGATAGTCCTCCGTCGGAGGAGTCACCGGCAGGTCGCCCAGCCGCATCTGTTGCACCGCGCTAAAGAGCTCGGCGAAGCGGGGATGCTTGGCCTGGTAGCTCAGGTGGTCGGCCGGGAACCACATGATGTCGTGAGGGTTGACCAGCGCCACGGTCAGGAACCACGGCTCGCTGGCCCCGCTTCCGTTGCTGCCGTTCCTGGCCCGGTCCTGAAGCCAGTCGATGGCCTGGTCGACGATGATCGGGTCGAAGTAGCGGCCCGTGTAGGCGCTGCCCATGAAGTGGACGTCGTTGCCCTCCCAGTCGAGATAGCCGTGGGCGGCCATGTCGGGGGTGGCGTCGTGGCCGAGGTGCCACTTGCCCAGATAGCTCGACCGGTAGCCCCGCTCGGCCAGCAGGCTGCCGATGGTCGGGATGGCCGGATCCAGCGCAGTGTGGGTCGGGAAGGCCACGTTGTCGACCACGCCGTGCTCTGCCAGGTAGCGCCCCGTGTACAGGCTCGCCCGCGAAGGCGAGCACGGCGAGGCGTGGGTGAAGTAGCGGTCGAAGCTCAGCCCGTCGGCCCGCAACCGCTCATGGCCGGGCAGCTCCACCACCCCGTCGAGCCATCCATTGCGCCGCTCCTCATCCGAGACGATCATCAGGATGTTCGGCCGATCAGCCACAACCGGACGCTACCGGCCTCCGGCGGGCTGACACCGATCCGGTCCATTCAGAACGCGCGCTCTTGGTTCATATCTGCCCGACGAACCAATCGGAGCCTGCTATGGCGCACATATTTCGGTCTTTGGCCAAGGGCATCAGTTCGTAGATCCGGCCGTTTGTACTGCCTGAAGCGCGGATTCGACAGGCCGTCCTCAGAGTGATACAATTATCCATAGCGATATCTTCAACCTATCATAACTGTTCAAAGGTATAGCAGATGTCAATAGCCGTGCTCAAGTTCCGCCACCGGGGGGGGGGGTGGGAGAACTGTATGAGACTGAGCGTGGCCATCGTTGTGATAGTGGCTTGCAGTCTGACAGCTACACCCGTGGCTGGAGCTGCTACCGAAGTGTCATGTGCGAACATTTCCGACCGGAGCGCCCTCGTGGCGCTCTATGACGCTGCTGGCGGCCTCAACTGGAAGAACAACACCAACTGGAAGACCGACGAGCCCCTTGCAGAGTGGCACGGAGTGACCACCGGCGCGGATGGGCGCGTAATCAAACTCGACCTCTCCGGCAACAACCTGTCCGGGTCCCTACCCGCGGAGACATACTGTCTCACGAGCCTTGTCCTTCTGTACCTCTACAATAATGGGCTAATCGGGCCGCTACCACCAGAGATCGGGAATCTCACCAATCTCACCTTTCTGAGCCTCGGGGGCAATGACTTGTCCGGTTCAATACCACCCGAGATCGGTAGCCTCACGAAACTGACTCTATTGGGCTTCCCCCAAAATGACCTCTCGGGTCCAATTCCACCGGAGATCCTATCGCTTACGAATCTCGAAATCCTCAACCTTAGTGGCAACGGACTATCGGGAGCAATGCCAGACCTGAGCTCGCTCACCAAACTCCATAATCTCAACCTTAGGGGCAACGGATTATGGGGAGCAATGCCAGACCTGAGTTCGCTCACCAAACTCCAAGTCCTGCAGTTAGGCAACAACAACCTCTCAGGAACGCTACCTAGCTGGCTCGGAGGCCTTCATAACCCGCCGTTCAATCCGTCTCAGGTGACCACACAAATAGGCCTTTCAGGCAACTACTTGAATGGGACGCTTCCTGCTGAACTGCGTAAGCTCGTGAATGTCGCCTATGTGCAACTTGCTAGCAATAGTCTGAGCGGTCCGGTCCCTGATGAGTTGCGTGAAGTTGGGAGCGGCTTGCCGTCCTCGCTTCGTCAGATAGTAGGTCTTCCGTTGCACTTGAAGGGTAACGATGATGTGTGTCTGCCAGCGTCCTTGTCGGACTGGGCGCATTATCAGAAATTGATCGACTCTGGCGTGTCGGTTTGCGTCGATGGGGAGGACCCTGAGATACCGCCTGATTCTGTTCCCTCCCAGCCGAAGCAACTCGAGGTGACACCCGCTCCAGGGTCGTTGAGGGTGTCATGGGACAAGCCTGACGAGGGAACGCCGATCAGCCACTACGAGATCAGATGCCGGCGCAACGGCGGTGAGTGGTGGTTGTCGCCTCCGACTGTCATCGCACCGAGAGCACCGCTAGTGGGGTTGAGTGCCGGAGAGAACTACGAAATGCAGGTGCGTGCTGTGAACAGCGTCGGAGCGGGACCTTGGTCGCAGTCGTCCTCAGGCAAGCCCTCCAACTCTGCGGCCATCCCTGAAGGCTGTGGGACAGTACCCCTTCCTATCGCAACACCAGCGACCGACACATGGAGATGGCATGAGAGGTGGTATGAGCTGACGCCGGTGACAACACTGCCTCCGCTGGAGGACCATTTCGTCGACGACAACGACCTACCAATGCAAGACAAGATCAACCAGATTGCGACAGCGGGAATCACTGTCGGCTGTGACGCCCAGCCTCCGTCGTTCTGCCCTGATCAGCCCGTCACGCGGGGCCAGTTGGCAATGTTCCTCACGCGGGCCTTCCGGTTGATCCCTCCTGACGACTACACCGCCTTCAAAGACGCGGCACCCGACGACGCATCGTCGGCCGCCGTCGTGTTCGTGAGCGCCCTCGAGGCATGCGATGAGCAGCAGCATCTGTTCTGCCCCAGCCTCGCAGTGACGCGCGGCCAGGCCGCCGTTGCATTGGCTCGGGTGCTCAAGCTGGCCGCCCCAGAGGGCGAACCGGCGTTCTCCGACACTCCGGATCCTGTGACCCGCGACGCCGCGACCACGCTCGCCACCGTCGGAGTCGCGCTCGGCTGCGACGCGTCAGGCTCGAAGTTCTGCCCGCATGAGGTCCTCAGCCGCTATCACCTGGCCGTGTTGTTGGCCCGCGCCCGCGTGTGTCGCTGCGAGATGGTGCTCGGTGCCGGACTCGATGAGTGCCAACTCTGGTGGGCCCGCGCCCGCGCGAGGTGACGACGCAGACGTCGGCGCTAGCCCTCGCCGATGAGGCGTTGGAGGGTGCGGCTGCGTTATCCCCAGAGTCCGCAGATCGGCACCGCTTCGATCCTGTCGTCGAGGCGGTAGCGGTGGGGGCCGGTGTGGAACACGACGCCTCCCGCGAACTGCTCGGGCGGCAACCGGTCTCGCAGCCAGACGATATGGCGCGCATCGCGGGCGGTCGGCGCGCTCGAAGCCTTCACCTCGAAGGCGGCGACGCGCTGCCCGAACTCTGCGATCAAATCGATCTCGTGGTCGCCGCCGTGGTCCCGCAGGTGGAACAGGTGGACCCGCTTGACAGAGGATTCCGCCTCGGTGCGGAGTTGTGCGGCCACAAAGGTCTCGATTATGCGCCCCCTGGCCTCGGCATTCCGCTTGAGGTCGTCACGACCGATGCCCATGACCGACGCGGCCAGTCCGGAGTCGGTCACGTAGCGCTTCGGCATCGATATCAGTCGCTTGAGCCTCCTGGTGTGCCATGCGGGCAGGTCGGCCACTAGGCCGAGCACACTCAGCGTCTCGACGTAGGCCAGCGTCGTGCGGCGGTCGAGGCCGGCAATCTCGGCCAGCGATGTGTCGGTCGTGACACCGGCTGTGTTGAGCGCATGGGCGGTGAGGACCCGGCGCAACGATTCTGGACTTCTCCTTCTGCCGGCCTCGCTGCTGAGCTCCTCCAGGTCGCGGCTGACGGCTACGTCCACATACGTGCGCATCCAGTCGTCGCGGGCACCGGCAGCGGACGCCGCCAGGGCGCCGGGGAAGCCGCCGTCGAGGGCGATTTCCAGGTACCTCAGCACGTCGGGAGGGTCCGGCGGAACGCTGAATCGGTCGTCGTCGTCCCAACGGTCGAACAGCGCGGGCGCGGATGCGTCGCCGAACCGCTCGCGGCCCGTCAGGGGCCACAGCCGCGTGCGCAGCACCCTCCCGGTGAGGGGCCACTGGCCGATGTGCAGGTCATTGCGAGCCGATCCCGTAACGATGAAGCGCCCCGGCGGTGCCAGCGAGGCGTCGACGGCACGCTTCACGGCCAGCAGAACCTGAGGCGCGTGCTGCCATTCGTCGATAAGCAGCGGGAAAGGGCCCTCCCGGATGGCGGCGTCAGGGTCGTCGAGCGCGATCCCGCGCTCGGCTTCGCGGTCTAGGCGCAACGCGGCCCGCGCATGGCGCGAGGCAGTTGTGGTCTTGCCAACGGCCCGAGGTCCGGTGATGAACTCCGCGGGCCATGCGGCCAGATGCCGCGCCAGGATGCTGTCGGCTATGCGGGTGGTGTAGCCGTCGATCTCGTGCTCCTGTCGTTTGTGCCGACCTCCGGCCAGCTCCAATTCATGTACAGATTCGCAGGCTAGTTCTTGTCTATTTCACGGCCAACTTCATGTACAGATTAGCAGGCTAGTTCTTGTCTATTTCACGGCCAACTTCATGCACAAGACAACGAATTCTGCTGGCTGATGCCGCGCCGACGGACTCTGCATCCGGGGCGGAAGGACCGCTGTCAGCGCACGGTTGAGCGTCAGCCCTCGCCGATTAGGCGCTCGAGGGTGAGCTCGGGGTGGTCGGCTTGGAGGCGGGCCAGCCAGTAGGGGCTCTCGAACAGGGCCAGCAGCTCGCCGTCGTCGCGGGCCGCGACCGTCACGCCGGACATGGTGTCCAGCGCCGCGGCCGAGGCTTCGTCGGTGCGGCGGGCGGCGGTCCACGGGGCTGGGACCAGCTCGACCGGGGCACCGAACTCGTGGCGCAGGCGGTGCTCGGCCACGTCGAACTGCAGCGGTCCGACTGCGGCCAGGATGGGGGCGCTCTCGCCGCCCTCGGGCCGGCGCAACACCTGCACCACCCCCTCGGAATCGAGCTGTCGCACCCCGGAGCGGAACTGCTTGGCCTTGGAGGTGTCGGAGCAGCGGGCCAGCCGGAAGCTGCTCGGAGCGAACGACGGGACTGCGGGCCAGCGAACCGGCTCGCCCGCGGCGTGCACCGCGTCGCCCACCCGCAGGTCGGCTGCGTTGACCAGTCCGATCACGTCGCCGGGCCAAGCATCATCGGCCGTGCTGCGGTCCCGGCCCACCACGGTGTGGGCGTACTTGGTGGCCAGCGTCCTGCCGGTGCGCCCGCACGTGATGGCCATGCCCCGCTCGAAGCGGCCCGAGCACACCCGCAGGAACGCCATCCGGTCGCGGTGGGCGGGATCCATGTTGGACTGCACCTTGAACACCACCGCACTGAAGCCGGAATCGAGCGGGCGGGGATCGCCGTCGGCGTCGAGTCGAGCGGCTGGCGCGGGAGCCAGGTCGACGATGGCGTCGAGCAGCAGCCGCACCCCGAAGTTGGTGAGGGCGGAGCCGTAGAACACCGGCGACAGCTCGCCCGCCTCGAAGCGCTTGACGTCGAGTTCGGCGCCGGCCTCGTCGAGCAGCTCGATGGCCTCCTGAGCCTCGTGCCAGGCGGCGCCCTCCTCGGTTTCAGCCCTCCCCGGGTCGACGGCCTCCTCGTCGGCAACGGTCGCGCCCCCGGCGGTGCGGGCGAAGCGCACGAAGTCTCCGCTGCGCCGGTCGACGAGGCCGCTGAAGCGGTCGCCCTCCCCGACGGGCCAAGTGACCGGCACCGGGTCGAGCACCAGCTGGTCCTCGATCTCGTCGAGCAGTTCCAGGGGGTCGCGGGCCGGGCGGTCCCACTTGTTGATGAAGGTGACGATGGGGATCTCCCGGTTGCGGCACACCTCGAACAGCTTGCGGGTCTGGGCCTCGATGCCCTTGGCCCCGTCCAGCACCATCACCGCGGCGTCCACCGCGGACAGCACCCGGTAGGTGTCCTCGGAGAAGTCGCCGTGGCCGGGCGTGTCAAGGAGGTTCAGCACCCGGTCCCGATAGCCGAACTGCACGACGGCCGAGGTGACCGAGATGCCCCGGCGCCGCTCCAGCTCCATCCAGTCCGACGCAGTGGCCCGGCGGTCCCGCTTGGCCTTGACCGAGCCCGCTCCGGCGGTCAGCGCACCGCTGTAGAGCAGGAACTTCTCGGTGAGCGTGGTCTTGCCCGCGTCAGGATGCGAGATGATGGCGAACGTCCGCCGCCGCGCCGTTTCTCGCAGGACATCGGCCGCTGCGAACGCATCGCCTGGCTGGTGGACGCTCACGCCCTAAGTGTGGCCCCACACAGCCCGGCCGCGTCGCTCAGACGCGATGCTCGTCGTCGTGAGCGTACTGTAAGTCGAGGCGCCGGAACGGAAGGAGCGTGGGCTATGGACAGCTTCGATCTCGGGAGCTTGAACTATTGGGCGATCCTGGTGGCGGTGGTGTTCAACCAGGCGCTGGGCGCTGCCTGGTACACCACGCTGGCCAAGCCGTGGATGGCCGAGGTCGGCCTGACCGCCGACGACATGGAGGCCATGAAGGGAACGCCCCGGCAGTGGTACCCGTACGTGCTCGCCGTGGCAGCGGCCATCGTGTTCACGCTCGGACTGGCCCTGCTCGCTCAAGGCTTGGGGGTGGACAGCGCAGGCGAGGGCCTCGGCTTGGGCCTGCTGGCCGCAGTCGGGTTCATCTTCACCTCCAACGCCATCAACTACGCCTTTGAGGGCCGCAGCCTCAAGCTGTTCGCCATCAACAGCGGGTATCCGCTCATCTCCTACGGCGTCATCGGCATCCTGCTCGGCGTCTGGACATAGCCCGGTCACCAACGATGGCGTGTGACTTCGGCCGCCTCCCAACATCGCCGAGCTAAGGCCGGTCTGGAGGCGGCGGTATACAATCCGGCCACTAGCGGCGGCGGGGGAGGATCGCTGCGTGGCCACGGACTCCGGCGCCGGGCGGCGGCGCATCACTGAGGCGCTGGACCTCGACACCGATACCCGGCGGTGGGTGTGCAACCGGTGTGGGCACGATCTCGGGCCGGCTGAGCGGAACTACAAGGAGGGCTGCCTCGTCTACGACCGCGACCCGCGAGAGATCCACATTCCGTTCGACCCGCCCACCGAGTTCGGGTTCAGCCCCGACCCGGACTGGTGCCGGATCGTGGAGTTCTACTGCGGTGGCTGCGCGGTGATGTTCGACGTTGAGTACCTGCCACCCGGGCATCCCATCACTCACGACATAGAACTCGACCTCGATGCCATCTGTTGACCCCGCCGGGCCGAGCCTGCTCGACGTCGATATCGGGGGGACGTTCACTGACGCCTTCGTGGTGCTGGGCGGGCGGCAGGCCACTGGCAAGTCGCTGACCACCCACGCCGACCTGTCCGACGGCATGATCGCCGCCATTGGCGAGGCGGCCCGGCGCCTGGGCTGCGACCCGGCCGACGCCTTCTCGGCGGCCGACGCGGTCAAGTACTCCACCACCGTCGGCACCAACGCCCTGATCGAGCGGACCGGCCCCAAGGTGGGGCTCATCACCACCGCGGGCCAGGAGGACACCGTTCATGTGGCCCGCTCCCGCTCGTGGGCCGACGGCATGCCCCTGGAGGTCCAGATCGACCGCACCCGGGCCCAGCGGCCCGACGACCTCGTGCCCCGGACGCTGCGGGTGGGGGTGCGCGAGCGCATCGACTGTTTCGGCCGGGTGCTCATGCCGCTGAGCACCGGCGACGTGCTGGCTGCAGCCGACCACTTGGTGCGCCAGGGCGTGAGAGCCATCGCGGTGTGCCTGGCGTGGTCGTTCATGAACCCGAGCCACGAGCAGCAGGTGGCCGAGATCGTGCGGCGGGAGTACCCCGACTCGGTGCTGGGCCGCTGTCCGGTGCTGCTGTCGTCGGAGGTGGCCCCCCGCCTCGACGAGTACCGGCGCAGCATCACCACCATCCTCAGTGCCTTCCTGGCCCCCGACACCGAGCAGCACGTCATCGACCTCGGCGACCGGCTGCGGGCCCTGGGATGCCGCAAGCCGCTGCTGGTGGCCCGCAACATCGGCGGTGTGGCCTCGCCCAGCCGCACCACCGCCCTGCACCTCCTAGGCAGCGGGCCGGTCGCCGGTCTGGCTGGCGCGGCGGTAATGGCCCGCGACTACGGCCTCGACCGGGTCATCACCGCCGACATGGGCGGCACCAGCTTCGACGTGGGCCTGGTGATCGACGGCCAGGACCGCAACTATGAGTTCGACCCGGTGATCGACCGCTGGCGGGTGCATCTGCCGGTCATCGCCAACTACTCGATCGGTGCGGGCGGCGGCTCGATCGCGCGCCTCACCGACACCGGCGAGTTGCGGGTCGGGCCCCGCAGCGCCGGCGCCATGCCCGGACCGGCCTGCTACTCCCAGGGCGGAACCGAGCCGACAGTGACCGACGCCGACGTGGTGCTGGGCTTCATCGACCCCGACCGCTTCCTGGGCGGAACCATGCCGCTCAGCCGGCGTAGAGCCGAGCGGGCCCTGCAGCGCCGCATCGCCGATCCGCTGGGCGTCGACACGGTTGAGGCGGCGCTGCGGGTGCGGCGCCTGATCGACGGCGTGATGGGCCAGGAGATCTACCGCCAGACCGCCCTGGAGGGTCACGACCCCCGCGACTTCACCATGTTCGCCTTTGGCGGGGCCGGGCCGGTGCACGCCGCCGCCATCGCCGGATACGCCGATGTGAACACGGTGGCCACCTTCCCCCACGGCAGCGAGTTCAACGCCTACGGGGTGGCCACCATGGGTGTCATGCAGACCTACGAGCGCACCCGCATGGTCCAGTTGTTCGACGGTGACGACTACACCGACGCCGGCGGTGCCTTCAACGAGATGGTGCACGGGCTCCTGTCCCTGGCCGAGCGGGACATGGCCGAGGAGGGATTCGGCATGGACTCGGTGACCCTGCGGCTGGAGCTGGACATGAACTATGGGGGCCAGCACCACACCGTCCGGCTCGAGTCGCCCCGGCTGCTGCTAGAGAGCGCCGACGATGTGGTAGCAGTGTGCGACGCCTTCAACGAGGTGTTCGCCGCGGCCTACGGCGCGGGGTCCATCCACCCCTACGGCGGGATCCTGGTCCAGCTGTTCCGGCTGGTGGCCGGCGCTTCGGGCTACCGGCTGGAGGCCCGGCCCCGACCCGTCGCCGCCGCGGCCGGGGCCTCTCAGGCGTTTACGGCCGGTGGCCTCGATGCGGGCCCGTCGCGTGGCGGCGCGGGCGAGGCGACGACTCGTCGCGGCAGTGCTGCCGGCCTCGGAGTCGGCCTGGCCGTGTCGCCGCGGGGCGAGCGCCAAGTCTGTTGGCCTGGAGCAGGTCCGGTCGTCACCCCGGTGTATGACCGCGGTCGGCTGTCGGAAGGATTCTCAACCGAGGGGCCTGCGCTGATGGAGGACGTCGACACGGTGGTGGCGGTGCCCCCGGGATGGACTTACACCCTCGACGAGCAGCGCACCGGCTGGCTCACCGCCCCGGAGGCGAGCCCGTGACCGCAGTGCCAACTTCGGCTGCCCGGCTGCTGGATGTGGCCGCCATGGGCCTCGAGGAGCGGATCGCCCGCTTCGGGCGGCCGCTGATGAAGCCCGGCCCCGGCCTCGACCCCGAAGTGTTGCACCGGGAGGTTCTGGAGGATCCCACCGAGCTGGAGCTGGCCGGGGAGGGCAGCCTCGACCCGGTCGACCTCGAGATCTTCCTGCACAAGCTCGACTCGATCATCGACGACGGCCGCGACGTGTGCAAGTACCTGAGCATGGCCGAGATGCTCCAGGCCGGGGATCTCGGCGTGGGCATCTTCACCGCCCAGGGCGACCTGGCCGGCATGTCCACCGGGGTGATCCTGCACGCCTTGCTGCACTACGGCCCGGTCAAGTATGTGCTCAAGCACTACGTCGACGATCCCACCGTCGGGCTGGCCGACGGCGACATATTCTTCTTCAACGACCCCGACGCCGGCGGCGTCCACACCTACGACCACTTCCTGATGATGCCGGTGTTCGCGGACGGCGAGCTGCTGGCCTGGGTGGCCTGCGGGGGTCACCAGGGCGAGACCGGCTCGCGCTCGCCCGGCGGCTGGTCGCCCGAGATCGGCACCCGCTACGAGGAGGGCCTGCACATCACCCCGCTGCGGGTGGGAACCGACTCCCGGTTCCACACCGACCACCTCGAGTTCCTGTTGAACTCGGTGCGCACCCCCCGCCAGAACTCCCTGGACATGAAGGCCCGCCTGGCGGTGTGCGTGCGGCTGCGCCAGCAGCTGCTGCGGGAGGTGGAGCGCCGGGGTGCGGCCTTCGTGGCCGCCGGGCTGCGCCAGTCGATCAAGACGTCGGCCGCCCTGGCCCGCCGCCGCATCGCCAGCTTCAACGACGGCGTCTACCGGTCGGTGGTGTTTCTCGACACCATCGGCATCTCAGACGGGCTGATCCGCCTGCCCGTCGAGCTGCACAAGCGGGGCGACGAGCTGGTGATCGACATGGCCGGCGCCTCGCCCGAGCCCCGCATCGGTCCGTTCCACCTGCGGTGGCACCTGGCCCGGGCCGCCTCGGCCGCCGCGCTGTTCCCAACAGTGTTCCGGGGCCTGCGATGGTCGATCGGGCTGTTCGACCCGATCAAGCTGACCGCCCCGCCGAGCATCGTCAACGCCCCCGGCCGCGACTCCGGCACCGGCTCGGGCAGCCACACCGGGCGGGTGGTGGTGCAGGGTCTGCTGCTGGCGGCCATGCGGATGCTGCACGACAGCCCGCACCGCAACGGGGTGACAGCGCCGTTCGCTGAGAACCTGCTGCTGATCCAGTTCGGCGGCACCGGCCAGTACGGCAACCAGATCGCGGGCGGTCCCGCCAACGGCAACGCCACCGGCCAGGGTGCCCGCTTCGACCTCGACGGCGAGCACAGCGCTGGGTTCTTCTGGGCCATGGTGGTGGACTGCCCCGGGCCCGAGGAGCAGGAGCGCAAGTTCCCGTGGGTGTACCTGTTCCGCAACCGCTTCGACCGCGACGTGTGCGGGCTGGGCCGGTACCGGGGCGGGGTGGGCCTCACCGACTGCTTCGTGATCCACGGCACGCCCCGTCTGAGCAGCAACTCCGTGGGCACGGGCAGCCGCTTCACCAAGAACTACGGGCTGTTCGGGGGCTACTCGGGCGCGGCCCAGCCCCGCATCATCATCCGGGACTCCGACGCCAAGGAACTGATGGCCGCCGGGGCTGACGACCTGCCCATGAGCGTGAGGGAGCTGGCCGACCGGCGCCGCATATCGGGGGACTACGCATTCGGGCACACCAACTCCGAGGGCGAGACGGTCAGCGACGGCGATGTCGTGGTGCTGGCCCGGGGATGCGGCGGCGGCTACGGAGACGTGCTGGAGCGCGACCCCGAAGCCGTGCTGGGCGACATCACCGACGGCATTACCTCGCCCGAGCTGGCGTTCCGGCTCTACGGCGTGGTGCTGGCCCAGGGCCGCGACCGGGTCGACGTCGCGGCCACCGAAGCCCGCCGGACCGGGATCCGGGCTGAGCGCAAGCGCCTCGGCCGCCCCTACTCGGAGTTCCTGGCCGATTGGTCGCAGCGCAGGCCCCCGGATGACGCGCTGCGCCACTACGGCGAATTCCCGGTGCCCGCGCAGGTGATCGATGACCGCGAATACCCGGTCGAGCCGCGTTCCGAAGGCGGGTCATGGCACCGATGAGCGGTGGCACGCGTCTCTTTGAGGTTTTCGGCTCATATGGCCGCCAGTCACCAAGACTCCGATGCGGGAAGGTCGGATGAGCCGACTGACAGCGTTGACACCGGGTTCGGTGTACGCGGCTGCACTGGGGCGGGCATGGCCCGACGATCTCGACGGCCGGGTCCGCTGCATCGACGAGGGATCGCGGGCGCTCGGGCTGCAGGTGTGCTGCGCGCCCTGGTCGACCCAGGCCGAAGACGCCGCGCTCCTCGCAGAACTGGGTGAGGACGTACCGCCGCGGCCAGAACCGGGTACTGTCGCAGCGGCACCGATCGAACCGGGCGACAACGCTGTCGAGAATGGCGCCTTCGAGCGCTTGGACTCAGTGACGAGCGGACTGGTGTGCACGCCGGGGGCGCCTCCGGTGCTGGGACTGGTGTCGGGGCCGCTGGCCTGGGGCGCACGGCAGGCGTCGGGCCATGGCCGAGGCCTGCCGATTGACCCGGTGGAAGCCATCGACGCCGCGTCGGACCTGGCCGCCGGCCGCATCCGGGCGCTAGCCGGCTGCGGGGTACGGCGCATTGCGGTGGTCGAACCCGGTGCACCAAACGTGTTCGTGGACGCCGAACTTGCGGCCGAGTTCCATGAGGCCATCATTCGGGCCGCCCACCATCTGCGGGTCGACCTACTGTTGGTTGCGCCCGAACCCATCGTCGGCGTTGCGTCGCGCGCTGGGCTCGGATACGAGCGCTGGGTCTCGAGTGCCGGCTGCTCCGACGGGCTCGGCTTCCTCCCTCAGGCCGCCTTCAAATCGATCACGGCCGTGGCCCGAAGCGTGGGACAACTGGCCACGGTCGCCGAAGTCGTGGCTGGCCCCTTGGGCCCCGACGTCGGCACCGAGGTGCTGCGGTCGGCCGCGGCGCGGGTCGCCGGCCTCGGCCGGGAGCGCTGACGTGCCCGGGCCAGCGCAAAGAACGTGTCCCACGAGTTCCGCGGGATCGCGGAGTGCGGACTGCGAGGGCGCGTCGCGGCATTCCTGCGCTCGTGGCGTAGCACCCGGATTGCGCCTGCTTGCGCACGGCCTCCCACAGGGGGCATGGCTGTGACCTACTCGGTGGGCATCGACATGGGCGGAACCTTCACCGACGGGTTCTTCTCCGACGGGCAGCGGGTCGTCGTGGCCAAGGTTCCAACCGCCCATTTCGATCTGACCCGCTCGGTGATGGCCTGCTTGGAAGAGGGCAGCGAGGCCTTCGGAGTCAGTCTGGGCGACTTCCTGCGCGAAGTCGGGCTGTTCCGCTTGGCCACCACCATCGGCACGAACGCGGTCGTCACCGGCACCGGCGACCCGGTGGGGCTGATGGTCGAGGCGGGCGCGGAGCAGTCCCTGTACGGGCCGAGCGAGCCCGCACCCGCCATCGGGGTCTTCGTGCGGGCCGACCATGTCGTGGGCCTCGACCTCGACGCGTCCCCCAAGGGGCTCGGCCGGGGTGAAACCTCCGCGGGAGGCGCCAATTATGTTGTGGACGTCGACCCGGACGCGTCTGCCGAAGCGGCGCTCGACCTGTGCCGCGGCCTCGTCCAGCAGGGAGTGCGCCAGACGGTGGTCAGCTTGAGGGGCGACCACCGGGAGGCCGAGCTGCGACTGCGGGAACTGGTGCGGGATCGGTACCCCGTCCACTACCTGCGGTCGATGCCGCTCACCTTGGGGTGGGAGACGGCCGCCGTCGACGACGACGGGCTGCGCACCAGCACGGCCGTCCTCAACGCCTACCTGAGCCGGGCCATGGCCAAGCTGCTGTACCGCACCGAGGGGATCCTCCAGCAGGCCGGGCTCTCGGTGCCGCTGCTGGCCGCACGATCCGACGGCACGTTCAGCCGGATGCCCCGCACCACCGCCATCAGCACCTACAGCTCGGGTCCGGCCGCCGGGCTGGGCCTGGCCGCGGCTGAGGCCCGCCGACACGGCGACGAAGCCGTTGTCGGCTTCGACATGGGCGGCACCACCCTCGACCTCGGGCTGGTGCGCTACGGAACCTACAAGGTGGACGAGGCGCCCGAGATTCGCGGCGTGCGGGTGCAGCTGCCCGTGCCCGGCATCGTGTCGGTCGGGCTGGGCGGATCGTCGATCGCGTCCGCGGACAGCTCCGGGACGGTGACGGTGGGACCGTCCAGCGCCGGGGCGGTGCCAGGGCCGGCCGCGTTCGGGCGTGGCGGCACCGAGCCGACCCTCACCGACGCCGACATGGTGCTGGGACTGCTGGCCGACGGCCAGTCGCTTCCTGGCGACATCGTGCTGGACGCGGGGCGGGCTGCGGCGGCGCTGGCATCGCTGGCCGACGGCGATGCTGAGGCCGCGGCCCGGCTTGTACACGAGGCCGCCCATGCGAAGGCTGCGACCGCTGTCGGGGATGTGCTGGCGCGAGCCGGGATCGATCCCGCCGGGGCCACCCTCTATGCGTTCGGCGGGGCTGGCGGCCTGCACGCCGCACCGGTCGCGGAGTTGGCCGGCATCGGGCGGGTCCGGTCGTTCGCTGCGGGCGGAGTCTTCAGTGCCCGCGGCGTGGCCGACGCCTCCGTAGAGCAGCGCTACCAGTCCGCAGTGGAGCACGGGGGCGACCCGGCCGCGGTCATCGTCCAGCTCGTAGCTCGCGCCCGGCTCGATCTTGAAGCGGAACGTCTGCCGTTGACCGAAGCCCGGATCACAGTGGCCGTCCACCACCGGTCGGGGCAGTGCCGGTCCGCGGTCGCCGGCATCGACATCGATCCCGCCGCGGTCGCTGATCTGGCCGGCAGACACAACGACGCCGATCCCGCAGTGAGCGTCGATGTGGCCTCGAATTGGCAGCAATCGGCCCCCTATAGGGCGCCCAGCGCTGCCAATTCCCCGAGGGTCAGGGTGCTCCATGGGAATTGGCAGCGGTCGGCTCCCGAACGGGTGTCCGCCGCTGCCAGTTCGGAGTTGGACGACGGCGATGAGATTGCCGGACCGGTGCTTGTGGACTGGCTGGGAACGGTGCACGCCGTCCCGTCCGGCTGGACGATCCGCCGCGACGGCAGCGACAGCCTGCTATGGGAGCGGTCGGCGTGAGCGTGCTTGACGGCATCGCCATCGTGGGCGTGGCCGAGACGGCCATCGGCAAGCTGCCCGGCCGTAGCGCCATCAGCCTCCAGGCCGAGGCCGGTGTGGCCGCGGTCACCAACGCAGGTCTGGCCAAGGACGACATCGACGGGGTCTTCTCGTTCTCGGGCTACTCCCAGGCGATGATGCTGCACGCGGCCAGGGTGGCCGAGCATCTGGGCCTGAGGCCTGAACTGGCCCTGGTCACCGATGTGGGAGGACCCGGCACCCACCACGCCGCTCTGCTCAACGCGGCCGCGGCCATCGACGCCGGCATGTGCACGACGGCCCTTTGCACCTACGGCGAGAACGGCATCTCCATCCGCCGCTCCGGCCGGGGCCGGGCACCGGGCACTCTCACCGGCGGTGAGGACTTCGAGGCCCCCTACGGCCAGATCGCCATGATCAGCGGCTACGCCCTGTTCGCCCAGCGCCACATGCACCTCTACGGCACCACCAGCGAGCAGCTCGGCGCGGTGGCGGTGGCCTCCCGCTACCACGCCTCACTCAACGCCAACGCCCACAAACGGGAGCCCATCACCCTGGACGACCACCAGGCGTCGCCCATGGTCTCGTCGCCGCTGCGACGGCTCGACTGCTCGCTGATCTCCGACGCGGGCGGCGCCTTCGTGGTGACGTCGCTGGACCGGGCCCGCAGCCTGGGCGTGCCCTACGCAAAGGTGCTGGGATACGGCGCGACGGCCACCCACCACATCGGCTCGCAGGCACCCGGCCTGCACGAACTGGGCGGGCCGGTGGCCGCCGCCAGGGCCTTCGAGCGAGCCGGCCTGAGTGTGGCCGACGCCGACGCCGTGTACATCCACGATGCCTGCACGTTCAGCGTGGTGGCCGGCGTCGAGGCCCTCGGTCTGTGTGGCCAAGGTGAGGGCGGTCCCTACGCGGAGTCGGGGGCGCTGGCGCTGGGCTCGGAGTGTCCCGTGAACCTGCACGGCGGGATGCTCTCGCACGGTCATGCCGGCGGGGTCTTCCACCTGCTCGACGCGGTGCGCCAGCTGCAAGGCACGGCCGGCCGCCGCCAGGTAGACGGCGCTGAGGTAGTGGTGACCCACGGCAATGGGGGAGTGTTCTCGACGTTCTCGACGATGGTCCTGGGAAGGGACGGATGATCCGCAAGCCCCGCCCAGGTATCGCGCCGCTCATGGGATGCCGTTCGTATCAGGGGTTGGTGCGGCTGGTTGGGGGCTGGCTGGCCCCGGGGCGGTGCCGATGATGGGCAAGCCCCGTCCTGACCCGAACGACGCCGCTACTGCGCCGTACTGGGAGGCGGCAGCGCGTCACGAGTTGGCCCTACCCCGCTGCGACCGGTGCGGCCTGGTGTTCTTCCCGCCCCGGGACCTCTGCCCCGGCTGTTGGAGCAGCGAGCTGTCGTGGCAGCCGATGAGCGGCGGGGGCACGGTGTGGACGTTCACGGAGGTCCATGTGGCGTTCTACGACGACACCTGGGCCGACGATGTGCCCTACGTGGTCGCGGTGATCGAACTGGACGAGGGGCCTCGCCTCCTCGCCGGCATAGTCGAGCCCAACATGGACCGCCTCGCTATCGGCGACCGGGTCGAAGCCACCTTCGAGGACCGCTCCGAAGATCTTTCTCTGCCAATGTTTCGGGTAGCACCGTGACCGAAGCCCAGCGGGGTCCGAATTGGCAGCGTTGTGCACGCTGTGTGCGCATTCTGCTGCCAGTTCTCTCGGCATCCGGTGCGCGCCCGTCAAATTGGCAGCGTTGTGCACGCTGTGTGCGCATTCTGCTGCCAGTTCCCGTGCGGGTCGTTTGTGTGACAGCGGACGGCAGGCTGTGATCAGCATCGAGTACGAGGATCTGTGGTCGCTGTGTAAGGGGCGGACCGCGGAGCACCCCGACCGGGTGGTGCTCGACTTCGACGGGCAGCTGTGGACCTGGGCTGAGCTGACCGAGGCAGCCGAGGCGCTGGCTGGCGGTCTGGCTGCGGTCGGAGCGACCCGCGGCGAGGTCGTGTGTCACATGTCGCCCAACCACCCCGAAGCCGTGGTCATCATGCTGGCTCTGCTGCGGCTGGGGGCGGTCGAGTGCCCCGTCAACGCGGGGCTGCGAGGTCAGCAGCTCGCCCATGTGCTGGACCATTCCGGCGCGCGGGTGCTGATCGTCGACGGCTCGCTCGTTGACCGTGTGGCTGAGCAGCTTCCCGCCGCACCCGACATCAAGATGGTGGTGCAGCGCGGCCTTCGCATCGCTACCGCCCCGACTGCAATCACTCGGACGATCCCCGCTGGTTCCGTGCCGCAGGTGCCATCCGGCGTGGCCGGTTCTGTGCCGCCGGTTCCCGACAGTGTCGCAGTGTTCGACTACGACGACGTGCGGGAATCCGGCGAGAAGCTACCGCGGTTCAGGTCGCCTAACCCGGCTGATCCGATGAGCATCATCTACACCTCGGGCACCACCGGTCCGGCCAAGGGCGCGGTGCTGCCCCATGCGTTCCCCATAGAGCAGGCCCGCATCAAGATCGAGCAGTGGGGCCTCACCTCCGACGACGTGCTGTTCTCGGCGCTGCCGCTTTATCACGTCAACGCTAGGTTCTCGACTCTGGGCACCGCCTTGGTGGTGGATGGAAGGGCTGCGCTGGTGTCGCGCTTCTCGGCCAGCACATTCTGGGACCAGCTGCGCGCCGCGGGAGCGACCGAGGTGGGCGTGGTGGGGGCGGTGTCGTCGATCCTGCTGCGCCAGGAGCCCGGCCCGACCGATCGCGACCACCAGGTCCGCATGATGCACGGCGCAGCGGGCATTCCCATGGAGCGCCGGGCCGAGTTCGAGGAGCGGTTCGGGCTGCGACTGGTGACCGGATTCGCCATGACCGAGACCGGACACTTCGCCACGACCAGCCCCGAAGACCCGATGCGCTACCGGGCTTCCGGCCGTCCCGTACCCCAGTACGACGTGGCCGTGGCGGATGCCGACGACAACGAACTGCCCCCCGGCACCATCGGCGAGCTGGTGGTCAGGCCTCGCGTGCCGGGAGTGATGATGACGGGCTATCACCGTCAGCCCGAGGCCACGAAGGCCGCGTTCCGCAACGGATGGTTCCACACCGGGGACCTGGCCACCATCGACGACGACGGCTACATCCGCTGGGTCGACCGTATCGCCGACGCCATCCGCCGCCGGGGCGAGATGATCTCCTCCACCGAGGTCGAGCGGGCCGTATGCGTCCTGGACGGGATCGCCGAGTGCGCCGCAGTCGGCGTGCCCTCCGAGTTGGGCGAGGAGGACGTCAAGCTAGTCGTGGTGCCCGAACCCGGCCGATCCATCGACCCGGCCGCCTTGGCCCGCCACTGCCAGGCCACTCTGCCCGACTTCTGCCAACCTCGCTACCTAGAGGTCCTCGAAGAACTCCCCAAGACCTCCACCCACAAAGTCAACAAACCCCAACTCCGCCACGTCGAAGGTCCCAGCGTCCAAGCGCTCGCCTAGAGCGAACAAGAGCGGGAGACACTCCCTCGCAACACGACGGGCTTGCACCTACCCGCGCACCTTCTAAACCTGGATCCACCGGCGCGGTGAGCGCTGTGGGGTTGGCGCGTCCACCGGAAAGGCCTCCTGACATGGGAGAATGCTGTTTGCAGTAACGGTCATTCCGGCCACGTGAGGAGGCACTTCCTGTGGGCAGCGTATCGGGTGGGATCGACGGGTTGGAGGTTCGTTTCGACGACGGGTCTTTGGTGGCGGATGCGGGGCTGTTGCTGGCGGGCACGGTGATGGACCGCCTCGGGCTGGAGGCGCTGATCGACGCGGCGGTGCGCCCGCCCGGGTCGGGGCGCGGCTCGGGGGCCAAGGCGCTGTCGGTGGCGGCGTCGATGCTGGTGGGCGGCTCGTTCATCGACGACGCGAGCAGGCTGCGGGCGGGCTCTGCTGGGGCGGTGCTGCCGTTTGAGCCGTTGGCGCCGTCGACTTTGGGGACATGGCTGCGCTCGTTCACGTGGGGACACGTGCGCCAGCTCGACCGCGCCGGCGAGCTGGCGCTCGGCCGGGCGTGGTCTTTGGGCGCGGCGCCCGACGCTGGGGAGATCACGGTGGATCTGGACTCCACGGTCTGTGAGGTCCACGGCACATCCAAGCAGGGCGCCGCCTACGGCCACACCGGCGTGTTGGGCTATCACCCGCTGGTCGCGGCCAGAGACGACACCGGCGAGATGGTCCACGTCCGGATGCGGTCCGGCAGCTCCCAGCGCGGCCACCTGCGGTTTGTGGCCGAGACCCTGGCGAGGCTGCGTCGTCTCGCTCCCGGCGCGGCGGTGACCGTGCGCGCCGACGCGGGGTTCTTCTCCTATGACATGATCGACGCCATCGAGGCCCGCGGCGCGTCGTATTCGATCACGATCCCGCAGAACTCCAAGGTCTCAGCAGCCATAGACGCCATCGGGGACAAAGCCTGGACGCCGATCCCCTACACCGAAGAAGGCATAGCGCAGGTCGCTGAGACCACCATCGAGACCGGCCGCCGCGACCCCGACGGCCCCCGCAAGCTGCGGCTGGTGGCGCGCCGCAGCCGCCTCACAGGCGCACAGGCAACCCTCTGGCCCGACTGGCGCCACCACTGCTTCATAACTGACCGCCACGACCTCGACACCGCCGCCGCCGACGCCTACCACCGAGACCACGCCCGAGTCGAGCTCGCCATTCGTGACCTCAAAGACAACGGCCTCGCCCACTGCCCCTCGGGCAGGTTCTTCGCCAACGCCGCCCACCTCGCCTGCGCCTCGCTCGCCCACAACATCGCCCGCTGGACCGCACGCCTCGGCCGCGCCCAGCACCCCGGCCGCCTCACCGTCGCCAACACACAAAAACAGCGGCTGCTCACCGTCTGCGGCCGCGTCGTCAACCACGGCCGACGACACATCCTGCGCCTGCCCGCCGACTGGCCCTGGCAGCACACCTTCACCCGAGCGCTGCGACACCTCCGCAACCTGCCCCTGCTCATCTGAACCCCCGAACCCAGGGGCCCGGCGTCCCCCAGCACCACCCCCAGCGCCACCAACCGCCAAAGCCCCAACCCCCGGCCCAGCACGCCCGCACCAGCCCGCGGCGCCCGGCGCCGCCCACCAGAACCCACCACGCGCCGAACCAACCCCAACCCCCACCACACCAGCCGCCCACCGGTGGATCCAGGCTAAAGCCGTGCTCGACCAGATCCGCGAGTTGTCGAAAGACATGGCTCCCGGATCGCGTCACGCTTGGCGGGTGGCTACGAAGCGGGCGGTGGCGGCGAGGGCCTCCTTGGCGGCGGGCACGTCGGGCAGGCCCTCCAGCGCGGCGAGGGCCTCCTGCAATAGTCCTGAGATCTCTTCCTCCAGGCTGGCCAGCGCGCCCGTGTCGATGATCACCTGCTGGACCTCTGCCACCGTCTCGTCGTCCATCTCCGTGCCGACGGCGTCCAGGACCGCCAGTTGTGACGGGGTGGCGGCGGACTTCGCCATGGCCATCAGCAGGGTCGGCTTGCCCTCGCGCAGGTCGTCGCCCACCGGCTTGCCGGTTGCGGCGGGGTCTCCGAACGCGCCGAGCACGTCGTCGCGCAGCTGGAAGGCCATGCCGACTGGCCGGCCGTGTCGGGCCAGGGGCTCGGCCAGGTCGGGACGCCCTGCCAGCGCGGTGCCGAGTTGGAGGGGCCGCACCACCGTGTAGCGGGCCGTCTTGTGCTCGATGATCTTGCGGGCCTCGTCCGCGGTGGCGCTTCCCCGGGCCGAGCCGACCACGTCCAGATACTGGCCCATGTTCAGCTCGGTGCGCAGCCCGTCCCAGATCGCCCGGGTCTCACGGGTCACCTCTCCCAGGGTGCGGTCGGCGAGCACCATGGCCATGTCTCCCGCCAGCACTGCGGCGGCTTCGCCGAAGCGCCGGTCCTCGCCGAGCCACCGGCGGTCGCGGTGGCGCTGCACGAACTTTCGCCACACGGTCGGCGCGCCCCGGCGGGTATCGGAGCCGTCCATCACGTCGTCGTGGGCCAGGGCGAAGGCATGAAGGATCTCCAGCGCACAGCCGCCGTCGAGAGCGCCGTCGCCGTCGGGGTCGCCGCCGCCGAGCAGCCACCCCCAGTGGCAGTAGGCGGGCCGGATGCGCTTGCCTCCGCCCAGGACCATGTCGGCCAGGTCGCCGAGCGGCTCGTCCAGGCTCGGATCCAGCTCGGCCCACTCGCGGCGCTCAGCGGTCAGGATCTCGCCGAGGCGAACCTGAACCCTGGCTGCGATCTCGGTCAGCTCGGCGGGTGGGCGGGCTCCCTGTCCGGCGGAGGCAGTCACTTCTCGGAGTTCGGCTCGAGCGCGGCAACGACCCTCTCAACCTGGATGCCGGCGTTGGTGATTCTGCGCCGGCAGACCTCGATGAGGGTGGCGGCCCGCTCGACCCGGCTGGCCAAAACGTCCACATCAGGATCCTCGCCCTCCAGCTCCTCAAGGATCTGCTCGAGTTCGGCCATCGCCGCGGCGTAGCCGGGTTCGTCGGCGCCGCCGGGGCCGGTGGTGGTCTCGTCAGTGCTCATCGGTTGGGTCCTCGCTGCCGCCACTCGGCCTCCGGGCACGGATCGTACTGGCAAGTGTGCCGTCGGATAGATGGGTGACGATGCCGTCGCCGGGCGACACGTCCCGCACCGAGCGCACCAGCGTCCCGTCGTCGCGCCGGGTCAGCGACCATCCCCGGCGCAGGATCAGAGCCGGGTCGAGGGCCCGCACGCGGGTGGTGACTGTGTCGAGGTGCCGCTGGGCGTGGCGGATCTCGTGGCGGCCCGCCACCGACAGCCGGGCCGAGGCCCGGTCGAGCCTGCTGGCGGCCCGCCGCTCGACCGCTGGTCCGGCCTGAGCCAGCCGGCGGGCGACCGCGGCCAATCGACGCCCGACCCGTGTAGCGGCGGTCCGTCCGGTGTGGGCGACTCGCTGGGCGGTCGTATCGAGGTTGCGCTCGGCCCGGCGGGACGCCGTCCTCGCGCCCCGGACGGCGTCGGCAGCCGCCTTGCCGGCCCGATGCTCGGCGGCGGCCAGAATCCTGCGGCTACGGACCGCGATCGACCGACCCGCGTCGTCGAGTCTCCCAAGCCATTCCGCGACCAGTTGCACGACGGCCTCCGCGGCCGCCGTCGGCGTTGAGCAGGCTGTGTGAGCCGTCTCGTCGGCCACGCTGCGGTCCGTCTCGTGACCAATCCCGGTGAAGACCGGGCACTCGCACGAGGCGATGGCCCGCGCCACGAGTTCGTGGTCGAACGCCACAAGATCGGTGCGGCTGCCGCCGCCGCGGGCCAGCACCACGACATCGACGTTGGCACTGACGGCGCCGATCGCGGCTGCGATGGCCTCGGGGGCGTAGGCGCCCTGCACCGGCGTGTCTGTCTCGAACACCTGGAAGGCGAATCCGCTGGCGGCCAGCACCGGGACCATGTCGGCGTGGGCGGCGCTGCCCAGCGATGTAACCAGCCCCACCCGCAGCGGCACCGGCGCCAGCGGGGCGGCGGCATTTCGGCGCAGCGACCCGTCGGCAGCCAATGCCCGCAGCAGCGCCTCGCGGTCCGCCGCGATCGCCCCCAGCGTGTGGGCCGGGTCGATGGCGATCATTCGCAGCTGGAGCTGTCCCCGCCGCGGGTAGAAGTCGAGCATTCCCTGGATGCGGACCCGCAGGCCGTCGGCCATGCGGATGGCGTTGCCGTGGCGCTTGATCGTCTGGTTGACCCGGTCCTTGTCGTCCCGGAACAGCACGACGCTCACCGAGGCCTCCGGCGGCGCACCCGGCTCGGCGTGCTCCGGCCGCTCGACCAGGTCGAAGTAGACGTGGCCGCTACGGGCCCGCGTGATGCTGTCAATCTCTCCGGCCACCCACACGCCGCTCGGGAAGGCCTCGTCCAGCGTCCAGCGGAGCACCTGGGCGAGTTCGCCCACCGTCAGGGTCTGGTCCGCGCCGATCAGCCCGGTCATGGCGTGGCTGTCGCCGGGACTCCTGACCGTTCGGCGCCGTCGGCAACCTCGGCCCGCAGCAGCCCCTCGTACAGCTCGGCGTACAAGCCCCCGCCCATGCGCAACTCTTCGTGGCTACCCGACTCCACGATGCGGCCTTCGTCGAGCACCAGGATCACATCGGCGTCCACGATAGTCGACAGCCGGTGGGCCACTACCAGCGACGTGCGGCCCCGCAGAGCCTCGGTCAGCGCTTCCTGCACAAGAGCCTCGTTCTCGGTGTCGAGGTGCGATGTGGCCTCGTCGAGGATGACGATGGCCGGATCCTTGAGCAGCATCCTGGCGATGGCCAGACGCTGCTTCTCACCCCCGGACAGCCGGTAGCCCCGCTCGCCGACCATGGTGCCGTAGCCGTCGGGCAATGCGGCGATCACGTCGTGAATGCGGGCCGCCCGGCATGCCTCTACCAGCAGTGTGTCTGCGGCGCCGGGCCGGGCGTAGCGCAGGTTGGAGGCCACCGTGTCGTGGAACAGGTGCGGATCCTGGGTAACCGTGCCGATAGCGGCCCGCAGCGACGCCTGGGTGAGGTCGCGCACATCGACGCCGTCGACCAGCACCGCTCCCTCGGTCACGTCGTACAGGCGGGGCACCAGCGACACCAGCGTGGTCTTGCCCGAACCCGACGGGCCGACCACCGCCACCATCCGTCCCGGCTCGATGTCGAGATCGATGTCGACCAGCACCTCGACCGCCGCCGCAGAGTCGTGCTGGGAGTCGGCCGCAGCCACGGGCGGCATTTTGGGGGTCCTGTGAGCCGCCGCTGCGCCGTCTTTGGCGCTGGCTGCGGCCACGCCCAGCGACTCGGGAGTCTCGTCGGCCGACGGGTAGGCGAAGCTCACGCCCCGGAACTCGACCCGCCCCTCGGGTCGGGCGAGTTCACCGGCGTCAGGGGAGTCGGTGATCGGATTGGGAGTGTCGATCACCTCGAACACCCGCTCAAAGCTCACGAACGCCGACATCACGTCCACCCGGGCGTTGGACAGACTGGTCAGGGGCACGTAGATCCGCACGGTGTACAGGCCCAGCGCCACCAGCGTGCCCGCGCTCAGCCTGCCGTCGATCGCGAGGTGGCCGCCCAGCCAGTAGACGATGGCTGTTCCGACCGCGCCCACCAGGGTCAGCGCGATCAGGAATACCTGCGAGTACATGGCGCTGCGGACCCCGATGTCGCGCACCCGCCCGGCCCGGTCGGAGAAGTCAGCGGCCTCGTCCTCGTGGCGGCCGAACAGCTTCACCAGCAGCGCCCCGGCCACGTTGAACCGCTCGGTCATGGTGTTGTTCATGGAGGCGTTGAGGTTCATGCCCTCGCGGGTGATGGCCTGCAGGCCCCGGCCCACCCGCCTCGCCGGCAGCACGAATACGGGCAGGATCGCCACCGCCAGCAGCGTGAGACGCCACTCCAGCACGAACATGGCGATGAGCGTCGCGGCCAGGGTGATGATGTTGGCCACCACCGTGCCGAGAGTGCCGGTGAAGGCCCGCTGGGCCCCGATGACGTCATTGTTGAGCCGGCTCACCAGAGTGCCGGTCTGGGTGCGGGTGAAGAACGCCAGCGGCATGCGCTGCACGTGGTCGAACAGCCTCAGCCGCAGGTCGAAGATCAGGCCCTCGCCGATACTGGAGCTGAGCCTGCGGGCCACCAGCGACAGCAGCGCCTCGCCGGCCGCCGCTGCGATCAGCACCGCGAAGAGCGCGTTCAGATAGCTGCCGTCGCCCTCGGCAATGGCCGAGTCGAAGATCTCCCGGATCACCAGCGGCGGCAGCAGCCCGAGGAACGTGGAGGCGACGGTGGTCACGATGAAGCCGAAGATCCATGCTCGGTAGGGGCGGGCGAAGCCCCACACCCGGCGTCGGGTGTCGGCGGTGATCGTCTTGCCCTTCAGGCCGGAGCGGTCGGCCGCCATGGAGTGCATGACTCCCCACGCGGTCATCATCGAAGCCGAGCCTAAGAGGCTCCGCGGGCCAGGGCACGGGTAGCGTTGAGTCGTGGATGGCGGCGCCTCAGTGGCCCTGAAGACCGACCACTACGAGATCACGATGGTGGCTTCGGCCCTTCAGTCCGGGATCGCCGACCGCCGCGCCGTCTTCGAGGCGTTCGCCCGGCGGCTGCCGGCGGGCCGCGCCTACGGCGTGGTGGCCGGAGTCGACCGCATCATCGATGCCATCGAGCGGTTCCGCTTCGACGACGAGACCGTCGGCCATCTCGTCGGCGCGGGCGTCGTGTCCGACCCCGATGTGGTCGAATGGCTGCGGTCCTACCGCTTTGGCGGCGATGTCACCGGCTACCCGGACGGGGAGCTGTTCTTCCCGTACTCGCCGCTGCTCACCGTTGAGGGCGGCTTCGCCGAGTGCGTGGTACTGGAGACGGTGGTGCTGTCGATCCTCAACTACGACTGCGCGGTGGCCTCGGCCGCGGCCCGGGTGCGCGACGTGGCCCACGGCCGCCTGCTCATCGAAGGCGGCAGTCGCCGCGCCGACCCCGATGCGGCCGTGGCAGCAGCCCGGGCAGCCCACATCGGCGGCTTCGACACCACGTCCAACCTCGAGGCGGGCCGGCGCTACGGCATCCCCACCGGGGGCACCACTGCCCACGCCTTCGTGCTGGCCCACGCCGACGAGCACACGGCGTTCAGGGCTCAACGAGACGCCCTCGGCACCGGCTCCACCTACCTGGTCGACACCTTCGACGTGCTGGAGGGCATCCGCCGGGCAGTGCAGGTGGTGGGGCGTGACATCGGCGCAGTGCGGATCGACAGCGGCAACCTTCTGGCGGCCAGCATCCGGGCCCGGGCGCTGCTCGACTCGCTCGGCGCCGAGGGCTGCCGGATCGTGGCCTCCGGAGACCTCGACGAGTTCCGTGTGGCTGAGCTGGAGGAGGCGTCTGCCCCCATCGACGCCTATCTGGTGGGCACCAGCCTGGTCACCGGGTCGGGTCATCCCACCGCGTCGGTGGTGTACAAGCTGGTGGCCATCGCCGACGGCGCGGGCGCCGGCGCGCCCCTGCGGGCGGTGGGCAAGTTGTCGCCGGGCAAGACCACCGTGGGCGGTCGCAAGCAGGTGCATCGCACCGTCGACGCAAGTGGCTACTGGAAGGCGGAGGTGCTGTCGCCTGCAGGCGACGCCGGACCCGCAGACGCTCACGATCCCCAGGTCGTGCTGGTGGCCGGCGGGGAGCGAGCCTGGCAGGACGACCCCGCCGCAGCCCGCCGTCGCTGCGCGGAGCGCCGTCAGGGTCTGCGTGGAGAGGATCGGGTTCCGCACCCCCGCCGCTCCCCGGCTATACCCACCGAATGGGTGGGAATGGAGTCGCCGGCCGCGACAGAATCATCGAACGGGGCGGCAGGTCGGTCTACGCAGGCAGAGCAGACTCAGCAGGCTGATGGAGGAGGAGACGCGATGCAGAAGGCGCTGATCATCGTGGACGTGCAGAACGACTTCTGCGAGGGCGGGTCGCTGGCGGTGGACGGCGGGCACGCGGTGGCCGCCTCAATCACCGATCTGGTCGGCCTGGACCGGGCCGGTGGCCGCTACGACTATGTCGTCGCATCCAAGGACTGGCACATCGACCCTGGAGGGCACTACGCCGCGCCGGGCACCCACCCCGACTTTGTGACGTCGTGGCCGGTGCACTGCGCGGCCGGCACCCAGGGCGCCGCGTTCTCGCCGAACCTGCAGGTGGCGCTGGACGAGGTGTTCCTCAAGGGCCAGTACAGCAGCGGCTACAGCAGCTTCGAGGGCGTTGCCGGTTCGAGCGAGGGTGTGGGGCTCCGGGACTGGCTCGCGGAACGCGGCGTAGAGGCGGTGGACGTGGTGGGCATCGCCACCGACTACTGCGTGCGAGCCACCGCGCTGGCCGCGGCCGAGGCCGGGTTAGACACGGCTGTTCTGGTTGCGCACTGTGCAGGGGTCGCCCCGGACTCCACCGCGGCGGCTCTCAAGGAGATGGCCTCGGCCGGGGTGACAATCGTCTGAGGTTTGCAGGGCTCGCCGGTTCGGCCTAGGTTGAAGCCACCGGCGAGATGGGGGAGACGATCATGGAGCATCCGCATGTAGCAATACTGCGGACAGTGGTGAACGCCTTCCGTGAGCGGGACTGGGACACGGTCTACCAGTACTGGACAGACGATCTGATCATTCACTATGACGGCACCAGCTCGGTAGCCGGCAGCTATCGCGGTCGTGATGAGATCATGACCATGATGAACAAGATCGACGACTTGACCGATGGCACCTTCCAGGTGGAGATCCACGACATCCTCGGAAACGATGATCACGGCATAATCCTCTACCACGAACACGCCGTCCGGAACGGTCGTCGCTTTGACTGGAATCAGATCGGCATCTACCACTTTCGTGACGGCAAGTTCTCTGAAGTGTGGCTCCATCCTACCAACCAAGCCGAGTTCGATGAGTTCATGTCAGCACCTAAGGAGGAGCATCAGTGACTGCCGTTGCACCCGCAGTAGCCGCACCTGATCTAGCCCCCGTCCGATGCTACTGGCATCCGTGCGCGGCGTCCGATGATGTGAAGGACAAGCCTATCGGTGTGACAATGTTGGGTGAGGATCTGGTATTGTTCCGGTCAGAAGGACGAGTTCACGCTTTCTCTGACATCTGTGTGCATCGTGGAACCCGTCTCTCGCTTGGCTGGGTGACAGATGACGGCTGCCTTCAATGCCCCTATCACGGATGGGTATACAACCCTGACGGCAAGTGTGTCTACATTCCATCGCAGCCGAAAGATGCCCAACACATACCGTCTCGTGCACGAGCTATGGCATACCGAGCCGAGGAGAGGTACGGACTGGTGTGGGTCGCGATGGAGGAGCCCAAGCTGCCTATACCCGAATATCCAGAGTACGAGGATCCAGAGTTCCGTACGTGGTCGAAGTACTACGGAGGATGGGATGCCAGTCCGGGAAGGCTATGCGAGAACTCGCTCGACATTGCCCATCTAGACTTTGCGCACCCTGGCCTGCTCGGTGATCCGGACGACCCTGAGTCATCGGTGATCAAGCCGTACGAGACGCGGGTGGACGACGGTGGAGTGTGGACGATGTTCTACAAGGAACTTCCCCCCGCCGCCGAAACTTTCGCGGAAGAAGGTGACAGGATCCGTCACGAGACTAGGGTGGACTTTCCGTTCGTCTTCACGGTGCGCATCTTCTCTCAGCGCGGCAGGGTTGCCTTGTTCTTTGCCACTAATCCGATCCAGAGCGACAAGTGCGGCTTCTGGCTCTTCGAATCGCGTGACTATGACCATGACGAGCCCGACGACAAGTACATCGCGTTCAACGACTTGCTGGAGAGCCAGGATCGCAGGGTCATAGTCACTCAGAGGCCGGAGATGGTTCCTACGGATCTCTCTGAAGAACTGCACGTGAAGGTAGCGGACGCGGGCTCCATCGAGTACCGCCGGATGCTGAGGCGCCACGGGATCTCCTTTGCCTGAACGTGCAGTAGCCGCATGACCCCAGACTCATCGCACCCAGCCTCACCGCGAGCCACTGAAGTTGCAGAGCTCCGCTTCGTCAACGTCACGAAAGAGTTCCCTTCCAGCGCTCATGGCGGCACCATGGTGGCCATTGAAGACATCGGCTTCTCTGTCAAGGCCGGTGAGTTCGTCGCCCTTGTGGGTCCCAGCGGATGCGGCAAGAGCACGCTGCTGAACGTAACCGCCGGACTCATGCCGCCCACTAGGGGAGACATACTCATCGACGGTGTGGCTGTAGAGGATCGGCGTCCCTACTTCGGCTACATGTTTCAGAGCGACTTGCTCATGCCTTGGGCTGATATTCGCAAGAACGTGGCATTAGGACTTGAGATTCTCGGCACACCCCGACGAGAGGCCCGCGATCGGGCGATGGAAATACTTCGAGAGTTCGAGTTGGACCAGTTCGCCGACAAGTATCCGATTCAACTCTCAGGAGGAATGCGCCAGCGGGTCGCCTTCATGAGAACTCTCTTGTGCAATCGATCGGTATTGCTGCTCGATGAGCCCTTCGGGGCTCTGGATGCTCTGACACGCTCAGTAATGCAGGAATGGCTGTTGGGCGTTTGGGAAAGGACTAAACCTACAATCATACTGATTACGCACGATGTCGAGGAGGCGATCTTCCTGGCCGATCGTGTACTCATGATGACAGCTCGTCCTGGCCGCATACGCAAGGAAGTAGGCGTGGATCTTGGTCGGCCACGCGATCACAGTGTGCTGACCACTCCTGAGTTCAATGTCATTAAGGAAGAGATATTGGAGGAACTATTCCGAGAGGTCGCACGATCACGGAACGGCGACGAATAGCGATAGGAGGAGCAGCGATGGCAAAGATAGATCAAGAGTCCAAGAGCCGTAAGGCCTCTCGCAAGCTTCGCTCCGCTATAGTGGACTATCTTCCCGCGATCATACTGATCGCTGCGCTCATAGTCTTCTGGGAGATCTTCAACGTGATCTTTGACCAGCCGGACTATATCCTACCGCCACTGCACGACATTCTCTATGCAGCCTATATTCATGCGTCTGACCAGTTCCTTCCCAATGCGTGGGTGACATTCCAAGAGGTGATCATTGGCTATCTTGTAGCAGTCGTCTCTGGCTTGCTCATAGGGGTTGGCATATCTGAGTCGGTCACCCTTAGGCGCGCTTTGCTTCCGCTGGTTATCAGCTCTCAGGCTATTCCGATCCTGGCCATCGCCCCTGTACTCATCATCTGGTTCGGATTCGTCATGACTCCAAAGATCATCATCGTGGTCTTGATCTCGTTCTTCCCGATCGTCATTACCACCGTTACCGGTCTTCAATCCGTGTCCCGAGACATGCTGTACTTGTTGGACTCGCTATCAGCCTCGCGGTGGCAGGTACTTCATCGGGTCAAGTTTCCGGCCGCACTCCCGTACATCTTCGCCGGGCTTAAGAACTCGGCTGTCATCAGTGTGATCGGAGCCTTTGTTGGAGAGTACGTCGGCGCCATTGAGGGACTGGCACCAGTGATGATCTTGGCCAACTCAGCCTTCCAAACCGATGTCGTCTTCGCGGCGATCTTCTACCTCTCTTTCATGGGCATATTCATGTATCTGGCGGTCACGCTCATCGAGCGTCGAATGATCCGCTGGCATTTCATTGCCCGCGGCAGCGCAGGTCAAGGCGAGTAACGCAGCACTCCGACTAGCTGCTTCGAAGCTGACCGCGCCGCCATCGGTGGGCTCACGCCGTTTGACTGTCTGACATTTGTGAGTTACGGTGCCCGAACGCTCAACTCATGGGGGAGTTAGACATGAGAAGGACGATGATTCAACGGTTGTCGGTACTCGCAGTGGTGCTCGCGCTCGTCGCGGCCAGCTGCGGCGACGACTCGGCCGACGACGCTCCGGTCGTCGATACTGCTGCGCTTGATCAGGCCGTGGCCGACGCGGCCGCCGCTGAAGCGGAGGCAAGCGATGCCGCGGCCAGGGCGGCTGAAGCGGAGGCGGCTCTAGCCGACGCGATGGCCGCGGCTGAGGCCGCTGAGGCGGCCGCGGCTGCTGCGGAGGGCAACGTAGACCCAGAGGTCGTGGCAGGACTCGAGCAGGAGTTGCAGGCCGCTCAGGACGCGGCTGCTGCGGCCGAGGCTGAGGCCGCTGAGGCTGCCGCGGCGGCTGAAGCGGCCGCGGCTGAAGCGGAGGCTGCTGCGGAGGCTGCTGCGGCTGAGGAGGCTGCGGCTGCGGAGGCCGCTGCCGCGGCTGCTGCGGCCCAACCTTGCGACGGCCCCGCAGAGGTCCAAGACATCAAGCTGATGACTGACTGGTTCCTGTGGGCCGCGACCGGGCCGTTCGCGGCTGCGGTCGATGCGGGACACTTCGCCGATGAGGGCATCAACCTAGAACTGCTGCCCGCCCCTGATGCGGCGGCGCCGGTCAAGTTCGCGGCTCGCGGGACGGTGCATTTCGCTCTGAGCTACGTCCCCGAGACCCTGCTGGCCCAGGAGACGGGCATCCCCGTCATCTCGGTCGGCACCACGCTAAGGGTGCTGCAGAGCACCACCTCGTACTGGCCTGACACCGGCATCAGCGAGCCCGCGGACCTTGCAGGAAGGACGATCGGGGTCACCAGCGACCTGCAGACCCAGACCTACTTCGACGCCCTGCTGAGATACGCCGGGCTCACCCGCGACGACGTCACCGTCGTCGACCCCGGCTTCGCCTCGACCCAGATGCTGGCCGACCGCGAGATCGATGCGTCCGCGGCCCAGTTGGTCTTCACCGACGCGGTGAGGTTCCCGGCGCTGGTCGATGACACGCCCGCCCACTTCGTCTACACCGATTACGGGGTGCCTGACTACTACTGGATGCTTATCCTCACGGAGACCGACTTCGCCGAGAACAATCCGAACACCGTGTGCCGGTTCCTCCGGGCCACCGCCAAGGGAATCGACACCTACCTCGAGAACCCGGACCCGGCGAACGCGTACATCTTCTCGGAGAACGAGTGGCTGCCGCTCGAAGTCCACGCGGCCATGGGGGAGAACCTCCGCGAGTTCTGGAAGGACCCGGAGACGGGCAGGGCGCTCTGGCAGGATGAGGCCGTGTGGCAGGCAGCCCACGATTGGGCGCTGGAGACGGGCCTGATATCGCTGGACAACGATCCGAGCGTGTACTTCAGCAACGACTTCCTGCCCCCCGAGCTGCAGTAAGGAGGCTGCTTGAAGATGGTGGAGTTCGACAGCCAGTACCTGCGCCATATCGAGGCTCAGCAACAGAAGCTGTCTGAGGGCGGGTTCAAGCTCTCCGACATCCCGAACTACATACCGGGAGTCTTCCCCGAGCCGGAGACATGGCACAACATCGACTATCTCGATGTGTACAGCAGGGTCTGGGGCCGCGAGATCCGGGGCAACGGGATCGGCAAGCTCCGAGAGGTCGCGCTCACCGAGATCACGTCCAACGAGTACAACCCGATCTTCGAGGAGGATCCGGCCTTCTTCCACAAGTGGGAGGAGCCCTACGACACCCTCGACGTGAAGCTCATGCAAGAGCAGAGCGCCATGTATCAGGAGGTTCTCGAGGCCAACGGCGTGATCGTGCACCGGATCGAGTTTCCCGATCCTCCCGTCGGCGCCTTCGGCCCGATGATGTACATGTGGGCCGCCCGGGAGCTCCTCGTGCTCAACGGGGGATCGGTGATCCCCAAGCTCGGGTTCAGCGCGCTGTCGTTCGGGCGTCCCGAGTACCTGGCCTGGTGGGCCATGACCCGTCTGGGAATCCCGCCGATCCTGACGATCACCGGGAAGGGGGTCTGCGAGGCCGGTCCGTGCTTCTTCCTGGCCGAGGACGTGTTCGTGGCCGCGCTGTCGGTGGCCTTCAACCAGGAGGGCCTCGACCAGCTGCTGCCGGTGGTCAAGCGCAGCACCGGTCTGGACGAGGTTCACAACCTCGTCATCAAGACGGCGACGCGCGACTACTTCGATCCCGGCAGCGGGGCGAGCGCCCACCCCGACATGATCATCGGGCCCTTGGACGCCGACAAGGTGATCCTCTACCCGGGCGGCATCGACTTCGAGACCCTGTCGTGGCTGGTGCGCCACGGCTACAAGATCGTCGAGATCGAGCGGGACGAGCAGGTGCTCTATGCACCGGCCAACCTGACGCTGCTGGAGCCGGGCCATGTGATCATGCACGCGGGGGCCGAGAAGGCCATCGCAGGCGTGCGCAAGCTCGGGGTGGAGGTCGAGGTCCTGCCCTACGGGGAGTTCCTGAAGGCCGGCGGGGGAGTCCACTGCTCGACCATGGAGATCCTCAAGGATCCGGGGCCGGCACTGGGCGACCCGCCAGCGGTCAAGTCCTAGCCCCCCCCCAATCACTATTCGAGCGCTTGCGCCGCGAGCTGCGCTTGGACTTCGACGGCTGCGCCGATCGCGTCCACATCGACGCCGCCGGCCGGCTTCTGACCCTTGACGTAGCGGGCATAGACGCCCTCGTTGATGCAGGCGCTCTTCCAGTGGTTGAAGGCTCTGTAGAAGCGGATCGGCGAGAGGTCCAGGTCGCTGGTGGACGCGTAGCGCTCGAGCAGCTCGTTCCTGGTGGCGAATCCCGGTGCTATCGAGGGCGCCGTGGAGATGCCCTGATGCTCGTCGCCGGGTTCCGCCCATGTGACGAGCATGTAGCCGACATCGGCGAGAGGATCGCCGAGAGTGCAGATCTCCCAGTCGAGGATCGCGGCGATCTCGCCGTCGCCGTCGGTGATGCAGTTGCCGAGCCGGTAGTCGCCGTGCACCAGCGACGCCTTCTGCTGTTCGGGCCTCGCGAGCAGGAGCGACTCGTACAGTTCGTCCACCAGCGGCACCGACATGGCTCGGGACGCGTCGTACTGGCGGAACCAGCGCCTCAGCTGGCGCCCCACGTAGTCCTCGCGCCGACCGAGGTTCCCGACGCCGACCGCGTCGACGTCCACGGAGTGAAGTGCGTCGAGGGTTTCGGCCAGCGAGAGGCCGAGGCGGTGACGGGACTCGGGACCGTACACCTCGACGGCGACTCGCTCGTTGTGCAGGACGTGCCCCTCGACGAAGCTCATGACGTAGAAGGACGCGCCGGTCGCGTCGTGGTCGTCGCAGAATCCCAATGCCACCGGAACCGGGACCTCGGTCGGGCCGAGGGCGCTGATCGCCCGGTACTCCCGGGCCATGTCGTGAGCGCCGGGGAGCAGTTCTCCCAGGGGCGGGCGGCGCAGCACGACTCGCTGTCGATTGCTGTCGGTCACCAGGTAGGTGAGGTTGGAGTGACCGCCCGGGATCGGCGTGAACTCCACGGGCGGACGCAGCCCGTCGATGTGGTGCAGCAACCAGTCCTCGACGTTGCCGGGCTCGATTCCGGGGAGGGCTGCTTGGCTCACGGCTCCCGTTCCCGTCGCTTCGGCGCTTTGCGTGCTGCGCCGCGGCGAACCTACCATCGCACACAGGACGCTAGGGGCTCGACTCCGGATGCGATCGAAAGGACCCCGATGGCCACGGACGCCCCAATGTCCGAACCGGATTGATGTCGCAGCCGCGGTCGATGTCCGAACCGCGCATGCCTGCGGCCGGGCAGGTCTGGGCTCAGGTTGTCCGCGGGCTCGACCAGGATCCGACCGAGGGGCTGAACACGGCCCGCGAATGCTGTGACCGCCATGCTGGCGACCGTTCCCGGCTGGCCATCACGGTCAGGCACCCTGACGGCCAGTCCCAGCGATGGACCTACTTCGATCTCTCACACCACGCGTCCATGGCCGCGGACATGTTCGCCAAGGCCGGGCTCCGGCGGGGCGACCGAGTGGCCGCGGTGCTCTCACGCCAGATCGAGACCTGGATCTGCGCTCTGGCCGCATGGCGTTCCGGCCTCACCTACGTGCCCCTCTTCTGCGGCTTCGGAGCGGATGCTCTGGCCTATCGGCTGCAGGCTGCTGGGGCGAAGCTCCTCGTCGTCGACCATCAGTGGCGCTCGGGGGCCGAGCAGGCCCTGGAGCTGCTGCACACCGACATCGAGGTGATCACCGTTTCCGGGCCCCGGGGCCGCGGCATACGAGCCGGCGACCGGAGCTTCTGGGCCGAGATCGAGGCCGCCGAGCCCGCCGGCCCGTCGGTCAACACCGCGGCTGGAGAGGCGGCCACCCTGCTGTTCACCAGCGGGACCACCGGTCAGCCCAAGGCGTGCGTGATACCGCACTCCGGTTTCGTGTCGCTGATTCCCTACGTCGACCACGCTCTGGGCCTGCGGGTCGGCGACCTGCTGTTCACCACCAGCGATCCGGGCTGGGCCTACGGGCTGTACACGACGGGGCTGGTGCCCATGGCCAGGGGCATCCCCCTGCTCAGCTACTCGGGCCCGTTCGACCCCTCGGCCTGGCTCGACGCGATGACCGCGGAGTCGGCCACGTACATAACCGCGGCGCCCACCGCCTTCCGCAGCCTGGTGGGCGCGGTCGGGCGCCTCGGCGCGCCGTCGAGCCTCCGGGCCGCGGCCGGTGCCGGCGAGCCGCTGGACGCCGACACCGTGTCGTCGTGGCAGAGCCTCACCGGCACCCCGATCCGCGACGGCTACGGCCTGACCGAGGTGGGCATGGCCCTGGCCAATCTGGCCGACCCGCCGATGGAGCTGGTGCCGGGCGCCATGGGAACCAACGTTCCCGGCTTCGACGTGATGCTGGTGGACGCCGACGGCGATCCGCTTGCCGGTGAGGCCGAGGGGGCGATAGCCATCCGCCGGCCCGATTTCCAGCTGGCCACCGACTACGACAACGCCTCCGAGGCATGGCAGGCGCGCTGGCAGGGCGACCTCTTCGTGACCGAGGACCGGGCCCGGCGCGACACCGAGGGCCGCTGGTGGTTCGTGGGCCGCGACGACGACATCATCGTCACCGCCGGCTACAACGTGGGGCCGATGGAGGTGGAGTCCGTGCTCTTCGAGCACCCGGCGGTGGCTGAGGCGGCGGTGGTCGCTGCGCCCGACCCGAACCGCGGCTCCGCCGTCCGTGCCGTGATTGTCGTCCGACCCGACGCTTCGCCGGGTCCCGAACTCACGGCCGAGTTGCAGCAGACTGTGCGGGAGCGTGTCGGACGCCATGCGTATCCGAGGATCGTCGACTATGTTGAAAGTCTGCCTCGCACCGAGGTAGGCAAGATCCGAAGGGCAGCGCTTCGAGTTGCCGAACCATAGGAGGTTTGTCAGTGCCCCAGAAAGAGGAAATCCGCGTCGATCATCTGATCGAACCGATCAGTCATTACACGGACGCGACGCGGTTCGGCGACTTGCTGTTCATCTCCGGTTGCGGGCCCGTCGATGCCGAGGGGAACCTGATCGGCGGCGACGATGCAGCGGCACAGACCCGGCAGGTTCTGTTGAATATGGGTGAGATCCTCACCGCGGCGGGAGCAACTTTCGCCGATGTTCTCAAGGTAATTGTCTACCTGCTCGATGTGGACGACCGGACCAAGATCAATCCGGTGCGGGAGGAGTTCTTCGGCGATCATCGACCGTGCAGCACGCTCATCGGCATCAGCGGAATGGCGATTCCCGGCATGAAGGTCGAAATAGAGGCCATTGCAGGAATCCCGTCATAAGCGACACAGAATGACCTCCACATCTGACGCGTTCGTCCTTCTCGGCAAGGTCATCGACGGGACTGGGGCCGACCCTGTCGATGACGGGGCGGTGGCGGTAATGGGCGAGCAGATCGACTGGGTCGGCAAGGCCGATGCGCTCCCGCCGAGATGGAGAGCCGAGGGCACCGAATTCATCGACTGCACGGGCCGCTGCATTCTGCCCGGCATCGTGGATGCCCACACTCACCTGTCGTTCGGAGAGGCGCAGTCCGAGGAGGAACTGGGGATATACACCTCGGTCGAGTACCGCTCGATATTGGCGGGCTACCACGCGGCCAAGGTCCTCAGGGCCGGAGTCACTTCCGCCAGCGAGGCCGCGTCGACGTATTCGATCTCGGTCGCGCTCCGTGATGCGATCGAAGCCGGCCTCGTCGAGGGGCCGCGCCTGTCAGCGGCCGGGCGCCAGATCACTACGCACCAGGGTTTGGAGGATCCGTTCCCGTCCTGGGTGCCCTTCCAGCCGGGCGTGCCGGGCACGCTGGTGCGCAACCGGGACGAGATTCTCGAGGCGGTCCGGCTCCAGGTCAAGGACGGCATCGACCTCATCAAGGTCTCCGGGTCGGCTGACGCCGCCCTCAGCAACGAGCCTCTCTCGGGGGCGGCCTTCAGGGCCGAGGAGTTCGATCTACTGGCCGACGAGGTCCACCGTCTCGAGCGGCATTGCGCGGTTCACGCACGGACGGCCGAGTCGGTCAAGTTGGCGGCCCGGGCCGGGTTCGACTGGATATTCCATGCCTCGTACATGGACGACGAGGGGTTGGACCTCGTCGGCGAGCGGGGCATCCCGCTGGTTCCGACCCTGACCCTGCTGTTCAACATGGTGGACGCGGCCCAGGGCACGGTCGGGGTCAGTGCGGTGGACGTGTTCAAGCAGGAGATCGACGCGGCGGCCGAGATACTCACCCAGGCCCACCGCATGGGGGTAGAGATAATCGCGGGCTCGGAGAGCGGGTTGTCGCTGGTGCCGTTCGGGCAGTGGCACGCCCGGGAAATGGAGATCTTCGTCACCCACCTGGGCATGTCGCCGCTGGAGGCGATCCGGGCGGGCACGCTTGCGGCCTCATGGACGCTGCCGAGTTGGCGGGGCAGGATCGGCTCGATCGAGGAGGGCAAGCGGGCCGACCTGCTGGTCGTCGCCGGTGACCCGTCGGTCGACATAGGTGTGCTGCAACAGCCGAGCAAGATCGAGATGGTCTTCAAGGACGGGCGCGCCGTGGACCGCACGCCGGTGCCCGATCGCCGGGTGCACCCCTTCGAGCGGACCAGGATCTTCCTGCAGGGGAAGTTCGTCTACGACGAGGAAGCGCAGCGCGGCGTCGTCGTTTGAGCGCCGGGACCCAACGGAGAGCCGAGACCCAAACGGAGAGAGGGAGGCAGATTGGTGCTAGCTGATGCGGTGGCCGTTGATCTGGCGCCTCTGCGCCGCTTCTGGCATCCGGTGGCCGAGGCCGCTTCGGTGGCCGATTCTCCGATTGCGGTGACGCTGCTGGGCGAGGGCCTGGTGCTCTTCCGTTCCAACGGAACGGTACGGGCTTTCTCTGATCTGTGCGTCCATCGGGGGACGCGCCTGTCGCTCGGTTGGATCACCGACGACGGCTGCCTGCAGTGTCCCTATCACGGCTGGAAGTACGACGCCGACGGCACCTGCGTGCACATTCCCTCACAGCCCGCGGATGCCCAGCGCATTCCGTCAAGAGCCCGGGCCATTGCGTACCGGTGCGAGGAGCGCTACGGGCTGGTGTGGGTGGCCCTGGACGATCCGATGCGGTCGCTGCCCGAGTTCCCGTGGTTCGACGACCCCGAGTTCCACACTTGGAGCAAGTTCTGCGGGACCCGGGAGGCGGGGGCCGCTCGGTTCGCGGAGAATGCGCTGGACCTGGCTCACCTGGACTTCGTGCACCCCGGGCTGCTGGGCACCCACGGCGACACCATCATCGACCCCTACGAGGTGGAGGTCGGCGACGGGTACGTCACCATGCGGTCCAGCAAGCAGTCGGTCGGTTCCGAGACGTTCGCCGAGGGCCACGAGACCATCTATCGCGAGACCAGCTTGGAGCTGCCCTACACGTTCACGCTGAAGATCGACGGTCACCGGGGAACCACCGTGATCTGGGGTCTTCACCATCCGATCAGCCGCGACCGGTGCGCCCTGTGGCGCTTCGAGTCGCGCAACCACTCGTTCGATGTGCCCGATCAGGATTTCATCGACTTCCTGGACTTGCTGCTGCCCCAGGATCAGGCGGTCATTGAGAGCCAGCGGCCGCAGATGGTGCCGGTCGATCTGACCGAGGAACTGCACATCAAGGTGGCCGATGCGGGCGCCATCGCCTACCGACGTCTCCTCAAGGAGGAGTTAGGAGTTGAGTATGTCTGAGAATCCATCCCCGGAGGCCGTGGCGCGCGGGTACTTCGATGCTGTCCAGGCCGCCTCTCGGGCGCAATTGCGGGCCCTGCTCGCCGACGATGCCGAACTGGTGAGCATCAACGCTGGGTTCATGAGGGGCGCCGAGGCGATCGCCGACTACTACCAGGAGAACTTCTTCGGTGCCGGCACCAGGCTGCGCCCCAAGACCGGGCCGTTGATCGTGCACGGCGACGTGGTGGCCGTGGAGGTTCAGGCTCGCTCGGAGAGCGGCAAGGTGTCCTGGCTGTCGGACTTCTTCACCGTGCGCGACGGGCTCATTCAACAGCTGAACGTCTACTACGGCCCCGTGCTCGAAGGGGGCGAGACGCAGGCCTAGAGCGTGCGCGGCCTCAACCGACCGCGACCGGGGCTTCCTTCGAAGCTCGGTCCGGCGGCACTCGCGCCGATACCTCGGGCGCAGGGTCTGCGGGGGCCTCAGGGTCTGCGGGGGCCACAGGATCTGCGGAGGCCTCGGGATCTCGTGAGACGCCGTTGATGCGGTCGATCCGTTCCTGGGGTATGAGGTCGTGGCGGCCGCCGTAGCGGCTCGACAGGATGGCCAGGCGGCGCCACGCCAGCGTCTCGATGTCGAATGCGGTCATGCGCTCGGACATGTCGTAGCGGGCGTTCTCGAGAATGTCGCCGTCCTGTTGACCGAGATTGCGGTCGTGCAGGAGCTTGTAGATGAGGGGGTGCTTGACGGCTCGGATCCACAGCTCGGAGAGCTTGTGGCGGGGACGTGTCGTGTAGAAGTAGTACAGGCGGGTCAGTCTGTCCTCGACGGGCACGCACCACCTCGTGAACAGCAGGTCGCCCATGTTGATGCGCATCATTCCCGGCATGTTCGGGCCTTGATTCCACTCGAGTTCGAAGGCCTCAGTGCCCTTGTTGAACTTCTCGGCGTCGGAGGACGTCTGGTACCTGCCCTTGGAGAGGTTCGGGATCCAGCTCAGGGGCGGATGCTTGAACATCCAGGTCCAGCTGAGGCGATACCGGTGCTTGGGCCATTTCCCCAGGCCGGGATACTCCTCCTGGTAGGGCCGGGTCTTGAGCGTGTCGTCGCTGTAGTGGGACAGCGTGATCCCGCTGCCGGTGATGTGGGGCTTGGCGCCCTTGAACGAGATCTTCGGCAGAGGCCTCAGGAGCACTTGGACACTGTTGATGTGGGTGTAGAAGACATGATTGTCGTTCATGTTCTCCAGCGCCTGGCGCCAGTTGGTCTTCCAGGTCCTGCGGTTCGTGAGCGAGATACAGGACTCGTCGAAGAACTCCGGCGGGAGGTCGTCTTCGGGGTTTGTCGGGGGGCCGTCGCCCATCCAGGCGAAGACCTGCCCCCTAATGACTGCCGTCGGATAGGTCCGCGTCTGAGCGCGCCCGGCTGCAGGCGAATCCGGGCCCTCCGACAGGATGCCGACGACGACACCGTCCTCGTCGAACGTCCAGCCGTGATACGGGCAGGAGACGGTGCCGGCGAAGTGGCAGTCGCCATCGGAGAGACTCACGCCGCGATGGGGGCACACGTCTGAGATGGCAGCCGGACCCGACTTGCCCCGGAAGATGCAGAGATCCACGCCCAGAAGCCTCACGCGGGCGGGCTTCCGCTTCCTGATCTTCTTCACCGGAATCACCGGATACCAGTATTCTTTGAAGCCCAGGGCGGGGATCTCGGTCCTCGGATCGTGCTCGCCCCCGGTATGGACGACCCGCAGCGAGTCTGGCTGTGCCTGCGTCTGCATACGCCTACTATAGTGCGCCGATGCGGCCGGCTCCCGGTCGAAGCCGGCTCCCGCGGGCGGCTCGAATGTCGCTGGAAGCCTCAGGGGAGGAGAGGATCATCGGCAGCGATTCCACACAGCAACTAGAGCAGCGCCAGCACCGCATCGAGCTCCAGGATGTGTCGATGACTTTCGGCTCGAACGAGGATTCGGTCCAAGCGGTGGCCGATGCCTCGTTCAAGGTGAACAACCGCGAGTTCATGACGATCGTGGGGCCGAGCGGATGCGGCAAGACGACCGTCCTGAACATGCTCGCCGGTCTCCTCGAACCGACAACGGGTCGCATTCTGGTCGACGGCGAGGAAGTCGATGATCGGCGCAAGTATTCGGTCTATATGTTCCAAAGGGACTTGCTGCTGCCCTGGCGCAAGATCGTCGACAATGTGGCGTTGGGCATCGAGATACTGGGCACGCCGCGTCGGGAGTGCCGCGAAAGGGCCCAGGAGATCCTCGACCGGTTCGATCTCGGTCAATTCGCCTCCAAGTATCCGGGTCAGCTGTCCGGTGGTATGCGACAGCGGGCGGCGTTGATGCGCACCCTTCTCTGCCCCAAGGACATTCTCCTGCTGGACGAGCCCTTCGGAGCTCTCGACGCGCTAACTCGCGCGGGAATGCAGGAGTGGCTGCTACAGGTATGGGAACGAGACCATCGAACCGTCGTGTTCATTACTCATGACATTGAGGAAGCGATCTTCCTCTCCGATCGTGTACTGGTGATGAGTGCCCGGCCCGGCACCATCAAGCTTGAATTGGAAATAGATCTGCCCCGCCCTCGTGAGCGAACGATTGACACTTCGCCGGAGTTCAACGAACTCAAGGGTGAAGTTCGGGAGGCAATTTACGAAGAAGGTTCCCTCACCGACGAAATGGAATGAAATCGAATCTAAAGCATGTCACTTGACTAATCGTACGATTGGCGACATGCTGTGTGCATGACCAGAATTTTCTCAGGCATCCAGGAAATCGACTACCCGATCATTGATTCTGATGCTCATGTGAACGAGCCTCCGGACCTGTGGGAGGCCAACGCTCCGGCTCGACTCAAGGATCGCGTTCCCAAGGTCGTTAGGGGAGACAACGGAGACTCGTGGTCATACAACGAGGGCGCCTCTATGGAGCCAGTCTCGCTGTATGCCGCCGCGGGCCGGAACTGGCTGGAGTACGACCAGGAGGGCAAGACCTACGACGAGCTCCGTCGCGGATCGTGGGAGCCCAAGGCCCGCGTCCAGGACATGGACATCGACGGCATATACGCCGCCGTTGTGTACCCGGGTGTCACGCTCAGGGGTGCCAAGACCTACGGCGACGAGCCCGAGCTACAGAGGTTCTGCGTTCGCACCTACAACGAGTGGGTCCTCGACTTCGGCAAGCAGACCGGAGGGCGCGTCATCCCCCAAGCCGTGATACCGACCACCGGCGTCGACGACGCGCTGGCCGAACTGACCTGGGCTGTCGACAGCGGCCACCGGGGCGTAGTCATTTCCCGAATGCCCAATGGCGACTTCGACCCCCAGCCCGATGACGACCGCTTCTGGGCGGTGGCCGAGGAGGCGGACGTTCCCGTCGGCATCCACATCGGGAGCTTCGTGAGGCCCAACCCCAATCGCGAGTGGACGGGAGGGACCGATGTCACCAAGCCCGCCTTCCTCGCGTTGGCGGCCGAGAAGGTCGCCGGCACGGAGACGATCCCGGTCTGCACCGAGTTCCTGTTCTCCGGGCTGTTCGAGAAGTTCCCGAGGCTTAAGGTTCTGCTGGTGGAGGCCGGCATCGGTTGGATCCCCGGCGTGCTCGAGCAGTGCGACGACATCTTCCTGCGCTACCGGTGGTTTACAGGCGCGGTCGACAGGATGCAGCGGATGCCCAGCGAGACCTTCCACCGGAACTTCTACTCGACCTTCCTCAAGGACAAGGTGGGCCTGGATCTGCGTCACCACCTCAACATCGACCACATCATGTGGTCGACCGACTACCCGCACTCGGTCACGGACTGGCCCAATTCCCGCATCAACATCGAGCGCTTCTTCCGGGGCCTTCCCGCAGACGAGGTGAAGAAGATGCTCCACACCAACGCCAAGAGCCTCTACCGGCTGGATCACATCCCCGACACCGTCGCCGAACTCGACCGCGCCGTCTGAGCCAACGAAATACGACCTATCGCAGGGAGGCGGTCTCGGCCGTCGGCGCGGTCTGTGCCAACCCCGTGGCGGTCACGAAGCCGATGGCGGTGACTGCGGCCATCAGCGCCCAGAGGCCGGGGAAGCCGAGGCTGGTGGCCAGGATCGCGCCGCCGACGCCGGTGCCGACCGCGGTGCCGATCGGATCGGCCAGCTGCAGCGACGCGGCTGTGCGGCCCTCGCCCCCGGCGGGCGCGACATTCAGCGCGTAGACCGAGAGCGTGTTGTAGGTGAGCCCCATGCCGGTGCTGCCCAGGGCCCAGGTGCCGTAGCCGAAGAGGATCGAGAGGTCGGCACGGATCGCGGCCGCGCTGGCGATGATGCCCGCGCAGACCAGAACCAGTCCGAGGCGGGCGGTGCCCCGCGGCGTCCAGGCTCGGCTCAGGTGGGCTTGAAGGAAGGCGCCCGCGGTCCAGGCGACCGCCGCGACGGTGAGAACGATCCCGGCGCCGGCCACGCTGGCGTCCAGGAACTCCACCAGCGCGAGCGGCAGGAACGAGTTCGTCGTCATGAAGGCCATCGCCAGCAGGCCGCGGGATGCCACCGCGGCGGGCAGCCCGGCGCGAGCCGAGAGGGTGCCGTCGGGCATCAGGCGGCGCAGGGCCGCGAATCCGACGACCGCGCACGGCGCCACCAGCAGGTATCGCCATGCGCCGGCGGGGTCGGCGGAGGGCCCGGCGCCGAGAAGAACGAGCGAGGCGCTGACCGCCAGGATGATGGCCGGTCCGACGTTGCGCAGGGGGCCGGGATCGGTCTCGGGCCTGGCGAGGCTCGACACGATGGGCACAGCCAGAACGGCCGCCAGCAGGGCGCACGGAACCAGCAGCACGAACATCCACTGCCAGCCCCAGGCGGCCTCGACCGCGTCCGCGGCCCACGGCCCCACCAGCGCGGGGATCGTCCAGCCGCTGCCGATGATGGCGAAGAGCCGGGCCCTCTTCTCCGGCGGGAACCCGCGCCCCGCGGCGACGTACGCGGTGGAGAGGATGCCCCCGCCCCCGAGACCCGAGAGCGACCGAGCCAGCACGACCATCTCCATGCTCGGCGCGAGGGCCGCGCCGACGAGCCCCGCGGCCACCAGCGCCGGCGCGATCGCTCCGGGATAGACCGGGCCGAGCCGGTCGGAGAGGTGGCCGGCGACGACGAGGCTCACGATGCTGCCCAGCATGAACACGCTGAACACCGCGCCGTAGAACTCCTCGCCGCCCAAGTCGTCGCGGATCGTCGGCATCAGCGCAGTGAGGCAGATGAGATCGAAGCCGTAGGTGCTGATGGACAGCAGGATCCAGGCCAGCAGCCAGCCCGAGCGCGAGCCCGATCCCATCGCCGCCGCCTACGCCGGATCGCCGGTGGTGCGAGGTGCGCCCATGCGGTCAGGGGCGCAGCGGCGCAAGGTCGGCTTCAGACATCGGCGACCCCGGCGTCGGCCAGCAGCCGCCGGTACGTGAGGGCCACCCGGTCCGGTCCCCGCAGATGGAGCTCCTCGGTGAGGTCTATGGGCAGCATCTCCGGTCTCTGGCTCTCCACGATCTGCCGGTCCTGCTCTAGCAACTGGCGGGAGAAGTCGATGTAGGGCTCGATCGGGTCGGTGAGGTGGTGGTCGCGCGACTCGATCATCCAGATCTGGCACTGGCGGGCCCGGGTCGGCGAGGCGGTCACGTACTGCACGGAATGACCGTCATCGGAGGCGAGGACCCGGCGCCGGGTGAACGGGAGGTGGTGCATGGTGCGGCTGTGGATCGTCTGGCCGCCGACCGCGAAGGGCGAGTCCAGCGACTCGCGGCAGTAGGCGTACTCGAATCCGTAGCCGGTCACGTCGATGTCGATCGACGGGCATTCGGCGTCGTCTCGGTCGCCGAGGGTGCCGGGGTGGACCCAGGCGAAGTGGGTGACGTCCAGGCCGTTCTCGGTAAACCGCCCCGCGCTGGCGTTCCAGCTGGACCGGACTGAGACATAGCTCAGGTAGCTGTCGTCTCCGTACTCCGGGAACGGGGCGATGTCGGCGACCGGGTCATCCAGCGCCACCCACACCAGGCCGTAGCGGTCCTCGGCTCGGTAGGCGTCGATGCAGGACTTGGGGCGGGAGTCTGGGAGGGCGTGGACCCGACCCTGCGAGCGGAACAGCACCAGGTCCTCCTCGAGGAGGGTCACGGCAACGGGCTCGTTCCCTACGGCCGCGCTGTCCTCGACGGGATGCCAGTACCGCCGAAGCGGCGCCAGCTGCGACCGGGCGTTCATCGAAGGATCCATACCGCTATCGCGAGTCCGGAACCGGGACGAAACCGAAACCGAACCGCATCGGGTCGGGGTCAGGCGGCAGTCGATATCGACTGGCGCCCGTAGAGGATGCGCAGGACGACTCGCTCTATGGCGCTCACCACCCAGAACAGCGCGATGGACATGAAGGACAGGTACAGGATGGCCGCGAAGACGATGGTGGTCTTGAACACCCCCAGGGATCGGATGATCAGCGGCCCCATGCCCTCATGGGCGCCGACCCATTCGGCCACGAGGGCGCCCACCACGGCGAGGACGCAGGCGTTCTTCAAGCCGGCGAACATGAACGGCACCGCCGCGGGGAGGCGAACCTTGAACAGCGTCTGCCAGCGGCCGGCCTCCAGGGAGTACATGAGATCGAGGTACTCGGACTCGAGCGACCGCATCCCGGCGTGGGTGTTGATGAGTATCGGGAAGAAGCAGAGCAGCGCGGCCACCAGGATCTTCGGGAGGAGGGTGAAACCGAACCACAGGATCAGCAGGGGGGCGATGGCCAAGGTGGGAATGGCCTGCGACACGACCGCATAGGGCATGACCGCCTTCTCGAGGATCTTCGACTCCTGCGCCACCACCCCGAGGGTCCATCCGACCGCGGTCGCCAGCAACAGCCCGTAGATCGCCTCCTTGAGCGTCACCCATGCCGCGGGCCAGAGCGTTTGGACGTCGGCGACCGCGGCGACGATCACGTCGGGTGTGTCCGGCACGAGGAAGTGGGGCTGGCCGGAGATGCGCCGCCAGAGCTCGTAGGCCACGAACAGCACGGTCAGCGCCAGCAGCGGTCCGCCGACGGTGCGCAACAGGTTGGCGATCCGTGCTCGCAACACCGCCTAGCTCCCCACTGCCGCGTTGGCACCCGAGCGCGCGCCCCGTGACAGGAAGTACCACCGCAGCGTCAACCGCTCGATAGCCGAGACCAACAGGAACAAGCCGATGGCCATGGCCGCGCTGTAGACGACGGCGGCCATCAGCCGCTCGGTCCGGTTGGACGTGACCGAGTCGATCATCATCCGCCCGATCCCCCCACCGCCACCGACCCATTCTCCGACGATCGCGCCGATGACCGAGAGGACGACTGCGTTCTTGGCGCCGATGAAGATGTAGGGCAGTGCGGCCGGCAGCCGGAGCTTCGTGTACATCTGGAGCGGGCCCGCGCCCAGCGACTTGAACAGCTGGCGCTCCGCTTCCGGGGTGATGGCCAGCCCTGCGGTGGTGTTGACCAGGGCCGGGAAGAAGCAGACGAACGCGGCGACCAGAACCTTCGGCGTGAGGGTGAACCCGTACCAGATCACGAAGAGCGGGGCCACCACCAGAGCGGGCATGGCCCGCACGCCCGCGATGACGGGCATCACGGCCCGCTCGACCGGCGGGCTGATCGACAGGACGATGCCGAGGAGGATCCCCAGCCCGCACCCTATGACGAAGCCGATGAGCACCTCTTGGAGGGTGATCCAGGAGGCGGGGAGGAACCGGTCGGTGGCATCGGTGATTGCCTCGGCGACAACGCTGTGGGCGGGAGGCAGTAGGTAGGGCTTGACGCCGGTTATCGGGACGAACAGCTCCCAGACGGCCAGAGCCAACACGCCCGCGCCCACTGCGGGCAGCGCGTCCAGGACACGGCCGCCTATCCGGCGGCCGCGCCCTGGACCGGCCGAGCCCTCGTCAGCCACTGCCGGACTCTCGAGAGCCCGCGGTTGTGAGGTTCTCTACTCCTAGGACGAGAGAGCCTTGGTGATGTGCTCGTTGGTCATCACGTCGGACACCTGAACCGTGCTGTCCGCCTCGAGCAGCCCGCGCTCTACGAGCCATGCCCGTCCGGCCTCCCAGTCGGACTCCACCAGCTTGCCCCACTGGCCGTTCTCGTCGAAGAAGTCGGCCCTCATCAGACCGGCATGGTCGAGGCTGGTCTGCACCGAGAAGCCGTCGTTGATGCCGTGCAGCATGTTGGCGATGGCCTCGGTGGTGGCGTCGTCGCTGTAGGCGTAGGCGATGCCCCTGTCGGTGGCCCGCAGGAACCGGCAGGTCGCGGCCGGGTTCGCGTTGAGGAAGGCGTCGCTCGACACGAACAGCAGCCACGGATAGTTGGGCACGCCGTAGTCGGCGTACTCGAGGCGCACCAGGTTGAACGGGCCGCCTATGCCCTTCATCGACGCCGGGCTCGGACCGACGCCGTAGGCGACGTCGATGGTGCCCTCCAGCAGCAGCGGCGCCCACGAGAAGCCCGGATCGACGATGGTGATGTCGTCGCGGGTCATGCCCTCTCGCTCGAGCAGGGTGTCGAGGTAGGCGTTCTCGTCGAGCTTGGCCGTGGCGCCGATGGTCTTGCCCCGGAAGTCCTGGGGGCCCTCGATGTCGGAGTCGGGCAGCCAGAACAGGCTCGAGGACAGGTTCCGCTGGTGGGCGGCCACTGCCTTGACGTCGATGCCCGCGGCGCGGGCGGTGAACAGCGCCGGCACGTAGTTGATGGCGAAGTCGACCTGGTCGGCCGCCAGCATCTTGAGCGGCTCAGCGGCCGAGGGTGGAGCGATTATGTCCACCTTGAGGCCTTCCTCGGCGTAGTAGCCCTGGTCGTCGGCCGCGACCAGCCCAGCCCAGCTCCAGTAGGCGAGCCAGTCCATCATGATGGTGATGGTGCTGGTCTCGTTGTCGCCGCCGCATGGATCAGTCGGGCCCGCGGCGGCCTCCTCGGCTGCCGCGGTTGCCTCAGCCGCCTCAGCCTGGGCCGCCTCGGCCGCGGCGGTCGCTTCCCCGGCGGCGGCAGCCGCCGCGGCGGCTTCAGCCTGGGCCTCCTCCAACTGCGCCTCTAGTTGGGCCACGACTTCTGGGTCCACGCCGGCTTCTGCCGCGGCCATCGCCTCCTCGCGCGCCGCCTCAAGGGCCGCTTCGGCTTCGGCAGCTGCCTCGGCTGCCGCGGCGGCCTCCTCCAGCGCAGCCGCGGCGTCGGCCTGGGCTTGCTCGAGGGCCGAAGTGTCGATTGTGGGCGTGGGCGCAACGGGCGCCGGAGCGTCATCCTCATCATCGCCGCAGGCTGCGGCAATCAGGGTGAAGGCGGCCAGGATGGCGACAAGCGTTGCTAGCCACGACCGACCTCCCGGCCTGCGATTTGCTTCCATTTCGGGTCCCCCTTCGCCTGGGAATTGAATGTGTCAGACATTACATGAGCAGAGTCTGCTTGTCGAAGGCGATTCGATCGATCCACAAGCTGTTCGGTAAGGTGCGCGGGAGGTCAGACATGACGGGGAAGGCGAGCATGGTGAGAGCGATGTCGGCTGATGTGGACCTGAAGCCGTTGAGGCGGTTTTGGCACCCGGTGGCCGAGTCGTCATGGGTAGGGGATTCGCCGTATGCGGTGACGTTGCTGGGTGAGGGTCTGGTGCTGTTCCGTTCCGGTGGGGCGGTGAGGTGCTTTGCTGATTTGTGTGTGCATCGGGGGACGCGCCTGTCGTTGGGCTGGGTGACCGACGACGGCTGTCTGCAGTGCCCGTACCACGGCTGGAAGTACGACGCGGATGGGACGTGTGTGCTGATCCCGTCGCAGCCGGCTGACGCCCAGCGAATCCCGCCGCGGGCCCGGGCGGTTGCGTACGGCTGCGAGGAGCGGTACGGGCTGGTGTGGGTCGCTCTCGAGGATCCCTTGCGGCCCCTGCCCGAGTACCCGTGGTTCGATGATCCCGAGTTCCATACCTGGAGCAAGTTCTGCGGGATCCGGGAGGCTGGAGCGGCCAGGTTCGCGGAGAACGCGCTGGACTTGGCCCATCTGGACTTTGTGCATCCGGGCCTGCTGGGGTCTCCTGGTGACACGGTGATCGAGCCCTACGACGTCGAAGTGGACGGCGGCGTCGTTGTCATGCGGTACATCAAGCGGTCGGTGGGCCCGGAGACGTTCGCCGATGGGGTCGAGACGGTCCGTCACGAGGTCCGGGTGGAAATGCCCTACACATTCACGCTGGTCCTGCGCGGCACGCGCGGCACCACCACGATTTGGGGCCTTCACCACCCGATCGACGAGGATCGTTGCGCGCTGTGGCGCTTCGAGTCGCGCAACCACTCCCTCGACACGCCCGATCAGGAGTTCATCGACTTCCTCGACGTGCTGCTGCCCCAGGACCAGGCCATCATCGAGAGCCAGCGGCCCCACATGGTTCCGGTGGACCTGACCGAGGAGTTGCACGTCAAGGTGGCCGACGCGGGCGCCATCACCTATCGCCGCGTGCTCAAGGAAGAACTCGGCGTCGCCTACGTCTGAGGCGCTGCGGCCGAGAGTCGGGACGTGGCGGCGTTTGAGGGGCTGTCGCCGGGAGTCAGGAGACGGCGGCGTCCAGTTGGTCGCGGGTCAGGTCGATGCCGAAGCCGGGCGCGTCGCTGGGGACGAGCCAGCCGTCGGTCGGGATGGCCATCCCGGGCGTGGAGCGCCAAGCGGCCATCAGCGACTCGCCGGGCCCGCAGCCCACGAACATCTCCGCCCAGCGATTGCCGGGCAGCCCGTGGCAGAGGTGCTGGCCGTATGAGTCGTTGCAGCCGCCGTGGAGGGCCAGTTCGATGTCGGCGGCGGCCGCAATGGCCGCGATCTTGAGAACGGCGGTGGCGCCCCCCACCCACTGGATGTCGGGCTGAACCACATCGACAAGGCGCTGCTCGGCCGCGTGGGCGAAGACGCGGTCGGTGTGCCAGCGCTCACCGGCGGCCAGCATCTGCGAGGGCAGCCGCCGGCGGACGTCGGCGTAGCCGGGCCAGTCGTCGGGCTGGGCGTAGTCCTCGATCCAGGTGAGGCGGTAGGGCTGCATGGCCTCGCCGAGCCGCACCGCGTAGGAAGCGTCGAGCACCGGCCAGCAATCGAGCATGATGTCGGCGCCGGGTCCAAGCTCCGAGCGGGCATCGGCCACCAGGCGCTCGGTCTCTTCGATGCCGGCGGTGGCTGCTCCCGAGCCCACGCCGCAGGCCAGTTTGAAGGCGTCGAAGCCCCGGTCGCGCAGGTCGTCGAGGTCGTTGCCGGTGGCGTAGCAGCGGGTGCGGTCCCGGGCGGGGCCGCCTATCAGCTCATAGGTGGGCACGCCCAGGATCTTGCCCTTCAGGTCCCACAGGGCCAGGTCCACCGCGCTCACCGCGAACGACGCCAGGCCGGACGCGCCGAAGGCGCTGTTGGCGCTGCGCATCATCATGTTCCACAGCTTCTCGGTGGCCAGCGCGGGCTCGCCGGCCAGCATCGGGGCGAAGAAGTCGTTGATGACGGCCACGGTCGGGCCGGCCTGGCTGGTAATGCCCACGCCGAATGTGCCGTCGGAGGCGGTGGCAACGCACACCACCTCGCCCCACGGGGGTGCGAAGCGCTCGGCTTGGCCGGCGAAGGCCCGGTCGTTCGACAGCGGGTGCATCAGCCCCCACGGATCCCAGGAGGCTGTGCCTGACTGCGGTCGCCCCAGCGCTTCGGGCCGTCGCAGCGGCGCCGCGACGATCTGGACGATCGTCGGTGTCACGGTCACTTTCTACCCCTGCCAGCCAGCAGGGGCGAAGGGTTCAGCTGCCGGGCTGCGGAACGACCCGCAGGTAGGGGAGAGGCGCCTCCCAGCCGTCGGGGTACTTCTCGGCGGCTGCCTCGTTGGAGACCGCGGGGACGATGATCACGTCCTCGCCCTGGTTCCAGTTGGCCGGGGTGGCCACCTGCTCGTGGGCGGTGAGCTGAACCGAGTCGAGCAGCCGCAGGATCTCGGCGAAGTTGCGGCCCGTGGTCATCGGGTAGGTGAGGGTGGCCTTGATCTTCTTGTCGGGGCCGATGATGAACACCGAGCGGGCGGTGGCGTTGTCGGCCGCGGTGCGTCCCTCGGACGTGTCGCCGGCGTCGGCCGGGAGCATGTCGTAGAGCTTCACGACGCCGAGTTCGGGGTCGCCGATCAGCGGGTAGTTGACCGCGTTGCCGGTGGCCTTCTCGATGTCGGCCGACCAGCCGACGTGATCGCTCACGCCGTCGACGCTGATGCCGATGATCTTGCAGTTGCGGGCCGCGAACTCCGACTTCAGGCCGGCCACCGCGCCCAACTCGGTGGTGCAGACCGGGGTGAAGTCCTTCGGGTGGGAGAACAGCAGCGCCCACCCGTCGCCGATCCACTCGTGGAAGTTGATCGCTCCCTCCGTGGTGTCGGCGGTGAAGTCCGGCGCGGTGTCGTTGATGCGAAGCCCCATGGCATTCCTCCAGTAGTGGCGGATTGTCCACAGGCTAGCAACGCTTGGTGACTATTCCGACCGGATTAGTCAGGAATTGGCCAGAAAACCCGTAGTCTTGGGGCAGCCGCGGATGTTCTCAAGTATTGTCGTCGGTTGCAACCTTGACCTCCGCCGAATTATGGACTAGGTGGGCCGGGTCGAGCACGTGGTCGACGGCTTCCAGCAGGAGGTGTTCATGTGAGCCTGAAACTACTAGCCCAGGCCTCGGGTCCCGGCATCGCCGACAACAAGGTCCTCGACCAGTGGACCATCCCCTTCGGGGACTGGGTCGAGCAGATGGTCAACTGGTCTGCGATCCATCTCCGCTGGCTGCTCGGGATCATCGAGTGGCCCTTCACCTTCCTGTTCCGCAACTTCGTGAAGGGCCCCGGCCACAACCCCTGGTGGGAGCTCACCGACATGTCGTGGATCGCGGTGTGCGTTGTGTTCTTCGTGATCGGATTGTTGTTCCGCAACCTCAAGATCGGCGCGTTCGTGGGCCTGGCAATGGCGGCCTGCGGACTTCTCGGCATCGAGTATTGGGAGGACACCGTACTGACGGTGGGCATGGTCGTGGTGGCTGTGGTGCTGTGTGTGATCATCGGCATTCCTCTGGGCGTGCTTTGCGGTCGCATCGACGGCGTATGGAACGCGGTGCGGCCCGTGCTCGACGCCATGCAGGTGGTCCACCCCTTCGTGTACATGCTGCCGGTCATATTCTTCTGGGGCATAGGCCCGGAGCCGGCCACCATGGTGACCATGATCTTTGCGCTCCCGCCGCTGATCCGTCTTGCCAACCTGGGCATCCGGCAGGTTCCCGAGGACGTGGTGGAGGCGAGTCGGGCCTACGGGGCGCCGGAGTGGCGGGTGCTGTTCGACGTGCAGCTGCCCCTGGCCCGCTCGGCCATCATGACCGGGCTCAACCAGACTCTGCTGCTGTCGATCTCGATGGTCGGAATCGCGGCGATCATGGGGGCATCTGGGCTGGGACTGCTGGTCTTTCGCGCCGTTCAGAACCTCGACACCGCGCTGGCGGCATCGGGCGGCTTGGCGCTGTTCATCGTGGCGGTCGTGCTGGACCGCATCTCCCAGACCGAGGACTCCGACCAGAACCTCCTTAGTCGGATCCGCTGGGCCTGGGCCCATCGGCGCGACCCCGAGTCACTGCTGCCCAAGGCAGGCGCGGCCGGCATCGGCACCGCCACGGGGGGGCAACCGGCTCCTGTCTCAGCCGCCGAGCGCCGAGCTCTGATCGTCGTTGCAGCCGGTGCCCTCATCGGACTGATCTCGGTGTTCCTGCCCTGGGGATACGACTCGGGCGGGATCTCCGGCTACGGACGTCTCGTGGACACCGGCCGCTACGAATACGTCGAAGTCGATCCGGGGGGATCCTCAGGCGAATTCGAGCTTCAGGTGGCGAGCCTCGACCCGCCGTCCGAGCACGCCGCTGAGATCGCGCTGCTCAAGGATCAACGCGTCGCGGTGATCGTAGCCGCGGGGGCCGAGGGCGTCACCGACGAGGCCATCGCGGCCCTCGCCGACATCGACGAGCAGATCGCGCTGCTGTCCAATCCTCTGGTCGGACGCAGCTTCAACGGCCTGGATGCCTCGGGCGGCTCGTTCTACGGCCTGATCGTTCTCGGCTTGGCGCTGTTGATCCTGGCCGCCGCTGTCACCGCCCTGACGAGACCGGGTCGAGGGCCCCGCCTGTTCGGCTCCAACGGCGTGCTGGTGCTTGCCGCCGGACTGCTGGTAGCGGCCGTCGCCTATCTGTGGGCGTCCCCCGCGACGGCCAACGTTTCCCACAGCACGGGAGCGGGTCCCTGGGTGGCGACCGCGGGCGGCGCGGTCGCGGTCGTCGGCGGTGCGCTGTGGCTCAGGAACGCCCCCTACTCCGCCCTCAGGCCGCTGCGGGCCGTCGTTTCCTACGGCCAGATCGGAGTAGCGGTGCTCGTGCTGGCCATGGCTGTGATCAGCGGGCTCTCGGGATGGTCTTTCGACCAGCGCACCGAGTCGATCGTCTCGCCGGAGCTGGAGGCCCAGATCGAGACGCTTCGGCAGCAGGGAATCGACGATCCCACCATCGCGGCCGAGACGGCTCAGAAGATTGCGGCCCTGATGAGCGCAGCCCGGCGAGTCGACCTGATCGTCACGGACGGCTTCGTGGCCGACGGCACCGGGTACGGCTATCTCGCCACCATACTCGGCGCGGCCGGAGTCGTCCTCTCCCTGCCTGCCGCCGGAGTTCTCGGCGCCGATGAGCGAAGGCGGCGCCGCTGGAACGCGGCCGTCGCCAGCTCCGGTGTCGGCCTGATGCTCGTAGCGGCGGCGTGGGTCGCTTCGCTGATGCGGGTGTCCGACCCCGGGTTGGTGAGCGGCGCGGGCGCCTTCCTGTGCTTTGTCGCAGGTTTCCTGTTGATGGCGACGACGGCAGGCGTGCTCGGGGAGTTCCAGCGCTCGGAGGTTTATGAAGACGACTAGCGATCCCGCCACGACTGGGCGTCTTCCCGGCGGCCCGCCGACTGTCGACGGGCCAGGCCGGCTCGGCATGCGTCGTGCTACGTATGCTAACCAGATGCTAAGTGCGATAACTTAGTGCTAAGTGCGCTAACCTATCGCCCCCAAGGTCTCCTGGAGCACCCTCTGGGAGGGAAAAAAGAGACAACATAGGACAACATAGGAGGGGAAATCCTGTGAATAGGAAGCTGAAGACGAGGCATGCGAGCATCTGGCTCGCCTGCCTCACGGTGCTTGCACTGTTTGCCGCGTCGTGCGGCGACGACGAGCCGGCGCCAGACACCAGCGCGGCCGACCAGGCCGCCCTGGAACAGGCACAGGCCGATGCGGCTGCGGCGGCCGATGCGGCCGCCGAGAGCCAGGCCGCCCTGGAACAGGCACAGGCCGATGCGGCTGCGGCGGCCGATGCGGCCGCCGAGGCTTCGGCCGCGCTTGAGGCGGCCATGGCCGAGGCCGAGGGCGCCGTAGACCCTGAGGTGATCGCCGAGCTCGAGAGCGAGTTGGAGGCGGCCATGGCCGAGGCCGAAGCTGCCCAAGAGGCGGCTGCAGCAGCCGAGGCTGCGGCTGCGGCTGCGGCTGAGGCAGCAGCCGATGCGGCCGCCGAGGAACCCGTGGCGGAGATGAGCATGACTCCCGGCGAGGGTGTCAGCGTCACCATGGCCAGGGCCAACTGGACCACCGGCTACATGCAGGCCGCGATCTACCACCACCTGCTCGAGGAACTGGGCTATGACGTAACCGAGCCCGCCGACCTCGAGCTGGGGCCATCCAACGCCTACGTGGCCATGGCCCAGCGTGAGTTCGACTTCTGGGTCAACTCGTGGTACCCGAACCACGACCCGTTCATCGCGGGCACAGAGGGCGGCACACTGCCCGACGGCTCCGTGCCAGGCGACCATGTGTCGATCATTGGCCAGGAGATGGTGGCCGGCGGCCTCGAGGGCTTGTTGACCAACAAGTCGCTCGTGGACGAGCATGGCATTGCAACCCTTGACCAGATCATGGACGACCCGGCGCTGTTCGAGATCTACGAGTCCACCGACCCGTCTCCCGGCGACGGCGTCCTCCAGATCCTCGGATGCATCGAGGGCTGGGGCTGCCACGTAGCCCTCAGAGAGACGATCGAGCTGGCGGGCTGGTCCGACAGGCTCGAGCAGCTCGAGGTGGGCGGCTACGACGCGGTGATCGCCGACGCGGTCGCCCGGGCCAACGCGGGCACGCCGTTCATCGCCTACACATGGACCCCCAGCGGATATGTCACGCAGCTGATCCCCGGCAACAATGCCATGTGGCTGGCGCAGGAGGCGGACTCGGTCCACGACGGTTCCATTACACCGGGCTTCCGGGTTGACGCTCCTGCCGCGCTCGGCACCGACGTGTGCACGAACGACCCGTGCTACCTGTTCCGCAATTCAGCCGACATCCTGGTGACCGCCAACAACGACTTCCTCGCCGAGAACCCGGCGGCCGCGAAGCTGCTGGAGCAGGTGAAGATCAGCGTGGTCGACGTCGCCTTGCAGAACGTGCTTTACGACGGCGGCGAGAACGCAACCGACGACGTGAACCGCCATGCTGCCGACTGGGTCGAGGCAAACCGCGCCTCCGTGGACGAGTGGCTGGCCGCGGCCAGGGCTGCTGCCTGACCCTTCACAGTTCACGACCTTTCCGAGTTCTAGGGCCCAGAACGCTCTAGGGCCGGTGCGAATGAGCAGACGAGGGGCGGGGCTTCGGCCCCGCCCCTCGGACGCGTCCGACCGAGCGCGCGGCGCGGGCCTCCCCGCCGTACCGGCACATCCGGCCAGTCGACGTTGGGGTTCTAGAAGCGGTCGGCGATCAGGCTGATGATCTCGAACATCACCGCCGCCGAACGGTAGCTGGTGATCTTGTTGGGCGAGTCGACGGTGGGCATGAGGCAGACCACGTCGCCGCCGATCACGTTTCGGCCCCGCATGGAGCGCACCAACTCCATGGCCTGGTCCATGGTGAAGCCGTCGGTGCCGGCCTCGAGGTTGGCCACGCCGGGAGCCACGGTCGGGTCGAGGCAGTCGAGGTCGAACGTGATGTAGACGGGACGGTCGCCGATGCGGTCGTGGATTGTCTCGATGACCTGCTCGGCGCCCATCTCGTCGTAGTCGGTCTTCTTGATCACCTCGTAGCCGAGCGAGTAGCTGGGCTCGAGCCAGTCGAGGCTGCGGGTGTTGCCCCGGATGCCGACCTGCACGCTGTGTTCGGCGTCGACGTGGCCGTCGGTCACGAGGTAGCTGGCCCAGTGGGCGGCCGACTTGATCGCCCCCATGAAGTGAGGAATGTTGTGGAAGGCGTCGGTGTGGGCGTCGAAGTGCAGCAGGCAGGCGCGCTGGCCGCCGGTGAGGTTGGCGTGCTCGCCGCCTATCGCCTGGAGGATCCCGCCGGTGATGGAGTGGTCCCCGCCGATGGAGACGGGCCGCGCCCCGGCGGCATCTATCGACCGGTAGAAGTCGGTGATCATCTCGATGGAGCGCTCGTTGTTGTTGCCCTCCGACAACGGGACGTCGCCGAGATCCCGGATCCGGCACATCTCCCACGGATCGATCCCGAACTGGCCGTGGACGCGGCGCGCGATGGGCGAGACGTCCCGCACGGCGCGCGGCCCCAGGTGCTGGTCGCGCTGGGTCGTGCCGTTGCCGGTGCTGTGGGGCACGCCGATGAGGGCGATGTCGGCGTTGTGGGGATCGGGGTCGTGTTCGCACCGGAACAGCGTCGGGATGCCGTACCAGTAGATCCCGTCCATCAGCCGCTGCTGATCGGTTCGCTGCGGAGCGCGTGCCGTCTCGGCAGGTGTCATCGTCATCGAGTGTCCCTCCGTTCTGCGTCGGTCGAATCACATCAGCCAGCGGAGAGTATGGGATTCGAACCCATGGTGACCCGGAGGCCACAACGGCTTTCGAGGCCGCCCCATTCGTCCGCTCTGGCAACTCTCCGCCGCAGAGGCTACCTGCGGACCTCTCAGCCGGCTTCGACACTCCCATCGGAGGTTCGTAGTCCTGTGAAGAACGCCTGCAGCAGGGCGGCGCACTCGTCGGCCCGCACGCCGGGCACCACCTCGAACTCGTGGTTGAGCCGGGGGTCGGCGCCGAGGTTGTAGAGCGACCCGAGGGCGCCGGCCTTGGGGTCGTCGGCGCCGTAGACGACCCGGCCCACCCGGGCCTGCTGAAGCGCGCCAGCGCACATCGGGCACGGCTCCAAGGTCACGGCCACCGTGGCCCCGTCCAGGCGCCAGCCGCCCGCTTGGGTTGCAGCGTCCTGCAGGGCCAGCATCTCGGCGTGGGCGGTGGGATCGCCGGCGCGCTCGCGCTCGTTGTGGCGACGGGCGATCACCTCACCGTCGAGCCGAACCACCGCACCCACGGGCACATCGCCGTGGGCGGGCGCCGATCGGGCCTCGGCCAAGGCCAGCTCCATCAGTTCGTCATCGGTCACAAGGCTTGCACGCGAAGAGCGCAATCGAGTCACGGGTCTAGGTCGGTGGCCATCAGCTCGGCCATGGCCGCGGCCGCGGCTGCGGTCAGTTCGCCGTCCACCACCGGCAGGTCGGTGTCGTCGATGCGGCCGATCGACTGGACGCTGCGCGTAGTGGAGGCCAGGAAGGCCTCGGGCACGCGGGGCAGATCCACCACCGGCAGGTGGGTCTCGACCGCGTCCACGCGCTCCATGATCAGCTCGCGGGTGACGCCCGCCAGGCAGCCGGTGTCCAGAGGCGGCGTGTGCAGGCATTCGCCGTCGGACCAGAAGATGTTCGATCCGGTGCCCTCGCTCACGCGGCCCCGGGTGTCGGCGAAGATTGCCTCCGATGCCCCCCGCCGGTGAGCTATGTCCAATGCCAGCACGTTCTCGGCGTAGGAGGTGGTCTTGATCCCGGCCATGGCGCCCCGCTCGTTGCGGGCGAAGGGCACCACCGCCACGGCAGTGCCAGGCGGGTAGACCGGCGGCTGGTTGCCGGCGATCACGATCGTCGAGCCCGGTCCGTCCCCCCGGCGCGAGCCCACGACCCCGCCACCGCTGGTCACCGTGACTCGCACTATCCCGGCACGGGGCGCCACGTCCAGGCACTCCGCGATAGCGCTTCGCAGATCCTCGTCCCGGTAGGGACAGTCGAGCCGGAGGGCCTGGGCGGAGCGGCGCAGACGGTCGAGATGGCGCCCGACCGCGAACGCGGCCACCTCCGTGCCGTTGGGCACCACAAGCAGCGTCTCGAAGACGCCGTCGCCCACGATCACGCCGTGGTCGTCGACACGCAAGTGCGGCTGACCGGGATCAACCATCCGTCCGTTCACCCACACGGCCATCGCGCTCATCGGCACGAAACTACCTCCAGCGAGTGCGCGGCCGAGCTCACTCAGGGCGAATGGTCGCGTCGAGCAGGAAAGACGATCCCGGCGAGGGGTCTGCGCCCAGCCCGGCCAGCTCGACTGTGAGCCAGTCCCGCCCCTCCTCCGGCGGCTCTAGCCGGGCGATCACCAGCGTCGGCGTGCGGTCGGAGGTCAGCCAGGCCACCGAGGCCGAGTCGACGGACCAGCGCGGCCGGCCGTAGCCGCCCCCGTCGAGCAGCCGCAGCTGCCCGGTCTGCCGGTCGAAGAGCCACGCCGGGCTGGTGTCGTTGAGCAGCCAGCGACTGTCGGGCGACACGTAGATGCCGGCCAGCTCGGCCGTGAAGTCGTCGGGCAGTTCCGCAGTCCCGTCGGTGGCGGCGTCCACGAGCACCACCGTGCACGAGAGCTGCTCGTCGCAGCGCTGCTCCACCCTCAGCCGGTCGCTCGCGGCAAGGAGCCGGTGCTCGCTCACGACCTCGAAACCCGCGAACGTCGGGCGGTACGTCTTGCCCACGGGCGGAGTGACCAGAACGCCGACGTTGCGGACCACCACCACCTCGGAGCCGGGAGGGGCCTGCAACTCGCCGGTCAGCGCTCCGTAGTCCTGCCAGGCGTTCATCCGGATGGCGCCGCCGGGCCCGTCGGGGCGGCTGATCACCCAGAAGTCGATGACTGGATGGGTCGAGGGCACCAGCTCGGCCCCGGAGGCCACCAGCACCGCGGACGGTGCACCGCCTGCCCATGACAGGCCGACCGTTCGCTCGCCGTCGGTGAGCAGCTCCAGGGCGGCGACCTCCAGACGTGCCCCGGTCGGCTCGATGGGCACCCGTTGAACCGTTCCCGTTGCCAGGTCCACCCACGCCACATGGCGGCCGCTCAGGTAAGTCAACCGGCCCTGCAGCTCGCTGAACGGCGCAGCAAGAGCAGCGCCCTCGGGCTCGCCGTCCTCCGGACCGACCTCGGTGCTGGCCTCTGTCACCGGCGGCGGGCTGGTCGTGGTCGGCGCCTCGAATCGTTCCCCGTCCTCCGGGTCGGCGTCGCGGCCCTCGATGTCGCCGGCGCCGCCCGTCGTGAGGCTCAGAAGCCACACGATCGCGATCAGGCCGGCCAGAACGCCGATCAGGCCCGCCGCGGCCCGCCATGAACGCTCGTGCTGGTCGTGGCTGCCGGGGTCGCCGCGGCCGTCCAGCGGCGCCGCGTCCATGCCGGCACGGTAGCGGCGCCCGGAGGGCGTGATGGCACCCTCGCGAAACGGCCTACAGGCCGAACGGGCAGGCGGCGGGTCTCAACCGATGGCCGGCAACCCGGAGAGGTAGTCGAGCACTTCCTGCTCTGAGACCACGTCCGCGTACTTGGCGTCGAGGTCGAACAGGTTGGCCTCGTGGATGCGCGGGTCCCGGTCCCCGCAGGCATCGCGCACGACGATGGGAACGAAGCCGTGCTGGCAGGCGTCGAGCGCGGTGGCCCGAACGCAGCCGCTGGTGGAGACGCCGGTGTGGATCAGCGTGTCGATGCCCATCGAGGTCAGCGTCGAGGCCAGGGAGGTTCCGAAGAACCCCGAGGCGTACTGCTTGACCACCACGACCTCGTCGTCGACGGGCGCCAGGCCGTCTCCGCAGGCGCCCAGCGGGTTGCCCCGCACGAAGCACTCCAGCGCTTGGACCTTGCGGAAGAACATTCCGCCGTCGGCCCCGCCGGGCTGGAACTCCACCCTGGTGTGCAATACCGGGATCCCGGCGGCGCGGGCGGCGGCCAGCACCCGCTGGCACGACGCGCGGGCGTCCTCCACTCCGGCATAGAGCGGCGACTCCGGATCCAGGTAGGCCTGGCAGAAGTCGATCACCACCAGGGCCGGGCGCGAGCCGAATCCGAGCCGGTTGTTGAACCCCGCCCGCCGGTAGTCGTCGGCCAGCTCGGCGCCGGTCTTGGCCGGCCGCGGCGTCACGTCACCACCCCGCTGGCGCGAAGCTGCTCGATGGCCGCTGCGTCGAGTTCGAGTATCCCGCCGAGCACTTCCTCATTGTGCTCGCCGAGGGCGGGTCCCGACCAGTCGATCGCACCGGGGGTCTCCGACAGCTTGGGCACGACGTTCTGCATGGGGACGAGCCCGAAGTCGGCGCTGTCCACCCAGGCGACGGCGCCGCGGGCTGCGAAGTGCTCGTCGGCCAGCATCTCGGGGGCCCGGTACATCTGGCTGTTGGGCACGCCGTGTTCGTTGAGATGCCGGTGCAGCCAGTCGGAGTCGACGGTGGCGGTCCACGCCGCGATCATCTCGTCCAGCTCCTGCTGGTGGTCGCCCCGCGCCATATGGGTCGCATAGCGGGGGTCGCGGCCCAGCTCGGGGCGGCCCATGGCCTCGGCCAGACGGCGCCACACGGTGTCCTGGTTGCCGGAGATGAGATGGGCCTTGCCGTCGCGGGTGGGGTAGGCGTTGGCCGGGGCGATGTTGGGGATGAACGACCCGGTGCGCTCGCGGATGAACCCGGCCACGTGGTACTCGGTCAGCAGCGACTCCATCACCGCCAGCACCGACTCGTAGAGCGCGGCGTCCACGATCTGGCCCCTGCCGGTGCGCTCCCGGGCGTGGAGCGCGTTCAGCGTGCCGATGGTGGCAAACAGCGCGGTGAGGGTGTCCCCGATGCTGATCCCGGTCCGGCTGGGCATCGAACCGGGATCGCCGGTGGTGTAGCGGATTCCCCCGATCGCCTCGCCTATCGCCCCGAAGCCGGGCTGGCCGGCGTACGGGCCGGTCTGGCCGTAGCCCGAGACCCGGGTGATGATCAGGCGGGGGTTGGCCGCTTGGAGGGCCTCGGGGGCGAGGCCCCACTTCTCCAGCGTGCCCGGACGGAAGTTCTCCAGCAGCACGTCCGCGCCGATGGCGAGCTTGCGCACCAGCTCCTGGCCGGCCGGCTCGCGCAGGTTGATCGTCACCGACTTCTTTCCCCGGCCCACAACCGGCCACCACAGCGACTTCCCGCCGGCGCGCTCCTGGCCCCAGGCCCGCATCGGGTCGCCGGTCGGCGGCTCCACCTTGATCACCTCGGCCCCGTGGTCGGCCAGCTGCTGGCCGCAGAACGGCCCGGCCAGCAGGGTGCCCACCTCTACGACCCGAACATCACTCAGAGCTCCGGGCATGATCCCCCTCTCCGGTAGCCTCGGCCCCAGTGACCGGGCCCACCCAAGAATCCGGGCGCACCCGGAGAGCCGCCGGCGCCGGCTCGCCCGAGCGTGTCCAAGTGGTCGATGTCGCCCCCCGCGACGGCCTGCAGGCCGACCCGGCCGATCTCAGCACCGCCCAGAAGGTTGAGTTCATCGAGCGGCTGGTCGCCGCCGGACACACCCGCATCGAGGCGGCCAGCTTCGTCAGTCCCAAGGCCGTGCCCAAGATGGCCGACGGCGACGCCGTGGTCGCCGGCCTTCCGCGCCCCCCAGGGGTGAGCTACAGCGCCCTCGTCCTCAACCAGCGGGGGGTCGAGCGGGCCATCGAGGCCGGTGTCGACGAGGTCTGCGGCGTGGTGGTGGCCACTGAGGCCTTCTCGCAGGCCAATCAGAGGGCCACGGTGGGCGAGTCGATTCAGCGGTGGCGCAGCATCGGCGAGTCGGCCCGGGCGGCCGGGATCAAGACCGCGGTGACCGTGTCGGCGGTGTGGGGCTGCCCGTACGAGGGCCGGGTGGACCCCGACCGGGTGCTCGGCATCGTGGCCGAGGTGGCCCAGACGCAGCCCGACGAGCTGGCGCTGGCCGACACCATCGGGGTCGCAGTCCCCACCCGGGTGGCCGCCCTGTTCGAGGATGCGGCCGAGCGAGCCCCCGGCGTGACGCTGCGGGGGCATTTCCACAACACCCGCAACACCGCGCTGGCCAATGTCGCCGCGGCCATCGACGCCGGAGTGCGGGTGTTCGACGCCAGCCTCGGCGGGGTGGGGGGCTGCCCGTTCGCGCCCCGGGCCACCGGCAACGTCGCCACCGAGGACGTCGTGTACCTGGTGCACGAGATGGGCTACGAGACCGGGCTGGACCTGGATGCGCTGATCGAGGCCAGCACCTGGCTGGAGGCTCAGCTCGGCCATAGCGTTCCCAGCCTGGTGGCCAAGGCCGGGGGATTCCCGCAACCTCGGTGAGCGGCCGCGCCGCGTCGGGGCGCCGCTCATGTGGGTCTGCTCTGGTAGCAGCCGCGGGGACTTCCCACCACCCGGCCGTCGGCCACGACCGGCCGGCCTCTCAGCCAGACGTGCCGAACCTTTCCGGTGAGCTCCTGGCCCTCGAAGGGGGTGTAGCCCTGGCTGGACTCGGACTCGGCGGCCCGGACTACATGGCTGGCCGCGGGGTCGAGCAGCGCGATGTCGGCGTCGAAGCCCACCCCTATGGTCCCCTTCGTGCCCAGGCCGTAGCGGCGGGCGGGGTTCCACGACAGCAGGCGGGCCATGTCCGCCAGGCTCAGGCCTCGCTTGGAGCCCTCGGAGTAGAGGCCGTTCAGGAGGTATTCGGTGCCGCCGAAGCCGCTCTTGGCCAGCCAGATGTCGTCGGGCCTGGATGCCGAGACCTTGGCCTCGGCCTGGCAGCAGGCGTGGTCGCTCACGACCCAGTCCACATCGCCGGCCAGAACGTGCTCCCACAGCGCCTCCACGTCGGCGCGTTCCCGGATAGGCGGGTTGACCTTTCCCCAGGGGTCGCCGGAGGTCTCGATGTCGACCAGCAGGTGCCCGATCGTGACCTCCCGGCGGAAGTCCACGGTCTCGAAGCAGCGGGCCATGCGAAGGGCGGCGTCCATGGCCTTGGCCGACGACAGGTGCAGCAGGTTGATGTTGGCGACTTCGGTCTCGTGGGCCAGATACGAGGCGATCGTCACCGCCAGCCCCTCGGAGTGCGGGGGCCGGGACGCCGAGTAGGCGGCGAGCCCCGACAGGCGGCCCTCGGCCTGGATCATCTTGGTGTAGGCGGTCATGATCTCGGCCGTCTCGCAGTGCAGCGACAGCGAGAGCACGTCGGCCAGGTCGGGGCGGGCCTTGCGGAGGGCCGCGAGGCCCCTCATGACGAACTCGAAATGGGCGTAGTCGTAGCGCTCGCCGGGCGGCGTCATGAGGAAGCTGGCCTGGTCGTCGCTGGCGCCGTGCAGCCCGTGGCTGCCGTAGAACATGAATATCTTGAACGAAGTCACGCCGAACTCGGCGACCAGTTGCGGGATCTCGGCGATGTGGGAGGCCTGCATCGGCGCAAGGTGGAAGCCGTAGTCCACGTAGCTGCGCCCGTCCATCAGGCTCAGGGCCTCGGGGAGGAACTCGGCGTAGGGTCCGCCCCGGTTCAGGTAGTACTGACCGGTCCGGACGTAGTTGAGCACGGTGGTGGTGCCGCCGGTGGCTGCGGCCCGGCTCTCGGTGTCGGCGTCCACGTCCAGCGGGTTGTAGATGCCCATGTGGGTGTGGGCGTCCACCGATCCGGGAAACGCGATCAGACCGGCGGCGTCGAACACCTCGGCCGCGCCCGCCCCGGAGGCCAGCCCGGCCTCCAGGTGGCTGATGCGCCCGTCGGTGATGCCGATGTCGATGTCGTCGACGGTCCCGCGGTCGGGGCGGACGACCCGGGCGCCACGGATGACAGTGTCGATCATGGGTCACTCCCAATGCCTTCCGGACGGGCTGCGGCCGCGTCGGCAGTCGCGATGACGCCCACTCTGGCGGCGGGGCTCATCGGTGCGCCCCGGCTGGACCAACGACGCTGAGCGGTGCCAGCAATCCCTCGGCCGACGGCGCGTCAGCCACAGCCGCGAGAGTGCCATACACGGAGCGAGCGGCCTCGGCGGTGACCAGCCCGGCGACATTGTCGTCGTACTTCACGGCCAGGTCCTCCTTCGACAGCGGGTCGTCGGGACCGCCCCGGTTGGCCAGCACCTCCTCGGTCAGCGTCTCGCCGCCGGTGGTGGTCACGGTCAGGCGAGCGGGCAGCTGGCAGGGATAGACGGACATCAGATCCGGATCTCCGGCCACGTCGATCCGAGCCATCAGCTCCCGCCGGGCCGGGTCGCGGGCCAGCGCGTCGCTGAAGTCGGCCAGTCCCACCCCCAGGCCGTTGCCGCCGATCAGTCCGGCCGCCACCGCGTAGGGCCCGCTGAACTGGGCGGTGTAGCCGCTCTCGGGCCGGCGCTTGGCATCGATGGGCTCGCCGATGGTGCGAACGGTCGGAGGGGCCACCTCGAGGATCGCCGACGCGACGTCGCCGGGTCCGAGACCGCGCCGGCGCAGGCTGATGGCGGCGTCGATGGCGGTGTGGGTGAAGTGATTGGCCGGATACGGCTTGTAGAAGATGCGCTCAGCCTCCCACCGCCCGCCCAGATCGGCGGTAACCGCGCCGGGATCGGCCGCATCGTCCAGGAGCGCCCGGAACAGCCCGAAGCGCCCCTCTATGGCCGTCGGCGGGCCGGTGAAGCCGCGCACCGCGAGCTGGGCCGCGGTGACTCCCGCCCGGGCCGCCCACCCGCAGTGGAGCCGCTTGACGGTGCCGCCAGCCCGGTTGGCCTCGATGATCCCGCTGGCCATGCTGCAGGCGATGCCCATGGCATTGGCGATGCCGGCCGCGCCGGCTTCCAGCAGCCGGGCCGCGGCCGCCGCCGACCCCACCGCACCGCAGATCGACGTGGCGTGCAGGCCCCGCTCGAAGTACACCGACTGGCGGGCGCGGGCGTCGTAGCCGCCCATGCCCAGCCGCACGGCCACCTCCAAGCCCACGGCCACGGCATCGACGAGCGCGGCGCCGGGCGCTCGCTGCCACTCGGCCACGGCCAGCGACGCGGGCACGACCGACGCGCTGGGGTGAAGGATGGACGGCAGGTGGGTGTCGTCGTAGTCGAGCGAGTGAGCCAGGACGCCGTTGACGAAGGCGGCCTCCGCCGCGGCCATCCGCCGCTGTGCGCCGATGGCGGTCGCTTGGGCGCCGGTGTCCTGCGCGAGGGCGAACTCGGTCGCGGCCCGGGACGTGTCCAGCGTGCTGGCCCTCACCGCTATGCCGACGATGTCGATAATGCGAGACGGTATGGAGGCCCGGACGTTGTCGGGTACCGGACCTGCGGCCAGTTGGCCGAGCTGGGCCAGGATCGGGCTCGGGGACGTCGAGCAGCCCGGGCTCGAAGCGGCGCCCCTACTCATGCCAGAGCCAGCGGCCGGGCCGGCGCCCCGGTGGCGCCGAAGATGTTGAGGTGGGCGAGCACGAGGGCGAACTCGTGCACGCCGTCGGCGGCCAGCGCGTCGAGGTCCATGGCCTCGATGATGTTGACGCCCCGCTCCACCAGCAGCACCCGATGGGCCGGCAGCAGCGCATGGCCCCGCCCCGCGGGCAGGCACTCGAACGCCAGCGTGTCGGCGCCGACCAGGGCCGCGCCCCGGTCCGCCAGCCACCGGGCGCCGGACTCGCCGACGCCGGGCACGCCCGTGCTGACGCCTCCGAATGACTCGGCGTCGTCGAAGTGCACACCCCAGCCGCTGCGCACCAGCACCGCGTCGCCCGGCCTCAGCGCTGTTCGCTGACGGGCGGCCGCCCCCTCCAGCTCGGCCACGGTGACCTCGTGGCCTCCCTCGCAGAACTCCACGCCCAGCAGGGCCGGCACGTCCAGCAGCACGCCCCGGCCCGCGAACGGCGGCAGCTCGTGGATGCCGAGCACCTCGAATCGGCCGCCCGACTGGGCTTCGGAGGCATCGACGCCGCCGTGCAGCCGCCCGTCGTGGCTCACGTGGGCCAGCGCGTCCACATGGGTGCCGACGTGGCAGCCGGTGGCGAGCAGGTCGGCGGCGGCCGAGCCCCCGTCGGCTCGAACCCGGTCGCCGTGGCGCCGATCGAGGCAGTGGCGGAAAGGCGGATGGTTGGGGGACTGGGCCATGCCGTTGCGCATCGGGCGGCCCAGGTCGTAGACGGTTGCGCGGGCGACCAGGTCGATCAGGTGGGCGGTCGTGCTCGGGCCGGGCCGGTTCACGCCACCACCTTTCGCCTTCGCAGGTCGGCCAGGCGCCCGGCGCCCACCCCGACCTCGGCCAGCACCTCGTCGGTGTCCGCGCCCGGCGCTCGCCCGGTGTGGCGGACCGCGCCCGGGGTGGCCGACAGCGAGAACAGGACGTTCTGCATCCGGACCGGTCCGAGGTCGGGGTCCTCTACCGCGACGACGGCCTCGCGGGCCCGCACCTGGGGGTCCTCGGCGTACTGCTGGGCGTCGTAGACCGGCGCGACGGCCACATCGGCCGCCGCGCACGCCTCCGTCACCTCGGCCAGCGTGCGGGCACTGATCCACGAGGCCACGGCCGCGTCGATCTCGTCGGCGTGCTCGGCTCGGCCGGTGCCGGTGGCGAACCAGGGTTCCGAGGCCAGATCGCGGCGGCCTACCAACTCCATCATGCGGGCCGCGACCGCATCGGCGCTGCTGGACACGGCCACCCATCTGCCGTCGGCGGTGAGATAGGTGTTGCGGGGGGCGTTGTTGGACGAGCGATTGCCCGAGCGCGCCGCGACGTGTCCGGTCTGGTCCCAGACGACGATGTGAGGTCCGAGCGCGGTGGCCAGGGGCTCGAGAATCGAAAGATCGACCACCTGGCCCTCGCCGGTGGCGCGGCGGTGGTGGAGTGCCATCATCACCGCGGCCACACCGCTGATGCCCGCGATGCTGTCGGCCAGCCCGAACGGGGGCAGCGTCGGAGGCCCGTCCGGCATGCCTGTCATGTGGGCGAACCCGCTCATCGCCTCGATGAGGGTGCCGAACGCCGGCCGCCGGGCGTACGGGCCGGACTGGCCGAAGCCGGTGACCCGGCACAGGATCAGGCCGGGGTTGCGGGCCGACAGGACGTCCCAGCCCAGACCCCAGCGCTCGAGGGTGCCCGGCCGGAAGTTCTCGATGACCACGTCGGCGGTGCCGGCCAGGCCCAGAAAGATCTCGGCGCCCTCCGGGTGGCCCAGGTTCAAGCCCACGCAGCGCTTGTTGCGTCCCACCATCTTCCACCAGAGCCCCTGGCCGTCCTTTTGGGCGCCGTGGCCCCGCAGGCTGTCCGGCTTCTGGGGGTGCTCGATCTTGATCACGTCGGCGCCGAAGTCCGCCATGATCTGGCCCATCAGCGGTCCTGCCAGCACCGTGGAGACGTCGATGACGCGGAGATCGGTCAGAGGCCCGCTCGTGCGGAACGCTGTTTCTCTCACAGGAACGCCAGCGTAGTGCTTCCCGGCGAGGCCTCGCTGCCCTCCAGCGGCGCGGTATCGTCTCCTTCTCTGGGCAGACAAGCGGCAGAATCAGGCGGCGCCGCCGGCTCCGGCCGGAGTGTGGCGGCCATCGATCGGGCAGTGGGCGTGCTGTTCCTCTTCGCCCGTACCCCGGGCACTCTCGGCGTGACCGAGATCTCCCGGGAGCTGGGGGTGTCCAAGGCGGTCGTGCATCGGATACTCGCCTCGCTGTGCGAGCGCGGCTTGCTGATCGCCGATCCCGAGAGCCGTCGCTACTCGCTGGGTCCCGCCGTGATGGAACTGGCCGCCGCCTACCGCGACCAACTCGACGTGAGGACGCTGGCCCTCGACGAGATGAGGAAGCTCAGCGCCCGCATGGACGAGACCGCCACCTTGTCGGTCCGCCACGGCGACCGCCGGGTGTACGTGGATCAGATCACCCCGCCGCGTGAGGTGAAGATGACCGTTCCCATCGGCGGATCGTTCCCGCTGCACGCGGGGGCGTCGTCCAAGGCGTTCCTGGCATGGCTCGGCGACGACGGACTCGATCGGTACCTGGCCGAGAACCCGCTGGACGCCCTCACCGACTCCACCATCGTGTCGGCCGACAAGCTGCGGGCCGAGTTGAGCCGCATCCGCCTCCAAGGCTTCGCCGTATCGCTGGGGGAGCGACAGCACGACGCCGGGTCCGTGGCCGCACCCGTCCTCGACCACAACGGCGAGCCGGTGGCGGTGATGAGCGTGTGCGGCCCCGTCGACCGGTTCCGCAACAAGATCGCCCCCTCGGCCGCGGCCGTCGTGGAGGCCGCCCGAGCCCTTTCGGCCAAGCTCGGCGCGCCTTCGGAGAGGCCGAGCGAATGGGCGACAAACTCGCGGCGCGCCAATCGCCCGGAATGAGCGAGGCCGTGGCCCGAGCGGCCCGTGAGCGCAGCGAACAAGAGCGGGAGACACAACCCCTCGCCGCGACGCGCTCGCGATCTTCTCCCGCATGGTCGAATGCCTGAGGCGACCCGGGCGCGCGATCGCCTGCGGGTGGCGGCGGTTCAGTTCGCCACCGGCACCGATCTCGACGAGAACCTGGCCACCTGCACCCGGATGCTGGATGCGGCCGCGGCCGAGGGAGCGGAACTGGTCGTGCTGCCCGAGTTCTGCAACCACATCTCGGTGTACGACAGCGCAGACCACTGCCGGGAGGTGGCGGTGCCGCTGGACGGCGACTGGCTGGGAGCGCTGGCTCAGCGGGCCGCTCACCACGGCGTCTACGCGGCCCTGGCGGTGACCGTGCCCCGAGCCGGGGACCGGGTGACGGTCACCAGCGTGCTGCTCGACCCCGCGGGCCAGGTCACCGCCACGGCCGACAAGCAGATGCTCATGGGCAACGAACGGGCGCATCTGAGCGCTGGCCCGCGATCGCACACCGTGGTCCACACCGCGTTCGGTCCGGTGGGCTTGTACGCCTGCATGGACGGCGTGACCTTCGAGGCGCCCCGGGCCTTGGCGGTGAGCGGCGCCCGGCTGCTGTGCAACAGTCTCAACTCCTTCGCCCGCGACGAGGCCAGCCTGCACGTGCCCGTGCGGGCTGCCGAGAACGGCGTGTTCGTGGCGGCGGCCAACAAGGTGGGGCCGCTGCTGCCCGCCGAACGGGTCGCCGAGTTCAGCGCGGCGCTGGGGGTTCCCGCCGAGGCGCTGGAGGGTGCGGGTGAGAGCCAGATCGTCGACCCCGACGGCACGGTGATGGCCAAGGCCCCGCCGACCGGCGAGGCGGTGGTGGCCGCCGACATCGATCTGGCCCGGTGCCGGCCCCAGCGGCTGTCAGGCCGCCGACCTGCGGTATACGGTCCGCTGGCTCAGCCTCGCACTGCGGTGCCAGCCACGATGGAGGCGGGCCGATCGGTGGCTGCGTGCGTGCCCAAGGCGGGAGGTCATGGTGCCTCCTTCGGGGTCGCCGGTCGGATAGTGGCTGCGTGCGTGCCCGGGGCGGGGGCCAGTCCCGAGTTGATCGACGAGGCCGTCGCCGCGGGAGCGTGGCTGGTGGTGCTGCCCGAACTGACGCCGGCACCGGCCGCGATCCCCGCCGGGGTGCTGGTGGTGACCACCGCCGGGCGGGGCGACCAGCACGTGGGCCAGGTGTGGGCCTCGGGCGGGGTGGTGCACGAGCAGGCGCAGATCCACTACTGCAACCGTCACCCGGAGGCCACCCGGCTGGGCGAGTCGGTGGATCTGCACTCCACGCCGTTCGGCGACCTGGCCGTGATCGTGGGCGATGACCACCGCTATCCCGAGACGATTCGCCTAGCCGCCGTCGCTGGCGCCCACGTGGTGGCGGTGTGCTGGCAGCCGGAGCACCCCTGGGAGTGCGATCTGGGCCTCGTGGAGCGGGCCGCCGAGAACCGGATCAGCGTGGCCGCGTGTGGGCCGCCGGAACCGCTGGCGGCCACCATGCTGCTCGACCCGCCAGCCGACTCGCTGTGGAATCCCGGCCGCAATAGCCCCTTCGACGGCACGATCAACGCCCCTGTGTGCGTACGTACCGCCCCCGGAGACGGCTTACTGGTCGGGACCTTGCATCCCGGCCGGGCCGCCAACCGGGAAGTCTCCAAGGACACCGACCTAGTCGGCGGCCGGTCCCTGGCCGCAGCCGCCGCGCTGTCCCAACCGGACCCCGCGAATTGGCAGCAATAGGCCCCCAAACGGGACCATTCTGCTGCCAATTCGCCTGGAGGGCCGGTGTGTCGGCCGAACTGGCAGCAGAACGCACGCATAGCGTGCAAAATGCTGCCAATTCGCTCCGGAATCCCCTACGGGGAGCGGCCGGGGACTCGGGCCAGCACCGAGCGTGCCTGACGAATCACCGCGGCGTCGATGAACTTGCCGTCCAGCACGGTCACGCCCCGGCCCTCGGCGGTGGCCGCCTCCAGCGCGGCCATCACCGCCTCGGCATCGGCGACCTCCTCCGCAGACGGGGTGAACGCGGCGTTGACCGCGGCAACCTGCTTGGGGTGGATCACCGACCTCCCGCCGAAGCCGAGGCGGCGCAGCGACTCGCTGGTGGCCGCCAGGCCCTTCTCGTCGTCGAGGTCGGTGAAGACCGGCCCGCACGGCGCGTCCAGACCGACGCCCACCGAGGCCACCACAACGCGGGTGCGGATGGGCCACATCTCCAGCCCGTCGGGCGACGGCTGCATGCCCATGTCGGCGGCCAGATCGGCTTCGCCCAGGGCCAGGCGCACCACCGCGGGCACAGATGCGATCTCGTACACCTTGAACACGCCCTCGGCCGATTCGATGAGCGCCATGATCGGGCATCCGCCGAAGTCGGTGACACAGGCCTCAGGATCGGCCTTGGGCAGCGCCACCCCGGCCAGGGCGACCCCCGCGGCCACCAGATCCCGGATCATGGCGGCATCGTCGTCCAGCAGGTCGGGGCGGTTGTTGACCCGGACCCAGGCCGGGGCGGCGGGATTGCGAAGCAGCCAGTCCCTGACCCACTCGCGGGCGGCTTGCTTGGCTTCCTCGGCCACCGCGTCCTCCAGGTCGCAGATGATGGCGTCGGCGCCCGAGGCCAGGGCCCGGTCGAAGCGGTCGGGCCTGTCGCCCGGAACGTAGAGCGTGGTTCGGCTCATGTCGAAGTCGGCTCCTCGGGGGGTGGGACCTATTGGTTGACGTTGGACTCGGCTCGCCCATACTGTGCGTAGAACGAAACGCTGTTCCTTTCGACGGAACACTACGCGGCCGACAATACCGGAGCACCCATGCGTGAGACGTTGAAGGGCGTCCAAGACATCTTCGACTCCAGCGCTCCGGTCGACGCCACCGTCACGTTCAACCGCCTGTGGTCCATCACCACCGAGATCATGGCCAAGCTGGAGGCCCGCTTCGAGCTGGTCCGCGATCCGAGCACCGCCGATCTGGAGTCGTACCGGGGCGAGACCGAGCATCCGTCGGGGCGGCTGGCCGGCTACACGGGCCCGGAGATCGACTGGCTGATCCACTCCTGGATCGGCAACCCGCCCCGGGGGTTCACCAACATGCACGTGACCGTGTGGCTGGGGCCCCACATCGACGTGCCCCACCTCGGCATCGCCTGGGGAACCATCCCCGACCTATGGTTCTATATGGACTTCAACCCCCGCAGCGACCTGATGCTCGACACCGAGGCGCTCGACCGGTACTGGGAGCCGTTCAACGAGGAGTTCCTGGAGCTGAGGGCAGACGAGGGACTGTCGCCGTTCACGTCCCGCTCGCTGTACATCCGCCAGGCCGTGAGCCACACCGCGGTGTGCTTCTCCACGCCGGGCCGGACCCACGACGAGGCCCGGCTGGAGCAGGTGAGAAGGCTGGCCCACAGCCGGGTGGACCGCTGGCTGGAGTGGGTGGACGAGGCCGAGCCCGTGCCGGTCGAGCGCCGGGAGCGGTTGGCGGCCGACGATCTGGCCCGGCGTCGCACCATCGCGGAGAGGGACCCGGCCAACATCATGGCCGTGCGCTTCTTCGGCCAGGACATGTGCGACCGGCTGGTGCGCGCCCTCTGGGGCGGAGACCGGGTCCTGCCCCGACCCATCTGAGAGCGAGGAGGCTGCCCATGCTCATCAAGAACCACTGGTACGCCGTCGAGTTCGGGCACGAGGTGGGCGAGAGGCCGGCGCTGGCCCGGGTCCACGGCCACGACCTGGTGCTGTGGCGCAGCCCCAACGGCACCGTCAACGCCCAGTCCGATCTGTGCGTCCACCGGGGCGGCTCTCTCGCGGGCGGCGAGGTCGTCGGGGACTGCATCCAGTGCCCCTATCACGGATGGCGCTACGGCGCCGACGGCGCCTGCGCACAGATCCCGGCCAACCGAGCCGGCCTTCCCGTCCCCAAGAAGGCCCGCATCGACACCTATCCGTGCGTCGAGCGCTACGGGTACGTGTGGGTCTTCCTGGGGGACCTGCCGGCCGAGCAGCGGCCGCCGCTGCCCGAGCTGTACGGCCTCGAGCTGCACACCGAGGCCCGATCCGAGGGGTTCCGGGCCGTGCACGGCGAGTTCTTCTGGAACGCCAACTACGACCGCGTGCTGGAGAACGCGGTGGACATCGCCCACACCCCCTTCGTGCACGCCGGATCCTTCGGCAACCGGGACGAGCCGGAGATCCAGGACTTCGACCTCGAGGAGATCCGCAACAACGGCCACCTGCTGTCGGTCAGCGCCACCGTCGATCTCAAGCCGCCCCTACCGTCGGGGATATGGCGGCTCATCGCCAAGAAGGACCGCCCCCCTGTGCGCACCTCCACCGGCTTCTATCCCCCCAACGTGTCGCTCTTGATCGTGCGCCTGCCGATGGGCGACATGCGCCTGTTCACCGCAGCCGTGCCCCGCGACGAGCACACCACGGTTTCGAAGTTCTGCATGATGCGCTCTTTCTTCACCGGGGGGTGGGCCGACAGGGACTCCCACAAGCGGACTCTCAAGATCTTCCGGGAGGACCAGCCCACCGTCGAGGGCCAGCGACCCGAGCTGGTGCCCTTCGACCTGTCGGCGGAGCTCCACGTCAAGTCCGACTCGATCCAGCTCGCCTACCGCCGCTGGCGCCAGGAACAACTCGACAAGGGCTGGGGGCTGGCCACCCCGACCGACGAGGAGTCCAGGCGGGCCGCGGCTGTGATCCCATCGCCGGCCCGGGCCGACGAGCCGGAGATGGCCAGCGCCTGGGTGTTCCCCACCGTCGGATCGACAGCCGCCGGAGCGGACGCATGAGCCCGCCGACCGGTCGCCGGGCCGTCGGTTGTGACCGGAGCGGACGCATGAGCCTCTTGGCCGGTCGCCGGGCCGTTTGTTGTGACGGGGGCCGGGGCGTGAGCGCCGGGCTGTCTGTTGTGACCGGAGCGGACGCGTGAGCCTGTCAGCCGAGTTGTGCCTGGGCACGGTGGAGGCCATCATGTCCCGGCTGGAGCTGGAGGAGACTGAGCACACTCCGCTGGTGTCCGCCATGGACGGCTCGACGGTGGGCGCCCACCGGGTGCTGTCCCGAGACGGCATGGCCGCGCTGGTGTACGTGGGAATGACCGTCGAGGCCTTCGGGCTAGACAGCCACATGTGCTTCGCCTTCACTCCGCCGGCCAGCCCGGTGCCGCACTTCACGGTGGACTCGGTGATGGCCGGGCCCCACTACGCCTTCCACCTGGACCTGATCCCCCGGCTCGACCCCGCGGCCAACCTCGCCTACATCGACCACTGCTACGTGCCCCTCGACGAGGCCCACGGCCAGGCCGGCGAGATAGACGGGCTGACCCCCGCCCACCTGTCGCGGCGCCAATGGCAGCTCATGTCGGCGTGGATGCTGGCCCACCGGGCCGACCAGGACGGCTTCCGGGCGGTGTTCGGCACGGTCGCTGCCTACCGCGACCACTGGCTCGATCTGGTGGTCGGCGGCGTGCCCGACGGGGTGCTCGACGGCGCCACCGCCGAACAGCTGTCCGAGCGCGACGCCCGCCACCGAGCCGCCCTGTTCAACCCCGACGTCGACCCGGTGTGGGCCCAGGTGGACCGGCTGCTCGGCCCCGACGTGAGTGCCCGGATCCGCGAGAGCCTCAAGTCCGCAGCCCGCTGACCGCCGAACCGGCGGCGGCATTCCACCAGGGAGACAGCATGACCGAGACCGAAGCCTCCGAGTGGCAGCAGCGCATCACCGGGGAGTGGTACGGCCTGCCTTCGGTGTTCGACGCCGACGGCAACCACACCGGCTTCAACAAGGTCAGCCGGGCCAGCGTGTTCGCCGACGGCAAGGTCACCTACTGGATGCAGTGCAACTTCATGAACACCGGCCCGCTGCGCAACCGCTTCGAGATCAAGGACTTCGAGTTCGGGGTGGACGATCAGGGCGACAACCGGATCTACCAGGGCCCCGACTTCTACGGCGCCGGCCACCCGTACGGGTCGCTGGTGGACTCGCACTACTACGCGCCGGGCTGGCGGGCCGACCTCAACACCATGAACCAGATCCTGGCCGACGGCGTGACCCAGGTGTACTCGTCGCTGCTGTACGAGGGTCCCACCATCTTCTCCGTGTTCAACGGGGTGTACCTCAACGCCCACGACTACGACACCAACCCCGAGACCAAGGCCCGCATCGACGCCCACCTGGAGGGCGAGCGGGAGATGGCCGCCTGGCCCCACACCCTGCCCGACCGCAGAGGCGGCCAGTGGGCCGGCGCCTGCGAGGTGTTCGGGGCCGACCAGCAGCACCGGGGCCGCGTCGACGTCCACATCCGCCACGACCCCATCGACCTGGTGCGGGCCACCCAGCAGTGGGAGATGTCCGGTGTGATCGACCGGTCGTCCGCCTACGTGCGCACCCGGTCCAACGGCAACCGCCACACCTACGACGGCCCCGACCTGTGGGGCAACGCCCTGGCCTACGGCCGGGCCCTGTACACCAGCCAGCACCACGCCAGCGAGGCGTTCAAGGTCAAGGGCCGCGAGTTCATCATCGACCGCGACTACACCCTCGCAGCAGTCTGGAAGCTGTACACCGGCGACCGCATGACCGACATAGTCTTCGGCGCCCTCACCTGGTCGCCCGACCCCTAGAGCCCGAGCAAGTTGGCGGGCGCGAACAGCCTGGAGCCGTCCAGGTACAAGTACGCATAGTTCGTAACTGAATCAGGCGTTGTCGATGATGGTCACACCGACCGTTCAGCCCACCGTCATCGACACAGAACGGCCGTGCTCACCGGTGTCCTCGATCATCTCGAACCCGGAGCCTGAGAGCGGGTCGCTCATCGCCCATAGCCGACGGTGGCGCCGCGCCGACGGCTGGTCGGACGCCACCAGCAGTGGTCCGACGATGCGGCGCAAGGGCCAGTGGCCCTCCACCTCGGGGACCGGCGCAGACAGGTCGAGGCGGGGTTCGACTCCGGCGGATTCGGGGACGGCCACCCCCACGATGTCGGCCACTGACCTCCCGGCCAGTGAGAAGAAGCCGCCGGTGAGCTGGCGGTCGGGGGCCACCAGCACGCTGTAGGACTCGAACTCGTAACCGAACCGGGGCCATGCGCCCCGGCCGGTCATGGCCCCGGGGCTCCACTCGGTGCCGGCACCCACGACGTCGGGGCCGAGATAGCGGCGCTCGGCACCGTCGATCTCCATGTCGAACACCCAATTTCCGGCGAACCCGGCCATGGGGTGGCCGTCCAACTCGGGCGACGGCTCGCAGTGCTGGGCTACCCGGAACCGGTCCCTGCCGGCCTGCTCGACCTGGCGACGCTGGGCCACCGAGCCCCGGTAGGTGCCGTCGGGGTCGTAGACGTGCTCGGTGACCAGCCACGCGCCGGAGAATGGATCTCGGCCTGGGCCCGCCCCACTCATGGCGGGTCGAAGGCCAGGGTCCCGTAGAGCGCGCCGAGCCGCTCTTCACCCCGATACCAGATGTGCAGGACCGCCTTGGTAGAGCCGTCCAGCGAAGCGACCTCGCGGTGCCACACCCGGCATCCGGCCGTGTCGTGGTGGAAGTGCCCGCTCAAGCCCCGGCCGCCGCTGAGGGCCGCGCTGCCGACCACATCTCCGGCCGGGGTCCATGCCGTCCAGCCGTCGGACTCCAGCGTGAACGACGCATCCGGGGCGAAACCGAGCCCCGACAGTTCCACCGTCAGTGCTTCGCTCGCCTGCTCGGCGGGGTCGTCTCCGGTTGTGGCGGCTGTCTCGAGGAAGTCGACGGTGCCGGACGGCTGCAGGTCGGGGCCGAGGCGGTGCAGTCGGCCGGACCATCGGCCGGGTCGCAGCAGCAGGAGCTGTCCCCGGCCCGCCGTCGGGTCACTGCGCACTTCCGCCGCTTCTATCGACTTCACCGGTACCGACGGGGCATCCGAGGCGAGGACCTGGCGCTGGTACTCGCCCACGACCGTCCAGCGGAGTTGGTCGCCCCGGCTGAGCAGAGCCAGCGACAGTTGGTGGTTGCCGCCGGGCAGCACCATCAGGAAGAACCGCTGCGAGAGGCCCAGGCTCGGCCAGTAGTTGTGGGCGGCCACCAGGCCGTCTCCCAGGACTTCGGCGAAGCCGACGTTCAGGGGCCCCTCGTAGGTGCGATGCGTGCCGTGGTCGGCGATGGTGTATGTGCCCGACAGCGAGAACGGTCCCTCGAAGCTCACATCCACCGTGACGCGGCCGGCGCCGTCGTCGGCTCGCACCGTGCGGGTGTCGCGGCCCATGCCGGCGAAGCGGCCGTCGCCGTCGTATACCTCGGCCGCTCCGATCCACTCGCCGACACCCTGGGAGAAGGAGCCTCCGCTCACGTCCGCACTACGTCCCCAAGACTGCGGGGCGCGGCGCAGGCCGCGGGTCCTGGGAGAAGGAGCCTCCGCTCGCGCCCGTACTGCGTCCCCAAGACTGCGGGGCACGGCGCAGGCCGCGAGTCCTCGGAGAGGGAGCCTCCACTCACGCCCGTACTAGGCGCACCGTCTGGGTGTCCACTGGCGTGGCCGCCAGCAGGGCGCCGAGGTCTGTGCCCGGCGGCTGGGGCGCCAGGTACCGGCCCTCGGTGGCTACTTCGAGCCCATCGGCGGCGAACGGGTACGGATCGACCTCGTACACCGCGCCGAAACGCTCGGCCACCGCGATGGTCATGTCGTCCCCCACTGCCCGGGGCACGTTGTGGAACTCCGCGGCGCCCCGCTCGCCCTCCGGCGCCATGTGGAAGTACAGCGACAGCGTGTCGAAGAACTGGAGCTGCTTGTAGGCGTTGAAGATGACGTCCTCATCGGCGAGGCCGTCGTCGTCGTCGGCCAGGTCCTGCTTCAGCCGCGATTGGCGGATCTCCTCGGCCCCCAGCATGGCGTCCACTTCGGGGCGCATGTCGTCACCGATGAGGTCCAGGAAGATCTTGTCGCTGAGCCCGTACCGGCCGCAGTACAGCCCGTAGGTGTGCATCGACGAGATGATGCCGCTGAAGGGATGGTGGGCCTCGTTGAATTGCGGCGACCCCGCCGATGTCTCCACGATCTGGGCCAGCGGCGTGGCCGTCAGGTTGTAGGGGAGCCCTGTGTCGGGGTTCTGGGGGGCGCGGGCGTCAAGGTCGGCCCAGCCCGCATCGTGGTGGTCGACGATGTACTGCATGGGCTCGGCCGGCTCCAGACCGGCGAACTCCTGGTTGCCGAAGTTGGCCGCCAGCGAGCCGGCGAAGGCGGTGTGCTGGTGCATGGCGATCACGAAGTGCGGGGCGTCGGCGGCTCCGCCGGCAGGCGGCTGGACGATCATGGCCGCTGCACCCGGGCGAAGTCCTGGATCTGGAACAGGCTGGTCTTGCCGTCGCGCACTTTGTGGGTGATGATCCGGCGGGTGTCCGGATCCAGGAAGTAGTGGTTGTTGTAGACGATGTTGCTGCTCACCCGGCTGTCGATGGTGAACACGTAGTTGTAGGGGGTCAGCTCGGTGCCCTCGAGGCTGAGTTGGTCGCTCTCGGCAAAGCAGCGCTTGCCGTCCACCCCGATCGGGGTGTCGAAGACCGTCTCGCCCACGCCGTAAAGGTTCTCGAAGTGCTCGTGGAGATGCCAGGTCTGGTCGTCTAGCCAGTACACGTCCATATGCACCGCGCTCGACTCCAGGAAGTCGCCGCCGGGAGTGAAGCTCTTGCACAGCCCCTCCCAGCGGCCCATGAAGCACTGGTACGGCCGGGGCGAGGGCTCCCCGTAGTTCTTCGGTTGGCTCATGCCCCGCATAGTAGGACGTAGCATCTGGTTGTGAAACTGCGTTCCTCTCAGCGGAACCCCTGTGGCCCGAGCGGCCCGTGAGCGAAGCGAACAAGAGCGGGAGCGACAACGATGCGACGCGACAGACTCGCACCCTCCGGCGATCGCTCTGAGTCCGAGGCCAGCCGGTGATTGTTCGAGGGTGGCACTTCTCCTTCGAGCTCGGCGGCCACGTTGCGCTGGGCACGCTGTACTACCCGGGCGACCACCGGCGGCTGGAGGAGGCCCGCCTAACTGGGCAGGTACCCCCGGTGGCGGCCGGGCAGCCGTGGCCTCTGGTGGTCATGATGCCGGGCATCAACGTGGTCCCCGACGGCTACCGCTGGCTGGCCCACCGGCTGGTGCCCGAGGGCCTGTGCGTGGTGACCTACGCCGCCATCGGGTCGCTCGGGCCCGCGGGCCGGGGCATCACGCCCGGCCTCGACCTGGAAGCTCTGGTCCCGGCCAACCTCGGCACACGCCCGGCGGCCACCGCGCTCGGGCCGCTTCTCGACCGACTGGCCGGCCTCTCCGAGGCCGACGGCGCGCCGCCGGCGGGCATGTTGGACCTCGACCGGGTGGTGGTGGGCGGTCACTCCGCCGGGGGAACCGTCGCGCTGCACAGCAGCGACCCCGGCTGGGTGCGGGGCCTGCGGGCCGTGTTCACCTACGGTGCCCACACAATGACCGCGACCGCTCTGGGACACGGCGAGGCCGCGGTGGTGGCCATCCCGGCCGAGGTGCCGGTGATGCTGATCGCGGGCAGTGACGATGGCGTCATCGCGGCTAGTCGAGACCGGTACCACCGCGATGGCGCGACGCCCGGCGGTGGTGGGGGCCAGGACGGCGATGGGGGCCAGGACGGTCATGGGGGCCACGGCGGTGGTGGGGGTCACGGCGGCCATGCGGACCACGGAGGCGATGGGGCGCACGACCCGGTACGGCGCACGTTCCAGGAAGCCATTGGGCACGGGCGGGGGGACTCGTGGCTGGTCGAGCTGTCCGGCGCCGGACACTTCGCTGTCTGCCATCCGGTGGACACCACCAGCGGCCGCGCCTTCCTGGAGCTCAACCCGGCCGCCGACCCAGCGGTGCGAGATCTGCTGGGAGACCTGATCTCCGCGTTCGTCGCGGCCAGCGTGGGGTCGGCGGGCGGTACCGGGCTGGAGGAGCTGGTCAGCCACGATTTGGTGGCCCACTGGGGTCGACGGTGATGGGCTGTCCAGCGAGAGCGCCCGCGAATGGGTCGCCGGGATTTCTCGGTGCGAAAATGGGTATAGAGCACCCATTTTGCTACCGAGATTTCTGGGTGCTGCTCGCGAGGGTGTGAGGACAGCCCACTAGAGGCCGAGCGGTAGGGAGCCGACATGGGAAAGCGAATCGTCATCACCGGTAGCACCCGGGGGATCGGCAACGGATTGGCCCGGGAGTTCCTGAAGCGGCGGTGCCGGGTGGCCATCAGCGGACGGTCGGCCGATCAGGTCGAGGCGATGGTGGCCGAGTTGGGCCAGTACTACGGGGAGTCGAGGGTGTGCGGCGCGGCGTGCGATATCACCGATCCGGCGCAGCTTCAGGAACTGTGGGACTGCGCGGCCGAGGCCTTCGGCGCCGTCGACGTGTGGGTCAACAACGCGGGGATCAGCATCGAGCGCCTGCCGCTGTGGGAGCAGCGCGACCGCGACCTCGCCGCGGTGGTGAACACTAATGTCACCGGTGCGCTGCTGGCCAGCAAGACGGCCATCGCCAACATGCTTCAACAAGGTCACGGCCAGGTCTGGAACACCGAGGGATTCGGATCCGACGGGGCCACCCAGCCCGGCATGGCTGCCTACGGCGCCACTAAGCGGGCGGTCCGCTACCTGCAGCGGGCCCTGCGCAAGGACACCGCCGACACTCCCGTCCAGGTGTGCACGATGTCGCCCGGCATCGTGGTCACCGAGTTGCTCACCGGTGACTACGACGTGACCTCGGAGGAGTTCGAGAGGGCCAAGCGGATCTTCAACATCCTGGCCGACGACGTCCACACCGTGACTCCGTGGCTGGCCGACCACATGCTGGCGGCCGACAAGTCCGGGGCCAGGGTGGTGTGGCTCACTCGCCGCAAGGCCTTCGCCCGGTTCATGTCCGCCCCGTTCCGCAAGCGCGACCTCTTCGCACACCTGGAGCCGGCCGTGATCAGGGATCCGGAGTGATCAAAGAGTTGGAATCCTGCATGATCAGGGATCCGGCGTGATCAGACCGGACCCGGCTGCCGGGCCGAGACCGCTGCCGAGATAGCTGCGCACCACCGCAGGATCGGCCTGCACCTGGTCGGGTGCGCCCTCGGCTATCACCCGACCCACCTCTAGGGCGATCATGCGGTCGCAGACCGAGGTCAGCAGGGGCATGTCGTGCTCGATGACCACCAGGGTGATCCCGTAGGCCTCGCGGACCTGAAAGATCACTTCGCCCAGGGCCTCGGTCTCGGCCTGGGCGATCCCGGCCGACGGCTCATCCATGAGCAGCAGGCGGGGGCGGAGCGCGACGTTGGCGGCCAGCTCCACGAGACGCCGGGTGCCGGTGGACAGCAGGCTGACCGGTTGATCGCCCACTGTGTTGAGGCCGAAGGCGGCCAGGGCCTTGTCGGCCTGGTCTTCGATGTCCCGCTCGGCCCGCGACCCGCCCAGCACGAAACTGCGGCCGGCCGCCGACCGGCAGGCGAGAAAGACGATCTCGCGGGGGGTCATGGTCGGGAACAGCGAGGCGTTCTGGAACGAGCGGACCAGCCCGAGCCGGCTGCGAGCCTCCGGCGACAGCCCGGTGATGTCGGCGCCCTCGAAGATCACCGAGCCTGCCTGCGGGCGCAGATACCCGCTGATCAGCTCGAACACGGTGGTCTTGCCGGCGCCGTTGGGTCCGATCAGCCCGAGTGTCTCGCCCGCCTGCACGCTGAACGACACGTCGTCGACCGCCTTCAGGTCGCCGAAGCGCCGCGCCAGGCTCCGCACCTCGAGCACCGTGCCGCCACCACCGTCGGCGCGACCCGACTCGGCCGCAGCTGCGGATGCTGGCGCGGGGGAGGCCGCAGCGTCGGTCCGCGAGACCTCGGCGATGTCGGGGTCGATGCCGTGCCGTCGCCGCGGCCGAGCGCCGCTGCGTTGAGATCTCCGCGGGGCCTCGGCCCTGTCCGGATCGATCCCGTGCAGCCGGGCGATCTGATCGATGAGGTTCTGGCGGGTAGTGGCCAGCAGGCCGTGGATGCCCCGAGGCTGCTCCAAGATCAGGATCAGCCATGCCGCGTTCAGGCCGGCCAGGGCCGACAGCTTCAGATCGAAGAACTCGCGGATGCCGATCAGGTAAGCAGCGCCGAGAAGGGGGCCGGTCAGCTCGGAGAGGCCCCCGATGACCGCCACCGCGACCACGTTGATGCTGTCGCTCGGGGAGAAGATGGCCCGGGTGACGAACGTGTTGTTCATCGCTAGCAACACCCCGCCGGCGCCCGCCACGAACCCGGCGAAGGCGTAGGCCCTCACCAGCAGGCGCCACGGGGCGATCTGCAGGACTCGGGCGGCCGCCTCGTTGTCGCGCACGGCCACCAGAGCGCGCCCGAACGACGACCGGCGCAGCACCGCGGCGATGGCCAGCACCACCAGGAACACGGCCAGGGCCACGTAGTAGAAGCCTCGCGAAGTGGACAGCTCGAAGCCGAGCACGCTGACCGGGCGCGACGAGAGGCCCGCGCCGAAGGCCCAGTCCTGTCGGAGCAGCCAGCTGAAGGTGGCCACCGCGAAGGCCAGGGTGGCCACGGCCAGCAGCAGACCCTGCATCCGCAGCGCGGGCAGTCCGACCGCGGCCGACACCGCCGCGCCGGTGGCGCCGCCGCACAACAGGCCCAGCGTGAGGCTGCCGGTGTCGGTGGCCACCCGCACACCGACCACCGCGCCGATGGCCGCGAAGGCCACCTGGCCCAGCGACAGCTGCCCGGCGAGGCCGGTGAGGAAGCTCACCGAGATCCCGATGGTGGCGAAGGCGATCACGGTGGACAGCAGGAAGGCGGACCGGTTGGTGATCCACACCGAGGCGAGCGCGGCCGCCACCGCGCCCGCGCCCCCCAGCACCCAGCCCAGATGCTGGATCAGCCACACGCCCCGGTAGGCGTACGGCAGCCGGCGGCTCGGCGCCAGGCTGGCCCAGCGCTCGGTCTGCTCGCGGCCCGAGCGCACCCGCAGGGCCACCCCGGCCAGGATGAGCAGGAACAGGGCCACCTCGAACCAGCCGGTGGAGTCGGGATTGGAGGCCAGGACCTGCTCGACGATGCCGATGCCCAGGCCGGCGGCGAGGGCCACCGGGAAGTTGGCGAACCGGGCCAGGGCGGCTACCGCCAGGCCGCGCACGATGAAGTCGGGGCCGAGGGCGTCGGGGGTGACCGTAGACTGGTTGGGGAGGATGAGCATGGCCGCGAAGGCCGACAGGGCCCCGGCCAGAGCCCACGACAGCGCGGCCATGTGCCGGGGATCGACCCCGGCCAGGGTGGCTGCGTCGGCGTTGGCGGCCGCGCCCCGCACCGCCAGCCCGTACTTGCTGCGCTGGAGGAACAGGTACAGCCCGCCGACCACCACCGGCGACAGCCACAGCAAAGCGGTCGCCGACTGCGACACGAACACGGTCAGCTCGAACTGGGGGAACCCCGGCGGCTGGGGGAAGCTCCCGCCGCCGAGGCCGCCCTTGGCGAACGACAGCGCCAGCAGCAGCAGCGCCTGGCCCGCGCCGAGCGTGGCCACCATCGACAGCACCTTGGGGGCGCCGGCCAGCTTGCTGGCCAGCATGGCCTCGATGCCGGCCGCCAGCAGGCCGGCCGCGGCCAGCGCGCCGGCGAATCCCAGCCAGTAGGGCACGCCGTAGTCGTTGACCACCACCGACATGGCCGAAGCGGCCAGCAGGCCGGTGGCGCCGTGGGCGAAGTTGATGAAGCCGCTGGACCGGTAGGCCAGCACCAGGCCGATGCCCAGCAGCGCGTAGCCGATCCCGAAGATCGAGCCCAGCAGCAGCAGGGGGCCGGAGACGTCGAACCCGCCCATCGGTGCCTCAGCTGTCTTTCTCGTCGATGTGGAGGGCGTGGGCCAGGCCCTCCAGGTAGGCGGCCCGCAGCAGGTCGGGCCGGGCCCGCAACTCCTCGGCGGGGCCCGAGTAGCCGATCTCGCCCTTCTCCATGACGTAGGCGTGGTCCGCCACCGACAGCGCCACACTCACCGACTGCTCCACCAGCAGCACCGCCGCGCCGCGCTCGGCTATGCGCCTGACGACGGGCAGCACGTCGGCGATCACGGTCGGCGCCAGGCCCAGCGAGAACTCGTCGATGAGCAGCAGGCGCGGCGGGGTGACGATGGCCTTGGCCAGCCCCAACATCTGCTTCTCGCCGCCCGACAGGGTGGCCGCCCGCTGGCGAGACCGCTCGGCCAGGCGGGGGAACAGCTCGTAGGCCTCGGCGATGCTCCGGGCGCGCTGGGCGCGGTCGAGGCCGTGGCCGAACAGGGTCAGGTTTTCGGCCACGGTCAGGGGTCCGACCACCGCGTCGGTCTCGACGACCTGGTGCAGCCCCATGCCCACCCTCCAGGTGGGTCGGGTCTTGGTGATGTCGAGCCCCGCGTAGACGATGCGCCCCCCGATGGTCGGCTCCAGTCCCGAGACGGCCCGCAGCAGCGTGGTCTTGCCGGCCCCGTTGGTGCCCATCAGCGCCACGACAGCGCCCTCGTGCACGGTCAGGTCCACCCCGAACAGCACCTGCACCGATCCGTAGGACACCGACACCGCCTCCACCGACAGCAGCGGCGGTTCGGATACGACGGGGTACACCCTGCGGGGAACGGTGGTGGCCTTCGACACGGCCGCGACCGTCTCGGCGTCGCGGGCAGAATCGGCGAACCGGCGCACCGCCCAGCCCGCAACGATCAGGGGCAGGCCCAGCAGGCCGATCTTCCACTGGTCCGACCACGTTGCGATGACCCGGGCGTTGACAGCCGACGCAGCCAGCACGCCCAGGCCGGCCCACAGGACCTGCCGGGCCGCCACCGCCCTTCTGACCGCGGGCGCCAGCGCAGCGAAGACCGCCGCGTCCAACCCGGCCGCAGCCAGGGCGATCGCTCCGCCCGCCACGAACCAGCACGCCACCAGCCCGATGTACGTGAACGAGACGCCTCCCAGCAGCACTAGGACGCCGGCGACCAGGAGCTGGGTTCCGGCTGCGTCGGCCCGGCGGCTGCCGCCGAGCCGGTGAAGCCGGTGATACCAGGGGCCGAACGCGCTGATCAGCACGGCCGCCACCGCTCCGGCGGCCAGCACGGCGGCGTTCTGGGTGGCGCTGCGCTGCCATTCCCCCAGCAGCAGCGATTGGGCCGCGTCAGCCCCGCCGACCACGGCTCCGCCCACCGCGAAAGCGAAGCCGTACGAGCGGCGGGCCCAGGGCACGTCGATTCGGGCGACCGTGGGCTGCACCTCCTGGTCGGTGTCGTGAACCAGGGCGTGGCGACCTGCGAGCAGGGCGGCCACCAGGTTCAGCGCCCCGCTGATCCAGAGGATCGTGGTGTAAGCCATCGGGTGGAACACCAGGGCCACCAGCGGCCACGCCGCGCCGGCGGCCACTGCGGTCCAGTACCACGACAGCGTGCGAAACCGGTCGGCCTGTCGGGCGTCGGTGGCGAGCAGGAGGCGGTGGAGCACCAGGCCGGGCGCGGCCCCGACCGACAGCATCATCCCGGCGACGGTGAAGGTGGTGACGTCGGTCGTCCTCGCCATCAGGGCCGAGCCGGCCGAGGCCAGCAGCCCGGCCAGGGTCAGCAGGATCCCGGCCGGCAGCACGCTGCGCAGCCGGGGCACGGCCAGCGCGGCCGCGACCGCGGCCACACCGATCAGCGTCGCCTCCCCGACGACTGCGCCGAGCACGCCGAGGCGCTCGGCGATCTCCTCGCGGCGGAACAGCAGCACCGGCAGCGCCGAGGCCAGCGCAGTCCCCTGTACGGCGACGGCGACCAGCAGCCGGGGGTCGCCCGGCCGGCCTCGCTGCTCGCCCACCTCCTCCCCGCTCATAGTGGTGTCGGTCAGCCGCTCACTCGTCGAAGTCCGCGGGCTTGCCGGTCAGCACCATGCACTCGCAGCCGGGGTCGAACCTGAAGCGCCGGTACAGGTCCCCGCCGGCGTAGCTGCCCTCGGTGAACTCCACCCCGTACACCGAGGCCGCCTCGAAGCCGTCGCCCAGCTGCCAGACCGCCTCGGTGACACCCGCCGCGCTCACCTCGGTGAGGTGGGGCGAGGCGTCCCGCAGCAGGCGGAACACGTCGCAGAACAGCAGCCCGGTGCGGATGTTGGTCCGCACGGTGAACTCCAGCCCGGCCGCGGTGAAGATGTCGGCGCATTCCTGCTCGGCCGCCGACGCCGGGAACTCGAGCTGGTCGTCGTCTATGTCGTAGCCCGGGAGCACGCTGATGCCGCTGGCCCCACCCATCATCTCGGGGTAGTTGAACGCGTTGAAGTCGGGGGCGTCGTAGCTGGTCAGCGCGTACTCGGGCGCGAAGTTCTGGGTGATGCTGGTGTTGATGAACCACGACACCAGCCGGGATCCGCCGATGGCCACCACCTTGTCCACGCCCGCCTCCCGGAAGTTGATGATGGCCTGGAGCTGGTCGTTGTCGAACGACCGGCTGTCGGTGGGGTCGATCTTGTTGTAGGAGGCCACCTCCACGCCGGCAGCCTCCAGCCGGGGGGCGAACTGCTGGTCGTACACCCGCTCGCTGAGCTCGGAGTCGATGGCGATGACTCCCAGCGTGCCGCCGGAGAACCAGCCCTCCTCGATGAGCGAGGCGGCCAGGCCGCCCACCAGGTCGTCATAGGAGGGCAGCAGGGGCGACCAGTAGTAGGGGGCCAGCTCCTCGAAACCGGCGTTGTCCACGGGGTACAGCGTGGCGTCGAACATCAGCGTGTTGGCGTTGCGGTAGCAGGGTCGGGCGTTCTCCTGGAACTGCCCCGTCAGCACCACCGCGAAGGCCTGGTCGTCCTGGGTGATCTTGTTGCAGAGGGCCTCCTCGGCCACGGGGCCGTCGGTGATGGCGTTGAACACGGTGACCTTGGCCTCGATCTGGCGGCCGGCGAAGCCTCCCGCCGCGTTGAAGTGGTCGACCAGCGCCTCGACCTGTGCCTCGCGGTCGCCCTCGTCGGGCACCTCCCACCCGAACGCTTGGGCCACCATCGACGTGTCGGTGATGATGATCGAGATCGTCACCGTGTCGTCGGTGACCCCGGGCGCATCCGGTCCCGCCGGCACCGGACCTCGACTCTCCTCGACCGGTGCCTCGTCGGGGGCTTCCTCCGGAGCCTGGGTCTCTGCCGGCTCGTCACCGGCCTCCTCCGGGGCTTGAGCTTCCGCTGGTTCGCTCGCGGACGGCTCTTCGGGGGTCTGGGTGTCCGCCGGCTCGCTGCCGGAGGCCGCGCCCTCGTCGGGGGCCTCGGCCTGCGCCCCGGCGGACGCGTCGGCCGGGCCCTCCTCCACCGGCTCGGAGCAGGCAGCGATCAGGGTCGCTGCCGCCAGCAGCAGACCGATGGTGCGGAGGCGCATCGCGGGAGGGTGCATGATGGCCGGGCGCATCGCGCGCAGGCACATCGTGGGCAGACGCGTCCGCCGCCGGCGTCGGTCTGGCCGCCAGTGGCCGGACCGCAGTCCTGCAACCGGATGAGACGGGTGGGAGTGCTGGTGGGCGGGAGCGATCATCAGAGCCCTTTCGTTGCGGGGCTGGCCGGCGCGGCCGCGGCGGGATCGTGGGGTCGGGGGCGGGTGATGCCGGCGGCTCCGACAGCCGAGCGGTAGGCGGCCCGGCGCCGGCTGAGCGCGCCCTGGGTGAAGTAGGCCGCCAGCGCCAGGACGGCCAGCACGGCCGCGGTCTGACCCCAGCGGCCCAGGTCCAGCCACCAGGTGCCGATGTGGTGGAGCGCTTCGTCGTTCATGCCGGTCAGGTAGCCGAACGCGCCAACGCCGGCGAAGAACCAAGGGCGCGACCAGAGCCGGTTCACCGCTTGCCCCCGGCGGTGCCGAACTGGTCTCCCTCGGCCCCGAACACCAGGTAGGCGGCGGCCTCGAGGCGCCCCCGCTCGGGCGGGAAGCCCTGCACCAGTCCCATCGAGATGTCGCGCAGTCCCCGGGACACCGACCCGGACATCCCGGTGTTGCCGGTGCCGCAGGCCTTGAGCGCACACAAGGCCACCTGGAAGCAGTTCTCTGCGATCTCGCCCTTGGCGATCCGCCAGTTGGCAACCACGTCGCCCTTGGGGATCGGCGCGGGATCGGCGGTCTCCAGCAGGATCTGGCGGCGGGCCCAGATGTAGGCGGCGTCCAGATGGGCCCGCATCTGGCCGATGAGCTGGCGGTGCAGGTCGCCGCCGGCGATGGGCTCGTCGGTGCCGTGGTAGGTCGTGGAGGTGAGATAGTCCAGAGCGAAGTCGTACACCGCCTGCGCGGCCCCCAGATACACCGACGACAGGGCCACCTGGTTGCCGACGAAGCTGCCCCGGCTCACCTGCGTCATCTTCACGAACGTTCCCGGCACGGTCAGCGCATTCTCATCGGGAACGAAGGCGTTCTCAAGCACGATGCCGTGGGTGGCGGTGGCCCGCATCCCGATGGCGTCCCACTTCGCCCGCTCGCTAACCCCTGGGGTGTCGCGGGGGATCAGGAACATCGCCAGCGACTCGGCCGTCTCGCCGCCCGCGAGCTTGGCCGTGACCAGGTAGTCGTCAGCCACGCCGGTGGAGCAGCCGAAGGACTTGACACCGTTGATCAGCCACCCGCCTTCGGTGCGGGACGCCTCGGTGGTGATGGTTATGGCGGCGTGCTTGGACCTCACCGACTCGCTGGCGAAGTTGGCCACCCAGCGGCCGTGGGTGCCCATCCGCCGCAGCACTCGCTCGCCGAACGAGCGGACGACGGGAACCTCCTCGGGGGCGAACAGCCCCGCCTCGATGGCAGCCAGCGGGAGCAACCCCCGGGACGAGCCGCTGCACTGGAAGTAGTACGCGAGCGCGGTGGACGGGCAGGCGGTGGCCATGGCGAAGGTGGCCGCGGCCAGGTCTCGCAGTCCGCCGCCCAGGCCCCCGTAGTCCACCGGCACGGTGACGCCCAGCAGGCCGGCCTCGGAGATCGTGCGGACGTGCTCCAGGGGGAACTCGCCGATCCGGTCGGCCTCCTCGGCCCGGTCGGCCAGTGCGGGCAGCACCCGGTCGACCCGCAGGGCCCGGGCCCGCTCGGCCTCGGACATGTCCTCCACCAGCAGTTCGCCGGTGGCCCGGTCAGGGTCTTGCCCGATCGACTGCATTCAGTTGCCCATCGTCTGGAGCCCGAGCATCAGATCGGCCTCGCCTGCGTTGTCGGTCTCGAACGACCCGAAGGTGTAGCCGCTCCACACGACCGTGCCGTCGTCGGTGACGTCGAGTCCGGTGGCGTCGTCGACGGCGTCGGTGCCGAACTGCTCCACCTCCACCAGGTTGCCGGCCAGGTCGAGCCAGACCAGGACGGCGTCGCGGTCGCCCAGCGCGCTGCCCGCGGTGCCGAGGCTGCCGGCGGTGGAGCCGGTGACGACGATGAACTGTCCGGTCTGGCGCACCTCGAACGCAGTGTCCATCCCCTCGGTGCCCGCCTGCCAACGCCAGCGCTCATTGCCGTCGGCGTCGAGCAGCACCACCAGCATGTCCCGCTCGCCCGCATGGTCGGCCGCGAAGCTCCCCTCGGTGGATCCCGCCACCAGCATCCCGCCGTCGGGGCCGGTGCCGACACCCTGGGTCCAGTCCAGGGCCTCGGATCCGAGTTGGGTGGCCCAGGCCAGGCTGCCGTCGGGGCGGAGGCGCACGGCGAACAGGTCCTTGTCCCCGGCGTTGGGGCCGTCCAGGTCGCCCTCGGTGTACCCGGTCACGTAGAGGCCGCCGTCGGGGGCGAGCGCCGAGCCCTGGCCCCAGTCGGTGGCTTCGGTTCCGAAATGCCGGACCCACTGCTGGTTGCCGTCGGCGTCGTACCGGGCGGCAAAGCCGTCGAACCCGCCCAGGTCGGTGCCGGGGTCGAGGGGACTGGCGGTGTAGCCGGTGACGTAGGCGCCGCCGCCGAAGGCAGTCACGTCGAAGCCGCGATCCCACCCGGGACCTCCGAACTGCCGGCGCCAGAGTTCGTTGCCGCCGGCGTCGAAGCGGGCCAGCCACACATCGGCCGACCCCTGGTTGGGCGAGGCGAAGTCGCCGTCGGTGAAGCCGCCCACGTAGACCGAGCCGTCGGGCGCCACCGACACGCCCAGCGGCGAGTCGTTGTGCGGTCCGCCGGCCTGGAGCGACCAGACCGGTTCCCCGCTGGCCGAGTACCGGGCCAGGTACACGTCGCGCTGGCCCTGGTTGTCGCCGGCCAGGCTGCCCTCGGTGGCCGCGGCCACCACGACCGCGCCGTCCGGCCCGGCCGACACGCCGAAGGTGGTGTCGGGCCGGTCTGTGCCGAGCTGGATGCTCCAGCCGGAACGGGGGGGCAGCTCCGCAATGGCTGGCTCCGGGGCTGGATCGGAAGCAGCTGGCGCGGCGGTGGACGTGGTGGTGTCGGGGGCGGCAGCCGTCTCGGCGGCCGGTTCGGTAGCAGCCGTCTCGGTGGTCGTTGTGGCGGGGGTGGTCGTAGCCGCGGTTGTGTCGGATGTGGTGGTCGTGCCGGTTGTGTCGGAGGTTGCGGTCGCCTCCGGGGCCGGTTGGGGAGCGGCCGATTCGGTCGGGGCAGACGGCGCGCAGGCACCGGCCAGCACGACCGCCCCGGCGATGGCCGCCGCCTCCCTGAGTCCGATCACATCATGACGCTGATCGGCGGCGCACGAACACCACCGCCGCCGCTGCCAGCACCACGACCACGATGATCACCGGTACCAGCCACGACGCCGCCGAGCCACCGCTGTCATCATCGGCCGGGGCGGCTGCCGCGGCTGCCGGTTCTTCGGCAGGTGCGGGCTCGGGTTCTGGTGCGGGCTCCGGCTCCGGTTCGGGCTCGGGTTCTGGTTCTGGTGCAGGTGCGGGCTCGGGTTCTGGTGTGGGCTCTGGCTCAGGCTCAGGCTCTTCAGCCGGTTCGGGCTCGGGTTCGGCTTCCTCTGCCGGCTCTTCAGCCGGTTCGGGCTCGGGTTCCTCTGCCGGCTCTTCGGCGGGTTCCTCTGCCGGCTCTTCGGCGGGTTCCTCAGCCGGTTCGGGCTCGGGTTCTTCGGCTGCCGCGAAGGTGAACTCTTGGGCGGCGTAGTTGGCGTTCGGCCCAAAGCCGTCGCCGGCTACCACCAGGCAGGAGATGGTGTGGTCGCACCGTCCCGGCACAATCGCCACCGGGTACTCCACCGTTCCCGTCCCGTCGTCGGCGATGGTCGTGGTGTGCTGGCCGTAGTTGCTCAACTCGCAGTCGGCCGGCCCGGCGGCCGGGTAGATGTAGCACGTCACGACGGTGGCGGTCTTGCCCGGCAGCCAGCTGGTCAGGGTGACGGTCACAACCTCGCCGTCGACCAAGCCCTCGCTCTTGGAAAGCTCGAGGGTCTCGCCGTTGTGCCCCTCGCCGTGGTCGGCAACCGCAGCCGGGGCGACCGCGACGCTGGCGAGAACGGCGGCGACGCTTGCCACCGTCAGCCGGAAAATAGTGCGAATTGACATTGGACCTGCCCCCTCTTGCTGCCCTTCGGCCCGCAGTTGCTTCCCCTACCTCGGCTCACCGATATCCGTCGCCCGCAGGCCCAGTCTCGTGTGCGCCTTTCGCTTCAAGGCTAGAGCGAAACAGCGTTCCGGTCAACGAAACAAGCTCAACCGCGCTGGTCGAGGCGCGGGGGCCTGCACCGGTCATCGGCCCCGCCCGGACCGCCAGACGCCGACCTCCTCCAACTCGTCGCTCATGGCGTTGACCGCGTTGATCATGGAGGCTTGAAGCATGTAGGCGCGTGCTTCGGTCGGGTCGGCGGCTCGGGCGGCCATCCGGTCGAGGGCCCGCTGGCGGGCGGCGCCGTCCGGGGCGGCCAGGCTCTCCGCATTCTCGTGGGTGTGCCGGCGCACGTAGTCGATGGCCAGCCTCCGGCGGAGTTCGGCGTGGTGGGCCAGGCGGTCGGCGCCGATGTCGCCCCGCAGGACCGCGGCCACAGACGCCCCGAGCAGCACCGCGTCGTGGATGCCGCCGTTCATGCCCATCCCTCCCAGCGGATTGTTGATGTGGGCGGCGTCGCCCATCAACACCACCCGGCCGACGAGGAACCGCTCGGCCACCCGCTGGTGCACCCGGTAGATGGTCCGGTGGGCGACCTCGAAGGGCTCCTGGTGGTCCACGATCCCTCCGAGCCGCCGCTGGGCGCTCCCGTCGCTCAGCGCCTCTTCGTCGCTCTCGCCCTCGCCCACCGGGAACAGCGCCCGCCAGAGGCCGGCGGTTCGCAGCAGGACCAGCCACTCGTCGGGGTCGGAGATGTAGTTGACCGCGGCCAGGCGGTCTAGGCGGGCAGCCATGTCGAAGGGGGTGGACAGCACGAGATAGCGGTCCTCGTAGGTCATTCCGTCGAAGGCCAGGTCCAGCGACTTGCGCACCGCGCTGGCCGCCCCGTCGGCGGCGACCACCGCGTCGGCTTCCAGCCGCTCTCCCGAGGCCAGCATCACCGAGGCGGCGTCGCCGTGATCGGCCGCGCCGACTACCTCCGCGCCGAAGCGGACGGCCACCCTCGGCTGGCGTTCGAAGGCGGCGAGCATGATCTCGCACAGCTTGAACTGCTCGCATTGGAGCCGGTACGGGTGGTCGGTCACATCGGCCAGCGCGCCCAGATCGAACTCGGCGACGACGCCCTTGCGGCGGTTCCGGTAGGCGAATACGGGGGCTGCCAGCCCACGGCGAAGCAGCTCGTCGACCACCGCGAAGCGGTCGAGCAGGTCGAGCGTGGCCGGGTGGAAGGTGGAGGCCCGCAATTCGCGGGGCAGTTCGGGGGCCGCTTCCAGCAGGGTCACGTCGATGCCTGCGTCGGCCAGCACGGCACTGGCCACGCAGCCCACCGGGCCGGCACCGGCGACGATCACCCGGGGGCCCGCCACGGGTCGGTACTCGCGCAGCATCATCGACGCCTGAGGGCAGTCCGGTCGCGGGCGCGGAGCTCGGTCTGCACCGGATCAGTGCTCGCGCAGCATCATCCCATGGCCCACGAACTGGTCATCGATGCCCAGGGTGCGCAGCGCATGCCACAGGCAGATGGCGTTGATGGCGAGGACCGGCTTGCCCAGCCAGCGCTCGGCCTGGTCGGCCACCTCGACCATCGACAGGTTGGTGCCGCACTGCACGATGGCGTCGATGTCGTCGCCGTCGATCTCCTTGAGCACCTCCACCAGGGTCTCGGGAGTCACGTCGGCGATGGAGGTCGCCGATTCGCAGCGCAGGCCCCGCACCCGCCTCACGTCGTAGCCGCATTCGGTGAAGTACCCGTAGACCTGCTCGTCGGCGGCCGGCTGGTACGGCGTCAGGCAGGCGATGCGCGACACACCGAGCAGCTCCAGGGCGGCGTTGCAGGCGGCCGCTCCCGAGGTGATGCCGATGTCGCCGGCTATCTCCTGCACCCGGGCCGAGAAGGCGGCGTTGCCCTCCTTGCCTCCCCAAAAGGTCTCGGCCGACATCCCCATGAGAATGTGGTCGGGCTTGCAGGTCATGATGTCGCGCACCGCGTAGGGGATGGTCCGGCGGATCAGGTCCAGGAAGTGGAGGAACGCCTCGTCGCTGCTCAAGTCGGGCGCCTCGACCAGGAAGCGCCCGCTGTGGAACGTGACCCCGGCGGGGCGCACCCGGGCGAAATCGTGCTCGACCACGGTGTTGGTCGAGGGCACGATGACACCGATCTTGGCTCGGTAGCCGACGACGTCGGGCATTATCGACCCTCCCAATCCCATCTATGCGGAACTGTGTTCCGCTCAAGGGAACACTAGCCTGTCTCCGGGCAGGGAACCCGCAACGGCGGGGCGCCTCAGGCGGTCCCGAACCCCGCCACCGGCGCTGCGGGATCCTCCGCCCACAGGGAGTCCTCAGTGTGCTCAGCGCCTTCAGCATCGATCATGGGAAACGCCGTGCTGCGGCGCGAGGACGACGAACTGCTGACCGGAAGCGCCCGATTCGTGGCGGACGCGGCTCCGCCCGGAATCCTGCACCTGGCCTTCGTGCGGTCGACCATGGCCCACGCCGTCATCGGCGCCGTCGACTCCAGCGAGGCGCGGGGCGTTGCCGGGGTGGTCGGCGTCTTCACCGCCGGCGACCTGGACATCGCGGCGCAGCCGCTGTTCATCGCGCTGCCGCCGGAGCTCAGCAGGCTGCCGCTGACCGACAAGGCCAGGTACGTAGGCGACCCGATCGCGGTGGTGGTGGCCGAGTCGCCGGGCGCGGCCGCCGACGGGGCCGGCTTGGTGGTGGTGGACCACGAGCCGGTGCCGGCGGTGACCGATCCCTTCGCGGCGCTGGCGCCCGGCTCGCCGATCGTGTTCGAGGCGCACGGGTCGAACCGGGCCTCGGAGCTTAAGGTCGGCGCGGAAGAGGGGTCGATGACCGGCCACGACTTGGTTGTGTCGGGCCGCTTCGTCAACCAGCGCGTGGCGGCCGCGCCCATCGAGCCGTCCGCGGTGCTGGCCGCTCCCGGAGTCGCCGATGGCGGCGAGGGGGTGACGCTGTGGTGCACGACTCAGCGGCCCCACGATGCGCGCGACGCGGTGGCCGCCGCACTGGAGGAACCGCCGGACCGGGTGCGGGTGATCGCGCCCGCAGTCGGCGGGGGATTCGGGGCCAAGGGCGCGGTCTACCCCGAGTTCGCGGTGGCTGCCTGGCTGGCTCGCCGTCTCGGCCGGCCCGTCAGGTGGGTCGAGACCCGCACGGAGAACCTCACCAACATGACCCAGGGACGGGACCATGTCCACGACGTCGAGTTGGGCCTGCGACGCGACGGCCGCTTCTGCTGGCTCAGGATGCGAGTGACCGCCGACGTGGGCGCCTACGCGGGCATCGGGGCGCTCCTGCCGTTCTACACGATGACGATGGCTTCGGGCCCCTACCGGATACCCGCGGTCGACTTCGAGTCCGTCTCGGTGATTACCAACAAGGCGCCCATCTTCCCGTTCCGCGGGGCGGGGCGGCCCGAGGCCACGGTCTCGCTGGAACGCATCGTGGACCTCGCCGCGGCCGAGCTCGCCATGGACCCGGCCGAGCTGCGGCGCTGCAACCTGCTCGCCGCCGCCGAGTTCCCCCTCACCACGCCCACCGGCGCCAACATGGACAGCGGCGACTACGCCCGCTGTCTCGACCTCGCGCTGGCAACCGCTGGCTACCGCGATCTGCGGGCCGAGCAGGCCCGCCGCCGGGCCCGCGGTGATCGCAGGCTGCTGGGCATCGGCGTGTCGGTATACGTGGAGGTGACCGCCGGGGGCCTGTACCAGGAGTACGGCTCGGTCACCGTCGAGCTTGACGGCACCGTGACCGCCCGCGTGGGCACGGCGCCGCAGGGCCAGGGCCACGCGACCGCGTTCAGCCAGATCCTCGGCGAGGTGCTCGGGGTCGAGGCCGAGCGCGTGCGGGTCATCCACGGCGACACCGCCGAGGTGCCCAGGGGCCAGGGAACGGTGGCGTCGCGGTCGCTGCAGACGGGCGGCAGCGCCGTGTGGACGGCAGCCAACGAGGTCCTCGACAGGTCCCGGCTGCTGGCTGCAAGCCTGCTCGAGGCCGACGCAGCCGACATCGTGACCGCCCCCGACGGCCTGGCCGTCGCCGGGGTGCCCGCCAAGACCGTGTCATGGGCACAGCTCGCCACAGCCGCCGGGACGCAGGCTCCATCCGCAGGGACACAGGATCCGTCCGCCGGCCAGGAGGATGGGGCCGCGGGAACCCAGGACCCGTCCCCAGGAAGGCAGGATCCGTCCGCGGCGACACAGGATCCGTCAGCTAGCGCGGCGGAGGTGGCCACCGGCACGGCAGGCCTTGCCGCGGAGGTCGACTTCGATCAGGGAGAGGCCACGTACCCCTTCGGCGCGCACGTGTCCGTCGTGGAGATCGACGCCGACACCGGCGACACCCGGCTGTTGCGCCACATCGCGGTGGACGACTGCGGGCGGATACTCAACCCGCTGCTGGTGCAGGGGCAGGTGCACGGAGGGGCCGCCACCGGCGTCTCGCAGGCCCTGTACGAGCAGTCGGTCTACGACACCGACGGCAACCCCCGCAACACCAACTTCGCCGACTACGCCATACCGGCCGCCTCGGAACTGCCCCGCTTCGAGACGCACCACACCGAGACGCCCACCCCGCTCAACCCTCTCGGCGCGAAGGGCGTCGGGGAGTCGGGCACGATCGGCTCGATCCCCGCGGTGCAGTCCGCGGTCCTCGACGCGCTGGCGCCGCTGGGCATCACCCACCTCGACATGCCGTTCACGCCCCAGAAGGTGTGGCGAGCCATCGCATCAGCAGAAGGAGCCGCCTAGACCAGATCATGCCTAAGCAGGCAGCGCCGACGCGCTGATGGCCGATGAGCGAGAATGGTCGGACTCGGGCGGCGATACTGGGAGCGATGAGATCCTGGATCAAACGGCACTGGCGCTGGGCCCTTCCGGCTGGAGTTGTGCTGGCCGGGGTGGGGGCCTGGCTGGTGTTCGGCTTCTTCGCCTTCCAGACGTACTTCCAAGACGAGGAGGTGGACGAGGCACTCCCGTTCTTCACCGCCGGCCCGGCCCCGTCGGGCATCGAGGGCGACGAGACGACCGAGGACATGGCCAAAGCCATGAACGAAGCCATGGCGGCCGACGACATGCCCATGGTCGAAGAGGTCGACGAGCCCATGCCCGAGATGCCCGGGCCGGCGACGTCCCAGGCCCCCGAACCCGGAGTCGAGGCGCCCGAGCCGGCTGAGCCCGCCGAATCCGCACCTGCCGATCCCCAGGACGAACCAGACGTCCCCGAGCCCGCCGAGGAAACCCAGCCCGCCGAGGAGGCCCGGCCCGCCGAGGAGGCCCGGCCCGCCGAGGAGGCCCAGCCCGCCGAGGAGGCCCAGCCCACCGAGACCGAGCCGGCCACCGCACAGCCGGAGATCATCGTGGAGGCGTCCGGGTCGTTCATCGACCGCTCCCATCCCACCGAGGGCAGCGCCCTGGTGCTCGGCGACGGCAGCGGGCAGCGCTTCCTGCGGTTCGAGGACTTCCGCACCGACAACGGCCCCGACCTGAACGTGTACCTGTCGGCCGCCCCACCGGACGCGCCGGCCGGCGAGTTCGACAACGACTTCGTCGATCTGGGCGACCTCAAGGGCAACGTCGGCTCGCAGAACTACGAGATTCCCGCCGGGCTCGACCTAGACCACTACTCCACGGTGGCGATCTGGTGCGTGCGCTTCAGCGTGGTCTTCGGCGTGGCCGAGTTCACATAGAGCCAATAGTCACGTCGAGCAGTAACGACGAGCGCCGGCTAGCGGTCTGCGGCCCGCCCCGCCAGCTCGACTGCGAACCAGTGCCGTCACCGTGCGCTGCCCAGACTCGTCGCCCCGATCCCCAGAGCCCGCGCCACCGACGCGACGCTGCGGCCCTCATCGAGCACCAGCGCCACCGCGTCAGCCTTGAACTCCCTGGGGAACGATCTTCGCGTCCGACCCGGCGCCAACACCGGCCCCGACCGACTGATCTCCTGCATTGTTGACATGGCTACCTCCTAATCGAGGTGACCGGTCAACGGGGGGAGGCACCCTACCGAATCAGTGCAGTTCGGCCATTGGTGCTGCGAATCGACGACATCCGCTATGCCAGTTCGGTGCCCGATGGCTACAACGCTTACGCAGTAGAGGCTGGCGACATTCTGTTCACGCGATACAGCGCCAACCCCAACTTCGTGGGTGCAGCTGCCGTGGTTCCGCCGGACGGATCTGGTGTCCTGCATCCCGACAAGCTGATTCGCGTAGTTGCTGATCGAGCCAGTGTGCTACCCGAGTGGATCGCTGCGTACGTGACGGCGAGCGCGGGAAGGCGCGCAATCGAGCAACGCCTAAAGACCACCGCAGGCCAAGTGGGCATTTCCGGCTCTCAACTCAGGAGTGTCCCGATAGCGATACCTCCGATCAGCTACCAAAGACACGCCGTCAACACGATCCGGAGTGTGCTTGCGGATCAAGAGCGAATTCGCCAAACGCTTCTTTCCGCGCAAGGGCGGGTTGAGGCACTGCGGCGATCAATCTTGGCAGTGGCCTTCTCGGGCCAACTCGTTCCCCAAGATCCGAGCGATGAGCCTGCAGCCGTCCTGTTGGAACGCATCGCAGCCTCTCGACCGGCCCGTCGAGTAGACGCGTGACCGCTCGCTGACTGTCCTAGACCTTCACGAGCTGCAGGTGCCGGTCACTCAGTTGCTCTCGGGTGTCCCAAACTCACCTGTGTCAGCCACACCGTCTTCTTCTTGTCGTCGATGCAGTACCAGATCCGGCCTGATCCGGTGACCTCGTACTGCCACTGTTCCATCTCGACGCCATTGATGCGGCCTACACGAGGCGGGCCCTTGAGCCGATGCTGCCTGCCGCTGCGTCGACGCGGTTCAGCCGCAAGCACCTCCCACGCCGCCCGCGCGCTTGAGGGCGACTCGCGGCAGAGGTGCTCCCACCCCTTCGCGGACGGATTGTCCTCGAAACGGATATCCCATTCACCGGGACGCGGCGGAGGAGCGACCCGATCGCGCCGACGCGGCATCGGGCTAGACGACAGGTCTCGGTACGCGCTCGCCGTGTGCCAACCGCGGCCCGGTCAGCCGCTGCGCAAGTTCAGGATCCAGGTAGATCTCCGCGGTCACCCGCCATTCCCGCAGCGCCTGCTCAACGGCCGCGAGATCGTCAGTCTCGGCCGCCTGCGCCAGCAGCTGGGACATCTCCTCGGCGAACATCCTCCTGTCGCGCTCGGGCATGACATCCACCCACGGCCACTCGCGTTCGACGGCGTCGTCTGCGCTGTCGAGGCTGTCGTCATCTGAGCGCAGGCCGTCGCGACTGCTCACGGCGGGAGCATAGCCCTGCTCAGGGTGCCGGAGCTGAGCGGTTCCGGCAGCGAATCCCTCGGTCATGGCCTCTCCTTCCGCTCCCGGCATCTCGCGCCTTATCGGAGCTATCACATCATCTACAGTCTACAATACTGTTTTATAGTGAACTTCCATAATCTACTGATACGCGGCTGAGGCTATGGGGACTTTCATCCAGCCACTCGGGGGTGCACCTCACGGTGTCGCCAGCCTGTGGCCGGGACGCATGAACCTCGTCGTCTCAGGGATGGTATCGAGTTGATACCATAGGTCTTGTGGCGATGACGTTGCGGCTGACCGAGGAGGAGCAGGACGCTCTGCGGGCGCGGGCCGCGCTCGACGGCACGTCCATGCAGGAGGCGGCCCGGCGGGCGGTGCGCGAGTACGTCGCCAGGGCCGAGCACCGCGACCGGGTCGCAGCAGCGGCGGAACTCATCGTGGAGCGTCACGCCGACGCGCTGCGGCGCCTCGGCGAGTGAGCCGGTCTTTCGAGTACCTCGACACCGAGGACCTCGTGGAGTTCGCTCGCCGGTTGCTCGGCGAGCCTGTGCCGCTTCGCGACATCGGCCTGCTGGGCGCGGCCGCCGCTCGGCCGAAATCATCGGCGTTCGGCGAGGACGCCTACCCCGACGTCTGGGCCAAGGCGGCCGCGCCGCTTCACTCTGTGGTCAGCAACCATTCGCTCGTGGACGGCAACAAGCGGCTCGGCTGGCTCGCGGCGGCCGTCTTCTTGGAACTCAACGACGCCAGCGTGAGCACGACCGCCAACGACGACGTGTACGACCTCGTCATGGCCGTCGCGTCGAGCACCCTGAGCGTGGACGACATCGCAGCCGAACTCCGACGCATGCACGAACGCCCCGCATGACGGCAACACCGCGGGTCGAGCCGATGCGCTCGGCGAGGGCCTCTACGGTCACATCGCCGATGCAGGACTCGTCGTCGGCGCATCGGCGCTGATGCTCGTCCATGCCGCAGAGCGGGCGGCATGCACGCCGCCCGTCAGCGTCTGGCCGGGTTCCTTCCCCATAGGCTTGGCGCATGACGGTGACCCTTGACCTGTCTGAGGAGGTTCTAGCTCGGCTGCGTGCCGAGGCCGAGCGCCGACAACTCAGCATGGACGCGCTGATCGAGGAGCTGGCAAGGTCCCTTCCGGCGGATGCGAACTCGCCTACCAGAGCACGGCTGAGCTTCGTGGCCATCGGATCGTCGACATCTGGGCGCTACGCCTCTGAAGCCGATGAGATGCTCGCCGACGGGTTCGGGACGGACTGACAGCCATTGATCGTAGACACAGGCGTTCTATTGGCCGCCGCCGACCAGGCTGATCCCGACCACCACGTCTGTGCAGAGTTGCTGGAGACCGCCGCGTCAGGGCTGCGAGCCTCCCCACTTGTGGTCGCGGAGACTGCCTATCTCATCAGTCGCCAACTCGGGCCGGTAGCGGAGGCACGCTTCTTTCGCTCGATCGCTGAAGGCGAAATCAGCATTGAGCCACTGACCGGCACCGACCTCGCCCGGATTGCCGAACTGGTTGAGACCTACGCTGACATGCCTCTCGGTGGTGGGGACGCAAGCGTGGTAGCCATCGCTGAGCGCCTCGGAGAGACCGTGATCGCGACGCTTGACCGGCGGCATTTCGGCGTGGTCCGCCCCGCTCACGCCATCGCGTTCGATTTGATCCCGTGACCCGTCGCGTGGCGTGAGGTCGTGAGGTGATGTCTAGCCGCGATCCGAAGGCGCTGGTGCAGAGGCTGTGGGACTTCTGTGATGTGCTGCGGGATGACGGCCTGTCCTATGGCGACTATCTGGAGCAGTTGACCTATCTGCTGTTCTTGAAGATGGCCGATGAGCAGCACGAGTTGCTGGGCGGTGAGCGGGTGGTGCCCATCGAGCACGACTGGCAGTCGTTGCTCGCCCGGTCGGGGGCCGAGCTCGAAGCCCACTACAGCAAGGCTCTGTCCGAGCTTGGGGCTGGCGAGGACATGCTCGGGGTCGTCTTCCACAAGGCCCGCAACCGGATCCAGACCCCGGCCAAGCTGGAGCAGCTCGTCAAGGATTTCATCGACAAGCACGAGTGGCTCAGCTATGACGCGGATCTCAAGGGCGCTGCCTATGAGGGCCTGATCGAGAAGACCGCTCAGGAGGGCGCCCGGGGAGCGGGCCAGTACTTCACGCCGAGGGCGTTGATCTCCGCCATTGTCGATGTGATGCGGCCGGAGCCCGGCGATCGCATCTGCGACCCGGCCTGCGGCACCGGCGGCTTCTTTCTGGGCGCCTATCGGTCGATCATCGACCGGTTCACGCCCCTGGAGCCCGACCAGGTCGCCCACTTGCGCTCCGGAGCGTTCACCGGCTGGGAGATAGCGGATCTGCCGGCGCGGCTATGCGCCATGAATCTGCTGCTGCACGGCATCGAGAGTCCCGAATCAGACTCCCCGGTGTATGTGGACGACGCCCTGCGCGCCGACCCCGGCGAACGCTTCGACATGGTGCTGACCAACCCGCCCTTCGGCCGGTCGTCGTCTGACAGCTACGAGCGCGAGGACTTCTGGGCTACCACCCGCAACAAGCAACTCAACTTCGTGCAGCATGTCGTCGGCCTGCTCAAAGTCGGTGCCGCCGCCGCGGTGGTCGTGCCCGACAACGTGCTCTTCGAAGCCGGAGCGGGTGAGACGATCCGCCGCCGGTTGCTGCACGATTGTGAGGTCCACACCCTGCTTCGCCTGCCGACCGGCATCTTCTACGCGCAGGGCGTCAAGGCCAACGTGCTGTTCTTCCGCCGCCGAGAAGGGGCCGAGCAGGCCTGGACCCGAGAGCTGTGGGTCTACGACCTGCGCACCAACAAGCACTTCACCCTCAAACAGAACCCCCTCACCCGAGCCGACCTCGACGACTTCGTTGCCTGCTACAACCCCACCGACCGCCACCAGCGCCAGGAGTCCGAGCGCTTCAGGCGCTACACCTACGACGAACTGCTGGCCCGCGACAAGGTCAGCCTCGATCTCTTCTGGCTGCGCGACGACAGCCTCGAGGACATCGACAACCTCCCACCGCCGGCCGTCCTAGCCGCCGAGATAGCCGAAGACCTCCAATCCGCCCTAACCGAGATCCAAGCCCTCACGGAGTCGCTGACCGCAACAGCCGAGCGCGAGGCTGCGGGCTGACCCTGGATGTCCCACCCGGTCCGTAGCCTGCGGACCGGTGAGTATCCTGTGGATTACGGCGTGGAGAGGGGGTGGCCGTGGCCGACCGGACCGGTATCGAGTGGACCGAGACAACTTGGAACCCGACGACGGGCTGTGACCGCACCTCCCATGGCTGCGATAACTGCTACGCGCTCGCCCTCGCCAAGCGCCTCAAGGCGATGGGCAACCCCCGCTACAAGAACGACGGCGACCCCAAGGGCAGCGGCCCCGGCTTCGGCCTGACCCTGCACGAGGACCTGCTGGAGCTCCCGCACCGGTGGCGAGCTCCCCGAGTCGTGTTCGTGAACTCCATGAGCGACCTCTTCCACCCCGACATCCGGCTGAACTTCATTCAGCGCGTCTTCAAGACCATGGCCGACACCCCCCGCCACACCTACCAAATCCTCACCAAGCGTTCGAAGCGCCTAGTAGCGGTGGCCGATCAACTGGACTGGCCCCCCAACGTCTGGATGGGCGTCAGCGTCGAATCGCAGCGCTACACCTTCCGAATCGACCACCTACGCACTGTCCCAGCCGCCGTTCGCTTCATCAGTGCCGAACCCCTCCTCGGCCCCCTCCCAAACCTGAACCTCTCAGACATCCACTGGCTAATAGCCGGAGGCGAGAGCGGCCCGCGAGCCCGCCCCATGAACGAAGAATGGGTCCTAGACCTCCGCGACCAGTGCGCCGTCGCCGACGTAGCCTTCTTCTTCAAACAATGGGGAGGCCGCACCCCCAAAGCCAACGGTCGTCACCTTGACGGTCAACTTCACGATCAAATGCCGGTGACTCAAGGATAGACGCCCCATGACCTCGTCACAGGAAGGCCAGGGAAGCCTCATAAGCGAGGCCGATCTCGATGCGATGGTCGTCGAGAGCGAATCCGCGAGAGACATTCGAAGTGCACGCGACCCTGTTACGGAGTTCCGAGAATTTCATGGTTGGACGCTTGACAAACTTGATGTATTCGAGATCTATCTCAAATTGTACCGTCGAGTTGCTGGTGGTGGAGCGTTTCATTGATGCGTTTGCAGGCACGGGATATGGAGTTTCTGCAACACCCGGTAGAGACGGACAACGCGATGGGTCCTCCATTATTGCCGCAAAGAGCGAAGCGTTCTCTACTCTACACCTTGTTGAACATGACTCCAATAACTTTCAGACGCTAGAACGAACTGTCCGAATGTTGCCTGACCGTCTAGCAAAGAGGATTCACACCCAATATGGCGACTGCAACAGAGTTGTGCCGGAACTACTGATCAGCGGTGATCTCGATCCGACCCGACCGTGCTTTGCGTTCTTGGATCAAGAATCGACCCAACTCAACTGGAACACGGTTGAGTCACTAGCTAGATGGAAGACATATGAACCGCCACCCGAAGGGACTAGACGGCCCAAGGTGTGTAAAGTGGAAATGTGGATCTTGTTCAACTCACATCAGGCGATCTACAGGCTCTGGCCCCGCAACCGTCAGAAGTACTCCGAGCCTTACAGTCCAGACACATTGAATAGAGTGTTCGGCAGCCGCGAAGCATGGCAGGATCTGTGGGACAACCATGAGCCTGCCAGTGCATTGGTGCTTAGGTATGCTGACCAACTGAGAGGATTGGGCTATCAGTATGTACTGCCGCAGCAATTCAATGATCGTTCGACCGGACGACCACAATACCATATGCTACACGCGACTGATCATCCCAGTGCGATAGACTTCATGCGATGGGCTAAACGCAATACTGACGGCTATGAAGACCAGCAGATTCCAGGAATCGTTGACGAGCAAGGTTCCGGTTGAATCATGCCATCGCAAAGAACGCCAAGCCGACATTCTGCCGTCAGGCCGTCGAATTGTCGTCGATGGCGAACGCTCAGAGAGTGTGCCCGCGATTTCCCCCTGTTTGCATGGTCCTCTGTCGTCATCTGACATCAGGCACTTTAACACCGCCACAAGATACACACGTCACGGAAGCTTCCCCTCCTATGTGAGCGAGGCATTAGTCTCATTGGCGGCTTGCTCGACCTGTTCGACAATTTCACGAAGGAACTTGTTGCGATCAGGCGATGGCGTGGTGCCGGGAACAGGTGCCGCGGGCTGGTAGATGTTGTCGCCGATGATCTCGGCGCGTACGAAAGTCGAGCCGCGTCCGCGCTTGTAGTAAGCGTCTTGCCATTGTGCTGCTCGTTCGTGCCACACGCGTCGAGTGCAAACTTCTAGCAGGGGCCGCCCTAGATTCTCTGCGAAGGCGTCGAAAATGTCCTGCTTCTGGTCTTCTGTCGGCTCGCCCTCCTCCCAGCTCAAAGGGTTCTGGACGAACTCGTAGATGCGCTTCTTCAACGCCGCGCCAAGATCGGCGACCGGCTTAAGGTTGTCGTATTCGTCTTTCCCCATCGTGCCGAGTCGTCGGCTCAGGGCCTTGACCCGTGTCCAGTGTTCCTTCGTAAAGCCGGGCTTGGATTCGAGGCCGAGGAGCGGTCGCCACGCCTCATGGAAGGCGTCGGCCGCGCCACGGATTGCGAGTACGAGGTTCATCCGGTCATAGACCGGACGCGCCGCCGCGGGCTCCGGCCGCTCGATCACCGCATCGATGCTGTCGAGGAGCTTACGAAGCTGTAACATCGTGCCCCTGACGGAAGTATCAGCATCGCTCAACGGCTTGTGGATGTCCCCCAAGAAGAAGCGAGCGTTCTCCACACGCTGCCGCAACATTCGTTCGGCGTACGGACCCAGTTCTTCTCCGAAGGCCGCGAGCACGTTGTTGGCTGAGGCCAAGACGTGCTGGACCTTTGCCGATGCGGTCGGCAGGTTGTCACCCTTGACCTCATCGAAGTGCGTAAAGGCGAAGATGAGCTTGCGGGCATGTCCGGTCGTTACGACCTCGCGCATGGCCGCGAGTGGTGCCGCCTGCATCGGTTGGGTAGCGTTGTCTACTAGAAGGACCGCATTCGCGGCCTCGATGCGGCGACTCACTGCCGTCGAAACAGACGACGACGACCTAGGCGTGTGGCCAAGCCCTTCGCCATCGAGGAGGACGAGTTGCGGCACCTCGCTTCCGTTCCAAGCCGGGGAGAAGGGACCAGCGACACGCAGGCCGTTCACCAGCGGCGTAAGCAACCGACCGAATAAAGGCGCGTAGTTGCTGGAGAAACGGGAGATTGAGTCGAGGAAATCGGCGCGCTTCTCGAACGGCCACTCGCCACTCCAGGTGAGCGGCCAGCCCTGTCGCGTCTTCTTGACTTCCCCGGGTGGCACTAACTCGAAGCGCTTCTCGATCTCTTCCATCAGTGCATCCATTATCTGATGGAAGTCCTCGTCGTCGCGCAAGAGGTTGTCTAGCTCCTCTTCGAAGAGTTCCTCGGCCACACGCCTGTCATCGTCATCATCGACTTCGAGTTCGGCCTGTATTCGGTCGCGGTGAAGGCTCGCTAGGTTACGTAGTGTTCCTATCGTCTTCTCAAGGAGTTCATCAGTCCTTGCCATGTCGATGGATCTACGCTCCGCTTCTGTGAGAGGATTCTGCTCGCTCTCGAATTCCACATCTTCATCGTCGAAGTCTGAGCTGCTAGAAGCTACTGTCGGGCCGTTTCCGAGCACATAGCTGAACCGAAACCGCTGATTTGTGTGGTTCAGAAGTCGCCTGAGCACTTCAGCGTCGTCCGCGCCTCTGTATGCGGCGAGCACGGCGTCCGAAACGCACTCGCTCAGGTATTCGCTCACCTCGTCGCGCGAGGCGAAGGTCACGACCGCACGCCAGCCACCTCTGGCGAGGACGATCTCGGTGTCGTGGATGGTCGTCTTCGCTGTCGATGTCGATGGGAAGCGCTCGCTTTTGGGATTCGTCCCGATCAACTGGCGAACGAGCGTCGTCTTTCCGGCACCGGTCGTCCCGAGGAAGAGGACGCGCCTGTATCCGTCCGGTGCCGACTCCGGCAGCGGAATTGCAGCGTCGCGCAGCGCCTCAAAATCTGTCGCCTCGGGCACCATCTTGTCAAAGAAAATGTTGACGACGCGGGGACTAAATCGCCGCTCGGCTTCGGGTCGAGCAGCAGGATCGTGGAACTTTGCGTCGCCCAACAGGACGTTGAGCTCGTCCCGTAGCCGGGAAGCCTCTCCCTCGTCCCGTGTGCCTAGGCCGCAGCGCACTCGCAGGCCCGGCTTGCCGGTCGCATCCGACCGCCTCACGGGATGCCGGAAGATGACCGAGTAGCCTGCTCGGCCCTGGGTCTGGCTCAAACTTGCGGTGTACCTGGGATGGTCCATGACTGCCTCCGTTGTTCCCGCGTTGTACTGTACGCTCCATGCTAGCCGCCCGGCCAGCCAACGACAACCTGTGGGGAACAACCCAGGAACAACGATGCCAGCGAGCAAGCCGGGCAGAGTCGGTGGTCGCCCTCTCGCCATAACCGCAAGGGGCGGCGGGCGAGCTTGGGATCCTGGCACCTGTCAGTGGGCTACCGGGATGGGGCTTGGCTTGAACTGCTCAAAGATCACCAACTGCGCGGAGGGTATGGGATTTGAACCCATGGAGGCTCTCGCCTCACACGCTTTCCAAGCGTGCCCATTCGGCCGCTCTGGCAACCCTCCCCGATCCCGGTACCGTCGAGCCGGGACCCAGTGAGCCCCAGCCCCGGGGCAGCGGGTCCGGACCCGCGAGGGTATCGTGTGCGGCGTCAGCGCCCGCTTCGGGGTGTGACGGCCGGGTCCTGTGCAACGGGTTCCTGTGAACCGGGTCAGGGCCGGAAGGCAGCAGCTCTCAGCAGATCCTCCCGGGTGCCGCAGACAGCCTGGCCGTCACTCCCGGGAGCGGGCGCGGCTCGCCCAATCGGGCAAGGCACGGGTTCCCGGCAGCGGGCGCCGCTGGGCCGATCGGTTAGGGCATGGATTCCGGGCGCGGGCGCCCGCACGCTGTCATAGTCCACGTCTAGAGTCCTCCCCGGTGGCCTACCAGTCCCTATACCGCCGCTACCGGCCCCAGAAGTTCTCCGAGATCAAGGGCCAGGACCATGTCGTGCGGGCCCTTCAGACGGCCGTGCGCACCGGCAAAGTCGGCCACGCCTACCTGCTGCACGGACCCAGGGGCAGCGGCAAGACCTCCACCGCCCGCGTGCTGGCCAAGGCGCTGAACTGCACCCTCCTGGGCGACGACGGCGAGCCGTGCTGCGAATGCGAGTCCTGCCTGTCGATCCAGGAGGGCCGCTCGTTCGATCTTCAGGAACTAGACGCCGCCTCCAACAACAAGGTCGACGACATGCGGGGCCTCCTCGAGCGGGTCAACCTGACATCGCCGGGCCGGGCCAAGGTGTACCTGCTCGACGAGGTCCACATGCTCACCGCGGGCGCCGAGAACGCGCTGCTCAAGACCCTGGAGGAACCCCCCGACCATGTGACATGGGTGCTGGCCACTACCGAGCCCCACAAGGTCGTGCACACCATCCGCAGCCGCTGCCAGGTGTTCGAGCTCGGCCTGGTAGCCGCCGACACCATGTCGGACCATCTCCGTTGCGTCGTCGCCGATGCCGAGTTGGACGTGGACGGCGAGGCCATCGACCATGCGGTGGCTGCCGGTGGGGGTTCGGTACGCGACAGCCTGACCGCGCTTGAGCGAGTCGTTGCCGGCGGTGGCACCACCGAGCTCGACTCCTCGACCGACGCCATTCTCAACGCTCTGGCCGAAGGTGACCGCGCCGCCGCGCTCTCCGCGGTGGGCGACGCCGTGGGCCGGGGGCGGGATCCCCGCACGATCGGCGAGGTGGTGCTGGCCGGGCTGCGCGACGCCTTCCTCACCGCGATGGCCGATCCGCCGCCCCGGATGTCGGAGCACGAACGGGCCAGAGCCGCCGATCTCGCCGACCGCATGGCGCCGGCTACCATCACCAGGGCTCTGGAAACGCTCGGCCGCGCCCTCATCGACATGCGTCAGGCGCCCGACCCGAGGATCGACATAGAGGTGGCGTTGATGCGGCTCTGCCACCCGGACGAGGACCGGACCCTCGAAGCGCTTGCCCAGCGGATCCGGCAATTGGAAGCCCGCCTAGACGTCTCTCCGGTCCCCACCGCTTCGGGATCGGCATCCCCGTCCTCGGTTCCCTCGGCACCGGAATCGGTATCCCCGACCCCCGCTTCGGCGTCTAGGGCGTCGGCGTCTACGGAATCTGCACATCCGGCAGCGCCATCTCCGGAGAGGGTCGGGGAGACGTCCGTCGCTGCGGTCGGCCCGACCCCTTCGAGCCGTCCCGCTGAGGCGGCCAGACGGGCCTTGTCCGAGCATCGATCCGCAGCCGCGGCACGAAAGGGCACAGCCGCCCCGGCCGGATCGACAGCACCCCCGCCCGGCCCGGCCCCTCCGCCACCCCCGGTATCGGTGCCCGACCTGGCGGCGATGCATCCGAAGACGCCTACAGAAGTGGTGGAGTGGGCCCGCCTGCATCTGGGCCTGGACCGGTCGTTCGTGGTGGCCAGGGCGCTGGATCTTCAACCCGACAAGGATCGTCGGCGTGACCTCGCCCAGCTTCAAGCCCTCTGGGAGGACCTCGTGGCCCATGCGGCCAAGCCCACGGTCGACGTCGGCGCACCAGCACTAGAGTCCTCGGTCCTCGGAGACTCAGGTCCGGCTGAGGCTGGTTCGGCCGGGTCCGGCGGCGCGTTGGCTAAGGCTGGTCCGGCTGGGTCGGGCAGCGCGTTGGCTGAGGCTGGTCCGGCTGGGTCGCAAGGCGCGTTGGCTGAGGCTGGTTCGGCCGGGTCGGGCGGCGCGTCGGTGGTGGCGGAGGCAGACCCGTATGGGGACGCGGCGGTCGCGTCTGCGTCGTCCGACCGTGTCGCTCCCGGTCCTGCCGGAGAGGCCGACGCGCCAGCAGAGGACGCCGAGACCGTCGACGGCTTCGACCTCGCCGACCTGGATGACCTGGTCGAGGCCCCCAGCCACGCTTACGACATCGAACAGAAGATCAAGGCCACATTCCCCGGCGCACAGCTCACCGTCCTGCCTGAACCCACCGGCGACGACACCGGCGGCGAAGACCAGAGGCCAAGCGGATAGAAGGCGCGAGATGAGCTACTCGAGAGCGGTTCAGGAGCTGATCGATCAACTCGGACGGCTTCCCGGCATCGGGCCCAAGTCGGCTCAGCGAGTGGCGTTCTTCCTGCTGAGGTCGCCGGCCGAGGACGCCAATCGACTGGCCCGGGCAATCTCGGACGCCAAGGAGAAGGTGTCCTACTGCCCTCGCTGCTTCAACCTGGCCGAGCAGGGGGGCGAATGCCCGGTCTGCCGCGATCCCAAGCGCAACCCGAGACTCGTCTGTGTAGTGGAGGACGCCCAGGACGTGGTGGCGGTCGAGCGCACCGGTGAGTTCGAGGGCCGCTACCACGTGCTTCAGGGAGCGTTCAGCCCGATCGACGGCGTCGGCGTCGACCAGCTGCGCATCAAGGAACTGCTGACCCGGGTGATCGACGAGGACATCGAGGAGGTGATCGTGGCCACCAACCCCAATCTGGAGGGTGAGGCGACCGCAATGCTGGTCCACAAGTACCTCAAGCCCGCCGGCGTGCAGGTGACCCGCATCGCCAGCGGCCTGCCCGTGGGCGGCGATCTCGAGTACGCCGACGAGCTCACCCTGGGACGGGCCTTCGAGGGTCGCCGGTCGCTCGACGGAGCCTGAACTCCCGGCTGCCTTCATCGTGCTGTCCGGCATATGCCCAAGAAGGCGCGATGAGACTCCGAAGAGCGGTTGCCTGAGCTCCGATGATCGCGAGCCGGCTCAAGTCGGCCGGTAGATTGCGGCGATGCTCACCGAGATCGACCATGTGGCTATCGCCGTCCGGGATCTCGACGCGGCGATCGACTGGTACCGGGAGGCTCTGGGTGCCGAGGTCGAGCACCGCGAAGTGGTGGAGCGTGACGGAGTGGAGGAGGCCCTGCTCGCGGTGGCCGAGAGCTACGTGCAGCTGTTGTCGGCCACCCGAGACGACTCGCCGGTGGCCAAGTTTCTAGACAAGCGGGGCGAGGGCCTGCACCATGTGGGCTACCGGGTGGACGACTGCGCGGCCGCGCTGGCAGCCATGGTCGAGGCAGGGGCTACGCCCATAGACGCAACCCCGAGGCCGGGCAGCCGCAACACCACCATTGCGTTCATCCACCCCAAGGGGTCGTTCGGCACCCTGATCGAGCTGGTCGAGGAGTAGCGGGGTCGGCGCGGTGCTGGTGCATCTGATCGACGGCACCTACGAGCTCTTCCGCTACCACTACGCCAAGTCGAACCGGGACCCGCGCCGGGGCGCCCAGCGCGGCGTGCTCAACTCGATGCTCGACCTGCTGTCCGACGGCGCCACCCACATCGGCATCGCCACCGACCACGTGATCGAGTCGTTCCGCAACGAGATGCTGGCCGGCTACAAGGACGGCAGCGGCGTGGACCCCGACCTCAAGGCCCAGTTCCCCGAAGTCCAGGAGCTGCTTGAGCTGGCCGGGTTCGCGGTGTGGCCCCAGATCGAGCACGAGGCCGACGACGGGCTGGCGTCGGCCGCGGCAATCGCCGCCGGCGACCCGCGGGTGGAGCAGGTCGTGATCTGCACGCCCGACAAGGACTTGGCCCAGTGCGTGACTGCCGACGCCCGGGTGGTGCAGTACGACCGCCGCAAGCGCGTGTTCTACGACCACGCCGGGGTGGTGGAGAAGTTCGGTGTTCCCCCTGCGTCCATCCCCGACTATCTCGGCTTGGTGGGCGACGCCGCCGATGGGTTCCCGGGCCTGCCCGGATGGGGGGCTAAGTCGGCGGCCACGCTGCTGGCCCGCTACGGCCACATCACCTCCATCCCGTTCGACTCCGCTGAGTGGGACGTGCAGGTCAGGGGCGCAGCCAAGCTCGCAGCCGCCCTGCGGGACAACTTCGAGGATGCGCTGCTCTATCGCCGCATCGCCACCGTCGAGCTCGGCGCGCCGGTGTCGGCCACCGTCGACGAGATGGAGTGGAGCGGCCCGCGTCCCGGATTCGAACAGCGGTGCGGCGAGTTGGGTGCAGAGCGGCTCGCAGAACGGGCCCGAGAACTCGCCCGGCCCTAAGAATCGGGAGCTGTCGACGCCGGCTTGGGCCTCGAGCGCTGCCAGTTCGCGGCCTGGCGGCGCTAGGCGGAGAGAACCTCGCTGAGGCCGATCGCGGCGGGGACCTCGACCTGGTCGAAGCGGCAGGAGTCGGGCGTGCGGTCCGGTCGCCAGCGCACGAAGCGGGTGGTGCCCCGGAAGCGGCCGTTGAGCATGGCCTCGTACTTCACCTCCGCGACCAGTTCCAGCCGCAGCGGCACCCAGGGCTGCTGCTGGCGCTGGCCGGACCACCGGTTCGGAGTGCCGGGCATCACCGCGCCCTCGTGGTGGGCCGCGGGATCCATCCATTCGGCCCACGGGTGCTCGCGGGGGTTCTCCATGATGTGAGGGGCCAGCTCGTCGAGCAGCTCGCGGCGGCGCTGGGCGGTGAAGCTGGCCGCCACCCCGCAGTGGTGCAGGTTGCCGGAGTCGTCGTGCATGCCCACCACCAGCGAGCCCACGCCCTCGCCGTCGACGTGCATACGGAAGCCGGCCACGGCCACATCGACGGTGCGGGTGTGCTTGACCTTGAACTGGGTCCGCTTGTTGGGCTCGTAGACCCCGCCGCGCGGCTTGGCGATGAGGCCGTCGAGCCCCGCGCCCTCGAAGCGCTCGTACCAGTCCCGGGCCAGGTCCCGGTCGAGCGTGGAGGGTGCCAGATGGATCGGGGCCTCGAACGCTCCCGCCATCGCCTCCAGCACCGCTCTCCGATCCCGGAACGGTTCGGCCATTAGATCGGTGTCGGCCGCGGCTAGCACATCGAAGGCGATGAACTCGGCCGGGGTCTCGGCCGCCAGCCGGTTGATCCGGCTCTCGGCCGGATGGATCCGCTGTTGCAGGGCGTCGAATCCGAGACGGTCGTCAATGGGCACGATGATTTCGCCGTCGACCACCGCCCGGGGCGGCAGCGCAGCCTTCAGCGGTTCGATCAACTCCGGGAAGTAGCGGGTGAGGGGCCGCTCGTTGCGGCTACCCAGCTCCACCTCATCTCCGTCGCGGAACACGATGCATCGGAAGCCGTCCCACTTCGGCTCGAAGGCCAGGTCGCCGTCGGGGATCCCGCTCACGGCCTTGGCCAGCATAGGCCTCACCGGCGGCATCACAGGGAGGTCCACAACGCTGAGCCTACGGGGCCGTTCTTGACGCAGTAGTGCGCGCGGCCGTCCGGCAGCGCCGGGACGCTGCCTACCATGGCTGGCATGAGCACAGACATCCGCCCCTTCACCGTCTCCGTGGCCGACGACGAGATCGACGACCTCAAGGACCGGCTGGCCCGCACCCGCTGGCCCGAGGCCGAAGTCGTCGACGACTGGTCCCAGGGCATCCCCCTGGCGTACTTGAGGGAGGTCTGCGAGTACTGGCGAGACGGCTACGACTGGCGGCGCTGCGAGGCCGCCATCAACGCCCGGCCCAACTTCATCACTGAGATCGACGGTCTCGACATCCACTTCCAGCACATCCGCTCGGCCCACGACGGTGCGCTGCCGATGATCGTCACCCACGGCTGGCCCGGCTCGGTGCTGGAGTTCACCCAGATCATCGACCCGCTCGTCGATCCGACGTCACACGGCGGGGGAGAGTCAGACGCCTTCCACCTGGTGCTGCCGTCGCTGCCCGGCTACGGGTTCAGTGCCAAGCCCTCGGCGTCGGGCACGGGCGTGGAGCACATCGCCACCATGTGGGACGAGCTGATGGGCCGCCTCGGCTACGACAGCTACGTGGCCCAGGGCGGCGACTGGGGATCGGCGGTGACCACCCACATCGGCATGCAGAACCTGGGGCACTGCCGGGCCATCCACACCAACATGCCGGTGGCCGGGCCGACCAAGGAGTCGATGGCCGACTTGACGGCCAAGGAGCAGGCCGCGCTGGAGTCGATGGGCTACTACGACAAGTGGGACTCCGGCTACTCCAAGCAGCAGTCGAGCCGGCCCCAGACCATCGGCTACAGTCTGGTGGACTCGCCCGCGGGCCTGGCCGGTTGGATCCTCGAGAAGTTCTGGTCTTGGAGCGACCGCAGCGCCCACCCCGAGGACTACTTCAGCCGCGACGCGCTGCTGGACAACGTGTCGCTGTACTGGTTCACCGCCACGGGTGCCTCCTCGGGCCGGCTTTACTGGGAGAGCTTCGGCAGCTTCGCAGGCGATGAGGTGGAGATTCCCTCCGCGTGCAGCATCTTCCCCAACGAAGTCTTCCGGGCCAGCAGGCGCTGGGCCGAGAAGCGCTACACCGACATCCGCTACTGGAACGAGCCCGAGGTGGGCGGCCACTTCGCCGCGTTCGAGCAGCCCGAGCTGTTCGTGGCCGAGATGCGCGCCGCCTTCGCCTGGATGCGCTGACCCGCCCGGCCCGTCGCCGGGGAATTGGCAGCGCTTTGCACGGTATGCGTGCGTGTTGCTGCCAATTCGAGTGCGAGGCTGGTTGCGGCGGGGAATTGGCAGCGTTTTGCACGGTATGCGTGCATCTTGCTGCCAATTCCGGATGGGTCAGCGGTTGACGCTGATCACCCGAACTTCGGGTTCGACGTCTTCGGCGGCCTGGTTCCAGCGCAGGCCGATGGCGCCGAAGCGGTGCCCGTCGGTGGTCATCCAGTTCCCGAAGCCGGGATCGGCAGCCGCCACCACGATGCGCACCGAGCCGTCGGGCTCGTAGGCAGCGGTGCGCTTGTTGACGGTCACCGGCAGCCGTCGGTAGTCGAGGCTCTCCATCCAGCGGTTGTCCACCTGAAAGTTCCAGTAGAAGCACTCCGGCGGGGTGAACTCGATCAGCAGGGCCTCGCCGTCGTCGAGGTCGTAGGCGCCGTGGCGGAAGATCTGGTTGGGGTCGCCCCAGGCGCCCTGCATGGGCCCGGCCTCCAGCGTCAAACCGTTGCGGGCCTTGGTGCCGAGATCGTCCACCCATCCGCTGAAGACCGTCGAGCATCCGGCCACGAACGCGGCCGCCGACTCCAGGGCCTTCCCGAGCCGCTCTGCCGACAGCGGCGGGGGAAGGTCGTCGTGGTCCAGGCATTCGATCTGCACCGAGACCGGCACCTCGCTGTCGCGGTCCAGGAAGAACTGCCGGATCGCGATGAGGCTCGGCTCGGGGCTGGTCTGCAGCCAGTTGTCGCCCCGGCGCTGGGGCCCGACGAAAATCTCGAAGCGGCCATCGTCGTCGACGAGGAGGTCCCCTCCGTGCAGGAAGCCGGCCCGGCCGAGGCGTTCCTGGCCCGTGCCGTAGTTGCCGGTGAAGGCGGTGAACGACAAGTAGTGCACCGTGCCCCGGTGACCGGAGATGCGGTAGTTGAGCCGGCCGTCGATGTTGCCCGACATGTAGAGCGAGTCGGGGTTGTCCGAGCCGATCTTGACCTGGTCGGGCATGGCGGTGAGCACCGGGAAGCGCCCATCGCCGGTTTCCATCGAGCTGTAGAGCCCGCCCCGGGCCAGCCGGCTCAGGTGCCGGTAGCCCTCGATCCGGTCCAGGTCACAGGTGGACCGTTCCTGCACCAGGTCGCCGGCGGCCTTGAGGGCGTCGCAGAACTCCGCCCAGGCCCGCCCCGACACCACGCTGTCGTAGTTGTTGCTGTTGGCCATCCCCGTATGCAATCAGCGCTTCAGAGAAGCGGCTACCTGGCCCGCCGGGGCGGGTGCGACCCACACCGGGGCCAGCTCCAGGGTGGCCAGCAACTCGGTAACCCTGCCCTTGATGCTGTCGCGGATTCTCCGCACGGTCCCGATTCGGCGAGGTGGTCGGGCCATTGGATCGACTGTCAGGACGGAGTCAGGCTTTGCCGATAGCTGGTGAGACGGTCATTGCTGTGGGAAAACAGTTGGTTGACGCCGAGCAAAATCTTGGAACCGTCGCTCGCCCAACCGGCAAACTAAGCGGACGACGGCCGATGCCGGACCTTCGCCTCACGACCAACACACACGATCCCGCTAGGGAGGACCCAGGAGGGACCATGGCAAGACCCGTGCGATTCCTTGCCGCGCTGCTCGCGTTCGGGTTGCTGGCTGTGAGTTGCGGCGATGACTACGACGATGCGCAACCCGAGTTGGCCGACCCCGAGCCGGCCGCGCCAGAACCCGAGCTGGCCGAGGCCGAGCCGGCTGAACCAGAGCCCGAGCCCACCGCGGCTCCAGGGCCGGACGTCGAAGAAATAACGATTTCGATCGAGAGTTGGCGCTCGGACGATCAGGCGATCTGGGATGAACAGATCATCCCGGCGTTCGAAGCCGAGTTTCCCAATATCAACGTGATATTCGCCCCCACACCGCCGCTGGAGTACACGTCCGGCCTGCTGACTCGGCTAGAGGGCGGTGTGGCCGGCGATTTGATCACCTGCTTCCCGTTCGATCGTTCACGGGAGCTTTATGCGGACGGCCACCTGGCACCGTTGAACGACCTGGACGGGATCGACAGATTCCCGGCCTCGGCGCAGAACGCCTGGCTATCCGCGGACGGAACGATCCCGTACTGCGTGCCGGTCGCCTCCACAATCCAGGGGTTCTACTACAACGTGGAGGTCTTCAGCGAGCTCGGATTGAGCGTGCCCGAGACTGAGAGCGAGTTCTTCGAGGTGCTTCAGGCGATCCTCGACGAAGGCACGTACACGCCCATCGGGATCGGCCTCTCAGATTGGGAGGCCGAGCACATCCTGTTCCAGAACATCGGTGCGAACTACTGGAGGGGTGAGGAGGGACGGCTGGCTCTGATCGCTGGCGAAGACAGGGTCACGGATCAGGAGTACGTCAACACTCTCGCCACAATGGCTCGCTTGGGGCCGTACATGCACCCTGGAGCTTCCGGCATCCCCTACCCCGACGGCAAGATCCTGTTCGAGACGGGTCAGGCCGCGATCTACCCCGGCGGGTCCTGGGAGATCTCCGGTTTCGACGCGAACGCCGGCTTCGAGTTCAGCGCCTTCCGGACACCGCATCCGGACGGTCAGGAAACGTGCTACATCGTTGACCACATCGATCTCGCGATCGGCCTGAATCCTGCATCGCCCAACGCCGAGGCGGCTCGCACGTTCCTGTCGTGGGTGGCAGCCCCCGAGTTCGCCGGCCTCTACACCGGCGCCCTGTCGGGCTTCTTCAGCCTTCAGGACACGCCGGTCGAGTACGGCCATCCGGTCGCTCAGGAGTTCGTGTCCTGGCGCCAGGACTGCGAGTCGGCCAACCGCACCGGCTACGAGGCCCTGGATTCGGGCGATCCCGAATTCCCGATCGAGCTGAGGGAAGTAAGCAATGCTGTCGTCCTCGGGGACATGACTCCCGAAGCCGGAGCACAGCGGCTCCAAGACGGCCTGGACTCTTGGCATTCACCGCCAGGCTGAACTCAGAGAGCGTCAAGCCTGCTTGTCAACACATTTGATCGAGACCTGATCGGGGTCAATGCCAGGCGAACCCAAGATCCTCGTGGCGGCATATGGGCCTCTGTAGTGTCAGCGGCACACAGGGTTCCTCAACCCAGGGAGATGAGGATGTTCCTATTGCGAATGGTCGGGGTTCTGGCCGCGGCGGCGATGCTGGCTGTGGCCTGTGGCGACGACGGGGGCGATGCCACCGCACCCGACCAGCCCCATGATCAGGCCGAGACGCCCACCACGACAGCAGGCGGGCCGGACGACTCGTCGGAGGCAGACGGCACCGAGGCGAGCGACACCGTGACGAGTACCACTGCCGCCGCGGAATCGGACGACCCTGACGACGCCGCGGCGGTTGACGCCGAGACCCTGCTGGCCTCGGCCACGACGGCGCTTGATGGGCGCTCGGTTCGCGGTGAGGCGACTCTCGAGGTCGCACCGGGGATCGAGTTCTCGACGAGCTTCGAGTCCGATGCCGACGGCGATCTCGCGGCTTCCGTCGAGTTGCCGCCCGGGATGGACCCGGAGTTCCCCGGCGGTGCCGATACCGAGATGCGGTACGTGGGGGGTGCGGTGTACGTGCGGCCTGCGGCCACGGCCCAGACCTTGGCGGAATTGGGCGTCGACGAGGCCTGGTACGCAGCCGAGCCGGCCGTGGCCGACGATCTCGTGGCGGAGATCTCGGGCTCGGCGGGAGGAGTGATGTGCATCTTCCCCCAGATGGTTGACCAGCCCTTCGAGAACTGCGATCCGCTGGGTGAGACCGGCATGTTCCTCCAGGCCGGCAGCGAAGCCGACATCGTCGGCCGGGAGGATGTGCGGGGGGTGGAGACCACCAGAGTGCGCTTCCTGGTATCTCTGCTCGACCTGGCCGGAGAGGCCCTGGGCATCGAGCCCGACAACGGCGAGACCTCCGAAGCCGGCGCGTTCGACGACACCGCCTCGGACCCGTTCGCCGAAGGGCTGGATCAGATCTTCGGACTCCTCGACGCAGGCTTCGAAGTGGAGGCGTGGATCGACGACGAGAGCCTGATCCGGCGCCTGGTGTTCGACCTGGCTTCACTGTTCGCCGGCATCGTCGGTCCCGAGGCCTCCGCCGAGTTGCCGTCGAGCCCTGTCACCATTGAGTTCTACGACTTCAACGCCGACATCAGAGTGGACCCACCGCCGCCCGAGACCGTCGTGGACGCCAGCCAGATCCTCGTTGACGGCGACTACGCCACCTCCGAGGAGTACGAGCCCGGGTAGGCGGACGGTCACAACTGGGGGGGCGTCCACAAACCTTCGCGCCCGCGGCACCTAGGAAACTCGGGAGGAAAATGTGTGGTACATCCAGAAAACTCGTACCGAGATTCCAGACATGATCCCGACGAACGTTGGCGGACAGCCCACTAGACGATTGCGACTAGGTGGGTGCGGCCTGTCTCGCGCGCAGTCGGCGACGGCCTGCGGGGAGCCCGCTCAGCCTTGCTTCGGCTGGGGGCGCTCGTCGGGTGTGAGGCCAGCCAGAGCCGCTATCGATGTCGGCGGCTGACCGTCGCCATGTAGGTCGGCGGACGCGACGGGGCTGTCAAAGCGGGTGGTGATGGGCACCACGCCCGCCCACCACGGGCCGGCGATGTCATCGGGCTCGTCGACCGGGTCGCCGGTGCGGACTTTGGCAGAAGCTTCGGCCAGCGGCAGCTCCAGCACCAGCGTCTTGCGCAGATCCGACTGCGACGGCAAACGCACCGAGTCCCAGTTGGCCACCACATGGTCGGTGACGAGCTTGAGGGCCCGGCGCTTGCCGTCCTCGTCGCCGATGCGGTTGGCCCGGCCCCGCACCACCACCGACCGGTAGTTCATCGAATTGTGGAACGGCGTGCGGGCCATCACCAGCCCGTCGAGATGGGTGACGGTCACGCACACCTCGTGGCCGTCGCCGCTGCCGAGGAGGTGGTTGGCGGCTGCGCCGTGCAGGTAGAGCCGCTCGCCGTCGTGGCCGTAGGCCATGGGCAGCACCAGCGGCCCGTCGGGTGTGGTCACGCCCACATGAGCGATCATCCCTGCGTCGAGGATTCCGAGAATGTCATCGCGCCCGTAGTGGGCCCGGGGCGCTCCCCGCCGCACCCTGGTCCGGGCCGACGGCGCTCCGCCGAAGTCGTTCGAGTTCTGCGACACGCAGAGAGGCTACGAGCCGCGCGTCGGCGTCAGTCCCGGTCCGAGTTGGGCCTCCCCGAACGTGCGCGGGCGCGTGCCAGCCCGTCGCGCTGCGGCGCCCTCGCCCGAATGGACCGGATTGGTGCGTTTACCCGCTCGGCCGCTTGGTGAGCCGGCCGCGGATGTGGCGGATTGGTGCGTTTACCCGCTCGGCCGCTTGGTGAGCCGGCCGCGGATGTGGCGGGTGTAGATGTGGGCGGCCACCGCGGCGGGACTGGTACGCCAGCAGCGGAGCGGCTCGAAGCCGTCGTGGACGAGGCACATGTTGCAGGACACGCACTCGACGGTGCCGGTTCGCCCGGCGGCCAGCTTGTTGGCGAGGTCGGGCTCGCGGATGAACGGCCGCGACATGGCGAGGAAGTCGGCATCGCCCGAGCGAATGAGGTCCGACATGGTCCGGGTTGTCCGGATCCCCCCGACGAGAATCACCGGGATGTCCACCACCTCCTTCACGGCGCGGGCGAAGTGCAGGTAGTAGGCCTCGGGTCCCTCGGGCTTCACCAGCCGCTGCACGAGTCCGTTCCTGGCCGCCTGCGCAGGACCGACCGCGATGTAGGTGCGGATGTTCTCGAGATAGCTCTTCATGACTCCGTAGGACACCTCCACCGCGTCCAGCCCCCGCTCGGCCAGCAGACGCACCCGCTCCACGCTCTCGGGGATTTCCAGCCCTCCCGCAATGGAGTCGCCGATCCCGATGCGGGCCGTCACGCAGAAGCCGTCTCCCACCGCGGCCCGCACCGCGTCGTACACCGCCAGCACGAAGCGGCCCCGGCGCTCGGCATCGCCGCCCCAGGAGTCGGTGCGCATGTTGGCGATCGGGGAGGAGAACTCAGAGATCAGGTAGCCGTTGCCCCCATGGATGTGGACCCCGTCGAACCCGGCCTCCTTGGCTCGCCGGGCCGCATGCCCGAACGCGGTGATCGCGTCGGTGATGTCGTCGGGCGTGGCTTCGCGCGGCTGCAGCCCGTACATCTCGTTGGCTGTCGGCGACGGAGCGATCGGTCCGACCTCGGGCAGCATCGTCTGGCTTCCGGCGTGTCCGATCTCAGCGAAGATCCGGCCGCCAGCGGCATGGACCGCGTCAGTTATCTGAACCATCGACTCGACGAGACGATCGTCGTACAGGCCGGGCTGGTTGGCGCTGGCCTGGCCGCGCCGCTCCACATAGATGTGCCCCGTGAGGATCAGCCCCGCCCCGCCCGCGGCCAGCGTGCCGTACAGGTTGGCCAGTTCCGGAGTGCCCGCGCCGTCAGGCGCGGCCATCGTCTCAGAGGTCGATGCCCTGACCAACCGGACCGGCGCGGTGCGGAAAGGCCTCCTGACCGCGCCCGTGAGGAGGTCAGCGTATCGGGTGGGGCGCTGGGCACGGTGATGGACCGCCTCGGGCATCGACTTTGGGGACATGGCTGCGTCTCAGAGGTCGATGCCCTGACCAACCGGTTCCTAAGGGTGAGCGAACCGATCCTGCCCGGCTCCAGGTAGGGAGCTCCGGCACTCACGGCAGCACAGGCTAGGTGAGGCCCGGTGGTTCCGGCTCTCACCTGGCGCGGCCCCGCCGGTAGCCTTGAGCGTCGTGGTTGACGCCTCAAGCACGACAAGCTCGAGGATCTGAGGGCTCGCAAGTCCGAGGCGCTGTCGGCGGGCCCCGACAGGCGGGCGGTGAAGCGCCAGCACGACAAGGGCAAGATGCTGGCCCGGGAGCGGCTCGACTACCTGCTCGACGAGGGCTCGTTCCACGAACTCGACATGCTGGCCCGGCACCGGGCCCACGAGGCCGGACTCGACGACCGGCCCTACACCGACGGCGTGATCACCGGGTGGGGGACCATCGATGGTCGCAAGGTCTTCCTGTTCGCCCAGGACTTCACCGTCATGGGAGGCGCGCTGGGCGAGGTGTTCGCCGAGAAGCTCCACAAGGTCATGGACCTCGCCGTGTCCGTAGGCGCGCCCATCATCGGGCTCAACGACGGCGCCGGTGCCCGCATCCAGGAGGGCGTCGTCTCGCTCGACGGCTACGGCGGGATCTTCTACCGCAACGTTCAGGCCTCGGGCGTGATCCCCCAGATAAGCGTGATCCTCGGACCGTGTGCCGGAGGCGCGGTGTACAGCCCGGCGATGACCGACTTCATCTTCATGGTGCGCGAGAAGTCGCACATGTTCATCACCGGACCCGACGTGGTGAAGACGGTCACCGGCGAGGAGGTGACCCTCGAGGATCTGGGAGGAGCCACCAGCCACAGCACCAAGTCGGGCGTGGCCACCTTCGTCGCTGCGAGCGAGCACGACGTGCTCGACGACGTGAAGGCGCTGCTGTCGTTCCTGCCTCCCAACAACCTCGAGCAGCCTCCGGCATACAAGTCGGCCGACGACCCCGACCGGGAATGCCCGGGGCTGGACACCCTGCTGCCCGAGAGCCCCAACGTCCCCTACGACATGAAGGACGTGATCGTCGAAGTGGCCGACGACGGCGACTTCCTCGAGTACCACGCCTCCTGGGCCCGCAGCATCGTGTGCGGCTTCGCCCGCATCGACGGGCGCTCGGTGGGGGTGGTGGGCAACCAGCCGATGGTTCTGGCCGGCGTCCTCGACATCGAGTCGGCCGAGAAGGCGGCCCGTTTCGTGCGAACCTGCGACGCCTTCAACATTCCGCTCGTCACCTTCGTCGATGTTCCGGGCTTCCTGCCGGGAGTCGATCAGGAGCACGGCGGCATCATCCGCCACGGCGCCAAGCTGCTGTACGCATACTGCGAGGCCGCGGTGCCTCGCATCTCGGTCATTACCCGCAAGGCCTACGGCGGCGCCTACGTGGTCATGGACTCCAAGGGCGTCGGTTCGGATCTCTCGTTCGCCTGGCCCTCCGCCGAGATCGCCGTGATGGGACCGCAGGGCGCGGTAGAGATCATCTACCGCCGCGAGCTGGCCGACGCAGCCGACCCGGTGGCTCGCCGGAACGAGCTGGTGGACGACTACACGCAGCGGCTGGCCAACCCCTACGTCGCGGCCGAGCGAGGCTTCGTGGACGAGGTGATCGAGCCATCGCAGACCCGCCGCAAGATCGTGGCCGGTCTGCGGATGCTCGAGTCGAAGCGTGAGGAGCTGCCGGAGCGCAAGCACGGGAACGTCCCGCTGTGACCGCCCCGGAGGCGGGCGTCGACGCCCGGCCTGCGAGCGGCCCGGAGGTCGTGTCGATCACCCCGGAGCCGACCGATGCGGAACGGGTCGCCATTGTCACCGCCGTCGAGGCATTCCGCTCCGAGATCTGGCCGCACCTGGCTGCCGCAACGAGCCCGGCGCCCTCACCTCGCTGGCGCTACGCAGGCCGACCCTGGAAACGTCGGACCCGCTACGGCGGGTGGAATTGAAAGATATTGGAGTATAATGATCTTCGCTTGAACGGTGGAGGAGGTCAACAATGGTGAGCCACCCGACAGCTTGACCGCGGTCAGTCGCGGGCGGGCGTGAACAGGGCCGGGGGCGGGGACTCCAGCAGCTCGGGCAGGCGGCGCAGATAGTCCCGGCGGTGGACGGCGGTAACGCCGAGGGAGCGCAGGTGCGGCGTGGCCCACTGGACGTCGATCAGTCTCGTGTGGCCGTCACAGAGGCCCGCAACCAGGGCCACGAGCGCGACCTTCGAGGCGTCCCTGGTCCGGTAGAACATGGACTCGCCCGCGAACAGCCCGCCCAGGGCCACTCCGTAGAGGCCGCCCACCAACTCCCCGTCTCTCCAGGTCTCGACGCTGTGAGCGAAGCCCGCGTGGTGAAAGCGCACGTACGCGGCTCGCATCTGAGCATCGATCCAGCCGTGGGGCCGGGCCGGATCCGCGCAGCCGTCGACGACTTCGGCGAAGGCGGTATCGATCTTGACCTCGAAGCGGCGGCAGGCCCGGCGCAGCGAGCGGTGCACGATCAGCCTGTGGGGTTCCAGGACGCCGCGTTCAGGAGGGGACCACCACCCGATGCGCCCTCCCGGCTTCAGTGGCATCGGAAACAGGCCGCGGCTGTAGGCGGCCAGCAGGGTTGCCGGCTCGAGGTCGGCGCCGACAGCTACCAAGCCCCCCTCGTCGCTGCATGAGGGATCCGGGAAGACCCAGCGGCAAGCGGGTCGTCCGGAGGGTTCATCCCCACCGGAGGATCCATCCGGCCTCGCATCGGCGGGCATGAGGAAGAGAGTAGGTTGAAACGATGACTACCGGTGTCCGGGCCGCCGAGCGGGACTCAGCGGCGCCTCCAGCGGCCCTGCTGGAGGCGGTGAACGAGCACTGCCGGGCGCTGGCCGCCACCGCGGCCGGCCGCGTGTTCACCGTGCCCGCCGAGGATACCGAGGCAGCCCTGCGGTCCGAGGCAGGCCGTGGCGCCCGCTACGGCACGATCCTGTCGTTCATGTGCACCCCCCATGTGGCCTCGCTGGAGGACTACATCGCCGCGATCGAACGGATTCTGGCCGTCGAGGGTTGGATCCTCATGGTGGAGCCGGCCGGGCTCAGCCGCGGGGCGTTGCCCGGGTGGCTGACCGCCCGATCCCGTCGACGGTCGCCCTTGCCCCGCGCCCGAGGCCGCGATGTGGTGTCGGCCGTGCGTTCCCGCGGCCTGGTTGTCACCGACATCCGCCGACGCGAGGCGACGTCGGTCCCGCGTGAGTGGCGCCGGTATGTGGTGCTGAGGGCCCGCCGCCAGTCTCCTCAATCCGCGGGAACATGAGCCGACTTGTCCTTGCCGGAGGCCGCGAGCTGGATGCGGGCACCCCCGCGGGCCGAGCTCTGGCGGGCTGCGGCTCTGTCGCGGTCGTGACCGTGGCGGCCGCCTTCCGGAGGCCCGATGCGCTGATGTCCCGGATCGGTGCCTGGGCCGAAGCACTGTCCCTCCGGCCCGCGGTGGTGAGCGCATTGCGCCGGTCCGACGCGCTGGACCCCGACGTCTCCGGGCCGATCGCAGAGTGCGACGGCGTGCTGGTGCTGGACGGGTCTCCCGCCCATTTCGTAAGCGCAGTCAAGGCGACCCCGCTGCTGGAGGCAATCGTGTCGGCGCAGCGGCGTGGCGCCGACATCGTCTGGTCGGGCGCGGCCGCGGCCGCGGTGTGCGCCTCGATGGTGGACGACCGCGGCGGAGCGCTCACGGTCGGCCTGGGGCTCCATGACGGCATCGTGGTGGCCGCAGGCTGGGAGGGCTGGCCCCGTGATCGGCGCCGGCGCCTGTGGCGGATGGTCCCGGAGTCGGTGCTGTTCATGGCCCTGGAGTCCGGCGCGGCGGTGCATTCGACAGCCGAGCCGCAGGTCTTGGCGTCATCGTCCAGTCCGGATGACTGGACCGTGCTGGGCGGCACTGTCGAGGCTCGCCGGGGCGGCTCCACCGTCGCTTTGGGGCATTGGCAGCCCGGAACGCCCTGAACGCTGCTCAGAGCCGGCGATCTCGGGTCGAGTTCTGTACCCACACGACCCAGAACACACCCGAGATCCTGATTCGGTCGGTGGGTCCAGGCTGAGCCTCGGTCAGGTCTCCTCGATGGTCACCGAGCGGACGGTCACATCGCGCGAGGGTGCCCCGCCCAGCGATCCGCCCGGTTCGTGGAGGCCGATAATCGACTGGGCCACGGCCAGTCCGGCGTCATCGGTCAGGCCGAACACCACATAGGTGCCCTGGCCGTCGAGCTTGGCCGCGTTGGGGCCGGTTGTCAGGAAGAACTGCGCGCTGGCAGAGTCCTGTCCCGCCGATCGGGCCATGACGATCTGACCGGGCCGGTAGCGGTAGGGCCCGACGAGACCGCCGGTGTCCGGGTCGACTTCGAAGGCAGGCTCATCGGGAATCGTGTACCCGGGACCAGGATCCCTGTTGTCGTTGGTGTGAGGCGAGCCGCCCTGGATGATGTCGATCGATGGGTCGGTGCGGAACAGCAGGGTGCCGTCGTAGTAGCCCCAGCGCGCCAGCGTCACGAAGTTGTTGACGGTCAGCGGAGTCTCCGACGCGGTCAACTCGAATCGCATCTCGCCCTCGCTGGTGTCAAAGGTGGCGACATAGCGAGCCTCAGGGTCGATGCACATGGGTTGGGGGCCGTCGAAGTCGATCACACGGGGGCTCGATCCGTCGACCGCCGGACAAGCTGCGGCGGACGGCTCGGCAGCGGGCTCGGCGGCAGACTCAACGGCGGGCTCGGCGGCAGACGATTCGGCGGCCGGCTCGGGTTCGGAGTCGTCGCGCTGCAGGTACCCGAGCACCGCGAGCGCGGCTGCCACCACCACTGCCGCGATGCCGATGAGCTTGATGCGCCGACGGGTGGTGTACTGCTTGGCGGCCGCCTCATCGGCGGCCATGCGCTGGCGCCGGTTCTCGCGCTGGCGCTCTCGTTTGGCCGTACTCATCGGACTGTCAAGCGAGCAGGCCCACGGCCAGTGAAGCCACCATCATCACCACCACGACCACCGCTACGACTGCGACCAGGCGACGCTGCCTGTCCCGGTGAGAGCTGTACCGTCGCCTGCTGGCGGCCGGCTGCTTCGCGGCGCGGATCCGGCGTTTGCGCACCTCGCTCTGGGACGGCACCGCCCAACCCTACATCGGTGCCCGCGCCGGGGCTCCTGATGGCGCTCGTCGCAGAGGTCGAGCAACAGCTCGCGCCATCGCCTGCACCGCCGCCCGCGCTGGGGCACTTGATGGCGCGTCCCGTCTGTCGGCGCGTAGCGTTGCGTGATGCTGTCTCGTTGCGCGCCCCGAAGGCCGGCGCGTCTTCTGGGCGGCCTGCTCGCGGTCGCCCTAGTGGTCGTGGCCGCCTCAGGCTGCGCCGACACCGCCGATGGTCCGCTGGTGGTCGAGGAGACTGTCGAAGAAGACGTCATAGCCACCACCACGACGGTGCCGCCGGAGCCTCCTCGCTCCGTGGGGACGGCTGAGATCGGTGAGACCCGATACGAGTTCGCGGTTACCTGCCACGAGCTCGGCGCCGGTGAGGTGGTCGTCATCGGGGCGGGTGACGATCCCGCCTCCGGTGGTCTGGTCGAGCTGTACCTGCAAGCCTTCCTCTCCGACCCGTATGTGGGGCTGAGGCTCGCAGACGGAACGCTTATCGAGCCGTCCCTCGACGGCCCCTTGGACCTGTACGTGCAGGACGACGTGATCCGCGCCTCCGCCATCCGCTTCGTACGGGATCTAGACCTGGAGACGGGCGAGGCCACCGAGGTGGGCTTCGGCGAGTTCGAGATCCACTGCTACAGCTACGAGCGCGAGCCGCCTTCCAGCTAGGGCGTCTCGCAGCCCGTGTCCAGCATCACCTGCGGCACACGTCCCGACTTGAAGGCCCGCACGGCACCCTCGGAGATGTTGAACACCACCCGGTAGTTCCGGTCGCCCGGATCCCTCGGCACGAAGACCAGATCGACGGTGCCGTCCACCCGCACCTCCCGTTCGATCCTGTCGCCGAACAGGTCGGTGACCATGCTCTCGGGGGACCCGACGCCCACGCCGGAGCGGGTCGTGATCGGCCCGCTGTTGATGTCGACGCGCTCGATGGTGCCCGCGTGGACGAGGAAGACGATGCCCTCGGGGGCGTCGAAGGGGACGACGTGATAACAGGCACCGGTCGGTCCCGCGGGCACCAGCACCGTCCCCGCAGCCTCCTGGGCTTCGTTGACGGTCATGCCGAAATGAACGGTGTCCAGGCCGACGGTCGTCACGGTGGACCGGTTGCTGAGCGTCGGCGGACCGAATTGCTCCGGGTTCTCCGGCGGCACCGTTGTGATCGTGGTGGTCGTGGCCTGGACCGTGGTGGTGGTCGAGGCCGTGGTTGAAGTCGTGGTTGAAGTGCCGCCAGCATCGACGCTCTGGTCGCTCTGGTCGCCCCGAGCGTCATCGTCGACGGCGGGCTGGTCGTCTGATCCGGTGTCCTCGCGCACTTCTCCGCTGTCGTCGGCGACCGTCGGGGCATCCCCGTCGTCCCCAGTGTCGCGGCCGAGCCACCAGATCAAGCCGCCCACGACGAGGATCACCACGCCGACTGCTATGAGAATCGGCACCCACCTCGGGCTTCGCCTCTCGGCGGCGCCCGGCCAGAACTGACCCTGATCCTCAGGTTCCGCATTCCACTCCACGAAGGTGGAGAGTACCGAGCCGCTGGCGGCACGGTGTGGATACACATCCGGGCACGCCGCCCGGCTGCCGTCTCGCGAATCCACGCGCGGGCCGGCACGGCAAGTTCGGCCTGTGGGCCGCCCGGGGCTCGAACCCGGCACCTTGAGATTAAAAGTCTCCTGCTCTACCCGATGAGCTAGCGGCCCGTCCCCATTGTGGCAGCAGCCCGGACCATATCCGGCCCGGCCTCAGGTCGGTTTACCGGTGAAGCGGTGGGCTTCGAGGTCACTGAGGTTCGCCCATTCCAGCGTGCGGGCGTGGGTTGCCTCCAAGACGACCTGGGGCGCGGCTCCAGCCTCGAGTGCCTCCGTCCAGCGAGGCGCGCACAGGCACCAATGGTCGCCGGGCGCCAGCCCGTCGAAGCCGATGGCCGGTTGGGGGGTCGAGAGGTCGTTGCCCGCGGCCTTGGAGAATTCGAGGAACTCGGCGGTCATCACCGCGCACACGGTATGGACCCCGTAGTCGCCGGAGTCGGTATTGCAGCAGCCGTCCCGGAACCAGCCGGTGAGCGGGTCGAAGGAGCATGGTTGCAACTCGCCGCCGAGAACGTTGAGGGCCATGATGCCCAGTCTCTCAGATCTGGGGTGCTCGCGCCGCGGTTACTCTGTCGGCATGGGCGAGGCGAGCGGACCTGTGCCGCCGGAGGGTCGAGTTGGCGAGGAGGCGACCGGACGTCCGCCTCCGGATGCCGCAGCGGCTCGCCGGGCGGCCCAACTCGAAGGCATTGAGCGGGATCTGGACACTGTGGACGGGGCCCTCTCCGCGCTGGACTCCGATGACCTTGAAGGGGCGGAGGCGCTTGCGGCAGAACTCGAAGAGTCAGCTGGAGATCCCGCGGCCGGCAGCAGTTGATCGGGGGGTGTCAGCTGGCGAGGGCGTCCTGCGACGGGCTCGCGGTGCGGCTGAGGTCACTGAGGGCCAACAGGTATCCTTCGGCTCTCTCCGCGTAGGGGTTGCGGTTCACGAGCGCTTGGAACTCGGGCGAGTGCTCGGCTACGACCAAGTGCGCCAACTCGTGGATGATCACATGGTCGAGCACCCAGGGAGGTGCTTCGGCCAGCCGACTCGAGATCCGAATGTCGCCGCTTGCGGTCGAGCAGGAGCCCCAGCGCAAGCGCTGCCGGGACGACCACTGGATTGAGCGCGGCTCGGGAAGGCCGAAGCGGGCTGCGAGTTCCCGAGCTCTGGGCTCCAGCGGCAGGTGGCCGCAGCGCCGCTTCTCCTCGAAGCGGGTCAGGACCTTGCTCACCAGGGCCTGCTCCTCGTCTTTCGTCGTCCACGCCGGAACCCGCACGACCAGGACGCCTTCCGACATCCGGGCCGACACCGTCTTCTGGCGCCTGGAACTGCGGATCACTCGCACGGGCGGGAGACTCTGGGAGGTGGGTGCCTTCTCGGCGCAGCCGAGAGGTGTTTCGATGGTGCTCATCGTCGCTCCGTTGGGGCAGTGGGCCTGAGGCACGCACCGTCGCCGGTGAGCGCGATTCGCTCTTGCAAGCACACCTGACCCGACTGCACCGAGATTCGGCGACCACCGAGATTGTCGATGCGCTTGAAGACGCAATCGAAATGCCGTTCAAGTGTATAGATAACACCGGCATGTGACACAACAAGTACATCACCGGACGGGACCTGAGCCGCGATGCGGTCCGAGGCGGCCAGTACACGCTCGATCAGGGACTCGTTGCTCTCCCAGCCGGGCGGATAGTTGCCCGCCGCCAAGGCGCCGGGATAGTCGCGCTCGATCTGTTCAGCGGTGAGCCCCTGCCACAGACCTACGTCGCGCTCCCGCCACCCTGGATCACAGGTCACCGGCCCGGCGTCGAGCGTCTCGGCGATGATCTCGGCGGTCTCGCGAGCCCGGTCGAGATCACTGGACACGATGCAGTTGACACTGTCCAGGCCGGTGGCGGCAGCCCTGGCCTGAGCAGCGCCCGCTGGAGTCAGGGGCGGATTGGCGTGGCCCTGCCAGCGCCCGTCCAGGTTCCAGACGGACTCGGCGTGGCGAACGACGAGAAGATTGACCATGATCGCGAGCGAACGTAACCCGGCGGTGCTCGCAGGCCGCGGATGCTCCCTACTACGTCGCATAGCAGATCGAGGGCGTCACTGGCGCTCCTGTTCCGCGGCCGCGCCGCCAACTCTCGCCCGCCCATCGTCTTGCGAATCGCTACTATGTCGCCGTGGCGCGTCTGCGGCTGTTTGCATCGGCTCGGGAGGCGGCTGGAACCGGTCGCGACAAGGTGCCCGGTGCCACCGTGAGGGAAGTCTTGGAGAAGGCTTGCGACCGGTATGGCCATGACTTTGCGGGACTGCTCGAGACCTGCCAGGTGTGGCGCAACGGCGAGCCGGCCGCACCCAATGCGCCGGTGGGAGACGACGACGAGATCGCAGTGCTGCCGCCCGTCTCGGGCGGCTGACCACAAGCCGGGAGATATCCTCCACCGTTCGTGAGTCGCGTCGCCATCCTGTCGCTTCACACCTCGCCGCTGGTGCTGCCGGGCCACGGCGACGCGGGCGGGATGAACGTCTACGTGCGCGAGCTCTCCTCCGCGCTGGCCCAGACGGGCGTCGATGCCACCGTGTTCGTCAGGCGTCACAGCACCGCCCCGACCGTCGTCGACGTAGAGCCCGGATTCAGGGTCGTCCATGTGGCCGCGGGAGCGGCCGACCTGGCCAAGGAGATGCTGCCGTCTGTGGTCGAGGGCTTTGCCGAGAGCGTGGAAGCGTGGATCCGCCAGAACCCGGTGGACGTGCTGCACGCCAACTACTGGCTGTCGGGGGTGGCCGGACACCGCTTGAAGCACGACTTGGACCTGCCTCTGGTGTCCACGTTCCACACTCTCGCCCGGGTCAAGGCCGAGACCGGTGATCCGGAGCCGCAGCGCCGGATCGACGCAGAGGCAGAGGTGATCGCCTGCTCCGACGTGATCACAGCCAACTCCATGACCGAGGTGCAGCAGCTTGCCGACCTGTACGGAGCCGATCCGAGGCGCATCGATGTGGTCGCGCCGGGCGTCGACGGCGCTCTGTTCTCGGTGGGGTCGCGGCGCGGCGCCCGCGCCGCACTGGGGATCGAAGGTGGGCCGGTGCTGCTGTTCGTCGGCCGCATACAGCCCTTGAAGGGACTGGACGTGGCCGTCGCGACCCTCGCGGGCCTCGGGCGCCGCCACGGCGATGCCCAGCTCCTCGTGGTGGGCGGCGCCTCGGGCCCTGAGGGCGGGCGCGAGCTCCGTCGCTTCGATGACGCCGTCCGCCGCCACCGTCTGCAGGGCCGTGTCAGGCTTGCGCCACCACAGCCTCACCACCTCCTGTCGACCTACTACCGGGCCGCGGATGTGTGCCTGGTTCCCAGCCGGTCGGAGTCCTTCGGCCTCGTCGCCTTGGAGGCGGCGGCATGCGGCGTGCCCGTGGTCGCGGCCGACGTGGGCGGGCTTCGAACGCTGGTGGACCACGGCCGCAACGGCTTCCGCATTCCCGGACGCAACCCGGCGCGATACACGGAGGCAGTGCTCTCCATCCTTGAAGACCCGGTGCTGGCCTCGTCCATGGCCCGTCGGGGCGCTGATATGGCTGGCCGGTACTCCTGGACGGCCACGGCGGCCCGCCTGCGCAGGATCTTCGCGGATCTCTCGCTGCGGGTTCCGCTGGACTGCACGGCCTGACCCCATCATGACCGGACCGGACTCCCCGGCGGCGGGCCGTTCCGATCCCACGGCTTCCGACCCCATGACTCAGGCGCCGCCTGCGTCGGATGCGGATCTCGACGCTATGGAGCAGCAGATCGACTCGTGGCTGGCAGCCGGGGCCGAAGCGAACCCCGCCATCGACGCCATCGAGCGCGGCCCGCGGGGCGAGCGACGGTGGTACGTGCGCCTCCACGGCGAGGAGAAGGACGTGTGGACGATCTGGTTCACCCTGGGTCAGCGCACGTTGCGCTACGAGACCTACCTGGTGCCTGCGCCGGAGGAGAACCACGCTCGCTTCTACGAGCACCTGCTGCGCCGGAACCGGCGGCTGACCGGTCTGAAGCTCGAGATCGGACCCGAGGACGCGGTGTTCCTGTCGGGGTCCACACCGGTCTCGCAGGTGACTGCCGGGGTGCTGGACGGTATTCTCGGCTCGATGTACGCGGCCACCGAGTTGATCTTCCGACCGGCGATGCGCATCGGCTACGCCTCGAAGTTCCGGGGCTGACGCAGGGCCCTGAGGACTGTCCTTGGCTCGCATCCGAAAATCTTCTTGCGATATCGTTGATTTTCGGATACTGTAGCGGCTGTTCCGGCGTAGAGAGGGTCGCCGTTCGGGGAAGTTGGGGATGGCCCTCTCTCCGCCGGCACACCGGCCGAGCGGGTGTCCGCGCCGGCTTCATCGCTCCCGATGTTCGGATCGAGACCCGTGCGCTGGTAGACCTACGCCGGTCCGGAGAGGGTCCGCCCCGCTCGGACTACACTGCCAGCCGTCAGTAGTCGTCGCCGAGGAGTACCGGTGGTCGCCTTCGCCCTGTCAATCGTGGTCACGGTCGCACTTGTCGGCGTCATCCTCGCCTACACGAAGCGCCGGCCGGTCGGTACGCCGGTCACTTGGGGCGAGGCCATGTTCGGGGCGATGATCGTCTTCTTCGGGATGTTCTGGATCTACGGGGTGGTGCCCCACCAGTGGCTCGCGTGGGCGGACAACGAGCTCAACTGGCGAACGGACAAGCTGTTCGTCGGCCCGGGAGGAATCCTGCGTGCCCAGGCCCACGGCGGCAGCTTCCCGTTCACGATCACCTACGTGGTGATCCGGGACATCATCGCCAGCGGGATCTACGTCGTCGGCGTCGGCGCGCAGGTGGCGCTGTGGATGATCTGGCAGAACCGGGGCAAGAAGGCGGAGGCCGCCGAAGCGGTCGAGCTGTCGAGCTTCGGGCGTCCGCTGGTGCGGGAGGGATCCGAGGCGTGACCACCACCGACGCCAACCCGCCCATGCCGGAGTTCCGGGACGATTACGTGCTGCAGGAGGTGGACGCGGCCTGGCTCGCGCAGGCGGTCAAGCCCAAGCAGTTCATCCACATCGACCAGTCGGAGTGCATCATGTGCGAGGGCTGCGTGGACATCTGCCCTTGGAAGTGCATCTTCATGGTCACGACCGACGCAGTGGACGAGGCCGTCGGCACCGAGCTGCCGGGCATAGACCCAGCCGACAAGGTGATCTTCACGATCGACGACGACGTGTGCACGCGCTGTGCTCTGTGCGTGGATCGCTGCCCGACCGGCGTCATCATTCTCGGCAAGATGGGCGATCCTCCCGCGGGGGGCGACCCTCACCAGAGAACCAACTCCCATGGCTACGGCTACGGGATGCGACTCGCCTGAAACCCCCTCGACCCCCAAGACTCGATCCGCAGGAGACCAATGGCCATCGACACAGAAGAGCGCAAGGCACCGCTGCCGGAGCGCCTGGCCGCCCAGATGACGAAGCTCGGCGACCAAGTTCAAGGCTCGCAGGCCTGGACGTCGATCTTCCGGCCCGGATCGATCTTCCGGAAGGGCTATACCGACAGCCCCCGCAACCGGTCGTACGTGATCATGAACAGCGTGCTGTACCACCTTCACCCGGTGAAGGTGAAGCGCCACGCCGTGAAGGTGAGCTACACGCTGTGCCTGGGCGGCCTGAGCTTCTTCCTGTTCATCCTCGAGACCGTCACCGGCATCTTCCTGATGTTCTTCTACCGTCCCACCGCGGCCCAGGCCTGGGACGACATCTACATCCTGCAGACCTCGGTGACCTTCGGGCTGCTGGTCCGCAACATGCACCGGTGGGGCGCCCACCTCATGGTGATCACCGTGTTCCTCCACATGGCCCGGGTGTTCTACCACGGGGCCTACAAGCCGCCCCGGGAGTTCAACTGGGTGATCGGCGTGATCCTGCTGAAGCTGACGCTGCTGCTGTCGTTCACCGGGTACCTGCTGCCGTGGGACCAACTGGCCCTGTGGGCGGTGACGGTGGGCACCAACATGATGGGATACACCCCCGTGTTCGGCGACCAAGTGCGATTCGTTCTGCTCGGCGGCGTGGAGATCGGCACGGACACGCTGCTGCGCTGGTACGTGCTGCACGTGCTGATGCTGCCGTTCGTGCTCGTCATCTTCCTGGCCGTCCACTTCTGGCGGGTCCGCAAGGACGGCGGCATCTCGGGTCCGCTGTAGAGGCCGAGCGGATAGGGAGCGATTCATGAACGTACGCGACGCACTGAGCGAGGCCGTGGCCCGAGCGGCCCGTGAGCGCAGCGAACAAGAGCGGGAAGTCGCGGAGCAGAGGTAGCGGCCATGGTCGAGATTCCCGAGCATCTGCGCAAGCGGGCCGAAGAGGCCCGGGCCAAGGCCGAGGCGGCCAAGGCCGCCCAGGCGGGCGGGTCCGGGGCGACCGGTTCCGGCGACGGTGCTTCCGAGGCCCAGCAGCAGGCGGCGAGCAAGATCCCGCCCCACCTGCTGGAACGGTCCAAGGCGGCGAGGGCTCAGGCATCCGGCGCTGCCCCGGAGGCCCAGGCTCCGGCCGCGGCAGCCGGCGGCGGGGGAGTGGCCGTGGCCGCCCCACCGGCCGCGCCGGCGGCCGTGCCCGCCACCGGTCCCGGCGGGCACACCCAGCGCCTGCTGACAGTGGTCAAGTCGGGCTCGATCCAGGACGTGAAGTCCAAGCCGCAGGACAAGGTGCACGTGTGGCCCCATCTGCTCGTGGTCGAGTTCGTGGCGTCGCTGTTCATCACCGCCTTCACACTGATCTTCTCGATCTTCGTGAACGCCCCGCTGTTGGAGCTGGCCAACTACAACCAGACCCCCAACCCGTCCAAGGCGCCCTGGTACTTCCTCGGCCTGCAGGAACTGCTCACGATGTTCCATCCGATGGTGGCGGGCGTCACCATTCCCGGCATCGGTCTGCTGGCGCTGATGCTCGCGCCCTACATCGACAAGAACCCGTCCAAGAAGCCCGAGGACCGCAAGTTCGCCATCAGCCTCATGACCATCCACCTCATGTTCTGGGCGGTGCTGGTGATCATCGGCTCCTTCTTCAGGGGCCCGGGCTTCAACTTCGTCTTCCCCTGGGAAGCGGGGCTGTTCTTCGAGCTGTGACCGTGTCGCCCGCCGTTCGCCCCCTGCGAGGAGGCAACCGATGATCTACATCGCTCTGGCTGCCCTTGCCGTCCTGGCCATCGTGGCGGTGCTCGCCGCGGTCCGCCGGCGGCAGTCGGACGCGGCCATCGGCATGCTGTCGCGCGAGACCCGCAGCCGGGACCGGTCATCGGTGGTTCTGCGGGCCGAGGCGCCGCCCACCGGCCGGGAGGTGGAGAGGGCTGCGGCCGCGGCTCGCGCCGGCAGCGCGCTGGCGCCGACGGAAGGCGGGAGACCGCCCGCGCCCTATGTGCCGCCCGATCCCGAGACGATCGGTGTGAGCCGCCGCCAGTTCTTCAACCGCACGATCGTCATGCTGATGAGCTTGAGCCTGTCGGGGTTCGGCGTGGCCTGCATCGCGTTCCTGTGGCCTCAGGGCAGCAGCGGCTTCGGTTCCAAGATCAAGGTGGGCCTGGTGAGCGATCTGCTGGCCGAGATCCGCGACAACTCCGGGTTCCTGTACAAGCCCGAAGGTCGCATGTGGCTCACCGAGTACCCCAACGGCGCGGTGGAGAAGGCTGCCACGGCCTACTCGGGACCCGAGTTGGCGGGGATGACCGCGGGCCACCAGTTGGGGCTCGACGGCGGCATCGTGGCGCTGTACCAGAAGTGCCCCCATCTGGGCTGCCGGGTGCCCGAGTGCGTGACCTCGCAGTGGTTCGAGTGCCCGTGCCACGGCTCGAAGTACAACCAGGTGGGCGAGAAGCGGGGCGGACCGGCGCCCCGGGGCATGGACCGCTTCGCCACGGAGATCACGGCCGACGGATCATTGGTTGTGGACACCGGCACGATCATCCAGGGACCGCCCATCGGCACCAACACCACCGGCCAGGAAGCCGAGGGGCCGGCTTGCATCGGCCAGGCGACCGGGGGTCACTAGTGGCCCGACCCGATCCTTAGGAATCATCGCCGCGCATGCTCCTAGCCGCCTCCACGCAGAGAACCATCGGATTCGTCATCCTGGCGATCGTCTTCATCGGGTACGTCGTGTACCTGATCCTCAACGCGCGCGCCTCCCGCGACGAGGTCGGCAGCGAGATCGAGCTGGCCCCCAACCGCAAGCCCTACCTGGAGGACGAGGAACTGGAGGGCTCCAAGCTCGACAAGTCGCTGCTGGCCGGTCTGGCCATGCTGGCCATCATCGGGGTGGGCCTGCCGCTGTACTGGCTGGGCGAGCCCGGTCGCCACGAGGGCCTCATCAAGGACACTGATCGGATCTTCGCCGACCGCGGCGGCGAACTGTACGTCGAGGGCTCCGACTGCCAGCAGTGCCACGGCGCCGAGGGCACCGGCGGCTCGGCGCCGGTCACCATCACCGACGCGGAGGGCAACTTCGTGGCCACGGTGGCTTGGGCGGCGCCGGCGCTCAATACGGTGCTGTCCCGCTACAGCGAGGACGAGGTGCGCCACGTGCTCAACTACGGCCGCAACAACGTGATGCCGGCATGGGGAGCGCCCGGCGGCGGTCCTCTCACCCCGCAGCAGATCGAGTATCTCATCCACTACATGAGGCGGATCCAGATCCCCGAGTCGGAGCTGCGCGAGATCGTCGACGGCGGGGTGCGCGAGGGCATCGCCGAGCATCTGGGCGTGGACGACGACGACGCTGCCGTGGACGAGTGGCTGGGCGAAGTCGACGCGGCCGTGGAGGAGGCCCGGGCCATGGCGCTGGCCGCCGACGAGTCACTGGCTGAGAACCCCGAAGCCATCCGCCGCGCTGGCCTGGAGCTGCTCGCCTCGGGCGAGGCGCCCGGCAGCGAGCTCTACCAGACCTATGGCGAGATCCTCTTCAACAACCCGGCCGCGGGCGGCACCTACAACTGTGCCCGCTGCCACACCTACGGCTGGTCCTTCGATGCCACCACCGACGGCGACGACAGCATCGACGGCCACGCCGGGCCGATCCTTGACGCCTACACCGTCGGCGGCGGCTTCTTCGGGCCCAACCTCACCGGGGGCAGCACCCTGGACCAGTTCGAGACGGCCGGGTTGCACGCCGACTTCATCTCGGCCGGCCAGAGCATCGGCCAGACCTACGGGCGGGGCGGCTCCGGCGGCAACGGTCAGATGCCGGGCTTCGGTCCCCGCACCGACGACGATCTCGAGGTGACCTACCCGGCCACGCTCACCCCAGACCAGATCGACGCCATCGTCGCATTCGAGAGGAACCTCTGAGATGGAAGCGCTGGACGCCGTTCTCGTTGTGAAAGGGACCAGTTAGATGGAAGCGCTTGACGCCGTTCTCGTTGCGGAAGGGACCAGCTAGATGGAAGCGCTTGACCTGATCGCCGGGCTCGCCTGGGATCCGGAGATCCGGGGCTTCATGGCCGTCTTCGCGGGCGTTGTCGTGCTGATGGGCTCGGTCTGGCTGTTGCTTGCCCTCAACACCGGCACCCGGCTGGGAACGCTCGTCGCCGTGACTGGGTTCTTCGGCTGGATGGTGATAATGGCTCTCGTCTGGTGGATCTACGGGATCGGCTGGGCTGGCAGTTCGCCCACCTGGCAGCTGAGGGAGATCAATGTCGGTGATCTCGACGCGGCCGCACTGGAGCAGGCCACGACGCTGCCCGACGCCGCCGAGTTGCCGTCGGCTTTCGATCTCGTCCTGGACTCCGACGACCCGGTGGCCCAGGCCGAGTTCGGGCTGGTCACCCGTGACACGCTGACCCCCGATCAGACCGAGGGGCTGAGCGCCACCGAGATCGACGAGCTGGTCGCCGACGAGCTGGCCCGGAACAGGGCCACCACGCTGTCGGAGCTGGCGGCCGTGTCCCCCGGAGTGATCGCCGATGCCGAGTCGTCCGGACGGTTGAACTTCGGAGGCTGGACGCTGCTGTCCACCGCCGAAGCAGGCGAGGCCCAGGCCTCCGCGGTGGCGATGCTCCTGGAGAGTCCCGACCTGCCGTTCACGGCCCAGGAGGACTTCAAGCTGCTCGACGCATACACCGTCGGCGGTAAGCGGGGCCTGCCCGACGACCCGAACCGCCTCGATCGGATCTGGACCCAGATCCGCACCGCCTTCACCATCACCCATCCCACCCGCTACGGGGTCGTGCAGGTCCAGGAAGTGGTCGATCAGCCGCTGCTTCCCGGACAGCCCCCGCCGCGGCCCATCGTCGACGAGTCGAGGCCCGTGATCTCGGTGATCATGGTCCGCGACCTCGGCAACCTCCGCCTCAAGCCCGCGCTGGTGACCCTCGGCTCACTGTGCATCTTCGCGGCCTTGTGCCTGTTCCTGCACGAGCGCGACAAGCTGGCCTGGCGCCAGCGCGAGGCACCAGCTCGGGTGGACGCCTGACATGCCTGCATCTACCGACCGGATCAGAATCTCGGGCTTGTTCTGGGTCGTGCATACACAGAACTCGACCCAAGATCATCCGCGGGCGGCCGCCTGAGCGGTGCTGGGGCAGTACCTCCCCCTGTTTGCGCTGTTCGCGCTGGCCGCGCTGTTCGCGGCGGGGAGCTTTGTTGCCTCAGGCCTGCTGGCCCCGCGGAGGGCGACCGTGCCCAAGCTGGATCCTTACGAATGCGGGATCGTGCCGTCCCGCGACACTCCCGAGCGGTTTCCGGTCCGCTTCTTCCTCGTGGCGATGATCTTCATCGTCTTCGACGTGGAGATCGTGCTGTTCTACCCCTACGCGGTGGCCCGGGGCGGCCTGGGCCTCTTCGGCCTTGTCGTGCTCTTGGTGTTCAGCTTCGCGGTATTCGAGTCGTTCGTGTATCTGATCGGGGCCGGCGCCCTCGAATGGGGACCGGCGTCGAAGTCCCGACGCTCAGTCGTTTCCGCTGAAGCGGACGCGCCGGACTCCGAGATCGTGTCCGCCGACCGCACGGCGCGCACCACAGTTCGCCGGGTCGGTCTCGAGGGCCGCGTCCCTAGCGGCTCGGAGGTCACCTGATGGGGGTAGCCGACCAGATTGCTGATCTGCGAGACCACGGCTTGAAGGCCATCCAGCACAACTTCATCACGGCCAAGCTGGAGAGCCTGGTCAACTGGTCCCGGGCTCGAAGCCTTTGGCCTGCGCAGTTCGGGCTGGCCTGCTGCGCCATCGAGATGATGGCCACGGGAGCGGCTCACTACGACTTGGCCCGCTACGGCATGGAGGTCTTCCGGGCCTCGCCCCGCCAGGCCGACGTGATGATCGTCGCTGGCCGGGTATCCCAGAAGATGGCCCCTGTGCTGCGCCAGATCTACGACCAGATGATGGAGCCCAAGTGGGTCATCTCGATGGGTGTGTGCGCTTCCAGCGGGGGCATGTTCAACAACTATGCCCTCGTCCAGGGTGTCGACCAGGTGGTGCCGGTGGACGTGTACGCGCCGGGCTGCCCTCCCGGCCCCGAGACGCTGATGCACGCCATCTTCACGCTCCACCACGAGATCTTGTCGGGGGAGTTGCTGGCCCGGCGGTCCGCCAGCTCCACCGGCGGAGCCGGCATCGCCGTGCAACAACTCGACGGCCAGACGGCGAGCGCCACCATCCGCCGCAGGCATGGCTGAGCGCTACGGGGCCCCGGTCGGGGGCGACCGACCGTCCCGGGGCCAGGCCGTGATCCACCCGTCACCGAGCCAATGGCTCGACGTGGCCGCAGCCGCCCGAGCCGACGGGTTCGACCAGCTCATCGACCTCACCGCAGTCGACTACCTGACGTACGACGCCGACCGGTGCCTGCCCGAAGGGGTGCAGCCGGAACGGTTCGAGGTCGTGGCCAGTCTGATGTCGCACGAGCACCGCGAGCGCCTGCGCATGCGCGCCCAGGTTCCGGCCGACGACCCGTCCATACCCACCTTGTTCGATCTGTGGCCGGGCGCGGAGAACCTCGAGCGCGAGGCCTACGACATGTTTGGCATCGTCTTCGAGGGCCACCCAGATCCCTCGCGGATCCTGATGCCCGAGGACTGGTCGGGCCATCCGCTGCGCAAGGACTACGACAGCGGCCGGATACCGGTCCAGTTCAAGGCTGCCTCCAACGTCAGGTGACTTGGAGACCGCGATGAGCATCACCGACACCGCCCCCGCCGACGAGGCCTCGCCGGAGGCGGCCGCGGCCGGCACCCCGGCCGGGCCCGCCGCGGGCGCAGAGCGGGTCAGCCGCCGCGAGCCCTCCGCAGTGCTGCGCATGTCGGAGGCCGAGGCCGCGGAGATCGGCGGTGACCCCGACGACCCGGATGACGACGAACTGGTGCTGCTGAACATGGGTCCGTCGCACCCGTCGACCCACGGTGTGCTGCGGCTGATGCTGGAGCTGTCGGGCGAGACTGTCCTGCGCTCTAAGCCCGTCATCGGCTACCTCCACACCGGCATGGAGAAGACCGGCGAGCAGCTCACCTACCTCCAGGGCGGGACCAACGTGACCCGGATGGACTACGCCTCGCCGCTGTTCAACGAGCTGGCCTTTTCGTTGGCCACTGAGCGGCTGCTGGGCATCGAGGTGCCCGAGCGGGCCACCTGGATCCGCATGCTGATGTGCGAGCTCAACCGGGCCGCCTCGCATCTGCTGTTCCTGGCCACTGGCGGCATGGAGCTCGGGGCGGTGTCGATGATGATCTACGGGTGGCGCGAGCGCGAGGAGGTGCTGCGCTTCTTCGAGAAGGTCACCGGCCTGCGCATGAACCACAACTACATCCGGCCCGGAGGAGTGGCCGCCGATCTGCCCGCCGACTGGCGCACCGACGTGGCCGAGTTGATCGAGTTGATCGAGCCCCGCCTCGACGAGTACGACACACTACTCACCGGCCAGCCCATCTGGCGCGAGCGGCTCCAGGGCGTCGGCATCATCAGTGCCGCCGAGGCCGTCGCCCTCGGGGCTACTGGGCCGCTGCTGCGGGGCGCGGGCATGGCCTGGGACCTGCGGCGCGACGAGCCCTACCTGTTCTACGACCAGGTCGACTTCGACGTGATCGTGGGCACGCACGGCGACTGCTACGACCGCTACGCCATCCGACTCAACGAGATCCGCGAGTCTCTGCGCATCGTCGCCCAGATCATCGACGCGATGCCCTCAGGCGACTACCGGACCCAAGACAAGAAGGTGACGCCGCCGCCGCGGGCCCGCATCGACGAGTCGATGGAAGCGCTGATCCACCACTTCAAGATCTTCACCGAGGGGTTCAAGGTCCCCGCCGGGGAGGCCTACGCCGCGGTGGAGTCCCCCCGGGGAGAGCTCGGTGTGTACCTGGTGAGCGACGGCACGTCGGTTCCGTACCGGGTCCACGTCAGGGCGCCCAGTTTCGTGAACCTCCAGACCCTGCCCCATCTGATGCAGAACGGCCTCATCGCCGACGGCATCGCCATCATCGGCTCCGTCGACCCGGTAATGGGGGACGTGGACCGGTGAGCTGTCGGGCGGCAGCAACGACGCCGGCGCACGGCGAAATTGACGTGGTTGTCCACACTGGAGGGGGATTTCTAAGTCAATTTCGAGCGAGGACGGACCGGTGAGGCTGAGCCCCGAGCGGGAGCAGCTCGCGACCGAGATCATTTCTTGGTTTCCCCGGCCCCGCTCAGCCCTGATCCCGCTGCTGCATCTCGCGCAGGAGCAGGACGGCTACCTGACCGACGACGCCATGCGTCACGTAGGCGAGCTTGTCGGAGCCACGCCGGCCGAAGTGAAGGGCACGGCCGGCTTCTACGAGATGTTCCGCTTCGAGCCGGTCGGCACCTACATGATCAACGTCTGCACCAATATCTCTTGCCTTCTGTGGGGCGGCGAGGAGTTGCTGAAGCACGCCTGCGGGTCACTGGGCACAGAGGTGGGTGGCACGACCACCGACGGCATGTTCACCGTCGAGGAGGCAGAGTGCATCGCGGCCTGCACCGAGGCCCCTTGCCTGCAGGTGAACTATCGCTACCGGGGGAAGGTGACCCACGACGACTTCGACCAGTTGGTTGAGGACCTTCGCGCCGACCGCCTGGACATCCCCCGCCACGGCGCACTGTCCACCGTGAGGCAATCGATCCCTGCCGAGCGTCTCGCCGGGGTGGTCCCGCCCGAGCAGGCCCGCGAAGCGCCGGTCTGGCTCAGCACAAGCGAGTCGCGATGAGAGAGTACGCAGCGTCGTGAGGCTGTCATTCTCGCTCTTGTTCGCCGCGCTCACGGGCCGCTCGGGCCACGGCCTCGCTTTCGCTCGTCCTCTGGGCCTCAACGAGGCGGTCGGCTGATGGATCCCCACACGTTGGCGGACGGCTACATCGCGCATGCGCCCGGCTATGTGAACAACGACGGGCCCAAGCTGATCACGAGCCGCTTCGTGCACGACGACTCCTTCACCCTGGCCCGCTACGAGGCCACCGGCGGCTACGACGGACTTCGGGCCGCGCTGGAGATGACTCCGGCAGCGGTGCATGACGAGGTGAGAGCGGCCACGCTGCTGGGACGGGGCGGCGCCGGGTTCCCTGCCGGCGTCAAGTGGGGTTTCCTGCCGCCTGGCAAGCATCCCTACTACCTCGTCGTCAACGGCGACGAGAGCGAGCCGGGGACCTACAAGGACCGCCTGCTCATGGAGCGCGATCCCCACCAGCTCATTGAGGGGTGCCTGATCGCCTGTTACGCGCTCGGCCTGCAGCAGTGCTTCCTGTATGTGCGGGGCGAGATGGCTGTGGCCCAGGAGCGCATCGCGACCGCTCTCAACGACGCCTACGCGGCCGGCTACGTGGGACGGGAGATCTGCGGGACCGACTTCTCGGTTGACATCGTCATGGCGTGGGGCGCGGGCGCGTACATCGTGGGTGAGGAGACCGCACTGATCGAGAGCCTGGAGGGCCGCCGGGGCATGCCCCGACTCAAGCCCCCCTACTTCCCGGCCGCGGTCGGGCTCTACGGCCAGCCGACCATCGTCAACAACGTGGAGACGCTCGCCAACCTGCCTTGGATGATGGTCCACGGCGCCGAGGCCTACCGGGGGTACGGCTCGGAGTCCTCGCCGGGCACCCGGATGTTCGCGGTGTCGGGCCACTTGCGCCGTCCCGGGGTGTACGAGGTCGAGCACGGCGTGACCACGTTCCGGGAGCTGATCTACGGCGACAACTTCTGCCGGGGGATCCGCGACGACCGCGAGCTGAAGATGTTCATCCCCGGCGGGGGCTCGGCTCCCTGGTTCTTCGCTGAGCACCTGGACCTGCCGCTGGAGGCGCGGCCGGTGGGCGCGGCCGGGTCGATGCTCGGGTCGGGCGCCATCGTGATCATGGACGACACCACCGACGCGGTGAAGGCCGCCTGGCGGGTGGTGAAGTTCTTCGCCCGCGAGTCGTGCGGCAAGTGCACCCCGTGCCGCGAGGGCGCCACCTGGCTGGAACAGATCCTGCGCCGCATCCTCGACGGGGAGGGGCGGCCCTCCGACATCGATCTGCTGCTCGACATAGGCGACAACATCAGCCCCGGCCCCTACCCGGTGGCCGCCCACGGCCAACTCGAAGCGGTGCCGTTCCCGCCTCGCCAGACCACGATCTGTCCGCTCGGGCCCTCTGCGGTGGCGCCCGTGGTGTCCACCATCCGCCGCTTCCGCCACGAGTACGAAGCCAAGATCACCCGCCGCGATCCCATCCCCATCGAAGTAGTCCCCGTAGGAGCGAGCCAGTGACCGGCGCGCGCCCGCCGGTCGGGGGGTCCTGTCGTCGAGCTCGGCCCGACCGACACGGGCTTCGCCCTATTCGTCGGTCGTCCCGACTCGCCGCCACCCCCCGACCTCAGGGATCGCACAGGACCTCGGCGGCCGCGTCGTGACCGCGACAGAGCCCGAGACGACAGTGGAGATCCTGGTGGACGGCGCCGCGGTAGAGGCGCGCCCCGGCGAGATGCTGATAGCGGCCTGCGAGCGCAGCGGAACCTACATCCCCCGGTTCTGCTACCACTCGCGGATGAGCCCGGTGGGAATGTGCCGCATGTGCCTGGTGGAGGTGGACACCGGGCGGGGCTTCGCCCTGCAGCCCTCGTGCATGGTGCCGGTGTCAGAGGGCATGAAGGTGTCCACCGAGTCCGAGATCTCCAAGAAGGCCCAGGACGGCGTGCTGGAGTTCCTGCTCATCAACCACCCGCTTGACTGCCCGGTGTGCGACAAGGGCGGCGAGTGCCCCCTGCAGGACCAGACCATGGCCTACGGGCCGGGGGAGACCCGTTTCGTGGAGGAGAAGCGCCACTTCTCCAAGCCCATCGCCATCAGCGAGACCGTCTACCTCGACCGGGAGCGCTGCATTCTCTGTGACCGCTGCACCCGCTTCGCCGACGAGGTGGCTGGCGACGCCCTGATCCACTTCATGGGCCGCGGCAATCACACTGAGGTGAACACGTACCCAGGCGAGCCCTTCACCTCGTACTTCTCAGGCAACACTGTGCAGATCTGCCCGGTGGGCGCACTCACTGCGGTGCCCTACCGATTCAAGGCCAGGCCGTGGGACCTCAGCGAGACGCTGTCCACCGCTTGGGTGGACAGCGTGGGCGCCAGGGTGGCCGTGCAGGCGTCGCGCAACCGGGTGCTGCGGGTGCTGGGCGCCGACGCCGACGCGGTCAACTGGGGCTGGCTGTCGGACAAGGAGCGCTTCGGCTTCGAAGCTCTGAACAGCGCGGAGCGTCTGTCGGCGCCGGTGATGAGGGACCCCGACGGGGGATCAGAGTGGCGCGAGGCCGGCTGGGGAGAGGCGCTCGACCGGATTGTCGGTGCGCTCATCGGGGCCCCGCCCGAGCGTGTGGCTGTGCTGGGCGGTGCCCGGCTCACCAACGAGGCCCAGTACATGTGGGCCAAGCTGGCCAAGGGAGTGATCGGCACCGACAACGTCGACGCACAGCTCGGCGACGGCCTCGACCCGGCAGTGGTTCTTGGGCTGCCCAGGGCCACCATCGACGATGCCTGCCGGCCCGGCGGCACCGTGGTGCTCATCGGCCCCGACCCCAAGGAGGAACTGGGCACCCTCTACCTGCGGCTGCGCCACGCGATTGCCAACGACGGCGTCAAGCTGATCGAGGTCACGCCGGGCTCGACCGGCCTGTCGCACCTCGCCCAGCACTGCCTCCGTCCCCGCCCCGGCACAACGGCCCAACTCGCCCGAGCCCTAGTGCTCGCGACCGAACCGGAGGTCGTGGCTGCCGCTGAATCCGACGGGATCTTGGAAAGGGCCGAGGCGGCCGAGGAACTCTCGAGGGTTGGCGAGCTGCGCGAGGCGCTGAGCACCGCTGACGCCGCGCTGGGCGTCGATGCTGAGAGCATCAAGTCGGCCGCCCTGGCCTTGGCCGGCGCGGCCGATGAGGTGACCGTGGTGCTGGGCCGGGCCTCGCTGGCCGAGGGTGCAGAGGTGGTCGAGGCAGCTGCGGCGGAACTGGCTGGGCTGTCGTCAGTGCGATTCTTGCCCGCGTTGCGGAGGGGCAACGTGATGGGCGCCCTGGAGGCAGGACTGGCACCGGGCCTGCTGCCCGGTCGCAGGAGGCTTGAGGACGCCGAAGACGCCGGGTTTGCCGAGGACGGCAAGGATGCCGAGGGCGCCGAAGACGCAGGCGCCGAAGATGCCGACACCGAAGGCGCCGGGGATGCCGGAGACGCCCACGCCGCCGAGAACGGCGCGCCCGCGACCGGGACCTGGCCGCGGCTTCCGGCGGATGAGGGGCTGGACGCGGCCGGGATTCTCAGGTCGGCCGCTCGCGGGGACATCGACGTGCTGGTGCTACTCGGTGCCGACCCGCTCAACGACTTCATCGACCGCGACCTCGCCTACCGGGGCCTGAGAGGGGCGCCCCTGGTGGTGACGGTGGACCTGTTCGTGAACGACTCGGCCTCGCTGGCCGCCGATGTCGTGCTCCCGGCCGCCGGACCCACCGAGTGCGACGGCACCTTCACCAACATGGAGGGCCGGGTCAGCCCCATGAGCCGCAAGGTCACCCCGCCCGGAACGGCCCGCCCCGACTGGATGATCGCAGCCGACCTGGCCGAGAGATTCGAGTCAGGCTCCTGCGTCGGCCTCGAATCGCCCGAAGCCATCCGGGCCGAACTAGCCCGAGTCTCGGAGGTTCACGCCTCGCTCACCGAGGAGGCCCTGAACCAGAATTCACTAGAAGGAGTGCTCCTCGAGCGCCCCAGCGCGACCGGCGAGGCCGGGGGGTGGCCTGCGCCAGGACCCGCCGGCCGGGAGGAAGTAGCTGAGACCCCGCCCGACGGAGCGTTCCTGCTAGTGGCCTCGCGCACGATGTACGACGACGGCACAATGCTGCGCCACTGCCCATCGAGCCGGAATCTGGCCCCGGCCGCGTCCGCCCGCATCAACCCGGCCGACCTCGCTTCAAGCGGTTTCGGTGAAGGCGCCGCGGTGCGGGTCGTTTCGGACTTCGGTCATCTCGAGGCGACCTTGATCGCTGATGACGGCGTGCCGTCAGGCTCGTTGAAGGTTCACTGGCTGGCGCCGGGCGCCCCGGCCAACTCTCTCATTGCCGCTGGCACCAACATCACCGTGGTCAAGGTGGAAGCCCGATGAGCGGCACGTTGGTGTTCGCTGCCGATCCGATGCTGGCGGGCGACATCGGCCTGGTCGAAGTCGTGTTGACCCTGGCCAAGGTGGTGGTGGCCTTCGCCTTCCTGCTCGTGGCCGTGATGCTGATGATCTGGTTCGAGCGCAAGCTGCTGGGAGGGATGCACCAGCGCTATGGGCCCACGATCGCCGGGCCCTTCGGCATCCTGCAGACCCTGGCCGACGGCACCAAGCTCTTCTTCAAGGAGGATCTGGTGCCCGACCGGTCCGACCGGTTCGTGTTCAAGCTGGCGCCGTACCTGTCGCTCATTCCCGCCTTCCTGGCCTTCGCGATCGTCCCGCTCGGTGGAGACTTCAACAGCGGAGGCCAGGTCGAGTGGTGGGGGCGCACCACCTACCTTCAGGTGGCCGACCCGCCGATCGGGATCCTGCTGTTCCTGGCCATGAGCTCGGTCGCCGTCTACGGCGTGATGCTGGCCGGCTGGTCCTCGGGGTCCAAGTATCCGCTGCTGGGATCGGTACGGGCCTCGGCGCAGATGGTGAGCTACGAAGCCGCGCTGGGCTTGGCGGTGGCGTCCATCGTGCTGGTCACCGGCGGCCTGTCCACCCATGACATGGTGGTTGCGCAGGCGGCCGAGGGGTACTTCGGCATCATCCCTCGCTGGAACGTGATCGTCACCGGACTGGTGCCGTTCATCGTGTTCATGATCGCGGGAACCGCCGAGCTCAACCGCCCGCCCTTCGACCTCGTCGAGGCCGAGCAGGAGCTTGTGGGCGGCTTCCACACCGAGTACTCGTCGATCCGCTTCGCGCTGTTCTTCCTGGCCGAGTTCATGAACACCATCACGATGTCGGCCATCATCGTCACCCTGTTCTTCGGCGGACCCGCCGGCCCGGTGCTCGTCAGCGAGGTGGGCGGTGTCGGCATCGCCTGGGCGTGGGGCGTGGTGTGGTTCTTCCTGAAGCTGTTCGTGCTGCTGTTCTGCTTCGTGTGGATGCGGGCCACGCTGCCCCGGTTCCGCTACGACCAGCTGATGGATCTCGGATGGAAGGCGCTCATACCGGTGGCGCTGGGCTGGTTCCTGTTCCTCACTGCCCTGGAGTTGGGGCGCGATCGGGGCTGGAACGAGGCCGCCGTCACCGTCGTGTCGCTGCTGGTGTTCGCCGGCGCCGCCCTGTTGCTGGTCCGGGCGGTGCGCAGCGGACGGCGTGCCCGCGACCGCGAGTCCGCCGGTGCCCGCGAGCGATCCGACCCGGTTGAGGAGAGGGCCTGACATGGGCTACCTGCACGGATTCGCGGTCACTCTGCGGCAACTGTTCCTTCCCCGGGTCACCACCGACTACCGGGGCGGCTTCGACGATTCGCCCAAGGACGTCAAGCGGGAGAAGCCGGAGCGACTGCACGGCCGCCACGTGCTCAACCGCTACGACGACGGCATGGAGAAGTGCATCGGCTGCGAGCTCTGCGCCGGGGTGTGCCCGGCGAACTGCATCTACGTGCGCGGCGCCGACAACGACCCCGACGACCCGGTCGCGCCGGGCGAGCGCTATGGCTACGTGTACGAGATCAACTACCTGCGCTGCATCCATTGCGACCTGTGCGTGGAGGCCTGTCCCACCCAGGCCATCACCGAGTCGAAGCTGTTCGAGTTCTCGTTCACCAGCCGCGACGACGCCGTCTACACCAAGGACGAGCTGCTGGTGGACGACGATGGCCGGCCCCGCCAGATGCCGTGGGAGGACTGGCGGGAGGGGGAGGACGCCCTGACCTCTGGTTGGATGCGGGCCACCTCTTCCTCGGGGGATCACCGCTACGTGGGCGAGGTGGCCTGGTCCGGCGAGCTCGGCTATGGCGTGCGCGCCGCTGAGCCTGCCGACACTGAGGAGGCTGGTCCTGCCGGCGGGGGCGTCCTGCCTGAAGGTGAGTTCTCTGATGAGTGAAGCGGTCTTCATTGTTGCCGCTGCGATTATTCTGGCCGGCGCCATCGGCGTGGTGGCCAGTCGTAATCCCGTGCATGCTGCTTTGTTTCTGGTCCAGACGCTGGTGGGGGTGTCCGTGCTGTTTGTGCTGAACGACGCTCACTTCCTGGCTGCGGTCCAGGTTGTCGTGTACGCCGGCGCCATCGTGATCCTCTTCCTGTTCGTGATCATGCTGCTGGGCGTGGACAAGGCGGAGGAACTGAGAATCGAGCCCATCTTCGGACAGCGGCCGCTGGCGGCCGTGGTCGGCGCAGCCCTGGCTGCGGTGCTGGGAACGGTCGTCGTCACCGGTGCCGACGTGCTCACCGGGCTGCGCCGCGCCGGCGGCGACCGGGCTCTCGACGGCGAGGCCACCGACATCGAGCGCATGGGCCGGGTGCTGTTCAGCGAGTTCGCCTTCGCGGTGGAGATCACCGCGGCCCTGCTGACCGTGGCCGTGGTGGGAGCGGTCGTCCTGACCCGGCGGGCGTCCCGTTCCGACGGCCCCGAGACGGCCGACACGGCCGCTTCGGCGGAGGCGTGATGGATCCGGCCGGGCTGTCGACGGGTTGGTACCTGGCGCTGGCGGTAGCGCTCTTCGCCATCGGCGGGGTTGGACTGCTCGTGCGGCGCAACCCGCTCGTGATGTTCATGTGTGTGGAGTTGATGCTCAATGCGGTGAACGTGGTCTTTGTGGCCCTCGGTGCCGGGCTCAACGATGTGGGCGGTCAGGTTGCGGTGTTCTTCGTGCTGGTGGTGGCGGCCACCGAGGTGGTGATTGGCCTCGCACTGGTAGTGGCCATCAACCGGCGGCGCTCGGGTGCCACTGCCGACGACGTGTCACTCCTGAAGGGCTGAGATGCTCGAGGCCGCCTGGCTCATCTGTGCCTTCCCGCTGGCCGGATTCGCCGTGCTGGTAGCGCTGGGCCGCCGTCTTGGCGAGCCCCGTGCCGGCTGGCTGGCCACGCTGGCCATGGCGGGCTCCTTCGTGTGCTCCGTGGCGGTGTTCGCCAGCCTGATGGGCCGCGACCCGGCCGAGCGCCGCTTCGTCGTCACCCTGTTCGAGTGGGTCCCGGCCGGAGACTTCTCGGTCGACGCCGGACTGCTCGTTGATCCGCTGTCGGTGACGATGGCGATGTTCGTCACCGGGGTGGGGGCTCTCATCCACCTCTACGCCATCGGCTACATGCACGGCGACGGCGACTTCTCGAAGTTCTTCGTCTATCTCAACCTGTTCGCCTTCTCGATGCTGGTGCTGGTGCTGGGCGACAGCCTGGCCCTCACCTTCCTGGGCTGGGAGGGGGTGGGCGTGTGCTCCTACCTGCTCATCTCGTTCTGGTTCACCGACGAGGCCAACGCCACTGCGGGCAAGAAGGCTTTCATCACCAACCGGGTGGGCGACTGGGGCTTCATGCTGGCCATGTTCTGGGCTTTCGGCGCGCTGGGGTCGGTGCGCTACCTGGACCTGTTCGGCCAGGCCGATTCGCTGCCGTCCACCACCGCGACGGCCATCGTGATCCTGCTCTTCGTGGGTGCGGCCGGGAAGTCCGCCCAACTGCCGCTCTACATCTGGCTTCCCGACGCCATGGCCGGCCCCACCCCGGTCTCGGCGCTCATACACGCGGCCACCATGGTCACGGCCGGCGTCTACCTGATGGTTCGGGTCAACCCGCTGATCGCGGCGTCCGACGCCTGGGCACCCGACGCGATCGCCTGGGTGGGCGTGGCCACCGCCTTGTTCGCCGCGGGTGCGGCCATGGCCCAGAACGACATCAAGAAGGTGCTGGCCTACTCGACGATCAGCCAGCTCGGCTACATGATGCTGGCTGTGGGCTCGGGCGCCTATGTGGCTGCCATCTTCCACATGGTCACTCACGCCTTCTTCAAGGCGCTGCTGTTCCTGGGGTCGGGCTCGGTCATCCACGCCCTCGACGGCGACCAGGACATGCGCCGCTACGGGGCGCTGCGGGCCGCCATGCCGGTGACCGCGGGCACGTTCATAGTGGGCTGGCTGGCCATTGCCGGGGTTCCGCCGTTCTCGGGCTTCTGGTCCAAGGACGAGATCCTGGCCTACGCCTGGGACAGCAGCCCGGCGCTGTGGGCAGTGGGGATCGTCACCGCGGCGCTGACCGCCTTCTACATGAGTCGGCTGGTGTTCATGACCTTCTACGGCGAGGCCCGCCACGGCGCCGACGCCCACCCCCACGAGCCGTCGCGCCTGATGACGGCGCCCCTGATAGTGCTGGCCGCCGCCGCCGCGGTGGCCGGCGTGCTCAACCTGCCCTTCACCAAGGACCTTCACTTCATGGGGTCGTGGCTGGAGCCCTCGCTGTTCGGCAACGAGGCCCACCTCAGCCTGGGCGGCGGGGCCCAGTGGCTGCTGGCGCTGGTATCGATGGCCGGTGCGGCGGCCGGGATCGCGGGCGCGGTGGCGGTGTACCTGCAGCACCGGCTGCCGGCCAGCCGCGTGGAGTGGCCGGCCGCGGCCCGGGCCTTCTACGTTGACGAGGCCTGGACCCGCTTCGTGGGCGGTCCGGGCCGGCGGGCCTTCGAGGGGGTTGCCGACTTCGACGCCAAGGTGGTGGACGGCGCGGTGGACGGCATCGGCCGCTCGGTGCGGGCCGGTGGCACGTTGCTGCGGCGGGCGCAATCGGGCTTCGTGCGCTCCTACGCGTTGCTCACCGCGGCCGGCGCGGTCGCCCTGCTGGTGTGGTTCCTCTTCAGGACGAGCTTCTAGATGAGCGCGACCGCTTCAACGTCCTTCCCGGCGGTGCTCACTGTGCTGGTGCTGGTCCCCGCGGCGGGTGCTCTGGTGCTGCTGGCGATGCCCCGGACCCGACCCGACCTGCTCAAGCCGGTGGCGCTGGTGGCCTCGGCGGTTTCGGCGGTGTTGGCGGTGTGGATGCTCGCCGAGTTCGACGCCGGCTCGGCGGCCAGCTTCCAGTTCTGGCAGCAGCACGAGTGGATCACGGGGTGGGGCATCTCATGGCAGGTCGGCGTGGACGGCTTGTCGCTGTTCCTGGTGGTGATGACCGCGCTGATCTTCCCGCTGGCCATCGTCGGCGTGGACGCCGAGCATTCGCCCAAGCCGTACTACGCCTGGATGCTGGTGCTGGAAGCGGGCTGCCTAGGCACGTTCGTGGCCCTCGATCTGATCATGTTCTTCGTCTTCTTCGAGATCGTGCTGGTGCCCATGTACTTCCTGATCGGCGGCTGGGGCCACGGGCGGAGGGCCTACGCGGCCACCAAGTTCTTCCTGTTCACCATGTTCGGCTCGGCTCTGATGCTAGTGGCCATCGTGGCCGTGGCCTTCCTGCACTCGTCTGCCTCGGGCGGCGCAGTGACCTTCGACCTGACCGCCATTGCCGAGTCGCAGGTGCTGGCCACCAACACGGCCCGCTGGCTGTTCCTGGCCTTCGCCTTGGCCTTCGCGGTGAAGGTGCCGCTGTTCCCGGTGCACACCTGGCTCCCCGACGCCCACACCAACGCGCCCACCGCGGGCTCGGTGATCCTGGCCGCAGTCATGCTGAAGCTAGGCACCTACGGCCTGGTGCGCTTCGGCCTGTACCTGTTCCCCGAGGCGTCGGTGTACTTCGCGCCGCTGATGGTGACGCTGGGCGTGATCGGCATCATCTACGGCGCCATCGCCGCGGCCATGCAGCGGGACCTAAAGCGGCTGGTGGCCTACTCCTCGGTGGCCCACCTCGGCTTCATCGTCATCGGCACCTTCGCGCTCAACACCGAGGGTCTCACCGGGGGCGTGCTGCAAATGGTGAACCACGGAGTGTCCACCGGGGCGCTGTTCCTGCTGGTGGGCATGATCTACGAGCGCCGCCACACCCGCGAGATCTCCGATCTGGGCGGCCTGCAGAAGCCGGCGCCCCTGCTGGCCGCGGTGTTCATGGTGGTGATGCTGTCGTCGGTCGGGCTGCCGGGCCTCAATGGGTTCGTGGGCGAGCTGCTGGTGCTGCTGGGTGCCTTCAACGCCCACCGCTGGTGGGCGGTGGTGGCGGCCGCGGGCGTGATACTGGCCGCGGTCTACCTGCTGTGGGCCTACCAGCGGGTGTTCCACGGCCCGGCCTCGGGGGCCAACGCCGAGACGCCGGACCTCCGCTGGCGCGAGGGCCTGGTGATGGCACCGTTCATCGCGGCCATCGTGTTCATGGGCGTCTACCCCAAGCCGGTGATCGAACGGGTCGAGCCCGCGGTGGACGCCATCATCGCCCACGTCGAGGACAACGTCGCCGGTTTCGCAGAGCCCGTCGCCGACGTGCATCCCTCCGTAAGCCTCGAAGACCTGGCCCGGTCGGACAAGGCCGACCATAACGGCGGCGACGGCAACGGCGTGACCGACCATAACGGCGACGACGGCGGCGACCATAACGGCGGCGGCGAATGATGGGCTCAGTGCTGGCCCAGCTGCCGGTTCGGACCCCTCCAGTCGACTGGACGGGCCTGCTGCCGGTGCTCCTGCCCGGCGCGGGCGCACTCGTTCTGCTGATGATCCGCTCGCTGGTTCCGAGTCGGGTGGTGCCCGCGGCGCTTGACGCGGTCTGGACGTTCGCGGTCGCGGGGGCGGGCCTCGTCTCGGTCGTAGTCCTGTGGCAGCGGGACGCGGTGGTGGAGGCGTTCGGCGGCCAGTTGGTGATGGACCGGATGGCGCTGTTCGTTGCTGCGGTGGTTCTAGGCTCGGTGGCGCTGGCTGCCCCGACCCTTCCCCGGTACTGCCGGCGTGTCGAGGTCGCCAGCGCAGAACTCTGCGTGTTGATGCTGCTGGCCGCGGCCGGAGCGGTGGTCATGGCCGGGGCAGCCGACCTGATCGTGCTATTCCTGGGGCTGGAGACGATGTCCATCGCAGCCTATGTGATGGCCGCGCTCAATCTGCGCCGCCTCGAGTCGCTGGAGGCCGGTCTCAAGTACTTCGTCCTCGGTGCCTTCTCTACCGCGTTCCTGCTGTTCGGCATCGCCTTGGTCTACGGCGCGACCGGCACCACCAACCTTGACGGGATCGCAAGCCATCTCGACGCCTTCATCCTGCTGCGCGACGGGATGCTGCTGGCCGGCGCGGCCATGCTGCTGGTGGGCCTGGGCTTCAAGGTGGCCGCGGCCCCGTTCCATGCCTGGGCCCCCGACACCTATGTCGGTGCCCCGACGCCGGTGACTGCGCTAATGGCCTCGGCGGTCAAGGCGGCGGGCTTCGTGGCGCTCATCCGGGTCTTCGTGGAGGCGCTGGGCACCCGGGCCGACGACTGGCGCCCCGCCGTGTTCGCGCTGGCCTGCGCCACACTGGCGGTCGGATCGGTCCTGGCCGCGGTGCAGAGCGACGCCAAGCGGGTCCTCGCCTACTCGTCCATCTCGCACGCGGGCTTCATCCTCGTCGGCGTGCAGGCTGCCTCCGATTCCGGCGTGGCCGCGGTGCTGTTCTACCTGGCCGCCTACGCGGTGATCGCGGTCGGCAGCTTCACGGTCGTAGCCGTGCTGTCGGGCCAACGCGACGACCGCACCGGCCTGGACACACTGGCCGGTCTCGCCGCCCGCCGACCGGCGCTGGCCCTCGGGCTGACAATCCTGTTGCTGGCCCAGGCGGGCGTCCCGTTCACGTCCGGCTTCGTGGCCAAGTTCTCGGTCATAGCCGCAGCCGTCGAGGCCCGCTCGTACTGGCTGGCGGTGGTGGCCATGGTGAGCGCCGTAGTCGCAGCCTTCGCCTACCTGCGAGTGGTCGTAGCCATGTACTTCCGCGACTCCGGCGACGAAACCGAAACCGCGGCGGAGACATCCAAGCCCTCAGTCGGCCTCGGAGCAGGAGCGGTGATCGTGGCCGCCGTGCTGTTGACGGTAGCCATGGGCGTAGTTCCCAGCGTGCTGGAGTCCCTGTCCAGCACCGCCGCTGGCCTATAAGATGTGCACAGGCCGCTGTCTACATGATATTTCACCCTTTACAAGGTATTTCTGGTTGAACCGATAGTCTTGTAGAAGGCTCGGCCTCTACGCTAGGTGTTGATGAGCCTGTACTACGTCCAGAAGTTCCTTTACGAGCTCAACCGCGACCAGAGGCTGCAGGAGGCCTACCTCGCTGATCGGCGAGCCGTGCTCGAGCCGTACGACCTCAACGACGAGGAGGTCGAGGCGCTCGTCGCGCCAGACATCGGACTGCTCTATGTCCTAGGCGTCAACGGACAGATCCTGATGCACTTCGCCGCCCTGCATCAGATCGAATGGGCCGACTACCTGCAGCGGATGCGTGACGGAGTCGCCGAGCACGGACCGGTTCGAGCCGGCGTGTACGCCATGAGGGGCTACGAGGGCGTCGACGCGCACTCCGCCGCACTCGGCCAGCAGACCCTGGCTGCCGACGGATCAGGCAATCCGGGATCGCGCACCGGCTGACGCTCCTTGTGTGCGGCTTGTGCACCCCTCACTCCAGCCGCTCGATCTAGCGTTGGTGTGGGTGTCACTCCGGCGAGTCCTGATGCGATTGGAATGCCCGCAGGGCGGGCGGGATCCGCTGTTGGAATCGTCGGAGTTCGTCGTCTGACAGACATTCGAGCAGCAAAATGCCGGTCTGAACGGTTGGGGCGTAGAGATCCAGATTCGCCGCGAACACTGCGAGGTCGCGAGAAGCCGCGAACTCCTGCATAGGCACAGCCCCGAAGGCCGCCACCTGAGCCGGGTGCTCGACGGAGAAGTCCACCAGGCAGTCGAGCGACTCCTGGCTACCGCCATCGCTCGCCAACGCCAATATGGTCGCGGCGAAGAAGCGGGTTTGGAAGCCGGCTAGATCCGAAGGATCGACGCACTCCCCCATGGCCGCCGTCACGTCCGGCCTCGGCGTTGCTGTCACCGGCGGAGCGTCAAGGACCGCCTCCCAGTCATCTATGGCTCGGCTCATACACGAGGTCATGTCTTCAGTGAACGCAGACTCCAGGTCGCGCAGCTTCAACGGGTCGGCCATTTCCAACCCCATCCGGATGCGCGTCATCGACACCAGCTGCTCAAGGGGCGCCATGCAGCCGAAGATGTCCAGGAACATCTGATGGACCTCCAGATGGTCCACGTCGAGGGCCTCCAAGGGCACTCCGATCCTGAGCGCGAACAGCTCCGGATGGTCGAACGAAAGCGCAACCAGGCACCCGCGAGTGCCGGGCGCCAGACCGCCCTCTTGGGCCTCGATCAGCGCCAGGCCGCGGCTGTTCTCCACCTCGAAGCACTCCAACAGCCGCTGTGCCGCCGCTACGTCCACGAACAGACCGGCGAGCGTCGTAGCCGCCAGCACCTCGTACTCGGACTCCCCGAAGCTGGCGAGGACGCAATCCCTGTCCCCGCCGGGGAGCCGGTCCAAGAGGTCCCCCACCGCGGTCTCACCTGTGACAGCCAAGCCCTCCAAAGGAAGATCGGGGGGTGTCTCGGGTTCTTCGGGTTCCGTAGCGGGTTCTTCGGGTTCCGTAGCGGGTTCTTCGGGTTCCGTAGCGGGTTCTTCGGGGGGTGTCTCGGGTTCTTCGGGTTCCGTAGCGGGTTCTTCGGGGGGTGTCTCGGGTTCTTCGGGTTCCGTAGCGGGTTCTTCGGGGGGTGTCTCGGGTTCCGTAGCGGGTTCTTCGGTGGGAGTCGGGGCCGTCGGCTCGCTTTGGTTGTCGCCGCCGCATCCTGAAGCCACGAGCAATACGAGCAACGCTGCGGCTACTCCGCTCGGAACTGACCCAAGCACCCGTCTCAGCAACCGGCTGCCGCGCACTTTCGACATCTCAATGCCTCCCTTAGCTCGAAGGAAAGATCCCCTGCAACTCCCAACGAATGAATATATGCACGTGGCACCACGCTCGTGCGGGAGCGCCAAATTTGCCGAGTTCCGGGCTCTGTGGCCGGTATCGACGAACTGGGGCAATGTTCGGTTCTTCTGCTCGCTCAGTTCAGCGATGCGTCGAGATCGTAGGTGGCGATGGTGCAGCCGACGGCGAAGATCGGTACCGGCTGGTAGCAGTGTACGGTGCCGGGAGCCCCTGAGGCCGCCGCGCTGATGGCGATGAAGGTGCGGATCTCGAAGGCGCCCTGGCCCGCTTCGGCGTAGACGGTCCGGTCGTCGTAGTCGAGCAGCGCGTCGCGGTCGTTGCGGCACCAGCGATCGAGGAAGTCGCGGTCCCAGGCCTCGTTGATCTTCCCCGAGTCGGGGGTGGCGGGCCAGTGGGAGATCCCGCCGGTACCGATGACCGCCACGCGCTCGGGCACGCTGTCGGCTGCCCGCCGGATGGACTCGCCGAACGTCCAGACCCGCTCGTAGGGCGCTAGTGGTGGACCCTGGCAGTTGATGTTGACCGGGACCAGGGGCAGGTCATGTTGGGGGGTCAGGAAGTGGAGCGGCACCGCGATCCCGTGGTCGAGCCTCCACTCCTCCGCGTAGGCCACATCGGAGGTCCTCATGATCTCGGTGATCAGACGCTGGGACAGGTCTCGATTCCCCGGTACCACGAACCTCTCGATGCCCAGCCAGCCCGGATTCTCGATGGGTCCCTCGTAGTAGTCGGCCATACCGATCGCGAGGCTCGGCATGTTGTTCATGAAGAAGTTGCCGAAGTGCTCGGCGGCCACGACCATCAAGGCGTCGGGCCGGGTCGCGGCGAGGGCCGAGGCCATCTCGCCGTAGGCGGCATAGACCCTGTCCCTCACATGCGGATCGGCCTGGTCGGCTCGCCCGACGATGCCGGGGGCGTGACTGCAGACGCCGGCGAACACCAGGGGCATGACAGCAGCGTAGGCGGCCGTCCGTCCATGGCGCTTGGTCGCCGTCGAGCGCGGCGGCATCGGGCGGCTGCATAATCTTCCGCGGTGATCTCCGCGGAAGTAAAGGCTGCCTTCGAGCGCGACGGAGTTGTCAAGATCCCGGGTGCCGTGGATGGCGAGTGGGTGGAGCGGATCCTGGAGGACGCCCAGATCCAGCTCGACGATCCAGGGTCGTGGGTCACCGACACCAACCCGGGCGCGGCTCAGGACCGCCTCTTCACCACCCGGTACCGCTGGCGACATGAGCCGTTCGTGCGGGACTTCGTGTTCTCGTCGCCCATCGCGGCCATGGCGGCGGCGTTGACCGGCTCCGAGACGGTGCGCTTCTACTTCGACCACCTGCTGGTGAAGGAGCCCCACACTTCGGCTCCCACACCGTGGCACCAGGACATTCCCTACTGGCCGTTCTTGGGAAAGCAGATCGTCTCGGCGTGGGTCTCGGCCACCAGCAGCCGGGTGAGTCACAGTTCGCTCGAGTTCGTCAGGGGCTCACACCTGTGCGACGCCTACTACGCGCCGGAGTCGTTCGACGGGCAGGGCGGATGGACCGACGACTTCAAAGGCGAGCCCATGCCCGACATCGAGGCGGCCCGACATCTGCCCGACAGCCCCTTCGAGATCGTCGGGTTCGATGTGGAGCCCGGCGACGCCATCTTCTTCTCGGCCTGGATCATCCACGGCGCGCCGGCCAACGCGGGCCGAGACCGACGGGTGGCGCTGTCCACCCGCTGGCTTGGCGACGACGCCACCTGGTTTCCGCACCCCGGCTGCGACCCCATCGTCACCCAGGACGACACCACCGCAGCGCCGGGCGCATACCCCGCCGACGATGAGAGGTTCCCGCTGGTGTACGAGCACCGGAACTAGACGCATTCCGATCACGGTGGGCGGAGCGCGCCGCTCGGCCCCTGCGGCTCGGCCCCTCACAACTCCTCCCCCTCCTTCTTGACGACCTCCCTCAGGACCTCGCCCACGAGCACAACCAGATGGGTCACGTCCCTGCTGGTGACCGATCCCAGGAAGCATCCCGACTCCGGGTCGGTCACGGGGATGACCGTCTGCGGGGCGTTGGTCATTGGCTCCACGGCATCGTGGATCGGCTCGTCGGGGTGGGCGGTCAGCGTGCTTGGCCGCATCACCTCGCCGAGCGTGGCGGTCGGGTCGGAGTTCCGGCGCACCGAGTGGAGTCCGCTCGTCGAGACGATCCCCGACACCTTGCCGTCGTCCACCACCAGGTAGTCGTTCTGGTTGGGCACCGTCCAGGCTTCGACGAACTCCGTCACCGGGGTATCAGATCCCGGATACTCGCGGGTCGGGTCCAACGCGGCGCGGACCTTGATGTCCTCCAGCGCATATCGCACGAACGACGGTGTCACCATGTCGGGCAGCGAGGGATAGTCCGACCGCCCCGCCCACCTGACCGCGAGATTCAACACGGTCGGCATGAACAGGATGTATCCGAACATGGTCAGCACCAGCAGTGAGAAGATCTCCTTGGGGATGGCGTCGGTCTCGAGCAGCACGAGCAGGAAGGCGATCTCGGCCACGCCCTTGCACATCAGGCCGCTCGCCAGCGCGAACGGGGCGTCGAGCCGGGTGACGTAGGTTGCGACGAAGGCCCCGACAAACTTGCCCACCAGCGGTACGAGCACGAGAGCCACCGCAGTCAACGGGGCCAGGTCCATGAAGGAGAGGTCGAAGTGAAGGCCGGTAGAAGCGAAGAACAGCGGCACGAAGAAGCCCTCGGAGGCGCTCCGCATGCCGGGCATGATGTCGTCGCGCACATCTTGGGACAGCCCGGACAGCGCGGCTCCGAACAGCAGTGCTCCGATGGTGCCGTGCAGCCCCATGTACTCGGCCCCCACCACCACTAGGAACAGGCCTCCGATCAGCAAGCCGAAGGACAGCTCCGGCACGTTGAGGATGCGCTGCAGGAAGACGATGACGACCGGCAGGATCTTTGCCGACAACAGCCAGGCCACCACCACGAAGGCGATGATCTCGCCCAGCAGCGCCAACACGGAGACCGCGGTCAGGTCCTGGACGTGCTCCCCGACGGTGAATCCCACCACTAGCAGCGAGAGGATCTCCGCGATGATCACGATAGTGAAGATCTTCAGACCTATGGGCTGCTTGAGCGTTCCGGAGTCCGACAGCACTTTGGCCGCCAGGCCGAGGCTCGACAGCGACAGGATTCCAGCCAGGGCTAGGGCCTCATCGAACTCCAGGCCCAGGCCCAGGTCGACTTCGAATATGTCCGATGTGACGACGAGGGCCGCCACGAGCGATATGAGCACCGAGATGATGGCCGCCGCGAAGTACCGTCCCCGCATCGTGGCCACGAAGCCCGGAACGTCGATCTCGTCCAGCCCGATGAGGAAGAAGAGCACAAAGATGCCGATCTCCAGGAACAGGTTGAGGTCGTGCTGCGGCTCGACTGTCCCGGTCGCCGGACCGAGCAGCACCCCCGTCAGCGTGAAGGCGATGATCGAGCTGACGCCGAAGCGGTCGAACACGCCCTCCAGCAGTTTGGCCACCACGAGATCAGCCCGATTGGAAGAAACACATCCAGCAGCACTCGACTCTCCTCCGTCGTGGATCAGTATCGAGAGAGCGGGACGAGACTACTTTGCTGACCCTCGCCGGGCCGGGTCAGACACCTGGGCGGGTAGAGCGCCGGAAGTGCCTCGCAGGGCTTTGTCGTGCCGCGGTAGGCGCGCGCCTCGTGCAGGGGTTACTATGTCGCCCAGTCAGCAGCCACAGCTAGCCGACGGTCCGATCGCGACACCGAGGAGATGCGGTTCATTGAATATCAGCACTGACAGGCAGGGGGGAGCGTTGATTGCAATGGCCGAGGGCCGCGTCGACGGTGCCAACGCCCTTGAGTTCCACGAAGCACTGGAAGCCGCCATCAGCCCGGACGACACGGGGATGGTGCTGGACTTCGAAGGCATCTCATACATCAGCAGCGCCGGTCTGCGTGTGGTCCTGCTGGTTGCCAAGACGCTCCAGAAGCAGAACGCCAAGATGGCCGTCTGCTCGCTGTCCGACTCGATCCGGGAGATCTTCGAGATCAGCGGTTTCGACAAGATCATCCCGGTCCACGGATCGCGCGCCGACGCGCTCGCCGGGGTCGGCGGCTGACGAGACCTCTCGTCTCCTGCTAGTCCTCTAGATCCTCTAGGTTCTTCCGCCTTCCTTCGCGCGCCCGCAACACCGTCAGGGAGTACGTTCTCGCTATGGCTGGCGAGCGCGACCGGCGGCCACTGCCCGTGGCCTGGGACGAGGCGCGGGAGGTGCTGGTCGTCGTGATGCTGGCGGCCGCGCTGGTGCATGTGGTCGCGCCCATGATCCGCTACGCCGGGATCGATCGTCGCTATCCGTGGTGGGATGACCTTCACAGCGCTCTCACCAACGTCAATGCCCTGACCGGCCTCCTGCTGGTGGGCGCGGCTGTCGCGGTCTGCACCACTCCAGCCTCCGACATGGTCCCCCGGCTGCGGCAGTCGGTCTACTGGACGTCGGTTGCGGTGTCCCTCCTGGGCGTGCTGGCCATCATCAACGTCCTGTCGGTGCCGTCTGCCGGCGACGCGACCGCGATGCGGTTGGCGGTCGTGGCCTGGCGCCCGGGACCGGCAGTGTTGCTGTCGGGCTGCGCGGCCTGGATGGCTCGTCGAGTAGTGCTCCTCGGCTAGAGGCCGAGCGCAAATGCCCGTCCTCGGCTGACGCGTCGCGGGCTGGCTCGCCGGTAGGCTTCCGGCCCGTGTCGGAGTTCCTGCGCACCTATCTGACTGTCGGCATCTTCGGCGCAGTCGGTGCCGTCATCGTGGCCGCGTTGCTGGGCGCGGGCCGGATCCTGCGACCGTCGCGCCCCACCCCGGCAAAGGTGGAGAACTACGAGTCCGGCGTGGACCCCATCGGGGACATGTGGTCGCAGGCCAACATCCGCTACTACGTCTTTGCCCTGCTGTTCGTGCTGTTCGACGTTGAGGCCGTGTTCATCTTCCCTTGGGCAGCCCGGTTGGAGGCCTACGCCATGTTCGGCCTCGTGGAGATGGCCATCTTCATCTTCATCCTGCTCCTCGGCCTGCTCTATGCCTGGCGCAAGAGGATGTTGCGGTGGGTGTGAAGGCGAGCTGCTCGGCGGGGGGATTCCAGTGGGTCTAGTCGAGTCGGGCAAGATGCCCAAGCCGCTGTCGACCCTGCTCAACATGAGCCGCAAGTACTCGTTGTGGGTGTACCAGTGGGGCCTGGCCTGCTGCGCGATCGAGATGGGCGCCGCCTTCGGCTCGCCCCGCTACGACGTCATGCGCCTCGGCGTGATCCCCCTGCCCGCCAGCCCCCGGCAGGCGGACCTGGTGGTGATCTCGGGCACCGTCACCGACAAGATGGCGCCTTCGGTGCGCCGCCTGTACGAGCAGATGCCCGACCCCAAGTACGTCATCTCCATGGGGTCCTGCGCCAACTGCGGCGGTCCCTACTGGGACAGCTACTCGGTCACCAAGGGCGTCGACCAGGTCGTGCCGGTCGATGTGTACGTGCCCGGCTGCCCGCCCCGCCCCGAGGCTTTGCTGGAGGGGATCGTCATGCTCCAGGAGCGCATCCAGAACGAGGACATGGGCGAGCGCTGGAGGGGTGAGCCGATTGTCGTCGACTGACGCCGCCACCGTGGAGACCGTGGAGACCGACGCGTCCGAAGCGGCTGCTGCGGCTGCCGACGCCGAGGCTGAGAATCTGCTGGAGCGGGCGAGCGGCGCGCTGGGCGAGGCGCTGGTCGGGTCGCACATCTCCGCCGGAGAGCTGTGGCTGCGAGTCGACCGCGACTCGTGGGCCGAACTCGCCGGCTGGCTGCGGGACACCGAGGGCTTCACGTTCTTCAGCTTCCTGTCGGCCATCGACTGGCTGCCGTCGCCGTTCGGCCGCGACATGGACAGCGCAGTCGACAACGTGCTCGACCCGCCCGAGCCGAAGGAGGCCCCGCCGACGGAGACCGGCGTGGCCGGCGGCGACACCCGCTTCCAGCTGCTGGCCCGGGTCAACGACGTGTCCACCGGACGCTCGGTGATCGCCAAGGCCGACCTGCCTGACGACGACCTGCGGGTCCGGAGCTGGGTGCCCGTCTATCCCGGTGCCGACTGGCACGAGCGCGAGGCCTGGGAGATGTTCGGGATCGACTTCGACGGCCACCCCGGGCTGCGCCACATCTATCTTCCCGGTGAGTTCGAGGGTCATCCGCTGCGCAAGGACTACCCGTTGCTGGCCCGCCGGGTGAAGCCCTGGCCCGGCCTCGTCGACGTCGAGCTGATGCCCGAAGCAGACGACAAGGGCGGCACACCGTGACCGTCTCCGAGCGCCAGCAGCTCAGCTACATCGCCGCGCAGGCCGCCGACGCCCGCGTCAACCTGGAGATCGAGACCGAGGGCATGACCCTCAACATCGGCCCCCAGCATCCTGCCACCCACGGCACGCTGCGCATCGTGGCCAAGCTCGACGGCGAGCAGGTGGTGTCGGCCGAGCCGGTCATGGGCTACATGCACCGGGGCTACGAGAAGCTGGCCGAGGTCCGGACCTACCCTCAGGTCACCACGCTGATCAACCGCATCGACTGGTTGGGCAGCTTCGCCAACGAGGTGCCGTTCATCCTGGCCGCCGAGCAGCTCATGGAGGTGGAGGCCCCGCCCCGGGCCCAGTGGATCCGTACCATCCTCTTCGAGCTGAGCCGCATCGCCAACATCACCCTGTTCCTGGGCGACATGGCGGTGCAGGTGGGGGCCATAACCCCGGTGTTCTTCGCCTTCCGGGACCGCGAGCACGTGCTCAACCAGATAGAGGCGGCCACCGGCGGGCGCTTCCACCCCAACTTCGACCGGATCGGCGGCCTCAAGGACGATCTCCCGGCCGGCTGGGTGGCCGAGACCCGCCAGGCCATGCGCAAGATCCGCGGTTTCTGCGACGAGATCGAGGAGCTGGTCGAGGGCAACGAGATCTTCCAGGCCCGCACCCGGGGGATCGGCGTGATCCCGCCCGACGTCGGCTTGTCCTACGGCCTGTCCGGGGCCAACATCAGGGCCTCGGGCGTGGACTGGGACGTGCGCCGCGACAGCCCGTGCGGACTGGTCCACGACCAGGTCGACTGGAAGGTGTGGACCCATCCCGACGGGGACTCGTTCGCCCGGTTCTGGGTGAGGCTCCAGGAGACCCGGGAGGCGACCAAGATCGTCGACCAACTGCTCGACAACATCCCGTCGGGGCCGATCATGGCCAAGGTTCCAGTAATCATCAAGGTGCCCGCGGGTGAGGCTTACGTCGAGACGGAGAACCCGCTCGGCGTGATGGGCTACTACGTGGTGTCCAAGGGGGACCTCAACCCTTTCCGGGTGAAGATCCGCTCCGCGTCGTTCTCCAACGTGTCGATCACGCCGTGGCTGCTCAAAGGGGTCTACGTTCCCGACATCATCACCATCCTGGGAAGCCTCTACTTCATCCTCGGAGACATCGACCGATGACCGCCTCGTGCTTCGCCATGCGCCGGCGCCTGCTCGGTGCCGCGTGCCGCCGGGCTTCTCGTACCGAAATTGACTTAGAGCGAGCGCGGATAGGTGACGGCCTGTCGCGTCGCGGCGGGGTGTTTCCCGCTCTTGTTCGCTGCGCTCACGGGCCGCTCGGGCCACGGCCTCGCCCGTATGCACCGGATTCGCTCGCCTATCCGCTCGGCCTCTTAGTTCTCCCCAATATGTGTGGACAACTAAGTCAATTTGGCGGCGGGGCCTCCGACGGAGTCCCGCCATGATCGGCGTGCTGGCTGAGCTGTCCTACTGGCAGGTCACCTCGATCAGGGTGGGAGCGGGCCTGGTGGCCGTGCTGCTGGTGGCGGGCACGCTGGTCTACGCCCACCTGTTCAAGATGGTGAGCTTCATGCAGAGCCGGCTGGGCCCCATGGAGGCCGGCCCCTACGGCTCGCTTCAGCTCATGGCCGAGATCGGCAAGTTCCTCCAGAAGGAGGACATCGTTCCGGCCCGGGCCGACCGCTTCGTGTTCAAGGCCGCCCCGTTCGTCGTCCTCACCTCCACTTTCCTGCTGCTGGTCGTGCTTCCGGGGGGTCCGGATGCATGGTTCATCTCCAACGACCTCGGCGTGTACCTGGCCATGGCCGTCAGCTCGGTGTCGGTGATCGGCATCCTGATGGCGGGCTGGGGCTCGGCCTCGAAGTACTCCCTGCTCGGCGGGCTGAGAGCCACCGGCCAGCTCATCGCCTACGAGCTGCCGCTGCTGCTGGCGGTCGTCGGCGTGGTCATCCAGGCCGAGACCATGAACCTCCAGGAGATCGTGCTGGCCCAGGCCAACGGCGAGATCTTCGGCTGGGGGGCGATCGGCAACCCGTTCATCATCACCCAGTTCGCCGGCTTCATCATCTTCATGATCGCGATGCAGGCCGAACTCACCCAGACCCCCTTCGATATGCCCGTGGCTGAGTCGGAGCTGGTCACCGGCTACATGACCGAGTACTCGGGTCTGCGGTTCCTACTGTTCTTCATCGGAGAGTTCGCCACTGCCGGCGTGTTCTCAGCCATCGCGGCGGTGCTGTTCCTGGGCGGCTGGTACGTGCCCGGCCTCGACCCGGCCGACAACCTCTTCAACGTGCTCGGGCCGCTGGTGCTGGTGGGCAAGGTGGTGGTCCTGTCGTTCCTGGTCTTCTGGGTCCGGTTCACGTTCCCCCGCTTCCGCGAGGACCAGCTCCAGCGACTGGCCTGGAAGTTCCTGGTGCCCCTGGCGCTGGCCAACATCGTCGTCACCGGCGTGCTCAAGGTGGTGGTGTGATGGGTCTCGTGCCGGGCCTGGTGAAGGGGCTGGTGGTGACCGGCTCGACGGTGGTGCGCACGGTTTTTCCCAAACGGGGAGTGCGCACGCTGATGCCAGCGCCTTCGAAGGGCGCGGCCACCGTGCAGTACCCGCACGTGAAGGAGGCGCCGCCGACTCGGGCCCGCGGGGTGATCGCCCTGCACGAGGGCAACTGCACCGCATGCATGCTGTGCGCCCGGGAGTGTCCGGACTGGTGCATCTACATCGAGGGGCACAAGGAGAAGGCGCCGCCCCGCCGCGCCGGCGGAAAGCCCCGGCAGGTCAACATCCTCGACCGCTTCGACATCGACTACGCGCTGTGCATGTTCTGCGGCATCTGCGTGGACGTGTGCCCGTTCGAGGCCCTGTTCTGGAGTCCCGAGTACGAGTTCTCCGAGCCCCGCATCGCTGACCTGCTCCACGACAAGGAGCGGCTGACAGAGTGGATGGAGACCGTGCCCGAGTTCGAGGACTACGAGTCGGGGTCGGTGGCCAAGAAGCTCAAGGTCCCCCCGACATGAGTCCCGAGCCTGCTCGCCCGGGTCGCCAAGGTGCTCTCGACATGACCTGTGCCGTCTCCGTCATCGCGCTCCGCGGCGAGGTGCCCTCGATATGACGCCGGTGGGCGTGCTGGCCGCGGCGGCTTCGGGCGGCGACCTGTTCGTGGCCCAGAACGTGTTCTTCGGCGTGATCGCGCTGGTGATGATCGTGTCCGCCATCCGCTGCGTGACCACCCGCAACGTGGTGCACGCTGCGCTGTGGCTGGTGCTGGTGCTGGCCGGCGCGGCTGCCCAGTTCATCCTGCTGGGCTCCGAGTTCGTGGCCGTCACCCAGGTGCTCGTCTACATCGGCGCCATCATCGTGCTGTTCCTGTTCGGGATCATGCTCACCAAGGCCTCCATGGGCGACGACGACTCGGTAGCGGGGGAGAAGCGGCTAATGGCAGGCCTGGTGGCCGTGCTGCTGGCCGTGGTGATGGGCATCGCACTGATCGACAGCTACTCCGACACCCGGGTGGTGATCGACGAGCCCCAGCGCTTCGGAGCCGTGTCCGACGCCATCTTCAGCCAGTACATAGTGGCCTTCGAGGCGGTGTCCGTGCTGCTGCTGGCCGCCCTGATCGGCGCCATCGTCGTGGCCCGCAAGGAATAGGGCCGCCGTGATCCTCAACCAGTTCCTTCTGCTGGCCGCGATCCTGTTCTGCATCGGCGTGTACGGCGTGCTGGCCCGCCGCAACGGGATCATGGTCCTGATGTCGGTGGAGATCATCCTCAACTCCGTGAACATCAACCTGGTGGCGTTCGGCGCCTTCCGCGACCACGTGGCCGGCGAGGTATTCGCCCTGTTCGTGATCGCAGTGGCCGCGGCCGAGGTGGGCATCGGCCTGGCCATCGTCCTGCTCATCTACCGCAACCGACGAAGCATCGACCTCACCGAGGCCGATCTGCTCAAGGGCTGAGCTGGGGATCGCCGTGCAGACTCCCACCGTCGCGCAATCGCTTGACGCCGAGTTGACTGGAGCGACCATTCCGACGTCGATGACGACAGGTCGGTTGCGATGACCGGCTCTATCGGCACTCTTCTTGTCGCCGCGGCCGAGGCGCCGGTCGGCGGGCCTTCGTCTGTGGACAGCGGCGGGTTCTTCTTGGACTTCGCCTGGCTGGTGCCGCTGCTGCCTGCCCTTTCGTTCTTGGGCATCCTGCTGTTCGGCAAGCGGCTGCCCCGCAAGGGCTCCGAGCTTGGCATAGCCGCGGTGGCTGGCTCGTTCGTGCTGGCCCTCGGCACGGCGTTCACCTGGATCGGACACCGCGACGCCGCCCACGAGGGGGTGGCCGCCGTGCATCGCACTGTCGGCTGGCTCAACTTGGGCGGCATCACCTACGACGCCGGCATCCTGGTCGACGGGCTGTCGGTGATGATGCTGTTCGTGGTGACCGCGGTGTCGCTGCTGGTGCACATCTACAGCACCGACTACGTGGCCGGCGACGCCCGCTACACGCACTTCTTCGCCTTCCTGAGCCTGTTCACCGCGGCGATGCTGTTCTTCGTCCTCAGCGACAACCTGCTGCAGATGATCGTCGGCTGGGAGCTGGTCGGCGTGTGCTCGTTCGTGCTGATCGGCCACTGGTGGGAGGACAAGGCCAACTCCGACGCCGCCCTCAAGGCGTTCTTCACCAACCGGGTCGGCGACATCGGCCTGCTGGTGGGCGTGTCCATCCTGTTCTTCGCCGCGGGCCGCACTTTCGACACCCTGACCCTGTCCGAGCGCATCAACGCGGGGGAGGTGAGCCACACCGCCCTGGTGGTGGCCTCGCTGTGCCTGCTGGCCGCGGTGATGTCCAAGTCGGGCCAGTTCATACTGCACACCTGGCTGCCCGACGCCATGGCCGGGCCCACGCCCGTGTCGGCGCTGATCCACGCCGCCACCATGGTGGTGGCCGGGATCTTCATGGTGGCCCGCCTCTACCCGGTGTTCTGGGAGGGGATGTCGATCGCCGGCTCGAGCATCAACGTGCTGGCCCTGGTCGGCGCGGTCACCCTGCTGTTCGGCGGGCTGCTGGCCTTCACCCAGAACGACATCAAGAAGGTGCTGGCCTACTCCACCGTCAGCCAGCTCGGCTACATGGTGATGGCCCTCGGGGTGGGCGCCTGGACCGCGGCCATGTTCCACCTGTTCACCCACGCCTTCTTCAAGGCGTGCCTGTTCCTGGGGTCGGGGTCGGTGAGCCACGCGGTGCACAGCTTCGACATGAAGACCGACATGGGCGGGCTCCGCAAGGTCATGCCCCACACCTACCGCACGTTCCTGGTGGCCACTGTGGCCCTGATGGGCCTGCCCCCGCTGGCCGGCTTCTGGTCCAAGGACGAGATCCTGGCCGGCACCGGCGGCTGGGGCCTGTTCGGCGGCACCCACGGCAACGGCAACTACACCCTGATGCTTGTCATGGGCATGGTGGGCGCGGCGGTGACCGCGGCCTACATGACCCGCGTCGTCTACCTCACCTTCTTCGGCGCCTACCGGGGCCACGGCCATCCCCACGAGTCCGGCCCGCGCATCCTGGTGCCGCTGTACGTGCTGGCGTTCTTCGCGGTGGTGGCCGGGCTGTTCAACATGCCCAAGGGCTTCCAGCTGTGGCCCGAGGCGTGGCAGGAGCGCTTCGGCCACTACGTCGAGCCGGTCGCGGCCTACTTCCCGGCCATCGGCCACGCCAAGCCCAGCTGGTCGCTGGCCGTCGTCTCGGTGCTGGTGGCCCTGATCGGCGCCGGCCTGGCCTGGCGCTACTACTTCAAGGGCGTGCAGCAGCGCTCGGAGGCCGCGGGGCCGTCGCTCACCGAGATTCCCGACGGGCCGGTGTCGCGGGGCGGGCTGCCCCGGGCGGTCCACACCGCGCTGGTCAACAAGTACTACTTCGACCACCTCTACACCGGCGTGATCGTCAAGGCGGTCAAGGGCCCTCTGGCCAAGGCGACCTACTGGTCCAACCAGCGGATCATCGACGGCGTCGTCAACGAGGCCGGCCGCCAGTCGGTGGCCGCGGGCCGCGCCGTGTACGACCACATCGACCAGACGCTCATCGACAGGGTCATCGTGGACGGCTCGGGCCGGGCCTCCGACACCGCCGGCGAGAACCTGAGAGGCATGCAGACCGGCAAGGTGCAGCAGTACGCCGCCATCCTGTTCGCGGCCGCCACCATCCTCGCCGGCGTGTTCATCCTCGTGCTGTCGATTTGACCTCAGTGACCGAGATCGTGACCGACCCTGAAACCCGCCCACAAACCCTCGCAAACGCCCCCGCAGACGCAACCCGCAAACACCCCGCAGACGCAACCCCCGAACGCAACCCCTGAAACCAGGAGCCTCTAGGACCACACCATGACCGACTTCCTCAACGACTGGGGCCTCGTCCTCGTCACCTTCCTCCCGCTGGTGGGGGCGCTGGTGATGCTGGCCATCCCCGCCGCCGAAGAGAAGGCCCACAAGCAGTTGGCGCTGCTGGCGTCGCTGGCCTCGCTGGTGGTGGGAGTTCTGCTGGTGGCCGACTTCGACTACGGAGCCGCCGGCACCCTGCAGTACGGGGTGGACAAGCCGTGGATCGACGTGATCAACAGCCGCTTCATCCTCGGCCTCGACGGCATCTCCCTGCCGCTGATGGCCCTCACGCTGGTGGTGGTGCCGCTGTGTGTCATCTACTCCTGGGACCACATACCCGAGCCCGGCAACCCCAAGGCGTTCTTCATCCTCATGCTCATCCTCGAGACGGGCATGGTGGGCACTTTCGTGGCCCAGGACCTGATCCTGTTCTTCGTGTTCTTCGAGGTCGTGCTGCTGCCCATGTTCTTCATGATCGCGGTGTGGGGCGGCGAGAACCGGCGCTACGCGTCGATCAAGTTCTTCCTGTTCACGCTGTTCGGCTCGGCGCTGATGCTGCTGTCGTTCCTGGCCCTGTTCTTCCTGTCCACCGACCCGGCCACCGGAGAGTCGCTGCGCACCTTCGACATGCGGGCCCTGTCCGACGTGGCCGGCGCGGGCATCCTGGGCGCGACCCAGACCTGGATCTTCGCGGGCATGTTCATCGGCTTCGGGGTGAAGGTGCCGATGTTCCCGTTCCACACGTGGCTGCCCGACGCCCACACCGAGGCGCCCACCGTGGGGTCGGTGATCCTGGCCGCGATCCTGTTGAAGCTCGGCACCTACGGGTTCGTGCGCATCGCGGTGCCCATGCTGCCCGACGGTGCCGAGACGTGGGCGCCGTGGATCGGCCTGCTGGCCGTGATCGGCATCATCTACGGCGCGCTGGGGTGCCTGGCCCAGACCGACATGAAGCGGCTCATCGCGTTCTCGTCGGTGGCCCACATGGGCTTCGTGATGCTGGGGATCGCCACCCTGACCGACTTCGGGATCAACGCCGCCATCTTCGGCATGGTCGCCCACGGGATCATCACCGGGATGCTGTTCTTCCTGGCCGGCTCGGTGAAGGAGCGGTATCACACGCTGGAGATCCGCCGGCTCGGGGGGATGCTGGTCCAGGCGCCCCGCATGGGCTGGATCCTCGGGTTCTGCTCGATGGCGTCGCTGGGCCTGCCCGGCCTGGCCGGCTTCTGGGGGGAGTTCCCCGCCATCCTGTCGGCCTACTCGCCCGCGGAGGGCCTGCCGGTCGAGACGTTCCGGACCTACATGGTGGTCGCCGCGGTGGGAACGGTGCTGGCTGCGGGCTACCTGCTGTGGCTGCTGCAGCGCACCGCCATGGGCGCGCCCCGAGAGGAGTTCGTCGACAGCGACGAGATCGTCGACGTGACCCGCACCGAGTGGATCGCCTGGGCGCCCCTGCTGGTCGGGATCCTGCTCTTCGGCCTGGTACCCGGCCTGATCTTCGACGTGACCGACCCAGCCGTGGTCGGCCTGCTCGCCAACGGAGGCTGACCGGCTGATGCTCGGTTCGGTGCTCACGCTCGCCTTCGAGCGGCCTGCGATCGACTGGCACGCGATCGCGCCCGAGCTGACCCTGCTCGGCTTCGGAGCCCTGCTGACGCTGGTCGACATCCTCTGGCTGGAGCGGGGCCGGGCCGTGGTGTCGGCGCTGGCGTCGTTCGGGCTGCTGGCCTCGATGGTGCCGCTGCTGACCCTGGCATGGGACGGCGCCGACCGGTCCACGTTCTGGGGCGCCTATGTGGTCGACGACTACTCGCTGGTGATGAAGGCCGTGTTCCTGCTGGCCGGGTACGTGGTGGTGCTGCTGTCCACCAACTACATCGCCGAGGGCGACTACTGGGAGAACGAGTACTACCAGATGCTGCTGTCGGCCGTGCTGGGCATGGTGGTGATGGCCTCGGCCCGCGACCTGGTGACCATCTTCGTGGCCTTGGAGTTGCTCTCGATACCCGCCTACTTGATGGCCACGTGGCGCAAGCGGGATCTGCGCAGCAACGAGGCCGGGCTCAAGTACTACCTGATGGGGGTGTTCGCCTCTGCGGTGCTCCTCTACGGGATGTCGCTGCTGTACGGGGCGGCCGGCTCCACCATGCTGACCGACATCGACGCGGCCATCTCGGGCGACGGCGCGCCGCTGGCGGTGGTCACGCTGGGCGTGATCTTCGTGGTGGTCGGCTTCGGCTTCAAGGTGTCGGCGTTCCCGTTCCACACCTGGGCGCCCGACACCTACGAGGGCGCGCCCACCCCAGTGACCGCGTTCTTGTCGGTGGCGTCGAAGGCGGCCGGGTTCGTGGCCCTGCTGAGCCTGGTGTTCGTGGGTTTCTGGGGCCGCGCCGACGTGTACCAGCCGCTGATGTGGGCCCTGGCCGCGGCGTCGATGTTCGGCGGCAACCTGATGGCGCTGCGCCAGACCAACCTCGTGAGGCTGCTGGCGTACTCGGGGGTGGCTCAGGCCGGCTACATGCTGGCCCCGCTGGCGGTGGCGGGGGAGTCGCTGGCCACAGCCGACGACGCCCTATCGTCGGTGGTGACCTACCTGGCTATCTACGCCGCCATGAACCTGGGAGCCTTCGCGGTGGTCATCGCGGTGGCCCGCCGCACCGCCTCGGCCGAGATCGACACCTACAAGGGCCTATTCCGCTACTCGCCGGGCCTGGCCGTCGCCATGACGATCTTCCTGATGGCCCTGGCCGGAATCCCGCCGCTGGGAGGCTGGTTCGCCAAGTTCGAAATAGTCCTGGCCCTGATCTCCCCGGGCACCCCCTGGGGCGTCGCCCTAGGCGTGATCGTGGCCATCAACTCCGTGATAGCCCTCTACTACTACGCAAGAATCGCCAGCCACATGTGGGTAGAAGCCCCACCCGTCGACGAAGGCTTCGACACCACTACCCCCATCAAGCCCCCCACCTCAGTCTCAGCCGCCCTAATCCTCACCGGTGCGGCCACCCTAGCCTTCGGCATCCTCCCCCAATGGGTAGGCCACTTCACCGAGGTAACCCTGATAACTGCCCTCCCCGGCTGACCCTGCAGATCAACATGACCGATGACCTGCAGTGAAGCAATGGGGAGAATGGTGCCGGCTGAACGCCGGTCATGATGATCGACGTCGATCAGAAGCGAAGCCGGAGACGATCGTTGTGGGGGCATGCAGGGATGGCCGATAGCCGCTGCTTCATACAGTTCCCGCACCCGGGTGCCGAGTACAGACCGGCCGCAGCCGGAGCAGTTTCATGGAACACACTCTCGGCGGCGCATGCGCGCAAGTTCATGCAGCTGTCAGGCGAATGGATCGACTCTGATGGCAGCACCGGGCTGCGAAGGTCTGCACAACACCGACCCGTTCATCTTCGGTGACCGGATCCTGTACTCGAACTGCAGACAGCCGAGTAGCTCACGCCTGCGCAGCCTCGACCGCGGCTCGGTGATCGCCTTCGGGAGCAGCAAGACAGGCCAATGGTTGCTTGACACTGTGCTGGTGGTGGCCGACAGCGTCGACTACTCCCCGGCCTGGGCGCGCTCAGACCTGGCAGGTCTAGTACCCGAGACCTTCTTGGACGTGACAGGCGGGCCGCTACAAGACAACAGCGGCGATGCGGCCTGCACTCCGGCACCGAAGCGCCCGAGTAGCTGCGGTGGGCGAGTCAGCCGCGATCCGGACGCGACGCTCCGGCTCTACCGGGGAGCCATTCCCGCCGATCCGGTGCACGGGATGTTCAGCTTCTTCCCAGCGATGCCCGCAGGCGGCGATGAGGGTTTCCCGCGACCCGGCGTAGAACTCCCGCAGTCCTACTTCAACCGAAGGGTGCGACAGGGCCACAAGCAGTCGTGCGACCTCGCTGAACAGGAACTGGTTCAACTCTGGGAGTCGCTCGCGGCACAAGTCCACGACGCCGGTCTCGTCCTTGGCACCCGCGCGGCACTGCCGGAGCGCCGCGAGGCATGAGCATGCCATAGATCGTAGGCAACTCTTGGCTGGCCGCCGGGATCGCGGAGTGTGTCGTAGCAGGCTCCTATGCTCGGGCACCGGGCGAGGAAGGAGCTTCGCGGGTGGTCTTGGCTGAGGCGGGGGCGAGGAGCGGTGTGGACGAGCTTCTGCGGCTTGCTGATGCTCTGAACGCGGAGCTGGAGTCGAGCAACGGCCGCGGCGAGCGGTCGGTGCGGGGGCAGTTCGCCACCCCGTCGGAGGCTGCCCGGACCATGGCCGGCCTCGTGGAGCCGGCCGGCGGCGTCCTCAGAGTCGTGGATCCCGGTGCTGGGGCGGGCGCGTTGATGTTGGCTCTTGTGGCGACGGTTGTGGAGAGCGGCTCTGTGGAGCAGCTATCGGTGGACCTCGTGGAGACGGACCCCAAGGCCCGCGGACTATTGGAGGCGGCCGTCCGGGGAGCGCACGTTGTGGCTGAGGCCCACGGGCTGAGGCTCACAACGCAGATCGTCGACCGCGACTTCTGCGACATGTCCGGATGGGCGGGAGAAGATCGGTTCGATGCTGCGATCCTGAATCCGCCGTACATGAAGCTCGGCGCGTCCGACCCTTGCCGACGGATGGTCGGCCGACGGCACGGCGCGGACTGCCCCAACCTCTACGCGGCGTTCCTCGCGGTGGCGGTGGAGTTGCTGCGCGACGGCGGGCAGCTGGTCGCCATCACGCCGAGGTCGTTCGCCAACGGCCTGTACTTCACGAACTTCCGTCGCCATCTCACGGACAGGGCCTCCTTTCGTCATGTGGTCCTCTTCGACCGCCGCGACCGGGTGTTCCGGTCATCCTCGGTGCTGCAAGAGACCGTGATCTTCTCGATGGGCAAGTCGGCTCCCGGGCCGAGCGATCTCGTGAGAGTCGAGACACGGCCCGATCACGTGTCTGGACCGCACGAGGTTCATGACGTGCCCCACCACAACATCGTTCTGTCCCATGATCCCGGCCGGTTCATCAACCTTCCCGGCAGTCCCGACGTGATGCGTGTCGCGGAGCGGGTGGCGGCGTTGCCATCTGACCTCCATTCGCTGGGGCTGGCTGTCTCGACCGGGCCGGTCGTCGACTTCCGGTGCCGGGAGTACCTCACCGCGGCGCAGGCAGAGGGCTCGGTCCCGCTGGTCTATCCGGCGAATCTGAAACAGGCCCGGGTGGAGTGGCCCCTGGAGGCGCGCAAGCCGCAGGGTTTCACGGTTGCGCCCCAGACCCGGCGGTGGCTGTTCCCGAACGGGATCTACGTGCTCGTCAAGCGCTTCACCGCCAAGGAGGAGAGGCGGCGCGTCGTGGCCGGCGTCTACGACCCTGTCGACGGGTACGACCATGTGGCCTTCGAGAACCATGTGAACGTCATCCACCGCGACCATGGGCCGCTCCGCAGGTCTGAGGCGGAGAGCCTGGCGGAGTTCCTCAACAGCGACTTGGTCGACACCTACTTCCGCATGTTCAGCGGCAGCACTCAGGTGAATGCCACCGACCTGCGTCGTCTCCGGTTCCCGGAACTGTGCGAATCACACCACTCGACGCTGTTCGACGCAGAGGGCTCCTGCCTCACGGATCGTGGAATCCGCGAGGGCAAGCCGCTGTCATGAGCAGTTCAGCGTCGGCCAGCGAGTGCCAGTGGCTTCTTCGCAACATGGGCTTCGACCGTGAGCGGTACAACGAGCGCTCGGCACTGGTGCTGCTGGCGCTCCTGGGCCTCAAGCCCGGTGACCCGTGGACGGAGTCCGAGGCCCGGCTGCTGCGAACCGTCGACATCATGGGATGGATCCGTGACCACTGGGAAGTGGACTACAGGCCGAACACCCGGGAGACCGTCAGGCGCTATCAGGTCACATCGGAGGCGCTGAGCCTCATCCGGTCACATGGGACGCCGAGCTTCGGGCGCAATCTGCGTCGATAGCTGGAAGCGGCCTACAGGCAGGAGCGAGACCTGCTGAAGATCCCCGTCACGCTGCCCCATGGCGCGGAGATCATCCTGACGGCGGGAGGGCAGAACACGCTTCTCAAGGCCATGGTCGAGGAGTTCTGCCCGAGATTCACTCCAGGGGGATCGGTCCTGTACATCGGCGACGCCGGTGACAAGTGGCTCGCCTTCGAGAAGGAGGTCCTGGAATCGCTGGGCGTCTCCGTAGACGACCACGGCAAGATGCCAGATCTAGTCGTCCACATGGAGGACAGGAACTGGCTCGTACTCCTGGAAGCAGCCTCGACTCACGGGCCGGTCGACAGCAAGCGCCACATCGAACTCAAGGAGATCTTCAGAGCTTGCACAGCAGGGCTTGTCTTCGTGTCGTGCTTCCCCGACCAGGCGACCATGAAGAAGCATCTGACAGACATCTCGTGGGAAACCGATGTCTGGACTGCCAATCACCCGACCCACCTCGTCCACTTCGACGGCGAGCGCTTCTTGGGGCCGTATAGCGATTGAGATCGAGGAGGCAGGTCGAACGCGCCATGGTGCCGATCTCTGACCAGGTGCTGCGCTGTCGGCGTGCTTCTTGGACCGCGGCGAGGATGGCGTCGTCGATTTCTTGGCGCAACCCCCCGAGTCTGGAGAGTTGCTGGAGAGCGCTGGTGTCGAGGGGCCTCAGGTCGGCCGGGTCGAGGTTCTCCGCCCACGCGGCGAAGGCCTCGGCGCGCTGCTCCCACCAGTTCTCCTACACCCCGTCTTTGGCTACCACTCGGGCGTTGTCCGGGCCGCAAGGTGCACTGCGGAGTCGATCAGTGCGGGATCCTCGGGGATGCGCCGGTATGCGTCGATCAAGCGCCGGTCAGCGTCGTTCCGCCCGTCGGTGTCGACCACGGCTTGTGCCCTTCGCGAAGCGGCGCGGTGCTCCCTACCGGCTCGTCGGCATGGTGTCACCATGGGCTAGATCACCTCGATGGGGCATTCGGGGCCTTGGGCCCGGGCTAGGCGCCTGTCGGCGGTCACCAGCGTCGTGTCGAGCGCTTCGGCCAGCGCGACGTAGCAGGCGTCGTAGGGGGTGATGGTGTCTCGGAGCTCCCATGCCCGCCCGGCGAGGGCGGCTGTGGGGTGTGCCTCGAGCGGCAGCGCGAGGAGGTCCAGGACCGCCTGATCGGCTCCGGCTGCGTCCATCTGGCCGCCGATTACGTGGCGGCGCAGGGCCGACAGGACCTCTATGCGAGCCAGGTCCGGCGCGTGCAGCGGCTCTGTCGCCAGGCGCTGACGGCATCGGGCTCCGTCTGGGCCGTCATCGGCGACAGCGGGGATGAGCACCGATGCGTCGACGACGATCACTGGCGGTGCCGGCGTGCCCGAAGGCCGCTGCGGGCGTCTCGATGCACGAGCCCCGATGCGGCGACTACTGTCACGGATGGAGTCCTGCGGCGGATTGATGAGGGACAGGCCGGGGCGGGCAGGATCGCCGACGCGCCCACGAGGGTCATGAGGTCCGGTCGCGGTCGGCCCTGACGGATCGCGCCGCCTCCTCGATGCTGAACCGGCGGGCGGCGCCGCGGGCCTCGATCCGCTCGAACACGTCGCTCGCTGCCGGTCGCGACGCCAGCAGCGCCAACTCGGAGCTGAGGTACTGCTGCAGCGACTGGCCGTTGTCGCGGGCTCGGCGAACGAGCGTGTGGTGCACGTCGTCGGGAACGTTCCTCACCTGGATATGGGGCATGCATGCATTCTACATGCGGATGCGCGCAGAAGGCCCGGTCATCGCTTCGGCGAGATGGTTCGTTGCCTCTAGGGTTGGGGTGTGGCGCGGGTTGAGATTCCGGCTGGGGATGGCGACGAGATCATTCGGGTCTGGGGGGCCAATCCCGAGATGGGGATGGTGGCCGCGGTTTTCAGCGCCAAGGCCTACGAGAAGTCCCGCATCGCGGTGCGCGAGCGGGAGCTGGTGAGGATGCGGGTGGCGCAGCTCAACGACTGCCCCACTTGACTGCACACGCGCGCTGCGCAGTTGGCGGAGCACGGCCTCAGCGAACAGGACTACGCCGCGGTGGCCGACTGGCGGGCCGCCGACCGGTTCAGCGACCGCGAGAAGGCGGCCATCGAGTACGCCGAGTTGTTCGTGTCGGACCACCTGGCGATGGACGACGGCTTCTGGGGCCGGTTCCGCGAGCACTGGTCGGACTCGGAGATCCTCGACCTGACCGTGCTCGTGGGCAGCTTCCTCGCCAACGGCCGGGCCCTGAGGGTCCTGGAGCCCGAGCACACCTGCGATCTCAGGATCTGAGCCCCAGGTCGGCGGACGGCGAGCTCCCGTAGCGAGAACGCTCAGGTCCTCGCGGCTGCGGTCTCAGGATCTGATGGGTTGCCAGCGGCGGTAGGTCGCCACCCTCCAGAGCCACTCGGCGGGGCCGTAGCGGAAGCGGGCCAGCCAGGCTTGCGACCACCAGAGCTGGAGCGCCCACACCGCCAGGATGAACACCACGATGCCGGTCCGGCTCAGGTCCCCGCGGTCGAACAGGCCTCGCAGCACCACGATCCCGATGACCGTCTGCATGAGGTAGTTCGTGAGGGCCATGCGGCCGACGGCGCGCACCCGACGGCGCAGCGGCGTGTCCCCGGCGGCGTCCCACAGCACGATGACGCCGAGGTAGCCGAGCACTACCGGGATGGTGGCGACCGTGTTGGGCACCGATCCGATCAGGGCCACGTCGCTCGAGAAGTCGTTGGCGGCCACCAGCGCCAGCCCCAGCGCGGTGATCGGCAGCCCGACCGAGAGCCCCGTCGCGGCCATGCGGCGGTAGAAGGCGCGGTCGCGGCGGCCGCTCAGCACGCCCAGGCGGTACAGCGCCACGCCGATCAGCATCATGCCCAGGCCGCGGCCGAAGAAGTCGTAGAGGAACCACAGCCCGGCGGCATCGGACATCGTGCCGCCGTCGAGCCACAGGCCGTCGCCGAGCTGGCCGACCGGGTCGTCGATCGTCGACTGCACAGCCGCCGCCACCGCGGCCGTCGACAGCACGATCGCCGCGCCGGCCGCCAGCAGCGTCGCGGGCCTGCGGCGGCGCAGCAGGATCACCAGCGGCGCGCAGACCGCGTACAGCACCAGGATGTCGCCGTCCCACAGCGCCATGTGGGCCAGGCCGATGAGCAGCAGCAGGAAGTTGCGCCAGAGGCTGAACCATCCGGCCCGCCTCCCTTTGGCCTCGGCCCGCTCGGCGAACAGCACGATGCCGGCGCCGAACAGCAGAGAGAACAGGCCCATGAACTTCTGATCGAACAGCACCTCGCCCGCGCCGCCGATCAGCCAGTCGAGCCAGGTGTCGCTGCCGTCGGCGTCCAGGTTGAAGTAGGCCGCGGGCGAGAGGCCGTAGGAGACGGCGTTCATGGTGAGGATGCCGAGCACGGCCATGCCCCGCACCGCGTCGAGCGCAGTGATCCGCTCGCCCGCCGCCACCGGCGCCGCCGTCGAGCGTGACCGCGCCCTCCGGCGCCTCTCGGGGGCGCCCGGCGGTGTGTCGGCGGCCGTCAAGCGAGCACGATGGCGTCGGAGGGCTTCCCCACGGCCCCAGACGATATACCCTGCTGCGACCATGACTGTGCAGTGCTTCGGCGGCGGCCTGCTCTTCGTGGGGCGACCATGACTGTGCGGCGCCCCCCTGTTGGTGGAATGCCCTTCGCGGGTCGGGGCTGACCGGCAGTTGATCGACGGTGCTGCTGGTCAAGGTCGGGCAGCGGATCGCCAGCCGTATCGCGGCTCGGGGGCCGATCCCGGTGTCGGAGTATGTCGAGGCCTGCCTCTACGACCCCGACGGCGGTTTCTACATGCGGCCCGGCGGGGGGCGGGCCGGGGGACACTCGGGGCACTTCCTGACCGCGCCGGAGGTCGGGCCGCTGTTCGGGGCGGTCCTGGCCCGGGCGCTGGACCGGTGGTGGGCCCAGCTGGGCGAGCCTGCGCCGTTCACGGTCGTCGACTGGGGCGCGGGGCCGGGCACGCTGGCCCGCTCGGTGTTGGCCGCCGCGCCCCGGTGCCTGTCAGCGGGCGCGCTCGAATGGGTGGCGCTGGAGCGGTCACCGGCCCAGCGGGCGCTGCATCCAGAGCATCAGGCGGTCACTAGCGCGGCTCGGTTGTCCGACGTGCTGCCGCGGGGCGCGCCTGCGGGTGTCGTGGTGGCCAACGAACTGCTCGACAACCTGCCGTTCGACATCGTCCGTCGCGGTGCTGGCGGATGGGAGGAACTGCGGGTAACCGTCGGTGAGGCCGCGGGCCGCCGCGGCTTCTCCCTGGTAGCGGCGCCGGCGCCCGCAGAGTCCGTCGAGGGCCTGCCCGATGTGGCGGTCGGAGCACGGGTACCGGTTCAGCAAGCTGCTTGCAGCTGGGTGGCCGCCGCGCACGAGGCGCTCGGCGCGGGCTGGATCGTGGCCTTCGACTACGGCGCCGACACGCGGTATCTGGCCGAGCGGGCCGGCCCGGCCGACGGACTCGCCGACGATTTGGGCTGGCTGCGCACTCACCGCGACCACCGGGGCGGCTCGTCGTGGCTCGCCGAGCCGGGGTCGTGCGACATCGCCGCCGACGTGGCTCTCGACCAGGTCCAGGCCGACCACCGCGCCGACGTGTCCACGCAGGCCGAGTTCCTCCGGGCTCACGGCATCGAGGAACTGGTGGCGGAGGGCCGGGCGGCATGGGCCGAGCGTGCCGCCACCGGCGACCTCGACGCCCTGACGGCCCGCAGCCGCGCCCGCGAGGCCGAGGCGCTACTCGACCCGGCCGGCATGGGCGCCTTCAACGCCCTGGTGTGGACGGTCGGCTAGGCGTCCTCTGTGAATTCGTTGATGGCCGTCTCGCAGGGGCCGATGAGCGGGGCGACAACGGGGTAGCCGGCGTAGGGGGCCAGCGCGATCAGGGTCTCGCGCAGTTGGTCAGGGGTTAGTTCTCCGCGCTTGAGAGCTGACTGGGCCTGGAGCCTCCACACGTCGGTTGCGCCCCGGGCCGCGATCACGCCCATGATGAGCAGGCGTCGGTCCCGGATCGACAGCATGTCGCGGTCCCACACCTCCGCGAACAGGCTGCGCATCATCACGTCGTTGAAGGCCATGGTGCCCTCGGGCAAGGCCGGGACCTCGCCCTGGTAGATCTCGGTCACCATGGCCACGCCGCGCTCGTACGTATCGTCGGCGGCCGTGGCCGTGGCGTCGGTGCTGGTGTCGTCGGCGGGGCGGTCACCGGTGTCGTTGCCACGGTCGTCGGAGGGGTGGTCACCGGTGTTGTCGGCGTTCATCTGGGCTCCTCGCTCGGTTCGTGGACGTTGTAGACGGAGGGCATGGCGGCCCGTAGCGCTTCCATCAGGCCGGCCGCGCCGGGGCGGGTGCGTCCCAGATCCAGCGCCAGCGACAGGTCCTTGGCGGCGATTCCGGCCTGGGTCTCCAGCATGGCCCGCAGCTCGCCCCGGATGTGCTCGTCGGGGATCTCCAGCAGGGCGCAGTACTGCTCGGTGAGGGCCCCCAACTGGTCCATCGACCGCCACGCCTCCAGCAGTGCCGCCGGCTCGCCGCCGGTGCTGGCCACCATGTCACGGGCCGCGGCCGCCGCCGCGAACTGGGCGTAGGTCATCACGTTGATGGCGATCTTGAGGGCCGCGCCCGCGCCTGTTGGCCCCGCGTCGATCAGCGTGCTCGCGTAGACGTCGAGCAGCTCACGGGCTGCCGGGGGCATGTCGGCCAACCCTCCGGCCAGCACTGTCAGGCTGCCGGACCTCGCGTTGCCGGCGCCGCCGGCCACGCACGCATCGAACACCGGCACCCCCCACTCGGCGGCGACATCCCGGGCGTCCAGCACTGTGTCGGGATGCACCGTCGAGTGGATGAGAACGCAGAGTCCCTCGTGAGCCCCCTCGACGATGCCGCCCGGTGCTGACAGCACGGCTTCGATGTGGGAGGCGGCCGGCACGCACACGCTCACCACGTCGCTGGCCTGGGCCACTTCAGCGGCGCTGGCGCCCGATGCGGCGCCCAGCGATACGGCGGTGTCGACGGCGGCAGGATCGATGTCGTGGACCGTTACCGAACCGCGGGCACGGCCGATCAGGTTCTCGGCCATGGCCGAGCCCATTATGCCCAGCCCGATGTAGCCGTAGCGGGTCATCCCGCGACACTAGGGCTAGCGCGAATCGGATGCGAGCCTCGCGGAGCTGCGATTCCCGCGCTTGCTCGCCTCGCTCACGGGCTGCACGGGCCCCCGGGGGGCCTCGCTCGACGTCGCGCGAAGCCAACCAGTGGCTCGCGCCTACTCGCTCGGCCCCTTTGCGAGCCGGGGTCCGGGCGTGAAGGTGATGGGCAAGTTCTTCCAGCCGCTCACGTTGCCGCTGTGGAATCGGACCTTGTTGTCGTGGTCCACGGCGTAGTCGCCCATGCGCCGGTGGATCTCCTCCAGCGCGACCCGACCCTCGAGGCGGGCCAGCGCCGCGCCCAGACAGAAATGGACGCCGTACCCGAAGCCGAGGTGCCGGTCGGGACGGCGCCAGATGTCGAACTGACGGGCGGTGGGCCCGAACTCCCGCTCGTCCTGGTTGGCCGCGCCAATGAGCAGCAGCACCGAGTCGCCCTCCCGCATCCGTTGGCCGTGCTTCTCGACGTCGCAGGTGAGGGTGCGGTGCATGTACTGGGTGGAGGTGTTGAAGCGGATCACCTCCTCAACCGCGCCGGCGGTGAGCGACGGGTCGGCGATGAGCGCGGCCCGCTGGTCGGGATGGAGCGACAGCAGTTCCACCGCGTTGGCCACCATCTTGGCCGTCGTCTCGAATCCGGCGAACGAGAACAGGAGGCAGAACCCGAGCAGCTCCCTCTCGCTCAGGGCCCGGCCATCGACCTCCAGTTCGAGCAGGTCCGAGATGAGCCCTCCGTCGGACACCTCTCCGGAGCGTCGCCGGGCCAGGTCCTCGGTGAAGTAGGCGAGCACCTCGAAGATGGCCTCGACTGCATCCTGTGGGATCTCCATGGAGCCGTCCTCGCGGATCAGCCCCCGGTCGGCGCACTCCCGCACCATGTCCCGGTCGGCGGCGGGGATGCCGAGCACGGCCGAGATCACGTCCATCGGGAAGCAGCCGGCAAAGTCGACCATCAGGTCCGCGTGGCCCGACTCTACGACCTGGTCGATGTAGTGGTTGACGATCCGGCGCACCTCGTCCTCCATCTCGGCCACTCGCCGGGGGGTGAACACCCGCGATACGAGCCCCCGCAGGGCGGTGTGCTCGGGAGGGTCGATCTCGATCAGCTCCTGGTAGTTGGGGTTCTCGCGGTCGATGGGCCGCCTGCCCTCCAGGGCGACGCCCCCGGCCGAGGAGTAGGTCTCGTGGTCCCGGAAGGCCTGCTGCACGTCGTCGAAGCGGGTCAGCGCCCAGAACTCCAAGTCAGGGTTCCAGTAGGCGGGCGCCTCGTCGCGCAGGCGCTCATACGTGTCGAACGGATTGTCGTGCACCTCGAACGAGTAGGGGTTGTAGACCAACGGCGGGGCCATACGCCGATACTAGGTGGGTCCCTGGGTGCCCGCTTCGGCTTGGGCGAGAAAGCTTGAGGATCCCGAGTCCGCGTGCGACACGGCGGTGGGTGCCTGTGGGGCGTCCGGTGTCGGTCCACGGCCTCTGCGACCGGTGTCGACGGCCCGCATGGGCGGTGCCGGGCCGTGATGCGTCTCTTGTCGGCCGCGACGGCGCGATACTTCGCGGAGCACAGTGGCGCGGCCCGGCTTCGGGCGCAAGGCTGACATCGAGATCCGGAAGGGCGGAAGGTTGAAGGCGAGGACTGTCGGGCTGGTCGGCACGGGAGTGATCGGCACCGGGTGGGCGGTGCGCGTCCTGGCCCGGGGACTCGACGTCATCGCCTGGGATCCCGCCGACGGTGCCGAGGACCGGCTCCGGCGCGCCGTCGAGCGGGCCTGGCGGCCGGCTGCCCGCCTGGGCCTGTTCCCCGGCGCGGACCCGAGCCGGCTGCGGTGGGCCGGCAGCCCCGAAGAGCTGGCCGCCGAGGCCTGCTGGATTCAGGAGAGCGCTCCGGAGGACTGCGCGCTAAAGCAGCGTCTCCTAGGCAGGCTGGCCGCCGCGGCGCCGGCATCGACCGTGATCGCCAGCAGTTCGTCGGGCTTGTTGCCGAGCCGCCTGGCCGAGGGATTGAGCCATCCCGAGCGGCTCCTGATCGGCCATCCCTTCAATCCGGTGTACCTGCTGCCGCTTGTGGAGTTGGTGCCCGGACGGGCGACCAGCGAGGCAACCGTGGCCGCGGCCGTCGCCCACTACGACGACTTGGTGATGCACCCGCTGGTGGTGCGCAACGAGATCGAGGGGTATCTCTCGGACCGCCTCCAGGAGGCGCTGTGGCGCGAGAACCTGCATCTGGTGAACGACGGTGTAGCCACCGCTGCCGAACTGGACGATGCGATCGTCTACGGCCCCGGACTGCGCTGGGCGGCCATGGGCACCAACCTGACCTTCCACCTGGCTGGGGGCGAGGGCGGGATGCGCCACATGCTGGACCAGTTCGGGCCCGCGCTGAAGCTGCCCTGGACCCGCTTGGAGGCGCCCGAGCTGACCGGAGATCTGATCGAAGCCATGGCCGCGGGCTGCGAGGACCAGGCTGACGGGCGATCCATCGCCGAGTTGGAGCGTCAGCGGGACGACTGCTTGCTGGCGGTAATGCGGGCGCTGCGACCGAGCGGTGCTGGCGCAGGCCGCCTCATCGCCGAGCGTGAGACTCGCATCCTGGCGGCCAAGGCTGCCGCCGAGTCCGAGCCGTGGACGGCCGGCACCCCGGTAGCCGCCCCGCTGGAGCTGTACTCGGCCGTCGTCGAGCCCGACTGGGTGGATTACAACGGCCACATGACCGAGTGGGCGTTCCTGGCCGCCTTCGGGTGGGCGTCCGATGCTCTGTTCCGCTACCTGGGCATCGACGAGGCCTACCGGGCTGGCGGGCACTCCTACTACACGGTCGAGACCCACCTCAATCACCGGCGGGAAGCCTCTGAGGGCGAGCCGCTAAGGGTCACCACCCAAGTGCTCGGCAGCGATGCCAAGCGGCTACACATCTTCCACGCCATGTACCGGGGCGGCGAGGTGCTGTGCACCGGCGAGCAGCTGCTGGTCCACGTCGACACTGCGGCTGGCCGCAGCGCGCCGCTGCTCGAAGGTCCGGCGGCCGCGGTGGCCGCGGTCACCGCGGCCCATGCTGGCGTGCCCGCGCCGCCCGAGGTGGGCAGCCGCATGGCCATCCCCGGCCCCAAGGATTGAACAGGCAAGGAGGCTGGCTTGGACTTCTCGATAAGCGGCTCGCAGCAGATGGTTGTCGACACCGTGCGGGCCTTTGTGGAGCGCGAGCTTGTCCCTCACGAAGACGAGGTGGAGCGCAGCGGCCAGGTCAAGCCCGATCTGGTGGAAGAGATCCGCACCAAGGCCATCGACGCGGGCCTGTACTCGGCCAACATGCCCGTCGAGCTCGGCGGCGGTGGCCTCGACGACCTGACTCTGGCCATGGCGGAGAGGGCCTTCGGCTGGACGGCATACGCGCTGCACTACATCGTGGCCCGCCCGTCCAACATCCTGCAGGCTTGCACCGGCGACCAGGTCGAGGAGTATCTGCTGCCCACCGTGCGGGGCGAGCGCGTGGAGTGCCTGGCCATGAGCGAGCCCGACGCGGGCTCCGACCTTCGGGGCATGACCTGCCGGGCCGAGCGCCGGGGCGACGAGTTCGTGGTGAACGGCACCAAGCACTTCATCAGCCACGCCGACCTGGCCGACTACGTGATTCTGTTCGCGGCCTCCGGCGTCGCCGACACCACGGGCGGTCGCGGCAAGCTCATCTCGTCGCTGCTGGTGGACTTCGACACGCCCGGGGTTGAGCGGGTGCCGGGCTACAACTGCGTGTCGAACCGGGGCTACCACAACTTCATCCTCAACTTCGACAATGCCCGGGTGCCCGCCTCCAAGCTGCTGGGGGAAGAGCACCGGGGCTTCGATGTGGCCAACGAGTGGCTGGGCAGCACCCGCCTGCAGGTGGCCGCGGTGTGCCTGGGGCGGGCCGATCGGGCCCTGTCGGTCGCGCTCGACTGGGCCGCCACCCGCGAGCAGTTCGGACAGCGCATCGGGCGGTTCCAGGGGGTGTCGTTCAAGCTGGCCGACATGCGCACCCGCCTGCTGCAGGCCGAGCTGATGACCTACCGGGCCGCCTGGCTGTCGGCCCGGGGCGAGATGACCGACGCTGACGCGGCCATGGCCAAGCTGTCGGCCACCGAGATGCTGCAGTTCGTGTCGGACGAGGCCATCCAGATCCTCGGTGGCATGGGGCTGATGGACGAGCTTCCGCTGGAGCGGATCTGGCGCGACGCCCGCGTCGACCGCATCTGGGACGGCACCAGCGAGATTCAGCGCCACATCGTGTCGCGCGACATGCTGCGCCCCCTCGGCTGCTGAGGCGACGTGACGAGTCGGCGGGCTCCGATGCAGTCGCTCGGCGGGGATCCTCGCGACGCTGCGACCGTGGCCGTGATCCCACGGCCAGCGAGTCCAAGCGGTCGCCGACGTTCGGTTCGGCTGAACGCTGGGAGTTGAGGCCAGTGACATGACCGGTCGGCTGGGTCGGCTCTTGAGGCCGCGGTCGCTGGCCTTTATCGGCGGAGCGGCCGCCGAGCTATCTGTCGAGGCCTGCCGCTCATTCGGATTCGCGGGCGACATGTGGGCCGTCAACCCCCGCCGGGAGCTGGGCGGCCTGCGCACTGTCGCCTCAGCAGGCGAACTGCCGGACGGCATCGATGCCGCCTTCGTGGGCGTCGACCGCCGCGCGTCCATAGAGGTAGTGAGTCAGCTGGCCGCAGCGGGCGTCGGTGCCGCGGTATGCCACGCCTCGGGATTCGCCGAGATCGGCGAGGCCGGAGCGGCCCTCCAGGCCGAGGTGGTGGCCGCAGCCGCAGGCATGCCGCTGGTCGGTCCCAACTGCTACGGGACGCTGTCCGCGGTGGCCGGCGCAGCGCTGTGGCCCGACATCCACGGGCTGGTCCGCTGCGACCGCGGCGTCGCTCTGCTGAGCCAAAGCGGCAACATCGCTGTGAACCTGACCATGCAGCGCCGGAGCCTCGACATCGCCTGGGTGATGACGCTGGGAAACCAGGCCGACGTGGGCATCTCGGAGGCCTTCGAGGCCATGGCCGCAGATGAGGCGGTCACCGGTGTGGGTCTGTGCATCGAGGAACTGGACGACACCGAGCGCTTCATTGAAGCGGCCATTGCTGCTTGCCGCCGGAGTCTGCCGGTGGTGGCGCTAAAGCTGGGCGCTTCGGAGGCCTCACGTGCCATCGCGGTCACCCACACCGCCTCGCTGGTGGGCGACGACGCCGCCTACGGCGCGTTGTTCGACCGGCTGGGCATACGCCGGGTGCACACCCTGCCCGAACTGCTCGACACTCTGGCCGTGCTGTGCACTCTCGGGCCACTGAAGGGCGACCGGCTGGTGTCGTTGAGCTGCTCTGGCGGCGAGGCCGCGCTCGTCGCCGACCGCAGCCGAGGCCGGAGCCTCAGCCTTCCGCCGTTCGCCCCTGACCATGCCGATCGGGTGGCGTCGACCCTGGACGGTCGGGTCGCCGTCACCAACCCGCTCGACTACCACACGTTCATCTGGGGAGACGAGATTCGCCTCGCGAACTGCTTCCGCGCTGCCCTCGGGCCGCGCGCCCCCGATGACGGGCCGGCAGCGTCCCGAGCCGCACGCGAGCACGACGAGCAGGAGCGGGAAACAGCCTTCGACGCCGCGTTACTGGTGCTGGACTTCCCCGCCCATGGGCTCGACCGGTCGCGCTGGTGGCCCACCCTGCGGGCTTTCAGCGAAGCCTGCGCGGCAACCGGCACTCCCGGCGTGGTCGCCGCCTCGATGGCCGAGAACCTGCCTGGGGAGGCCCGCGACCGGGCTGCCGAGTTGGGCCTGGCCGCCTGCGGCGACCTCGACACGGCCCTGTCGGCGCTCGAGGCATCCGCCGCGTGGGGCCGACAGACCCGCATGTCTGGACCCTCCGAGAATCTGCTGAGACCGTTGACCCCGTCGTCTTCATCACCGGGCACATGGTCGTTCTCCCTTCGCCGTGGGTCGGATGGACCGGGCCCCGAAGCTGAGCCCAGATCGGACTGCGAGCCGGAGCAACCGTATGGAAGGGGTGAGACAGGCCACCTAGTGCCCGATGCCACCGTGTTGCCGGAGCACGAGGCCAAGCAACCGGTGACGACGTCGCCGGCGGCCTGGTATGCGTCCGGTCATGCCACTGTGTTGCCGGAGCACGAGGCCAAGCGGCGGCTCGCCGCGGCCGGCGTGGCCGTGCCCGCCGGCGCGGTCGTGGCTGCGGACCAGGCTCCGGCCGCTGCGGCTGACATAGGATTCCCGGTGGTGGTCAAGGCCACCGGACTTGCCCACAAGACCGAGAGCGGCGGGGTGGCGGTCGGCCTGAGCACGCCGGACGAGGTGGCTGCCACTGTGCAGCGCCTCGCCGGCAGCCGCGGCGGGACCGTGATGGTGGAGTCCTACGTCGGCGACGCCGTTGTCGAGTTGCTGGTCAGCGTCCGGTCGGCGCCTCCGGTGGGGATGCTGCTGACTCTTGGGGCGGGTGGGACGCTGGCTGAGTTGCTCGACGACACGGCCAGTCTGCTGGTGCCGGTGTCGGCCGGTGAGGTTCGCGAAGCCCTTCGCGGGCTGCGGATCTGGCCGGTGCTGGCCGGCTATCGGGGCCGCCCGCCGGGCGCGATCGATGCGGTGATCGAAGCGGTCTCGGCGCTCGGCGCGCTGGTGCGCGACGATCCCAGCATCATCGAACTTGAGATCAACCCGTTGCTGGTGACGCCGCGCGCCGCGGTCGCGGTCGACGCTCTGATGCTCGTGGCCGGGGGCCAGCCGGATGGCTGAGCCGGCGGCCTCCGGCGCGGGTGCCACGGCAGCTTCGGACGCGGAGGTCTCGGATGCTGCTTCGGACGCTGGTGTCTCGGACGCTGGTGTCTCGGACGCTGGTGTCTCGGACGCTGGTGTCTCGGACGCTGGGGTCTCGGGTGAGCGGGTCTCGGATGGTGGGGTGACCGCCGTCTGCGACGGGCCGGTGCTCGAGGTCACGCTCGACCGACCCAAAGCAAACGCCATCGACGCGGCCACCAGCCGTGAGCTGAGCCGTCTGTTCGCCGCCTTTCGCGATGATCCCGACCTGCGGGTGGCGATACTCACCGGCGCCGGTGACCGCTTCTTCTGCGCGGGGTGGGACCTCAACGCTGCGGCCGGCGGCGAGGAGTTCGAGGCCGACCATGGGGAGGGCGGCTTCGGAGGTTTCGGCGAGTTGCCCGGCCTGCTCAAGCCGGTGATCGCCGCGGTCAACGGCATGGCCGTGGGCGGCGGGTTCGAGATCGTGCTGGCAGCCGACTTTGTGGTGGCGGCTGAGCACGCCCGCTTCTGGCTGCCGGAGGCCTCGCTCGGAATCGTGCCCGACACCGCCTCGGTGCGCCTGCCAAGAATGCTCCCGCCCGCGGTGGCCAACGAGATCCTCTACGCGGGCCGGCGCCTCGACGCGGCCGAGGCGCTGCGCTGGGGGCTGGTCAACTCGGTGGTCGCCCACGCCGATCTCATGGTCGAGGCCCGTGCCCTGGCAGCACGAATCGTGGAGGCTGCGCCGCTGTCTGTGGCCGCCGTCCACCAGATCCGCGACCGAACCCGGCACCTGTCGCTGGACCAAGCCTTCGAAGTGCTCCGATCCGGCGAGTTGGCCGCTTACGAGGCCATGCTGGCCTCCGACGACGCCGCCGAAGGCCCCAGGGCCTTCACCGAGGGCCGCGCCCCCCGCTGGCAGGGCACCTGACGGCGGCACCGAAGTACCGGAGCCGCCTCCCGCGGCGCCTCCGCTAGCAGGGCGCCTGAGCCTGTCCGGCTTCAGGCCGGGCCGCGGCCGAAGTCGAAGGCGGCGATCTCGGCCATCTGCTCGCCGAGCAAAGCGACCGCGGTTTCGAAGAGCAGCTTGCCCTCCTCGATGTTGGCGCCGGCCGGGTCGCCGATGTGGCCGTCCGGCCCGAAGTCGTTCGACAGCCAACCGAACGATGCCAGACCTCCGAAGCGCACATGCCGGTTCTGGGCCAGACCCTCGGGAACGGCCCGGTCGGCCCGATCGAGGTGCACCAGGTGGGGCCGCAGGTGCATGAACACCGAAGTCTCGCGGTGCCCGCCGTGGATCCCCATGCCCATCTCCGCTTCGGGGGACGTGCCGCCGTGGTCGGCGGGCACGAACGGATGCACAAGGAAGGTCATCAGACCGTATTCCAGGCGGATCTCACGGCAGGCCACGTTGAGGAGGGCCGAGTTGCCCCCGTGGCCGTTCAGGAACACGAGGCGACGGGCCGCGGTTGCGGCAACGCTGCGGCCGATGTCCCGAAGCACTGCGAGCAGCGTCTCCGCCGACAGCCACAGTGTTCCCGGCGACCAGGCGTGCTCATTGGATTTGGACACCGACAGGGTGGGAAGCAGCCACAGGTCGTAGGCGTCGCCGTGCTCGGCGACCAGCGCGGCGGCGGACTCGTGGGCGATCACGTGGTCTACCGACAGCGGCAGATGCGGGCCGTGCTGCTCTACCGCGCCGATGGGCTGCACGATCACCGACGACTCGGTGATCCGTTCGGCGATCTCGGGCCCGCTGAGATCCTCGAGGCGGCGGCTGTGCGAGTCGGGCATGGGCCTCACGGTAGCGGGCTCCAGAACGACACATCGGACGGTCCGAGGCTCGCCATCGCGCCGACGCGGTCGAGTCGGGCCACTGCGGTGACATCGCCGTCGGCAGTATTGGCTCCAAAGGTGATCGCGTCGCCGTCGGGCGACCACAGGCGGGGCGTCTCGTCGTACTGGTCGGCGAAGGGCAGGTAGCTGCTGAGAAAGGCGGTGCTCGGCGCGAACTGGGTCAGCTCAACCGACTCGCTTCCGTCCCACACCTGCCAGGCCAGGCTGGTAGCGCCCCCTTCACGCGACGCGGTGGTCGCCATCAGCAGGCGGCGGCCGTCGGGGCTCCATTCGAGCCAGAGCCCCGGACCGTCGAGCACGGTGAGGCGCTCGGTGGTGTTGAGGTCGAGGATCTGGACCGAGCCCTCCCAGCCCGAGGCTTGCGGCAGGGCCGAGGCTTGAGGAGCCGCCGGTTCTGATACCAGGGCTGTGTCGACGCTGCCTGCGCCATCGGCCGGCTCGGCCGCCTGCACCTCCACGAACGACAGAGCGACACGGTCGCCGTCGGGGTGCACGGCCATGGCGGCCAAGTTCTCGACGGGTCCCAGGTCGGCGGTCTCGCCGCGGTCGTGGCTGCGGCGCACCAACCGCGGGGCCGCCTCCGGGTCGTCGGCTTGCGAGGGAGTCTCCTCCGGTTCGCCGTCGAGGGGCTGCCGGTAGCCGTCCACGTATAGGAAGTCCCCGGTTCCGGGCACCCACGCCGCGGCTTGGAACTCGAAGCCCACCCGGCCCAGGTCGGCGTGGTCCTGGAGCGTGTCGGGGTCGTTGATCAGCCACAGTTGCGGTCCCGCGTGCAGCAGCAGCCGACGGCCGTCGGGCTCCCATGCGACGAAGATGCTGCCGCTCTGCAGCGTGGACTCCGAGGTGGGCATGCCGGTGAAGTCCAGAATGTCCATCGCGGTGCCGCCCCGCGATCCCGGGCCGAGCGCGGCCAGCCGGCTGCCGTCGTGGTTCCACGAGTAGAAGAAGTACTGCCGGCGGGCGGCCGAAGTGGCGACCTCCCCGGTGGCGATGTCGACGACGGCGACCTGGGAGTCGCCGCCAGCGGGATGGGTGAGGGTGGCGGCCAGCCGGCGGCCGTCCCGAGACCATGTCGGCTGGGTGACAAGGTAGCCACGACCCAACTCGCCCACTACTTCTCCGCTCGGTGCCAGAAGCCGCAGGCCGGTCGGGCCCGCCGCCGCGATCAGACCGCGTCCGTCGGGGGCCTCCCCGGTGCGGCTGTCATCAGTCTGGACCGGTTCGGTTGCTCCCTCGTCAGACGCCTGTGGCGACGGGACGAGCTCGACCGACGGTGCCGTCAGGCCCGACGCGTGTGACGACGGCTCCGGTGTGGTCGCGGGGGTCCAGTCGTCGGGGGCCGGCACCGAACTGCGAGTCGGTCCGGTCGAGCAGGCTGCGGCGACAAGGACGACCAGGAGGACGCACACCGCGGCCCCGTTGGTCAGGTACCGGCGGGGTCGCACGCCCCAGACCGTAGCCGCCGGGCCACGCCCGGCCCCCTAGAACGGGCTGAGTCCCAGGCGGTTGCGTATGGACACCAGCTCGCCCAAGTGGTTGAAGCCGTGGCCGATGGCGCTCCACTGCAAGAACCACGCCGCCGGCTTACCGTCCCACATCGAGTACAGCCAGTCGAAGCGGTCCTCGGGAGTTCTGATGGCCTGCAGGGCAGCCGCCGTGTCGGGCCGGTCGTCCATATGAGGGAGCCCCTGCTCCTGGAGCCAGGCCGCGGTGGCGTCGAAGACGGCCAGCGTGTAGGCGCCGACCGACTCGGGGTCGAGCACGTCGACAAGTTCGGCGTCCTCGCCCTCGGCCAGACCCCGCCACAGGTTGGCGTCGACGCCGAGCCGGTCGGTCCAGCCTTCCACCACCGCACCGTTGCCGCCCCGCAGCACGCCGTTGACGGCCACGTCATGGTGGCGGGCGAGATGCCACAGCACGTACACCGGAGCGATCCCTCCTCCGTCGGCCCGCTCCCGCCGCCGCTCCGGCGGTATCAGTCCCAGCACACCGCCGTCCAGCTTGGCCCGCAGCGATTTCAAGTCGCCAATGATCCAGTCCCGCAGATCCATTTCTGTCACACTACAAGCACGGATGATTGCTCAGGAGGCCGTGACATGCTGCCGCGTGACGGGCCTCCCAGCAATTTGCGCTCGCTCTCACTGTCTCCGCTGGGTGCCGCGGCCAGCACCTGGAGTCCACGATTCGATCAGCAGGCTGTTCTCAACCACCCTCACTAGCACCGCTCTGCTTATCAGGGCCACGTACAACGCCATGATCGACGGATCCTCAATGGGGTAGCGGTGTCCGGCCACGAACTCCGCCTCCTGGGCCGAATCGGCGGGCAGGACGACGCCGTCGATCCGGGCATCGCCCTCGGACAGGTCTTCGGAGTCTGGAGCGCTGTGGAGCGAGTAGCGCGGATCACGACTCAGGTCGGCGGCCTTCAGCGACCCCGGTGTCATCGCCAGCCACAGGTGCCCGGACCTGATCGGTGCCTCCATGCCCGACAGGCGCGGCGATCCATCGACCCCCAGGGTGGCCAGGACAGTGTGCCGATGGCTCTCCAGCCTTGCCCGGATCCGGTTGGCCAGGGTTGGATCGGCATGTTGGAAGTCGGCCCAGGACACCGTGTCTCCGGCCATGATGCCAATCTAGGCCGCCAACCGGGGCCGTGGTGGCGGTGGGTACCCTCTGGCGGTGCGCTTTGTGGTGTTGCATGCCCATCCGCAGCGGGACTGCTTGAACGTTGTGCTGCGCGACCGGCTGGTCGAGACGCTGGAGGGCGCGGGCCATGAGGTACAGGTCGTGCGGCTTACGCAGGGCGAGTCGATCGACGGGGTGAGCGTCGTCGGTGCCGAGGGCCTGGTGTTCGTCTATCCCACCTGGTGGGGCGGCTTGCCGGCGCCGATGCTGGGATGGGTCCAGCGGGAGCTCGTCGCCTGGATCGACGGGGCCGCTGACCCGGCGACCTCGCCGCTGCGGACCGTGCGGCACTTGGTGGCGGTCACGACCCACGGCTCCTCGAGCCGGGTGAATTGGCTCCAGGGCGAGCCGGGGCGCCACCTGCTGCGACGCACGGTCGCCCGCCTCTGCGCCCCGGGTACGAAGCTGCGGTGGGTGGCGCTCTACGGGGTGGACCAGCAAGCACCGGCCGAGATTGCGGCGTTCGTTGACCGCGCCGCCAAGGAGATGGCCTCCATCGCGGCGTGAGCGCTCAGCGAGCCGCGACGACTGCGATCTCCATCTTCCAGGCGGGCTGGGCCAGCTCGGGAACGACCAGCAGCGTGGAAGCGGCCAGGTGGCCACCGAGGAACCGGTCTCGCTCGGCCATCACCGGGGTGAGATCCTGTCCCGGAACCACGTAGGTGGTCACCGACACGATGTCGCTCGGTTCCATTCCCGCCTCGGCGAGCATGGCTGCGATGTTGGCCCAGATGTCGCGGGCCTGCCCGGCTACGTCATCGGCTATCGACCCGTCGGCCCGGGTGGCCACGATCCCCGACGTGTGCAGCCACTTCTCCGCTCCGGTGGTGGCGACTGCGTGGGCGTAGCGCGCCGCGGGCGGAGCAATGCCCTCGGGTTCGACTGCATGTGATCCCATTGCCGCCGAATCGTAGGCGCAGGCGTGCGCTGTGGAACAATTTGCGGCCGTGACCCAGCGCATGGCTCTCTACTTCCAGGACAAGCATCCCATCGGCTACGAGATCGAGATGGCCCGTTACGCCGAGGAGCGGGGCTTCAGCGAGATCTGGCAGGGCGACACCCGGCTGGCCCGCGACTGCGTGGTGATGATGAGCGCCCTGCTGGCGTCCACCAAGCGGCTGCGCATCGCCAGCGGCGTGCTGCCCATCTACACCCGCAATCCCGCGGTGATCGCGGCCACCTGGAGCACGATGCATGAGCTCGGCGGCCCCGCACCGGACGGCGGCAGCCGGGTGATGCTGGGGCTCGGCGCCTGGTGGGAGCCCATCGCCGGGCGGGTCGGGGCGGGCCGGCGCAAGCCCCTGACGGCCATGCGCGAGAACGTCGAGGCGATCCGGGCGCTGTTCACCATGGAAGAGGTCACCTACGAAGGCGAGTTCGTCCACCTCGACCGGGTGAGCCTCGACGTGGCCTACGGCGACACCTCGCCCCGCGACATCCCCATCTACATCGGTGCCACCGGACCGAAGATGCTGGAGCTGACAGGCGAGATCGCCGACGGAGCCATGCTCAACTACGTGGTGTCGGCCGACTACATCCGCGACGCAGTGGCCCGGGTCGGTGCCGGCGCGGCGAAGTCGGGCCGCACGATCGAAGACATCGACCGACCCGAACTGCTGATCTGCTCGCTGTCGGACGACGATCCCGACACCGCCCTGCTGACCGGCAAGTCGCTGGTCGCGTACTACCTCGGCACCGAGCCGCACATCATGGCCGCCTCCGGTGCCGACCCCGAGCTCATCGAGCGGGTCCAGGAGGTGGTCGGCTGGCCGGCCACCGAGGCCGATTACATGAAGGCCGCCCCGCTCATCGGCGATGACCTGGTGCGGCGCATCATGGCTGTGGGCAGCGCCGCGCAGTGCCGGGAGACGGTGGCCGAGTTCCTCGACGCGGGGATCACCTGCCCGGTGCTCTACCCGCTCATGGACGACATGAAGCCGGTGATAGACACCTTCGCCAACTGGTCCCCCTGAGTCTTGGCGGTCCGCGACGTGCTGCTTCAGTGAGTCGGCGCTCTCACCGGGGGGCCGCGACGGAGCCGCCGCCTGATCTGCTGGTGCACGGCGGCGCGGTGGTGACCGTGGACGACGCCGCCGCAGTTCACGATCCGGGGTGGGTGTATGTGCGCGGCAGCCGGGTGGCCGAGGTCGGTGCCGGAGAGCCTCCATCCAGTCGCCTGGCCCAGGCCGGAGAGCTGATCGACGCCTCGGGGTGCGCGGTCATGCCGGGGATGACCAATGCCCACACCCACCTGTTCCAGACGCTCTTCCGGGGCCTGGCCGACGACAAGGCATTGCTCGACTGGCTGCGCGACTGCATCTGGCCGGCCGCGGTCCACCTCGACGCCGAGATCGCCCATGCCGCCGCCCTCGCCGGGCTAGTCGAGAATCTGCGGGGCGGGGCCACCGCGGTTATCGACCATCAGTACATCCACACCGACGAGGGCATCAACGACGCGGTGTGCCGGGCGGCTGACGAGTTGGGGGTGCGCTTCCTGCTGGCCCACGGCTGGGCCGACCGCAACTACCACCCGGCGCTGGAGCAGACCGCGGAGCAGGCCGTCGCCCGGGCCGAAGCGGCCCTTCGCCGCTGGGACGGCTGCAACGACGACCGCATCCGGGTGGAGCTGGCGCCGCTGATCCCGTGGGGATGCTCCGACGAGGCGATTCGAACAACGGTGTCTGCGGCCCGCAGCTGGGGCCGTGGCACTCACATCCACTGCGCGGAGACCGCCGTCGAGGTGGAGATGAGCCTCGAGGAGCGGGGGATGCGCCATGTGACCTGGCTCGACTCGCTGGACGCGCTCGGCCCCGACATGCAGCTCGCCCACAGCGTGTGGCTCGACGATGACGAGCTCGACCTCATCGCTGCCTCGGGCTCGGTGGTAGTGCACTGCCCGGTGTCGAACATGTATCTGGCCTCGGGCGTGGCCCCCATCACCGGCATGCGGACCCGGGGAATCACCGTGGCACTGGCCAGCGACGGCCCTGGCAGCAACAACCGCCAAGACATGTTCGAGGTCCTCAAGGCCACCGTGCTGCTGCAGAAAGTGCACCATCTCGATCCGCTGGTGCTCCAGCCTGCGGACGTGCTGCATATGGCCTGTCGGAGCGGGGCCGCCGCCTTCGGGATGCCAGGAGCCTTCGGGATGCTGGCCGATGGTCAGCGGGCCGACCTTCTGGTCGTGGACCTGAGATCGCCGTTCGTGTCCCCGGTGCATCGGGTTCCCAGCGCCCTCGTGTACAACGCCACCCCTGGAGACCTGCGTGACGTGGTGGTAGACGGCCGGATCGTGATCCGGGACGGCGCGCTGGTCGCAGCCGATGAGCGCCAGATCATGGCCAAGGCCGGTGACGCCGCCCGCCGCCTCTTCGACCGAGCCGGCATCTCAACCCGGGTGACCGGCTAGCTCAGCGCCAAGCTACATCGCCCGCCTCATGTCAGGTGTGGCGCTCTGCCCAGTGTTCCAGCGCGGCGAGGACTACCTCGCGCTTGGCGTCATGGGGCAGGTACGGCGCTCGGGACAGCTCGAGCTGAACCCAGGGCATCTCGGCTGAGTGGGAGCGGGAGATGTAGCCGCCCCGGAAGGGGTCGTTGACCTTCACCGGTCCAAGTAGCTGTTGCTGGAAGCCCTCCCGCAGACTGTCGACCCACTTCGGCGGACAGGTGCCGTCGGCGTTGCTCACGCACACCCAGGGACGCTCCCGGCCGGAGTCCGGCCCGACCGGCGGGCCCACCGCGGCCATGGTGTGGCAGTCCACCCCCAGCCTCCAACGACCCGCGGCCCCCAGTTCGGCGAGCCGGGCGTGGTAGGGCAGGTAGTACGCATTCAGGAGGTCCTCCACCTCGGCCTCTGACAGCGGCGGGTCCCAGACGCCCACCTTGTACGAGGTGTGGGTCTTGACGACCCCGTCGGGCCGTCGGTCATCTGGAGCCCTGTTCACGTCGACCACGGCCCGGGCGATGTCAGTAGTCACGAACGCTCCGACCTCGTCGGCGAACGAGTAGATCTCACGGGAGCCCCCGTCGGAGTCGGCTGAGATCTCTGCCGGTGTGAGCGCGCAGGCTGACGCGACCTCGTCCGGAACGCGCAGCCCGGCGTGAGGGACTGAGATGACGAGGGGCAGCTTCACCGGTCAGGCTGCTGGGCTGGCTGCGGCACCGAGTCCGGGCCGCCGGCTGCGCCGTCGCGTCTGGGGTCGGCTACGCCGATCAGGCGGCCGCGGTCGTTCATCACCATCTGGACGCAGCCCATGTAGAACGAGTACGGCTCGCGGCGGTTGAGCTCGAACCCGGCGTCCTCCAGGGCGGACAGCATGTCGGTCGCCATCCTCGACGCCTCCACCGAGACCACGCCCTCGAGCGAGCAGTGCAGCCGGGGGGCGGCAACCGCCTCCAGCGGCGACGACTTGGCAAGCCGCAGCAGCACCTGCAGGATCGCCGGGGGGATGCGCTCGCTGCCGGGCGAGCCGATGGCCAGCCACGGCGTGTGCTCCTTGAACACGATCGTGGGCGCCACGTTGGCCCAGGGCACCGCGTTGGGCCGCAGGTAGTAAGGGTGGGACGGATCCTCGGTCTGGAACGCGTTCATGTAGTTGTTGTAGAGGAAGCCCAGTTCCGGCGAGGCCGCGCACGAGCCGTAGACGTTCTCGATCGACTGGGTGAGCGCCACCGCGTTGCCCTCCGAGTCCATCACCGACAGGTGCGTCGTCTCGCCGCTGTCCGACGGCAGACGAGGCACTCCGGCAGCGTCGTCGCCGGTGGCCGAACCGCGGGCTGCCTCGCCGTTGCCGCTCGGCGGTCGACGGGCGGCGTTGCCGTGCCCGAAGCGCTGCATCATCTGTTGGGCCAGAGCCCGGGCGTATCGCCGGCTCAGCATCTGCTTGTCCGACGCCTGCGAGTACAGGTTGGGGTCGAAGGGACGGTCCTGACGGTCGACCAGGGCCAGTCGGATGGTCTCGGCCAGGCACACCGCGCCGTCGGGCGTGTCGATGTCGCGGAGGTGGCGGGGCAGGCTCTGATGGATGTTGATCATCTCCACCAGCGTCCGGCCCGCGCCCGGCAGCGGCATCGTCAGCAGCCGGTCGCGCCCGAACCGCCCCGCCAGCGGCTGGCGCTCGATGGGGCGGGGGATCTGGGCCAAGTCGTCGGCCAGCAGGATCCCGCCGTTGGCCTCCATGTCCTCGTGGATGAGTCGGGCCGTCTCCCCCAGGTAGAAGTCCTCGAAGCCCTCCTCTGCGAGACGGCGCAGGGTCCGGGCCAGCACCGGCTGCACCAGGGTGGTGCCGGCCCGAAGCGCGCGGCGACCCTCCACCAGGAAGAACCGGCTCGCCGAACCGGACCGCAAGTGCCTCAGCTCTCGTCGGGCGAGCCGCTGCTGAAGCACGCTGACCTCGTAGCCATCCTCGGCCAGCACGATGGCCGGTTCCAGCACCGTCGCCCACCCGAGCCGTCCGAACGTCTCCAGCGCATGGGCGTAGACCGCTACGGAACTCGGCACCGTAGTGGCCAGATGTCCACGGCGGCGGTCGGCGGACAGATCGGCGAACCGCTCGACCAGCGCCCGGTTCGGCGCCCGCGACGAGCCGTCGAGTGCCACAGTCCGGCCGGCGCGGACGTCGTGGACGAGCATCATGGTCTGGCCGCCGAGACCCGACGCCGCGGGCTCGCACACCCCCAGCGCCAGCGCGGCCGCCACCGCGGCATCGACCGCGTTGCCGCCCTGCTCGAGCGTCTGTACTCCCGCAGCGGTGGCCGAGTAGTGGGCCGTGCTCACCATCCCGTGCTCGGACGCAGCGACCCGCTGGGGCTCGTGGATGCGCTTGTCGCTCAGCTCTAGGAGGTCGGTGTCGGTCTCCTGCCGACGCGGTCGGCGCGACCGCCCCGGCGTCCGCTGAGCGTGCGCGGACGGATGAGGCTGGGCGCCCAGTTCGGTCATGCGGTCAGCGGCCGATCTGGCCGATGAGGTACTCGGACAGCAGCAGCGTGCGCTGCACCAGGCTGATGCGCTGCACGGCCTCGTCGGGCGTTCCCCGGTCCTTGGTCACCGGGGCCATCCCGCACACGACCGCGGTCTCGGGCGGCACCAGTCCGGCCACCGACGGCCAGGCGGAGGACTCCCGCTCCAGCGGGATGTCCCACCGGGCCGCGGCAGCCTCGAGGGCCTCCACCAGGGGCGCGTTGGTCGGGCGGTCGGCCATGGGCGGCCTGTCGTCGAGCCGGGTGAGGCGCCACTTGGGCCCGCTCCGGCCGAGGGTGGCCCGCATCGCGGCCTCGGCCTCGTCGGCCTGGGCGGTCTCGATGTACGACATCATCAACGCCACCTCCATCCGGTGGGGCACGAACATGGTGTGGCGCTCGGTTCTCACGTCCAGCGCAGCTATCGAGAGCCGCTTCTTGGGAGAGCTGAGCCGGCCGATGGCCAGCAGCTTCTCGCCCGTCCAGTTGACCACCGTTCGGCGCCGCCCGATCTGGCCTGGGCTCAGCCTGTCGCCCTCCACGATCAGCTCATACCGGCGGCTGCCGCGCCGCCGGGTGAGGATGCCGTTTCCGACGGTGCCGGGCCGGCAAACCAGCACCTGGCCGGCCCGGGCCGCGGCCTGCCCGATCAGCTTCTGGCTCGAGGCTGCGTCGCGTCCCTCGTCGGCGTACAGCAGCACGCCGAGCGGGAGCCGCCTGAGGCTCCTGATGCTGCGCAGGGCGCGCAGCGCGTACTCCAGCATCACCAGCGGCGCCCGGGTGCGCCCGATCCCCTCGCCGTAGAGCCACTCCGGATCGCGGCGGAATCCCTGCCGCACCGTGTCGGGCGTGGTGGGAACGTCGAGGTGGGCCAGCAGCAGGATGCCCCCGTCGAACCCCCTGGCGGTCTCCCACATGTGGGCCTCGGGCTCGTCGGTGAGCTCCGGCACCGGCCGCATCCCCAGTTCGCCGAAGATCCGCCCGGCCCGCTCCGCGGCGCGTGACAGCCCCAGCGGATCGTCGGTGCGGCTCGATGTCTGCACCCACGCCTGCAGCGAGCGCTCCATGCCGTCGCGGCGCTGGGTGATGTACTGGAAGGCCCGCTCGGACGGGTCGGCGGCGCGGGCGTCCACCGGGGGTGGCTGTGGGGTGCCGAAGTAGCGGGCGCTGGCCGTCTCGACCAGGCGGTTCACGAAGGCCGCGAAGTCCATGCCCACATGGGCTGCGCCCACCAGGTACGACCCGTGCTCGCCCAGGCTGGGCAGGCTGTTCGCCTCCAGGACGTACAGGTTGTCGTCGGCGTCCATGCGCATGTCGACCCGGGCGCAGTCGTAGAGGCCCAGTGCCGAGAACGTGCGCACCGCGATCTCCTGGGCCTTCGCGGTGAGCTCCTCGGAGATAGGTGCCGGGCACACGGGCTGGATCTCGCGGCCGCTGCGGCCGGTCTTGTCCTCGTAGGTGTAGATCTGGGGGCCGTCGCCGAAGCTCAACATCACCGGCGGGAACGGCTCTGGCGGGCCATTGCCCAGCAGGCCGACATTGATCTCGCGGCCCTCGACGTACTGCTCGGCCAACACAGGCTGCGAGAACCGGTCGAATATGACCTTGGCCGACTTGCGCAACTCGTCCTCGTCGGCCACGACAGCGAGGCCGAACGAGACCGCCTCGTTCTTGGGCTTGACCACCATCGGATAGGGCAAGCCGTCCGGTATGGGCATCTCCGGCATTTCCAGGACCGCGAACTCGGGAGTAGGGATGCTGTGCTGGCGCAGGATCATCTTGGTGACGACCTTGTCGAGCGCCAGCGAATGCCCCAGCGGCCCCGACGCCACATAGGGGATCCCCACCATCTCCAGGATGCTGGGAACGTGGGTGTAGCGGGCCTGGCCCTGCAAGCCGTAGGACACGTTGAAGACCATCCCGGGCCGCTCACCTGCTACGACGCGGGGCATGAACGACTCGAGCTTCGAGATCAGCTCCTTGTCCGCCTCTATCGCGATCACCTGATGACCTCCGGCGCGCAGCGCGTCGGTGAGCCGCTTGATGGTCTTGAGGCCGATCTTCTCCTGGTTCGGCATCCCGAACAGGTTGATGACGTTCCGGCTGTCCCGGTTGTAGACAACAGCGACCCTCACGGCCCGAGAATCTACCGCAGCCCGGAGCGATGGCTGGCAGGGACGGCCGGGTTTCGCTGCGAGATTCCAAGCGGGAGATTGCTAGCGTTTCTGTCTGTGCCGCTCGTGACCGCATACCACCGCCCCAGCACACTCGACGAGGCGCTCGACCTGCTGAGTTCTCCCGAGCGGGTAGCGCTGGGAGGCGGGACGACGCTGAACGCCGACCGAGAGCCGTCCGACTTGGAGGCCGTGGACCTTCAGGCGCTTGGGCTGGACGCGATCACGGCTGCCGACGGCGGGTGGGTGCGGCTTGGCGCGACGGCCACCCTTGACGACGTCCGGCGCTGCGACCTGCTGCCCGACTCGCTGCGGGATGCGGCCCGGGCCGAGCAGCCGTCCACTCTTCGGACGCTGGCCACGGTGGGCGGACTCGTGGCCAAGGCCTCGGCCGAGAGCCTGCTGCTGGCCGGACTGCTGGCCCACGACTGCCGGGTGGAACTCGCTGGAGGCGGCAGCGCCGCTGGGCCGTCCGAGTCGAGCCTGGCCGAGCTGATGGCCGCCGGGCTGCCCGAAGGCTCGCTGATCACCGCGGCAACCGTCGATCCGGCGGGTCGCACAACAGTAGCCGCCACCGGCCGCACCCCGGCCGACGTGCCCATCGTGGCGGCCTACGGGCGCCGCACCGAGGGGTTCGTGGCCATGGCCCTGACCGGAGTGGCCGACCATCCCGTGCTGGTGGACGTGTTCGACCCGACGGCTGGCCTCGATCCCGCCGGAGACTTCCGGGGCGGTCGCGAATACCGCCTCCATCTGGCCCGCACGCTCACCGCCCGGGCCATGGAGGGCCTGCGCTGATGCCGCCGCTGGACTCCGCTTGGCGGGCAAGGAGCGAATAGCAATGGCAGCCGACGTCACCTTCGAACTCAACGGCGCCCCGGTCACCGTGGCCGTCGAGCCTCACCACACGCTGCGAGAGGCGCTGAGAAGCCTGGGCATGTTCTCGGTGCACTACGGCTCCGACAGCGGCGAGACCGGCGCGGCCGCGGTCCTCTACGACGGCCGGCTCGCCTCCAGCGACGTGATCCTGGCCGCTTCGGCGGGCGGCCACCGGGTAACCACCGTCGAGTCGCTCAACGTCTCGCCGGAGCTGCATCCCGTGCAGACCGCTTTCGTGGCGGTGGGCGCCTTCCAGTCGGGCTACTCCGCGGGGGCGATGATCCTCGGCACGCTCGCGCTGCTGGAGGAGAACCCCGACCCCTCCGAGGCGGAGATCAGGGACATGCTCTCGGGCATCCTCGACCGCGAGACCGCCTACGTGAAGCCGGTCGAGGCCGTCAAGCGGGCCGCGGCGGTCCTGCGGGGCGAGGACACCGAGCCGTTCGCACCGCTCGTGCTCGAACCGCTCACCGACGGCTACCGCCCCGCCCCCGCCGACACCGGCGGCGACGCCCCCGAGGCGCCCCACGCCGTGCCCCGCCTGGTGCCGTCCCGCGAGGTGCCCGACATGGCCGTGGTGGGCAAGCCGGAGGTCAAGGTGGACGCGGTGCGCCTGGCCAAGGGCAACCCCGCCTTCACCGACGACATCGAGCCCCGGGGGATGCTGTATGCCAAGGTGCTGCGCAGCCCCCACGCCCACGCCCGCATCCTGGGCATCGACGACTCCGCCGCCCGGGCCGTCGACGGCGTGCATGCCGTGCTGCACTACGGCAACACCCCCCGGGTCAAGTACGCGTCCGGCGGGCAGAGCTGGCCCAATCCCCATCCCTACGACCAGGTCAGCTTCGACGACCGGGTCCGCCACGTTGGCGACCGGGTGGCCGCGGTGGCCGCCGAGACCGTCGAGGAGGCCGAGGAGGCCCTGCGGCTCATCGAGGTCGACTACGAGGTTCTGCCCGGGGTGTTCGACGAGCGCTTCGCCATGGATCCCGACGCCCCCAGGGTCCACGACGAGGACGACACCACCCACATCTGCGACCCCCAGCGCAACCTCGTGCACCACATCGCGGCCAAGCGCGGCGACGTCGACGGGAACCTGGCCGCCGCGCCCCACGTGTTCGAGCAGACGTTCAGGGTGCATCAGGTCCAGCAGTGCCCCATCGAGCCCCACATCTCGATGGCGTGGCTCGACTCCGACGAGCGCATGGTGGTGCGCACCGCCACCCAGGTGCCGTTTCACACCCGCCGGATGCTGGCGCCCCTCATCGACATGGAGATCAAGGACATCCGGGTGATCAAGCCCCGCATCGGCGGCGGCTTCGGGGCCAAGCAGGAGATGCTGATCGAGGACATCGTGGCCCACCTGGCCATCGCCACCCGCCGCCCGGTGCGGCTGGAGCTCGACCGGGCCGAGGAGTTCTTCGCCAGCCGCACCCGCCATCCCCAGACCATCACCTACCGCACCGCGGTCGACGACGACGGCACGCTGCTGGCCCAGGACATGAGCATCATCGGCAACACCGGCCCCTACGGCACCCACGGCTTCACCGTGCAGATCGTGTCGGGTCTGCGCGGCCTCACCTCCTACAACGCCGCGTCGAAGCGCTTCGACTGCCACGTCGTCTACACCAACATCCCGGTGCCGGGCGCATACCGGGGCTACGGCGCGCCGCAGGCCGAGTTCGCCCTCGAGGCCCACATGGAGGACATCGCCCGGGCCCTCGACCTCGACCCCATCGAGTTCAAACGGCGCAACTGGGTGAAGGTGGGCGACGAGATGGACATCGCCCCCCATCTGGGCGAGCGGGCCGTGGCCGAGGAGGAGCTCGACGAGTACCCGAAGATCATGTCGTCGGGCATCGAGGAGTGCGTGGCTCAGGGGCGGCGCGAGATCGGCTGGCACCGCCGGAACGACGCCGTCTGGAAGGCCCCTGCCGACCGTCCCAACATCCGGCGGGGCATGGGCTTCGCCTTCTGCATGCACGGCACGGCCATCCCGTTCCTGGACATGGGCGGCTGCTCCATCAAGCTCAACGACGACGGCTCGTTCAACATGCTCATCGGGGCCACCGACCTCGGCACCGGCGCCGACACCGTGATCGGCCAGATCGCGGCCGAGGTGCTGGGCGTGCCCCTCGACGACATCAAGGTGTACTCCAGCGACACCGACATGACCCCGTTCGACACCGGTGCGTACGCCTCATCGACCACCTACATCTCGGGAACGGCCGCGCTGCGGGCCGCGGAGGCGGTCCGGGAGCGGCTCAAGGCCCGGGCCGCGATGCTGCTGGAGGTGGACGAGCCCTGCACCATCGAGCTGCGCGACCGCCGGGCCTACGCGGCCGACGGCCGGTCGGTGAGCCTGGAGGAGATCGCCCTCGACTCGCTGCACTGGCAGGAGCAGGAGCAGATCATGGGCACCGCCTCGCACGTGTCGCCGGACTGCCCGCCCCCGTTCGCGGCCCAGTTCGCCGAGGTCGAGGTGGACGTCGACACCGGCCAGGTCACGGTGACCAAGCTGGTGATGGCGGTGGACTGCGGGGTGGCCATCAACCCGGTCACCGCCAGCGGCCAGGTCGAGGGAGGCATGATCCAGGCGCTCGGCTATGCCCACTGCGAGGAGATCGTGCTCGATGACGACGGCCGCATGGTCAACCCGTCGTTCGGCCCGTACAAGATCTACCGGGCCGACGAGATGCCCGACACGGTCGTCTACCTGGTGCAGACCATGGAGGACAGCGGCCCGTTTGGGGCCAAGGCGGTGGCCGAGATCCCCAAAGACGGCGTAGCCCCGGCCGTGCGCAACGCCATCCTCGACGCCACCGGAGTGGCCATCAACGATCTACCCTTCACCCCCGAGCGAGTCTGGGCCGCCCTGAAGGCTGCCCAGACATAACCCGGCGATGATCATCGGGGCCGACTGGGCCGTGACCGCGGCGCTGGACGAGCCCCGCCGGCGCTGGGCGGTGCGCGTGGTTGACGGCCTGATCGACGACTCCGGCCCCGTGGGCGAATTGCAAGCCCGCCATCCCGGCGACGGGTTCTTTGACGGCTCGGGCTGCGTGTTGCTGCCCGGCTTCGTCAACGCGCACGTGCACCTGTACGGGGTGCTGGCCCACGGGGTGCCCGCCCCGGCCCAGCCGGTAGCCGACTTCTGGGGCTTCCTGGACGACTACTGGTGGCCGCTGGTGGAGAACACCCTCGACCACGAGATGATTGCGGCCGCGGCCGCCTGGGTGACCGCCGATCTGGCCGCGGGCGGCACGACCAGCTTCTTCGACATTCTCGAGGCTCCCAACGCCCTGCCCGGCGCGCTGTTCGCACAGCGCGAGGCCGTGGCCGGCAGCGGGCTGCGAGGGGTGCTGTCGTTCGAGGCCACCGAGCGGATGGGTGAGGCCAACGGCCAGGCCGGCCTGGACGAGAACGTCCGCTTCATCGAGGACTGCCGAGCACGCGCCGCGAGTGAGGGTGCCGAACGCGACGGTCGGGTGTCCGGCGCGATGTGCATCCACACCACGTTCACGTGCAGTGAGCCGTTCATCCGCCAGGCGTTCGATGCGGCCGCCGACCTGGACGTGTTCTGCCACGCCCATGTGAACGAGGGAGTGCATGAGGGCCGCTGGTGCGAGGAGCACCACGGCATGCGCACGCTGGAGTTCTACGACCGCATCGGTGTGGCCTCGCCCCGCTTCCAGGCCAGCCAGTGCGTGCAGCTGTCGCCCCGCGAGATCGACATTATCGCCGGGTCGGGAATCAGGGTCTCGCATATGCCGCTGTCGAACTGCGAGGTGGGCGGAGGGATCGCCCCGGTGCTTGACATGCTGGAGCGGGGCGTCACCGTCGGGCTCGGCTCCGATGGCTACCTCAACGACATGTTCGCGGTGATGAGGGGCGCCTTCCTGCTGCACCGAGCCTCCACGCTCGACCCCGGCGCGATCAGCGCGGCCACCGTGCTGCATCTGGCCACTGAGGGCTCGGCTCGTACCCTGGGCCTGGAGAGGGTGGGACGGCTGGAGCCCGGCTGGCACGCCGACCTGCAGTTGGTCGACCTGGAGGGTCCCCGGGGTCTGCCCACGCCGGTGGAGGCCCACAACCTGCTGGACCAGCTGGTGCTGTGGCGCAGTGCCAAGGATGTGCGCGACGTGATGGTGGGAGGGGACTGGATCGTCGAAGGCGGCGAGGTGCTCGGCGCCGACATGGACGAGTTGCGAGCCCACACCCTCGAGCAAGCCGCAAGACTGTGGTCGTGAGTCTGATACGCCAGCTTGCCGAGGCCGTGGACGGCGGTTTGGCCGTCGCCTCGGCCACTGTCGTTGACACGTCGCGCTCGGTGCCAAGGCGGGCCGGCGCCAAGATGCTGGTGTTCCGCGACGGCAGCATCTCGGGCACCGTCGGCGGGGGAGAGCTGGAGGCCCGGGTCGTGGCCGAGGGGGTGGCCGCGCTCGCTGACGGCCGCTGCCGCCTGCTGTCGTACCGTCTAGTCGATCCCGGCCGGGGCGATCCCGGCGTCTGCGGGGGCGACGTCCAGATATTCGTGGAGCCGCACATGCCCAAGCCCACCGTCATTGTCATGGGATACGGACACGTGGGACGGGCCGTGGCTCAGTTGGCCGGCTGGCTCGGCTTCCGGGTAATTGCCACCGATGACCGCCCGATGGCCTCCGACGAGCCGCCCGACTCCAAGGTACCCGGCAGCGACTCCGGAGACGGGGTGCCAGACGAGCTAATCGTCGGCACGGTCGACGACCTGCTCGCTGGCTGGACCCTCGATGCGGACGTGTCGGTGGTGCTGGTCACCCGCAACGTGGACGTGGACGCGGCGGCCCTGCCCGCGCTGCTGGCCACCGATGCGGGTTATGTGGGGGTGATGGGCAGCGAGCGCCGTTGGGCCACCACCCGGGCCCGCTTGGAGGCCGAGGGCGTGGATTCCGCTGCGCTCGACCGGGTCCACGCACCCATCGGCATCGAGGTCGGCGCAGAGACCCCTGAGGAGATCGCGCTGAGCATCATGGCCGAGGTGATCACCCATCACCGGACCTGACAGCCGGGGCGGGGCCGAGCGGCGGCGCAGCGAACCGTGAGGATTCTCGCAGCTGCCCGCGGGGGTGAGCCGTCCCGAACTTCAATGACTTGACCACCTCTGGTGTGCCTAACTCATTGAAGTTCGGTCACCTGCCGGGAATGGTGCACCAGCGGGAGCAGCGAAAGTGAGCGGGGGTCGCAGCACCGGCACGCCGCCCAGCGGGGCGGTGGCACCTGGCCGCGTACCCTGTAGTCGTGCCTGGACCCATGTGCGTGCTGCGGGGCGGGGGTGATCTGGCCACTGGAGTCGCCTGGCAACTCACGAGGCAGGGCTGGCCGGTGGTGGTGCTGGAGCTGGCCGAGCCGCTGGCGGTGCGCCGGACGGTGTCGCTGTCCACCGCGGTGACCGATGGTGAGGTCGTCGTGCAGGGGATGAGGGGCGTGCGGGTCGATGAGCCCTTGGAGGCTTTGGCGACCACGGAGCGGGGTGATGTGGCGGTGCTCGTCTCACCCGAGTTGGCGACGCTCGACCAGGTGCGGCCCGACGTGGTGGTGGATGCCCGCCTGGCCAAGCGCAACATCGACACATCCATCCACGACGCAGAGGTGGTGGTGGCCCTCGGGCCGGGCTTCACGGCGGGCCACGATTGCCACGCAGTCGTCGAGACGATGCGAGGCCCTGATCTCGGTCGGGTGATGTGGAGGGGCTCGGCGCAGCCCGACACCGGCGTGCCCGCCGAGGTTGGGGGACAGGCTGCCCACCGGGTGCTGCGCGCCCCCGTCGCAGGCGAGGTGTCGTGGCATGTCGGGATAGGGGCCTCGGTCGTTGCTGGCCAGCCGCTCGGCGCGGTGGACGGCGTGACTGTCCGGGCACCGTTCCACGGCGTGGTGCGGGGCGCGATCCGCGACGGCATGAACGTGCGGGCTGGCTTGAAGATCGGCGACGTCGATCCCCGCGGCGACCCTTTGGCGTGCTGGAAGATCTCGGACAAGGCCCTGGCTGTGGGCCGCGGCGCGCGGGAGGCCGTCGTCGAGGGGCTTCCTCTACACCTCAGCCGCTGATTCGAGGCGGAGTTGTTGTGAACAATCTCCGGCGGCCTCGGCTCGGCACCCCAACCGTTCTCGGGTGAGTATTGGCTCGTGGATGCACCACTAGTCAGCCGAGATCCTCACCCTCTCGGCCTCTAGGGTGACCGGCGTGATCCAGGCTGCGTTCAATGTGATGCCCCATGGGTCTGTTGAGCGGGCGGTGGAATTGGCTCGGCTGGCTGAGAGCCTCGGTTACGAGCGCTGCTGGGTGTACGACGAGGGGCTGGCGGCCAGCGATGCGTACGTGGCCATGACCGCCATTGCGGTGGCCACGGAGTCGCTCACGATCGGCCCGGGCATCACCAACCCCTATACCCGCCACGCTGGCGTCACCGCGGGGGCGATCGCCTCACTCGACGAGGTGTCGGGCGGCCGGGCCTTCCTGGGCATCGGCGCCGGAGGCAGCCTCACTCTCGATCCGCTCAGCATCGCCCGCGAGCGGCCCCTCACCGCCGTGCGCGAGACCATCGACGTCTGCCGGCGCCTGTTCGCGGGCGACACCGTCAGCGTCGAGGGCGCCCATGTGCGGCTGAGCGAGGCGTCGCTGCTGAATGTTCGGCCCAGCACCGAGATCTGGCTGGCCGGGCGGGGACCGAGGATGCTGGAGTTGGGCGGCGCCGCCTGCGACGGCGTGCTGGTGGACTTCATCTACAAGCCGCACCTCGGTCCGGCGGTGGAGCGGATTCGCCGAGCGGGCCGGGCTGCGGGCAACGATCCCCGCATCGCCTACTCCACGATGCTGGTGACCGACGACGACACCATGGCCGCACTCAAGCCCCACATGACCTACCGGCTGGTCGACTCACCGGTCGAGGTGCAGGAGGCCCTCGGGCTCACCGACGCCGACGCGGCCGTGATCAGGGCCGCGCTGACCGACGGCTTGGAGGCCGCGGCCGAGCACGTGCGCGACGAGTGGGCGCTGCCCTTCGTGATCGCGGGCTCCCCCAGCGAGTGCCGCCGGGAGCTTGACAGCCTCGCCGAGCAGCACGGAATCGAGTCCTTCGTCGTGCCGCTGCTGGACGACGAGCCGGCCGAGAAGCTCCTGCGCTCCGGTGCGAGAATCATGGGAATGAGCAAATAACAATCGATTCAGGTTGTAATGCTATAGAACCTCTGTAGAGTGCTCTCGCCGCCCGGTTCGCTGGACGCCGGGACGGCCGCCAGAGCGCCCCAGTCGCGTTCTGGCAGAGCCTTGGCGCTCCAAGTCCCGCCGTCATGGAACTAGACGTGCGGGAGGAGCCGATGATCATCTGGTACTGGTCCGTCAAGGGCGGCGTCGGCACGTCGGTGGTGGCTGCGGCCACTGCTATCCGCCTTGCCTCCGACGACCGCGAAGCCACACTGGTGGACCTTGCCGGCGACCAGCCCGCCCTCTTGGGCATGATCGCCGGCGCGGCGCCGTCAGAGCCCGGCATCGGCGACTGGGTGGCCGCAGGCGACGGCGTCGCGGCCGACGCCATCGGCAGGCTGCTCGAGGACGTGGCACCGGGACTGCGGCTGCTCCGCCAGGGCACCCAGCCCGCTCTCGATGCCGGTCCATCAGCCGGCGCGGACGCTGTCTCCAGCCACCCGCCGGCGGTCGGCGCGGACCCGGATCGCCAACTCCAGCCGTCGCTCGATGACCGGCGGCGCAGGCTCGTGCTGGCCCTCGAGGTGCTGGCCCGAATCGGACCGGTCGTGGTGGACGCGGGTCTGGACCCGTTCGAGCTGCGGTCCGATCTCGCCGCCCGGCACCGGCCGGTGTGCGTGCTGAGGTCCTGCTATCTCGCTCTGACCCGGGCCCAGCGGGTATCCGGGCCCTATGACCGGGTGGTCCTCGTGGAGGAGCCGGGCCGGGCTCTGCGGGTGCGCGACGTCGCCTCCGCCGTCGGCGCCTCCAATGTCGAGCGTGTGGCTTGGGATCCCCGCGTGGCCCGGTCCGTCGATGCGGGGACGATCGTGAGCATGCTCCCGCCGCCGCTGCGGCGCTTCGAGTTGCCGGTATGACCGGCAGACCGGCGGCGACGCTTGGCGGACCGAGAGCAGGCCTCGGCGCGACCCGCGGCGTTCACGAGGTGGGGGCCAACGGTTCCGCGGCTCTGGTCGAGGTCGTGCATCGCAGGGTGATCGACATGATGACGGAGGTCCCGATGCTGGCGGTGGACATCGCCGGCGTCGTCCGCGCGCTGGCCCCGCTCACGCCGACGGACGTGGTCGACGAGGTGGTGGCCCGGGTCGCGGCCCGCGTGCACGGTCTGGGTCCCCTGGAGCCGCTGCTCGCCGATGCGTCGGTGAGCGAGGTGATGATCAACGGGCCGGGGCCGGTGTGGATCGAGCGAGCCGGCGCCGTGAGCCGGAGCGGCGTGTCGCTGGACCGGGCCGCGGTCGATCTGGTCATCGAGAGGATCGTGGCGCCGCTGGGCCGCCGGGTCGATCAGCTGACCCCCTGCGTGGACGGTCGCCTGCCCGACGGCTCCCGGGTCCATGTGGCCGTTCCGCCGGTCGCGGTTGACGGCCCGTACGTGACGATCCGCCGCTTCGTGGTTGCCGATGTTGCCCTGGAGATGTTCGCCGGGCCGCCGGTGGTGGCGCTGCTGGAGGAACTGGTCGACAGGGGGGCCAATCTCGTCGTGAGCGGTGGCACGGGTGCGGGCAAGACCACGCTGCTCAACGCCCTGGCCGGCCGGGTGAGCCACCAGCAGCGCGTGATCACCATCGAGGACGCCGCCGAGTTGCAGCTTGAGCATCCCCATGTGGTGAGGCTGGAGGCCCGGCCCGAGTCGCGCGAGGGCGGAGGGGCGGTGACGATCCGAGACCTGGTGCGCAACGCGCTGCGGATGCGCCCCGACCGGATGGTGGTGGGAGAGGTGCGAGGCCCGGAAGCTCTCGACCTGCTGCACGCCCTCAATACGGGCCACGCCGGATGCCTCTCCACGGTGCACGCCAACGGTCCCGTCGACGCGCTGCGCCGCCTCGCCGCACTGGCCACGGCCGCCGATGAGCGCCTGGGGGTGGAGGCCGTGCGGGATCACGTCACGGCAGCCATTGATGCCGTCGTGCACCTGGGACGATCCCGCGACGGCACGCGTCGGCTGGCCGCCGTCGCCGAGGTGACCGGGCACGACCGGGTGCGCCTGCTGGCCGACGACGCCAAGGTCTGCTCGTCCATCGCCCGGGCTGGTCGCCTGGAGGCCGAGCGGATGGGGAGCGATTCATGAACGGTGCCGTTGCGACGCAATCGGCGCCCACCTATGGGCGGACGCTCTTGGCGGTCGGGCCGTGACCGCGGTGCTGACGGCCGTCCTCGTGTTTGTGGCGCTGATGCCTGACCTGCCGATGGCGAGGCCCCGGGCCCGCACGTCGAGCCGAGTGCGGCCGCGACGCGGGGCCCCGCGCCGTCTGGTTGCCGCGGTGCGGCGATGGACGGGCCGGTCCAGGCAGGCCGACGCGGTGTCGCAGGCTCTCGAACTGACGGCCCGGGCGCTGCGATCGGGCGCCTCCGTGCTGACCGCCCTCGACGCGGCGGCTGCGGAACTTCCCGAGACCGGCCTGCGCCAAGTGGTGCGCCGGGTACGCGGGGGTCTGGGCCTCTCGGAGGCCCTGGACGACTGGGTTGGCGGTGTGTCCGAGCGCCAGACGGCTGCCGCCCTGCTGGTGCTGGGCCACGCGTCCGGCGCGGCAATGGCCGCCAGTCTCGACCGTGCCGCCGCGTCGCTGCGGCAGCGCAAGGCTCTCGATGACGAGATTCGAGCTCTGACTGCCCAGACGCGCACCTCGGGAGTGGTCGTGGCGGCAGCCCCGGTCGGCTTCGCGGTCATAGTCACGCTCGTCGACCGTGATGCCTTGAGCGGGCTGCTGTCCACGCCGGTGGGGCTCATGTCGCTGGGTCTCGGACTGGTGTTGGAGGGTCTGGGCCTCTGGTGGATGGCCCGTCTGTGCCGCAGTGTGGGCCGATGGGCGTGAGCCTCGCCGCGGCTGCGGCGGCCCTGCTGGTGCTGACGGTCTTCGACGTGACCGCTGCAACGAGCCGCGCTGTCCGCCACAGACTTCGCGGCACCGGCCGGTCCTCCCGCCGCGGTCTGAGGGGCGCTCTGTCAACACTGGGCCGGTGGCTGTCGGGGGGCGCAGTCGAGCCCGAGGACGAGGCCCTGGCCGGAATCGCGGCCCTCGCCACCGCGGTCGCCGCGGTGGCGTTCGGCCCGATCGGCGGCCTCCTCTCGTTGCTGGCGGCCACAAGCGCGCTCGTCGCCCGCCGCCGGTCCCGCCAGCGCATGCGCGCGCTGCGGATTGATCGTCACCTGCCCGAAGTGATTGATCTGCTCGGGCTGGTGGTCGGCGCGGGCCGGCCCACAGTCTCGGCTCTAGCGGAGATATGTCCCCGAGTCTCCGAGCCGTTCCGATCCGAGCTGTCAGCGGTGGTGAGACGCACCTCCGCCGGAGAGCCATTCGTGGACTCGGTGCGCAGGCTGCGCGACAACCTCGGTCCCAGCGTCTCGCAGGTCGTGCACGCGGTAACCGCGGCCGAGATCGACGGAACACCGCTGCGACCCGCCCTGCAGCGGGCTGCCGACGAGGCCCATCGGCGGCGCCGGGTGCGGGCGCAGGAGGCCGCCCGGCGAGTTCCGGTCCTGATGCTGTTCCCGCTCGTGTTCTGCGTGCTGCCCGCCTTCTGTCTTCTGACCGTCGTCCCGCTGCTGGTGGGAACCGTGTCTGACTTGGGTTTCCCGTCATGAACGCCGCCCAGCCGCCCGCGCGACCCATACCCCCCTGCAATGGCCGAGACCGATCGGCCGGCTGCACCCGGAAGGAGAGATCATGTTCTTGCGCATCTGCACGGTGCTGGTGACCCGTTGTGGCTCGGCGCGCCGCCGGCTCGACGAGCGGGGCCAGACCACCGCCGAGTACGCACTCGTCCTCGTCGGCGCCGCCGCAGTGGCGGTGCTGCTGCTGACCTGGGCCACCGGCTCGGGCAAGATCGCGTGGCTGCTCGACCAGATGGTCGACACGGTCGCCAACATGGTGGGCTGACCGGTGCGCGCCGATCTCCGGCCGGGACGGTCGAGTCAATCGGGACAGGCGACGGTGGAGTTCGCGCTGGTGATGCCGTTCTTCGCGCTGATGCTGCTGGCCGTCGTTCAGGTGGGCTTGCTCGTGCGGGCTCGGGTGCTGGTCACGCACGCGGCCCGCGAGGCGGTGCGCTCGGCCGCAGTCGGCGTCAGCGACGGCGAGGTGCGCTCGGCCGCGCTCGCCGCGGCCGACTTGGACCCGCGGCGCCTGGCCGTGGCGGTGCGGCGAGCCAACGGGAGGGCGACGGTGCAGTTGCTCTACACTGAGCCCACCGACGTTCCGCTGGTGGGACCGCTGGTCGGGGACGTGGTGCTCGAAGCCCGGGCCACCATGCGGCTGGAGTAGCGCCCAGTCGATTCCGGCAGGCGGTACCGTCTTGGCTTGTGACCGTCACGATCCGGCGTCGGGAGAAGCCGCCTTGGACCGTCCTCAGCGTCGGCGGCGACCTTGATGTCGTTGGGGCCCCCGACCTGCGCCAGGCCGTCGTCGCAGCAGTGGCGGACGGTTCCCGCCGGCTGGCTCTCGACCTGTCGGAACTGGACTTCGTCGACTCGTTCGGGATCGGAGCGGTGGTCGGCGCGCTCAAGCGATTGCGCCAGCGAGGCGGTGACCTTGCCTTGGTGTGCCCCTCGCCTCGCATCCGCCGAGTGTTCGAGATCTGTGATCTGGACAGGATCTTGGCGCTGCACGACTCCATCGACAGCCTCCTGGAGCCTTCTCCAGTGGGCTCGGCCGGCGCGACCTCCGGCCGGGGGCGACCATGAGCGGCACCGTCGAGATCGAGATCCCAGCCCGGGCGGACTACGTGTCGCTGGTGCGACTGGTGGTGGCCGCGGCAGCCGAGATGGCGCCGAGCCTCGAGCCGTCGCGCGTCGACGACCTCCGGGTGGCGGTGTCGGAGGCGACCACCAACGCCATACAGGCCCACATCCGCTCCGGCAGCACCCGTCCTGTAAGGGTCTGTTGCCATTGCTCCAATGGGAGCGTGGTGGTGACGGTCCGCGACGAGGGTCCCGGTTTCGACGTGGATGCACTGCCCGAGATGCCGCCCCCAGAGTCGGAGGCCCGGCTCGGCCGGGAGTCCGGCATGGGCATCTCCATCATGCGGGCCCTGGCCGACAACTCGAGCATCGACTCGAGCCCGGAAGGCACCGAGGTGCGCCTCGCTTTTCTTCACTAGCGGAGAGCGCGGACCGAAGCCCCCTCGTCGAGCGGCATCGACAATTCACCGGTCGCCCTCCGGCGGCCCGTCGGTGCCGCGGGTGTTGCCGGCGCCGCTCTCGTCAGCGGCCAGGTCGTCCATGGCCAGGTGGTCGATGCTGTCGGTCCGGTGGACGGCCCTCAGCAGCAGGTGTGCGACGATTGGCAGCGTCACGATCATCGCGCCCGCGGCGATGGCCAGATAGGCGAATCCGCGCCAGCCGAGCAGGGGAGCGGCCCCCACCGACATCAGCAGCAGCGACACCGGGCTGGCCTTGCCGGCAGCCTGGATCCGCGCGAACGGCGTCGAGAACCGGAGCAGCCCGATGCCGGCGAGGACTGCTATGGCGGCGCCGGCAACCATCACCAACTCGGCCGCGACCCTCATGGCGCAGTCCCGTCGTTCGCACCGTCCGCGTCGCGCTCCAGGAACCGGCTGGCCGCGAAGGTCCCGGCGAGCCCGACCAGAGCGATCACGGTGATGGTCGCGAGAAGGGCGTGGCTGTCGCGGTTGATGGCATCGATCACGATGCCGCCGGCAAGAGAGACGAGGGCCACCTCCACGCCGATCACTCGATCGGCCAGACTCGGGCCGCGCACCACTCGGTAGACGGCGCAGAGTCCGGCGGCTGCGAAGCCGGCGGCGGCCAATGCGATCATCGGACGGATGCCTGCGCGGCCCGTTGCGGCGCGGTGGTGTCTCGCCCGCTCTTGTTCGCTGCGCTCACGGGCCGCTCGGGCCACGGCCTCGCCCGTGTGAGCCGGAGTGGCGCACCTATCCGCTCGGCCTCTGGTGCGATCATCGGACGGATGCCTGCGCGGCCCGTTGCGGCGCGGTGGTGTCTCGCCCGCTCTTGTTCGCTGCGCTCACGGGCCGCTCGGGCCACGGCCTCGCCCGTATGGGCCGGAGTGGCGCATCTATCCGCTCGGCCTCTGGTGCGATCATCGGACGCCCATGGGACTGGAGGTCGGCAGGGCTTCACAGGCCAGCCTGGCTAGCTCGTGGGCGTGGGCCACCGTCTCGGAGCTCAGGCGGCCGTGGAGCAGGTGGATGTAGTAGCGGCCCGAAGAGCGGTCGACATCGACGACCGCCGTCCCGGGACTGAGGGTGATCGACGCCGACAGCAGCAGCATGTGCTCACTGCCGGTGTCCGGCAGGTCCACAGCGACGATGACCTCCTCCGTGCCGTCGTTGGGCGTGGCGATCTCGATCGCCACATTGACCGTTGAGCGGGCGAGGTCGACGAGGACGAGCCAAGCAAATCTCAGCAAGGGCCGGAAACGGATCACATGGCGGGCCGTCGGTCCCCGGTCGGCGGCCAGCACGACGACGGAGAGGGCCAGGCCGGATGCCAGATTGGCGATCGACACGGATCCCCAGAGGCCGCACCAGACCATGACGAGGCCGGCTGTGGTCACTGCCCGCCGCTGCGTTCCCGGATATCTCCAGTTCCTCACGGTTGGACCGCCTCGATGTAGCTGGCGGGGCTGCGCAGGTCCTCGGCTGCCTCGGTCGAGAGATCGAGCAGCGTTCCCGCGAACAGCGACACCGTCAAGGTGCCCGCGACCGCCAGCGCCGTGGCGGCGTGCATGGTGCGCCTGCCGCGGCGCGGGGCGGGACTGGGGCGGGGGCCATCGGCGCGCCTTCCCCAGAAGACCGAGTTCCAGATCTTGGCCATCGACAGCAGGGTCAGGCCGCCGGCCACCAGCGCGGCCACCACCACAACGGTTGCTCCCTGATCGATGGCGGCCGAGATGACGGCCAGTTTGGCTACGAAGCCGGAGAAGGGGGGGATCCCGGCCAGGCTCAGGGCCGGGACCGCGAACATCACGGCGACCAGCGGCTCACGACCGGCGAGACCGCCGGATCGGTCCAGGGAGCTCGAACCCTCGTGGTTCTCGATCAGGCCGCCCACAAGGAATAGAACCGCCTTGACCGGCATGTGGTGGATCAGGAACAGGATGGCTCCTGCCGTGCCCGCGACGGTGAAGAGGCTGAGACCCATGAACATGTAGCCGATCTGGCTGATGACGTGGAACGACAGGATGCGCTTGACGTCTGATTGGGCCAGTGCCCCCAGAACGCCGATCACCATCGTGAGCGCCGCCACGAGCAGCATGATCGGCCCCAGATCATCCATTCCCATCAGGTTGTGGAACCGGATCATCGAGTAGATCCCGACCTTGGTCAGCAAGCCGGCGAACACCGCGGTGATGGTGGTGGGCGCCGTGGGATACGAGTCCGGCAGCCAGCTGAACAGGGGGAACACCGCGGCCTTGGTTCCGAAGACCACCAGGAACCATGCGCCGATGCCGAGCCGGACTCCGGTCTCCAACTGCGGTATCCGCTCGGCCAGCAGCGCCATGTTCACGGTGCCGGTGGCCGTGTAGACGAAGGCCACGCCGAACAGGAACAGCGTCGAGGCCAGCAGGTTCATCACCACGTAGGTCATTCCGGCCCTGATCTGGCTCTGGTTGCCCTGGTGGGTCAGCAGCACGTAGCTGGAGACCAAGATCAACTCGAAGGCGACGAAGAGAGTGAACAGGTCGCCGGTGAGAAAGGCCAGAGAGACCCCGGAGGTGAGCACGCACAGCAGCGGCCCGCTCAACTGCGGATTCGCCGCCCACACCGTCCGGCGCTGGCCGATGGCGAAGATCTCCACCACGAAGATGATCGTCAGCGCGACCGGAAGGATGAGCGCGGCGAAAAGGTCGGCCACCAGAACGATGCCGAGTTCCGGCGCCCAACCGCCGACCGCGACGGTGTGTGTGCCGTCACGGGCGACGGCCACCAGCATGATGTGCGAGGCGAGCGCGGCCGAGCCCAGGCCGGCGACGACTGCTATGTCCCGCCCGAGGGGGCGGGAGCGCATAGCGAGGCTGCAGGCCGCGGCCACCAGCGGGCCGACTATCGCGACGGAGATCAGCCCGGTCATGTCGCCCCGGAGTCGTCCGGCTCCGTTGGAGCGCTCTGCACCGCCGCGATCCGGCGGTCCTCGAGGTCGTCCTCGACCAGATCGTCGCCCGAGAGGCTGCGCTGGCGCCTGGCCAGCGCCAGCAGGAACAGCGTCAACCCGAACGAGATCACGATGGCGGTCAGAGTCAGGGCCTGCGGCAGCGGATTGGACATGTCCTCCGGTGCCGTCCGGCCTGCGATGGGAGGCCAGCCGGCCGGACCGCCGGCCGTGATCAGCGCGACCACGGTGGCGTGCCCCAGCAGGGAGTAGCCCAGGACGATTCGGCTCAGCGATCGCCCGGTCAGCAGGTACAGGCCGACCGCGGTCAGACCGCCGACGGCCAGCAGCAGCGCGGCGCTCATTCTCGCTCCCCGCGGTCGGAGCTGGCCCCGCGGTCGGAGTTGGCCCCGCCGCCGGAGTTGGCCGGCGGGTCGGCTGCGAATTCGGCCGCGCCCAACCCGTCGAGCGCCGCGATGACGGTTCCGACAACTATGGCCGCCACGCCGAGATCGAACGGCAGGGCGGACCCGGTCTTGATCTTGCCGAGCAGCGGAGCCTCCACCGACAGCACCTGCTGGTCGAACAGCGGATCCCCCCACAGCAGCGGCATCAGGGCTACGCCGGCCACGACGAAGACGCCGGCAGCCACCAGAGTGATGCCGTAGGTGGGCCGGTGGAACCCGGCGATGGTCCGGAGGGCGAGCACGGCGCCGAACACCAAACCGGCGGCGAACCCGCCGCCGGGGTTGTTGTGACCCGCGAACAGCAGGTAGCAGCCGACGATGGTCGCGAACGGCCCCGCCGCCCGGATGCCGAGACGGATCATGGGAGCCGACCCGTCGATCATGGCGCTGACCCTCTAGTGCTGGCGGAAGCCCGAGCGAGGGCCTGGACACCCAGGGCTACGGTGGCAAGGACCAAGACCTCCCCCAGGGTGTCGAGGCCCCGTATGTCGGTGAGGATGACGTTGACGATGTTGCTGCCGCCGCCCTCGTCGACTGAGGCTGTCGCCATCTCAGCGAGCGGGGGTGCCGCAACCGGGTCGCCGGATGCGGCCGCGAGCCCGATCACCACCGCGGCTCCCCCGAGCCCGGCGACCGTCATCCGCACCGCTCGCCACCGCAGGCCCGTCATCGGGAAGCTGCGGGAGAGGTGGCCGAAGGCGAGCACGAAGCCGACCACGATGGCCGCCTCGACCAGCAGCTGGGTGAGGGCCAGGTCGGCGGCGCCGTGGAGCACGAAGACGGCGGCGACTGCGATGCCGGCCGCTCCGAGCGCCAGCCCCGCCGCCAGGCGCGTGCCGACGAAGGACAGCGCGATGGCCGCACCGACAACGGTGGCAGCCAGCACCCCCTGTAGCGGTGTGTCCCACGCGACCAGGTGATCGGAGCTGACATGGGCCAGGAACGGGGTGGCGGCGAGGGCTGTGACCGCGGCCATGGTCACCAGATACACGGGCAGCGAACCGTGCTGGACCCGGGCGCAGGCCTCCCGCCCGAAGGTCACGATCCCGTCGATGGAGGCATCCGTCCAGCGGGCGGCATGATCCGCCGGCGCCTGCCCGGGTCGCCTGCCCATGGCCAGACCCACGATCGCGCCGACAACCAGAACGACCGCTGAGATAACCAGCGCCGGCTCCAGGCCGGGCCAGCGGTGGAGGTGCCCGACCGCCGCTCCGCCGCTCAGCCGGACCGCGGCCGGCTCCAGGACGGCGTCGACGGGGCCAAGGACGGCGAAGGCCGCGATGCCGGCCACCGCGAGGACCGCGGGCGGCACGCTCAGCGCACGGCGGCGGGTCGAGAGGGGGGTCTCCGGGCCCGGTCCGAACACCGCGGCCAGGAACCGGAACGTGTAGGCCACGGTCAGCACGGAGCCGCCGATCACGCCGAAGCCGACGACCCACGCCTCCAGGCCGTCCAATTCGAGCGCTGCATTGATGGCCGTCTCCTTGGCGACAAAGCCGAGAAGGGGCGGGGCACCAGCCATCGACAATCCCGCGAGCAAGGCCGCGGTGAATGCGACCGGCATGGATCGGGCCAATCCGCCCAGCTCGTCGATGTGGCGGGTCCCCGCTCGCACATCGATCTCCCCGACGATAAGGAACAGCGAACCCTTGAACAGGGCGTGAGCAACGAGGAGCGACACCGCCGCGAGCACAGCCGCGGGGGTGCCGACGCTGAAGAGCGTGATGAGCAGGCCCAGCTGCGAGACGGTGCCCCACGCCAGTATCAGCTTGGCGTCGCGATGGCGCAGTGCTCCGAGCGCTCCCCACACGATGGAGACGACCCCGAAGGCGATGCCGCATCCTTTCCACGCGGCGATCCCGGAGAGGGCGGGACCCGCCACCGCGACGAGCACCACTCCCGCCTTCACCATGGTGGCTGCGTGGAGGTATGCGCTGACGGGAGTGGGAGCGACCATCGCGCCCGGCAGCCACGAGTGGAACGGGACCTGGGCCGACTTGGTGGCCGCAGCGATCATCACGAGCACCGCGCCGGCAGTGGCCGCGGCCCCGTCCACCGGCGTCAGCTCGCTGATCAGCGTCGTGCCCGCGGCGCCGGTCACGAGAAGCAGGCCGGCCAGCAGGACGAGACCGCCCCCTGCGGTCACCATCAGGGCGCGCCGGGCCGCGACCAGAACTTCGGTGTCGGTGCTCTTGTGCCCGACGAGCAGGAACGAGGTCACAGACGTCAGCTCCCAGAACACGAACAGCGTCCAGACCGAGTCCGCCCAGACCAGACCCAGCATCGACGTTGAGAAGGCCAGCAGGGTCGTCGCGAATCTGCCAGTGTGGGCCGCGTCCGGCCCGAAGTACCCGAAGGCGTAGACGAAGATGAGAACGCCGATCCCCGACACGATCAGTGTCATGACTGTTGCGAAGGCATCGACGCGGAACGTCATCGCCAGATCGAGTCCCCTCACCCAGGCCAGGTCGGCCGTCGCGGGCGGGCCGGCTCCAAGCCGGGCCGCGCCCCAGAGCGCACTGAACGCAGGGGGCACAGCCCCCACCAGCAGGCTGCCACGGCCCAGCCGGCGACCGGCGCCGGCCAAAAGCACGCACACGGCGATGTGCAGCACAAGCAGGCCGAAGATCAAGGGCGCGCCTCAACGGTGAGCATGTGACATTCTAGGTAGCGAGCACGAAGCCTGTGGCAAGGCCAACCTGTCCAAGACCCTGCTTATCCTGTGCGAGTCCCCATCAGTTGACGGGCATCCGCCCGTCGGATCGGTTCGGTGTCCATGGCCAACGCCCTAGTAATCGTTGAGTCGCCCGCCAAGGCGAAGACCATCTCCGGCTATCTGGGCGCCGGCTACGTCGTGGAGTCGTCCATCGGCCACATCCGCGATCTGCCCAGCCGGGCGGCGGAGGTTCCCAAGGCCTACAAGTCTGAGCCGTGGGCCCGCCTGGGGATCGACGTCGACAACGGGTTCAAGCCCCTGTACGTCGTCAGCAGCGACAAGCGCCAGCAGGTTCGCAAGCTCAAGGACCTTCTCGCCGGCGCGGACGAGCTCTATCTGGCCACCGATGAGGATCGGGAGGGCGAGGCCATCGCCTGGCACCTGATGGAGGTTCTGAACCCGCGGGTGCCGGTAAAACGCATGGTCTTCCACGAGATCACCAGAGCCGCTATCGCCGCCGCGGTCGCCTCCCCCCGCGATCTGGACCGCCGCCTGGTGGACGCCCAGGAGGCCCGCCGGATGCTCGACCGGCTCTACGGCTACGAAGTCTCGCCGGTGCTGTGGAAGAAGGTCATGCCGCAGCTGTCGGCCGGTCGGGTGCAGAGCGTCGCAGTGCGCATCGTGGTGGAGCGCGAGCGGGAGCGGATGGACTTCGTCAGCGCCGGCTTCTGGCGGCTCACCGGCACTTTCGCCCCGGCGGATTCTGCCGGTGGCAACGGCACCGGGCCCGAGTTCACCGCCGATCTTGTCCAGCTGGACGGCTCTCGTGTCGCCGCGGCTCGCGACTTCGGACCCGACGGCCAACCGGCCCGAGGCGATGTCACTGTGCTCGATGAGGCGGCGGCCACCTCCCTGGTCTCGGATCTTGGGAGAGCGGCCTTCTCCGTCCGGGCGCGCACCTCCAAGCCGTACCGGCGCCGGCCGGCCGCGCCCTTCATCACCTCGACCCTGCAGCAGGAGGCGGCCCGCAAGCTGGGCATGAGCTCCGCGGTGGCCATGCGCACCGCTCAGTCGCTGTACGAGAAGGGCTACATCACCTACATGCGCACCGACAGCACGTCGCTGTCGTCGAACGCGGTGGCGGCGGCGCGCGCCGAAGTAGAGAAGCGCTACGGGTCGAGCGTGCTGCCGCCGAAGCCGAGGGTGTACGCCAGCAAGGTGAAGAACGCCCAGGAAGCCCACGAGGCCATCAGGCCCGCCGGAGAGACCTTCACCGATCCCAGGACGGTGGCCAACCAGCTGCCCCCCGGAGAGGCCCGACTCTACGAGCTGGTGTGGAAGCGGACGCTGGCCAGCCAGATGACGGACTGCACCGGCGAGACGGTGCAGCTGCGCGTCGGAGCCCGCAGCGCCTCGGGCCGCGACGCCGAGTTCGCGGCCAGCGGCACGGTGATCAGCCATCTGGGCTTCCGCGAGGTGTACACCGAGGGCACCGACGCACCGGATGCCGGCGAGGCAGACAACGAGTTCCGCCTGCCTCCCTTGAACGAGGGCGACGGTGCGGACTGCCGTGCCTTGGAGGCGGCAGGCCACGACACCCAGCCCCCGGCCCGCTACACCGAGGCGTCGTTGGTTCGGCGACTGGAGCAGCTCGGCGTGGGCCGGCCGTCCACGTACTCGTCGATCATGGGAACCATCACCGACCGGGGGTATGTGTGGAAGAAGAGCTCCGCGCTGGTGCCGTCGTTCACCGCGTTCTCGGTGGTCAACCTGCTGGAGCACCATTTCCCGAAGCTCGTCGACTACGCCTTCACCGCCGACATGGAGGACGACCTCGACCGGATCGCGGCCGGCGCCGAAGAGCAGGTCCCGTGGCTGCGGCGGTTCTACTTCGGCGGCGATGACGATCCGGGGCTCCAAGAGAAGGTGTCGAGCCGTCTCGGCGACATCGATGCCCGCCTGGTCAACTCGATCCCGCTGGGTGCCGACGACGAGGGCGTCGAGCTGGAGGTCCGTGTCGGGCGCTACGGACCGACCGTGCGGCGGGGCGAGGACTCTGCTTCCGTCCCCGACGGCACCGCTCCCGACGAACTCACCCACCAGCGGGTGCTCGACCTTCTGGCTGCCGGCCGCGACGAGCGGGAACTCGGCACCGATCCGGCCACGGGGCTGACCGTGGTGGCCAAGTCGGGCCGGTACGGCCCCTACGTGCAGCTCGGACGGGCCGAGGAGGTTCCCGACAAGCCGAAGTTCGCGTCGCTGTTCAAGACCATGGCGCTGGAGACGGTCACTCTGGAGCAGGCCATGCGGCTGCTGTCGCTGCCCCGCACCGTCGGCGCCGACCCCGCCGACGGGGTGGAGATCACGGTGCAGAACGGCCGCTACGGGCCGTTCGTGCGCAAGGGCTCCGACAGCCGCAGCCTGGCCGGCGAGGACCAGCTGTTCACGGTCACGCTCGAGGAGTGCCTTGAGCTGCTGGCCCAGCCCAGTCGCAGGGGTCGGGCGGCCGCCGCGCCGCTGCGGGAATTGGGGGAGGACCCCGACACGGGCCGGGCCGTGGTGGTGAAGGACGGCCGATACGGCCACTACGTCACCGACGGCGAAACCAACGCATCGCTGCGCTCGGGCGACACCGTCGAGGGCGTAACGCTGGAGCGCGCCTGCGAGCTGTTGGCCGAGAGGCGGGCGAAGGGACCGGCCAAGAAGCGCCCCGCCCGCCGGAAATCGACCCGCAAGCGCAACTGACCCGCGTCGAGACTTGACGCACAAGTCGCGGCCCGGCCGCGACGCCCAGGGCCCCAGCGGCCCGTGAGCGCGCCCCGCGACAGCGGGGAACTCACACCCCTCATCGCGTGGCCGTGACCTGCCAGCGCGGCCCGCGTAGCCTCGTGGCCGTGGACGAGGCGAACCCGCGGACCTCTGCTGGGCTCCGGCTCGATGAGGCGTTCGAGGCCGCCCGCCCCGCGGGCCGCCTGGAGCGGGTCTTCGGCACGCGGGACTTCTTCAGGCTCTGGATCGCCCAGGTGGTGTCGGCCACCGGAGACTGGCTCGGTCTGTTCGCCACCATCGCGCTGGCCGACCAACTCGCCCCCGAGGGGTCCAAGAGCACCGCCATTGCGTTGGTGCTGGCCACCCGAGTGGCGCCGGGCTTCTTCCTGGCCACCGCGGTGGGCGTCATCGTCGACCGGCTGAACCGCAAGCGGGTGATGGTGGCGTGCGACGTGGGCCGGGCGCTGGTCCTGGTGACGCTGCCGTTCGTAGACACCATTGTCGGCCTCATCGTGGCGAGCTTCCTGCTTGAGCTGTTGACAATGATGTGGCAGCCCGCCAAGGAGGCGACGGTCCCCAACCTTGTGCCCCGAGACAAGCTCACCGCGGCCAATGCGCTCAACGTAACCGCGGCCTACGGCATGTTCCCGGTGGCTGCCGGGGCGGCCGCGCTGCTGGCCAAGGCGGCCGAGGCGGTGCCGGACGAGGGATGGGTGACGAACCTGCGGCTCAACGAGGAGGGGCTGGCCTTCTACGTGGACGCCCTGACGTTCCTCGTGACCGCCCTGATCATCTGGCGCATCGCCATCCCGGTGCGCACCCGCAAGGAGCGTCTGGCGACGGAGCGGGGAAGCCTTGATCTCGGCGGCGCAATCCGGGAGCTCCGGGAGGGTTGGCGTCTGGTGGGGAGGAACCCCATCGTGCGGTCGGTGAACGTTGGGCTGGCCACCGCAGTGATGGGCGCGGGGATGGTCTTGGTTCTCGGCGCACGCTTCGTTGACGAGGTGATCGTGGGACGCGAGGCCGACTTCCACGCCGTGCTGTTCTCGCTCGGTGTCGGCATGGCGGCCGGAGTCGGGTCCGCCTCGGCGCTGCAGAACCGCATCAACCGCAGCCACGGGTTCACCGGGTCGCTGATCGGGGCGGGGGTAGTGCTGCTCGCGGCCGCGTCCGTCGACCGCCTGTCGCTGATGATCCCGCTGGTGGTGCTGCTCGGGATGCTGGCCGGTCCCTCCTATGTGCTCGGGTTCACCCTGCTGCACGAGAATGTGGCCAACGAGATCCGGGGCCGGGTGTTCGCTGCGCTGCTGGTGTTGGTGCGACTGTGCGTGCTCATTGCGCTGGCCGTCGGCGGCGTGCTGGCCGACCTGCTCGACGGCCTGTCGGACCTCTGGTGGGACCAGGAGGTCTCCGTGCTGGGCGCGGTGGTCGAGTTGCCCGGAGTGCGGCTCACAATGTGGATCGCCGGTGTGATCATCATCGTCGCCGGTGCCCTGGCCACCTTGAGTCTGCGTTCCGGCGCTCGCCCAGCCGCCACCGCGGACGCGCTATCAGGGGAGGGGTCGGCGGCGGCACCAGACGCGGAGTCGGAGTCGGCGCGGGCCCCGGAATCAGCACGGGCCCCGAAGTCATCGCCGATGCCGGAGTCGGCGCTGGTGCCGGAATCGGAGTCAGAGCCGTGACCGGCCGCCTGATCGCGGTCGAGGGTGTGGACGCGTCGGGGAAGTCCACCCAGGCACAACTGCTCGCCGAGTCGCTGGGAGCGGTATTCACCTTCCAGTTCGGCGCGACCGAAGTGGGCGCGGCCGTCCGGGGGCTGCTCCTCGACCCGGACAACGACGCCCTGGACGACCGCGCCGAGGCACTGCTGATCATCGCCGACAAGGCCCAGCATGTGGCCGAGATCGTCGGCCCGGCCCTGCGATCCGGCCGGGATGTGGTCTCCGACCGCTTCACCGCGTCGACGCTGGCCTACCAGGGCTACGGCCGCGGCCTCGACCTTGCGGAGTTGCAGGCGATGATGCGCTTCGCCACTTCCGGGATCGAACCCGACCTGAACTTGCTGCTGGATGTGCCCGCGGAGGTGGCGTCGGGGCGGTTGGGGTCGTCGGTGGATCGCTTCGAGGGCGCGGGTCGCGACTTCCTCCATCGGGTCCGGGACGGCTATCTGGCCATGGCCGGGGCCGATCCGGCCCGCTGGGCGGTGGTCGACGCCGACGGCCCGGTGAACGAGGTGTCCGCCCGGGTGCTGGCCGCCGTGCGGGACCGCCTCGGAGATGTGCGATGACCCTCTTGGATGCTGCCGCCGAGACGGATCCTGCCGATCCGTGGTCGGCGGTTGTGGGGCAGCCGCGGGCGGTGGCTGCTCTGACGGCAGCGGCGGCGTCGCCAGTGCACGCCTACCTGCTGGTGGGGCCGCCAGGCTCAGGTAAGCGGGCCGCGGCGGCCGCGTTTGCGGGCGAGCTGATAGTGGCCGCCGACGGCGGGGCGGGTGCCGATCCTGCGCGGGCGGCGCGGCATCGTCGGCTGGCTGCAGGCGACGAGCATCCAGACGTGTTCGTGCTGAGCCCGGCGGGCAACAGCCTGCGTCGCGAGGACGAGGTGTCCCAGCTCATCGTCGAGGCCAGCCGCACGCCGGTGGAAGGCTCTCGCAAGGTCTTGGTCGTCGACCGGTTCCATACCGCCACGCCGGCTGCGGCTGCAGCCCTGCTCAAACCGGTCGAGGAGCCGGCCGGCTCGGTGGTATGGGTGCTGCTGGCCGAGCAGGTGCTGCCCGAGCACGTCACGATCGCGTCGCGCTGCACCCGGGTGGACTTCGGTCCCGTGTCCGAAGACGAGATGGCTGCGGTGCTGGTGTCGGAGGGTCAGGTCGAGGCCGACCGGGCCCCGCTGGTGGCGGCCGCCGCTGCGGGCAACCTCCACAGGGCCCGGGTCCTGGCCACCGACGAGCGGCTGGCCGCCCGCCGCGAAGCATGGTGGGGCGTGCCGGACCGTCTCGACGGAACCGGGGCGACCGTTGCGCTGCTGGTGGCCGAGCTGCGAGCCATGATCGACGAGGCTGGCGGAGCCCTCAGCGAGCGCCACCGGGCTGCGATAGTTGCTCTGGACGAGCGCGAGGAGCAGTTCGGCGTCCGCGGCTCGGGCCGTGCGGCCGTCGAGGCCCAGCACAAGCGGGAGCACCGCCAGTTCCGCACCGACGAGATTCGTTTCGGCCTGGCCACCCTCACCTCCCGGTATCGCGACCAGATCACTTCGTCACCCGGCGATGACCCGGCCTCGGTCCGGCGGGCGGCAGCAGCCATGCGGGCCATCGACCGCCTGCGCGCCACCGCCGAGAGCCTGATCCGCTCGCCGAACGAGGCCCTGGCCCTCCAGGCGCTGTTCCTGGACCTGCCGCGCCCGGTATAGTCGGTAGCCTGAGTGGGCGCTGGGTGGGTTCGACCGTCGGCGCGCAGGCCCGAATAGCTCAGTCGGTAGAGCGACGCTCTCGTAAAGCGTAGGTCAGGGGTTCAAGTCCCCTTTCGGGCTCCCCCACCCCCGTTTCTCGAAGAGGCGGCTAGTGGCCGACCAGGCAGCCTTTGCGGACGATGCCCTGCCGCTGATGCCGTCGTTGTACTCGGCGGCGATGCGGCTGACCCGCAATGCGGCCGACGCCGAGGACTTGGTCTCGGAGACCTACCTGCGGGCCTACCGGTCCTACGGCACCTTCACCGCTGGCACCAACCTCAAGGCATGGATGTACCGCATCCTCACCAACGCCTACATCAGCGAGTACCGGCGACGCCAGCGCCGGCCCGCCGAGACCGATCTGGGGGATGTGGACCACCTCTACCTCTACCGCCGTCTCGGCGGTGACACAGCCTCACGGCTGGGCCGGAGCGTCGAGGACGAGCTGGCCGCGCTGTTCACCGACCACGAGGTGAAGCAGGCCGTGGAGGACCTCCCCGACTACTACCGCCTGCCCGTGCTGCTCGCCGATGTGGAGGGGTTCTCCTACTCGGAGATCGCCGAGATCCTCGATGTTCCCATCGGCACGGTGATGAGCCGCCTGCATCGGGGAAGAAAACAGCTCCACAAGATGTTGTACGACTTCGCCGCCCGCCACCGGCTCCTCCCCCAGGAGCCGGCTGCAGATCCAGACGACGGGAGTTGAGCAATGGCTCATTACTGCGACGACATCTGCCGAGACCTCCACCTCTACCTCGACGGCGAGGCCACCGTTGCGGTCCGCACCGTCATCTCCGCGCACCTCGAGTGCTGCCCCTCCTGTGCCGACGTGTTCCATTTTGAGTCACAGGTGCGGATAACGGTGGCCCGCTGCTGCTGTGAGGAGCAGGTTCCGGAATCGCTGCGAGTGCGCGTCCTTCGAGCCATCTACACTGCGGACCCATGACCTTCGCCGGCGTCGTTTGGCATTTCTGGATCGCCGTCCCGCTCGCCGTGGCCGGCATCGTCTCGATCGTGGCGGCCATCGCCGGCTACCTCCAGAAGGTCACCTATAAGCGCTACCCGAGGGACTGAGCCGTCCCACATGGGCACCCACGCCGAGGGTCCCGGCGACGCTGAAGGTTCCGTCGATCCCACCGATTCGGGCAATTCCGCCGATTCCGGCGATCTGGCCGGTTCCGTCGATCTCGCCGATCCCGTCGATTGGGAACTGGCCCGCCGGGTGGCAGTGCGCACGGCGCGGCGCGAGCCCTTTGCCGCACCGCGCTGGCGTGACGGTCTGGAGGAGGACTTTGCTGGCTGCACGCAGCGCGCTGAGGAGCTGGTGGCCAGCTGCACCGGTCTGCGGTCGCTGTCGGGCCCGGCCAGGGGCAGGGTCACCGACCGAGTCGGATGGATCGACGCCAATCTGGCCTCGTTCCAGCGGCTGCTCGGGCCTCTCGCGGCCAAGCTCGGCACGGACTCCGACGGGAGGCTGGCCCCGATCACCCGGCGGGTGGCCGGTGCTGAGCTCGGCGTCATGCTGGGCTGGATGTCCACCCGAGTGCTGGGCCAGTACGACCTGCTCATCATCGAGGACGACAAGCCGGAGGACCAGGACATCGTCTACTACGTGGCGCCCAACGTGTTGTCGCTGGAGAACAGGTACGCCTTCGATCCAGCGCAGTTCCGACTCTGGCTCGCGATCCACGAAGTGACCCATCGGGCCCAGTTCACCGGTGTGAATTGGATGCGGCCCCACTTCATCGGCCTGGTCGAGTCGGTGCTCGACGCGGTGGATCCCGACCCGAAGCGGATCGCCGCGGCCGCACGGCGGGTGGTGGAGGCGCGCCGCCGGGGAGAGGACCCGCTGGCCGCGGGGGGCTTGATGGCCTTGTTCGCTTCGGAGGCGCAGGTCGAGACTCTGGAGCAGCTGTCCGGACTCATGAGCCTTCTCGAGGGCCACGGCGATGTGACCATGGACCGCGCCGGTGAGGGGCTGGTCCCCTCCGCCCCCCGCTTCGGGCGGGTGATGCGCAGGCGCCGAGAGTCGGTGCGCGGGTTCGCCAAGGTCTTCCAGCGGCTGATCGGCCTCGACGCCAAGATCAAGCAGTACGCCGAGGGCGAGCACTTCATCGAGTCGGTCGAGGCGGTAGGGGGCACGGCGCTGCTCGACCGCGTGTGGGAGGGGCCTGAGAACGTTCCCGGCATCGCCGAGATACGCAATCCGCACGATTGGGTGAGTCGCATGAGCGTCGCCGAGGAAGCGGCCTGAGACGGGGCTCGGCGTGACCGGGACGCCGGGCGGGGCGGCGTCGACCGTCTGCATCGACTCGCTGCTGACTCGCTGCACCTTCCCCGCGGCCGGCACCGCGGTGGCCTGCGGACTGTCGGGTGGCCCTGACTCTGCCGCCCTGGTCGCCCTGGCAGGCGCAGCTGGTCTGGAAGTCACCGCATGGCACGTGGACCACGGCCTGCGCCTGTCGGCCGGCGCCGACGCCGAGGCGGCCCGGGCCATCGCGGCCCGCTTCGGGGCGGGCTTCGAGCTGCGCCGAGTGCGAGTGGATCCCGGCCCCAACCTGGAGGCAAGGGCGCGTGCCGCCCGCTACGAGGCGCTGCCCGACGACGTGCTGGTCGGACACACCGCCGACGACCGGGCCGAAACCGTGCTGTTCAACGTCGGCAGGGGCGGGGGCCTAGCTGGCGCGGCCGCACCCCACGCCGCGGTCGGCCGCCCCCTGCTCGGCTTGCGCCGCTTCGAGACCCACGCCCTGTGCGAGCAACTTGGCCTTCCCACCGTGCGCGACCCCATGAACGACGATCCGTCCTTCGCCCGGGTGGCCATACGAAACGAGGTGATGCCCGCGCTGGCCAGGGCGCTGGGCCGCGATCCGGTGCCGCTGCTCAATCGCCACGCCGACCTGGCCTCCCAGGCGCTCGAGGTGATCGGGGAACTGGCCGCGGGGCTGGACCCCACTAGCGCCGCCGCCCTCGTCGCTGCACCGAGAGCGGTCGCGGCCGAGGCGCTGAGGAGCTGGATCGCCGAGGCCGTCGGCTCGGTGCCGACAGCCGCCTCGATCGACCGGGTGCTCGACGTCGCCGCGGGTCGCGGCGCCGCCACCGAGATCACCGGAGGTCATCGAGTCGCCCGCACCGCCGGCCGCCTCCGCATCGAGCCCCGCCGGCCCGATGTTGACGTAGTTGTTCTGCCATGAGCGGGCCAACTACGTCAAGAACGTCGCTCAGGTCGCCATCCGACCGCGCCACGCGGCAGAGGGACTAGCAGTGCCCGGTAACGTGGGTGGGTGAGCCCGGAGGCCGAGCGCATAGGTGGCGACTCGTGTAGATCTTCGCGAGGTGCTGAGCGAGGCCGTGGCCCGAGCGGCCCGTGAGCGAAGCGAACAAGAGCGGGAGTGACACCGCTGCGGCCGGCGGACTCTCACCCGATTTGCGCTCGCTCATAGCGCGGGAGCAGCCCGCGGTGCAGATGCCGACGCCGCCGGGGTCGGTGGGCCGCGCCATCATCACCTCCGAGGAGCTGCGGGCCCGGGTGGAGGCGATAGGCGCTGAGATCACCGCCGACTACCAGGGGCGGCCTCCCTTGCTGGTGGGTGTTCTCAAGGGTGCCTTCGTGTTCATGAGCGACCTCGCCCGGTCCATCGACCTTCCAGTGGAGATCGACTTCATGGCTGTGTCGTCTTACGGGCTCAGCACGGAGTCGAGCGGCGTGGTCCGCATCCTCAAGGACCTCGACACCGACGTGCGGAACCGCCATGTCCTGCTGGTGGAGGACATCGTCGACTCCGGTCTCACGACTGACTACCTGGCCGAGTTGCTGCAGGCCCGGCGCCCGGCCAGCTTCGAGATTTGCGCCCTGCTCGTTCGGGAGGACGCCCGCTCCGAAGGCATCCGCTACGTCGGATTCTCGGTTCCGGCCGACTGGCTCGTGGGCTACGGACTGGACGTGGGGGAGCGCTACCGCGAGCTGCCCTCGGTGCATCTGTTCGATCTGGACGATGCATGAGCAACAAGTGGTCAGAGGGGATTGAGCCTCGGGGCTTCCGGTGGATCATCACCGACCGCTTCGGCGTGTGTGAGCGCCCGGGCGGCTACGGCGTGGGTCACCGGAGGGTGCGGCGCCTCGAGGAGATCATCTGGTTGTGCCGCAACGAGATCGGCCTGATCGTGAGCATCACCTCGATTCCCTACAACCTCCACGACTACGACGAGCATGGGCTGGCCTACGCCCATCTGCCCTTCTCCGATCCCAGCGACGGTCCGGAGCGCCTCGAGCGAATCCTCACCACAGTCCGGGACTACTCCGCCGACAACCGGGTGGTGCTCCACCACGACTCGATAGGGGACCGGGTCTCGGGTGTGGTGGCCGGCTACCTGTTGTGGTCCGGGTTGGTCGACGGCGGCCCCGAGGCCATCACCATCGCCGAGCGGCTCCTCGAGCGCGAGCTCGGGCCCCTGGCTCGCGAGATCGTGTCCATGGCACAGCAGCTCAAGCCCGAGCTGTGACCGCTTCCAGCGTGAAGCCGATCCGCAGAGCCTTTGTTGCGCTGGGCTCCAACCTGGGTGACCGGATGGCCCATATGCGGGGCGCGGTGGACGGCTTCGACGATGTGGATGCGGTCTCCGACGTCTACGAGACCAAGCCGGTGGGCGGTCCCGAGCAGGGTCCTTACCTGAACATGGTGGTGAGGCTTCGGACCGCGGCCAGCGCCCGGGAGCTGCTGGCGCAGTGCCGGGCCTCAGAGTTGGATGCGGGCCGGGTGCGGGTGGTGCGCTGGGGGCCCCGCACCCTCGACGCAGACTTGCTTTGGATCGATGGCGAGCGGGTGGATGCCCCCGACCTCGTAGTCCCGCATCCCCGGATGTACGAGCGAGATTTCGTGCTGGTGCCGCTGGCCGACGTGGGTGCCGACCTGCTGCCCGACGGCTACGAGCCCGGGGCTGTCGACGGCGTGGTAAGTCTCGGGCCTCTGCGCAGATGACCGCGCGGTCGGTCCGCATCATTGGTGATGGGCGAGCCGGCGGCGCCATGGCGGCCGCCCTGTCTGAGGTGGGCTGGCAGGCGCACCCCGTCCTGGGCCGGTCGGCGCCCGCCGCTCAGGTGGCCGGTGCTGCCGCCGATGTCGATCTGGTGCTGATCGCCACGCCCGACGCCGCGGTGCCGCGCGTGGCCGCCGCGATCGAGCCCACCGCGGCTGCAGTGGTGGCCCATCTGGCCGGGTCGCTCGGCCTCGATGCAGTCGCTCCGCACCCCCGGCCCGCGGCCCTGCATCCGTTGGTCGCCCTGCCGGACCCAGCCATCGGTGCTCGGCGCCTGCGAGCGGGCGGGTGGTTCGCGGTGGCCGGTGATCCGCTCGTACGGCAGGCGGTGGCCGATCTCGGTGGCCGGGCCTTCGAGGTGGCCGACGCCGACCGGGCTGCCTATCACGCCGCCGCCGTGGTCGCGTCCAACCACCTGGTGGCCCTGTTGGGACAGGCCGAGCGCATCGCGTCGGGCGCGGGCGTGCCCTTCGCCGGCCTCATCGATCTGGTTCGGGCCACCGTCGACAACGTCGACGAGTTGGGCCCGGCCGCAGCCCTGACCGGACCCGCAGCCCGCGGCGACATCGACACGATCGGGCGGCACCTGGAAGCCATCGCCCCGGCCGAGCATGCCGCCTACAAGGCCATGTCCCAGCAAGCCCGCCGCCTGGCCGGCCGCGGGGATCACCCATGAGCCGCGGTCGCCCCGTCCCAGTGCGCGAGACCGAGATCGGCGGTCTGCGGCGGCGGCTGTCCGAGGCCCGAGCGGCTGATCGCCGCGTCGGACTGGTTCCCACGATGGGATTCCTGCACGCCGGTCACTGTTCCCTGATCGAGCGGGCCCGGACCGAGAACGACGTAGTGGTGGCGTCCATCTTCGTGAATCCGCTGCAGTTCAATCCGGGGGAGGACTTCGACGACTATCCCCGTGACCTGGACCGCGATCTCGAGATGTGCGCCAATGCCGGCGCCGACATCGTGTTCGCTCCCGACCGGCACGAGATGTACCCCGAGCCGGTGGCCACCACCGTGCGCTTGGGCACCCTGGCGGATGTGCTGTGCGGCGCCTCGCGCGCCGGCCACTTCGACGGCGTGGCCACGGTCGTGGCCAAGCTGTTCGCCATCGTGGGGGAGTGCTCGGCCTATTTCGGGGAGAAGGACTTCCAGCAGCTCACGATCGTGAGGCGAATGGCTGCGGACCTGTCGCTGCCGGTGCGAGTGGTCGGCTGTCCCACGGTTCGCGAGCCCGACGGGCTGGCTCTGTCGAGCCGCAACGCCTATCTGAGCGAGGCCGAGCGCAACCAGGCGCCGGTGCTGCGGCGCGCTCTGGCGGCGGGATCGGCCCTGGTGCAGGCCGGTGAGACCAGCCCCGCTGTCGTGGAAGCCGAGATGGCCGCAGTCATCGCCACCGCACCGCTGGCGCGGATCGACTACACCGCCGCGGTGCCGGCGTCCACCCTGATCGCAGACGGACCGTTGCAGGGCGAGGTGCGGCTGCTGGTGGCCGTCCGGTTCGGCAAGGCCCGCCTCATCGACAACATCGGCTGCCGCGCCGGCTGATCGGAGCGGCCCTCCATTCCGCGGGTCGCGTCGATCCGCCGTATCCTGCCGCGGTGCTGCTAGCTATCGATGTCGGCAACACGCAGACCGTCGTCGGTGTCTACGATCCCGGCGCGGTCCACGGCTCGGGCGCAGCCGACGGCCTGGTCGACCACTGGAGGCTCTCCACCGACCCGGTCCGCACCGCCGACGAACTCGGCGTCGTGATCAGATCCCTGCTCAATGTGATCGACCTCGACTTCGAGGACGACATCACGGGCGTCTCCATCTGCTCGGGCGTGCCCCGCCTGCTCGCAGGCCTGCGTGAGATGGTCAGGCGCCAACTCGGATTCGGGCCGGTCGTGGTCGGGCCGGGTACCAAGAGCGGCATGCCGATCCACTACGACAACCCCAAGGAAGTGGGCGCGGACCGGATCGCCAACGCAGTGGCCGCCTATGACCTGTACGGCGGCCCCACCGTGGTGGTCGACTTCGGCACCGGCAACAACTTCGACGTCATATCGGCCGACGGTGCCTTCATGGGCGGTGCGATCGCGCCGGGAATAGAGATCAGCCTGGATGCGCTGGTCGGCCGGGCCGCGGCCCTCGGCGCAGTCGAGCTGGTCGAGCCCCGCAGCGTGATCGGCAAGACGACGGTCGAGTCGATCCAATCCGGCGCCCTGTACGGGTTCACCGCCATGATCGACGGCATGAACGCCCGCTTCCTGGCCGAGCTGGGTGAGGCGAACATCGTCGCCACCGGGGGCCTGGCCCACGTGATCGCTCCCATCTCGCAGACGATCGAGCAGGTCGAGCCGTTCCTGACCCTGCACGGCCTCCGCATCGTCTACGAGCGCAACCAGGACCGATGAGCGGCGACGCCCAGCCGGGTCCGGAACCGGGCGCCGCCCCGCCGGAGGCTGGGCGCGACGATGTCCCGTACCGCTTCGAGCGAAGCCATGCGGTCGGCGACATCATCGAGGCGTTCGGGGGACTCGAAGCCGGCGTCGAGACCGACACGGTGGTGTCGGTGGCCGGACGACTCATGCTGCGCCGCGACCAGGGCCGTCTCGCCTTCGGGACCGTGCAGGACGCCACCGGCCGCATCCAGCTGTTCGCCACCGCAGCCGCGACTCCGACATTTGAGCAGTTCACGGCCCTGTCGATCGGGGACTGGGTCGGCGTGAGGGGCGTGGTAATGGCCACCCGCCGGGGCGAGCTGTCGGTGCGCGTGGACGACTGGGTGGTGTTGGCCCGGGCCCGGCGGCAGTTCCCCGACAAGTGGCACGGCCTCACCGACCCCGAAACCCGCTACCGCCAGCGTTACGTGGACCTGTGGGTGAGTGACGACGCTCGGGACGCCTTCGCCCGCCGCTCGCAGATCGTGGCCTCGATGAGGCGCCGCCTCGAAGATCAGGGCTTCGTCGAGGTCGAGACCCCGATGCTGCACCCGATCCCGGGCGGGGCCGCAGCCCGGCCCTTCGTCACCCACCACGAGGCTCTGCGAGCCGACCTGTATCTGCGGGTTGCTCCCGAGCTGTACCTCAAGCGGCTGGTGGTGGGGGGCATGGAGCGGGTCTACGAGATCGGCAGGGTGTTCCGCAACGAGGGGATCTCCACCCGCCACAATCCCGAGTTCACGATGCTCGAGCTGTACTGGGCCTACGCCGACCACACCGACATCATGGAGCTGACCGAGAACCTCGTGGCCGGGGTCGCTGCCGAGGTGTGCGGCTCGACCACGGTGGTCTACGACGGCCGCGAGGTGGACCTGGCTCCGCCCTGGCGCCGGGCCACCATGGAGGAGGTGATCGCCGAGCATGCGGGCATCGGGGTGAGCCTCGACTCCGGTACGGCCGAGCTGCGGGCCTGCTGCGACCGCCTCGGCATCGCCGCCGAGGATGGCTGGGGCGCGGGCAAGCTGCTGCTGGAGATCTACGAGAAGGCGGCCGAGCCCAATCTGTGGGGACCGGTGTTCGTGATCGACTACCCCGCCGAGGTGTCGCCGCTGTCACGGCGGCACCGCACCCGCCCGGGCTACGCCGAGCGCTTCGAGGGGATCGTGGCGGGCAGGGAGCTGTGCAATGCCTTCACCGAGTTGGTAGACCCCGACGAGCAGCGGTCCCGCTTCGAGGCCCAGGCCGAGTTGCGGGCCGCGGGCGACGACGAGGCCATGTTGGTCGACGAGGACTACCTGCGGGCCCTCGAGTACGGGCTGCCCCCCACCGGCGGCCTCGGCATCGGCGTGGACCGCCTGGTGATGCTGCTGACCGACACCCAGGCAATCCGCGACGCAGTCCTGTTCCCCACCCTGCGCCCCGACCCCGCCACCTGAGCCGGCTAGCCGGCGGTCAGGGCGGGGGTCTCGATCAGGCGGTCGGCGGCTAGGCGCAGCACTGCGGTGGCCGGGGTGTCGGGCAGCGATGTGAGCGCGGCCTGAGCCTTGTCGGCCCACATACGGGCGGTGTCGCGGGCCTCGTCAACTCCGCTGGTAGATCGAACCAGCTCGGCGGCCCGGTCGCGGGCCGCGGCATCGATGGGCCGACCGAGGATCGAGCGCAGCTCGTCGCCTGCCGCCGGGTCGGCCAGCGCCCGGATGACCGGCAGCGTGTAGGTGCCCTCGGCGAGGTCGTTGCCGGTCGGCTTGCCCAGCTGCGACTCGGTGGCCACCAGGTCCAGGATGTCGTCGACGATCTGGAAGGCCATGCCGTAGGCGAAGCCGAACTCTCCGAGCGCCTCCGCCGCGGTCCGTGGCGCGTCACCCACCGCGGCGCCGATCCGGCAGGAGATCGACAGCAGCGCCGCGGTCTTTCCCGAGACGGCCCGCTCGTAGCGCTGCTCGCTGCGCCCGGTGTCGTAGGCGTTCTCGAGCTCGATGATCTGACCCTCGCAGAGCTGGGTGATCGCCTCAGCCAGAAGCACGGCGACCTCGGCGCCGAGCGAGGCCGCCATGGCCGAGGCCCGCCCCAGCAGGTAGTCGCCGGCCAGTATGGCTCGCAGGTTGCCCCACTGGGCGTTGACGCTGGCCACCGAGCGGCGGGTGGTGGCGTCGTCCATCACGTCGTCGTGATAGAGCGAGCCGATGTGGACCAACTCCACCGAGGCCCCGCCGCGCACCGCGGCCACCGAGGACCTTGCCGGCGCGGCTTCGCACACCAGCGAAGAGGCGAGGCAGAAGCCGGGCCGGACCAGCTTCCCGCCGACGGCGATCAGGTGCCGGACCAGTTCGGTGACGAAGTCGTCGGGGGCGGCCGCGGCTCTCAGCAGCTCCTCCTCCACGCGCCGGAGGTCGTCCTCCAGGCAAGGCAGCAGGGCGAAGGGGGAGGAGCTGGCCATGCCGCGAGGGTAATGGGCGGCCGGAGGAACGTGCCGCGCCGCGCCATGCCGCGGCCGGCCCACAGCCTCCCGGAGCCCCAGCCCCCGCAGTCCGGCGTGGCCCATGTCACAGGCTCGACCGCAGGCTGCGACGCATCTCATGTCGCGGGTCCGGGTTACACTGACCGAAGAGGGCAGCCCATCTGGCCAGGAGGTGTATGCGATGTTTGAGCGGTTCACCGACAGGGCACGCCGCGTCGTGGTTCTGGCCCAAGAAGAGGCGCGCCTCCTCAACCACAACTACATCGGCACCGAGCACATCCTTCTCGGCCTGATACACGAGGGCGAGGGCGTGGCGGCCAAGGCGCTGGAGTCCCTCGGCATCAGCCTCGAGTCGGTGCGGGGCCAGGTGGAGGAGATCATCGGCCAGGGCGGCAGCTCCCCGAGCGGCCACATCCCCTTCACGCCGAGAGCCAAGAAGGTCCTCGAGTTGAGCCTGCGCGAGGCGCTGCAGCTCGGCCACAACTACATCGGCACCGAGCACATCCTTCTCGGGTTGATCCGCGAGGGCGAGGGCGTCGCCGCGCAGGTGCTGGTCAAGCTGGGTGCCGACCTGGCCCGGGTCCGCGAGCAGGTCATCCAGCTGCTGTCGGCCTACGGCGGGGTCTCGGGATCGGCCCCTGGCGACAAGCCCGGCGCCACCACCGGCGGGGGCAGCGGCGAGTCCTCCTCGGGCTCGCATGTGCTCGACCAGTTCGGCCGGAACCTGACCCAGCTGGCCCGCGAGAAGGCCCTCGACCCGGTGATAGGCCGGGGCCGGGAGTCCGAGCGGGTCATGCAGATCCTCTCGCGCCGCACCAAGAACAACCCGGTGCTGGTGGGCGAGCCGGGTGTGGGCAAGACCGCCATCGTGGAGGGCCTGGCCCAGTCCATCGCCTCCGACGATGTGCCCGAGACCTTGCGGGACCGCCAGCTCTACACGCTGGACCTGGGCGCGCTGGTGGCGGGCAGCCGCTACCGGGGCGATTTCGAGGAGCGGCTCAAGAAGGTTCTCAAGGAGATCCAGAGCCGGGGCGACATCATCCTGTTCATCGACGAGATCCACACCCTCGTCGGAGCGGGCGCGGCCGAGGGTGCCATCGACGCGGCGTCGATCCTCAAGCCCATGCTGGCCCGGGGCGAGCTCCAGACGATCGGCGCCACCACGCTGGACGAGTACCGCAAGCACTTGGAGAAGGACGCTGCGCTGGAGCGCCGCTTCCAGAAGGTGGTGGTGGACGAGCCGACAGTGGCCCACACCATCGAGATCCTCAAGGGTCTGCGCGACCGCTACGAGTCCCATCACCGGGTCACGATCACCGACCAGGCGCTGGTGGCCGCGGCCAACCTCGCCGATCGGTACATCTCTGACCGGCATCTGCCCGACAAGGCCATCGACCTGATCGACGAGGCCGGGTCGCGCCTGCGCATGAAGCGCATGTCCACCCCGCCGCAGTTCAAAGAGCTGGAGGCCGAGCTGGCCGAGGTGATCTCCCGGAAGAAGGACGCGGTCGACGCCCAGCGCTTCGAGGACGCCGGTGAGCTGCGCGACAAGGAGAAGGAGCTCCTCGCCCGCCGCGAGACCCTCGAGAGCGAGGCCAAGGCGTCCGGGGTCGACCTCTTCGACGAGGTCGACGAGGAGGCCATCGCCGAGGTGCTGTCGCTGTGGACCGGCATCCCGGTCTACAAGCTCACCGAGGAGGAGACCAAGAAGCTGCTGCGGATGGAGGACGAGATGCACAGGCGGGTGGTGTCGCAGCACGACGCCATCTCCGCAGTCTCGCAGGCCATCCGCCGCACCCGGGCCGGCCTCAAGGACCCCAAGCGGCCGAGCGGCTCGTTCATCTTCCTGGGCCCCTCGGGCGTGGGCAAGACCGAGCTGGCCAAGACGCTGGCCGAGTTCCTGTTCGGCAACGAGGACTCCCTCATCGCCCTGGACATGTCGGAGTACATGCAGAAGCACACGGTGAGCCGGCTGATCGGCTCGCCGCCGGGCTATGTGGGCTACGAGGAGGGCGGCCAGCTCACCGAGCGGGTCCGGCGCAAGCCGTTCTCGGTCGTGCTGTTCGACGAGATCGAGAAGGCCCATCCCGATGTGTTCAACACGCTGCTGCAGATCCTCGAGGAGGGCCGGCTCACCGACAGCCACGGCCGTTCGGTGGACTTCCGCAACACGGTGCTGATCATGACGTCCAACCTGGGCACCGCCGATCTGCGCAAGGCCAACCTGGGATTCACCAAGGCCGATGAGCGGGTCACCTACGAGCGGATGAAGTCGAAGGTGCAGGACGCGCTCAAGCAGCACTTCCGGCCCGAGTTCCTCAACCGCATCGACGACGTGATCGTGTTCCACGAGCTGACCCAGGAAGAGGTGCGCCGAATCGTCGATCTGATGATCGTGCGCACCGCCGACCAGCTGGCCGGCCAGGGCATGGGCTTGGAGCTCACCGACGCGGCCAAGGACTACCTGGCCGCTACCGGGTATGACCCCACGCTGGGGGCGCGACCGCTGCGCCGGGCCATACAGCGGCTGGTCGAGGATCCGCTGTCGGAGCGCCTGCTGCACAAGGAGTTCCGGGCCGGCGAGATCGTCATCGTGGACGTGGAGGACGATCCGCTCGAAGAGGGCAAGAAGGTGATCGTGTTCCGCGCCATCGAGGGATTCGAGCCGCCTGAGCCCGAGTTGGAGCCGACCGCCGGCGAGGGCCACTTCTAGGCTCCCCCGCCCGGGGGCGGCTGAGAGCGGTCGGGAGACTGGGGCCATGGCCGCTCAGCGCCGGGCCGGGCCGTCGCCCGCGCCCGGTCACCGGCGCGCCGCCGCCCTGCTGAAAGCGCCCGGTCACCGGCGCGCCGCCGTGCTGAGAGCGCTGATGCTGGCTCTGGGCCTGGCGGCGCTGGTGTCGGCGTGCCGGGTGGACACGGCTGTGCACGTGGATGTCGAGGAGGCAGGCTCGGGCACGGTGACGGTGGTGTTCAACGCCGACGCGGTGGCGGTGGCCCGAGTGCCCGAACTGGCCGGCGGGTTGCGCTTCGATGACGCCCGGGCCGCCGGATGGGCGGTGGAAGGACCGCTGTTCCGCGCGGACGGCGGTGTGCAGATCCGTGCGGTCAAGCGGTTCGAGTCGGCCGGGCAGCTGCCCCAGGTCCTCGAGGAACTGGCCGGCAAGGATGTGATCTTCACCGAAGTGGTGCTGGAGCAGACGCGCTCCTTCGCTGAGACCTCCTACAGCTTTCGGGCCGACATCGACCCGACCCCGCCTCTGGATGTCTTCAGCGACGGTGCCCTTGCCCAGATCTTCGAGGGGCAGCCCTTCGGGCGCCCGCTTCAGGATCTGATCGCGGAGGCCGGCACCCCCCAGGACGCGCTGGGCTTCGAGTTCTCGTTGACGCTGCTCGACTCCGATGAGGCCTTCAGCGCCTCCTCGGCCGCCTTCGGCGCGCAGGGCGAGCTTGAGGACGAGGTGGAGGGACTGTCGCCCGGGGTAGACCGCTCCACCGCCACTTGGCGGTTCTCCTACGGGGACCGGCCCGTGAGAGTGAACGCCTCGACCAATATCACCGACACCGTGGCCCCGCTGTGGCTCAACATCGCCCGGGTGGCCGGCATCGCCTTCGGTGTCGTGCTGCTGGGCGTGGTCGTGGCCAGGGTGGTAGCGCTGCTGCGCACCCCCAAGGGGCGGGGCCGCCGGGCGACCCGCCGGCGCCAGCAGCGGGCCGCCGCCCGCGAGGCCGAGGCCAGCCATCCCCGCAAGCGGCTGCTGCGCCTGCTGGTGGTGGATGTGCACGGAGTGATCGTGCGGCCCACCGACCCGCGTGAGGGCCTGCTGCTGCCGGTCATTCTCGGAGAGAACCCCGACATCGATCCTGAGCTGATCCGCGACCGGCACCGCATGCTGGTGCTGGGCCGCCTCACCGCCGAGGAGTTCTGGAGCGATCTCGGTCTCGGTCCGATCGGCCGCGACGTGGAGACCCGCTACCTGTCGTCATTCAAGCTGGTGCCGGGCCTGCACCCGTTCCTCGACCGGGTCGCGAGCCGAAGCCTGCCGGTCGCCGCGATCGGCAACCAGCCCCGCGAGTGGGGGATGCGCCTGCGGCGCATGGCCGAGCTGGAGGACTCGGTGTCTTCGTGGCTGGTCAGCGGCGAGGTGGGGGCCGCCCTGCCCGAGCGGCCGCTGTTCGAGGCGACCCGCCGCGTGATGTCGGTGGACCTGTACGACTGCCTGTATCTGTCGAGCGTGCCCGACTACTTGGACGCCGCGTCCGACATGGGGATGGCTACCGGCTACTTCGCGGCCAGCCCCGAGGACGTTCAGGAGACAGAGCACACCCTGATAAGGGGCTTCGACGACATCCTGAAGGGCCGCTCGCCCGGCACCTGACCCGTGTCGGCGTCAGGATCCGCATTGTGTCAGCGCCCGTGTCGGTGTCAGATGGCGGTGTCGGTGAAGCGGTCGCGGACATGACCGTACTGCTCGCCTCCGTCGACGGTCAGGCACGCACCGGTCACCGCCTCGGCCTCGATTAGGTATCGCACGGCCCGGCCGGCCTCCTCGCCGCCGCTCCAGCGGCCCAGCAGTGTGCGGCGGCGCAGCCTCTCGACCTGGTCGGACCCGAACTTGGCGGGCGGGATCGTCGGGCCGAGCGCTACCGCGTTGCAGCGCACCGTTGGCGCGAGTTCCACTGCCACCTGGCGGGTCAGGGCCAGCAGGGCCGCTTTGGCCACGCTGTGGGCGGCTCGGCCCGGCCAGGGCTGCCAGGCCGACAGGTCGACGACGTTCACGATCGCTCCGCCGCCCCGGTCGAGCATCGACGGCGCGACGGCGTTGGTGAGATGGAACGGCCCATGGAGCACTACGTCGAAGGTCTGGTACCAGGTGTCGGTGTCGTCCGAGGGGAACTCGTCTCGGGCGAACCACGAAGCGCTGTTGATCAGGGCGTCGATCGGCCCGAGACGGCCGGCCACCGCCTCGGCCAGCCCAGCGGCCTCAGCGGGCTCGGCCAGATCGGCCCTGAACGCGTCGGAGTCGACGCCACAGCGCTTCAGCTCCTCGACCGTCTCGGCTGCCCGATCCCCGGATCGGTGGTACGAGATCGCGATGTTCGCGCCCGCTTCGGCGAGTGCCAGCGCGATGGCCCGTCCCACCCGGTGGGCACCGCCGGTCACCAGCGCCACCCGTCCTGCAAGCTCCATCCGCTACGTCACTCCTTGCCCGCTCGACCTCTAAGCATGGCAGACGGCTGGAGGCGTCCGGGGCGCGGTCTCGCTCCGGTCGCCGGGGTGGCTCGGGCCTCGTGCGCGGTGGTCGAAGGTGCGTGAGGGCGTTAGGGGCGCGGTCTCGCTCGGTCGGGAGCGGTCGCCCTATTGTCGGCGCCGTGGTTGAGCTGGCCTGCATGGTGATGCCTGAGGGGCCTGTCCGTCAGGTCGTGAACGCCGCGGTGTCGGCCGAGGAGCTCGGGTGCAGCCGAGTCTGGATTCCCGACGAGGGATTGGCGGCCAGGGAGTGCTGGGTGACGTTGGGCGCCGTGGCCGCGGCCACGAGTTCGGTGGAGCTCGGCACGGGCATTACCAACGCCTACACCCGCCATCCGGGTATGACCGCGGCGGCCGTCGCCACGCTGGACGAAGCGTCGAACGGGCGGGCCGCGCTGGGCATCGGCGCTGGTGGGGCCCTCACGCTCACTGCGCTGGCCATCGAGCGCAGGGCGCCGATCGCCGCCATGCGCGAGCTGGTGACGACCAGCCGGGCGCTGTGGTCGGGCCAAGTTGTTGACCACGACGGGGTGGCCGGCGGGTTCCGTCGGGCCCGTCTCGGCTACGGCCGGCCCGACATCCCGATCTGGCTGGCCGGGCGGGGCCCCCGGGTCATGCGGCTGGCGGGGGAGCTGGCCGACGGCTTCATCATGTCGTTCGTCCACAAGGAGCTGATCGGCGAGCATGTGGCTGCGATCCACGGGGCCGCAGTCGAGCGGGGCCGACCCCGCCCCAGGCTCTGCTACATGACAATCCTGGCCACGACCGACGCGGCCCGGGAGCGGGCCCGGGCCGCCCTCACCTTCCGCCTCGTCGATTCCCCCGACCGCGTGAAGGCCCGGATCGGCCTGGACGCCCGGGCCGAGGCGTCCATCCGCCAAGCCCTCTCCGACGGCGGCCCCGCGGCCGCGGCCCGCTTCGTGCGCGACGACTGGGTCGACGCTTTCGTGATCTGCGGGACGGTGGGCGAGTGCCGCGCCGAGCTGGCCGCCCTGGTGGCGGCCAACGGGATCGACGAGTTCCAGGTGTCGGTCAACGACCTCCACACCGCGGCCGAGGACCTGGCTCTGGCTGCCGAGATCGCCCGCCCCCCGAGCTGAGTGCTATTGCCCGGCCGGCTCGCCGGCCGGGTCTGGCTGCCGAGATCCCCCCGATTTGGCTGCTATTGCTCGGCTGGCTCACCGCCCGCGTCCGGACGCTGCGGCGTGTTGACGTGGACGGTGACGATCTCAAGTTCGTGGTACTGCTGGTGGACCACCGAGGTCGCGAAGTGCTGGAGAAGCCTCAGCGAGATGTCGCGCTCGACGGGTCTGGTCGCGGCCGGCTCGTCGAGCACGGCCAGCCGGTCCTCGATGTTCTCGCCCCGGGCCGCGGCCACGAACTCGAGCACGGCGCGACCGTCCTGCTTGCTGGCCGTGATGCGCAGCGCCCGCCCGGCGGCGTCTCCTTCGGCTTGCTCGGCATCGAGCAGCGTCAGCAGCGTCTCCTCGGCGACTGCGTCCAGCCGGTGCGACATCGGTGCACCCCAGCCCTGGCGTGCTGCGAAGGCGTTCAGAAACTCCCGGATGCGGGGCAGCTCCGAGATCGCCAGATCGGTGCGCAATCGCTGGCGGCGGGACTGGGTCGCCTCCGTGAACAGCGTAAGCACCATCGCCACGAGACCGCCCGCCGTCATGCCATTCTCCAGGAAGCCGCCCGCGAAGCCCTCCAAGTATTCCGGGAAGATCACGCTGTTCTGGAAGCCGACACCGATCCAGAACGAGACGCCCGCTATCAGGCCCTTGCGGTAGTCGGAGGCTTCCTCGACGACGATCCTCATGCCAACTACAAAGAGCATTGCCATAAGCACGGTGGCGTACGCCGCCACGACCGCGTCGGGCACGGCGAGCACTAGGCCCAGGAACTTGGGAAGCAAGGCCATCACGATGAACGAGGCCCCGATGGCGACGCCGACACGGCGGGAGGCGACGCCGGTCAACTCGGTGACGGCCACACTGCTGGAGTAGGTCGTGTTGGGAACGGTTCCGGCCAGTCCCGACAGCAGATTGCCGGTGCCGTCCGCGGCCACCGCTCCCTGTACGACGCGGTAGTCCACCGCCCGGGACTGTCGCCACGACACGCGCTGGATCGCCACCGAGTCGCCGAGGGTCTCGATCGCGCCAATGAGTGTGACCAGGATGAAGGCGGGCAGCAAGCTCCAGAACGTCGAGCCGAACGAGAGGTCGAAGCCGGGCCATTCCGCGTCGGGCAGGCCGATCCAGGGCGCTTCGACTACCCGATCAATGTCGTACAGCCCGAAGAGAGCGGCCGCGATCGAGCCGGCCACGACGCCGATGACCGGTGCCCACAGGCGCAGGCTGCCGGAGGACTTCAGCGCGATGGCGATGATCACGACCACGGTGACGAGCGTGCTGGTCGGTGCGCTCCACTCGGAGCTTCCCTCCGGCGAGGCCGTCACCATGTCGAACACGAGCGGCATCACGGTCACCCCGATCAGCATCAGCACCGTGCCGGCCACCGCGGGCGTCAGCAGCCGCCTGAACAGCGACAGCCTCCCGGCGAGCAGGAACTGGAACAGCGACGACGCAACGACCAGCGTGGCCAGCAGGCCGGGACCTCCCCGGGCCAGCGCGGCCACGCACACTGCGATGAACGCGCCGGAGGTCCCCATCAGCAGCACGTAACCGGCGCCGATTCGTCCGAGCCGGACCGCCTGCAGGATCGTGCTGACACCGCAGACCGCCGCGGCCGCGAACACCGCCCATGTCAGGTACGAGTCGCTCTCGCCCGCGGCCCTTATGACGATGGCCGGCGTCAGGACGATGCCCGCGATGGACAGGATGGCGAACTGGAGGCCGAGCCCCGCGGTCAGCGCGACGGGCGGCTTGTCGTCGGGCTCGTATCGGACATGCCGTGACCCGGCGGAAGCGTCGTGCTGCATGCCACGCATGATCGCTTATCGCAGCAGCTGACACAACGATGCAACACACGAACCGGGCGCCCCGCTCACACCGGAACAGCAGGCAGGCTGATCTCCGGTATGGCAGCATGTGTGCGCAAGTGTTGACAGACAGACACAGGAACGGCGATGACCACCTCCGAGAGCGATGCCATCTTCTCAGCCCTTGCCGATCCCACCCGGCGGGCCATCCTCAGCCTGATCGGCGAGCATGAGGAGCTCACCGCGGGCGAGATCGCAGCCCATTTCGACACTCTGGGCCGGACTGCGGTGTCGTCGCACCTGCGGATACTGCGCCTGGCCGGACTGGTGGCCGAGCGCCGCGACGGCCGTTTCCGGCACTATTCGGTCACTCCGACCCCGGCCGACGCGGTGGTGGCCTTCCTGACCTCGGTGTACCAGCACTCCCTGGAGCAGCTGGCCTCAGCCGTGCAGGACGCCTCCGCGGCGGGGGATGGCGCCTCCGGCAGGGCCGAAGAGCGCAGCGCCTGAAGCCCTGTTGCCATGGGTGAGCTCGTCCTCAACAACGAGACGCGGTTGGAGGCCTGCCCCAGCGAGCTGTTCGCGCTCTTCGGCAGCGGTGATCCCTCGCTGGGCTGGCTGTTCGGGGCCGAGGCGCCTCAGCTCAGACCCGGCTCGCTGGTTCGGGTGGCCCTTCCCCTCGGCGGGCTGGTCCGCTCGCCGGGAACAGCCAGAGTCCTGTCGCTCCAGCCCAACCGCCGCATCGACCTGATGCACGAGACGCCGTGGGCGGGCCGGGTGGTGTGCCGCTTCGACCCGGTCGGCGACGGAGGCACGCGGCTTCGGGTCCGGATCACCATCGACGACCGGGAGGTGGCCCGGCTGGGTGCCGAACTCGGGCTTCTGAGCAGCTACCGCACCGAGTTGTGGGAGGTGCCGCTGGGCCTGCTGACGTCGCTGTCGGGCCCGGCCGGGATCCTGGGCCGCTCGACGGTGAACTGCGCCCAGCTCGCAGTCGAGGAGATCAACGCGGACGGGGGAGTGATGGGCCGCACGGTCAGGCTCGTGGTGGCCGACGACTCCACCGACCCGGGAATAGGCGCCATCGCCATGCGCCGTCTCTGTCGGACCCCAGGCCTCGCCGCGGTGATCGGGATGCACTCCTCGGCCACCTGCGCAGTCACCGCTCCCATGGCGGTGGCGGAGGGCATCCCGTACCTGTACACGCCCACCAGCGAGCCGACGCCATCGCATCCGCTGCTGGTGCGCTTCGGTGAGACGCCGCTCGATCAGCTCCACCGGGCGCTGCCCCGCATGGCTGCTCAGACCGGGGGATCCCGCTGGTTCCTGGCCGGCAACGACTACTCGTGGCCCCGGGCGATAGGCGCTACCGCGAGAGCGGTGATCGAGCGCATGGGCGGCACCGTGGCCGGCGAGGGCTACCTGCCGCTGGGATCGCAGAGGTTCGAGCCGGTGCTGACGGCGATCGAGCGCAGCCGAGCCGACCACGTCGTGTGCAGCTTTGTGGGCCAGGACCACGTGTGCTTCCAGCGCGACTTCGCCCAGTACGGCCTGCGCGAGAGCATCCGAACGTTCGCGCCGCTCATGGACGACGCAGTGGTGGAACATCTCGGCGAGTCGGGGGCGGGCACCTGGAACGCGCTGGGTTACTTCGTAGGGCTCGACACCTCGGAGAACCGCGAGTTCCTGCGCCGCTACGCCGAACGATTCGGCGCCTGCTCACCGCCCGTCTCGGCGGCTGCGGAAGGCGTGTACGAAGCGATCCACACCTGGGCTCGCTCATGCCGGGCCGGCGGGGGAGCGGAGCCGACCGCCCTGCTGGCCGGATTGCGCAAGTCCAGCTTCAAGGGCCCCCGCCGCTGCACCCGCGGCGGCCGGCTGAAGTCCCTGTTGCTGGGGGAGGCCACCCCTTCCGGCGTGCGGGTCCTGGACGAACTCCCCGCCGCTCGGTCGGCGCCTTAGCCGGCTGGCGCGCACCGGCCGCTCGCCGGTGGATCGATATGTCGGACTTGACCGCGCCCCTCCTATCCGACAATATGTCAATAACTGCTCACATATAGGAGGGCTTTGTCATGGGAACAGTATCGGACTCCCGCTCGCGGTCTCGCTTGTGGCTGGCAGCGTCGCTCGTCGCGTTGCTCGCTCTGGTGGCCGCGGCTTGCGGGGACGGCGACGACTCGGGGACCCCGGAAGCTCCCTCGGCACCGGAGGCAACCGACACGGACGCCGCCGAACCCGACGACTCGGGGGAGGCGCCCGAGCCGGAGACCACCGAGGCGCCCGACGAGCCGGAGCCCGCCGAGCCCGAGACGACCGAAGCCCCCGAGCCCGCGACGACGGAGGCGCCCGCCGAGCCTGAGGCGCAGGAGCCCGCCGCGCCCTCCGGGGAGCCCGTACGGATCGGCATCCTGTTCTCCAACAGCGGCCCAGCGGGCGTCTTCGGGCCGCCCACAGCCAACATCGCGGAGTTGATCGAGGAGGACATCAACGCCGCGGGGGGCATCAACGGCCGTCCCGTGGAGACGTTCCTGGCCGACGACGCCACCGACCCGGCGGTCGGCCGCCAGGCCATGGAGCAGCTCATCGACTCCGACAACGTCGACGTGGTCCTCGGAACCCACTCCAGCGCCACCCGCCAGGCCGCCAAGCCGCTCGCGGAGGACGCCGACGTGCTCTACATCTATGCGGCCCTCTACGAGGGCGGCGAGTGCTCGTCGGTGATGTTCAACACCGGCGAGGTGCCCAGCCAGCAGCTCGCTCCGGTCATCCCGTGGATGATGGAGCAGACCGGCGGTCAGTCCTGGTTCCTGCTCGGCAACGACTACGTCTGGCCCCGCCGCAGCTTCGAGCTGGCCCGCCAGTACATCGAGGCCGCGGGCGGCGAGGTCGTCGGCGAGGAGTACGTCCCGCTGGGCACCCAGGACTTCTCGTCGGTTGCCCAGATCATCGCAGGATCGGGCGCCGACCTGATCTTCCCGGCGCTGGTCGGCGGCGATGCCATCGCCTTCGAGACGCAGGCGGTGGACTTCGGTATCGGCCAGGACGCCATCCCGCGCCTTGCCAACATCTACGAGGAGAACGTCCTGGGGGCCATGGGGCCGGCGGTTACTGCAGGCATGCGGGTCACCCTGGGCTACTTCAAGGAAGTGGACAGCGGCCTCAACAACGAGTTCGTGGACCGCTACTACGAGCGCTTCGGCGCCGACGCGCCGCCTCACATGACGTTCAGCTCGCACATCTATGACGCCGCGCTGCTGTATGCCGCCGCAGCCAATGCAGCCGGAACCACCGACACCGCCGCGGTGGCGGCCGCCATGGAGGGGCTGTCGCTGACGACGCCGACCGGCGACATCGCGATCACCGACAGCCGCCATCTGGCCCAGCCGATCTACGTGGCTGAGATCCAGGACGACGGCTCGCAGCTGATCGTCCAGTCGTTCCCCTCGGTGGAGCCCGACGAGACCTGCGACCCCGCCTAAGCGTGACTTGGACGCGCTGACACTGCAACTGCTCAACGGCGTCAGCCTCTTCGCGATCCTCGCCATCGTCGCGCTCGGGCTCGGAATCGTCTTCGGCCTCATGGGTGTGATCAACCTCGCCCACGGCGAGTTCGTGATGCTCGGCGCGTATGTGGCCTATGTGGTGCACACCATCGGGCTCAACCACTGGCTCAGCGTGCCGCTGGCCGCGGTCGTGCTCTTCGTGTTGGGCGCAGTCATCGAAGTGGGCCTGATCCGGCGCATCCATCGCCTGCCGGAGCTGACCATCCTGGCCACGTTCGGGCTGTCGGTGTGCCTGCGGCAGATCGCGGAGCTGGTGTTCAGCAAGGACTTCCAGAGCGTCCCGAACCCTGTGCCGGGCGCCACGAGAGCCTTCGGCGTCCTGTTTCCCACGTACCGCTACCTGCTCATCGCGATCGCGTCGGCGGTCGTTGCAGGCACTCTGCTCGCCTTTACCCGGTCGCGCTTCGGACTGGTGGTGCGAGCCATCGTCGCCGATCGCGACCTCGCCGAATCGGCGGGAATCCGCACCGGATTGGCCAATCTCTGCGCCTTCGGCGCCGGCGCGGCCACTGCCGGTATAGCGGGGGCCCTGGTGGCCCCACTCGGCGCCGTCGAACCCCAGGCCGGCCTCGCCTATCTCCCCGGCGCCTTCCTGGTGGTGATAGTCGGGGGCTACAACCGGCTCTGGGGCGTGGTGGCGGGGGCCGTCACCGTGGCCGCGGTCCAGACCGGCGTCATCCACCTCTACGACGCGGTGTGGGCCCAGATCGCCTCGCTTGCGCTGGCAGTGCTGGTCCTGCAGTTCCGGCGGCCCAGCCCGGCCGGAGCGGTGGCGTGAAGCGGCCGCTCAGCTACGGGGCGGCCGCGGTTGCGGCGGCTGCGGCGGCCAGCATGACCCTGGGGGACTTCCGCGCCGGGCAGCTGTCGCTGTTCCTTAGCCTCGCCGTGCTGGCGGTGAGCCTGGACCTGGTATGGGGCTACGCGGGGATCCTTTCGCTGGGCCAGCTGCTGCCCTTCGGGATCGCGGCCTACACCACGGCGCGCCTCGCGGCAGCCGCCCCCGCGCTGACCCTGCCTGCGCTGCTGGTGGCGACACTGGTCGGAGCGGCCGTCGCGGCCGGCGTGGGCGTCGCGGCGTTCCGGCGTCGCCCCACGCCGGTTGTCATCGGGCTGTTGACCCTGGTGTTGTCGCTCACCCTCGAGCAGGTCGCTGAGCAATGGCGCGACGTGACCGGCGGATTCAACGGCCTGACCGACATCCCGCGCATCACCGCATTCGGATCGGAGTGGTCCGACAGCGCTCAGGACTTGTTCATCTCGGTGGTGGCCGTTCTTGTCATCACCGGCGTGGGGGTTCTGGTGAGCCGGCCCATCGGCGCGGTGCTGGTCGGCGTCCGCGACAACGAGCGCCGGATGGAGGCACTCGGCTACGACACCGTCGCCATCAAGGTCTGGGTGTTCACTGTCGGAGGCGCGGTCGCCGGCCTGGCCGGCGCCCTCTACGTGCATCGGACCGGTTTCGTGTCGCCCCAGATCTTCGGATTCGCCCTGGCCACCAACGTCGTGCTGTGGACGCTTGTCGGTGGGCGGGGAACGATCCTCGGACCCGTCATCGGCTCTCTGGTCATCAACTTCGCCTCGGCGACCCTCGCCGACGTGTGGCTGCAGTACTGGACTCTCGCCACCGGCGTGATGTTCGTCGCGGCGGTGGCCCTCGTGCCCGAGGGGCTGGTCCCGAGCCTGCTGCGGGCGGCCGGGCGCCCGGCCCGGCGCAGCCGCAACCCCGGACTGCTGGCGACCCCGCCGGACACGTCCGCCCGCAACGGCTCAGCGGTGTTCGAAGCCGCCGGCGTGGACAAGAGCTTCGGATACTTCAAGGTCCTCGACGGCGTCACAATCACCATGAACGAACCGGAGCTGCGCTGCCTCATCGGCCCCAACGGCGCAGGCAAGTCCACCCTCTTGGACATCCTCTGCGGCCAGCAGGACTGCCAGAACGGCTCGGTGACCATGCTCGACCGGGACTGCACAGGCCTGAAGGCCTGGGAGTTCGCCCGACACGGTGTGAGCCGCAAGTTCCAGTCGCCCCAGGTCATCGGTTCGCTGTCGGTGGCCGAGAACATCGCCGTGGCCGCCTGGGCGGCCGACCCCTCGCCCCTGCGCCTGACTCTCGCCGCCTGGGAGGCCCGGGTGCCGCAGGCGTCGCTGCGGATTCTGGAGCGCACGGGCCTGGACGCTCGCCTCGACTCCGGCGCCGGCGGGCTCTCCCACGGCGACAAGCAGTGGCTAGAGACCGCCATGGCGATGGCGGGACGCTGCCGCGTCCTGCTGCTCGACGAGCCGACCGCCGGCATGACGGCGGCCGAGAGCCTCGCGGCGGCCGAGCTCCTGCGGGAGGTGCACGCCGACTACCGGCTGCCGGTGCTGATCGTGGAGCACGACATGGCGTTCATCCGGGCCGTCGCGGACCGCGTGACTGTGCTGGCTCGTGGCTCGCTGCTCGCCGACGGGACCGTCGCCGAGGTTGAGAGCGCCCCCGAAGTGAGGGCCGTTTACGGGGGAGTCGACCGCTGATGCGCCTCGAGGCTGCCGACCTGCGATCGGGCTACGGCGCCGTGCCGGTGCTTCACGGCGTGAGCTTCACCGTGGCCAGCGGCGAGATCGTCGCGCTGGTGGGCCGCAACGGCGCGGGCAAGACCACGCTGGTCAAGACCGTCCTCGGTGTGCTGCGCGCCACGGGAGGCGTGCTGCGCCTCGACGGCGTGGACATCACCCGGATGCCGCCGTCGCGGCGGGTGCGGGCGGGGCTGCGGGCAACGTTCCAGGAGCGGGCCCTGTTCGGCGCCCTCACGGTCGGCGACAACCTCCGCCTCAGCGGCTTCGGTTCCGAGAGCCATGATCAAGTGCTGGACGCGTTCGGTTCCGCGCTCTCGGGGCGAGGGTCCCAGCGGACGGGAACACTGTCGGGCGGCGAGCAGAAGATGCTCGCCTCCGCCATCGCGCTGGCCACGGCCGCGCCGCTGCTGGTGATGGACGAGCCGACCGAGGGCTTGCAGCCCTCCAACGTGGCCCTGCTGGGCGATCACGTCGAATCGGCGAGAGACGCCGGGCGGGGGGTGCTGCTCATCGAGCAGCACCTCGAGCTGGCCAAGCGGCTCGCCGATCGCTTCATCGTCCTCGAGAAGGGCGAATTCGTCGACGGCGGATCGGCCGCGGACCCCGGCCTGGCCGCCCGAGTCGCCCGACGGCTGTTGATCTGAAGAGGCCGAGCGGATGGTGAGCGATTCATGAGGGTCTTCGGGAGTCGCCCAGCGAGGCCGTGGTCCGAGCGGCCCGTGAGCGAAGCGAACAAGAGCGGGAGTGACACCGCTGAGGCGCGAGGAGTCCTCACCAATTCGCGCTCGCACTGAGAAGAAAGGGAGCAAGCCATGACGGAGCTGACACAGATGAGCCTCACCGCGGCCGCGGAGGCAGTGAGAGCCAGGAGGGTGACCGCGGCCGATCTGGTGGAGGCCTGCCTGGCCTGGATCGAGCAGACCGATGCGCTCGTGGGCGCGTTCGCATCGATCCAGGCCGACGATGCTCGTGCCGAGGCCGACCGGCTCGACCGGGGCGAAGTGAGCGGTCCCCTGCACGGCGTGCCGATCGCGCTGAAGGACCTGATCTTCACCCGGGGAGTTCCCACCGAGGCGAACTGCGCCGCGCTCGAGGGGTTCACACCTGACCGCGACGCAACCATCGTGAGCCGGCTGCGGGCCGCCGGCGCGGTGATCGTCGGCAAGACCAACACCCACGAGCTGGCCTACGGCGTGTCCTGCCCCGCATCCCGCAATCCATGGAACCCTCGGCGGATGACGGGCGGCTCGTCGGGGGGAAGCGCAGCCGGCCTGGCCGCCCGGCAGGTGTTCGGCGCGCTGGGAACCGACACCGGGGGGTCGGTGCGGATCCCGTCGAACTACTGCGGCACGACCGGCGTCAAGACCACCCGGGGAGCGGTTCCGCGCGACGGCGTGCACCTCATCTCCTGGACCTACGACACCGCCGGCCCGATGGCCCGCACGGCTGCAGACTGCGGAGTGCTGCTCGACGTCATCGCCGGCTTCTCCCGGCTGGACCCGTACTCGGCCAAGACGCCGCTCGCGCCCGCTGAAGCGCCCGGCACGCTCGTGTTGGGCGTCCCCGACGAGGGCTTGTTCGATGGGTTCGAGACCGACCCCGAGGTGCGGGCGGTGATGGACGAGGCCGTCGACGTGCTCGGATCGGTCGTGGCCGAGGTGCGCACTGTGCGGGTGCCCAACACCGCTGAGCACTTCGACGCCGGCGCCGCCATCGTGTTCGCCGAGTCGGCCGCCCTGCTGGAGGAGCTGCGGTCCTCGAGCAGCGAGCTGATCGGCGAAGAGCCTCGGGCCATCATGGAATCCGGGGCTGCGATCCCGGGCACGGCGCTGGCTGCCGCCCAAGACAGGAGGGTCTCCTTCGAGCGCGCCCATCTCGATGTCTTCGATGATCAGGGCGTCGATCTGATCGTCGCTCCCGTCAACCCCAACCAGGTGCTCGATCACGGCGCGGTCGACGTCGGCGGTATTCCCCTGATCCCCGCGACGACACAGTTCACCTTCCCGGTCAACGCCGCCGGGCTGCCGGCCATCGCCCTGCCCGGGGGGTTCGCCCAGGACGGCATGCCGATCGGCTTCCAGATCATCGGGAGACCCTTCGCCGACCGCACCCTGGCAGCCGTGGGCGAAGCCTTCCAGCGCCTGACCGACCACCATGCCCAAGCCCCCCGCCTGTAAGAGCGGCATAGAGTCGAGCCGCCGGGCGGATGCCCGCGGGGCTGCCCGCCGCACAGGAGGTCTAATGGTGAGCATCAGCGAGCCCGACTGCTACGAGCCGATTGAGCGGGCTTCGGTGGAGGAGTTGCGAAGCCTGCAGCTGTCGCGGCTGCGCGAGATCTTGGCGTACGCCCACGCCAATGTGGGGCACTACCGGCGCTCGTTCGCGGCTGCGGGGGTGGCTCCCGGCGATCTGGTCGACCTCGGGGATCTGGCTCGGTTCCCGCTGCTGGCCAAAGCGGACCTGCGCGACAACTACCCGTTCGGGATGTTCGCGGTGCCGCGCTCGGAGGTGGTGCGGATCCATGCCTCGTCGGGCACGACCGGCAAGCCCACCGTGGTGGGCTACACCGCCTCAGACATCGACGTGTGGGCCCAGCTGATGGCTCGCTCCATCTATGCGGCGGGCGGGCGGCCCGGCGATGTCGCCCATGTCGCCTACGGCTACGGGCTGTTCACCGGAGGGCTGGGCGCGCACTACGGCGCGGAGAGGCTGGGCTGCACGGTCGTGCCGGTGTCGGGCGGTCAGACCGAGCGCCAGGTGACGCTGATCGCCGACTTCGAGCCGCGGATCATCCTGGTCACGCCGTCGTACTGCCTGAACCTCATCGACGAGATGGAGCGGCGGGGGATGGACGCCGCGAAGTGCTCGCTGCGAGTGGGGATCTTCGGCGCCGAGCCGTGGACCGACGAGTTGCGGGCCGAGATCGAGGGCCGTCTGAGCATCGACGCGGTCGACATCTACGGGCTGTCGGAGGTGATGGGCCCGGGCGTGGCCCAGGAATGCGCGGAGACCAAGGACGGCCCCACGCTGTGGGAGGACCACTTCTATCCCGAGATCATCGACCCCGACACCGGCGAAGTGCTGCCGGAGGGCAGCTTCGGGGAGCTGGTGCTGACGGCGCTGACCAAGCGGGGCCAGCCGGTGATCCGCTACCGCACCCGGGACCTCACCCGGCTGCTGCCGGGCACGGCCCGCACCATGCGCCGCATCCAGCGCATCACCGGCCGATCCGACGACATGCTGATCGTGCGGGGCGTGAACGTGTTCCCCTCCCAGGTCGAGGCCGAGGTCCTCAAAGTGGACGGCCTCACCCCCCACTTCCAGATCGAAGTGGATCGATCCGCCAACCTTGCCACCCTCACGGTGCGCGTCGAGCGGGACCCCGCCACCCGCCGCCCGCCAGACGACCTGGCCGCCGCCCTCGCCGCCCACATCAAGGACAACATCGGAGTGTCCGCCCAAGTAGCCGTCGCCGACCCCGGCACCGTCCCCCGCTCAGCAGGCAAAGCCCAACGCGTCCTCCCCACCACCTAGACGCCAGCACGGCCCAGCAAGAGCCGTGCCAAATGTGACCCGGCAAACGATGGCTGTCAATCGACGCACAGCAGCCAGAAGCACCGGGATGTCACCGAGGCGCGCGTCGATGACTGCCACTTTATTGGCATGTTGACTGCCACTTTATTGGCACATAGCCGGTCGGGAGGGGTGGTCACCGCGGGCGGCGACGGGTACGAGCGTCCCGACGGCATTGCAGTGGCCCCTCACATCCCTGGGCCCGTGAACGTGTCGCCCTGGCGCTAGGCGCTGGGGCTGCGGCCAACATGAGCACATCGCATGGTGGGCGAGGCTCGCCGGAGTGTGATCGGGGGCTCGCTATCGTCTCGTCGATGGGCGAGCAGACGCCAGGCGCGGGCTTGGACTTGGACAGGCTCGCCCGGCTGGTCGATAAGACGGCGGGCGGTCTGGGCCTGACCTCGGCCGGGTTCAGGCTGTTGCGGCTGGGCACTCAGATCGTGTGGGGCAGCATGGACAATCGGGTCGTCGCTCGGGTCGCCTACATGATCGACCGGCCGCTGGAGCGCTGGTCGTCTGAACTGCGGATCGTGGAGTCAATGGCGCAGAGGGGTGCGCCCGTGCTGACGCCGCTCTGTGATGCCCAGTCGCTCGCCGACGGCCGGGTCGCAACGTTCTGGCCGATGTCGGACCCGGTTCCGCGTGTCGGGCTCGAGGACGTTGTCGGGCTCGTGTCGCGATGTCACGCGGTGGAGCTGCTCCCCGGTGTGGAGCCGTGGGATCCGACCGAGTCGTATCTCACCAGATGGCGGGACCGAGTGCCGCATCTCGCCGCCAGAGACGTCCCGACCGACATGGCGGACCTCCTGAGCGAGCGCTTGCACAAGCGGGTGGAGACGCTCGCGGCCTATTGGGCGAGGCGGCAGCGCGCCAGCCGGAGGGTCGTTCTGCACGGAGATCCCTATGCCAGCAACGTGGTGCGCCGCCGCGATAGGCGCCTGGCGCTGATCGACTTCGACATGCTGGCCGCCGGCCCGCCGGAGGTGGACCTGTCGGCGGTGCTGATGCAGTACAAGCGCTACGACGGCCTGCCGAGGGTCGTCGAGAGGATCACAGACGCCTACGGCGCGACCGTGGACGAGAAACTCTTGGGGCACATCGCCGCCGCTGACGAGGCCATCTCGAACGTTTGGCTGGCGTGCCTGTGGGGCGTCAACCCCGATGCCGAGGAGGAACTGCTGCACAGGATCCGCACCTCGGACGACCCCGACACGGTCTGGCGCTGGCTGTGACCCCGAAGCACACCCGGACGCGTGGAGTGTCGTGAACGGGCCGCCCCGGTGCTAGGCGCTGCGCGTTTGGGCGGCGTCCTCTAGGCCCAGCTCGTAGATCGATTGGTCGCGCATTTTGAACTTCTGGATCTTGCCGGTGATGGTCATGGGGAAGGTGTCGGTGAACTTGATGTAGCGGGGGACCTTGTAGTGGGCGATGGTGCCCCGGCAGAAGTCCTTGATGTCTGCCTCGGTCGTGTCGGCGCCGTCGCTCAGCTGGATCCAGGCCATGACCTCCTCGCCGTAGCGGGCGTCGGGCACGCCGATGACCTGCACTTCGACGATGTCGGGGTGGGTGTAGAGGAACTCCTCGACCTCGCGGGGGTATACGTTCTCGCCGCCGCGGATGATCATGTCCTTGATGCGGCCGACGATGTTGACGTAGCCCTCGTCGTCCATCACGGCGAGATCGCCGGTGTGCATCCAGCCGTCGGTGTCGATGGCCTCGGCGGTGCGGGCTTCGTCGTTCCAGTAGCCCAGCATCACCGAGTAGCCCCGGGTCTGGAACTCGCCGCTGGCGCCGCGGGGCACGGTCTGGCCGGTCTCGGGGTTCACGATGCGGATCTCGACATGGGGATGGACCCGCCCCACGGTGGTGACTCGCTTGTCCAGCGGGTCGTCGGCTGAGGTCTGGGTGGACACCGGGGAGGTCTCGGTCATGCCGTAGGCGATGGTGACCTCGCTCATGTTCATCTTGTCCACCACCTGGCGCATGACCTCGATGGGGCACGGCGAGCCGGCCATGATCCCGGTGCGCAGCGACGATATGTCGTAGTCGGCCAGGTCGGGCTCGCCGAGCTCGGCGATGAACATCGTCGGCACCCCGTACAGGCTGGTGCAGCGCTCGGCGGCGACGGCGTGGAGGGTTGCCTCGGCGTTGAATCCCGCCGCGGGGATCACCATGGCCGAGCCGTGCGTGGTGCAGGCCAGGTTGCCCAGCACCATCCCGAAGCAGTGGTAGAACGGCACCGGGATGCACACCCGGTCCTCAGGGGTGTACTTGCAGGCCTCGCCAATGAAGTAGCCGTTGTTCAAGATGTTGCGATGGCTCAGCGTGGCGCCCTTGGGGAAGCCGGTGGTGCCGCTGGTGTACTGGATGTTGATGGGGTCATCGGGGTCGAGCCCGGCACTGCGCAGCTCCAGTTGGTCCTGCGGGACCGCAGCGGCGGCCTCCAGCAGACCGTCCCAGTCGCCGGTGTGGATGTAGATGACCCGCCCAGTCGGCACCCGGTCCCACACCTCTTCGATCATCGAGCGGTAGTCGCTGGTCATGAACGACTCCGCCGCCACCAGCACCGAGATGCCGGACTGGTTGAGCACATACTCCAGCTCCGAGGACCGGTACGCGGGGTTGATGGTGACGAGGATCGCGCCGATGCGGGCGGTCGCGTACTGAACCAGCACCCACTCGGCGTAGTTGGGGCTCCAGATCCCCACCCGATCACCCTTGGCCACGCCAAGAGCCATCAGCCCGCGAGCCACCCGATCGACCTCGTCAGCGAACTCCGCGTAGGTGAGGCGAAGCCCCTGCTCCACCGACACCAGCGCATCGCGGCCGGCGTGCCCTGCGACGGTACGTGCCAGGTTCTGAGGGATCGTCTCCTCAAGCAGCGGCACCGAGGTAGGCCCCGAATCAGATGACGGCTTCATGACGTGCTCCTTAGTTGCTTGTATCTCTGTGTGTACAAGATGCCCGATCCCGCCTCCACCGGGCTTCATAGGGTGCTCCTCTATTGTGGGTCTCGGAGCTTCGAGGTCGGTCGGCGTGGTGTGATCGCCCACTCGGCTAGGCGAGCTTGAGGCTGGCTGGCCTAGAGCGCCAAGTACTTCCGCTGGAGTTCGCGGTCGCGGCGCAGTTTGGCGCCTCGGGCGCGGCGGACGGCCAGCACCGCGCTGCGCAAGCATCGGGAACTCTTCGAGGACCCGGTCGACGGCGTCGCTTCTGCGATCTCGGCGGGCGGCAGTCCCGACCCGGAGGTTCTCAAGCACGGTGAGCTTGGGGAAGATGTCGCGGCCTTGCGGCACGAGGGAGATCCCCAGCCGGGCGCGCTCGTGTGCCTTGAGCGACACCAGGTCGATGCCGTCGAAGCGGATCGATCCGCCCGTGGTGGCGATCGCTCCTGTAATGGCCCGCATCAAAGTCGTCTTGCCGACGCCGTTGCGGCCCAGCACCGTGGCGCACTCGGAAGGACCGAGTTCGAGGTCAACGCCGTGCAGCACCGGTGTGGCCCCATAGCCGGACCGTAGACCGCTAAGCGTCAGCATCGGCCGACGGTCCGTTGGCGATGGTGCCGTCTGTTCTGCCGCCGCTGGCCTCAACCGGCTTGCCGGGAGCCGACCCGCGGCCATCGTGGTGCTTGCCGGGAGCCGACCCGCGGCCATCGTGGTGCTTGCCGGGAGCCGACCCGCGGCCATCGTGGTGCTTGCTGGGAGCCGACCCGCGGCCATCGTCGGGGCCGCCGTTGCCGTTGTGCGCACCCAGGTAGATGTCGATCACACGGTCGTCCTTGGAGAGTTCGTCGAAGGTGCCTTGCGTGAACAGCGACCCCATGTGCAACACGGTGATGGGTGCGTCCAGTTGGCGCACGAAGTCCATGTCGTGCTCCACGACGATGACGGACGCGCTCTCGCCGAGTTCCCTGACGAGGCTGGCGGTGCGCGCCGTCTCCTCCCGGGTCATGCCCGCGGTGGGCTCGTCGAGCAGCACCACAGAAGGATTGGTGGACACGACCATCCCGATCTCGAGCCATTGCTTCTTGCCGTGCGACAAGGTCCCGGCGGTCCGCTCGGCCTCGTCTCGCAGATCCAGCCACTCCAGCAGGCTTGCGGCGCGCCGATTGGCTTCGTCGATGTCCCGCGGCATGGCATAGCAGGCCAGCCACAGGTTCTCCCGGACTGAGAGAGCCTCGTAGATCGACGCGACCTGCAGTTTGATGCCGACGCCGCCGCGCGCTCGCAGGAACGGCTCGCGCTTCGTGAGGTCCTCGCCGTCGAGGGTCACTGCTCCCGCGGTGGGTCTCCGGCGGCCCGACAGCAGGTCGAGCAGGGTGCTCTTGCCGGCGCCGTTGGGGCCGATCAAGCACGACACGCCACGGGGGAACTCCAAGCTCACGGCATCGACGGCGGCGAGTCCGCCGTATCGCTTCGTCACCGCTTCGGTCGCGATCAGCCGGGCGCGTCGCTGCAGGTCTGCTGGGTCCGCGACGACTGGATGCCGATCGGTCTCCTCAACGCTCACTTGCTCGGCGTCTGCCGCGGGATCCCGCGACGGCGAGGCACGGCCCCGCCTCCAGTGCCTCAGCCTTGAGATATTGGCGACGATCCCTCCGGGCAACAGCAGCACGATCAGCACGAGGATCACGCCGAGCACGATCGGCTCGTTGTCGCCGCTAGCGCCCCCGAACCATGAGGAGAATCCCTTGACGACCAGCACGCCGACGAAGGCTCCCGAGACGCTGCTGCGGCCTCCGACCAGCACCCAGATCACTACCAGCGCGGCGGGTGTTAGCGAGAAGACCGTTGGGCTCATGAACCGCCCCCACGCCGCGAAGAGAGCGCCCGCGAACGAGGCGACGGCCCCGCCGATTGTGAACACGGCCAGCTTGTGCCATCTCACGTCATAGCCCAGCAGCACGGTGCGCAACTCGTTGTGCTGCAACGCCACCGCGATCCGGCCGAAGGGACGGCGTGACAGCACCCGTATGGCCACCGCCATCAACAGGCCCGCGGCCACGCAGAACAAGAAGAACTGGGTTCTCGTCAGCTCGTGGCTCTCGCCTCCCGGCAGCCGCCAGGTGATCCGCGGTATGCGCGTCATGCCGTTGTAGCCGCCGAAGGGAGCGTCGCCGATCCGGTATGCGGTGCCCGACGTCGAGTTCACGAACGCGAACAGCACAAGGCTCGTGGCCAGGGTGATGATGGCCACATAGACGTCGGTGACGTTGCCGTAGAACATGAAGTAGCCCAGCAGCGCCGCGAACGCCGTTCCGACGGCCACCGCCGCGAGCACCGCGGTGATCGACTCGCCGGTGTTGTCGACCAGGTTGATGGCCCAGAAGCCGTAGGTGTAACCGCCGATGCCATAGATGGCGGCCTGGCCCAGGCTGAAGATCCCTCCGTAGCCCCAGACCAACGTCAGCGAGAGGGCCAGGATCGCCTGCACGGCCCACAGCGACCACTCGAAGGCGGTGAACTCCTCCACCCAGTTGCCTAGGACCGCGGCGGCTGCGAACGCCAGCACGGCGCCGCTCACGTCGCGCCGTGCGCTGCCACTGGCAGGATGTGCACCAGAGCCGGCGACCCGAGACAGCAAGTCTCTCATCGTCGGAGCCGGGTTCCCGTTAGCCCTTGCGGCAAGAACCGTAGAACCACGATTGCGGCCATTAGCAGCATGGCCTGACCGATGACGGGCGTGAACCAATTGGTGCCCACATTCTCGATGAAGCCCAACAGCCCGCTCGCCGACACCGTTCCCGCCACGAACGACGGTCCGCCCACGATGACGGTCATGAACGCCCGGGCCACGAAGGTCTGGCCCATGGTGGGGATCACCCCGACAACGGGCGCGAGAAGCGCACCGGCCGCACCGGCCAGGACCGACCCGAGCCCGAAGGTCCACATGTTCACCACGGAGGTGTTGACGCCGAGACCCTCGGCCATCGTCGCGGACTGGGTTGTTGCTCTCGCCAGCAGCCCGTATCGGGTGCGGCGCATGATCGTGTAGGTCGCCACCACCCCGGCGGCGGCCGCGGCTATGAGCACGAAGTTGTACTTCGACATCGAGAACTCACCGACTGTGAAGTTCCCGATCGGCACGGGGATGCCCTCGGTCACCGACCCGTAGCGGTTCTCTACCGCTTGGACCATGATCAGTGACAGCCCCCAGGTGGCCAGCATGGTGTCAGCGAGGCGCCGGTACAGATGCCGGATGAGCAGCCGCTCCACGACGATCCCGAACAGCCCCACGGCAGCCGCAGCGAGCGCCATGGCCAACCAGGTGTTGAGGCCGCTGCGCGTCCCGGTGAGCGTCGCGAACGCACCCAGCATGATGAACTCGCCGTGAGCGAGGTTGATCACGCCGCGCATCCCGAAGATGACCGCGAGACCCAAGGACACCAGAGCCAGTATCGAGACCGTGGTGGCGAGGTCGAAGCCGAGGTTGAAGATTCGGTCGGGAGCCATCGGGCTCTCCCTTGCTGACTCGCACGGGTGACGGACCTGGTGACGGTTGCGGGAGGGCGTCGCTGCTGTGGACGCCCTCCCGCAACTCCATGCGCTGGCCAGCCCGGGGGTCGGCTAGCCGGAAGGTTGGGCTGTCAGGAGGTCACCTGCTCCTCGACAGCCGGGGCTTGCCGTTACGGAGTGAACTGTTCGTTGGTGTCGGGGTTGGCGATCAGGTCGCAGGTCTGCTGCTCGAACGTCGGCGGAATGCTCTCGAACGTCTCGATGACGTCGAAACCGTTGCTGTCGTTGGCGCTGGCCAGGCTCACGGGCTGGATCAAGTGGTGCGTGCCCCCGTCCAGGATGACGTGACCCTTGGGGCTGTCGAAGCTCACGCCGCTCTCCAGCTGGGCGATCACCGCCTCGCGGTCGGTGGTGCCGGCTGCCTCCACGGCCGCAGCCCAAAGGTGCCAGCCTTCCCACGCGTACACCGCCAAATCGGTGATGTAGGGGTAGTCCCCGCCGTACTCAGCGTGCCAAGCCGCGGTGAACTCGGCGTTGGTCGGGTTGTCGAGTTCCTCGAAGTACGGGTAGGCGACAATGATCTCCTCCGATGAGGCTGCATCCAGGACCACCTGCTCGTTGCCGAGCCCGAAGGTGGTCGACACGATGGGAATCTCGGCGTTGACGCCGGCCGCCGCGTACTGGCTGTAGAACGAGATGTGGGCACCGCCCACCAGCAGAGACACGACGGCATCCGGGGACGCGCTCTGCACCTCGGAGATGGTCGTGCCGAACTCCGCCACGTCGAGCGGGAAGAAGTCCTCGCCGACGACCTCGCCGCCGTGCTCCGCGGCGTACTCCTGGACCCAGTCAGCCGAGATCTGCCCGTAGTTGTTGTCCGCGGCCAGCACATACAGCCGGGGGCCGATGTTCTCGATCGTCCACGGGATCAGCACCTGCATCTGCTGCGTCGGGACGACGCCGGTGGCGAAGGTGTTGCGGTCGCACACGCCACCCTCGTAGAGGACGTTGTAGAAGTACAGCAGGTCGGCCTCGCCGAAGATCGGCCTGATCGCCTCGCGCGACGCGCTGGTGATCCCGGCGTGGACCACGACCAGGTCTTCGGCCACCAAGCGGTCGGCGCCGGCGATGTACTCGCTCTGGTCAGACTTGGAGTCGAGAGCCACAAGCTCGAGCTGGCGGCCGAGCACGCCTCCCTTGGCGTTGATGTTGTCGATCGCGAGCTCGGTGGCGTCGACCATCGGGGTGCCGTAGATGTTGAGCGGACCGGTCTCGTCGAGGAGGCTTCCCACTCGGATCGGTTCACTGGCTTCAGGCACGATCTCGCTGGGCTCGGGCACCCCCTCTGGTTCTTCGCTCGTGTCGGAGGCATCGGCTGCTGGTCCATCTTCGGGCTCTTCGCCGGGCGCAGTGTCCGAGTCGGGCGTGCTGTCGGGCTCTGACGGAGTGCTTTCTTGCTCGGAAGCCGCGGCGGGTGCCGGCTCGTCCGCATCATCACCGCAGGCCGCGGCGAGGAGCGCTACCGCCAGGGTGGCCGCCATGATTCCCGCCCACTTCGGGCGAACTCGGCGATTTGCGGAAGTCCTCTTTGGACTCATGGGTATATCCCCCTTTGTGGACCCTCGGGCGCCGCTCTCGACGCCGCGGGCAACGGCTCCACGGCACCCTGCGGGCCCCGTGGAGTCGCCTGCGCTTGGGCTAATGGCGGCCTGAGCGGGCCGACACACGCGAATGCAGGGTGAGCCCAGATTACACGCGAATGCAGGTTCCACTTCCGGCATCCTCAGGTCGAGCCCCACCCGGAGCAGGAGGGGGCCGCCCGGCGGGTTACAGCAGTCTGAGATCGCGCGCTCTAGCCAGAGCCTCGATCCGATTGCGGGCGTGCAGCTTGGTCAGCAGCGACTGGGTGTAGCTGCGCACTGTGTTCTCGGCCAGGAAGAGTTCCGCCGCGATCTCTTTGCTGGTGCGGCCGAGCGCCATCACGCACAGGACCTCGTATTCCCGCTGCGTGAGCGACTCGTACAGGCCTCCGTCCTCGCCCAGGCGCAGGGCGCGAGCCCTGGGATCCTCCACCAGGGAGGGGTCCACGTACAGCTCGCCGGCCAGCACGCTCCTCAGTGCCTCGACCAGGTTGCTGGCGTCCTTGAGCACGATTCCCACCGCACCCGCGTTCAGGCAGGCGCGCAGGGGCTCGCGGTCATCGAAAGCGGTGTGAATCACCACCCGAGAGGTTCCCGACGCCTCCCGGAGCGACCGGCATAGATGCGGCGCAAAGTGGTCGCCGAGCTTGAGGTCCAGCACCACAACGTCAGGTGCTAGGCACCTGGCCAGAGCGACCCCCTCTTCACCGGTGGAGGCTTCTCCTACGAGCTTGAAGTCCGGCTCGCGTGCCAGCAATTGGCGGACGCCGTCGATCACCACCGGGTGGTCGTCGATGACCAGAACGGATGCCACCGCGGAGTGGCCTCGGTCAAAGGCGCGTGTGTTCATGCGTCTTGTGGATCAGTGGCTCGCGCGTCTATCCCGCTCCGCCGATGGGCAGCGTGATGCGGACCGTGGTGCCCCCGTCCTCGCCTCGACGCACCTCCAAGTCGCCGCCTTGGCGCTGAGCTTGGCGCAGAATCGATGCCAAGCCCCAGTTGTGGTCGCCGCGCGGGATCGCTTGTAGCTCAAAGCCCTCTGGCAGACCGCGGCCGTCGTCTTGGATGACCAGCGAGACTTCCGAGGTGCCGAAGTGAAGCGTTGCCACCACCATGGACGCATCGGCGTGTTGCTCGATGTTGAACAGTGCCTGGCGGGCGGCACCCAGCAGCGCGGCTTCAGCTCGCGGCGGAAGCGGACGGGCGGCGCCCCGCACAACAAAGTGGGCAACCAGTCCGGACCGGGCGCCAAGGTCGCCGATCTCTTGTCGCAGAGCGACCGTCGCCGCCTCGTCGGCCGAGCTGGGGGCCATGACCTTGAAGGCCTGGCGCATCCGCTGCGCCGCTTCCTGTGCCTGGTGCTCGATGCGCTCCGCCACCGCGTGAAGGTTCTCGTCCTCACCGTCTCGCAGCCGTTGCGCGGCGACGCTGATCGAGAACAGCAATTGACCCACGTCGTCATGGAGGTCGCTGGCGATGCGCTGCCGCTCGGCGTCGACATGCTGTTGGATGGCGGCCGAGGCCCGGATCGAGGCGGTCATCATCGGCGCGACATCGTCGGCCGCCTTCTTGAGCACAGTCGTGGCCCGCTCACCGATGGAGCCCACTGAACGCAGGCCTCCGTACAATATGCCAACCACCTCGTTGTCGTGCTCGACAGGAACCGCCAACACGCCGACGAGTCCCTCGTCCTGCACAACGTCAACGAAGTGACGCGTAATTCGAGGGTCTTCGTAATAGTTCCGGACCTCGATCGGTCGACGCTCCTGGACTACCCGTCCCCCCAGTCCCTCGCCCGCAGAGAGCCGGACCTGCCGGAAACGGTCGGTGCGAACTCCCTGGACTCCGTGCATCGCGAAGATCGACGGGCCCTCGCGCACAGCCACCGAGACCAAAGGCAGTCCCAGTAGGCGGTAGAGGTCGAGCGCCGTCCGCTGCGCCAGTGCGGCGGGGTCGAGGAACCCCACGAGCGCCTGGCTCAGCTCCGCGAGTTGCTCCAGGTCATCGGTGTTCGCCAGTTCGATGGCGCTGGCGTAACGGCGACTCGCTTCCAGTTCAACCATGGCTCTACCGTCCCCATGATCGATGGATGTCTAGTAAGTCAAGCATGGCTCCGGTGGCTTGCACCTAGGGGACAAGTCTGGCCTCGGCCATGGGGGACAGGGCGAAGCCTCCCACAAGCCTCTCGTAAGCGCGCCCTACCCGCAGCAGGGTGGCCTCGTCCCACTGCCGGCCGACGACGCTCATCCCCACGGGCATGCCCTCGCCGGCGGCCACCGGGATCGTCAAGTCGGGATTGCCGGTCACGTTGGAGACCGCAGTGTTGGGGATCATCTCCAGAGCGCGGGCTACGTACTCGTCGACGGCGGCGTCCGAGGACGGGATCTCCTTGGCCGGGAAGGGCAGTGTCGGGTAGCACAGCACATCGTGGTTGGCCAGGGCCGCGTCCACCGCCGCGTTGATCTGGGGCCGCACATTCGAGGCCCGGGCGTAGGCCGCGCCGCCGGTGTGACCGAAGGCGTGCTCCGCACACAGGACGACAAACTTCAGTGTCTGCGAGGTCAGGTGGGCGTTCGTGCGCCAGCCTCGCATGGTCTGTTCCATGAGCTCGGGATCGAACAGGCCCCGATAGTTCATGCCGTAGCCGCTGCCGCGGATCATCTGCCACATGGCGCCGTCGGTGGCGATCACGTTCCAGACGTGCAGAGCATCGCGGTGCTCGGGGATCGAGATCGTCTCCACGATGGCCCCGGCGTCGGTCAGGTGGTTGGCGGCCGTCTCCACTAGGGCGTCGGAGTCGGGGTCGCTGAGGCCCTCCATGCCGAACCCTTCGGCCACCACCCCGACTCGGATGCCCTCGATGCCGTCGTCGAGCCCCGCGGTGTAGTCGATCCCCGAGGGGGCATGGGGCTGGCGCGGATCGTTGCCGTCGGGGCCGGCGATCACGGTCAGGAATGTGGCCAGGTCCGTCATGTTGCGAGCCACCGGGCCGAGGTGGTCGATGGTCCACTCGATCGGGTAGGCGCCCGTGTAGGGCACCAGCCCGAAGGTCGGTTTGAGGCCGGCGTCCCCGCAGAAGCAGGACGGAATCCGGATCGACCCGCCCTGGTCGCCGGCAATGGCCATGTCCACCTCGCCGGCCGCCACCAGGGCGCCGCTGCCGCCGGAGGAACCGCCGGCGGTGCGGGTGGGGTCCCACGGGTTGCGGATCGGGCTGGTGGCGCAGGTGTGGCTGGCACCGGAGAAGCACAGGTCCTCGCACGCCGACTTGCCCAGGATCCTGCCGCCGGCTTCGAGAATGCGGGTCACCACGGTGGCGTCGCGCAGAGGCACGTAGCCCTCCAGAATGCGGGACCCATTCATCATGGGAACCCCGGCAACGGTGGTGTTGTCCTTGATGGCGAACGTCTTGCCGGTCAGCAGACCCGAGTCTGACTCCTGAATGTCGCAGCGGTAGTACCAGGCGCCGAGTTCGTTGTCGGCGTCGGCAGGCCGGTAGCTCGCCCGCTCAGGCATTGAGGGCTTGGAGGCGTCGTACATGGAATCAACTTGCTGGTATGACCCGAGGGAGCCCTCGATCAACGCCTTGAAGATCTCCAAGTCGCCGTCGCCGATGTTGAGGCTCCACCTCTGCGATATGGCCCGAAGATCGTCCAGTTCGGGTGCAGGAATCGGCATCGCTCTTCCCTTCGTTGATGGCTGGGGCCTTCATTGATGGCTGGGGTGCCCCGCAGCTTCGACGGGTGCCGCCGCGGGCGACAATAGGTAGCTGGGAGGGTGCCTGTGACCTGCAAATGCAGGTATCTGCGCGTCTATCTGTGAGTGCTCACGGCGCTGCGCTTGGCGACCTCCTCAAGCATGACTTCGGTGGCGCCGCCCCCGATCGGCAGGATGCGGGCATCGCGATACATGCGCTCGATCGTCGACTCACGCATGTAGCCCATTCCACCGTGGAACTGAACGCAGTCGTACATCACCTGGTTGACGACCTCGCAGCCGAAGGCCTTGAGGCCCGACATTTCTTTGACGTTGTCGCCGCCGGTGTCGCCCATCCAGGCTGCGTGGTACATCGAAGCCCGTACCGCATCGATCTTGGCCTGGTTCATGGCCATGCGTTGACGTATGGCTCCCAGGTCGCTGAGATGGCCGCCGAAGGCCCTGCGCTGCTGGGTGTAGGCGTTGGTCATGTCGATGGCCGTCTGAGCTGCGCCCACTCCCATGCCGACGAGCACCATCCGCTCATTCTGGAAGTTCTTCATCGTCTCGTAGAAGCCACGGTGTGGGGTGCCCAGCAGCTGGTCATCGCCGACCCACACATCGTCGAGAACGAGCTCGGCGGTGTCGGAGCACAGCCAGCCGTGCTTGTGGAGCTTCCTGGACACCGTGAATCCGTCGGTACCGGCCGGCACGAGAAACATGGAGATCCCGTACTTGTCCTGTATGTCGGTGCGGGCCGCGACAATGGTCAGGTCGCCGTAGACGGCGTTCGTGATGAACGTCTTCGATCCGTTGATGAGCCAGCCGTCGCCGTCCGGTGTGGCCGACGTGCGGATGCCCGCCACATCGGAGCCGGCGTCGGGTTCGGTGACGCCGATGGACAGGATGAGCTCGCCGGCCAGCACGCCGGGAAGGTATCGGTCATGCTGGTCGCTGTTGCCGGAGTTCACGAGGTGAGGCCCGGCCATGTCGGTGTGGACCAGCACGGTCACGTCGAAGCCTCCGAATGTCGACGCCCCAAGAGCTTCGGAGAACGCCGCAGAAGCGAGCATGCCCATGCCCAGCCCTCCGAGTTCAGGGGGCACCCGCAGGCCGAGCATGCCGAGGCTTCCCATCCTGGCGAGGACTTCCCGCGGGACCTTGCCTTCTCGTTCCCATACTTCGCCTGCCGGTCGAACCTCTCTGGTGACGAAGTCGACTGTCTGGTCGTAGATGGCCTGCAGTTCGTCGGTCATGTAGGCGTTGCGCAGAGCGCCCGCTCGGCGGAGGGTGGTTGGCGTGCTCATCGATTGGTCTCAGTGCTTCGGCCTCGCGTGCCGCCGCAAGGCCATTGCGGCCTTCGACTATTCGGCGTGGATCGTCCCACCGACACCCGCGAATGCAGGGTCAAGAGCCAATACGCGCGATTGCGGGTGCAGCCCGGGTCCCGTGATGCCTACGAAGGTCGGGGCTGGCCCGTCCGCTGAGCAGCCAACAACGGGTGCGCCGCGTGGGCAGCCCGAAACACGGAAGGGGGTCTTCATGCCATCAACCCCAGAGCATGAGCAGCTGCGTCGGGACTTCCGGCTCGACGTCCCCGAGCACTTCAACTACGCCCGAGATGTCGTCGACCGCTGGGCCCGAACCGACCCGGACAGGCTCGCGCTCGTCGCGGTGGACCCGGACGGCTTGACCGCCCACCGCTACAACTTCCGCGAGATCGCCGAACGCTCTGAGCACGCCGCTGCGCTGCTCAGCAGCCTCGGTGTTGTCAAGGGAGATCGGGTGTTCGTCATGTTGCCCCGGATTGTGGAGTGGTACGACGTGCTGCTCGCCTGCTTCAAGATCGGGGCCGTGCCCATGCCGGCCACCATGCAGCTGACTTCCAAGGACGTGACGTACCGGGTCAATAGCGCCGACGCGACCGTCGTCGTGACCGACTCCGACGGCTACGGCGCCGTGTCGGCCGCGTTGGATCAGTGTCGGACGGTCAGTCACCGAATCGCGGTCGGCTTCACGCAAGATGGATGGATCGACATCACGGCCGCGGACGCGTGGGGTCAGTCGGTCCCGAAGATCGACACAGCTTCGGATGACGCCTTGCTGATCTACTTTACGTCGGGTACTGAGGCGTATCCGAAGATGGTTTTGCACACCCACGCCTCCTATGGCATTGGACACGACATCACCGCTCGCTTCTGGCACGACCTCAAGCCCGAGGATCTTCACTGGACCGTGTCCGACACCGGTTGGGCCAAGGCCGCTTGGGGCAAGCTGTTCGGACAGTGGCGGATCGGTTGCGCGGTCCTGATGTGGAACATCGTCGGCAAGCCGGATCTGGATCGGATGCTCCGAATCGTGGGCGAGCAAGGGGTGACGACCTTCTGCGCTCCGCCGACTCTGTACCGGGCCTTCGTTCAGATGGACCTCCACCGCTACGATCTCGCCTCCCTGCGCCACGCCACCGCGGCGGGAGAACCCCTCAACCCCGAGGTGATGAGAATCTGGCGAGCTGCCACCGGCCTCGACATCTACGACGGCTACGGACAAACCGAGACGGTCAACCTTGTCGCCAACCTGCCCGGCAACGAGATCCGGCCAGGATCAATGGGACTTCCCACCCCAGGCTTCGACGTGCAGATCGTCGACGATGACGGTGCCGTCGTGGACGACGATGTCGAGGGCAACATCGCGGTCCGGGTCGAGCCCGAACGTCCTGTCGGCTTGTTCAAGGAGTACTGGCGCGACCCCGACCAGAACGCCCGGGTGTTCCACAACGGGTGGTACTACACCGGTGACCGAGCAACCCGAGACGCCGACGGCTACATCTGGTTCGTCGGCCGAGGCGACGACGTCATCCTGTCCTCGGCGTACCGAATCGGCCCTTTCGAGGTCGAGTCTGCCCTGCTCGAGCACGAGGCGGTAGCGGAGGCCGCCGTCGTTGGCAAGCCCGACCCCGACCGCGGCCAGATCGTCAAGGCCTTCGTGATCCTGGCCGAGGGACACACCCGATCAGAGGAACTGGCCTCACAACTGCAGTCTCACGTCAAGGTAACCACGGCCCCGTACAAGTACCCCCGCGAGATCGAGTTCGTCGCAGAACTGCCCAAGACGGTGTCAGGCAAGATCCGCCGAGTCGAACTCCGAGGACACGCCGACAACGACGAGTGAGACTCCCTCAGGTAGTACAGTCTTGGTCCGACGTGTATCGGTCCTGGACGTGCGAGTTAGAACCATCACCTAACTATTGTAGAACCGGCGGGTGTTGTCTGACAAAATGGCCAACTTATGATCCTTGTCCAGATCCTCTCGTTCAAGGATTTCGTTTATCTCTTCCATACAATTATCTATAGTAACCTCATGAGGGAAATCTGATCCGAACACCATCGATTCGTGTCCTATCCGTTCGATGACATACGAGAGCGCTTTTTCGTTCCCTTCACACCCAATGAAGAGACGGCCGTCCCGAAAATACTCATCGGGGGCTTTTTGTAGTTCTAAGCCCCCGTATTCCATCTCCCGAGTTAGACGATCAAGCACCAAAGTAACCCAGGCACTACCTCCTTCTAAGAACCCGATTCTGAGCTTAGGGAATCGGTCGAGCACTCCATCCGCCATCATTCCTGTGAGCGCGATCGCCAACGGGAAAGGCATGCCCAGGGCCTTAGCGGCTGGGAAACTGGTAAAGGTGTTGAAGCCTAAATCGCCGTAGCTGCCTCCATGTATCGACAGCGCACAGTCTAGTTTCTCAGCCTCTTCATAGATGGGCCAGTATTTCTCGTCGCTCAGATGTGTGTACAGACCGTTGGACGGGATCACGGCTGCCACAAAACCTAGTTCATTGACGGTACGCTTCAACTCGATTACAGCGCTGGGCACGTCCTGCATCGGTATCAGAGCTGCTCCCTTCAGTCGAGGGCTGACCCGCAGGAAGCGTTCATGGAGCCAGTTGTTGTAGGCCTTGGCATAGGCTACTGCCCATTCAGGGTAGATGACTAAGCCGAAGGCAAGACCGTTGCTGGGATAAAGCACGCTCCATTCGATGTCGGCCTTCTCTAGGAATTCGAGCCATCTGTCCGCATCGGCACGCTGGAAACTGCTTTCCGGATAGGCAAGAAAGCTGTTGTTGGGTGTATGGAACCTATCGAGACTGGGCAAGTGCCAGCCGACCGGTACATCACGAAGCGGACTCTCTATGAATTCATAAATGTCGCGTCCGCGATCTATGACGTGGCCGTCGGCGTCATAGTATTTTCTAGCAACTACCATGATTCACCCCAGCAATTTACAGTGCTTCATGAGCTTCCCTGATTCGCAGAGGTAGATCACTAAAATACATGTAAATATCTGTATATGTATATCCTCACGCATTGCACTGCCTCCTCAGGGTCGGAGATCAGGTTCAACTTGCCTTGACCACGCTGGCCGATTCGCTATAGTACCCGTCACGTCATGAGCTAGACGCTCGAGGAGGAGAACATTGGCTGCATATGTGATCGCGGATAGTGTCATAACGGACCGGGCCGTCTTCGACGATTACCTTGAGCGGGTGCCTGAGATCGTTGCGGCGCACGGCGGCAAGTACTTGGTGCGCGGCGGCGCTGCCCAAGCAGTCCAGGGCGACTGGACACCCAACCGCATATTGGTGCTGGAGTTCGAGAGCGCGGATCAGGCGCGGGCCTGGCAAGATTCTCCAGACTACGCTGAACTGAAGGCCATGCTCAACCAGTCCACCAACACCAACCTGATAATTGCAGAGGGCGTATAATAGAGCCTCGCTCTCATGGCGTGCAGAACTGGGCCTCGCTTGGCCCGGCCTGCATGTAGATGCGATGCATCGCTAACGTGTTTGGGTCGTGGGTAGATGCTCGCTCGTCAAGCCATGACTCAGAAACTCTCGACTCGCATGGTGATGATGTCTACGCCGTGATATTTTCGGTGACGCACCGAAGATGCATAATGCCGCAATAGACGGAATGAAATTACAGCTTCATCCGGTGCCTCAGCTTGCTCACTAAGGTACGCAAGACGGTCTTCCAAGTTTGTCTCCTCAAAAGCTGCGATGAACTCAATCTCCACAGTCTTGCTACTGGGCCGAGCGATGACGATCAAGCGCCGGCCGTCGCCAAGAGCGTCTGCATCGCTAAGTTGCAACAGGCTTGACAGCGCTTCTTCACCCGCGGCGCGCAATCGCTCCGTCGAGGCATCGTTCCAGCCGGTTCGCCCCCCAAGCTCGCAGAGGAACGCGTCAATCTGGGCTAGCGATCCAATCTCCAATTCAACCTCCAGTCGTTTGCGACCGCGGCTGGTCACTTCCACGAATAGGGTCATGAGAATCGCGGCGAACGCGCCAACTGTCATTCCGCTGCTGAACAAGACGCTCCATGCGCCGGATAGCCGGTCAGCAAAGATGGCCTCGTTTTGGGCACCCACCCCTAGCCAGAATGCTAGTCCGGTTATGGTGGCGTTGCGAAAATCCAAACCTTCCTGCAATAACGTTTGCATCCCCGCCACAAAGAGAAGACCCATGAGTATGACGAAGTAGACACCCGCGACGGGACCGGGAATGATGAGCAAGAAGATTATGACCTTGGGCAGCACCGCAAGTACACCGAAGATGATGCCGATCCAAAGGCCCACACTCCGCGCCGCAACCCCAGTGAGGCTGATGAGCGATGTGCTGCCTGCTGTGTAGCCCATTGTAGGCAAGGTTCCAGCGATGCCGGACAGTAGAACGCCCACACCATTAGCGTTAAGTGTTCCTTGAACCACTCGAAAGTCGGTTGCCTGTGGTTGTCGTCTTGATGCTGCTTGAATGACAATGCCATCACTGATGCTGTTTATGGCGAGCATGAGAGTGACAATCACGAACACCGGCAAGAGCGCCCAGAACTCTACGCTAGGCGTAAGGTCAAGTCCCTGCCACTCGCCCTGTGGAATACCGATCCAGGGCGCTTCGACTACGCGTTGAAAGTCATATGCGCCGAATATTGCGGCGACAGCACAGCCCGCCAGGATGCCAATTAGTGGGGACCAGAGCCGCCAAGCTCCGGAAGCGCGCAGCGCGAGCGCCGTGGCCACAACCAACGTGACAGCAGCAATGCATGGGGCAGCGATGGACGGTGTGTCCTCCGGTACATCATCCAACAGTTCCAATGCAATGGGTACAATCGTGAATGCTATCAGCATGATCACTGTGCCGGAGACAACCGGTGTAATGATCCGGCGCAGCAATGGGAGCCACGCTGCCAGTATGAACTGGAAGAGTGACGAGACAACTACAAGGGTAGCCATCATGGCCGGACCGCCCTCTACCAGCGCAGTAATGCAAATGGCGATGAAGATAGGACCGGGACCCGTGATGATCACATGCCCGGCACCTATTCGCCCAAACCGGTTCGCTTGCAGAATAGTGGTAAAGCCACACACTACTAGCGCTGCTGAAACGGCCCACGACAGGTAGCTCTCTGTCTGGTCGGCCGCACGGAAAACAACCGCCACGTTCACCACCACCGGTGCCAATATGAGCAGAACCCCTTGGAGGCCGACTCCAATGGCCACCCCCAGGGGAGGACTCTCGTCGGCTTCGTAGCGTATGTCCTGGTCTACGCGTGTTGCAGCCACCGCTCACACCTCAATGCAGACGACACAGGTAATGGCGAATGGGCTTGGCGACCTTGGCGGGGGCCAGCAGCAGCACCAAGAACGAGGCAAGCCACCGGACGGGTCGAGATCGTGTGACCCCGTTCTGCATCATGGCTCCCCGCAGTTCGCCCTCAGTCCGACAAGACTAGACATCAACGACACAACCTCCTCAGCCAAATGCGCAATGCGCAGCCTGGCGAGGCGATGGCTCTACGTCGATGAGGAGATCCGACGCCCTGGCCGAGGCGTCCGCGTGGATCTTCGAGCACCCGGAAGCGGCTATTGAGCCCCACCGCTCGCGTCGCGCCCCAGCTGTATCCGGACATTGGCGGCCAGGATCAGGACCGCGCCCACAACGAACAGGTCGAAGCTCGGAAGGGTGATGCCGAGCGCCATCAGCGCCAGTAGGGAGGCTGCCGGCCCGAGGCACAACAGGGAATTGACTGCGGTGTCCTCAGATCCGATGTTCCCGACTCGCAACAGCATTCCGGCCACCGAGACCGCAACCCCGATCACCAGCGCGCCGAGAACGGCTGCCGGTGTCAGCGATCCTTGAACCTGCGGCGCGAGCAATCCGATCAGGACATTGACGGGAAGAGCAAGGAGCCGGGACAGCACGTATCCCAGCAGGGTCAGCCAGACAAGCAACCGGCGATCAGGATCTCCTCGCTGCTCGATGGGTAGCGTCTCGAGACTCCCGTGCCTGCCGGATGGCTGGGTTCCTGCGGCCGGCACCAGCGCGTAGTAGAGGACCTTTCCGTACGCGAGATTGCTCAGGACGCTCAACGCAGCCAGCAGCGCGGCCACGACGGCAATGACCATTCCGGCCGCCACCTCGAAGGACACCAAGTCCACGACCGAGCGGATCTGTCCTCCTGCCTGGCTGCCCAGCATCAGGGCCACGCCCGATCCTGCCAGCGCGGTGAGGACCATGCCTTCCTTCGAGACGGCCCGGCGGGCGTGCCCGGTTGACGTCGGCGCGCCGCGGAACAGCCGGTCACTGTCCTCATGGCGCGCCAGGGCGTACACCAGGAACACGGGCCAGAGTTCGAAGATGGTGGTCGCGATGGCGGTCTCGAGAATCGTGGCCGACCATGCCAGAAAGCCGTAGTGCAGACTCGAGATCAGGGCCCAGACGATAGGCATCCTGGCCCAACCGAGAACATCGTTGCGACCTGAATCCCCCAGCACTACGGCCCTCTTGTTCCCGGTGGGTCCGCTCGTCCGCCGAAAGTATGTGAAATGAACTCTGGGCCTCTTGAGGTTTCGACGTTGAGGAGTGCTCAGGTGTCGGTTGACGTAGCTGTCCTTCGAATACAGAAGAAACAGACCAGGCACCGATACCTGCACGATCGTGATCATGAAGTTGAAATAGAAGGGGTTGGTGTCTGAAGCAGCGAGATGAAGGATGGGCGGAACCGATGCGTAAAGGAACGTGGCTGTGAGCACCAAGCGGACCGCGCGGCCGCGACGGCTCATCGTCGGAGCAGACGTCGGGCAAGTCCGTTCAACACGTCGGCGAGCCTAGCTATGGCGGTTCAAGCGGGTCCCTGCAAGAGTCTCCGGCCAGCCGCTTCAGGCTGCGAGTGGACCCCAGCGCCTGCCAGCTGTCCGTCTAAGTCTGCCAGAGGAACGACACGGGCAGCCCGACGATGCGCTCAGAGATGCTGATCGGGTGGGGGCCGGTGTGGAGGATCAGTCCGATCTCGAAGCGGTCGCTTACGAGGTCGCGCAGCCACGCCAGCCACTTGGCGTCGGCGGGGCGGACGGTCGCGCCCGCCTTGACCTCCACTGCGATGAGGCGTCCGTCTGGTCGCTCCATGATCAGGTCGATCTCGCGTCCTCGGGAGTCCCGATAGTGGCTGAAGCGCACGTCCGGCGCGAGGGCCGAGGCCTGACGGCGTAGCTCGTTGACGACGAACGTCTCGTGCAGCGGTCCGCGGCTCGCCTCGGCCGGGTCGCTCAGCGAGGCTGCGGTCACGCCCAAGGTCGCGGCGGCCAGGCCCGTGTCTGTCACGTAGAGCTTCGGTCGCTTCTTGGCCCGAGTGTCGGCGCCGGTGGCCCAGCCGGGCAGCTGTACTAGTAGAAGTTTCTCAGCGTCTGCTCTTCCTTGGGGCGTGACTTGACAGGGCGTCAGTTGACGCCATGGTGGGATGGCAAGCACCGGCATGGTTGCACACGGCCCGTATGCATGCTTTAGTGAATATTGCCTACTGATAGATGTAGGTGCAGATGAAGCACCGTTCAAGGAGGAGGCACGCCATGGCAACCACCCGCACCACGACCATCCGCCAAGACGCCCAGCAGGCTGCCGAACTCGACGCGGTCGCGCGGGTTGACGGCGTGTCCACTTCGGAGGCGATCCGCGCTGCCATCGCTGAGCACATCGAGAAGCGACGGTGCGACCCCGCCTTCCAGGCACGGCTCCAGCGGATCCTCGACGAGGAGCGCGTCGTGCTTGAGAGGCTCGCCCAGTGAAATGAGCGTGGAGTGCCTCGACCTCGCCGACTTCTTGCTGATCGCGGAGAAGATCACAGGGATGATCGAAGGAGTGGCAGCAGGCACCGTCAGTCAGGACGAACTCGGTGATTGGATCCGGCAGCGTCTCGTCGAACCAGAAGAAGACGCGTTGGCCGCGAACCCGCCGAAGACCGCCCACTGAAGTTCGCTGGGAACCGGGCGTCGCCGCTACGGATATTGGTGAGGTTTCAGCAGCGACTCGCACACGCCATGCAGGTCGAGCCATCGGCTGCTCTCCAGTTGCGCATCACATAGTCCGTGGTAGAGGTTGAACCCGTCGACGTAGGCGATCACCCGTTCAGTTCTCATTGCTCGAACTCCCATAGTCTCGACGGTGCCCTTCGCTGGTGGTACAATGATCCCAACCCCGCCGGGGTGAGCAACCTCGGCCCTCGGCCCCGGCTTCGGCCGGGGCCGTCTAGCGTCCGAGCGACCTCATCGAGTACTGATCGTAAGGCTGGACGGCGGGCGAGCGTGTCGACGATTGGTCGGATGTGGCCACTCCGGCCGCTCGCGAGGACGACCGTCTCACCAGGCACGGACGATCCCTTCGGGTTGCCACTGCGCGAGCGCCTCGAGGCCGCGGGCTTGGTCTAGCGTGTGCTCATCCGGGCGGTCCGCGCGACGGGCGTTGAAGTGCTGGAGGGCAAGTTCAAGGTTCCTGACGACTGGCGCGCGATCTCGTCAAGGGGGAGCTGGAAGGCTCGGCTCCGTCCGCCGCTGCCTGCTGAGGTGCTCGACGACTACGGCGCCCACTTCGCTAGTCATGAGTTGCGGCCATGGAAGGCTCTGGTCGAGTTGCCGCAGGAGAAGTTCACCGATGTAGCGATCGCATCGCATCTGCTGCGTGACTTCTACCGGGGTGTCTGTGACTGTGCTCTCGTCGTGTCGAACGACTCGGATCTGCGTCCCGCGGTAGAGCTCGCTGTCGGAGATGGACATCACGTCGGCGTGTTCAGCCCCATGGGAACGGTCTCGCGTGACTTGGCGAGGGTCGCGTCGTGGGCGAAGCCGATTCGCGCCGAGTTGTTGGTGCAGTGCCAGATGCCCGACGAGGTTCGCGTGCCAGGGTCGTCTAGGACGTTGAGTCGGCCGGCGCTGTGGAAATGACAGGGGCCCCTCGCAAGGAGGGGCCCCGGGTTCTGAGCGGCGAAGCGCTCAGGGTGTTATGTCCTCATCATATTGGCAGGGTGTGACGAGCACGTAGTTGATGCCTCCTGGTTCGCCGGGTTCGGCGCAGGAAGACCGTCTCACCAGGCACGGACGATCCCTTCGGGTGCCACAGCTCGAGCGCTTCGAGGCCTCGGGCTCGGTCCTGGGTGATGTCCGAGGCGACGACGATGTGGTTCGCCACCGGCCACTGCTCGCCGGTTGTGTGGGAGTGGCCGACTCGGCGGTGACACGCGAGTCGGACTGGCGCTACGGCCGCGGTGCAGGCTCGGGACGCGGGGTTGGTTGCTTCGCCCAGGTGTGAGAGCGCGGCGCGAAGGGCTGCTTCGGGGGGCACGTAGAAGTCAGGCGGGTAGTCGCCGGCTGCGACGATCCGTATGCCCCACGACGCGGCGGCTCGGGTGTCGGTGAGCGCCCAGCCCGTCGAGCCTTCGGGCTTTTTGAACCCCACTCAAGGCGTTCTAAATCGTTGGCACCAACTTATGTGCCTTGACCTGGGATTTTGTGTGAGCCCGAGACAGGAATCGAACCTGCGACCTGCTGTTTACAAGACAGCTGCTCTGCCGAACTGAGCTACTCGGGCGGGATGGAACGGTACTTGGCGCGTTATTCGGCTGCGTTGGTTGCGAACGTCGATGAGGCTATCTGAGGCAGTCTGGTCAGCGGGTTGGGTCGCTGGTCTGGCGCGGTGGGCGTCGACACGCAGCACACGAGGCACCGCCGACAGTGGTGGAGTCGTGGACAGCGCCGAGTGGGGCTAGGGTCCCGTCGTTATGTTGCCGCGTCGCCGGAATGCGCTCGGTGCGGCGTGCATCGCCGGGGCGGCCGTTGCCTACTCGCTGATCCCGCTGCCGATCCGGTTTGCGGGCGAGGGCTTCTCCGTGCTGGTTCTGGGCACGCTCATGGAGTCTGCTTGCGCGACGATGCTGCTGGTTGCGCTGGCCGCGTCGGCTAGGCCCGTGCTGGGAGTGGGTCCGCTCCAGGCGATGCGTCCGGCACGACTCGTGGCGTTGCCTCCCGTCGCGCTGGCAGGCCCGCGTCCGGGCGTGCTCTTGGCGATGCTGCTGATCACGGCGCCAAATGTCCTGCTGTACGCCGGCACGGCGGCCCTGCTGCCGCTGGTGGTGCTGTCCTGCTTCTCGGACGGCCTGGATGTCGTGCCCCAGTCCCTTCTGATTGCGCGCTGGAGCGGCAGCAGCAGAAGCATCTCGACCCGCAGCGCCACCATGATGTGCGGACTGCCGATCGCCGTGGCCGCTGTCGTGTGGAGCCAGACGGCCCCCGGCCAAATCGAGGGGGGTTCATGGCGGAGCACGGCAGTCGGGTTGGTGCTGGGGGTGCTGACCACGGCGACATACGCGGTGCGGCCAGCGGCAGGGATCATCTACGGCGACCGCTGCGCCCTGGCTCGGCGCTCTGGACGCAGCGCTATGTCCGTCAAGGAGTACGGCGTTGCCCTGTGGTGGTCGACGTTCGCCGCCTCGGCGGTCAGCGTTCCGATCGTGGCCGCGGTTGGGCTGACGTTCGCCTTAGGCGGATTGGGTGCCACCGGCTCGGCGGCTTACGGGGCAGCGTCCGGACTGATCATGGGTTGTGCCCGCCTGCTGCACCGAGCAGGCAACATCGTCACCGCCGACACGCGCGTCAACAGTTTGCTCTACGCGTCGCCGGCGCTGGCCGCCATCTGGCTGACGATCGCGGGCGACCCCATCTACCAACCTGTGCTGTTCGCAGGCGGAATGGCGGTCATCTTCGGACTCAACGCGGCCATCGCAGCAGCAGACCGCGGCGGGCGGCAATCAGTCGAGTCGCAGTGACGCCTCTGTCTCGCATCGTCGGGGCTAGACCGCAGATCCACGGCATCGCGATGGTCTAGTCAGCCCGCCGATGAGCACGCCTGCCTCTTGTCGAGGCCCATCTGGCCGCGGGTGACCTGGACGGTTGTTCCGCAGTCTCGGATGGGACAACCCGCCGGTCGAGGATGGATGCCCAGCGGCGTTGCGCGGCGACCTGACGTAGAGGCGCGGCGCGCTCGAGGTCAGCAGGGGTTGAGGGCTGCGGCGGCGCGGGACTTGAGCCCGGTGCCCAACCCTTCGTCGTAGGCGACTATCCGGTTGGCGGTTGCGGGGGTCAGGCTCTTCCACAGGACCGGGCTCCACGACACCTGCGCCGACATGACCACTCCGGCGTCGGCTGCGGCGCACGCCTCGACGCCGTCGGTCTCGGGCGGCGCGCAGCCCTCGTGGGTGATGCAGCTGGACACGAAATTGGTTGCGGCGTGCTCGGCCCGGATCTCGGCCAGGTCCGTGGCCGCGGCGTGAGCCGCGTGGTCGCGCAGCGAGAGGGTCATCGCGGTGACCATCGTCGCCAGCATGAGCACCAGCACCGGGACCGTCAACGAAGCCTCACTACGGCGGGCAGGCGACTTGCGCGTGCGCCGATGCGGCCGGCTGGGTCTGGGCGTAGCCGGTGAAGCACACCCGGTTGCCGGCTACGGGGCCCGACACCTCGCAGACCACGGTGACGGCGGCCGACTGGCGCAGATCGATGTGGGCGAGACTCGCGCTGGTCTGGGTGCAGGAGGAGAGCGTCGCTCCGAGCGCGATCCTCCCGGCGGCGTCGGCCGCTTCGGGACCGTCCGCCTGCGCCGCGGCCTGAGCGGCTAGCTCGGCTGCGACGGCGGCACGGGCCTGGCCGTTGGAGAAGCCGCCCACGAACGCCACCGCCCACAGTGCGAGCGCGATCACCGGCGTCGCCAGCACCAGCGCCACCGCCTCATCCATCAGACGGACCCTCCGGTCATCGGGATCGGCGGGCGGACCTCGGCAGTCATCGGGATCATCGGACGGACACCTCTGGACGTGTGGGCTCGGCGAGCACCAGGTAGCGCTCGAGGGCCGTGGGCTTGTCGATCCTCCCGACGTGTGGGTTCGGCTAGCACGGCGGGGCGAGTGTCCAGCCGGTAGCAAAGGCCGCTCGCGACGGCCGGCAAGCCACCGCAGTCGCTTCCAGCCACCTGTGGACACCGGCCGCGCCGACAGTCACGGTTGCCACCACAGTGCACGACGGCTCGGCTGTGAGCGTGTAGCCGGTGGCGGTCGCGGCGGAGCGGCCAACGGAGCGGGTCGCCGCGGCCTGGGCCGCGGCCTCCTCGGCTTCCGCCCAACCGCTGTGGGTGTCGGTGCAGTCCCAGCCGGTGTCGTCGAGGGCCTGAGCGGCCGCGGTGGCCGCCGCCACTGCCGCGGTGGATGCCGTGATTCTGGCCACTTGGTGGAGGTAGATGCCGAAGCTGACCGCGACCACCACAAAGATCATCGCGGTAGTCCGCAGGGCCGCGAAGGCGGTGTCCATCGCGGGTGCCTGACCGTACGCTCAGAGGCTCGACTGGAGTCGGGACCGCTAGGCGCACGTCTTGCTGCCCGCAGTCCAACTGCCGCCGACGGCCTTGCACAGGCTCTCGTGCTTGATCTGCGACCTGTCGGTGTCGGGATTCGTGCTCGTGTCGGGGGTGTTGTTGCCGACGACCTGCCAGCTGATGAGCACCACCGCGGCGGTGATGGCGATGGTGGCGGCCAGCATGATCATTTTGGCTACGGGTGAATCCATAGGTGCGTCTCCTTCGCGATGTTTGCGTGAATTGCGGGAAGGGCGAAGAGCAGGGCTCACACGCCGATATCGACGCTGGCAATCAGCGCCAGCACCACGACCGCGCTGGCGGTGATGGCGGCGAGGGTGCCGGTTCCGGCCACTGAGCGGCCCAGGGCCTCGATGCGGACCCGGCGATCGTCTTCGAGGGCGTACACGGCCTGGGCGATGAGCCGGTCGATCAGACTGGTGGCTGCGGCCCCGCCTCGCTCGGCGGCGGCCAGCGTGCCGACCAGCGTCTCGGCCGCGGACCCGGCGAAATGCGTCGACGCCGCGCTGAGAGGGTCGACCCCCGAGGCGAGAGCCAGGTTGATGCTGGTCGCGGCGGGAGCGAAGGCGGGTGCCTCCACCCGTTCGGCGGCTTCGACGGCGGCGTCGTTGATGGGACGGCCCGCGGCCACGTACAGGCGGATGCGGCGCAGCCACTCCAGCAGGGCGGCGTCGCGGCGGGCCCGGTAGCCCGACAGAACCGTCCCGCGCAGAAGCGGCGGCGCAGCCACCGGCACCCACCAGCACACGGTCGCCGCGGCCAGAGCGCCGCTGCGATAGTCCGCCAGCAACGTCCCGGCTGCCATGGCGACGGCCGCGGCCAGCGATGTGGCCACTATCGAAGCGGTGCGCAGCCGGTCCGGCGGCCATCCCGCGGCCGTGAGTTCAACAGTGTTGGCCCTCTGGGGCGCCGCGGTGAGCACCAGCCGCAGCGCAGCCCCCGCACCGGACGCGGCCATTAGCCAGATCATGGCCGTCCTCCCCTAGCACGAGCCGCCTCGGCGAGTGGGATTGGCCCCGAACACTTGACGCCCCTCGACGGCTGAGTCATTGCAGCCCCCCGTAGCGCGCCGCTGCCCGGGCGGGCAGCAGGACTCGGGCGCTCAGCGCGGCGTTGACTACGGCCCCGGCCATCAGCAGTGCGGCGCCTCGGCTGCTGGCCAGCCACGCGCCGACATCAGTGGCGACCTGGCCCGCCCCGGCGACCAGTCCCGCTCCGAGCAGCACCACCAGAGCCAATGTCGGCATGGCCACCGCCACGCGGGCATGGAACAGCCGGGCGGTCGCCGCGGTCTGCGAGGCCTCGGCCTCCAGCACTGAGACGGTCTCGGCCCATCGCCCGCCGCCCTCGGCTGAGATGGCGATCAGGTCGGCCAGGGAGCCGGCGACCGCCGAGGGCACCCGGGCGGCGAACCGCTCGGCGGCAATGTCGACCCCGACGGTCTCGCAGTCGGAGGCCATCGCCACTGCGGCCGCCCCGACGGGACCGCTCACCAGCGGGGCGGCCCTGGCGACTGCGTCCGCGGCGGTCACCGCGACCGCGGCCTGGTTGGTCAGCACGCTCGCGAATCGAGCCACGCCCTCGGCGATGGCGACCCGCTGCCTCGACATCACTAGGACCTTCACCGCCGATGTGCACACCACCGCGCATATCGCCGCAGCGGCCGCATGGCCCGCGGCGAGGCCCAAAGCGATCATGGCACCGCCAGCTACCGCGGCAGCCGGCAGTTCGGCGGGGATGCGGGTCCGCCGGCCCCTGCCGGCCCTGGCTCGCAGAGACCAGCGCGTCCCGCTGGCGGGCCACAGAATGATGGCCAGCACGACGGCACCGCCCGCGAGGATGACCCACCCCGAGGTACTCATTTCCCAGGCGCTCACTTCCCACACGTCCCAAGAGTTCAGTCCCCAGGAGTTCATTGGGGCGCCCCGTTGCGGTCCGCGGTGCTCGAGTCGCTGCCCACGAGTTGCAGGGTGGGCCCGTGCGGCGTGGGCTCCGCCGCGGGGCGATGAACGGCGACGCCCGCGGATCGGTAGACGTCGGCCATGCGGCCCGCGGGCTGGCCCACCGGCGCGGCCCAGCGCTCCCCGGGCTGGAGGCGCCACAGGCAGCGCGTCTGGATCGAGCCGTCGGCGGCGGTGCCGGTGATCTGGGTCACGTCCGCGATCACGCGCTCACCGGCGTGGTTGCGGCCCATCCACACCAGCAGGTGCACCGCGATGGCTATCGACCGGCGGGCCAGGCCCTCGTCGGCGCCCTCCGAGGTGGCGTAGGCGGTGAGCTTCTCCATCACACCGTCGCCGGGCGGGGAGTGCAGGGTGACGATGCATCCGTCGAGCCCCGACGACATGGCGTCGAGCAGGGCCATGGTGCCCTCGCCTCTCACCTCGCCCACCACCAGCTTGGAGCTGTTGGCCCGTTTGGCGTCGCGCACGTGGTCGGCCATGGAGTGCTTGCCCACGCCGTCGTTGTTGGCGTCTCGGGTGAGCCGCTCGTAGGCGTTGGGGTGGATGCCGTACTCGCGCAGTCTCAGCTCGGGGGTGTCCTCGATGGTGTCGATGCGCTCCTCGGGCGGAACCCTCGCCAGCAGCGCCTGGCACAGGGTGGTCTTGCCGCCTCCCATCGCGGCCGCGACCACGACGTTGGCCCGCACATCGCCGGCTATCGCCTCAACCAGCAGATTGGTCAGCTGGTCGCTGCACAGGCCCAGCTCCGCCAGGGTGCGCTGGCCGCCTAAGTTGCTTCTCAGCACCAGAGTCGGCGGCGAGCAGACGAACGCCTCGGCGTGCAGCCGCCACCGGTCGCCGACTCGGGTGTCGAGGCGGGGATCCAACTCGTCGAAGCGCTGGGGCCGCTCGCCCGAGTAGGCCGCGAGGAACCGGCACGCCCCGATCAGCTCGTCGTCGCTCAGGAACGGGGACGGTCGGCTCTGCCGCTCGCCGTTGCTGAACTCGACCACCATCGACTCGCCGCCCCTGATCTGGAACTCCTCCACGTCGTCCTCGCCCAGCAGCTCCCGCAGCCGGCGGGCGGCTGCAGCCGACGCCGACTCCCGGCGCAGGGCGCGGTCGGTGCTGTCCATGCGCTGGGGCGCGGCGGCCAGCGAACCCAACGAGCGGCCCAGGCGGCGCAGCGCCCGCTCCGAGCGCCGGGTGGGCGCGGACGGCACCGCTCGCACCGCCTGGGCGCCGGCCAGCAACCGCACCTCGGCGGTGTCGACCGCGTGGTTCGACATCACAACGAGGGCCAGCGGCACCTTGGCCGCCGGCCCGGCGGCAAGGTCCAAGCGGTCGCGCAGCCCGCAACCGGAGCCGGCCGTGACCCACACCACTCCGGTGGCCGCGGCCGCGGTGGAGCGCAACACGCTGTCATCGCTGGATGGGTCGACGCTGACCACGGTGGCCCGGTGCGCGGCGGCCGCCAGGGTCCGGTCGGCCAGCGACTCGCCCACCACAAGGTCGGCGGCCGACGCTCGCACCCCGTCGATGATTGTGCGCACGACCCAGCCGGCAGCCAGATGATCGAGCCTGCGGTCAGTCGAGATCATCAACACTGTCGGACCTCCCTTCGTCCGGTTGCGCCGGCGGGCATCCCGGCCAGCCCGCCGGCGGCGACTGCCATATCCACCACACCGTCGGGCCCAGCACCGCAGCCAGCTGCGGCCCGACCTCGACCACCACCGCGCCCTCGCCGACCAGCACCACCGGCAGCACCGCGGTGGCACAGCCGCCCGGCTGCTCGGCCAGCACCGCGGTGTCGCCGGGTCGGGGGCCCGGCTCGGGCCATAGCGACGAGTCCACCGCCACGGCCAGCAAGGCAGCCGACAGGTCGGAGGCGGCGGGCACGGCCGAGTCGGCCAGCAGCGCCTCGGACACCACCGTGCCTGCCGGCACGGCCACCGCAGGCACCCGGTCGACCAGCTGGCCGACCGTCACGAACAGCGCAGCCTGCTCCGCGGGCATCTCCACAGTCACGTACTCGCCCGGATCGCGGCCTGCGGGCCAATCCTCGGCCGCGGCCACCACCTGCACCGTGGTCTCCGGCTCGGGGCGACCGAACATCCACACAGACACCACAACCGCCGCGACGATCAAGGCTGCGGCTGCGAACCGCCGGGCCTGGCCCGACCTGGAGACGGAGTTTGTGGCCATCGGGAGCCTCCTAGCCGTCCGACGCCGGACGCCGGGACTCGCCATGCGGCGTGGCGCCGGAGCTGTCCTGGAGCGTGATCCCGGACGTGTAGTCGATGATCCGCAGGAACCACTCGACGCCGCTGGCGAGGGTGGCGCACTCGCGGAGGGTGACGTCCTCCGCGACGCCCTCGAAGCAGGCTCCGGCCTGCCAGGACCACACTCCCGGCGCCGGGAGCTCCCAGCGGCACCGGTCGTAGGAGTCCGCGGAGATTCTGGCCGTCTCGATTCTGCACGAGGCGCTCACGTCGCGGTTGACGTGGTGGCGCTGGGCCTGGGCCTGCTGGGCTGCACTCAGGTTGTCCCAGCGGTTCAGGTAGGTGTCGAATCCCGCGCCGGGCCGAGCCGAATCGGCGTTCTCGATCGTGGCGCGGTCGCTGGGGCGCCAGGGCAGCAGCTCCGCGAGGCGGGTCTCGACACTGGCGGCCTCCCACAGGCAGCCGTCGTCGCTGGCGACCTGCCACGAGGCAACGGGTTCGATCACCGGCCATACCGGTGACTCAGAAACCACCAGGTACTCCGTCCCGCCGGGCACATCGGGATGGGGAGGCCACGGCCTGCCCGGTTCGCCCCGGGCCTCGATGCCGACCAGCGTCCGCCACTTCAACTGCGATCCGAACAGCGAGCGCTGAGGCGCGGACAGATCCAGGCCGGTCGTGCACTTCTCCTCGTCCGGATCGTCGCCGCCGGGGTTGTCGCCACCGCCGGCGTTGTTGCCGCCGCCGGGGTTGTTGCCGCCGTTGCCTTGGTTCCCGTGGTCGGGTTGCTCGAGTCGATTGAAGAACGACCCCATCTGGCCGATGGTGACCGGGTTGGAGGGATTGAAACCCTCCAAGGTGTCGTTGGCCTGGCCGAACGAGACGTCATTGTCGAGGAGGTACTGGATTGCCTGGTTGCCGGTGCCCGAGCAGGTTGAGATGGCGGCGCAGAGGGCATCGGCCACGTCGCCGCGGTCGGGCGGGCTGTCAGCGTTGCTCATGACGTCTTCGAAGTCGTCGGCGTCGAAGTCGAGGTCCTGGTTGTCGGGGTGGTTGGCGAAGATGTTGGCCATCTCCGAGATGTCGTCGGGATCGTCGATCTCGTCGTCCAAGTCGTCGTTCGGGTCGATGTAGCCCTGGTTGACGCCCTGGTCGCAGCCCGCGGCGTGAACACCCACACAGTTCGGCGGATCTTGCGGGTCATTGTTGTTGTTCTGGTTGTTGTTGTTCTGGTTGTTCTGGTTGTTGTTGTTCTGGTTGTTGTTGGTGCCGTCATCGGGCGGCGGGCAGGTCCAGTCGGTGCATATCGGGTTGCCTCCGTGGGAGTGGGGGAAGCCGGGGAGGGGATGCGCCGCAGCCGGAGAGGGGTCAGGGTCGCCGGGGTGGGGGAAGCCTGCGATGCCGTACCCGACGAGGGTTGCGGCGAACAGGAGCAGCGGCCACCGGCGACCAAGCGACCGGGGCGCCTTGGGTGTCTGTCTCATGCGTGCTTCTCCTTGTTCCTTGCCTGGCGGGGATCAACAACTCAGCCGGTAGAAGGTCTCGGGCATCCCGTGGAAATGCTCCAGCCATTCCTCGGCCAGCCGTGCCGAACCCTCGCAGTCGGGGTAGTTGGTGCCGCGCTGGCGCAGCTCGACCCACTCGCCCCACTCGTCGCAAGTCATCCAGTGACGGAAGATCCCCCGGTTGGCGACGCTGGTGCGCTCCTCGAGCTTCACATCGGCGGGCAGCACGCTCCGGCAGCGTTCCGCCATGGTCAGGCCGTGGTGTGACAGCAGCCGCCCGTCGGGCTGGATGGGGTCGATGACGGTCGCGCACTGGTGCCACCCGTAGTCCCGGATCAGGTTCCCGTTGTTCCAGCCATCGGCAACCCCGGGCCGGCTGGCGAAGGATGCCCGCCACTCGTAGTGCTGGATGACACACCTGGGGTTCGCTCCGAGGTAGTCGAGCGCCCAGACCATCGGCAGCTGCAGCCGGTCGCAGCCGAGCCAGTCGCCGCCGCACCAGTCGAGCCACGTCCGCACCCCCTCGGAGCGCCGCGGCACGTCGTCGGGGCGACCCCGGCCGTCGTCGGTGCCGCGCACCCACGACGGCGGCCGGGTGTCGGGATGCACCGGCGGCACATAGTCCGGCTCATAGACGACCCAACCGTTGTCCAAGACGACTGTCGGCTCCCGGTAAGCGCCCGCCTCGGGCGGCGATGTACTCGTTGTTGTGGCGGTGGTGGTTGTGGTCGGCGGAGCCGTCGTGGTTGTCGTGGAAGAGCCGTTCTGGTCGTCCTGGTTGAGGGAGGGGGCGGCGGTCGTTGCCGTTGTGGTGCTCTCAGTGGCTGGCGGCGCAGTTGCGGCGCTTGTCGTGGCAGCAGGATCCTGGGCAGTCGCAGCCGCGACCGTGGTTGAGGGGGCGCCCGTGGTGGGCGTCGCCGCGGGCAAGGACCGCGCAGCGGCCGCCTGGGCATCCTCGACCGGCTCGTCAGGAGTGGCTTGTGGTTGATGCTCGGTCGGCTCCACAGGCGCGGCTTCTGGTTGACGCGCGGCCGGGGTCTCCACAGCCGGCTCGACTGTCGGCAGGAGGCTTGGACCGGGCACGTCGTCACTCTGTGAGGGGCCAGCCGCCCTGGGCTGGGCGTCTGATTCGGTCGCCGGCTCCGACACCGACGGCTCAGGCTGGCCGGAGTCAGTCGTGGTCGGCCCCGGCAGCGCCTGACCGCCGGGGCTTACGGCCGCTCCACAGCCAGTCGCCACCGTCCCGAGGGCGACCGCCAAGGCGATCACCATCCGGCTCGCGTGTCGCCCAAGACCTGTCTTGCCAGCTTCACTAGATGGAGCGACCGGACTACGTTCAGTTAGGGTTTGGAGATAATAGAAATACATGGACAAGCATCTAAGCACCCGTGTCAGCTATTTACAACCTTTTCATGATATTTCTAGTTCAATCGCTGCTGGCGTGGCACCCGAAGTCCCGCCGAACGCTCGACCGTCGCTGGCCGGCAGCAGCCGGGTGGTAGCTTCGGTCCGGTGTGGGGAGCGTGCGTCATGCCGGCCGGCACCGTCCCCTAGAACGGGTCGAACGTGTCCACTGAGCCGTTGTTGAACGGGACTCCGCACAGCGCGCCTTCACCCCCGAGCACGCCCCCGGCGCCCTCCGAGGAGGCAGCCGCCGCAGAAGCGGTCGAGCGCCATGTCGGGCTCGACGAGGTCATGGCCCGGGCATCCGGCGAGAACTTCCCGGTGGCGCTGCGGCTCCTGCCCAAGGCGGCGCGGGGCCACCTGCGGGCCATCTACGGCTACGCACGGCTCGTCGACAACCTGGGCGACGAGTACCCCGGGGACCGCCTGGCCGCCCTGGACTGGGTCGAGTCCCAGCTCGACGACCTGTTCGCCGGAGCCCCCCGCCACGAGGTCTTCGTGCGGCTGGTCCCCGCCGTCGCCGGCTTCGGGCTGGACCGCCGGCCTTTCGACCAGCTGCTGGCCGCCAACCGGCTCGACCAGCACAAGAACAGCTACGCCGACTTCGACGAGCTGATGGAGTACTGCACGCTGTCGGCCAATCCCGTCGGGCACCTGGTGCTGGCCGTGTTCGAGGCGGCCACACCCGACCGCCTGATCGCCTCCGACCACGTCTGCAGCGGGCTGCAGGTGCTGGAACACCTCCAGGACGTGGGCGAGGACGCGGCCCGGGGGCGCGTCTACCTCCCGGCCGACGACATGGAGCGCTTCGGCGTGGCGGTCGATGACCTCCACGCCCCGGAGGCGTCGGCCGGCCTGCGAGGACTGGTGGCCTACGAGGCGGCCAGGGCCCGGGCGATGCTCCACCACGGGAGGGGACTGGTGGCATCGCTGCGGGGACCGGCCCGCCTGGCGGTGGCCGGGTTCGTGGCCGGGGGGCTGGCCGGTCTCGACGCGCTCGAGGCGGCCGGCTTCGAAGTGCTGGGCGGCACCCGCAAGGCCGGCTCGGCCCGGGTGCTGCGCCGCCTCGCCGACGTGTACATCACCGGCGCAACTCGGAGCGGAGCGGGCGGCGCGTGATCTCGGCTGAAACGGCCTACCGGCGCTGCGAGGAGATCACATGGTCCGAGGCCCGCAACTTCGCCTACGGGATCCGCCTGCTGCCGCCGCCCAAGCGCAGGGCGATGGCCGCGCTGTACGCCCTGGCCCGCCGCATCGACGACGTAGGCGACGGCGACTGGCCCAGAGACCGCAAGCTCGCCGCCCTCGACGAACTCCACCAGGCCATCGACGCGCTGGAGGCGGGCGAGATCGCCGACCCTGACGACGCGGTGCTGGTGGGCGTGGGCCACGCCGCTGACCACTACCCGATCCCCGTGGCCGCGCTCCATGAGATCGTGGAGGGCTGCGAGCTCGACGTGCGAGGCGAGACCTACGACACCATGGACGACACCGTGCGCTACTGCCGGCTGGTGGCCGGCTCGGTGGGCCGCCTGTCGCTGGGCGTGTTCGGCGCCAAGCCGGCCCGTGCCGTCGCCGCGGGCCCCACCGGCAGCAACGCAGACCCGGCTGCTCCGGCCCCGTCCGCAGAGGACCTGGCCGACGACCTCGGCGTGGCCCTGCAGCTCACCAACATGCTGCGAGACATCGTCGAGGACCATCGCATGGGGCGCATCTACCTGCCCGAACAGGAGCGGGACCGCTTCGGGATCGCCCCGGGCCAATGGGAACCACCCGACAGCGTGGCCGCGCTGGTGCAGTTCGTGGCCGGTCAGGCCGTGATGTGGTTCGAGCGGGGCCTGGTGCTGCTCGAGCACCTCGACTACCGCAGCCGGGCCTGCACCGCCGCCATGGCCGGGATCTACCGGCGGCTGCTGGGCCGCATCCTGGCCCGGCCCGAAGCCCCGCTGCAGGGGCGCGTCAGCCTTCCCACCTACGAGAAGGCCCTGGTGGCCGCCCGCAGCCTGTCCGGACTGAGGCCGTGAGCACCGGCCCGCGGGCCCCGCGGGTGGTGGTGGTCGGCGGCGGCCTGGCCGGGCTGTCGGCCGCGGTGGAGGCGGCCGACAGGGGCGCAGCCGTCACCCTGCTCGAGCGCCGCCCCCGCCTAGGCGGCGCCACCTGGTCGTTCGAGCGCAACGGCATCTGGTTCGACAACGGCCAGCACGTGTTCATGCGCTGCTGCACCGCCTACCGGGCCTTCCTCGAGCGGATCGGCTCAGCCGACGGCGTGTGGATGCAAAGCCGCCTCGACGTTCCCGTGGTGGCGCCGGGCGGACCGGTCGGGTCGATCAAGCGCACGGCCGGCCCGGCCCCGCTGCACCTCGCGCCCGCGCTGCTGACCTACCCCCATCTGAGCATGCGCCAGAGGCTGGCCGTGCTGCGGGCCGGCCTGGCGCTGAGGCGGCTCGACCCCGATGACCGGACCCTCGACGCCATGACCTTCGGCGACTGGCTGTCGGCGCACGGCCAGGACGCCGCCGCGGTCGAGACGTTCTGGAACCTGATCGTGCTGCCGACGGTCAATGCCGGCGCAGCCGATGCCTCCCTCAAGCTCGCGGCCAAGGTCTTCGTGACCGGGCTGCTCACCGAGGCTGGCGCGGCCGACATGGGCTGGGCCCGGGTGCCCCTGTCGGCCCTGCACGGCGATGCCGCCCGCCGGGCGTTGGAGGCCGCGGGAGGCGAGGTCCGCTCGCGCGTTCCGGTGACTGCGGTGCGCGCCGGCCCCGGCGGCCTGGAGGTGCACACCGACGAGCAGGCCGTCGAGGCCGACTCGGTGGTGGTGGCCGTGCCCCACGACGCCGCGGCCGGACTGCTGCCGCCCGGCACTGTCGCGGCCCAGGACCGGCTGGTCGAGCTGGGCACCTCCCCGATCGTCAACGTCCACCTGGTGTACGACCGCCCGGTCACCGACCTGGCCCTCTTCGCCACCGTCGGCAGCGACGCCCAGTTCGTGTTCGACCGCACTGACGGCGCCGGGCTCGACGACGGCCGCCAATGCCTGGCGGTGTCTCTGTCGGCCGCCGAGTCCTACATCGGCATGTCGTCCGCCGATCTCGTGTCGCGCTTCACCGCGGAGCTGGCCCGCCTGCTGCCCGAGGCGGCCGGCGCCGCCGTCACCGAGTCGATCGTCACCCGCGAGCACTCGGCCACATTCCTCGGCGTGCCGGGCAGCGATTCCCTGCGCGCCGGCGCCGAGTCCGGCCTTCCAGGCGTGTACCTGGCCGGCGCCTGGACCGACACGGGATGGCCGGCCACGATGGAGGGGGCGGTTCGCAGCGGAACCGAAACAGGCCGGCTCGCGGCCCGCTTCGCATCCCGGTCCGCCAGCGGCCGCGCGGCCAGGTCGGGCGGCGCGGAGGCGTGACTTCAAGCTGTCCGATAGGGTGCGAGATATAGCCAGCGTCACCGGCTAAGGTGCGAACCATGACTCCCCAGCACGCTCATTCCTCGGGAGGCGGCTCGGCGGGGCGGGCCATCGTGCTTGTGATCGTGGCGGTTGCGCTGGGCGCGTTCTTGCTGGCACGGGGCTTCGACGACTCCGACGACGGCACCGAGGCTTCTTCCAGCGCCACGACGGACGAGACCCCGACCGACGGCGGTCCCGAAGACGAGACCGAAAGCAACGGAACGACGTCAACCACGAGTTCCACCACATCGACGACGACGGCTCCGCCGGTAGTCACCCACCCCCCCGGCGAAGTCAAGGTGGCGGTGATGAACGGCACCGGCGTGCGGGGACGGGCGGGCCGGACGGCCGACACACTCAACGCCACGGGGTTCGTGACCGCGGCCAAGAACACCCAGCAGGACCGGGTCGAGGACTCGGTCATCTACTACCGGCAGGGGTACGGCGACGACGCCAAGGCAGTCGCTTCGGTGCTCGGCGCGCCCCCCGACATCATCACGCCCGCTCCGGCCACGATCATGACCCTGATCAGGAATCCCGAGTCGCCGGCGGGCTTGGAGGAGTTCAACATCTTCGCGGTGGTCGGCACCGACAACGTGATCCTCGACCCCGCGCCGCCCGCCGACTCCGGATAGCGCGACTGGCTGACCGCGGTCTCGCGGCGATGCCGCGAGAATGTCAGCTGTGCGCGTGCTGGCAGCCCCCGACAAGTTCCGCGGCACGGCCTCGGCCCAGGAGATCGCGGAGGCCATAGCCGCGGCTGCGGTCGCCGTCTCGGCCTCCTGTGACCCGGCGCCGATGGCCGACGGCGGTGAGGGAACCATCGACGCGCTGGGCGGACCCAACCGCTCGTCGGCGGTGACCGGGCCGCTGGGCGAGGCAACCATCGCGCCCTGGCGGCTCAGCCGCGGCGTCGCCGTCATCGAGATGGCCCTCGCCTCGGGCCTGGCCGTGGCCGGCGGCGCGGCGCGCAACGACCCCGTCAATGCCACCACGTCGGGCACCGGCGAGTTGATCGCCGAGGCGGTCGCGGCAGGAGCGCAGCGGGTGCTGGTGGCGGTGGGCGGCTCGGCCACGACCGACGGTGGTCTCGGCGCCCTGGAGGCGCTGCCGTCGCCGGCCCGGATGGCGGGGGTCGAGATGGTCGTCGCCTGCGACGTGCGCACGGCCTTCGTGGACGCGGCTGCCGTCTACGGCCCCCAGAAGGGGGCCTCACCCGCCCAGGTCGAGTTGCTGACCCGGCGACTGAGGAGGCTGGCCCAGATCTACGAGCGCGACTTCGGCGTGGACGTCACCACGATGGCGGGCGCCGGCGCGGCCGGGGGCCTGGCCGGGGGCCTCGCGGCCCGGGGCGCCACCCTGGTCAACGGCTTCGACGTGGTCGCCGATGAGATCGGCCTACCGGAGCAGATCCTGGGCGCCGATGTGGTGGTCACCGGCGAGGGCCGCTACGACGCCACATCGATGCAGGGCAAGGTGGTGGGCGGCGTGGCTGAGATTGCGGCCCGGTCGGCGACGCCGGTGCTGGCTGTGGTCGGCAGCTCGGATCCGGCCGCTCCGAGGCCTGACGGCCTGGAGATCATCGATTTGGCCGCCCGCTTCGGATCGGAGCGGGCTCATGCCGACCCTTGCGGGTGCGTGCGGGAGGCAGTCGCCGAGACGCTCAGCCCCGGCTAGAAGGCGCCGCCGTCAGGGCCGGCGCCGCTCGCTCACGAGCCAGGCGGCCAGGGCCACCATCACCACGATGATCATCAGCAGCGTGATCAGCCAGGAGAAGATGGCCAGGATCCGCTGCGCCATGGTGACTGCTCCCACCACGGCCAGGCCCACCACGATGACCACCGCCGGCCAGGGCAGGCGGCCCCGCTTCTCGACGGCTCCGCCCGCCTCTGGTTCCGCAGGTGATCCCATGGGCCGATCCTATCGGCGGGCCTGTACCATGGCCCGGCCTGGTAGCCGATCCGCGAGCCCAGCGAGGAACGACATGGCCGTCACCGTTCGAGTGCCCACGACGCTGAGAGTCCTTACCGCCGGCGCGTCGGAGGTGGCCGTCGACGGCGCCACCCTCGCGGAGGTGCTCGACTCGCTGGAGTCATCGCATCCGGGATTCCGGGATCGGATCCTCGACGAATCAGGTGAGCTGCGACGCTTCGTGAACGTGTTCGTCAGCGACGACGACGTCCGCTTCCTCGACGGTCTGGGCACCGCGGTCGTCGACGGCGCCACCGTGAGCATCGTGCCCGCGGTCGCGGGCGGGCGCGGCTGAAGCAGAGCCACCCCCGGACGTCCCCTCTCGGAGGGGCCACATTCGCGCTTGGGCGGGTTGTCATCGCGGGTCTGCGCCGGTTGACTTGGCACTCGTGGCACGCGAGTGCCAACCCAGGCAACCAAGACATATCCGGCCCACCGCAGGGCCGTTCCGGAGGTTCAAATGGCCAAGACGATCCAGTTCGACGAGAAGGCTCGCCGTGCGCTCGAACGGGGCATGAACCAGCTCGCCGACGCGGTGCGGGTCACGCTGGGCCCCAAGGGCCGCAACGTGGTGCTCGACAAGAAGTGGGGCGCCCCCACCATCACCAACGACGGCGTGTCGATCGCCAAGGAGATCGAGCTGGAAGACCCCTACGAGAAGATCGGCGCCGAGCTGGTCAAGGAGGTCGCCAAGAAGACCGACGACGTCGCCGGTGACGGCACCACCACCGCCACCGTGCTGGCGTGGTCGATGGTGCGCGAGGGCCTGCGCAACGTGGCCGCGGGCGCCAACCCGATGTCGCTCAAGCGGGGCATCGAGGCCGCGGTGGACGCCGCGGTCGAGTCGATCCAGGACAACAGCCACGACGTGTCCTCCGACAAGGCCCAGATCGCCAACGTGGCCGCCATCTCAGCCGCGGACCCCGAGATCGGATCCACCATCTCCGACGCCATCGACAAGGTCGGCAAGGACGGCGTGATCACCGTCGAGGAGGGCCAGACCTTCGGCCTCGAGATGGAGACCGTCGAGGGCATGCGCTTCGACAAGGGCTACATCTCGCCGTACTTCGTCACCGACCCCGAGCGCATGGAGACCGTGCTCGACAGCCCCTACGTATTGCTGGTCGGCTCGAAGATCTCGAATGTCCGCGACCTAGTGCCGGTGCTCGAGAAGGTCATGCAGGGCGGCAAGCCGCTGCTGATCATCGCCGAGGACGTCGAGGGCGAGGCCCTGGCCACGCTGGTGGTCAACAAGATCAGGGGCACGTTCACGTCGACGGCGGTGAAGGCACCCGGCTTCGGCGACCGCCGCAAGGCCATGCTGCAGGACATGGCCATCCTCACCGGCGGCCAGGTCATCAGCGAGGAGGTCGGCCTCAAGCTCGACAGCGTGGGCGTCGACATGCTGGGCCAGGCCCGCAAGGTGATCGTCACCAAGGACGAGACCACCATCGTCGAGGGTGCCGGCGACGCCTCCGACGTGGCCGGCCGAATCAACCAGATCAAGGGCGAGATCGACAACACCGACTCCGACTACGACCGCGAGAAGCTCCAGGAGCGCCTGGCCAAGCTGTCCGGCGGCGTGGCCGTGCTGAAGGTGGGAGCGGCCACCGAGGTGGAGCTCAAGGAGAAGAAGCACCGCATCGAGGACGCGGTCAGCACCACCAAGGCCGCCATCGAGGAGGGCGTTGTGGCCGGAGGCGGCGTGACGCTGCTGCGGGCCGTGGAGGCGGTGGACGCTGCGGTCGAGGGGCTCAGCGACCCCGACGAGCAGACCGGGGCCCGCATCGTGGCCAAGGCGCTGGTGGCGCCGCTGAGCCAGATCGCGGTGAATGCCGGCCTCGAGGGCGGCGTGGTCGTCGAGCGGGTCCGGAACCTCAGCGGTCCCGACGGTCTCAACGCGGCCACCGGCGAGTACGAGGACCTGATCGCGGCCGGGATCATCGACGCGGCCAAGGTCACCCGCTCGGCGCTGCAGAACGCCGGCTCGATCGCCGGGCTGTTCCTCACCACCGAGGCCGTGATCGCCGAGTCGCCGGAGGACGCGCCCGCGGGCGGCGGAATGCCCGACATGGACTTCTAGTCCCCTCTACTCCCTCCCCCAGACAACAGCCCGGCCCACCCCCCTCGGCGCCGGGCTGTTGCGCGCCCGGCGACGGTGCATCCGCCCCGCTCAGCCGGAATTGGCAGCGGTGGGTGCCCTATAGGGTGCTTTCTGCTGCCAGTTCTTGCTGGTGAGGCGTGGCGGGGCCGAATTGGCAGCGGTGGGTGCCCTATGGGGTGCTTTCTGCTGCCAGTTCTGCCCGAGGGTGGGGCGGACGGTGTAGCTTCCCAGTGTGGCCGATATACATCCGATGTGTCTGCCGCTCGCGCCTTTGTTGGGGACGTGGCGAGGCGGGGGTCGGGGCAGCTACCCGACCATCGACGACTTCGACTACGCCGAGGAGTTGGTTTTCGGCCATGTCGGCAAGCCGTTCCTGTCCATGGTCCAGCGCAGCCGGGACCTCTCGACGGGCGAGCCATTGCACGGCGAGGCCGGGTACCTGCGGGCCCTGCCCAAAGGAGAGGTCGAACTCACGGTGGCCCAGCCGTCGGGGATCGTCGAGGTGGATGTCGGCTCGGTGACCGAGACCTCCGACGGCCTGATCGTGGAGTTGGAGTCGGCTCGGGTGGGCCTCACGCCGTCGGCCAAGTCGGTGACGGCCGTGCGGCGGCGGCTGCACCTGGCCGGCGAGACGCTGGTGTCGGAGTTGTGGATGGCCGCCGTGGGGAAGGCCGACCTCATCCACCATGTGCGGGCCGAACTGTCTAGATGAGGCTGCTCTAGCCTGGGTTCATGGCCACCAAGTCGAGGAGCCAGCAGCGACTGGTGCGACCTTGGACCGGAGAGGGCCCTGGCGAGGACCGGCGGGCCGACCGCCTTGCCTCCGAGGAGCCCATGGCCATCGAACTGGACGACGTCCGGGTGGCCACCACCATGCGCACTCCGGGCAACGACTTCGAGCTTGCCGTGGGCTTCTGCTTCGCCGAGGGGCTGCTCGACGGCCACCGTGTGACCCAGGTCAAGTACTGCGCCAAGGGCTCGGCCGCGGCCACCGACTTCAACGTGGTGTCGGTCTCCACCGGAGGCAAGGCCCCGCCGCCTCGGCCTCGACTAACCACCACCACTTCGTCGTGCGGTTTCTGCGGCACCAGCGAGATTGACGAGCTCGTCTCCAAGCTCGATGCGGTCACCGGCGAGCCGCTGCCGTGGGAGGCGCTGGCCTCCGCCCCCGAACAGCTGCGGCCCGGACAGGAACTGTTCGACGCCACCGGTGCCGTCCACGCCGCGGGCGTGGTGGCGCCCGACGGCTCGGTCTCGCTGGTCCGCGAGGATGTGGGCCGCCACAACGCGGTCGACAAGCTCATCGGCCGGCTGTTCCTTGACGGCCGCCTGCCCGCCACGGGGCTGGGCCTGGTGGTAAGCGGGCGGGCCAGCTTCGAGCTGGTCCACAAGGCCTGGGCCGGCGGGTTCCGCGCCCTGGTAGCCGTCAGCGCCCCCACCGCGCTGGCCGCAGCCACCGCCGAGGCCGCCCGAATGCAACTGGCCGGCTTCGCCCGCAACAGCGCCATGACCGTCTACGTGGACGTTTGATGTTCGTGTTGGACGTCTGATGTCGCGCTGGACGTCTGATGTTCGTTTTGGACGTCTGATGTCGGCTGGGCACCCGATGTTCGTGTTGGACGTCTGAGTCTGCGCCGCCCCCTGTCTGCGTTGACCCGTCTGCACCGTAGCGGCTGACCAGTTCCGATTGCGGCGGCCGCAGGGCTCGGGCCTGTGCTTCCTAGACTGCGGTTGATGCTGGAATCAGTGGGCGTTGGCCAGGGGCTGGTGGTGGTGCACCTGTTTTGCGCCCGCACGTCTGGCACCGACGACGCCGCGGTGCTCAGCGCGGTCAAGGACGCCGCCGAGGCGGGGTCCAGGTGGTGACGGTGGCGGTGCTGGGCCACAAGGCGCAGCTGTGCTTCATGGGCCTGCATGCCGACGCTTGGGCGCTGCGCGACCTGCAGACCGGTTTGGTGCGGGCCGGACTGGACATTGTGGACAGCTATGTGTCGATCACCGAGCTCTCCGAGTACGCCTTGGGTCTGCCCGAAGAGATGGCTGAGATGCGCCTGAATCCCAAGCTGCCGCCGCCGGGCAAGCCGGCCTGGTGCTTCTACCCGATGACCAAGCGGCGCAACGTCGGCCAGAACTGGTACGAGCTTGGATTCGATGAGCGCAAGGAACTCATGTACGAGCACGGCGCGTCGGGACGCAAGTTCGCGGGGCGCATCGTGCAACTGGTGACCGCGTCTACCGGGCTCGACGACTGGGAGTGGGGCGTCACCCTCTTCGGCGAGGACATCGGCGCTCTCAAGGAGACCGTGTACACCATGCGCTACGACCGGGCCTCGGCCGCCTACGCCGAGTTTGGCCCGTTCGTGACCGGCCTTGTGGGGCCAGCCGACGAGATCCTCGCCCGTGTCTGAACTCTCCGGTCCGCCGCCCCGGCCGCCGGGCGAGGTGGAGATCCTGCGGTGGGCCGAGAGCTTGGCCGGCATAGCCCAGACCGGCTTGGGCTTCACCGAAAGCCGCTATGAGCAGGAGCGCTTCGAGGAGGTGCTGGCGGTGGCGGCCGACATCCGGGCTCACAGCGCGGTCGGGATCGACGCGGATCAGCAGGTGCAGGACTGGCTCGGCGGCGTCGGCTCGGGCATAGCCGGATACGTCACCCCCAAGATCACGGTGGGGGCCATCGTCGGCGACGAAGAGGGCCGGATACTGCTGGTGCAGCGGGCCGACTCCGGCTGGTGGTTGTACCCCACCGGATGGTCGGACGTGGGCTATTCGCCCTCGGAGGTCGCCGTCAAGGAGGTCCGGGAGGAGACCGGGATCGACTGCGAGGTGGTCCGTCCCATCGCCATCCTCGACGGGATGCGTCTCGGCTTCCACCGCGTGCCCTTGGTGTCCATCGTGTTTCACTGCCGCAGCCTCGGCGGGGAGCTCAAGGCCCATCCGCTGGAGTGCTCCGATGTGGGCTTCTTCGCCGAGGGCGAGCTGCCCGAGCGCACCGCCCGCCCCGAGCTGTGGGCCCCCCACGCCTTCAGCGCCATCCGGGGCGAGCCGGTGGAAGTGCTCTTCGACCGCCCCCGCACACCACCCTGGCGCGGCGAGCCCGATACCTAGATGCCTAGCCGCCGTCGCGCAGGAACTTCTCGACCTCGGCCACGAGCCGGTCGGGGTCGTCGCTGAGGGACGCGTCTTCGGTCTCCTGTTGGCCGGCGTCCCAGGCCCTCTCGAGGCGGGCCACATACTCTGCGGTCTCCTCGTCCTCGGCGACGATCCTGGTGAGTTCCCGCTCATAGGTCTTGGCCCGCTGCTCCAAGTCGAAGGTCGGCACCGGAGCCCTCATGAGGGCGCAGACGCGGTTGACGAGCGCCAGTGCCGCTTTGGGCGAAGGTGCGGCCGGCATGTAGGACGGCACCGCCGACCAGAACGACGCAGTGCTGTAGCCCGCGTCGCGGCAGGCCGACGACAGCACCCCGACGATCCCGGTGGGTCCCTCATAGGTGGAAGGGGTCAGGCCCAGCTCGGCTCTCAGTTCCTCGTCGTCGGCCGCGCCGTATACCTCCACGTCGCGGCTGTGGGGAACCTCGGCGAGCAGCGCTCCCAGGGTGATCACCCGCTCCACGCCGAGCAGCCCGGCCAGGGAGATCAACTGGTGGGTGAACGTCCGCCACCGCAGCTGCGGCTCGGTGCCGATCAGCACCACCGCGTCGGTGCCGGGATCGTCGAGCCGGGCCACCCGGACCTCGTTGACCGGCCAGTCGATGCGGCGGGCCTTGTCCTTGTCTAGGTGGACCGTCGGGCGAGCCGCGGTGAAATCGAAGAACGGCTCCGGGTCAATCTCCGCCACCGGCACGCACCCCCAGCGACCGGCCAGATGGGAGGCCGCCGTGGTGGCCGCGTCGCCGGCGTCGTTCCAGCCCTCGAAGGCGGTGATCAGCGTGGGACGGTTCAGCTGGGGTCTGGGCCCCGACCACAAGACATGCTCCGGCTCAATTGGCACGGGCGCAAGAATACCGCCGCCGAAGCCGTGCCGATCAGGCCAGTTCGGCACGGTCGCGGAAGTGCTCCAGGGCTTCCGGGTTGGCCATCGCCGAAGTGTTGCGCACCGGGCGGCCGCAGATCACGTCCCGTACCGCGGTCTCGGTCATCTTGCCCGATCGGGTGCGAGGGATGTCGTCCACCGCGGCGATCACCGCGGGCACGTGGCGGGGGGACAGCTCGGCGCGGATCCGGCTGCGGATCACGTCACGGAGCTCATCGGTCAGCTCGTGCCCGGAGGCCATCTTGACGAACAGCACGATGCGGGTGTCGGCCCCGTACGGCTGGCCCACCGCGATGCTCTCGTCGATCTCCGGCATGGTGTCGACCCGGCGGTAGATCTCGGCGGTGCCGATGCGCACGCCGCCGGGGTTGAGCGTGGCATCGGACCGGCCGGAGATCACGAATCCCCCCGACGGAGTCCTCGACGCGAAGTCGCCGTGGTGCCAGACCCCTGCGATGCGCTCGAAGTAGGCGGCCCGGTAGCGGGCGTCGCCGGGGTCGTCCCAGAAGCGCAGCGGCATCGACGGGAACGGGCTGCGGCACACCAGCTCGCCCTCGATTCCGGGCGGCAGCGGCTGGCCCGAGTCGTCCACCACGTCCATGTCCATGCCCAGGCCGGCACGCTGGATCTCGCCCCGCCGGACCGGCGACGTCGGATCGCCGCCGACCAGGCAGCCGCACAGGTCGGTGCCTCCCGAGATCGACGCCAGATGCACGTCGGCCTTGACGTTGCCGTACACCCAGTCGAATCCCTCGGCCACCAGCGTGGAACCGGTCGATGTGATGGTGCGCAGCGACGACAGGTCGTGGGTGGCGGCAGGGCGGATCCCCGCGTTGCGGCAGGCGTCGATGAACTTCGCCGAAGTCCCGAACAGCGCGATGCCCGTGTCGTCGATCAGGTCGAACAGGCGCTCGGAGCCCGGATGGGCGGGCGAGCCGTCGTACAGCACCGCGGCGGCGCCGCACGCCAGAGTCGAAGCGAGCCAGTTCCACATCATCCAGCCCGTGGTCGTGAAGTAGAACACCCGGTCGCCGGGCCTCACGTCGCAGTGCAGTCGATGCTCGACCAAGTGCTTCACCAGCAGCCCACCGGCCCGGTGCACGATGCACTTGGGCGGGCCGGTCGTGCCCGAGGAGTACAGCACGTACCAGGGATGGTCGAAGGGCAGCTCCCGGAACACCGCCGGAGCGGGTCCACCCCCGAATCCGGCACCGTAGCCGTCGAGCCAGCCCGGCTCGACCAGCACGGTGCGGCGCAGTGAGGGCAGGCCGGCGGTGATGGCCGCGAGGCGCTCGGTGCAGTCGTGGCGGCGGCCACCGTAGGGGTAGTCGGCGCAGGCGAACAGCACGGTGGGGGAGATCTGGCTGAAGCGGTCGAGCACGCCCGTCGTGCCGAAGTCGGGCGATGTGGAGCTGAACACCGCGCCGAGGCCGGCCGCGGCCAGCATCACCGCATAGGTCTCGGGACGGTTGGGCATCCAGGCCGCCACCCGGTCGCCGGGCCCCACCCCGGCGTCGATCAGAAGTTGCTGGACCCGGCCGGTCATGTCGTGCAGTTCGGCCCGGGAGAGTTCGGCGGCCTCGCCGTCCTCGCTGCGGAAGATCAGGGCGATGTCCTGCGACGGCTCGCCCAGCAGGTTCTGGGCCACATTGAGCCGGGCGTCGGGCAGGAACCGGGTACGCCGCATGCGTTCGCCCGGATCGGGGCACGAGTCCTCATCGGGCGCCTCGACGAGGCGCCCGCCCCGGTCGCCCTCGACTCCACACCAGTCCCACACCGCGGCCCAGAACTCGCCGCTGTGCTGCACCGACCATCGGTGCAGGCTCTCCCAGTCGGGCGCGTCGACGCCGAGACGGTCGCGCAGCCACACCCTGAAGGGCGCGAGGTTCGACCCCGCAACCCGCTCCGACGAGGGCGTCCACAGCGGTGCGGCGTCCGCTTCGATGCCGGTCATCGCGCGCTGCCCGTCACAGAGCGGACTAGGTCGCCGTGTGCAGCCGGTCGCAGCGCGCAGCCGGTCACAGCGTGTAGCGGTAGACGTTGGACTCCCGCCGCGCGAAGCCCATCCGGGCGTACAGGCGGTTGGCCGCCTCCCGCGACGGTCGAGAGGTGAGGTCGGTGCTGCGCGCCCCCAAACTTCGGGCCCGCTCCAGCGCGGCTTCGCTGAGCCGCTCACCCACCCGCTGCCCCCGCCGGGTCTCGTCAACCACCACGTCCTCGATGCGGGTGCGTACGCCGGTGGGGATGCGAAAGGAGACCAGGGTCAGTGCGCCGACGATGCCGCCGCGGTCCCGGGCCACGAACAGCGTGGTGGCTGGCGACGTCACGATCTCCTCCAACTCGGCCCGGCCGGGCGGTGGGTTCGACGACGACAGCTGCGGGATAAGCCGCTGCATGGCGTCCACCAGCTCGTCGGTGACGGCGAGGCACTCCTGGATCTCGATCTCAGCGGCGGCCACGGTGTCGCCTGCAGGCGCGCTCACAGCAGCGGAGGGTAGACGAAGCTCGCCGCCTCAGCGCGGTTCGCCGGCATTGCGGCGACCGGGCTCAGTCTCATCGGGCGACGATGCGGACAACATTCCGATACGGCTACCCGATCCGGCGTATTAGGCCCTCCTGCACGACCGACACCACCAGCCGGCCGTCTTCGGTGAACACCCGGCCGGTTGCCAAGCCACGGGCCCCGCTGGCGGCCGGGGTGTGCTGGTCGTACAGGAGCCATTCGTCGGCCCGGAACGGCCCGTGGAACCACATGGCGTGATCGAGGCTGGCCAACATGACCCGCGGGTCGGCCGCGCTGGTTCCGTGGGGCGCCAGCGCGGTGTCGAGCAGGGTCATGTCGCTGGCGTAGGTGAGCAGGCAGGCGTGCAGCACCGGGTCGTCGCCGAGCGTGCCGTTGGCCCGCATCCACACCATCTGCCGGGGCGGCAGTGGGCCGCTGCGATCGAGCGGGCTGGTGGTCACGTAGCGAATGTCGAGCGCCTGCATGCGGTCGGGCCGGGCCCGGTCCGGGTCGGCGGCCTCGATCCTCCTGGTGCGGGGCGGCAGCGTCTCGGGGTCGGGCACTTCGGGCATCGGATCGGCGTGCTCGTACCCGTCCTCGGCGATGTGGAACGACGCCGCGAGCTGGAAGATGGCTCGCCCGTGCTGGATGGCGACCACCCGCCGGGTGGTGAACGACCGCCCGTCCCGTATTCGGTCCACGTCGTAGAGCACCGGGGCCTTGGGGTCGCCGGCCCTCAGGAAGTAGGCGTGCAGCGAGTGCACGGAGCCCTCGTCCACGGTGCGGGCCGCGGCAACCAGCGCCTGGCCGGCCACTTGGCCGCCGAAGATGCGCTGGCGGTCGTCGTCGGGCGAGCGGCCCCGAAAGATGTTGACCTCGATGGCTTCCAGGTCCAGGAGGGCCACCACATTGTCCAGCGCCGTCTGCATCCGCCCATCATGCCCCGCCCAAGCGGCGCGGCGGGCGTCCGTGCGGTGGCCGCCCGCAATAGTCTGAGCGCTCGTGACCGCCACGCCGACCTCCGCCGTGCAGAGGCTGAGAGCCGAGCACGGACTGAAGGCCCTGCGCTACTGCGGCGTGTCGGTGGTGAACGTGACGGTCGGGCTCAGCGTGCTGGCCGTCGGCCATGGCGTGCTGGGGTGGCCCGCGGTCGGGGCCAACCTCGCGGCCTGGATGGTCGGCACCGCGCCCGCGTACCTTCTGAGCAGGGCATGGGTGTGGCAGCGCAGCGGTCCGCACCGGCTGGGCGGCGAGGTGCTCACTTTCTGGATCATGGCGTTGGTCGGCCTGGTCCTGTCTTCGCTGGCGGTGGCGGCCATCGAGCACTTCACGCAGCGCACGCTGCTCGTTGTGGCAGGCAACCTCGGCGTCTACGGCAGTTTGTGGGCGGCCAAGTACGTCTTCCTCGACCGGGTTATGTGGCCCCGAGGCGGCGATGGACGAGAGTCTCCGTCGCGCCGCTGAAGCAGCGCGCGGCTTCATGCCCGCCGCTGAGGGACTGGCCCTCTATGGGGCAGCCGCGTCGCTCGACGTGGACGGGCCGCTGCTGGAGGTGGGCAGCTACTGCGGCAAGTCGGCGGTGTACCTCGGCGCGGCCGGGCAACAGGCCGGGCGGGTGCTGTTCTGCGTGGACCACCACCGCGGCTCCGAAGAGAACCAGCCCGGCTGGGAGCATCACGACCCGGAGGTGGTCGACCCCGACCTGGGCGTGATCGACACGCTGCCGTTCTTCCGCCGCACCATCGCCGACGCTGGTCTGGAGGGAACTATCGTGGCCGTCGTGGGCGATTCGCCGACGGTGGCATCGCTGTGGGCCACCCCACTAGCCATGGTGTTCATCGACGGAGGACACGGCGCCGAGCCCGCCCACCGCGATTACGAGGGCTGGTCGCCCCATGTGGTGCTGGGCGGTCTTCTGGCCATACACGACGTGTTCGAGGACCCCGCCGACGGGGGACGGCCCCCGTATGAGATCTGGTGCCGGGCCCTTTCCGACGGGTGCTTCCAAGAGCAGACGGCAGTCGGTTCCCTGCGAGTGTTGCGACGTGTTGCCTAGAGCGCTCGCCGTCGGCTTCGGACTGGTTCTGATGGCTGCCGGATGCAGCGGCGAGCGCTCACGGGGCCACGATCCGGCCATGTCGGGCGGGGACCCGCAGGCGACCGTTGCAACCGCACCCACGGTGTCGCGCACCACCTCGACTACCTCGACGCAGCCTGAGGCTCGTCCCGAACCGACGTCACCTCCGGCCGAGGACCCAGGCGACGCGGAGGCCCCACCCTCGGTCACGCCCCCGGAGTCCGATCCCATCGGCTGGGAGGATCTGGAGCACCTCACGGTGGAGGTCGACGGAGAGGTCGTCCGCCTGGAGGGAGGCAGGGCCACGGTGTCGCACGGCGGCGCCTCGGCGAGCATCTTCACGCTCCAGAACCGCGTGGCTCAGGGCGACCTCGACGGCGACGGAGACGACGATGTGGTCGCCCACATCGTCGAGCGGTCCGCGGGGACGGGCGTCTTCCACCTGGTCGTGCCCGTGATCGACGATGGCGGCACCGCCATGGCGCGGCCTTCAATCTTCGTCGGCGACCGGATTGTCATGGACGCCATCACGGTGCGCGACGGCCTGATCGAGGTGGCCCTGTTCGACCGGGCCCAGGACGAGCCCTTCACCGTCATCTCCCGGCACACGACGCTGGAGATCGACCTGTCGGCGCCGGCGCCGCTGGTGAGAGTGGTCGATACGGAGGCCATCGAGGACATGCCGCTGCCGGGTCCGGAGCGGCCGGGGGTGAACATCCGCTTCGAGCCGGGCTCGGGGAACGCGACGGAGTCCGGGACCATCGACTTCCGCGAGCGCCAGACCTACACGGTGTACGCATCAGAGGGCCAGCCGTTCACCGCCACGCTGCGAGCACCTCTGGGCGTGTGGCTCGATGTCCGCCTGGACCACCTGGTTGTCACGTCTGCCGCCCAACGGTCCCAACTTGTGGAGGCGGCGTTGCCGGCGACCGGACCGTGGAAGTTGACCGTGGTCTCCTCGCACGCAGGGGAGTCGGACTACGAGCTCACCGTCGCGGTTCTGCCGCTGCCGCAGGCCGAGCCCGCGCCCACGACCACTACGGAGGCCGTGACCGTGCCCCGGCCGGTCACGCCCGACGACGACGGTGACGTGGTCTATCTGACCTTCGATGACGGCCCTCATTCCGTCTACACCCCGCAAGTGCTCGATGTCCTGGCCCGTCACGACGCCCGGGCGACGTTCTTCGTGGTGGGGTCGCTGGCGCAGGCCCATCCCGACATCATCGAGCGGATTGCGTCCGAGGGCCACACCATCGCCAACCATTCCTGGAACCACGAGGATCTGGCCGGGCTGTCCCGGGCGGCCTTCGACGAGACGATCAGCCGGACCCAGGCAGTCCTGGGGGACTTGGCCGCGCCGTGCCTGCGCCCGCCGTACGGGTCGATCGACGCCTTCACAAGAGAGTGGGCGTCGTCCCACGGACTGTCGCTGCTGACGTGGGACGCCAGCCCCGGCGACTGGAACCGTCCCCCGGCAGAGGAGATCGCCGACTACATCGTGAAGTGGGCCCGGCCCGGTGTGGTCCTCCTGCTGCACGACGGTGGCGGCGACCGCTCCCGGACGGTGCAGGGCCTGGACATGGCTCTGGAGCGGCTGGCCGACCGGGGCCTGCGCTACGAGCCCGTCTGCCTCTGACCGCTAGCCGACCGTCGCCAGCCCGCCCGGCTATGCTGCGGCACGCCGACAGGCAGCGAAGCCGGTGCGAACCCGGCGCTGTCCCGCAGCGGTGATGCTCGCCGGCCAGGGCCGGTGAGACGAGTCCGATCGCCTGGCTGCCGGCTTCACGGACCGACCCTCGAGGCAAGGGGAAGGCTCGTGCGGTGGTACTCCCGCTGCTCGGCCCCGAACTCGAGCAGAAGGGAGAACCAGATGACCGACACCGCAACCCGGCAAACAGTCCGGTGGGCCAGGCTCCTGCTGGTTGTGCTGGCCGCAATCCTCTTCGCGGCCGCCTGCAGCGGCACCCCAGACGACGACCAGTCCGCTGACCAGCGGATCGTGTCCATCTCGCCGACCGCCACCGAGATGCTGTTCGCCATCGGCGCGGGCGACCGGGTAGTGGCCGTCGACCAGTTCTCGTACTACCCGGACGAGGCTCCGGTCACCGACCTCGACGGCTGGAACCCCAACATCGAGGCCATCGCCTCCTACGACCCCGACCTGGTGGTCATGCAGACCAGCGGCGACGTCGGCGCCAGCCTGGAGGCTCTCGGCATCGAGGTGTGGGCCCACGACGCCCCGTTCGCCTTCGAGGACGTGTACGTCCAGATCGAACAGCTCGGCGAGGTCACGGGACGGACCGACGAAGCGGCCGCGCTGGTCGCCGACATGAGGGCCGAGATCGCCGAGTTGATCGCGGCCGCGCCCGACGCGTCCGGCCTGACCTACTACCACGAGTTGGACAACACGCTCTACACCGTCACCAGCAGCACGTTCGTCGGGCAGGTGTACAGCCTGTTCGGCCTCACCAACGTCGCCGACCCCGCCGACGCCGACGGCAGCGCTTGGGGCTATCCGCAGCTGAGCGACGAGTACCTGGTGGACGCCGACCCCGACGTGATCTTCCTGGCCGACACCCTTTGCTGCGGCCAGAACGCGCAGACCGTGGCGGCCCGACCCGGCTGGGACCAGCTCACCGCGGTGCAGGACGGCCGGATTGTCGAGCTCAGCGACGACATCGTGTCGCGCTGGGGTCCCCGCCTGGTGGACTTCATCGCAGCCATCTCCGACGTCCTAGTGTCGATCGACGCAGCGAGCTAGACGCCGGAGGAGCGGGCGGCTTGACGTGAGCGACTCGCAGTCAACCGGCGGATCTAGCGCCGCCCTGCAGGCGTCGGGCCTGCGGCTGGGCCCGCTGGCTTCCGGCCTGGCCGCGGCTGCCGTCGCGGTGATCGCAGGGCTGACGATCGGCCCGGTGGACATCGCCGCGCATCGGGTCGCCCTGCAGCTGCTGGACGGGCTTCCGGGCTTGGCGATCGACTCCGGCCTGAGCGACGCCCACACCGCCATCGTGGAGCAGATCCGGCTGCCGCGGGTGGCGCTCGGCCTCCTGGTCGGGGCCACCCTGTCCGTGAGCGGTGCCGCCTATCAGGGCGCGTTCCGGAACCCGCTGGCCGACCCGTACCTGCTCGGCATCGCGGCCGGAGCCGGGCTCGGAGCCACCATCGCCATCACCAGCAACCTGGGCGACGGAGCCGGCGTGCTGGACCCAGTGCCGCTGGCCGCCTTCGCGGGTGCGCTCATCTCGGTGACGGTGTCGTACGTGGCCGGCCATCTCGGGGGCCGCTCGGTGGCGTCGCTGATCCTGGCCGGCATCGCAGTGGCCAGCTTCCTCACCGCCTGCCAGACCTACGTGCTGCAGGCCAACAGCGACGCATTCCGTCAGATCTTCGCCTGGATCCTGGGCCGCATCGCCACCTCGGGATGGTCCGAGCCCGTGCTGATGCTGCCCTATTTCGCGGTGACCGTGGCGGTGGTGCTGCGCTACCGCCGGGCGCTCGACGTGCTGGCCGTCGGCGACGAGGAGGCCGCCGCGCTCGGTCTGGAGCCCCGCCGGGTCCGGTTGGTCGTGGTGCTGGCCGCGTCTCTCGGCGCGGCTGCAGCGGTGTCGGTGAGCGGGCTCATCGGCTTCGTGGGCATCATCGTGCCCCACACGGTGCGCCTCGCGTTCGGCAGCAGCAACCGTGTGGTGCTGCCGTTGTCGGTGCTGTTCGGCGGAGCGTTCATGGTTCTCGCCGATCTGGCCGCCCGGACCGCGCTGGCGCCGGCCGAGCTGCCCATCGGCGTGGTGACCGCGTTCTTGGGCGCCCCCTTCTTCGTGCTGGTGCTGCGGACCAGCCGGCGGGAGATCTGGTGAAGAACGCAGCCCCGCAGCCTGTCACCGAGCCGGTGGCGCTCACATGAAGAACGCAGTGAGCGTGCGGGCGCTGGACGTCGCCCTCGACGGCACCCGCGTGCTGCGCGGCGTCGACCTGATTGCGGCGACCGGGGAGTGGGTCAACATCATCGGCCCCAACGGAGCAGGCAAGACCACCCTCCTGCGAGCGCTGCTCGGCTTGGTGGACTTCGAGGGGGAGATCGTCATCGACGGGTTGAGCGACCGGCGTCGCTCGGCCCGGGCCCGCAAGATCGCCTACGTTCCGCAGACGCCGGTGATCCCGCCGGGGATGCTTGTCGGCGACTACGCGCTCTTGGGGCGCACGCCGCACCGGGGCGTCTTCGCGGCCGAGACCGCCAACGACCGCAGGATCGCGGCCGAGGTCCTGGCACGGCTCGACCTGGACGGCTTCGGAGAGCGCACAGTGCAGTCGCTCTCGGGCGGCGAGCGCCAGCGGGCGGTGATGGCCCGGGCCCTGGCCCAGCAGGCCGACGTCCTGCTCCTCGACGAGCCCACCACCGCCCTCGACCTAGGCCATCAGCAGGAAGTGCTCGAGCTGGTCGACGCCCTGCGGCGGGAGCGCGGCCTCACGGTCATCGCGACGCTGCATGACTTGACACTGGCGGCACGCTACGGCGACCGCATCGCCATCCTCGCCGACGGGCGGATCGCTGAGACCGGGCTTCCTGCCGAGGTTCTCACGGTGCGGAGCATCGCCGAACACTTCGGCGCCAGCGTGCGCATAGTCGACGATCCCGAAGGCCCCGTGATCGTGCCCACCGCCGGGGCGAGCGATTCGCGCCCTACGACCGGCCCCATCGCCCAGAATGGAGACCAACCGTGACCACCAGCGACTCCCCGCCCACCGAAGATCCCCGCCCAGGCGGCATGCGCGCCGCCAGGAGCCTCGTCGTGGTCAACACCGGCGACGGCAAGGGGAAGTCCTCGGCCGCGTTCGGCATGGTGATGAGGGCCAGAGCCCGGGGCTGGCCGGTTGCGGTGGTGCAGTTCCTCAAGTCCGACGACTGGGTGACCGGCGAGCAGCTGATGGCCGAGCCGCTCGGTGTGGACTTCTGGTCGCTGGGGGAGGGCTTCACCTGGGACAGCGACGACCTGACCCGCGACGAGGCCGAAGCCCGCGAGGCGTGGCGGCACGGCAGGGGGGTGGTGGAGGCGGGCGAGCACCGGCTGGTGGTGTTCGACGAGATCACCTATCCGCTGAACTGGGGCTGGATCGACGCCGCCGAGGTGGAGGCCACGTTCCGCAACCGCCCCGAGGGCGTGTCGCTGGTGCTTACCGGCCGGGATGCGCCCGATTGGATGATCGAGCTGGCCGACACGGCCACCGAGATGGTCAAGACCAAGCACGCCTACGACTCCGGGATCCTGGCCAAGAAGGGGATCGACTACTGATGAGGAAGGCTGCAAGACGAACTTCAATCGGTTTGCCACCTATACGGTGGTCAACCCATTGAAGTTCGTCGGGAGCGGACTCGGAGGCTGGGTTCGTTGGCGCTGACGGTACTCACTGGTGGTGCCCGGTCGGGCAAGTCGGCTACGGCGGTCGAAGCTGCCGCCGCCTCGGGAGGGCCGGTGACGTTCATCGCCACGGCTGAGCCGGGCGACGAGGAGATGGCCGAGCGCATCGCCCGGCACCGGGCGCGGCGGCCCGCCCACTGGGCGACCCTGGAGGCGACTCGCGACCTGGTCGGGGCCGTCGAGACGGTCGACCCAGCCGACACGATCATCATCGACTGCCTCGCGATGTGGGCGACCAATCGGATGCTGGAGGAGCCTCGGCCATCCGACGCCGACATCGAGGCGGAGGTCGCCCGGCTGGCCCGCCATCTGGCGCGGCGCCCCGGGCTGTCGCTGGTGGTCACCAACGAGGTCGGCTCGGGAGTGGTGCCGGCCACGCCTCTGGGGCGCGACTTCCGGGACCTGCTGGGGATGGTCAATCAGGCGGTGGTGCGGGCCGCCGACACCGCCTACCTCGTGGTCGCGGGACGGCTGCTGCCCCTCGTCGACCCGGCCGCCGGGCTGCGTCTCCAAGGACTGGGCGAGTGAGCCGCCGGGTTGCGTCTCCAAGGACTGGGCGAGTGAGCCGCTGGTTCGTTGCTTTCCGAATTGGCAGCGGTGAGGTTCGTTTCGGGCGTTCTCCGCTGCCAATTCGCGTTCGGATGCTTGGGTGATGGCGGCGAGCGGCGTTCTTGCCGGCCTGCTCGCCGACCTTCCGGGGCCGGACCTGGATGCGCGCGACCAGGTGGCGGCTAGGGCTGCCACCGTGCTGCGCCCGGCCGGTGCTTTCGCTCGCCTCGACGCGGTGGCTGCCTGGCTGGCCGGATGGCAGGGCACTACGGCCCCACGGGTGGACCGGCCTCACGTGGCGGTGTTCGCCGCCGACCACGGCGTGGCTGCCGATGGCGTGAGCGCCTACCCGGCATCGGTGACCGCCGCCATGGCCGACGCCATCCGCAGCGGCGTGGCCACCGTCACGGTGCTCGCCCGCGAGGTCGGCGCAACCCTCGGTCTCGTCAACGTGGGGGTGGGACGCCCCACCGGCAACATCCGTGTCGCCGACGCCATGACCCCCGACGAGTTCGACACAGCCGCGGCCGCGGGCGCGGCGGCGGTCGAGGAGGCCGACGCTGATCTGCTGGTGGTGGGCGAGATCGGGATCGGCAATACCACAGCCGCGGCTGCCGTGGCGGCGGCAACCCTGGGCGGGGCGGCCGCCGACTGGGTTGGACCGGGAACCGGCGTGGTCGGCACCGCCCTGGCCCGCAAATGCGACGTGGTCCAGGCTGCGCTCGACCGGGTGGGCTCGGTTGCTCCCTTACATGCGTTGCGGCGCTTAGGGGGCCGGGAACTGGCCGCGATGGCCGGGGCGGTGGCCGCGGCCCGTAGGTGCCGGCTTCCGGTGGTGCTCGACGGGTTCATCGCTACCGCCGCGGTCGCCCCGCTGGCCGTGGCCCGCCCCGGCAGCCTCGACCACTGTATAGCGGGGCACTGCTCAGCCGAGCCGGGCCACCACCGGTTGCTGGAGGCGCTGAGGCTCGATCCGCTGATGCAACTCGACCTGCGGCTGGGGGAGGGGTCCGGGGCGCTGGTGGCGGTACCCGTCATCCGGATGGCTGCTGCGGCCGTAGTCGAGGTGGCCACCTTCGAGGAGTGGGGGCTCCAGCAGTGACTTGGCACCCGCGGCGGAGGACTTCGATGTGCCCAGATCGACTTCGACACCCCGGAGGGCGCGACGGCGCGACTTGGCACTCACGGCGGGAACTTCGATGAGCTTCCGGTGGGCATGGGCCTTCCTGACCCGCCTGCCCGGGGGCGCTCATCCTGGCGACAGCCGGGAGCTGGGCCGCAGCGTCCCTTGGTTCCCGGTCGTGGGCGCGGTGGTTGGAGCCCTGTCCGGCACGGTCTACTGGGCTCTTCACGGGCCGCTGGGCGAGCCGCTCGCGGCCGTGCTGGCCGTGGCGGCTGGCGCCGTCGCCACCGGCTGCTTCCACGAGGACGGCCTGGCCGACACCGCGGACGCTCTCGGTGGGGCAGGTCGGGAGCGGCGACTGGAGATCATGAAGGACTCCCGTGTCGGAGTGTTCGGGGTGCTGGCACTGGTGCTGTCCACGCTGGTCCGGGTGTTCGCGGTGTCGTCGCTGGCACCTGTGGACGGTCTGATCGCGCTGGTTGTGGCCCACACGCTTGGTCGCACGATGGCAGTGGCAGCGATGGGCGTGGTCCCCGCAGTCGCCGGCACCGGGCTCGGCCACAGCTACACGGCCCACATGCCTCGGGCCTGGACTGCGGCCGTGGTCGCAGTCTCATCGGCGATCGGGGCGAGCCTCGGGCTCACGGGTGCGGTCTCGCTCGCAGCGGCTGCCGCCGGCGCGGCGTTGGCAGGTGTGGTCGCGCACCGCGCCTTCGGTGGCATCACCGGCGATGTTCTCGGCGCAACCGAGCAGTTTGCCGAGATGGCCGTGCTCCTGTCGGCTGCGGCCCTGGCGGCCAATCACGGCTGGTCCTGGATCTGACCCAGCATCGACTGACTCTTACCCGGTGCCGGTTAGCCTCCGCTCGACAGGCCCCAAACATGCAGGAGGCAGCAATGCGGAGCCATGAAATCGACTACCGGATCTACGGGGACGACCTCCAGTTCGTGGAGATCGAACTGGATCCTGGAGAGATCGTCGTTGCCGAGGCCGGGGCCATGATGTACATGGAGCAGGGCATCACGTTCGAGGCCAAGATGGGCGACGGCTCCGATCCTGACCAGGGCACCTGGGGCAAGCTCAAGTCGGCGGCCAAGCGGGGCATCACCGGCGAGGGCCTGTTCATGACCCACTTCATGAACGCCGCGCCGCAGGGCAAGCAGCGGGTGGCCATGGCCGCTCCCTACCCGGGCAAGATCCTGCCCATCAACCTGGCCGCGGCCGGCGGGCATTTGCTGGCCCAGAAGGACGCCTTCCTGTGCGCGGCGTCGGGCACCAAGCTCGACGTCGCCTTCAACCGCAAGCTCGGCACCGGCCTGTTCGGCGGCGAGGGCTTCATCCTGCAGTCCATCTCTGGTGACGGGCTGGCCTTCATGCACGCTGGCGGCACCATCGTGGAGAAGCAGCTCCAGGGCGAGACCCTGCGGGTCGACACCGGCTGCATCGTGGCCTTCCAGCCCCAGATCCAGTACTCGATCGAGCGGGCTGGCAACCTCAAGTCGATGGTGTTCGGCGGCGAGGGCCTTTTCCTAGCCACTCTCACCGGCGTGGGCCGGGTGTGGCTGCAATCGCTTCCGTTCAATCGCATAGCGGACCGCGTGATCGCCAACCTGAAGCCGGGCGGCTCCCAGGGCGAGGGCTCGGTGATCGGCGGCCTGTCCAACATCTTCGAACGCTGATCGGCGATCGGGGTGGCGCGCGCGGCCTGCTCAGACGATTGGGATGGTGAACGCGCCCAGCGGGCCGAAGTCGAAGCGGAAGTCGTCGCCCGGCGCGACCGCCATCGGGCGGGTGAACGAGCCCGACAGGATCACCTCACCCGCCCCTAGCGACCGGCCCTGCCCGGCGTAGCGGCGGGCCAGCCACACGATGCCGTTGGCGGGATGGTCGAGCACGCCAGCGGCCAGCCCGGTCTCCTCGACGACGCCGTTGCGGTAGGCGATGGCGCCCGCCCAGCGCAGATCTGCCTCGCGCGGCCCCACCGGATGACCACCGGTGACGATCCCGGCGTCGGCCGCATTGTCGGCGATGGTGTCTACCACGGTGCGGGTGCGGCCGGTGGCCGGGTCGGTGCGGAGGGTCCGGGACGCGATCAACTCCACCGCGGCGGTGACATGGTCGGTGGCGTCGAGAACGTCGTCGATCCCGAGGTCGGCGCCGTGGAGGTCGTGGTCCAGAACGAAGGCCAGCTCGACTTCCAGGCGCAAGTCGCAGAAGTCGGCGGCTGCGATGGGCTCGCCGGGGGCGAACACCATGGCGTCGGTGAGGAAGCCCGAGTCCGGCGTGTCGATGTTCATGGCCTGCTGCATGGCCCGGCTGGTGAGGCCGATCTTGTGGCCGATCACCTGCTCGCCCCGGTCCAGCCGGATGTCCAGCCACGCGGCCTGGACCCGGTAGGCCTCGTCGATGGTCATGTGCGGGTAGGCGCCGGTGGTCTGGCGGACCTGCCTGCGCTCGCGCTCGGCGGCGTCGAGCAACTCGGCCTCGGCCTGGATCTCTCCGTCGGTGAGCGCGTGTTGCCCGGGCGGGGCCGTCCCTTCGTCGGTGAGCGCGGGCCCTCCCTGCGCGGGTGACTTGCCCTCCGAAGGGGGGTGGTTCACGGTACGAGCAAGATCTTGCCCGCCATGCTGCGACCCTGCAGCAGCCGGTGGGCCTCCGCCGCCTCCGACAGCGGGAGGCGGGCACCGATGCGCACCTCGAGCCTGCCCGAGGCGATCCAGTCGAACACCTCGGCGGTCCGGGCGTCGAGCTCGGTGCGGGTGGCGATGAAGTCCCACAGCTTGGGCCGGGTCAGCCACAGCGACTTGCCCGACAGGTGCAGAGGAGCCTTGGGCTCCACCGCTCCGGAGGCGTTGCCGAAGGTCACCATCGACCCCCGCAGCCGCAGCAGTTCCAGGCTGTCGTCGTAGACGGCCGCGCCCACCCCGTCGTACACCACGTCGATGGCCTCCGGCCCGACCGCGGCCTCCACCCCGGCCACCAGATCGGTGGTCGAGTAGTTGACCACGTGGTCGGCCCCTGCGGCCCGAGCCAACTCCACCTTGGCATCGGAGCCGACCGTGGCCACAACCTCGGCCCCCCGCAGCTTGGCCATCTGCACGATCAGCCGTCCGGTCCCACCCGCGCCGGCGTGGACCAGGCACCGGTCGCCGGGGCCGATCCGGGGGCAGTCGGTCACCAGATAGTGGGCTGTGAGGCCCTGCACTCCGATGGAGGCGGCAATGTCGAGATCGATGCCGTCGGGCACCCTGTAGGCCACGGCAGCATTCACCGCGGCCCGCTCGGCGTAGGAGCCGGTCGATCCCGCCCAGGCCACCCGGTCGCCCGGCCCGAACCCGTCCACTCCGGCGCCGACCTCCAGCACCGTGCCGGCCCCCTCCTGGCCCAGCACCAGCGGCAGCGGCAGTTCATAGAGGCCCGACCGGTGGTAGGTGTCGATGAAGTTCACCCCGGCCGCGGCCACCGCCACCGTCATCTCGCCCTCGCCGGCCACCGGGTCGGGCCGCTGAACGAGGTGCATGACCTCCGGCCCGCCGGTCTCGGCAATCTGAACCGCGGCACTCGTCCCGTCTATGCCTGTGGACATAGTTCAGTTCCTCCCGATGTCGATGCGTGTGCTCCAGCATGAGCACACCAGAGCACAGTATGGGGGTTCTCCGGGCCTGCGGTGTCTGAGCGGTCTAGTTGATGTCGATCTCCGCAATGGTGCAGCCGACTGCGAATATCGGGATTGGAGCGTAGAAGTGGACGGTGCCAGGGCCAGCCCCGGCCGCTGCGGTGGCGATGTAGGTGCGGATCTCAAGCCCGCCTTGGCCGGCGTCGAGGTAGGTGTCGGTATCGCTGTAGGCGCATAGCCGGCCGCGGTCGCCGGCGCACCAGCGTTCGAGAAAGTCGCGGTCCCAGGCCTCGTTGATACGGCCCGAGTCGGGGGTGGCCGGCCAGTGCGAGATGCCTCCGGTGCCCACCACCGCGATGCGCTCGTCGATGTCGTCGGCGGCCCGGCGCAGCGCCTCGCCGAAGGCCCAGGCCCGCGACAACGGCGTGAGCGGCGGGCCCTGGCAGTTGATGTTGGCCGGGACGATCGGGACATCGAAGTGCGGGGTCAAGAAGTGCAGCGGCACCGCGATGCCGTGGTCGAGGTGCCATTCCTCGGCGTAGGCCACGTCGCAGGTCTGCATCACCCGCTCTATGAGGCGCTGGGACAGGTCGCGGTCGCCCGGGGCGCGGAACTTGTCGATGCGCAGCCATTCGGGGTCCTCGATGGGGCCCTCGTAGTAGTCGGCCATGCCCATCGCGAAGGCGGGCATGTTGTTCATGAAGAAGTTGGCGAAGTGCTCCGCGGCGATTACCAGCAGCGCATCGGGCTCGGTGGCCTCAAGGCGCACGCGCATCGCCTCGTACGCGGTATAGAGCGCGTCACGCACCTCCGGATCGGCCCGTTCGGCTCGTCCGGTGATACCGGGAGCGTGGCTGCACACTCCCGCATACACCAACGGCATCAACTCGGACCCCCGGCTACGGTTGTGTCGCTCCACGTCACGTTCAGCTTGGTTGGGCCGCGGAAGGTGATGTTGGGGAAGTAGTCGAGGCGTTGGCCCTCCATCAGGCGCAGGGACGGCAAGCGCTGGGCGAGGATTTCGGTGACAGTCTGGGTCTCAAACTTGGCGAGTTTCGCTCCGAGGCAGTAGTGGACTCCCTTTCCGAAGGAAATGTGCTGGTTGGCGTTGGGGCGGCGGATATCGAAGTCGTCCGGGTCATCCCAGATGGCATCCTGCCGGTTGGCTGACGCAAAATTCAAGAAGACGGTTGTTCCCGCTGGCACGTCGACACCGGCGATACGGGTGTCGCGGGTGGTGATGCGACGCCAGGAGATCTGACTGGAGTTGAATCGAAGCACCTCTTCGATCGTGTTGGGTATCAGGGGGTGGTGCGCGCAGATCGTGTCCCAGGTGTCGCGGCGGGGAAGGAGGCACAGAAGGGTGTTGCAGATGAGCGCGGTGACGGCCTCGTGGCCGGCGAAGGACAGGCCGTAGATGATCGACTCGACTTCGCGATAGCTCAGGTCATCGGGGTTGGACTCGTGGGCGTTGATCAACTCCGAGGCGAAGTCGTCGCCCCGGTAGCGACGCTTGTGAGCGGTGAAGTCGCGGCAGTAGCGCCAATAGGCCAGCATGTTCTCCGCTATCTCGATCTGCTGGGTTGTGGTGGGGTTGCCCCACGAGAAGGCCTTGCGGTCCCCGCACCAGCCTTTGAGGGTCTCGTCGTCGCTTGTGGGGAAGCCGATGAAGCGGAAGATGGTCTCGCCTGGGAGCGGGAACGCGAACGATGCCACGAACTCCGCAGGCGGCCCGGCTTCGACCATGGCATCGATGAGTTCATGGCTGCGGTGGCGAATGTAGGGCTCAAGCGACTTGATTCGACGGTTCGAGAAGCCTTGACGCGTGTAGCGTCGGATGCGGCCGTGGTCGGGCTCGGGCCGGTTGGACATCACCGCCACCGGGTCGTAGTCGGCTGCTGACAGGATCTCCTTTGCTTCGGGGGCTAGGGGGAACACTGGATCTTGGACGTTGGTCGACGCGAATGTCTCGTGGTCGGCGAATACGGCCTCGATGTCGGCCATGTCGGTTATCACGATCGAGTCGAGGCTTGGGGCGTAGAAGACGGGATGCTCGGCTCGTAGGGCCGCCGCGATCGGATAGGGATCGGCCAGGTATGCATCATCTAGCGGGCTCCATGTCTGATGCAGCGGGCATCCTGACGGCGGCTGCGGTACCTCGGCCCGGTCCTGGTGGTACGAGTTGGCGCGCATCAGTTCTCTGATTCTGAGGCTCTCGCCAGATAGGCGCTACGGAGCTGGTCGGGTCGCTTCTTGATTTGTGGGGCTGTGCCCCGTAGCACGACTTCGCCTCGCGCCACCACGACGGCGTTGTCGCCCGCGTCAAGCGCTCGTTGGGCGAACTGCTCCACGAGCAGGAGTCCGATGCCGTCGGCGGCCATCTGCGTCAGGGCTGCCAGCATCCGGTCGATGACAGCAGGGGCGAGTCCCAGGGACAATTCGTCGATCATCAGCACCCGAGGCTGTCGAAGCACCGCCCGGCCCAGGACGACCATCTGCTGCTCTCCTCCAGAGAGGAGTTCAGCCGTAACCGACATGCGAGCCCGCAACTCTGGGAAGAGTTCGAAGGCGGGGTCCAGACGGTCGCGGCTGGCCGCCACAAGAAGGTTCTCCTCGACAGTCAGGCTCGGGAACACCGTCCGTCCCTGCTGGACGTAGGCCAGTCCCGCCTTGACCCGGCGTTGGCGTGACGACCGGGTGATGTCCGCACCGTCGAGTAGTACGCGGCCACCGCTCGCGGAGATCACGCCACTGATGCCGTCAAGCAGCGTCGACTTTCCCGCACCGTTGGCCCCCAATAGGACTGTCACTTCGCCGGGTGCCACCGACAGATCCACCCCTCTCACAACGGGCTGGCCCAGCCGATCTACCCGCAGATTCTCGACTCGAAGTCCCGTAGCCCTGCCCTCCCCAGGGCTCGTGTTCTGGTGGGGCCCGATCATGTCGACGCTCCCAAATAGGCCGCCACAACTCTGGGATCCTCGAGCACCTCCTGGGGAGAACCCGCTGCGATCAGCTGGCCGAAGTCGAGCACCGCAACCGAGTCGCACAACGAGATCACCGCTTCGATGTCATGCTCGATGAGCAGGACAGCCACTCCCATGCGAGATGTGACGCTGGCAAGTGCTTCGACGAACATCTCGCGGTCCGGGCCGGCAAGTCCTGCGGTCGGTTCGTCGAGCAGCGCGACCCTGGGGTGCGAGATCAACGCGCCACACACCTCCAATATCCGGCGTGACCCCACATCGAGTGTCGCGATCGGGGTGCCCGCCGCTGGGAGCGAGAACCAGTCGAGAGCCTCGGCAACCGATGTTCCCGCATCGGCGGAAGCCAGTTTGAGATAGCCGCCGACGGTCAAGTCGCGTGGCGTGTGGCCTTGCTGGAAGGTCCGTCTCAGGCCTCGGAGGGCGCGCTTGCGGGGCGGCAGAGCGGTGATGTCCTCCCCGCCCAGGAGGATGCGCCCCTGGTGGCTGGGCAGGAATCCACTGAGTGCATCCACGAGGGTCGACTTGCCCGCCCCGTTGGGGCCGATCAGCCCGAAGAAGCCGCCCTCGGGAACCTCCAGGCTTATGTCGTCCAGCGCTCTGACCGCGCCGTAGGAGACCGACACCTTCTGGATGTCAAGGACGGTCGTGGTACCGGTTGTTGGGCCGTGTCCAGATGGCAGGGACTGGATCGCGCGGGCGGGAGCTTCGACGCGACTAGCCCGACGCAGATTGGACAGTCTGCGACCGGCGGCACGCAGTGCTGCCGACAGGCCGCCCTCGCCGCGGCTCAATGCGATCACTCCTCCAACCGCGAACAGCATCGGCGCGATGTCTCGGGGAAGGCCGACGTCGCTGAGGAAGTTCGGTATGAGCTGCCCGAACAGTCCGGCGAGCACAGCGCCCTCGAAGTGTCCTGCACCGAACATGAGCGCTGATGTGAGGATCGTCATCGATTCGATCGGCTGGAAGCTCGCTCCGCTGACGATCCCGTTGAGGGCCAGCAGCAACGCTCCGCCGATTCCGGCGATGGCCGCGCTGACCGCGAAGGCAGAGAGCTTGGTCACCACGACGCTTCGACCCATCGCCGCAGTCGCCCGCTCGCTGCGACGCACCGAGAACCACCATCGGCCGGTTCGGGTGCGCCGCAGCGTGGTGACCGCGACCGCGATCAGACCGAGCGTGACTGTGCAGAACAGGAAGTAGCCCGAGTCGCTGTCGGCGAAGCCGGGCGGGTGGACGCGGTTTCCCTCGATGAGGCCGGGAAACCCGTCAGCGAACAGGACCCTGGCCACCGCCGCGCTGAACACCAGGGTGAAGACCGCGAGATTCTGTCCCCTGAGCCTCAGAGCGGGAATGCCGATTAGGACACCGGCCGTGAACGGCACCACCGCCGCGAACGGCAACATGGCGAGGAAGGGGAGGTTGGTCTCGAGGTTGAGCCAGCCAACGGTCCAGGCTCCGATCCCGGCGAAGGTCATCTGGCACAGCGAGAGCAGTCCGGCGTTGTCGTAGATGACGCCAACGCTGACCGCTACGACTGCGGTGATGACCGCGCTCGTCAACAAGAACAGCCAGAAAGGACCGGCCAATTGCGACACGGTGGCCGCGACCCCTATGTATGCGGCGCCCGCGACGAGGTCACCGCGCCGCATCCCATACCTCGTGACGCTGGGTCCATAGCAGCACGGCGGCTGCGATCAGGAATGGGATAGCGCCGCGATACTCCGACCAGGTCTCGCGGTACGACGACACCGACTCGACCACTCCAACGCCGATTCCGCCGACGAATGCGAGGGTCAGCCTGCGAAACGCTCCGATCAGGGCGGCAGCCATGGCGGGGAATACGAGAAAGCCGAGACTGGAGAAGCTGCCGGGAAGGTTGGACGCGACGACGAGCATCCCGGTGGCCGACACGAAGCCGGTGAACCCCCAAACCAGCGCAGTGCGGGCGAACAGCGGCACGCCCAGCAACTCCGCCACCACGGGCCGCTCCGAGATGGCCCGCACCTGCACCCCGACCCTCGTGGAACTGAGAACCCAGCCCATGCCCAGCGCCGTCGCGATCGCAATCATCAGCACGATCACCGTTCCGGCCGTGACCACGACACCTCCGATCGAGACAGACGCCCCCGGAAGGACCACAGGCACGGCTCGGGGCGCGTCCCCGAAGAATCGGAACCCCGCTGCGAAGAGCCCCACCGTGACGGCGATCATCGCGGCGGTGCGGACGGCCGCTCCCGCCTCGCTGAACAGGCGCGCGAACAGCAGTCCGATGGCGATCGATAGGGCTGACGACAGCGCGACCCCGGCCACAGCCGCCCACAGCAGGCCCCAGCCTCGCTCCACGCCGATCGCAGCCACGTATGCGCCGAACGCGCCGACCACCGCCTGGCTGAAGTTCACCACGCCCGCCATCCTGTGCAGGACAACGATGCTCACCCCGAAGATCGCGTAAGCGCCACCGGCAGCAAGACCTGCGACCACTAAGGTGAGCATCGTCTGCCCTGGGAGGGTTCAGCCGGCGGGGATCACCGGCCGTCAGCCTTCACCATCAGCCGGGAAGGATCACCCAGTCGTCGGCTGCGGTCACCCACCGGCCGTCGCGAAGCTCAACGAACTTCGAGGCCTGGTTGGGAGCGTGGGCCTCACCGGGACCGAAGGTGTAGGGCGTTCCGAGCAGAGGAGTCTCATAGGGCTCCAGGCTGAGCACGGCTCCCGCCACGGACTCACGGGTGATCTCGCCGTCGATGCTGCGGAGCGCTTCGACGAAGATCGTGGCGGCCAGATAGCCGCCCTGAGCGAACGACGTGAGGGGCACGCCAGCGCTGTTCATCAGATCCTTCCAGTCGTCCAAGACAGGTGAACCCGACCCGTAGGGCTCGAACTCCGAGTTGGCTCGCAGCCCGTTGCCGGCGCTGCCCAACTGCGAAGCGATCGCGTCGGTGTAGTACGAGGTGAGTCCGATCCACACGATGTCGCGAAGATCCTGGGCATCAATGGCCCGACCAACGGCCAGAGCGTGCGGTTCGACGCCGTCGATGACCACCGCTTCGCAGCCCGCGTCTCGGGCCTGCAGCATCAGGGGCGTGGGATCGTCCTCCAAGGTGGCGGCCTTGACCCGGAATGTCAGGGACTTGCCGGTCAGCGACTCCCAGCGGGCCACCGCCCCGTCGAATGCCGGCGCGAGGTCCGGGATCACGAACAGGTTGATGTTGCACACGCGGTCCAGCGCGAGAGTCTCCGACGCGTAGTACAGCGAGACAGTTATACCCGCGAATGGCCCGGTGTTTACGGGCGAGATGTTCGAAGACAGGAAGCAGAGCGGGTCCACGCCGGTGCCCTGGATCGAGTACACCCCCTGTTCGGCGTAGTACGCGGAGTTGACCGCGCATTCGAGGACGCTGGCCGATCCCACCATTGCCACCACGTTGTCCTGTTCGACGAGTTTGCGGCCGGCGGTCGCAGCCCCTTCGGGAGTGCCGCCGTCATCCTCGATGATGAGTTCGATGGGTCTGCCACCGATCCCGCCGCTGGCGTTGACCCGATCAAACACCGCCTTGGCCGCTACCGATGCCTCCGGGAACAGTCCTGCTCCCGTGAGCGAGCTGACGTTGCCGACCCTGATCGGCGTTCCATCCGCCACGGCGGGCGTGGTCTCGGCGGGGACGTCGTCGACTTCGTCGCCGTCGGAGTCCTCCGATGGCACCGCGCCCTCGACGTCGTCCGGCTCCACGGCTGCTGAGTCGTCAGGCGCTTCGTCCTGTACGTCGTCATCCGGCTCGGCCGGTTCTTCAGCGGGCTCAGGAGTCTCGCTGGCGTCGGTGGCGGGTGCTTCCTGCTGTGCCGGGGAGCTGTCCTCGTCATCGCTGCATGATGTGGCGAGAAGGATGAGCGCGAGCGCTGCGGCCAGTGATGCTCGCAGTCTGGAGCGAAGGTTGTGTCTCATGGTTGGCCCTCCTTGGGTTTCCGTGTGCGACTAGCAATGGTCCAGTTCATGACGCAGCCATCAGCGGGGATCCCTCGGTGCCTGCGACATGGACACCGTCAGCGGGGACGACCGCCACCTCGTGCCACAGGCGCAGCTCGATCTGGAAGCCCATGTCGGCGACCATCGTCAGGAACGAGTTGAAGATTGCGAGGTGAGTGTGATGCGTTCTCGACCAGTCCTCAAGCGACCTGAGGTCGCGGAACCAGCCGACGAAGCTGGTGGACTCGAGATCATCGCCGTCGATGGTCTGCTCTCGAAGGAACCGGCTGGAGATGCAACCTGTCTCTGGATGCTCGGCCAAGAAGTCGATTCCGGCGGTGAGACTGGGTTCGACATCAGTGAAGTACAGGGAGCGCTCGCGGTTCCCGCAGTGTTCCCAGATCTGACCCGACCGGATCAGGCAAAGGTTTCCCGGCAGCGGATCAGCTGGCTCAGACGCGAGGTCCGAGGTTGCGCTGGCTGGAATCCGATCCCGAGCGGCACCCCAGTACTCGTGAACGTCGGTGAGCTCAGCCGCCAGCAGATTGCGCACGCCGGGAGTGATCTCGGGGGTCGAATGAAGCGTCTCCCAACGTTCGGCCGGGATGACCGCGGTCTCTATCAGGATCCCGGGCCGCTTCAGAGCCTCAGATCGCTGACACCACCGCACCTGCGATTCCGGATCGGTCCAGTATCCAAGGAACGCAATCGCCCGGTCATCAGAGTTGACGATTCTGGCCCGCTCAAGGTGATCGGGAGCGTCGCGGCCGCTGATCAGTTCCGCCTTCAACTCTTCGACTGTGCCGGTGCTGCTGTTGCCTCGGGCCAAGATCATCGAGAACGCGGTGCGCTCGGGCAGATTGACAGCGCTCCAAGCTGGAACATTGGGCACATGGCCCTCCGGCCGGTTTGCGGTCATGGCGGCTGTCCTCCTCGGGCCGATGCTCAGTCGGTCGGCGGCTCCGGCGCGCCGACGTCGGCACCGACCGTGGCGAGCACAGGTCCCGAGGGTTCCGGCTCTCCGACCATCTCCACCGCAGGCTGGGGCCGCTTGTCGAACAGCAACCGGGTGGCGTCGGGGCGGGAATAGTGTCCGCTGGGGTCGGTGGCCATCTTCGAGATGGAGATGAGCGACAGATCAACCTCGGCGTATACCAGCCCTTCGGCGTGCTCGTCGAGCAGGTCTGAGATGATCATGCCGTCAGGGCCGTAGACGCGGCTGCAGCCCCCTCCTCCACCACCGAGCAGGGCCTCGTGCTGATCGTTGTCGCAGAACAATTCCATGCCCGCGGGGCCGGTGACGGTGGTGGCTGCCAACGCGAAGTTCGAGCCCTCCACCGCGTAGATCTGGGTGGCGTTCATGTTGACCTCGATGCCGAGGGCGTGAGCGCCGCCGCGGTACAAACAGAACGAAGGCCAACTGGCCACATGGACCTGCTCACCCTGGCTGTACATGGCGAACTTCGACAACGGCTGCAGGTGTTCCCAGCAGTTGAGCGCGCCGAGCCGGCCGATGCCGGGAACCTCGAGCACATGCAGGTGGCTGCCGTCGCCTTGGCCGAACATGGCCCGCTCCACGTGAGTGGGCTTGAGCTTGCGCCGCGTGAACAGCACCTCGCCGTCGGCGCCGAAGATGAACTGGGACATGTACAGAGAGCCGTAGTCCTTCTCGCTGGCGCCCATCACAACCGCGATCTCGTTGTCGGCCGCGGCCTGGGCGAGACGGTTGAACCGTGCATCGCCAACCACGATCGAATTGGCGTGGTACTGCGGCACGAACCTCATTCCCAGTGCTTGGGCATCCAGCCACAGAAAGTGCGGGTATCCCGGGATCCACAGCTCTGGGAACGCGATCAGCCGGGCACCGCTGGACGCGGCTTCCGCGATCAGAGCTGTCGCTTTCTCGACACCGGCGTCGGCGTCGAACCAGCACGGCTCAGCCTGTACGGCTGCCACCTTGTATGGTCCCTCAGCGCTCACAGTTAACTCCCGTACGTTGGCGGGCCCCGGGCGCCAGGCTCCGGTACCCGGGGTTGTGGTCGGTCGCAACGTAGGGAGCGAGCAGCGGACAGTCCTTCCCTGTAAGCGTGCAATCCTTTGTCTCACAGTGCACAACGGGTCGAGACGGTTCGGGTAGTTGCTCGACGACGCCTAGTCTCTTGTCTGTGGGTGCATATGTGAGCGGCAGGGGTGCGGTATGAGCATTGCGGTGACAACCGACTCGGTATCCGCCAAGGAGCGGTTCGACTTCTGGCACGAGGTCATCTGCACGGCCTTCGTCCGCCTTGAGGCCGAGACGTTGCCATCGGAGAGACCCTTCAGGGCTGAGATCGCGAGGTCCGATCTCGGACCCCTGACACTCAGCCGCGTGCGCGCCCAGCCCCATGCCGTCCAGCGTTCCACAAGACTGATCAACGAGGAGCCTCGAGACGAGGTGCTTGTCTCGGTGCAACTCAGGGGCAACGCAGTCATACAGCAGGACGACCGCCAAGCCGTGCTCGATCCGGGCGACTTCGCTATGTACGACGCCACCCGCCCCTACGACCTCATCATGTGCGAGCAGTTCGAGATGCTCGTGTTCCAGTTCGACCGCCAGTTTCTGATGGAGCGCTGCCCCTCGCCCGAGCGGCTCACGGCAGTGCGGATGTCGAACGACACCACTGTCGCCGCTCCCGTGTCGTCGTTCCTGCGGTCGCTGGAACCGCTGGCGCTCGGAGACGACAACGCCGTGTCGCGCCAGTTGGCCTCTAGCGCACTGGATCTCTTGGGGGTGGCGCTCGCCGATCGCTTCGGCACCGAGGGAAGCCCCAACGCGGGACAAACGAAGCACTTCCTGAGAGCGTGTACCTACATGAACGCCTACGCATCGGACCCGGACCTCACCCCGGCCCGCATCGCCTCGTCCATCGGGGTGTCGTTGCGCTATCTCCACGCCATCTTCAAGGAGCACGGCATGACGGTCAACGAGTACCTGATCAAGCGCCGGCTGGCCCGCTGCATGGACGATCTGCTGAGCCCGATGGCCGCGTCCCGCACTATCACCGAGATCGCTCATAGCAACGGCTTCAAGACCTCAGCCCACTTCTCGCGCCGCTTCGCCGAGGCCTATGGCCGAACCCCGAGGGACGTGAGGAGGGTGGGGTCGGCCAGCGTTCGGTAGTTGGGACCGGGCCGGCTCATGGCTGCCCTCGCCCGGCCAATGCCTCCAGGCGGTCCCTCGCCTCGGACATCATGCGCTCTACGACGACAGCCGCCGGGACGATGTCGTTTACGAGGCCCACACCTTGCCCCATGAGCCATGGCATCTCCTCCCAGTCCGCTTCCGTCTCGGGAGTAGCGAGCAGCACATTGAACTTGCGCATCTCGACGGGCTGACCGCCGAAGACGGTGTGCCCGATCACGTCGAGGTGGTCGCGTTGAACCGGGACGTCGCCCAGGCGGTCGTTGTATTGAGACACGACCCGATTGCGTTGAAGCCGCATCGGGTTGAAGTGCGGCATTTCGGGTCCGAAGATGGCGCTCAGCACGGTGTCCTCGCCGCTCGCAGCCACGATGCGGCGTTTGTGCTCGTCGTGTACGGCCGACTCCTGGGTCGCCACCAGGCGCGTACCGACCCATACGCCGTCGGCTCCGAGGGCGAGCGCGGCTGCGGCGGTTCTACCGTCCCCGATTCCGCCTGCGGCCAGAACGAGGGCGTTGTTCTCGACAGCGTCCACGATCATGGGCAGCAGTGCCCCCAGAGGGAGGCCGGGCATCCCCGCGACACCCTGAAAGTTGTGGCCCCCTGCTTCCAGGCCTTGGACCACGACCGACTCGGCGCCGGCGTCAACGGCGCGTTTCGCGTCGTCGACGCTGCCGACTTGCTCCCAGTAAGCGACGCCAGCATCGGAGAGCATGGATCGGTGCTCGCGGGAGGGATGGCCCCAGTGCCAGGACACGATCGGGACGCGCTCCTCCGCGCAGACGCGGACCTGCTCATCGTTGTCGAAGCACGTGATGAAGTTGATGTTGAACGGGCCATCGACGGCTTCGCTGATGGCGCGAATGTGGGCTCGCAGCACCACTGCAGGCGTGAATCCCACGCCGAGGGCCCCGATTCCGCCCGCACCGGTGACTGCGATAGCAAGGTCCGGTGTCATTCCGGCGAAGGCCATTCCCGCGCAGGCGAACGGATGGCGCAGCCCATATTGATCCGTGAGCCGCGTCCTGATTGTGGCTTCAGTCATAGTCATTCTCCTTCGTCGCTGTGGCATCCGTTAGAGCTTCGATTCGCTCGGCGCAACTGAGCAGGGATCGGTCGCTGCCGGCGTGGCCGACTATTTCGAGTCCGACCGGCATCCTCGTTGTGTTGCGGTTGGCGGGAATTGTGATGGCAGGCAATCCAAGCACGCTGGCCAGCGCCGGTTGCCGGGTGTAGACATCGAAGACACTGACCACCTCGCCACCGAATTCGATCGTTTGGCTACGGGCGACTGGTACGGCGGCAGTGGCGACTGCCGGGAAGCACAAGAGATCAATTTGCTTGTCGTTCAACCAGCCGGACAATGTCTCTTGATCTGCCTTACGCGACCGTAGAGCGGCTTCGTAGGTGTCGATGTCGGGGCCGCCACCCGCTGTGAGTTCGTGGATGATCGCTCGTACTTCCGGGTCCTTGACGCCGCTTGCGAATGAGCGCGGATCAAAGACGTGGCCTGCCTCGCGGTGGTACCCCCCGATGCTGTCGAGGGTCTCGGCTTGAGCGATGGTCAAGCCGTACGCCAGCAGGTTCTCCAGATCGATGGGCAACTGGACCTCCACAAGCTGTAGGAGCTCCCTTGGGGCTCTATGCACTAGGGAGAGGCAGTCGGTGCGTACTCCTGGATCGACATAGGTCCAAAGGGTTTGCGGCATGCCGACACTGATCCGGCCGTAGCCCGGCTCTCGCGGCGGCAGCCCGCACACAACCTCATCGGCTAGAGCGCACATGTTGACGGTCGAGGCGATGGGACCGACAACGTCGCGTGTTCGGGAGATCGGGACGACAGCGTCGAGTGGCCAGCGTCCGATCGTCGGCCGGAAGCCCACAACGCCACAGAGCGCGGCCGGGATGCGGATGGAGCCGCCGGTGTCCGTGCCTAGCGCCACCGGCAGGATCCCAGCGGCCACCGCCGCAGCCGACCCGCCGCTTGAGCCTCCCGCGACAAGGTCTGCGTTATGTGGATTCCGGACCGGCCCCGACCACGAGTTGACTGACGTAACCCCGAGCCCGAGTTCGTGCATCGCAGTCTTGGCCGCAATCAAGGCCCCCGCCGCACGCAATCGGCGCACGACGGGTGCATCGAAGCGCGGTGGTCGCCGTGGCATGGCTGGACAGCCAGCCGTCGTGGAGTAGCCCGCGACATCGATGTTGTCCTTTACCCCAATAGGGATGCCGTGGAGCGGGCCGCGCTTGGCGGCAGGCGTCCTTTCGAGGTCAGCGGCTGCCTGAAGAAGCGCATCGCAGTCGAAGTCGACCAGAGCGGTGAGTTCCTGGCAGCGGTCGACAGCGGCGATTACTGCCTCGGCGGCCTGCGTGGGGAGCATCGTCGGTGGCTTAGACCGCTGATGCACGACTGAATCGTCTTCTCGGGGTTCGCCGCAGGGGCGAGAAGTGCTCGTGCTGGGCATTCTCAATGCACTGAAGCGGGTGGGGAGCGCGGCCACCATCCTCATTTGTGAGGAGGCGTCACGCTCTTCGGTTGCTCCGAGAGTGCTCGCCATCTAGGACGACCGACCTTGGAGCTATTGTCAGTTCAGATGTACCTGGATTCGGTGCAGAGGCGGCGCCTCGGCGAGACGGTGGCCGTTCTGAGCGGTGACTTCACCGACTCACGCGCGCTTCGAGCAGCGCTGGTGGTGTCGATTGCCGACCTTCTCCGTGCCGACCATGTCGCTTCGTTCGTCTGGGATCACGAGTCTGCCCGCTTCGAGAGGGGCGTCACGAGCGACGCAGATCTGTCCGTCATTTTGCACTACGAGCAAGAAGCGCAGTTCGCCGACACCATTGCCGGGCGGCTGCGTGCCAGGGCGGGCCCGACGCGGGTGTGCGACGTGATCCCGCAGAAGACTCTCACCCGGTCGCCGTTCTTCGACAGCTTTCTGCGGCCGGCCGGCCTCTATTGGGGGCTCAATCTCTTTGCCGCCGACGATGCAGTCGATCTAGGTGACCTGAGGGTGTGGCGGTCCAGGGCACGCGGCAACTTCACTGGTGAAGACGTCGGGATGGTAAGGCTGCTCCATCCGGCGATCATTGCTGCCCTGCGTCGCTGCCACCTCGGTAGTCACAGGGGTGCGTCTGCGACCGCCAGATCCACGTCAGTCGCTTGGCTGCAAGAATTGCACGGCCTCAGCCCGCGTCAGGCCGCGGTGGTTCTGCTCGTAGGAGAGGGACATGCCGACAAGGAGGTTGCCCGGCGTTTGGGGATCGGGTTCACCACGATGCGAACGCATCTGAAGGAAGGACTCGCCCGTCTGGGATTGAACAATCGAAAGGAACTCATCCGTTTCGTCGCATCGGCGCGGGCCGGTCCCGGTTGATTCGGGGTCGAGCGTCGATCGGAATTCCTATCCGACTCACGTCTCCTAGCGGAGCCATCAAGCCAACCGGAGGGTTGCCACTGAGCCTGGATCCACCGGTGGGCGGCTGGTGTGGTGGGGGTTGGGGTTGGTTCGGCGCGTGGTGGGTTCTGGTGGGCGGCGCCGGGCGCCGCGGGCTGGTGCGGGCGTGCTGGGCCGGGGGTTGGGGCTTTGGCGGTTGGTGGCGCTGGGGGTGGTGCTGGGGGACGCCGGGCCCCTGGGTTCGGGGGTTCAGATGAGCAGGGGCAGGTTGCGGAGGTGTCGCAGCGCTCGGGTGAAGGTGTGCTGCCAGGGCCAGTCGGCGGGCAGGCGCAGGATGTGTCGTCGGCCGTGGTTGACGACGCGGCCGCAGACGGTGAGCAGCCGCTGTTTTTGTGTGTTGGCGACGGTGAGGCGGCCGGGGTGCTGGGCGCGGCCGAGGCGTGCGGTCCAGCGGGCGATGTTGTGGGCGAGCGAGGCGCAGGCGAGGTGGGCGGCGTTGGCGAAGAACCTGCCCGAGGGGCAGTGGGCGAGGCCGTTGTCTTTGAGGTCACGAATGGCGAGCTCGACTCGGGCGTGGTCTCGGTGGTAGGCGTCGGCGGCGGCGGTGTCGAGGTCGTGGCGGTCAGTTATGAAGCAGTGGTGGCGCCAGTCGGGCCAGAGGGTTGCCTGTGCGCCTGTGAGGCGGCTGCGGCGCGCCACCAGCCGCAGCTTGCGGGGGCCGTCGGGGTCGCGGCGGCCGGTCTCGATGGTGGTCTCAGCGACCTGCGCTATGCCTTCTTCGGTGTAGGGGATCGGCGTCCAGGCTTTGTCCCCGATGGCGTCTATGGCTGCTGAGACCTTGGAGTTCTGCGGGATCGTGATCGAATACGACGCGCCGCGGGCCTCGATGGCGTCGATCATGTCATAGGAGAAGAACCCCGCGTCGGCGCGCACGGTCACCGCCGCGCCGGGAGCGAGACGACGCAGCCTCGCCAGGGTCTCGGCCACAAACCGCAGGTGGCCGCGCTGGGAGCTGCCGGACCGCATCCGGACGTGGACCATCTCGCCGGTGTCGTCTCTGGCCGCGACCAGCGGGTGATAGCCCAACACGCCGGTGTGGCCGTAGGCGGCGCCCTGCTTGGATGTGCCGTGGACCTCACAGACCGTGGAGTCCAGATCCACCGTGATCTCCCCAGCGTCGGGCGCCGCGCCCAAAGACCACGCCCGGCCGAGCGCCAGCTCGCCGGCGCGGTCGAGCTGGCGCACGTGTCCCCACGTGAACGAGCGCAGCCATGTCCCCAAAGTCGACGGCGCCAACGGCTCAAACGGCAGCACCGCCCCAGCAGAGCCCGCCCGCAGCCTGCTCGCGTCGTCGATGAACGAGCCGCCCACCAGCATCGACGCCGCCACCGACAGCGCCTTGGCCCCCGAGCCGCGCCCCGACCCGGGCGGGCGCACCGCCGCGTCGATCAGCGCCTCCAGCCCGAGGCGGTCCATCACCGTGCCCGCCAGCAACAGCCCCGCATCCGCCACCAAAGACCCGTCGTCGAAACGAACCTCCAACCCGTCGATCCCACCCGATACGCTGCCCACAGGAAGTGCCTCCTCACGTGGCCGGAATGACCGTTACTGCAAACAGCATTCTCCCATGTCAGGAGGCCTTTCCGGTGGACGCGCCAACCCCACAGCGCTCACCGCGCCGGTGGATCCAGGCTGAGGGGGCTCTAGGACTGGTGGATGCTCAAGGCGTTCTCATCGCGGACCGGGTTGCGGAGGGTTCCGATCTCGGGGACGGTGACCTCCACGACGTCGCCGGGCTCGAGCCACACCGGCGGGTCGAAGCGGGCGCCGGCGCCGGTGGGGGTGCCGGTGAAGATCACGTCGCCGGCGTCGAGGCCGACGAATGTGGACAGGTAGTGGATCTGGTACTCGATCCCGAACCGCATGTTGCCGGCCAGGTCGTCTTGGCGGAGTTCACCGTTGACCCGGGTGGTGAGGTGCAGCTCGGCGAAGTCTCCGATCTCGTCGAGGGTCACCAGCCACGGCCCGATCGAGCCGCTGCGGTGCCAGTTCTTGCCCTGCGTAACGTTGAAGCGCCCGTGGCGGACCCAGTCGCGGATGGTGCCCTCGTTGCCGAGGGACATCCCGGCTATGTGGCCGCGGGCCTCCTCGACCGGTATGCGGCGCCCGCCGGTGCCGATGACCACCACGATCTCGCCCTCGTAGTCGAGCTGCTCGGACTCGGGGGGTCGCAGCAGGGGGTGCTCGTGGCCGACCAGGGTCTCGGGAAAGCGCACGAACACGCTGGGGTAGGCGTCGGCAGGGTTCTCGGCGTACTCCGCCCCCCGTCCGCCGTAGTTCACGCCGATGCAGATGATCTTGCCGGGGCGGGGGATCAGTCGCTCGAAGACGATGTCGTCGAGGGAATGGTCGGCGTCGGAGCCGGTGCCGGCCCAATCGGCCGCCTCGCCTAGACGGCCTTGCGCGATCAGATCGCCGAGGTCTGTCACTCCCTCTATGCGAGGGGCGAGGTCGATGACGCCGGCGGCGTCGGGGGTGAGCACACCGAACGACCGGGCTCCGTGGACGCTGTAGCTGAGCAGGCGCATCAGGCGACTCCTATCACCATCTGTGCGCAGAAACCCGGGATATGGCCGACTGTCTGCACACAGAGTCCTCGGGTCATGGTCGCGCCGTCATTTGTCGAGCGGTGGTCATTTGTCGAGCGGTGGGGAGACCAGCGCCTCACTGCCAGACCGTACAATCGTGCCTTGGACGGACCGCACATGCCACACATCATCATCGAATATTCGGCCAATGTGGCCAAGCTGACCGACATGGATGCGCTGGTTGCCGAAGTGCACCGAGCGGCCCTAGAAGACGGCCTGCCCGCCCTCGACGCTCTGCGCACCAGGGCCGCGCCCCGCGACCACTACCGCATCGCCGACGGGAACCCGGCCTACGGATTCGTGTACCTGACGGCTCGCATCGGACCCGGCCGGGAGCCCGAGACGATCGAGCGGTTCCTCAACCGCCTCCTCGACACCGTCGACGAGGTGCTGGCACCGCTCCGGCCCCACCATCCGGTGGCGATCAGCGCCGAAGTCCAGCTGATCGACCCGACCATGCGCATCAACCGCAACCACATCCGCACCCATCTTGCCCGGAGTGATCGCACCTAGCAGCTGTGCGATCAAGCGCTGGCACCGGAACTTCAGTGAGTTAGCCACCCCAGAGGTGGTCAACCGATTGAGGTTCGGGCGCGCCCGGCCGACCGCTCGGCCTCTAGCCTCGAAAGCAGGCGACAGGAGACGCATAATGGCGACCGCAGCCAGCTTCGAGGAGAACCTTGCCGCCGCCCGCCGGCACCTGGCTCGTTTCGCGGCCGAACCGACACTGCACTTGATCGATGGCGGACCCGCCGCCAGCACCTCGGGCGAGACGTTCGCCAATGCCTCGCCCATCGACGGGATGCATCTCGGCGATGTGGCATCGGGAGATGCAAGCGATATCGCGGCCGCGGCCTCCGCGGCTTGCGCCAGTTTCGAGGAGTGGTCGGCCACCTCTGGCGAGCAGCGCAAGCGGATCCTGCATGCGGTGGCCGATGCCATCGTGGATCGGGCCGGCGAGATCGCGGTGGTGGAATCGGTGGACACCGGGCAGGCCATCCGCTTCATGTCGTCGGCCGCGCTGCGGGGCGCGGAGAACTTCCGGTTCTTCGCCGACCGGGCCCCGGCCGCGTCGGACGGTCTGTCCCTGCCATCGGTCCATCACCTCAACTACACCAGCCGCCGGGCCATCGGGCCGGTGGGGGTGATCACGCCGTGGAACACGCCGTTCATGCTGTCCACCTGGAAGATCGCCCCTGCGCTGGCTGCGGGCTGCACGGTGGTGCACAAGCCGGCGGAGTGGAGCCCGCTCACCGCCTGCCTGCTGGCTGAGATCGCGCTCGACGCCGGCCTGCCCCCCGGCGTGCTCAACGTGGTCCACGGCGCGGGCGAGACCGCTGGCCGGGCCCTCACCGAGCATCCCGACATCGCGGCCATCGCCTTCGTGGGCGAATCGGCCACCGGGTCCCTCATTCAGGCCCAGTCGGCGGCCACCCTCAAGCGTCTCCACTTCGAGTTGGGCGGCAAGAACCCGGTGATCGTTTTCGACGACGCCGATCTCGACCGCGCGCTCGACGCCGCGGTGTTCATGATCTACAGCCTCAACGGCGAGCGCTGCACCAGTTCCAGCCGCCTGCTGGTGCAGCGCAGCATCTACGACGACTTCACCCGGCGGCTGGCGGCCAAGCTGCGCAACATACGTGTGGGCCACCCGCTCGATCCCCGCACCGTTGTCGGCCCGCTGATCCACCCCCGCCACTGTGACAAGGTGCGCAGCTACATCGAGTTGGCCTCAGCCGAGGGCGCCACCGTGGTCGAGGGCACTGGATGGGCCGAGGCCCCAGCCGGGGGCAACTTCGTGACGCCCGTACTGTTCACAGGGGCTACCAACGACATGCGCATCGCCCGCGAGGAGATCTTCGGCCCCGCGCTGACCGCGATCGCCTTCGACGACGAGGCCGACGCGGTCGCCATCGCCAACGACACCGACTACGGGCTGGCTGCCTACGTATGGACAGGCGACGTGGGCCGGGCCCACCGGGTGGCCGATGCCGTTGACGTGGGCATGGTGTGGGTCAACTCCCAGAACGTGCGCCACCTGCCTACACCGTTCGGGGGCACCAAGCGCAGCGGCATCGGCCGCGACGGCGGCGACTGGAGCTTCGACTTCTACATGGAGACCAAGAACGTGGCCGTCGCCTACGGTGGCCACCCCATCCCCAAGCTCGGAGGCTGACCCTCCGTCTACCGAATTGGCAGCATTTGGGCCCCTATAGGGCGCGTATTGCTGCCAGTTCGGGTGCGGTGTCTGTTGTCCGGCCGAATTGGCAGCGTTGTGCACGGATGGCGTGCGTATTGCTGCCAGTTCGGGTGCGGTGTCTGCTGTCCGGCCGAATTGGCAGCGTTTGGGCCCCTATAGGGTGCGTTCTGCTGCCAGTTCGGGTTCAGAAAGGGTGACGCGATGCAGACACTGATGTTGATCGACGGGAGCTGGCAGGACAAGGCCGACGCCGCGCGGATCGAGGTGCTCGACCCGGCCACCGGGGACGGCATCGCGGAAGTGGCTGCGGGCGGACCGGCAGAGGCCGTGGCGGCCTGCGACGCGGCCGCGGCCGCTCAGCCCGCCTGGGCCGCGGCCCCGCCCAGGGTCCGCTCGGAGATCCTGCGCGAATGTCACCGGATCCTGCTGGAGCACACCGACGAGTTGGCCGACCTGATCACCCTCGAGCACGGCAAGCCCCGGGCCGACGCGGCGGGGGAGGTGGCCTACGCAGCCGAGTTCTTCCGCTGGAACGCCGAGGAGACCGTGCGCATCCACGGCACGATCAGCACTGCTCCGGGCGGCGACAAGCGCATCATCACCCGCCATCCGCCGGTCGGCGTGGTGGTGATGATCACCCCGTGGAACTTCCCGGCCGCCATGATCACCCGCAAGCTGGCCCCGGCACTGGGCGCGGGCAACACGGTGGTCATCAAGCCGCCCCGGGAGGCGCCTCTCACTGCGCTCAGGGTCGGCGAGCTGCTGGCGGAGGCCGGTGTGCCGCCGGGTGTTGTCAACCTGGTGCCCACCACTGCCTCGGGTCCGTGGTTCGACGCCGCGGTGGACCATCGGGCGGTGCGCATGGTGTCGTTCACCGGCTCCACCGAGGTGGGGCGGGTGCTGCTGCGGCGCTGCGCCGACCGGGTCCTCAAGACGGTGATGGAACTGGGAGGCAATGCACCCTTCGTGGTGTTTGCCGACGCCGACCTGGAGGCCGCTGTCGCCGGTGCGATGGTGGCCAAGATGCGCCACTCGGCCGAGACCTGCACTGCGGCCAACCGGTTCTTCGTGGAGGCGCCGGTCCACGACGAGTTCGTCGAGCGCCTGGCTGCCGCTATGGGGTCGATGAAGGTCGGAAGCGGGTTCGATCCCGAGGTCACCTGCGGCCCGATGATCAACTCCGATGCGATCAACAACATCGACCGGCTGGTGCAGGGCGCCATCAACGGCGGGGCCAGCGCCGTCACCGGCGGCTCCGCCATCGACGGGCCCGGATTCTTCTACGAGCCCACTGTGCTCGGCGGGGTGGACCCGGCCGCACCCATCACCCGCGAGGAGATCTTCGGACCGGTCGCCCCGGTGGCCAGCTTCACCGACACCGACGCCATGATCGCCGCGGCCAACGACACCGAGATGGGTCTGATCGGCTACGTCTACACCGAGGACCTGGCCAGGGGCCTGAACGTCAGCGAGCGCATCGAGGCCGGCATGATCGGCCTCAACCGGGGCGCGGTGTCGGACCCGGCCGCACCCTTCGGCGGCATGAAGCAGTCCGGCCTCGGCCGCGAGGGTGCCAGCGAGGGCATCTACGAGTTCTGCGAAACCCAGTACATAGCCGCCAACTGGTGAGGTTCGAGCACTAGAACGAACCCTGGTTGACCCCGCAGTTACTGGCACCTGTCGGTCTAGGTCACAGGGCACTCCAAAACGGCTTACGACAATGGAGGCCATCGTCGGTATTGAGATGATCGCGAACATGGCCGAGGCTGTGCTCGGCCTTGAGCAGCAAGGAGGATTCTGAGCATGGACAGGGATGCCGTGTCGGTAGCCGTCTCGGGATGCTGGCGAGACGAGATCATTGGCGAGCTTGAGCGTTACATCGCGATACCGGCGTTGTCGCCGGCCTTCGACGCCGGCTGGGAGGAGTCAGGTCACATCGAGGCCGCGGTGCATCAGGTGTCGGCGTGGATGTCGTCGCGGCCGGTTGCGGGGATGACGGTTGAGGTTCAGCGCCTGCCGGGGCGAACCCCACTGATCGTCGCCGAGGTGGAGCCTTTCGGCGTTCAGCCCCCCGACGACGCCGGTAACTCCACGGTGGTGCTCTATGGGCATCTGGACAAGCAGCCGGAGATGACAGGATGGCGCGACGGGCTCGGGCCGTGGACACCGGTGCGCGACGGCGACCGGCTCTACGGGCGAGGTGGCGCCGACGACGGCTACGCGGCCTTCGCCAGCCTCGCCGCCATCGAGGCGGTCCAGGCCTGCGGCGGCAGCCACAGCCGGTGCCTGGTGCTGATCGAGGCCTCCGAGGAGTCCGGCAGCCCCGACTTAATGGCCCATCTCGCCACGCTCGGGGACCGCCTCGGAGACGTGGCACTGCTGGTGTGTCTCGACTCCGGCTGCGCGACCTACGACACGATGTGGCTCACCACTTCGCTTCGCGGATTGGTGGAAGCGACGCTGCGGGTGGACGTGATCGCCGAGGGCTGGCACAGCGGCATGGCCAGCGGTTTGGTGCCGTCGTCGTTCCGGCTGGCCCGCATCCTGCTGGACCGCATCGAGGACCCAGCCAGCGGCCGGGTGCTGCTGGGCACGGCCAATGTCGAGATCCCGCCCCACCGGATCTCGGAGGCTCGGGCCATGGCGGAGCTGCTCGGCGGCACCGGCGAGGACTTCGGCCTGATCGGGGACCTCCAGTTGATGGAGGAGGACCCTGCCGAGGGGCTGCTGGCCCGCACGTGGCGCCCCGCTCTCAGCGTCACCGGAGCCGACGGGCTGCCACCGACCTCGTCGGCTGGCAACGTGCTGCGGCCCTACACCGCCTTCAGGCTGAGTCTGCGCCTGCCGCCTACGGCCAGCGTGGAAGCCACTACGTCAGAGCTGGTCGACCGACTCAGCGCCGATCCGCCGCTTCAGGCGTCGGTGAGTGTCGATGAAGTTGAGTGGGCTGACGGGTGGGACGCCCCCAATTTGGCGCCCTGGCTGGCCGATGCCCTTCACGACAGCGCTCGGCGCCACTTCGAGCAGCCCCTGCAGCTCTTCGGGGAGGGGGGCAGCATTCCTTTCATAGGCATGCTCGGCGAGATGTTCCCCCAAGCCCAGTTTGTCGTGACCGGGGTTCTGGGTCCAGAGTCCAACGCCCACGGCCCCAACGAGTTCCTGCACCTGGGCTATGCCGAGAAGCTCACCGGCTGCATCGCCGACATCCTCCACGCGGAGGCCGTCCGCCCGCAGCGCTGACGGGGCCCACGCTCAGGCGATGAGCCGGTCAGTCAATGCCGCGATCTCGGGATCGACGTAGGCGCCGTCTGCCTGGACCTGCTGATCGTCGAGCCACACCGATGGATTCAGAACCACGCCGTCGGAATGCACGGGAGAGCCGAGTTCGGTGGCGCCGATGCCGATCTGCACGCATCCGAAGATCCGCTCATCCTCCAGAATCCGTCCCGAGGGTCGCTTGACACCGGGGTTGAATCCGTAGCAGAAGTGATCGAACATCAAGGCCTCAGCATTGCCGGAGGAACGCAGCCACTGTTCGTAGAGCTTGGCCTCCGGTCCCCCCGAGAACTCGGTCACATATCCGTCAACGATGGTCATAACAATCGGCTCGTTCAGTAGCCCGAGGCTGTCTGGAGGCCATGCCGCCCCGTCGAATGCCAGCGTCCCGTTGGCGGATTCCCGCACGACCATGCACCCGGATTGGCCACCGAGCATCTGGGGCCAACCGCCCTCGGTGGGGGGATCCTCCCAGAACGGGTCGCCGGCAGGGTCGATTGCCATCGTGATATCGCATCCCGCTGGGTTGGTTAGCCGCAGCGTGTCGACCGCCTGCGATCGCCGGTACAGCAGCGTCTTGACTTCTTCCAACAGGGCGTTGTCCACCTTGCCGATGGTGCGGATCATCATATCCACATCCATGCCGGTCAGTTCCACGTAAACGCAGCCGTTGGCGATGGCGGCTTCATAGGCGGTGCTGTATAGGTGGTACCCGACCGAGAAGTTGATCCAGTGGCGTGCCCGCAGCGCCGCTCCGGCCACTGGCTCGGGCACCTGTCCCACAGGCGTGCAGGTCGGATAGGTGAGAACGGTGGGCACCGCGCCGAGCGCGTGCGCAGCGGCCGCGGTGGCTCTCGCGACCCGCTGGTCGGCTTGGCTGTCGGCGGTGATCAGCACCTGTTCGCCGGACTCAACCGGCCGCACTTCTGTCAGCAGCACCCGGGCGGCGTGGTGCAGCTCGAACTCTGCGAACTCGGGGGTCGCCTCAGTTCCCAAGATGCTCATTGCTTCTCCTCTATGTGCGTATGTGCGGGTCGGCCACGTCAGCGCAAGCGCTACATCGACGGGTCGCGTTCGGCCGGTGCAGATGCGTTGTCCACGGCGGTGACACCGGGGCCGTTGAGCAGGCCGGTGATGTTTATGTTGGAGTCGTACTTGATGTCGGTGATGAGATACGAGGTAACCGACAGCACCCCCGCGATGGCCTGAATCTCGTGGTGGAGCACGTGCTCCAAGTGGGACACGTCTCGGCAGAACGCATCCACCAAGAGGTCGTGATCACCGGCGATGGTGGCGATGTAGCCGGTGGCGTCGAGAGCTACGAGCGCCTCCGTGACTTGCGCGAGCCTGTCCGGCTGGACTCTCAGCAGAAACGTTGCCTGGAGGCCGACTTCTGCTCGGCGCGGGTCCAGCCACACCCTGAGGTGCAAAGAGCCCGAGTCGCGCATCGCCGTAATGCGGTTGCGCGCCGTGCTTACCGATACGCCCACGGCTTTCGAGATCTCGCTGTAGGTCGCGCGCGCGTCTCCGCTAAGCACCCTGAGGATGGCCTTGTCCAGGTCGTCTAACTTCAAATTTTGCACATCCTCGCTAATTTGGACTAGGATTTGCGATCCTAAGGGAGCAATATGCTAATATATGCGGATGGCGAATCCACCGGAGTGTGGACTGGATCATACGCCGGGACTGGAGCGAGAGGGGAGTTCCCATGAGGATCCGACACATCTTGGCGGCACTGTCGGTGCTGGCATTGCTGGCCACCGCCTGCGGCGAGGACGATGACCAAGCCGTCGATGAGCCGTCCGCGGGCGACACTGCAGTGCCCTCCAGCGACAGCGACCAACAGGATGGTGCAGCCGAGCCAGACGATCCAGAGCCGGATGGGGAGGAGGCAGCCGGTAGCGAGGCCGCCACCGACACTGGCGAGGACACGACCGCGGCCGACACCGGATGGGACCAGAGCGCGGGCCGTTTTGTGTACGCAAGCGCGTTCCCATTCGTTGACCTCGACCCGTCCTCAGCCTTCTCGGCGGAGCACATAGTGCTACAGAACGTCTATGAGACTCTGACCAGGTTCAACCCTCCCGGATCGTCAGAACTGCTGTCTCCGGGCCTTGCTGTGGAATGGGAGTCGAATGACGACGCCACCGCATGGACCTTCGCGCTGCGCGAAGGCGTCACGTTCCATGACGGCTCGCCGTTCAACGCCGAGGCTGTGCGGGCTTCGATTCAGAGAACCATCGATCTGGGTCTCGGCGCGGCGTTCATATTCCTTTCCGTCGAGTCCATGGATGTAGTGGACGACCTCACGATCAGCTTCAACCTCGCCTGGCCCGCCCCGCTCGATCTCGTCATGTCGTCGAGCTTCGCGGCCTACATCATGAGCTCAGACTCCGCAGCCCAGGACAGCCAATGGTTCAACAACGGCAACGGCGCAGGCACTGGCCCGTACATGATCGAATCTGTTTCTCCCAACGAGAACGTGATCCTCAAGCGGCATGACGCCTACTGGGGTGGATGGTCCGACGGCCAGTTCGACGAGGTGGAGTTGCGTCTCGTGGAGGATCCAGTACTGGCCGAGCAGATGATCCGCAGCGGCGACGCCGACTTCACCTTCAACCTTCCATTTGACGCTTACCCCTCTTTGGAAGGCGAGGAGGGCCTCTCGGTGGTGAGAGGCCTGTCCATGACGAATCTGTTCGGGCTGTTGAACAACGTTCGTCTGTCCGCGGACATGCGCGAGGCGCTCGTGCTGTCCTTCCCCTACGACGACGTGGTCGACAACCTCTACGGCGGGGAGGCCACTCGAGCGGTAGGCCCGATACCGCAAACCATCTGGGGTGCGGCTGCTGGAGTGAGCCTGCCCCAAACCGATCTGGACCGCGCCGCTGAACTCCTTGCCGGAGCCGGTGTCCAAGACCTTTCGCTGACCTACAGCTATGACGTCGGCGAGGTAGAGCAGGAGCAGATCGGGGAAGTCTGGAAGGCCAACTTGGCCTCCATTGGCGTAGACCTCGTGCTCGAACCTCTCACCTGGGACGCGCGATGGGAGATCGCCCAGGGCGATCCCGCCAACGCGCAGGACATCTTCACGATGTTCTGGTACCCAACCTATGTGACGCCCACTGACTTCCTGTACTCGCTGTATCGCTCCGAGGAAGCACCGTTCTTCAACCTCGGCTACTACAGCAACCCGGACTTCGACACGCTCCTCGACACCGCGGACGCCACCAGCGGCACAGACACCGACGCCGCCAGCCAGATGTTCCAGCAGGCCCAGCAGATCCTCATCGAGGACAACGCGGCTGTGTTCATGCTGGATGTGCCCAGCGTCTCGGTGATCAGTGCCGACGTCACCGGGTACACGCCGAATCCGGCCTACGCCAACGCGGTCCGGTTCTATGACCTGAGGCGCACGGGCTAGCAGCGCTGGGCCCGTGAGGCTGCTGTCCCTGAAGACGCCAACCTCTCGGCCGTGACTCGGACTTGATGAGACTCCGCGAGGGGGTGCCAGTGTCTTCTGAGGCGTTTCCGGCGCTGGCTGCGCTCGACCTTGATGGCTTCCGCCGCAACGGGCACGCCCTAGTGGATTGGATGGCCGACTATCTCCGCGATATCGGGCACCGGCGAGTGCTCGAGTCCGTGGCGCCCGGTGATGTCGCAGCAAAGTTGCCGACGCGCGCTCCTGAACAACCGGAGCCCTTTGGAGCGTTGCTCACCGACTTGGACCGTGTAGTGCTGCCAGGACTCGCTCACTGGCAGCATCCGGGTTGGTTCGCGTACTTCCCGGCTGCTTCATCACCGCCGGCTGTGTTGGGGGAGTTAGCCGCAGCTGGCCTGGGGGTTGAGGGGATGCTGTGGTCGACGTCGCCCGCGGCCACTGAGATCGAGTCCCGCGTGGTGGACTGGCTTGTCGACCTTCTCGGCGTGCCCGAGCAATGGAAGACCACCGCACTAGGCGGTGGGGTGCTTCAGTCCGGTGCCTCGGCGTCTACACACACCGCTGTTGTGGTTGCACGCGAAGTCTGTGCGGAGCGTACCGGCACCGCGATCGAGCAGATGGTGGCCTACGCGTCACGCGAGGCCCATTCCTCGGTGGAGAAGGGCGCTCGAATGGCTGGGTTCCGTCACCTTAGGCACTTAGCAACGGACGAGGCGTTGTCGGTCAGGCCCGAGGCACTTGCAGCTGCGGTTGATGCGGACCGGCAGGCGGGCCTGACTCCTGCCTTCATGTGCTCAACGGTCGGTACTACCGGCACCACAGCCGTGGACCCAGTTCGCCGACTCGGCGAGATCGCCCGAGGCGAGCAAGTGTGGCACCACGTCGATGCCGCCTATGCGGGCTCGGCCATGATCTGCGAGGAGTTCCGCTGTCATCAGGACGGGCTGGAGCTGGCCGACAGCTACACGTTCAACCCGCATAAGTGGCTGGCCACCAATGTTGGTTGCTCGGTGATGTGGGTGGCCGATCGTAGCCGGCTCATTGAGGCCCTGAGCGTGCTTCCCCCCTACCTACGGAACGAAGCCACAGCCTCTGGCAGGGTCATCGACTACCGGGACTGGCACCTGCCATTGAGCCGGCCCTTCAGGGCGTTGAAGTTGTGGTTTGTGCTGAGATCCTTCGGTGCGGAAGGACTGCGCGCTCTGATCCGGGCACATGTCGCTTGGGCCCGCGGGCTTGCCCAGTGCATCGCCAGCCACCCCAGGCTGGAACTCGTAGCATCAGTTCCATTCGCCCTGGTCGCCTTCGCTCACCGGTCTGGCAATGAAGCCACTGATGCGTTGGTCTCCGCGGTCAACAGCTCCGGGTGCTTCTACATCTCACCATCAGAAGTCAGTGGCCGCCGATACGCCCGCATCGTTGTGGGCTCTACCTGGACCACCGAAGAACATGTCGATGCCCTGTGGGACCTGATCGCAGCCAGCGCGTGAAGATCCTGCGTCGCTCACCCAGCGAGCCATGATGGGTTCGAATTCCAGGCAGGGCTGACGGGGCGGACTCTATGAAGGGTCCAGGAGGCGACGGCGCGAGGTACGTGCTGCGGCGGGTGATCACGAGCCTGCTGGTCGTGCTGGGAGTGGTGACGATCACGTTCGTGGTGTCGAGGCTGGTGCCGTCTGACCCGGCTTCGCTTTATGCGGGAGCGAGGGCCCGCCCCGAGCAGGTGGAGCAGGTTCGCGATGACCTGAACCTTGATGCTCCGGTGCTGTCACAATACGTGTCGTACTTGGGGGACCTGGCTCGGGGCGACTTCGGGGTGTCGTTCGCGACCAAACGTCCGATCGCGCAGGATCTGCGCCGGTTCCTGCCGGCCACACTGGAGTTGGCACTGTCGGCCACGGCGCTGTCGATGGTGGTGGGAATCCCGGCGGGAGTGGCGGCTGCGGCTCGTCAGCGCCGCATGAGTGACACGTCCATCCGGTTGTTGGCGGTGATGGGGGTGTCGGTTCCGGTGTTCTGGTCGGCTCTGCTGCTGCAGTTGCTCTTCGCGTCCAGACTGGGGTGGCTGCCCCTAGCGGGGCGCACTGACCCCGCCACGAGCTTCAGCGAGCCGACCGGCTTCTTGCTGGTCGATGCGGCCCTGTCGGGCAGTTGGTCCAACCTCGTCGATGTGGCCGTTCATCTGATGATGCCGATGGCGGTCATGGCCGCCTACCCGCTGGGGTTGACCATCCGTCTAATTCGGGGCGAGATGCTTGAAGTGCTGGGCAGCGACTACATCGAGGCCGCGACGGTGGCGCAGATACCGAGACGCACCGTGCTGAGTCGCTTGGCGCTGAAGAACGCACTGCTGCCCGCTCTGACCGTGCTGGGACTGACCTTCGCGTACTCGGTGTCGAGCGCGTTCTTGGTGGAGGCGGTGTTCGCCTGGCCGGGACTCGGCAAGTACCTGACTGACGCCATCGTCCGGGTCGACTTCCCAGTAATCACGGCGGGCGCCTTGGCGATCACGGTCGTGTACGTCGTTGTGAACCTGGTTCTGGACCTCGTTCAGGCTCGGTTGGATCCCCGGGTGCGGTTGGGATGACAGGTACCGCGCCGCCGGCGCACCGGTTCGGCCCAGGCCGTCTTGTTGCAATGGGGCGAATCGCGGCTCCGGGGGGCGCGGTGTGGCACTACCGCCGCAGCCGGCTGGGCATGACCGCCGCGATCGTGGCCGCGGCATTCGTTCTGGTGGCGCTGTTTGCTCCCTGGCTCACGCCCTACCCGGACGCTGGCCGCGGCATTCCTGATCTGTCGATCAGATTGCAAGCACCCGGCTGGTCGCACTGGCTGGGTACCGACGACTTGGGCAGGGATGTGCTGGCTCGGCTGCTGTTCGGTGCGCGCACGGCGCTGGTGGTGGCCTTCGGGGTCGTGGCGCTGTCAGTCGCAGTTGGTGTGGTGATCGGCGCGGTGGCCGGCTACTTCGGGCGCTGGGTGGACGAGGTCCTGATGCGGATCACCGATACGTTCCTGGCCTTCCCGCCCTTGCTGCTGGCTGTGCTGGTGGCGGCGGCGCTGGGAGCGAGCCTCCGCAACACGGTCATCGCGGTCGCGGTGTCGTGGTGGCCGTGGTACGCGCGCCAAGTGCGTTCGCAGGTGCTGAGCCTGCGCGAACGGCCCTATATCAAGGCTCTTCAGGCCATAGGCGTGCCTCACCGGCGCATCATCGCGCTTCACGCGGTGCCCAACGCGATGGCTCCGGTGTGGGTTCAGGCCACCGCCGATCTGGGCGCCGCGGTGCTCACCGCCGCTGGCTTGAGCTTTGTCGGGCTTGGGCCACGCCCGCCCACCGCGGACTGGGGAACCATGATCTCAGAGGGGCGCCAGTACGTGTTGTCGGGGCAGTGGTGGATCGCCGGTTTCGCAGGAGCGGCCATCGTCTTCGTCGCTATGGCCTTCAATCTCGCTGGCGACGTCGTTCGAGACGTCACCGACCCCAAGACTAGGCAGAACTGACCATGACAGCTGGGCACATGGATGAACCGGGTCCTGTAGACCGGACTCCCTTGTTGGAGGTGGAGGGGCTTCGCGTCACGTTCAATGCGCCCACCGGGCCGGTGCGTGCCGTGCGGAGCGTGTCGCTGCAGGTGAAGAGAGGCGAGATTCTAGGGGTGGCCGGTGAGTCCGGCTGCGGCAAGTCTGTGCTGTTCCGCGCACTGCTGGGACTACTGCCGATAACGGCAAGCGTCGGGGGAGCCATGCGTTTCGACGGCAAGCCTATGGGCACGGACGGCGCTCTCCAGCAGGCGGCCGCGCTCATCTACCAGAACCCCGGTGCTGCGCTGAATCCGGTGTTCACCATCGGCCAGCAACTGCAGTTCGTAGCCGGCACCAAGGACCACGCGGCGCTGTGTGACCTGTTGACCCAAGCAGGTCTCAGCCAGCCCGAGCAACTGCTGGACGCCTATCCCCATGAGTTCTCCGGCGGGATGAGCCAGCGAGCTGTGATCGCGGTAGCCCTCGCCCAGCAACCCCGGCTGTTGATCGCTGACGAGCCCACCACGGCTCTAGACGTAACCACCCAAGGCCTGGTCTTGGACCTGATCGCTCAGCTTCGGGACCGACACCGTCTAGCGGTGGTGCTCATCAGCCACGACCTAGCCGTCATCCAGCGGGTCTGCGACCGAGTGATAGTGCTCTATGCGGGCCAAGTCGTCGAGACCGGCGCAACATCCACAGTGTTGACCGCGCCCGGACACCCCTACACGCGAGCCCTGCTTGAGTCTGTGCCCCGACCCGAAGCAGTTGGAGAGGAACTCGCCTCAATACCGGGGCTCGTCCCCGACGGACGCCAAGAGATCTCCGGCTGCGCCTTCGCCCCGCGCTGCCCTCACACCCACGACCGTTGCCGCGCCGAACGGCCCGCCCTTGTGCCGGCAGGCGCGGGCCACCGAGCCGCCTGCGTGCTCTTGGCGCCGTCGGGATGAGCCCATTACTGTCGATACAGGGCCTTCAGGTCGAGTATCGCGGCCGCCACCGCGGCTCTCAACGCTCGGTCAGGGCGATCGAGGACCTGGACCTCGACGTGTTCAGCTCCGAGACGGTCGCAGTGGTGGGAGAGTCCGGAGCGGGCAAGTCCACCCTCGCCGCAGCAATAGTCGGTCTGATGCACCCGGCGGCTGGCAGCATCCGCTTCAACGGCCGTGAACTGATTGGCCTTCGCGGCCGGCCCGGACGCGAGACCCGACGCAGGGTCCAGATGGTCGCCCAGAACCCGTTGCTCTCACTGAGCCCCCGCAGGCTGATAGCAGCCCAGATCGAGGAGCCTCTGAGGGTCCATACCAGCCTCAGCCGCGCCGACCGCAAACATCGCGCCGACGAGATGCTGGTCGCTCTAGGGCTCAGCTCAGCCGTTCGCGGTCGCTACCCGCACGAGCTAAGCGGCGGCCAGGCTCAACGGGCTGTGCTGGCTCGGGCGCTGGTGCTGGAACCGTCGATGATAATTTTCGATGAACCCACCTCGGCCCTCGACGTATCCGTGCAGGCCGGCGTGCTGAATCTCCTGCAGCAGCTCAAGACCAATCGCGGACTCACCTACCTCTTCATCACCCACGACCTCGCTGTCGCCAGGCACCTCGCGGACCGCATCGCAGTCATGCGGGCTGGCGAGATCGTCGAACAGCAGCCGACCCAAGCCCTGTTCGCCAACCCCCAGCACCCCTACACCCGCACTCTGCTCGATTCCTCACTGACCGTCTAGCAGACAGGATTGCAGTCACTGCGAAGCCGATGCACATCAATCTGAATGAAGCGCTGCTGGTTGATGAGGCAGTGGAGCGGGTCGGCTGCTGGCTGGGCGCTGGCGGGGTGTCGGTGCCGCGCCGGGAGCGGTCGGCTGCCAAGCGGTTGGCGACGATGGTGGGCGACCGGCCGGGCACGGCCTTTGCTATGCGGTTTGTGGACCGGGTGATCCGGCCGGAGGATCCGTCGGTTTCTGCCGGGCAGCTGGCTTCGCTGGTGGCTGAGGCCGAGTTACCGGGGTTCTTGTCGCAGCCGGACCGGTTGTTGTTGCGGGCCGGTGCTTGGTTGGGGCGGCGGTTTCCGGGGGTGGTGATGCCGCTGGCTCGCCGGCGTATGAGGTCGTTGGTGGGCCATTTGGTGGTTGACGCCGATCCCGGGCGTTTGGGTGCGCATCTGCGGGAGCGTTCGGAGGCGGGTTTCTCGCTGAATGTGAACATGTTGGGTGAGGCTGTGCTGGGCGACGCCGAGGCTCAGCGAAGGCGCCGTGAGGTGCTTGAGACGCTGGCGCAGCCGGACGTGGACTATGTGTCGGTGAAGGTGTCGGCGGTGGTGTCGCAGTTGAATGCGTGGGATTTTGACGGGTCGCTTGAGCGGGTGGTGGAGGCGCTGCGGCCGCTGCTGCGGACGGCCGCGGCGACCGTGCCGGTGACGTTCATCAATCTTGACATGGAGGAGTACCACGACTTGGAGTTGACCACCGCCGCGTTCCGGGCCCTGTTGGAGGAGCCCGGGTTTGAGGGGGTCGATGCGGGCATTGTGTTGCAGGCCTACCTGCCGGACTGCTTCGGCGCTCTGAGGGAGCTGGTGGATTGGCACAACGGCCTGGTGGCGGCCGGACGGCGGTCCGGTGAGATCAAGATCCGGCTGGTGAAGGGGGCCAATCTGGCGATGGAGCGGGTGGAGGCCGCCATGCGGGGCTGGCCGCAGGCGCCCTATGGGTCCAAGGCCGAGACCGATGCCAGCTACAAGCGCTGCCTGGACTGGGTGCTGACCTGTGAGCGGACCTCGTCGGTGCGGATCGGAGTGGCCAGCCACAACCTTTTCGATGTGGCCTGGGCTGATCTGCTGGCGGCCCGGCGGGGGGTCCGTGGCCGGGTGGAGTTCGAGATGCTCGAGGGCATGGCGCCCACCGAGGCCGAGCGGCTGCGCGCCGACGGCAGGGGGGTGCTGCTGTACACCCCGGCGGTGGCCGAGAAGGACTTCGACGTGGCCATCGCCTATCTGTTCCGGCGCCTGGAGGAGAACGCGTCGGACGAGAACTTCATTCACCACCTGTTCGGCCTGCGGCCCGGAACGGTCGCCTTCGAGGCCGAGGCGGACAAGTTCCGCGCCGCGGTGGCCGAGCGATGGACGGTCGACGCTGGGCCGCGCCGCCGCCAGGACCGCGGCCGGGCGATCGAGCCTGCCGATCCCGGAGCCGGGTTCTTCAACGAGCCCGAAACCGACCCTGCGCTAGCTGCCAATCGGGTCTGGGCCCAACAGATCGTGAGCCGGCGGTGGAGCCGCCCCGCCACCGCGATCACCACCGAGATGATCGAGGTCGATCGCGTGGTGGGCGCCGCGGTCGAGGCCCAGCCCGGGTGGGCCGCCCACTCGCCGACAGAGCGCCGCGGCCTGCTGTGGCGAGTGGCCGACGAGATGGCCCGCCGGCGGGGCGATCTGGTGGCGGCCATGGTGCATGAGGGCCACAAGACCATCGCCGAGGCCGACCCCGAGGTGTCCGAGGCCATCGACTTCGCCCGCTGGTACGGAGACCGGGCCCTCGACCTCGCCGGCACAGATCTGGCCCGATTCGAGCCCTTCGGGGTGGTGCTGGTGGTGCCGCCGTGGAACTTCCCGGTGGCCATCCCCTCAGGCGGCACCTTCGCGGCGCTGGCCGCGGGCAACGCAGTGATCCTCAAACCCGCTCCCGAGACGCCCGGCTGTGCCGAGATCGTGGCCGAGTGCTGCTGGGCCGCGGGAGTCCCCCGCGGCGCAGTGTCGTTCGTGCGCACGCCCGACGACGCGGCTGGCTGCCATCTGGTCGCCCACCCCGATGTGGACGCCGTGATCCTCACCGGCGCCTACGACACCGCCCGAATGTTCCTGTCCTGGAACCCACAGATGCGGCTGCTCGCCGAGACGTCCGGCAAGAACTCAATGGTGATCACCCCCAACGCCGACATCGACCTGGCCGTAGCCGACCTCGTGGCCTCCGCGTTCGGCCACTCAGGACAGAAGTGCTCCGCGGCCAGCCTCGCGATCTGCGTCGGCGAGACCTACCACTCACTGAGGCTTCGCCGCCAACTCACCGACGCCGTGGCCAGCCTCCGGGTCGGCCCCAGCCGCGATCTGGCCACCACCATGGGCCCGGTCATCGCCCCGCCCGAGGGCAAGCTGCTGCGAGCCCTCACCCGCCTCGACGAAGGCGAGACGTGGCTGGTCGAGCCCCGCCGCCTCAACGATCAGACCTGGACCCCCGGCGTGCGCCTGGGTGCGCGCCCCGGCTCGTGGTTCCACCACACCGAGTGCTTCGGCCCGGTGCTGGGCCTGATGAGAGCCGACACGCTCACCGACGCCATCGCCATACAGAACTCAACCGCCTACGGCCTCACCGGCGGCATCCACACCCTCGACCCCGCCGAGATCCGCCAATGGACCGACACCGTCGAGGTCGGCAACGCCTACATCAACCGCCCCACCACCGGCGCCATCGTGCGCCGCCAGCCCTTCGGCGGCTGGAAACAATCATCGGTCGGCCCAGGCACCAAAGCCGGCGGCCCCAACTACCTGGCCCAACTCGGTACCTGGCACCCCGTCCACACCGGCCTCAGCGACGACGAATGGCTCCACACAGCCCGAACCAGCGACGACACCGCCTGGCACGCAGAGTTCGAAGTCGAGCACGACCCATCGGGGCTGTTCTGCGAGTCCAACATCTTCCGCTACCGGCCCCTGCCCCGCGTCGCGCTGCGGGCCGAGGCCGACGCCGCACCCCGAGAAGTCGCCAGAGTCCGGGCCGCGGCCCGCCGCTGCGACGTGACCCTCATCGAGTCCCACGCAGCTGAAGAGAATGCAAACGACTTCGCCGCCCGTCTCAAGGCCCTGAGCGTTCAGCGAGTCCGCGTGGTAGGAACCTGCAACCACCAAATTCGCGCCGCCGCCAACGAGGTCGGGATCCACATCGCAGACGACCCCGTCACCGCCGAGGGACGCATCGAACTGCTCCACTACCTGCGCGAGCAAACCGTCACCCGCACCCTCCACCGCTACGGCAACCTCCTGTAGTCGACGCCCGGTCTGTGATGTCGGCAGGGTGCTTGTGTGCGGCGGAACCCCGGCCTGAACCGCGAAACCCAGTACATAGCGGCCGACTGGTAGATCCCAAAGCACGCATCTGAACTGGCAGTGAGATGCCCCTATTGGGGGCAATATGCTGCCGGTTCGATTGGGCGGACCTTTGTTGCTTGAAGCCTGCTCAGTGGTTGAGTTCGGTGGTGAGGGCTTCGGCTAGGCGGTGGTACTGGGACTGGTCGTTGTAGAGGTGGGCGGAGATGCGCAGCAGCCGCTCGGGCGGGGCGGGCCAGATGAAGACCGGGACCTGGATGCGGTGCCGCTGCTCCAGCGCCGCCATCAGCGGGTCGAAGATCTCGCTGCCGGAGTGGTCGGCGGGCGGAACCGGCACGGAGGCGATCGCCCCGATCATGTCGTCGGGCGCGGGCGGGTCGATCCTCAGCGCGTCGAGCAGGATCCGGTGGCCGGACAGGCACAGATCCCGGATCGATCGACGCACACCGGGCCAGCCCTCGGGGTGCATGGCCGCCACCGCGTTCAGCGCGTCGGGCACGGTCAGCCAGGCGCTCGGGTCGTCGGTGCCCGTCCAGTCGAACTGAGCGTGCAGGCGCCCGCCACCGGAGGGCCAGCCGCCGTTGTAGCCGTGGCTGATCACCGAGTGGTACATGTCGTCGCGGCGGTCGGCTCGAACCCACAGGAACCCGGCGCCCTTGGCCGAGCACATCCACTTGTGGCAGTTGGCGGTCACATACGAAGCGCCTAGTTCCGACACGTTGAAGTCGATCATCCCGGGCGCGTGGGCCGCGTCGACCAGCACCCGCACGTCGGGTTCGACCTCGGCCGCGATCTCCGCCACCGGCATCACCAGCCCGGTAGCCGAGGTCACCGCGTCGATCAGCAGGATCCGGGTGCGATCGGTGACCGCGGCCAGCACCGTGTCGGCGGCCTGCCGGGACGACTCGATCGGGAACGGCACCCGGACCGTCGTCACGGTCGTTCCCGTCCGTGAGGCCGACACCTCGGCCGCGTTGCGGCAGGCGTTGTACTCGTGGTCGGTGACCAGGATCTCGTCGCCGGGCTCGAGTGCTGGCTCCAGCGAGCGCAGCACCGCGTTCACACCTGCGGTGGCATTGTTGACGAACACCAGCCCGGCCTCGTCACCACCCACGAAGTCGGCCACCGCCCGGCGGGCTGTGTCCAGCTCGCGCTGGTAGTCGCCGCCCAAGAAGTACCTCGTGGGGTTGGCCTCCATCCGGCTGCGCACCCGCTGCTGGGCCTCCAGCACCGACGTGGGCGTCGCCCCGAACGACCCGTGGTTCAGGTGCAGCACGCCCTCTTCGAGCATCCAGGGACCCACGGCAGTCACCGGCAGAGCCTAGGACGGCTGGTGCCGTTACCGGCCAGCGTTGTGCAGCCTCGAAGCGGTTGACCACCTCTGGGGTGCTAGCCGCTTGAAGTTCAGGCTGCACCCCCTTGCGGGCGGCGCTTTTGGATGTTGGCCCACTCGTCTCGGAGGCCGACGGTGCGGTGGAAGAGCATGGGCGTGTCGGGGTCGTGGGCGAAGTAGCCGAGACGCTCGAACTGCACTACTTCGCCGGGCGCGGTCTTCTTCAGCTCGGGCTCGAGCTTGGCGTCGGCGATCAGCTCTCGTGAGGCGGGGTTGTAGGACTCCAGCGGGTCGCGGCCGTCGGCGCCGGGAACCGGGTCGGTGAAGAGCCGGTCGTACAGCGCCACGGTGGCGTCCACGGCGTGGGCGGCCGACACCCAGTGGATGGTGGCCCGCACCTTGCGCCCGTCGGGGGCCTGGCCGGCGCCCGTCTCGGGGTCGTAGGTGCAGTGCAGCCGCACCACCTGCCCGTCGGAGTCGGTCTCCACATCGTCGCAGCGCAGGAAGTAGGCAGCCCGCAGGCGCACTTCCCGGCCCGGCGCCAGCCGGTAGAACTTGCGGGGCGGGTCGAGCATGAAGTCGTCGCGCTCGATCCACAGCCGCCCCGAGAACGGCACTACGCGGGTGCCCGCCGACGGGTCCTCGGGATTGTTGACCGCCTTGCGAGGCTCCAAATCGAGTCCCGGCCCGTCACCGACCGCCGAGCCGCGCAACGCAGCGCGAATCGGACCCGGCGCACGTGGCGACGCCTGGAGCGACTGCGGCCAGTTGGTGATGAACACCTCCAGGGGGCGCAGCACGGCCATGCGGCGCTGGGCGGTGCGGTTGAGGTGGGCCCGCACGAACGACTCCAGCAGCTCGATCTCGTGCACGCCGTTGACCCGGGCCACCCCGATGTGGGCGCAGAACTCCCTGATGGCCTCGGGCGGGTAGCCCCGGCGGCGCAGGCCTCGCAGTGTGGGCAGCCGTGGATCTTCCCAGCCGTCCACCAGCCCCTGCTCGATGAGGTTGCTCAGCTTCCGCTTGGACGTGACGGTGTGGGTCAGGTTCAGGCGGGCGAACTCGTACTGGCGGGGGCGGTCGCCCGGCAAGGGCAGGTGCTCCAAGTACCAGTCGTAGAGCTGCCGGTGGGCGTCGAACTCCAGCGAGCACAGCGAGTGGGTCACGCCCTCGATGGCGTCGCTCTGGCCGTGGGCCCAGTCGTAGGTCGGGTAGATGCACCAGGCGTCGCCGGTGCGGAAGTGGGCGGTGTGGCGGATCCGGTACATCACCGGGTCCCGCATCAGCATGTTGGGGTGGGCCATGTCGATCTTGGCCCGAAGCACCTTGGAGCCGTCAGCGAAGCGCCCGGCCCGCATATCCCGCAGCAGGCTCAGGTTCTCCTCCGCCGAGCGGCCGCGCCACGGGCTGTCGGTGCCCGGGGTGCTGAAGTCGCCCCGGTTGGCGGAGATGGTCTCGGCGTCCTGGTCGTCCACGTAGGCCAGGCCCTCGCCCACCAGGTGCTCGGCCCAGGTGTAGAGATGCTCGAAGTAGTCCGAGGCGTGCACGATCCGGCCGTCAGGCTCGAAGCCCAGCCAGGCGATGTCGTCGGCTATGGCCTGCGCGTAGGCCGCGTCCTCGCCCTCGGGGTTGGTGTCGTCGAAGCGCAGCCGGCAGGCGCCACCATGCTCGGCGGCCACCTCGAAGTTGAGGCACACCGCCTTGGCGTGGCCGATGTGCAGGAACCCGTTCGGCTCGGGCGGGAAGCGGGTCTGCACCCGGCCGCCGTAGCTCCCGGTCGTGTTGTCGGCCCGCACCTGCTCCCGGATGAAGTCCAGCGGCCGGGCCGCGCCCCCCGCTCCGTCATGCGTCTCGGCCATGTCAGCCGACCGTGGCCTCGTGGCTCATCTCGCGAGCCAGGTCGTCGAACGTGGGCTCCACGTAGTACGCAACGTTGATCTCCTCGAAGTGCTTCTTGGCGAACTCGATCTTGGTGTTCTCGCGCTCCCGTCGGTCGGCCGGATCGTGACTACTCTTCGTCTCGTTGATCACATACTCATGAACCAAGTAGAGCTTGGTGTCTGAATTGAACATGATGGCCCAGTCGGGATTGTATGTGCCGTTCCGGGATCGTCGACTACGACCGGATGAAAGCCTGGATAGACGAAGCGCAACAGCTGCTCGACATGCAACAGCTGCTCGACATGGAGGACCGCCGCGAAGCCGGAGATGGACACATCGGCCAAGCGCTCTCCGCGGCCCTGCCCGACCCCACCGACGGCATCGCACCCCCCATCCCCATCCGGGAACTAATCGAAGAAGGACAGACCCCAGAACTCGAGTCCGGAATTCAGTCAGGACTGCTGATGGGACCAACGGGCGTCGTGAGCGGCTGGGTGGGCGAGTTGGTGGCCGAATCACAACAAGCCCACCAACAGGCCCAACGAAACGCCACCACGATCGGCGCGCGCTGGCCCCGCACCGCACGGCTCCTCCGCGAAGTCGCAGAGTCTCACCGACAGTAAGCACGAAGCTGGCAACACGACTTGGACTCAATCGACTGACCAGCGATCCGCTGACTGGCACGCACACGCAGTTGCCCTTGATTGAAGCCTCTGGACTTCGGCTCAGCGCGGGTCGAGCCGAGTGGGATTGCTCGGATAAAACGAGTGCAAAGAGTCGGTTATGCCGAGTATAGTGTGCTCATGGAACGGTCGCCGTTTCCTCATCACGGTCCTTTGCAGCCTGACCAGGTGACAGGCCGCGAGCGCCTAGCGGTCGATCTCGCTCAGCGAATAGCGGATCGGCGGCTGACCGCGCTGGTCGGGCCCCGGCGCTACGGCAAGACGAGCCTGCTCAAGCGCGTCGCCGCCGACCTCGAAGCTGTCGGACACCAATGCGTGTGGATCGATCTCTACGAGCGGACCTCGATTGCCGATGTCGCCGCGGCCGTCGACCGCGGCCTCGCCACCGTTGTCGGGCCGGTGCGCAACATGCTCGATTCCATCGCCGGCACGTTGTCGGTGCATCTGGGCGTGCTGGGTGTCCAGCTGTCCCGCAGCCCCAGGCAGCGACCCGATCCGGTGCTGGCACTGCGGACCCTGCTCGAGGTGCTGACGACCGCCGCGCAACGCCACAGCCTGTTCGTCGTGTTCGACGAGTTCTCGGGAATCGCCGGCGTCAAAGGGGGCGCCGCGGTGCTGAGAACCGAGTTGCAGCACCACTTCCAGTCGCTCGGCATCGTGTTCGTCGGCTCAGAACCGTCCACCATGCGGACGCTGTTCAGCGAGCAGACCCAGCCGTTCTTCGCGCAGGCCGATCTTGTGGAGATCGAGCCGCTCGCCGACGACATCATCAGCGGCATCGTCGAAGACGGCTTCGAGAGCACCGGTCGCAGCACCGGCGGCATGACCAGCCGCATCGCCCATCTCGCCGACGGGCATCCCCAGCGGGCGATGCAGCTTGCCGATGCCCTGTGGCGACAGGTCGACCGAGGCGCAACAGCCGATCTGCGGGCATGGGAGGCAGCGCTTGGCGACGTGCGCGCCCATGTCGACGCCGGCTCGGAGCGGATCTACAGTCTGATGCCCACCGGCCAGCAGAAGGTCCTGCGAGCTGTCGCCGTCGAACAATCCATCTACGGCGCGACCGCGTCGCTGCTCAACCTGCCGCCCGGCACAGCCCGCGACGCCGCCAACACACTCGCCGGCAATGGCATCCTGCACCAGCGCGGGCAGCACCTTGCCGTGGTCGACCCGCTACTCGGCGACTGGCTGCGCCGCCGCTTCGCCATCTGAGCCGCAACGAGACGGCGCGCCGACGGCCCGCTTGATGGTGGCGGGTCCGGGGAGCGGCGGGGGTCAGGTATCGGCTTGGCCTAGGTAGGAGGCTCGCAGGTCGGGGTGGGCTAGGAGGTTCTCGGCGGTGTCGTCGAGCACGACCCGGCCGGTCTGCAGCACCCAGCCCCTGTCCGCGATCGACAGGGCCATGTTGGCGTTCTGCTCCACCATGAACACGGTCAGGCCGGCCTGGTGGATCTGCTGGATCAGCTCGAAGTTCTGCTGGACCAGCGCGGGGGCCAGGCCCATCGACGGCTCGTCCATCAACAGCACCCGGGGCTTGGCCATCAGGGCCCGGCCAATGGCCACCATCTGTTGCTCGCCGCCCGACAGCGTCCCGGCCTTCTGGCTGAGGCGCTCCTTGACCCGGGGGAACAGCTCGAACACCCGCTCCATGTCGGCGGCTATGCCGTCGGTGTCGGACCGCAGGTAGGCGCCCAGGTCCAAGTTCTCGCGCACGCTGAGGCGCTTGAACAGGCGGCGGTTCTCGGGGACCATGGTCACGCCGCGGGCCACCCGGTAGCTGGTGGGCTTGTCGTTGACGACCTCGCCGTCGAGCACAACCTCCCCCGAGGTTGGCTTGAGCATGCCGAGCAGCGTCTTGAGGGTGGTGGACTTGCCGCTGGCGTTTCCCCCCAGCAGGCACACCAACTCGCCCGCGTGGATCGACAGGTCCACGTCCCGCAGGGCGTGAACGGCCCCGTAGTGGGCGTTCACCGAGCGCATCTCCAAGAGCGGAGTCGCAGCCTGCTGTTCGACGTTCACGACAGGCCGTCCTCGCGGGATTGATAGACGTTCACGGAAAGCCGTCCTCGCGGGACGGTTCGAGGTTCACGACGCCGCGGCTCCCTGGCCGAGGTAGGCCTCGATGACCCTGGGATCGTTGGACACGTCGGCGTAGTCGCCCTCGGCGATCTTTACCCCGTGGTCGAGCACCACCACCCGGTCCGACACCTCCCGCACCACTTCCATGTCGTGTTCGATGACCACGATGGCGAAGCCCCACTCGTCGCGCAGCCGTCCGATCATCCCGGTGAGCTCGGCCGACTCCACCGGGTTCATGCCCGCCACCGGCTCGTCGAGCAGGATCAGCTTGGGCTGGGTGGCCATGGCCCTGGCGATCTCCAGCCGGCGCCGGTTGGCGTAGGACAGGGTGAAGGCGGGCTGGTCGAAGCGGTATCCGACGAGCCGAGACCCGAAGAAGCTGAGGACCTTCTCGGCCCGCTCGCGGATCTCGGCTTCCTCGCGGCGAAAGGCGGGCGTGTAGAACAACGCGCCGAAGGCGTGCTGGTGAGTTCGGCAGTGCTGGGACACCATCACGTTCTCCAGCACGGTCATGTTGGCGAAGAGCCGCACGTTCTGGAAGGTGCGGGCGATGCCGCGGGTCGTGACCCGGTTGGGGTCGAGGCCCAACAGCGAGGCGCCCTCGAAGAGGATGTCGCCGGCGGACAGCTCGACGGTGGCGGTTATGGCGTTGAACAGGGTGGTCTTGCCCGCGCCGTTCGGCCCGATCACCGAGACGATCTCGCCCTCGTGAACCACGAAGTCGAGCCCGTCGAGGGCGTGCAGCCCGCCGAAGTCGACGCTCAGCTTGCGGGTCTCCAGCAGCGGCCGGCACTCGGTTCCGTTGGCGGCGGTGTCGTCGCCGGGGTGCTCGGTTCCGTTGGCCATGTTCTCGCCGGGGTGCTCGGCTTCGTCGGTGGCCATGTCCTCGCCGGGGCGTGCGGTTCCGTTGGCGGTTGTCATGTCGCTGGGGCGGCCTGTCCGCCGCCGTTGCTGTCGTCGTCTTCGACCTCGCCCCTGAGCCAAGCGTCCTGGGCCATCTCCTGCTGGTGGAGCTCGCGCGACCGGCGCACGCTGGGGATCAGGCCCTCCGGGCGGGCCAGCATCATCCAGATCAGCAGCGCCCCGTAGATCAGCAGCTTGAACTCCGAGAACTCGGCCAGCAGGCCGGGCTGCTTGGGTCCGCCCAGCACGCCGATCAGCACCGCGGAGCCGGCGATCACGCCCACGATGCTGCCCATGCCCCCGAAGATCACCACCACCAGGATCACGATCGACACCAGGATCAGGAAGCTGTTGGGGAACACCGAGCCGACCTTGGCCGAGAAGATCGCGCCGCTGAACGATCCCAGCACCGCCCCCACCACGAAGGCCAGCAGCTTGACGTTCACCGTGTTTATGCCCATGGCCTCGGCCACCGTCTCGTCCTCGCGAACCGCCATCCAGGCCCGCCCGAGCCGGGACCGCTCCAAGCGCCAGGAGACGTATATGGCGATCGCGCAGAAGGCCAGCACCAGGTAGAAGACCCGACGCGGGTCGGTGCCGGCCACGCTGGTCAGGCCGAAGATGCCCGCTCCGGGGATCTTGGTGATGCCCTGCGAGCCGCCGAACCAGCCCGACAGCCAGTCCGACAGGAAGATCAGCCGGATGATCTCGCCGAAGCCCAGCGTGACGATGGCCAGGTAGTCGCCGCGCATCCGGATGACCGGCGCGCCGATGAACAGACCCACTAGGCCGGTGATGATCACCACCACGATGAGGGCCACCAGCCAGGGCATCTCGGGGTTGATCCTCGGCGAGGTCGCGGCGGTGAGCACCGCGGCCGAGTAGCTGCCGACCGCGAAGAAGGCCACATAGCCCAGATCCAGGATGCCGGCCAGGCCGACCACGACGTTGAGGCCCAGGGCCAGCAGCACGAACAGCCCCACGTTGGCGAGCAGCTCGTTGGTGAGCTTGCCCGCGAACAGCGGCAGGATCACCAGCACCGCGGCGGTCAGCAGGATGAGCCCGAGATTGGTCCGGGTGCGCTTGGCGCCCTCCAGTGTCGCGATGTGCTCGCGGGCCTGCCGGACCCGCCCCCGCCCGACCACGGCCACCACCCCGGACACCGCGGCCAGGACCAGCGCGCCGGTCCAGTTGACCCCGCCCCGCCGCGCATACAGCCAGTCGGTGAGCGCTTCGAGGCGCATGCCCTCGGCGAGGTCGACCACCAGCGGTTCGAGAACCGCGGTGCCCGCCACCGTGAGGGCCATGGTCACGACCGCCCGGCGGGTGCGGGGGCCGAGCACCCGGAGGGCGCCGCCCACTGCGCCGACGGCCGCGCCGATCAGCAGCCAGACGACCACCGCGAACCAGGTGGCGTTTCCGAAGGCGAGCAGCTCGGCGAGCATCGGGCTCCAATTCACCAGCGGCTCGCGCAGATCGAAGTTGGCCAGCAGCACCGCCAGCAGCGACAGCCCGCCGCCGGCGAGGGCGCCGCATGCCGTGCCCCCGGCCACCTCGTGGGTGCCGGCCGCATACACCGGCATGCCCTCCCGCTTGATCTGGTGGCCCGCGCGGTTCCCGGCCGCGAACGGCACTATCAGAAGGGTCAGGTAGCCCAGGCTGAGGATCGGCTTCACGACCGCCCGCTCGTCGAGGCGCACCGGCATGTTCGACAGCGCGATGAAGATCTGCGCCACCGCCCCGACCGCGCCCATGCGCACCAGACGCCGCCAGTCCTGGGCCAGCACCGGGCGCGACGGCGCCATCAGGGTCTCGGCGGAGCCGTCTGCTGCTCCGGTCTCGGGCGGAAAGGTGGCGGTCATGTGCGGTCCCCGGCGGGGAGGCGCCCCAAGCACTGCATCAGGCGCGTCCGGCGGGACCGGCGCGTGGCAGTCATGTGCGGCCTCATGTGCGGTCCTCGGCGGGGAGGCGCTCACCGAAGATCCCGGCGGGACGCAGCAGCAGCACGCCGATCAGCACCGCGAATGCCACCGCGTCGCGAAGCTGGGACACGCCGCTCACTCCGAGCGGCTCCAGGATCAGCAGCGGGCCCACCGACTCGGCCACGCCGATGGAGATCCCTCCGGCCATGGCGCCGCCGAGATGGCCGATGCCCCCCACCACCGCTGCGCTGAACGCCTTGATGCCGGGCAGGAAGCCGGTGGTGTGGATCACGCTGCGGAACAGGATCCCCCACAGGATTCCGGCCAGCCCGGCCATCGCCCCGCCCACCGCGAACACCCTCACGATGGTGCGGTTGACGTTGATGCCCATCAGCGCCGCGATCTCGGCGTCCTCGGCCACGGCCCGCATCGCCTTGCCGCCCTTGGTGTGCTCCACCAGGTACCACAGCACGAACATCGATACTGCGGCCACCACCACTACGAGGATCCTGGCCCCCTCGATCTGCATGAATGTGTGCTTGTCCTTCACCCAGTCCGGCACGTCGGGGTAGGCCTTGGCCGCGGGGCCGAGCAGCACGATCGAGGCGTTCTGGATGAAGAACGACACCCCGATCGAAGTGATGAGCGGGATCAGGCGGGGCGATCCTCGCAGTGGCCGGTAGGCGACCCGCTCCATGATCACCGCGGTCAGGGTGCACACGACCATCGAGACGATCACGATGAACACCAGCGACCCGATGAAGTTGCTCTCCCACAGCCCGGCGTCGGCGAGCTTGTTGGAGGTGATCATCCCGGTCATGGCGCCCACCATGAACACCTCGCCGTGGGCGAAGTTGATGAAGCCGAGAACCCCGTAGACCATCGAGTAGCCCAGCGCGATCAGCCCGTACATGCAGCCCTGGGCCACCCCCGACACGATCAGGCCCCGGAACTGGGCGCCGGTCAGCCCCGTCGCGTCGGGATTGGCCCAGCGGGCGAAGGGGTTGTCGGTGTCGATCTCCTGCCAGATGAAGGCCAGCAGACCGACCGCTATCACCGTCAAAGCCGCCACTCGCAGGACAGTCAGGAACCAATCGACTCCGGTGCGCGGCGCCCCTCGGCGAGGCCCACTCGTTCGGATCATCGCCGCGATCCTACTCTCGGGCGCCGGACGCGCATGAGAGGCCACGGGTCGGGCTCGTCGGCGATGTCCACCACCACAATCGACGGTCCGGGGTGGGCCAGCGATCCCTCAAGCACCGGCGGCAGTTCCTCGGGACTGCCGGCTCGCTCGGTGCGCACCCCGAAACTCTCGCCGAACATGATCCAGTCGGGGTTGCGAAGCGACGAGGCGATGGTGCGGTCGGCGCCGAAGCGCTGCCGCTGCAGGCGTTGCACGTTGCCGTAGGCGGCGTTGTCGAACAGCAGCACCGTGGTGTTGATGCCGTGCTGCACTGCGGTGGCCAACTCTGTGGCCGTGAACAGCATCCCGCCGTCGCCGACGATGGTGAGCTGGGCCCGGTCTGGCGCGGCGGCCGCGGCGCCGATGCCGTGGGCCACGCCCGCTCCCAGCGTCCCCGCCCCGCCGGTGGCCAGGTACGTCCGGGGCTGGCGGTGCTCGTAGGCGATGTGGGCCGCGAAGGCGACCTGGGTCACGTCCTCGACGATGATCCCGTCGTCGGGCATCACCGAGCGGATGGCCCGCAGGTAGCTGAGTTGGGGCTCCAGGTAGTCGATCCGCTCGAAGTGCTCGGCCCGAAGGTCGGCGATCTCGTCGGTGCGATCGTCCCGACGGCGGTTGTGGCGGCCTAGGGCGTCGATGAGCAGCCGGCAGGCCTCGGCCGCGTCGCCGTGGACGCCCACGGTACCGGTGCCGTGCCTGTCCAGTTCGTCGGCGTCGATGTTCACCTGCACGATCGTCTGGGCGGGATCCACCCCCCACTCCACATTGGGGAACTCCATCCGGGTGCCGATACCCAGCACAACATCCGATGTGGGCCACAGGTCGCGGCCCATGGTCAGGTAGGCGTGCAGGCGGTGGCGCGAATCGAGCACGCCGAGCCCCATGTGGCGGGCAAACACGGGCGCCTCCAGCATCTCGGCCAGCTCCTTGACGGGTTCGGGCGCGTCCTGGGCGCCGCCGCCGACCATGATCAGCGGGCGACGGGCCTGCCCGAGGACCCGGGCGGCCTTCTCGATCTGATCGGTGTCGATGGCGGGCTTGGTCGCTCGGGGCGCTTCAAGCGCGCCGTCGGCGGGCTTGCGCCACACGTCGACGGGCACCTCCACGGCTACCGGGCGGGGGACGCCCGACACCGTCTCGTCGATGGCCTGCTGCCACACCGCGACGCCGTCTATGCCCCGGCCCACATAGCCGTTGTGCTTGGTCAGCTGGCGCAGGACCGCGGCCGGATCGGGCAGGTCGTGCAGAATGCCGGTGCCCCGTCCCCGCAACCAGGAGGGGACCCCGCCGATTAGGGCCAGCACCCTGGCGTTGCCCCAGTAGGCGCTGGTCAGGCCGGCGGCGGCGTTGAGCATCCCAGGGCCGGGAACCACACAGAACGCCGACGCCCGGCCCGTGACCTGGGCCGCGCCCAGAGCCATATAGGCCGCGCCCTGCTCGTGCCGGGTCACGACGGGCCGGATGTCGCGGGCGTCGACGAGAGCGTCGAAGAAGTTGTCGTTCTGGACGCCGGGCAGGCAGAACAGCATGTCCACGTCCAGTGACCGGAGGGCTTCGACCGAGAGCCCGGCGACTGTCGTCGTTCCGGCCGCGGGGGTTGCGGTCACGCTTTGGGGGTTGCGGTCACGGGGTCGGCCGCAACTTCAAGCAGTTAGCCACACCAGATGTGGTCAACCGCTTGAAGTTCGGAGCCTCGTCCTCTTGTCAGCCGACCACACAGGGGTTGACCATCTCGCCGACGCCCTCGATGGCGGTGCGCACGACCATGCCGGGCGCGAGCCATTGCTGGGGGTTGCGGGCCATCCCCACGCCGCCTGGCGTGCCGGTGGCGATGATGTCGCCCGGGTCGAGGGTCATGATCGTGCTCAGGTCGGCCACGAGCTCCGCCGGGCCGAACACCAGCTGATCGGTGTTGGACGACTGCTTGGTGATCCCGTCGACGGTGCAGCTCACGCTCAATCCTCGGCCGTCTCCGATCTCGTCCGCAGTGACCAGCGCCGGGCCGACCGGCGTCGAGCCCTCGAAGGTCTTCCCGGCCAGGAACTGCGACGTGCGGGTCTGCCAGTCCCGGATCGACACGTCGTTGAGCACGGTGAACCCGGCGATGGCCGCCAGTGCCTCGCCGGCCCCGGCGTTGCGCACCTGCTGGCCGATGACTACCGCCAGCTCGACCTCCCAGTCGGCATTGGTCGACACCTCGGGTGGCGGGAGCCGGATCGGGTCGTAGGGTCCGGTCAGCGCCCGGCCGTACTTGGCGAAGTAGATGGGCGCCGACGGCAGCGGGCTGCCGGTCTCGGCGGCGTGGTCGCGGTAGTTCAACCCGACACAGACGATCTTGTCGGGCCCGGGCACCACCGGAGCGAGGTCGGCGCCCTCCAGCGCCACCGTGCCGCCCTCCTCGGCGACGGACACACCGCCCGACGTGACCGGCCCGGCCTCCAGGACCGCCCGCACGTCGGGCGCGTCGAGCAGCACAATCTCGTCGCCGGATACGCTGCCGGCACGGGTGGCTCCATCGATCCGGACGGTAACGAGTCGCATGGGGGATTCTCCGGGTTGTGTGGGGTTGTCTGGTGGTGCAGGCGCAGCGAAGCGCCAGACTACCAGCGTGCTCACGGGCGCCCGAGACCGGAGAACGGTTCAGCGATGAGTCAGTTCGACGCGGAGACGGCCGTGGTGCCGGTCGGCGAGGGCCTGTGGGCCACCCGCTTGTCGGCCGGCTGGAACATCGCAGACAACAGCAACGGCGGCTATGCGCTCACCTCGGTGCTGAGGGCGATGCGCTCGCTCGTTCCCCAACCCGATCCGATCTCGGTGACCACGCACTTCCTTCGTCCGGCCAAGGGCGACACCGACGCCGAGGTGAGGGCGTCGGTGGTCCGGCGGGGCCGCACCGTCAGCACGCTGCGGGGCTCGCTGTGGCAGGGGGGCAGGCAGCGCCTCGAGGTGCTGGCCGCCTTCTCTGATCTGGCGACGGGCGGGGGCGGCCCGGAGATAGCCGCGCCGCCGCCGCCGGTCCCGCCGGTGGATGAATGCGTCCATCGGGGCAGCCTCGAGCAGGGCGTGGAGCTGCCGATCCTCTCCCGCGTCGACGTGCACGTCCATCCGGACCACGCGCCCGCGGGCGGCAGCGATCGGGCGCTGATCGACGGCTGGATCCGCTTCAGCGACGGGTCGGCGCCGTCGGTGATGGCGCTGCCGTTCTTCGCGGACGCTCTGCCGCCCTCGCTGTACCCCATGCTCGGCTACATCGGCTGGGTTCCGACGATCGAGCTGACCGTCCACGCCCGCCGGATCCCCGTGCCCGGGTGGCTCCAGGTCCGCCAGGAGAGCCACGACCTCCACGGCGGCCGGATGATCGAGTCGGGCTCGCTGTGGGACTCGACCGGCGCGCTGGTCGCCACCTCCCGCCAGATCGGACTGCTGCTGACCTGAGCGCCGGAGACCGATCGGGCCGAGCCGCTACTGGTAGATGATCACGTCGGGCACCGGATCCAGCGCCTGAACGTCCTCCGGGGTCATCACCGGCTTGTCCTGGTCGAAGAACAGCTTGAAGGCCGGCCGCTGCGAGGGTTCGCTCGCCGCGAACAGGCCGTAGCCGTGCGCCTTGGCTCCCGGGGTCCCGATGCCGTCCATGTCGATCGACAGTTCGACGCCGGGGTATCGCTCGATCACGTCGCGGTCGTGCAGCATGCGGCCGACGAACTGGTGCACCATCAGGATCTTGGGAGGCAGCCCCTCTTCCTCCACAAGCGCCGACAGGTACTGCAGCACTTCGTTCACTTCGCTGCCGGTGATGCCGCCGATGGCCCTGCCCGGGCCCACCCCGAGACGCTTCGTCGCGAATTCCGGATCCAGGGCAACGTGGACGAACGGCTCCTTCAGGAAGTCTTCGAGGAGCTTCACTTCCGCGAGCGGATCACTCCAGCCGATCTGAGTGTCCACGAAGAGGAGCATTCCGTGCTCGCGGGCTGCCTCGACGTACTCGGCTATGCGGTCGTGGGAGAGCCGGTAGAGCCAGTGCCCGTCCGACGTCGGACCCGCCTGGGCGACGCCCGTGATGAGGTGATAGGCCCCGATGGCGCCGCGCGGCCCGTTCAGCCGGTCGTAGCGTTGCACCCATTCGTCGGCGTGTTCGGCAACCTCGGCCGGCGTTCCTTGGCCGAGCACTCCCATGGCGGGAACTCCGGGATGGCCGTAGAAGGTGAGGACCTGGGGCCACACCGGGGCGATTTTCACCGGCGACGACCAAGACCAGAATCCGGACTGCCTGCTCGCGTACAGCAGGTGCCGCAGGGGCAACTGGCGCTCGCCCCAGCCACCGGGAGGGGTGCGCACCCGCAGCGCGACGCTGACGACCCTGTCGGCGAGGCGCCGAGCGACAACGCGGGCCTCGGCGCCTTCAAGGACGATGGGAGAGGTCGACAGCCAGCGGGAGTGCCGGCGGCCGGCGGGCAGCAGCCGCTTGGGCGGCAGCAGGCTCTCGTCCCACTCGCCGCTGCCGGAGCGCACCTGCAATGCGACCTCGACATGTCCGTCGGGAAGCCACTTCGCGCCGACGCGGGCCTCGATCGTTCCCGCCAGCGCCGCTTCTTGGGCGGTGGCCCCCGGATTCCCCCACGCCAGCGTGAGCAAGACCGCCAGCGCGGTCGCGGCTACACAGGCGCGCCGTCTCATTCGTCGGGGTCAGGCTCCGGACGCGGGGGCGAACTCGAAGACGATGTTGTTCCGGCTGGCCTCGATGTCGCCCGGGTCGAGGTGGTGGATCACGGTGGTCTTCTGGGAGCCGCAGTCTCCGAAGCTGTCGCAGTTGATCGTGCCGATGATGCCGCTGTACCCGCTCACGGAGTTCAGGTACTGCCTGACGCCCGACCGGTCGATGACCAGAGTGCCGTCCACTACCGCGGACGCGGCCGCGATGGCTTCGAGCAGCAGCGTGGTGGCGTCGTAGGAGTGGGCCCAGTACGGCGCGGAGGGCGGCTCGCCGTAGATCTCCCGGTAGGCGTCCAGCAGGGTGTCGGGGGTCTTGCCGGTGCTCTGGTTGGACGTCGCCCCGAATCGCAGGTCCGGCCCCGAGAAATACACGCCGGCCGACTGCGGCAGCGACATGAAGCCGTCGTTGAGCAGGGCGGCGTCGGTGAGCAGGATCGTCTCGGAGAGGCCCGCCACTCCGGGCGCTTGATCGGTCAGGAAGTCGCCCGCGGGCTGGAAGATGGGAAAGAACAGCGCCTCTGGGTTGCCGGTCGCGACCTCGGTCAGCACCGGCACCATGTCGGTGTCCTCCTTGTTGATGGCCGAGAACCCGGTGACGGTGCCCCCCAGCCGCTCCAAGCTGTCGGCGAAGGCTTGGGCTATCGACCGGGAGTAGGGGTCGCCGTCGTGGATGGCCGCGGCTGAGGTCAACCCCAGCCCCTCGTGCACGAATCGGGCCATCGTCTCGCCGACGTACAGCCCGTTGTTGGAGGTTCGGTAGTAGCCGACGCTGTGGTTGAGGCCCGGATTGCCGGCCAGGTCGGACGTGAGGGTGGGCGACGTGTTGGACGGGGCGATGAGCACCATGCCCGCGGCGGTGATTAGGGGCGAGGCGGCGACGGCCGCGGTGGAGCACGACGGCCCGATCACGCCGATCACGTCCTCGTCGGCCACGATGGTCTGGGCCGCGGCCTGGGCGCCGTCAGACGAGCACAGGTCGTCGTAGCGGGTTCCGAGGTCCACATCGAAACCGTGGATCGGCCCGAAGTCGGCTACCGCCAACTCCACACCTCGCTGGTTGGGAATGCCGAGGTAGGCCACATCGCCGGTGATGGTGTTGAGCGAGCGGATCTGAACAGCGTCGCCCGCATGCACCTCCACTGTGCCCAGAGACCCGTCGCCCAACGACCCGTCGCTGACATCATCGGGCTCGGGAACGGGGGCCGTGGCGGTGTTGCCGCTGCAAGCCGCAACTGTCACCGCCACGATGAGCGCTGCGCCCAGGATCGCCGCCATGGTTCCGGGACGACCCGCGGGCTGCTTCATGCTGGTCATCGCTCCTGTTCTACCTCAGAGCCGGCTCAATTCCGAAACAGGTCGGCGTATCGGGTCCGCAACTCGGCCTTGAGGACCTTGCCCATGGCGTTACGGGGCAGTTCATCCATGATGACGTAGTGCTTGGGGTGCTTGAAGCGGGCCAGGTCGTCGAGGGTGCCCGCCAGGTCCGAGGCCAACCGGCCGCGGTCGCCGCCGGGGCCCGGCTCCGCCACCACGAAAGCGGCGACCGCCTCGCCGAGGTCGGGATGGGCCAGGCCCACCACTGCGGACTCCTCTACGCCACGATGGGCGTCGAGGGCCTGCTCGATCTCGACGGGGTAGATGTTCAGACCTCCGGAGATGATCATGTCGCCGGCCCGGCCCTCCAGCGTCAGGCGGCCCCGGTCGTCGAGACGGCCGATGTCGCCGGTGATGAACCAGCCGTCGCCGGTGCGCGACCCGGCGGTCTCGTCGGGCCGGCGCCAGTAGCCCGGGCCGACGTTGGGACCCCGCACTTGAACCATCCCCGCCTGTCCCGCCAACGCCCAGCCGTCATCGGCCCACACCCGCACCTCGATGCCCGGCAGGGCGAGACCCACCGTGCCCGCCACCCGAGGGCCGTCGTAGGGGTTGGAGGTGATCATCAGCGTTTCGCTCATCCCATAGCGCTCCAAGACCTCGCAGCCGGTCCTCTCGGCCACCGAGCGGTGCAGAGCGGCGGTCATCGGCGCCGATCCCGACACCAGCAGCCGGATGCGGCGACAGGCGGCGGTGTCGAACCCGCCGTGGGCCAGCAGCCGGTGATAGTGGGTGGGCACACCCATCATCACCGTGGCTTCGGGCAGGTCGGCCAGCACTCGCGACGGGTGGAAGCGCTCCAGGAAGATCACCTCGCAGGCGCTGAGCATGGCGGTGTGCAGCGCCACCATGAGCCCGTGTACATGGAAGATGGGCAGGGCGTGCAGCAGCACGTCGGCGGGCCGGAACGCCCATGCCTCCTTGAGCGTCAGCGCGTTGCTGGCCAGGTTGCCGTGGGTGAGCATGGCCCCCTTGGGCCGGCCGGTCGTGCCCGATGTGTAGACGAGGGCCGCCAGGTCATCGTCTTGACGGTCGGCGAATCCGCTCAGCGGCTGGGCCCGGTCCAATCCCGCGGCCAAGACGGCGGCGTCCCGCACAACCGCGGCGGGCTCCGCGTCCGACACGAACCAGTCGACTTCGGCCTCGGTGTAGGCGGTGTTGAGCGGCACGTACACCGCGCCCAAACGCAGCACGCCCAGGTACAGGGCCACAGCGTCGGCTGACTTGGGAAGCTGCACCACCACCCGATCGCCCAACGCCACGCCTTGGCTTCGCAGCCATCCGGCGGCCTGGGCCGACCTCTCGTCCATGTCGCCGTAGGTGAGCGCGCCAGAGCCGGGCACCCTCAGGAAAGGGCGGTCAAGCGCGGGCTCGAAGCGTTGCCGCAGCAGCCCGAAGAAGCCTTCGTGCACCTCCGAGAGTCTGCCCGCCATCGCGGTTGAGCGTCACGTTCGCGCCTTCCCGCCTTTTCTTGGTGTACCGGCCCTTTCTTGATGTAGTTGTGCCGCTGTGTTGCGGTCAACTACATCAAGAACGCGTTGGACGGGCGACGGTCCGGTCGGGCGTAGCCTCTTGTGCATGGGCCCCGAAGCTGAGCGGAATCTTGTCCTGACCGGGTTCATGGGCACCGGCAAGACCACGGTGGGGCGGATCCTGGCCGAACGCCTCGGCTGCGGCTTTGTCGACACCGACGAGGTGATCGAATCACGGGCCGGGCCGATACCGGGGATATTCGAGCGCGACGGCGAGGAGGCGTTCAGGGAGATGGAACGCTCGGTGGCCCGCGAGCTGGCCGGTCGTACCGGTCTGGTGATCGCCACCGGGGGCCGCATGATGCTTGACGGCGAGTGCGCGGCCTGCCTGGAGCCCGGGGCCGATGTCATCTGCCTCACCGCGAGCGCCGACACCATCATCGAACGAATCGGCGACACTTCGCTCAGAGGCCGAGCGGATAGGCGAGCGAATCCGGTTCATACGGGCGAGGCCGTGGCCCGAGCGGCCCGTGAGCGCAGCGAACAAGAGCGGGAAACACCCCGCAGCGACGCGACAGGCCGTCACCTATCCGCGCTGCCCCTTAGGCCACTGCTGGCCGGCCCGGATGTCTCGGAGCGGGTGCGGGAACTCTTGGCCGGGCGGGCCGAGGGTTACGGCCGCTTCGCCTCGGTGGACACCGAGGGCCGCAGCGCCGAGGAAGTGGCTGCCGCGGTGATGTCGCTGCTCGGGCTATAACTGCGCTATGGCGCTAACGATCCTGGTAGTCAACGGTCCCAACCTCAACCTGCTGGGCGCCCGCGAGACCGATGTGTACGGCCATGCCACGCTAGACGAGCTGATGGCTGGCGTCACCGCCCATGCCGAGTCGCGGGGCGCGGCCGTGCGTCACCTGCAGTCCAACGCGGAGGGAGATCTCGTGGCGGCCATCCAGGCCGCCGCGGCCGGCGGTGAGGGCGCGGCCGACGGCGTTGTTCTCAACGCGGGCGCCCTGACCCACTACTCGATAGCGCTGCGCGACGCCATCGCTGCGGTGGACGTGCCCGTGGTGGAGACCCACCTGTCGAACGTGTACGCCCGTGAGGACTTCCGCCACACGTCGGCAATCGCCGCGGTCTGCGCGGGGGTGATCACCGGTTTCGGCGCCACCAGCTACCGGCTGGCGGTCGATGCCCTGATCGACCTGCTGAGCGACTAGAGCTGCGGTATCCGTGTTCGCGTGCGCAGTCGACTGAAGCAGCCGTGGCTGCCGATGTCGTGGTGCTGGAAGTGGATGGGCGCGAGGTGCGCGTCACCAATCCGGGCAAGGTATTCTTCTCGGCCCGCAGCGAGACCAAGCTCGACCTCGTCGAGTACTACCTGTCGGTGGCCGAACCCCTGATGCGGGCCATGGGAGGCCGGCCCGTGCTGCTGGAGCGTTACCCGGACGGTGCGGGGGGCAAGTCCTTCTTCCAGAAGCGGGTGCCCAAGGGCGCCCCCGAGTGGCTCACCACCACGGTGGTCAGCACCCCCAACGGCACGCTGTCCAATGCGATGGTGGCGGCCGATCTCGCCCATGTGGCCTGGGCCGTCAACATGGGCTGCCTCGGATTCCACGTCTGGCCCTACCTGGCCGACACCCCGGACTTCGCCGATGAGCTGCGGATCGATCTGGATCCCCAGCCCGGCATCGTCTTCGACCAGGTGCGGGAGGCGGCCCGCGAGGTGAAGGCCGCCTTCGACGAGCTGCAGATGACCGTCTACGTCAAGACTTCGGGACGGCGGGGTCTGCACGTCTACTCCCGGTTGGCGCCCCGCTGGGATTCCTACGCGGTGCGGGCTGCCGCGGTGGCCCTGGCCAGAGAGATGGCCCGGCGCCGCCCCGACCTGATCACCGACGCCTGGTGGAAGGAGGAGCGGGGCCGGCGGGTGTTCATCGACTTCAACCAGAACGCCCCCCACAAGACGGTGTTCGGGGCCTGGTCGGCCCGCCCCCGGGTCGGCGGGCAGGTGTCGGCCCCGATCAGCTGGGACGAGGTCGACGATGTGCAGCCGGATGACCTGACCATCGCCACCGTCGGTGATCGGGTGGCCGAGATCGGAGATCCTTGGGTGACCATCGACAGTGAGCCCGCCTCGCTCGAACCGCTGCTGGAGTGGCACGCTCGGGACAAGGCGGCCGGACTCATGGACGCGCCCTGGCCTCCCGTCTACCCGAAGATGCCCAACGAACCGCCCAGGGTCGCGCCCAGCCGGGCCGCCCGCAGCACCGAGGAGAACCAGCGATGAAGCCCTGCGTGTCGATTGCCGGAGCGTCGCCGTGGCCCGACCGCAGCACCGAGGAGAGCCAGTGATGAAGCCCTGCCTGTCGATGCACTTGGTCAACTTCGCGGCCGAGCCGCCCGGCGACTGGCGGCGGCTCTTCGACCTGGCTGCCGCCGCCGACCGGGCTGGTATCGGACGGTTGGTGGTGTCGGACCACGTGGCCTACGGCGAGCGCCTCGACCGCTACGCCGACCCGGCCCGGGGCGGCCTGGCCGGCGGCCGCCAGCCCACCGGCCCCGACGGGGCATGGCTGGAGCCGCTCACCGTGCTGGCCATGGTCGGAGCTAGGACCGAGCGGGTGCGACTGTGCCCGATGGTGCTGCTGGCTGCGCTGCGCCGGCCGGTTGTGCTGGCCAAGACGGCGGCCACCATCGACGTTCTCACCGGCGGACGCCTGGACTTGGGCGTGGGGGTGGGCTGGCAGCAGGAGGAGTACCAGGCTGCCGGCCTCGACTTTCGCGAGCGCGGACGGTTGCTCGACCACACCCTCGAGGTCTGCCACGCGCTCTGGACCCAGGAGGCGGCCTCTATGAGCGACGAGCACGTGAGCTTCGAGGACATCCATCAGATGCCCAAACCGACTGCCGGAACCGTGCCGGTGTGGGTCAGTGGCACGATCAACGACCGGTCGATGGCCCGTCTGGCCCGCTACGGATCGGGCTGGATCCCGTGGGGCCCCCCCGGGCAAGAGATCGTGTCGGGGATTGCGGCCATGCGGGCCGCGGTGGAGACGCACGGCCGGGATCCGGCCGACATCGAGGTGACTGGACGGCTGCCCGTCGCAAGGGACCGCGACGGCAGCCCTCAGATCGGCCCTTCGATGGAAGCGGTGCCGGGCCTCATCGAGGCCGGGGTCACCGATTTCGGCCTCAGCGTGCAGCCGCCGCAGGGCGTCGAGCAGGCTGCGGAGTACCTCGCGCCGTGGGTGGAGGCCTTCGAGGCCGCGGCCGGAGCGTGAGACGGATGCGCGAGACGGGCGTGAGGCGGGTGTGAGCGGCATGCGCAGCGGCCCTCGAAACCCGTTCCTGGCCGACAGCGGCAACGCCGTGGCCCACGGCCGCTGCGACCAGCAGGACAACACACCGGGGCGCGGCCCGGAGGGTCCGACCGAAGTCTTGTCGCCAGGCGACATCCAGTACGCGCCGCTCGGTCCCGGCCACTTCGGGGGTCTGATATCGGGGCGCTACCCCGACGGCCGCCGGGTCGTGTGGTCCAACGGCCGCCAGACCATCGCCAAGCTCGACTACGACACCCTGGAAGTGCTGGCGACGCTGCCCACCGGCACCGAGCCGATCACCGAGCAGGCCGAACTCGAAGCGCTCGCGGCGGGGCTCGACGATCTCGACGGCGACGACGCCGTTACCCACGCGATAGGAATCGCGGCCCGCTTCATGACCGGACTCGACGGCATCTACTCGCTGCTCGACTGCGACCACACGCTGTTCCTGGGACGCAAGGACCACGCCGCGGCCTATGTCGAGACCGACCCTGAAGATCCGGCCAGCCCCATCGTCGAGCGGGACCGCTGGTACCGGCCCGACGGCATCGAGGGGAACTTCGTGGGGATGAACATCACCTTCGACGGCCGGCTGGTGATGACAACCGACCACGGCTGGGTGGTGTGCCTGGCCCGGGATTTCGGCGACTACGAAGCCGTCCAGCTGCCCGGAGCCGCCACCAACGCCGCCGAGCACTGCGCCCAGAGAGCGGCCCAGTACGGCCACACCGGCTACGGCTGGGTGCGCACCAGCAGCTGCACCGGCGACGACGGAGGCATCTACGTCAGCTCGGTCGACACCGTCCACAAGGTGATCTGGACGGGGGAGCGGCTGTCGCTCGACCCCTCCGACGGGGCCTGGTCGGCCCGCTACCGCAACGGCGGCGGGGACGGATCGGGCACCACGCCCTCGCTGATGGGCTTCGGGCCCGACGAGGACCGCTTCGTGGTCATCGGCGACGGCGACGACGTGGTCAACATCACCCTGCTGTGGCGCGACGAGATTCCCGGGGACTGGCAACAGCTTCCCGGCGGCCCTTCGCGGCGGATCGCGGGAATGGGTCCCGCCCATATGGGCGACCCGACCCGCACGGAGGTCAAGACCGAGCAGTCGATCACAGTGTCGGGTTACGGCGCCATGACCGTGAACAACGAGCCCGCCTCGCTCCCCGACGGCTGGCCGGCCACCCGGGTCCGCCTGTTCAGCTTCTTTCTGGGCCACAAGCCCGCCTACACGCCCTACGGGCTGCACAAGTATGAGTGGGATCCGGCGGAGCGCCGCCTGCGGGAGGCCTGGGTCAACACCGGGGTGTCCTCGCCCAACTCGGTGCCGTTCGTGGCCGAGGGATCCGATCTGGTCTACACGTGCGGCACCAGGGACGGACGCTGGACGATCGAAGCCGTCGACTGGACCACCGGCGAGAGCCGGTTCCACTACGTCGTGGGCGGGTCGCGCTACAACACCCTCGGCGGCGGCGTCACCGTCGACGACGATGGCCGCCTGCTCTACGGAACCATCTTCGGCAAGACCCGAATCCTGCGCTGACCGCCCGCGCTATTCGCAAGACCCGGATCCTGCGCTGAGCCTTGCGCTGTCGCAAGACCCGCCGTGCGGCGCTGAGCGCTGGCGCTTTCCGTACTCTTACGAGGCCGTGATTGCATCGCTGGCAACACTGCTGACAGGAAGGACATCACCATGAGCGGGCGAAGCTCCAGGCGTCGACTCGCGGCGGCCGCGGCGGTGGCCCTGTTGGCTGCTTCCTGCGGTGGGGGAGAATCCAGCGGTCTCCCCACCCTGGTCGGCACCGCGACGACCGCGCCTGCTGCCGGTTCTGAGGAGATAGAGCCAGTGTCGGAGCCCACGGCCGCGACGAACCACTCCTCGGAGACGGCCGCGACCGCTGAGCCGCTGTCCTCGGCGGAGCGAGACGCAACAGGCGCCGAAACCGAAGCGGCCGTCGTCGCCGTTGCCGCTGGCGAGCCCGAGGCCGCCGCCGGCGAGGCGCCCGCCGAGTCCGACGTGATCGGCGAGGAGCCGCTGGAGGACGAGGACCTGGCCGGCGAGGAGCTTGCGGTGCGCGAGGACCTGACCGACGAGGAGCGCCTCCTGGCCTTCGCCGGGTGCATGCGCGACAACGGCGTCGACTTCCCCGATCCGGTCGTGGAGGCCGACGGCACCGTGACGTTCGGGGCTCTCCGCGAAATCGGCCGAGACCCGGATCTCCCCGCAGCGCGTGAGACCTGCCAAGACCTGGTTGCGGGTCTCGCCTTCGGTCCCGGCCAGGGAGGCTTCGACTTAGTCGAGCTTCAGGACACCCTGCTCGAGTTCGCACGGTGCATGCGCGACAACGGAGTCGACATGGGCGACCCTGATCTGAGCCGCATCGGTCCTGGCGCAGACGACGACGGGCAGGCCGGTGGCCCGTTCGGTGTAATAGACCTCGACGATCCCGATTTCGCGGCCGCCTTTGCGGTCTGCCAGCAGCGGCTTCCCGGAGCGGGAGACGGTCCGAGCCTCGGGGGAGGCAGCTGATGCCGGCGGCACGTAGGCGCAAGGCCCTGGGCATCATCGTCGCGCTGGGGCTGGGCCTCGGCGCGGGAGCAACCGCGCTGACTCTCTTCGGGGGAGAGGGCGACGACGGCCGGCAGCAGTCGGACCGGCCCGAACTGACCACAACCCCGGTCCAGCAGCGTCCGCTCGCCGAGTACCTCGAGGTGTCCGGAATCCTCGACTACGCCGACTCGGTGACGCTCACCGTGCAGACCAGCGGTGTGCTCACCCATCTTGAGCCCGAGGGATCTGTAGTGACTCAGGGAGAGGCGCTCCACGAGATCATCAACGATCCGACCGAGGCCGAGACGGCCGAAGTCCTGGCTCGGTTGGCCTCGGCCCGCAATTCGCTCGTAGCGGCACACGAGGAGTTGAGTGACGCCCTGTCGGGGCCGTCGGAGTCCGACATCGCCGCGGCGGGCGCCACCCTGACCGATGCCCGCGAGACGCAGGACAGTCTCGTCGAGCCGCCGAGTGAGGCCGAGATCGCCAGCGCCGAAGCGGCAGTGGCAACTGCGTCCGAGGCGCTCGAGGATCTGCTGGATCCAAGCCCGGCGGACCAGTCCGAGGCCCGCTCGAGGCTCTCAACCGCCCGATCGGATCTTGATGATCTTCGGGCGGGGGCTTCGGAGGCTGAGTTGGATTCGGCTCGGGCTGCGGTGGCGTCGGCGGAGTCGGATCTTGATGATTTGCGGGCGGGTGCTTCGGAGGCTGAGGTGGATTCGGCTCGGGCTGTGCTGGCGTCGGCGGAGTCGGATCTTGATGACTTGCGGGCGGGTGCTTCGGAGGCTGAGGTGGATTCGGCTCGGGCTGTGCTGGCGTCGGCGGAGTCGGATCTTGATGATTTGCGGGCGGGGGCTTCGGAGGCTGAGGTGGATTCGGCCCGTTCGAGGCTGTCGACTGCGGAGTCGGATCTTGATGATTTGCGGGCGGGTGCTTCGGAGGCCGAGATCAAATCGGCTCGGGCTGCCGTGGTCACCGCCCAGGATGATTACGACGACTACCGCTACCGTGAACCCTCTAATCCGGGCAGAGTGGCGGCGGCAGCGGAGTTGGCCCTGGCTCGTGAGGCTTTGGAGGAGTTGTTGGGGGGTGCGTCTGAGGCTGAGTTGGATGCGGCTGAGGCGGCGGTGTTGAGTGCTCGTGAGGCTTTGGAGGAGTTGTTGGGGGGTGCGTCTGAGGCTGAGTTGGATGCGGCTGAGGCGGCGGTGTTGAGTGCTCGTGAGGCTTTGGAGGAGTTGTTGGGGGGTGCGTCTGAGGCTGAGTTGGATGCGGCTGAGGCGGTGGTGTTGAGTGCTCGTGAGGCTTTGGAGGTGTTGTTGGGGGGTGCGTCTGAGGCTGAGTTGGATGCGGCTGAGGCGGTGGTGTTGAGTGCTCGTGAGGCTTTGGAGGTGTTGTTGGGGGGTGCGTCTGAGGCTGAGTTGGATGCGGCTGAGGCGGCGGTGCAGGCTGCCGTCGAGGCTCTCGACGCCATCGAAAACCCCAGCGAGGCGGCCCGCATGGCGGCCCGAGCGGAACTCGCCAACACCGAGGAGGCGCTGGCCGACCTTCTCGACGGTCCCACTGCGGCCCAGATCGAACTCGCCGAAGCCGCGGTCCTGGCCGCGCACGACGCGCTGGACGACTTGCTGGCCGGACACTCGCCCGAGGAGATCGAGGCGCTGGAAGCGTCGGCTGCGAGTGCCGAGGCCGCCGTCGCCAGCGCCGAAGCCGATCTCGCCGAGCTGGGTGCCGGGCACAACTCGGTCGTCGTCATGTATGGCGGCACGCCCGCCTACCGGACCATGCAGGCCGGGCTGTCGGGCGACGATGTTCGCCAGCTCCAAGAGAATCTCGCCGATCTGGGCTTCGGCGACCGCGAGGGATTCTCAATCAACGGCGTGTTCGACGACGTCACTGAGGCTGCGGTGGAGGACTGGCAGCGAGCCAGAGACCAGGACCCCGACGGGATGGTCGGTGTGGCCGACATCATCTTCGTCGCCGGGCCGGTGCGAGTCGGGACGTGGGCCCCGGGCATCGAAGTGGGCCAGCAGCTGGCCGTGGGAACAGCCCTGGCGTCGCTCACGATCATTCAGGCGCCCGTCGACGGCGAGATGTCCACCACCCAGCGAGTCACCGCACAGGTGCCGCTCAGTGACCGGGATGTCGTGTCCGAGGGCATCACCGTCAATGTCGAGCTGCCCGACAACACCGACATCGCGGGCACGCTGGTCGCCATCAACCCCTCGCCGGTGTTCGATGACGAGACGGGCGAGAACGCAGTCGAAGTGACGATCCTTCTGGCCGAGCCCGCCTCCGAGGTCTGGATCGGAGCGGCCGTCGACGTCGAGATCACCGAGACGCTCATCGAGGACGCACTGGTGGTGCCGGCCACGGCCTTGCTCGCCCTTGTCGAGGGCGGCTACGCGGTGGAGGTTGTCGCCGAGGACGGCTCGCTCCGGCTCATCGGCGTGGAGACGGGGCTGTTCGTGGACGGGGACGTCGAGGTCCGCAGCCCCGAGCTCGCAGCCGGAATGTCCGTCGTGGTCCCGCGGTGAGCCGCCCACGGGGGACTCTCGCAGCCCCAGAGCCGGAGGCGCCGGCCATCGAGCTGCGCGAGGTCACCAAGCAGTATCCGGGCTCGCCGCCGGTCACCGCCCTGGACCGGGTGTCGGTGCGGATCCCCAGAGGCGAGATGGTGGCCGTGGTCGGTCCCTCTGGCAGCGGCAAGTCCACGATGCTGCACGTAATGGGCACCCTCGACAATCCGACCAGCGGCGCCGTGCTCATAGAGGGAGTCGACACCTCGGCGCTCGACGACAACAGCCTCGCCGCCATCCGGGGGCGTCGGGTCGGCTTCGTGTTCCAACGCTTCTTCCTGCTGACCGGAGTCCCGGTCATCGACAACGTCGCCAACGGGCTCCTCTACGCCGGCGTCGCCCGTGCGGAGAGGCGAGCCGCGGCCGAGACGGTGCTGGAGCGGGTCGGCCTCGGCGCCCGGATGTGGCATCGGCCCGAGCAGCTCTCCGGGGGCGAGACCCAGCGCGTGGCCGTGGCCAGGGCGCTCGTGCACGATCCGGCCTTCGTCCTGGCCGACGAGCCCACCGGCAACCTCGACTCCGCGGCTTCCCGGTCCCTCATGGACCTCTTCGCGTCGCTGCACGGCGAGGGGCGCACGATCGTCCTCATCACTCACAACGAGACCATCGCGTCGGGCCTGCCCCGCCGCCTGAAGATCCTCGACGGGCGGCTTGAGCAGGACACTGGGCAACCGGCCAGATGATCGCCCCGGTCGCTCCCAGCCGGCTGAGACTCACGGAGGCTGTGCGGGTTGGGCTGCGGTCGCTGGCCGCCCGCAAGCTCCGATCGATGCTCTCAGCCGTGGGCATCGCCATCGGCATCGCGTCTCTGGTCGGCGTCCTTGGACTCTCGGAATCGTCAAAATCGGCCCTGCTGGACCAGATCTCCGCGCTGGGCACCAACTTGCTGACTGTGGAGGCCGGGACCGGCTTCGGCGCGGGCGATGCCGCGCTGCCGGACACGGCCCTCAAGCGGGTCGGCCGCGTCGCAACCGTCGAGGCGGCCTCAGCGGTGTATTCCGTCGACGTCGGCGCGTACCGCAACGAACTGGTGCCCGCGGACCTCACCGGCGGCATCCAGGTCTTCGGCGCCGACCCGAGCCTGATCCAAACCCTCAACGGCGGAGTGGCCCACGGCTCGTTCCTCTCCGCGGCAACGCGGTCCTATCCGGCCGCGGTACTCGGGTCGGTCGCGGCCGAGCGTCTAGGCATCCGGAATCTCGATCAGCCGGTGCTGCTCTACGTCGGTGGTCAGTGGATCGAGGTCCAAGGGGTTCTGGAGCCGTTCGCGCTGGCTGCCGACCTCGACCGAGCCGTGCTCATGGGCGACGCCGCGGCCGAGGACTACTACGAAGTGGAGTTGGCCCCGTCCCGCATGTACCTGCGCGTCGACCAAGAATACCTCGACGAGACCCGCGATGTGCTGGCCGCGACCGTCGATCCCGAGAACCCCGAGGAGGTGGAGATCAGCCGGCCGTCGGACCTCCTGGAAGCCCGGGCTGCCGCAGAGAGCTCTTTCACCGGGCTGTTCCTGGGCCTGGGGGCAGTGGCGCTGATCGTCGGCGGCATCGGCATCGCCAACGTCATGGTGATGGGCGTGGTCGAGCGCCGCGGCGAGATCGGACTGCGCCGCGCCATCGGCGCGACCCGGGCCCACATCCGCAGGCAGTTCCTGACCGAGGCGCTCACCCTCGCCTTCCTGGGTGGCGCCGCCGGCGTATTCCTGGGGGTGGCAGTCACCTACGCATACTCGGGCGTCCAGGGATGGCGGGTCATTGTGCCGCTCGAGGCGCTGCTGGGCGGGATTGCGGCCTCGCTGGCGATCGGGGCGGTAGCGGGTCTGTATCCGGCGATCCGAGCCGCCCGGGTGTCGCCCACCGAGGCTCTGCGATCAGCCTGAGACGACCATGGCCCGCCGGGAGGAGGTTGGCCCTAGCCGGGCTTCATGTTGCGGAAAATGGCCTCGAAGGCGTGGTGCTCGGCGATGCGCCGGGCGATCACCGTGTTGGCCTCCGACAGCCGGACCCGGGCACCTGAGTCGAGCCTGTCGGTGAGCGACTGCTCAAGCCGGTCGGTGAGCAGGGCCCTGAGCCTCGGGTCGAGGTCCTCGTCCAGGAGGTCCTCGATCTGCGGTCCGAACACATCCTCGAGTACGTAGTCGACCGACTCGTCGATGTCGATGTCAGCGTCGCGGCCCAGGACACTGCCGGCCTGCTTGGCGCCCTCATGCGCCGCATAGTTGGCCGCGGTTCCCTTCATGACCAACCGGCTGGCCGCCTTGCTCGCCGCCATGGGGCCGCCCTCGCGGGCGACGTCCACCACCTTGTTCACGACCTTCATGGCTCCTCGCACACCCGATGACGAGAGACCCGGAAGGGGAACCATCCCCAGAGCGAACAGCGAGGCGGTGCCGAGGTCGCCGTGCAAAGCGTGGTAGATCAGCCTGGCCCCGTCGATGATGTCGCCTATCACGGGAATGAACGACAAGACGTCGAGCAGGCCGCCCAATCCGATCCCGCCGCGGTCGGTGTTGTAGGCGCGGTCCCCGAGCGCCTGCCGCACCGCATCGGCCTCCTCCGCCGTCAGGTTGTAGTCGTCGACGAAGGACTCGAGGTCGCTCCGGCTCATGAACCCGTCCGGCACGCCGGTGCCGGCCGCGTCGATGGTGGCGGCGTGGGGCGTCAGCGCCGACCATGCCGCGGTCTTGTCCAGGAAGGCGTCGATGTCGTCGCGGCTCATCAGGCCGTCGCGGTCGTTCGGGTCGAAAGCGAACTCGCCCTGGTTGACCCGGCTGAGGTAGTCGTCGTTGTGCTTGGCCGTCTCGACCTGATCGAAGAAGAGGTCGTGGTCCAGCAGCCAGCCCGCGGCCTCCGCGGTGGCCGAGTCGGCGGAGTGGACCGCCCAGTGCAGGTCGCGTCGGGACAGCAGGCCGTCGGCCCTGTCCGGGTCGCCGCGCGACTCGATCATGGTGAAGTGCTCGCGTATGCGTTCCAGCGCGCCCAGTCCCTCGTTCATCTCCTGTCCCCCGGCCAGCACCAGGCGAGTGCGCTCCTGCAGGTCGAGCGCACTCTCTCGAAGCTCGCCGGCCACCCGGCGGGTACCCCCCGGGATGTCGGGGAGAGGGCTCCCCAGCAGCGATTCGGCCTCGGCCAGCGGCCCCTCCAGCGCTTGCGCGTCCCAGTCCAGGTCGTTGGCGGCCGTCTCCATGCGCTGGTGCAACTCCGTCGCACGCGGGATGTCCATCGCCATCAGATCTGACATGAAAAATCATGTAATCATATTTGAATAGCAACCGCAACCCCTGGGTGAGCAATTCCGCTCGGTTCGGGGCAGGCTGGGGTCGTGAGCACCGGTCAGGTGTCAGATTTCTTCGCGGTGCTGGCCTTGGGGTCGCTGGTCATTGGGTGCTGGGGCGCGGTGGCCGCGCTGGCTTCGGGCGCCGAGGCCCGCGCCCGCCAGCTGCGGCCCGTGCTGCTGCCGCTGGCCCTGGCGATCGCGGCGGTGTCGACCGCCGGGAGCCTCTACTACTCGGAGGCCGCCGGATACCCGCCCTGCGAGATGTGTTGGTACCAGCGGATCGGCATGTACGCCCTGGTGCCCGTCCTGGCTGTGGCTGTGGCCCGGCGCGACCGGTCGGGCGGCTGGTACGCGCTTCCGCTGGCGGTGGCCGGCCTGGGACTGTCGGTGTACCACTACCAGCTGCAGCTGTTCCCCGCCCAGGGCTCGACCTGCGACGCGGAGGCCCCGTGCACCTACCAATGGGTGGACAGCCTCGGCTTCGTGTCGATCCCGTTCATGGCCGGGTGCGGCTTCATCGGTGTCGCCGGCCTGGCGCTGCTCTCGCTACGGTCGGAGCGGCATGAAGCCCCGACGACGGTCGCTGCGGTCGAACCGGCATGAAGCCCGACGGCGGCAACAAGACGATGGATGACCAACTCATGAGCGGCAGACGATGAGCAACCGGCCGAGAGTTCCGAAGTCACGCCGCGGCTCGCGGCCGTCCGGCCGCGGCCCTGACACTGGCTCCAATCCGCTGCGGAAGGGGATCATCATCGGTGTCGTTGTGTTGGTGGCGGTGGCGGTTGGAGTGGCGTTGCTCGCCGGCCGGGACGCGGATCAGCGGGCGCAGACCGGCGCGGCCCAGGTCTCCGACGTCAGCATCGAGGGCGAGCCCCTGCCGCGGTTCGAGGGCCGGGAGCCGGATCCTGCGATGGAGAGGCGGGCCCCCGCCTTCGCGGCCACGACCTTCGACGGCGCCCAGGTGAGCGTGCTGCCCGGTGACGGCACGGCCAAGGTGATCGGCTTCTTCGCCCACTGGTGCCCGCACTGCCAGCGGGAGCTGCCCCGGATCGCTGGCTGGCTGGCCGCCAACCAGCTCCCTGCGGGCGTGGAGGTGATCGCCGTCAGCACCTCCGTGGATCGCGGCAGATCCAACTACCCGCCGTCGGCCTGGTTCGAGGAGGAGCAATGGCCCGCGGTGGTGGTGCGGGACTCCGCGGCGAACGAGATCGGCGAAGCCTACGGGCTGGCGGGCTTCCCCTATACGGTCGGGATCGACGCCGACGGCCGGGTGGTGGCCCGGGTGGCCGGCGAGCTCAACGACGAAGCCTGGGAGTTCCTGCTCGACTTCGTCGCGCCCGCCTCCGGCTGAGGCAGCGGTCGCAACTCGTCGTCGGCGGTGTCCTCCGTAGTCTGTGGCGATGACCGGCGAGCCCGTTCCCTACCTTTGCGACCGCCTGCAGCCCTTCGGCGGGGCCTCGGTGTTCGCGGAGATGTCGGCCCTGGCGGTGCGCACCGGCGCGATCAATCTGGGCCAGGGATTCCCCGACACCAACGGGCCGGCCGCAGTGGCCGAAGCCGCCATCGAGGCCATCCGGGGCGACTTCAACCAGTACCCGCCCGGCATCGGCTACCCGGTGCTGCGCCAGGCCGTGGCTGAGCACCAGAGGCGGTTCTGGGGCCTGGAGTTCGATCCCGACGCCGAGGTGCTGATCACCGCGGGCGCCACCGAGGCCATCACCGCCGCGGTCTTGGCCCTGGCCGGGCCCGGCGACGAGGTGGTCACCTTCGAGCCCTACTTCGACATCTACCCGGCCGACATATCGATGGCCGGCGCCGCCATGCGGCTGGTGCAACTGCGCCCGCCCGCCTACGCGTTCGACCCCGACGAGCTTGTGGCCGCGTTCGGGCCCCGAACCCGGGTGTTGCTGCTCAACTCCCCGCACAACCCCACCGGCAAGGTGTTCAGCGCGGCCGAGCTCGACATGATCGCCCGGCTGTGCGTGGAGCACGACGTGATCGCGGTCACCGACGAGGTGTACGAGCACCTGATCTTCGATGACAGCACCCATGTGCCCCTGGCGTCCCGGCCCGGCATGGCCGATCGCACCGTCACCATCTCGTCGGGGGGCAAGACGCTGTCGTTCACGGGCTGGAAGATCGGCTGGGTATGCGCCCGCCCGGAACTCGTGCGCGCGGTCCAGGCGGCGAAGCAGCTGCTCACCTACGTGAGCGGGGGTCCGTTCCAGCCCGCGGTGGCGGTCGGGCTCGGCCTCGGCGACGACTTCTTCAGAAGGCTGGCCGCCGACTTGCAGGCCCGGCGCGACCTGCTGTGCGCCGGCCTGGCCGAGGCGGGCTTCGAGCCGGTCGTGCCCCAAGGCACCTACTACATCACCGCCGACATCCGTCCCCTCGGTGCGACCGACGGCCTGGACTTCTGCCGCTCGCTGCCCGAGCGGTGCGGGGTGGTGGCCGTGCCGGTCCAGGTGCTGTGCGACGACAAGGCGCTGGGCGCCCCCTTCGTGCGCTTCGCGGCATGCAAGCGCCCCGCGGTGCTTGAACAGGCCGTGGAGCGCCTGGCCACGCTCGCCCGCTGACGACCGGTCCGGCGGTTCCAGCAGCTCGGGGCTGCCCAGGTGAGAGTCCGCGGCCGTCTTTGACGTAGTTGTCAAGAACGCTCTGGCGCGAAGCGCTCGCGCAGTGCGCGCTTGAGGAACTTGCCATTGGCGTTGCGGGGCAGGGCCTCGTCCAGGAACCACACGCGGCGGGGGTGCTTGAACCGGGCCAGGCGACCCTCGAGATGGGCGATCAGTCCAGGCTGGTCGAGTCGCGCCCCTGGAACGAGCACCACCGCGGCGGCCACCTCCTCGCCCAGGCGCTCGTCGGGCAGGCCGAACACGGCCGCCTCGGCTACCTCGTCCAGCTCGTAGATGGCGTTCTCGACCTCTGAGCAGTGGACGTTCTCGCCGCCGCGGATGACCACGTCCTTGATCCGGTCCTTGATGTGGATCCACCCGTCGGCATCGATCTCGGCGATGTCGCCGGTCCGGAACCAGCCGTCGACTATGGCCTCGGCCGTGGCGTCGGGCCGGTTCAGATAGCCCTTCATCACGTTGGGGCCTCTCAGCAGCAGCTCGCCCCGCTGGCCCGGATCAAGCGTCGCGTCGTGCTCGTCGACGACCTTGGCCTCCATGCACGGCACCAGCGGTCCCACCGACGACGGATTGGCCAAGTAGAACTCGTTGCCTATAGCCGTTGCGATGCCGGCCGTCTCGGTCAACCCGTAACCGACGCCGGGACGTCCCTGCGACAGTCCGTCGTCGATCCGGCGCACCAGGTCGGTGGACAGGGCCGCGCCGCCGCCGCCCATCGAGCGCAGCGACGACGTGTCAGCACGCTCCCAGTCGGGATGCTGCAGCATCTCTCGCGACATGCTGGGCACACCGGTGAAGACGGTGACGGACTCCCGCTCGATCAGCCTGAGCGCCTCCGCCGGGTCCCAGCGGTACATCAGCACCAGACAGCCGCCCGCGATCGTCGCCGTGTGCATTACGCAGTTGCAGCCGGTCACATGGAACAGCGGCACCGGCAATAGGACCACCGGTGGCGGAGCCTCGGGCGGCGGATCTTCGGTGCCGGTGCGAGCCGTCCGCTGGGCCCGGGCCGCGTCATAGCAGGCCGTCAGCAAGATCATGTTCATCAGGTTGTGGACCACGGCGCGGTGGGTGAGCTGGGCACCCTTGGGAAAGCCGGTCGTGCCCGATGTGTAGAAGATCAGGGCATCGTCGTCGGGATCGATGTCCGCCTCCGGAAGGGCGTCGGGCGCAGTCGAGGGATCCGCCGCCGCGTCCCAGCACACGGCTGTTTCGGGCAGATCGCCGTCATGGCGGGCCACGACGAGGGGGATCTCGCCGCGGGCCGGTCCCAGCCTCTCCAATCGCTCACCGTCGAGGATCAGCGCAACCGGCTCGCAGTCGTTCAGGGCGAACTCCATCTCCGGTCTCGTCCACCACGAGTTCATACCCACCGCGGCAGCGCCCACCGAGATGATGGCCCAGTGCGACAGCACCCACTCGGGGTAGTTGCGCATCGACACCGCCACCCGGGTGCCCGGTCCGGCGCCGTACGCGTTGCGCAGATGATGGGCCAGGGCCCGCACCCGGGCGTGGGCCTCGGCGTAGCTGAAGCGCTCGTCGCGGTAGACCAGGTAGGCCTTGTCGCCGTGGGGCGCCGACATCGCCCACACCGCCCGCATGTCACCTATGGCGCTGTCGTAGACCCGCACGGGCACGCCGTTGACCTCCTGCACGGTCCAGCCGAACGGTCCCCCTGGCGCCGTCAGGGAGGCCAGGGCCGTGTTGAAGTCGTGGACGAGCTCGGAGGCGGTTGGCGCGACCGTCACGGTGCGATCCTACGGTGGGGTACCGGCCACCGTGGCGCCGCCGGTCCCGCAGGTCCGCTCGGGTCGTACCCTCGGGGCGTGACGGAGATACTGCGAGTCGGCCACGACGTTGCTACCGCGCTGGCCTCAGGCCGACCGGTGGTGGCGCTGGAGTCGACCATCTTCTCGGAGCTGGGGTTGCCCGAGCCCGCCAACCGCGAGTGCTTCCAGCGGGTGCAGGCTGCGGTGCGGGCTGGCGGAGCAGTGCCGGCATTGTGCGGAGTGCTCGACGGTCGGGCAGTCGTCGGCGCGAACTTTGCCCAAGCCGAGCGGTTGTTCGGCGGATCCACCAAGCTCGGCGCCCGCGATCTCGGACCGGCGCTGGCTAGCGGTCTCGAGGTGGGAGTGACCACGGTGTCGGCCTCGGTGACGCTCGCGGAGGCGGCCAGCATCGAGGTGTTCGCCACCGGTGGCATCGGTGGGGTGCACCGGGGTGCGGACCGCACCGGCGACGTCAGTGCCGACCTTGAGGCCTTGGCCCGCCACCGGGTGGTCGTGGTGTCATCGGGGGTCAAGGCGTTCCTTGACGTGCCGCTCACCTTCGAGCGACTGGAGACGCTGGGGGTGGCCGTCTTGGGCTGGCGCACCGACCGCTTTCCGGCCTTCTACGGGCGTGACGGCGAGCGGGAGCTGGCCACCGTCGTCAACGACGGCCAGGAGGTTGCCGCTGCGTTCCGAGCCGCTGGGGCTCTCGGGCACCCGGGCGGGATGATGGTGGCCAACCCGATCCCAGCCGAGGCGGAGCTCGACCACGAAGTGGTTGCCGAGGCGATGGCTGGTGCGGAGGCGGCGGCCCGACGCGACGGTGTGTCGGGCGGCGACGTGACACCGGCCGTCCTGTCGGCGGTGGATGCGGCCACCGGCGGCGCGGCCGTGAAGGCCAACATCGCGCTGGCCGAATCCAATGCAGCCGTGGCCGCCGAGATCGCCGTCGCTCTAGCCCAATACCCTGCTCCACGACGAGAGGCCGAATGATGAGCGACGAGTTGCTGTTGCGGATCGTTACCGATCCAGACGTGATCGCCGATCCGTACCCGCTGCTGCGGGAGCTCCGTGAGACGTCGCCGGTGCACCGGACCGGGTTCTCCGACTTCTGGATCCTCACGCGATTCGAGGACTGCCGGGCCGCGCTGCGCGATCAGCGGTTGGGCAGCCCCGAGCCCGGCGAGGAGGCACCCACGCTGATGGTGCCGGCCCGCCAGCGCAGGGCCGATGTGCCACGCTCGCTGCTGTTCCTCAATCCGCCCGACCACACCCGGATCCGGTCGCTGGTGAGCCGGGCGTTCACGCCCCGCCGGGTGGAGCGGCTGCGACCAGCGGTCGAGGCCATGACCGCTGAATTGCTCGACGAGGTGGCCGAGGCACAGGAGTGCGACCTGATCGACGCGCTCGCCTTCCCGCTGCCCGCCAACGTGATCAGCGAGCTGATGGGAGTGCCGGTCTCAGACCGGGACTGGCTCCGGCCGCTGGTGTCGGACCTGGCGGCCACGCTCGAACCGACCCGGCAGCCCGGGGAGGCGGAGCGGGCCGAGGCTGCCTCAGCACAGGTGAACCAGTACCTGCACGACCTGATCGACCGCCGCCGGTCCGAGCCGGCCGACGACCTGCTGTCGGGACTGATCGCGGCCAGCGACGGCGAGGACCGCCTCACCCAGCCGGAGGTGGCCGTCACCGTCTCGCTCATCTACGCGGCCGGCTTCGAGACCACCATGAACCTGATCGGCAACATGGTGCACACGCTGATGCGCCATCCCGATCAGCTGGCCCGGCTGCGGGCCGACCGCTCGCTGGTGCCGTCCGCAGTGGACGAGGTGCTGCGCTTCGAACCGCCCGTGCAACTCGACGGTCGCTACGTCCGTGCCGACACCGAGATCGGCGGCCACGCCATCCCTGAGGGTCACGGGGTGTTGACGCTGCTGGGAGCAGCCAACCGCGATCCGGCCGCGGTGCACGACCCTGACCGCTTCGACGTGGGCCGCAGCGAGGTTCCGATGCTGTCGTTCGGGTCGGGCGTCCACTACTGCCTGGGCGCGGCGCTGGCCCGCCTCGAGGCCCAGGTGGTGCTGCAAGCCCTGCTGGACCGATTCGGAACGTGGACCCCGCTAGACGACAATCCGCCTTGGAAGCGAAGGCTCACCCTCCGAGGCCTAGCCAGCCTCCCCGTCGCATTCAGCTAGACCCTGCGCGGATCACCGACATTGCGAGCCTGCTAACCCTCAGCAGCACCGGCGCCTAGAAGCCGGCGGCGGTGGTCAAGGCAAGACGATGAAGGCTCGACGGCGGTTGGGGCCAAAGCGGTAGACGCGGAAGTCATCGTCGAGCGCGATCGCGTTATGAATTCCGAGCCGTTCCATGACAGCCCAACTCGTTCGGTCCGATAACGAGAAGCGCTGGTCGCTGAACGCCGTGCCGATGGCCCCGGCAACCTCCAAGTCGGCCAGGACCGATACCTCGATCCGAGCCACCCCGCCGCGGATACCATCGACGAGCTGCTCCGCCGGCTTGAAGCCGTGTCGGTAGCGCATTACCGCCCAAGTCTCGTGAAGCACATGGTCACTGGTGACTAGGCGACCCCGCTGATCGCGCAGTACCGAGGCGACGCGGTCGTGGGACCGCTCAGCCTTGACAGCCAGCGACACCCAGGCTGAGGTGTCTACGTAGTAATAGTCCACCAACTAGCCGCTCTTGCCGGTGAGCAGAGCGTCGATGGCTTCGCCGATGATGAGTTCGCCGTCGCGGGCCATGTCGAAGGGTTCTCCGGTCACCATCCCAGAGATCGAGTCGATGTCGCCCCGCGTTGCGGGCGGACTGAGTTCCTTGTCGAACAGGCGTCGCGCAAACTCGGCGAAGCTGATTCCGAGATCGGCGGCACGCTGCTTGGCTAGGGCATGCAGGTGGTCAGGAAGAGTGATGATCGTCCTCATGGAGCGATATCATAGCATCAGTTTGGCAGGGTCAGTAGCCCTTCCACTGGGGTGGGCGGCGCTCTTGGAAGGAGGCCACTCCCTCGGAGGCGTCTTCGGTGGCGGCGTTGAGCTCCACTGCTACCGCCTCTTCGTGGGCCATGGTGGCCCGGTCGGTGTCCAGGCTGCGGTTGACCAGCCACTTGGTCAGCGCGAACGACCGGCTCGGGCCGCTGGCCAGGCGCTCGGCCCACTCGGTGGCGGCATGCTGCACCTCGTTGTGGGGGACCACCCGGTTCACCAAGCCGTACTCGTGGGCCTTGTCTGCGGGCAGGTCCTCGGCCAGCAGGAACAGCTCCATGGTGCGGCGTACGCCGATGATGCGGGGCAGCAGCCACGGCCCCAGCGCGTCGGGCACCAGGCCCCGGCGGGCGAACACCTCCACGAACTTGGCCCGGTCGCCCGCGATCACCAGGTCGCAGGCCATCGCCAGGTGAGCACCCATGCCGGCCGCGGTGCCGTTGACCGCGGCGATCACGGGCAGGTCGCAGTCGAGCAGGGCGGCGAACAGCGAGTGCTGGCCGTCGAGCATCATGCGCCGGGCGTCGCCCATGATCCGCTCGGGCAGGTCGGGGGCGCGGTCAGCGTCGGCGTATGAGTGGCGCAGGTCGGCGCCGGTGCAGAAGAACCGGTCGCCGGAGCCGGTGATCACCGCGGCCCGGGCCCGGTGGCTGGTATTGAGCCCGTTGAGGATGTCGCGCACCCGGTCTCGACACGGCGGGTTCAGGGCATTGCCGGCCTTGGGCCGGTCGATGGTGATCCACGCCACCGCGCCCCGGTACTCGAGCCGGACCTGCTCGTCGAGGGGTCGCTCATCGGCCACGCCGACAAACTACCGGGCCGCAGGTTGCCACGAACCGGCGGGGCAACTCTTGCCGGCGCGCTCGGAGCCGCGGCCAACCGGTTGGGACGCGCCGCGCGCGCGGGCTGGCAGACTTCCGGTCATGGCAAACACCGACGTTGTGGGACTGTGGTCCATCGCGGAGGCCGACCCTGACTTCCTGGCGGTGGTCGACCCCGAGCACAACCAGCTGACCTTCGGCGAGTTGGCCGCCCTCACCAACCGGATCTCCCGGGGTCTGCGGGCCGCCGGGCTCGGCAAGGGCGACCAGGTTACGACACTGCTGCCCAACTGCTTCGAGCAGCTGGCGCTGTGCCTGGCCGCGTATCAGAGCGGGCTGTACGTCACCACCGTCAACTGGCATTTCGTCGGCGCAGAGATCAACTACATCGTCAACGACGCCGAGACCAGGGCGTTCATCGTGCACGAGCGCTTCGGCGAAGAGGCGGTCAAGGCCCTCGACGGCTGCGTCGTGCCCGAGGAGAACCGGTTCTGTGTGGGCGGGCCGGTGGAGGGTTTCCGGCCGTTCGGCGAACTCATCGCGGGCCACGGCGGCGACAGGCCCAAGCCGGAGCATCTGGCCACCGGATCGTTCATGTTCTACACCTCGGGCACGACCGGGCGGCCCAAGGGAGTCCGGCGGGCACTGGACCCCCGATCCCCCGACGAGGCCTCCTCCACCGCGGGCATGCTCCTGATGCTGTTCGGGTCCAAGCCCCACGACGGCAACGTGCAGATCACCCAGGCACCGCTGTATCACACTGCGGTCAACAACTGGACCACGATGTCGCTGCACCTGGGCCACACCGTGGTGCTCATGGACCGCTGGACCGCGGAGGGCGCGCTGGAGCGCATCGAGCGCTACCGGGTGACGAGCTCGCACATGGTGCCGACCATGTTCAACCGGCTGTTGCAGCTTCCCGACGAGGTCCGGGAGCGCTACGACGTGTCGTCTCTGCGCTCGATGGTGCACGCTGCCGCACCATGCCCGATCGAGACCAAGCGGCGCATGATCGAGTGGTGGGGCGACTCCATCTGGGAGTACTACGCGGCCACGGAGGGCGGCGGCACCTCGGTGTCGGCCGCGGAGTGGATGGACCGGCCCGGCACGGTCGGCAGAGCCTGGCCCGGCTGTGAGGTGATCGTGGTCGACGAGGACGGCAACGACCTGCCGCCGGAGGAGTCGGGCACGGTGTACATGAAGATGCCGGGCGCGGCCTTCGAGTACAAGGGCGACGAGGCCAAGACCGCGGCCAGCCGTCTGCGGGGCTTCTTCACCGTCGGCGACGTCGGCTATCTCGACGCCGACGGCTACCTGTTCCTCAACGACCGGGCCACCGACATGATCATCATCGGCGGGGTGAACGTCTACCCGGCCGAGGTAGAGGGGGAACTGGTGCAGCATCCCGCGGTGGGTGACGCGGCCGTGTTCGGTGTGCCCAACCCCGACACCGGCGAGGAGGTCAAGGCCGTGGTCGAGCTGCGCGACGGGTGGGCGCCCGGCGACGACACCACCGCGGCGATCCTGGAGTGGCTGCGGGACCGCCTCGGCCGCCAGAAGCTGCCCCGGTCGATCGACTACACCACCGAGATGCCCCGAGACCCCAACGGCAAGCTCTACAAGCGCAAGCTGCGCGACCCCTACTGGGCCGGCCACGAGCGGGCCATCTGACGGGACGCGGCCTGCCACAGGAATTTCGTTGGCGGGGGGTGATAATTGGGGCATGACAGATGCCAGCACCATCTCCGACGCCGAGGTCGCCAGAGCCCATCGCTCGCTCGGGCTGACGGCCGAGGTCACCGACGAAGACGCGTACGCCAACACCGTCGAGCGCTTCCGGGCCCGGCGGATCGCCCTCCCCACGTTCGCGGAGCTGCGAGAGCCTTCGAGGATTCCGGCCGCCCGGCTGGCCGCCCTCGCCGGCGTGGACCGCAACGAGCCCGACGCGGCCAACCTGTTCCGGGTTCACTGGTTCGGGCGCCTCGACGGCAGCGGCCCCCACGAGGTGCCCGACTATGTGGAGCTGCCGCCGGAGATGACCGGCGTCGACGCCCGCATCGTGCTGGCCCTGGGCAACCGCTTCCCCATGATCCGGGCCCACAAGGTGCTGGCCGCCTACGCGTGCCTGGCCCCCAGGCTGGTCACAGGCCAGTTCGACCCGACCCGCCACCGCGCGGTGTGGCCCTCCACCGGCAACTACGCCAGGGGCGGCGTGGCCATCAGCCGCATCATGGACTGCCGGGGAGTAGCCGTGCTGCCCGCGGGGATGAGCAAGGCCCGCTTCGACTGGCTGGAGCAGTGGACGCTCGACCCGGCCAACGACATCGTGCGCACGCCCGGCACCGAGTCCAACGTCAAGGAGATCTACGACGCCTGCAACGAGATGGCCCTCGACCCGACCAACGTGATCGTCAACCAGTTCTCGGAGTTCTCCAACCACCTGGGCCACTACAGCGTCACCGGCCCGGCCCTGGAGCGGCTCTACAAGCATGTGGCCGCCGACCGGCCGGGCGCCCGGCTGGCCGCCTTCGTCTCGGCGTCGGGATCGGCCGGCACGCTGGGCGCGGGCGACTACCTCAAAGATCGCCACGGGTGCCGGATCGTGGCTGCGGAGGCCCTGGAGTGCCCGACCCTGCTGGAGAACGGCTACGGCGAGCACAACATCCAGGGCATCGGCGACAAGCACGTGCCGCTGATCCACAACGTGATGAACACCGACGACATCGTGGCGGTCAGCGATGTGTGCACCGACTCGCTCGACGTGCTGTTCAATACCCCGGCCGGGCGCGACCATCTGGTGGACAGGGCCGGCCTCGACGCCGGCATGGTGGGGCTGCTCACCCACATGGGCTATTCGTCCTCGTGCAACGCGCTGGCCGCCATCGCGGTGGCCCGGGCCCACGATATGGGGCGCGACGACGTGATCGTGACCGTGGCAACCGACGGCTCCGAGCTGTACGACGCCGAGCGGGAGGCCTACATCGGCCGCCTCCACCGGGGCGGCTTCGACGATGTGGCCGCCGCATCGACATTCGGTCGGGGGCTGATCGACGGCGCGGGGGGCGAGGTTCGCCATCTGTGCTGCTCGGAGGCGGAGCGGCGCCGGATCTTCAACCTGGGCTATTTCACCTGGGTGGAGCAGCAGGGCACCGCCTTCGACGATTTTGTGGCCCGGCGCGACCAGCGGTTCTGGGACGGGATGCGCCACTTCACCGACGATTGGGACGAGCTGATCGTCGAGTTCAACGGCCGCACCGGCGCCCGCGGCGACGACTGAGCGGTACTGGCAGAAGTGGTGACATCAACTTTCGAGGGCTACGCCGAACGGCTCGAGGCGAGCCGACTCGCGCCCGGCGGCGCGGCGGCATCCGACGCGGTGGCGACCGCGATCGGCGAACTGAACAGGGCCGTCGCCGCGGTGGAGGGACACGGCTTCGAGCCCACCCCGTTCGCGCCGGCTCCCGAGCTGGCCGAGGCGGTCGGGATAGGTGACGCAGAACTGTGGGTCAAGGATGAGACAGGCAACGTGTCCGGCTCGCACAAGGCCCGCCACCTGTTCGGGGTCGCCTTGGCCCACCGGTTGGCTGACCCCCAAGCCGGAGACGGCGAGCCCCCCTACGCCATCGCCAGTTGCGGCAACGCGGCGTTGGCCGCCGCAGTGGTGGCTCGGGCCGTGGGCCGGCCGATCGAGGTGTTCGTACCGACCTGGGCCAACGAAGCGGTGGTGCACCGCATCACGGAGCTGGGCGGCCGGGTAGTGCGCTGCAAGCGCGAGCCGGGCGTACCCGGAGATCCCGCCCACCACGCCATGCTGGCCGCCATCGAAGCCGGCGCGGTTCCGTTCTCGTGCCAGGGGACCGAGACCCCCGCCACCATCGACGGTGGCCGGACTATGGCCTGGGAGATGGTCGACGCGCTGATCGAGCACGACGGAGGCGCTCCCGCTCGCCTCGATCGGCTGTTCGTGCAGGTCGGTGGGGGTGCGCTGGCCACTGCCGTGGTCACCGGACTGGCTGCCGCCGCCGATCGGGGCGATCTGGCCCGCCTGCCCGTGATCCACGCTGTGCAGCCGCAGGGTAACCACCCGCTGGTGCGAGCCTGGGACACGCTGGCGCTTGAGGCGCTGACGCCAGAGCGCTCTCCGCAAGTTCGGGACAGCTCGTACTTCCTCGACCGGGTCGTCCGCGCTCAAGCCGTCCCTACGGGCACCATGGACAACGGGAGACGGGCCGCCATCGCCGAGTCGATCGGCACGGCTTCGGGCGAGCGGCTCAAGAAGCTGCTGGGCCGCCTGCGCTACGATCCGGAACGCTACATGCGGGCGTGGGAGAATGAGCCGGTGTCGTACGCGTCTGGGATTCTCGACGACATCACCTACGACTGGATCGACATAGTCGAGGGAATGCTGGCCTCTGGTGGATGGCCCCTGGTCGCGTCCGAGGACGACTTCCGTCGAGCGCATCGCCTCGCCCAGGTGCGCACCGGCATCGACGTGTGCCCCACCGGGGCGTCGGGCCTCGGCGGCCTGCTGGCCCTGAACGCGGCGAACGGCGGATCCGGGTCTGCGGGGGTGTCGCCCGGCGAGCGGGTGGCGGTGCTGTTCACCGGGCGGATGCGCCCCGGCGACCCCGACCCGCTAGAGGCCGAGCGGGACTAGCGGGGCGGTAGCACCCAATGGGGGAGGACAGGCGACAAGCAAAGGCGGCGCGGCAGTCCCCGATCGATTACGAGATGCTCGGAGTGGTCCACCCCTTCGTGCGACAGAGGCACCGTCACACTTTCGACGTGCTGGTGCTGACGCTGCTGGCGGGGCGCCAGATGGAGGCGTGGCTGTCGGAGAACCTGGACGCTCGCCAGCTCGACACCTCCGGCTACTTCGCCCTCAGCGCGCTGTGGCTGATCGGCCCGCCGCACCGCATGACCGCCGGCGAGTTGGCCCAGCGGATAGTGCAGACCTCGGGCGGGACCACCAAGACGACCCAGCGGCTGGTCGGCCGGGGGCTGGTGCGCCGGGTGGCCGACCCCGACGACGGCCGCCGCAGCCTGCTGGAACTCACACCCGAGGGCCTGAGCCTGGCCCGCGAGACCCTGGACCTGGTGCTCGACGCCTTCGACTCCGACATCGGCGCCCTCGACGAGGCCGAGCGCGAAGGCGTGGCCGCGGCCGTGCAGCGACTGGTCGTCGAGCTGAGCGAGCGGCTCAGCCGCTGAGACCGGCAACGGAGGCCGTCGCCTCGTCGATTGCCGCCCGCAGATCGGGGAGCTCGGCCTCGACCGCTGCGGTCCGGTCGAGGAACACGAACACCATGCGGGCCACCGCCTCGCCGGTGACCGCCTCCAGCGCGGCCGCGTAGGCGGCACCCTGGAGCCGGTAGCGGGCCAGCTTGGTGCCGATGCCGTCATCTCCGGAGACCGTGTCGGTCTTCCAGTCGACCACGACCAGCCCGTCCGGGCCGCGGTAGGTCAAGTCGATGTAGCCCTCCAAGAGTCGGCCTCCGAACGGAGCGGCCACGAACAGCTCCCGCCAATGCTCGGACGCGGCCGCCTCGCGGACCACGTCGGTGTCGAGTGCGGCCCGGGCCAGTTCGGTCACCGCCCTCGTCCGCGCGCTCACTCCCTCGGCTGCGGCCTGGCGGGCGGCTAGCGCAGCCAAGCCGCGACCAGAGGCCAGGTCGACGTCCTGCAGCACGCCGTGAACGGCCCGGCCCACCGCGGTGCCGTACCGACCCTTGCTCCAGGGTGGCGGCTCCGCGTCGTCCCGGTCCTTGTCCAGCCCGGGGTCGGCACCAGCGGCGTCGGCCTCGCCGCCTTCCCCGCGGTCTGAGCCGTGCTCGCCGCGGTCTGCGCCGTCGCTTGTGACTGCGTCGCCACCCCTGCCGCCTGCGCTCGAGAGGTTGGTGGCGGCCAGAGCGAGCGGGACCGAGGCTGCCTCCAGGATGCGCTCGCGCTCGCGTTCCCACTCGTCGCGGTCGGGCAGCGGCGCCCTCGGCGGAACGGACGGCGGGCCAGTGCCGAGGGCCGCAAGGTCGCGCTCTTTGGCCGGGTGGAGCAGTGCTGAGCCGTCGACGGCCCCGGCCTCGGGCTCGGCCGCGCCCGCGTCGGCGAGGGCCCATGCCGCCGAGTTCTCCTTCTTGCCTGAGTCGCTGGGAGCTCTGCGCTGCAGGCTCACCACGAGGTGGTCGCGGGCCCGGGTGCAGGCCACATAGAGCAGGCGGAGGCGCTCGTGCGCGTCCATCTGCTCGTCGATCGGCTTCCACGCCTCGTAGTTCTCGGACTCGATCCCTCCCCGCAGTCTCACGACTGGCACGCCGGACGAGTCGAAAGCGACCGACGGCCCCCGGGCGGGCGCTGCGAGCCTGGTGGTCATGCCCGATAGGACCACGATCGGGAACTCAAGGCCCTTGGCCGCGTGAACGGTGAGGATGCGCACGCTGTCGTCGTCGGTTTCCGGCAGGATCGTCTCGGTCACTCGGGCGTTGTCGGCACCCTGCAAGCGGGCCCAGGCCAGATAGTCGCGCAGGTTGGTGCCGCCGGCGTCGGCCCAGGCCCGGGCCTGGTCGATCACGAACCGGAGCCGCCTCCACACGTCGCGGGGCCTTCCGCTTGCCGCCGCGGTCTCGAAAGCGCCGCGCTCGCGCACGAGCCGGTCGATGAGCGCGGGCGGGGGCGTCCAGCGCTTGGCCCGGTGGAGCTCGGCAAGGTGGGCGATCCCCTCGGCCACCGGGTGATCCGCCGGCGCGTCCTCGGGCAGCCTGCGAAGCAGCGAGAACCTGCCCCTGCAAGCCAGGCGCCAGTGAGCCAGGTCGTCGTCGCCGCAGCCGTAGAGCGGGGAGCGCAGGGCGGCGACCAGGGCCAGTTCGTCGGTGGGGTCGGCCACAGCCTGAAGGGCCGACAGCACGTCTCGCACCTCGCGGGTGCTGTACACCAGCGAGGAGGACTCGGCCCGGTAGGGGATCCCGGCTGCGTCGAGGGCGTCCTCGAGGTCGCCCAGGCTGATCCGGGACGGGATGAGGATGGCGATGTCCCCCAGCCGGGCGGGCCGGGGCGCCGGCACGGTCGGCGACCCCCCATCGACATCCCATCGGTCCCGCAGGGCCGCGGCCACTGCCCGCGCCACCGACTCGGCCTCCCGTCGGCGCAGTTCGCGGGCGGAGGCCCTGCCCTCGATGTCGATCGGTTGCGCACCAAGGACCGTCACCGCAGGCCCCCGCTCCGCCGGCTCGCGGACCGCGCCCAGCGGCGCATACTCGGGCTGGCTGCCCTCCGCGGGCTGGATCAGCTCTCCGAACACGGCGTTGACCCAATCGATGATCGGCCGTGTGGAGCGGAAGTTGGTCGCCAGACCCTCGATCCGGCCCCGATCCTGGCCGCTGGTCCAGTCGCGGGCTTCCAGGAACGTGGCGATGTCGGCTCGGCGGAAGCGGTAGATGGACTGTTTGGGGTCGCCGACGAAGAACAGGCGGCCCGGGTCGGGGACCATCTCAGCCCAGCGGGCGGTGGCCGGGGCGGGGTCGCCGCAGCCCAGCAGCGCGGCCAGCTCGACCTGTATCGGGTCGGTGTCCTGGAACTCGTCGATGAGCAGGCACCGGTAATGGTCGCGCAACGCCGCCCGCACCGCCGGTCCGTGGCTGTCGTGGCGCAGCACCTGGCGGGCCCGAACCAGCAGATCGTGGAACTCGAGGCGTCCCCTAGCTCGCCGTTCCTCCGCTGCGCTCAGCGTGAAGGTGGCCAGCCGGGCCACGAGGCGCTTCAACGCAGCCTCCGCAGCCGATCGGAGAGCGCGTTCGCAGACCGCCTTCAGGCGCCTGATACCGTCGCGGGCGTTCTGAACCTGACCGTCCCAGTTGCCGGCCTTGCCGAGGTTGGTGCCCTTGCAGTCACGCTCCAGGGCCAGCAGCGCCTCAATCCGGTCGGTGCGGTCGGTCGCGGCCGCCTCGGTGGGGGCAGCCTCGCCGGTCACGGCCAGCAGCCGTCTGCGGTGCTTGGCGAGGGTGTCGATGCGGGCCAGGAGCTTGTCGCCGGGGTCCGTGCAGAAGGCGCGGATACCGACCAGCAGGTCGAGCGCCTTGAGCACGTCCGCGACATCGACGGGCGGAAGGTCGGGCTCGTGGCGGAAGTTGCAGTTCTCGAGGCGGTCCCAGTTCTCGTTCAGCTGCACGGCCAGAGCCCGAATCTGGTTGAGTCGCACGCCCTGCACCTCGAGTCCCAGCAGTGTCGGACCCATGGCGGGCTCGTCGAGGAGCACGTCCAGAAAGTCGCGCCAGCGGAGGTCGAACTCGATCTGGGAGCCGATGTCGTCGAGTACCTCGATACTGGGTGGCAGCCCCGCCTCCACGGGATGCTCGCTCAGCAGCCTCTGCGCAAAGGAGTGCAGCGTTCCCACCGCGGCGCCGTCGAGTTGCCGGAGGGCCGACTCCGCCGCAGCCGCTCCGAGAGTGGCTCGCGTGTCGGGGCTGTGCAGCCGGTCCCGGATCCGGTCCCGCAGCTCGGCGCCGGCTTTCTCGGTGAAGGTGATGGCGGCGATGTTCTCCATGGCGACGCCGGAACCGATCAGCGCCACCACCCGCTCGACGAGCGCCCGGGTCTTGCCCGAGCCCGCGCCAGCCTCCACGAACAGCGTGCTGTCGAGGTCGGAAGCTATCCGGTCGCGTGCCGCCTGGTCGGCGAGCGGCGGTGTCGCGGCGGTCATCGTGGCGCTCCCTCGGCGCTCCGGGGAGTCTCGGAGGGTTCGCGGTCGGGATCCACAAGGTCGAGGTAGCGGGCCAGGGCCGGATCGTCACGCTTGCGCTGGAAGTCGCGCCATTGGTCGCGAGTGCCCATGCCGTCGGGGTCGCAGTAGCCGCACGGGACCCACGGCCTCCACACCGGCTCGTCGGGGTGCAGCGGGAACAGGCCGTCACCGACACCGTCGACGATGGTGTTCATCGCCTCGAGAACCTGCCGGCGAGCGGCGTTGGTGGCGTAGCCGACATCGCTGAACTGTCCCTTGGTCGACACGAACCAGTAGGCGCCGTGCCCGTCGGCGGTGTCTGCGATGCCGAGCAGACTGCGGGCCGCGAGGTCGTAGAGGACGAGTTGGAGATGGTGGCCTCCCAGTGTCGGGTCGTCGGGGCCGAGCTTCTCGTAGGCGCGGACGGAGCCCGTCTTGTAGTCGACCACCAGCAGGCCGCCGTGCGGGGTTGCGTCGACGCGGTCGATCGACCCCCGAACGCTCACGGACCGCCCGTTGCCGATCTCGACGCTGACAGGGCCGCTCGCGCTGTGGGGCATTCCGAAGCCGAGCTCCACCGCCGCGGGCTGCGATCCGTAGCGGGCGCGCCGCTCGTCGTCGAAGTCGAGGAAGCGGACAAGGTCGGCGAGGATCTGGCGGCGGTCGTGCGTCCAGTAGAGCCTGCGCCCGACCAGCCCCCGCGCTGCGAGCCGGTCGCACTCCTCCTCCCCGACGGCAAGCAGATGGGCCCGCCACGATTCGGGCCAGCGCGCCTCGGGCGCGGGCACGGCACCTTCGGCGATGGCCTCGGCCAGCCAGCGCTCGAGGATCCGGTGCACGAGGCTGCCGCGCTCCAGCGGGCTGATGCGATGCTCGTCGTCGGCGTCGTCGATGGCCTCGATCCTCAGGACATGGCGCATGAAGTAGGCGTGAGGGCACCCTGCCCACATCTCCAGCCGGGAGGCGGAGGTCGTGTCGCTGCCGCCGGCCGGGTGCGCCAGAACGGCCCCCCCGAGATCGCCGGCTGGCAGGTTGCCGTCGAAGCGGGTGAGCCTTGGCGACATGCGGGCCCGGCGCAGCTCGATGCCCCGGAGCAGCTCCGGACGCCGTCGCACTCCCGGAATCTGGGCAAGCTCGCTCCATCCGCTCGCGGTGCGGGCGCGGGCATCGTGCCAGTCGAGCATGCACCGGGTGTCGTACTCCTGGGCATGGGCCGGGAACCCCGTGCGACGCAGCCCGGCCACGAACGACGGCACTTCCTGGGCTTCGCCCGCCTCCTCGGTCAGCCAGCGGCTTGGCGACCGGTCCGCGGCCCGGCGGAGATCGCCGCGGGGGTGCAGCAACAGCGACCGCCCCGCGGCGGCCACGACCGCCAGCAGCGCCCGGTGGTCGTCTCCGGGACGGTCGGCTCTGGCGGGCAGATCGCCGCCTGCCACCAGCCGCTCCCGGTCCGGCAGCAGGGCGTCGTCGTTGCGGCGGGCGGGGAAGGTCCCCTCGGCCATGCCGCACACGACGGCAAGGTCGAGGTCCACCCCGAGCGCCAGATCGACCGGGCCGACCAGCACGCCTGCGCCGAGATGCCCGTGCCGGTGTGCCGCCCCCTCCAACTCGAGCCGCAGCGCCCGCCCGAAGGCGGCCACGGAGGGTTCGTCGTCGGTGCCGTCGAGGTCTCCCAGGCGGCTGACGGCGCGGTCCACCCTCTCGGCCATCTGCCGCTCCTCTTCCGGCCAGCTCCGGCGCAGTCGACCGCCGAGGTACTTGTGGATCAGCTTCTGGCACCAGTCGGCCAGCTCTGCCCAGGTGCGCGGCGCCGGGCGGGGGTCCAAGTCGGCGTGGAGCTCTTCGACGAAGCTCAGCAGCTCCCGGGAGCGCTCTGCGCTGCGCCGGTGCCGGTCGCCGCGCCATGCCTGCTCCTCGTCGGCGGCGTGATGATCCGCCTCGGCGGTGCAGTCCTCGGCGTACCGGGTGAGCCTGCTCCTCCAGCTGTCGATCCCGGACTCCACCCGGGCGGCTCGGGCCTCCCGCTCCCATGCGGCGCTCGGCACCCCCTGCCATCTGGGGCGAGCCCCAGGCCCGTCGCCGCCAGCCTGGCGGTCGGGTCCGGCGGCGTACGTGCCATCGCCGGGACCGCGGGCGTCGGCCTCGCCTTCGGGACCCGCGGCTCGACTCGAGGCGTCCGGTTCGGGCCGTCTGACGCTCACCGGGGCGCCGGCCAGCCAAGCCATCACGACGCGCCGGGAGAACCCGCGATCTCTCAGGGTCAGCATCTCCAGCAGCGACCTGCCCAGCAGTGACGTCTCCACCGTTCGGGAGGTGGCGCCGCAGCGCGGGATGCCGGCCGCGTCGAGCGCATCGCTGATCAGGCGCACGTAGGGGCTCTCGACGCCGTAGACGATGGCGCATCGCCCTAGGGGGGTGCCGGCTCGGGCGGCTTCGACCACAGCTCGCAGTGCGTGGCGCACCTCGTCGTCGGCGTCGGAGACGCTCAGGGCCTCCACTGCGGCCCGCGCTTGGGCACGCCCTCCTTGCCCTGCCGGGGCGTCGAGCTCGGCGCCGAGCCTGTCAACCGAGGCGACCACCGCAGCGTCGGCGTCCTCGGCGCCTGTCGCGCCCGCGACGATCGTCGTGTCCGTCGCCTCGCCGACCGCTCGCAGCAGGCCTGCCTGGCTGTCCGTGATCCTCTGCGGCAGGAACACGATCATCGGCCCGAGCTGGCGCGCCGCGGCGGAGGGATCGGCCCGCACCGCCGCGACCGCAGCCCGCGAGAGCTGCTGCTCGTTGCTGAAGCCTGATTCGAGGCCGGCGGCGACCTCCCGGTGGATCCTCACCACTTCGGCAGCCCGCGTCGACTGCGCAGCCAGCGCCCGGAGCTGCCCATACTCGAGTTCCGACAGCTCCCGGTGGGCTCGGGTCAGGGCGCGCTCGGTGGCCGGATGGGTCTCCACGCCCCGGAAATGCCCGGGATCGCGCCGCAGCACGGTGCGGACCGCGGCGGCGATGACCGTCATGGTCACTCCCCGGCGCCCCTCGGCGGCCATCTCGGCCCCTCCGAGGCGCTCGGCCAGGTCGTAGGCGGTGTGGAAGGAGACAGCGGCAACCCCCCGAGTGCCGTCGTGCTCGCGACGGCCCAGCGCCCGGCGGGCCGCCAGGCCCACGTAATGGTTGGGCACGACGACGGTGACCGGGGCAAGCGGGTCGCCGCCTTTGGCCCGGGCCACGGCCTCCGCCAGCGCCTCATGGGCGGGCGGGCCGTAGGCGGTGGTCACCAGCTCGATGGACACGCCCGCACCCTAGAACGGCCATACGACACTGGTTCTGATCGATCTGGGGATTCCGGTTCTGCTGCCGACGGGGCCCGTGAGGCCGCAGTAGGGTTCCGGCCCGATGATCTTGGTCAGACCTCCAAGAAAATGAGTTCCCCCGAGATGACGAGCGAGCTGCGGGACCTCGACGTCGCCCTCGGCCGCCAGATCCGTGAGCGCCGGGTTCGGGCCGGTTTGTCACTGAAGGAACTCGCGTCGCAGGCGGACCTGTCGCCGTCGTTCCTCAGCCAGTTGGAGCGAGGGCTGGCCAGGCCTCGCATAACGTCGCTGCACCGCGTCGCTCGCACCCTCGGCACTACTGCCCAGGCTCTGCTGGCGCTTGAGGAGACGAAGCCCTACTCGTTGGTTCGTCGTGACGACCCCCGAGACGTCGACCATGACATCGACATGGCGGCAGGGATCGCCCGGTCGCTGGTACGGGATGCCCGTTTCCTTACCGCTCTGGAGTTTCGCGGCGTTCCCACCAGCTTCGGGCAGTACTACGAGCACCCCGGTGAGGAACTGCTGCTGGTAATCGAGGGCGTCATCGAGAAGGACATCGACGGCGAGATCATCGAACTGCGCGCGGGGGACTGCATCTGCTACGACGGACGGGTGCCTCACCGGTCCCGGCGAGTCGGTGAGGACGAGGTTGTCGCCTTGTTGGTCACCGTCAGAGACGACGCCCGGGGGGGCTGAGCCTCGGGCCCTGTTGACGCCATGCTTCTGATTTGATTACAGTGAAATTTGCTTCCAAGAAGTTGGTAGCATCAAATCACCTGGGGGATGAAAATGAAGCGATTGGGCGTCTTTCTCATGCTGCTGGCGCTGATCGCGGCTGCCTGTGGCGACGATTCCGACGACAGCGACGAACGCGCCAGCGTCGAGGCAGCCTCGAGCGATGCGGCGGAGCAAGACGCCGCGACCAGCGATCCAGAGGAGGACGAAGCCGCACCCGCAGCAGAGCCCGAGCCAGCCGAGGAGCCCGCGCCCGACGCTGCGCCGGAGGAAGAGCCGGCCGAAGAAGAAGCGGAAGGACCAGCGGAAGAAGAAGCGCCAGAGGCGGTGGATGTCATGGCTGCGGACTTGTCGGGCGTGTGCCCCGATCCATTGGTGCTGCAGACCGACTGGTTCCCGTCCCCTGAGCACGGCTACGCCTACCGCCTGATCGGCGACGCCGGCGCGCTCGACACCGAGAACGGCGTCTACCGGGGCCCGTTGCTCGACACCGGAATCGACCTCGAGATCCGAGCCGGCGGGCCCTACCTCGGCTTCGCCCCGACCACCGCAACGATGCAGTTGGACGAGGGGATCCACTTCGGCTACGTGAACACCGACGAGCAGATCGCCGCTTGGGACATCGTGCCCACCGTCGCGGTGGCTGCGCCCTTCGACACCAACCCGCAGATCCTCATGTGGAGCCCGGAGGCGTACTCCTTCTCCAGCTTCGAGGACATAGGCCAGTCCGACGCGGCCGTCGTGTACTTCGCCGGAGGGGTCTTCATCGACTACATGGTGGATGCCGGCATCCTCCGCGCCGACCAGGTGGATCCGTCATACGACGGGTCGCCCGCCCGATTCGTCGCCGAGGGCGGGGCGGTCGTGCAGCAGGGATTCGCGACTAGCGAGCCCTGGCTGTATGAGAACGCGCTGGAAGAGTGGGGCAAGCCGGTGGACTTCCTGCTCATCCACGACTCGGGCTTCGAGATCTATGCCCAGCCGCTGGTGGTGCGGGCCGCCGTGCTTGAAGAGCTGCGTCCCTGCCTAGAACTGGCAGTGCCCATCTTCCAGCAGTCGGTGATCGACCACTACGCCGATCCCGGCCCGACCGACGCCGTGATCCTGCAGATCGTCGAGGACCTGGCCTCCTTCTGGGTGCTGTATCCGGGCCAGATGGAGTACTCGTCGGCTACGGCACTGGCGCTCGGCAATGTCGGCAACGGCCCCGACGACATCGTCGGCAACATGGATGACGACCGCATGGAGCGGGTTACCCAACTGCTCAAGGACGTACTCCAGGGCGTGCCTCAGGACATCGAGGCCTCCGACATCTACACGAATGAGTTCATCGATCCGTCCATAGGCTTCTGAGAGCCCCATACGGGAGGCGACGGCGAGGAGTGGTCGCATGACCAGTGCAGCCAAGGTCGTCTCGCGGGTGCCTCTGGTGGATCTGACGGGAGCGTTCGCGTTCGGCCCCCGGCGCGATCAGGTGGTCGACACGATCCGGAGGGCCTGCGAGGCAGTGGGGTTCCTGGTGATCACCGGCCACGGCGTCGCGGACGAAGCGGTGCAGCGGATCGACTCCACGTCTCGGGCTTTCTTCGCCCTCCCCGAGGAGGAGAAACTGGCGTACGTCGGGCCGCCGGGGGTCTACCGCGGCTTTACTCCCTCCCAGGGCTCGGCCTTGGCGCTCTCCCGCGAGGACGAGTCGCTTCCCGATCTCTGCGAGCTGTACACGGTCAACCGCTTCGATGATCCCGAGGTGGCTCGCCGAGCTGGACTTCGACAGGGACGGGAGGGGTTCTTCGCCCCGAACATCTGGCCCAACCGCGAGCAGGTTCCGGGCTTCAGGGAGGCCTTCGAGACCTACTACACGGTGATGGAGGACCTGGCCACGAAGCTGATGCGGCTCCTGGCACTGGCGCTGGAGCTCGACGAGCACTGGTTCGACGACAAGATCGCCGACCACATCACCAACCTGACGGTCAACCACTACCCGGCGCTCGACCAGCCGGCGTTGCCGGGGCAGTTCCGCCGGGGCGCGCACTCGGACTGGGGCAGCCTGACGATCCTGTATCACGACGGCGAGCCGGGCCTGCAGATCATGTCGCCGGAGGGCGACTGGGAGGACGTGCCCGTGGTGGCCGGATCGTTCGTGGTGAACCTGGGCGACCTGATGGCTGCCTGGACCAACGATCGCTGGGTGTCGACGCTGCACCGCGTCATCGTTCCCGAGGGGGACCTTGGCGACCGTATCTCCATCGCGTTCTTCCACCAGCCCACCTACGACGCCCGCATCGAGTGCATACCGACCTGCACGTCGGCGGACGACCCTCCCCATCACGAGCCGACCACATCGGGCGGATGGATCCTGTCGATGCTCGAGAAGACCATCTACTGATCGGTGTTCATCGGTGGCGCGGCCTGATCCCGGCGAACTCCTGCCGCTCGCGTTCGAGCAGGCCCGTCGGGGCTTGGCCGAGGGCGGAGTGCCGATCGGAGCAGCTCTCGTGGATGCTGGCGGTGCGGTGCTCGGAGCCGGATGCAACGGCAGCGTCCAGCTGGGCGACTTCCTCCTGCACGCCGAGACGGCAGCCGTGCGGGCCGCCGGTCCGTTGCGGGACTACAGCGACACCACGCTGGTGACGACGATGACGCCGTGCTGGTATTGCGCTGGGCTGGTGCGTTTCCTGGGCATTGGCGCAGTGGTGGTGGGAGACAGCGAGACTTGGTCTAACGAGGCACTCGGCTGGCTCGCCGAGGCGGGCGTGTCGACGACCCGGCTCCACGATCAGACCTGCGTGGACATGTTCGCCGACTGGCTGGCGTCCGGCCCGGAGGCGTGGGCAAGCCTGCCGTCGAGCGCTGACGGCCGCAGGCCGGACAAGGGCTAGAGGCCGAGCGGATGGGCGCACGAGCCCAGCCCATACGGGCGAGGCCGTGGCCCGAGCGGCCCGTGAGCGCAGCGAGCAAGAGCGGGAGACACTCCCTCGCAACACGACGGGCTTGCACCTGCCCGCGCACCTCCTTAGGGTCAGGCCGGACAGCGGGCGATCGGAAAGGGGGCTGATTTGACGCTCGCTCCTTCTGTGGCATCACGGGTGCCGCTGGTGGACCTGTCGGGCGCGTTCGAGCCGGGGCCGCGGCGGGACGACGTCGTGGAGACGATCCGGCTGGCCTGCGAGGACGTGGGCTTCCTGGTGATCACCGGCCACGGCGTGCCGGAAGAGGTCGTAGGGAGGGTCGATGCGGCCTCGCGCCGGCTGTTCGCCCTGCCCCTCGCCGAGAAGATGGCCTGGGCCCGAGCGTCGGACAACCTGCGGGGCTACGTGCCGTTGAAGAGCTCGGCCCTGGCGCTGGCCCATGACGAGGTCACGCCGCCCGACCTGGCCGAGCTCTACACCGTCGGCCGCTTCGACGATCCCGCGGCCGCCGTGCGGGCCGGGCACCGGGAGGGGCAGGACCCGGGGAGGTCGGCGTTCTTCGCGCCCAACGTGTGGCCCGACCCCGAGAGGGTTCCCGACTTCCGGGAGGCTCTCATCGCCTGTTACGCAGTGCTCGAGGACCTGGCTGCCAGGCTGATTCGGCTGATGGCGCTGGCCCTGGACCTGGACGAGCGCTGGTTCGACGACAAGGTCGCCGAGCACATCACCGGCCTCGCCGTCCTTCACTACCCGGCTCTGGAGGCGCCGCCCCTGCCGGGGCAGTACCGGCGGGGGCCGCACACCGACTGGGGCAGCCTCACGATCCTGTACCACGACGGCCAGCCGGGCCTGCAGATCCTGTCGCCCGACGGCGACTGGGAGGACGTGCCCGTCGTGGCCGGATCGTTCGTGGTGAACCTCGGCGATCTGATGGCCGCATGGACCAACGACCGCTGGGTGTCGACCCAGCACCGTGTGATCGTGCCCGAAGGCGTCACCGGCGAGCGCATCTCGGTCGCCTTCTTCCACCAACCCGCCTACGACGCCCTCATCGAGTGCATCCCCACCTGCACGTCACCCGACGACCCGCCCCGCCACGAGCCGGTCACCTCCGGCGAGTGGATCCGCCTCATGATCAACAAGACCACCTACTGACCGAGGCCTATCCGTCTTCGCCGGAATCCCTGTAGTGGGTGACGCCCCCGGGGGTCGTATCGCAGGTCTGGTTGCGGTGCCTGAGGATCTCGGCCAGCGCGTCCAGCAGAGGCAGCTGGCCCTTGTGCAGCTTGGTTCGGGCCGACTCCATAGTCCACCAGGCCGCCTTGTCCACCTCGGGGAACTCGCGGACCTCGCCCGAGCCGGGCGGCCACTCGAGTTCGAAGGTGTTGCTGACCACCTGCGTGGCGTCGAAGTCCGCCTCGATCGCCCATGCGCTGATCCGCTTGCGGCTCGCCGGGCCGGACTCGCCGAGGAAGAGCCTCGACCCGTCCGGCGGAGGCGATCCCAACTCCTCCTCGAACTCCCGCAGGGCCACCGTCTCGGCGTCTTCGCCCTCGTCGTGCTCGCCCTTGGGAATCGACCAGGCGTGCATGTCCTTGTTGGCCCAGAAGGGTCCGCCGGGATGCACCAGCAGCACTTCGACCTCACCGTCGGCGTTCCGCCGGTGAAGTATCAGTCCGGCGCTCCTCTTGCTTGCCATTGCGTGCCGCGATTCCGTAGGCAGACCGACAGCGGTCATGCGAGTCGTACATGGCCTCGTGCGCGAGCCGGGGGTCCGGTGAAAGCACGGCGAGACTTCCCGACAATACGCTGCATATGAGGGCTCAAGCCGAGAGGGAGCCATGAGCGATCAGGGCCGAGCATTTGGCCGGGCAGCCAAGCGGGCTGCAGCGGTGGCCGACGCCATGGAAGACATCGCCAAGATCGACACCCACGGCCGTGAGCACGGGGGCATCGACCGGGTTGGCCTGGAGCGCATCAAGAAGCGGCTGCTGCTGCTGGCCGAGCGCAACGACCTGTTCAGCGACGGCGACTTCCCGCCGCCGGACGCTCCGGGGGCCTCAGTGAGCTACCGCCTCGCCCAGAACGAGCACGACGAGCTGGCGTTGTACCTCCAGTGCGTGAGCGACGGCACGTCGGCGCCGCCCCACGAGCACACCACCTGGGCCGTGATCGTGGGCATACGCGGCCAGGAGCTGAACCGCCTTTACGGCCCGTGCGCAGGCGGCGACGAGCCGCAGGTCCAGCAAGAGGTGATGGTCGAGCGGGGCACCGGGGTGGCCATGCTCGGAGACGACGTGCACTCGATCCACGTCGAGGGCGCCGCCACCAACTTCCACTGCTACGGCCTGGCCCTCGAACGCCTCACGGACCGCCTGTTCTGGCACGCCCGAAGCGCCCAGTGGCGGCCCTACAACGACGCCGGCCACATAGTCGAAGCCCGCCCCGACCGGACCTAGCTGCCGCCCTACCCCGCACTCGTCTTGTCAGACACTAGGGCGTTGTCAGTCCGGCGAGCTGCCGCTCCCGGGGCCGGATCGCCCCAGACGGGGCGTGCCCTCTTTGACAGCGGTCTGCACTATGCGGCCAATGCGAGCGGCTCGGGTCTGATCCCGTTTCGCGTCGGTCAGCCACACCAAGCACTCCTTGCGCCTCGACGGGGCCAGCGCCTCCCAGGCCGCCGAAGCGCCGTCGTCGGCCAGTGCCTCCTGCAGGTCTGCAGGAGTCTCGGGAGTGCGGTCGCTTCGGTCGAGCCCGATCCGGATCTCCACCGAATCGCCTGCGCCCTTGCCGATGGCCTGTCGGATCGCGCTGTTGAGGAACAACCGGTGACGCCCACGGCCAACGGGAACGAGGGTCGCGGTGAGTTCCGCCCCATCAGCAGTGCCCACGACCGGCGCATGGCCCGGCAGCCCGAACGCATCCGACACCGCAGCGGGAACATCCAAAGCCACGTTCATGATGTGGGCGTAGTTCGACGGCAGCTCATAGAGCACCCCGGCAAACCGTTGCTCCCCCGACTCCGCCATTCAGCCTCCCGTGCTCCTGTCCGACTGTCGGCCAGGATTATGCTCCGGCCGGGAGCGGTCACGCGGATCGAGGCCTCGCTGAATGAGTGGGTGGACGACTGCGACGCATGACTACACTGTAGTCATGACTGTTGTATCCATCCGATTCTCGGCGGAACCGGTGCATCGGCGCCTCAAGGACAGTGCTCGGAGGCGGCGGGTCGGCGTTTCCACGCTCGCAGAGAGGCTCATCGACGAGGGGCTGCGGATGGAGGCCCATCCGGCGATCGCGTTCCGGGAGGGCCCAACCGGCCGGCGTGCCGTGCTGGCGGGCGGACCCGAGGTGGCAGATGTCGTCGGCTCGATAGTCGGCGGCGATGTGCCGGTCGAGCAGCGGCGAGCCAGGGCGGCCGAACTGTTGGAGTTGACGCCGTCCATGGTCGATGCGGCCATGGCCTATTACGCCGACCACACCGAGGAGATAGACGCAGAACTGCTTGAGCGCCGCCGGGCCGCGGACGAGGCCGAGGCGGCCTGGAGGCACCAAAGGGCCCTGCTCGCGAAGTGAGGCTGCTGCTTGACGAGATGCACGCCCCGGTTGTCGCCGAGACGCTCGGGGCGTCCGGCCACGATGTGCTGGCGGTGTCGGCCGAACCGGGGCTGCGGGGATGCTCGGACCTCGGTCTGCTTGAGCATGCGTGTGCCGCCAGTCAGGCCATAGTCACGGAGAACATCGAAGACTTCTCCTCGCTGGCCGCCAGCTGGGCGAGCGAGTCCCGGCACCACAGCGGCTTGATCTTCACGAGCCCGCGACGTTTCAACCGGGCGTCACTGGCATATCCGGGCAATCTCATCGCCGCGCTCGAAACGTTCCTCGAGTCCCCACCCATCCAAGGACACTCCTGGCAGTGGTGGCTCACATGAGAGCCCGCTTGACCAGCAGTACCGCGATGTCGCCCGCGCGGTTTCACCGGCTAGAAGCCATCCGTACACCCACGAAGTGGTGTTCGTCCCGCTCCGACACCTAACCTCCAGCGTCCGTCGAGTGCTCGTTGGTGATGCGGTCGATGAGTCGCCACATTCCGCTGCTCGGATTCGATCCTGCTGCTCGGCCGTCGCCCAGATGCTTGTCGTCGAGGGCTAGAGCTCGCATCTTGGCTTCCGGGAACCGCTCCATCAACTCGCTGAGCGCCGCATGGTCAAGGATCTTGTCGCACTTCAGCAGTTCCTTGGAGATCGCCTGCGCGTCATGCCGTTCGATGTGAGCGGTCTGGTCCTGGAAGTGGAGGATGAACCAGAGTTCGATGCAGGGGTTGGACACGGCCACCCCGATGCCGTTGGTGCGAGCCTTCTCGATAGCAGGGCCTACCTTCGGATGCTGGTCGATGTCGAACACGCACCAGTACTCGTCGCTGGCGCGCCCGCGCCCGCGCCTGGCCTCCCTGGCTTCGTGGCGTTTCGCTGCGACTGCACGGTCAACCACTGTCATCGGAGCGCCGAGGCCGCCTGTGATGTCGACTTGGACCCGGTTTCGATAGGCGCGATGCCAGTGGGTCGGATAGCCGGGCTCGGTCTTTCTCCCCTCGGCAAAGACGGCGATCCGGCGCGTCGCTCTGCCGGTAGGTTGCCGCTTCAGCGGCCGGGATGGGCGGCGCTTCAAGTGCTTGCGGAAAGGACAGCCTCAACCACGGACTCGAACTCCGTGGGCGAGATGATCGGCTTCGCTCCGTACCATCCGTCCAGATAGCGCTTGGCGACAGCCTCCTGCTTGCGGGGCTCGAAGTCGATGAGTTGGTAGAGCTCGGTCCGGCCGTCGTTGAGCTTCTGCGTGAACCAGATCTGATCGCGTCCGAGGAGCCGCTCACCGAGCGCGCCGCCCAGCAGCGTCGTGTCGTGGGAGTTGAACAGGAGCTGGGCGTGCCTCGGGTTCGTGCTCGGGTTCTGGTAGAGCCGCACGAGTTGCGCCACGAGGTCTGGATGCAGGCTCGCATCCAACTCGTCGGCGAGCAGGACCGCTCCGGTCGTCAGAGACTCGATCACAGGCCCCACGAGGCCAAACCAAACCAGCGTTCCTAGCGACTCCTCCACATTGTCGAGTTCGATTTCGGTCGCGGATCCCCGATGCAGCAGGTTTACGCCTGTCATCTCCCCGAAGTCGGCGGGGTCCGGCGCGATGCTGTGGTCAGACTCGTCCTCGGTGCCGATGAGGATGCTCACGGCGCGCCGGATCTTGTCCTGCATGGCCGGATCCGGAGTCTGCTTGCGGACGCCGGTGATACCGAGGTCTGCCGCCTGCAGCAGATGCAGGACAGCCTCACGCTTGGGGCCATCGTCGAGCATCTCTGCCGTCAGTACCTGGCGTGACAGCCTTGAGTCCGCCTCGGCCAGCCTGAGATTTTGTCCGAACCACTGGTACAGCGGCGACAGCACGGGGTGGTCGATCGCAGCAGCCGTGGAGAGGAACAGCGCGTTGGGTCGCAGCAAGTTGAGGACCGCCCGGCTTCGGGGGCGTTCCGCTGCGCCTAGCCGGATGGCCTCCCCTTGGCGCTGGAACAACAGCGCGGCCTTGCCTCTCGGGTAGTAGTGCGCCCACTCCTGGATCACCTGTTCGTCGTCCAGTTCGAATCCGTACTCATGGCGGACGCCGTTGAGCACGATGTTGACCTCGTAGCGGGACGGCAGACGCGGAGACTGCTCGTCAAGACGGAATGGCCATCTAGGCATGCCACCGCCTGGAACGCCTGACCGGAATGAACCGAGGACCAGACGCCTCATGTCGTCCATGACCTTGAGCAGGTTGCTCTTGCCTGAGCCGTTCGCGCCGAAAGCTCCGGCTACCGGAACCACACGCACGGGAGATCCGCCTTCGCGCCAAGGGACCGTGCGGACGTACTGCTTCTCCGCCATGGCGGTGGCTAGCAGCGACAGTTCGATCTCATCCTTGAACGAGCGGACGTTTTCGGCTCGGAAGGCGAGAAGAGCCGAGGGCCGTGACTCAGGGTCTAGGATGCTCATATCTACAATATCGCAGAAAGTTTGCGAATTTTCAACCCACAGGCCAAATGGCGCTCAAGTATGTGATTCCTCGACGAGTCATCCATGAGCCAGCCTGGAAGTGTCGGAGATTCGTCGCCCTGGGTAGTTTCGAAGTACAGGGGAGGCTCCGCAGGGCTCTGGCCCATGGCATCGAACAGATTGGGCGTCCCTGCCCTTTCTCGTTCCTCTCGACTCCGTCTCTGAGCTACCTCAGATCGGTACTCCGCGGACTGTTCCCGAGCTTCCTCCAGGACTGATGACATGATGCGAGTACCTGCCGGATGATCGGTTGCGAATACAAGCACGTACACCGGGGCGCCGCACTCGTTGCCCATCTCGATAGTGAGCGTCGTCGCGTAGCCGAGCGTCTCCTGGAGCCGGTAGCGGAACAACGTCGTGTAGAGATGGCGCGCTTCGGCTGCGCTCAGGCCGGTAGTGCGCTTCTCGTGAATCCTACGCCAGGCTGGAGTTCCGAAGAATTCAGTCACGGACGAGGCCAGCGCCTCATCCAGGCCTTGCGCGGAATCCCATCCGGCGAGTCTCGGAATGGTTGTATGCGAGAGCAGGACTAGCAGTTCGGCCTTGGTTGTACCCGTCGATGTAGGCGATGACCCGTTCTCTTGACACGATCCGGCGACGGTACTTGAACCTCTGTCACAGGCTGTCGATACTGTGAATTGCACCCTCTCCACGGTCCGAGATGCGCGGTGGCCGCGCATTCACTGGGCCGGTGATGTACCGTGAAGTGCAACCCCCCCAAGGTGAGTAACCCTGGGCCGACGGCCCCGACTCCGGTCGGGGCTGTCTCGTTTCGGCGGCAAGTGCCCGGACCCGGCCTCAAGGCACCGATGCGCTCGCGCCGCTCGCCGCCCCGCCGGGAGATAGTCCGGTAGCGATGCGCCGTGCGTGATCAAGGTCAGCGAAACAAGGGAGAGGGGCTCAATCCACGGTGCCGTGTGGCACAATCCGTTCGGAGGTAGGAGTCTCAGGCTCGCCGTGCGGTCTGCTGGCCGAGGGGCGGTCGCCGGGGCCGCTGGGCTTGGTCTGGGCCCATATGGCGAGTCGGGCGTCGGCGCGTCCATTGCGGAGGGCGAAGATTGGGCCGGGATGCACGCCATTGTCCGTGGCGAGGCGCTGGGCCGCGGCTGCGAAGGCGCGGTCGGAGTCGTCGGTGGCGTCGGCCGCCGCTCGGTGAGCAAGCGACTCGTACAGGCGTATCCGCTCATCGGCGGTGGCCGCGCAGTCGGCGACCTCGCTGTCGTACCAGGGCAGGAACTCCTCGGGCAGCGCGGCGCGCAACCCTTCGACCGGATCCTCGCCTTGGCCGAGCAGCCCGGCGACCGTCTCAGGGGAGAGTCTCAGACGCGCGGCTACGGCCCTTTCCGGCGCGCCCATGCGGACGGCGGCACGCACCGCCGCGGCCTCCCAGACGCGAGCGGAGGTGAGCCCGAAGGCCACGCGGTGGGCGGCCAAGTAAGCGGGGAACTTCAGCTTGAAGCGGATGTGCGGCGTCGCCTCGCTGGCCGCGAATCGGGCCACGTAGCCCTCGCAGTCCGCCTCGCCAGCTGTAGCGACGTGGTCCAGCAGCGTTTCGAAGTCGGGAAAGTTCGCTGTCTCGGCCCGCGGCCCGGGCCAGCCAAGGCGGCTCGTATCGATGTCGGCCCCGGTCTCGATGTCGATCAGGGAGATGAGCACGAGGTCCCGCATATCGCCGTAGTCGAGCACCACACGGTTGCCCGGGTAGATGATCTCGAACAGGGGAGTGACGCCCTCTGGGATGACGACCTGCCGGTACTTCTCGTGCCAGATGCGGGTGGCCTCGACGGCCTGGCGGGAGGTCAGCGAGCCCCGGGTCGCCAGGCGCACGTCGCCTTCCGGGTGGGTGTAGGCGATCCCGAGCGACCCGTCCAGTTTCGCGGTGATCTCCATTGGTTGTCCCGAAGGGATGGCGGGGGCATCGGGCTCCGACGGTCCGAAGAACTTCGGAAACGGTCGGGCCACGACCCGTCCGGCGCCGTCGAGGATGAGGCCGCGGCAGGCGACCGTCGCCTCGTTCCAAGACCTCGAGTAGGTCGCCTTGGCCGTGTAGTTCAGGATCCTCAGCCGGCCGTCCGTCTGAACGGACACGAGCCCCGCGCCGACGGCCGCGCCGACAAGGGCAGGATCGCAGACATCTCCCAGTTCAGCCATGAGTCAAGTGTAATCATCATCTAGAACATGATGAAGTGTTATTTGCTGAAAATAACTATAATTAGTGGACCTCTGTGGTGCCCGCCGGAAGGGGGTCTACTGCTCGGTGGGCGTGGTGGGGGTGTACTCGTAGACGGTGTTGGTCCGGGTGGCGGCCGGGTCGCTGGAGTCGAGATGTTCGACGACGACCAGCCGCTGCACGCCGCAGTCGCCGAAGTCGTCGCAGGTGATCGGCCCGATGATCCCGCGGTACCCGGACACGTCGTCGAGATACTGGCGCACGCCTGCCAGGTCGATCACGAGCGATTCGCCGTCGGGCCGCGAGGCCGCCTCTATCGCCTCGAGCAGCAGGGTGGCCGCGTCGTAGGCGTGCGCCCAGAAGGCCGCCTCGGGTGCCGTGCCGTAGGCGTCCTCGTACTCGGCCAGGAGGTCGGCGCTCTGCCTGCCGGTGCTCTCGTTGGCGTTCATGCCGAAACTGAGGTCGGGTCCGGACAGGAACGTCCCCTCGGACTCCTCCACTCCCAAGAAGTCGTCCGACAGCAGACCGTCGGCGGAGACCCGCAGCACGCCGCCGAGTCCTGCGATGTCGGGCAACTGCTGCACGATGGCGGTGCCCACTGTCCGCGACACGATGAAGAACAGGGCCTCCGGCGAGCCGCCGGCCAGGTCGGTGAGCGTCGGCACCATGTTGGTCTCGTCGCGGGGGACGACGGCGACGCCGGTGACCGAGCCGCCGAGCCCTTGGAATGAGGCTACGAACGCCTCTGCGAGACTCTGGGTGTAGGCGTCGCCGCTGTGGATCGCGGCGACTGCGTCGATGCCCTTCTCGTCGCGGAGGAACTGCGCCAGCGTCGCTGCCTGGTACAGATCGTTGTCCGCGGTCCGGTAGTAGCCCCTGTGGTGGTCGGCGCTCGGGTTTCCGGCCAGGTCGGACGTGAGCCGGGGGGAAGTGTTCGACGGGGAGATCATCACTTTGTTGGTGCCGGTGATCAGAGGCGCCGCGGTGACCGCAGCCGCCGAGCACGTCGTGCCGACCACGCCGATCACATCGGCGTCGGCGGCGATCGCCTGTCCGGCCAGTTCGCCGCCCTCGGGCGAGCAGCCGTCGTCGACGGGAGTGCCGAGATCCACCTCGAAGCCGTGGACCGGTCCGTAGTGGCCGACGGCGAGCCGCACGACCCTCTCGTTCATCGGACCAGAGCCCGCGTCGCCGCTCAGCGCCAGCACCGACCGGATCTGGATGGCCTCCCCCGGGCCGACCTCCACGACCCCGAGCGACCCGTCGCCCAGAGCATCGCCGCCACCGCCGGCCCCGGCTCCGTCCTCGCCACTGCATGCTGCGGCCACCAGAGCCAACGCCGCCACCAGGGCCGAGGCCACTACCAGCCGACGCCCACGCCGGGCCACGACTACGGGGCGTAAGGTGCTCACGGATGCGAGGCTACCGTTGGGCCGGCTGGAAGGATTGGCGAAGGGACCGGGTGTTCGTGTCGGTGCTCGTCTTCGTCGGGCTGGCCGGGGTGGCAGCCATCGTCGGACTCGTCCTGCTGTGGCCCACTGGCGAGGGCCGCGACGCCGCTCAGGAGAGGGCCGACGAGATCGGCCTCACCTACCAGCGCCTGACCTCCACCGTCACCGAGGTCGCCGACCGGGTGTGCAGCTACTCGGCGCCCGACGATCCGCAGGCTTGCCGGACCATCACGGTGAGCGTCAACGAGGGCCCCGGTGAGGGCACGCAAGTGGCTCTGCCGGAGTTCAACCTCGCCTACGACCGGGTCTCCATACGGATCTCTCCCGGCGACAAGGTGATCGTCGGCTACGAGGACTCCAACGACTACTACTTCTTCGTCGACCGCGACCGCCGCACGCCGCTGGTCTGGCTCGCCGGGCTGTTCGCGCTGGTGGTCGTGGCGCTGGGGCGCCTGCGGGGCGCCATGGCCTTGGTGGGGATGGCCGCCACGCTCGTCGTGCTGGTTGCCTTCGTCGCTCCCTCCGTGCTCGACGGCAACCATCCGGTGCTGGTGGCGGTGGTGGCCGCCGCGGTCATTGCCTTCGTGGGCCTGTATGTCACACACGGCCTTAACGCGCGCACCACCATCGCCCTCGCCGGCACCTTGGCGTCGCTGGAGATCACCCTCGGGCTGTCGTGGGTCTTCTTCGGACTCGCCGAATTCACTGGTCTGGCGACCGAGGAGGGCCTGACCCTGCCCCTGATCGCCGGCGACGTCGACCTGGCCTCTCTGCTGCTCGGCGGGGCCATCATCGGCGCGCTGGGCGCGCTCGACGACGTGACCGTCACCCAGGTGGCCACTGTGGCGGAGTTGCGCCACCACAGCCCCCACCTACCCAAACGCGAACTCATCGCCTCGGGCATCAGGGTGGGGCGGGAGCACATCGCCGCCACCGTCAACACGCTGCTGCTGGCCTACGTCGGCGCGGGCCTGCCGCTCGTGCTGCTGTTCGCGGTGTCGGACCAGTCGCTGGCCATGGTGGCCAACTCCGAGCTGATCGCGGTGGAGATCGTCCGGACGCTATGCGGCTCGCTGGGCCTGGTCGCGGCCGTGCCGGTCACGACCGTGCTGGCCGCGCTGGTCAAGGCCAGTGTCGGCACCCCAAGATCAGCCGAGCCGGCCGATGGTCCTCGACCGGATGGGCAGGTAGCGGCCGAGTCAGCCGATCCCGCGCCAGAGCCCCGGTGGGAGGATTTTGCTCCCGACCCGGACGAGGCCGAATGGTGATGCGATCCCTGTCATCCCCGGATCCGGGCTGGGGCGTGCATTAGGCCCGGAGCCGCTGGCCCGATCAGAATCTCGGGTTTGTTTTGGGTGGTAGATCCGCAGAACCGACCCGAGATCTCCGGCAGCGCCCCGGTTGCTCAGCCTCCGGGCTGCCAGATCATCAGGATCAGCTGGACCGTGAACCCGATCGACAGCAGGGCCGACCCCACCTCCAGGCGCTTCTCGGTCCCCGGCGACGCCCCCTCGGTGCCCTGGGCCTTCAGCGCGGGCCTGATCAGGCCGTGCAGCACCCCGTTCATCACCACCCAGATCACGATGGCGGCGATCACCCAGCCCTCAGTCAGCGAGATCGCGTCCTCCGACATCTCGACCATGGCGATGCCGAGCAGGCCGGCCACGATCAGCGCCGGGCTGTACAGGCGGCGTGCGTTGGCTGCCATGGCCACGACCAGTTGTTGGTACCCGGCGCCGCCCGCCGACTGCATCTGCCTGCGCAGCAGCGGATGGACAAACACCGGGGCCAGAGCCACCAGGACTGTGAGGACATGAAGCAGCTCGACGATGTTGTAGGCGGTGGTGCCCGCAGCGAAGACCATGAGCTGACTCTAGCCGGACACCCCCGGCAGCCGAGCGGAGGCACCCCGGCAGCGGCTCCGGGTTGCGCACCTAGCATGATGGGCGTGCCGGACAGCGCCGCCACGGCCGATGCCGATCTAGCCGGTCTCACCCTCGACCGGGCCGGGCTGGCCGAACGGGCTGACGTTCCGGCCTTCGTCGTCGATCTGGTAGTCGAGGCCGGCCTGCTGTCGCCCATCGACAACGGCTCGGAAGGCGAGCAGTTCGGCGCCGACGATGTCGAGATTCTGGCCGCGGCCCGCACCCTGGTCGGCGAGGGCGTGGCCATCGAGGAGCTGGCCGCCCTGGCCATGCGCCACGTCACCAACATCGAGGACCTGATCGACGACGCCATCGACCTGCTCAAACGCCACATCAAGCGGGACAGTCCCGACCGGGCCGCGCTGGTCGCCAGCGTGAACCGGCTCGTCCCGGTGGCCACCAAGCTCGTCATCGGCCACTTCGAGCGGACGCTGCTGGCTAGGGCCATGGCCCGCATAGGCGACGATCCCGGCATCGCGGCGGGTGCCGTCGTCGTCAAGGCGCGACACCTCGATCAGCGTGTCGATCCGCTCGCGGCCTACGCCGCGGCCGGCGATTGCCGCCAGCGCAGCGTGTGGCTGCGCCCCGAGGACGGCATGGGTCTGGCCGCCATCGGGGCGGTCGAGGCCATCGAGCCCACCGGCGGCGACCGGTTCTCGGCCGCGTCGGCCGCTCGGGCGGTGCTCGCTGCCCGAGCCCGGCGCCACATACCCCCCGAAGCGCCGGCGCCTGTGCTGGTCGGTGGCTTCTCGTTCACAAGGGCTGGCACCGCAGGCCGCGCTCCGCAGCACCACAGCGGCACCGACGGCGAGGGCCAACTACGCGGGCCTGGGCCGGGGGAGCCGCTCCAACACCGCGACGCACGCGCCGGTGACGACGATGAGAGCCGACAGGTCGGGCCGTCCTGGCAAGGGTTCGGAGACTGCGGGATGGTGCTTCCCGAGCTGACGGTGATCGACGGTCCCGAAGGCAGCTGGGTGCTGGCGGCCACCCGCGTCGGTACTGACGGTGACGAAGCCGCCGCCGAGGCTGTCCTCGACCGGCGGCTGGCCGCTTTCGAGGCGGAGCCACTGCGGTCCGCCTCCCACAGCCGCGACCCGGGCGCGGCGGAGCTGGACTGCGAACGCGACGACCACTACGAGGCTCTAGTTTCCCGGGCGGTTGCCTCCATCGCCCGGGGTGAGTTCCACAAGGTCGTGCTGGCCCGCGCTCTCAGTCTCGGCCGTGGCGTCGATGTAGTCGCGGTTCTGGACCGGCTCCGTCGCCGCAACCCGGCTTGCGCGACCTTCGCGTTCACGGTCGGCGGCACCACCTTCCTGGGGGCGACGCCCGAGGAACTGGTCACGCTCGACGGCGCCCGGCTGCACACCACCGCTCTGGCCGGGACCGCACCCCGCGGCGACAGCCCCGAAGCAGACGAGCGCCTGGCGGCCGGGCTGCTGGCCTCCGACAAGAACCGGTCCGAGCACCGCTTCGTGGTGGACGGAATTGTCGAGGCCCTGACCGGACTGGGGCTGGTGGACCCGGCCCCGGCCGAGCCGGGGCTGATGCGCCTCAACCGTGTCCAGCACTTGCGCACGCCCATCACGGCGGAGGTCCAGCGGCGGCGCACCGGAGCGAGCGACATGGACGTCTTGCGGGCTGCAGGCGTGCTGCACCCCACCGCGGCTGTCGGGGGAGCCCCCACCGGCGCCGCCCTCGCCTTCATCGCCGGCCACGAGGGATTCGACCGGGGCTGGTACGCGGCCCCCGTCGGATGGTGCGACCTGGACGGCAACGGCGAGATGGCCGTTGCCCTGCGGTGCGCGCTGACTGGCCCCGAGGGGACGCGCCTCTTCGCCGGGGCCGGGGTGGTTGCCGACTCCGTGCCCGCGGAGGAGCTGGCCGAGACCGCGTACAAGCTCCGGGCCCTCCTCGACGCCATCGACGATCGTTGAGTCGTGTCCGGCGTCGCCGCCCGATCCGCGGCCCAGTCATGATCGGTGTCGGCTCGATAGCTGACGCCGGTGCCGTGACCAGCGCTGGTGCCGAGTTCAGCGCCGGTGCCGTGTTCAGCGCCGGTGCGGTGACCTGCGCCCGCGCACGCGGATCGTGACCGAACCCGTCTACGAGACCGTCGCCGCCTTCGCGGCCCGGCTGGCGGCTCAGGGGATCACCGACGCGGTGATCAGCCCCGGATCGCGCTCGACTCCGCTGACTCTGTGCTTCGACGCCCAGCCCGGGATCCGCACCTGGATCCAGCTCGACGAGCGCTCGGCAGGGTTCTTCGCTCTCGGTCTCGGCCGGGCCTCGGGCCGGCCCGCGGTGCTGGTGTGCACTTCGGGCACCGCGGCCACCAACTACCTCCCGGCCGTGGTGGAGGCCTCCCACGCCGGCGTGCCGATGATCGTGTGCACCGCCGATCGCCCGCCGGAGCTGAGGGGCTGGGGCTCTCCCCAAACCATCGACCAAGTGGGCCTGTACGGCACCGCGGTGCGCTGGAGCATCGATCTGCCCCCGCCGGACGACACCGGTACCGGCGCCGCCGTCGGATGGGCCGAGACGGCCGTTCGATCGGCGTCGGGCTCCGACCCGGGGCCGGTCCATCTCAACTGGCCCCTGCGGGAACCGCTGGAACCGGTGTCGAACGTCCCGGCGCCTGCGGCATCTTCTGAGGAGACCGGAGCGGCACAGGTTGACGAGAACTACGGTCGGGACCCGCTGGCGGAGCTGTCGCAATTGGCCGGGATCGTTGCCGAATATGAGCGGGGCGTGGTGGTGGCCGGGCCGTGGCCGGGCGGGGGATTGAACCGGGAACTGCGCTGGGCTGCCGAGGCGAGACGGTTCGCGGCCTGGGCCGGATGGCCCCTGGTGGGAGAGCCCGTCACTCATGTCCGGGGAAGCTCCCACCCAGGCGAAGAGCGGCCCGGGTGCGTGGTCGCCACCGCCGACCACCTGCTCGCCGACGAGATCCTCGGCGATGCGCTGCGGCCAGATGTGGCCGTCCTGGTCGGGCGCACCGTGACCACCAAGCCGGTCAGGCTGTGGCTGGAGCGCACCCGTCCCTGCCATGTCGTGCTCATCGACCCCGAGGACCGCTGGGAGCACGCCGTGTTCCGGCTCACTGGCCATGTGCCGGCCTCGGTGGAGGCACTGAGTTCCATCACTTCCGGCACCGCCCCCCGGGGCCGCGGCCGCGACGGCGGATGGCTCGACACATGGTCGAAGCTCGACCGCGCCGCCCGCAACGCCCTCGGTGGAGCCATCGACGACGCCCCGCTGCTGTCGGCCCGAACGGCACGGGCACTCGTCGATGCGCTACCCGCCGATGCAGTGCTGGTCGCCACCAACTCGCTTCCGGTGCGGGATCTCGACGCCTACGTGTTCGACACCGGACCGGTCACGTGCTGCGCCAACCGGGGCGCGGCCGGCATCGACGGCACGGCGTCCACCGCTCTAGGGATCGCCGCGGCCGATCCCTGCGGGACCGTGACCCTCTACACCGGGGACCTGGCCCTGCTCCACGATCTGGGCGGCCTTGCCGCCGCGGCCCGGCTCGGCCTGCATCTGGTAGCGGTGTGCGCGGACAACGACGGCGGCGAGATCTTCTCGCTGCTGCCGGTGGCCGACCGCGTGCCAGCCCACGACTTCGAACGCCTGTTCCGCACGCCCCACGGTGTCGACCTGTGCGGCCTCCACGGGTTCGCCGGCATACGGGCCGGCCGGGTGGCCACGGCCACCGAGTTGAGCGAAGCGGTCAGCGCCGCGGCATCGGCGCGAGTTCCCGGCGTCGATCTGCTGGTCGTCGACATCAACCGCGACGACGATGTGGCCCAGCGACGCGCCCTGACAGCCGCGGCCCAACAGGCCGCCCGCCAGGCGCTGGCGACGAGGGCGCCCGATGCGGCGTGACGGTTCCCCCGCAGTCTTCGGCGTGTGGCGCGGGCCGGCACAAGGGCTCGCGTGAGAGTCGCGAAGAACTTGGCAGTCCTCGGCGTATGCCGCCGACCGGCGCAAGGGCTCGCGTGAGGGTCGCGAGGAACTTGAGGATCCGAGCCGGCGGTGTGGAGTTGGCCGCGACCGAGCACGGCCCGGTCACCGGGATGCCGGTCGTGTTGCTGCACGGGTTCACCGGATCGGCGCGGGCCATGGATCCTCTCGCCGAGCGTCTCGCGGCCCGGCTGTCCGCTCGGGTCATCTGCCCGGACCTGGTCGGCCACGGACAATCGGAGGTACCAGACGATCTCGACCTCTACCGGGTTGAGGCCATGGCCGAACAGGTTGCAGGCCTCGCCGGCGCGCTCGATTGCGAGACCTTCCATCTCGTCGGCTACTCGATGGGCGGTCGGGTCGCGCTCGCCCTGGGGTGCACGGCACCGCAACGGCTGAGGTCCCTGACCCTGATCGGGGCCACTGCGGGCATCGCCGATCCTGACCAGCGGCGCCGTCGGGAACAAGCCGACCGCGCCCGCGCCGAGCGCATCACCGCAGACCTCGCGACCTTTGTGGATGAGTGGATGGCTGATCCGCTGTTTGCGGGACAGGCCGCGCTGGGCGAGGCCCACCTGGGAGCCGCCCGAGCCCAGCGGTTGGTGTCGAACCCACAGGGCCTCGCCCGCAGCCTGATAGCCGGGGGAAGCGGAGCCATGGAACCGCTGCACGAGCGCCTAGCGCACTGCCACAAGCCGACGCTGCTGGTCGTCGGGGCCAACGACGCGAAGTTCTGCGCCATGGCCGAGCAGCTCGCCGCGGCGCTGCCGAGCGCCGCTCTCGCCCGAATTGACGGTGCAGGGCATGCCGCCCACATCGAGCAGCCCGAGGCCACCGCAGCGGCGATCGCCGAGTTCATTGCCAGAGCCGAGGCCCTCGGGGCCTGCAACTCGGCTCCGCCGCCCGCCGCCGTCGTGCGACCGGAGCAAATCGCCGGGGCGGAAGCAGGTCTAAAGGCCGAGCGGCTCGGGAGCGGCCCATGAGGATCTTGCGAGGAGGCGACCGGTGACCGGGTTGCGGGCCGAGCTCCATCCCTTCCGGCTGGCCCTGAGGGATCCTCTCGTGACCGGAGGTGTCTCGATCCGGTTTCGGGCCGGGTTCCTGGTGGCGCTGAGCGCGGACGGCATCACCGGCTGGGGCGAGGCCAGCCCGCTGCCGGGATGGTCGCGCAACTCTCTGCTCGAGACCGCGGCCGCGCTGCGCCGCACGCTCGACGGGATTGATGCGGGTGGCGAGGCCGCGCTCGATGCCCTCGTCGGAGACCTAGGTGACGCCCCCCACGCGCGGGCGGGTGTGACTGGCGCATGGGCTGATCTCCAGGCCCGCCGCTGTGGTCTGCCGTTGGCCGGCTACCTGGCAGCACAGGAGGCGCAGGCCCGCCGCGTCAGCCGACCGCAGGCCGGACACCTCGTAGCTGGTCCGATCGGTGGCCCCGGTGCCTCGGTGGCTGTCAACGCGCTCATAGCCGGGCCTGATCCGTCCGAGGTGGAGCAGGCCGCTCACGATGCGGTCGAGGCCGGCTTCACGGCCGTCAAGCTCAAGATCGGCGCGCTCGATCCGGCGGTCGACGTGGATCGGGTTCGAGCCGTCCGCGCCGGGCTGGGCCCTGGAGTCGCGCTGCGCCTAGATGCCAACGGCGCCTGGGACGAACTCACCGCCCTCGATTTCCTGGGCCGAGTGCACGACTGCGATATCGCGTACTGCGAGGAGCCGGTCGCGGGCATAGAGACGATCGCAGCAGTCGGTCGGCGCGCCCTGATCCCGGTGGCCGTGGACGAGTCGATTCGCAGCGAGTCCGACGCCGTGCGGGCGCTGGGCCTCGGCATCAGCACCCTGATCGTCAAGCCGCAGGCCCTTGGCGGACCCGATGTGGCCCTGTCAATCTCGGAGCGAGCACGCCAGGCCGCCGCTTCAGTGACCGTGACCTCCTTCCTCGACTCCGCCGTGGGCATCGCCCACGCCCTGCACGTGGCCGCGGCCGTGGACGCCTCCGCCCCCGACCGCCGGGCTCACGGACTGGCCACCGCCGGTCTCTTGGCCTTCGATGTGACCGAACCGGTGCCCGTGGTGGCCGGGACCATGACCGTGCCCCAAGCCTCGGGCCTGGGCCTGGCTCCCGAAGCAGCCGCCAGCCCCGACCTCGCACCGTAGGCGCCGAGCGGCCGATCATCCCCGAGGCCGAGCAAGGCACTCAGCGGGGCCGTGGCCGAAACAGCCGGCAACTTCAAGCGACAAACCACATCTGGTGTGGCCAAGTGCTTGAAGCTCCGGCCGGTAGTCTCCGGCCCCGTGGAGCTGCTCGTGATCCGCCATGCCCGTCCCGTGCGTGACGAGGCGCCCGAAGGCGGCTCCGCCGATCCCGATCTGGCCGACTTGGGCCGTCTACAGGCGGAGGCCACCGCCGACTACCTGACCGACGAGGGAATCGACCACATCGCGTCGTCGTCGATGAAGAGGGCCGTGAGGACGGCCGAGCCCCTGGCCGAGCGGCTCGGGCTCGGCGTCGAGATCCTCGACGATCTGCGCGAGTCCGACCACCGGTCCCGCGTCTACGTGCCCACCGAGGAGTGGAGCCGCGACGACCCTGCAGTCGCCCATTACTACGACGAAGATCGAGACCTCAACGAGACCATTTTCTCGGATGGATACGAAGAGTTCAGGGCTCGCGTCGAACAAGGTTTCGAGCACGTGATCCGCACCAACCGGTCGCGCACGGTGGCCGTGTTCTGCCATGGCATGGTGACCGGCGTCTACCTGCAGACCCTGCTCGGCATCGACGATCCGCTGGCGCTGCTGGTCGACTACTGCGGCATCACCCGGGTCGCGGCTTCCAGCACCGGCGTGCGCACGGTGCGCTCCGTGAACGAGACCCACCACGTGCGCCACCTGCTGGAGCGCTGAGGCCACGTGTTCACGCTGGTGGTGATGGCCGCCGGCATCGGCCGGCGCTTCGGCGGCGACAAGCAGTTGGTCGCGGTCGGACCCGACGGCGAGGCGTTCCTCGACTACGCCATCTCGGCGGCGGTCGCCGCGGGCGCCACGAAAGTGGTGCTCGTGGTGCGATCCGAGATCGAGTCCGCCCTGCGCGACCACGTCGGCAAACGCCACCGCGCCCTCCAGCGCGACGGCGTCGCCTTCGCCTACGTCTGCCAAGACCAGCACGGTCCCTCCCGGTCCAAGCCGTGGGGCACCGCCCAAGCTGTGCTGGCGGCCGCGCCCGAGGTTCCCGGGCCGTTTGTGGTGTGCAACGCCGACGACTATTACGGACCTTCCGCGATGTCAGCTCTGGCCCGCGCGGCGGCCGGTCTCGGCGACTCCGAAGCCTGCCTGTGCGGGTACCGCCTCGGGCGCACCCTCTCGAAGACGGGCGCCGTCAGTCGGGGCGTGTGCCGGGTGTCCGGGGATCGCCTCGTCAGTATCGTCGAACACCACGGCGTGGCCCGGCGTGCCGACAGCACCATCACCGCCGCCGAACCCGCCGCGGAGCTGAGCGAAGAGACCATCGTCTCCATGAACCTGTGGGCCTTCCCGCGGTCGGCGTTCGACTGGATCGGCGACAGCTTCGAGCGCTTCCTGGCCGACCACCGCGGCGACGCGAGCGCCGAGTGCCTGCTGCCGACGGTCGTAGCCGAGCGCATGGCCCGACAAGCGCTGTCGGTGCGGATGGTGTCCACCGACGAGCGGTGGATAGGTGTGACCAACCCCGACGACCTCGAGGCGGCCCGCGCCGCGCTGGCCGGGCGCCCGGCCGCCGACCTAGGAGATGCTGGCTGAGCCGAGATCCGGTGCCCGCATCAGAATCTGGGGCCTGTCTTGTGTCGTATGGGCACAAAACTCACCCGAGATCGCTGGCATGTCGGCTTCGTGCCCGCTTGGACGGTTGTAGCACCAGGCGGACGCTTCCGGCTTCATTCGACAGCGGCTGAAATCCGCGACAGGATGGGTGCCCCAATCGGTCAACACAGGGAGAAGCGCATGACAGCTGTGACCCTGACCGTCAACGGCACCGAACGGAGCCTCGAAGCGGAGCCTCGCACCCTGCTGGTGCATGCGCTGCGCGACGACCTTGGGCTCACGGGCACGAACGTCGGCTGCGACTCCAGCAGCTGCGGTGCGTGCACGGTGCTGGTGGACGGCCAATCCGCCAAGTCCTGCACCATGTTCGCGGTGCAGGCCGACGGCGCCGACATCACCACCATCGAGGGGGTGGCCGACGCCGACGGGACGCTGCATCCCATGCAGCAGGCGTTCCACGAGCACCACGCCCTGCAGTGCGGCTACTGCACGCCGGGCATGGTGATGGCCGCCATCTCGCTGGTGGAGGAGTATCCCGGACTCGACGAGAACGGCGTGCGCCACGGCCTGGAGGGCAACCTCTGCCGCTGCACCGGCTACCAGAACATCGTCGACGCCGTGCTCGCCGCGGCGGGCTCGGGAGGTGACTGACATGACCATCACCGAAGACGCCCCCGCCGGCCACGTCGGCTCCCGCCGGCTCCGCAAGGAGGACCCGGCCCTGCTGACCGGGGAGGCCAAGTTCATCGACGACCTCGCCCTGCCCGGCGCGATCTGGGTGGGCGTGGTGCGCTCCAGCGAGGCCCACGCCAACATCGTCGGCATCGACGGCTCGGCCGCCCTCGAGATCGACGGCGTGAACGAGGTGCTGTCCGGCGAGGACCTGGCCCCGCTGTGGGGCGAGGGCGCCCTGCCGTGCGCCTGGCCGGTCACCCCCGACATGAAGAACCCGACGCATTTGCCGGTGGCCCGGAGCACGGCCAAGTACGTGGGCGACGCCGTGGCGGTGGTCCTGGCCGACTCCCGCTACGCCGCCGCCGACGGCGCCGCCGCGGTTGTCGTCGACTACGAGCCGCTGCCCGCGGTGGTCGAGATAGAGGACGCGGTGGCCGACGGTGCGCCGCTGGTCCATGCCGACCTCGACAGCAACGAGTGCTACACATGGGGCCTCTGGGGCGACAACGCCCCCGCCATTGATGCTGCCTTCGCTGAGGCCGCCCACGTGGTGAGCGAGCGCTACCTGCAGCAGCGGCTGATCCCGGCGCCGATGGAGCCCCGGGGCTGTGCCGCGGTGCCGTCGCCGGCCGGCGGTGAGCTCACGCTGTACTCCGCCACCCAGATACCGCACATCCTCAAGGTGATGACCGCGGTCGTGCTCGGCATCGGTGAGAACAAGCTGCGGGTGGTGGCCCCGTCGGTGGGCGGCGGCTTCGGCTGCAAGCTCAACGTCTACGCCGAGGAGATCCTCTGCAGCGCCCTGGCCATGCAGCGGGGTGCGCCCGTGCGCTGGACCGAGGGCCGGGCCGAGGCGGCGGTGTCCACCATCCAGGGCCGGGGCCAGGTCCAGCACATCGAACTGGCCGCCGACGCCGACGGCAAGGTGCAGGCCGTGCGGGTGAAGCTGCTGGCCGACATGGGCGCCTACCTGCAGCTGGTCACGCCGGGCGTGCCGCTGCTGGGCGGGTTCCTTTACCACGGCTGCTACGACATCCCGAACTACATGTTCGAGTGCACGTCGGTGTTCACCAACCGCACGCCAACCGACGCCTACCGGGGCGCGGGCCGTCCCGAGGCCACCTACGCGGTGGAGCGGGCCATGGATGCGCTGGCGGTGTCCGTCGGCGTGTCGCCAGAGGAGATCAGGGCCCGCAACTTCATCGGCGCCGACGCCTTCCCGTACGAGTCGTCCGCCGGCCTCGTGTTCGACAGCGGCGACTATCAGGCCGTGCTCGACAAGGCGGTGGCGCTGGCCGGGCTCGACGAGCGCCGGGCCGAGCAGGCCCAGCGGCTGACCGACGGCTCGTCGAAGCGCATCGGCATCGGCTTGTCCAGCTACGTGGAGATGTGCGGTTTGGCCCCCAGCCGGGTGCTGGCGTCGCTCGACTACGGCGCGGGCGGCTGGGAGGCGGCCACGGTGCGGATCTCGCCCACCTGCAAGGTGCAGGTGGTGACCGGCTCCACGCCCCACGGGCAGGGCCACGAGACGTGCTGGTCGCAGATCGTGGCCGACAAGCTCGGCGTCGATCCCGACGACGTGGAGGTCCTGCACTCCGACACCGCGATCAGCCCCACCGGCCTGGACACCTACGGGTCCCGCTCGCTGGCGGTCGGCGGCACGGCGGTCTACATGGCCACCGAGAAGGTGATCGACAAGGCCCGGGCCATCGCCGCCCACCAACTGGAGGCCAGCGAGGACGACCTGGAGTTCTCCGGGGGCGTCTTCCGGGTGAGGGGCACGCCCGAGGCCGAGGTGCCGCTGGCGGGGATCGCCTTCGCGGCGTTCACCGCCCACGACCTGCCCGACGGCATGGAGCCCAACCTTGAGGCCCACGTCACCTACGACCCGCCCAACTTCACGTTCCCCAACGGAACCCACATCGCGGTGGTGGAGGTCGACACCGACACCGGAGACGTGGACCTGGTGGACTACGTGGCGGTGGACGACTGCGGTGTGCAGATCAACCCGCTGATCGTCGAGGGACAGGTGCACGGGGGCATCCTCCAGGGTGCGGCCCAGGCGCTGTACGAGGACGCCGTCTACAACTCCGACGGCCAGCTCGTGTCGGCCAACCTGGGCGACTACCTGGTGCCGTCGGCCGCGGAGGCGCCCCGCTACCGGCTCGACAGCCACGCCACGCCCAGCCCCACCAACCCGATGGGGGTCAAGGGCGTGGGCGAGGCCGGCACCATCGCAGCCGCCCCCGCGGTGATCAACGCCGTGGTGGACGCCCTGCGCGACCTCGGCGTGACCGACGTGGACATGCCCGCGTCGCCCCAGACCGTTTGGAGAGCCATCGCCGATGCCCAAGGAGGTGCGTCGTGATTCCCGCCGCTTTCGACTACGAAGTCGCCGAGTCCGCCGACCACGCCGTCTCGCTGCTGGCCGAGCACGGCGACGACGCCAAGCTGCTGGCCGGGGGTCACAGCCTTATCCCGATGATGCGCTACCGGCTGGCCACGCCCGGCGTGCTGGTGGATGTGGGCCGTCTCGACGACCTGCGCTATATCCGCACGGGCAACGGCACGGTGTCGATTGGGGCGCTCACCCGCCACAGCGAGTTGGAGCACTCGGCCGCGCTGGCCGAGGCCTGCCCGATGCTGGCGTCGGTGGCCGCGCTGGTGGGCGACCCGGCGGTGCGCCATCGGGGCACGCTGGGCGGCACCATCGCCCACGCCGACCCGGCGTCGGACCTGCCCGCGGCGGTGCTGGCGCTGGGCGGCACGATCGTGGCCCAGGGTCCGGGCGGGTCGCGTGAGATCGCGGCCACGGACTTTTTCACCGGGTACTTCGAGTCGGTGCTGGCCGACGACGAGATGATCACCGAGGTGCGGGTACCGGCAGGCACCGGCGGCTGGAACTACCAGAAGTTCAACCGCCGGGCCCAGGACTGGGCCATCGTCGGGGCGGCCGTCGCCGACGGCGGCGCCGGCGTGAGCCTGGTCAACATGGGATCGACGCCGATCCGGGCCTCCGGCGTGGAGTCCGCGCTGGCCGGCGGTGCCTCGGCCGCGGAGGCGGCCGCGCTGGCCGCCGACGGGCTCGAGCCTCCCGAGGACCTCAACGCCGACGCCGAGTACCGCAGCCACCTGGCCAGGGTGCTCACCGAGCGGGCGCTCAACGCCGCCGGAGTGGCATAGACGGCATCGCCGAGCAACGACAATCCGCCGCGTCGGGCCACTCGATGGCGCAGCGCCGCAAACCGCCGGGTCGGGGCCGCGTCGCGGTGCCGCGCGGCAATCCGCCGGGTCGGGGCCGCACCACGGTGCCACGCTCCACGCCGACACCACAACCCGACTCGTCGCCTGGCCGGCATCGGCTCCCCAGCAAAGTCAAAGTGGGTATCTTCGCGGTCCTGACCGTGCTCTGGGTCGTCGGAATGATCGTGGCGATCACGGGAATCGGTGGTTGAACCGGGCAACACTGGCGGTATGTCTCAGCTTCCGCCTGTAGTCACCCGCACTTCGGTGTCGGGGATGGTCTCGACTGTCGACCACCTCGCCACCGGCGTCGGCGTGGACCTGCTGCGCCGCGGTGGGTCGGCTGTTGATGCCGCGGTGGGGGCCAACGCGGTGCTGGCGGTGACGTCTCCCCACATGTGCGGGCCCGGCGGGGACGTGTGGGCGCTGGTGCATGACGGGGGTAGCGGCCCGCCGGCTGCACTCGACGCCGCCGGGTTCGCCGGTTCGGGCGCCGACCCCGAACGGTTGCGAGCCCAGGGCCTCGACGAGATGCCGCTGCACGGAGACGCGGCCTCGGTCCCCGTGCCCGGCGCGGTGGACGGCTGGCTGGCCCTGCACGACCGCTACGGGCGACTGCCCCGGGCCGAAGTGCTGGCCGAGGCCATCCGGATTGCCGAAGGCGGGTTCGCAGCATCGCCGCTGCTGGCCGAGCGGTCAGGCGAAGTGGCCGAAGTGAAGGGCAACACCGACATCTCGGCTGGTCTGCGGTCCGGCGCGGTGGTGCGGCGCCCCGGTACGGCCCGGGCGTTCAGAGCCGTCGTCGAGCGAGGCCGCGACGGCTACTACGGCGGCGAGTTCGGCGAGGGTCTTCTGGCACTGGGCGCGGGGGAGTACTCCGAGGAGGACTTAGCCCGCCCGATCGCCCGCTGGGTGGAGCCGGTGCGGGCCGAGGCGTTCGGTCATGTGCTGTGGACGGTGCCGCCAACATCTCAGGGCTATCTCACGCTGGCCGGGGCGTGGATCGCCGAAGGCCTCGACTTGGGCGGCTCCGACGACGAGCGCTGGGCCCACCTGCTGATCGAGTCGGCCTCCCAGGCCGCTCACGACCGGGTCCGCGTTCTCTACGACGGTGCCGACGGCCAGGCACTGGTCGATCCGGTCCGCCTCGGCCTCCGGCGCGACGCCATCGACCCCGAACGGGCCTCCAACGTCGCCGCTCCCGCGGCCGTGGGCGACACCACCTACCTGTGCGCGGTGGACGGCGACGGCATGGGTGTGTCGCTCATCAACTCCAACGCCAACGGCTTCGGCGCCCTGCTGGTGGCCGGCAGCACGGGAATCTTCCTCCACGACCGGGGCCTCGGCTTCAACCTGGTTCCCGGACACCCGGCCGAGTACGGCCCCGCCCGCCGCCCGCCCCACACCCTGTCCCCGGCGCTGGTCACCAACCCCGACGGCACCCTGCGCCAGGTGCTGGGCACCATGGGAGGCGACTCCCAGCCCCAGATCCTGCTGCAGCTGCTGGCCCGCACTCTGGGCCTCGGCCAGTCGCCCGGCGCGGCCATCCGGGCACCCCGCTGGGTGCTAGGCCCCGACGATCACGATGCCGGCTTCGCCACTTGGCGACCCGGCCAGGGCCGCCGGGTGCTCATTGAGGATGCCGCCACCGGCTGGCACGAGTCCCTAACCGCCCGCGGCCACGCGACGGCTTTGCGCGAGGACACGCCCCACACATTCGGCCACGCCCACCTCATAGAGGTCACCGACCAAGGCACCCTCGCCGGAGCCGCCGACCCCAGAGCAGCCATAGGAGCAGCCGCCGGCCTCTGACGTTGGTGTCAGCAACTACACCGGCGAATCCGTAGACCGGCTCATGCCAGCGTTAGAGTACGGAATCGTCTCTGTGCCTGCATGAGCCGCCGGGTCCCTCCGGCCAGCCTGAGGGCGCGGCTATGTGAGGACGTGCTCGGCCTCATCGCCGAGCAGAGCGTCCATGCTGTCGCGCACATCGACCACCCGGACTCCCGCGACCGTGGTCACATCCTGGATTGCCGACTGGATCGCGTCCCATCGAGTGGGAGCTTCCCGGTCGAACTCGACGGTGCGGTGACCGATGCTGGCATCGGTGCACCCCGCCTCGTACAGCGCGTCGAGCACTTCGTCGGGGCGGTTACGGGAGTTGCTCGTGAAGGCGGGGCCGAACTCCACCTGAAGCGGCAACTGCAGCGCCGCATCGACCGATGCCGGGTCGACCTCTACGCCGTGCAGCCGCTGCAAGCGTTCGACGACCCACTCGGGCGTGATCGGGCAGCAGTCCTCGGCTTCTGCTTCGAAGTAGTCGCGTACCTGCTTCGTGAAGTTCGTCCGGGTCTGGCCGTACCAGGCGCCCAATGAATGATTGCAGCTCCATGACCAGCCACGATCACTACGCACCGTCACTCGCCGGCCGTCACTCAAGTCTGCGAACTCGTTGAACTCGACGCTGGCGCGACTGCGACTTGCGCGACTGCGACGAGAATCGCTCGCCGGCGCGGGTCCGAACACCACGGAGCCCGGCTCGGCAGCCCGGAGCCGTTCCTCGAATTTCGAGCGTTCAGCCTCCAAGAGGGCTTCGGCCTCCTGTCTTGGCAACCTCAGATGGTCCTGCACCACCGACACATGATCGGCTTCGCCGATCTCGCAGGGGACGCCGAATGCGGCGATGCTCAACACGGATGCTCGACCTCGCATCTCAGCGGTGAACACTCGGCAACACCAACCGAGTGCGGTGCTCCAACACCCTAGCGGCGTGGTAGGGCGCAAGGCAGCGCTGCTCGGGGAGTGGTGGCTCGGGCGCCGGTAGGGTTCCGACGATGCGCGGCGTGATCTCGGCAGCGGGTTACGTGCCGTACCACCGACTCGACCGGTCCGAGATCGCGGCATTCTTCGGCTCGGGGGGCGGCACAGGCACCCGGGCGGTGGCGTCCTACGACGAGGACACCACCACCATGGGCCAGGCCGCGGCCGATCTTGCCCTGCGATCCACCACGGCCGGACCCGAGTCCGTCTGGTTCGCGACCTCGGCTCCGGCCTACCTGGAGAAGACCAACGCGGCTGCCATCCACGCCGCTCTGCGGCTCGACCCGGCCGTGTCAGCTCTCGACTTCGGGGGTGCGGTCCGCTCCGGCATCGGCGCGCTGCACGCCGCGCTGGCTGCGAGTGGCCGGACGCTGGTGGTCTCAGCCGATGCCCGTGACGGACTGCCCACCGGCACCGACGAGGCCTCCGCGGGCGACGGGGCTGCCGCCGTCCTGGTCGGCGACGACTCTGACGGGCCGGTGCTGGCCGAATACCTCGGTGGAGCGTCCCGGACAATCGAGGTGACCGAGCGCTGGCGAATCCCCGGCTCGGGCCGCTCTCGTGCATGGGAGGAGCGCTTCGGCGCGCATGTGCTCGGCCCGGCCGCGGCTGGCGCATGGGAGGCCGCGCTAGCCGACAGCGGGTTGGGCGGCACTGCAGACATCCACCATCTCGCGGTCACCGGTCTCAACGGACGGGCGGCGGCATCGGCCGTCAAGGTCATCGGTGCCAAGGCTGACAGACTCGTCGATCCGCTGATTGACACGGTCGGCAACACGGCCACTGCCCACCCCGCGCTGCTGCTGTGCTCGGCCCTGGAGCAGGCCAGTCCGGGCGAGACCATCGCGGTGGTGGCGCTGGCCGACGGCGTGGACGTGATCATTCTCCGGGCCACCGAGGCTCTAGCCGAATACCGGCCCGCCGCGCCCGTCGCGGCCCAGGTCGCCGCCGGCGGGTCGCTCAGCTACGGCCGGTTCCTGGCCTGGCGCGGGATGGTCGACGTGGAGCCGCCCAATCGACCGTCACCCAACCGGCCGTCGTCGTCTGCGGCGCGCCGACGGGCCGACTGGAAGTACGGGTTCACCGGTTCTCGGGACCGGTCCAGCGAGATGGTGCACCTGCCCCCGGCCCGAGTGTCGGAGATGGGCGGCGCGGCCGACGACATGGACCCCGAGCCCATGGCCCACACCAGGGGCACCATTGCCAGCTTCCTCGTGGACCGGCTCGCCTACTCGCCCAGCCCGCCCACCGTGTTCGCGGTGGTGGACTTCGACGGCGGTGGCCGGGTTCCCCTGGAGCTCACCGATGTCGACGCTGGCCAGGTTCACCTCGGCATGAGGGTGGTGCCCACATTCCGGCGGCTCTACACCGCCGACGAAATCCACAACTACTTCTGGAAGGCCCGACCGCTGCGGGACGGCACCTCCGGGGGCAGCACCGGAGACGCACCATCGGGGGGCGGCCTGTGAGCTCGCACGGGATCACCGACCGGGTGGCCGTCGTCGGCATGGGCTGCACCCCCTTCGCCGAGCACTGGGACCTCTCCCTCGATGACCTGATCATCGACGCGGCCCACTCGGCCTACCGCTCAGCCGGAATCGCTCAGGGCGACATCGACGCCTTCTGGTTCGGCACGTCGCAGTCGGCCGCCTCCGGGCTGGGCATGGCCGGGCCGCTCAAGATCCAGGGCAGGCCCGTCACCCGGGTGGAGAACTACTGCGCCACCGGCTCCGAGGCCCTGCGCCAGGCCTGCTACGCCGTGGCCTCCGGCGCTTACGACACCGCCATGGCCCTGGGGGCCGAGAAGGTCAAGGACGGCGGCTACCAGGGGCTCAACGCCTTCCCCATACCGACCGACGGCACCCAGCGCACCCTCACCGCGGCGGCGATGTTCAGCCTCATGCTGCCCGCCTACGCGGACCGCTACGGCGTGGGCCGCGACGAGTTGCGCTACGTCGCGGCTCGGATCGCCTCCAAGAACCACAACAACGGGGCCCGCAACCCTCTCGCCCAGTTCCGCCGGGAGATGTCGGCGGAGCGGATCTGCGAAATGCCAGCGGTGGCGGGGATGCTGTCGGTGTTCGACTGCGCCGGTGTCGCCGACGGGGCCGCGGCCGCCATCGTGTGCCGGGCCGACGACGCTCACCGCTGGTGCGCCGATCCGCTCTACGTCAAGGGGCTCTCGGTGGTCACCGGCACCGGGGCCGGGTCGCTGGATCCCGACTACGACTACACCACCTTGCCGGAGTGCGCTCAGGCCGCAGCCGACGCCTACGCCCAGGCCGGCGTCACCGACCCCCGGTCGCAGCTGGCGCTGGCCGAGGTGCACGACTGCTTCACCCCCACCGAGTTGGTTCTAATGGAGGACCTGGGGTTCTCGGAGCGGGGCGCCGCCTGGCGGGACGTGCTCGACGGTGCCTTCGACTTGGACGGCGAACTGCCCGTCAACACCGACGGCGGGCTCAAATCGTTCGGCCACCCGGTTGGGGCCAGCGGCCTGCGGATGCTGTACGAGGTGTGGCTGCAGCTGCGCGGCGAAGCCCCGGCCGAGCGCCGCATCCCCGAAACCGATCGCACTCTGGGCCTAACCCACAACCTGGGCGGCTACCCCGGCGAGATCGTGAGCTTCGTCGGCGTCTTCGGCACCGAACCCACTCCACCGGTCCGCCGGCCCGGCTAGACCCGATCCTGATCTGTGTGCAGAAATCGGCCAATATGACCGGTAGGTGCAAACAGGTCGGCCGGAAGTAGGTGCAACATGCCCATTCGACCCCTCACCGGCATTCGAGTCATCGACCTCGCTGTGGACCGTGGCGAACTCTGCGGACGCCTGCTCAGCGACCTCGGCGCCGACGTCATCAAGGTCGAGCCCCCCGAGGGGTCGCCCAGCCGCAGCCTGCCGCCTCTCGACCCGCTCACGCCGGAGCACTCGCTGTTCTTCACCATGCGCAACTGCGGCAAGCGCAGCGTCGTGATCGACCCCGGCGACGCCACCAGCATGGCGAGCTTCGAATCCCTGCTCGCGTCCGCCGATGTGCTGATCAGCTCAGCCGAGCCCGGCGCGGCCGCAGACATGGGTGCCCCTGAGCTCGAGGCCGAAGCGATCGCGGCCCACCACCCGCACATGGTGGTGGCCTCGATCACCGCCTACGGGCGCACCGGCCCCTACTCGGGCCGCGACGTGCCGGGCTCGGTCATCGATGCCACCTCGGGCATGTGCTGGAAGGCGGGCCTGCCCGAGCGCGAGCCGCTCATGCCGCCGGGCAACATCTCCGGCGACGTCGCCGGGTTGACGGCCGCCTTCGCCATCGTCTGCGCCCTGATCCAGCGTTTGGGCGATGGCGCGGGGCAGCTCATCGACCTGTCGGCCAACGAGGCCGCCGCCCAGATCACCGACTGGTCGCTGTCCAACTCGTCCAAGGCCATGATCGAGGGCGTCGAGCCCATGGAGACCAGGGCCGGGCCCGGGCCGGTGTACACGATCCTGGCCGCGGCCGACGGCTTCGTGCGGCTGGTGGTGCTCAGCCCTCGCCAGTGGCAGGCCATGAGGGCCTGGCTGGGCGAGCCCGACTATCTGCAGGACCCCGAGTACGACGGGTTCATCGCCCGGTTCATGATCGCCGACGCCGTGCTCAACCCGCTCTACGAGGAGCTGTTCTCGACCATGAGCATGGAGACGGTTTCAGAGGAGGCCCAGCGCCGCGGCATCGTCGCCACTCCCATCCTCAAGCCCGGCGATGTGATTGCCAACGAGCATTTCGAGGCCCGAAAGACCTTCGACCGGGTGCCGCTATCCACCGGCGGGACGATGAGCCTGCCGTCGGGGTGGATGGAGATCGACGGCCAGCGGGTCGGCCCCACCGGGCGCCCGCCGCACCTCGGCGAGCACACCGACGAAGTGCTGGGCGCTCTCGCCTCCGGGCCGTCGGGGGAGCCTGACGGCTTGGTCGCCTGGCCGCCGGCGCCGGAGTCCGCTCCCCAGCCGGCTCGGCCCTTGGCCGGGGTGAGGGTCGCCGATTTCGGCCATGGTGGCGTCGGGGTGGAGATCAGCCGGATGCTGGCCGAGTACGGCGCCGACGTCATCAAGATCGAGAGCCGCACCTACCCGGACTTCATCCGCGTGGTGCTGGGCGGGGAGATGTCGCCCTCGTTCGCTTCGTCGTCGCGGTCCAAGCGAAGCCTGGGCATCAACATCAAGACGGACGAGGGCCGCCAACTGCTGCTGGACCTTGCCGCCGGCGCCGGGGACGCGGCCCGCTTCGACGTGGTGGTCGAGAACGGCTCCACTGGGGTGATGGACGACCTAGGGCTGGGATACCGGCACTTCGCGGCGGCCAATCCCGGCGTGGTGATGGTCTCCAGCCAGCTCATGGGCTCCTCGGGCCCCTGGTCGGACTGGAAGGGCTACGGACCCAACACCCAGGTGACCGGGGGCATGACCCACCTATGGGACTATCCCGACGTCGACCGCCCGTCGGGATCGCAGTCGATCTTCCCCGACCACTGGGCCGGCCGCATGGGGGCACTGGCCGCCGTCGCCGGCGTGCTGGGGCGCCGCCGGGGCGTCATGGGCGCCGGATGCCACGTCGAGGTTTGCCAGGTCGAGCAGACGGTCGGAGTCATGGGCGACCTGCTGGCCCGCGAGTCGCTACAGGCCGGCTCGGTGCGGCCCCAGGGCAACCGCCGCGATCAGGGCTCGCCCTGGGGCCTCTTCAGATGCGAAGGAGAGGACCAATGGGTGGCCATCTGCTGCCGCACCGACGCCGAATGGGCCGCACTGGCGGGACTGATCGGCATCGATGATGCGGCCCTGGCCACGCTCGACGCCCGCCGCCTACGGGAGGACGACGTGGAGCAGTCGGTGTCGTCATGGACGCAGACCCTCTCCAAGCAGGCGGTCACGGAGGCCTGCCTGGGCGCGGGCGTGCCCGCCGGCCCCATGCTCACCTCGTCGCAGCAGCTCAAGGATCCGCACCTGGCGGCCAGGGGCTACCTGGTGGAGCTGGACCAGCCGCCCATCGGCGTCATGACCTTCGAGGGCCCGGCCTTCGCGGCCACCGGCATGGCCGACGCCGACATCCGGCCGGCCCCCGGCCTGGGCCAGCACACCGGCGAGATCGTCGCCGAGCTGGGCCTCGACACCACCGCCATCGAAGATCTGATCGCTCGCGGCATCCTGGAGACCGACGCTCCCGCGTCGTCTTGATGTCCTATGAGATAATCCAAAATCTTCTATAGCTGTCCGGCGGCGATCTTCCCTGAACTCAGCCGGCTTCGCTGTGGGTGACGGGTTCCTCGCCCATCCACTCCCGCAGGGTGTTCTTGAGCTTGGTCTGCTGGATGAACAGGTCGTGCTCAACGTCGGCCTTACCTGAGGGCTGGGGTGCCTTGAAGTAGAAACTCAGCCACTCCTGCACGCCCGACTCGCCGGCCCGGGCGGCCAGGTCCATGAACAGGGCCAGGTCGAGCACGATGGGTGCGGCCAGGATCGAGTCGCGGCACAGGAAGTCGACCTTGATCTGCATGGGATAGCCGAGCCAGCCGAAGATGTCGATGTTGTCCCAGCCCTCCTTGTTGTCGCCTCGGGGCGGGTAGTAGTTGATGCGCACCACATGGTGGATCTCGTCGTAGAGGTCTGGGTAGAGCTCGGGCTGGAGGATCGTGCCCAGCACGCCCAGCTTGGAGACCTCCTTGGTCTTGAAGTTCTCGGGGGCGTCTAGCACCTCGCCGTCGCGGTTGCCCAGGATGTTGGTGGAGTACCAGCCCCGCAGGCCCAGCATCCGGGCCTTGAGGCCGGGCGCGATCAGCGTCTTCATCAGGGTCTGGCCGGTCTTGAAGTCCTTGCCCGCGACGGGGACGCCCCGGATGCGGGACAGCTCCTCCATGCACGGCAGGTCCACGGTGAGGTTGGGGGCGCCGTTGGCGAAGGGCACGTCGCTCTGCAGCGCGGCGTAGGCATAGATCTGGCTGGGGGCGATGGCGGCGTCGTCGGCCTTCAGCCCCGCTTCGAAGGACTCCACCGACTCGTGCACCTCGGTCGGCTCCGAGAACGCCTCGGTGGAGCCGCACCACACCATCACCAGCCGGTTGCAGTCGTGGGTGCTGCGGAAGTTCTCGATGTCGTCCATCAGAGCCTGGGCCTGATCCCATTTGGACGCCTGCGGCTTGACCCGCACGCCGTCGAGACGGCTTACCCAGCGCTGGTCGAACACCGCGTCCATGGCCACCACGCCCTCCAGTTCGGCCGAGATGGTCCCCAGCTCCCGCTCCTCCAGCACGCCGCAGGTGCGGGCCGCCTCCAGCACGTTGGCCGACAGCGGGTCCCAGCCGCCGAAGACCAAGTCGTCGAGTCCGGCGAGAGGCACGAATTCCTTGATCGGGGGATTGCGGTTCTCGGTCTTGGTGCCGAGACGTATGTGGGCCATCTGGCTGATCGACCCGATGGGCGGGCTCAGGCCCCGGCGGGCCGCGATGACACCGGCGATGAAGGTGGACGCAACCGCTCCCATACCAGGGGTCAGCACGCCGAGATTGCCGGCCGCGGGGGCGATTTGTCGGGCTGCGGTAAGGGTCATGGCAGGTAACATAAGGAATAGTTTAACTATTGGCAAACTAATGAAGTAAATCTGAACTATTCTGCACGCATGCCACTATCCCTGCCCGATCTCTCCATCCGCCAACTCGAGTATCTGGTCGCAGTGGCCGACTCGGACACCTTCGCGCTGGCTGCCGAGCAGGTCGGAGTGAGCCCTTCGGCCCTTTCCCAGGGTCTGGCCGAGCTCGAACGCCGCGTCGGCGTCTCCCTGTTCGACCGGGAGGGCCGGCGCCGGGTGCTGCGAGCCGACACCGAGCCGGTCCTCGATCACGCCCGCCAAGTGGTGGCCCTGACCGCCGACCTCGCCGACTGGGCTCGGCGCACCCGCTCCGGCGACCACGGACAGCTGCGCCTCGGCATGATCGACGCGGCCGCCGTCCATCACCACGGCGAGGCGCTGCGACAATTCCGCGCCGAGCATCCCGAGTTGCGAATCCATCTGCGGGTTGGGCCCTCGGGCGACCTGCTGCGGGCCCTGGTGGACGGATCCATCGACCTCGCGGTCTGCGTGGAGCCCGCCGAGCCGCTCCGGGGAGTGACCACCGAGGCGCTGATGACCGAGGATCTGGCGATCTACGCGCCGGACGGGCGTCGCCGCCCCGGCCCCAGCGCAGGCTGGGGGCCGTGGGTGCTTTTTCCCCGCACCGCTCACACCCGCGCCGTGACCGAGACGGCTCTGCGGCGGCGGGGCGCGCCTATTGAGGTGGTGGCCGAGTCTCACCAGCCCGAGGTGCTGTGCGAGATGGTGAGGCTCGGGCTGGGATGGTCGGTGCTTCCGGTGGCGCAGGCCGAGTGGGGCGATCGGCCCCTGGCGGGCTGCGGTGTGCTGGTTCGTCGCCGCCTCGTCGTTGCCCGCCGCTCCGGCGCGGCCCCGCATCCAGCCGCGACGCTGCTCGAACAGGCTCTGCGCGCTCAGCCCATCGCAAATTGACGTAGTTGCGCACCCTATATGGGGACAACTAAGTCAATTTCGTGGCGGAGGGCTGCTGGGATGATGCCGGCCTCCCGAGGCGGGCAGGGCGGTAGGTTGTCGAGACATGAACGCCTATCCCGTGCGGGTCGGCAGCTGCCTGTTCACCATGGTCGACCCCGAGCGCGGCCACGAGGTGGACTACAACCGCTGGTACGAGCGCGACCACTTCTACGCGGGATGCCTCATCGGTCCGTGGCTGTTCGCCGGACGGCGCTGGGTGGCCACCCGCGATCTGAAGGACCTGCGGTTCCCGGAGGACTCCCCGCTGGCCGTGCCCACCGACGCGGGCTCGTACCTGGCCATCTACTGGGTTCACGAGGGCCGCCACCGCGAGCATTTCGCGTGGGCCATCGACCAGGTGGTGGAGCTCTACAAGGACGGGCGGGGCTTCAACAACCGGATCCACGCCCACACCGTGCTGCTGAACCAACCGTGGTCGCACTACCGCGACGACGACCCGGTTCCCATCGAGCTGGCCCTCGACCACCCCTACCGGGGCCTGGCCGTGGTGGCGGTGGACCCAGCCGAAGGCACCGGCACCGACAAACTCGACGCCCATCTGCGGTCTGAGGCGCTGCCCGCGCTGATGGACGGCTCGACGGTGGCGTCGATGGTGTCGTGGCGCTACATCGACCCGGTCGGAGGCGAGACGGAGCGGGCGCCCATGGATCTGGGCACCCCGGCCGGGCCAGCCGAGCGCCAGGTCCAGATGTTCTTCCTCGACGGCCACCCCGCCGACGCTTGGGACCGGTTCCGGGACTACGCGGCCGGACTGGCCGACGCCGACGCCGGAAGGGTGGTGTTCGCGGCTCCGTTCCTGCCCACCGTCGTCGGCACCGACACCTACACCGACCAGCTCTGGTGAGCAAGGGGAGCAGACCATGATTCTTGAAGGCAGGACCGTGCTGGTAGTGGGTGTTGGCCCCGGGCTGGGTGCCAGTTGCGCCCGCCTAGCCCTCCGGGACGGCGCCAACGTGGCGGTGATGGCCCGCAACGCCGAGCGCTTGGCCGCGGCGGCGGCCGAGCTCGACCCCACAGGCGAGCGGGTGATCGCCTGCGCGGGCGATGTCACCAGCCAGGAGGACTGCACGGCCGCGGCCGACGCCGCCGCCGAGCGGTTCGGGGCGCTTCACGCAGTGGTCAATGTGGCTGCGCTCGACACCCAGAAGGGCGCGTGGCACCGCACGACGGACGAGGACTGGAAGCTCAACCTCACCGTCAACGTGCTCGGCGCGGTGCACGTCGTGCGGGCAGTCGAGCCCCACTTCGGAGCGGCCGGCAGCGGGTCGGTAGTGCTAATCGGATCGCAGGCCTCGATGAGGCCGGTGCCGGAGTTCCCCCAGAGCCCCTACGGAGCGGCCAAGTCGGCGCTTCTGTCATTGGCGCGTGATCTGTCCGCAGAGCTCGGCCCTTCGGGGATCAGGGTCAACACCGTCGTGCCCAGCTGGATGTGGGGGCCCAACGTCAAGCTCTACTGCGAGTGGCAGGCCGGCACGAGGGGCATCACCATCGAGGAGGTCAAGCACGAGATTGAGCAAGGAATGGCTCTGCGGGAGATGCCCACCGACTCCGACGTGGCCGAAGCAGTCGTGTTCCTGGCGTCAGAGCGGGCCCGGATGATCACCGGCCAGACACTGGTCGTCAACGCCGGGCACTTCTACCCAGTCGCCTGACCCAGGATCATCCACCGGTCGGTCATACGTCCACAATCCGGGCACCGGTGCCCAGCACGAATACCCTCATCCAAACAGCCTCTTGCGTGACTCGGCCAGCTCCTCTTCGGTGAAGGCCCCGTGCTCGGCCTGGTACTCGTCGAACAGCTTGTCCCACTCGCGTTGGCGGGTCTCGTCGTCAAGTGGATGGGACGGGTGGGTGGAGCCGGACCGGTCAGGCTCGTCGATGTCCTGGGCATCGGAGGCGAGGGACTTGGCTGTCATGATTCTCCTTCCGTACCTCCGCGGCGGACGCGCAGTGCTTCCAGGGCTGCGTTCTCGGGGTCATTCTTACGGGCTGAGGACGGACTGCGCCATCGCGTGCCTATGCGGCGATGACGCGCACGTCTGCGCCCAGTTCGTTGAGAAGCAGGCTGATGTCGGAATGATCAGACGTGATCAAGCCCACGGCGTCGCGTCGTGCGGCTCGGGCTGCGGTCACCGCGACGGATGCGTCGATTACATCGCTGGTCTTGGCCCGTCCGCAGAGGGCACCGGACTCGCGGGCGATCTGTCCGTCCAAAGGAACCTCCTCACAGAGCTTCAAAGCGCGTGCCAGTCGGGCCTGGCGGGAATCTCCCCTCCATGCTTGGGCGATGGCACCCGCTGGCACCTGAATCCTGTCGTGCGGGCGGGCCTCATCGAGTGTCGTCCATAGGCGACGGTCGCCGCGGTCAAGCGCGATGAGCGCCCCGGCATCCAGTACGAGCGTGCTCATCCGTATAGTGCCTTCCGGGCTCGGGCGCGCTCCTCCTCCGTGAAAGCGCCGTGCTCAGCCTGGTACTCGTCCATCAGCTCCTGCCAGGCGCGCTGTCGGGCCTCGGGGTCGAGCGGGCCATCGGTGGCGGCCGACTCGTCAGCGTGATTTGTCTCTGCGGGAGACTCGGCTGTCATGGTTCTCCCTTTCTGTCATCAGAGTGTCGGATCTGGCTCTTGTGGGCAATTTAGCGGAGGGTCAGCACTGAAGCAACACTAATCAACATAGATATACACTAAGTATCGTCACCCTGCGAGCTACTCGGGCGGTCAGCGATGCCCGCGGCCCACGAGGTGGTACCGGGAATAGAGTGTGACTGCAAGTGCCATCCACCGGCAAGGGCCATCCGCAGGTCTGTTGGTGGCGTGGGCTCGGCCCAGATAGGAGTAGCCGTATGAGCCGCACGATGGAGGATGTCCGCCAGTTCGCAGCTGCCGACTGCGGCCTCGCGGTGGTGTCGTTCGGGCGCCCTGACGGATCGGTTCACTCCTCGCTGGTCAACGCCGGTGTGATGGCTCACCCGGTGACCGGGGAGGAGGTGGTGGCTCTGGTGGTGCGGGGCAACTCCGTGAAGGTCCGTCACTGGCGCCGTGCTCCGGGGGCCACCATCGTCTTCCGGGCCGGCTGGTCGTGGGTCGGAGTGGAGGGTGCCACCACGATCATCGGTCCCGATGATCGCTTCGACGGCTTCGACTCGTCAGCGGTTCCCCGGCTGCTTCGGGACGTGTTCATAGCCGCAGGCGGCAGCCACGAGGACTGGGAAGAGTACGACCGCGTGATGGTGGCCGAAAGCCGGACCGCGGTCTTTATCCACCCCACCCGCATCACCGGCGTCGGCCAGCCCTGAACCGGAACAGCCGGACAGGAGACCGAGCCAAGTTGCAGGAGATCGGCCACAAGGGCGGCGTGCGGTCGTCGCTGGAAGTGTTCGGCATGGTCTTGTTGGTTCCGCGCCCGGCTCTCTCGTGAGCGCGGTGCGCCTGAGGGGCGCGGTGGTGTTGGTGGGAAGGTTTCCCGCGCTGGCCGGTGTCGACCTGACGGTCGAGCGCGGCGAGGTGGTCCTCGTTAGGGGACCCAACGGGGCGGGCAAGTCCACTCTGCTGCACCTGTGTGCCGGACTGTTGCGCCTCTCGGAGGGGGAGGGTGAAGTACTGGGCTGCGACTTGGGTGTCGACCGGGCCGCGGCGCGGCGCCGGGTGGGGCTGTTGGGCCACGACACCGCGCTCTACGGAGAGTTGACCGCGGCCGAGAACCTGCACCTATGGGCTCGAGCGTCCAGGTTGAACGAGGCCGATGTGCCGGGCGCGCTCGAGCGCCTCGGGCTGCCTCCGCGGCTGCGCGGCATCCCCACCGACCGGCTGTCGGCAGGGCAGCGGCGCCGGGCGGCGCTGGCGGCCATCGTGGTGCGCCGCCCCGAACTGTGGCTGCTTGACGAGCCTCATGCGGGGCTCGACTCCGGGGGGCGTGAGATCGTCGACAGCATTGTGACGAGCGCGGCCGAAGCCGGTGCCGCCGTCGTGCTGGCCTCCCATGAGACGGGACCGGCCGGCGGCCTCGCCACCCGCACGGTGACGATGGCGGGCGGCACGCTCTCGGAGGGGCTGGGGCCGTGACCGCCGGGAACCATGTGGCCGTCTGCACGGGCGAGATCATCGGCTGGGGCGGGTCGCGGGGGCCGCGGTCGTGACCGCCTGGCGCGGGCTGAGCCTGTTCGCGGGAGACGCTGTACTGGTGGCGGCCAAGGACCTGCGGATTGAGTGGCGGGCCCGCACCACTCTGGGCCAGGTCCTGCCATTCGCCCTGCTTGTGCTCGTGCTGTTCGGTTTCGCTCTCGATGCCAACCGGCCCACGCTGCGTTTGGCCACGCCGGGCCTGCTGTGGATGACGGTTCTGTTCGTCACCGTGGTGGCGGTGCAGCGGTCCGTGGCCCTGGAGTCCGCCGACGGAGCCCGCCGGATGCTGCTCCTCAGCGGCATGGCTCCCGCGGCTGCGTTCGTGGGCAAGGCCGCAGCGGTGACGGTGCAGCTGCTGATCGTCGAGGCCCTGCTGGTTCCGGGCGTGGTGCTGCTGTACGACGCGAAGATCGAGTCGGTGCCGCTGGTGGTCGCAACCTGCGCCGCCGCGACGGTGGGTCTGGCCGCCGCCGGTAGCCTGCTCGGTGCTGTGGTAGCAGGAGTGCGAGCCCATCAGACGGTCCTGCCGATCCTGCTGCTTCCAGTGTCGGCACCGGTGCTGATCGCGGCCACCCGGGCCTTCGCCGACGGGCTCGGCACCGTGGCGGTGGACGGGTGGTCCTGGGTCGGCCTGCTGGCCGGCTTCGCGGTAGTCAACGCCGTGATAGGCGCAGGCGTCTACGGCCCGCTGCTGGAGGACGCATGACCTCTCGGCCAAGCCGTGCCGCTCCGCGATGCCGTCGCAGTCGCCCACGGACCTCGGTGGAGGACGCATGACCCCTGGGCCAGGCCGCGCAACTCGGCGATGCCGTCGCAGTCGCCCACGGACCGCGGTGGAGTTCGCATGACTCCCCCGGAGGCATCGGCTGCACCCTCCGAGCCGCGGGTCGCCTCCTATCTCGGCGGCCCGGCTCGCACTGGGTCGCGTTTCACGTTCTGGCTCGGTCTGGTCACCCTGATCGGCCTGGCTGGGGTGGCCGCGCTCGGACTGCTGGCCGTCCCGGCCGACGACGTGCAGGGCGATGCGGTGCGCATCATCTTCGTACACGTACCGGCCGCCCTGGGCGCCTACCTTGCCTTCGGACTGACGGCCGTCGGCTCGGTGATGTGGCTGTGGCGCCGGTCGGTGTGGTGGGACATCACTGCCCACGCCGGCGCCGAGGTCGGCGTTCTGTTGTGCGGGCTGACCCTGGTGACGGGCATGCTGTGGGGCCGCCCCACCTGGGGCACCTACTGGGAGTGGGGCGACGTGCGCCTCGTCACCACCCTCATCCTGTTCCTGGTGATGATCGGATACCTGTCGGTCCGGGCCCTCGGCGGCGACGCCGCCTCGGTGGCCACCCGGTCCGCGGTGGTGGGGCTGGTCGGCGGGATCAACATTCCGATCGTGAACCGATCGGTGAGCTGGTGGGCCAACCGCACTCTGCACCAGCAGTCGTCGCTCACGGACGGCAAGCTCGAGGACCTCACCCTGTTCACCCTGTTCCTGGCTTTCGTGGTAGCCGCCATGGCGATCTGCTGGATGATGTTGCACCGCTTCCGCATCGGCTGGCTGGAGCGGCAGCTTCAGGCCCGCGACCTCGATGATGCGCTTGCGGCCCGGCGAGCGGAGGCCGGCCGGTGAGCCACGCCTGCTACGTGCTCGGCGCCTGGGGCGTCACGCTCGCCGCGGCGGGTGTCTATACGGCCAGCCTGATCGTGCGCGGTCGGCGGCTGATGCGCCGGGCTCGCGCCAAGGCTGGCGCGAACGGCGAGTGACAGCCATGGACGCCCCTGCAACGGACGCGGCAAGCACACGGGTCCCGCCGACCGGCGCGGCGTTCTCGTCACGCTCACCGATGAGGCGCGGATAGCCATGGATGAGACGTTGACAGGCGCCGAAGGTACGGACCTCTCGCCGCTCGAGCCGCGGCCCGATCCGGGGACCCGCCGGACCAGACGCTGGGTTGCCGCGCTGGTGATCGTGGCTGTGGCCGGGGGAGTGGCGCTGCTCGTCTCGAACCTGCTCGGCGACGCTGCGCTGTTCTTCTACAACGCCGACGAGGCGGTGGAGCGACGTGACGAGCTCGCCTCGCAGCGCTTCCGTCTACAGGGGACACCTATGGCGGAGCCGCAGAACACCTTCTTCCAGGATCGGCCGGTGCTGGCCTTTCCGGTCGGCTTCAACGGGACGGTGGTGGACGTGGTCCACACCGGTGACCCGCCCGAGCTGTTCCAGCCCGGCGTGCCGGTGGTCCTGGAAGGGGCCTGGCGGCAAGGACCCGGCCCCGGCCCGGCAGTTGCCGCCGACGGCTGGCACTTCGCGTCGGACCGGATGCTGGTGAAGCACGACAACGACTACCGCAACCGCGACGACTACGACGAGCGCATAACCGAAGCCGACCAGACCAGCGCGCGGCCGTGACTCCTGCCCAGTCTTGTTCGCGATTCTTGGCCCGTGCGGCCGGTTTCTGCCAACAGTTAGCTCGCCAGCTCCAGGGCGCGGCGAGTTCGCCGTGAGCAACGTGGCGCTCGGCTCGGCGGCCGTGGCCGCGGGGCTGGGCGCGGCCATGGTGGGCCTCGTCGTCACCGGGCTGGGACTCGCCGGTCGCCTGCGGTTCTGGCTGCGCTACGCCCGCCAGCTCACCTTCCTCATGGCGGCCGCGGCGGTGATGGCCGTGGTGGTGATGGAGCGGGCCCTCATCACCCGGGACTTCACGGTGAAGTTCGTGGCCGAGAACGGTTCCTCAACGACGCCTCCGGTGTTCAACGTGGCCACGCTGTGGTCGGCGCTGGAGGGGTCGATCCTGCTGTGGGCGCTGGTGCTGTGCGGCTACGCGGTGGCGGTGGCGGTGAAGTTCAGCGGCCGGGGCCCGGTCGCATTGCGCGGAGTGAGCGTCGGTGACGACCAATCCGTCACCAAGGTCCGCGGCACCCGTACCGGCGATCCGATGGTGGCCTGGGCCATGCTGGTGATGTTCGCGGTCAGCGCCTTCTTCTTCGCGCTGATGGTCGGTCCGGCCGACCCGTTCATCTCGGTCGAGGTTCCCCCCGGCTACGACGGCCCCGGCCCCAACCCGCTGCTTCAGAACCACATCCTGATGGCGTTCCACCCGCCGATCCTGTACCTCGGCTACGTGGGCTTCACCGTGCCCTTCGCCTTCGCGGTGGCTGCCCTGGCCACCGGGCGGCTCGGGGAGGGCTGGCTGGCCGCCACCCGGCGCTGGACGGTGGCCGCTTGGGGCTTCCTGACGTTCGGCATCGTGCTCGGCGCCTGGTGGAGCTACGAGACGCTGGGCTGGGGCGGCTACTGGGCCTGGGACCCGGTGGAGAACGCCTCCTTCCTGCCGTGGCTGACCGGCACCGCCTACCTGCACTCGGTGATGGTCCAGGAGCGGCGCGGGATGCTGCGAGTCTGGAACCTGTCGCTGGTGATCGCCACCTTCTCGCTGACGATCCTGGGGACCTTCCTCACCCGCTCGGGCGTGCTGGCGTCGGTGCACTCCTTCACCGAGTCGGGCATCGGCCCCGCCATTCTCGGCTTCTTCGCGGTGATCGTGGCGGTGTCGCTGGCCCTCATCGCCTGGCGGGGCGACCAGCTGCGCACGCCCGGCCGGATAGCCGCCCCGGTGTCGCGCGAGGGGGCGTTCCTGGCCAACAACGCCCTGTTCGCCGCCTTCGCGTTCGTGGTGTTGCTGGGCACCGTGTTTCCCCTGCTGGTCGAGGCGTTCGACGGCCGGACCATCTCGGTCGGCAACCCGTACTTCGACCGGATGACCCGTCCCATCGGATTCGCGCTTCTGCTGTTGATGGCGGTGGCGCCCATGCTGCCCTGGGGTGCCGGATCGGGCCGGCCGGCCGCGGAACTGTTGAGCAGGCGGCTCCTGGCGCCGATGTGGGTGGCAGCCGCGGCCCTCGTGTTCTCGGTGGCCGCAGGGGCCCGGGGATGGGCGCCGCTGCTGGCCTTCGGCCTGGGCGGCTTCGCGGGCGGCGCCGCGCTGCGCCAGATCTTCCTGGCCGTGCGCCGCCACCGGTGGCGGGGCCTGGTGGGGCGAACCAACGGCGGCATGATCGTGCATCTGGGGGTGGTGCTGGTGGCGGTGGCGTTCGCGGCCAGCCAGTCCTATGTACGCCAGGCCGAGTTCGACCTGGAGGCTGGCCAGCTGGCCACCTTCGCGGGGCACGAGATCGTCTATGTCGGCTCCGCGGTCGTGGCCCATGAGAACCGCACCGAGCGGGTGGCCTTCGTGCGGGTCGACGACGCCAAGACGTACGGGCCGGCCATCGCCACCTACCCGTTCGCGTCCCAGACGATCGGGATCCCGTCGGTGCGCTCCACGCTGCGCGACGACGTGGCCCTGTCGGTGCTGCAGTTCCCCGAGGAAGCGGGGGCCGACCGGGTGATCCTGCGGGTGACGGTTCAGCCGCTGGTCGTGTGGCTGTGGCTGGGCGGCATCGTGATGGCTCTCGGAACGGCCCTGTCCCTGCTGCCGACCGGACGGAGGCGCCGCCGGCCTGAGAAGGTCTCGGCCGCGGCGGAGGCGGTGCCATGAGCACCACCGACCAGTCCGGCCCGGACCTCGCGACCGGCGCATCCCACCCCCCGGGAACGACACCGGCCCGGCGCCGGAGATCGCTGTGGATCGCGTTGCCGGTAGCGGTGGTCGCCGCCCTGCTTGTCGTGGTGCTGGCCACCCGGGACTCCGCCTTCGAGCGCAGCGCCTCCAGCCCCATCGTGGGCGGCCTGGCGCCACCCGTTGTCGGCACGACCATGACGGGCGAGTCGTTCGACCTCGACGACTGGCGCGGCCGCTGGGTGATTGTCAATTTCTTCCAGAGCACCTGCGTGCCCTGCATCATGGAGCACCCCGAGCTGGTCGCCTTCAGTGAGCGTCACGCCGACGCGAATGACGCCGAGATCGTGTCGCTGGTCTTCGATGACACCGTCCGCAACGTGCGAAGATTCTTCGAGGTCAACGGGGGCGATTGGCCCGTGGTTGTGGAGGGCTCCGGCACGGCAGCCATCGCCTACGGCGTGACCGGCGTGCCCGAGTCCTACCTCGTGGCCCCTTCGGGTGTGGTGGTGTGGAAGCAGCTGGGCGGGGTCACCGCCGACGGCATCGACAGCGTGATCGCCCAGCTCGCCGCCGGGCCATGAGGTGGCGAGCCGTCGGCTGGATGGCGGCGGCTGTCGTGGCTGCCGCGGCCTTCGTGTACGGCGCGGTGGACGAGGGCCCTCCCAAGACCAACGCCGACCGGGCCCGCGCCCTGGCCGAGGACTTCGCCTGCCCGGTGTGCGCGGGCCAGTCGGTGGCTGAGAGCGACGTGCCGGTCGCCCGGGAGATCCGTCGGCAGATCGCAGTGTGGGTGGATGAGGGGCGCAGCGACGCCTACATCCGGGACGAGTTGGTGGCGGCCTACGACGTCGACATCGACTACAACCCCTCGGGGTCCGGCATCACCAGCCTCGTGTGGATCCTCCCTGTTCTCGCCGGAGGCGGCATCGCGGCCGTGCTGGTGGTGATGCTTCGCTCAGGCCGCGGTCCGGCCGACGCCCAGGGGCCGCGGCCGGCGGTGGGCCGCCGGCGCCGCGGGCGCAACGCCGCGGCGTGGACGGTTGCCGTCGTGGTCGTGGCCGGCGCGGCGGGCCTGCTTGTGGCCCGTTCGTCGGGCAGCCGCAGCGCCGACGGTTCCGTCACCGGCGAGATCCGTGTCACTACCCGCGAGTTGATCTTCGAGGCGCAGTCACGGCTGGGGGCGGGCGATATGGCCGGCGCCATCGCGGCCTACGACGAGGCCCTCGAACTCCAGCCCTCGAATGTGGAGGCGCTCACATACCGGGGTTGGCTCACATCGCGGCGCGGGGCGCCGGCCGAGGCGGTTCCGTACCTCGACGACGCCATCGCCGTGGATCCCGACTATCCCGACGCCCGGCTGTTCCGCGCCATCGTGGCTCTCGAAGAGGGCGACAGCGCCAGGGCCGCGACCGAGCTGGCCGTGTTCGACTCGCTCGACCCGCCCCCCTACGCCGAGGAGCTGATGGCCCAGTCCCAAGTGCGTGAGAGGGTGGCCGCGGCCCGCAATGCGGCTGCGCTGCTGGAAGTGGACGCCTTGGCCAACCTCGATGAGCGTCCGGCCTTCAGCGAGACCGCACTGAGCGTCCCCGACGCGCTCGTCGCGGCCGAGGCCCTGGCCGGGCGGGGCGACTTGCTCGAAGCTGTGCAGTTCCTCGACTGGGCCCTCGAGTCCCGTCCCGACGATCCCGACCTGCTGGCCGGTCGGGGCTGGCTGCTTGTTCGCAGCGGTGATCCCGAACTGCTGGCGCTCGGTGTCGAGTACCTGGACACCGCCCTGGCCGTCGATTCGTCCAACGCCCGAGGCTTGGTCTACCGGGCCTTCGCCCGGTGGCAGCAAGGCAACGCCGGCGGGGCTCGCACCGACCTCAGCGCTTTCGATGCCCTGCAGTACCGGCCCCCCGATCTGGTGCGCCTCATCGAGGATCAGGGTATGCGAGACGCAATCGGCGAAGCGGCCACGGCGCCGACCACGGCCGCGGCCGGAACGGCGGCCGACTCGATGCTCGACTTCGTGGCCGAGCCGATCGAGTCCACGCCGCGCGAGGACGTCCTCAGCGCACTTCGCGATCCCTTCCACCCCGACCAGCCCGAGCCGCTCATCGACCTCGCCGACATCCGAGAGGTCGTGCCCCCTGACGCCATTCCCGCCCTCGAGGATCCCGCCTTCGAGCCGGTCGCAGAGGTGCAGTGGCTGGCGGAGGTGGAGCCGGTGCTGGCGCTGGAGGTCAACGGCGACGCCCGGGCCTACCCGCTGCGGATCATGACCTGGCACGAGCTCGTCAACGGCACTGTGGGAGGGGTGCCGGTCACGGTGTCGTACTGCCCGCTGTGCAACTCCGCGGTGGCCTACGACCGGCGGGCAGGCGACCGCATTCTCGACTTCGGCACGTCCGGCGCGCTGTTGAACTCGTCGCTGGTGATGTACGACCGCCAGACCGAGAGCCTGTGGTCCCACTACACCGGCCAAGCGGTGGCCGGCCACCTCGTTGGCACCGAACTCGACTTGATCCCGGTGCAGACCGTGTCGTTCGAGGCGTTCCTGGCATCGCACCCCGATGGCCGCGTGCTCAGCCTCGACACCGGCCACTTCCGCCGGTACGGGCAGAACCCCTACGAGTTCTACGACTCCAACAACCGCCCCTTCCTGTTCGGCGGTCCCACCGATGACCGGCTCGAACCGATCACCAGGGTGGTTGCCCTGCGAGACGGCGCGGAGGGAGTGGTCATCCCCAACGACGTGCTGGCCGAGCGCCGGGTCGTGCCTTTCACCTTCGCCGGCCGTGAGCTGGTGGCGCTCTTCGAGCCAGGCACGGCCAGCGCTCTCGACAACCCCCTGATCGCCGAGGGTCGCGACGTCGGTGCCACCGGCGTGTTTGTGCGCTCGGTCGACGGCCAGTTGCTGGATCTGTCCGCGGCCGACGGCGGCGGCTTCATCGATGCAGCCAGCGGCGTGGTCTACGACATCCTGGGCCGGCCGTCGGGCACGGGCGGCGCCGCGCTAGAAACCGTCGAGCACCTCGACACGTTCTGGTTCGCAGCAGCCGCCTTCTATCCCGACGCCGAGATCATCGGCCGTTAGGGTGCAGAGGTGAACCGCATGTCTGAACGGCCTAGGCGGCCAACTCAGCCTGGGCCCGAGCGGCCCGCGAGCGCCGCGAACAAGAGCAGGAGTCAGGCGCCGAAGGTGCGCGGGTGCCGGTAGGAGGCGCCGACGATCCGGCCCTCGCTCACCTCCAGCTCCCAGATCGACCCCTTCTTGCATCGTCCGAGTTCGGGGATGTCGAACCCGTACTGGGCCAGCACCCACAGCAGCCCGGGAATCACGTCTCCGTGGCTGCAGAGCACCGAGTCGCCCTCGGCGGAGGCCAGCGAGCGGAGCAGGTCGAAGGCATCGCCGACGAGTGTTCCCTCCGCCAGCTCGTCCGCCTTCTCCACGGGCAGCCCCAGCGCCCGCCCCAGCGGCACCACCGTGTCGACGCAGCGCACTGCCGGGCTCGACAGGATCCGCTGAACCGGGCGGGAGGCCAACTCGACGCCGATGGCTTCGGCCTGCATCTGCCCGAATTCGTCGAGCGGCCGCTGGAAGTCGTCACCCACCCAGGCCATCCGGTTGCCCGCATCGGCGTGGCGCACCAAGTGCAGCATCAGCCTGCGCTCGGGGAGTCCACGGCAGCGCGCCCGCCCCCGCCGCCGCTAGCCGCCGCGCTGAGGCCCCTCCTGGACACGCCGTTAGCCTAGGCCCGTGGCCGTCACGGAAGCGGAGGTGATCGAGGCCCTCCGACCGGTGGAGGATCCCGAGCTGCACCGCAGCATCGTCGACCTCGGCATGTACCGGGGCGCCACCGTCGACGGGGGCCACGCCGATGTGCGCATCGCGCTGACGGTGGCGGGCTGCCCGCTGCGCAGCGAGATTCAGCGCCGGGTAACCGACGCGCTGCTCGCGCTCGACGGCGTGGCCGCGGTGACCCTTGACTTCACGGTGATGAGCGATGCCGAGCGGGCCGAGTTGCGCACGAAGCTTCATGGCAACCCGTCCGCCACGGCCGGGTCTGCTCCCGCCCATGGTCACGCCGAGGGTCGTGCCATCCCGTTCGCCGAGCCTGGCAACGCCACCCGCACGCTGCTGATCGCCTCCGGCAAGGGCGGGGTGGGCAAGTCGTCGGTCACCGCCAACTTGGCCATCGCCCTCGCCGCGCAGGGCCGCTCCACCGCGGTCGTGGATGCCGACGTGTGGGGTTTCTCGATACCGCGGATGCTGGGCGTGGACCGGGCCCCGGTGGTCATCGACGACATGATCGTTCCGCCGGAGGTTCACGGCGTTCGCTGCATCTCCATGGGCTTCTTCGCCCAGGAGGACCAGCCGGTGATCTGGAGGGGGCCCATGCTGCACAAGGCCCTCGAGCAGTTCCTCACCGACGTGTTCTGGGACGATCCCGACTTCCTGCTGGTCGATCTGCCCCCCGGCACCGGGGACATCTCGCTGTCGCTGGCCCAGTTCCTTCCCCGGGCCGAGGCCTACGTGGTGACCACGCCCAACCCGGCCGCCCAGAAGGTGGCCCAGCGCTCGGCGTTCATGTTCTCCAAGGTGAACATCACCGTGCGGGGCGTCATCGAGAACATGTCGTGGTTCACCGGCGACGACGGCAAGCGCTACCACCTCTTCGGCTCGGGCGGCGGCGCCGAACTGGCCCGCAGGCTCGACGTGGAGCTCATCGGTCAGGTTCCCATGACGATCCCTCTGCGCGAGGGCAGCGATCACGGCCGGCCCATAATGGCGGTCGACCCCGGTTCTGAGGCGTCGGCGGTCTTCGCCGCCATGGCGTCGTGGATCGAGGCCCACGGCCCCACCAAGCGAACCCACCCCGAACTGAAGATCGTCTGAGAAGATCCGAGGCCGGTCCAGGAACCAACCGCCGGCGACGGCACAGGCAAGGAGAAGAGAGTGGAGCTTCGCATCGGCATCGCCGACAACCCCCAGCCCATCACGGTGACCCTCCCCGACGACGCCGACCGCGAGCACATCAAGGCGTCGGTCGAGGCCGCTCTGCGGGGCGAGGTTCCGGTCCTGTGGCTGACCGACGACAAGGGCCGGGAGATCGCGATGGCCGCATCGCGGGTCACCCATGTCGAGATGGGTCCGCCCGGTTCCAACCCCATCGGATTCGGCTGAGACGGGGAACCGGGGCGGTGGCCGGTCTCGCGGAGCTGGCCCGGGCCGGCACCGCGCTCGACGAGCGCTCCATCGACCACCTGCACCGGCTGGTGGCCTCGTGGACGCCGCTGGCCGACCTTTCCTTCGGGGACCTGCTGCTGTACGCCCCCTGCGTCAGCGGATTCGATCCCGCCGTGGTCGAGGTTGTCACCGAGCGGACGGCGAGAGAGGCCGGCGCCGGCGTCGACGGCAGATTCGTGGTGCTGGCCCATGCCCGGGCCAACACCGGGCCCACCGTTCATGTGGTCGATCCCGTCGGGACCGTCGTGAAGGGAACCGACTTGGCGTGGTTGCGGACGGCGATGGACACCGGCGAGCCGGGCGAGGCCGAGATCGCTGAGTTTGGTGCCCTTTCCGGCGTGGGTGAGGACCTGATGGTGGAGGAGGAGGGCAGCCTTCCGCTACGCGATCGCCGGCGTGTCGTGGACTACGTGCCCGTTCGTTGCGGAGACGCAGCCGTGGCGGTCCTGGCCCGCGAGGCGGGGCCGGCCCCAATCCGCCACGAGAACCCTCTGGAGACCATCTACCGCGGCCTGTACGGGCGTTTCGCGCGGATGATCGCGGAGGGTGCGTTCCCTTATGGTCGCATGGAGCGGGTGGGTGAGTTCCGGGAGCCCCGCGTGGGCGACGGAGTGCTGGTGCTCGACCGGGAGGGCCGGGTCAGCTACGCCTCGCCCAACGCCCGCAGCGCTCTGCACCGATTGGGCGTGATGCACCCGGTGCCGGGCCGCAGCCTCAGCGACCTCGGACTCGATGACACGGTGATACGACGCTCGTTCTGGCGGCGGCGCTCCACGGTGGCCGAGTTCACCGCCGGATCGATGATCGTCGTCGTATTGCGGGCATACCCCATGGTGGCCGAGGACCGGATCACCGGTGCGGTCGCGATGCTCCGCGACGTGTCGGAGCTGCGCCATCACGACCGGCTGCTGCTGTCGAAGGACGCGACCATCCGCGAGATCCACCACCGGGTCAAGAACAACCTGCAGACGGTCAGTTCGCTGTTGCAGCTCCAAGCGCGCCGCCTCGGTAGCGCAGAGGCGAAGGCCGCGGTCGAGAGCTCCGTCAGGCGGATCTCATCCATAGCCATGGTGCACGAGCATCTCGCCCTCGACACCACGTCTGAGCTGGACTTCGACGAAGTCGTGGGCCCGCTGCTGCGGCTCGTGGAGGAGGGGCTGGCGCCGGCGGAGCGCCCGCTGAAGATTCAAGTAGACGGAACCGTCGGAGAGATCGACGGCGAGACGGCGATGCCGCTGGCGGTGGTGCTGGTGGAGCTGGTGCAGAATGCCTTCCAGCACGCCGCCCCGCCCGCCGGTCGGGGCGAGCTGGTTGAGGTGCGTCTGGCTCGCACCGCCACGACGCTGACCATGCGGATCACCGACGACGGACCTGGCGTGCCCGAGGGCTTCTCGCTGGACCGCGACGCCGGGCTCGGACTCACCGTCGTGCGCACTTTCGTGGTGCATGACCTCGGCGGCTCGATCACCATCAAGGCGGCATCGGCCGACGCGCCCCGCGGCACCGTGATCGAGGTGACCGTCCCCCGCAGATCCGCCTCGACACCTGTCGGCTAGCTGGGCGCTGCCCAGCCGGGAGGCGCTGAGTCCGAGTTCTTCGATTGGCCGCTCGCGGTGGTCCGCCCTAAGCGCCCGCCGGCTGAGCCCAGCAGACTCGCTGGCCGGTCAGCGGCGCGGCCTCGCCGCCGTTGAGGTGCCGCAGTCTGGCGGCGTCCACTCCGCCGAGCGTCTCCGCAACCGACGACCAGGACGACCCTCTGGGAGGGTCGACGCACTCCACGACGTCCACGGCGCGCTCGGCGGCCGGGCCGATGGTGAGCGCCGAGTTGATGTGGCGTGTGATCCTCTCAACGAGCGTGATGCCAGCGGACTCAGTGGGGTTGTTGTCCGTCATCACCGTCACGGCGTACGCGCCGCCGTTGGCGTCGCGTACCGCTCCGGTGGTGCCAACCCGCCACCCGGCGCCCGACATCGGGTAGAAGCCGTTCTTGAGCGCGGCCTCGTAGGTGGCCGGCAGTCCCGCGGTCACCCCCCAACCCTGTGCCGCGCTCACACCAGACATCCACTGCCACGCCGTCTGCACCGAATCCTTGTCGAGGGGTCCCCCGCCGATCAGCAGTTGCTCCACGAGCCGCGTCCGGTCCTCGGCGGTGGACAGCGTCCGGCCGTACCACGCGGTGTGGCTCGTGCCGGCGATCCCGAAGCGCTTGTCCAGCTCTTCCATGCCGGCTGCGCTGCCGATTTGCAGGTACAGCCTGGAGGTGGGAGGCGTGTTGTGGCTGTAGTGCATCATCAACTCGACGTCGGCGGCCTCCGACGGGCTGAGGGAGCGGCCGGTGTCCTGGGCCGCAAGCAGGACACCGGCCAGCACCTGGGCCTTGATGACGCTCGCAGTGGTGATCTCCAGGCTGGGATTGAGGTGGTACCGGCAGCCCGTGCGGTGGTCATGGACCGCTGCGGTGAACCGAGCCCCCGGGTGGGCGGCTGCGATCTCGTCGATGAACGCCTTGAAGAACAGCCCGACGCAACGGCCACCCGTCATGTGGCCAGGCGGCAGGGTGGCCTTGCCGTCGAACCCGTCGAATGGATCCCCGGGCTCGGAGGTGCCTGCCGGCGCGGCGCGCGCGTCCGATTGGGCAAGCGTGATCGTCCAGGTCGATACCACCGCGGCCAGCACGGCGGCGGCCGCCAGGAGTATCGGGATCCGTCTCGCGTCAGATTGCTGGGTACCGGGCATGTTCAATGAGAGGCGGGGCCCGGCCACGGTAGTAGACCCGCCTGGCCATGTCTTCCGCTCTTGTTCGCTGCGCTCACGGGGCCGCTCGGGCCATGGCCTCGCTAGGCGCTTTGCCGGCATCGGTACGAATTGCCGCCTACTCGCTCGTGCTCCGCGCCGTGGGATTCATGTTGGCGAGGAGTCTGTGCGAGACTGCCGGGATGGCAGCGGTGATCGCGCATCGGGGCGCCAGCCAGGTTGCCCTTGAGAACACGCTGCAGTCCTTCCGGCTGGCTCGAGAATTGGGCGCCGACTGGGTGGAGCTCGACGTGCGCCGCACGACCGACGGCGTGGCCGTGGTCCACCATGACGCCCACCTGGCTGACGGGCGGCAGATCGGCCATCTCCATGCCGACGAACTGCCCGACTACGTGCCCAGCCTGGCCGAGGCCCTCGAGGCCTGTGACGGCATGGGGGTTCACCTCGAGATCAAGAACCTGCCCGATGATCCCGATTATGACAGCGAGAATCTGGTGGCCGAGGCGGTGGCCGGTCTGATCGCGGCCTACCTCGGGCCCGATCGGGCCGTGGTGTCTTCGTTCAATGTGGACGCTGCCGACGCCGTGCGGGCTGTCGACCCGACGATCCCCACTGCGCTGATCTGCGGGATCGTGGCGCCCGCGCAGGCGGTGGCCCGGGCCAGCGCCCACAGCATGCAGGCGGTGCATCCCTTCGATGCCATGTGCGACGCGGCCTTCGTGCGCCGGGCCCACGATGCCGGCCTGATCGTGAACGCCTGGACCATCAACGTCCCCAAGCGGATGTCGGAGCTGCTGGCCATGGGGGTCGACGGCCTCATCACCGATGTGCCCGATGTTGCCCGCGCCGTGGTGGACGCGGCCTGACGAGCAACGCGCGGCCGCGAGTGCCTCGTCGGCATCGTTGTCCCCGCACGCTGCGGCCACCAGCGTGTTCAGGGCAGGACTAGGCGCAGTGCTTCGGGCGCCCAGCGGATCCTGAGGCGGGGCGCAGCGCCGAGGTGGTCACCGTCGGCCTGGTACCCGACGGGTGGATCGGCGGTCACGGTCAGGTCTTGGAGCCCCTCGTGCACCCTCGCTCCGGGCAGCCCGCGCACGTCGCCGGAGCGCAGGGCCTTCAACCCCACCGGCAGCATGCGGTGCGGCGACAGGGTGGGCAGCGTCACTGCGGCCAGGGGCTCGTCCAGCCCCAGGCCGGGCACGAGGTCGAAGCTGCGGCCCCCCAAGTAGGTGTAGGGGTTGGCGTTGAGCACGATTGTCAACAGGCCCTCGGCCAGCGTGTTGCCTTCGGCATCGAGAACCTGCATGGGCGGACGGTGCCGGTGGGCGCGCTGCAGCCAGGTGGTTGCCGCGGCGTAGATGAACAGGGGATGGCCGGCCCAGCGCTTCAACGGGCCGCGGCTCTCGACCAGTTCAACCACGGCCGCGTCGAAGCCGATGCCGCAGTGAAACAGGAAGTAACGCCCGTCAACGGCCCCCAGACCGATCCTGGTGATGGCGCCCCGGTCGAGGGCGTCGAGGAGCTGCCCGGCCGCGTCGACGGGGTCGTCGGGCAAGCCGATGATGCGGGCGAACACGTTGGTGCTTCCCCCCGGGAGGGCTGCCAGGGCGGTGCCGGTGCCCGCCAGGCCGTTGGCGGTCTCGTTGAGCGTGCCGTCCCCGCCGAGCACCACCACCACGTCGACTCCGTCGGAGGCGGCCGACCGGGCCAGGCGAGTGGCATGGCCGCGCCGGACGGTTTCGGCCAGTGTCACCTCGTGGTCGGCCGACAGCGCTTTCTGGATCACCACTCGACGCCGTCCGGTCACCGAGGAGGCGGCCGAGTTCACCAGCAGCAGCACTCGCACTCACCCAGTCTGTCCGCTTGGCGGGCCCGGCGCGCCGACGATCACTGCCTTCAGGACCCATGGTGCGACAACTTCGTCGGGCGGGGTTCGTTTCTGGCTGGGCGCTGGCACACTTGGCGCTCATGAAGGTTGTCGTCTGCGTGAAGCAGATCCCCGATCCCGCCGATCCCGGCGCGCTGGACCCCGAGACCAAGACGCTGCGGCGCGATGTGAAGCTGATCCTCGACGAGTCCGACTCCTACGGGGTCGAGATGGCCCTGCAGCTGGTGGACACCGCCGGCGAGGGCTCGGTGCACCTGGTCTCGATGGTGCCCAATGAGGAGGTGAGCGGCCTGCGGACCGCCCTGGCCATGGGCGCCGACTCCGCCACGCTCATCAGTGACGAGGCGTTGGCCGGCTCCGACGCACTGGGCACCGCCCGCGTGCTCGCCGCGGCCATTGAGAGGGCCGAGCCTGATCTCGTGCTGGCCGCCACCGAGTCCAGCGACGGTTACACCGGCGTCGTTCCCGCCCAGGTGGCCGAGCTGATCGGCCTGCCGTCGGTGACGTTCGCCAAGGAGATAGCCGTCGACGGCGGCACGGCCACCGTTCGCCGCCAAACCGAGGCCGGCGCCGACCTGGTCGAGTGCCCGCTGCCCGCGGTGGTGTCGGTAACGGCCGGAGTGGTCGAGCCCCGCTACCCGTCGTTCCGGGGGATCATGCAGGCCAAGAACAAGCCGGTCGACCAGCTGAAGATCGCCGATCTAGGGATCGCCGCCGAGCGGGTGGGCTGGGCCGGAGCGGGCCAGGAGATCACCGACATCGCCGAGGCGCCCGAGCGGGCCGCGGGCGAGGTCGTGGTGGACGAGGGTGACGCCCACGAGCGCATCGTTGCTTTCCTCGACGAACTCAAGGTCATATAGGAGGCCCAACGATGGCACTGGACAAGATCTGGGTGTTCTGCGAAGCCGGCGACGACGGCGTGGCCACAATCACGCTCGAGATGCTGGCCAAGGCCCGAGAGGTGGCCAGCACCGTTGAGGTGTTCTGCGGGGGTGAAGGCGCCGTCTGCGCGGCCGAGCTCGGCGACCATGGTGTCACCGCGGTGTACGCCACCGGCGACCTCGACGGGCGCATGAAGGGCGTGTCGGTTGCCTCGGCGGTGGCCGCAGCCATCACCAGCGGCGACGTGGCCGCGCCTGACGCCTTCATGCTGGGCACCACCTACGACGGCCGCGACGTGGCCGCCCGGCTGTCGGTGAAGCTGGACGTCAGCGTGCTGTCGAACGTGGTCGACCTCCGTCTCGACGGTGACCGTCTGGTGGGCATTGAGCCGGTGTTCGGCGGGACGCTGAACGTGACCTCCCGGTTCACTAGCGGCGGCCCCGACATCTGGCTGGTCCGGCCCAAGTCCTTCGAGCCGTCGCCGGTGGGCGGTCCCGCGGCGGAGGTGGTGGAGCTTCCCGTTCCCGACCTCGGCACGACCGGGGGCGCGGTGGTCCGGGACCGCTTCACCGAGGAGTCCGAAGGCCCCAAGCTCGACGAGGCCGCCATCGTGGTCTCCGGCGGGAGGGGACTGGGCTCCGCGGAGGCGTACTCCATGATCGAGGGCCTGGCCAAGCAGCTGGGCGCCGCTCCGGGGGCCAGCCGGGCCATCGTCGATGCGGGCTGGGTGCCCTACAGCTACCAGGTCGGCCAGACCGGCAAGGTGGTCAAGCCCACCGTCTACATCGCCTGCGGAATCTCGGGCGCCACCCAGCACCTGGTGGGAATGAAGGGCTCCAAGAACATCATCGCCATCAACAAGGACTCCGAGGCCCCCATCTTCGCGGTGGCCGACCTCGGCATCGTCGGCGACGTGCACAAGGTGCTGCCCAAGCTCACCGAGGCGCTCGAAGGTCGCTAGACCGGAAATCCGAGCAGCGAAGCCGCCTCAGCCGGCATACCTGCTCGCAGAACCTGAGGTCGGGGTCGCCGGGCCGGTCCTAGACCAGCGGCCAGGGCCAGCGGTGCCCGTGGCCGTCCGAGGGGAACCGGCCCGAAGCCACCAGCGTCTCGGTCCGGGCCAGGGTGGCGTCCTGCTCCTGGGCTGTGAGCGTCGCGGCCAGAGGCTCGGGAAGGCCGGTCTCCAGCAGCATCCCCAGGTCCCGGCTCACTTCGTCGGGCAACCGCTCATCGGCAAAGTCCCAGATCACGGTGCGCAGCTTGAACTGCGAGTGGAACGACAGGCCGTTGTCGATGGCCCAGACGGAGCCGTCGGTGCCGAGTAGGCAGTGGCCCGACTTGCGGTCGGTGTTGTTGATCACGATGTCGAGCGCGCAGATGCGCTCCAGTTCCGGCCTGAGCTGCTCCTGTTCCACCAGTGTGAAGTAGTGCTCCTCGAAGCGGGCGGGCATGAACAGCTGCAGGGACCCTGCATCGAAGGGCAGGTCCTCGCGCACCACGGTGGGGGGCACCACATCCCACCCGAGCGCGGCGTCCATCCAGAACGCGCCGGCCTCGCGGTGGGCCAGGCCCGAGGGGAAGTCCCACAGCGGCCGCTCGCCCCGAACGGGCTTGTAGATGGCTTGGGCGTCGAGCCCCTCATGGGCCACGTCCACCAGGAAGGTCGCATTGGAGCTGTAGGGCATTCTTCCCCTCAACTCCACATCGCCGTCGGCCAGCAGCGACAGGGCGCGGCCGGTCTCGATGGGGGGGCGGTCCCGGATGGGGGACTGGCGCGCCTCGTCGTCGGTGCTGGCTGCCATGGCTAGCCGGGAATTGGCAGCGTTTTGGCCCCTATAGGGCGCGTTTCGCTGCCAATTCCCCTGGGGGGTGTTGGAGGCGTCAGTTGTGGCACGGGCACCAGTCTCCGTTGGATGGCTCCAAGGGGCGCAGGCAATAGGAGCACGGAGGTCGGCCCGCGGCCACCACGGCCCGGGCCCGGCTCACCAGGGCCCTCACCTGGGGGCGGGTCATCGTGAAGCGAGCGGAGGCTCCGGCGGTGTCGGGGTCCTCGACTAACTCCTCGGCCACGAGAATCACCCGGCCCTCGTCTTGGTCGTAGGCGATTCCCAAGGCGCCGATGGTCCAAGCCTCGACCACCGGCTCGCGCATGTCGAGATCGCCGGGAGGGTCGGCTTCCTCGGCGTCGGGAAGCTCGTTCAGCACCCGCTCCAGGTATTCGGCCAGGGCGGCCGCTTGGCGCTTCTCGAACTTGAGCGACACCAGCTCGCCCTCAGCGAGGCACTGAAGGTAGAAGACCCGCTGGCCTTTGGGGCCGAGCGTGCCCACGGTGACCATGTCGACCGCCTCGAAGTGATACGACTCGCTCATAGTTGCAGGGGCCAGACTGCGGCCGGGCCGAGCTGACGGCCGCGGGGCACGGACTCGCTCATGGTTGCAGGGGCTGGGCGCTCACGACGGGCCCAGCTCCCTCAGGTCGTCGCCGGTGTTGTTCACGGTGAGGAGCGTCGGCCCGGCGGTGTGGTAGGCGATGGCGGTGACGGAGCAGGGCGAGATGACGATCCGCTGGAACAGGTCCAACGGTGTGCCGGCCGCGGAGGCGGCGATGGCCTTGATGACATCGGCGTGGGACACGGCCACCACGGTCTCGCCCGGGTGGCGGGCGCAGATGGCGGCCGCCGCGTCGAGGGCGCGGGCCTGCATCTCGGCGAAGGACTCGCCGCCCGGGAAGCGGAACCCGCTCGGGTGGCGCTGAACGGTGGTCCATTCCTTGCGCCGGCGCAGGTTGTGCAGCTTGCGCCCCGTCCAGCGCCCGAAATCGCACTCGATCAGCCCCGGGCTGTGCCGCACCCGCAGCTTGCAGGCCCGGGCTATGGGCGCCGCCGTCTCGACGGTGCGCTCCATGGGCGAGGCATAGACCGCCTTGACCCGGTCGAGTGCGGCCAGTCGTTCGGCCACCCGGCGAGCCTGCTCCACACCCTCGGGCGACAGGTGGAGCCCCGGTGCCCGGCCCGGCAGCACCGATCCCGTGGTGGGCGTCTGTCCGTGTCGCACGAACAACACCACGGCGGCCGCTTCCGTGCCGGGCTTGGAGGCGGGCTGGGCCGCAGTGCGGGCAGGTCTGGTGGCCATAGTGCAGGCCAACGTAGCCTGATCGTCCGTGGAGTCCCCCGGCTCGCGCCGCGTCCTTGCCGAGGTGGCCTCGGAGGTGGCCGCGTGCCGGGAGTGCCCCCGGCTGGTCGAGTGGCGCGAGCGGGTCGGGCGCGAGAAGCGGGCCGCCTTCCGCGATGACGAGTATTGGGCTCGGGGCGTGCCCGGTTTCGGCGACCCGGATGCCCACCTGCTGGTGGTGGGTCTGGCGCCCGCAGCCCATGGGGCCAACCGCACGGGCCGGATGTTCACCGGCGACCGCTCCGGGGACTGGCTGTACCGGGCCCTGCACCGCGCCGGCTACGCCAACCAGCCTGAGTCCACCGGCCGCGGCGACGGGCTCGTCCTCACCGGTGCCTGGATCACCGCGCCGGTGAAGTGCGCCCCTCCGGCCAACAAGCCGGCGCCCGCCGAGCGCGATGCCTGCATTCCGTTCCTGCGGCGCGAGATGCAGGCGCTCAAAGCCCTCCGGGTGGTGGTCGTGCTGGGCGGATTCGCCCAGCAGGTGATGTGGCGCGAACTGGGCTCGGGTCCCCGCCCCCGGTTCGCCCACGGCGCCGAGGCTGCGCTCTCAGACGGCCGGACCCTGCTGTGCAGCTACCACCCCAGCCAGCAGAACACCTTCACCGGCCGACTCACCGAACCCATGCTCGACGCCGTCTTCACACGGGCAAGGGCGCTGGGCGCCTGACGCCAGCCGGTAGCCTCGGATCCGCTATGCGCGCACGCCTCCGTCCTGTCTGGGTCCTTGCTGCGGCTGTCGTGCTCATCGTTGTGGCCGGATGCGGCAACAGCGCCGACCCCGATACCTGGGACGAGGCCGAGCAGGACGATCGCTTCGTCTCCGAGGAGTTCGGGGCCGAGTCTGCGGTGGAGCACAACTTCATGGGGTCTTGCATGGAGGCCAACACTGAGAACCTCACCGAGGCTGAGGCCCGGGTGCTGTGCGGGTGCTCCTTCGACGGGCTGCGGGCCCAGCTGACGCTGGACGAGTTCCGTTCTCTCGACAGCGCCCTGCGCTCCACCCCCAACCCGAGCGACCTGGACGAAGAGCCCGAGGACCTGTGGGACGACATCGCGGAAGATATCTTCAAGTCGTGCGCCCGCAGGGTCGACGCCTGAGGCCGCCGGATCGGTCCACGCGGCCAAAGCGGAGGTTGACGCAGTGACGCCCACGCCCGCCGTCGAAGAACTGCCTCTGATCATCTCCGTCGACGACCACGTCATGGAGCCCAAGGACTTGTGGCAGCAGCAGCTGCCGCCGTCGATGCGAGCCCGGGGACCCCGGGTAGTCCAGGAGAAGGTGAGGCTGCACTTCACCGGCGGCCACTACGGCTTCGAGCGCAACGACCCCGACGGCCAGTGGTGCGACGTGTGGCTGTTCGAGGACAGCGTCACCCCCACGGGCCTGCTGCACGGCCCCGCGGGCATGCCCCGGGAGGAGCAGCGCAATGTGGCCGCCCGCTACGAGGACCTCCGCCCCGGCACCCACGAACAGACCGCCCGGCTGGCCGACATGGACCTCAACCATGTGGAGGCCGCCCTCAACTTCCCCAACATCTTCCCCCGGTTCTGCGGGCAGGGGTTTCTGGAGCGCGACGACAAAGAGCTCGCGGCCGAGTGCCTGCGCATCTACAACGACTGGATGATCGACGACTGGGGCGGGGGCGCAGGGAGGGGGCGCCTGATACCGCTGGCGCTGCTGCCGCTGTGGGACATCGAGATGGCCGCGGCCGAGGTGCGGCGCTGTGCGGCCAAGGGCTGCTACGCGGTGGCCTTCTCCGAGAACCCCTCCAAGCTGGGCCTGCCGTCGATGTACACCGGCGAGTGGGATCCGGTGTGGCAGGCCTGCGAGGAGTCCGACACCACGGTGTCGATGCACATCGGCTCGTCGTCGTCGATGCCGTCCACATCGGCCGACGCGCCGCTGGCCACCTCGATGTCGCTGTACGCCCAGAACGCCGAGGGCTCGATGGTGGACTGGGTGTTCTCGGGCACGCTGCAGCGGTTCAAGCGGATCAAGATCACCTACGCCGAGAGCCAGGTGGGCTGGATGCCGTTCCAGGTGGAGCGGATGGACTCGGTGTTCAGGGAGGGCCGCGGCGGCGTGGGCGGCGACGGCCCGCTGCCCAGCGAGATCGTGCAGGGCCGGGTCTTCGGCTGCATCTTCGACGACCTGGTCGGGCTCAAGCAGCGCCACGACGTGGGCATCGACCAGATCCTCTTCGAGACCGACTACCCCCACTCCGACGGCACGTTCCCCCACTCCCGCAAGGTGGCCCACTCGATGTTCGCCGCGGTCGGCATGGACGCCGACGAGTGCTACAAGGTGCTGCGGGGCAACGCCATCAACGCCTACGGCCTGCAAAGATTCGGCATCCACGCCTGAGGGACCCGCCGCCGCGAGACTGCGGGACGGGATGACCGATGCCTGAGCAACCCAGGGTGCTGGTGGCCGAGCCGTTAGGCGCCGCCGGAGCGGATCGCCTGCGTGCCGACCCCGGTGTCGATGTCGTGTTCGCGGAGGGCCAGAGCCGGCTCGAGTTGCTGGAGTCAATTCAGGACGCAGCCGCGCTGATAGTGCGCAGCGGCAGCCGGGTGGACGCCGAACTGATCGCAGCGGGGTCGGGCCTGCGGGTGATCGGCCGTGCTGGCGTGGGCGTGGACAACATCGACATGGCCGCGACGGCCGAGCGGGGAATCGCAGTGGTCAACACCCCCGAAGCCAACACGCTGGCCGCGGCCGAGCACGCCTTCGCCCTGATGCTGGCGACGGCCCGCCGGGTCACCGACGCCCACAACTCGCTGGCGGCGGGCCGGTGGGACCGCAAGCACTACATAGGCGTGCAGTTGGCCGGGGCCACGCTCGGCCTGGTGGGCTTCGGTCGCATCGGCCGGGCGGTGGGCCACCGGGCGCTGGCCTTCGAGATGGCCGTGCTGACCACCGATCCGTACATTCCGGCCGAGGTGGCCCAGGAGCACGGGGCCAGGATGGTAGAGCTGCCGGAGCTGCTCGCCTCATCGGACTTCGTGAGTCTCCACGCCGTGGCCCAGGAGGACGGCTCCGCCCTGCTCGACGAGGCAGCCTTCGCGGCCATCAAGTCGGGGGCCATCGTGGTGAACGCGGCTCGGGGCAGCCTCATCGACTCGCACGCGGCCCGGGCCGCCCTCGACGACGGCCGTCTCGCCGGCCTCGGCCTCGACGTCTACGACACCGAGCCCCCGCCGCCCGATCACCCCCTGATCGGCCATCCCAGAGTCGTCCACACCCCCCACCTCGGCGCCAGCACCAGCGCAGCCCAGCGCGACGTCTCGGTCCAGGTGGTGGCCAAGGTCCTCGCTGCCCTCAGAGGCGAACCGGTAGAGACCGTCCAACCCGCCCCGTAGTCCCGAAGGCCGCACGGGTCGATGAACAGCTCAGGCAGACGAGTGTCCCGGCTGGGTTGGCCCCTGCGAATCTCGCTAACCCTGGTGATGGCAGGCGCGGCGGCCTGCGGGTTACAAGGTGACTCCCCAGTTGCGGTGGCCCCGGTGGAGCCAGCGTCTGCCACGACCTCCCAAGCGGAGCCCACAGCGCCATCGCAGGCGCCATCGACGCCGGAAGGTGAGACCCCATCCCGCGTTCCCGAGGTGTCGGTTCCCGAGGTGTCGGTTCCCGAGGTGTCGGTTCCCGAGGTGTCGGTTCCCGAGGTGTCGGTTCCCGAGGTGTCGGTTCCCGAGGTGTCGGTTCCCGAGGTGTCGGTTCCGACGGTGGAGCTTCCGGTGGCGGACGAGTACGGATCTGGCTATGACCGCGATGACTGGGGCCCACACAACAGCGACCTTTGCCGTGCGGCTGTCGGCTCGGCGGATCCGTACACCGGCACCCTCATCGACACCTGCAACGTCGACCACGTCGTGGCCCTGCACGAGGCCCACGAATCGGGCGGCTGGGCCTGGCCCGCCGATCAGAAGCGGCGCTTCAGCCAAGACCCGGCCAACCACGTGGCGTCACGGGCCTGTGTGAACCAGTCCAAGGGCGGCGACGACGTCTTCGAGTGGTCGGACGCTGACATCGCCCGGTCGTCGGCGTGCGGTGGCGGTTACGCGGTCACCCAGGCGGGTCGTTGCTTCCTGGCCGGGATCACGGTTGCCGTCAAGTCGGCGTGGAGCCTCAGCGTGGATCGGGCCGAAGCGGACGCCCTCACCAGCACGCTGGCGGGCTGTGGCGACCAGAGCCCCGAGTTCTCCGCCGCGCCGCAGAATGCGGGACCGACAGCAACTCCGCCGCCGACCACCGCCCCCGCGGGTGAGTGCGTGATCGCGGGCAAGACCGCGGCTCAGTACGACGCCGTGTCCGGAATCGGAGAAGTGCTCTCAGCCAGGCTGGTCGCCGCCCAGCCGTTCTCCAGCCGCGCCGATCTCGAATCGGTCAGAGGCATCGGCCCCGTCAAGTCCGAAGCCGTATGGTCGCACTTCTGCGGCGGCTAGAACCCACCGGAGCTTGTGCATCGAGCACACAATCGTTTCTCCGGTCAGCGAAGCTAGACGAGCTTGCCTTGCCAGAGTTCTCGGGCCTCGGCAGAGAAGCCGTCGAAACATGTCCTTTAGCCTGGATCCACCGGTGGGCGGCTGGTGTGGTGGGGGTTGGGGTTGGTTCGGCGCGTGGTGGGTTCTGGTGGGCGGCGCCGGGCGCCGCGGGCTGGTGCGGGCGTGCTGGGCCGGGGGTTGGGGCTTTGGCGGTTGGTGGCGCTGGGGGTGGTGCTGGGGGACGCCGGGCCCCTGGGTTCGGGGGTTCAGATGAGCAGGGGCAGGTTGCGGAGGTGTCGCAGCGCTCGGGTGAAGGTGTGCTGCCAGGGCCAGTCGGCGGGCAGGCGCAGGATGTGTCGTCGGCCGTGGTTGACGACGCGGCCGCAGACGGTGAGCAGCCGCTGTTTTTGTGTGTTGGCGACGGTGAGGCGGCCGGGGTGCTGGGCGCGGCCGAGGCGTGCGGTCCAGCGGGCGATGTTGTGGGCGAGCGAGGCGCAGGCGAGGTGGGCGGCGTTGGCGAAGAACCTGCCCGAGGGGCAGTGGGCGAGGCCGTTGTCTTTGAGGTCACGAATGGCGAGCTCGACTCGGGCGTGGTCTCGGTGGTAGGCGTCGGCGGCGGCGGTGTCGAGGTCGTGGCGGTCAGTTATGAAGCAGTGGTGGCGCCAGTCGGGCCAGAGGGTTGCCTGTGCGCCTGTGAGGCGGCTGCGGCGCGCCACCAGCCGCAGCTTGCGGGGGCCGTCGGGGTCGCGGCGGCCGGTCTCGATGGTGGTCTCAGCGACCTGCGCTATGCCTTCTTCGGTGTAGGGGATCGGCGTCCAGGCTTTGTCCCCGATGGCGTCTATGGCTGCTGAGACCTTGGAGTTCTGCGGGATCGTGATCGAATACGACGCGCCGCGGGCCTCGATGGCGTCGATCATGTCATAGGAGAAGAACCCCGCGTCGGCGCGCACGGTCACCGCCGCGCCGGGAGCGAGACGACGCAGCCTCGCCAGGGTCTCGGCCACAAACCGCAGGTGGCCGCGCTGGGAGCTGCCGGACCGCATCCGGACGTGGACCATCTCGCCGGTGTCGTCTCTGGCCGCGACCAGCGGGTGATAGCCCAACACGCCGGTGTGGCCGTAGGCGGCGCCCTGCTTGGATGTGCCGTGGACCTCACAGACCGTGGAGTCCAGATCCACCGTGATCTCCCCAGCGTCGGGCGCCGCGCCCAAAGACCACGCCCGGCCGAGCGCCAGCTCGCCGGCGCGGTCGAGCTGGCGCACGTGTCCCCACGTGAACGAGCGCAGCCATGTCCCCAAAGTCGACGGCGCCAACGGCTCAAACGGCAGCACCGCCCCAGCAGAGCCCGCCCGCAGCCTGCTCGCGTCGTCGATGAACGAGCCGCCCACCAGCATCGACGCCGCCACCGACAGCGCCTTGGCCCCCGAGCCGCGCCCCGACCCGGGCGGGCGCACCGCCGCGTCGATCAGCGCCTCCAGCCCGAGGCGGTCCATCACCGTGCCCGCCAGCAACAGCCCCGCATCCGCCACCAAAGACCCGTCGTCGAAACGAACCTCCAACCCGTCGATCCCACCCGATACGCTGCCCACAGGAAGTGCCTCCTCACGTGGCCGGAATGACCGTTACTGCAAACAGCATTCTCCCATGTCAGGAGGCCTTTCCGGTGGACGCGCCAACCCCACAGCGCTCACCGCGCCGGTGGATCCAGGTTTAGAGTGCGCGCAAATAGGTGAGGCCGCCTCGCGGTGCAACGTTGCGCTTCCCGCTCTTGTTCGCTGCGCTCACGGGCCGCTCGGGCCACGGCCTCGCCCGTATGGGGCGGATTCGCTCGCCTATTCGCTCGGCCTCTTAGATTGTCACGACAATCCAAAGTATCGACTTGACTGCCATGATCGACGAGCTGGAGTGGTGCGGCTATTGGTACTCGGTGCCGCCCTTGCGTAGCAGGTGGCGCGCCGACACCGACTTGAAGATCACCCGGCCTGGGCCGCGGCCGGAGGGGTGCTCTAGGCCGGTGTCGTAGCGGCCTGCGGCGGGTCGGACCACGATCCCCTCGCGGTGATGGCCGGCGAGTTGCGACGAGCCGTCGGTGTGTGAGTCGAGCAGTTCCGGCATCCACGGGCCCTGCCACAGTTCGGGCACGGGCTCGATGCCGGTGATGTCCGCCACCGCGACGACGTCGTCCCAGTCCTCGTAGCCGTGCCGCAGCCGCACGTCGAACAGGTGCAGCGTCGGCTCGGCCAGTCCGTAGTTCAGGTCCTGGACCTTGGGTCCGCAGATCTCGCCGAACAGGTACATCTCGAAGGGATCGTCGCCGCCGGACCAGGCATCGAAGGCGCGGCGCACCCCCTCGGCGTGGCGCCTCCAGACCTTGACATAGAGGTTGTCGTCGTTGTCCGGGGTGCCGAGATCGAAGCGCAGGCCGTTGGACAGGTGGCCCTTGGAGGACACGACCGCCTCCGGCTCGATACCCTGCTCCTCCCGGCGCAGCCCGACGCAGCAGAAGGTGCCGTGCAGCTTCTCGGTGACGACCACCGCCTCTCCGGCGTGCAGACGGTCCGGCCAGGCCTTGATGTCGTCGATGTCGAAGCCGATCTTGGGGCCTGGGACCATCGTGCCCGCCATGTGGACCGGCACGGGCGGGATCCATTTGGTCAACCCGAGCGCCTCAGCGGCGTCGTCGCCCGGACCGAGGTGGGCGATCCGCTCGCCCGCATAGATGAGTCCCTGCGACAGCACGCCCCGCAGCCGGATCGCCTTGACCCGGTTGTGCTTGGACCCGGCGAGCCGCGGCGGGTCGTCCAGCCCCATCTCGACAATCAGATCCTGCGGCAGGATCGACCCCTCGGGAATGTGCGCGACCCGCTCGCCCGCGGCGAAGTCTCCGATGCGGCACACCACTTTCCAGCCGTCGACAACGGCCAGCTCGAGGCGGTCCGCATTCGGGTGGGGCTGTGCCTCGTAGGTAACAACAGGGCTTCTAAGGGTGCTCATTGGTCTCTTTCCCTTCAGAATACAACGAATACATCTTAGACTAACCGGCAAAGTGATGCAATGTGCCCCTCAAAATGTAGGGCGATCAAAAAACTGCTAGTCGGATGCCTTTGCGCCACTATCGGGACAGCAACAACCTGGAGGTGGGCACCGCTGTCCGGCGCGACGACGGCGCATGGATGTAGAGACCGCCCGAGCGCGTTTCGCCTCTCGCTCCATCTCAGTGCGCCAAACCGACATCAAACGATGCGCTAAACCGACAGTTGTCTAGCGAGACGACCGACGACATAGGACGATGTCCTCATGGACGGTTGCGGGATCTGGACAATTCGTGGCGGTGATCCGGCAGTTGGTGTTGCACGGCCGAGGTTGGGTAGCAATGCAATCCAGCTCTCCGATGGCATCGAGCGCGGCTGCTAGGAACGTTGTGGGTGGCGTTTGCACCGGGGGCGCGGCCTCAGCCACCCTTGGCCGCGTCGCGGTGCCGTACCGGGGCTCCCCTCAGGGGCGGGGGCCGAACTCGGGGCGTTCGGTTCTGGTGCGTTTCAGCTCCCAGAAGCCGGACACGTTCATCATGGCCACCAGGGCGTCCCACATGGCCAGGGAGTCCTCGGGGGGAGGCACGCGGGTGATGACCGGGCCGAAGTAGCCCTGCTTGTCGCCGTTTCGGTCCTTCAGGGCGATCATCGGGGTACCCACGTTGTCGCCGCACAGGGCTAGGCCCTCGTCCATGCGCTTGCGGATCTCGGGATCCCAGGAGTCGTCGTCGAAGGCGGCTGCGTGGGAGGTGTCGTAGCCGACGGCCTCCAGCGCGTCGGCCACCGCGAACTCCCGCACGCCGTCGTGGTGCAGGCGGCGGCCGTACTCCCAGTACAGCGGCCCCACCGCGTCGTCGCCCTCGGCTTCCCGCACGGACTCCAGCACCCTCATCAGCCGCAGGCTGAAGTAGGAGTGGGTGTAGTAGTCGGAGTCGGGATCGGGATCGTTCTTGAAGAACAGGCTGATCGGCTGCCAGGTGATGTTCAGGTCCTTGGCCGGTTGCACCTCGTCGACGACCCAACGGGCCGTCACCCAGCACCACGGTCAAAGCGGGTCGATCCAGAACTCGATGTCGGTGCTTGTCGGGGCGGTGCTCATCGGGGGCTCCTTCGGGCGGCGCTGGCGCGCTCGGTTATGCAGTTCGTTCGCGGGACGGTACGCCCACGCGTCAGCGTTTCGCTCGTTCGGGCAGCCCGAGGCGGGCTGCGCCGTCGGCCCAGTGGGGCCAGCGCTCCCGGCTCTTGGCCGACAGGCGGTGCATCAGCGCGATGGCCCCGGGATCGTCGTCGCCGGGGCGGGTCTCGATGGCCCCGTCGCGCACCATGGCGTCGATCACGGCCCGGCCCAGCTCGGTGCGCACGATGGTGAGGGTCCAGTCGGTCAGGTCGCCGATGCCGCCGGTGGAGATGTCGGCGTGCTCGGCCGCGAAGTCGGGGCACAGGTTGCAGCCCTCCCGCGTCCAGGCGTGGCACTCCTTGAGGTTGATCTCGTGGTAGCGGCCGTCCTTGGTCCAGATCTGGAAGACGCCCTTGATGTTCATCTTCGAGATCTGTTCTTTGGGCAGCCCGTACTTCACCTCGAACAGCTCGTCGAACAGCGAGTCGTCGAACGACTTCGAGCACAGCAGGCCGATGTTGAGCTTGATCGGCTTGCTCACCTTGCCGACCTTGCGGTGCCACATCACCGGCCCCACCGACGTCTGGCAGCTCATGCCCACCAGCGCCAGGCGGTCCAGGCCCCGCTCACGGGCCTCCTCGAAGGCGATGGGGTTGGCCGAGTAGGTGTAGCGGCTGCCCGCGCCCCGCAGCACCTCGTCGCGGTTGGCGGCCACCATCGGGAACGCCTTCCAGCCCGGCTCGCCACCGGCCAGCGACTCCACGCCGCTGGTGAGGGCCCCGTCGATGATGTCGTTCTCCATGCACCAGATCAGGATGGCCGACACCAGACCGCCGTCTTGGCCCACCTCGTACACGAAGTCGTCGCTGGCCCGGGTCAGCAGGATGTCGGAGTAGATGCCCGACATCTCGTCGGGGTGCCGCTCCCGGCCGAACAGGTGCATGTCGGCCTCGGGCTCCCACATGCGGAAGCGCGGGCAGGCCCTCGTGCAGGACGTGCAGCCCTTCACCCCGTGGACGCAGTCGTCGGCGCCGAGCTCCTCCTCTAGGTGGAACGGCTTGTAGGCGCCCGGCTCGTGGGTGTAGCCGATCACGTGGTGGGGGCAGGCGATCACGCACCCGGCACAGCCCGTGCACAGCCCCGAAGTGATGACCTCGTCGTGAAGTTCCTTCCACTGGTAGGTCCAGCGGGGTTTCTTGGCCGGCGCGGGGGCGGCGTCGGTGACCGTCATGCGCCCCCGGCAGGATTCGAACCTGCGCACACGGCTCCGGAGGCCGTTGCTCTATCCCCTGAGCTACGGGGGCTGGACCGGTCATGCTATCGGCGCTCGGCTCACCGAGGAGATCAGGGGGCCGACGGTGGTGAGGTCGACACCCGCGAGGTGCGGAACCTCCCGAGGCCTGCCGGGCAGGCCACGGCCGAGCCGTCGGGTTCCAGTTCACCGGGGAGGACAAGGGCCCACCGGTAGGATCGGCCGATGCCGGATGTACGTGATGGGCTGCGTGAGGGGCTGCGGTCGGCTCTCGACGGAGCCGGCGTCGCTGCCGCGCCCGTCGAGATCGCCATCGAGCGGCCCCGGGACCGCTCCCACGGCGAGTGGTCGTCCAATATCGCGCTGGCGGCCGCCAAGGCTGCGGGGCGCCGGCCCCGCGAGCTGGCCGAGGAGATCGTCGCCCATCTGAGCGCCGAGCCGCCCCCCCATGTGGTGGCGGTGGAGGCGGCCGGGCCCGGTTTCGTGAACTTCCGGCTGGCCCCGAGCTGGCTGCACGAGGTGCTCACCGAAGTGATCGATGCGGGAGTCGACGGCTACGCCCGCAGCGAGCAGGGTGCCGGCCGCCCGGTGAGTGTGGAGTTCGTGTCGGCCAACCCGACCGGGCCGCTGCACGCCGGCCACGGCCGCTGGGCCGCCTACGGCGACTCGCTGTGCCGCCTGCTGGAGCGCGCCGGCTACCGGGTGTGCCGGGAGTTCTACGTCAACGACCGGGGCCGCCAGATCGACCTGTTCACTGACTCGCTGGAGGCTCGCAGCCGCGGTGCTGAGCCCGCCGGGGACGGCTACCACGGCGAGTACGTGGCCGAATGGGCCGCCGAGATGCCCGAAGGTGCCGACATCCGCCAATGGGGGTTGGAGCGCGCCCGGCAGGACCAGGCCGACACTCTGGCCGCCATGAACGTGGCCTTCGACCTCTACACCAGCGAGACCGAACTGGTCGCTCGGGGCGCGATGGGTGAGGCCCTGCACGAGTTGGGCAGTCGAGGCATGGTCTACGAGAGCGACGGCGCGGTGTGGCTGCGGACCGGCGAGTTCGGCGACAGCGCCGACCGGGTGCTGGTCAAGAGCGACTCCGAGCCCACCTACTTCCTTCCCGACATCGCCTATCACCACGAGAAGTTCTCCCGGGGCGAGCTCGTGATCGACATCCTGGGCGCCGACCACCATGGCTACGTCCCCCGGATGCGGGCTGCGCTGGCCGCGCTGGGGCACGGATCCGACACCTACGAGGCACTGATAGGCCAGAACGTCACCCTGCGCCGGGACGGCGTCGAGGTCCGCCTGTCCAAGCGGGCCGGCGACATGGTGCTGGTGTCGGAGCTCCTCGACGAGGTGGGCCCCGATGTGACCAGGCTCGTCTACCTGCTCCAGTCCATCGACACCACCCAGACCATCGACATCGACGTGGTGTCGGCTCAGTCCGCCGAGAACCCCGTCTACTACCTGCAGTACGCCCACGCCCGGATCCATTCCCTGGCCCGCCAGGCCGCGGCCCGCGAGGTGGAGCGAGCGCCTTTGAGCGATGTGGACCTCTCGGAGCTGGTGCACCCGCGCGAGCTGGACGTGCTGAGAGCGCTGGCGTCCCTGCCCGACGCCGTGCTGGCGGCGATGCGTGCCCGGGCCCCGCACCAGGTGACGGCCTGGGCCCGCGAGCTGGCCGCGTCTTTCCACCGGTTCTGGCACGACTGTCCCATCCTGCGCGACGACGTCGGCGAGGACGTCCGCCAGGCGCGGCTGTGGCTGGTGGAGGCGACCCGGATCGGCCTGGCCGTGGCGCTGGACATTCTGGGGGTCTCGGCCCCCGAGAGGCTGTAGCACGATGGCCGGCTCGCAGATCTCAGCCCATCCGAACCCGTCGCCGCTGCCCCGACATCTCCTGCCCGACAACCACGAGGTGTCACAGGGTCGGCTCATCATCGGGGGATGCGATGTGCTCGAACTGGCCGAGGCCCATGGGACCCCGCTGTTCGTCTACGACGAGGAGCATCTGAGAAGCCGATGCCGGGAGGCGGTGGCCGCGTTCGGGCCGGGCGTGGCTTACGCAGCCAAGGCGTTCCTGTGTGTCGCCATGGCTCGCCTCGTGCACTCCGAGGGCCTGTGCCTGGACGTGTCCACCGGAGGCGAGTTGCATGTGGCTCTGGCCGCGGGCGTGCCCGGGGACCGCCTGGTGCTCCACGGCAACAACAAGTCGGTGGGCGAGCTGCGCCGGGCGGTCGAGGCCGGCGTGGGACGCATCGTGGTGGACAGCTTCGACGAGTTGGACCGCTTGGACGCCCTCCACGCCGAGACCGGAGCGCGGCCCCGAGTCCTGCTGCGCCTCACCCCCGGTATCGAGGCCCATACCCACACCTACCTGGTCACCGGGGCCGACGACTCCAAGTTCGGCTTCACCGTGTCCACGGGCGCGGCCGCGGCTGCGATGAAGAGGGCCCGGGCCTCGGGCTCCGTCAAGGTCGCCGGGGTTCACTCCCACATCGGCAGCCAGGTGTTCGAGGCGTCGTCGTTCGCCAAGGCCGTGGCGGTCATCGCCGAGGCAGCCGAGCCGTTCGGCGTGGATGAGATATCCATCGGCGGGGGGCTCGGGGTGCCGTACGTGGCCGGCGAGTGCGCGCCGGCCATCGCCGAGTGGGGCAAGACGGTGCACGAGGCGCGCCGGGCAGCGGGTGTGACCGCCAGGGTCACAGCTGAGCCGGGTCGCGCCATCGCGGCGGCCGCCGCGGTCACCCTCTACACGGTGGGGACGATCAAGGCGATCGAGGGGGTCCGGACCTACGTGGCCGTCGACGGAGGGATGAGCGACAACCCCCGGCCGGTTCTCTACGGAAGCGGGTACGAGGCATTCCTGCCCAGGGCCGTCGACGCGCCGCGGGACCGGGTCGTGACCGTGGTGGGCAAGCACTGCGAGTCCGGCGACACACTGGTGCGCGACGCCACAGTCCCGTCCGACATCGCGGTGGGAGACATCCTGGCCACCCCCGTCACCGGCGCATACGGCCACTCGATGGGCTCGAACTACAACAAGGTCCTGCGGCCCGCGGTGGTGTTCGTCGGTGACGGTGAGGCCCGGCTGGTGGTCCGGCGAGAGACCTACGACGATCTGCTGGCCTGCGAGCTGCCCGACGCCTGACCCCGGAACGATCAGGCGCGGCTGGCGCTGTCCGGGCTTTGCCGCGGCTGTGGTGTGACTTGGGGCTGCCGAGGTGCCGTCGGGGCTTCTGAAATGATCTCCTAATGGGAGCCGGCGCGTCTGCTCGCGGGGCTGGGCCTCCACGATGCCGCGAGTCGCAGCCACCATCTTGTTGGGGGCTCGTGCGTTTCGGGCGCTGATCGAGCCGCCTCGGGCCGCGGCGGGGAGCGCACGGGCATGAACTCGACGGTCGGTGTGGGATCGACGCGCCGGGCGTTCACTGCCGGTGCGGGCAGCGAGCCGGTGCCGCCCCGCTCGAACATCTCGGCCGTTGCCTGGGCGCTCAGGGCCGAGCCGCCAGCGCCCAGCATCATGGCTATCTCTGCGCTGAGGGGGGCCGAGCATCCCAGGCGCCGCAGGTCGGCCGCACGCCACCGCACCCGCGGATCCAAAAGCGCGCCGGTGGACAACTCGACCAGCGCCAGCGCCAGTGCCGTGATGTCGGCCGCGGGCCGGGCCGGGGTTCCCGGAGGAAGCCGTGGCGGACTCGATCGACTGAGCGGCTGACCGTCGGCCGCCACGGCCGCGTCGAAGTCGGCCAGCCAGAGCTTGCCCTCGTGGCTCAGCAAGAGGTTCGCCGGCTTGATGTCACCGTGCACCAGACCGGCCTCGTGCACCCGGGCCAGAGCGCCGGCGGCCGCCGCGCCCACGGCCCGGACTGCGCCGACGGGAAGGGGTCCCCGCTCGTGCAGCACGTCGGCCAGTGAGCACGCCGCCTTCGCGAGCATCAGTTCGCCGCCACATCCCCGCCCGTGCATGGCCACGACCCCGGGGCCTTGCAGGTCGTGCAGGTGCCGAGCCTCCCGAGCCGAACTCTCCTCGGTGCCAACCTTCGAGAACAGATTGACATTATTGTGCATGGGTAAAGGGTATCTATAAATAGATTTTCTGTAGGTTCACAAGGAGGGTTGTCGGTGTATCACGACGTTGGTACAGCGCCACGGCGAGGCGGGCGTGGCGAACGAGGCCGGGCCGGCTGATCGAGGCCGGGTCGACGGGCCGGTAGCTTGGGGGAGTGAATCGCCTCCGGATCGGGCTCCTCGGCTGCGGCAATGTCGGTGCCGCGCTCGTCACCCTGCTCGACGAGCAGCGCGACGCGGTGGCGGCCCGTACCGGAATAGAGCTGCAGATCGCTCGTATTGCGGTGCGCTCCACCGCCAAGGACCGGGGTCTGAGCATCGATCCGTCGGTGTTCTGCACCGACGCGGCCGGCATCGTCTCCGATCCCGAGATCGATATCGTCGTGGAGGTCATCGGTGGTATCGAGCCGGCCCGCAGCCTGCTGCGCTCCGCCATCGCTGCCGGCAAGCCGGTGGTTACCGGCAACAAGGAACTATTGGCCAACCACGGTGCCGAACTGTTCGGTGCGGCCGACGACGCTGGCGTCGATCTGCTCTTCGAGGCGGCCGTCGCGGGAGCGATCCCGCTCATCCGGCCCCTGCGGGAGTCGCTGGCCGCTGAGCCGGTACAGCGAATCATGGGGATCGTCAACGGCACCACCAACTACATCCTCACCCAGATGGCCGAGCGCGGCGCGGGCTACGCCGAGGCGTTGAGCGAGGCCCAGAGCCTGGGCTACGCCGAGCGCGACCCCACCGCCGACGTCGAGGGGTTCGACGCCGGGGCCAAGGCGGCCATCATCGCCACCGTCGCCTTCGGCGCGGTGGTGGTGGCCGGTGACGTCTACCACGAGGGGATCTCCCGGATCACCCTTCACGACATCGAGATGGCCCGGCGTCTGGGATATGCCGTCAAGGCGATCGCGGTGGCCGAGCGGACCGGATGGGGTAACGGCGAGCCGCCTGAGGTGGCCGTGCGGGTCCATCCGGCCATGGTGCCGGTGCACCATCCCCTGGCCAGCGTGCGCGACAGCTTCAATGCCGTGTTCATCCAGGGCGGCGCGGTGGGCGAGCTCATGTTCTACGGCCGGGGCGCGGGCGGCCGCCCCACCGCCGGAGCCGTCCTCGGGGATCTCGTCGACGCGGCCGTCAACCTCTCGTCCGGCGGCCCGGGTCGCATCGGTCGGCTGGTCCGGGCGAGCATCCGCTCGATCGACGAACTGCGGTCCGAGTACTACCTGGGCCTCGAGGTAGCCGACCGGCCCGGCGTGCTGGCCTCGGTGGCTGCGGTCTTCGGTCGCCACGGCGTGTCGATCCGGTCCATGGAGCAGCACGGACTCGGCGACGACGCCCGGCTCGTGTTCATCACCCACGAGTGCCGGGAGCGCGATCTGCAGGCGACGATGCGCGACCTCCGCGGCCTGGAGGCGGTCCACGAGCTCGGCAACGTCATCCGCGTCATCGGCGACGAGAGCCCCCGTCAGTGACGGGCGCTTCGAGTGGCATGCGTCGTGAGTGACATGCGTTACGTGAGCACGCGATCCGGGTTGGGCGACCGCGCCCGCCTCGCCTTCGATGACGTGTTGCTGGGTGGTCTCGCCGGCGACGGGGGCCTCTACGTCCCCGAGCACGTTCCCAAGCTGCCAGAAGACGCGGGGCTGGGAGCGGGAGAGCTCAGCTACCCCGAGCTGGCTGCCCGCATCATGGCACCCTACGTTGGCGGCGCCGTCGATGACGATGACCTTGCGGAGCTGGTGGCCGACGCCTACGCCACCTTCGACCATCCCGACGTATGCCCGCTGGTCGGCCTGGACGAGGACCACTGGCTGCTCGAGCTTTTCCATGGGCCCACATTCGCCTTCAAGGACATCGCTCTGCAGGTGGTGGCCCGGTTGTTCGACCACGAACTGGAGCGGCGCGGCGACCGGGCCATGATCGTCGCGGCCACGTCGGGCGACACCGGCTCCGCGGCCATGGAGGCGGTGGGCGGACGCGACCGCCTCGACATCGTCGTGCTGCACCCCGCCGGTCGCACCAGCGAGATCCAGCGGCGCCAGATGACCACGCTGGACGCCCCCAACGTCCACGCAGTGGCCGTGGACGGAACCTTCGACGACTGCCAGGACCTGGTCAAGGCAATGTTCTCCGACGAGCCGTTCCGCACGGAGTCGAAGCTGGCCGCGGTCAACTCGATCAACTGGGCCCGGGTGGCGGCCCAGATCGTCTACTACGTCTGGGCTGCCCAGCGTTTGGCCGACGAGCGACCGGTCACGTTCTGCGTCCCCACCGGCAACTTCGGCAACGTGCTGGCCGGGCACTACGCCCGCCGCATGGGTCTGCCGATCGGGCGCCTCCTGATCGCCTCCAACACCAACGACATACTCAGCCGGCTCATCGAGACGGGCGAGTTGGTCGCCCACGAGGTGACGCCCACCCTCTCGCCCAGCATGGACATCCAGATCTCGTCCAATCTGGAGCGCCTGCTGTTCGAACTCTTCGACGGCGACGGCGCGGCCACCGCAGCCCTGATAGGCCAGTTCCGGGCGCAGGGCCGGGCGGCGCTGAGTCCGCAGCAGCACCGGCGCACAAGGGCCGAGTTCGCCGGCGACCGGCTGGACGATCCCGAGACCCTCGCCGTGATGGGCCGCGTCCACGCCGAGTCGCAGATGTTCATCGACCCCCACACCGCGGTCGGCGTGGGCGTGGCCGAGCGCTGCCGGCGGCCGGGCGAGCTGGTGGTGTCTCTGGCCACGGCGCACCCGGCCAAGTTCCCGGAGGCGGTGGCCCGCGCCGCCGGACGCGCGCCCGAGCCGCCTCCGGATCTGGCGGCATTGGCCGGCCGGCCTGAGCGCTGCACCTCGCTGCCCAACTGTGTGGAGGCAGTCAAGGACTTCGTCCGGTCGGTGCGTCGAGCCTGACAGCGCCGCATACTGGTGCCGTAGCCGGGCCCGGCCAGAGCGACGGAGCGGTCCGTCAGGGCCCAGCCAACGAAAGTCGGAATGGCACCCGCGCGACACGATGTGCTGTCGCCGGTCCATGCTCGCTCGAGGGCACTGGTTGCGGTCACGCCCGTCAGGTGCGTAGCCTTCGTCGCATCGGCGCGCGCTTTCGGCGTGACGGCTGTGCTCCGGCCCGTGATGCGTCGCTTCGCCGAGCCGGAATACCTGAGTCCGACAACCGGAGAAATCATCCGTGGAAGCGACCGAGATGCGGCGGTCCACGCTGCAACGCAAAGATCGTGGCGAACTCAACCAAATCGCCGCGGCACTGGGCGCAAAGCCCTCCAGCCGGGCCCGCAAGGACGAGATCATCCAGCTGATCATTGATCTGACCGCCGACGGTGCCAGGATCACGCAGCCGGCAGGCGCCGGCGCCCCGGCCGCGTCCGATGAGGCCCCGGCCGCGGCCAGCGAGGCCAACACGGCGCCGCGCCCGGCCTTCGATGCCCGGGCCGCTGGGGGCGACGGCGAGCAGAGCGAAGGTGCCGGCAACGGCGCCGCCGCCAACAACCGCGAAGAGCAGCGAGCCCCGGACCGTGCCGAGGACGAGGTAGATCCGGGCAATCGTCGTCGCCGCCGCCGCAACCGCGATCGGGATCGCGACCGCGACGACAACTGGGACGGCGATCCGGTGGCGGTCTCGGGCCGCCTGGATCTGCGCGACGAGGGCTACGGCTTCCTGAGGGTGGACGGATGCCTGCCCAACCGCAACGACGCCTACGTCCCGGTCAAGACGATCCGCCAGTACGGCCTCCGCCGCGGCGACTACCTGACGGGCACGTCCCGGCCCGCCAACCGGGCCGAGAAGAACCCCGCCCTGCTGACACTGGAGTCGATCAACGGCGGACCGGCCGAGCTGTCGGACCGTCCGGTGTTCGAGAACCTCACACCGATCCACTCGGTGCGCCGCTTGACGCTCGAGCAGCCCGAGGACCCCGGCGCGATCACGGCCCGGCTCATCGATCTGGTGGCCCCCGTCGGCGTCGGCCAGCGAGTCTTGGTGAGAGGGCCCCGGCGATCCGGTGCCTCCGAGCTGCTCACCTCGCTGATCTCCGCCATAGAGACCAATGAGCCCGACATCTTCGTGATGGGGCTCTTCCTCGACCAGCGGCCCGAGGACATCACCGAGGTGCAGCGATGCGTGCGTCACGGCGATGTGGCCGCCACGTCGTTCGACCAGACCCCCGAGGAGCACGTGCAGACGGCCGAGATGACCGTCGAGCGGGTCAAGCGCCTCGTCGAGTCCGGGCAGAACGTGGCGCTGGTGCTCGACAGCCTCACCTCCTTGGCCCAGGCCTACAACGCCGCGCTCTCCAACGCGGGACGGGCCTACAGCGGCAACGTCGAGAGCGGCGCCGTGCACATGCCCAAGAAGCTCTTCGGAGCGGGTCGCAACGTCTCCGAGGGAGGCTCGTTGACGATGATCGCCTCCATCGTGTCGGACGGGTCGAGCACGCTTCCCGGCGTTCTGTGCGACGAGTTCGTGGGTACGGCCAACACCGAGATCTGGCTCGACCCGTGGGCCGCGCAGCTCGGGCTGTTCCCGGCCGTCGACGTGACCGCATCCGTGTCGCGCGACGAGGACCGCTTCCTCGACGCGGACGAAGTGCAGGCGCTCCAGCAACTGCGGCGCAGCTTCACCGACGGCTCGGCGGACGGCGACCCGGGAGCTGTGGTCAAGGGCCTGGAAGCGGCCCTCTCCAAGCTCCGCAGCACCCCGTCCAACGCAGAGCTGCTGCGCTGACCGCACCCTGCGGGAACACACGGCCAAAACTTCGTAGCCGCGGGTTGTGACCGGCCCGCCCGACTTACAGACTGGTTCCCCGATGAAGACCGACATACACCCCGAGTACCGGCTGGTCGTCTTCTCCGACCAGTCCGCCGGCACCTCGTTCCTCACCCGTTCCACCATCGCCACCAACGACACCATCGAGTGGTCGGACGGCAACACCTACCCGCTGGCGAAGGTGGAGATCTCGAGCGCCAGCCACCCGTTCTTCACCGGGACGATGCAGATCGTCGACACTGCGGGTCGGGTCGAGCGCTTCGAGCGTCGCTACGGCCGCCGCAAGGGCCGCGAGTAGACACCGCAGGGTCCGCGGGCGCCGTCGACGATGGACCACTCCGAGGCGAATTCTCGCGCTGGCGCGGCCGAGGTCCGCGCCGGGGCGGGCGACGCGCTGGCCAAGGCGTTCGAGATGATCGCCACCCCTGCCATCTTCGGCTTCGGCGGCTGGCTAATCGACGGTCGCCTCGGCACCTTCCCACTGGTGACCCTGGCGCTGGTGGTCGTCGTCTTCGGCTACCAGGTGTGGAGCTTCGCCCGCGCCTACCGCACGTCGATAGATGAGGCCCTGGAAGCTCGCCGGGCCGGCTACGGCCGCCGGGCCGCCCATGGTGGTCCCGACCCTGCGACCGGTAGCCGGCCATGAGCATCACGCCGGGAGCGGTGCCGGTGGTTGAGGCGGACGTTCCGGCCTCGTTCGACCGGCCGGCCGCGCCCGAGCGAGCCGTGGCCGGCGACATGATCCGGCGCTCGGTGGTGTTCGCGGTTCCGCTGTTGGCCGGCGGTGCCCTGGGATGGGGCTGGACCGGGGCGCTCTCGGTCGGGCTGGCCCTGGCGCTGGTGCTGGTCAACTTCGCGCTGGGCGCGGCCGTCATCGGGTGGGGTGCCCGCATGGGCCCGTCGGCGATGATGGCCGCGGCGATGGGTGGTTACGTCGTCCGCCTCGGTATCGTCACCGCCGCTGTGCTGCCTGTCCGCCACCACGACTGGTTCGAGCTCCTGCCCTTCGCGGTGAGCCTGCTCGTCACCCACTTGGGCCTGCTGATCGTCGAGGCCCGCCACGTCTCGGCTTCGCTGGCCTTCCCGGGCCTCAAGCCGTCGCGGCCCCGGTCGGAGGGTTCGGCATGAGCATCCTCGCCCTCGAGTTCCCGCCGGTCAGCCACCTGTTCGACTGGCCCACCATCTGGTTCGACGGCACACCGCTGGCCGTCAACAAGACCGTTCTCATCTACCTGGCTGCGACGGCGGCCACCGTGGTGCTGTTCGGACTGGCGGGCCGTCCCCGAGAGTCGCTGGTCCCGGTCGGCGTGCAGCATGTGGCCGAGTCGGGGGTGAATTTCATCGAGAACTCGGTGGTGATGCAGACCATCGGACCCGACGGCAAGAAGTTCATGCCCTTCCTCACGTCGATGTTCTTCTTCATCCTGTTCTCGAACATCACCGAGGTCGTCCCGTTCATCCAGTTCCCGGCCAACAGCCGGATGGCCATCCCCATCACCCTTGCCCTGGTGGTGTGGGTGATCTACAACGTGGTCGGGGTCAAGAGCCAGGGCCCGTTCGGATACCTGAAGAATTCGCTGTTCCCGCCGGGCGTGCCCAAGGTCCTCTACATCATCGTCACGCCCATCGAGTTGGTCTCCACGTTCGTGGTCAGGCCGTTCTCGCTGGCCATCCGGCTCTGGGCCAACATGGTGGCCGGGCATCTGCTGCTGGTCACCTTCGCCATCCTGTCGGCGACCCTGTGGGAGTTCTTCTACGTGCCCGCGGCGCTGCCGTTCGTGATGCTGATCCTGATGACTGCCTTCGAGATCCTGGTCTCGTTCTTGCAGGCGTTCATCTTCACCATCCTCACCGCGGTCTACATCGGCGGCTCCATGCATCCCGAGCACTAGGCCCGTCACATGTCGCCCCCCACCCGATCCACCCGATCGAACACTCACACAACAACAGGAGAACCACAGTGCTAAGTCTTCTCGCACAGACCGCTCCCGGCGAGTTCCTCGACGGGCTCAAGGCCATCGGCGCCGGCCTCGGATACGGCCTCGCCGCGGTCGGCCCCGGCGTGGGCATCGGCATCGTGGTCGGCAACGCCATCTCGTCGATGGCCCGCCAGCCCGAGTCCGCCGGCATGGTCCGAACCACGATGTTCCTCGGAATCGCCTTCACCGAGGCGCTGGCCCTCATCGGGTTCGTGGTCTTCATCCTGCTGCTCCCCTAGAGGCCGAGCGGATAGGGGCAACCCATGCGGACACACGCAAGGCGTCGAGCGAGGCCGTGGCCCGAGCGGCCCGTGAGCGCAGCGAACAAGAGCGGAAATCGGGGGAACTCGATCATGGCAAGAACAAGCCTGAGGCTCATTGCCACGCTGGGCGTTGCGAGCGCGGTGCTGCTCGCTGCGGCCGGCCCGGCGTGGGCCGCGGGCGAGACGATCGGCGGCTGCGTCCTGGAGCAGGTGCATCACGCCGAGGACGAGTACGGCAGCCTTGGTGCCGTCGAAGCGGACGAGAAAGCCTTCAAGTCCTTCGAGGAGGACCTGGAGGGCTGCGTCGAGGCGCCCAGCCCCATCCTCCCCGAACTCGACGAGATCATCTGGGGCGGACTGGCTTTCGTGATCCTGTTCGCTTTCATGTGGTGGAAGGGCTTCCCCGCGGTCAAGCGGGCCATGGACGCCCGCTCCGAGAAGATCCGGGCCGACCTCGACGCCGCCGACACGGCCAAGGCCGACGCAATGCGCACCAAGTCGGAGTACGAGTCGCAGCTGGCCGAGGCCAAGTCGGCCGCGGCGGCCATCATCGACGAGGCCCGCACCCAGGCCGATCAGCTCCGCCAGGACCTGCAGGCCCGGGCCGAGGCCGACATCGCCGACCAGCGGGTCCGGGCCGCGGCCGACATCGAGTCGAGCCGCCGCCAGGCCATCGACGATTTGCGCACCGAGGTGGCCGCCATCGCGGTGGGCGCAGCCGAGCGGGTTGTGGGCGCCAGCCTCGACGCCGAGGTGCACCGCTCCCTGATCGACGGCTACATCGACGAAGTATCCGGTGCCGGCGCCAGCAGCAACGGGGACGGGGGCTGAGCCGGTGCTCGGCCCGCCAGCAACGCCGGTTGCCTGCCTGGCAGGCAAGCGAACCCCCGTCAGGTATTCACCGCATAGAGGCCGAGCGGGTAGCAAGTTCACCGCCTTCCGGGTCGGGTACTGAGCGGTGGCCGACGCAACCGCCTCTGACCGCATCGGCGGATACGCCGACGCGGTGTTGGCTGTGGCCCGAGCCGAGGGCGCCCAGGTCGAGGACGAACTGGCCCGCTTCGCCGATGCGCTGCGCTCCAGCGACGAGCTGCAGTCAACCCTCGCCGACTCAGTCATCGATGTGGAGCGCCGGCTGCAGATCACCGAGGATCTGCTCGGGGGCAAGGCTCTCCCCGCCACTGCGGCGCTGGTGTCGCTGGTGGTCGGTGCAGGCCGCGGCGGCGAGCTCGTCGAGATCATCGACGCGGCCATCGACCGGGCGGCGGCCGGCCGCAACCGGCGGGTGGCTCGGGTGCGCAGCGCAGTGGAGCTCTCCGGCGAGCAGCGATCCCGGCTGGCCGAGGCCATTAAGGCCTCTTCAGGACTGGACGTGGAGATCCAGGCGATCGTCGATCCCAGCGTGGTCGGCGGGGTGGTCACCGAGATCGGTGACGACGTGATCGACGGCAGCGTGCGCAGCCGCCTCCAGCAGATGCGAAGCGGCCTCGGCTGAGAGGCCGAGCGGAGAGGGAATGATCCATGAGGAGCACGCAAGGCACCGAGCGAGGCCGTGGCCCGAGCGGCCGGTGAACGCAGCGAACAAGAGCGGGAATCACGCCGCCCGGTCAGTATCTAGGAGATTGTGCGAATAACCATGAGCGACACACCGACACTCACGATCGACACAGCCGACATCGCGGCCGCCATCCGTCAGAACCTTGAGGGTTTCACCCCGTCGCTGGAGCAGTCCACGGTGGGCCGGGTGCTCGAGGTGGGAGACGGCATCGCCCGCGTCTCGGGATTGCCCGACGCGGCCGTCAACGAGATGCTGCGCTTCGCCAACGGCGCCGTCGGCCTGGCCCTGAACCTCGACGAGACCTCCATCGGCGCGGTGGTCCTCGGCGATGTGGAGGGCATCGAGGAAGGCCAGCCGGTGCAGGCCACCGGCGACATCCTGTCGATCCCGGTGGGCGACGGCCTGCTCGGGCGGGTTGTCAACCCGCTGGGCGAGCCGGTGGACGGCAAGGGTCCGCTGTCCAACCCGATCCCGAGACGCATGGAGATCCAGGCCCCGGGCATCACCGGCCGCAAGCCGGTGCACGAGCCGATGCAGACCGGCATCAAGTCCATCGACTCTCTCATCCCCATCGGCCGGGGCCAGCGCGAGCTGATCATCGGCGACCGCAAGACGGGCAAGACCACCATCGCCCTCGACACGATCCTCAACCAGCGCGGCCTGAACGTGAACTGCATCTACGTGGCCATCGGCCAGAAGGCCTCCACCGTGGCCCAGGCGGTAGCCACCCTCGAGGAGCTCGGGGCCATGGAGTACACCGTGGTGGTGGTGGCGCCGGCGTCGGACCCCGCCCCCTACAAATATCTCGCGCCCTACGCGGGCTGCGCCATGGGCCAGCACTGGATGGAGAGCGGCGAGCACGCCCTGGTCATCTACGACGACCTGTCCAAGCAGGCCGAGGCCTACCGCCAGGTGTCGCTGCTGCTGCGGCGGCCACCGGGCCGCGAGGCCTATCCCGGCGACGTGTTCTACCTGCACAGCCGGCTGCTGGAGCGGGCGGCCAAGCTCAGCGACGACCGGGGCGCAGGGTCGCTGACCGCGCTGCCGATCATCGAGACCAAGGCCGGCGACGTCTCGGCCTACATCCCCACCAACGTGATCTCCATCACCGACGGCCAGATCTTCCTGCAGGATGACCTGTTCAAGTCGGGTATCCGCCCCGCGGTGGATGTGGGCATCTCGGTCAGCCGCGTCGGCGGCGCGGCCCAAGTCAAGGCCATGAAGACCGCGGTGGGCACCCTCAAGGGCGATCTGCAGCAGTTCCGGGAGCTCGAGGCTTTCGCCGCCTTCGGCTCCGACCTGGACGCGGTATCGAAAGCCCAGCTGGAGCGGGGCTACCGGCTGACCGAGCTGCTCAAGCAGGGAGTCAACAGCCCGCTGCCGGTGGAGGAGCAGGTGGTGTCGATCTACGCCGGCACCCACGGCTACCTCGACGAGGTGCCGATCGGCGATGTTCGGCGCTTCGAGCGCGAGTTGCTCGACTGGTTCCGCACCCGCGAGGCGGGCCTGCTGGCCGAGATTCGCGACAGCGGCACCATCTCCGACACCGACGACTTCGACGCCCGGGTCAAGGCGTTCACCGATCAATTTGAGACCACAGACTCGACAGGACAGGAGCCCGACGCGGTCGAGCAGGGTGAGGAGCAGGCCAGGTTGGTCGACGCCGAGACGACCCTGCCCGAAGAGGATCTGAGCCGGGACGAGGGCTGAGGGATCCCGGCAGTAGGTAGCGGGACTGGCAGTAGGCAGTAGGGAATAGGGCAGTAGAGGAGTTCGAGGCGAGCTGTGCCTGGAGGCAAGGAACGCGAGCTGCGCCGGCGCATCGGCAGCATCCAGTCCACCAAGAAGATCACCCGCGCCATGGAGCTGATCGCGGCCACCCGGGTGGTGAAGGCCATGCAGCGGGCCAACGCGGCCCGGCCCTACGCCCGGCTGATCACCAGCGTGATCGAGGACCTCGCCGCGGGCGGCGCCGAAGTCGACCATCCGCTGCTGCGCCAGGCGCCGCAGGTCCGCAACGTCGGGTTCATCATCATCACCGGCGACCGGGGCCTGGCCGGGGCCTACAACACCTCGGTGATACGCACCGCCGAGCGCCAGGTCATGGCCCACGTGTCGGAGGGCAAGGGCTATTCGCTGTGCTGCGTGGGCCGCAAGTCGGCCAGCTACTTCCGCTTCCGCAACTACCGCATCGACCACGCCATGTCCGGGTTCAGCGACAACCCGTCGTATGACGACGCCCGCCGGATCGCCGAGACGGTCAGCGAGTCCTTCCTGTCGGAGGCCATCGACCAGGTGGAGCTGATCTACACGGAGTTCGTGTCGATGGGCACCCAGCGCGTTGTGGTGCGCCGCTTCCTGCCGCTGATCGACACCGAGATGATGGCGCGGGAGGGCTCGGGCACAGGCCGGGAGGGGAGCTTCGAGTTCGAGCCGTCGCCCGAGGCGGTGCTGGAGGCGCTGCTGCCCCGCTACACCGAGGCCCGGCTCTACGGCGCGCTGCTCGATGCGGCCGCCTCGGAGCACGCCAGCCGCCAGCGGGCCATGAAGGCCGCCACCGACAACGCCGAGGAGCTGATCACCAAGCTCTCGCGGGCCATGAACCAGGCCCGCCAGGACGCCATCACCACCGAGATCATGGAGATCGTCGGCGGGGCCGAGGCCCTCAGCGGCGGCGACTCCTCCGACGTCGACGTCGCGCTGGCGTCCATGCTGGCCGGAACGGACGCGTCCGAGCTGACCGCAGCGAGCGCTGGCGGACGCCCCGCATAGGACGCCCCGGATCAGACATCAGACGAGACGACCCGGAAGAACCGCACGGAAGAACCACCCGGAAGAACTGCACGGAAGAACCACCCGGATAGAAGGACACGGATAGTCATGACCCTCACAGAGTCCCGCCCCGCAGGTGGCGACACCGCTCTCCGCACCGGCCGCATCGTCGGCATCGCCGGCCCGGTCGTGGACGTGGAGTTCCCGCCCGGGCACCTGCCCGAGATCAACACCGAGCTCGAGTTCACCGTCACCGTCGACGGCGCCGACGTGCGGGTTCCCGCCGAGGTGGCTCAGCAGATCGGCGACAACCGGGTCCGGGCCATCGCCCTCAAGCCGACCGACGGCCTCACCCGCGGCACCGAGGTTCGCAACACCGGCCACGGCATCCAGGTCCCGGTGGGCGACGGCACCCTCGGCCATGTGTGGAACCTGATGGGGGAGTGCCTCGACACGCCGGGCTACAACACACCCGAGCGCTGGGACATCCACCGCCCGGCCCCCTCGTTCGACTCGCTGGAGCCGTCGGCGCAGATGTTCGAGACCGGCGTGAAGGTGATCGACCTGCTCACCCCCTACAAGCAGGGCGGCAAGATCGGCCTGTTCGGCGGCGCTGGCGTCGGCAAGACGGTGCTGATCACCGAGATGATCACCCGGGTGGCCACCAACCACGGCGGCGTGTCGGTGTTCGCCGGGGTGGGGGAGCGCACCCGCGAGGGCACCGACCTGTTCCTGGAGATGGGCGAGACGGTGATGGGCGACGGCACCACCCGGGTGCTCGACAAGGCCGCCCTGGTGTTCGGCCAGATGGACGAGCCGCCCGGCGTGCGGCTGCGGGTGGCCCTGGCCGGGGTGACCGTGGCCGAATACTTCCGCGACGTGCAGAACCAGGACGTGCTGCTTTTCATCGACAACATCTTCCGGTTCGTGCAGGCCGGCTCGGAGGTGTCCACCCTGCTGAACCGGATGCCCTCGGCGGTGGGCTACCAGCCCACCCTGGCTGACGAGATGGGCGAGCTCCAGGAGCGGATCACATCGACGCGGGGCAGGTCGATCACGTCGCTGCAGGCGGTGTACGTGCCCGCCGACGACTACACCGACCCGGCCCCGTTCACGTCGTTCACCCACTTCGACGGGACCACCGAGCTGAGCCGCGACATCGCCGCGCTGGGCATCTACCCGGCGGTGGACCCGCTGGCGTCCACCTCCACGATCCTCGATCCGCTGGTGGTGGGGGAGCGCCACTACGCGGTGGCCCGCCGGGTGCAGGAGGTGCTTCAGCGCTACAAGGAGCTGCAGGACATCATCGCCATCCTCGGCCTCGACGAGCTGTCCGAGGAGGACCGGGTGACCGTGGACCGGGCCCGCAAGGTGCAGCGGTTCCTGTCGCAGCCCATGTTCGTGGCCAAGAACTTCACCGGCCAGGACGGCATCTTCACCCCGGTGGAGGAGACCATCGAGTCCTTCGAGGCGCTGGTGAACGGCGACATGGACGACCTGCCCGAGCAGGCCTTCTACATGGTCGGCGGCGCCTCCGACGTGGAGCGCAAGGCCGCCGAGCTGCAGGCCTGACATGGTCGTCCGTGCTGCCGAGCTGAGCTTGCCGGGGTCGAGGGCCTGACATGGTCGTCTGTGCCGCCGGGCTGAGCGTCGGGTTGAGGCCTCACATGGCTGCCGGTGCTGCCGGGCCGGGCGTCCCAAGGCTGAGGGCCTGAGATGGCCGTCGAGCTCGACGTCGAGTTGGTGTCGCCAGAGGAGGTGACCTACTCGGGCACCGCCGAGATGGTGATCGTGCGCACCGTGGAGGAGGGCGACATCGCCTTCCAGGCCGGCCATGTGCCGTTCCTGGGCGTGCTGGCCCCCTGGTCGGTGGACGTCCTGCGCCCCGGCGGCGAGCGCGACACCTTCGCGGTGCACCGCGGCTTCGTCGAGGTCAGCCACAACAAGGTGACCATCCTCTCCGACGTCTCCGAGTCCGCCGACGAGATTGACGTCGCCCGAGCCGAGCAGGCCCGCCAACAAGCCACCGAGGCCCTCAAGTCCAACCCCGAAGACCAAGCCGCCACCGCCGGCCTAGAACGCGCCGAACTCCGCCTGAGGGTCGCTTCCGCCTAACAGAGACGAGCCCGTGCGCAAACGCGGTTAGAGATCATCTGTAGTGCAGTTTGGAGATCAATCGCAGCGCACTTTGGAGACTGTTCGCTATTGGTGGCGCTAGAGGTCGCGGGCTTTGCGGTGGCGGTGCCGGCCTTCGATGAGGCGCACGGTGCCGGACCGGCTGCGCATCACCAGCGACTGCGTGTGGCAGTAAGTCGCGTCGAAATGGACGCCCTTGAGCAGGTCCCCGTCGGTGACTCCGGTGGCGGCGAAGAAGCAGTTGTCGGTGTTGACGAGGTCGTCCTGGGTCAGCACTCGCTCCACTTCGTAGCCCTGCTTGATCAGGGCTTTGCGTTCGTGCTCGTTGCGAGGCCACAGACGGCCCTGCAGCGCACCGCCCATGCACTTGATGGCGGCTGCGGTGATCACGCCCTCGGGCGTGCCTCCGATGCCGAAGAGGACGTCGGCGCCGGTGTTGGGCCAGGCGGTGGAGATGGCCCCGGCCACGTCGCCGTCGGGGATCAGCCGGATGCGAGCGCCAGCCTCGCGGACCTCCGCAATCAGATCGTCGTGGCGGTCGCGGTCCAGAATCACCGCGGTGATGTCGCGCACGAACTCGCCTTTGGCTTCGGCCACGGCCTTCAAGTTCTCCGTCGGTGTCTTGGTGATGTCGATGAGATCGGCGGCCTCGGGGCCGGTGGCGATCTTCTCCATGTACACGCACGGGCCGGGATCGAACATCGTGTCCCGGTCGGCCACCGCGATCACCGACAGGGCGTTGGCCCGTCCCAGCGAGGTCAGGGTGGTGCCGTCGATCGGGTCGACGGCCACGTCGGTCTGGGGCAGCTGCCCGTTGCCGACCCGCTCGCCGTTGTAGAGCATGGGCGCCTCGTCCTTCTCGCCCTCTCCGATCACGACGATGCCGTCCATCGAGATGTCGCTCAGCACCCTGCGCATGGCGTCTACGGCGGCCCCGTCGGCGCCGTCCTTGTCGCCCCGACCCATCCAGCGGGACGCAGCTATGGCCGCACCCTCGGTGATTCGCACCAGCTCCAGCGCGATGTTGCGGTCGGGTCTGGGATGCGTTGAGGCCACCATGGACGCGAACCTATCCGACGCCAGACATCAAGGCGTGCCGCCCCGATCCCGGTATAGGCACGCCTGAGGGCGGCGGCGCGTGGTGGGTTGTCTTCGGGTGTGTGCGGGTAGTCGCCTGAGGCGAGCGCGTGCGCTTGGGGGGCGGCGGCGCGTGGTGGGTTGTCTTCGGGTGTGTGCGGGTAGTCGCCTGAGGCGAGCGCGTGCGCTTGGGGGGCGGGGGCGCGCGGTGGGTTGTCTTCGGGTGTGTGCGGGTAGTCGCCTGAGGCGAGCGCGTGCGCGCCTCTGAGGGGCAACGGGGTGTCGTCGGTGGGTGTCGGGCCGTTCGGGAGGACCGCAATAGGACGACGGGGTGGCAAGATGGTTGTGATGTCAGCCGCGCTTCGAGACCGGTTCCGCCGCGGCTCTGCGGAAGCCGAGCCCGAGCCGTTCTCTGACGGGGGCGTTCCCGGAGAAGGCGATGCGGGTGAGTGGCTGGCCTACGAGCTCCACGCATGGGCGCTCGAGAGTCGGGTGATGCTGCAGCAGTTGCTCACCGTCGACAAGGTTGTTCACTCGTGGCAGGGCACGACCTTGATGGTTCACGAGTCGCTGGAGGAGAAAGTCGACAGCCTCGTGGACGAGGTCGAGGAGGCCGAGAAGGCGCAGGAGGCGACCGCCCGCCCCATCGGCCCCGAGGACCCTCTGACTGCCTTCGAGCTGGCCGAATGGCCCGAGGCGCTGAGGGCCGAGCTGTTGGAGCGACTGGAGCAGGCACGCGTGCCCTACATTCTGGACACCGAGGGCGACACTGCCGGGGACGAGGTCTTCGAGGGCGAGGCCGGCGGGCGTGTTTCGGGACTGGGTGATGTCGGCGTGGGTGACGCCGCCACGGGTGACGCCGCCACGGGTGATGTCTTCGAGGGTGATGTCAGCGGGCGTGTTTCGGGACTGGGTGATGTCGGCGTGGGTGACGCCGCCACGGGTGACGCCGGCGTGGGTGGCACCGACGAGGGGGACGCTGGCGTAGGTAAGGCAATTGGGAATGAGGTTGCCTTCGGCGGTGACTCCGCTGATGACGCCGAGTCGGGCGAAGTCTTCGACCTGCTGGTCCGTGAGGCGGACGAGGAGCGTGTGGAGTTGCTGATCGACGATCTGCTGGCCCGCGAGGAGGAGGCCGACTTCGAGGAACTCGACGGCCTCGAGGTCAACGACCTGCTGAGCGACCTGTTCGTGGCCTGCGATCGGCTGAGGCGCGATCCTGGCGATCTCGACGGTATGCGAGGCGTGGTGACCAACGCTCGGAGGATTGCTGGCGTGCGGACGCCGTTCGGCTTCTCCGCTACCAACTGGCGGACTCTGCGGCACTCGGTGGGTGAGCTGCTCGACTTGGTGGAGAGCGATGACACCGATACTGACGATCTGCGCGAGTTTGCCCATCGCATGAGCGACACGCTCAGGATGCTGGTGTAGACGCACGGCCGGAACCCGCCGCTCGCAACACTGGCTTCTAACCTGACTCTCAACCTGGGCCCCTAGATTCTCGGCCATGGCTGACGAAGACACTCCCGTCGAGGACACCGAGGATGCTGCGGTTGGCGGACAGGCTGACGAAGGCACCTCCGTTGAGGACACCGGGGATGCTGCGGCCGGCGGGCCGACCAAGGAGCCTCCCGTCGAGGACACCGAGGATGCTGCGGTTGGCGGGCAGGCTGACGGAGGCACCTCAGTTGAGGGCGCTGGGGATGCTGCGGCCGGCGGGCCGACCCGCCCAGACACACCAACAGGCGGCCACGCTGATGTCGAGGACGCCGCTGGCGAGAACGCCCGGCTAGCGGGCACCGATCCAGAGCACAAGGCAACCGAGCGCACACCCCCGAGGAGCGCGGCCCGGGTAGCAGCCCTGATCGCGGGCGCTGTGCTCGCCAGTGCGGCGGCCATTGTGGGCGCGGTATGGGCCATCTCCGCCATTGTCGACGATGACGACGACTACTACCGCGTCCGCGACTACGCGGCGTCCTTCGACCGCGAGCGGCCAAGGGCCGGCGAGTGGGGCGGAGGCGCCGAAGCGGACGACGATCAAGGCTGGCGCTACGACCGTGATCGCGGCCGTGATCGCGGCGACGGTGGCGACCGCGGCGATCGCCGCGACCGTGGCTCTCGTGAGCGAACTGATCGGGGCAAGGACGCAAGAGAAGGCTTCGATGGTGAGGGTTTCAGGTGCGGAGGCTTCGATGGTGGGGGTTTCAGGTGCGGAGGCTTCGATGGTGGGGGTTTCAGGTGCGGAGGCTTCGATGGTGGGGGTTTCAGGTGCGGAGGCTTCGATGGTGAAGGTTTCAAGTGTGAAGGCTTTGAGTGCGGAGGCTTCGAGGATGACGACCTCAAGGGTGACGGCAGGGAAGGCGTCAGCAAGAAGAGATCCGAGAGCCGCAGGCCGAGTGAGCGGGGCGGTGCCGACGAGTGCCGGACGATCTACCGAGCCGACAGCGGTGAGAATGCGTTCACCATTCTGGTTTGCAATGCTCCGGGAGTTGGGCGGCCGGGATCCGTTCTGCCCGACGACGGCGGCTATTTCAAGTTCAAGAGGCTTCCGCGAAGGGCACTTCCCTACTTCGACATGGGCGGCGAGCAGTCGCCCTTCAAGGGTCTTGAGTGGCTGTTCGGTCCCGGCCTGGGACCGTGGAATCGCGACGGCGGGCCCGTCGAGGATGGTTGGCCGTTCAAGGACGCCCGGCCCTCCGAGGACAGCTTGCAGTTCGATCTCGAGGAGTTCCTTGGGGAGTTCTTTGGTGATGGGCTGCCGTTCCGGGACGGGGAGTTCTTCGAGGATGGGCGGTTCTTTGAGGATGAGCAGTTCTTGGAGGAGGGCTTGCCGTTCGATCTCGAGGAGTTCCTCGGTGAGCTCTTCGAGGATGGGGAGTTCTTCGAGGATGGGCGGTTCTTTGAGGATGAGCAGTTCTTGGAGGAGGGCTTGCCGTTCGATCTCGAGGGGTTCCTTGAGGAGCTTTTCGAGGATGGGCTGCCGTTCCGGGATGGGCGGTTCTTTGAGGATGAGCAGTTCTTGGAGGAGGGCTTGCCGTTCGATCTCGAGGGGTTCCTTGAGGAGCTCTTCGAGGATGGGCTGCCGTTCCGGGATGGGCGGTTCTCCGAGGACGAGCCGTTGCCTGATCTCGAGGATGGGCTCTTTGAGCGGGGCGAGCGGGGGTTCCGGTTCCGCGGCGATGGGAGCTCGAACGGCTTCTGTTTCCGCTTGGACGACTCCGAGACGTGCGGCGACCTCGACGATCTGTCCGACGAGGAACGCGAACAGCTCGGCCAGATGATGGAGATGTTGGATGGTCTCGGCCTGGGAGACTTCCTGGGCGGGCTGCTGGACTCGCTTGACGAGTGGGAGTCCGGGTTGTCCGGGTCTTCCACGAACTCATCGGGCGCTACGGGTGCGTGATTTATCGGCATGAGCTTCGTTCCTGGCGTGCGCGGCGGCTTCGCCCGGGCAGGGTCGCCGAGAGTTCCTGCCCGCTAGCTTGGCCTGGTGCTGCTGGCTGAGCTGGAGATCTTCCACTCCAGACCGATAGCCCCCACCCGCCGGATCTCCATCGGCCGGACGTGGCTGCCCGGCTCACGCGACGGTTCCTGCCCGGGTTCCGGAAGCCTGCTGCTGGGCGCGGTGTGCGCTCGTTTCGGGTCCGGTCTCACGCCCGATCTGCTGGGGGAGGTAGCGGAGCTCGTGCACGAGTTGGAGCACGAGCGACCCGTGGCTCAACCCCGGCTGCGCCACCGTCTGCAGCGGGATCGGGTCGGCCTGACCCGCAGCCGCCAAAGGCTCTACGGGTCTGACGGCGATGGTTCCATCGAACGGTTGACCTGCGAGTTCGACGGCTCACGGGCCACCGCGAGTCAGCTCGTGCTCGGATCGGCCTACGCGGCTGGTATGGCCGGTGCGGCGGTCCGCGGCGAAGCGCTCCGAGCAGTTCGCAGGGGTCTGGCCTGGCGGGGCGATGTCGGACCGGCTCTGTTCAGGTACCTCGCGTCCGGTCAGCCGGCATCGAGGCCGGCCCGGGCCATCGCGGATCCCGTCGGCTGGGCCCTGGAGGTTCTGGGGCTCGACCGTGAGGTCGAGCTGCCGGCGCAGGCCGCGGTCCGACGGGGCTTCCGCGAGGCGTTGCGGGCTGCCCACCCCGACTTGGGTGCGGCCGAGGCCGAAGCAGCCGACCGCATCGCAGAGTTGAGCGAGGCCCGCCGGATTCTCTTGGCCCGGTAGGGCAAGGGTTGTGTTCTGCCCGGCTAGCGGGTCCCGTAGCAGGGTCAGTAGGGTCGACGGCTGGAACCCGTTGCTGACGCCTTGGCCCGGTGGCACTCTCCGGCCTGACGCCCGCTCCTCTCCGCGGCAGGCGAATCACTCTGGGTTAGCTGGAGGGCTGGTCGCCCAACAGGTGCTTGCTGAGTTCGGCCGCCGTGGCGGCGGGTGTCCGGCGGCCCTCGAGTGCCTCTGTCAGAACGTCCGGTTGCGTGCTGAGGTACTGCGATGCGGCGGTGTCCAGTTCCCGGCTGACTCGGTCGAGCACCTCCTGGTGGATCCTCGATCGGCGGCGGGCTTGCAGTTGGCCTGTGTCAGCCAGGTGGGCTCGGTGGTCTGCGATGGCCTCGAGGACCTGGCCCGCCCCGTTGCCGGTGGTGGCCGTGGTCATGATGATCTCCGGCCGCCAGTCCTGGGTTAGGCCCGTCAGGCGACCCAGGTCGAGCATGTGCTCCAGGTCGCGGCGGGCGTCGTCGGCGCCGGGCCGGTCGGCCTTGTTTACCACCAGCACCTCGGCCACTTCCAGCAGGCCGGCCTTGTTGGCCTGCACGGCGTCGCCCATTCCGGGGGCGACCATCACGACGGTGGTGTCGGCGGTGCGGGTCACGTCGACCTCGACCTGGCCCACACCCACCGTCTCCACCAGCAAGGGCCCGAAGCCGCAGGCTTCGAAGAGTCTCAACGCGCCCGGCACGGCCAGCGCCAGCCCGCCGGCGTGGCCGCGGGTGGCCATCGAGCGGATGAACGCCCGGCCGGCGGCTGCCCCGTCCATCCGGACGCGATCGCCCAGGATCGCCCCGCCGGTGAGCGGTGAGGACGGGTCCACGGCCAGCACTGCCGGTCGGCCTCCCCCGTCAGCCATCCGGCTGACGAGGTGTCCCACCAGGGTGGACTTGCCGGTGCCGGGGGCGCCGGTGACTCCGACTACGGCAGCGGAGCCCGGCGCACGGCTGCGCACCAGCTCGGCGATCTCGTCGGCGGGCTCGCCGCCCCGCTCCATCAGGGTGAGCAGCCGGCCCAGCGCCCGCCGCTCGCCTGCGACGGCGCGCTGGAGCAGTTCGGCGGGTTCGATCACGAGTCTTGCCGGGGGTCGGCCGGCGTTCGGCAATCGCGATCACACCGCTGGAGCAGTTCGGCGGGTTCGATCACGAGTCTTGCCGGGTGTCGGCCGGCGTTCGGCAATCGCGATCACACCGCTGGAGCCGTTCGGCGGGTTCGATCAGAGTCTTGCCGGGTGTCGGCCGGCGTTCGGCAATCGCGATCACACCGCTGGAGCAGTTCGCCGGGTTCGATCACGAGTCTTGGGGCCTACTCGCCGGTTGGCCGGTCGCGTGGAGAGGTGCCGCGCCGCGAGCCGCGTACGGCCTTCACGACGTCTCGGGCTGAGGCCCCGGGGTGCAGCACCGCGCTGATACCCATGCCTCGGAGGGTGTCCACGTCCGCCTCGGGGACGATCCCGCCGATTATGACCGGCACGTCGAGGCCGGCGTCAGCGAGGGCCTGCACGATCCGGGGGGCGAGGGCCAGGTGGCCCGCGTTGTGCATCGACAGGCCGATCACGTCGGCGTCTTCCTGCTCGACCGCGGCGATAACCGTCTCGGTGGTCTGGCGCAGGCCCAAGTACACGACCTCCATGCCGGCGTCGCGCAGCATGCGGGCCACCACCTTGAGGCCCCGGTCGTGGCCGTCGAGGCCGAGCTTGGCCAGCACCACCCGGATCGGCGGCTCGCGGTCGGCCTCGAGTGCTTGGTGATTCTCAGGCACGGGGGCCGTCCATGCCCGGTGCTGCGCTTTCAAGTCTCTGGAACGGCTGGGGCGGCTGGGGTGGCTCAGAGAGCCCAGACCCCGGCGCGGTACCGCTTCGGGTGCCTCGGTCAGCGGCGCGATGGACCACTAGACGATGGCCTGCTCGACGTAGCGGCCGAACACCGAGGCTAGGGCGTCGCAGATCTCGCCCTCGGTGGCGTAGGCCTTGACCGCGTTGATCACTGGCGGCATCAAGTTGACGCCTGGATCTGCGGCCGCGCACCGCACGGCTTCAAGGGTCCCGCGCACCGTCTCATCGTCGCGGGCCTGCTTGACCGCCGCGAGGCGCTTGAGCTGGAGGTCCTCGGTGTCTTGCTCTATGCGCAGCAGGTTGGCGTCGCCGTCGTCGCTGTCGGTGAATGCGTTGACGCCGACGATGACTCGGGTGCCATCGTTGACCTCGCGCTCGAACCGGTAGGCCGAGTCCGCGATCTGGCCCACGAACCAGCCGTTGTCTATGGCTTCGTAGACGCCCTCGAGCATGGACCCGTCGCCCAGGTCCAGCAGGTGGTCGAAGATCTCGGTGGCCTGGCGTTCCATCTCGTCGGTCATCCACTCCACGTAGGGCGAACCGCCCAGCGGGTCGGCGACGTTGGCCACGCCGGTTTCATGGGCCACGATCTGCTGTGTCCGCAGCGCGATGCGGGCCGCCTTCTCGGTGGGCAGCGCCAGCGCCTCGTCGTAGGCGTCGGTGTGCAGCGACTGTGTGCCGCCCAGCGCGGCGGCCAGCGCCTGCAGCGCCACCCGGGCGATGTTGATCTCGGGCTGCTGGGCGGTGAGCGACACGCCCGCGGTCTGGGTGTGGAACCGGCACATCAGGCTGCGCTCGGCCTTCGCTCCGTAGCGGTCCCTCATCCAGGAGGCCCAGATCCGGCGGGCCGCCCGGTACTTGCCGACCTCCTCGAAGAAGTCGCTGTGGCTGTTGAAGAAGAAGCTCAACCTGCCCGCGAAGTCGTCCACTTCGAGGCCGGCCGCCCGGGCCGCCTCCACATAGGCGAAACCGTTGGCCAGGGTGAAGCCCAGCTCCTGCGCGGCGGTCGAGCCGGCCTCGCGGATGTGATATCCCGAAATCGACACCGGATGCCACCGGGGCATCTCGGCGGCGGTGAAGCGCATCATGTCGGTCACGATCCGCATCGACGGCCGCGGCGGGAAGATGTACTCCTTCTGGGCCTGGTACTCCTTGAGGATGTCGTTTTGGATCGTGCCCGACAGCGCCGCTCGGTCCACTCCGGTGTTGTCGCCCACCGCGATGTACTGGGCCAGCGCCACTATGGCAGGCCCGTTGATGGTCATCGATGTCGACACCGAGGCCAAATCGATGCCCGCGAACAGGTCCTCCATGTCGGCCAGGGTGTCGATGGCCACACCGGCCCGGCCGACCTCGCCCACGGACCACACCTCGTCGTCGGAGTCCCGGCCCATGAGGGTCGGCATGTCGAACGCGGTCGACAGCCCGGTGCCGCCGTGGCGCAGGATGTCCTTGAACCGTCCGTTGGTGTCCACCGCGGTGCCGAACCCCGCGAACATCCGCATCGTCCACAGCCGGTTGCGGTACATGCCGGGGTAGAGGCCTCGGGTGTAGGGGAACTCGCCGGGCAGGGGTCCGTCGCCGTACACGGGATCGACGGGCACTCCCGACATGGTCGTGAACGAGCGGGTGCCTTCAGCCGGTTGAGATTCCACGCCTCCATTGTGCACCCTTCGCGCTAGTTCGCAGTATGCGGCCTGCACTATTGTCCGATTCATGGACGTTGATATGACCTTCGGTTTGGCATCGTCGCGCGACGAGGCGCCTGTGAAGGCCAAGAAGATCAAGAACAGGGACTACGAGCGCGAGCTGGCCAGCATGCAGGAGGAGCTTGTTCGGCTACAGCGCTGGATCCGCCACAAGGGACTGAAGGTGGTGGTCATCTTCGAGGGCCGCGACGCGGCAGGCAAGGGAGGGGTCATCAAGCGGATCACCGAGCGGCTCAACCCCCGAGTCGTGAGGGTCGTGGCCCTCGGCACGCCCAGCGACCGTGAGAAGACCCAGTGGTGGTTCCAGCGCTATGTGGCCGAATTGCCCGCGGCGGGGGAGATGGTCCTGTTCGACCGCAGCTGGTACAACCGGGGCCTGGTCGAGCCGGTGATGGGGTTCTGCACCGAGGAGGAGTACAAGGAGTTCCTCCGGTCCTGCCCGGAGTTCGAGCGGATGCTGGTGCGCTCGGGGATAATCCTGATCAAGTACTGGTTCTCGGTGAGCGACGCCGAGCAGGAGCGGCGGTTCCAGAGCCGGATCGCGGACCCGCTCAAGCGCTGGAAGCTGTCGCCGATGGACGTGCAGGGCCGGGCCCGGTGGGTGGACTTCTCCAAGGCCAAGGACACCCTGTTCGCCCACACCGACATCAAGCAGGCCCCGTGGTACGTGGTCGACGCTGACTCGAAGAAGAAGGCTCGGCTCAACTGCATCTCGCACCTGCTGTCGATGATCCCGTACGAGACGGTGCCGTGGGAGGACGTGGAGCTGCCCGAGCGCCAGTCCAGTGTGGGCTACGTGAGGCCGCCAATCACCGACCAAACGTTCGTACCCGAGGCCTACTAGGACCTACTAGGAAAGGAGCGGCTGTAGGTCTGCGTGGCTGTGTGTCTGTGTGGGGGTGGCCTGTCGGCCTGAGCGGCTGTAGGTCTGCGTGGCTGTGTGTCTGTGTGGGGGTGGCCTGTCGGCCTGAGCGGCTGTAGGTCTGCGTGGCTGTGTGTCTGTGTGGGGGTGGCCTGTCGGCCTGAGCGGCTGTAGGTCTGCGTGGCTGTGGGCTGGCCCGCGTGGCTGCTGGCCTACGTGGCTGCTGGCCTACGTCACGTGGGCGCGTAGCAGATCGAGGGTTCGAGACCAGGCGGTGTTCCAGGCCTGCTCGTCGTAGGTGCCGAGCGGATCCTCCCAGTTGCCGAAGCCGTGGCCGGTGCCCTCGTAGGTGTGGAACACGACATCCTTGCCCATGTCCCGTAGTTGCTGGGCCAGCGCCTCGCAGGCGTCGGGCGGGAAGAAGTCGTCGCTGCCCGCGAAGTGGCCCTCGACCTTGGCGCTGAGGTTGCTCCAGTCGAGCGAGTCGTCGCCGAGGGGGGCGCCGTAGAAAGGCGCGGCGGCCGACACCCGGTCGCCGGCGATGGCCGCGATGCGCAGGGTGAGCAGCCCGCCCATGCAGAAGCCGGTGACGCCGACGGTGGACGACGAGCAGGCGTCGTGGCCGACCAGATAGTCGATGGCGGCCGACATGTCGCGGGCGGCCCGCTCCGGCGGCAGGCTGGTCATGAGCTCGCCGGCCTTGTCCATCTCGGTGTGGGTGGCCATCTCGCCCTGGTACAGGTCGGGTGCCAGCGCGGTGAAGCCCTCGTCGGCCAGCAGGTCGCACACAGCCTTGATCTGGGGCACCAGCCCCCACCACTCCTGCAGCACGATCACGCCAGGGCCCGAGCCCCCGGCCGGGGCGGCCACATAGCCCCGGGCCGTCGATCCGTTGGCAGCGAACTCCACCATCTCACCCATGTGCGCCCCTTTCGTGGTTCGGGTTGTTCGAGAACTGCGCTCACCCAAGCCTGCCACACAGGCTTGCCGGCCGCTCAATTCAGGTTCGGCATAAGCAGTGCAACATAACGGGCGCGGCCTCCGATCACGGCCCCCGCCGCAGCCCCCTAGACCGGGGCGAAGAGTTGATCGCTTCGGCTGGCCGGGGACGGTTCGGCTGACCCGTCCCGGGGCGACCGGGGCGATGCGTCTGTCGAGGCCCGCACTCGCGGCTGCGGGCTCGGTGGTGCGCCCTGCCGTGGCCGCGGTGTCCCCGCGTCCCGATGAGGTCCGCGCCGGGAGCCGGGTTCGGGCGTCGGCGGCGGGTCGGCGGCGTGGGCTGGGCCGTAGACAACGGGGTCGGGCGGGTGGAGAGTGTGCTGGCCGAGGTGGGTGCGGATCTGCCAGCCGTGGTGGTGGATTCGCTGGTGGCAGTTCCAGCAGGCCAGCACCAGGTTCGAGATGTCGGTCGGGCCGCCGAGCCACCAGGGCTTGATGTGGTGGGCCTGGCACATGGCGGGGTGGGCGCCGCAGTGGAAGCAGCCGCCGTACTTGGCGATCAGGGCTCTCATCTGGCCGGGGGTGGCCCTGCGCTTGGTCTGGCCGCGCCATAGCGGCACGCCCTCGGTGTTGTAGATCAGCCCGGTCACGGCGCAGTTGCACATGAGTTCTTCGAGCACGGAGGCCGGCAGCCGGTCGCCGCCAGCGATCTCGGCGAATGTCTTCTCGGTGTTGGCGTTGAGGTGCCAGACCACGGCGATGTCGGCGAAGGGCTTGCCGCCGCCGTTGCTGCTGCCGCTGGCGCTGCTGTCGACGGCGGTGAGATTGGTGAGGTTGTCGAGGGCGTCGGCCATGCACTGGTCGAACGTGCGGCGGTCAGCGCACCCGTTCGTGGTGGTGTCCTTGGCGTTCTGCCTGGCGGCCTGCTTGTCGCCGTCGTACATCCGGGCGGCTTCAGCCCGCAGGCGGTTCCTGATGCGCTCGCCGGTCACGGAGTCGAACTGGCCGTGAAGGTGCACCAGACCGTCGTCGGAGTCCCACATGCGCACGCAGCGCCGGGCCCGCTGGCGGGCATGCTCGGCTGCCCCGCCGTCACCGTCGCGATCCGTCACCCATCGGCGCGCTTCCTTGGTGAACTGCTCGGGTCGCATCGTCTCGGCCTTGGCCAACAGGTCGGAGTCGGCTTCCACGTCGGCGGCGCTGGTCTTGTCGACGGCCTCGGCCAACCGCTTGGCGTTGGCCACCGACACCCGGCCCGACTCGACCGCGTCTCGCAGTCTCGGCGTGTTACGTATCGCTTCAGCCGTCTTGACCTGGCTATTGGCCTCGCGCCGAGACAGTCCCGCGGTCGATGCCAGCACCTCAGCCCCGCCGTCGCCGTGGCGCTCCCGACCGGCCACCGCAGCCGCGCCCGCGGCCTGGAACGCCGTGTTGATCCCGGTGATGGCCTTAGACACGGCCAGCGCCTCGCGGATCTCTTCGGACGACGCCGAGCCCTCATTGACCAGCGCCAGCATCTCCTTGGCAGCGGTCTCGGCCCGTCGGGCGGTCTCGATCAACATGACAGAAGTATCCCATAGGGGTGCGACACTTGTCAAGCATTTACATGCTATAACAGGGAAAATTCTGTGAATTGTCCCTGTCCGAAACGTCGCTGGGCGAGCTAGCTGCCCGCGTCTGTCAGTGCGTGCCGGGGAGCGTTGGTGGCTGATGTTGGTCGAGGTTGTGTGATGGTCGCCGGGCATCGCCTGGGCGCTGACCACCGACTGCAAGGGCGTGGCTGACCCCAGCGACGGGCAAGTGCCGGACGGGTACGGTGTGGCCGTGAGCACGAAGGCTGACCGTGTGCCGCCAGGCGACGGCGACGGCGGGTCCATGGAGGACATCGAAGAGATCCGCAAGCTCAAGGCGCGCTACTTCCGCCTGCTCGACCAGCAGGACTGGCAGGGTGTCAGCGAGGTCTTCGCCCCGGATGCGGTGATCGATGTCTCGAGCAGCACCGTGAGCGGCTCGGGCCGCGGCGTCTACAGCGGTCGAGACAGCTTCGTCGCCACGGTGTCGAAGCTCCTGCACGGCGCAGTCACCGTCCATCACGGTCACACGGAAGAGATCGAGATGACCGGCGCCGACACCGCTTCGGGTGTGTGGGCGATGGAGGACCGCCTCTGGTTCCCCGAGGGGAGCCCGGTCCGAACGGTCTGGGGCGCAGGCTGGTACGAGGAGGAGTACGAGCGAGTCAACGGACGCTGGTGGATCACCCGCATGGTGCTGCGCCGCCAGCGCCTAGAGATCGACGGAAACCCGGTCGCCTAGTCCCCGCGGGCAGGCCCGCCCACTCCCAGAGTCGCTGCGGCCCGGTCCTCGATCCAGTCGGCGAGCCCATGTGCAATTATGTCCAGGTTGCGGGCGACATCCGCGGTTGTGCCGGACATGTCCAGCGCGTAGGTGTGGAGCACCTTCTCGACGTTGCGGACCCGTATCGACCGCAGGCCTGGAAGGCTGTCGTCGGGTGTGCCTTCGGCGAGCATGGAGCTCTCGGGCTGGGAGGTGGCGGCCGACGCTCCGTCGCTGTCGGAGTCGTCGGCACGGTTGGCGTCGAGGCAGTAGATGAGCACGCCCTCAGGCAGGTCGAGCGCGGTGGTGTAGGCCAGCAACTGGTAGTAGTCGGCGTTGCGGCCAGCGGCCCTGTCGTCGGTGAGCTTGTACTTGATGTCAGCCACGAACCTCGGTGTGCCGTTGGCGCTGAACAGCAGGTCGGGCTTGATGGTGATGTAGCGCTCCTTGTCGAGCCGGTCCTGGTGCTGGCCCTTGACGTCGAGGCGGCCCTGTAACGCCCGCCGCAGGCGCTCGGTGACGAAGCGCTCGAAGAGTTCGTTCATGTCCAGCATGAACGACGAGGCCTGCGTCTCGCCGAGGACGTCTTGCAGCGTCAGGTTGGCCAGCACGAGCTGGGCCAGCCTTAGTGCCGGCTGGTAGTGCTCGTTGAGCCGGCTGAACACGACACGGTCGTGGTCGCTGTGGTGGTGCTGCACGTCGCCTACGTCTTCGAGTGTGACGAGGTGCTGCATCAGCCGACGCCGGTCGCCCGGCTGCACCCCGGCCACCCGCAGAGAGCGGGACACCGCCGCCTTCAGGTAGGAGTTCTCGATCAGGTCGGCGGTGAACTCTGTGAACCTGCAGGCCGTGGGTATGACAACGCCGGGCTGGGTGAGCTGTCGGGCGATGTCGACGCGGCCCCGCAGCGCAACGAGCCGGTCGCGCTGCTCCCGGTAGGAGTGGTACAGCCCACGGGCGAGGGTGGTCTCGGTAGTGCGGGCGAAGAACGACACGAGGGCAGGCAGCAGGTCGCCGGTGGTCTCGAAGCGGACGGCCTCGTCATGCCAGTCCCGCTCGCGCAGCCCCACTTCGAGCAGTAGGAACAGGTTGCGCAGCGGGATCTTGGGCCGCACCAGCACCTGCAGTCCCGCAACATTGATCGACCCGACGTAGTTGTGAGCAGACACATGCCAGTGCCCGGAGTGCTCGCCCGGCTCGACCGACAGGTACTGCCCGCCGCCCACCCGGTTCAGCGCGGCAGCCTGCTCGCTGGTCAGCGGCAGCAACTCCCGGCCGTACTCGCGCAACTCGACCCTGTCGGCCGGCTGGACGGGCACGTCGGCCAAGGCCTTGAGGCCGAGTGCGCCCGTGGTGACTCGATCCGTCGCCACGGCGGTGTCACTGAGCGCCGTCAGGCTCATGAGTCCTCGGACTCGTCGGTGCTCTCCAGGTCGTCGCCATCATCGCTGGCGTCGACATCCGACTCTGCTGCCGGCCCGTTGCGCCTCATCACCGCGTCGAACCGGAAGTGAGCGATCCGGTCGGGGTCGCCGAAGAACTGGTCCTCGATGAAGGGCTCAATGTTGTACTCCCAGATGCGCCGCAGCTGCTCTCGTTGCTCGTTGGGCGAAGAGCCGTATTTCTTCATGAAGTGGCTCGGCCCGAGCAGGAGATGGGAGCCCTCGAGGGCCTTCTTGAGTTCGTCGTTGACCTCGTCGACGAGATCACCGACCCAGCCCGGCTCGCCCTGGCGTTCCAGCCATCGGGCGAGCAGGCCGGCCATCGGCCACTTGTCTGGGAAGAACGGCAGGAAGTGGAACCGGCGCCGTAGCGCCGCGTCGACCAGCGCGATCGACCGGTCGGCGGTGTTCATGGTGCCTATGAACCAGAGATTCTCCGGCAGGGAGAACGGCTCATCCGGTCGGTACAGCGGAAACACGCTCTCGTCCCGGTACTCCAGCAGGAAGAGCAGTTCCCCCAGCACGCGGGGCAGGTTTCCCCGGTTGATCTCGTCGATGATCATCACATGGCGCTTGTCGGGCGCATCTTCGGCTTGGTCGGCCATCAGGGCCAAGGGACCATGCGTCAGCTTGTATTGGATGGCCCCGCCGTCGGTCCCGGCGGGTCGGTAACCCTCGAAGAAGTCCTCATACGAAGTGGACGGGTGGAACTGCACCAGCGCTCGGCACGCCTCGTCCGGGGCCAACACCTTCGCCAGCGCCCGCGCCAGGTACGTCTTGCCGGTTCCCGGCGGCCCATACAGGATCACCTGCCCCTTGTCCTCAAGCAGCGAGACGATGTCCTTCAAGAAATCAACGTCGACGAGCAACTCACCTGCAAGTTTGGTCAGGCCCATCGCCTTGAACCAATTGATGAATGCGACCATGCCAGCCGTGTCCTTCTTGAAGTAGGAAACGAGATGCTCTCTGAGCCGGTTGTTCGCATCAACGACCCTCTGGCCGTACGAGCCGTGGACAGCTGGGAGGCCAAGCGCTCGCAACACGACCTCACGCCCCCATTTGCCGATCTGCGAGGGAAGAGGCAGGACCTGTTCGGGGTGACAGATGGCAAGGGTGCGGCTCACCTGCAGGCCCGTGAAGCCCTTGGTGCCCGTGTCCTTGTTGAATCCGCCTACCTGGTCGGTGAGACGGTCGATCCTGGTCGACAGTTCATCCTCGCCCCAGCAGAGATCGCGGATGCTGTCAAGCAGCCTGTTGTACCCGGCAGGGTCCAGATCATCGATCCATTGTTGTTGTAGGCCTTCTTTGAGGGTCACGTACTGCCCATAATGCACAGCATTGCTTGTGTACGCGAGAAGATCTCTGCGGCTCAAGTCGCCGACATTCTCGGGCGCGAGCTTCTCGGCCCACTCCGCCCGCAGGCGCTCCTGTTCCTCGTGGGCTTCGGTCGGATAGTCCGTCTCGGCGCGGAACTGTTCGACCAGCATTGACAGATCTTGGGGTCCATCGTCCTCGTCGGCTCGCTGGCCGGGGTCTTGACCTGTCTCCATCAGCTGCTGGAGTCGCCACACCACGTCGCGGCCGTTGAGTGCGTAGATGGTCTGTAGTCCACGGAGTGACCGTTGCAAGTCCTGTTTGATGGCAGCAACGGGGACGTCGGTGCGCTTCCAGTCCACCGCCACGACGTGTCGGCCCCAGTCCACGTTCGAGATGTCGTCGAACCAGTACCTGCGGGTGACTGTGCCGAGCGCGATCTGTGGTGCCCCCTTGCGAGGCATCACCACCACATCGCCCAAACGCACATCGGTGCGCATCCTCCATAGCTGGCCCGCGTAGCTGGAAATTGCTCTGTCCGTGTCATCTGGCATGTTCAGCCGCAAGTCATCCCACAGTTCCTGTTGGTTGGAGAACCCTCTTAGGTCCGGCTGATCGTCCCAGCCAAGGCAGGCGAGGCCATGCTCGATGTTGTAGTCGTAGCGCTCGCCCTGGCGGCCGGCCCTGATGAGCCATGCAGCCGGTGTGCGAGCCTGCTCGTGGCCTCCGCGCTGCTTCGCCTCAGACGGCGACTTGCTTGAAATGAACTTGGCACGGAGTGCAGTGATCTGCTCTTCGTCGATGCTCAGGCCTAGATCGGTAAGGGCGCGATAGCCAGGCTTCGGATAGTGGACGGCGCCGATCTCCTTGAGTTCGTGCGCGGCCCAGCCCGCGCGATTCTTCAGTCGCGTCTCCTGTCCGGAGGGGATCGTCTGCGTTCGCTGGCGGTGAGTGAGGTTGAGCGAATCGGCAACATGGTCAGCGACCTCGGCATCCGTTGCCGGCCGTCCCAGTTCGCGCAGAGCTTGGACAACAGGCCACCACAGGGCCGACTTGGACGGGACCGGCTCCTCATGTTTGTCGACAGGCGTCTCCGGAGCTGGTCGGTCGGTCAGGCCGCCGGCGGGTTCGTCGGTCAGGGACATGGTGCTCGCTTTCGGCCGCAGGCGGGTCAATCGCTTGCAAGATCGTTGTTGAGATCGTCGTCGGTGTCCAGCCCCAAGGGCTGGTCGGCGGGGTGGTTCCAGACTTCGGGGGGTGCGGTGGCCCAGATCGTGACGCCGTAGGTCCACATGACGCCGCCCACGCCCTCCAAGCCGCCTTGGCGGTACAGAAGTACGAGCAGTGCATGCCGTCCTCAGGCTTGGCCGGGTCGTAGCGGCGGGTGCTCTCGCAGGCGAGGAGGTCGTCCCAGGCCGTGCCTTCCGGTCCCACCGTCAGGAACAGGTGCTCGCGCTTGTCGGGGTCGTGCGCGTGATGATCGAGCGCATCCAGAGCGTGCGCGAGGATGGCCTCGCGGGCCTCGGCCACCGAGTTGACCTCCCGTGGCCAATTGTCATACATGACGCAGCCGCGCAGACCGCCCAACCGGATCTCGAAGCGCGTGTCGATGGTCGTTCCCATGACGGCCACAGTACGCACAGGGTACGACATCGGCGGCAGGCAGGGCGTTGGCCGCCGCTTGGGCTCTGCGCCGCCCGGGGGGATGGTGCCGGGCGAAGTCGCTCACATGCTCCGGCAGCCGCTGCCGGGGCGTCGCGGGTTGGGCCGCCTGTGACGGGTCGTTAGCGTTCCGTCACTGCGAAAGGATACGAAGGTGATTGAAGAGTCACGGTCCAGGCCCACGGTCGCCTACCGGCTGGCCTACGAGGAAGTGATCCGATGGCGATCCGAACTGGATGCCCAGCTGGATCGCCTCCGAACCAGGACCATGGCGTTCCTGGCTGTCGCGGTGATCGCGGCAGGCACCGGCCTTGCCAGCTTCCCGACCGAGCAAGCTTCGACCCGTCCCTCGGTTCTGTGGGTGACGGTGATCGGTGCGGGAGTGGTCGCCAACCTCGCGGCCGTGCTCACGGTGCTGCGAAGCCCCGAGGGCCCCTTCGGCGACCGCCCACACAAGATAGTCGAGTGGGGCGACCGAGGCATATTCCCCACCGACGACGCTGCGTACCGCGAACTTGCGCTATGGGGGAATGACAACGTTCAGGAGCTGTTCCTTCAGGTCAGCGCTCGCCGGTACTGGCTGTATGTGAGCATCGCAGGGACCACTGCGGTGTTGGCGGGCCTCGCTGCGCTTCACTGGGGGCGGCTGTTCGCCTGAACCTTATCTCGTCGCCCTCTCGCGCTCCCGGGCCGCCGCCACCGCCCGCTTGGCCTCGGCAACCGCCTCTCGGCGATTAGTCGGGCGCTGTGGGTTCTCAGTCGTTATCGGCACCGGCCGCGGCGCCGATTCCTCAGCAGCATCCTGTGCCGCGCCACCGCCGCCCTTGGCTCCTCTTCGTCTCATCGGCCTCTCCCTTCTTGCACGGTCGAACCAGGTCGACCGTGTGGCGCTGAGCCTAACCCACCCCCTCCACCGTCAACGCCAACCGGGGTTCAGATGACCGAGTTCGCCGCTACGCGCCCAGGGCGGTGATGGGGAGGACGGTGGTTCCGTCGGGGCGGTCGTAGCCGTAGCCGGTGGCGGTGATGATCAGCAGCTTGGACGGTGCGGGCATACGCGAGTCGTCCACCTTGTCTCGCAGCCGCAGGAGCGACCGGGCGGCCTGCTCGATTCCCTCCTCAGCACCGTGGTCGGGCAGGTACTGCACATGCTGGGTCTTGATGACCGGGCGGCCTGCTCGATTCCCTCCTCAGCACCGAGCTTGACCTCGGCTGCCAGCCAGCGTCCGTCGCGGGCCTCCACGATGACGGTCGCCGTCGATTTCTCGGTAGCTGCACGTCATGTCGGCGTCGGGGGACGTGTCCTCGAACGGGCGCTGTGGGCCTATCCGGCCCCGGCGCCGGTGAAGAGCGCTATCCAGATCGACACGGTGGCCGCGATGATCGTGGCCGTGACGATGTATAGCTGCCTGGCTTGGCTCCTGACGATCTCGCCCCGCTCCTTGGCCGCCTCGGCGAGGCCGGCCTTGATGGCGGCGTTGGTCTCGGCGAAGCCTGCGGTCATGGCGGCGTTGGTCTCGGCGAAGCCTGCGGTCATGGCGGCGTTGGTCGCGATTATGCCGGCGTTGGTCGCGATTATGGCGGCGTTGGTCTCGGCAAGCGCGGCGGCGAAGTTGGCTCCGAGGACTCTGAGGTCGTCCTTGGTGGCTACTTGGTCCCAGCCCGACGGCGGGAGCTGCTCCATGAGCGTCTCGGCTTCTTGTTGTCCGATGGTTTCTGCCAGTGTCGTGTAGAGCGTGGCGCGCTGCGTGTTGGTCATCGCCATCTGCGGTCTCCCTCCTGTTTGCGGGTTTCAACAAGGCGGGAGCATTCGACGGCTCCGATGCGGCCGAAGTCGTGGCAAGCGTTGCAGCCCGGTCCGACGCACGGCACGTACCACGATAGCACAAAGAATCAACATATAGGCACAAAGCATCAAGACATATAATCTGATGTAGGGTCTGTCCTGCGAGAACCACGCCTGCTGCTCCACTGTCGGCGGCAGCAGAATGAAAATTCATGTTGTATTGACATGACATTGATTGTGCTGTAGCCTTCATGACGAGCCTCGTTGCCGGGCCTGGTTCGGCGACCGATCCCGTATCCGCCCTGTCACCCGCACCCGCCGCTGGCCCTGAGACGAGGCTCCGATGACGACAACAGCTTCGATCCCCGCCGCCGAGGCAGCTCCCAGCATGGCCAACCCGTCTGACACCGCATCTGAGGCACCGACCGAGCAGGCGCTGGCGCGGGCCCGGGCCGCGGCCGCGGCGAGGCCCAGCCTGCGCGCTCAGGTTGCGGAGAATCCCCTGCTGAGCTTCTTCGGCCTCATGATCATCGCGCTGCTCGCAGCCGCCATCGCCACTCCCAACATCCGCATCAACGAGACCAACCGGCGCATCGACCGCCTCGAGGACCGTATCGACCGCTTTGAGGACAAGGTGGACGCCAGGTTCGACGAGGTGGATGAGAGGTTCGACGCGCTCGAAGCGGCAGTTGCGGAGATCGACGGGAAGCTGACAGCGCTGATAGCCCACCTCAACGCCACCAGCGCAGTGGACAATGCCCTGGAGGGCCGACTCGCCATCCCGAGCGCCCCGGACGCGGCGGCATGAGCGACGCCGCGCCGCTGGCCGGCTAGGAGCCGTTGGGGTCTAAGTAGGGGCGGTCGCCGTCGATCTCGAGGCGGCGGATGATGCGGCGCTGGGGGAAGTGGTCGGCTGCGGAGCGGTGCAGCGTGGAGCGCTCGTCCCAGACGGCCAGGTCGCCGTTCCGCCACTGCCAGCGGCAGTGCAGTGACACCTCGGCGACGTGCTCGCGCAGGAAGTTTAGAACCATGTCGCTCTCGGCCCGGCTCACGCCCGCCACATGAGAGTGGACCCCGTCGGCGTACAGCAGAGCCCGCTTGCCGGTCTCGGGGTGGGTGCGCACCAGGGGATGCTCGACCGGGCCGTAGTCGCGGGAGATGGCCTCACAGATCGCCTCGCCGTGCTTGGACTTCTCGGCCACCCGCGCCAGATATTCCTCGTTGGAATGCACAATCGTGAGCGACGAGAAGAACGACTGAACGGCCGGACTGAGGGTCTCGTAGGCGCGGGTGGCTGAGGCCCAAAGCGTGTCGCCACCGAACTCGGGGACCAGTTCCATGTGCAGCAGGGCGGCCTTGGGCGGGGTGGCAGTCCAGGTGACGTCGGTGTGCCAGCGGCCGGTGGCGTTGGGGCTGTCGGGACCATCCTCGATGACTGTCATCGTGGGCTCGGTCGCCCCAAGCACCCGGGCGACCGGATAGATACTGGGCGTGCCGAAGCGCCGCCCGAGGGCGAGATGCTCTTCTTCAGTGAGGTGCGCGCCCCGGAAGAAGATGACCTCGTGCTCGAGAAAGGCCTGGTAAACGGCGTCGAAGTCGAGGTCGGGATCCCGCAGGTCGATGCCGCTGATCTCGGCGCCCAGGGCTCCGGCGACTCTTCGAACCTGCATGCCGTACTCCTTGAGTCCTGCTCGAGACTACAGGCGGGCGGTAGCGGCGGCGCAGAAAGCGGCCACGGCCCGATGCACGGCGTCGGCCACCCGGGCCAGCGCCTCCGGCGAGGTCGATCGCTCGGGGGTATCTGAGGGAGTGTGGAAGCCGGTAGAGAGCCTCGCCTGAGTTCCCGACCGCCACGGAGCCACCGGTAGGAGTTCCATGGGGATCGCCAACTCTCGCCTCCCCGAAGCATGAAGCCTTCAACGTCGGTGGTCGTCATCGAGACACCCTGTAACGGCCTGCTGAGCTCGCCGCTGAGACGGCGGGCCATCCAGGGGCGAGGCTACTGAGACAGGGCCACTGAGGGAGGTAGCGACGGCGCGGCCGGTGACATGCGGTGACTGCCTATGGAGTGGGTACTGTCGCTGGCCATGAAGATCGACTCGTTGCTCACCGGCTCCATCACCGAGGCGGGAACCGCCGCCGCCCATCTGGAGGCGGCCGGCTACTCGGGCGCTTGGACCGCCGAGGGGCCCCACGACCCGTTCCTGCCGCTGGCCGTCGCCGCGGACCACACCGCCGAGATCGAGTTGGGCACAGCCATCGCGGTGGCGTTCGCCCGCAATCCGATGCTGCTGGCCAACATCGGCTGGGACTTGCAGACACTATCGAAGGGCCGGTTCGTGCTGGGGTTGGGCAGCCAGGTCAAGCCCCACATCACCAAGCGCTTCTCCATGGAATGGAGCCGGCCTGCGGCCCGCATGCGGGAGATGGTCCAGGCCGTGAGAGCCATCTGGAACGCCTGGCTGCAAGGCACACGCCTGCGCTTTGAGGGCGAGTTCTACCGGCACACCCTGATGACGCCGATGTTCACGCCCCGCGCCAGCGATCTGGGCGACTTCGGCCCGCCGCCGATCTTCCTGGCCGGGGTCGGCCCGCTGATGACCGAGGTGGCTGGCGAGGTCTGTGACGGGTTCCTATGCCACCCGTTCACCACCGAGAAGTACCTCCGCGAGGTCACGCTGCCCGCGCTGGAGCGGGGCCGGGCCGCCGCAGGCACCGGAATGGACGGGTACGAGATCGCCGGCCCGTCGTTTGTGGTGACCGGTGAGACGGACGAAGAGGTGGATCGCTCTACCGCCTTCACTCGCCGGCAGATCGCCTTCTACGGCTCGACGCCGGCCTACCGGCCGGTGTTGGAGATCCACGGCTGGGGCGACCTCCAGACGGAGCTGAACACTCTCTCGAAGCGAGGCCAGTGGGTAGAGATGGGCGCCCTCATCGACGACGAGATCCTCAACACGTTCGCGGTGGTCGCCCCGCCTGAGGACATCGCCCCGGAACTCGGGCGTCGCTACAGCGATGTCATCAGTCGGATCTCGTTCTACGCCCCGTACCGGGGCGACCCCGACCGCTGGCAAGCCGTAATGGCCGCCATCAAGGCCATCTAGTGACCTCGGGACTGTCGATGCTCAGCGAGTTCGCGATGCTCCCCGGTTGTGCGCTTGGCAACGGCACTCAGTGGCGTCGGCTCGGTCATGGTGCTCGGTGACGGCGGCTCCATGACGGCGGCGGGGCTCCTATTGACCCATGGCGCGGGCGGGGGTGCCGGACAGCATACGCTCGTCGCCCTCGAGGAGAGCCTCGACCTGCCGGTGCGCCGCGTCGAGTTCGGGTACCGGCGCGAGGGCAGACGGTTCCCGGACCGGGCCCCGAAGCTGATTGCCGAGGTCCGATTGGCTGCTGAGGCCTTCGCAGCCGACCTCGGAACCACCGCGGCCCGGCTCGTGCTGGGCGGGCGCTCAATGGGAGGGCGCATGTGCTCGATGGCGGTGGCTGAGGGGCTGCCCGCGTCAGGGCTGGTGCTACTCAGCTATCCGCTGCACCCGCCCGGCAAGCCCGACAAGCTGCGGGTCGAGCACTTCGGCGACATCGACGTGCCGACGCTGTTCGTGAACGGCGACCGCGACCCGTTTGGCACGCCCGAGGAGTTCGCGGCCCACGTGGATGCCATCGCCGGAGAGGTAACCGTGCACTGGCTCGAGGGCCAGGGCCACGACCCCAGACCGCGGGTTGACGCCGAGATCGTGACCGTGGTCGCCAATTTCCTCGCCGCTCTCTAGGTCCCGAGCACTGCCACGCGGAACAACCCACAAGAGAATCCACCCCACAGGTGGAACTGGCAGAGGTTCGTCGGCAGGACGCGTGAAGTGCATCGGTGGCCGCGCTCTCGGTGAGACCGGTCAGCGGCACCCGGCGGCCAGCAGCGCCGTGGACGTGAAGTGCATCGGTGGCCGCGCTCTCGGTGAGACGGCGGAAGCGCCCTTGGGCGGGTGAAGCCGGGCAGTAGCCTCGAAACCATGCTGGAGCGGATCGCCGGCCTCGAAGGCGAGCTGAGGGATGTGGAGATGCGCCTGGGCGACCCCGCGGTGCAGTCCGACCCGCGCCGCCTGGCCGAACTGGGCCGCCGCCACAAGCAGCTAGACGAAATCGTCACGGTGGGGCAGCGCTTGCGGGCCGCGGCCGACGACCTTGACGAGGCCCGCCGGATGCACGTCGCGGCCGACGCGGCCGAGAGGGCCGAGCTTCGGGAGATGATCGACGAGCTTGAAGCGGCCGTGGCCAACGCCACCGACGAGTTGAGGGTCCTGCTGCTTCCGCCCGACCCCAACGAGGGCCGCAACGTGATCGTCGAGATACGGGGCGCGGCCGGCGGCGAGGAGGCCAATCTCTTCGCCCGCGACCTGTTCGGTATGTATCAGGCCTTCGCCAAGCGGCGGCGCTGGAAGCTGGAGCCGCTGGCCGCCTCGCCCTCGGGTCTCGGGGGCTACACCGAGGTGAGCGGGCTGATCTCCGGTGATCAGGCCTGGACTCGCATGAAGCACGAGGCGGGCACCCACCGGGTGCAGCGCATCCCGGTGACCGAGTCGCAGGGCCGGGTGCACACCTCGTCGGCGACGGTGTCGGTGCTGCCGGAGGCCGAGGAGGTGGACGTGCAGATCGACGAGTCCGACCTCCAGATCGACGTCTACCGATCGTCGGGCCCCGGCGGCCAGTCGGTGAACACCACCGACTCGGCGGTGCGGGTCACGCATGTGCCTAGCGGGATCGTGGTGGCCATGCAGGACGAGAAGAGCCAGCTCCAGAACAAGCAGAAGGCGCTGCGGGTGCTGCGGTCGAGGCTGCTGCAGGCCGAGCAGGAGCGGGCCTCGGCCGAGCAGTCCGCCATGCGCCGGGGCCAGGTGGGCGGCGGCGACCGGTCCGAGAAGATCCGCACCTACAACATGAAGGAGAACCGGGTCACCGACCATCGGATCGGGCTCACCCTCTACAAGCTGGACCGGGTGTTGGCCGGCGAGCTCGACCAGCTGAGCGACGCGCTCGTCCAGGACGAGCAGCGGGCGCTGCTGGCCGCCGGCGACGCCTGAGGACGCGCCAGGTGTCCCCGACCATCTCGCCGCGAGCCCGAGTGAGAAGCTCGGCTGGGGCGGCTGGGCAGTCCGATGAGGACGGGCCCGCCGCGGGGGATGGCCGGGCCGAGGCACCCGGCGAGACCGCGACTGTTCCATAGGGGGGAGCTGGTGGCCGAGGCACCCGGCGGGACGGCGACTGTTCCATGGGGGGAACTGTTGGCCGAGGCACGGCGGCGCTTGGCCCGCAGCGGCGCGGTGGATACACCGGATGTGGACGCCCGCCGCATTGTCGAGGCTGCCTCGGGTGCCTCGCCCGGGGAGTTTGAGAGAGTGCTAGGCGAGCCCGCCACCACCCTGCCCGCGGCCCGGTTCCACTCGATGCTGGAGCGCCGCAGCACCGGCGAGCCGCTGCAGTACGTGGTCGGCTCCTGGGGCTTCAGAACTCTGGACCTGATGGTCGACCGCCGCGTGCTGATACCCAGGCCCGAGACAGAGGTCGTGGCCGGCTGGGCCGTGGACGAGGTGTCAAGGCTCTCGGCCGGGTCGGCCGACGGCCGCGATGTGGTGGTCGTAGATCTAGGTACCGGGTCGGGTGCGATCGCCTTGTCGGTGGCGGTCGAGTGCCCGAGGTCCAGAGTGTTCGCCGCCGACGTGTCGGGCGACGCTCTGGCCGTGGCCCGGGCCAACCTGGCCGGCCTCGGCCGGGCCGCGGCCAGGGTGAGTCTCCACCAGGGCGACTGGTTCGAGGCCCTGCCCGGCGCTCTGCGGGGATCGGTGGACCTGGTGGTGTCCAACCCGCCCTACATCGGCACCGGCGAGGAACTGCCGCCGGTCGTGGCCGACTGGGAGCCGCCCGTTGCACTGTGGTCTGGACCCGCGGGTCACGAAGCAGTCGAAAAGGTGATAGGCGGAGCGTCGCAGTGGCTGCGTCCAGGAGGGGCGCTGGTCTTGGAGGTCGCGTCACACCGGGCTGATGAGTCAGCCGACTTCGCCGCGGGCGCGGGCTTCGCCGACGTCCGCATCGAGCGCGATCTGGCCGGACTGAAGCGCGTGGTCGTGGGGCGTTGGCTGTGAGCTTCGGGGGTGTGGTCATGAGGCGTCGGCTGTGAGCTTCGGGGGTGTGGTCGTGGGGCGTCGGCTGTGAGCACCGGCCGCGTCATGCGGGTCGGCTCGCAAGCGGAGCGGAGGGAGGCGATCGCCGCAGCTGCGGCCGCCCTGCGAGCGGGCGAGCCGGTCGGAGTGCCTACCGACACCGTCTACGGGCTGGCCGCCGATGCGGCCGACGCCGACGCGATCCAGCGGCTCTTCGAGTTGAAGGAGCGTCCCGTGGACCGCAGCATCGCGGTGCTTGTCGCCGACCTGGCTGCTGCCGAGACGCTGGTGAGGCTCACACCGCCGGCGCGCAGGCTGGCTGAGCGCTTCTGGCCGGGGCCGCTCACCATCGTCGCTGCCCGCAGACCCGAGGCGCCCCCACATCTGGGCACGGGCGCCACCATCGGCGTGCGCGTGCCTGACGACGACATCATGCGGGCCATAGCCGGCCCGGCGCCACTGGCCGTGACCAGTGCCAACCTCCACGGAGGCCCCACACCATCCACTGCTCAAGGCGTGGCCGAGCTGTTCCCAGCCTTGGGCCTCGTCGTCGACGGAGGCCCTCGTCCTGGATCGTCCTCCACGGTCGTCGACGCCACCGGGGCCGCTCCTGAGGTGCTGCGCCAGGGCCCGGTGAGCCTCAATGACATTCTCGCGGTCGTCGCTGGGTCTTGAGCATGCCGCCGACAGTTAGAGACGCGGTTCGCGTCATCGAGCGGGACGGCTGGTATCTCGTGCGGACGCGTGGCAGCCACCGGCACTACCACCATCCGGACAAGCCCGGAACGGTTACAATCGCCGGGCGGATGAGCAAGGATCTCTCAGCTGCGATGAAGGACAGCATTCTGACGCAAGCCGGCCTCGATAAGGGCACTCTGTGATGGACTACGTGGTGGTCATTGAGAAGACCAGCAACGGCTACGGGGCGTACGTCCCTGACTTGCCCGGGTGCGTAGCCGTCGGCGATACCCGAGAAGAGACGGAAGCGCTGATACGCGAGGCTGTCGGCTACCACGTGGAGATGCTCCGCCAGGGTGGTGGTGGTGTTCCAGAACCCCGGGCCAGCGCCTGTCTCGTCTCGGCATGAACTGGCGACGGTCGTCGTGAGGATCGCGGTGGGAGCCGACCATGCGGGGTATGGGCTGAAGCAGGCTCTGGCCGAGCATCTGCGGGGCGCGGGCCATGACGTGACCGACTGCGGCACCCACTCCGCCGACCGGGCGGACTACCCCGACTTCGGTGCGGCCGTCGGCCGGGCCGTGGCCGGAGGCGACGCCGAGCTGGGCGTGTGCGTGTGCGGCAGCGGCAACGGCATCGCCATGGCCGCCAACAAGATCGATGGCATACGGGCCGCGGTCGCCTACGACGTCACCTCGGCCCGCCTGGCCCGCGCCCACAACGACGCCAACGTGCTGTGCATCGGTGAGCGGCTTACCGGCGCCGAGGTCGCGCGCGAGGCGCTCGACGCCTGGCTGGAGGCATCGTTCGACGGCGGCCGCCACCAGGCCCGGGTGGCGAAGCTCGACGCGCTCGGCAACTCCGGCTGATCTTCACCGACGCGCGGCGCCGCTTGCCCCTTGAGCTTCGCTACCGTGCGGCTGAGCTTCGCTACCGTGCGGCCACGCATCCCGGCTGCCGCGTCCCCACCGAAGGAGAATCGAGGAACCAATGCCCTGGCCCACCGCTGACGAGGCCGTCTTCGACCTGATCCGTCGAGAGGTTCGCCGCCAGAACACGACCATCCAGCTCATCGCCTCGGAGAACTTCGCCAGCCCGGCGGTGATGGCCGCCACCGGCTCGGTGTTCACCAACAAGTACAGCGAGGGCTATCCCGGCCGGCGCTACTACGGCGGCAACATGGTGGTCGACGAGGTCGAGGACCTGGCCCGCCGGCGTGCGTGCGCGCTCTTCGGGGCCGACCACGCCAACGTGCAGCCCCACGCCGGGGCGATCGCCAACATGGGCGCCTACCAGGCGCTGCTGGGGCCCGGCGACACCGTGCTGGGGATGAGCCTCGACCACGGCGGGCACCTCACCCACGGGTCGCCGGTGAACTTCTCGGGCCTGCAGTACCGGTTCGTTTCCTATGGAGTCACCGCCAGCGACGAGCGCATCGACCTCGACCAGCTGCGCGACCTTGCCCTGGCCGAGCGGCCCAAGCTGATCGTGGCCGGCGCCACCGCCTACCCCCGCCTGATCCAGCCGGAGCCGCTGCGGGAGATCGCCGACGAGTCGGGAGCTCTGCTGATGTTCGACGCGGCCCACATCGCGGGGCTGATCGCGGGCGGCGTGCACCCCAATCCGACGGAGTTCGCCGATGTGGTGACGTTCACCACCCACAAGACGCTGCGCGGCCCCCGCGGCGGCGCCATCGTGTGCCGGTCCGAGTACGCCCCGGCCGTGGACAAGGCCATGTTCCCCGGCATCCAGGGCGGGCCCCTCGACCACGCGGTGGCGGCCAAGGCGGTGGCCTTCGCCGAGGCGGCCACGGACGAGTTCGCCGGCTACGCGGCCCGCATCGTCGAGAACTCCCGGGCTCTGGCCTCCGCGCTGGCCGGACACGGGTTCCGGCTCGTCTCCGGCGGCACCGACAACCATCTCATGCTGGTGGACCTGCGAACCTTCGATCCCGACCTGACCGGCAAGGAGGCCCAGGCCACCCTCGACGCCGCCGGGATCAGCCTCAACAAGAACACCGTCCCCGACGACCCCCGCTCGCCGTTCGTCACCTCCGGCGTGCGCATCGGCACGCCCGCGGTCACCACCCAGGGCATGGACACCGACGACATGGCAACCATCGCCGACCTCATCTCCCGGGCGCTGCGCAACCGCACCGACGAGACCGCGGTGGCGGCGGTGCGGGCCGACGCCGAGGAGCTGTGCGCGGCCAAGCCCCCCTACCCGGGGCTCGACACGGAGGATTAGGAGTCCTGAGTCGCTAGTTCGGGTGCGTGTTCGTCGGTCCTCTGGAATCTCGGGAAGGTTCTGAGTCCTATGTGCACACAAACCGCACCAAGAAATCTCGCGGTGAGGTCTGCAACGAATCTCTGACTCGGGACACTAGGCGCCCGACGCCGGAGCGCCCGGGTCGCGGTCTTCGGGGTTGAGGTCCTCTAGTTCTTGGCCGGCGGTCTCGGGGTACTTCCACAGGACCAGCGCGGCCACCGCCAGCGGGCCGACGGCCAGCAGGGCCAGCGCAGGACCCAGCCGGCCGTCCAGCGAGTCGGACAGCCATCCGGCCACGAAGAGGCCCAGGGCGCTGCCGGCCACGCCGACGGTGACTATCAGGCCGTTGGCCCGCCCCCGCCGGTAGGTGCCGAACAGCTCCGGCCCGTAGACGGCCAGCGCGGGCACGGCCACCGCGCCCAGCACCCCTCCGGCCAGGGTCAGCGACCACAACGCGGCCCCGTCGGTGAAGTAGGCCCAAGCGACGAACACCGCGCCCGCCACCAGGCCGGCCGCGCCGACAGGCCGGCGGCCCCGCCGGTCGGCCAGATAGCCGCCCGCGAGGACACCGATGCCGATGGGGGTGTTGGTGACCACCGTGAACAGGGAGATGGCCGCGGCGGAGAACTCCCGCTCGTCCTTGAGGAAGTCGTTGCGCAGCCCCGAAGCGGGGGCGGCGAACATGGCGATCAGGAACGCCGAGGCCGCCAGCAGCGCCAGCCGCCTGCGCCGACGCTCTGCAGCTTCGACGTCGGAGGGGATGCCGGCCGAGCGGTCGTCACGGGGCCGGAACCCGGCGCCGGCGATCTCGAAGCGGCGGCTCTCGGGCAGCTGCCGCCCCACCCAGGCCATGACGGCCACGCCGGCCAACGGCACGACGTACACCGCGCGCCATGCCGAGATGTGCAGGTCCGCCACCGGCAGCACCCACACCGCCATCCCGGAGCCGAGCCCGGCGCACAGCACCAGCACCGACATCGCCCAGGCCCGCGACCGGGCCGGCATCTCCTCGGCGGCAAGGATCACGATGAGGATCCCCAGGGCGGTGGACAGCCCCCGGGCCAGCAGCTGCGTGGCTGCCAAGAACCACAGCCCCGGAGACAGCGCCCCGACCGCCGTGACGACACAGCTGGCAATGCCGGCCGCGAGCAGCAGGCGTCTCCGGCCGTGGCGGTCGGCCAGGGCCACGCTGGCCAGCGCGACCAGCACGCCGACTCGGACCACGGCCAGCACGATCCCCTGGGCGGTGTTCCCGTGGCCGAACTCGTCGGCCGCGAACGTGAGGGTCTGGGAGAGGACGGTGCCCAGGTATCCGTCCAGCACCTGGACGGTGCACAGCAAGCCCAGCACCGTCGAGGCGCGAGCGTCGAGCCGGTCGGGGGGTGCCCACCAGTAGCCGTAGACGTCCTTGCGGTGTCGCAGCGCGTGCCTCACCGGAAAGTGGAACAGCCACGCCCACACCGGCACCGCGAGCCGATAGGTGGTGGTCTCCACCAGTTCCCACGATCCGCCCTCCCGCCCGTCGCCGGAGTCTCCGGAGCTCAACTCGGCCAGCGCTCGGGCAGCCGCTCCGGGACTCTTCGTCAGAGCCGCCCGAGGGCAACTCTTTGAGCAACAGTCGGCGCTCGTAGTGCCGGAACGGTCCGTCCTCGGCATCGAAGCGGTCATCGCCGACCGCCCGTTCGGCCACGATGTCGCAGCGTGGCTGCCGCCGGATGGCCCGCTCGCGCTCCATCTCGGCGGCGCTGCCGCGCTGAACGGCCCGCAAGACCGTCACTGCTCGCCGTCCGAGGCCGTCTCCCGACTTCTTGGAGCGCGCGCAAGTAGGTGAGGCCGCCTCGCGGCGCAGCGGTGCCACTCCCGCTCTTGTTCGCTGCGCTCACGGGCCGCTCGGGCCACGGCCTCACCCGTATGGGGCGGATTCGCCCGCCTATTCGCTCGGCCTCTTGGAGGCCGATGGCGCCGGCCCCGGACGCATGACGGTCCGGCCCGGCCCGCGGTCAATAGGCTTTGAGGGTGGCCATCGACCGGATAGTCGTTCGCTCCGGCCCGGCTCTGGAGGGCACGGTGACCGTAGCGGGGGCCAAGAACTCGGCGCTCAAGCTCATGGCGGCCACGCTGCTGGCCGAGGGCTCCTACCGGCTCAGCAACATGCCCCGCATAGTCGATGTGGACCTCATGGCCGAACTCTTGCGGGCCGTGGGCTGCACCGTCGAGTGGGATCCGACCAACGCGGCGGCGCTGCGCATCGACGTTCCGGCGGAGATCACCCCGGTGGCCCCCTACGACATCGTCGAGCGGTTCCGGGCATCGGTCGTGGTCCTCGGGCCGATGCTGGCCCGGTGCGGAGAAGCCACCGTCGCCCTGCCCGGAGGCGATGACTTCGGCCCCCGGCCCGTGGACATGCACGTGCGGGGCCTCGCCGAGCTGGGGGCCCGCGTCGACGTGGTGCACGGCAACATCGAGGCGTCCGCAGCCGAGCTGCTCGGAGGTCGGGTCGTGCTCGAGTTCCCCAGCGTGGGCGCCACCGAGAACCTGCTGATGGCCGCGGTGGCGGCCAAGGGCACCACCGTGATCGACAATGCGGCCCGCGAGCCGGAGATATTCGACCTCTGCCGGTTCCTGGACCGCATGGGGGCCAGCATCTCCGGCGCCGGCTCGTCCACACTGGTCGTCGAGGGGGCCGGGACGGCCCAATTTCTCCGGGCCGCCGACCACACGGTCATTGGTGACCGCATAGTGGCGGCCACCTACCTGGCCGCGCTCGGCGTGGCCTCGGGTGAGGTCTACGTGGCCGGTGCCCGCTACGACCACATGGAGCTGCTCTGCCAGAAGCTGGGCGAGATGGGGATGCTCATCACCCCTGACACCGACGGCATCCGGGCCATCGCGCCGCGCCGCCTCGACTCGGTTGACTGCTCCACGCTGCCCTATCCCGGCGTGGCCACCGACTACCTGCCGTTCCTGGTAGTGATGATGGCGACCGCGTCGGGCGTGGGGATCGTCACCGAGAACCTGTTCCCCGGGCGGTTCCGGTATGTCGACGAGTTGCGCCGCATGGGCGCCGACATCCGCACCGACGCCCATCACGCGGTGGTGCGGGGCGTGGAGCGGCTCTCGGGAGCACCGGTCCGAGCCCACGACATCCGGGCCGGCGCCGCGCTGGCGGTCGCCGGACTCGGCGCCGACGGGCCCACCGTGGTGACCGATGCCCATCACGTGGCCCGAGGCTACGAGGACCTGGCGGGCGACCTGGTGTCGCTCGGCGCCGACGTTCGAGCCGAGTAGGCCGAGCCGGGCCGCAGGTCAGTCATCTTCGGCGGCGGAGGCCTGAGACTGCTTGACCGCCCGTCGCTTGGCGTTCCACACGATGCCGGCGAACAGCAGCAGCGGTCCGGCGACGAGCAGTGCCTCGTCCCATCCGCCCTGATGCGCCAGCATCTCCAAGCCCACCCTGCGAGCCTACGAGGGACGGCGCGCCGGAGTAGGGGCCAAGTCCGGCGCCTGAAGACGAGCGGGGGTCGGAGTTGGGGGCGGGTGCTGCGAGACTGGGGCCGTGCAGGCCCAAGTGGAGAAGATCATCGAGATCATCCGGCCGGCCATCCAGGCCGACGAGGGAGACATCGAACTCATCGATGTGGACGAGTCCAGCGGAATCGTCACCGTCGAGCTCCACGGAGCGTGCGTCACCTGCCCGGCATCCACCCAGACCCTCAAAGCCGGCATCGAGCGGATCATGCGAGACCGCGTGCCCGGGGTCACCGAGGTGGTCGAGGTCAACGCCTTGGGCATGAGCGAGGCGTTCGTCTCGCTCTGACTCACCATCGGCGGGCGGCATCGCTCACCGGCGCGACGCAAGTGGGCACGCTCGTCGGCGCCGCTACGGTGCCGGGCCGTGAGTGACACGCCGGAGGTGGTGCCCCAACCCCCTGAGCGCCGCTGCTACCGGCACCCCGACCGCCGCGGCGGGGTCAGCTGCCAGCGCTGCGACCGCCCGATCTGCCCCGACTGCATGCATCAGGCGTCGGTCGGCTTCCACTGCCCGGAATGCGCGGCTCCACGCGGCTCCCCGTCTATGACCGCGCAGCCACAATTGGTGGGGAGATCGGCGCGTCCCGTGGTCACCCAGATCCTTCTGGCGCTGAACGGTCTGGCCTTCCTGTACTCGATCGTCCTGAGCCGCTCGGCCAGCGGAATTACCCGGATCGACCAGGGACTGCTGGTTGACGGTGGCCTGTTCGCTCGGGCCCGGCTGATCGATGCCTTCGAGGTCAAATTGATCGGCGTGGACACCGGTGAGTACTACCGGCTGGTCACCTCCGCGTTCCTCCATGACGGCATCTTCCATCTGGCCTTCAACATGTATGTCCTGTGGATTCTCGGGCAGATCCTCGAGGCCGGGTTCGGGCGGGCCCGGTTCCTGTCGCTGTTCGTCGTGTCGATGCTCGGCGGCGCGTGCGGCGTGCTGTTGCTGTCGCCGAACTCGCCGACGGTGGGGGCCTCGGGGGCCGTGTTCGGCCTGATGGGCGCCACCGTGCTGGTCCAACGGGCCGTCGGCGGCAGCATCTGGCGGACGCCACTGGCGCCGCTGCTTCTGCTCAACGTCGTCTTCACCCTGCTGGTCCCGCGGGTGTCGATAGGGGGCCACTTCGGCGGGCTGATCGCGGGGGCCGTCATGGGCGCGTTGATGCTCGCCCTACAGCGTCGCAACGCTCCGGCCTGGGCAACGGTGTCGCTGGGCGGCATGATCTCGGCGCTGCTGATCGCAGGGTCGGTGATCGCCGCCGGCCAATAGCCATCCGTCCATGCCGAATTGGCAGCGTTTTGCACGGGTGGCGTGCGTTGTGCTGCCAGTTCCTCGTCGGTGATGGTGGGGTGGTTATCGAATTGGCAGCGTCTTGTGCGGGTGGCGTGCGTTGTGCTGCTAGTTCCTCGTCGGTGGTGGGGTGGTTATCGAATTGGCAGCGTTTTGCACGGGTGGCGTGCGTTGTGCTGCCAGTTCCTCGCGGGCTTGACTGCGGGCGCTGCTTCGTAGGATGACGGGGTGTCCGGTCCGTCAGAGCCGCACGAGATCTACCTCGACCACGCCGCATCCACGCCGCTGAGGCCGTCGGCTCGCGACGCGTGGCTGGCTGCCGCGGACCGGCATCATGCCAACCCGACCGGATCTCATGTGGCCGCCCGCGAGGCTCGCCGGGCGTTGGACCGGGCCCGTGCGCAGGTGGCCGCCGCCCTCGGCGCCCACCCCGGCGAGATCGTGTTCACGTCGGGCGGCAGCGAGGCCGACAACATGGCCGTGCGGGGCGCCCTCGGGGCCCGGGGGCCTGAAGCGGTGGCGGTGACCACGGCGGCCGAGCACCATGCAGTGCACGATCCGGTGGAACTCTCCGGCGGCGTGATGGTGGGCGTGGACGAGCGGGGCATCGTGGACCTCGACGCTCTGGCCGATGGGCTGCGGGCCCGCGACGGCAACGTTGCGGTGGTGTCGGTGATCGCAGTCAACAACGAGACCGGCGCAATCAGCCCGCTTCGCGATGTGGCCGGTGCCGTGCGCGACCTGGCCCCGGGAGCGTTGCTGCACACCGACGCCGTCCAGGCCGTGAACTGGATCGACGTGGCCGCCGAGACCGCCGGCTACGACCTCGTCTCGGTGACGGGCCACAAGGTGGGCTCGCCGGTGGGCACCGGAGTGCTGGTGGTGCGAGACGGTGTGGAACTCGACCCGTTGATCATCGGGGGCGGCCAGGAGCGAGGCCGGCGGGCCGGCACTCCCGACGTGGCCGGAGCGGTGTCATTCGCGGCCGCCCTGGCCGAGACCACCGAGCAGCGAGACGAGAGCACCGAGCGGCTCAGGGTGCTGCGCGACGGCCTCATCGACGGACTCGTGGACCGGCTCGGTGATCGGGTGCTGGTCTCGGCCGCTCCCGACGGCGGTGACCGCAGCCACATCGCGGCCGGCATCGCCAACGTGTGCATCTCCGGCGTGCAGAGCGAGGCGCTGCTGTTCCTGATCGACGCAGCCGGGGTGCGGGCCTCGGCCGCCTCCTCCTGCTCCAGCGGTGCCCAGGATCCGTCCCATGTGCTGGCCGCCATGGGGGTGCCCAGGGATGTGGCGTTGGGGTCGTTGCGGCTGTCGCTCGGCCACACCACGGTCGATTCCGATGTGGAGCGGGCCATCGACGTGATCGCGGAGTCGGTCGGACGCCTCGACCGCTTCGACGGGGGCTGAGATGGCTGGTTCGACGAACGGCGCCCGCGGGGTGAGGGTCCTAGTGGCCATGTCGGGCGGGGTGGACTCTTCCGTAGCCGCGGCGCGGCTGCTCGATGCCGGCTACGACATCGCCGGCGTCACCATGAAGCTGTGGGGCGGGCCCAGCGACACCGGTTGCTGTTCGGTGTCCGACGTCGACGACGCCCGCTGGGTGGCCGACCAGCTCGGCATCGAGCACCACGTCTTCAACTTCGGTGACGACTTCGAGCGCCATGTGGTGGAGCCCTACGTGGCCGACCACGCCGCGGGCCGCACGCCCAACCCCTGCGTCGAGTGCAACCGGCACATCAAGTTCAGCCGGCTGATGCGCCGGGCCGACGCCCTCGGCTTCGACCTGGTGGCTACCGGCCACCACGCCCGCATCGTCCGCGGGACCGGCGGATTCCGCCTGGCCCGGGGCGTCGACGAGGCCAAGGACCAGTCGTACGTGCTGCACATGCTCGACGCGCCGGTGCTGGCCCGGCTGCTGCTGCCGGTGGGGGAGACGACCAAGGACGAAGTCCGGCGGGAGGCAGAGGCTCGGAGGCTTGTCACGGCCCGCAAGCCCGACAGCCAGGACGTCTGCTTCATCACAGCCTCGGCCGGACGCCGGAAGTTTCTCGGCGAGCGCATCCCGATGCGTCCGGGCCGGCTGGTGGACGCCGCGGGCCAACAGGTCGGCACCGTTGAGGCGCTCGAGCTGGTGACGGTCGGCCAGCGTCGCGGCCTGGGAGCGGTCGGCGGCGGATCACCCCGCTACGTGCTCGATGTGGATGCAGAGTTGTCGACGGTCACGGTGGGGGACCGAGCCGCGCTCGACTGCGAGATCACGCCGCTGGAGGAGTGGCGGTGGGTGGACGGCCCCGTGGATGGCCCAGTGCTGGTGCAGACCTCAGCCCACGGCGCGGCGGAGACTGCCACGGTCGATCGGACCGGGGCGGCCGTTCACTGGGCCCAGCTCCGCCGAAGAGTGGCTCCCGGCCAGAGCGTGGTCGCCTATGCGGGCGACGTCGTGGTCGGCGGAGGAGCGGCAGGCCGCCCGGTCCGCACAGGGTGACATCGTGGTCGGTGCTGGAGCGGCAGGCCGCCCGGTCCGCACAGGGTGACATCGTGGTCGGTGCTGGAGCGGCAGGCCGCCCGGTCCGCACAGGCATCCGACGAAGGGGAGCTAGCTGAACGCCGCCTCCACCAGCGGGCGCACCTCCGTGGCGATGCGCTCCCAGGTTCCCAACACTCCCTCGACAACCGGCAAGTCCTTGTAGGCTGGGCCGGGCCCCAGGATCAGGTTGACGATGATCTGGTCGATTCCGAGCTCGGCCTGCTTCACGAACTCCTCAGCGATCACCTCCGGAGGGCCGATCGCCATACGCTCGTAGGCGGCCACGTAGTCGCGCACGTAGTCGCCGCCTGTGCCGTATTCGGCGCCTACCCGATTCAACTCGGCTTCGACGTCGGGCATGTCGTCGGTCACCCACACCGACACGCAGCGTGAGAACTTGATCGGAGCGGGGTCGCGTCCGATCTCTGCGCACAGCGACCGAACCTGTTCGATGGTGGCGGCCACGTCCTCATCGTGCTTGGAGTAGAAGTTCACGCCGTCGGCGTGACGGGCGGCGAGGCGCGGCATGACTCTGCGACCGAACACGAGACCGATCCAGATGGGCGGGTGGGGAATCTGCAGCGGCTTCGGCGCGAGCGATGCATCCCGCAGCTGGTAGTGCTTGCCCTCGTAGGTGACGCGGTCCTGGGTCCAGAGTCCCTTGATGATCTCGATCTCCTCCTCGAGGATCTCGATCCGCTCGCGCGGCTCCGGATAGCGCAGCCCCCAAGGCTCGTACTGATGGGGCTCGTCGCCGGGCCCCAGCCCCAGGTCGAGCCGCCCGCCGCTGGTGTTGTCGAAGGACGCCGTCATCTTGGCGAAGACGCTGGGATGGCGTCGCCCCATCGGCGTGACGAGCGACCCGAGCCGTATCCGTGATGTGGCCTCGCCGAGCGCGCCCAGGACGCTCCAAGAGTCGAACACCGCCGCATCGGGCTTCCAGGGCACCGGCCCCACGACATTGTCGTGGATCCAAGCGGTGTGGAAGCCCAGTTCCTCTGCTCGCAGGAACATGGTGCGCACCTGCTGCCAGGTCACCTCAACCGGCAGCACGTAGACGTCCAGCTTCGGCGCTGCCTCCGCTCGCTCCCTGCGTAGGGTCTTTGGTGGCGCGCTTCCCGTTGACATTGAACTACCAAGCCCGTTTCACCCTCGCTGGACGATTCATGCTTACCGCTGGGGGTCCGTATGCGAAGCTAGTGATGAAACTGGGCAGCGACATCCAGTCTGCTCTAGGTTCGTTTGGTCGAACAAGAATACTCGAGAGCCGACAGACAGGAGCAGTCATGAACCGGCAGCGCGGCGAGGCAACGACACGAACAGAGATCGGCGATGGTCCGATCACGGCAAGGGCGGTTCGGCTGCTAGTGGCCATGTCAGCCGTGCTCGCACTGGTCGCCGCCGCCTGCGGCGATGACGACGAGCCCGAAGCGGAGGCACCGGCAACCACTGCCGCCCCGGCAACGACGGCCGCCCCGGCAGAGGAGCCTGCTCCGGCCGAGGAGGCGCCCGATCCCGACGACGGCGCGGTCGATGCTGCCATGGACCCGGTCAGGATCGGATTCGACTCCCAGGAGGAGGAGCTCTTCTCGATCATCGAAGCCCGCAGGGCAGCCGAGGCTGCGGTCGCCTACATCAACGCGGAACTCGGTGGAGTGGACGGCCACCCTCTGGAGCTTGAACTCTGCACTTCGGGTGACGGCCCCGAGGGCGCGGTGGCATGCGCTCAGCAGTTCGCCAACGACGACGACATCCATGTGATGATCACCAGCAGCTACTCGAGCAACGAGGCTGCTGAGGTAACGGTCCCGGCCGGACTGCCGCAGCTGGCGCTGGCCAACCTGCCCGACGACTGGCAGCGCCCGACCGAGTGGATCTTCGATCCCGGCTTCCTCGGTCTGGTGCAGGGCCCCATCGACTACGTGGCCGACGTTCCCGGCATCACGCTGACGATCATCTGCCTCGACGATCCCTTCTTCCTGGAGGCTTGCGACGCGGCCAGCGTCTTCGCCGAGAACGCCGGACTGGAGGTGGCCGGCATCACGCCCGCGGCCTTCGAGCAGGCCGACTACGTCGGCGTGGTCACCGCGTCGGGAGCGGCCGACGTCGACGTGGTGATGGCCGCCATCGACGGCACCCAGTGCTCGCCGCTGGCCGACGCGCTGTCGTCGCTCTCGGTCGAGGCCACAGTCATCACCTTCGACACCTGTGCCCTGGAGGACACGGTGGCCAGCGGCGCTCTGGACGGGTGGCTGGTGTTCGGCGCGAGCGCATTGCCGGTCGACCCGTCTCTGGCCAACGAAGCGGTCCTCGAGGGGCAGCGGATCATCGAGACCTATGGATCCGAAGAAGCCGAGGTCTACGGCCTGGCCGGCTGGGCGCTCGTGTCAGTCCTCGGCGTTCATGCGGCGCTGGTTGACGTGGGCTACGAGAACCTCTCCCGGGAGACGGTCAACAAAGCTCTCGGTCGGGTTCAGCTCACGACCGGCTACTACGCCGAGGTCTCCTGTCCGGGACCCGACCCGTTCCCGGGCGCCTGCGTATCGAGCCTGATCGTGCTCGAGGTCGACGGCACTTCGATGAGACAGGTCGGGGTGGCGCCCATCGACTTCTCGGAGTTCGTGGCTTTCGCCTAGACATCATCAGTCCTCAGCGCGGGCGCAGGCCCCCGCGGTCAACATCACGACCGGAGCGGTTGAGATCACAGGCGTCCCGTGAGCCTCTACCTGCAGTTCCTGCTCATCGGCATCGGCGCCGGTGTCATCATCGGCGCGCTGGCGATCGGCCTGACGCTGAGCTTCCGGGCCTCGGGCGTCATCAACTTCGGGCACGGAGCCATCGCGACCTACGTCACCTACGTGTTCGTCGAGATGCGGAACAACGGCGAGTACCCGGTGCCCCCGCTTCCCAATCCGCTCGCAATCGCCGCCGGGATCGCCGGATGGTTCGGGCTCCGCTTCGACGCTCCCGACATTCCGACCATCATCGACGTCGGCGAGGGAACTTCGATTCCAACTGCAATCGCGGTCGCCATGGCCACTGCCGTGCTGTTGGGACTCGCCGCTCACTTCCTGGTCTTCAGGCCGCTGCGGTACGCCCCCGCCACCGCCAAAGTGGTGGCCTCGATCGGGATGCTGCTGTCTCTGCAGGCCGTGGTGGTGCTGAGGTTCGGGTCGCAGGCCAAGCACGCGGAGGCACTGCTGCCCGACGCCACGGTGAACATCGCAGGAACACAGATCCCGCGCGACCGGTTCATCCTGCTGGCCCTGTTGCTGGCGGTCACGCTGGCACTGTGGGCTGCGTTCCGCCTCACCCGATTCGGGCTAGCCACCCGCGCCGCGGCCGAGAACGAGGAGGTGGCCACCCTGCTGGGCTACTCGGCGGACTTCCAAGCCGCCGTGAGCTGGGTCGTGGCCAGCGTGGTGGCCGGCGGTGTCGGCATCCTGGTGGCTCCCATCACCGGCGTGAGCCCAGGCAGGATGACACTCCTGATCGTGCCGGCGGTGGCCGCGGCCCTCGTGGGCGCCTTCTCGTCGTTCTGGACGTCGGCGCTGGTCGGCGTGGGGATTGGCATGGCCCAGAGCCTGATATTCATCCTGGAGCAGCGTCAGGACTGGGTGCCGGACTTGGACCTGGCCGAGATCCTCCCGCTGGCGGTGATCGCGGTGGCCATGGCCGCGAGGGGAGACGCCATACCGGGACGGGGAGCGGTCGGCGGCGAACGGCTTCCGCTGGCCTACGCCGACCGGATACGGCCGGTTCCGGTGGCGCTGTTCGTGCTCGCGGTCCTGGCCGCGTCCATCTGGCTGCCCTTCGAGTACCGCAACGGCATCAACAACTCGCTGATCGGGATCATCCTGGCGCTCAGCCTTGTGGTCGTCACCGGGTTCGTGGGGCAGGTGTCACTGGCCCAGGTCGCGCTGTCGGGCATCGCGGCCTTCGGGCTCGGGTCGTATGTGGCCGAGGCCGGCATCCCGTTCATCCTCGGATACCCGCTGGCCATAGCCACCTCAGCGCTGTTCGGTCTCGGTGTCGGGATGCTGGCGCTGCGGTCGCGAGGTCCGAGTCTGGCCATCATCACTCTCGGCGCAGGCATTGCCATCGAAGCCGTGCTGTTCCGCCGCGACGGATGGTTCGGAACGTCACGACGGGCCAGAGCGGACGCACCCGAGCTGTTCGGGATCGAGCTGGGCTCCGCCTCTGAGTTCTTCCTCGGCGACGATAAGCGGCCGTCTCCCGCCATCGGAGTGCTCATCCTGGCCGTCGCCGTGGCTGCGTGCGTGTTCGTGTCCATGCTGCGCCGCAGCCCCACAGGCCGGCAGATGCTCGCCGTGAGAGCCAACGAGCGAGCTGCCGCGGCGGCCGGTGTAGACATCGCCCGCATCAAGCTGACCGCCTTCGTGATCGGCGCCGCGCTGGCCGGAGCGGCCGGTGGCCTCAAGGCCGCCCAACTCGGGTCCTTCCAATCCGACACGTTCACCTGGACGGCCTCGCTGGTGCTGATCGCCTACGCCTACCTCGGCGGCATCAGCACCGTGAGCGGTGCTCTGTGGACCGGCACGCTGGTGGGCGCCGGGATCGGCACCGTCGTCGGCGAAGAGTTCATTGTGCTAGGACGCTACGAGACCTATATCGCCGGGACCTTCCTGATCGCCGAGCTGGCCTTCGACGCCGACGGCATAGCCGGGTCAACCAGACGCTTCAATCGGTTCGTTGCCAAAAAGTGCCGCGCCCTTCTCCATCACCGCGGCCTACCTTCAGCGTCGATAGGCAGCGTCCCGTGAGCGCCACGGTGCTCGAGAGCAGGGGGCTGCGGGTTGCCTTCGGCGGGGTGGAGGCGCTCGCGGGCGTGGACATCGCCTGCCGTCAAGGCGAACTGACGGGACTCATCGGCCCCAACGGCGCCGGCAAGACGACCTTCATCGACGCAGTCACCGGGTTCCTTCCGGCCAACGCGTCGGGCACGGTGCTGCTCGGCACCGAGGACATCAGCTCGGTGCCGCCCCATGTGCTGTCCCAGCGGGGCCTCAACCGGACCTGGCAGTCGGTCGAGCTCTTTGACGACATCGATGTCTGGTCGAATCTGGCCGTGGCCAGCCAGCCCTTGACCCTGGGACGAGCCGTCACCGGTCTGTGGCGCCGCGAGCGCGACGAGCGCATAGAGGAGGCACTGGAGCGCTTCGATCTGGCCGGTGTGCGCTCCCGCCTGCCCCAAGAACTGTCGCTAGGCCAGCGCAAGCTCGTGGGGATCGCCCGCGCCGTGGTGGCCAGGTCGCGGATCGTGCTTCTCGACGAGCCGGCGGCGGGCCTCGACCGGGCGGAGACTGTGTGGCTCGGTGCCCGGCTGCGCGGCATGGTCGACGACGGGGCCACACTGCTGCTGGTGGATCACGACATGGATCTGGTGCTGTCGGTATGCGACCGCATCTGGGTGCTCGAGTTCGGTTCGGTCATCGCCGAGGGCACTCCCGAGCAGATCCGCCGGGATCCCCGAGTGGTGGAGGCCTACCTGGGTGAGGAGCGCTCCAACGGTGAGAGCCGGTCAGCCGGCCCGCCCTCGGCCCCGCCGCAACATGGCGAGGATCGGACATGACCGAGACGCTGCTCGACATCGACGGGCTGAGCGCCGGCTACGACGGAGTGCCGGTGATTCGGGACCTTTCGCTTCATGTTCGCGCCGGGGAGGTGGTCGCCCTACTGGGACCCAACGGTGCCGGCAAGACGACCACACTGCGTGCCGTGTCCGGACTCGTGGCCCGTCTCAGAGGGGAGGTCACCGTTCTCGGCGGCCCCGTCCCCCGGCTGCGGCGGGCCCACGAGGTGGCCCGGCGGGGCGTGGCGCATGTGCCGGAGGGCCGAGGTGTGCTCGGCCAGCTGACCGTACGCGAGAACCTGGTGCTTGGGGTGCGGCGCGGCCGTCCCGACTTCGACAAGGCGCTCGCCTACTTCCCCGCCCTGACTCCCCTGATGGAGCGAAGGGCGGCTCTGCTGTCCGGCGGCGAGCAGAAGATGCTGGTTATGGGGCGCGCCATCCTGGCCGAGCCGAGGCTGTTGCTCATCGACGAGCTCTCTCTCGGACTGGCACCGCTGATCTTCTCCCAACTGCTGCCGATTGTCCGTCAAGTGGTCGCGGACACCGGCGCCGGCGCCCTGCTCGTGGAGCAGTACGCCGAGTTGGCGCTGTCCCACAGCGACCGGGCATACGTCCTGAGCCACGGCGACCTCGTGTTGTCGGGGTCAGCCAGTCAACTCCTAGCGGACCGATCCCGCCTCGACGCCGCGTACTTGGGCTCCGAGGACCTCGCCCCGAGGGACGTTCCATGAGCATCGAGACTCTCGTCGGGTCCGCGGGCGTGTCGATCCTCTTGGCGGCCTTCGCCCTCAACCTTGTCGGCCGGCTCTCTGCGGCCTCGCGCCTCTACCAGGTGCTCAACGCCGTCGGTGCGGCGCTCGCATGTATCGCCTCGGCCATGATCTGGTACCCGCCCTTCGTGGTGCTCGAGTTCGTCTGGTTCTGCGTGGCGCTGCTGGCGCTGCTCGGCATTGCACGGGCCAGGGACGCAGCGTGAGCCGGCCAGGACGCCCGAGCCGGGGGCGGGGCAGGAGTTGGGACCCGCCGCCGATTGCCGACTATCTGAGGCGCCGGGTGCCGGCGTAGGGAGGTTCCGGAACGTGAAGATTCTCAGCCACGCCCAGCAGCCCGAACTGCTGGAACAGTTCGACCAGATGGAATCGGATGCCTTCCCGGAGTTCATGCTGCACGACTCGATATGGAAGGAGCACTGGCCCCTGGTTCTCGCGGAGTTCGCAGATCTGCAGCTGTACCTCCTGGATGAGGCCACCGGCGAACTTGCCGGAGTCTTCAACTCCGTGCCCGTGTTCTGGGACGGCACCATCGAGGGCCTGCCCCACAGTGAGCACGAGGTGCTGGCCCGCAGTCTGCGGCATCGGCGCGAGGGCCGGGAATCGACCACTCTCTGCGGGATTCAGGTGGCGGTGGCCAGCTCGCACGGCGGGAAGGGCGTGGCCGCGCGAGCGCTGGAGGAGGGCCTTCGCCTGTGCCGCCAGCACGGACTCTCGTACCTGATCGCCCCGATCCGCCCCACTCTCAAGCACCGTTACCCGACGATCCCGTTCACGGAGTACATCGACTGGAAGCGTCCCGACGGCACCGCCTTCGATCCCTGGATCCGCGCCCAGATCGCCCGAGGCGCCCAGCGCTTGGGTGTCTGCCGGGAGCCGATGCGCTTCGAGGGCTCCGTCTCCGACTGGGAGGACTGGACGGGTCTCGAGCTTCCCGCCAGCGGCCGGTACGTGATCGAGGGCGCGTTGGATCTGCTCCATGTGGATGCGGACGCCGACCGCTGCTGGCTGGAGGAGCCCAACGTCTGGTACGGATACACCGTCCGGAGCTAGCAGGAGACGCGATGGGCACACCACACCCACTAACCAGGGCCGAGACGGAAGCGATTCGCCGGCCTGTCGGCGAGGCCAGGACGTTTCCCCGGCGGGCATTCACCGAGGTCGGCTTCTTCGCCCTGGAGCGGGAGCGCATCGCTGAACGCAACTGGCTCGCGGCTTGCTTCTCCGACGAGATCCCGAATGTCGGCGACGCGCTCCCAATCGACATCTGGGGCCTGCCGATCTTCGCAGTCCGCGGCCCCGACGGCGGGATCAGGGCATTTCACAATGTGTGCTCCTACGACGGCTGCCCGGTGGTCACGTCGCCGGTGAAGGGGGCGGCCGACTTGCAGGTGGCCTATCACGGCTGGCGCTACGACCTCCAGGGGCGGCTCATCGACGCCCCCTACTGGGCCGGGCCTCCCGGAAACGGTCTCGACGGAGTGCCCGCCGAGCACCGGACTCTCAAGGAGATCAGCTGCGGGGCCGCCCTCGGAGTCGTATTCGTCAACGTCGGCTCGCAGGCGGCAAGCCTCTCGGACCACATCGGACCGCTGGAGGAGCTGTTGGGCGAGTTCCACCTCGACGACCTGGCGACGGCCACCGACGAGTCGGGCGAGGTCGAGGTCTTCGAGTCGGTGCTGGCCACCAACTGGAAGACCTTTGCCGACAACGACTGCTTGAACATCCTTCACGAGTCGTTCACCCATGCCATGTACGCGGCCTCGCCGGAGATTCCGCGTGTCGGCCCGGCTGGCGAGCCCAAGTTCGAGGTGGTGTCGATGGGCAATGTCTTCGGCTTCAGCTACGCGGAGTCCGACGTCGCCGACACGTACCCGCCCATCGACCTGCCCCACATAGGCCGCGACCGCAGGCCCGAGCGCGGCTTCTTCCTGCAGACTTACCCGAACCTGTCGGTGGCGGTGATGGACACCCTGATTGCCCCTGTCATCCAGTTCCCGGAGGGACCCGACCGCACCCGGGTCCGGGGAGCGACTCTCGTCCGCAGGCAGGCTGCCGCCCCGGAATATGCGCACCGACGGCGCGCCGCGGACGAGCTTTTCGCTCAAGCAGCCGAGGAGGACGCCGCGGTCATGGAGGCCGTACAGAGGTCACGGCGCTCGCCGGCCCGGGACCAGGGCTTCTACGCGCCGTTCTGGGACGAGCCCCAGTACCTGTTCGCCAACCGGATCCTCGACGACCTGCTCGCCGAGGGGAAGGCCTGAGTTGCTCCCGTCGGTTCTGCTGGTGGGATGGGGTTGGACGGTCGCCGATTACCTGGACGCGGCTGCGGAGATCGAATCGCTCGGGTTCCACGCCTGCTATATCGGCGACGACATCTTCGCTCATCAGGCGAACATCGACGTGGGCACGTTCGAGACCTGGACGATGCTCCCGGCGATGGCGATGCGCACGACGAGCCTGCGCCTCGGATCGCTGGTGTCGCCGGCGGGGCGGCGACATCCCGGACTGTTCGCCAAGATCACTTCCACCGCCGATCTGCTCAGCGGCGGCCGGATCATCGTGGGCATGGGCGCCGGCAACGCCCCCGAGCAACAGCGGTCGCTGGGCATCGAAGTGTTGAGCGCTGGGAAGCGTGTCGCCATGCTCGGCGAGGAGCTGGACATCCTGAGGTCGCTGTGGACCCAGACCCGAACCGACTATTCCGGTGACTACTACTCGGTCTCTGGAGGGGTCTGCGAGCCCAAGCCGGCCCGAACCGGTGGCCCGGAGGTCTTGCTGGCAGCCGAGAAGCCCAGGATGCTGTCTCTCGCGGCGCGCTACGCCGACCGCGTTAACGTGCTGTCGCGAGACAACGACAGGACCGCTGAGATTGCTCGCAGTGTTCGCCGTGCCGCCGACGAGGCCGGCCGTCGTGGCGACAGCCTGGTGATCAGCCGGATGTGTACGATCCTGTTGACCGACGACCCGGTCGGCACCGACGCCGAGCGCCGCGCCGCCATCGAGCGACGAGCCCTCGACATCGGCATGGACCCCGAGGTGCTGCGCCATGAGCTGGACAATTGGATTCACTCGTACGTGGGCCCGGCCGACGGCCTGCGCCGATGGGTCCTTGACTCCATCGAGGCGCTGGGGCTCGATGAGATGATCATCTGCATCGACACGATCGACACTGTCGACTACGAGCACACCATGGCAGGTCTGCGCCTGTTCTCATCCGCTGTGATCAACGACAGCCGGGCATAGCCGCAGCATCTCGCCCACATCGGACTAGCACGTCGCCCTGAGGTTGCTGCCCGCTGGAAGTGGGGCCGAATCCCGCTCTATGCCCAGGCGTTTGGCATGGGGACGAGCCTGCCGTTCACCGGGTCGGCCGCCAGGCTCAGCCCTTCGAGGGTGTAGGCGCCCAGCAGCGGCTGGATGCCGTCCTCGCCGAACGCCACCAGGGTGGTGACGCTCTCGCCGTCGATGGTGGCTCGGGCCTCGCCGATGTCGCAGCGGGTGCGCCGTCCGTCGGCCAGCACCAGGCCCACCTGGCGAATGGGCCGCACGCCGAGTTCGTGCAGCAGCGGGGCTGGGACCATCGTGTAGGTGGACCCGGTGTCGACCATCGCCTTGATCTCCAGGGCGCGCCGGCCGTCAGCGCTCTCGAGCCGGACTTGGCAGTCGAACGTTCCCATGCTCTGCACCTCCGTCCTCTGAGATCTAGCCGCTCCTATACGTATATCTCATGTTAGTTGATGCTGAACGAAACACAACCCCGGCATCGGTTACGCAAGGGTGAGGCCGCGGCGCTCGGCGGTGGCCAGTACGGCCGCGGGGCGGCTGGGGGAAACCAGCATGGCGGTGAGCGAGCGCTCCTCGCTGCGGTTGCGGCCGGTCATCACGCTGGCCTTCAGCGGCTCGCTGAGACGCAGTTCCAGGGCCATGCCGAAGGCTTGGGCGGTCAGGTCGGTGGCGTCGGTGTCGGCTCGGGCCGGGCCGATCGAGTCGATGCCGCGGCGGCTCAGGGGCAGGGGCTCGGCCACGGCCAGATGGTCGTGCACCACCAGACCGTTGGGGACGAACACCAGCCAGCGCCGGGCCAACCGGAACAGGGTGTGGGCCGCCAAGGCTGCCGCGGGAAGCCCGACGGCGGCTGCTGCGATTCCTGCCGGCCAGCCCCGGTCGGCCAGCAGCAGGGGCCCGGCGGCGACACCGGCCACCGCGACCGCCCCCACCGGCACGACCAGCGCAACAATGACCGGTCCGGGCGGGCGCAGCAGGAAGCGGCGCTCGTCGCCGTAGCTGGCCGCGTCCACCTGGGCCTCGGCGTAGACGGGATGAAACACGACGAGGGTGCCGACCACGCAGGCCAGATTCCCGACCACGGCGGCAGGATCCGACGAGTCGGCTGCCGCCAGCGCCAACTCCAGGGTGCCGGCCGGCACGCCGATGCGAGCCAAGGTCAGCGCCCGAGGCCCCGGCAGCAGCAGCGCGGCGAGCACCAGGGCGTAGGCGAGCCACATGGCCACTATCACTGTCGTGTGGGCCGCGTCGTCGTCGGGTCGCAGCGCGGCGTGAATCAGGTCGCCGAGCAACGCCATCGCCCCGACCGCCAGCCAGGCCGCCACCGCGCCGGCGCGCACCATCCGCGCCGTCCGGGCCCGGGTTCGTTCGGCGGCGCGCGCCTCACCTCTCACGGCCGCAATTGTGGCACCCGGCAGCGATGGCGCGGCACTGTGGTTCTCTACTCTTGTTCGCTGCGCTCACCCGCCGCTTTGGGCCACGGCCGCGCTTATCCGCCTACGCAACCCTCGGCGGTCGCAGTCCGCCCGCTTGGCCTCTGGGCGGTCACACGGCAGATGTAGCCTCGCGGCGATGGCTGAACCTGTCGGTGCCGACGCGGGCACAACCATCGACTCCGCGGCCCGTGCCCGCCAGCTTCAGGCCGTGCTCAACCACCACTCGGCCCTCTACTACTCGGGTAAGCCAGAAATCCCCGATGCCGACTTCGACGAACTGCTCAGAGAGCTGCAGGCCCTGGAGTCGCAGCATCCAGAGTTGGTCCACCCCGACTCGCCCACCCAGCGGGTCGGTGCCCCGCCCGACACGGCCTTCGCACCGGTGCGCCACGAGCCGCCCATGATGTCGCTCCACAACGCCCTCGACCTGGGCGAACTGCGAGCCTGGAACGAGCGGGTGCACCGGGCTCTGGGCGCCTCCAAGCCGACCGTCCAGCAGGCCGAGTTGACCTTGGAGGATGCCGTCGCCGAGCCGACCGGCGAGCAAGCCTTGCCCGTCCTGGAGGACGTCGCCGCCGAGCAGGCCCTGCCCGTCCTGGAGGACGCCGCCACCGAGCCGACCGGCGAACAGGCGTTGCCGACGCTGGAGGCCAGCGCCGCGGGGCCGACTCTGGAGAACGTCGCCGCCGTCGAGCAAGCCGTGCCGGCCTACTCGGTGGAGTTGAAGTTCGACGGGTTGGCAATCTCGGTTCGTTACGAGGACGGGGTGATGGTGCGGGCCGCCACCAGGGGCGACGGCCGCACCGGCGAGGACGTCACCCACTCGGTCCGCACCATCGTCGACGTACCCGTCCGGCTCAAGGATCCGGCCCCCGATGATCCGGCCCCCGATGATCCGTTCCCCGATCGGGCACCTGCGGTGCTGGAGGTGCGGGGCGAGGTCATCCTGTACCTCTCCACCTTCGAGCGGCTCAACGCCCGTCAGGCCGAGCGGGGCGAGAAGGCCTACGTCAACCCCCGCAACGCGGCCGCTGGCTCGCTGCGCCAGAAGGACGCCCGGGTGACGGCCGAGCGGGGCCTGTCGTTCTGGTGCTACCAGCTCGCCTACGCCGAAGGCGGGCCGGACTTCAGCTCCCACATGGAGTCGCTGAAATGGCTGGAGTCGCTGGGCCTGCCGGTCAACCAGTACTCGGCCCGCTTGGACGATCTGGCCTCGGTGGAGGCCCATGTCACCGACTTCGAGCGCCGCCGCCACGACCTCGACTACGAGTTCGACGGTCTGGTGGTGAAGGTCGACGATCTCGGCCTGCAGGCCCGTCTCGGCGTGGACGCCAAAGCGCCCCGCTGGGCGGTGGCCTACAAATTTCCGCCCGAGGAGCGCACCACCAGGCTGCTCGACATCGACGTGTCCATCGGCCCGTCGGGCCAGGCCACGCCGTTCGCCCGGCTCGAGCCCGTGTTCGTGGGCGGGGTGACGGTGGCCACCGCGACGCTGCACAACGAGGACCAAGTGGCCGCCAAGGACGTGCGGCCCGGCGACACGGTGATCGTGCGCCGGGCTGGCGAGGTCATCCCCGAAGTGGTGGGCCCGGTGCTGTCGGAGCGCCCGGAGGGGTCGGAGCCGTGGTCGTTCCCCCCGAACTGTCCGATCTGCAAGGAGAAGCTGCAGCGGGCCGAGGGCATGTCGGCCACGCAGTGCGTCAACTATCGCTGCCCCCGGCAGATCAGGGGCCGCATCGAGCACTTCGTTGGCCGGGCCGCCATGGACATCGAGTTCCTCGGCGAGCGCAATATCGACCGCTTCGTCACCGAGGGCCTGCTCGGCGATGTGGTCGGCCTGTACGACCTCGACTTCGAGCGCATCGAGCAGATGGAGGGCTTCGGCCAGATCTCGGTCAACAACCTGCGCAAGTCCATCGAGGCCAGCAAACAGCAGCCACTGTCACGGCTGCTGTTCGCGCTGAGCATTCCCGAGATCGGCCAGGTCAACGCCCGGGTGCTGGCCGCGGCCTTCGGCCACATCGACGCCATCCTGGACGCCAGCGAGGAGGCGCTGGCCGAGGTGGAGGGTTTCGGCCCGATCATCGCTGCGTCGGTGAGAGCCTGGTTCGACAACCCCGACAACCGCGAACTCATCAAGGGTCTGCGCGAGTCCGGACTGCGGATGGAAGCCGAAGCACCCGCCGACGCGACCGCAGGCGAGGCCCTGCCCCAGACCCTGGCCGGCATGTCGGTGGTGGTCAGCGGAACGCTGGAGGGCTTCAGCCGAGACGGGGCCAGGCAGGCCATCCTGGCCCGAGGCGGCTCGTCGCCCGGCTCGGTGTCGGGCCGCACGACCGCCCTGGTCGTCGGTGCCGACGCCGGGGCCTCCAAGCTCCGCAAGGCTGAATCCTCCGGAGTCCCCGTGATCGATGAGACCGACTTCCAGATGCTGCTAGAGACCGGCGAGCTGCCCTAGCCGCTGGGGCCGAGCGCGTCCGCCACCCTGACACAGGGGCGATGTAGGTTCATACCCGTGACTTCGGGGTTCTCATCCTGGCTATTGACGGGCGGCGAGAGCCTCTTCTGCAACCCCGCGGCGACATGAGCGCCAAGGCTCGCAGGGGAAGCACCGCCACTTCCCGTTTCGGCGTCGGTCGGCGGGAGGGTCACGACTCCTCGGCGTTCTACGAGCGGTTCCCGGCGCCCGAGATCAGCTCCAACTCCGAGATTGCTCGGCATTCGTGCCGCGACGAGTTGTGGGTCGGCGACGCCCGCGACATGGACGCCTACGGCGACATCGCAGACAACTCGGTGGCGCTAGTCGTCACCTCGCCTCCGTACTTCGCGGGGAAGGAATACGAGGAGGCGGTAGGAGAGGGTCACATCCCCGCCGATTATGTCGCCTACCTGGACATGCTCGAAGCCGTCTTCTCGGAGTGCGTGCGCAAGTTGGAGCCGGGAGGGCGCATCGCCGTCAACGTCGCCAATCTGGGGCGGAAGCCGTATCGGTCTCTGTCAGCAGATGTCATTGCGATTCTCCAAGATCGTTTGGGCCTGCTGCTGCGAGGAGAAGTGATTTGGCGCAAGGCTCCTCGCGCCGCAGGCAACTGTGCGTGGGGGAGCTTCCAGCGGCCCAACAATCCGGTGCTGCGAGACGTTACTGAGCGGATCGTGGTGGCCTCGAAGAGCCGATTTGACCGCGCTGTCGCGGCTGTGGAGCGGGCCGCTCAGGGGCTGCCCTCGGAAGGTACGGCCCCTGTTGACGAGTTCTTGGAGGCCACGACCGACGTTTGGGAAATACCGGCGGCGTCGGCCACCCGGGTGGGCCATCCCGCGCCATTCCCGGTGGAATTACCGCAACGGTTGATCGACCTCTACACCTATCGGGGCGACCTTGTGCTGGACCCGTTCATGGGTGCCGGAACGACAGCCGTCGCCGCCGTACGCACTGGACGCCACTACGCAGGATTCGATACTGACGCTGGCTACATCTCCCTGGCCGAGCAACGCATCAAGTCCGAACGCGAACAACTCGAAGAACACTCGGACGCAGAGCGATGGAAGGTGACGGTCGCGCCTTCGGGCAATGGCAAGCAGTCGCGCCTGTTCGAGGATGCCGCCGGATCGTCCGCGTCCGCTGACTCCAGTACGCCGGGCAATGGCTCTGGGTGCTCCTCAAGGACAGAGGACTTCCAGGCTCGCGCCGTTCGAGAGGGGCGCAAGGCCCAGGAATTGGCTCGAGGAGTCCTTCTTGATTGTGGATTCCGTGAGATCCATGACAAGCCCGTCCTTGACGGCGGCGTCGAAGTCAACTTCTCGGCTCAAGATCGCAGGGGCGAGAGGTGGCTCTTCGACGTCTCAGGTGCGTTCAGCGTCACGCAGCGCCCCGGGCTTCGCCGCACTGACACGCTGTGGAAGGCCCTCGGCCGCGCGGGGGTGCTACACACGCTCGGGGTGAGCGGGCGTCTCGTGTTGCTGACCACCGACCGACCAGCCCCCAACAGCGCCGGGTACCGAGCCTTGGAGGCGGTTACTGGGCTCGACAAGCCCGTGCATGCCGTCATCGAGATGGGAGACCCCCAAGACTTGAGCCGGCTTCGAGACTTTGCGAGCGGCGAAGCTCGCACGCGAGCGTCGGGCTGAAGAACGAACCGCTTCGCCGGGCAGCACGCCCCGCCCGCGGGACCCAGCGGGTGGCACCCGAGTCCGGCTCACCCGACGGCGCTTCGGTTGCCGGCTCTACCCGCGTCAGCCTCGGACTCACGGCGGCTGCTGCCTACGCCGTCGGAGTGATCCGGTCGTAGCTCGGGTGTGTCAGGGGCCGAGTGCGGTGATGGGGACGACGGCTACGCCGTCGGGGCGGTCATAGCAGTAGCCGCCCACGGCGGTGACGACGATCAGCTTGGTCGGTTCGCCTGCGATGGAGGTGTCGATTCTGGAGCGGAGCGTCAAGAGGTTGTGGGCTGCGGCCTCGATGGCAGTATCGCCGCCGAGTTTGACCTCGAGGGCCATCCATTCACCGGCGGCGGTCTCGACTACTGCGTCCACTTCTAGGCCGGTGTTGTCGCGGTAGTGGTAGACGGCGCCGTCGTGCGCGTCTGCGTACACGCGCAGATCTCGCAGCGCGAGCGATTCGAACAGCAACCCGAGGAGCTCCAGGTCGCGCTGGAGCCGTTCCGGTCCGGCTCTGAGGGCTGCGATTGCCAGGGAGGGGTCAACGAAGTGGCGCTTGCTGGACCGTCTGAGCCGCGACCTCGACCGCAGCCGGGCCGACCACGCCGGCTGGTCCTCGACGACGAACACTCGCTCCAGGGCGTCGAGATAGGCGCGCACGGTCTCGCGGTGCATGGGCTGCTCGCCGCCGGCGTCGGAGGCCAGCATCGCCTGTGACGCCTCGGTGGCGGTGTTGCGGGCCAGCGACCTGAGCAGCCGCCGCAACGCGGCGGGATCCCGCCCGCGGCCGTTCGACGGGCCGACGTCGGCGCGGTGGATCTCATCGATGTAGTCCCGCACATACTGCTGGGCGGCGGCGAGGCCGGCCGTCGCGCTGGCGGGCCATCCCCCTCGGCACAGCGCCTCGGCCACGTCTGAGAGGCCGATGCTGTTCGCCCGTCCAGCGACCCGGGCCGAGGTCAGCAGGCTGCCCAGCGACACCGCGCCGTTGGACTGGCCCCTCTCGAACAGCGTCATCGGCCGCAGCCGGATCCTGGAGATCCGCCCCGCGCCGGTGTGCCTTGTGGCGTCGTCGGCGGGAACCGCGGACCCGGTGAGGATGAACCGTCCCGGCCTGTTGGCGTCGTCGCTGGCCCGGCGCACGTGGTTCCACAGCGCAGGGGAGTGCTGCCACTCGTCCAGGAGCCTGGGCTCAGGGCCCTCGAGGACGGCCGCGGGGTCGAGCTCGGCCAGAGAGCGGGCGTGGCTGTCCACGTCGAAGCGCACCTCGCTTTGCGCCTGCTGTCTCGCTGCGGCGGTCTTGCCGGCCCCGCGGGCGCCTTCGATCACCACCGTCGGCACTGACCTCAACCGGGCGGCGAGGATGCCGTCAGCGATTCTCGGCAGGTACTCCACAAGCGTAGGCTATTGCTGCTGACCAGCAGATTGCAACAGTCTTGACCAGCAGATTGCAATAATCTAGATCGACACTCTGCAACTGCTGTGACCAGCAAGTTGCAAAAGCCCTAGTCGTCGCTCTGCGAAATGCCCGGGAGCACGAGATCCTAGGAAACCTCGAAGCACCAGCGAACGGTGTCGGCCTCCTCGGGGCGGGCGATCAGCACGAAGGTTGCCACCGCGCAGTTGGTGTCCGGTGACAGCGCCTCGATCAGCCGGCCCTCGCCGGGAACGAACTCGAACCGGTTCAGGCCCTCGATGTGGTCGACCTGAGCGGTGACGTCAACCCCGCCGGCGAGCTGCTCGCTCTCGTACACGACCAGTGACGAGAGCCGGTAGCGGGCGTCGAGCACCACGCCCACCCGTTGCTGCTGCAGGACCTCGTCGCCCGGGCTTGGGATCACACGGTCCACGGCGGGGCTCGCGGTGATCGCCCGGTCGGCGTCGTCGTCGCCCGAGCCGACCAGGGCAGCCACCACCAAGCCCAGGATCCCGAACACGGCCAGCGCGGCGATGCCCACACGGATCCGCAGCGGGCTGCGCAGCGGCGGCGGCTGGTCGGGGCTGGGTCTCCCGCTCCTGTTCGCCTTGCTCGCGGGCCGCTCGGGCCCTGGTCCGTTGGTAGTCATGGGTGATCGCACGGTACCGGGCCGGAGTGCGACCGGTAGGCGCGCCCAACTACTGGTTGTCAGCCTCCCATCGAGAACTGCTCGTTGAGAGTGAAGAGTTCCGAGTAGAAGTCCTTGGCCGCCTCGGTGTCCGGCGTGCATATGTCGACCCAGCTGAAGACTCCGGGCCCGTAACCGTCGCGCTCCACCATGACCGCTCCCAGCGTCTCGTCTCGTTCTCGACAGTGGCCGGGCACCCTAGCGGGGCGCCCGGTCGGCACGCAGTCCCCGGTCGATCCATCGCACCGGCGAGCGGGCCCGCTCCTGAGGCTCGGTCGAAGCGGCGCGCCGGGCGAGAATCCCGGGCGGTGGCGCCATGGGCGGTACCGTGACGGCGGTGATCTCCACGCAAGACGCGAGCCGGGCATTCGGCGGCCGCTACCGGCTGCTGGAGTTCGTCGGGGAGGGATCGAACGCGCGCGTCTACGTGGCCGAGGACCTCACGCTGCGCCGGCGGGTGGCCCTCAAGATCCTGCGCGCCGACACCGCCGAGCGCGCCGGCTTCCCGGAGCGCTTCGCCGATGAGATGAGGGCGACCTCAGCGCTCAGCCACCCTCGAGTGCTGCCCGTGTACGACTGGGGCCTCGAGCCGCAGCCCTACGCGGTGACGGAGTACCTGACCGGCGGCAGTCTGGCTGCGGCGCTGCGCGAGGGGTACCGGCTCACTCCGTCGCAGGCGCTCATGGTCGGGCTGGAAGCCGCCCGGGCGCTGGTGAACATCCACAAGGGCGGCCGAGCGCACCTCGGCTTGACGCCCGCGAGCATCCTGTTCGATTCGGGCTCCAGGCCCTACATCTCCGACCTTGGGCTGGCCGCGGCCCTCGAGGCGGCTGCTGGGCAGCCGGCAGAGGCTGTCGATGCGGGAGCAACCGAGGCCGCCGACCGGGCTGCGGCCCCCACGGCCGCCACCGCAGTCGACGCGGGTGGCGCGCCGGTGAGCTATTCCCGGATCGAGCAGGCGCAGGACGTGCACGATCTGGCCCTGGTCCTGTGCGAGGCCGTCACCGGCGCCAGGAATCTGACCGTCGATGTCGGTGGGCCGGACCCGGTTCCCATCACTGCTCTCGGCCCGCTTCAAGCCGTCCTGGAGCGCGCCATCGCGGCCGACCCCATCGGACGGTTGACCGCCTCCGAACTGGCGTCGGAGCTGCTGCGGGTGGCGCCCTTGCTGCCGCGACCCGACCCGCTGCCCCTGGCCATCCTGAAGGCGCCGCCCGCCGATGCGGGTCCAGCCCTTGCCGGCAGCTCCGAGGCCTTCGAGCAGATCGGGCCGACCGTGTCGGAGCGTTCGGCGATCCCCCACGACGACGTTCCTCGCCGTCGCTGGCCGGGACTGGCGCTGGCCGCCCTCCTGGTGGTGGGCGGCGCGGCCGGCGGAGTCTGGGCGTGGCTCTCCGGCGGATCCGATCCCGCCGTTCCCGAACTGCAAGGGCAGGGGCGCGCCGCGGCCGCGTCGGCCGCGGCCGACTCGGGGTGGGAGGCCAACGAGATACTGGTTCGCGCTCCAGACACCGAGCGCGGGGAGATTGTTCGCACCGAGCCCGCCGCCGGTGAATCGCTCCGAGAAGGCGCCACGCTGGACATCTTCGTCTCTCTGGGCGAGCCGCTGATCCTGGTCTCCGACTTCGACGGCCTGTACGGCATGACGGTGGACGACGCTGCTGGTGAGCTGGATGATGCCGGCTTCGGCTTGGTGGGCGAGACGCTTGTCAACGACGAAGTGGTCCCGGCCGGCAACGTGATCGGCCTCGATATCGCCGAGGGGGTCTACGAACTCGAAACCGGCAGCGATGTTGCGTTGCTGGTGTCAAACGGCCCGGCCGATCGGAGGATTCCCGCCGTGCCCGAGAGCGGGGAGCCGGGGGCCGCCGCCGACGTGTTGGCTGCGATCCGGCTGGCGCCGCGAGTCGTGACGGAGTTCTCGGCCGATGTGCCCGAAGGAAGCGTCATCGGCTTCCGACCGGCCAGCGGCAATACGGTGCCGATCGACAGCACGGTTCGAGTGAGGGTCTCGCTCGGTCCCATGCCGCCACCCGAGCCTGAGGAGCCGGCTGAGGGCGAGGAGGGAGAGCAAGGCCCCGAGTCCGAGGGCGACGGCTCCCCCGACGAGGGCTCCGACTCCTAGAGGCCGAGCGGGCGGGGAGCGATCGATGAGAGCTTCGCGAGGGCCGGAGAGGTCCGCGGCCCGAGCGGCCAGAGAACTTCAAGCGATTAGCCACATCTGGCGTGGCTAACTGACTGAAGTTCCGGGCGTATCCTTCCGACGTGTCCAGCCGGATATCCCGCGAAGAGGCGGCCCATGTGGCCCGCCTGGCCCGCCTGCGCTTCAGCGACGAGGAACTTGATGAGCTGGCGGCGCAGCTCTCCGCGGTGCTCGACCATGCCGCCGACGTCGAAGCCCTCGACGTGACCGGCATCGCACCGACGTCGCATCCCCACCCGCTCGTCAACGTGACACGGGCCGACGAGGTGCGGCCGTCGCTCGATCGGGACGAAGTCCTTGCCCAGGCACCGTCGGTTGACGACGGCCAGTTCCGAGTGCCGCCGATCCTGGGCGAGGCGCCGTGATCGGTCATGGGCTAGTTCCGTTGCCATCGCCGCCGGGCCACCGATCCTGGGCGAGGCGCTGTGACTGGTCGTGGGCCAGTTCCAGGTGCCGCCGGTCCTGGGCGAGGCGCTGTGGCTGGTCGTGGGCTGGTTCCGTTGCCGTCGCCGAGGGGGTGCTGTGACCGCGCTGGCAGTGGCCGCTGCGGTGAAGTCCGGGGAACGCACGGCCCGGGACATCTTGGAGGAGTACCTGGCGCGCATCGCCGAACGAGATGGCGAGATCGGCGCCTTCAACCTCGTGCTGGCCGACGAGGCCAGGGCGGCGGCCGAGGAGATCGATGCAGCGGTGGCCAAGGGCCGGTCGGTCGGGCCGCTGGCGGGTGTGCCTGTGGCGCTCAAGGACAACCTGTGCACCCGGGGAGTCCCCACCACCTGCTCGTCGCGGATGCTCGAAGGTTGGTGTCCCCCCTATGACGCCACCGTGGTGCAGCGCCTTCGGGCCGCGGGAGCGGTCATCGTGGGCAAGACCAACCTCGACGAGTTCGCCATGGGCTCGTCCACCGAGAACTCCGCCTTCGGGCCCACCCGCAACCCCCGCGACATGAGCCGGGTGCCGGGCGGCTCCAGCGGCGGCTCGGCGGCGGCGGTGGCTGCGGGGTTCGCGCCGCTGGCGCTCGGATCCGACACGGGAGGGTCGATCCGCCAGCCGGCCGCGCTGTGCGGCGCGGTCGGCCTCAAACCCACATACGGCCGGGTATCGCGCTACGGGCTGGTCGCGTTCGCCTCCTCGCTCGACCAGATTGGCCCGCTCGCGTCCACCGTCGCTGACGCGGCGGCCTGCTATGAGGCGATCTCTGGGCACGACCCGCTCGACTCCACGTCGCTGGACAGCACCCGTGAGCCGGTCGTCGCCGGCCTGGGCCAGGGCGTGGACGGCCTGCGGGTCGGGGTGCTGGCCGAGCTGTGCGCCGGCAGTGCCCGCGTGCGGGATGCCGAGGTGTTGGGCGGGGTCTGGGCGGCGGAGGGTGTCGCGGCCGACGCAACCGAGCGGGTGGAGGGCGTGCAGGGCGCGCATGGCGCCTCGGCGGTCGAGGGCGTTGCCGCCGACGTGATCGCCCGGGTCGACGACGCCGCGGCGGCTCTCGAGGCTGCGGGCGCGACCGTCAGCGCTGTGTCGGTGCCGTCGGCGGTGCTGGGACTGTCGGCCTACTACCTGATCGCGCCGGCGGAGGCGTCCAGCAACCTGGCCCGCTACGACGGGGTGCGCTACGGGTTGCGGGTCGATGCGGCCAACGCCGCGGAGATGAACGTCAGCTCCCGCACCGCCGGTTTCGGCGCCGAGGTCAAGCGCCGGATCATGCTCGGCACCTACGCGCTGTCGGCGGGCTACTACGACGCCTTCTACGGCAAGGCGCTGCGGGTGCGGACGCTGATGCTGCGGGAATTCGCCGCGGCCTACGCCGACGTCGACGTGCTGCTGGGACCGACCGCCCCGACGACGGCGTTCGAGCTGGGCGCCAAGACCGCCGACCCGCTGCTCATGTACCTCAACGATGTGTGCACGATCCCGTCGAACCTCACCGGCCATCCGGCGGTGTCGGTGCCCTTCGGCCATGGCGATGACGGCCTCCCAGTGGGCGTGCAGCTCATGGGGCCGGCCCTGTCGGAGCCGGTTCTGCTGCGGGCCGCAGCCGTGCTCGAGCGGGCCGCACCCTCCAACGGCGGCTCCCAGTGAGTCCGGCTGCGCCCGTACGGGAGCCGGCATCGCCCGGCAACGGCGGCACGCCGTGACTCCGGCTGCGCCCGTGCAGGAGCCGGCACTGGTCGAGGGCTGGGAGTTGGTGGTCGGCTTGGAGGTCCATGTGGAGCTGAGCACGGCCACCAAGCTGTTCTGCGGTTGCGCCAACCGTTTCGGCGACGATCCCAACACCAACGTGTGCCCGGTGTGTCTGGGACTGCCGGGCTCGCTGCCGGTGGTCAACGCAACGGCGGTGAGCTTCGCCATGCGCTTGGGTCGCGCTCTGGGCTGCGAGGTGAGGGGGGCGGTCTTCGCCCGCAAGAACTACTTCTACCCCGACATGCCCAAGGACTACCAGATCTCCCAGTACGACCAGCCCACCAACACCGACGGCAGCCTCGAGCTTCCCGACGGCCACACCGTCGGCATCGAGCGGGCCCACATCGAGGAGGACACCGGCAAGACCACGCACATCGGCGGCGGCGGGCGCATTCACGACGCCGACTTCGCGCTGGTCGACTACAACCGGGCCGGGGTGCCGCTGGTCGAGATCGTCAGCCGCCCCGACATCCGCACCGCGGAACAAGCCCGGTCATGTGTGCGCGAGCTGCGGGCCATCCTGCTGGCTATCGGCGTGTCCGACGCCCGGATGGAGGAGGGCTCCATGCGGGTGGACGCCAATGTGTCGGTCCGTCCCACCGGCTCAGACGAGTTCCGCACCCGCTGCGAGATCAAGAACCTGAGTTCGTTGCGGTCCCTGGGCCGGGCCATCGTCCACGAGGCGCAGCGGCACGTGGACCTGTGGTCCAACGGCGAACAACCCGGCCAGGAGACCCGCCACTGGGACGAGGCGAGAGGGCGCACCACGCCGGGCCGCTCCAAGGAGGACGCCGACGACTACCGCTACTTCCAGGACCCCGACCTTGTGCCCCTGGCGCCCGCGGCCGAGACGATCATGGCCATCGACGCCGCGCTGCCGCCACTGCCCGCGGCCCGCAGGGCCGATCTAGTCGCCGCCGGTGGAGGAGCGGTCACGGCCGAGGACGCGGCCCTGCTGGTGGAACGGGATCAGGACGAACTGGTGCGGGCCGCCATCGCGGCCGGGGCCGACCCGGGCCTTGCCGCCACTCGGGTGGCCAACGATCTCGCAGTGGACGACTGGACCAACGTGACGCCCGACGAGCTGGCTGCCCTGCTAGCGATGGAGACTTCGGGGCAGGTCACCCCCACCCAGGCCAAGCAGGTCATGGCCGACATGATCGAGTCCGGCGACACCCCTTCCGAGATCGCCGAGCGCAGAGGCTTCAAGGCCATGGCCGCCGACGATCTGGTTATCGCCGTTGAGCAGGTCGTCGCCGATAATCCCGATGAGTGGGCCCGGTTCTGTTCGGGTGACGATGCCGACCGCAAGAAGCTGGCCGGCTTCTTCACCGGCCAAGTGATGAGGGCCACCAGAGGCCAAGCCGACGGAGCCGCCGTCAACCGCCTCCTGCAACAGAGGTCCGATGAGTCCACATCCTCGGAATGAACCCGGCTGGCCCGTGTTCATGTGCCACGCAAAGGGATAACGAAGCCCCCTTCACGGAAAGGGAATACTCGGCCTACTTGGACCGCTCATGGCTTGATGAGGGTCGAGGCCAACATGCTCTCCAGAGAGCTGTTCAAGGCATTGTAATGGTGATGGCAGGTGCTGATCCGCTCGATGCAATGGAGGCATCAAAGCCGCGAGCAACTCAGCTAGCGCAGGTTGGCGTTGTCCACAGCGCTGAGAGGGGAAGCGCGGTGAGGCGGTTGCCGAGGGAGAACGGCTTAGGTCCGGCGTAGAGAACGATCCCATTGCGGAACGTTCCTGGTCCGGTCTGGTCGATCCGATCCCTCATCCGTCTCAGGCCGTCGGCGTCGGCTGAGCCGACTGCGCTTGTCTGACGTTGTGCAGCCGCTCACGCGGTTCGCGTTTGAACGGTGGGGTGCCAGAGTGCCTCCAGGGGCAGCAGGGTGAGCCGGTCGCCGAGACTCAGCCGGTGGGGGCCCGTGTGCAGCACGTAGCCGTGGACGAAGTCGTCGCCCAGGCTGTCGAGGTGGTCCCTCAGCCAGGCGAGCCATCTGGCGGAGTCCGACCCTGGCGACACCGCCGCCTTGACCTCCACAGCCACGATGCGCCCGTCGGGGGCTTCGAGGATCAGGTCGATCTCAGCGCCGCGGTGGTCTCGATAGTGGCAGAGTTGCGCTCCCGTGTCGTTCCATGTGAGCTGCTTGGCCACCTCGTTGGCCACGAAGGTCTCCACGAGTCCGCCGACGGACGTGTCGCCGGGACGGGCCATCGCCATCGGATCCTTGTTGGTGAGGTGGGCCGCGAGGCCGGTGTCGGCGAGATAGAGCTTGACGGACTTCGCAGCCTTCGTGGACAGGTTGCGGGACCACATCGGCACTCCGTGCACCAAGAACACCGTGCGGAGCCAGGCGAGGTAGCTCTCCGCGGTGCGGACGTTGACGCCCGCACCCCTAGCCAGACGTGCCACATTGAGCCCTTGGCCGGTCAACGCAGCGACAGTCGCCAGCACCGGCACCACGGCGTCGGCTCGACGGATGTCGGCAAGCTCCACGATGTCGCGCTGGACGACGGTGCGGACGTAGTCGCGGTACCAGCGTTGACGCTGAGCCTGGGCCAGGGACACCACAGCCGGATAGCCGCCGGCGCAGATCATCTCGAAGTACTGGCTCCGATCCCGGGCTGCCGGCGGCCCGGCCCGTAGCGCCTCGGAGTCGTCGAAGGCCAGGCTGACGAAGTCCTCAGCGGGCCCGCGAGCGAGTTCGCCGGCCGAGAGCGGCCACAGATCGATTATGGCGAGCCGTCCGGCCAGCGACTCCGACACCGTGGGAACGGTCAGGAAGTTCGTGGAGCCGGTGATGATGAACCGCCCTGGCGTGGGGTCGCGGTCCACCGACATCTTGATGGCGCGCACAAGAGGATCGCCGGCGCGCTGGATCTCGTCGATGATGAGCGGCTCGGGCTGGCCGACGAAGCCCGCCGGGTCGCGATGAGCGGCGTCCAGCATCACCGGATCGTCGAAGGTGACGAACGTGCCCCCGAGGCGATCGCCGATATGGCGAGCCAGTGTAGTCTTGCCGGCTTGGCGGGCGCCATGGATGAGTGTCACTCGCATGGTTTCTGTGGCTGCCTGGATCTCTTTCAAGGCGTGCCTAGGTATGAGATCGACCATCCCCGAATTCTAATACAAGATTTTCGCTACAACTAGTGCATGATTTTTCTTAGAACTAGCGCGCGATTTTCCTGAGCAACTACGGCCATCTTCTCCGGCTACGCCCAGACGGTGTCACCGTCGATCGGGGCTCTATGCCCCTAGCGGCTGCGTAGACGAGTGTGCAGCCTGCCGTGGCAACGTGCTCAGCGGTCGGCGCCGGTGACCTGCCAGGCGGGGCTGGCGAAGCGCCACAGCACCAGTGCGAGGCGGGTTGCCATCCAGGCGTGCAGGGCGGCCCAGAGCCAGCCGATGCCCGCACCGGCGGCCAGGACCAGCAGCCCGCCGCCCGCGAGCACGACGCCTGCTCCGGTCATCGCCACGGCCAGGAAGCGCAAGTCGCCCGCGCCGATCAATACGCCGTCGAGGGCGAACACTACCCCGGCGACAGGCTGCCCGAGGCCGACGTGCAGCAGCAGGAATGCGGCCAGCGCGATCACGGCGGTGTCTGACGTGAACACGTGAGGCAGCGCTGGCGACAGGGCCAGCACCACCACGCCGGTCATCACGCCGGAGAACAAGCCCCAGCCGATCATGCGCCGCCCGAGCGCCCGGGCCCGGTCGGGCTTGCTGGCGCCGAGGGCTAGGCCGATCAGGGCCTGCCCCGCTATGGCCACCGCGTCGAGCACCAGGGCCAAGACCGTCCACACTTCGAACACGATCTGGTGCGCGGCCAGGTCGTCGGTGCCGATCCGGGCCGCGATCGCCACCGTCACGGTCAGGCCGGCCCGCATGGCCGACGTCCGGATCAACAGGTCCCACCCCGCGATCGCCAATCGACGGATGACGGCCGGATCCGGTCGCAGGCCCACGCCGTGGCGGGCCACGGCCTGCCTGATCCACCACACGAAGATGGCGGCGGCCGCCGTCTGCGCGACGACCGTGGACAGGGCGGAGGCGCCGATCCCCTGGTCGAAGCCGTACACCAGCACCACCTCGAGCAGGAAGTTCCCCACCGCCGAGCCCAGGGCCACCGCGAAGGGTCGCTTGGTGTCCTGGACGCCCCGCAGATAGCCCACCCCGGCCAGCATGACCAGCATGGCCGGCAGGCCGAAGAGCGATATGCGCAGGTAGACGAGGGCGTTGTGGAGCACTTCGGCGTCGTCGCCCCCCAGAGCGTCCACCAGCGTCGGTGCCAGCGCCAAACCCACCACAGCCAGAACGACCCCCGCCGCCAGTGCCAGCCAGATGCTCTGCACGGCCTGGTGGGCCGCCCGCCGGTGCTCGCCCGCTCCCAGCAGCCGGGCCACCGCGGCCGTCGTCCCGTAGGCGAGGAACACGAACATGGCGTGGGCGGACAGCAGGATCGACGAGGCCACAGCCAGGCCGCCGAGCTGGGGAGTGCCGATGCGGCCCACGATGGCGGTGTCGGCCAGCACATAGAGCGGCTCGGCCACCAGCGCGCCCAAGGCTGGCCACGCCAGCCGCCAGATCTCGGTGTCGTCGCTGGTCCAGCGCAGCCGGGGGGACATCGGCGCGAGGCTAAGAGGCCGAGCGGATGGGCGAACGGATCCGGCCCATACGGGCGAGGCCGTGGCCCGAGCGGCCCGTGAGCGCAGCGAACAAGAGCGGGAGTCCAGGCGGAGACGACAGGTGACCCGTCGCGGTTGCCTCGTGTCGATTCAGCGGCCATACTTGGCGCCGTGAACGACGCCGTCCTGCTCGTGGAAGTACTGGCCTGACAGCGCGCGCTCGCAAACCCATCCGATCGTGCGCAGACCTCCCCCAGGGAGGTCGTTTCGCGTACGGCCCGCAACACCGACCACACCCCGAGCACCTCCCCGGAGGCCCACCATGGACATGAACGGCGGACAAGCCCTAGTCAAGGCCCTCGAGTGCGAGGGCACCGAAGTGGTATTCGGGCTGCCCGGCGGGGCCATCCTGCCCGTGTACGACCCGATCATCGAGTCGCCGATCCGCCACATCCTGGTGCGCCACGAGCAGGGCGCGGGGCACATGGCCGAGGGCTACGCCCACGCCACCGGGCGTCCCGGCGTGGTGATGATCACGTCCGGTCCGGGGGCCACCAACGGGGTCACCCCGCTGTGCGACGCCTACATGGATTCGATCCCGCTGGTGTGCATCACCGGCCAGGTGCCCTACGCCGCCATCGGCACGGACGCCTTCCAGGAGTGCGACACCACCGGCATCACCCTGTCGGTCACCAAGCACAACTTCCTGGTGACCGATGCTCAGGACATCCCCCGCATCGTCCACGAGGCCTTCCACATCGCCACCACCGGCCGGCCGGGCCCGGTGTTGGTGGACATCCCCAAAGACATCGTCGACCCCCGCAACCCGCGCTCGGCCATGACCTGGTACGAGCCCACCGACGACATCATGGAACTGCCCGGGTACCGCCCCGCCACCGCAGGCGATCCCGAGCTGATCCGGGCTGCGGCCGAATTGATCTGCGCGGCCGAGCGGCCCGTGCTCTACGCCGGCGGCGGGATCCTCAAGGCCCGGGCCGCGGCCGAGCTGCTCGCCCTGGCCGAGCTGATCGACGTCCCGGTGGTCACCACGCTCATGGCCCGGGGGTGCTTCCCCGACAGCCACGAGCTGTGCCTGGGCATGCCCGGGATGCACGGCAACTACACCGCGGTCACCGCCATGCAGAGTTCGGACCTGCTGATCGCGCTGGGCGCCCGCTTCGACGACCGGGTCACCGGGCGTCTCGACGGTTTCGCGCCCGACGCCAAGGTGGTCCACGTCGACATCGACGCCGCCGAGCTCGGCAAGGTCCGAAATCCCGATGTGGCCATCCGCGGCGACTGCAAGCTGGTGATCGCCGAACTGGTCGAGTCTCTGCGAGCCTGCGGCGGCCTTGAAGCCCAGCCCGACCGCCGGGCGTGGCGCTCGCAGATCAGCGGCTGGCAGGAGCGCTACCCGCTCGTCTACGAGCAGTCCGAGCCGGGCGAGCTGCTCAAGCCCCAGTACGTGCTGGAGGTGCTGCGCGACTCGACCCCCGACGACACCATCGTCACCTCCGGCGTGGGCCAGCACCAGATGTGGGCCAGCCAGTACTGGCGCTTCGACCATCCCTACACCTGGATCAACTCTGGCGGCCTGGGGACCATGGGCTTCTCGGTGCCGGCCGCGATCGGGGCCAAGGTGGGTATGCCCGACCGGATGGTTTGGGCCGTCGACGGCGACGGCTGCTTCCAGATGACCGCCCAGGAGCTGGTCACCGCCTCGATGGAGCGCATCCCCATCAAGGTCGCCCTGTTCAACAACGCCTACCTGGGGATGGTCCGCCAGTGGCAGGAGATGTTCTACGAGGAGCGCTACAGCGAGGTGTACCTCTCCTACGAGATCCCCGACTACGTGAAGTGGGCCGAGGCAATGGGCTGCGTGGCCCTGCGGGTGGAGTCCCCCGAGGAGGTGGCTCCGGCCATCAACAAGGCCAACGAGATCGACGACCGTCCCGTGGTGCTGGAGTTCCGCAGCTCCGCAGAAGAGAACGTCTACCCGATGGTCCCCGCGGGCCAGTCCAACTCCGACATCGTCGTCGACCCCTCACAGCGATGACCGGCTCGGACGCACGCCGGGGGTCGCCGCGATGACGGCTGCCGACGCGGACGCGCCCACCGGCAAGGCCACGGCTATCGATCACGGCCACCGGTTCCACACCATCGTCACCACGGTGGAGAACAAGCCGGGCGTGCTGGCCCGGGTGGCGGGGCTGTTCGCTCGCAGGGGCTTCAACATCGAGTCCCTGGCCGTGGCCCCCACCGCCGACGAGCGCTTCAGCCGCATCACGTTCACCGTGGATGTGGCCTCTTCGTCGCTCGAGCAGGTGGTCAAGCAGCTCGACAAGCTCATCAACGTGGTCGAGATCAGCGAGTTGAGCCCGGACGAGTCGGTGGAGCGGGAGCTGATGCTGGTAACGGTGGACGTGGCTGGCGGGCGCCGCCACGACCTGCTGGAGTTGGTCGACGACTTCCGGGCCTACGTGCTGGACGCGAACCAGTCGCAGATGATGCTGTCGCTCGCGGCCCGACCGGGAAGGCTCGACGAGTTCGAGGAGCGGCTGCGTGCCTTCGGGATCGTGCAGCTCCAGCGCACCGGCCGGGTGGCCCTGCCCTCGCTGGACTCCTGAGAGGTTCCGCCGGCGTCTGCCCTACTATCAATTCCGCAAACGCGACAAGAGAGGTTTCTGTGGCCAACATCTATTACGAATCCGATGTCGACCGGTCGGCCATCGCCAACCGGAGGGTGGCTGTACTGGGCTACGGCTCGCAGGGCCACTCGCATGCGCTCAACCTCAAGGAGTCAGGGATCGACGTGCGTGTCGGCCTGCGCGAGGGCTCGTCATCGGTGGCCAAGGCGCAGGAGGCGGGGCTGGAGGTTCGATCCATCGCCGATGCCGTTGCCGAGGCCGATCTGACGATGATGCTCATGCCCGACACCGAGATGGGCGCCATCTACACCGAGCATGTCGAACCGAACCTGCAGCCCGGCGAGGCGATCTTCTTCGCCCACGGCTTCAACATCCGCTTCGGGCTCATCGAGCCGCCCGACTCGGTCGACGTGTGCATGGTGGCCCCCAAGGGTCCCGGCCACTTGGTGCGGCGCACCTACGTTGAGGGCGGCGGGGTGCCGTGCCTGGTGGCCATCGAGCAGGACGCGTCGGGCTCGGCGCTGCCGCTCGCCCTCGCCTACGCCGACGCTATCGGAGGGGCCCGGGCCGGGGTGATCGAGACCACCTTCACCGAGGAGACCGAGACCGACCTGTTCGGCGAGCAGGCCGTGCTGTGCGGGGGCACCACCGCGCTGGTGCAGGCCGGGTTCGAGACGCTCGTCAACGCGGGCTACCAGCCCGAGATCGCCTACTTCGAGTGCCTCCACGAGCTGAAGCTGATCGTGGACCTGATGTACGAGGAGGGCATCGCCGGGATGCGCTACTCGGTGTCGGACACCGCCGAGTACGGCGACCTGACCCGGGGGCCGCGCATCGTGAACGACGCGGTGCGCGCCGAGATGCAGCGCATCCTGGCCGAGGTCCAGGACGGCTCGTTCGCCACCGAGTGGGTGGCCGAGAGCCGGGGCGGCCGCCCCAACTTCCTGCGCCTGGAGGCAGCCGGCCACGATCACCCCGTCGAGGTCGTCGGCAAGGAACTCAGGGCCATGATGCCTTGGATCTCCGCTGGCAAGGCGTCAGTCAAGGAGACCTCCGGCGGCCAGGGCTAGCCGGCCTTCTTTGTCCGCTTCCAAGGGTCCGATGGACAATGAATCCAGCCTGCTGGCGCACCTGGTACCCAAGCTGAGCGGTTCGGAACCAACAAGTCTGTCAGTCGCGGACAGATTGAGGAGGTCGCCACCCCGCTGCGGCGGAGCGGCATACGCCCCGCGGTGGACACCGCCTTAGCCACCGCTCGCCAACGCCCCCTGCCAGGCGATGCTCTGCAGCCTCCTGGCTTGAGGAGGGGTTGAGCACCGCGACTCCGCCTATGTGTATAGTATGCGCATGGCCCGTGTGAACGTCTATCTGCCCGACGAACTGGCTGAACGCGCCCGAGCGGCCGACCTCAACGTTTCAGGCCTGACGCAGGACGCGATCCGCCGAGCACTGGACGCCCGCGCTGTCAACGAATGGTTGGATGACCTGGCATCGCTCGCTCCCGCTGGAATAGATCCAGCAGCCGTAAGGGACGCGGTCAGAGCGGCCAAGGACGAGTTTGGACTCTGAGAGCGAGGCGCGGGCCGTCCGCAGATCAGCAACCGCAGACGGTGAGGAACTCGTGCTCGACGCCTCGGCGATGGTCGATCTGCTGGTGGGAGCCGAATCAGCCGTCGAGATCCGGCTACGGCTGCTGAGTAGACACCTCCACGCTCCCGCGCATTTCGACGCCGAGGTCCTGTCGGCGCTGGGTCGTCTCAACCGAGCCGGGCATCTGTCCGCGGCCGCTGTGTCATCACTCCTGCCAAGGGTCGCCAACGCCCGCATCCATCGCCATCCGGTCAGCCAGCTGCTTGGCGGAGCTTGGGACCGACGCGGCGATCTGAGTCTCGTCGACGCGCTTTATGTCGAGTTGGCCGAGCGCTTGGGCGCTGCCATCATCTCGACCGACGACCGCTTGGTGGCGTCTGCTCCAAGGGCAGAGAATCCTGCGGTTGGTTGAGGTACTCGACAATCGGCGCTCTGCTGTCCCCCCATCTCCTGGGATATACCAAATCAGAGTGATTCGATCTACCAAATTGGATCGGGCTGATATACCAAAGCAGACTTCTTCAATCTGCTGAATCCAGGTTGCCCCAGCGGCGGGCGATGATCTGGTCTCTTTGCTTGGGGTCGGTGACGGCGATGGTGGAGGTCGGGGTTCGTAGCCAGAAGGTGTCGTGGCCGTCTTTGCGGTCGTGTATGGGGTGGTTGGAGGCGGCGATGCTGATGCGGGACAAGTGGCTGCCGTTGATGGTGTGGAACTCCCAGGCGACGAGCGACATGGCGGAGTCGCCGAGTCGGGAGCGGATGAGGTTCTGGAGGTGCTGGCCCCAGAGGTCATGGTCGCCGTTGATGGTGCTGGAATGGTCGCCTCGCTGGCCTCCTTGGAGAAGGTGGCGCCTCGCTTGGAGAAGGTGGCGTAGTCGTCTTCGAGGCCGTGGACGGAGCCGTCGTCGGCCACGCCTATCAGCAGCGTGCCGCCGAACTCGGAGTTGGCGAACCCTGCGATGGTCTTGACGGCGGCGTCCTCGGGGGCGCCGCCCTTGCGCTGCTGGCGGATGTCCCAGCGCAGGGTGGACTTGTACTCCAGGTACAGCGATTCCCGGTCGGGGCCGAGCAGGTCGCCTATGGGGCAGGTCCGCTGGCGGGCGACGGTGGCGCGCCTCTGCACCTCCACCGCGAAGATGTCCATGACCTCGGCTTGGAGCTCGTCGTTGTCGAGGTAGCTGAAGATCAGGTCGCTGTTGCGGTCGCGCCGTGACAGCAGGGCCTTGAGGTAGCGCTCGGGGAACACGTGGTCGCGGAAGGTGGCCTCGTCGTTGTTGACGGCCTGGTTCTGGATCTCGGCGTCGGCCACCAGGTCTCCGGCGGCGGCCTCGAACACCAGGCGGTCCTCTTCGGTCCAGTCGGTGCCGAAGCGCTCGTTGATGCGGGCGATGATCTGCGACAGCCGCTCGTGCTCGGGGTCGGCCGCGGGGCCGGTGCCGGAGAAGATGGTGGTGACCTCGCCCTCGCCGCCGGGCAGGTCGATGGAGCCCTCGAAGGTCAGCTCGTGGCGAAGGTGGGTCAGCTCCACCTCGGAGCCCAGGTCGATGCTCTGTCCGTGCTCCCGGTCGCGGATGAGTCTGGCCAGCGCCCGGCAGTACAGGTAGTCGCGCTCGAGGTCGGGATTGCGGAACGGCACCACCAGCGACAGGAACCCGTACACCCGCACGAACCGGCCGAGCGCGTCTCGGAAGGCGTCCTGGTCCTCGTCTTCGAGCCCGTTGAAGCGGTCGACCGCGGGCTGCAGGGCGGCGTCGACCTGGGCGTGGGCGTCCTCGCTTAGCAGCAGGGCCGCGGCCCGCGCCATCTCGCCGGTGTCGAGCACGCCGAATCCGTCGAGGTCGCGGCGGGTGTCGAACAGCAGGTTGGGGTCGGTGGGCGGGGCGACCGTCTTGCCGTGGTACACCGCGAACGCGTCGCCGATCTCGTCGGCGTCGTTCACGAAGTCCATCACGAACGTGGCCGACTTGTCGGGGTGGATGCGGTTGAGCCTCGACAGGGTCTGCACCGCGGCGAGCCCGGTGAGTGTCTTGTCGACGTACATGGCGGCCAGCTTGGGCTGGTCGAAGCCGGTCTGGAACTTCTCGGCCACCACCATGATCTGCCACTTGTCGGTGTCGAACTGGGCGGCGGTCTGGGACTCGCCGAAGCCGTTGGCCCGCGACTCGGTCAGCCCCTCGACCTCGCCCGAGAACGCCACCAGCACCCCCAGGTCGTAGCCCAAGTCGGCGGCGTAGTTGCGCAGCGCCCGCCACATGCGCACCGCGTGGGGCCGCGACGAGCACACCACCATCGCCTTGGCCTTGCCGGCGATCTGGCGGGCGATCTTGGTGCGGAAGTGCTCGACGATGATCTCGGCCTTCTGGGCGAGGTTGTCGGGGTGCAGGGTCACGAAGCGGGCCAGCGCGCTGCGGGCCTTGGCGGTGTCGTAGGCCGGGTCGTCGAGGATCGCCTTCTCCAGGTGGTAGTACCGGCTGTAGGTGACGTAGCCGGCCAGCACGTCGCAGATGAAGCCCTCCTCGATGGCCTGGCGCATCGGGTACAGGTGGAACGGCTCGTGGCGTCCGCTGTCGCCTGTGTCGCCGAACAGTTCCAGGGTGCGGCCCTTGGGGGTGGCGGTGAAGGCGAAGAACGACAGGTTGGGCTGGCGTCCCCGGGCGGCCACCGCCTCGGCCAGCAGCGCATCGACCTCGGACGGCTCCAAGTCCTCGTCGGTCTCGACTTCGGCGGGCTCCACATCGGCGTCTGCCCCGAGTTCGGGCTCTGCCGAGCCCAGGACGCGGCGAAGTTCCTTGGCCGCCTCGCCGGTCTGTGACGAGTGGGCCTCGTCGACGATCACGGCGTAGTCGCGTTCGGGCAGCGACTCGATCTTGTCGAAGACGAACGGGAACTTCTGCAGCGTGGTGACGATGATGCGGGCCTGCTCGCCGGCCAGGGCCTCGGCCAACTGCGCCGAGTCCTCGTCGATGCGCTGCACCACCCCGATGGCGTGCTCGAACTGGCTGATGGTGTCCTGGAGTTGGCGGTCGAGCACGACCCGGTCGGTGATGACCACCACCTTGTCGAACACCTTGGCGTCGTCGTCGGAGTGCAGCGACGACAGCCGGTGCGCCAGCCAGGCGATCGAGTTGGACTTGCCCGACCCCGCCGAGTGCTGCACCAGGTAGCTGCGGCCCGGGCCACGTTGCTTGGCGTCGGCCTCCAGGCGCCGCACGGCGTCCCACTGGTGGAACCTCGGGAAGATCACCTCCGGGCGGGCCCGCGACCCTCTCGACGGCTTCTCCACATGCACGAAGCGGCCCAGGATGTCCATCCAGGCGTCGCGGCTCCACACCTGCTCCCACAGGTACGCGGTGCGGTGACCGTCGGGGTTCGGGGGGTTGCCCGCGCCGAGGTCGCGGCCCCGATTGAACGGCAGGAACCGGGTGCGGGCCCCGGCCAGGCGGGTGGTCATCATCACCGACGACGGATCGACCGCGAAGTGAACCACGCCCACCCGGCCCAGGGTCCGGTTGCTGGGCGGCCGGTCGCTGCGGTACTGGGCGACGGCGTTCTCGACGCTCTGGCCGGTCAGAGGGTTCTTCAGCTCGGCGGTGGCCACCGGCACCCCGTTGACGAACAGGCCCAGGTCGACGGTGCGCCCGCTGGCCGGATCGAACGGCAACTGCCGCGTCACCGACAGCACGTTGGCCTCGTAGAGGGAAGCCAACTCCGGGGTCAGCCCGTGAGCAGGCCGGAAGTAAGCCAGCCGTATCGTGATGTTGCGGTCGACCACCCCGCGGCGCAGCACGTCCACCGTGCCCCGCTTGTCGAGCTCCGCGGCCAGCCGCTGCACGAACCCGGACTGCGCCCGACCCGGATCGCCGCCGTAGGCCGTGTCCACCAGGCGCGCCCACTCGGATCCCTGCGTCGCGCCGATGAACTCGAACAGGTCGGCGGTGTCCACCCCCGCCTCAGCGTCGAAGTCCCGCGGCCCGTCCCCGACATTGCCGATCTTGACCCGCCGATACCCGCCATGCTCGACCAGCCAGCCCGCAACATGCGCCTCAAACGCCGCCTCGGTGACAGAACTCAAGCCGCCACCCTCTTCAACGGCCCCAACGTCCTATGCGGCCGTACTCCGTGGCAGCGGTCCGCGCTGACGTTGCAGTGCCGATCTACGAAGGGGCTGAGGAGCGGTCGGGCCTCGCGGCGGCCTGCTCGCGCTCATATTCGAGTTCACGCTGCTCGAAGTACTCTGCAGCCTCTGCTAGCAGCTCCTCGGCATCCGGATTCTCCCGCATGAACTTCTCGTGCCATTCCGACGCAGGACGAAGGTCGAGCTCCTGAGGGCGACGGAACAAGCGCACGCCAGCGAGGCTAGCAGCGAACGCACGGATCATCTGAGGCCACGCGACGAGCGTCTCTGATGGGCCAAGTGTCTCTCGAACAGCGCGTCTGCCTTTCGGATCATCTTCTTGTACCAGATACGCTCGCTGCCCTTCCCTGCCTTGTCGCCGCCGCACAGCAACACGGCTCGCCGCTGGGGGTCGAAGGCAAAGAAAGCGCGCAGCGTGTCGGTCAAGCGCATCTCCTTCATGTTGGGGTGCCGCGAGTTGGACACCGTGTCGACGTGGGGTCTCCCCAGAGATGGGCCCTTCTCCGCCAACAGCAGTTGGAAGAACGCAACGCGCGCCTTCTGCTGCTTAGACAGCGACTCTCGCCACTTTCTGAAGTCCGGCGTGTCAACCACTTCCCACATCGACACCAGGTTGCATCAAGTGATGGGTCACCTGGCGCCGGAGGCGACCGATGAGCGGCGATGAGGGCGATCTCGTAGCGCAGCGCGCCCTGTCCGAAGCCGATTTGGGCGCTCAGGCCACTCAGGTCGAACGCGATATTGACTAGGAAGTAACCGGAAAAGCGGATAGGCAACAGTCCGAAAACCGGACAATCACCCGAACCACGGGCCGGGCCTACATGGCGCTGCTTGAGCGCACATACCTGGCACACGAAGGCACGGCATTCGTCCCCGGCGGGGGTGAGCCGGGTGCAGAAGTCTCCCAAGCGCCCCGAGGCGGCCCGTGGTGCTGGCTCCCGCCGTCGGGGACGGCTCACGCGGAGGCCAAGTCTGGGCTGCTCCGCTGTCGACCCTGTGGCAGTAGCGGACGCCGGGGTGCAACGGCAGGCATTGCGACGCGATGTAGCTGGCGGCGCAGTGGCTCGTGTGGGCGTCGAGGCGGTTGCCAGCCTCAGCGAAGGCTTGATGCTTGTAAAAGCATCAAAAATATTATAAAGGGTTTGAAATCTTGATCTAGTAGGGTAGTGATGGTCTCGTGAGTGTCGCGATCCGAGAGGAGATCCTGCGCCAGGCGGCTGAGTTGCGCCGCAAGCAGGATGCCCGCCTTGCCGCTCACCAGCAGCGCTCCGCGGTCCTCGCTGGCGGGTTCCTCACCATCGGGGCTCTGGTGACGGCTCTGCTGGCCTCCCCGGCCGTCGAAGCGAGCAGCGCTCAGGTGCGGGCCGTCGGGGCCATCGCGTTGGTGGTCGCCGTCGCCAACGGCTTGTGCTGGGTCGCCGTCCACAGCGCGCCCGTGGAGTGGCATGTGGGGCCCAAGATCGACTTGCTGGTGCGCGTCTTTCCGAACCGTCACAACGGCTACCTGGCGCTGCTGGACTACTTGATCGAGACCCTGAGCGACCACTACGAGCACCATGAGCCGATCATGCGCCGCGTGAGGCTCTGGGTTACCGCCCAGGTGGCCATCAGCTGCGCCGCCACATGCGTTCTCACCGCTGCCGTCCTTGCGGTAGGGTGAGATCATGAAGGAAGGAGATGTGGTGGAAGCGCCCGACAGATCCGAAGATGTCCCGAGCAGGTACGGGCCTTACGAACTGAGTCCGTATCCGAGCACGATCGCAAATCAGGGGGCGCTGCCGGAGGGCTTCTTCTTCTGGCGTCGCTGGCGCCGCCGCAAGCCCCTTCGGCCCTACGACCCGAGTCGGTATTGGCCCTATGAGCCGAGCCCCTATCCGAGCACGATCGTCAATCAGGGGGCGCTGCCGGAGGGCTTCTTCTTCTGGCGTCGCTGGCGCCGACGCAAGCCCGTCTGACCCGGTCCGCCAGCCGATTTCCAAGCGCGGGCGGCTCCTCCTAGGCCAGGGAGTGGTGGATTATCTGACGTCTCGCCTCCCCGCGGCTGATCGCATACGCGATGTGCTCTGAGTTCACGCACTTGTCGAGTCGACGAACCATGAGCCGGATGGCGTCGAGGGCCACCGCCTCCACCTCTGCCGCGCTGAAGTCTTCCATCGTTGTGGCAGCTTCACAGATGTCAAAGTCGTGCCGTACCGACCTCAGCTTCAGTTCCAGGATCTCGAACCGGGCGGAGTGGTTGGGGGCTTCGATCTCGATGATCTCGTCGAACCGTCTCCAGACCGCCGAGTCGAGCAGGGCAGGATGGTTCGACGTGGCCACGAAGAGCGAGTCGCCCCGGTGGTCGTCGACGACCTGCAGCATGGCGGCCACTACCCGGCGCAGCTCGCCGTGGTCGGCTCGGTCCGAGCGCTCGCGCCCCAGCATGTCGAACTCGTCGAAGACCAGCACCCACGATCCCACGTCCAAGAAGCTGAAGATCTGCTCCAAGTTCCTCGCCGTCTCGCCCAGGTACGACGAGACGACGGTGGCGAGCTGCACCTTGGCGATGGGGAGCCCCAGCTGGCCCGCGACCGCCTCGGCGCTGGCCGACTTGCCGCAGCCGGGAGGCCCCACCAGCAGCAGGCTCGACCGAGGCGACACGCCATGGGCCCGCAGCGCCGAGCGCTGACGGAACTCGTCTACCAGCGAGTCGAAGACCTCGACGGCGGACTCGGCCAGCACCAAGTCCTGGAACGACAGCCTTGGTTCCTCGAGCGCTATCAGGGGCAGGTCGTCACGGGTCTTGGGCAGCGGGCGCAGCGACGACACCTGGAGCGGCCTGCGGGTGCGCCCCGGCTCCTCGAGTATCGCCTCCAACTGCTCGGCCACCAGGTCGTGGCGCTTGCGCCTCTCGTCGTCGATGAGCTCCTTGGCGGCGCGCCGGAACCCGGCGTCGTCGCCCCGCTGATGATTGCGGAGCAGGGCCTTCACCAAGTCGCTGCGCGCCACGGCTCGAACCTAGTAGGCCACTACGACACCGGCCACACGCCAGCAAAGTGTCGGCTCTAGCCGCTTGCAGCGGAGCCTTCACATCCGGGAGGGGGTTTTGTCGCATTTCATCCAGCGACGGGCGTGCCTGCAACAATCGACTAGATCCTGCGCATGGGCCAGTCTGAGTCGTGACGGCAGATCTGGCCTGTACCGTCCAGGCCGTGGGCATGGCCACGTCGCCACGGCGGCGTCGACTGAACCAAGCGGACGGGTTCGCTGTATCCCAGTTGTGCCGGCTAACGCGCGAGGACATGCTCCAGCGGCCGGTTCAACCCGACCTGTTCGCAGAGTACGAGGCGCTGCAATGCTGGCGGTACGCGCTGCAGCTCTACAACGGTATCGAGATCGCGTTCAAGCATCTGTGCATGCTGGCCGACCCCGCCCTCGACCCCAAGGAGGGTCTCCGCCACGATCTCACGAAGGCGCTCGACGAGATGCCCCTGCAGGACCGTGACCACATCAATGAGCACTTCGCGCAGTATCTCAGCCTCCTCCCCGACGGCTACCGGTTGAGTGGAAAGGAGATCGCTGATGCGCGGGAGTTCATCTCTCATGTGAGCGATGTTCATCCCGGGATCGGTTCGATCCAGTGGCGGTACATGCCCCTTGAGGGGATGGACGGCCTGCCGCAGTTGGACCTATGGGCGATGCTGGAGATCTGGCAGGGGGCATCCTGTCGAATCATCCAGCGCCACGAGTCGTCTCTCGATGGATGCGGGAGCAGTCCCGGCCAGCAGATCACCATGCGCTTGGCGCGCTTGATGCCCCCCGATGTGCACCCGTTGTCGGTCACGGCCGATGATCTGAACGAGTGGATCGACAGCATGCATCGTGGCAGCAGTCTCGCTGCGTATGTCGATCTGCTCGCCAAGGGCCACAGGCGGGCATGGCACGAGGTGCATGCCCCTACAGCGCTGATAAGCGTGCTTCAACGCAGCGCCGAGGCGGCGCTGGCCCGCATGGCCCGCGAACCCAACGGATCGCTTCTTCGCCTTCTGATGCACGCCATCGAGGACAGCGGCGGATGGCTGCGCTGGGACGCGACTACCACTGGCGGGCGGTTCGTGCGCGAGACTCCGTTGGATGCTGCGAGCGGCAAAGGCGACGCCGAAGACATGCGATCAAGCGTGTCCGACATGCGCCAGCAGGATGCGATGAGAGTCGCAGGACATCCCGTCATTCTCTTGGACGCAGACTGACCCCCACCACTCAGCAGGGTGCGCTTGGACGGGGCCAGAACGGTCAAAACCCGAATCAGGAACGATGCTTGGGGGCGCCCCCGAAGGCACAACGAGCCTGCCGGGAGCGTCATAGCTCTCGGCCAAGCATGACGCCGGTTCCCACGCAGAACCCCGATGGTGTCATAGCACCTCAGTAGCGTGTGCCTCGGTGGTCGAGCGGGCTGGCAGCGGTGCGTTGAAGCGGCGAAGAACCCGCAACCAGGCGCGCCGTACGACACCAACAGCCACGGGCCAGCCGGTTCGCGGGGAGCCTCGCCATGTCGCAGGTTTCGATGTCGCGGGTGCCCTCCAGCGGGGGCTGCCCGTTGACGAGCTCGCGAAGCTCAACTCCCAGAGCCGCTATCTGGGTTCGTATGCGTGGGATCTGGGCCTGGATCCTCATGATCTGTGCCGTTGTGTGGGGAGATGTTCGGCGGGTGGTGCCTGCACGCTGATCATGTGATGCCGGAGCACTTCGGGGCGCTGTGTCGCATCGACAGCGAGTGGCGGCCGGCGCGCGACGCCGAAGATGTCCCCGATGGTGTCGGGGTGTTTCACGCGGTGCAGTGCGCCGCCTACGCGCACGCGCCGTGCAACCTTCGCAAGGGCCGCACCGCCGATGTGTCTGCTTGGCGTTTGGCGGGGCTGGCGCCACTGATAGTGGCGGAATCGGATGCGGGAGAGGCGGTGGCGGTCCCTGGCCCGGTGATCGTGGCTGCGGAGCCGCGTACTCCCGAGCAGCGAGCTGCTGAGGCTCTGGGCCTTCAGCACGCCAAGACCGTCACCGGTGGCGCGCGCGGACGGCGTCTCAGCATTGAAGAACGCCACCGCGAGGCCCAGTTGGCCCAGCAGGCCCTCGCCGCGCACCAACAACGCCAGCCGCGGGCATTGCCCGCTCCCAGCACGACATGGGCCTTCTCAAGGGAACGTCGCAAGCTGGCGCGAGCTCGACGCAGAGGCGATCGGAACTGAACCGCCCTGGTTTTCCTGGAGGGTCGGTGTATTGGTTTCCAACCGTTTGGTGGTCGGGTCTTCGGGCAGCGTAGGCCGCCTCGAACTCTGTGGGCGGGACGTCGCCGAGGTGGGTGTGGAGCCGTTGGCTGTTGTGCCAGTGGATCCATCCCAGCGTTGCCAGCTCCACGTCGGTGGCGCTGTCCCAGGGGCGGTGGTGGGGGCCGCGGATCAGCTCGGCCTTGTAGAGGCCGATGACGGTCTCGGCCAGCGCGTTGTCATAGGAGTCGCCCACTGATCCCACCGAGGGCGCCGCGCCGATCTCGGCGAGGCGCTCTGAGTAGCGGATCGAGGTGAACTGACTGCCCGCGTCGGAGTGCACTGTGAGCCCGGCGATGTGTGCTCCTCGGCTGTGGCGGGCCATCTCCAATGCGTCGAGGACCATCTCGGTGCGCATGTGCGACCCCACGCGCCAGCCCACGATGAGCCGGCTGAACGCATCCACGATGAGGCACACATAGGCGGCGCCGGTGCGGGTGGGCGCCACGGTCAGGTCGGTGACCCACAGCCGGTTCGGGGCCTGTGCGGTGAAGTCACGGCGCACCAGGTCCGCCGGCCTCGCCGCTTCGGGGTCGGGGCGGGTGGTGCGCACCCGGCGCCGGCGGGTCGCCCCGCGGATCCCAGCAGCACGCATCAGCCGGGCCACCTGGTCCCGTCCGATCCGATGGCCCGCTCTCTGTGCGGCCTTCCACAGCTTGCGGGCGCCGTAGACCCGGTAGTTCGCCTCCCACAGAGCGACCAGCACCGCGGTCATCGCCTGATGGCGACGAGCCCGAGCCGACTCGGGGCGCGACTTGGCGTCGTAGTAGGCGCAAAGGGGCGATCGGCAGCTGTGCACAGATCGGCTCGACCCCGAAGTCGCCTCGGTGGGCGTCGATGAAGCCCACCATTACCTCCGTGGGCGGTCGAACTCCGCCGCGAAGAAAGCCGACGCCGACTTCAAGATCGCGTTCACCCGGCGCAGCTCGCGCACCTCCTGCTCCAGCTCCTTGATCCGCTGACGGTCCGCGGTGGTGGTCCCCGGCCGCTCGCCGTCGTCGATGTCGGCCTGGCGCACCCACGCCCTCACCGGCTCCACCCCATAGCCCAGCTGACCCGCGACCCGCTTCACGGTCCCGTGATCGGTGCCCAACTCGGCGCGCAGCTGACGAACCAGCCGCACCGCCTGGGCCTTCTCCTCAACCGAGTACCTCCTAGTCGAAGGACTCCCCGGCATCTTCTGTGTAGGCATAGCCACATCCTCGCTTTCCCAAGCTCAAGAACCTCCGAGAAAACCAGGGCGGTTCAACGGGATCGGTCGCCGTGGCCTTGTAGACGACTTCGGGGCAGTTGGGGTGGGTGGTCGCGGTGGCTCGAAACGTGTTCGAGCGCAACGCTCTGAACGAGTCTGCGTTTCGGTTAGGCTCAGCGTCTGTGGCGAGTGCGTTCCAATACCAGTTGCGAGACTCGGCCAGCGAGCGTTCCACTCGGCGCCGGGAGCGGCTGCTGGGCCGGTTGAGGAACGTGTGCACCCACATCATCGACCTGGATTTGGTCCAAGACGACGACGGCAAACTTGCGCTGCACATCCACCCGGCGTTCGAGACGCATTTCGGTACCCTCCACTACACCTGCATGCGTTGTGGCCTGCGAGTATCCCAGTACGCGACTCAAGTGCACATGCGTCATCTCGAACGGTCATACCAGCGCGACCCCAAAGGCACACTGGATCGCCTCACCGAAGACCAGACGAAGGCCACCAAACTGATCGAGAAGCTCAACCGACTCGGCGGCGCCCCATAGGCGATCCGAACCGCCCTAGCTTTCCCGGCGGTTAGGCGAAGTCAGACGCAACAGAGAGGGTGCGGCCGAGCCGGTTGATCTCGGGGGGCCATGGCTTTGTCTTGGAGGGCGACTGGCCCCGCTTGGCGTCGACGATGCTGGTGGACCAGGCCTTGGCCCTGAACGGGCCCCGGCGCCCCATCAAGGTTTCGTCCAGGCCCAGCGAGACCACATCTGAGACCCTGTTGGTGTCGGCGGCCTGCAGCGCGGAGCCCCCAGCGCCGTACCGACGCGTTCACCGGGTGCCAGCTGCATCCCAGCTCTGCGGCGACCTCCCCGACAGGGCGCGCGCAGCCCGCCTAGCGCGTTGCCCAACGTCCCGCCCGCGTGGTCAGCTTCTCCCGCGGCGGCGCAATCTCGGGATCCTGCTTGGTGACCGTGCCCGCCCACAGCCCCGCCGCGGACACCGCCACCCGCTGCTTGTGCCACACCAGCCTCGCCAGCCTGCCGAACGCCGGGAGGTCCATCAACTCCACCTGAGGCTCGCCGTCAGACCACAACAGCCCGTCGCAGCCGCCGCAGCCCGGTCTCGGCGCACGGCGGCGGCCACGCCAAGCTTGTCGCCACATGTACAACCGTGCCGGGAACCGCAATGACTGCTCCTGCCCCTGCCCTGATGCTTCGATGTCACTCTGACGCCATAGATTGGCCGCCTCAGGTGGATGCGGAGGGGATCCCGTCGGCCAGATCCTCAGGGACAGCAGGGAAGGAGGCACAAGGTGCGCTTGAGGTCGTTCCAGGTGAAGAAGTTCCGTAACGTCGTTGACTCGGGCGAGATCGCGGTTGAGGAGCAGGTGACCTGTCTCGTCGGGAAGAACGAAGCGGGGAAGTCGGCCCTGCTTGAAGCGCTGTACCTCCTCAACCCGGCCTACGACGACACGTTCAATGTCGATGAGCAGTACCCGCGGTGGCTCGCCGTGGAGGACCGGCGCAAGGGGACCTCAACGGCGTATCCCCCATTGCCGTCAGGCTTGAACTTGAGGACCACGAGCGAGACGAGGTTGTCGAGACTCTCGGCAGGGGGGTCCTGACCAGCCGTGACGTGAAGGTCTCGAAGCGCTATGGCGGCGGACTGAACTGGACCGTCGAATGGTCCGAGGAGCCCGCTGTCAAGAACCTGTTGAGTGAGTTTCCGACATCGGTGGCAGGCGCCGTCAAGGATCAGACCACGCTGGATGGCCTCAGAGAGGCTCTGGCGTCCTGTGCTGCTGCTGAGGACGGCTCGGGACCGAGCGCCGACGACCTTGCCGCGGCGAACGCGGTTATCCGCGATAGGGGACTCCACGGTACCGGCGTGCAGGACCGGCTGATGGGCATCCTCGAGCCTCATCTGCCGAAGTTCTTCCGTTTCACCGAGTACTCGACGCTGCCGGGCCGGATCGACTTCGACGAACTGGCTTCGGGGCAGCAGGAGGGGCCGGGGCAAACCGGCCTTCAGGCCGCACGGGCGCTGCTGCAACTCGCGGGCACGCAACTCGACCAACTACAGAACGACGACTACGAGCTACGGCGCGGAGAACTCGATGCGGTACAGATCGACTTGACCAACCAGGTCTTCGAGTACTGGAAGCAGAACCCCGACCTCCAAGTGGTCATCGACGTCGACAAGGAGACCGTCCCACAGCCGCACGGTCAGACTGCCGTCGCGCGCTTCCTGGACATCCGGCTATCCGACCGGCGAACCGGCTACTCCAACAACTTCTCCCAGCGCTCGTCGGGGTTCCAGTGGTTCTTCTCCTTCTTGGCGGCGTTCAGCGAGTTCAACCGCCAAGACGCTCCCGTCGTGTTGCTTGATGAGCCGGCCCTGACGCTTCATGGCCGAGCGCAAGCGGACTTCCTGCGGTTCATCAACCAGCGCCTCGCGCCAGACTCGCCAGTGCTGTACACCACCCACTCACCGTTCATGGTGGAAGCAGGCCGTCTAGAGCGCGTGAGGATCGTCGAGGATCCGGGCCCGCCCACCGGCGCGACCGCGACCAGCGAGGTGCTGGTTGCCGATGCTGACAGCCTCTTCCCGCTTCAAGCAGCGCTCGGCTACGACATCGCGCAGAGCCTCTTCATCGGGCCGAACAACCTGGTCGTTGAGGGAACCTCCGACTTCATCTATCTCACGATCATGAGCCAACTATGCGCAGCAACGGGCCGGTCGCGGCTCGATGACCGCTGGAGGGTCCTGCCAGCAGGCGGAGCGACCAACATTCCGACCTTCGTCAGTCTCATCGGCCCACACCTCGACATCACCGTGCTGGCTGATGCTGGCACCAGGGGCATGCAGCGAGTGACGGGCATGGTCGACCAGGGGCTGCTCGCCGGCCACCGACTGATCCTCGCGAGCGCTGCCACCGCCTCAAGCAACGCAGATATCGAGGACCTGTTCAGTGAAGGCGACTACCTGAAACTCTTCAACAAGACGTTCAACACGTCGCTGAAAGTGAACGACCTCCCTCCGGGTGACCGGATCGTCAAACGGCTCGAGAAGCAGCACGGAGAGTTCGTGCATGGCGAGGTCGCAGAGACACTTCTGCGGAGCCACTCCGACACGGCGTTCACCGACATGACCCTTGATCGATTTTCGATGCTTATAGGTGCACTCAACGCAACTATGGGCACGTAGCCTACCGGGTATGCCCTGACCTCGGAAGCTCTATGAGTTGTTCGACGACGGTCTAGTGCCGGTGGTCGCGACGATCGAAGCGATGCAGCATGTGAACAGGACGCGGAAAAAGGTGCTACCTTCGAGCGAGCCGCGACCGATGCCACGCCTCATCGACGTCATCGCGATGCTCGCTCGCGCGAGAGAATACGTCAACAGCCTGCCTCGGCCTGGCAACGACGGCCAGCTTTGTGACTGCCGGGTGTAAGCTGTCAAGCTGATGAACGAGATCTCCTTCGAGAACCTTGCCGGTCGACTGACGCCGGAGGCACTCGCCCTGTTTCGAGAGATGGCGGCTGCTCACATCGAGGGCACGGGCGATCGGATGTTCATTCGCGCTGACACCATGGGTGGCACCCACATGATCTTCACAGGCGAGGGTCCCCATCGGCAGTTCAGCGGATTCGACGGAGGTGCAGTAGAAGACCTGGTAGGCTGGAGCCTTCTTCGTGTCGGCTTCAGCGGCAGGTCTACGAACTACAGAATTACAGGCGAGGCGCAGCGGTTCTATCGCTGGCTGATGCAGAGCGAAGGGTCTGCAGTTGAGCAAGTGGAAGAAGAGGTCCGTCGCGTGATCACTGGCTCAAAATATGCCAGCAGGCATCAAGGCGCGGCGCACCACTTGTCCGAGGCCTTCGAGTTGTTGTGGGGTGGCCGGACAGACGACCAAGTCGTATCGGAGATCGGTGACCATCTGCGTAAGGCGCTAATGGACGCGACCACCGATGTGGTGGAGTCCACTTCAGCAGGTGAACAGGAGAAACCGATACAACGTCTACAGAACCATATCGCGGGACTTGACTTGCCCTCACGTGAAGCCGATGTTATATCTCAGATCGTTGAACTAGCTCGGGTTGTGCTGCGTCTCGATCAACGGCTAGATCACATCCGTGACGAGATGGACTCGGGAAAGCCCGGAACGTCGTGGGACGAGATCCGACGCGCCTCATTCACCACAGCCTTCGTGTGCTACGAACTCGACCGGCTGCAAGATCGACCTTGACGCCTGCGGATCACAGAAGCACAAACGAGTCTTCCTTGTCACGAGACTCATTCTGCCACGGGTCGTACCGGTGTCTCACCGGTAACGACAGCAGCGATTAAAGCCTGGCGTCGCTCTTGGAGAAGGTTGATCTGCTCTTCGAGGATGCTGCAAGCGCGTGATCGACGCGAGGCAGCGAGGTCGAGCGTGCGGCCAAGTGTCAGTTGCACCGTACTGTCGGGGACTGGTACTCGGATTTCAAGGATCTGTGAGATATTCACACGACTGAAGGTTGATCTGATCTTCTGTACTTCCAGTTGATCTAAGCCAACGCTATTGAGCACATACATCAGAAAGAGTTGATCCATATTCTCCGACGTCATGAGGCAAACATCCTGACCCATACAAAAGGGAACATCGGTATCCACATAGGACGCGATCCCAATGGATGCGTTCCGACTATAGATGAGATCTCCCTTCTTTGGTCGTCTGGTACCAGGAGCAAGATCGCGGAAATCAGATTCGTCAACGAACCTATGTGCTCGACCAAGATCGAGTCGTCCCGGCATAGTATCGCCGGGACTGATGACAGGATAACCATCCTCAACGTAGGTAGGCGTGCGGTGCTTACAGTCGATCACTCGCCAATAGCGCTTCAAGGGCAGAATTGCACATCTGAGAGAACTAAGGAGGTTGCGGACCCATGCCTCCCAGCGCTCATCGAGGAGTTCGATGAGGCGGCGCTTCTTGGAGATGAGGGCATCGAGGCGAGCGACTTCGGTGTCGAGGTAGTCAGCGATTGTTCGCTGTTCTGCTTGTGATGGGATCCACGGTCTATACTCGCTGATCTTCTCCCAACTAGTTCTAGGCATTCGTGTTCCGTCTGATGTTGCAGAGGCCCATTCCACGAAGGGAACGGTAGACATCATGTACCCGAGCCATCGAGAGTCGAGGGTTGCCGCGGGTCGTATGCACATCAACTCGGTTGAAGCCAAGACAGGTCGATCTACTAGCCAGGACTTAGCAAGGTATGGCCGGAGTTTGCCAAATAGAACATCGCCAGGTTCAGCAGTCGCCATTCCACTGGATGCAGGCGTCAAGACTGGCAACTCGACGCCTTCCCTGAGCTTGCCGGTCCAACTCTCGACGTGCTCAAGCGCAACGTACGGACGCTGATGGCCGGAGGAGCAAGTGCTCCGCAGCCTTGCCAGGCGCTTTAGGCGGACAGTCACTCGGTTACCTCAAGTAGGAGGCTCTGGATCTCGGCTTCTAGGGCTTTGATCTCGGCGTCGATTTCTTGGAGGGGGCGGGGTGGGGTGTAGGTGTAGAAGTGGCGGGTTAGGGGGATTTCGTAGCCGATCTTGGTCTTGGTGGGGTCGTGCCAGGCGTCGGGGACATAGGGGTGGACTTCGGTTTCGAGGTAGTCGTCGATGGCGGTGCGGTACTCGATGGTTTCGAAGCGGGCGGTCGGGTCGGGCTCGTAGGCGACGGCCACCTCGGGCAGGGGGACGTTCTCGTGGTCGCGTAGGTCGGGGTCGGGTTTGGGGTTGCCTGCCCGGTCGGTGATGACGGGGGCCTCGGGGTCTCGCACCGCCAGCGCGTCGGTCACGGCCTTGACGAGGGCGGCGGGCGTGCCGGCGTCCGCGGATGCGAGGGCTTCCTGGGCGGCTGCCTTGGCTGGCTTCTCGGTGGCGTACTGGGTGCCCCGGCGGCTCCTGAGTGCTCCGAGCAGGGCGTCGCTCTTCACCATGTCGAGCTTGGCGACCTTCTTGTCGGACTCCACGGCGGCGAGGGTGTCGTCGGTGATCTCCCAGCGCAGCTGCAGGGGGCGCTCCACGGTGATGCGCAGGAACCCGAACGACTCGTTGGGGAAGATCTTGACCCGGGGACCCTCCTCGAAGGCTCCGTAGAGGCGGGTGATGTCGTCGATCTGCTCGGCGGAGACCTCCTTGCGCTTCTGGCCGAGGCTCTTGCGCATCTTGGTGAAGCTGTCGCGGGCGTCGATGAGCTGCACCCTGCCCCGGCGGTGGGGCGCCTTGCGGTTGGTGACCACCCAGAAGTAGGTGGAGATGCCGGTGTTGTAGAACAGCTGGTCGGGCAGCGCGACGACCGCTTCGAGCATGTCGCTCTCGATGATCCAGCGGCGGATCTCCGACTCGCCCGAGCCGGCCGCGCCGGTGAACAGCGGCGACGCGTTGAACACGATCGCCAGCCGGGCGCCGCCCTCGTCGGGGCGCTTCATCTTCGAGATCATGTGCTGCAGGAACAGGAAGCTGCCGTCGTTGATGCGGGGCAGCCCGGCCCCGAAACGGCCCGCGAAGCCCTGGGCGGCGTGCTCGTCGCGGACCGTGTCGGCCACCATCTTCCACTCCACCCCGAACGGCGGGTTGGCCAGCAGGTAGTCGAAGCGCTGCCCCTGGTGCTGGTCGTCGTCGAAGCTGTTGCCGAAGCGGATCTTGTCGGCGTCGGCGCCCTTGATCAGCATGTCGGCGCGGCAGGTGGCGTACGTCTCGGCGTTCACCTCCTGGCCGAACACCCGCAGTTCGGCCTGCGGGTTGAGCTCGCGCAGATAGTCCTCGGCCACCGACAGCATCCCGCCGGTGCCGCACGCCGGATCGAGCAGCGTCTTCACCACGCCCGGCCGGGTCAGCAGCTCATCGTCGTCGGCGAACAGCAGGTTCACCATCAGCCGGATCACCTCGCGGGGCGTGAAATGCTCGCCCGCGGTCTCGTTCGACAGCTCCGAGAACCTGCGGATCAGCTCCTCGTACAGGTATCCCATCTCCAGGTTCGACACCGCGGCCGGGCTCAGGTCGATCTCCGCGAACTTCGACACCACCAGATACAGCAGGTTGTGGTCGTCGAGGCGGTCGATCTGCACGTCGAAGTTGAACTTGTCGACGATGTCGCGGGCCGACTCCGAGAATCCCGCGATGTAGTTGCGCAGGTTGCCGGCCACGTTGTCGGGATCGCCCAGCAGCGTGGCGAACGTGTGCTTGGACATGTTCACGAACGGCTGGCCGGCCACCTGCTGCAGCAGCGGCTCGCGGTTGCGCAGCGTCTCGGGCAGGTCCGCCATGGTCTCCAGCACCTCGGCCTTGGTCGGCTCCAGCACGCAGTCCAGCCGGCGCAGCACCGTCAGCGGCAGGATCACCCGCCCGTACTCCGACTGCTTGTACACCCCCCGCAGCAGGTCCGCGACCGACCATATGAACCCTGCGTGGTTCTTGATTGCCACGCCGCTCATGACGCGTCCGCTGGGGTCGTCGCTTCAACAGGGCAGTCCAGCCGACGGACCGGCTGTAGGAGGTCTTTTCCCCCCGCCGGCACCGTTCCCGCTGTCATCGATGGCTCGCTCACGGCGCGCAGAGACTAGTCAACGCTGATTACTGGAACGACACGAACACGATCTCGGGCGACAGCTCCAGTACCTGTTCTGGAGTAGCCATCGGGCTGTCCTCGTCGTAGAAGTTCTTCCACCCCCAGTGGAAGCGGTCGGCATCGGGCTCGCCGGTCAAGGTGTTCCAGGTGTTGTACTTGGCGCCCAGGGAACCCTGGCCGTCCATGTGGATCAGCACGGCCAGCTCCGGGGGTGTCTCGATCAGTTCGCGGTTGGTGATCATTGAGAACCGGAACTGGTGAACAATCAGGAGCTTCTGGGGAAGGGCCTCTTCTCTGACGATCCCGGCCAGCCAGTCCACAACCTGGTTGATCTCCGCCGCGTCCACGGTGCCGACCTGCCTCAAGTGGACCTCGTGCGGCTTGAGCCTCCACTCCGGATCGAGCGCGAGCCCGACGTGGGGCAGGCGCAAGAACTCCTCGTAGTGCTTGGCCTGCGAAAGGAAGTCCGACCGTCCCGGCTGAAGGTCCAATACCACGTACACGCCGTTGGCTGCTGCCGTCTCGATCCAGGGCCTGATCGCTTCGTGATCGGTCACGCTCGAGTAGTCCCCGTCAGCGCCGGCGGAGGCGGAGGCGACGGTGGCGATGATCTCAAAGGCGGGCAGAACCGCTGATCCGTCGGCCCCGTAGCCCTCGGCTATGGATCGAAGGCGCTCCACTGCTTCCTCGGGACCCTGCTCGCCCAGCACGCCGAGCCCCGCGGTCGACGGATGGCCGTATGCAGCCACCAGGCGTCTACCCGGGTGCTCGTCACCCGGCTCGAACAGGAGCAGGCCGCCACCAGGCAACTCTTCGCCGCGGCGGATCACTTCCAGTTGCCAGGCTGTGTCCCTACCGAGATCCGAGAGCACTTCTACCTCGGAAGCAGCCGATATCGCCTCACGGGCCGATCGCTGCAAGGCTCTCAGATCGTCGGCGGCGGCCACCACCCCCACTCCGACTTGATGGGCAACGGCGGCCAGCGGTGCCGCGTCCTCGGCGTCATCGACAATCCACACACGGTCATATGGCAACCCCTCGCCAACCTCCGCGCGCTCGGCCCCGTCCTGCTCGGCCCCGTCCTGCTCGGCCTCCACATGCTGGGCCTCCACGCGCGCGGCCTCGTCCTGCTCGGCCTTCACATGCTCGACCTCGAAATCAGCCAGAGCAAGGCGTGAGAACTGCTCGTCGATTCCAGCCGCCACCACACGTCGTGGCTCCAAGCGCCTCAGTTCCTCAAGCAACGCGACGCTCAAGTCCAAGTGAGACTCCGCCAACAACAGTGGGCCTTCGATGTCTTGATACGTCAGAGCGCGAATCGCGGCAAGGTTGTCGGCGACAGCCAGGCCCACCTCGTGGGCGCAGCCAAAGGCAGCCTTCGAGACCTGGATGCTGACCGACGCCGGTGAAGTGTCAGTGATCCCGAGATCGTCGGCTATGCGAGGCGAACAGTCTCGTGCCGAAGCTTCCGAAACGACAGCCTTGATCGGTGGTGGTTCCGAGGTGGACGGAATGGCTGACAAACCCGAATCTGTCACCGGGTCGACCGCGGTCTCCACAGTCGCCGGCCGCGCCGCCGGAGTGGACGGGGGAGGTGACGAACCCGAATCTGGCGCCGGGTCGACTGCGGTCTCTTCAGCCGCCGCCAACCCGGCTTCCGGAAGGGGGCCGGCTTCTGCTGCCGTGGAAGCCTCAGCGCCAGTCGAGGCAGTGCCGGGCTCGAGGGCCCCTGCGAGCTCCCCAGTGAAGTGCGGTCCGGCCTCGCCGGGAACGGCGTCGGTCGCGCATGAGGAGGTCAGGAAGAAGAGCGCTGCGCAAACGCCGATGCCGGCGGCAAGGCGATGGGGGCGGTGAGGCCACGTCGACATGGTCGAGACCCGACGCTAACTACTCCGTTTGTTGCCGTCGCGTCAATCCCCGCGAGCGGCCTCAGAGGCCGAGCGGGTATGCGCACGAATCCGGCCCATACGGGCGAGGCCGTGGCCCGAGCGGCCCTCAGGTCGCAGCGAACAAGAGCGGGAATGACACCGCGGCGACGCGACAGGCTCTCGCCTATCCGCGGAGCCCCCTAGACGCCAGCGCGCGGCGTCTCATCAGTCCCAATGCGTCCTGGATGTCACCCCGAGACCGGGCGGTGGTCGGCAGGTTGTTCTGTGGCGATCGCCCCGCGGCGCGGGGACCCGGCCGTTAGTTGAGGCGTTCGACGATCATGGCCATGCCTTGGCCTCCGCCTACGCACATGGATTCGAGGCCGATGGTGTTGTCGCCGTCCTCGAGGCCGTTGAGCAGGGTGCACATGATGCGCGACCCGGTCATGCCGAAGGGATGGCCCAGCGCGATCGACCCGCCGTTGGGGTTGAGCTTGTCGTAGTCGATGCCCAGATCGTCGGCCGAGGGCAGCACCTGGGCCGCGAAGGCCTCGTTGATCTCCACGTGGTCGATGTCGTCGATGGTCATGCCGGCCCGGCCCAGGGCCTGGCGGCAGGCGTCGACCGGGCCGAGGCCCATGATCTCGGGGTTCAGCGCCGACACGCCGGTGGCCACGATCCGGGCCAGCGGCTTGGCCCCCACCGCGGCAGCCTTGGCGTCGGACATCACCACCACCGCGGCCGCGCCGTCGTTCAGCGGGCAGCAGTTGCCAGCAGTGACCGTGCCGTCGGGGCGGAACACCGGCCTGAGCTGCGAAACGCCCTCGAGGGTGGTGCCCTCCCGGATCCCGTCGTCCTGGCGTACCTCGTTGGAGTCGTCCAGCGGGAAGGCGGTTATCTCGCGCTCGAAGAAGCCCCGGCTGCGGGCCGCCTCGGCCCGGTTCTGGGACATCACGCCCCACTCGTCCTGGGCATGGCGGGACACGCCCTTGAGCTGGGCCACGTTCTCGGCGGTCTGGCCCATGGCGATGTAGATGTCGGGCAGGCCCTGCGGCGGCGCCCACGAAGCGGAGCCCTCGCCGGTGCGCTCGGCGGTTCGGGACTGGGCCTCGGCGAAGTCGTCGTTGTGGGGGCCGCTGTCGGCGGCGCCATACTCGTAGCGCGAGACGGTCTCCACGCCCCCGGCCACGAAGCAGTCTCCCTCTCCGGCCTTGATGGCGTGGGCAGCCATGCGGATGGTCTGCAGCGAAGACGAGCAGTAGCGGTTGACGGTCACGCCGGGAGCGTTCACGCCGGCCAGGATCGAGGCGACCCGGGCGATGTTGTAGCCGCCCTCGCCGCCCGGCTGGCCGATGCCCCAGATCACGTCCTCCACGTCGGCGGCGTCGAGGCCGGGCACCTTGGACAGCACGTCGCCGATGATGAACGCCGACATGTCGTCGGGCCGGACCTCGGTGAGCGATCCCTTGACGGCCCGGCCGATGGGCGTGCGGGAGGTAGCGACGATAACGGCTTCAGGCATGACGGCTCCTTGCTGGGGTTTCCGGCCGGCACCAAGGCGACGGTGCGATCAACAACGTTAGAAGACGCACGGCCGATTCGCAGGCTCCGGCTGGCCGCTCTTGGAATTGGCAGCGTTTTGTGCCCTATGGGGGGCGTTTTGCTGCCAGTTCGCGGGCGGGTGGCGGCCGCTTCGGGAATTGGCAGCGTTTTGTGCCCTATGGGGGGCGTTTTGCTGCCAGTTCGCGGGTCCGGCCGCTCGGTGGCCTCGGGTGTGTGGCAGTAGGCTCGCCCGGTGACTCCCCACAGCGACGAGACGGCCATCGACGCCGAGCGGGCCTGGAAGCTGTTGATCGGCGGGGAGTGGGTCGACCCGGATGCGGGCATCTATCCCGTCATCGACCCCAACGACGGAACCGTGGTGGGCCACGCGCCCGAGGCGACCGCGGCCCAGGCCAACGACGCCGCCTCGGCAGCCCGCGACGCCCTGCCGGCGTGGCGGGCACTGAGTCCCGAGGAGCGCGGCAGCCGCTTGGCCCGCCTGGCCGATGTGATCGAGCGCATGGCCCCCTCGTGGCTTGAGCTGGTGCAGGCCGAGACCGGCTCGGTCACATCCATCGCCAAGGGCCTGCAGGTCGGCGGGCCCATGATCGAGCGGTTCCGCTACTACTCGACGCCGATCAACGTCGACACCGACGTGGCCCCGGTGCCGGCGGAGGCGGGGGCGCTGGGCCCGGCCGGTCTGATCGCGGCCACAGTGAAGCACCATCCGGTGGGGGTGGTGGCCTGCATCACGCCGTACAACATGCCGCTGGTGAACGTGGCCGGCAAGGTCGCCCCCGCGCTGGCCGCGGGCAACACGGTGGTGATCAAGCCCGCCCCCCAAGACCCGCTGGGCGTGCTGCTGCTGGGGGAGGCGGTGACCGAGGCCGGACTGGGCGACGGCGTGGTCAACATCGTCACCGGCTCCGGGCCGGAGGCGCCCGCGGCCCTGGTGGCGTCCGCCGACGTGAACATGGTGTCGTTCACGGGCTCGACCGCCGTCGGCGCCCGGATCTACGCCGACGGCGCGGCCACCATGAAGCGGGTGCTGATGGAGCTCGGCGGCAAGGGCGCGCTGGTGATGACCGAGGACGCCGACGTGAACGCGGCCTGCATGGGCATCGCCACCACCTGGGGGCTCCACTCCGGTCAGATCTGCACGGCCCCGACCCGGGTGATCTGCCACCGCAGCCTCCTCGACCAGACCGCGGAGACGCTCAAGACCTTCGCGGGCTTCATGAAGGTGGGCGACGGCCGGGCCCCCGACACCATCGTCGGCCCGGTCATCACCGAGGCCCACCGCGACCGGGTCGAGGCGTTCATCGCAGGCGGGATCGCCGCGGGCGCGACCGCGGTGTGCGGCGGGGAACGGCCCGACCTGCCCGGCTACTTCGTGGCCCCCACCCTGTTGGCGGACGTCACGCCCGATATGGAAGTGGTGCAGCAGGAGGCCTTCGGGCCGGTGGTGGTGGTGCTGGCCCACGACGGCGATGACGAGGCGGTGGCCCTGGCCAACGACTCCGACTACGGGCTCTTCTCCTACGTGTACGCGGGCGACGCCAAGCGGGCCTACGAGATCGGCTGCCGGCTGGAGTCGGGCAACGTGGCCCTCAACACCGTGCAGCCCCACATGTACGCCCCCTTCGGAGGCTTCAAGATGTCCGGGATCGGCCGCGACCGCGGCAAGTGGGGCATCGAGGCCTACACCGAGATCCAAGCCATCAACTGGCTCTCCTAGATATATCGAAAATCATTGAAATAATCCACCGCTGGCACTCTTGGCCGTGCCATAATGCGGCATGACCCCTGATCCCGTTCTCGACAAGCTGAAGCGAACCTTTGAGAAGCACCGTCTTGAACTGCTCGCGACAGATGAGGGACGCTGGGCAGTTTTCGTGCAGCCGCGTGATGGTCGTCGCCGACCGGAGTTCGTGGGCTGCTTCGAAGACGAGCACCAAGCGTGTGCGGCCGGGTATCGCAGCACCATCGGCAGGCGCTTTCTCATCAAGGAGGTCTTGGAGCAGGACCGGGTGATCAGCATCCCATGGGCGGTTCCCGTCGATCGACCCTAACGAGGCGGGCTACGCGCGTGTCGCCGGGAGCATCGGGCAGAAGGGTCTGCATGTTGACGTAGAGGTTTGGCTGCACCCGAACGATCATGAGCAACACCGTTTCGACAACCGTGCACTTCCCCTGCCGCAGCGACTCTCGGGCTTCATCGACACTGGCGCGCAGGTGACATGCATCAGCACGGGTCTCGTGCAGAGCCTTCGCCTCGAACCGATTAGGGACGCCCAGCTGCGAACCGCGGACCGCGGCCGACCGACGAAGGCATACGCGGTCACGGTGCATGTCGGCTGGAACGCGCAATCTCCGCCGGACCCGATCCCTCTCATCGTGTACGGGGCGTCGCCCAGCGGCGTGGACATACTCATAGGGCTCGACGTAATCCGCCGCGGAAGACTCAATCTCGACGGCCCCAAGGGTATGTATGAACTGTTCCTGCCGCGGGCCGCGCCATCGCCGCAGTAGTGCTCGCCTGAATTATGGCCTCGTGCTGTCGGCACGCAGGTCAGGACTCGGCGGGGAGGGTCTTGTTGGGGTTCATGATGTTGTGGGGGTCTAGGGCGGTCTTGATGGCGCGCATCAGGCCCCACTCGATGGCGGGTTTCTGGGGCCGGATGCGGTCCCGTAGGAGTTGGCCGATGCCGTGCTCGGCGCTGAGCGTGCCGCCGAAGCGGATCGTGGCGTCGTCGATGCGCTCCTGAAGCTCGTCTCGCACGGCTAGGAACGGGGCGACTTGGTCGTCGCTGGCGGGCAGGAGGTACAGGTGGATGTTTCCGTCGCCGACGTGGCCGAACCCGTAGGTCAGTGCATCGGGCGCCAGCTCGGCCGCGATGCGGCGGACCTCTTCGTGGTATGCGCCGAGGCGGTCGATCGGCACCGCGTTGTCGAACTTGAGGCTGTGCTCGTGCTGCGTCCACAGGAACATGGGCGAGAGTTCGTCGCGGATGGTCCAGAGCCGGGACTCGTGCTCCTCGGTCACCGCCACGGCTGCGTCGGTCACCCAGCCCCGCTCGGATGCCTCGGCCAGGAAAGCGCCCAGCCGTTCCGACACCGGCTCGGCCGAGGCCAGGCGCAGCAGGATGTAGAACTCGGCTCGGGTCCGCAGGGGACGGGAGAGGCCGAGCCTCTGACACACCCTCGCCAGGCCGATGTCGGGGACGAGCTCGAAGGCGGCCACATCACCGCCGCAGCGGGTCGTGGCCAGCTCCAGCAGGGGCATGAGACGGTCGAGCCCGGAGATGGCAGCCAGGGCACTCTGGGTGTGGGGGGTGGCGGGATGCAGCCGCAGCACCGCTCGGGTGACCACCCCGAGCGTGCCCTCCGCGCCGATGAACAGTTGCTTGAGGTCGTAGCCCGAGGAGTCCTTGCGCAGCGCTCGCAGCCCGTCCCAGACCCGGCCGTCGGCCAGTACGGCCTCGAGGCCGAGCACGTTGTCGCGCATGGTTCCGTAGCGCAGCACGTTGTTGCCGCCCGCATTGGTGGCGACGGCCCCGCCGACGGTGGCCGTGCCCCGCGCCCCCCAGTCGGGCGCGAACAGCCGATTCGCTCCGGCCGCGGCCTGCCGCACCGCCTCGATGGTGGCCCCGGACTCAGCGGTGATCGTCCAGCGGTCGGGGTCCACCGACACGATCCGGTTCATGCGGCTCATCGACAGCACGATGGAGGGCTGCTCTACGGCCCCGCTGCCCTCGTCGCGGCGGCGTTCCGGCACGGCGGGTACCGCACCTCCGGACATTCCGGTGTTGCCGCCCTGGGGCACGATGGCCACCCCGGCCGACGCGCACGCCTGCACCACCAGTGCGGTCTCGTCCACCGAGGCCGGACGCACCACGGCCAGCGCCTCACCGGTGAACAAGCCTCTTTGGCCGGTGAGATACGGCGCGGCGTCGGATCCGGTCAGAACCCCGGCCGGACCGAGGTCGGAGCGCAGACCGCCCACGAGCGTCATCGCCAAGTCAACCTATCCCGGCAACCCGTCCCGGTTCCCGGTCGGCTCGCTCGGCAACCGCGGAGCTTGCCAGACCGACGCGAAAGCCCTACGCCAGCGGAAGGATGCCTACCGGTGATTGCCGTCACTCTCCGCCCGCGAACAAGGGGTGCTTCTGTGAGCACTTCGTGAGTGTGGCGAGGCCCCCCAGGCGTCGTCTCCAGGGGGGATCGCTGCCGCACGGACACCGATGTGGGCGTCTCTGCGGGTGAACGCCGAAGTGGCCGCGTCGTGTGGTGACTGCCTCGGCGGCGGCGCTAGGTTCTCGGCCATGCTTGACGTGGACTCGATGGCGCCCGACTTCGAGGCGCCCGACCAGCACGGCGACCCGGTGCGCCTGGCTGACCACCGGGGCAGTTGGGTGGTGCTGTGGTGGTACCCCAAGGCCTCGACCGCCGGTTGAACGCGCGAGGGCAGGGGGTTCCGTGATCGAGCCCCGGAGTTCGAGGCAGCCGGCGCGGTGGTGGTCGGAGCGTCGTTCGACACCGTCGAGGAGCAGCGGGCCTTCGCGGAGGCCGAGGCGTTCGGGTACGCGCTGATCAGCGACGCGGACAAGTCCATCGGCCGCCTCTACGACGCGGAGCGCGAGCCGGGGGAGGACTACTACGACTGGGGCGTGCCCCGCCGCATCAGCTACCTGATCGACCCCGAGGGCCGGATCGCGGCGGCCTACGACCTCGCGGGCCAGGACCTCGACGGCCACGCGGCCCAGGTCCTGGCTGACATCACAGCCCACTCCTGACGGAGACGGTCCCGCCCCGAAGTAGGCGGCGAGACCAACGCGCCGACCAGTGCATGCGTAAGCCCCAGCTCCCGTCCTAGAGCCCCGCCCCGAAGTCGGCGACGAGACCGACGCGCCGGAGTCACTGCATCCGTGACCTAAGTATCTGCTGGCTCGGCTCGCGGTCCCCGAGAAGCGGGCCGAATCGACCGTGGTCGAGGTCTCCCGCGCGGCTCTGACGTTTCGCGTCTCTAGGCGGTGTTGTCGTAGATCGCCTTCTCGAAGTCGAGGAAGCCGCCCACCGAGGTGGGGTCGGCGAAGGGGAAGATCTGGGTGGCCCAGAAGCCGCCCACGCCGTTGGCCCGGTCGATCCAGTAGTAGAGGTTGGCGAGCCCGGCCCATGCCAGCGCGCCGGCGGGCCTGCCGGTGGGCGCCTCCTCCTCGTTGATCATGAAGCTCAGCGCCCAGGTCTTCGGCATGCCCGGGAAGAACTCGGCGTCGTTGGACAGCCGCGGGTTCGACACCGGCATGACCGTCTTGGCCACATCGGTGGCGCCGACGCCGGGCAGCATCTTGACGAACATGCCCTCGGGCAGGTGGTTGCGGCACGCCATCTCGACTGTCTCGGGCCTGAGGATCTGCTCGCCGTCGGGGCCGGCGCCGTCGTTGAGCCACATGCGGATGAACTTGGCGTAGTCCTCGGCTGTGCCGTAGAGGCCGTGGCCGGCCATGTGGATCTCCGGGTCGGGCGGCAGCTCCACACCGGGCAGCGGGATCAGCGACCCGTCGGAGTCCTCGCGGGCGTGGATCGTGGCCAGCCGCTCGCGCATCGACGGACTGATCGAGAAGGAGGTCGAGTCCATGCCCAGCGGGCCGATCACCCGCTCGTCGAGCACCTCGCCCAGCCGCTTGCCGGTGATGCCCTCCACCACCAGGCCGGCCCAGTCGATGTTGGAGCCGTACTCCCACTGCTCGCCCGGATCGAACAGCAGCGGCGTCTCGATGGAGGCGTAGGATGCATCCACCACCCACGGCTGGCCCTGCTCGTTGGCCAGCCTGGTGTAGGTCTCGTTGAAGAAGTCGTACGTGAGTCCGGCGGTGTGGGTGAGCAGGTGGCGGGTCGTGATATCGGTCTTGGGTGGGCGCAGTCGGGGCGTCCCGTCGTCGTCGAAGCCCTCGAGCACGCCGAGCCCGCCGATCCTGGGTACGTACTCCTTGGCCGGAGCGTCCAGGTCGAGGTCGCCCTGCTCGACCAGCTGCAGGCAGGCGGTGCCGCCGATGGCCTTGGTGGTCGAGAAGATGGCGCACACCGTGTCGGTGGTGAAGGCGTCTCCCCCGAGGACGCGCTCGCCCCGGGCGCCCGCATAGATCACGCCGTCGCGGTCGGTCGCCACCGCGGCCACACCGGGCACGCGCGGCGATCCTGCGACAACACCGTCCAATACCGCATCCGCAGCCGTACTGAGATCACCCATCACATTTCTCCTTTGTCGGCGATGTTCAGACCTGGTACCGAACTCTGTCACCGTGTGCGCCCGCCGTCCACTCGCCCGGTCCAGGCGTTCACCTAGGATGCCCCCGGCCGCGAGTTCGGGGGAGGACGGCGGTGATCATCGACTGCCACGGCCACTACACCACCACCCCGCCCGCGGTGGGGGAGTGGCGCGAGGCCCAGACGGAGGCCGTGGCCGCCGATCCCGGCTATGTCGGCGCCAAGGGCGAGATCGCGGTCAGCGACGACGAGATCCGCGAGAGCTTGGAGGGTGCCCAGCTTGCATTCCAGCGCGAACGGGGCACCGATCTCACCATCTTCTCGCCCCGGGCCAGCTGGATGGGCCATCACGTCGGCAACGAGCACACCTCCAAGTTCTGGTCCCAGCACCAGAACGAGCTGATCCGGCGGGTGTGCGACCTGTATCCCGGCAACTTCGTCCCGGCGGCCCAACTGCCCCAGTCGCCGGGAGCGCCCCTCGATGCCTCCGTTCGCGAGCTGCGCCGCTGTGTCGAGGAGATGGGTTTCATCGGGTGCAACGTCAACCCCGACCCCAGCGGAGGGCACTGGAGCGGGCCGCCCCTCTGGGACGGCTACTGGTGGCCGCTGTGGGAGGCGATGTGCGAGCTCGATGTGCCCGCCATGGTCCACGTGAGCGCTTCGTGCAACGAGAACTTCCACACCACCGGCTCGCACTATCTGGGCGCCGACACCACCGCCTTCATGCAGGCGCTGACGTCGGGGTTCCTGGCCGGCTTCGACGGGTTGCGCCTGGTGATACCCCACGGCGGGGGAGCGGTTCCCTACCACTGGGGGCGCTTTGTGGGCATGGCCCGGGACGCGGGATGGGACTTCGACGGCCTGCTGGAGCACGTCTGGTTCGACACCTGCGTCTACCACCAGCGGGGCATCGACCTACTCGTCGAGGTGGTGCCCGCCGACAACATCCTGTTCGCGTCGGAGATGGTGGGCGCGGTGCGCGGCATCGATCCCGTCACCGGCCACCACTACGACGACACCCGCCGCTATATCGACAATGCCGATCTCGACGACGCCGCCCGGGCCAAGATCTTCGAGGGCAACGCCCGGCGCGTCTATCCCGGCCTGGAGCTGGGGCCCTGAGCGGGGGTCAGCTGAAGTCGTAGAGACGCTGCGGATTGTCGACGAGGATCCGGTTGCGGTCCTGCTCGTCGGGAGCGAACACGGCCAGCAGGTCCACCAGGTCCCCGTCGTCGGGCATGTGGCGCACGTTGGGGTGGGGCCAGTCGGTGCCCCACAGGACCCGATCGCCGGCTGCGGCGATGAGCGCGCCAGCCAGCGGCGCCACGTCGTCGTAGGGGGGCCGCCCGCCGGCGGTGAGCCGCTCAGCGCCGGAGATCTTGACCCACGCCCGCTCGTCCTCCATCAACTTCAGCAGTGCCGCTAACGGCGGCTGGCCGACGCCGCCGGACGCCGGCACCCGAGCCATGTGGTCGACGATGAACGGGCACGGCAGGCCGAGCAGCACGCCGGAGAACTCTGCGAGGTCGGCCGCGTCGAGGTGCACCACCATGTGCCAGCCCCGAGACGCCACCCTTCGGGCCGTGCTTTCGAGGGCTCCGAGGTCGCCGCCGCCAAGGTGCCTGACGAAATTGAACCGGGCGCCGCGCACCCCGGCGTCGTGCAGGCGGTCGATCTCCGAGTCGGGGCAGGACTCGTCGATCATGGCCACGCCGGCATACCGCCCCTGCGCCCGCTGGAGGGCGTCGACCATGGCCGAGTTGTCGGTGCCGTGGCAGCTGGCCTGGACCAGCACCGCCCGGCTCAGCCCCATCCGCTCGTGCAGAGCCTGGAGCTGCTCGACTCCGGCGTCGGGGGGCGTGTAGGCGCGGCCGGCGGCGAAGGGGAAGCGGCCGGCCGGCCCGAAGACGTGGCAGTGGGCGTCGCAGGCACCGGGCGGCGGCGTGAACGCGACGGGAGCGTGCGGATCGGGATGCGGCGGCGGGATGCTCGGCGGCATGGTTGGCTGGCTGCTCGGCGGGCTGCTCGGCGGCATGGTTGGCTGGCTGCTCGGCTGCGGCTGCCTGCTCGGCGGGCTGCTCGGCGGCATGGTTGGCTGGCTGCTCGGCTGCGGCTGCCTGCTCGGCGGGCTGCTCGGCGGCATGGTTGGCTGGCTGCTCTCAGGACGGCCGGGGGAAGACCACGCCGTCGAAGAGCTTGCGGGCGGTGCGGATGATGCCGGCTCGCTCAACCGCTGGCGTCCCATCGGGACCGGTCGTGAGCGCCACCGAGGCGTCGAAGGTGCCCGTGGGATGCTCGAGAGTGACGATGCGACCGTTCCCCGAAGTCCCGGCCGAACCCGTGTCACTGCCTCCGCCCGGGCGGAGCATCTCGTGTCCGACCGCTCCCGGTAGCAGGGCCGCGGTGGCGATTGAAACCGCTCCGAGAACCCCGATCGCTTCGTGGCAGCGGTGCGGAAGGAACGTGCGCGTGCAGATGTCGCCGGCGCCGGTGCGCGGCGGGGCCACCAGGGCCAGCTTGGGAACGGTGGATGTGATCACGTCTCCCAGGCCCATGAGAGGGCCGGCTGCGAGCCGTATCCGCTCGATCCGGTCTCGCAGGGCGGCGTCGGCCTCAAGGGCTGCGCACTCCTCATAGCCGGAAACTCCCAGGTCTTCGGCCCTCATCACTACCGTTGGCATGCCGTTGTCAATGAGCGTGCAGTCCACCGCTGCAATGCGGTCCACCAGGCGGCCCGTGGGCATCAGGGCGCCGCAGGAGCCGCCCGCGATCTCTTCGAAGTCGAGCCGAACCGCCGCGGCGGCTCCGGGAACACCGTCGATGGAGGTGGCCCCCGAATAGTCGGGCATGCCGTCGCGCAGCGGGAACATCGCCGTGGCGGAGGTGCCCGTGTTGACCATGCGGATACGCACCGCTGCCTCGGCGCCGGTCGCCGCCACCATTCCACGCTCCACTGCGAACGGCCCTACACCGGCCAGCATGTTGCCGCAGTTTTGGGCGTCACTCACTAGGGGCTCGTCCACCGACGGCTGCAGGAACAGATAGTCCACGTCGGCGTCCGGGCCAGACGCGGGACCGACCACGGCCACCTTGGTGGTCAGAACGTGGCCGCCGCCGATGCCGTCGATCTGTCGGGGGTCGGGCGAGCCGACGATCCGCAGGATGAGGTCATCGCGCTGTGCGGGGTCGGCAGGTAAGTCCTCGCGGCGGAAGTAGGCCCCCTTCGACGTTCCGCCGCGCATCATCATGCACGCCACGCTCTCGCCCACAGGCCCAGTGTGCCCCGGCCGCACACCGTTGGCCACGGGCGCGGTGTGCTCTGGCGGCAGCGTGATGGCCACGGGCGCGGTGTGCTTGGCCGCGGCTGGCCTACCGGTGCTCGCTCTCGTCCCGATAGGTTGCGGCCGTGACTGCGGGCAGGCTGCTGGAGGGGCTGCGGGTAGTGGAGGGGTCGGCATTCGTGGCCGCGCCGTCGGGGGGAATGGCGCTGGCCCAGCTCGGTGCCGAGGTGGTGCGCTTCGATAGGATCGGCGGCGGCATCGACTACGGCCGCTGGCCCCTCACCGCCGAGGGCCGTTCGCTGTATTGGGCGGGCATGAACAAGGGCAAGATGTCGCTGGCCGTCGATCTGGCCAGCCCCGGCGCCCAGGAACTGCTCACTGAGCTCATCGGCGCGGCGGGAACGTTCCTCACCAACTTCCCGGCCCGGGGGTGGATGGCGCCGCAACGGCTGGTCGCCCGCCGGGCCGACCTGGTGATGGTGGCGGTAACCGGCAACCGCGACGGCACCACCGCGGTGGACTACACCGTGAACGCCGCGATGGGGTTCCCGATGGTGACCGGTCCCGCCGACAGCGTCGGCCCCGTCAACGGTGTGCTGCCGGCCTGGGATCTGCTGTGCGGGCAGACGGCGGCGGTCGGGATCCTGGCCGCGGAGCGACGCCGCCTGCTAACCGGGGAGGGCTCGCTGATGACCCTGGCGTTGAGCGACGTCGCGCTGGCCGCCACGGCCGCGCTGGGCTATGTGGCCGAGGTCCAGGTCAATGCCGCGGAGCGACCCCGCTGCGGCAACGACCTCTACGGGGCCTTCGGCGCTGAGCTGTCCACGTCCGAGGGCCGGCGCCTGTACGCGGTGGCGATCAGCCGCCGCCAGTGGGACTCGCTGCTCGAGGCCACCGGGAGCGTCGCGGCGGTAGCCGAGATCGCCTCTGATCGGGGCCTCGACTTCGGCGACGAGGGCGACCGTTTCGAAGCCCGCCAGGAGCTGAGGGCGGTGATGCAGGCCTGGACCGGAACCAGGCCCTTCGTCGAGGTGGCTGAGCGCTTCGACGGATGTGGAGTGTGCTGGGGCCCGTACCAGACCTTCACCGAGCTGGTTGAGACCGATCCGCGCTGCTCGCCTGACGCGGGGCTGTTCATGGAGGTGGACCAGCCCGGAATCGGTCCCTACCTGACGCCTATGTCGCCGTTGGCCCTAGGGGAGGCCGGTGATCCGGGGACAGACGCTGGCGGCAGGGGCACAGTGGCCCCGGTGCTGGGCGAGCACACCGACGAAGTGCTGGCCGGATGGCTCGGACTCTCGGCCGGCGAGATAGGCCGGCTCCACGACGCCGGAGTGGTCGCAGGCCCTGACGCCGCTTAGCAACTCGCCCAGCCCGTTCAATCGGTCCCATCCCCTCGGGAATCCCTCTTTGACGACGGCTCACGGGCTGAACCTGGGACTCCAGAAGAGGTGTTTCAGCGAGGCTTTCCAAATTGTCCGACATTGGCCTTGCGCGGATTGTATACCACTGCTACGTTTGTATACCGATGCTCGAAGCCTACGAGACCTTCGCCACGCCGATGGGGTCCACGGCGTGGATGGAGCACGGAAGCTGCGCGGGCGAGAGCAGCTTGTTCTTCGCGCCGTTCGCGGAGCGGCCCGAGGCCCGGGTGCGCCGTGAGGCCCGGGCCCGGTCGATATGCGAGCAGTGCGTTGTGCTGCTCGCCTGCCGCGACTACGCGCGCAGGAACCGCGAGCTGGGCTTCTGGGGCGGGGAGAGCGAGTCGGAGCGGGCCGAGGCAGGATTCGCGCCCACCACGCCGATCGTCGGCCGCAAGCGGGTGGCCGAGGAGCGGGCCCGCGACGCCATGCGCCGCGTCCTGTAGATCAAGCCACTGCTACCCCGCTCCGGGGGACGCTGGCCCGATGGTTATCACCAGGCTGCCAACGTGCCGCTTGTTGGCGAAGGCCTGCTGCGCGGCGTGGATCTCCTCCAGCGGGTAGGTGCCGCCCACCACGGGCCGGACCTCGCCCCTGGAGATGTAGCCCACCAGATCGGCGAATACCTGGGGGGCGTAGACCGTGGCGCCGTGCAGTTGAAGGTCCTTCAGGTACAGCGTGCGCAAGTCGAGATCCACGATCGGCCCGGCGATGGCACCCGAGGTGACGTACCGCCCGCCCCGGCACAGCGACTCGAGCCAGCCCGAGAAGCCGTCGCCCCCGACGACGTCGGCCACCACATCGAAGCAGCCGCCGTTGGCCTCGACAGCCGCTGCCGCGACGTCCTCGGACTCTCGGGCCACCACCGCGTCGGCGCCAAGATCGCTCACCGGTGCCCGCTTGGATGCTCCCGCCACGGCCACCACCCGGGCGCCGCGCCGCTTGGCCAGCTGCACCAGCGCGCTGCCGACCCCGCCGGACGCGCCCGGAACGGCGATCGTCTCGCCCGAGCGCAAGTCCGTTCGTTGCAGCATGTGCTCCGCGGTCGACCAGGAGCAGGCGAAGCCGGCCAGCTCGATGTCCGAGAGCCCGACCGAAACTGGGTACACGTTCTCTTGCGGGACGCTGCAGTACTCCGCGTACCCGCCGTCGCGCTCGCTGCCCAGATAGCCGGCGAGGTCGCGGTCGTCGGGACGGTCCCGGTCACGCAACCAGGGGTCGATCAGCACCCGGCGGCCCACCAGCGCTCTGTCGGCGCCCTCGCCCACGGCCGCCACCGTGCCCGCGATGTCGGCACCCTGGATCCGGGGGAAGGACAGGCCCCCGCGACCCCACCCCGAGTCCTCGGGATCGGCCTCGGCGAACCCTTGCACCGAAGTGGCCGACGTGACCGAGCGGCTGTACCAGCCGACACGGGTATTGATGTCGGTGTTGTTCATGCCGCAGGCCGCCACCCGCACCAGCACGTCGCGGGGGCCGGGACTGGGCACGGGCACGTCGTCTCGCACCTCCAGCATCTCAGGCCCGCCGGTGCCCAGCAGCACCGCGGCCCGCATCACCGCAGGCCCCTCAGATCCGGCCACAGAGGTCGTCATCGGCTCATCCGGTCAGGTGGGTGCGGGTGCGCGGCGATCGTCATCGGCGCTCGTGCGGTGAGTCGATGCGCGTGCAGGGCCCGGTAGTGGGGCAGGCAGGCCTCGTGGGCGTCGATGAGGAACTGGTTGTGGTCGATGGAGACATAGTCGCGCTTCTGGCGCGACAGCGTCGTGGACTGTGCGAGATTGGCGTGCCACGTCCCGCCCTCGTACCAGGTCATCTCGGACGCCTTGCCGGTGTCCCATTCCAGCGCCTCGGGCATGAAGTCGATTCCCACCGCTTCGCACCAGGCCGCGGTCACGCCGTGGGGGTCGTCCAGCAGGTCGTCGGCGTCGATGACCGGCGGCGGGGCTCCGGCGCGCTGCGTGAGCAGGTCGAACAGGGCCCGCTGCTCGGCGAAACCGGTCTCGTCCAGGGTGAAGTCCGTCCACTGCCCGTACATCGACGTCAGCGTCCTGGCCGGGTCGCGGATCAGGAAGGAGTGGTTGAAGGCCTCCAGGAACGGCACTGCCGCGTCGCCGGGACCGGTGGGAGGAACCACCCAGCGGTGCATGTGTGTGACGTAGTGGGGGAAGTCCTTCATGAACACCGGCCCCCGGCGGGCCGCCGACACCAGATCGGCCCACACCGACTCGTAGTCGAGTTCCGGCCGGTGCTGGATGTGGCTGTCGGGCGGGCGGGTGCTGTTGCCGATCGAGTACCACACCTCCCCGAAGGGCTCGTGCGCGATCTCATGATCGCCGCGCTGGCTCATCATCCGCTCGAAAGCGGTCGAGGTCGAGCGGGGCACCGCCCACAGCACCAGGATCGGGATCATGGGCTTCGCTTGCTCCTTCTAGGTTCTCCGGTCTTGTTCGCTCCGCTCACGGGCCGCTCGGGCCGTGGCTTCCGCTCTTGTTCGCTCCGCTCACGGGCCGCTCGGGCCGTGGCCTCGCTCGGTTTCTGCCGGATGTGACCGGGCAACACGCTCGGCCTCTAGGCCCGCAGCCGGGTGTTCGCCGGATCGTGGACGGCGTCGCCGAGCACGACGGCCGGGCGGAGGTCGCCGACAACTCTCACCTCCAACGCGGTGCCGGGCTCGGCGTGCGCGGGCGCCAGATAGGCGAAGGCCAGGCTCTGGCCGGTGTGGAAGCCATAGGCGCCCGACGTGACTAGGCCGACGGCCTGCCCGCCGGCGTAGACGCCGTCGGCTGCGTGCACGTCGGCGTCGTCGGCTTCCACCGCCAGATAGGCGAGCCGCCACCGGTAGGGCTCTTCACCCGAGGCGGCCCTCGCTCGGCGGACCAGCAGCGCGTCGCGGCCCACGAAGTCGCCCGTGCCGGTCTTCACGAACCGGTGCAGTCCGGCCTCGTCGGGGTTGACGTCGTGGGTGAGCTCGCGGCTGGTGAGGTAGCGCTTCTCCATTCGCAGCGAGTCCAGCGCGTGGTTGCCGGCGTCGGCCACGCCCAGCGGCGCGCCCGCGGCCCACAGGGCGTCGTAGACCCTGGCGAGATCCTCGAGGGGCATGTGGAGCTCCCACCCCAGTTCGCCGGTGAAGCCCACCCGCAGGGCCCGCACGTTCGGCACGCCGGCCACGGTGAGGACCTTCGCCTGCAGCCATCCGAAGGACCCATTGCCCAAGTCGGTGTCGGTGAGGCCGGCGAGCAGTCGCCGGGCCTCGGGTCCGGTCACGTTGAGCACGCCGAGGTCCATCGACCGGGACACCAGTTCGGCGTCGGCGCCGTCGGGCCAGTGCGTCTCGAAGAACTGCCGATCCTTGCCTTCACCGGCGGCGGCTGACACCAGGTAGAGGTGGTTGGCGGCCAGGCGGGTCACGGTCAGCTCGCTCTCGATGCGGGCCTGTGGCGTGAGCAGGTAGGTGAGGCCCACGCGTCCCACCGCGGGCACGGTGTTGGTGATGAGGCAGTCGAGCACCGCGGCGGCGTCGGGGCCGATCAGGTCGAACTTGGCGAACGCGGTGGCGTCGAGGATGGCCACCCGCTCCCGCACAGCTCGGCACTCCTCGGCCACGGTGTCGAACCAGCCGGTGTGGCGGAACGAGACCATGTCCTGCTGCGGCAGTCCAGACGCGGCCGGGAACCACTTGGGCCGCTCCCAGCCGTAAACCTGCGTGAACACTGCTCCCTTGTCGTGCAGGCGCCCATACAACGGCGTGGTGCGGTAGGGGCGACCGGCAGGCCGCTCCAGTGTGGGCAGTGGGGTCTGGTGGCGGTACTGGTGGTCCTCGGCCCCTTTCACTCGGCCGTAGGACATGATGTCACCGCGGTCGATGTAGCCGAACCGGCGGGCGTCGTAGGCCCGCACGCTCACGCCGGTGGTGCCGTGCACCATCCACCGGGCCAGCTCCCGGCCCAGGCCCGGGCCGTCGGCGATCCCCACCTGCACGCCGGCCATCTGCCAGAAGTTGGGCAGACCCGACGGGCCCAGCAGCGGCTCGCCGTCGGGCGGATAGGAGATCGCGCCGCAGATGACCTGCTTTATGCCCAGCGGCTCCAGCACCGGCATCCGTTCGAAGGCCCGGGCCAGCCACAGGCCGACCCGGTCGAAGTCGGCGTCGAACAGCGGGTTCTCCAGCGACCAGTCCGGGCCTTCGGAGTCGGAGTCGTGCCAGACGGCCTCGGCGCCGAACTGCTCGTAGATGCCGATCAGTCCCGACTGCTGCTCCTGGCGCAGGTAACCCGACACGTAGTCGTCGCGCACCACCGGCAGCTCGCGGTCGAGGTCGGCGAACTCCGGCACCGGCTCGGTGAGCAGGTAGGTGTGCAGGACGTTGGCGATGGGCACGTCGAGGCCCACCATCCGGGCCACCCGGTGGGCGTAGCAGCCGGCCGCGTTCACGATGTGCTCGGCGTGCACCGTGCCCCGCTCGGTGTCCACGTCGAAGCTGCCGTCGCGGCGACGCCGGATCCCGAGCACCCGGTTGCGGCGGCTGATGGCCGCGCCGAGGTTCCGGGCGGCCCGCACCATGGCGTTGGCCGCACCGGCGGGGTCGACGTGGCCGTCGTCGGGGGTATGGACCGCGCCGAGCATCCCGTCGGTCGCATAGAAGGGGTGCAGCGCGGCGATCCTGGCCGGGTCCACCCACTCCATGGCATTGCCCACGTATCCGGCCGGGCCGAGCTGGGCCCGCAGCCAGTCCACCTCCTCGGCGTTGTAGGCGACCCGCAGGCTGCCGCTGCGGTGCCAGGAGGTGGCCACCCCGCTCTCGGCCTCCAGCGACGCGTACAGCTCGCAGGCGTAGCGACGGAACTCGGCCAGTGCGTAGCTCGACACCGAATGGGTGACCTGGCCCGCCGCGTGCCAGGTCGAGCCCGAGGTGACTTCGGCCTTCTCGACGAGGAGGGTGTCGGTCCACCCCTCATGGGCGAGGTGGTACAGCGCGCTGGCACCGCAAATCCCGCCACCGATGATGACAACCCGGGCCGAGTCGGGCAGCCCAGCGCCGGCAGGGCCTAGTCCGTCGGGCCCGCCCGGTCCGTCAGCCATCCTGCCCCTCCCTCGGAGAATCTCCTTCTCCGGCCCTGTCGGAACGCGACGCTATCGCTGAGGATCGGGCACAATACGCATCCAAGGGCATGCAGTTGGGTCGTGCCGGACCGCAGGACAAAGGAGGTCGAGATGCGTCTGTCGCATCCCGCTCTGGCCGATCCGGAGTTCTACGTGCCCGGCCTGCCCGCCGACTATGTGGCCGTCCGCTACGGCATCAGCCCGGCCGACATAGCCAAGCTCGGTTCGGCCGAGAATCCTCTGGGCGCCTCTCCGCTGGCCGTTCAGGCGATCCGGGAGAGGCTGGGCGACCTGCACCTGTACCCGTCGTGGACTGCGGAGCCGCTGCGGGAGAAGATCGCGCAGATCTACAGCGTCGAGCCCGAGCGGGTCATGTGCGGCGCGGGCGAGACCGAGATCATCTCATGGCTCATCCGGGCGTTCTGCAAGCCGGGAGGGCGCATCCAGATGCCGGGCCCGTGCTTCCCCATCTACCACCTGTTCGCCGAGGCCGAGGACCGGGTGCCGCATCTGGTGCACGGGGCCACCGACCGGGCCACGATGGCGGTGGACGTCGACGCCTACATCGACGCCATCGGTGACGGCACCCGGATCGTGTTCATCACCAACCCCCACAGCCCGTCGGGCACCTGGATGACCGAGGGTGGCGTGAGGCGCATCATCGAGGCCGCGCCAGAGGCCCTGGTGGTGCTGGACGAAGCCTACGTGCACTACTCGGGCACTCCCGGATTCATCCACCTCGTCGACGACTATGCCAATCTGGTGGTGCTGCGCACGTTCTCCAAGGCATTCGGCCTCGCAGGCCTGCGGGTCGGTTTCGGCGTGGGACCGAAGCCGGTTGTAGACGCGTGCCTGGCGATCAAGCCCACCTGGAACATGGGCGTGCTCCAGACCGCGGGCGCGGCCGCGGCCCTCGACGACAAGGACCATCTCCACGCCACCGTGGCGATGATCTCGAAGGGTCGGGACCACGCGCAGGCCCGCTTCGCCGAACTGGACCGCTTCCGGATGGTTGCCGGCAGCCGGTCGAACTTCTTCCTGGTCGAGATTCTCGACCCGGACGCCGACTCCACCAAGGTGTTCGAGGGGCTCTTGGAGCGAGGAGTGATCGTCAAGGACGGATCGGTGTCGTTCCGGGGTCTGCAGCAGCGCTTCCTGCGCTGCGACGCCAACCTGCCCGACAGGATGGACCGCCTCGTGAACGCCCTGGCCGACCTGCCGTGACGCGATCTGAGAAGTAGAGGGCAACGGGAGAGCGAGAGGTGACGGACATGACATTCGAGCGGCCCGGCGGGCTGGCGGCCCGCTACTACACCGACGGAGAGGTCTTCGCCGCGGAGATGGACCGGGTGTTCGCCCGGAGCTGGGTGATGGTGGGCCACGTGTCCGAGGTTGCCGAGCCGGGGATGGCAATCACGGCGCGCGTCGGCGACGAGAGCGTGCTGGTGGCCAATGACGCCGGACAGCTACGGGCCATGTTCAACGTCTGCCAGCACCGCGGCCACGAGCTGGTGACGTCCGCGACGGCCCGTCTCGACCGGATCACCTGCCCCTACCACGCCTGGACCTACGGCCTCGACGGGCGGCTGCTGCACGCCCGCGGCGAGGAGGTGGGCGACGTGTGCGTCCCCCGGGTGCGCATCGAGACGCTGGGCGGGTTCGTGTTCGTCAACCTGTCGGCCGATGCGCCCGGGCTGGCCGCAGCCGCCCCCGGGGTGCAGGACGACCTGCTGGCCCGGGTGCCGGACGCGCCCCGGCGGGTGCTGTCGGCCCGGCTCACCCACGAGATGAGGGCCAACTGGAAGGTGGTGGTGGAGAACTACAACGAGTGCTACCACTGCCCCAACGTCCACAAGTGGTTCACGTCGGGAGTGGTGGCCCCCGGCAGCTACCGGATCGCCTCGGGCGGCTCGGTGATCCGCCACGCCGCGGAGCGCCCCAGCCGGCCGCCGGCCTGGACAGGCGCCAGCGGCAGCACCGACGGCAACGGCACCCGCGCCGGCACCGGCAACGCCGATACTGGCAGGAACGGATACGGGGCTGTCGCCGGCGGCGGCACCGCCGAGGGTGCCAGGGAGGGATGCGGATCTCTTGCGGGGACTGGGGCCGGCGGCGGCAGGTTCCGGGACGGGTACGAGGCGTATTTTGTGTGGCCCGTGTCGGCCATCCAGTGCTATCCCGGCCAGGTCGTCAACACCTTCCGCTGGGTGCCGCTGGAGGTAGACCGCACGCTGCTGATCCGCGAGTGGTGGTTCGACACGGCCGATCTGACCGAGTCCCAGTCGCGGCTCGTCTCCGACGACTGGGAGAACACCGTCGCCGAGGACTTCGGGATCGTCGAGTCGGTGCAGCGCGGCGTCGCCAGCCGCGGCTACACGCCCGGGCCGCTGATCGAGGACCCCAGCGGCGTGTGCGGCGTTCACAGCGAGAACTCCGTACGCCACCTCCAAGACCTCCTGCTGACCGATCTAGAGCGAGCGTGAATAGGTGGACAGCTCTCGCTATGCGACGTTGTGTCTCCCGCTCTTGTTCGCTGCGCTCACGGGCCGCTCGGGCCACGGCCTCGCTCGGGTCAAGCCCTTCGCGCCCGCCTATTCGCTCGACCTCTTGGGCGAAACCCGCTGATCGTGCAGGCACCCGCTGGTGGTTCGCGGTCGGCGGACCTGGCCGAGTTCCTCAGCGGTTTGCACGGCAGGGTCTCTTCCCGGCACATCGACGCGGCCAGCAACTGTGTTATCGACACTCTGGGCTGCATCGCCTATGGCGCTGAGCTGCCGTGGTCAATGGCCGCGGCCCGCCACGCCCTGGCGACCGGCGGGGGAGGGGACTGCACGGTCGTTGGACGGCCGGATCGTGCCTCTCCGGCCATGGCTGCCTTCGCCAACGGCGCCGCGGCCCACGCCTTCGAGCTAGACGACGTACACGAGGAGGCCGTCAACCACCCCGGCGCGGTGGTCGTTCCCGCCGCCCTGGCGGTGGCCGAGGAGGTCGACGCCTCCGGGCTGGCCTTCCTGGAGGCTGTGGTCGTCGGATACGAGGCGATGGGTCGGGCCGGGCTTGCGGTCGGTCCGGTGTCGCACATGCTGGCCGGCTTCCACCCCACGTCGATGTCGGGCGTGTTCGGGGCGGCGGCTGCGGCCGGACACCTGCGGTGCCTTGACGCGGTCGGGCTGAACCACGCCTTCGGCATCGTGGCCTCGCTGGCCTCGGGCACGATGGAGTTCGCCGCCTCCGGCGGCATGGCCAAGCGCATCCACGCGGCCCGGGCCGCGGAGGGCGGGATCATGGCCGCTGCGCTGGCCGCCGACGGCTTCGAGGGCGCCCGTGACGGCCTGGCCGGACGCCACGGCTTCAGCCGGATCTTCACCGACGACCCGCAGCCCCAGTTGCTCACCGAAGGGCTGGGCGAGCGCTGGATGATCGACGAGATCACGATCAAGCCGTACCCGTCGTGCAGCGACCTGCATCCCATGGTCCAGGCCACCTCTGAGCTTGTCACCGAGCACGGCATCCACGCCGAGGAGATCGATCGGGTCGTCGTCCACACCACCACCAAGGTGTGCGAGCTCAACGACATGGACGGCACCCAGTCGGTGATGGCCGCCCAGTACTCGGCGCAGTTCAACGCCGCCGCCGCAGTGGTCGCCGACCCGGCCGATCCGGCCACCTTCGATCCCCGGCGCATAGGCGACCCGGCGCTCGCCGCGATGCAGGCCAAGGTCGGCCCGATCCTGCCCGCCCCCGAGTTCGACGCCACCTACGCCTGGAAGCAGGGCGCCCGGGTGGAGGTCACCCTCACCGACGGCCGCGCCCTGGAGCGGACCGTCCACGGCCAGAAGGGCTCCATGCACGACCCGCTCAGCGACGAAGAGATCGAGCACAAGTTCCACACGCTGGCTGACGGCCGCCTCGACCCAGGCATCCCTGAGGCCGTCCGCTCGCTGCCGGACCGTCCCGTGCGCGAGCTGACCCGCCTGCTGTGCTCCGGTTGATCGCTGCCTACCTCGCCGCGGCACCCATGGTGCGCTTGCTCATGAAGAACCTATTGCGCGGCTATTCGTGGAGAGAATCCAATCTTGCGTTCTGTGCCCAATAGAGACTCGTCCGTTGGAGGTCCCTAGTTGCCTCGTCGATGTCAGAGTCCAAGGCGAAGTCGAAGCGACAGCGGAGCACATCGTCAGGATAGTGAGGGCCAGTACCCATCCAGAAGTAGTCGCCTGCCTCCTTGTCGTAGAAGAGTGCCGCGTCGTCGGGAGATGTGTAGTTGGCCGTGAACCATTCGACCATGTCTTCGACGGTGGCGGTTCTATCGTCAGCCGCGGCCAGGGCGAAACGCGCCAGCCAGTCCAGCAGGTCGGGGGGCATAGGATCTGAGGGCATTCCGTGAGCAATGTCATTGGTCACCCGCGCGAAGTCGTCCAATCTTGCTGCCTGGTTGTCGCTGAGAAGCCCATGAATGGCGAGATCGTGGATGAGCGTACGGGGTGGGATGGGAGAGTCAGGAGCGACGCCTCGATTCTTGCTCAGTCGCAGGAGGGCGCCTTCGATCGATGACCAGATGAGCATGACGGCCGCGTCGGAAGACACGTCGGCTAGCCGCCGAGCCTCATCGACTCGACGCACGATGTCGTCAAACTCTGGATCCGGTGGCCGTGTTTCGGGCTCATAGGTGACTATGTCGAGCCGCCATCCTGGCTCCGCGGCCAGGATGTCGGCCAGACGGGCCAACCTGTCGCGGGTTCCGACAGCCATGTCGGCAGAGCGAACCTCGATTACAACCAACTCATCGGCACGGCGAGCGACCGCATCGGCCACGAAGTCATCGAACGGCGGAGGTAGTTGCTGCTCAAGTCTTAGAACGTAGCCGTCGTCCTCGTAGACGGCCTTGGCTCGGTCAAGGGCCTTGACGGCGGCGAGAGTCTTCGTCATGAGAAGTGGAGCCTATTGTGAGCGCTGGCGACTCGAACGAACACGAAGTCGCTGGGCGGTTGCACCAGCGCTCTGGAGAGTGTCGGCGGGACGGCCACCAGGGCGGGGAGCCTGAGGAGGTTGACCTTGCGGGCGCACACGTCGGTCACCACTCTGTCATCGTCGTACACGATGCTCACGAGAGCATCTTGGATGGGCTTGATGATGTTGTCGGTGTCTAGCTGGGTCGAGCCGTTGAAGAAGAAGTCGATCCGCAGCCGCAACGAGCCCGGCAAGAGCTCGACCCCGGCTGGCACAGCATCTTGCACCTGCTGCTGCCACTTCCCCTTGGACTTCGCCTTCAACGATCTCGGCGTGCCCCGTATGACGAAATCGATCATCGTGACCTCCAAACGGCTGGATGAAGCCCCTGGGCAGGGTCGAATGGCTCGTCTGGCGCGTCGCTCATCGCACCTGATTCCTCGTCTCGATGGTCCTCGGTGGTTCTCACGGCACTAACCCTACCTAAGACTCTATGCAACATTATATGATTTCACCCTGGCCAGCCGCTGCGACGGGCCAGCGGGCAAATGCTGGAGCTCGTAGTTGTGGGGGCCGCTACTGAGCGGCAGGCTGAGACGGTGAGTGAACTCGATCTAGCCGGGGATTTCGCGGGGCGCTCCGGCGCGGCGCTGGTCGTTGGGGGCAGCGGCGGGCTCGGATCGGTCATCGCGGTGGAACTGGCCGCCCGTGGCAGCGATGTGGCCGTTACATATCGCAGCAATGCGGATGTGGCCGCCGAGGTCGCCGCCGAGGTGGAGCGGCTGGGCCGCCGGAGCTGGGTCGCCCGTGCCGACCTGACCGACGACCAGGCCGTCGCCGACGCGGCCGATGAGTTGGCCGCGGCAGCCGGTGGCTTGCACACGGTGGTGTATGCGGCCGGGCCCCATGTTCCGCAGGTGCATCTGAGCCGAGTCGAGCCCTCCGCGATGAGGTCCCAGCTCGCAGCCGACGCGGCCGGGTTCTTCGCGGCCGTCCACGCCGCGCTGCCGCATCTGCGAGAGGCGAAGGGCAGCATCGTGGCCGTCACCACCGCAGGCCTCGGACGGTTCCCGGTGCGGGACGGCCTCAGCACCGTCCCCAAGGCCGCGGTGGAAGCTGCGGTGCGGGGACTGGCCGCGGAGGAGGGGCGCTTCGGCGTGCGGGCCAACAGCGTGGGTCCTGGGATGCTGAGCGACGGCATGGCCCAGCGCCTGGTGGCCTCGGGCGACCTGGACGACAGGGCACTCGACGCGGCCCGGTCCAACATCCCGCTGCGCAATTTCGGCACCGCGGCCGACATCGCCGAGGCGGTCTGCTTCCTTGCCTCCGACCGGGCTGGCTACATCACCGGCCAGCACCTGGCCGTCGACGGCGGCTACACCGCCTGAGAGGCTGGCGCGGGTAGCGTCGGCGGCGATGTTTCCCGGAGTTCACGCCGCCGTCGACCCCGACAAGCCGGCCCTGATCATGGCCGGATCGGGAGAGACCGTCACCTACGCCCAGCTCGACGCCGAGGCCAACCAAGTGTCGCGGCTGTTCCGGGAGGCCGGGCTGGCCCCCGGCGACCACGTGGCCTGGTGCCTGGAGAACCGTCGCGAATTCCTGCCGCTGGCCTGGGGCGCCTACTACGCCGGTCTCGTCTACACCCCCATCGGCAGCCGCCTCACCACCGACGAGATCGCCTACATCATCGACAACAGCGGGGCCAAGGCCTTCATCACCTCGCGCTACAAGGCCGCCCAGGCCGCCGAGCTCGTCGACCGGATGCCGGGCGTCGGGCTGAGGCTGATGATGGACGGGGCCGTGGACGGCTACGGCAGCTACGAGCAGGCGCTGGCCGCCGCGCCGCCGGAGCCGCTGGACGGTCGGGTGGCCGGCACCGACATGGTCTACAGCTCGGGCACCACCGGGCGTCCCAAGGGGATCCGGCGCGACCATCAGGCAGTGCCGCTGGAGGAGGTCGAGAACATCGTGGCCATGGTGAGCGGGCTGCTGCTGGGCCTCTCGTCGGAGTCGGTCTACCTGTCGCCTGCGCCGCTGTACCACGCCGCCCCGCTGCGCTTCACCACGGCCGCCCAGTATCTCGGCGCCACCGCGGTGGTTATGGAACGCTTCGACGCGGCCGAGTTCCTCACCGCCGTGGAGCGGCACTCGGTGACCCACACCCAAGTGGTGCCGACCATGCTGGTGCGGATGCTCAAGCTGCCCGACAGCCAGCGCCTGGCCCATGACCTGTCGTCGCTGTCGAGCGTGCTGCACGCGGCCGCCCCCTGCCCGGTGGAGGCCAAGCGCCAGGTGATCGACTGGCTGGGACCGATCGTCAGCGAGTACTACGCGGGCAGCGAGGGCAACGGGTTCACCTACTGCGACAGCGAGCAGTGGTTGGCCCATCCGGGCACGGTCGGCGCTCCGCTCAACTGCGAGGTCCACATCGTGGACGAGGCCACCGGCACCGAGGTCCCCGCCGGGGAGGAGGGCGTGGTGTACTTCGGCGGCGGCGACTCCTTCGAGTACCACCTCGACGAGGAGAAGACCCTCAGCTCCCGGCTGCCCAACGGCTGGTCGACCCTGGGCGACATCGGCCGGGTCGACGACGACGGGTTCCTGTACCTGACCGACCGCAAGTCGTACATGATCATCTCCGGCGGGGTGAACGTGTACCCCCAGGAGGCCGAGAACCTGCTGACCATGCACCCGGCGGTGCTCGATGTGGCCGTGATCGGCGTGCCCGACGACGACCTCGGCGAGGTGGTCAAGGCGGTCGTCCAGCCCGTCGAGATGCCCGCCGGCGCCGAGGCCGCGTCCGCCCTGGAGAGCGACCTGATCGACCACTGCCGGGCCGGCCTGGCATCGGTCAAGTGCCCCCGCACCGTCGACTTCCGCTCCGAGCTGCCCCGCGACGAGACCGGCAAGCTCTACAAGCGCCTGCTCAGAGACGAGTACTGGCAAGGCCAATCCCGCCGCATCTAGCGAACTGAGGGGACCCGTAACTCTCGTCGGGTTGCGTTGCCGTGTGGGTTGCGGGTGCTCGAGTCAGAGATGTTCAAGCTACGAGAACGGAGGCCTGGGTCGCATGTAGCACATGGCTGCGTCGCCGAGCTCGCGCCCGACGACGAGCGTGCGACCTGTTCGAAAGCGCGACTGCCGCATCAGAATGGTTCAGTGACCTTCTACGAACTCAATGTCCCCCCGGCGTTGGACGACGAGAACCGCGCCGCTATCTCGGCCCATGCCGAGCGCCTTGATGCAGCGCGGGAGTGTGGGGACCTCTCTGGGGTCGTCGGTTGCGCCAAAGAACTGGCCGAGTCCATCGCCCGCGTCGTTCTCGAGGTACGCGGGCAGGTATTGATCGACAGGTCTGATTTCACCCGGGTCATCGCAGCAGCGCACAAAGCGGTCGAGCGACAGCCCGGCGAGGGCCTGGCTGGCTCTGACGAGGCGGTCAGGAGGATGGCCCAGTCCGCGAAGGGCCTCGTGACGGAACTCGCTCAACTGCGGAATGCCGTCGGTACAGGGCACGGACGGGCAAAGTTGCCGCCGGTAGTTGAGGAACAGGCACGGATCGCCACCGATGCCACGATCGTTTGGGCGCGATGGATGCTCGGACGTCTTCCTAGTTATCTGCTCTCGGATGTCCACGACCTGATCAAGCATCTCGGTGGACGCTCGTTCCGTAAGGGCCTCTTGACGGCTCGACTGAGAGCGGTGGATCTGCCGAGTCTCACACCTGAGGATGCCCAAGCCCTCGGCGTCGCAGTCGGTCGCCGCACCGTCGGAGAGACTTTCCTCGTCAGGATCGAGGGTGTCGACCCCGCGATCGCCTACCCCGAGCGCTATCCCGCTGCCTACCGCTCCGGGCTGGTGTACGGACTGCTCTTCAATGAACAGGGTGCTCTGTGCACGCGAGCAGGTGCTGTATCGCTTGTGGTCGACCTACTCTTGGTCGACGACCAACTAGAAGCGCGGCTCCGTGAGATAGCGCCGCTTATCGAGTCGTCGGGCTGGATCGCTCCTCTACTCGGGTCATCAACTCCGACACTCGCGGAGGTTATCGAAGGGGCACTCGAGGCGGCGAGCCGATTACCGGCCGAGGTCCGCGACACATGGACACAAGCCTGGGAGCGATGATGTCGGGCTATCAACTTCCGAGTGAGTCATGCGGATCGGCATGAGATCGAGATTTTCCATATCATTTCGGTAATTTGCTCTCTGTATATTCCTTCACGGACCGAACCTGCCCGACGGGACGTCCAACTGCCCTACGTAGCGGCCTTGTAGATCTTCATTTGACCCCCAGCAGGTAATCGTTCGGGCGACCCTGAGACCGCAAGAATGGAGCTGGCCGGCGGTGACGGTGAGGAACGTGCCTGCCGGGGCCTCCGATTGGCCGTAGTTGTTGGCCCCCCAGCATGTAATCGTCTGGTCTGTGCGCAGTCCGCATGAATGGAACCCCCCAGGGGCGACAGCGAGGAACGTGCCTGCCGGGGCCTCCGATTGGCGGCTCTCGTTGGCACCCCAGCACCTGATTGTGCGGTCTGTCCTTATGGCACACGAATGGAAGTTCTCGACGGCGACGGCTGTGAACTTGCCCGCAGGCGCTTCAGGCTGGCCGGAGAGGTCCACTCCTGCTGTTGGCCAGCATGTGATCGTCTGGTCTGTGCGCAGTCCACACGAATGAAGCCCTGCGGTGGACATGGCAAGGAACGTGCCGGATGGAGCGTCTCGCGTCTGGCCGAGAATGTTCAGTCCCCAGCACGTCATCGTTTGGTCTGTGTGCAGCCCGCAGTACTGTGTGAGTGCATTGAAGGTACTCGCCGGAGTATCCAACTGGCCGAAACTGCTACTTCCCCAGCATGTGATCGTCTGGTCCACGCGCAGTCCGCACGAGTGGGACGCGCCAGCAATGACAGCTTTGAACTTGCCTGTTGGGGAGTTCGCCTTACCAGATTCGTTGGCTCCCCAGCATGTGATCGTCTGATCGACTCTCAGCGCGCAGGAATGGGTTGGTCCAGAACTGAGTACGCCGCCGCCGTCCATGGCATAGTTGATTTCTTCGAGCGCATCGGAACCTACGCCCTTGTCTGGGCTGCTGAGATTCTCAGCTCTGTACAGAAAGGTGGCCATCTGGGCGCGCGTCGTGTCCTGGCTCGGACAGAACTTTGTGCCGTCGCCGCATCCCACAGTGATGCCAGAGCCAGCGAGTTTGGCGACATCCGCCGCGTACCAAGCATCGTGAGGAACGTCAGAGAACGTCGGTTTGGGACCATCGGGGAGGCTGTAGGCGCGCGACAAGAACGCGGCCATCTGTGCGCGTGTCACGATGTGGTCAGAGCAGAACCTGGAACCGTCACTGCAACCTGTTGTGATGCCGAGTTCGGCCATGCGCTCGATGTAGGGGGCATGGAAACTGGTCGGCTCCACATCGTCAAACCTCGTTGCAGCCACTGAGGGCGGGTCTCGTCCATCCAACACGCGAACGGTCCAAACCGCCATCGTCTTGCGATCTATGGGCTCTCCGGGACAGAAACCATCGTCGCACATGGTGCCGTCGAACACGCCACGGCCAGCAAACGCCCTCACCGGCAAGGAGTAGTAAGCGTCATCCGAGATGTCATCCAACCCGCCGGACTGCCCGGCCACGGGCGCCGCCAAAGCCAAGCAGGCAGCGAGCGCGACAGCAACCCCGGTGACAGTTCGCTGTACCCAGGCGTTCGTCATGCACGAGCCCCGCAGATGGACGGGGGTTGTAGAGCGGCGACCTGCGAGCAACTCACCAGTCAGTCCTGCAGCGCCAGTCGCCGCCAGTGCACGAACTGCACCGTAGCGGCCCTATTCGCTAGGTGCAGCAGGTCAACGACCTGGACGGTCACAACTGGGCGCCGTCGAGTTGGCGGATGAGGGTGGGCGGGGCGACGCGGCGGTAGCTGTCCTCGAGCCAGTCAGCGACGTCGTCGATGTCGGCGTCGGCCATGCGCACCAGCACTGCGCCGTAGCTGTCGTAGTGAGGCACGGTGAACAGCACGTCGGGATGGTTCTCCAGCAGCACCGGCTTCATCTCCAGTTCACAGAACAGCACGAGCACCTCGGTGTCGTGTACGTTGTCGCGCCGGTGCTCGCGCTCGCCCCACAGCCGGCAGAAGCCCTTCTTGCGGACCTTGAGCCCCGGCGTGCCGTACCACGTCGCCTCAGTGACCTCAGGCAGCTGCAGCCCTAGCCGACGAACATCATCGAACGTGATCACAGGGCTCAGCTTGTTGTAATGGACTCGACTACTGCGTAAGCGATTTTCTGGGCCACCGTGCTCGGCGCGAGTCTCATGATCGAGCCATCGGGGAGCCTGGCGATCCATGTGTCGACGTTCGGGAGGTGAAGTGTCAACTCCGCCACGCCCGGCGACTGCGAGTCGTCACGAACCCAATGGCGGTATCCGGAAGGATCCGGAACCGACCAGAAGATCGACGGTCCGGCACCGATACCTTGCCAGCCTTGTATCTCGTAGCTCCGGTGCCCGGTCCAGGCCAGAAGTCGGTGATTAGGTAGCGCCGGAACCTCAACGTTGATGCGGTACAGCCAGGAGTTGCCCGCTGGATCTCCTTGCGCAAGTGCCGCATAGTCCTCCACTAGCAGTTCGTCCTCGTACCATCGGGTCGAGACACTGCCCACATCGCCGATAGCGGCATCCAGGGCGTCGTCGGTCAGGGAGAACAGCAGTTGCACGGCGTCGTTCCAGATTGCGACCTGTCGTTCCTGGGCTCTTCGCAATTCGGCGCGGGCGCGGTCGTAGCCCTCATGGGCGGCGGCCTTGCGCTCCAAGTCGCGCAGGGCGTCCTCGGCTCTAGTCAAGATCAGCTCCGAGATCGGCCCGAGGTCGCCCCCCAGATCGGACTCCGCCAGTGCCTCGTAGTACCTGAGACGGTCCCCGCGCCGGATGATGATGCTGGGCAGCCCGGCTCGGATCAACTCTAGGTTCATGATCGCTCGCGATGTGCGTCCGTTGCCGTCGGTGAACGGGTGGATGTGGGTGAGCCAGGTGTGCAAGATGACGGCTCGTAGAAGCGCGGGAGCCGCGACGTTCGTCTCGGACCACCGTTCCCAGTCCTCCATCGCGGACATGACCTCGCCCCAGCTAGTGGGCGGGCGGTGCGGTGAGCCGGCGATCCGTACAGGCTGGGAACGGAACAAGCCTGCGCCGGAACTGTCGCCGAGGATCAGGCCGTGGAGTTCCTTCACTTGGCCGAGCGTCGTCGGGGAGGGATCGAGCGCTAGCTCGACCATGCGCCCCAAGGCCATCGAAAGGTTCACGGCGTCCTTGGAGTAGGCAGGGTCGTGCCCCGTGATCGTGACGCCGCGCAGCACCGCCAACTGTGTTTCGCCTACGCTGAGCGTGCTGCCCTCGATGGCGTTGGACTCGGCAATCTGCTGGAACCGCTTCTCACCGAAGTAGGCCCGCAGCGTTGCTTCTGTGAGCCGACCTTCACCTCGGAGCAATTCGATGCGAACCTGAAGAGACGCTGCCTTGTCGAATACCCATCCACCGGTGTCCTCGAGGCTGTAAGGGCTGCCGTCAAGATCGATCATCTTCGGGTTCCTCCCGCTCATATCCGAAGCTACAGGCCGACCCCAGGCGCGAGGTAGACCCGCCCCGACCGGGCCAGCAGTTGCTGGCCCGTCGCTGGCGTGGGCCGACTTGCCCCGGCCGGGCCGACGAACATCCACGGACTCGGCCCGCCCGTTGGCGCGGCCGGACGGGGGGTTAGGTGATCTTGAGGACTCTGGCGGCGTTCTCGCGGAGGAACTTGGGCCAGACCTCGTCGCGAAGGCCGACGTTGGGCATCTCGGTCATGATGCGCTGCAGCGACAGGCCCATGGGGAAGTAGCCGGCGTACATGATCTTGTCGGCGCCCCGGGTGTTGGCGTAGTCGATGATGGCCTTCGGGTAGTGCTTGGGGGCGAACGCCGAGGTTGAGTAGTGCAGGCCGGGCCACTTCAGCATCAGCTTCACGGCCAGGGCCTCCCAGGGCTCGCAGCCGTGGCGGGTCACCAGGGTCAACTCGGGGAAGTCGTACATCACCCGGTCGAGGCGCTCCACGTGCTGGCAGTCCATGGGCAGGCGGGGACCGGGCACCCCCGCACACACGAAGACGGCGATGTCGAGGTCGCAGCAGGTGGCGTAAACCGGGTACCACTTGGCGTCGTCGATGGGGAGCTGGGGGAAGCACCCGGCCGGGAACGTGCCCACCGCCCGGATGTCGTAGGTGTCCTTGCAGTGGCGGATCTTTCGCACCGCGCCCATGATGTCGTTGGCGTCGATCTGGCAGGTGGCCACGAACCGGTCGGGATGGTCGGCCAGGGCCTTGCGATTGACCTCGCCCTCGCAGCCGATCAGGCCCCACTCCACCCCGTAGGCGTCCATCTCGCCCAGAGTCAGCCCGATCGGGTCGGCCGCGCCGTACTTCTCCTTGGGCACGCCCTTGAACATGTACTCGACCGGGAAGTCGAACTCGGCCGACTCGGAGTCCTTGAGCTGCTTGCGGATGAACTCGTAGTGCTCGAAGTCCTTGGCCGGGAAGCCGATCATCGTGTCGACGATCCCCACATCGGTCGGCATAGCCATGGTGTTCGTCTCCGTTCGTCGCCGGGATGCGGTCTGCTGCCGGGGCTGGTTCGTCGCTGGGCTGGTTCGTCGCTGGGCTGGTTCGTCGCTGGGCTGGTTTGTTGCCGGGATGCGGCTCGTCGCCGGGCTGGGGCTAGTTGCGGGGCACGTCGCGCCAGGGGATTTCCTTGTCCACCCGGGGCTCGCCGGGCAGGCCCAGTACCTGCTCGCCCAAGATGTTGCGCATGATCTCGCTGGTGCCGCCCTCGATGGAGTTGGCCCGGGCTCGCAGGAAGCCGTGGTGGCTGTCGCCGAACTTGCCGTCGAGCGAGACCGCGGTGGGCCTGCGGAACTCGTAGTCGTAGTCCACCAAGGCCGCGGCACCCTCGAGGTCGAGGACCTTCGACGTGAGCTCCTTGTTGAACTCGGCCAGCATCAGCTTGCTGACCGAGCCCTCGGGACCGGGGTTGCCTGCCCGGGCGTTCTGCGCGGCCCGGATGTTGGTGAGCCGCAGCGCCTCCCCCTGCACCCACAGTTGCATCACCTCGTCGCGGTGAGCCTTGGTGCGCACGGCCGGATCCATGTTGTGGTAGGCGTCCATCAGGTTGCCCAGCGGACCCTGCTGGGCGGTGGTGGCGCCGCCCACCGCGCCGCCGATGGCGGTCCGCTCGTTCATCAGCGTCGTGAGGGCCACCCGCCACCCCTCGCCGACCGCACCGATCCGGGCTGCGTCCGGCACCCGCACGTCGGTCATGTACACCTCGTTGAACTCGGCCTCGCCGGTGATCTGGCGCAGCGGACGCACCTCCACGCCCTCAGCTCGCATGTCGAGCGCGAAGTAGGTCAGCCCCTTGTGCTTGGGCAGCTCAGGGTTGGAGCGGGCCACCAGCATGCCCAGGTCGGCGACGTGGGCCAGCGTGTTCCACACCTTCTGGCCGTTGACCGCCCACTCGTCGCCGTCGCGCTCGGCCCGGGTGCCCAGCCCGGCGAAGTCCGAGCCGGAGCCGGGCTCGCTGAACAGCTGGCACCAGCGCTCCTCGCCGGTGAACATCGGGCGCAGGTAGCGGCGCTTCTGCTCGTCGGTGCCGTGGGTGAGGATGGTGGGGCCGATCAGCATCATGAAGAACGTGGACGGATCGGCGGGCTGAGCGCCAGCGGCCCGCAGCTGTCGATCCACCGGTCGCTGGAGCCTGCGCGAAAGGCCGAGCCCGCCGAAGCCCGGCGGATGGTGTACCCAGGCCAATCCGGCGTCGTATTGGTGGCCCCGGAACTCGATCTGGATCTCTTCGGCGGGGTCGTGCTCGGCCAGCAGGGCATCTACCGCCTCGTCGGCGATGCGGGTCTGCTCGTCGGTGTCGGCGGGGGCTTCGGTGGCTGTCATGGTGGGATTCTCCGGTGCACGTTGCGGTCGGGGTCCGGTCGGCGTCATGCTTGGACCATGCATTCTTACTCCAGGCAGTCCCTTATCGACACCACCGAGGCTTGTTTCGCCGAGATCTCGCAACTGTGCGCCGATCTCTCCGACGAGGAGTGGGCGGTGCAGTCGCTGTGCCCGGCTTGGACGGCACGCCAGGCCATCGGCCATGCCGTGGGGGTGGAGGACGTGATCTCGGGCTGGGAGATCAGCACCGACGACATGCCTCCCTTCCAGAAGATGCAGGCCCTGACCGACGCGTCGGGCGGCATGTCGTCGGCCGAGTTCGAGGCCAGGGTGGCCGAGATCTTCGACGCCCGCCGGTCCGATCTGGCCGGGCTGAGCGACGAAGACATCGAGCGCCCGTCGTGGACGCCGGTGGGGGTGCAGAGCTACGGCGGCTTCCTCGCCATCCGCATCTTCGACATGTGGGTCCACGTGCGCGACTGCACGATCCCGCTGGGGCGGGCCACCGACGACAGCGGACCCGCGGCCGAGATCGCCTTCGACCAGGTGGAGCGCTCGATCGGCTACATCATGGGCAAGCGGGTCGGTCTGCCGGACGGCATGAGCCTCAGGGCCGACATCACCGGGCCGGTGGAGCGCCAAATGGCGGTCGCGGTTGACGGCCGGGCCAAGGCTGTGGATCCCGGCTCGCTGGATTTGCCCGACGTGGTGCTAACCGCCGACTCGCTGACGTTCATCATGCTCGCCTGCGGGCGCATCGACCCCCAGTCCAAGATCGACGACGAATCGATCTCCTGGAGCGGCGACGCCCACTGGGGCGAGCACGCAGCCCGCAGCCTCCGCTTCACAATGTGATGCCCCCGAACGGCTGGTCGTCTGCCGGGGTCGACGAGTGGATGGCCCTGGTCGAGCAGTCGCTTCAGGGTCGCGGAGTGGACGAGTTGTCCAGCGTCACGCGCGACGGCATCGAGATCCGGCCCCTGTACACCGATGGACCGCACCGGCCCGAGGCCGCCGCTGCAGCCGATCCACAGCGGCTTGAGAGAGGCTGGGACGTCCGCCAGCACCACGAGGTCGCGGCAGGCGACGGTTTAGGTGAACTTAGTCCAGCGTTGGAACAGGATCTGGCGAGCGGCGCGACGTCGCTCGAGTTCAATCTTCCAGCAGATGTCGATCTCGACGGCCTCGATCGCCTGCTCGGCGGGGTCGACATGGCGGCGACGCCGCTCGCGCTGGCACCGCACTCGGAGTTGGGCGCGGCCGAGGCTCTGCTTTCTGTGGCGGCCCTTCGGGATGCGGGACTGGCACCCGGCAGCTCCCTCGGCCTTGATCCTGTAGGGGAGTGGGCCCGCTCGGGTCGCCGCGCCGACTGCGTCGGAGCGGTTGCGTGGGTGGCCTCCGCGGACTTCGGTCCCGAAGTGCGGGCGTTCCAGGTGGACGCAGTGCGCTACGCCGATGCCGGAGCCAGCGAGGCGCAGACCCTGGGATGGGCGACGGCAACCGGGATCGCCTATCTACGAGCGTTGGTAGAAGCGGGTCTGGATGTAGATGCAGCAGCCGGCCTGATCGGGTTCAGAATGGCCGCCACTGCCGACCAGTTCCTTACCCTCGCCGTGCTGCGGGCGGCCCGAGTCATGTGGGCTAGGGCGATCACGGCCAGCGGGGGGTCGAAGGCGGCGGCCCGCCAGTATCAGCACGCGGTGACCGCAAGCCACATGTACAGCCGCCGCGATCCGTGGGTCAATCTTCTGCGAGGCGCCTCGGCGGCACTGGCCGCGGGGGTGGCCGGTGCCGACGCCGTGACCGTGCTGCCCTTCGACCACACGTCGGGCGCGGTCGACGCTGACGGCTCCCTGGGCCGCCGGCTGGCCCGCAACACCCAACTGCTGCTGTTGGAGGAGTCGCACCTGGGGACGGCCACCGACCCTGCGGGCGGGTCGTTCTACGTGGAGTCGCTCACGGAGCAGCTGGCGTCGACGGGCTGGCGGGTGCTGCAGGACGTAGAGGCATGCGGCAGCATCGAAGCCGCTATAGACGAGGGCGCTATCGCGGCTGCGATCGACAAGAGCTGGCAGTCCCGTCTGGGTTCGCTCAGGACCCGGAGCGAACCCCTTACCGGCGTGAGCGAGTTCCCCCTGCTGGACGAGTCCGCGCCGCCCGCCCTGGCTGACCCGGATGAGGCGCGAGATGCAGCGGGCGTGCCGGTCCGGCGCCTGCCCGAGCCATTCGAGGCTCTGCGCGACGCCGCCGACCGCCACCGAGTCACCACTGGCGGGCGACCCGCGGTATGGGTGGCGGCGCTAGGACCGGCCGCGGCCCACTCGCCCCGCACCGCCTGGGCGCAGAACCTCCTGGCCGCGGGAGGGATTGAGGCCCGGGGCGGAACTGGCGTGGACTCGCCCATCGCCGCTGCCGCCAATTTCGCGGCGTCCGGCTTGACTGCGGCGGTGATCACCGGCACTGATGACATGTACCGCCTGCGGGCTGCGGCCACGGCAGCCGCGCTTGCAGAGGCAGGAGCGGCTCTCGTGGCTCTCGCCTGCGACGCCGGAACGCTCGCCGGCCAGCGCGAAATGCTGACCGCGGCCGGTGTCAGCGACTTCTGGGAGGAGGGCATCGACGTCGTCGCGGCGCTGGAGCGCCTGCACCGCGTGCTCGTCCTCACCTAACCGTCAAGCACCTAACTGGCTGTGGCCCCGTTGCCTACCGGCCGCGTGCCCGGTTCGTCCGAGTCGGCGGATTCGCAGATTCGTCTACCAATTTGCATACCGAATTGGTAGACTAGCCCATGGCTACCCAACAAGTCGCTGTCCGTCTGCCTGAGCCGCTCTTAGCGAGGCTTGACGACCTCGTTGAGAGCGGCGCATACGAGAGCCGAGCCGCCGTTGTGCGAGCCGGCATAGAGGTCATCGCACAGGTTGAGCAGCAGCGCCGGATCGACCGCGCCATCGTCGACGGCTACGAGCGCCTGCCGCCGACGGAGGCTGAAGATCACGCCGCGGTCGCCTCGCTGAGCGAGGCGATCCTCGACGAGCCGTGGTGAACGCCCCCCGGCGCGGGGAGGTGTGGTGGGGCGAGATCGAGCACATCGGCCGCCGGCCCTTCCTGGTCATGAGCCGACCAGCCGCCATTCCCGTGCTGAACAGCGTTCTGGCTGCTCCCGTCACGCGAACTGTCAGAGGCATCCCAACCGAACTGCCGCTGGGTCCCGACGACGGCATGCCCGCGGACTGCGCCGCGAGCTTCGACAACCTCAGAGTAGTGCCCAAGGCGAACCTCATTGAGCACATCTGCACGCTTCACCCCGCCCGCCTCGCCGAGGCGTGCGCCGCGCTCCGAACCGCAGTGAACTGCTAGCTCGCTGCCATGGAGCGACTCCTCGACCCAGCCGACCCGGTGCTCGACTGGGACGAGGTCAGAGATGGGCTACTCGACTCGGATTAAGCGCAGCGCAGCACGAGATCTGGCGCGTGTGCCCCGTCACGACCGTGAGCGCATCGTGCACGCGATTGACCGGCTCGGGGACAATCCGCTGGCGGGCAGCCCCCTGAAGGGCGATTTGCGGGGTCTGCGCCGGGTGCGAGTCGGCGACTACCGGGTGGTGTACGAGGTGCTCGATGGCGAACTCGTGGTCCTCGCCGCGCTGGTCGCACATCGGCGGGAGGCCCATCGCCGCCGCTAGTACCGGGCTTCAGGCGCCGCCGGGTCGACGAGATCAGTCTTCGAAGACCGGTGGGCGCTTCTCGGAGCGGGCCAGGACGGCCTCCTCGAAGTTGCGGGTGGTCATGCGCACCAGCAGTTGGGCGTTCATCTCCGAGCGCATGTGGGCCGCATAGCTCGACGCCTCCAGCCCGGCCCACAGCATCCGCTTGGTGAGCTCGGTGCCGGGCCGGCTGAAAGCGGCGATGCGGGCGCCGATCTCGTAGCAGCGGCTCAGCAGGTCGTCGGGGGCCACCGTCTCGCTGACCAGGCCTATGCGGGCTGCCTCGTCGGCGTCGACGTCTCGGCCGGTGAGCATGATGTCGAAGGCTCTCGACGATCCGATGGCCCGCGGCAGCGTGAAGCTGAGACCCAGCTCGGACGCGGTGAGGCCGTTGTTGATGCCGGCCGCCCGGAAGTAGGCCTCGGTGGACGCGATGCGGATGTCGCAGGCCAACGCCAGGCACATCCCCCCGCCGATGGCCGCTCCGTTGATGGCCGCGATCACCGGCTGGTGCAGGTCTCCGACCAGCTCGATCACCTCGTGGAGCCGGTCGGCGGCCCGGTGGGCGATGGTTGAACGAGTGAGGCCCTCAATGTAGGGAACCCGGCCCGCGCTCACCATGTCGGCTCCGGAGCAGAAGCCGCGGCCGGCGCCGGTGACCACCACGGCCCGCACATCGTTGTCGTTGTTGACGTCCCGCAGAGCGTCGGCCAATGGCACCATCACGTCGAAGGCCATGGCGTTCATGCGCTCGGGCCGGTTGAGGGTCACCAGCGCGATGTGGGGCAGGGGGTGGTCGATCAGTACGAAGTCGTCTACGGGCGCCATGGCGGGCGACGGTAGCAGCCGATAGTCCAGGCCAGGCTTGACCGCCCCAGTGGGCGGGAGTGACGGACGCCGGCGCGCATCGGAGACATGTTCCGGCCAGCGGTTCGCTAGAGACGATCCTGCCGGGTGCTGGACTGAGGCCTTCTGCAGCCTGTCCAGCAGCCGACTGCCTGGCACAAGCTCGACCGATCGGCATCGCTTTCTCAGTCGGGCAGATCGGGGTGCCAGGCCGCTCCGTTGATGTGGCCGCCTCCGTCGACGAACAGCGTGTTGCCCGTCATGTACCGGCTGGCGTCCGAGGCCAGGAACACCGCCACCGGCGCGATGTCGAGGTCGGGGTCGCCGATGCGGCCCATCGGGTTGGAGGCGTCGGCCGCGGCCAGCAGTTCGGGGTGAGCACCCATCACCCGGTTGAAACTGGCCGACTTGGCTGCCGGGCAGACGATGTTGGCAGTAATGCCCCACCCCGCCCATTCCCGGGCCGCGGTGCGGGTGGCGGACCGCAGCGCCTCCTTGGCCGAGTTGTACTCGACGGTGCCCATGTGGGCGTTGACCCCGTTGAGCGAGCACATGTTGATAACCCGGCCCCAACCGTTGGCCCTCATGATCGGCAGCGCCGCGGCCATCGCCCAGAACGGGCCATAGAACCCCACCGCCATTGCCCGGGCCATCCCGGCCTCCGACTTTCGCTCCACCCGGCTTACCTCACCGCCGCCCCAGGCGTTGTTGACCAGGATGTCCACCGAGCCCCAGCGCTCAGCCGCATGGGCGACCATGGCCTCGACCGCGGCCCGGTCGCCCACATCGGTGGGCAGGAACTCGCAGGCGTCGCCGAGCTCGGCAGCCGCGCCGGAACCGAGACCCTCGTCGATCTCGGCCACGAGCACATTGGCGCCCTCAGCCACGAACGCTCGGGCCACCGACCGTCCGATGCCCTCGCCCGCGCCCGTGACTATCGCAGTTCTGCCGTCGAGCTGCCCCATGGCCTGCCTCCCGTCCCGCCGTGTCATGCCGCTGCCTTGCTATTGTCCATCACGGCGACCGCCGTTGCCCGAGAGGCCGAGCGCATGGACGCCGATTGCCGACAAGGGGCCGCGAGTCGTCAAGCGCGTAGCGCGGCCTGAGCGGCCGGTGAGCGCAGCGAAGGTAGGCGCGTAGCGCGGCGCGAGCGGCCCGAGAGCCGGCAAACGCAGCGGACACGCGCGGGAATCGCCACTCGTTGGCGCGAGAAGCGCACGCCTGCCCGCGCGTGCAGGAGTGGTAGACAACCACGGGCAGTCTGTAGGCGAAGGGAGTCAGGTGGAGGACCTGCAGCGGAGAGCCCAGCGCATCGCGGCCAAGCGCAGCTCCATGTGGGTCTACCGCTTCGTACGTCGCACCATCATGACGGTGCTGTACCCCTACTTCCGGGTGAAGCGCCGTGGCAGGGAGCACCTCGACATCGAAGGACCGGTGATTGTGGCCCCCGTGCACCGGTCCAACCTCGACACGCCGCTGCTGTCGGGGATGAGCCGCCGCCGCCTGCGGGCGCTGTCCAAGGAGTCGCTTTTCTCTAACCGGTACTTCGGGGCGTTCCTAGCGGCGCTGGGCGCGTTCCCGGTGCGCCGGGGCGCAGCCGACCGTGAGGCGATCCGTGAGGCGGTCAAGATGCTCGATGCGGGCGAGCAGGTCGTGGTGTTCCCCGAGGGCACCCGCCAGACGGGACCCCGTGTAGAGACGGTGTTCGACGGCGTGAGCTACCTCGCGTCCCGAACCGGCGCGGCCATCGTGCCGGTCGGCATCGCCGGCACTGAGGCCGCGATGACCACCGGCACCCGTCTGCCTCGGCCGGTCAGGGTGGCCATGGTTGCCGGCCCGCCCATTCGCCCGACAGAGGGACGAATGACCCGCCCTCAGATGAGCCGCTTCTCCGAGTTAGTGCGCGAGCGCCTCCAAGCCGTCTTCGACGAGGCGCAAGCACTGGTCGACTGAGCGAGCCCGAATAGGTGACGGCCGCTCGCGCCGCGACGGTGTCATTCCCGCTCTTGTTGGCTGCGTTCATGGGCCGCTCGGGCCTGGTGCCCGTTCTTGTTGGCTGCGTTCATGGGCCGCTCAGACCCTAGGGCCCCGCTGTTCCAGACTGATCGCGCCCGCCTATTGGCTCGGCCTCCGAACGGCCCACAAGGGGTGCCGATAGCCTCGGTATACATGGCTTCCAAGATCACTTTGGGCTCCGACGGTGCCCTTGTCGTGCCCGAAGAGCCGGTCATTCCGTTCGTCGAGGGCGACGGGATCGGCATCGACATCTGGCCCGCTGCCAAGTCTGTGCTTGACGCGGCCGCGGCCAAGCACGGCCGCCGCATCGCCTGGCTTGAAGTGCTGGCCGGAGAGAAGGCCTACAACGAGACCGGTGACTGGCTCCCGGCCGACACCATTGCCGCGTTCGACGAGCACCTCATCGGGATCAAGGGGCCGCTGACCACGCCGGTGGGAGGCGGCTTCCGCAGCCTCAACGTGGCCATCCGCCAGATCATGGACCTTTACGTGTGCCTGCGTCCGGTGCGATGGTTCTCCGGCGTGCCCTCTCCGGTGCGGGAGCCGCAGTTGGTCGACATGGTGATCTTCCGGGAGAACACCGAGGACATCTACGCCGGCCTGGAGGTGCCGTCGGGCTCGCCTGACGCGGCCCGGCTCATCGAGCTGCTGCACGACGCCTTCGGCTGGGAGATCCGGGCCGACGCCGGGGTGGGGATCAAGCCGGTGTCGAAGTTCGGGTCGCAGCGCCTGCAGCGGGCCGCCCTCAACTATGCGGTGCGCCGGGGCCGCAAGCGGGTCCACTGGGTGCACAAGGGCAACATCATGAAGTTCACAGAGGGCGCCTTCCGGGGCTGGGGCTACGAGCTGGTGCGCGAGGAGTTCGCCGATGTGGCGGTGGCCTGGGAGGACTGCGGCGGCGACGCCGGCGACAGGATCCTGGTGCAGGACACCATTGCCGACATCGCCCTGCAGCAGGTGCTCACCCGTCCCGCCGAGTTCGACGTGATCGCCACTATGAACCTCAACGGCGACTACATCTCCGACGCGCTGGCGGCTCAGGTCGGCGGGATCGGCATCGCGCCCGGGGCCAATATCAACTACGTCACCGGACACGGCGTGTTCGAGGCCACCCACGGCACCGCCCCCCGCTACGCCGGCCAGGACAAGGTCAACCCGTCGTCGGTGCTGCTGTCGGGGGCTCTGATGTTCGAGCATCTTGGCTGGCAGGACGCTGCGGACGAGATCATCACCGCGGTGGAGGCGACCATCAGCGACGGGATAGTCACCTACGACTTCGCCCGGCTGACCGAGGGCGCCACCGAGGTGAAGTGCTCGGAGTTCGCCGCGGCCATCGTCGACCGCCTCTGACCGGCTTGCCTGAAATTGGCAGCGTTTTGGCCCCTATAGGGCGCGTTCTGCTGCCAGTTCGGTTCGTGGGCGGGATCTGTCAGAGAATTGGCAGCGTTTTGGCCGCTATAGGGCGCGTTCTGCTGCCAGTTCGGTTCGTGGGCGGGCTCTGTCAGAGAATTGGCAGCGTTTTGGCCCCTATAGGGCGCGTTCTGCTGCCAGTTCGGTTCGTGGGGAGAACGCGGTGAGGGCCTCCCGCCAGAGCATGGCCCGCCGGGGCTTCCGGCTGATCATGCGTTCCGTGCGGGCCCACCCCGGGCCGCACGCATTGGCCATGGTCGGGGCCCTCGGATTCGTGGTCGCCACCGTGGGCAGCGCCTGGCTGCTGGGCTGGATCACGGACGAGGTGATCGTCGCGGAAGGCACCCAGCGAAGCGGCGCGGTGGTGGCGGCAGTCGCAGTGATCGGTGTGGCGCTGGCCAGCGGCGTGTCGGTGGTGCTGCGGCGCTGGTACCTGGCGATGGCCGAGCTGCGCACCCAGCGGGACTGGCGTCGGTCCCTGCTGCACCGGTATCTGGACCTGCCCATGGACTTCCATCGCCGGCGCTCCCCCGGCGAGCTGCTGGCCCACGCCGATGCGGACGTCAACTCGGCGACCATGGTGCTCAAGCCGCTGGCCTTCGCGGTCAGCGTGATGGTGCTAGTGCTTGTCACGCTGGCGGTCCTGTTGACGGCTCACCCGCTCATGGCATTGATCGCGGCCGTGCTGTTCCCCGCTCTGGCGGTGATCTCCCGTGTCTACACCCGGCGGGTGGAGGGGCCCTCCGCAGAGGTGCAGCGCCGGGTGGGGGAGGTCTCGGCCGTCGCCCATGAGAGCTTCGACGGAGCGGTGGTGGTCAAGACGCTGGGGCGCGAGCCCTTCGAGGTGAAGCGGATGCTCGCGGCCTCCGAGCGACTGCGCACCGAGCGCGTCAGGGTCGGCCGGATGCGGGGCACCTTCGAGCCGGTCATCGATGCGCTCCCCACCGCGGGCGCCATCGTGCTGCTGCTCGTGGGGGCGTGGCTGGTGGACCGCGGCTCGGCCACGCCCGGCGACCTCGTGCTGGCGACGACGCTGTTCTCGCTGCTGGCCATGCCGCTGCTCATAGTCGGCTTCTTCCTGGAGGAGATGCCTCGCTCGGTGGTGTCGCTGGAGCGGGTGGACAGCGTTCTCGACCAGCCCGTGCCGGATGCGGTCCCGCCCGCTGGCGGTGTTCGGCCGCTGCATGAAGGCCCCTTGGGCCTGGAGATCGACGACCTGGCGGTGGGCTACGGCCCGAGGCGGGTGCTCGACGGGCTGTCGCTGGCGATCCGGCCCGGCGAGACGGTGGCGCTCGTGGGGGCCACCGGCGCGGGCAAGTCAACCCTGCTGGAGACCGTCGCCGGCCTCAACGCCCCGGAGCGGGGCTCGATCTGCCTCTCGGGCGTGGACGCGGCCAGCGTGTCGCCCGACGAGCTGCACGCCGCGGTGGCTCTGGTGTTCCAGGAGGCGTTCCTGTTCACCGACTCCATTGCCGAGAACGTGACGCTCCGCACCGGCGGTGCCCGCGACGGTCTGGGACCGGCGCTGGGGGTGGCCGCGGCGGGCGAGTTCGTGGGGGCCCTGCCCGACGGCGCGGCCACGGTCGTGGGCGAGCGGGGCCTGACCCTGTCGGGCGGGCAGCGCCAGCGGGTGGCTCTGGCGAGAGCGCTGGTGCGCTCACCCCGGCTGCTGATGCTCGACGACGCCACCAGCGCGGTGGACCCAGTGGTGGAGGGCGAGATCCTGGCCAACCTGCGACGCGACGTCGACAGCACGGTGTTGGTGGTGGCCCACCGGCTCTCCACGATCGAGCTCGCCGACCGGGTGGCCTATCTCTCCGGCGGGCGCATTGTCGCCACCGGAACCCACACCGAGTTGATGGCTCGCGACGACTACCGCGCCCTGGTATCCGCCTACGAGCAGGCAGCCGTGCCGTGAGCGATCCCGCGGCGGTGCCCGGGCCCGGTCAGAGGGACGAGTCGGGCGACGGTGAGTCGGTCGGCGGTGCCGTGAGCGATCCCGCGGCGGCACCCACACACGATCAGGGGTCCGACAGCCGGCAGGCAGCCATAGCGCCCGAGCCCGAGGAGGGCGCGGAGGAGCCGGTCCGAGCGCTTGTCGTCTTGCGCAGGGGCATCGCCATGAGCGAGGCGCTGCGCCGCGGCCTGGGCGTCACCGCGTCGGTGGCGCTGCTGGCCGCGGCGGGGCGGCTCATGGTGCCCATCCTGGTGCAGCTCGTGCTGGACCACGGAGTGCTCGGTCCGAACGGCTACCGGCCCGGCGTCGTGTGGGCGCTCTCCGCGGGCGCGCTGGGGGTGCTGCTCGCGGTGATGGCTGCGAGCCGGACCGCGTACATCCGCCTGGTCCAGATGGCGGAGTCGGTGCTTCTGTCGCTGCGGGTGCGGGCCTTCGAGCACATCCATCGTCTCAGCCTCTCCACCCACACCGAGTCGCGCCGCGGCGTGCTCGTGGCCAGGGTCACCAGCGACATCGAGGCGCTCGCCATGTTCATGCAGTGGGGCGCGATGTCCTGGATCATCAACCCGGTTCTCATCGTGGGGACCCTTGCCGCAATGACCTGGTACAGCTGGCAGCTGACCTTGTTGGTGGTGGCCGTGCACCTTCCGCTGCTGCCGTTCCTGCGGTGGGTGCAGCGGCGCCAGCTCGCCGCCTACACCGCGGTCCGCGACCGGGTGGCGGACACGCTGGGCCACACCAGTGAGGCGGTGTCGGCCGCACCGGTCATCCGGTCCTACGGCTACACCGAGGCGGTGCGGACCCGGCTCGACTCGGCCGTCGACCGCCAGTACCGCTCCCAGCTCAGAGCCCACAAGTGGTTCACCCTGATGCTGCCCACCGTCGAGTTGGTGTCGGCGCTGGCGCTGGCCGCGGTGATCGTCGTCGGCGTGTGGCAGGCCGACGAACTCGGCCTGGGGCCGGGTGGGCTCGTGGCCTTCGTGTTCCTGGTACGCCTGCTGATCAGACCGATCGCCGAGCTCGGCGAGGTGTTCGACCACACCCAGACCGCGCTGGCGGCTTGGTGGAAGATCCTCGGCGTGCTCGACATGCAAGTCGATGTGCCCGAACCGGCCTCCGGCAACGCCTGCGACCTGCCGCCAGGCCCTCTGGCCGTCGAGGTGCGGTCGGTGGACTTCGCCTACCGCACCGGGGGGCTGGTGCTGCGCGGCGTGAACATGTCGATCCCGGCGGACACAGACGTGGCGGTGGTGGGCGAGACCGGGTCGGGCAAGACGACCTTCGCCCGGCTGCTGGCCCGCCTCGCCGACCCCGCCGAGGGAGAGGTGCTGGTCGGCGGGGTGGACCTGCGGAACGTCGCGCCCGAGGCCCGTCGGCGGGGGATCCGCATGGTCCCCCAGGACGGCTTCCTGTTCGCTGCCACCGTCGAGGACAACATTCGCTACGGAAGGCCGGGGGCTACGGCAGCCGACGCGGCCGCGGCCATCGACGAGCTGGGGCTGCGGGACTGGCTGGACGGTCTGCCCTCGGGCATGCAGACCCCGGTCGGTCAGCGGGGCGGCCGGCTGTCGGTGGGCGAGCGCCAGTTGGTGGCGCTGGCCCGGGCCCAGGTGGCCGACCCGGGGCTGCTGATCCTGGACGAGGCCACCTCCGCGGTGGACCCTGAGACTGAGGAGGCGCTGGCTGCAGCCATGGCCCGTCTCGCGGTGGGCCGGACCACGGTGTCGGTGGCCCACCGTCTGAGCACCGCGGAGCGAGCCGACCTGGTGCTGGTGTTCGACGGTGGCCGGGTCGTGGAGCAGGGCACCCACAACCGGCTGGTCGCCGCGGGCGGCGTCTACGCCCGGCTGCACGAGTCCTGGGTGGGCAACACCCGCCGGACCACGCTCAGCGCAAGCATCTAGAGGCCGCTGGCCCTCCGACACGCACCGGCTACCGTGGCTGCCATGCGCGAACCCGTGAAAGTGGCCGTCACCGGCGCCGCCGGGCAGATCGGCTACAGCCTGTTGTTCCGCATCGCCTCCGGGTCGATGCTCGGTCCCGAGGTGCCGGTGGTGCTGCAGATGCTGGAGATCCCCCCCGCCATGGACGCCCTGCGGGGCGTCGCCATGGAGCTCGACGACTGCGCCTTCGGGCTGCTGGATCGAATGGTGCTCAGCGACGATCCCCACGAGGCTTTCGACGGGGCGCAGATCGCGTTGCTGGTGGGCTCGCGGCCCCGCACCAAGGGCATGGAGCGCAGGGATTTGCTGGAGGCCAACGGTGCGATCTTCACCGTGCAGGGCCGTGCTCTGGCCGCCCGCGCCGCTGATGATCTCCGGGTGCTGGTGGTGGGCAACCCGGCCAACACCAATTGCCTGATCGCCATGAACAACGCCGCGGGAGTTCCCCGCGAGCGGTTCACGGCCATGACCCGCCTCGACCACAACCGGGCCAAGGCCCAGCTCGCGGCCCGCGTCGGTGCCGCCGTTGGCGACGTCCGCAGGATGACCATCTGGGGAAACCACTCCGCCACCCAATACCCCGACCTGTTCCACTGCGAGGTGGACGGTCGCAACGCCGCCGGCCTCGTAGACGACCAGGAGTGGCTCGAAGGGACGTTCATCCCGACCGTGCAGCAGCGGGGCGCGGCCATCATCGAGGCCAGGGGAGCGTCATCGGCCGCCTCCGCGGCCAACGCGGCCGTCGACCACGTGCGCGACTGGATGCTGGGCACGCCGCCGGGCGACTGGGTGTCGATGGCGGTCCCCTCCGACGGCAGCTACGGCGTGCCCGAGGGTCTCATCTCGTCGTTCCCGGTCACCTGCTCGGGCGGGGCCTACCAGCTCGTCGGGGGCCTGGAGATCGACGATTTCTCGCGGGTCCGCATCGACGCCTCCGTGGCCGAGCTGGCCGCCGAGCGCGACACGGTGGCCTCGCTGGGCCTGATCTAGAGGCCGGATGCCATGCTGCTGGGAATTGGCAGCCCTGAGATCCCGATTGGGTCTCGTCCGCTGCCAATCCGCGTAGGAACGGCTCCAGCGGACCTCTGAGGGGCTGCGGCCATGCCGGAATTGCCGGAAGTTGCAGCCCACGCCGAGCGGCTGTCATCCGGGTTCGCAGGAACACCGCTGGCCCGGTTCGAGCCGCTGCACCCGGCGGTGCTCAAGACCTTCGACCCCCGTCCTGCCGCCGCGGCGGGCAGGGTGCTCAGCGCGGTCGGGCATCGCGGCAAGTACCTGTTGCTGCGCGTCGGCCCGGACGACGACGAGCGCCAGGGTCCGAATCTCACGTTCGTGGTCCATCTCATGCAGGCCGGCCGGCTGCGCATCGACACCACGCAGGCCCGCAAACCACGGGGCGGCATGGCCCGCTGGACCTTCTCCGACGCCCGGGCGCTTCTGCTCACCGAGGCTGGCACTGAGCGCCGAGCCGGTGTTTGGCTGCTGGCCGGCGACCCGGGCGCGGTCGAGCCGCTAGTGCGTCTCGGACCCGATGCCCACACCATCGACCGCGACGAGCTCGCGCAGCGCCTGGCCGCGGCCAGCGAGCGCGTGCACGGCTTCCTGCGAGATCAGTCGCATCTGGCCGGGATCGGCCGCCTGCTTGCCAACGAGATACTGCACTCGGCCCGGATCTCGCCCTTCGCCAACGCGTCGCGTCTCGACGGCGAGGCCGTCGACCGTCTGCATGCCGCCATCGCCACATCCATCGCAAGGGGTCTGGCCGCGGAGCGGGAGCGCGAGGACATGGGCCGCTCCCAGGATCGGCCCAGCGACGTCCACCATCGAGTGGGCGAGCCGTGCCCGGCATGCGGAGACACGGTGCGCTCGGTCGAGTACCGCCGCTACCGCGTGGCCTACTGTCCCGCCTGCCAGACCGGGGGCAAGGTCCTGGCCGACAACACCACCAGCCGCTTCCTCAAGTAGACGGTCAACCGCTGCAGGCGGTCAGGCCGCCCCGGCCAGTGCGGCGCCGATGGCCTCCAGGGCCGGGCGGGCTTCAAGCAGCAGCCGGGGGTCGCCGCTGAGGTGCAGCCTCCCCTCCGCGAAGGCGCGTTGGGCCGACTCGCCTGCGACCGCGATCGCTCGCGCCGTCTCGCGGTCCGAAGCCAGCGCTACGACGGGTTGACCGGGCACCTCGCCTGCCCGCCCGACTGCGGCCGACACCCGACCGGAGGCGATGCGCACATGCCAGCAGAAGATGGAGCCGTCATCGTCGGAGGCGTGGTACTCCAGCGCCAAGCCGACTGTGTCGTCGACGCGGCACTCCGACAGGGCGGCGTCGAGCCAGACCACCCACTCGTCGGAGGGGAACACGGGCATGTCGGCGGGAGTTCGCTCGGCGGTCATCGACAGCGCAGACTACCCGTGCTCGTAGTCTGATCTCATGTCCCGTCCGAGCAGCGGCGATCTGATTGCCGGGGTGTCGGTGGCGCTCGTCGCCATCCCGCAGTCGCTGGCCTATGCCGAACTGGCCGGGCTTCCGGCCCATTACGGGCTGTACGCCACGGCGCTGCCCTCGCTTCTGGCCGCGTTCTTCGTGTCGTCGCGGTATCTCCAGACCGGACCGGTGGCCCTGACCGCCCTGCTTACCCTCGGCGCGCTGTCCGGGGTGGCCGAGCCGGGCGAGGCCAGCTACATCCAGAGCGCGGCCCTGCTGGCCCTGCTGGTGGGCATCATGCGGGTGCTGCTCGGGCTGGTGCGCGCCGGCCGGGTGGCGTACGTGCTCTCGGAGCCGGTCGTTACCGGATTCACCGCCGGAGCTGCGGTGGTGATCATGGCCTCGCAGCTGCCCAAGATCTTCGACGTCTACCCCGACGGCCAGGTGCTGGTCGCGGCGGTTCGGGCTCTGGGCCAGCCCGACGAATGGCGCTGGTCGGCCATCGCCTTCGCCGCGATAACGGTGGTCCTGATGATCGGCGGCAGCTACATCCACCGCCTGTTCCCCGGTGTGCTGGTGGCAGTCATCGCCGGTGTGCTTGTCGCCGGCGCCAGCGGCTACGAGGGTTCGAGGGTGGGCAACCTCGACGGCGGGTTCATACCGTTGAGCCTGGATTTCCCGTGGTCGGAGGCGCCAAGCCTGCTGCTGCCGGCGGCGGTGATCGCTCTGGTCGGGTTCGCCGAGCCGGCGTCGATTGCCCGCACCTACGCCGCGGCCGATCGCCTGCCGTGGGACGCCAATCGCGAGATGGTGAGCCAGGGTGTCGCCAACCTCGCCTCCGCGGTGTCGGGTGCCTTCCCGGTGGGCGGCTCCTTCTCGCGCAGCTCGCTCAACCGGCTGGCCGGCGCCACCAGCGCATGGTCGGGCGCGATCACCGGAGCCTTCGTGCTGGCCGTGCTGCCGCTCGCCTTCTTGCTGGAGGACCTGCCGACTTCGGTGCTCGGTGTGATCGTGATAGTCGTCGTGGTGCGGCTAGTCGATGTCAAGGAGATAACCCGCCTGCCGTGGGGCTCCTTCCCCCAAGCGCTGGTGGGCGCGGGAACCACGTTCGCCACCATCGGCTTCGCGCCCCGGGTGGAACGGGGCGTGCTGGTGGGGATCGGATTGGCCATCGCGGTGCACCTCTACCGCGAGATGCAGGTCATCACCCCCGCTGAGCGGAACCATGAGACCCTCACCGTGCGGCCCAAGGGCGTGATGTGGTTCGCCACCGTGCCCCAGGTGGAGCGCTCGGTGCGAGAGGAGCTCGCCTCCGAGCGCAACCTGACGTCGGTTGTGATCGACCTGTCCGGGGTGGGCCGGCTCGACTACTCCGGAGCGGTGGCGCTGCGCCGCATCATCGAGAGGATCTCGACCGGCGGGGTGACAGCCGTTGTCGTCGGCATCCCTCCCAGCGCGTCGGTAGCGGTGCGGGCCGAACTGGAGCAATACGAGTCGGCGTGACAGGCCATAGTGTGGGGGCGATGACCGAGGCGGCCGGCTCTCTGTCCCACGACGAGTTGGTGGCGACCATGACCGGGGGCATGGCCCGCTCAGACCTGCCTGCCTTCGCGGGCTCGGACCGGCTGCGGCCCGACGGCCGGCCGCGGCCGGAGTTCCGGGCCGAGCTGCGCCGGATCCCCAACATCATCAACGCCGCGACCGTTGTGGCCACGTCGGCTGCTGCCGTCGCCCTAGTGGCGGCCGTCGTCGCGATCGATCATTGGCTGGCCGTGGTTCTTGCCGTGCCGGTGATGGGGGTCGTGATGCTGAGGATGTTCATCCTGCACCACGAGGCGGCCCACCGGCTGCTGTTCTCCAACCGGATCGTCAACGATGTGATCGGCGTTCACATCCTCGGCTGGCTCCCGTTCGGCACCGGCACCCACCACTACCGGCGGGGCCACGCCAACCACCACCGCGACGAGTTCGGACCCAAGGAGCCCGACTTCCTGCTGTATTCCTTCTACCCGGTGCCGCGGGCGTCGATGGGTCGCAAGCTGCTACGCGACCTTGTTGGCGTTTCGGCCTACCGGATCGTCAAGCCCCGCTTCACCGGACTGGTGCGGCCCCGGTTCCTGGTGCTGAGCCTGCGGTTCTTCGCCGGTCAGGCGCTGGTGTTCGGCGCCTTCTGGCTGGCCGGGCACCCGTGGCTGTACGCGGCGATGTGGGTGCTGCCCTACTTCACCTACTACCAGGTGGCCAACCGTCTCCGGGCCATCGCCGAGCACGGCGGCATGACCCGCACGCCCGACCGCCGCAACACCACCCACCATGTGCGCCAGAGCCCCGCGGCCCGCTTGTTCCTGGTGCCCTACAACGTGGGGTACCACCTGGCGCACCATGTGGACTCCGGCGTACCGGCCCGCAACCTTCCCCGGTTGCAGCAAGCCCTCGAGGAGGACGGCTACTTGCCGTCCGGAGCGATCTGGCCCGACTACCCGTCGCTGTGGCGGGCCATGGTCCGCTCCGTGCCGGAGCCCGAGGTGGCCGCGGCGGCCTGAACTGCTGCGCCCGCGGGGTTGGCCGCGGCGGCCCGGGCTACTGCGCCCGGTTGGGCCGGGACGGCCTGAGAGCCGGTGCCTGGCTCGGCCGCTAGAACGAGAAGCCGTCCAGGACCTGCTTGAGGGCGTCGGTGTCCTCCGAGCCCAGAACGACCCTGGAGTTCGTGGCCACATAGACGATATCGAGGTTGATGCCCGCTTTGGAGACCATCCGGGCCAGCTCGGCCAGCTCGCCCGGCCGGTCCTTGGCTTGGACCACCACCACCTCGCGCTCGCGGGTGACCGTCGGTCCGTGGGTATTGGCCAGCGCCCGGTACACCGGCTCGCTGTGGGGCACGAGGATGTGAAGCTCCGCGGTGTTGCCGTTTCCCATGCAGGTTGCAGCCGCGATGTTCACGCCTGCGTCGCTGATCGCGGTTGCCACTTTGGCCAGCGCTCCCGGTTTGTTCTCCAACTCGATCACCAGGTCGCTGGCCAGAGTCGACATGAGTGCGGATCCTCCTCGGGTTGTGGAGCCCGGTGCGTGCGCCCGGGCGGGTCGGAATCCGACTGTAGAACACAACCGCCCTGCTGTGAAGTCCGGTTTCCGGCCAGAAGGGCAGCGGCGCGAAGCCAGGGGCCGACTCGAATTAGCGGGTCGGGTCAGTGCTTGTCATCGCGGCCCGGTCAGGAGGCGCAGGGCCGGCTCGATCGCAGCGTCCGCCCGGTCGAGGACCGCGGCCTCGCCGGTGCCGCCCAGCGGATGCTCGATGGCGACGATTCGCACGTCGGGCAGGCCCAGCGTGGCGGCCACGTCGGCGGCGAGGGCTCGAAAGGCGGTGGTCGCCACCAGCACGGTCGGAATACCGGCCGTCTCAAGGTTGACGGAGTCGTGGACACTCCACGACGTGCAGCTGCCTCAATCGGCCGAGCCGGAAAGGACCACCTCGGCCTCGGCCAGCCGGGCCAGCAGGTCGTCGGGCGCGGGCAGGGCCGCGTTCTTGCGCTCGACGACCGCGACGGTCGCTCCGGTGCGAGCCGCGAGCCGGTCGGCCATGCGGCCCAGCAGCAGGCCTGCGTTGGGCTTGGAGTTGTCGAGGATCCCGATCCGCTTGCCGGCCAGCACCTCGACCGGCGGTGCCAGGTCGGCGGGCTGCGGTCCTACCAATCCGTCGGGGGCATAGATCTTCATCAACTCGAACCTCCCGACACTCTATTGCTCGACCGGCACCATTGTTCGACCGGCATCGCTGCTCGACTGGCATTGTTCTCGACTGGCATTACGGCGCGGCCGACGCGGTGGACTGTCACCATTGTTTGACCGGCGCTATTGGTCGACCGGCACGGTGGCGCTCCTGGTCATGCCCCAGCTGGGTATGACCGAGCTGTGCTTGCCCGGTCCGCCGACCACCAAGACCTTGATGTTGTCGGGATGCTCGGTCAGGGCCATGGGGACATCGTCGGGCAGAGCCTCCTGCCAGGGCGCCCATGCCCGCAGCGCGAACGCGCTCCGCAAGTCAGCGGCGCGCATGCGGGCCCGCTCATGCAGGTAGGAGGCCACATGGCCGCGGGTCCAGCCCGCGGACGCGCAGGCGGCGGCGTGCTCGGGGCACATCATCACGAAGAACTCGGCCCCGCTCACGGGCGCGTTGTTGGATCCCAGCGAGGCCATCGTCGAGGCCGCCTTGTCGAGGATGGCGGCTGGCTCGCTCGACTCCATGTCGTGGAAGTTGTGGGGTGCCTCGCCGCAGTGGACCGTGACCGCGGAGGGCGCCGTGACGCCGACGCTGGCCGCGTAGCCGCCCCAGGGCGACTCGGCCAGGTTCTCGGCCACGCAGTAGGCGTACTTGGCCGGCCCGCCCTGCGTGGAGGCATCGCCCGCACCGGGGACGGCTCCGGCGATGTGGAGCAGGATGAGCCTCAGCGCCCGGCCGGTGGCTGCGTTGGCCAGATTTCCGGGTCCGAACGCGCCGAGCCCGGCGTTGTAGCCCGCGGTGCGGGCGACCTCGCCGTGGACGATGAGCAGCGGCGCCACCGGATGGGTGGTGGCGTTGACACCTCTCAGATTGACCTCGGGACGGGCCAGAGCCCGAACCGCGGCCACGAGCACAGCAAGATGCTCGGGCCGGCAGCCGGCGAGCACCGCGTTGACGGCGATCACGCGGCGGGTGGCCACCCCCGACCGGGGCGGCAGCACGGCGACAGTCTCGTCGGGATCGTCGCCGCAGCCGGCGAGCATCGCATCCACCCGCTCCGGCGTCGGTGCCACCAGCGGAAGCCCGTCACCCCAGCCCCGTCCGGCGTAGACATCCCGGACGGCTTCAGGGTCGTCCGCCGCCATTTCGAGCATCTCCAGCGGGTCGGCCATCCCCCAAGTCTGCTGCCATTCGGATCCGTTTGCCTCAGAAGTTGCGCGACGGAGGTTGGCGCCTCGCGTGCGTTCCTTCGTCTCCCATTCGCTCGGTCTCCAAGAGCGTTGGCGATACGTCGTGACCGGTGTGCGGGCGGCGACGCTGACAGGCACGGTCCGCCATTCGCCGCATGAAGCTCGATGGTGATGAACGTGGTGGCCAGCGCAAAGAGACAATCGGCGGAGAAAGTAGTCTGCGGCGAATGAGCGCCGAGCGTCGAAGGCGGCGGCCGCGACAAACCGCGGTCGAGCGGTCGAACGGCCCGGTCCAGCCGCCGTGGCGGCTGCATGAGCGCCGCTTCGAGCCGACGCCGATAGTGAGCGACGACGAACTGGAGGCCATTCACGCCGCGTCGCTGACGGTGCTGCGCGACACGGGGATGGATTTCCTGCATCCCACCGCCCGAAAGATGTGGGCCGAAGCCGGGGCCAGGGTCGACGGAGACCGGGTGCGCTTCGACCCGGAGATGATCACCGAGATGGTGGCCTCCGCCCCCGGCGAGTTCGTGCTGCACGCCCCCGACCCGGCTCGACATCTGCCCATGGGCGGACGCAGCGTGGCCTTCTCGGCGGTGGCCAGCCCCCCGAACGTGGCCGACCGGTCCGGCGGGCGCCGCACCGGCAACCGGGAAGACTTCCGGCGGCTGGTGATGCTGGGCGAGGTGCTCAACTCGGTGGCGTTCGTCGGCGGCTACCCGGTGGAGCCGGTGGACGTGCACGCGTCGGTGCGCCACCTGGTGGCCACCCGCGACCTGCTCACATTGACCGGCAAGGCCCTCCACTGCTACTCGCTGGGCGCGCAGCGAAACCGCGACTGCCTGGAGATGGTCCGCATCGTGCGGGGTGCCAGCGACGACGACCTTGAGCACGAGCCGTCGATCTTCACCGTGGTCAACTGCAACTCGCCGCTGCGTCTCGACACGCCCATGCTGGAGGGGATCCTCCAGTACTCGGCCCGCAACCAGGTGGTGGTGGTCACCCCTTTCACGCTGGCCGGGGCGATGGCGCCGGTGACGGTGGCCGGCGCGGTGGTGCAGCAGAACGCCGAGGCCTTGGCCGGCATGGCCTTCTGCCAGCTGGTCAGATCCGGATCACCGGTGATCTACGGCGGGTTCACCTCCAATGTCGATATGCAGTCGGGCGCACCGGCCTTCGGCACTCCCGAGTACATGAAGGCGGTGCTGCTCGGGGGCCAGCTGGCCCGGCGTTACGGCGTGCCGTACCGGTCCTCCAACGCCTGCGCGGCCAACGCGGTCGACGCCCAGGCCGCCTACGAGAGCGTGTTCTCGCTGTGGTCCGTGGTGATGGGCGGCGCCCACATGGTGCTGCACGGGGCGGGCTGGATGGAGGGCGGGCTGCAGGCCTGCTACGAGAAGATGGTCATCGACGCCGACATGATCGGCATGGTGGGGGAGTTCCTGCAGCCCCTGGCCACCGACGAGGACTCGCTCGCGGTCGAGGCCATCGCCGAGGTTGGCCCGGGCGGGCACTTCTTCGGCACGGCCCACACCCTGGCCCGCTACCGCGATGCCTTCTTCAAGCCCATGGTGTCGGACTGGCGCAACTACGAGTCCTGGGCCGAGGCCGGCTCGCCCACCGCCTTGGATCACGCCGAGCGGCTGGTGGGCGAGCTCCTGGACGCCTACGAGCCACCCCGCCTGGCCGACGACGCGCGGGCCGAGCTGGACGATTTCACCGACCGCCGCATAGCCGAGGGCGGCGTCGACACCGACTTCTGATCTGGCTCACGGCCCGAGGTTTCAAGCGGCTGCGTGTTTCTGTTATTCTGTGCATTGTTCTAGCTGTCCGCGGCGGCGAAGAACATGTGAGTGCCGGAGCGCCTCCCCCGGTTGAAGGCTTAGGGCCGAGAGGGGAAGCACTCCGGCGCTTTGCAGTCTAAGCAATGTTCAGCCATTCTTATATCTTTTCATTTAACATTCTGAACACCAGAACGAGCGGGACGGCCTTGTGGCCGGTTCTGTTTTCGCTTCCCGGTCGTGGTGGCGTCTCGCGAACAGAGCGTTGAGAGGGTCCGTACTCGGAGGACGTTGCGGACGCGGGCTTGGCCGTGGTGTACTTCGCGCCATGGAAACGCTCGGGGGCGGGGGCACCCGGATCGACTTCGCGTCCGAGGACTTCTGGTCTGGAACCCGCCGGCCGCTGGAGCGGGCGACTGGCCTGCCGCCTATCGCCTATACCGGCGACGACTTCTTCGTGATCGAGCGCAGGCGCCTGTTCGGGCGGGCTTGGGTGGCGGTGGCTTCCGCGGCGGAGGTGGCCGAGCCGGGTCGCCTGCTGGTGCGCAGCGTCGGCGGCACGTCGGTATTGATAACCCGGGACCATGGCGGAGCGCTGCGGGGCTTCGTCAACTCGTGCCGTCACCGGGGAACCGAGCTGGCCTCCGAGGACTGCACCGTGTCGCGGATGATCCGCTGCCCCTACCATCGCTGGGGATACGCCCTCGACGGTGCCCTGGTGGCAACCCCGCTGTTCGACGAGCTGCCCCGCCCGGACTTCGACCCCGCCGAGCTGTCGCTGCTGCCGGTGCGGGTGGAGGCGTGGGGCACCGATGTGTTCGTCTGCCTGAACGAGAGCACGCCGCCGCTGGCCGAGTGGCTGGGCGACCTGCCCGAGCGCATGGCGGGCTACGGCTTCGACGGCTGGGTCCTCCACCAGAAGTGCACCTTCGACGTGGCCGCCAACTGGAAGCTGATCACCGAGAACTTCCAGGAGTACTACCACTTGGCGTGGGTGCATCCCGAGCTGGCCAAGGTGTCCCGGGTCCGGGACCACTACCGCTACCAGGGGCCGGGCCTGTATTGCGGCCAGACCACCACCCCGGTGTCAAGCGACGAGCGCGACGACTGGCTGGTGCTGCCGCCCGCGCCCGGCTTAGATTCCTCCGACGGGGTCAGCGGCCGGTTCGTGGCCGTGTTCCCCAACCTGACGCTGGCGGTGCTGCCCGGCCACGCCTTCGTGATCCGTCTCGAGCCGCTGTCGTCGGGCATGACCCGGGAGCACTGCACTCTGCTGCTGCCGTCGTCGACGCCGGCGGAGCGGTACGGCGACGCCGCGGCCGAGACGCTCAAGTTCTGGATTGAGATCAACAACGAGGACATCGACATCTGCGAGCGGTCCCACCGGGGACTGGCGCTCGGCGGGGCGCCGCCGGGGCCGCTATCGCCGCGCTTCGAGGAGCCCCTGCACCGCTTCCAGAACATGGTGGCCGACTGCATGACCGCCGACTCGCTAGCCGACGGGCTGCGGATCCCGCCCGGCGACGGGGCCCGCTTCGGGTGCGCGCCAAACCCCGCTCCGCCCGCCATAGACGCCCGGCAGTGGCAGGCCCGGGACTGACCGGCGCCTCATCGCTGGCTGGAGGCTCAGGATGAAGACCAGCGCGCGGGTGGTGGTGGTCGGCGGAGGAGTGGTGGGGGCCAGCGTGCTGTACCACCTCACCAAGGCGGGCTGGACTGATGTGGTGCTGGTGGAGCGCACCGAGCTGACCGCAGGCTCCACCTGGCACGCCGCCGGTGGCATGCACACCATCAACGGCGATCCCAACGTGGCCAAGCTGCAGCGCTACACCACCGAGCTGTACACCGAGATCGAGCGGGTGTCGGGCCAGGACTGCGGCATCCACATGCCGGGCGGCGTGATGCTGGCCGACACGGCCGAGCGGCTCGACTGGCTCAAGATGACCCACGCCCGGGGCCGCTACCTGGGCATGGAGACCGAGATGGTGTCCGTGGCCGAGGCGGCCGAGATGATGCCGTTGATCGATCCCAAGTACTTCGTCGGCGCGCTCATCGATGTCCACGAGGGCCACGTCGACCCGGCTGGGGTGACCCACGCCTTCGCCAAGGCGGCCCGACTCGCGGGGGCTGAGGTGTACCGGGGCGCGTGGGCTCGAGCGATTGAGAGGCGCGCCGACTCCGGTTGGCGTGTGCTGCTGTACGACACCGCCAGCGGTGAGGACCTGGGCGCCGTCGACTGCGAGCACGTCGTCAACTGCGGGGGTCTTTGGGCCCGCGAGGTGGGCCGCATGGTGGGGCTGGAGCTGCCGGTCCTCGCCATGGAGCACACTTACCTGGTCACTGAGCCGCTCGACGAGGTGCGCGACCACAACCGGCGCACCGGCACGCGGCTGAGGAACGTGATCGACTTCGGCGGCGAGATCTACATGCGCCAGGAGGGCGAGGGCATACTGCTGGGCACCTACGAGCAGGCCTGCCTGCCCTGGTCGCCCCGCCAGACCCCGTGGGACTTCTCTATGCGGCTGCTGCCGCCGGACCTGGACCGGATCTCAGACTCGCTGGAGGTGGCCTTCGCCCATTTTCCGGCCTTCGCCACTGCGGGGATCCAGCGGGTGGTGAACGGGCCGTTCACGTTCGCGCCCGACGGCAACCCGCTGATCGGGCCCGTGCGGGGCCTGCCGGGATACTGGACGGCGTGCGGGGTGATGGCCGGGCTGTCCCAGGGCGGCGGAGTGGGCCTGTCCGTGGCCAACTGGATCACGGAGGGCGACCCCGGCTTCGACGTGTGGGCCATGGACGTGGCCCGCTTCGGCGACTACGCCACGGTCGCCTACACCAATGCCAAGGTGCGCGAGAACTACTCGCGCCGGTTCCGGATCACGTTCCCCAACGAGTTCCTGCCCGAGGGCCGGGGGGTGCAGACCTCGCCCATCTACGACCGGCTGGCCGGTGCCAACGCGGTGTGGGGCGACGCCTTCGGTCTGGAGTCTGCGCTCTGGTTCCAGGTGCCGGGGCTGGAGCCGGTCGAGGAGGTCACTTTCGGACGCTCCAACGCCTGGGACCGGGTCCGGGCCGAGACCCTTGCTGTGCGGGCCAGCGTGGGCATGATGGAGACCACCGGCTTCGCCAAGTTCCTGGTGACGGGGCCAGGGGCCAGGGAATGGCTCGACCGGCTGCTGGCGGGGCGGATACCGGTGCCGGGACGGATGGCGCTCACGCCGATGACCAACCCTGCGGGCAACCTGGTCGGAGATCTAACGGTGGCGTGCCTGCCGGCCGCGCCGGGGCAGCCCGAGGGACCGGCTGGAACGGTGGTGGGCGGCGCTACCGGCAACGTGGTGGGGGGCGCTACCGGCAACGTGGTGGGCGGCGTCACCGGCAACGTGCAAGACGGCGAGCGGTTCGTGGTGTTCGGCTCGGGAATCGCCGAGCGCTACTACGAGCGCTGGTTCGACGCGTGGCTGCCGGACGACGGCTCGGTCAGCTGCCGGACGCTCGGAGCGGAACTGTGCGGCCTGGCCATAGCGGGGCCTGGCTCGAAGGCGCTGCTGGCCGAGGTCACCGGTGTCGACGTGTCGGCTCACGGCATGCGGTTCATGGCTTTCGGAGAGATAGAGGTCGGGTTGGCGCCGGTGTGGTGCGGACGGATCAGCTTCACCGGCGATCTGGGCTACGAGTTGTGGATGTCGGCCCGCTACCAGCGTTACGTGTTCGACCTGTTGCGGTCGGCCGGGAAGGCGCACGGTCTGGAGCTGTTCGGCCTGCACGCCCTGAACTCGTTGCGTCTGGAGAAGGGATTCGGGTCGTGGCTGCGTGAGTACCGCCCCGACTACGACCCGTTCGAGGCCGGTCTGGGCCGCTTCGTACGCATGGAGAAGGACTTCATCGGGCGGGACTCCTTGATCGCCAAGTACGGCGAAACCGGCCCGCCCGGAGGAGTGGCGAGCACGGGCCTGCGCCTATGCACCTGGACGATCGACGTGGGCACCGGCCCAGACGCCTGCGACGTGATCGGCGACGAGCCGGTGTGGCACGAAGGCGAGGTGGTGGGCTGGGTCACCTCCGGCGGCTACGCCCACCACAGCGAGGCATCCGTAGCCATGGGCTACATCCCCGCCGAACTGGCCGACTCACCGGGCCAATTCGAGATAGAGATAGTCGGCACCCGCCGCCCCGCCAAACTGGTGGAAGGCTGCCTATGGGACCCCGAAGGCACCCGCATGAGAGCCTGATCCGAACATTTTCATGTAATGAAGTTGCTGGTTCCACGCCAAGGCCTACATCACTCACGCCAAGTTCGATGTAGTGGGCGCGCAGGCGCTGGTGGGGTCGAGCAACTTCACCCGACCGGGCCTTACCCGCAACGTCGAGCTGAACATCCAGGTGCAGAGCGGCCGGGAGGTGGCCCAGCTTCAGGACTGGTTCGAGACGCACTGGGCTGCCGCCGAGGACGTGACCGAGGATGTGTTGCGGACCATCACCCGGCACACCGCCGACTTCACGCCGTATGATGTGTACGCCAAGGCCTTGCACGAGTTCTTCCGGGGCCGCGAGCTCACCGCGGGGGAGTGGGACGAGTCGCAGTCCCGCATGTTCGGCCAGCTCGACCGCTACCAGCGGGAGGCCTACTGGTCGCTGATGAAGATCGCTCGCCAGCACGGCGGAGCGTTCCTCTGTGACGGCGTGGGCCTGGGCAAGACGTTCGTGGGACTGATGCTGATCGAGCGGCTCGTGCTGCACGAGAACAAGCGGGTGGTGCTGTTCGCTCCCAAGGCTGCCCGGGAGGGCGTGTGGGAGCCTCACCTGCGCCGGTGGCTGCCCCACATCGGCGGTGTCGGGGGCGGCGCAGACTTCTCCAGCCTCAGCGTGTTCAGTCATACCGACCTGGGCCGGAGCGGCGACTTCCCGGAGCGCTTCCAGCGCATGACCGACCTCGCAGACGCGGTGATCATCGATGAGGCCCACCACTTCCGCAACCGCGGCAGCCGAGGCGACGACAACGGGACCGGCAGCAACGGCGAAGAACCGGACCGGCGGTCCCGCTACTGGCGCCTGTCCGACATGCTCGACGGCTCGATACGGCCCAAGCTGGTGTTCCTGCTCACCGCGACTCCGGTCAACAACCGTCTGGCGGACTTCCGTCACATGGCTGAGCTGTTCACCCGCGGCGACGAGGCTTTCTTCGGCCGCAGTCTCGGGGTGAACCACCTGTCGGGGCACTTCAACGTGATGGAGCGCGACCTGCAGGCCACCCTTGGCACAGCAGGCGGCAGCAACGGGAACGGAAGCGCCGAAGCCGCTGGCCCAAGCGCGGCCATGGCCCTTGCCGAGGGCCTGACGCAGGAGGCCCGTGACGCGCTGGCCGCGGACGTGGTGTTCGGAGCGTTGGTGGTGCAGCGCAGCCGGTCCTACGCCAAGGCCAGCCAGATCCAGGAGCGGGGCGAGTCGGCCGCCTTTCCCGAGCGCAAGCCGCCCCAGGTGGCCGAGTACTCGATCCGGTCGTCGTACCGGGACGTGCTCGACATGTTCGAGGAGGCTTGCCGCCGCCAGCATCCGCTGTTCTCCCTGGCGATCTACTATCCGTTGGCCCACTACATCGGCCCCGAGAAGGACATCGACCCCTTCGAGGAGGGCCGCCAGCGCCAGGTGGTGGGCCTGATCCGCACCATGTTCCTCAAGCGGTTCGAGAGCTCGGTGTACGCGTTCGAGAAGTCACTGGACCGGCTGATGCGCAAGCTGCTCGCTTTCGTCGAGGTCCACAGCGAGCCGGGCGCGGAGCGGGACCGGCTCGACGGCTGGCTGCGCCGGCACGCGGAGGTGGTCGGCTACCGGCCCGAGGCCCAACTCGGGCTGAACTTCGACGGCGAGGCCGACGACGAAGCCGACGAGGACGTGATCCCGCCCGAGCTGCTGGAGGCGGTGGAGGAGCTGTCCCGCGACGAGTACGACGTGGCCGCCATCGTCGACAAGACCTTCGAGGATCTGGACGAGATTGTCCGCTTCCTCGACGCGACCAGTCGACTCACCCCGGACCAGGACGACAAGGTGCGCAAGCTCGCCCGGCTGCTGCGCACCAAGGACCTCTCGGGCCGCAAGGTGCTGGTGTTCACCGAGTTCGCTGACACCGCCCGCTACGTGGAGTCGCAGCTGCGGGCCGCGGAGGTCGGTGGACTGGCCCGCATCGACAGCGGCTCCAAGCTCGACCGGGCCGAGGTGATCCGCCGGTTCTCTCCCTACTACAACGGGTCGAGCAGCCCCGAGTTGGCCCGCAACGGTCACACCGAGATCCGGGTGCTGGTTTCGACTGATGTGCTGTCCGAGGGCCTGAACCTCCAGGACGCCACCCGGCTGATCAACTACGACCTGCACTGGAACCCGGTGCGACTGATGCAGCGCATCGGCCGCGTGGACCGCCGCATGAGCCCCGAGACCGAGGAGCGCCTCAGGGCCGATCACCCCGATGCGGCCGCCGACCGGGGCACGGTGCGGTTCTGGAACTTCCTGCCCCCCGAGGAGCTGGAGCGGATCCTGAGGCTGTACGAGCGGGTCACCGGCAAGGTGCTGATGATCTCGAGCACGCTCGGCATCGAGGGCCGCAAGCTGCTGCGCCCCGACGATGCCTACGACCCGTTGCGCGAGTTCAACGCCACCTACGAGGGCACCCGCACCGCAGTCGAGGAGATGCACCTGGAGTACCAGGCGTTGCTCAAGCGCCACCCGGAGCTGGCCGGGCGCCTCGACGGGCTGCCCGGCTCGGTGTTCTCGGGCCGACGCAAGCTCAGCAAGGGCGCCCGAGGCGTGTTCTTCTGCTACTCGCTGCCCGCCCTCGACGCCGACGAGGGCGTGTTCACTCTGGAGGCCGGGCCCACCCGCTGGTACCTCTACGACGTCGACGCTGACGCGATAGCCGACTCACCCGGCGAGATCATCGAGAGCATCCGCTCCAAGCCCAACACCCCCCGCCGCTGCAACATGGACCGCACAACCCTCAAGGACCTGCGCGACAAGGTGCTCCACCACGTGCGCGACACCTATCTCAAGAGGGTGAACGCGCCCATGGACGCCCCCGAGCCCAAGCTGCGCTGCTGGATGGAGCTCAACTGACCGGGGTGGCGCGACCGGTTCGACCTGTCATTACTATGGTCATGCCCATAGTCACACGACCACCAGATTCAGACCGATTGACCCGATGAGGAGGAAAGCGATGCTCGACAGCGACCGCGAGACGTCAGACGGCGCCATCACCATGAAGGCGTCCGAGTTCAAGGCCAGGTGCCTCAAACTCATGGACGAGGTGGCCGAGACCGGCAAGGAGATCGTCATCACCAAGAACGGGCGACCGGTGTCGCGCCTGGTGCCTCACATCGAGCGGCCGAAGACTGTCTTCGGCATCGACAAGGGAAAGATCGAGATCCTCGGTGACATCATCGAGCCCATCGACGTCGAATGGGACGCCGTGACCGGCAAAGGGTGGGACTTCGATTGATGCTCTTGGACACGCATGTGCTGCTGTGGTTCCGGGACGGATCCCAACGGCTCGGGAAGCGGGCCCGTGAGGGTGTGGAGCGTGCTTGGGCAGTCGATGACGTCGCTGTCTCTGCGATCACGTTCTGGGAGCTTGGCATGCTCGTGGAGAAGGGACGGGTGAGCCTTCCCTTCGACGTACCAACATGGTGCCGCCTGAACCTGAGGCAAGGCTTGACCGAGATCCCGGTGGACGGAGAGATCGGCGCCCGCGCGGCCGCTCTGTCGGGACTCCCCGGCGACCCTGCCGACCGCATCATCGTCGCCACCGCCATGGAGGGGCACCAACTTGCGACCGCCGACCGGCGCATCCTCGACTGGCCCGGGCCGCTGCCGCGGCTCGACGCCACCCGCTAGCGGACACGCCATGAACTTGGGCCTGACCTGATGGCTCATAGCACGCCCGCGGGCCGCGCCGAGATCATGCGGGGCATCCGAACCTTCGCGCAGGTGTTCCAGTATCTGGTCGACGACCAGGGTTGGCCCATCGAGCTGCCCGACCTTGAGGACGACGACCTCACCGCGGTCACCTACGACTGGGATCCCGAGGAGATGGGAGTCGGTGCGGAGCAGATCAAGGACTTGAAGCGGCTGCAGCAGATGAGACCCCTGACCGCGAACCAGCCCTGGGGCGTGTTCTTCCTCGAGTTCGGCGGGTCGAGGCTGCGCTATGCGCCGATCCGCCGGCTGCTGCGGGCGCTGGTCACCAAGAAGCGGGCCACCGGCGCGGCCGGCACGCGGACATGGGCGCTCGATGACCTGCTGTTCGTCGTGATCACCGGGACGGGCGAGGATGTGGAGCTTCACGTGCTCGCCTTCAAGGGCAGCGACCCCCGGACCGCGGAGTTCCGCTCGCTGGCGTGGCGGCCGGCCCATGCGCCGACGCGCCACCTCCAGCGGCTCAGCGAGGAGCTGCTGCCGTGCCTGGCCTGGCCCGACGACGACAGCGATGTCGAGTCGTGGCGCAGGGCTTGGTGGGAGGCGTTCAAGCTCCCGGTCGGCCAGGCCATCAAGGACTCGGTCCGGCTGGCCGACCGCATGGCCAAGACCGCCCGCGACCTGCGCGACCAGATCCGCGAGACGGTGGGGAGAGAGAACGGCTCTGGGCCGTTCTCGACGCTCATGGCGGAGATCCGCACCCAACTTGTGAGCGACGTGAACGCCGACAGCTTCGCCGACATGTGCGCCCAGACGCTGGTGTACGGGATGCTCAGCAGCCGGGTGACGAACCCGAAGGACTTCGGCTCGTCGCCGATCTTCTCGGCCGTGCCGGTGGCCAACCCACTGCTGGAGGCGCTGTTCGAGCAGGTGCATGACGAGGCCGTGTCGCTCGACCTGCCCGGCAGCGACCTGCCCCAGCTTGTGGCCGACCTGCGCGAGACCAACGTCGAGGCCATCCTCGACCAGATCGGCTCCACCGCCAAGGGCGGCGATCCGGTCATCCACTTCTACGAGGAGTTCCTCAAGAAGTACGACCGCAAGATGCGCGCCGACGCGGGTGCATTCTACACGCCCCAGCCCGCCGTCGAGTTCATCGTGCGCGCCGTCGACGAGGTGCTGCGCTCCCGATTCGGCCTTGCCATGGGTATCGCCGATGCCACGTCGTGGCAGGAGGTAGCCAAGCGCAAGGGCTTCAAGGTGCCCAAGGACGTCGATCCCTCCAAGCCGTTCGTGTCGATGATCGACCCCGCCACCGGCACCGGGACGTTCCTGGTCGAATGGCTCCGCCGCGCCCGCAAGTCGTTCGAGAAGCACCGCAGCTCCGACGAATGGCCCGAGCACCTGCGGGACCATCTGCTGCCGTCCATGCACGCCTTCGAGCTGATGCTCGCCCCCTACGCCATCGCCCACCTCAAGGTCGCCCTGGAACTGCACGCAGCCGGTGCCGGCGACGGAGCCATGCAGATTCTGCTGACCGACACACTGGAGCACGCCACGCGCCAAGGCCAGCTGGGAACCATGACCGACCCCGTGGCCCGAGAGGGCGAGAAGGCTGCCGAACTAAAAGCGCACGAGCGTTTCACCGTCGCAATCGGCAATCCGCCGTACGACCGAGAGCAACGTTCAGAAGGAGACAAGGGCAGGCGCAAGGGCGGTGTGGTCCGCTACGGCGCTCCCGGTGTCGCCCCGCTGTTCGACTCTGATACTTCTTTCCGGCGAGCCTCCACGACGCCCGGTCTGCGGCCACCAACGCCGCTGCTCGACGCTGTGACTGAGCCGATGAAGGCGGCCGGACTCGGCGGCCATCTGAAGAACGTCTACAACGACTACGTCTACTTCTGGTGCTGGGCCGCTTGGCAGGCTACGGAGCTTCCGCCCGGCCCGGGAGTAGTCGCCTTCATCACCGCGTCGTCCTACCTCGACGGGATTCAATGGGCGGAGTCCGCCGCCTGCTCCGTAACGCCTTCGACGAACTCTGGATCGTCGACCTCGGAGGCGAGGGCCGCGGGGCCCTCAAGGAGGAGAACATCTTCGACATACAGACCCCGGTGGCCATCGCCGTCGGCGTCCGCACGAGCCGAGAGCGCACCGCCGAATGCGAGGCCTCGACCGGCTCCGCTACGCCCCAGGAGGCGACGGTCCGCACGAGCCGAGAGCGGACCGCCGAATGCGAGGTCCGCTACCTCCGGATCGCTGGCACCCGCCCCGAGAAGCTCGCCCGCCTCAGCCAGATCAGCCTGACTGACGTGTCCGAGGTTGTGGCTGGCGAAGGCTTGGACCGCATGACGCCTCGAAGCGACAGCGCGTACAACGCTTGGCCCGAGATTACCAACCTGTTCCCCTGGGCACACTCCGGATGTCAGCTCAAGCGGACATGGCCCATTGCAGAGGTCAGGAGTCTGGCCGAACGACGTTGGCAGAGTCTGCTGCTGGAAGTGTCACGCGAGCGAGGACGACTTCTCAAGCAGACGGGCTTTCGCACTACAACCAGCACGCCGACTCCTCTGCTGGGATCCGGACCTAGGTTGAAAATGCTCCGGGATCTCGATCGGGGCGATGAGCCAGAGGGATTTGGACGCTATGGCTATCGGAGCTTCGATCGTCAGTGGATCATCGCTGACAACCGTCTGGCCGACCGCCCTAGGCCTGAGTTGTGGAGGCTCCGAGGCCCGAGCCAGGTGTTCCTCACCACGCTGACCTCTACGAAGCTCGGCCAAGGCCCCGCGCTGACGGCGACGCCCTATGTTCCCGACCTCGACCACTTCCGGGGCTCCTACGGCGCCAAGAATGTCATACCGCTCCACCGGAATGCGGGCGGCAACGATCCCAACGTCGCCGACGGCCTGCTGGAAGCCCTGAGTGCCGGGTTCGCCAACGAGGTCGCCGCAGAAGACCTGCTCGCCTACGTCTACTCCCTGACCGCAACGGCCGCCTTCACCGACCGGTTCAACGAGGAGTTGGCCGAGGCCGCTGGCCCGATCCACATCCCGGTCACCGCCGACCCCGACTTGTTCCGGCAGGCGGTAGCGCTGGGCCGCGACCTCCTGTGGTGGCACACATGGGGAGAGCGCTTCGCCCCCGACGGAGAGCACCGCCTCCCCGACGGGAGAGCCAAGGAAGTCGGTGCCGTCGACGGCATGCCCAACGACTTCGACTACGACCCCGAGTCCGAGGCCCTCACGGTAGGAACCGGCACGTTCGCCCCCGTCAGCCAGGAAGCCTGGGACTTCGAGGTCTCCGGCCTGAGAGTCCTCCGCTCCTGGCTCGGCTACCGAATGAAGACCCGCAAGGGCCGAAAGTCGAGCCCCCTCGACGACATCCGCCCCACCCGCTGGACCCAGTCCAACGAACTCCTGCTCGTCCTGTCCATCGTCGAGCACACCATCGAGGTCACCCCCAAGGCCGCCGCCCTCCTAGCCCAGATCGTCGAGGGCCCGTTGATCCCAGCCGCCGACCTACCAACCCCCACCCCCGCCAACCGCAAACCTCCGAGAACTTAGGACGCACTTGGATCCCATACCTGGGCTGACGCCCTTTGTCGGCGAGTCACGGCACTTGTTGGTTGACGGCTTGGTAGAACTCTTCGAGGATGTCAAGCACACGGGCATCTCGCGCTGGGTCTCGTTCGAGGCACCTTCGGGCTGGGGAAAGACCCGAGTAGGCCGAGAGTTCTACGCCCGGTTGGCGGCAAGTCAGACCGAGCCCGCCTATTGGCCTGCGGCAATCACGGACAAGCGGCGCAAGACCACGTTTCCTGAGGCGATAGACCGTGAGGCTGGTTCAGTGCCCGAATACCTGTGGTTGGGGATCGCGTGTTCCATTCGTAATGACTTGCCCACGAATGCTCTCATCACCGACCTACGGCAGATTGAGGTTCATGCGCCTTTTGTCGAGGTTGCATGGCGGCAGTTGTCCACGCGTTGGGAGCGACATAGGGACCAGGTCGTTCGAGCTGGAAGGGCGATCTTGGATGAGGGGGCATCGCAGGCCGCCGCCGTAGCCGCAGAGTATGTCGGCGCGACGGCCGGGCTTGGATTGACCGTTCGCCTTGCTCGATGGACAAGGGAACAGGTTCAAGAACGTCGAGAGCAGGAACGCCTGATTTCCGATAGGGAGATACTCCGCATTGAGCCATCGTTGGATATCGTCGAAGACACTGTAGAGATTCTCTCCAGAGCGTGTCGCCCTGGGTTTCCGTTAGTGCTCCTAATAGAAGATCTTCACAAAGCTGATGTAGTCTTCTTGAAGTTCATCGATGCGCTACTAGCGCGCACCAGCCACCTCCTAGTCATTTCAACGACCCTACCCGATGTCCTAGAACAACATGCGAAGCTCGCGGATCTAGTCGAGCGTCATTCAGGCCGTCTACACCGTGTCAGTTATCTGCAGCCTGCTGGTGATCCGTTTCCTCCTAGTGCTGGGCTGACCGTGCTAGAGCACACGGCACGAGCCGACATCCTGCGGTTCTATTTTCCGGAGGTTACAACATCAACTGAAGCGACGCTTCTTGAACGCTACGCCAGCCCTCATGATCTTGAGATTGTTTGTCGCCTCCCTAAACATCAGAAGAACTTTCCTGTATTGCATCTCGATCAGGACGCTATTGGCCGTTTGCCGAGCGGTATCAGGCAGTTGTATGAGGAATATTGGGATCAACTCCCACGACCCATGCGGATTGGTTTGGCGGTTGCTGCCGTGATCACCCCTATGAATATCAATGCAGACGCGTCTATAGGACTTCGGTCCTGGGATCATCGCCTCTTAGGAAAAGTACTGAGTTCCTTAGATTTCCCGACAGCAACTCTTGATGAGATCGTGACGGGACTTGACGTAGCCCCGAACGCGTACGCATGGGTTCATACCATCGATGACAGTCTTCGATCTTTCTCCGATGATTCGCAGCATGCAATAGCGTCTGACAATGGCTTGGTCTTACTGAATGAAGAACTTGATGATCCCCGAGAAATAATTCTCGATGCTCTGGCTGGATGTTTGCTCGAGACTTACGAACAAGCCGAGATTGGTATCCATGAAGCCCGAACGATTCTGTCGCTTCGTGCTGAGGGTTTTCTTGACGATGATGAAATCTCAGCTACTTCGATCTTGATCATTCTCGCCGATCTAGCTGATCCACCACGAGAAGTTCAAGAGCGGATCAGAGTCTCCGCGTACTTCAACGAACTTGATCTCGATGCAATTAGCACTAACATTATTCAGGCTGTTCGGTGCTATGGTGCCGACGCGCTTGGCGAAGCCGGGCGTACCGAAGAGGCGATCACCGTTTATCGAGACGTTCTAACGGAGCTACGGCGAACTCTCCCGGACGACCACCCCAGCACGCTCGCTACTCAAGTCAGAGTAGCTGGCATGCTCGGCGAAGCTGGCCGTGCTGACGACGCGGTCACCATTCTACGGCAGCTGCTAGGCGAGTTGCGGCGAGTAGTCGGTGACGGCCACCCCAACACGCTAGTAACTCACAGCAATCTGGCACACTGGCTCGGTGAAGCAGGCCGGGTCGAAGAAGCGATATCGACCTATCGAGCACTAGCCAACCAAGAGAGATCTGTACTCGGTGACGATCATCCCAACACACTCACAACTCGCTCCAATCTGGCTCGTTGGCTGCAAGAGGCCGGGCATATTGAGGATGCGATTTCAGTTGGCTGGGATGTACTGGCCGATCAGCGACAGCTTCTCGGAAATGACCATCCCGACACGCTTGTGACTCGCAGCAATCTTGCTATGGCGCTTGGCCTGAACGGGCGCGCCTCAGAGGCCATCGCCATCTATGAAGATCTGCTGGAGGACATGGGGCGCGTGCTCGGAGACGATCACCCCACCACGCTCACAGCACGGGGCAGCTTCGCTGCCTGTCTGAACGAGGCTGGGCGCGTTGACGATGCGATGATCACATACAAGGAATTGCTAGATGATCAACGGCAAATCCTAGGCAACGACCACCCCGACACGCTCGTGACCCGGAGCAACCTGACCGGACTGCCCAGCGGCGTAGTTGAGAGCGCTCAGGCTATGATCGCCACTTGCCGAGTACTGCTGTCTGACGAGAGGCGAGTCCTCGGTGATGAGCATCCCATTACACTTACAACCCGCGGAAACTTGGCGGATTGGCTCGGTAGGGCCGGACATATCGCCGAAGCCATCACTGAATACCAGGAATTGCTGGTCGACCTGCGTAGAGTCCTCGGCGAAGACCACCCTACTGTGCTTATTGCCCGAGGCAGCCTTGCCCACTGGCACGGAGAGGCCGGGAATGCCAACATGGCGATCGTCGAATACCAAGAGTTGCTTACCCACCAGCGTCGAGTCCTCGGCGAAGATCACTATGACACACGTGCAACCATAGGGAATCTGGCCGGGCTACTCGCCCAGATTGGGCGTTTCGGTGAGGCGATTGCAGCGTATCGAGAGTTGCTTACTGCCCAGCGTCGAGTTCTCGGCGAAAACCACCTTGAGACCCTGACAACCCGCAATAGTCTTGGCGTGATGCTTGTTCAGGATGGCTGTGTCTCCGAGGCCATCGCCCTCTACGAAGAGCTAGTTGGAGACTTGCAATCCGTACTTGGTGATTGCGACCCTATGACGCTCACGTCCCGCGGCAACCTAGCTGGCCTGATCGGTAGAGCCGGACGCCTCGAAGAAGCGATCGCCATCTACCGTGATGTGCTATATGACATGCAGCGCGTACTTGGGGATGACCACCCTAGCACTCTCATGACCCGCAAGAACCTGGACTACTACTTGGGCATGGATGCGAGCGACCAGTCACTCTAGTGAGTTGCTGACCTTGGCCGCACGGCGATTGGAAACTGCGAGCCAGTCCTTGTGTAGTCGCTCGGTCTCCAGTAGCACACTGTTCCAAGTGGTGAAGACGAGCCGAGGACTCTGAACTGTCTCTAGGTTCTGCCGCATTCTGTCAGCCTCAGACGTGTAGCCCTGGGTGATCATCAAGCCTACTACTCTAAGCGGCTTGTCGGATCTAGCCTGGCTGGCGTGGGCAGCCAAAGCGTAGCGGTGAAATCGCGACACTTCGTCGTGGTTAGCTGTCCGTGTCTTGCCGTCGAGATGTGTGCCGCGCTTGATCTCGACGACGAGAAGCTCGTCATGGGTATACGGGGATCTAGGACCGAGTGCGAACAGGAAGTCCATACGCCCGTCGGACTCGTCCGCCTCGGGCGTGATGCCTAGCTCGGACAGATGGATTTCATCATCCAACAGATACCACCTCGGGTCGAGCAGCCACGGGTGTTTCTTGATGTGATCGTGGATAGTCGGGACCTCTGTCGCTCCCCTGGCAACGAATCTTCGCAGTTCAGCGATCGTCTTGAGCCGGGCCTCAATGATTGTCTGGTTGCGGCGGGCGTCAATGAGTCCGAAGCGCTGAACGACCTCCCAGATCTGCGTCTGGAAGCCTGCAGCGCTACTGTCGATGTTTTCGAGGAGTTCTCTCACGATGGTGTCCTCGTGGGCATCGACAATAGAACCGACAAGCGCTCGCGCTTCATCGACGTCGATAGCCGGAATTTTCGACACCGCTCGGGTCACTCGTACCATCCGCTGCCGTTCCTCGGGCGTCAGCCGCTCCATCAAGTCCGTGAAGTTGCTGAGGTCCAGCCCTTGGGCCACCCGCTGCTGTCGGAGGCTGCTCCATTCCCGCAGTGCTCGGCGTATCAGATTCTGTCCCCAATCGACGAAGTCGTTGAGCCGCTCGTCCTCAAGTTGCAGTTGGTCGCGGTTGGCCTGGATCAGGTCGGTGTCGATGTCGTAGCCCTCGTCGAGCCAATCTGCCTGCACCTCGCCGATCAGGTACTCCTGCCCGAGCTGTCCCTCCGCTCCGGCCGTGCGCTGGAAGAAGAACGGTCTCTGCACCATCTTTCCGCGGGCGAGCACCGACACACCCTGCATCTGTTTCTCTCGAAGGGGCTTCTCGGTGAAGCCGATCCACCAGCGGACGGGGCCAGCGGGCAACTCCATCTCACCCCAGCCGTCGGCTGCTTCGTTGACGACAGCATCGAACAGTAGGCCGTCGCGGGGGAATCGTAGATCGAGGTCATAGTCGAAGCGGCCTATCTCTTCTCCGTTGACGACGATTCGCATCTCGTTTGTGTCAAGAGCGAAACGGCGCGCTAGCGAGCGCCGGAACTGAGCCTCGTTCATCGCCCGTCGAGGCCGCAGCACCGAGAGGGTGATGCGTGTTCCGTGGGCGAGGGAGTTGCCCGCGGCATCGCGCAACACCTCATCCTCCTGCGCTCGCTCAACCTCGTAGTCCTTGGTCGGCTCCAGATCGCGGATGCGGTCATAGTCGAGACGGAAGTTCGTGACCTCTCCGTCAACGCCCACCGTCAGACACTCGAGTATCTTCGCTGTACCGAACGCCGCGAGCTTGCCGATGCCCTTGCGCCCGTGGAGCGGCCGTCCGCCCTCGGTGTGATCCCGTTCGAGTTCAACCCGCCGCTTTCGTCCCACCAGCAGGTAGCGCGTCTCCGCGTCCGCATAGGACATGCCGACACCGTCGTCGGCCACGACGATTCGTTCATCCTCGGTCCACGGTCTGCCAAGCGGGATCTCGATCCACACGTTGCGGGCGTCGGCATCCCACGCGTTCGAGATGAGCTCCGCGATAGTCGCAGTCGCGCCCGGGTACAGCTGAGCGCCGAGTTGCTCAACCAAGGATCCCAGGAAACGCAGCTTCAGCGGCCCGCGGCCGTTCTCATCCACCGCTCGCTCGCTCCATTACGAGGTTCTGCTGACGGTCGAGACGTTGCACGGCCTTCAAGACGCGTTGATCGCTGAGCGAGGCGAGACCTGCTTGCTCCCCAAGAAGCAGTAGGGCGAGCGACTTCCCGTGCAGTGCTGTGAATTTGGGGGGGACGGCCTCGCCGATAATGGTCCGGACGAATGTCGGGCCCCAGCGGTCTAGGGCTGTTCCCCAGTCGAAGTCGGCGGGGAATGTCTGCAGGTAGGCGCACTCGAAGGGGCTGAGAAGTCGGTTCTCGAAGGGGTGAATCGTCAGGTCTGAGCCGACATGGCCACTGGCGGTCGTGATCGTCGCGGCCGGGGTGTCGGGTGACATGCGGGCGTAGCTAGAGTTCCGGAAGCCCCTCACCAGCCGGTACGAGCCGTCCCTCTCGCGAACGACCGGGCGGAGCAGGGGCGCAGCGCAGAGCGGGCAGATGGCGTCGTCGGAGCCGACATCTACCTCGCCGCACTGCTCGCACTGGGAGTTCTGCCACGCTCGGCCGCCTGAGCCTGGGGGAATCGCCGCAACCATCCGGTACTGGCGACTGTCTCCCCAGACCGGCACTGCGTGCATCGGGTTGGACTCGTCGCGTGCTCCGGCGGGGGTCATCGCGTCGAGCGGCTCGGCGTCGAGGTCGGCCAGGGCCTCGCCGAGAGTCCTTGGCGCTGAGGATCCCGGATGGGAGGAAGGGTGCGGGTACGGAACGAGGTCGGCAGCCCCCAGCAGTTCGAGCGAAGGCTCGTCCCGCCTGATGAAGGTCAGGAAGGCGCGGACGCGGCGCTGCGGGACCCCGTAGTCGGCTAGGTCCGTCAAGAAAGGAAAGGCGCGGTAGTCGTCCTCGAGCAAGCGGATCAGCAGGGCCGCTGCGGATATGGCCTCACCGGTTGCAGGGTCGAGGACCAGGCGAGACAGGAACGCTGGCACGTTCTCAACGACCACGATCCTCGGCTGGACCTCACGAGCAACCGAGGCGATCACCTCGACGAGCAGATTCCGGGCATCGCGGGTCCCGGCATGGGCGTCGCTCTCGTGGCCGCGGCCGCCGCGCGCCGAACTCATTCCCTGGCACGGAGGGCACGCCGACAGCAGCGCCGGCTGCACCGAGCCGCAACTCTCCCGGTACGACGCGAGCACCTCAGGCCATGTCCCCCTCAGGTCGCCGACGACACCCGAGGCCTGCGGGTGGTTGCGAAGCGCCACATCGAGGCGGCGCTCGTCGATTTCGGCCAGAACTCTGAATCGGAAGCCCGTCCGCGCGAAGCCGACATCGCCCGCTCCGCAGTTGGAGAATAGGCTCACGGCTTCAAGTTCGGCCATCGTATCCCCTGCTGTCTGTCCTCTACGCAGCATCTTAGTATATCACATCATACGTCGCTGGCAGGCGAGACTGCACACCTCGGGCTGGGCCGCACGAGTCTCAATCCCCCAAGCATAGCCAATCCTGTCGTCCCCATATGACAGCGCCAGCCGCGCGCATCGTCCTGCCCCGGTCGCCGCTGCCAAAATGGCAAGCCGATCCACCATGCCCTGCTGGGTCATCCAGTCCGCGGGACGAACCGGGTTGTGGAGCGGTTCGGTGGTCGGGCACCCGACCTGGGGATCGCCCGGCTTGGATCCGGCTGGGAGCCGTGAAGGGCCTCCGACGACGTGCGCCGCAGGAATACTTGACATATAGTTGACACCGTGCATGGCAACCGATTGGACGAGTTCTTGGCTGGCGTCCGAGCGCGAGTCGATGGCGGCGACGCTCTCGATTTCGTGGCGTCAGGTGAGGCGCTACTGGACGACGCCACACCAGAGATGCTTGCTGCTGCACGAGCGGAGCTTGAGAGCGCCGTACGGATCCTGGAGCGCCGAGCTGAGGACACTACGGATTTCGTCAGGCTGGGGGAGAGGTTCACGGCGGCGCTCCTGGGGAGGGTCAGCGAAGAAGCGCAACGCGATGAGCGTGAGTACTCCCACAGCCTTGCAGAGCGGATCCTCCGCCAACTCGGGGAGGGCCCGTCGGCACCCACTGACCTAGCGGACCAGCTGGGTGTAGAGATCAGCCAGATCAGCCGAGCGGGCCGCGCCCTGCAAGATGACGGTCGTTTAGCCGTGGAACGCGATTCCACCGACGGGCGGCGGCGCGTGTATCGAGCGACGACCAACGGCGGCGGGAGTCCCTGGAGATGGCGAGTCCTTGCTGAGCGCCTGCCAGCGCTGCACGCCTCCGACGTTGCGAGCGATCTGCTGCCCCACAGGGTCGGAGACGACTTGGGCCGGACCGCGATGGCGAAGGTTTGCGACGTGTTCGGCGCAGATCTGGCTGCGGGCAGCTACCAGCCGACCCCGTCTCACGAGATCGACATTCCCAAGCCAGCCGGGGGTCAGCGACCGGCGGCAGCGCTTCGATTCGCCGACAGGCTCGCGTACGCAGCGTTGGTCGAGCGATGCCGAGCTGAGATTGAGGCAAGTCTCGCCTCCGACCGCGTGGTGCTTTGGCCGCGTGGCAAGCAGGGCGAAAAGCAATGGGTAAAGTTCGAAGGGTTCGTTGCTAACAGCGCAAAGACACATGTGCTCTCAGTAGACGTGCAGTCGTTCTATGACTCCGTCGGACACGACCTCCTCAGCGACGTGCTGACGCGTGCGGACTGCGACGTCCAGGCGATCAAGACGCTCACTGAGTGGCTGGGCGAGGTCATGGGTCGGCCGCGTGGACTTCCTCAGGGGCTCAGCGCTTCGGATCCACTCGCAACGGCCGTGTTGTCCCCGCTGGACCGTGCACTAGCTCGTGAAGGGGTGCGCCATGTACGTCACGGAGACGACCTGCGGGTAGTCGGAACTTACGCCGAAGTGAGCGACGCACGAACGCTCGTGCGCGATGAACTGCGCAATCTAGGCTTGGTGATGAACGACGACAAGACCCGCGTGCTGCGCCACGACACGTACGTCGAGCGGCGCAGCGAGATAGCTCGCAGCGTGGAGGAGTACCTGGCGGCGTCAGGCTTCGCCGAACGCAACTCGGCGATCTATCGGCTGATCGATGCCTTGGAGACCGATGATGAGCTGTCGTGGAGTTGGTACCATGACAACCTGAGCGTCTCCGAAGTGCTCGACTCGGTAGGGCCTACGTTCGAGCCCGGCGACACACAGGCTCTCGTGATCTTGTTGTCCGAAGCAGCGGCCTCTGAAGCGGCGACCGAGATGTTGCTTACCTGGTTCGGCGACCGGTCGGCTGGCCGGACGCTGCTCGTGCGCGCCGGGATGTCGCTGTTGGCGGCTGCGGGCGCAGCCGCGCCTGAGTTTGATCTGGAGGCGTCGGTCGTGGCACGCCCGGAGTACGCCGATGTGCTGTCGACTTACGTCGAGCAGGCCGCGCCAAGACACCCGACGCAGGTTGCCAGACTGTTAGAGCGTATTGAGGCGACCGGTGTGACCTACGACGCGCAATGGCTCCGGCTGTACCGAGCGCTTGACGACGTCATGTCGAGCGACTTCGACCGTCTGGCTGTGACGCATCTCGGTTCTCCTGATCACTGCTGGATTCGACGATTGCGAGCGGCGAGGTTCATGGCTCGGCGTGATCGTCTTGACAGTCGGCATCTATCCGAACTGTGCGATCATGCACCACCTGCGTTGCGTGATGACGTATTGGAAGTAGTCGCCGCAAGTTCGCCGAACACGGTGCCGTCGATGCTCAGCGATGAAGGAAACGTCGTCGCCGCCCTGCTTGAGGCCGCTTAGGAATCATCTCAGAATCAACGTAACCGGCCCCGGCTCCTGAGGATCAAGATGACCCGGCGTGCCAGAAGCGCGGTGTTGCTGGCGGGCGAGGCGCTGTCGGGCCTTCAGAGCACGTTGATCGTCTTCGGATGCGAGGCCAGAAGTCTTGCCAGAAAGCAAGTGGGCAAGCGACCGCCCATGGAGTTTCTGGTGCGCGGGGGCCACCAGAGTCGGATGATCTCACACCTGCCTGCCGTGCTTGGGAGGGAGGTCGGTCAATCGGACATGCTGGCTGGTGCGGCAGGCAAGGTCCACAGCTTACTCGCACCGCCCTCAGAGATATACTCACTGATCCATTGTTGTCATCTGAGCGTCGCAAGGCGTGAGGCATGGAGACACTCCTTTGAGGTGGCTGTCTGAGAACTACTTGCGGGTCGAGGGGGGTATGGATAGGTCGAGGGTGTGGTAGTCGGATGCGTCGTCGACGTGCCAGACCTGCTCGGTGTGCAGGCCGGTGGGCGTGTCCAGGGTGCCGGCGCAGATGGCGATGCGGTCCATCTGGTCCGGCGGGCCCTCGACCACCTTCCAGAACAGCGACCCGCCGCAGTTGCGGCAGAACCCGTAAGCCACGTTCGGATCGTCGGCGGGGTGGTGCCAGGCCAGGGTGGCATCCAAGATGAGTCTGAGGTCGGAGCGCTTGCATGCCGACCCGGCCATGAAGTGGCCCGTCCAGCGGCGGCAGCGCCAGCAGTGGCAGTTCCACACCTGACGGATCGGCCCGTGCACCTCGTAGCTCACGCTGCCGCACAGGCAGTGGCCGGCGGGCGGTGACTTCAGCGTTGGCTGGGGGGTATCGGTCACTTGGGTCCTCCCGTAGTTGGGGAGTTGCAGCGGTAGGGTCGCGATTGTTGCATGGCACGGGGCAGCCGGCGTCCCGGTGCGAGTCCGCGAGGTGACGATGGCAGACCGGGACCGTCGCTACGACTACGTGATCGTGGGCGGAGGCTCAGCTGGCTGCGCGCTGGCCAACCGGCTCAGCGCCGACCCGTCCGCATCGGTACTCGTGCTGGAGGCGGGCCGGCGGGACTGGCGCTTCGACGTGTACATACACATGCCCGCGGCGCTGTCGTTCCCCATCGGCAACCGCTTCTACGACTGGCAGTACACCTCTGAGCCCGAGCCCCACATGGGCGGACGCCGGATCTACCACGCCCGGGGGAGGGTGCTGGGCGGGTCGTCCAGCATCAACGGCATGATCTTCCAGCGGGGCAACCCCCTCGACTACGAGCGCTGGGCCGCCGACCCCGGCATGCAGAACTGGGACTACGCCCACTGCCTGCCCTACTTCAAGCGCATGGAGCGCTGCCTAGCAGGCGACGACCACAGCAGACCCGACGGCTCTGACGACCTCGGCGACACCTCGCCGCGGGAGACGATGTCCACGTCGATCTCGATTGAAGGGTCCGGCGGTTCTGGCGGTGGAGAGGGGTCCGGCGGTTCTGGCGGTTCTGGCGGTGTCGAGGGGGCCGGCGGTACTGGCGGTGTCGAGGGGTCCGGCGGCGAGGGTTGCTACCGCGGCCTTCGGGGTCCGCTGGTGCTGGAGCGGGGACCGGCCGCCAACCCGCTGTTCGAGGCCTTCCTGGAAGCTGCCGAGCAGGCCGGCCACGCCCGGACCGCCGACGTGAACGGCTACCGCCAGGAGGGGTTCGCCGCCTTCGACCGCAACGTCCACCGGGGCCGCCGCCTCAGCGCGTCCCGGGCCTACCTGCACCCCGTGCTCGACCGGCCCAACCTCCGCCTGATCACCCGTGCGTTCACCACCAGGATCGTCTTCGAAAAGAACCGGGCGGTCGGCGTCACCTACACCAAGGGCGGCCGCAGCCGCACCGTGAAAGCCGGTGAGGTGGTCTGCTGCGGCGGGGCCATCAACTCGCCCCAGCTCCTGCAGCTCTCCGGCGTTGGCCCCGCGGGCCTGCTGCGCCGCCACGGCATAGACGTGGTGGCCGACGTGCCGGCGGTGGGCGCCAACATGCAGGACCACCTCGAGGTGTACGTCGAGTACGCCTGCAAGCAGCCGGTGTCGATGCAGCCGCAGTTGGCCAAGTGGCGCCGCCCCCTGATCGGGCTGCAGTGGCTCGCCCGCCGCGGCCCGGGGGCGACCAACCACTTCGAGGCGGGCGGCTTCGTCCGCAGCAACGACCGTGTGGCCTATCCCAACCTCATGTTCCACTTCCTGCCCATCGCCATCCGCTACGACGGCTCGACGCCTGCCGGCGGACACGGTTACCAGGTGCACGTCGGGCCGATGTACAGCAACTCGCGGGGGACCGTGGCCATCGTCTCGACCGACCCCCGGACCAAGCCGGCGCTGCGCTTCAACTACCTGTCCACCGACGAGGACCGCCGAGAGTGGGTAGAGGCCGTCCGCCACGCGCGCCACATCCTCAACCAGCCGGCCATGGATCCGTTCAACGGCGGGGAAGTGTCGCCGGGCACCGCAGTCAGCACAGACGAAGAGGTCCTCGACTGGGTGCGGCGCGACGCCGAGACCGCCCTGCACCCGTCCTGCACCGCCCGCATGGGCCTGGGCGATGACGCGGCGCTGCATCCGGACTCGCTCGAGGTCCACGGCACGAGGGGCCTGCGGGTGGTGGACGCCTCGTCGATGCCCTATGTGACCAACGGCAACATCTACGCCCCCGTGATGATGCTGGCCGAGAAGGCCGCCGACCTGATCCGGGGCGACACCCCGCTGCCACCCGAGCCGGTGGACTTCTACCGGTCCGGCGCCGCGGTGTGACGTGATCTCTGCGGGGCGACTCCAGCGCTGTGACGTGATCTCTGCGGGGCGACTCCAGCGCTGTGACGTGATCTCTGCGGTCCGGCACCGCGGTGTGACGTGATCTCTGCGGGGCGACTCCAGCGGTGTGACGTGATCTCTGCGGTCCGGTGCCGCGGTGTGACGTGATCTCTGCGGGGCGACTCCAGCGGTGTGACGCAAATCACATCCCTTCTGACCGCCTATTCGTTGCAATCGGGCGTCTCTGACGACAAGATTCAGCAGACCACTGACGATGTGGCGTACAGAGAACAGGAGGAGTAAGGATGAGTTCGTTTCCCCGCTACGACACGAAGGCCAACCCCTCCAGGGTGTGGCGCGACGCGCTAGGGCCAGGCTATGCCGTGGGTGTGGCCGAGAGCCTGCTGGCAGTGGCCGGAGATGCGGCCGGCCGCCCCTATCGAGCCGGTCGTTGACCGGACAGCTGGCCTAACCGGGCTGGCAAGAAACCTTCGCCTGAGGGGTCGAGCCCCTCACCCCCAACTCGAGGCCCCCGCCTAGATCGGTCTTCCCCCAGCCGATACGGCGAGGGCCTCGACGCGTTCGGCCCCGTGATTCCCTCTCCCGTTCGCTGCGCTCACGGGCCGCTCGGGCCACGGCCTCGCTCAGCGCATTGCGAGATGCCCGCCGAGCCGCGGCCATCGCCTCGGCCTCTAGGCTCGCCCGTGTGGTAGAGCCCGACTTCCTTCGCTTCGACACCCTCAGCCTCCACGCCGGCCAACACAGCGACCCCGCCACCGGGGCCAGGGCCGTGCCCATCTACTTCACCACCTCGTACTCCTTCGAGGACACCGACCATGCCGCCGGGCTGTTCAACCTCGAGATCCCGGGACACATCTACTCCCGCATCTCCAACCCCACCGTGGCCGTGCTCGAGGAGCGGGTCGCGGCGCTGGAGGGCGGGGTGGGCGCGGTGGCCACCGCCAGCGGGCAGGCCGCCTTCTTCCTGGCCGTGGCCACCCTCATGGACACGGGCGGACACATCGTGGCCAGCCGCAACATCTACGGCGGAACCCACAACATGCTCAACCTGACCCTGCCGCGCTTCGGCATCACCACCACGTTCGTGGACCCCCGCCAACCCGACGAGTTCGCAGCCGCCATCGGCGCCGACACCCGCCTCGTCTTCGCCGAGACGCTCGGCAATCCCGGCATCGAGGTCCTCGACATCGCCGCGGTGGCCGACGTAGCCCACCGGCACCGCCTGCCGCTGATGGTGGACGCCACCTTCTCGACCCCGTACCTGATCCGTCCCTTCGAGCACGGCGCCGACATCGTGATGCACTCGGCCACCAAGTTCCTGGGCGGCCACGGAGTGGCCCTCGGGGGCATGCTCGTCGACGGCGGCCACTTCGACTGGGACGCCTCGGGCCTGTTCGGAACCATCACCGAGCCCTACGCCGGCTACCACGGCATCAGCTTCAGCGACGAGTTCGGTCCCGGTGCCTTCATCAGCCGGGCCCGAGCCGAGGGGCTGCGCGACTTCGGTGCCTGCATGAGCCCGGCCAACGCCTTCCAGATCCTCCAGGGCGTCGAGACGCTGCCGCTGAGGATGCAACGCCATGTGGCCAACACCGAACTAGTGGTCGAGGCGCTAGCCGCCAACGACGCGGTGACGTGGGTCAAGTACCCGTCCATGCCGGACCACCCCGACCACGACCTGGCCAGCCGGCTCTACCCGAGAGGAACCGGGGCCATCCTGAGCTTCGGCATCGCCGGAGGGCGCGACGCCGGGGCCAAGTTCATAGCCGCGGTCCGCCTAGCCTCGCATCTGGCCAATGTGGGCGACGCCAAGACGCTGGTGATCCACCCGGCCAGCACCACCCACCAGCAAATGTCGGCCGCTGATCTGGCCGCAGCCGGCGTGGGGGAGGACCTAGTGCGGATCTCGGTCGGGCTGGAGGACCCCCGCGACATCGTCGAGGACCTGGAGCGGGCCCTCAAGGCCTCGCAGCGCTGATGGTGCGCTTCACTCAATTCTTGGTGCGAGTTCTGTGGATATAGCGCGCACAATGCTCCCGAGATTCGGTTCGGCGGCCCGACTTCAGATCTTGGTGCGGGTTCTGTGGATATAGCGCGCACAATGCTCCCGAGATTCGGTTCGGCGGCCCGACTTCAGATCTTGGTGCGGGTTCTGTGGATATAGCGCGCACAATGCTCCCGAGATTCGGTTCGGCGGCCCGACTGCCTAGGACCTAGTGCTGTGGAGACGCTGATCGACGGGCGGGTGGTGCGCTGTGCCACCGGGGGCCGCAGCATCGACGGCGACGAGCCCGCAGTGGTGCTGGTGCACGGAGCGGGCGGCGATCGCACGGTGTGGCAGCTCCAAACCCGCTGGATCGCCCACCACGGGTACCGGGCCGCGGCAGTGGACCTGCCCGGACACGGCGGCAGCGAAGGCCCGGCACTGGCCAGCATCGAGCAAATGGGGGAGTGGCTGGCGAGCACCACCGAGGCTCTGGGCATGGCACCCGCCCACCTGGTGGGGCATTCCATGGGCACGTTCGTGGTGCTGGAGGCCGCCGCTCAGCGGCCCGAGGTGGCCCGGTCGCTGGTGCTGCTGGGCACCGCTGGGGCCATGCCGGTGCATCCCGCGCTGCAATCGGCGGCCGACGCCGACGACCCCGTGGCCGGACGGCTCATCACCTCTTGGGGCATAGGCAGCCGAGCCCACACCGGCGGGCACGCCTCGCCCGGCATGTGGCTGATCGGGGGCAACACCTCGCTGCTGGACCGGGCCCCTCCCGGAGTGCTCGCCGGCGACCTGGCCGCGTGCAACGCCTACGACGGGGCCGAAGCAGCCGCGGGCCGAGTGCAATGCCCCGTGACGCTGGTGCTGGGCCGGGAGGACAAGATGACGCCCAACCGGGCGGCCGCCGGGATGATCGAGTCCTTCGGCGGCAGCCGGGCCACCACCGTGTACCTCGACCGGGTGGGTCACTTCCTACAGATCGAGAGCCCCATCCCGGTGCGCAAGGCCATCGCCGCGGCCCTGGCTGGAGCTTGACGGAGCCTTGCCGGCCTGTCGGCTGGCACCAACCTGTGGGCCATCGCCGCGGCCCTGGCTCGAGCTTGACGGAGTCGGCCCCCGAGCCTGACGCAACCCGACCCCGAGTCTCACGCGGCTCGACCCCGAAGCCGGCGGGAGCCCGACCCGGCGGCGGCTGGCGCGGCCCACGCACCCCTCCTCCGTGACGAAAGTCACGAGCGAATTGCGGCCTTGCCATCGAGGCGCGTCACTACGATCCGGCCGTGGCATCCGGTGCTGTGGTGCGGCCCGAGCCCGCGGACGACGGGCTGACGGGGGGACCGTGGATCGAACCGCGCGGCGACAGCTTCGGCGCGGTCAGATCGCTGCTCGTCGGAGTGGCCCTGGTCATGTCCTGCAACGGTCTGCTGCGCGTCGCCCTAGGGGTGCGGGCCGAACTGGAGGACTTCGGGCTGGCGGTGACCGGCGTGGTGATGGCCGGCTACTTCCTGGGCTTCCTGTTCGGAACCCGGGCGGCGGAGCACTTCATCGCCTCCGTCGGCCACATCCGGGTGTTCGCCGCGCTGTCCTCGGTGGGCTCGGCCGCCGCGATCCTGCACGTAATCTGGATCAATCCGGTGTCGTGGACCCTGCTGAGGTTGGCCTACGGGCTGTGCCTGGCCGGCATCCTGGTGACCGTCGAGTCGTGGCTCAACGACATGGCCACCAACGCCACCCGGGGCCGGATGCTGTCGCGCTACATGATCGTCACGATGGGCGGGATGGGCGCTGGCCAGCTCATGCTCAACGTCGCCGATCCCGGCGGCTTCAAGCTGTTCGTGGTGTCCTCGGCGCTGATCTCGTTCGCGCTGGTGCCGGTGGCCTTGTCGGCGTCCACCGCGCCGCCGCTCGTGGTGCCCGAGCCGGTCTCGCTGCGCGAGCTTGTCAAGATCGTGCCGCTGGGGCTGCTCACCGCGTTCTGGGTCGGCGTCTCACAAGGCTGCCTGATGGGGCTCGGTGCGTTCTACGCCGCCTCCGAGGGCCTGTCCGACACCCGGATCTCGCTGTTCGTGGTCTCGTCCATGGTGGGCTCGGTGGTGTTCCAGTGGCTCATCGGCAGTGCCTCCGACCGGGTGCCGCGCCGTTATGTGATCCTTGTCGTGGCCATCATCGCGGCCGGCTCGGCGGGGCTGCACCTGCTGGTGTCGGTGGGGTCGGTGCTCTCGCTGCTGCTGATGTTCGTTCACGGCGGCTCGACCTTCCCCCTGTACTCGCTGGCCGTGGCCACCACCGCCGACAGCGTCTCGCCCGCGCAGTTGACCGGGGCCAGCGCATCGCTGGTGCGGGTCAGCGGGGTCGGGGCCGTGATAGGGCCGACGCTGGGCGGGTTCCTGATGGCGGCCATCGCGCCGTGGGCCTACTTCGGCGTACTGATCGTGTGCCACGCCGTGATCGCGCTGTACGTCGTGTACCGCATGTTCACACGACCGGCCCCGCCGGTCGCCGAGCAGGGCACGTTCGATCCTTGGCCGCTGCGGGCCTCAGCCGTCGCTGCCAACCTCCTGCGTCGCCCGCTCCGGGGATAGGGGAGTCGAGCCCCGGGGCCGCCGGTGCCGGGGATAGGGCAGCCGACCCCTTTGGGACGCCTGCCGTGAGGGCAGTGACGGCTAGTGTGAGACTCCGTGAGAGCGCAGCTGGCGAAACCGTCGCGGTATCTCGGACACTGGCGGGGACTGCTGGCGGTGGCGGCACTGGTCGCCGCGGCCGCATGCGGCGGCTCTTTCGACATTGACATCGAAGCGGCGGACAGCGACAGCGCAACCGATCCCGCCGCCACGACCGCCGCCGACGACACAGCTCCGGCGCCGGCGGAGCCCGCCGCGGGACGTCCCGGCGGCGAGATCGTGCTGGCGGTGGAGCAGTGGCCCGAGTGCCTCAACCCGCTGACCTCCTGCGCCAACGCCAGCTGGCTCGGCTGGTCGGTGCTCGTCCATTTCCAGGCCGGCCTGATGGAGTACGACGAGGCCAACAACCTGAGGGCCTCCCCGGTAATCGTCGAAGCTCCCGGCCCGGACAACGGCGGGGTGGAGACCCACTCCGACGGCAGCTTCACCGTGACCTACCGGCTCGACCCCCAGGCGCGCTGGAGCGACGGCACGCCCATCACCAGCACCGACGTGTGGTTCACGTGGCGCGCCGTGCTCGACACCGAAGGCTCGCTCAACACGATCGGCTACGACCTCATCACGGATGTGGGCCACGAGGACCCCCACACCGCGGTCATCACGTTCTCGGAGCCCTACGCACCCTGGCGCCAGCTCTTCGGCGGGCTCCTGCCGGCCCACGCCTTCGACGGCGATACCGAGATATCCGGCTACTGGAACGACTCGATCCCGATCTCGGCCGGGCCGTGGCGCCAGGAGTCCTGGAGCCAGGAGCAGCACATCCTCGTCCCCAACGAGAACTACTGGGTCGCCGACCGTATGCCGCTGGTCGACCGGGTGGTGATGGTCCCCCGGGAAGACACCGACACCGAGGTCGCGGCCCTGCAGACAGGCGAGGTCATGGCCGCCTTCCCCCAGCCCTTCCCCGGTGCCAAGCAGCGTCTCGGACCGCCGTTGGCGTTCGTGTCTGGGGAGGGCATCTTCATGGAGGGCCTCTGGATCAATCAGGCCGCGCCCGACCGACGCTTCGAGATAACCACAGGGCTCCGTCAGGCCCTCGCCCATTCGCTCGACCGGGAGCAAGTCGCCGAGGTCGCGCTGGGCCCCATCATCGACGATCCGATGGTGCTGCAGTGCGCAGGCTGGAACCCGGCCTTCGGAGAGTGGTGCGGCTCACACTTCGATCGGTACGTCCAGGACATGGACGCCGTCGAGGAACTGCTGACCGCCGACGGCTGGACCCGCCCTGACCTCCAGGGCCTGTGGGTCAACTCTGAGGGCGTCGAGCTGGTGCTGCAGTGGAACACCGTCGCCGGCAACAAGCGCCGCGAGGACATCCAGGCTCTGGTGACCGAGATGACCAAGCCGTTCGGGATCGGCTGGGAGATCATCAACTACGACGCAGGCGAACTCTTCCAGAATCGCCTGCCGGTCATGAACTTCGGCCCGGTGGCGCTGTTCGCCAACAGCACAAACCCCGATCCGTCCGTTACCGCCCTCTACGACATCGACGGCATCCCCACCGAGGCCAACTCCTACAGCGGCCAGAACTTCACCGCCTACGCCAGCCAGCAGGCCAGCGATCTGGCCTTCGCCATAGACGCCGAACTCGACGAGGCAGAGCGTTTGAAGCTGGTCCACGAACTGGGCGCCCTGCTCGCCGACGACGTCCCCTGGATTCCGCTGTACATGCTGCCGAACCTGCTGGCCTGGGACCCCGAGGTGCTGGAAGGACCGGGCAAGTACGTGTCGAGCGTTTACGGAGGCTTCTACGACCTCTACGACTGGACAGTGATCGGGTGAGCGGTCGGGAACGATCGGGTGAGCGACAGGGCGATCGGTCGGGGCGTGATCGGGTGAGCGACAGGGCGATCCGGCGAGCGGGGCCGGTGGGCACACTTCGAGGGTGATCCGTTACGCGGCCGGACGTCTCGCGGTCACCGTTCCCATACTCCTGGCGGTCTCGTTCGCCACATTCTGGGCGGCGGGCAAGATCACTAGTCCTGCCGCCCAGCTGACGCTCAACCCCCGCATCAGCCCCGAGGCCCGAAGGGCCTACATCGAATCCCTCGGCCTAGACGAGCCCTTCGGGGTTCGCTACCTGACGTGGCTGGGCAACTTCGTGACTGGCGACCTGGGCACGTCGCTGGTCCGCAATGGCCAGGACGTGTGGCCGCTGGTGCGCAGCGCCATGGCCAACACGCTGCTGCTGATCGCGGTGGCGATGGCCATCTCGCTCGCGGTCGGGCTGGCTGTGGGCACTCTGTCGGCGCTGCGCCCAGACTCGGTCGTCGACAGGGCCGCCACCACGGTGTCGTTTCTGGGCATCTCGATTCCGGTGTTCTGGCTGGGTCTCATGCTGCAACTGCTGTTCGGGCTGTACCTGGCCCAGTGGCTCCGGCTCGGAGCGCCCCTGCTGCCCACCGCCGGCATCTACTCGCCCGGCCAGCAGGGCTTCGACCTGCTGGACAGGGCCCGCCACCTCGCGCTGCCGGTGATCGCGCTGTCGCTGCAGCTGATCGCGGCCTACAGCCGCTACATGAGGTCTTCCATGCTCGACGTCATGGGCATGGACTACATCTCCACCGCCCGGGCCAAGGGCCTGCCCGAACGCCAGGTGGTTGTGCGCCACGGCGTGCGCAATGCGCTGATCCCGGTGACGACGCTGGCCGCGGTGGATCTCGGCCTGCTGGTGGGCGGCTTGATCGTCACCGAGCGGGTCTTCCAGTACCCGGGCATGGGCCTCCTGTTCCTCGACGCACTCCACGGCGGCGACTACCCCGTGCTGCTGGCCACGGTGATGATCGTCGCGGCCGCGGTGTTCTTGATGAACCTGCTGGCCGATCTGCTCTACGCCGTGCTCGACCCCAGGATCCGCTATGGCTGAGTGTTTCGATCTGGCGTGGCTGGGCGCGAGGATCCGCTATGGCTGAGCGTTCGCCGTTCCGGCCGGGCTACCAGCACCGGGGCGAGCGCCGGCTCAGCGACAGGCGGTCGATGGCGGGGCAGCCGCTGGAGACACCCAGCGATGAGGCCGCGCCGCACTGGCGGACCGTGTGGCGACGGTTCCGCAAGCATCGTCTCGCGGCCGCTTCGCTGGCGATGTTCACCCTGATCGCGCTGTGCGCCGTATTCGCGGACTGGGTTGCTCCCTACGGTGCCACCGAGCAGAACCTGGACAGGATTCTCGCACCGCCGAGCGGCGACTTCCTGCTGGGAACCGACACCCTCGGGCGCGACACTCTGAGCCGGATCCTCTACGGAGGCCGGATCTCCCTGCTGGTCGGCGTGGCCGTGGCGTTGATCAGCGGTGTGGCAGGAACGGCTGTGGGTCTGGTGGCGGGCTATTGCCGGGGGTGGGTGGACTCGGCGCTGATGCGCTTCACCGACACGATGCTGGCCCTCCCCAGTCTGATGGTGGTGATCATGGCGGCCCGAATACTGGGTGACAGCGTGCTCGATGTGGTGATCGTGCTGGCCGGAGTTACCTGGATGGTCCCGGCCCGCATCGTGCGAGCCAAAGTGCTGTCGCTGTGCGAGAACCAGTTCGTCGAGGCAGCCGTCGCGCTCGGTGTGCCCGGCCGCCGCATCATGGTCCGCGATCTGCTGCCCAACCTGGTCGGCGAGATCGTCGTCGCGGTGTCGTTGACCGTGGCGGGCGCCATCCTCGCCGAGTCGACGCTGAGTTTCCTGGGACTGGGGGTCAGCCCGGCCCACACCGCCACCTGGGGAAACATGCTCGGGGGCAATGAGGGCTTCATGATCACCGCGCCCTGGCTGGTGTGGGCGCCGGGTCTGGCCATCGTGGCCACGGTCCTGTGCATCAACTTCATCGGGGACGGTCTGCGCGACGCCCTCGATCCGCCCCGCCGGTAGCCGACAGCGCGATGTCCTCGTTCCGTCCCGCCGGTAGCCACGAGCGGGCTGGATGGGCCGCTGTCGCGATGAAGCGCGGCGGTGGCCCACTAGCCTCAGACCCAGGTCCCCTCGGAGCGCGTCGAAAGGAGACACAGATGGCGGAGCGAGGTTCATCGGCTTGGCACTCGTGGGTGGAGGCGGTCTTCGACGATCGGGTCAACCGGTCCCGGCCCCGTGCGCTGAGGGCGCTCGCGGAGTGGGCCGCAGCCTCAGTGGCCGTGAATGGCGATGTCTACGCGGGCATCTCCGCGGGGTATGCGGCCGTGTCGCGCGCGGCCGAGTCTCCGGAGTCGACGATCCGGGCTGCTCGCTACGCCATCTGGCATGCAGTCACCTCCCTGCGCGAGAGCAGCCCCGACGACATCGACGTGTGGCACTTCGAGCTCCACGCCGCGGGAGAGCTCATAGGTCTGCGCCTTCCCGACCGCCCCCAGCTGCAGGACGTCTCGATCGCCAGCTGACGGACCCGGCGGGCGCCCGCCCCGCCGCGGGGTCAGCCGATCTCGTCGATCAAGTCGTCGCGGAGCCGCTCAGCCGATCTCGTCGGGCATTTCGGCCTTGCGCCGGGCCATGAAGTCTCGCAGTTCGGCGTCCACCGCGTCGTCGATGGGGGGAGGCTCGTAGTCGGCCAGGAGCTGCTTCCAGCGGGCGTTGGCGCGCTGGGCCGCGGATAGAGAACCCTCCTCGGACCACTGCTCGTAGCTGGCCGCGTCGGAGATGTCCGATCGCCAGAAGGCGGTCTCGAAGTTGGCCAGTGTGTGCTGGTTGCCCAGGAAGTGGTCGCCGTGGGCGTTGGTCCGGAACGCCTCCATGGCCTGGCCGTTGTCGCTTGTGTCCACTCCCCGGGCCCAGACCTCCATGGCGCCCAGCTGATCGGCGTCCAGGATCAGCTTCTCGTAGCCCAGGGCCAGGCCGCCCTCCTGCCAGCCCGCGGCGTGCAGCACGAAGTTCACGCCGGCCTGCATCGTGGGCAGCAGGGTGTGGGCCGACTCGTAGGCCGCCTGCGCGTCGGGGAGCTTCGAGGACGTGAACTGCCCGCCTGAGCGGAACGGCACCCCGACCCGGCGGGCCAGCGACGCCATCACGTAGATCGCCTGGCCGGCCTCGGGCGTGCCGAAGGTGGGCGCCCCGGTAGCCATCGACATCGACGAGGCGAACGTGCCGAACACCACCGGCGCGCCGGGCCGCACCAGCTGCAGGTAGGCCATGCCCGACAGCGCCTCGGCCAGCGCCTGGGCGGCCAGGCCGGCCACCGTCACCGGCGACATCGCCCCGGCCAGGATGAACGGGCTGACGATGCAGGCCTGGTTGGCGCGGGCGTATGTGGTGGCCGCGCCCAGCATGGTGGCGTCCCAGCGCATCGGCGACGAGGCGTTGATCAGCGAGGTCATCACCGTGCGGTCGGCGAGGTCTCCGCCGAAGGCGATGCGGGCCATCTCGACGGAGTCCGCGGTGCGGGAGGCCGCGGTCACCGAGCCCATGAACGGCTTGTCGCTGTAGCGCAGGTGGGCGTACACCATGTCGAGGTGGCGCTTGTTCACCGGCACGTCCACCGGCTCGCACACCGTGCCCCCGCTGTGGTGCAGCTGGGGCAGGGCGTAGGCGAGCTTCACCACGTTGCAGAAGTCCTCCAGCGTGGCGTAGCGGCGGCCCCGGTCGAGGTCCATCACGAAGGGCGATCCGTAGTTGGGGGCGAACACGGTGGCGTCGCCGCCGACCTTCACGCTGCGGGCGGGATTGCGGGCGTGCTGGGTGTAGACGGCGGGCGCGTTGTCCTGCACGATCTGGCGGCACAGACCGGGCGGGAACTTCACAAGCTCGCCGTCGATGTCGGCCCCCGCGGCCCGCCACAGCTCCAGTGCCTCGGGGAACTCCTGGAAGGCGATGCCGACCTCGGACAGGATCGTCTCGGCGTTGCGCTCGATCTGCTCCAAGCCGTCGGCGTCGACTATGTCCACGGGCGGTAGCCGGCGGACCAGGTACGGCGCGGCCTCCGCTGACGCCGCCCTCGCGGCCCGGCGGCCGGCCCGGCCCCCGCCTCTGCGCCCCCGTGTCTCGCTCATCGGTGTTCCCTCATTGTGTCCTGTCCCCAATCCTTGCGTCTTCTTGCTCGTCTGGCCTGTCCGCCCGGCATCGCGCCGAGGGATGGCCGGGGTTGTCTGCGCCTCATGCGGCGGGGCGAGGCCTGCGGCGACGGCGACGGCTCAGGTCGCTGTTGGATGTGTCCGCTGCGGGCAGATCGATCACCGCGGCCAGGTGGGGGGTGGGGTCGGTGTCGTGGGGGAAGGCCATGGCCGCCACAAACAGCTCCTGGAAGCGGGACTCGGTGGCCGTCTCGATCTTGATCACCGACCGCACCGCCCGCTCTATCTCCAGCCGCTGCTCGCCGGACAGCAGCATGCGCACCGCGCCCACCCCCGAGGCGTTGCCGGCCGCTCGAACCCCGCCGTGGGGCGTGTCGGGCACGAGGCCCAGCACCATCGCCCGCACCGGGTCGATGTGGGCGCCGAAGGCGCCCGCCAGCCGGATGTCGGGCACCTCGACGATGCCGGCGTGCTCGCGCAGCAAGTCGATGCCGGCCCTCAGGGCGGCTTTGGCCAGCTGGACGGCCCGGACGTCGTTCTGGGTGACGTGCAGCCGGATCGGCGCCCACTGAACCACGTAGCTGAAGGTGCGGTCGTCGGCCACGATCCGTTGCGACCGGCCCTGCTCCGAGGTGATCACGCCGTGGCGATCGATGATGCCGGCCAGGTACATCTCCGCGATCACCTCGATGATGCCCGAGCCGCACAGCCCCGAGACCTGCAGGCCGGCCCGGTCCAGCTCCTCGGCGAAGCCGGGCTCGTCGGACCAGAGCTCGCAGCCGATCACCTTGAGCCGGGGCTCCCAGGTGTCGGGATCGATGCGGATCCGCTCCACCGCGCCGGGAGTGGCCCGCTGGCCGCAGCTGATCTGGGCGCCCTCGAAGGCCGGGCCCGTCGGGCTGGACGCGGCCAGCACCCGGTTGCCGTCGCCCAGCACGATCTCGGCGTTGGTGCCCACATCCACCACCAGCATCGGCTCAGCCGCCCGGTGAGGGCCCTCGGCCAGGGTGGCCGCGGCCGCGTCCGCGCCGACATGCCCGGCGATGCACGGTCCCACGTACAGCGCGGCGTTTCGCAGGTCGATCCCGATGTCGGTGGCCCGGCCCCGCACGGCTGCGGCGGTGGTGAGCGTGAACGGCGCCGCTCCCAGCGGCGTGGGGTCCAGTCCCAGCACCAGGTGGTGCATGATCGGGTTCCCCACCACGACCAGATCGTGCACCCGGCTGCGGTCCGCACCGGCCTGCTCGCACAGCTCGCCCACCAGTTCGTCGACGGCGTTGCGCACGGCCCCGGTGAGCTCGGCCTCGCCGCCGGGGTTCATCATCACGTAGGACACCCGGCTCATGAGGTCCTCGCCGAAGCGGATCTGCGGGTTCATCCGGCCCGAGGCCGCGGCCACCTCGCCCGACGAGAGCTCGAGCAGGTAGCCGGCGATGGTCGTCGATCCGACATCGACGGCCACCCCCCAGGCCTCGTCGGAGTAGCCGGGGCGCACGTCGAGGACGGTGCGGCGGTCGTGAACCACCACCGTGACCAACCGGTCTCCGGCCGCTATCGCCGGCGACAGCCCCGCCAGGACCGGCACCGGGAACTCCACATCGGTCAGCCCCCAGTCGGCGGCGAGGGCCTCGGCGATCAGGTCGACGTCGGCGACCTCGAAACCCAGGACGACCTCGGGCAGTTCCACATAATGCAGCGTGACGACCGGATGGATGACCACCCCGGTGAGATCGATCGACTTGCGCACCACTGGGCGGTGGACCTGGCTGGCAGGCGGGACGTCGATGACCGCGTCGGCCAGCAACACGGCCTGGCAGCCCAGCCGGCAGCCCTCGGACAGGGGGCGCCGCCCCCGGTAGCCCAGCTCCGTGGGGCCGGGATCGGACAGGACGCGGGCGTCGGTGGGCGAGACTTGGCAGCGGCCGCACAGGCCGCGGCCGCCGCACACCGAGTCGAGGTCGACGCCGCCGGCCCGGGCCGCGTCGAGCACGGTGGCTCCGGCAGCCACCGAGGCGCGTATCCCCGAGGGGTTGAACACGACGCTGTGCATGTCCTGCATGTCAGGCTTGTCCAGTCAAGGGCCCGTCGTGCATGGACTCAGGCGCTTCGGCGACGCCCGCCCCGCCGTCTCAAGCCGACCGCGTCGGGGTCCCGGTGCTCCGCGATCCACGCGGCGCAGTCCCGGTCGTTCCCGGCCAGGACGTCTGCGGCCATCACCGCGTTCTTCACTTCGGCGTGCATGGGGTTCATGATCGCGGACGTGAGCCCGGCCCCGATTGCCATCGACAGGAAGGTTCCCGTGATCATGTGGCGGGCGGGCAGGCCGAAGCTGACGTTGCTGGCGCCGCAGGTGGTGTTGACCCCCAACTCGGCCCGCAGGCGGCGCACGAGCTGGAACACCTGCCGTCCAGCCGTGCCCATGGCGCCGATAGGCATCACCAGGGGGTCTACCACCACGTCGCAGGCCGGGATTCCGTGGTCGGCGGCCCGGTTCACGATCTTGCGGGCCACCTCGAAGCGGACGTCGGGATCCTCGCTGATGCCGGTCTCGTCGTTGGAGATGGCCACCACCGCAGCGCCATGGCGAGCCACTAGGGGCAGCACCCGCTCCAGCACCTCGTCCTCCCCGGTGACGGAGTTGATCAGGGGCTTGCCCTCGTACACCGCGATGCCGGCCTCGAGGGCCTCGACGATAGATGAGTCGATGGACAGGGGCGCGTCGGTCACGCTCTGCACGAGCTTGATGGCCTGCGCCAGCAGAGCCGGCTCGTCGGCCAGCGGGATCCCCGCATTGACGTCGAGCATGTGGGCGCCGGCCGTGGCCTGAGCCAGCGCGTCGGCCTCGACCCGGCTGAAGTCGCCGTTGCGCATCTCCTCGGCCAGCAGGCGCCGCCCAGTGGGGTTGATGCGCTCGCCGATCATCACGAACGGGCGGTCGAACCCGATGACGACCTCCTTGGTGGCCGAGCTGACGACGGTGTCGGTCACTGCGGGCCTCCTTGGCGATCACCGGGCACGGGCGTCGGCTGGTCGTGGCCGTCACGCTCAGGATCCCATCCGCCGGTCCTGACGAACTCGTCCAGGCGCTCCCGCGGGAAGGCCTCCTCCAGGGAGGCCGCGGCCGCCATCGCCGCAGTCTCGGGATCATCGGCGCCCGCAGGGATCATGGTGCGGCGCCACTCGCCGACATACTGCGAGGCCTGCGTCTTGCCGGCGACCATGGCCGCCCGGTCGATGGCTCTCTGGAAGCGGCGGGGGAGGATGCGCTGAACCCGGTCCGTGCCGGAGCCGCCGTTGACCTGGGCGGGAATGTCGCGCCAGCTGATCAGCACGAGGTTCCCGCCGTCGTTGCGCCGCCTGCGCCCGCCTCGACCCGCCGGGGGGCTCATGCCGCCTCTGGGCTGGCCAACTCGGCTGGCCCGGTCAACTCGGCTGGCCCGGTCAACTCGGCTGGCCCGGTCAACTCGGCTGGCCCGGTCAACTCGGCTGGCCCGGTCAACTCGGCTGGCCCGGCCAACTCGACGATGGGGCGCTCGAGGCCGCCGATGCCGGTAAAGATCCGCTCGCAGCGAAGGCCGAGGCGGGCAGCGGCCTGCTGTGCCGCTCGGGCCAGACGGTCGTCGTCGGTCTGGGCCAGGTGGACCACCCGGGTGTAGTTGCCGAAGTACGCTTCGAGGAGCTCCGGATGCTTTGAGATGCCCAGACCCTGCATGATCACCCGGTCGAAGTGCCGTACCAGGTAGTCGGTGAGGTAGAAGGTGCCCGGTTCGGCCTCCTGCAGGCCGGCAAAGGCGTCCGCGCCGGCATAGAGCTCATAGCAGTGGGCGCCGGGCAGCCGCTCGACGCTCTCCTCGGCGCACACCCGGTCGAGCAGCCCGCCTGTGCCGCAGTCCATGTAGCCCACCAGGATCGTGCCGTGGGCGCCGCGATCCTTGGCGGCGCGGACCCTGCGGCGGACGGCGTCGGGGATCTGCTCGGGGCGGTTGTGCATGATCGCGGGCAGGCACTCCACGTCGAGATGCTCGCGGCCGTTGAGGTCAGCCACGGCGCGCAGCTCGCGAACCAGCGCGCCGCAGCCGATGACCAGGACCCTTGGAGGCTGGGAAGCGGCCGTCATCCGGCGGCCCGGCGGGCCGTTACGAAGCTCTTGGCCGTCTCGGCCGCGATGGCGGCGTCCCGGCAGTACGCGTCGGCGCCGATGGCCGTTCCGAACTCCTCGTTGAGGGGCGCCCCGCCGACGAGGACGATGAAGTTGTCGCGTATGCCCTTCTCGGTGAGGGTGTCGATCACGACCTTCATGTAGGGCATAGTGGTGGTGAGCAGCGCCGACATGCCGAGTATGTCGGGCTGGTGCTCGTCGAGGGCGGCCAGGAACTCGTCGGCGTCGGTGTTGATGCCGAGGTCGAACACCTCGAAGCCGGCCCCCTCGAGCATCATCGCCACCAGGTTCTTGCCGATGTCGTGGATGTCGCCCTTCACCGTGCCGATCACCACACTGCCGATGGGCTCGGCACCCGTCTCGGCCAGCAGCGGCCGGAGGATGGCCATGCCCGCCTTCATGGCGTTGGCGGCCAGCAGGACCTCGGGCACGAAGAGGATCCCGTCGCGGAAGTCGATTCCCACGATGCGCATGCCCTCGACGAGGGCGTCGTTGAGCACCTTGTCGGCTGGCCATCCCCGGCCCAGCAGGATGTTGGTGCCCTCGGCGATCTCGTCGGCCAGCCCGTCGTACAGGTCATCGTGCATCTGGGCTGTGAGTTCCTCGTCGTCGAGACTCGCCAGATCGATGTCGTCGTCGGCCATGTCGGGTCCGGTCGCAGGGGTGTCGGTCATCCGGCTCAGCCCTCCGGAGGTCGGTCTGGGGTCCCTCGCGACGGATGACAGCCACGTGCCGGTTCCGTACTGTGGACCAGTCCCACGATACGGAACGGACTGTACCACGGTTCGGGGTCGGCACAAGCAACTTGGGGGACACTTATTGTTGGACTGGCGGCAACCATTCGCAGGCCGGGGTTCGCGGCGCTGTGGGCGCCCGTAGCCTTGGCCTCCATGCCCGCCGCGCCCGAGGCCGACACTCCCCCGCATCGTTACGACGCGGACCTGGCGGCCGATATCGAGAGCCGCTGGCAGGCCCGTTGGGAAGCGAGCGGCGCCTACGAGACCCCCAACCCGGCCGGGGAGCTCTCGCGTGGGCGCGATGCGGCCGGACCCAAGCTCTTTGTCATGGACATGTTCCCGTACCCGTCGGGGTCGGGGCTGCATGTGGGCCATCCGCTGGGATACATCGCCACCGACGTGTACGTCCGGTTCAAGCGGATGTGCGGGTTCAACGTGTTGTACACCATGGGCTTCGACGCGTTCGGGCTGCCGGCCGAGGAGCACGCCCGCCAGACCGGCCAGCACCCCCGGATCAACACCGAGGCCAACATCGACAACATGCGCCGCCAGCTCGACCGGCTCGGTCTGGGCCACGACAAGCGGCGGGGCATCGCCACCACCGACGTTGACTACTACCGGTGGACCCAGTGGATCTTCCTGCAGATCTTCAACTCGTGGTTCGATCCAGAGGCGCGCCGGGCCCGGCCGATCGCCGAGCTGATCGACGAGTTCTCCTCCGGTGCGAGGCCGGCGCCGGACGGCCGCTCCTGGGAGCAACTGGGCGAGGCCGAGCAGCGGGAGGTGGTGGACTCCCATCGGCTGGCCTACGTGGCCGACGCCCCGGTCAACTGGTGCCCGGCGCTGGGCACGGTGCTGGCCAACGAGGAGGTCACCAACGAGGGCCGCTCCGAGCGGGGCAATCACGAGGTGTTCAAGCGCCCGCTCAAGCAGTGGATGATGCGCATCACCGCCTACGCCGACCGCCTGCTGGAGGACCTCGACCGGCTGGACTGGCCCGAGTCGGTCAAGACCATGCAGCGCAACTGGATCGGACGCTCCGAGGGCGCGCTGATCTCGTTCCCGGCCGCCAAGACGCTGCCCGGCCCGCTGCACACCATCGACGTGTTCACCACCCGGCCCGACACCCTGTTCGGCACCACCTACATGGTGCTGGCTCCCGAACATCCGCTGGTCGACGAGCTGACGGCTGACGGCTGGCCCGACGGAACCCCTGAGTCCTGGACCGGCGGAGCGGCCACACCCGCGGAGGCGGTAGCCGCCTACCGGGCCCGCGCCGCAGAGTTGAGCGACGCCGATCGCGGCGACTCCAAGACCGGGGTATACCTGGGCGCATTGGCGTTCGTTCCGTTCACGGCTCCCGACCGCGAGGACTTGATTGCCGAACTGAGCCCCGGACACTTCACGGGAACCGGCGAGTTGGCGGACTTCACGCTGCCCACCCACGACGCCTCGGACGGCAACGGCCAGCAAGGAACGTCCAGTCAGCCCTGGCCGGAGGGCCGGGGAGAGCGCACGGTCGACATCGGGGTGCCGGTGTTCATCGGCGACTACGTGCTCATGGGGTACGGCACCGGCGCGGTCATGGGCGTGCCCGGCGAGGATCAGCGCGATCGTGAGTTCGCCGAGGCCTACGGCCTGCCCGTCATCCGCACCGTGCAGCCCCCTCCCGACCATCCGGCGGACTTGGCGTACACCGGCGACGGCCCGTCCATCAACTCGCATTTCCTCGACGGCCTTGACGTGGAGGCGTCGAAGGCGCTGATTGTCGAGCGACTGGGGGAGTCCGGCTTCGGCCGTCCCACTGTCAACTACCGCATGAGGGACTGGCTGTTCAGCCGTCAACGCTACTGGGGCGAGCCCATCCCGATCATGTTCGACGATCTTGGACCGGTGGCGCTGCCCGTGGACATGCTCCCATTGGAGCTGCCGAAGCTGACCGACTGGGCACCCCGGGCTCTGGCCCGCGACTCCGAGCCGGAGCCGCCGCTGGGCCGGGTGACGGAATGGCTCGACGTCGAGTTGGACCTCGGCGCAGGGCGGCGCCACTACCGGCGGGAGCTGAACACCATGCCCCAGTGGGCCGGCTCGTGCTGGTACTACCTTCGCTACCTCGATCCGCGCAACGACGACGCGCTCGTCGACCCCGAGGTCGAGCGGTACTGGATGGCCGACCCGGACCCCGGAGGCGTGGGCGGCGTCGACCTGTATGTCGGCGGGGTCGAGCACGCCGTGCTGCATCTGCTGTACGCCCGGTTCTGGCACAAGGTGCTCTACGACCTCGGTCATGTGAGCGGGCCGGAGCCGTTCAAGCGCCTTGTCAACCAGGGCTACATCCAGGCCTACGCCTTCAAGGACTCCCGAGGGGTGTATGTGCCCGCGGAGGAGGTCGAGGGCTCCCTGGAGAAGGGCTTCTCCCATGGAGACGAGCCCGTCAGTCGGGAACTCGGCAAGATGGGCAAGTCGCTCAAGAACTCGGTCACGCCCGACGACATGTACGCCTCTTACGGGGCCGACACTCTGCGCCTCTACGAGATGTTCATGGGGCCCATCGACCAGGACCGGCCCTGGGAGACACGCTCGGTGGTGGGCTCCCAGCGGGTGCTGCAGCGGGTGTGGCGCAACGTGGTCGACGAGGAGACCGGCGAGCTGCGGGTAAGCGACGCTGCGCCTGACGACGATCTTCTCCGGCTGCTGCACCGCACCATCGACGGGGTGCGCTCCGACATGGAGGGCATGCGGTTCAACACGGCCATCGCCAAGCTGACCGAGCTCAACAACGAGCTGACCCGCCGAGGCACGGGCGCGCCCCGCGATGTGGCCGAGGTGCTGGTGCGGATGCTGGCCCCGCTTGTCCCGCACTTCGCCGAGGAGCTGTGGCACCGCCTGCACGGCGACGGTGCCGGCTCGGTGACGCAGGTCGAGTTCCCCGCCGCCGATCCAGCTCTGCTGGTGACCGACACCGTGGAGGTCCCCGTCCAGGTGAACGGCAAGCTGCGGGGCCGGGTCACCATCGCGGCCGACGCCGATGACGAGACGGCAGTGGCCGCCGCTCTGGCCGAGCCCAACGTGGCCGCCCACGTGGGCGGCCGCGAGCTGCGCAAACAGCTCTACGTGCCCGGCCGCATGATCACCCTGGTGGTGTGAGCCGGCGCGAGCTGTCGATCTCGCAGGCCCGACGGATAGCGCTCGCGGCCCAGGGCTTCAACGACCCAGCGCCGGCGGGCCGGGTGGACCGCCGCCATCTGCGGCGGGTGATGGGTCGCATCAAGCTGCTTCAGCTCGACTCGGTGCCGGTGGTCATCCGCACGCAGTACCTGCCGCCGTTCTCCCGGCTGGGCTGCTACGACGCCTCGCTGTTGGATCGGATCGCGTACTGCGACGATGAGTGGTTCGAGGCCTGGGCCCACGAGGCGTCGCTGCTCCCAGTTGGGGACGAGCCCCTGCTGCGGTGGCAGAAGCAGCGGGCCGAGCAGGGCGAGACCTGGCGCAATCTAGTGGAGCTGGCTAAGCGGGAGTCCGACTACGTGGCCGAGGTGCTGGCCCAGGTGAAGGAGCGTCCACTGACCGCGGGCGAGTTGGCCGATCCCCGCCGCCGTCAGGGCGAATGGTGGGGGAGCAGGTCTCTGGGCTCCATCGCGCTGGACTGGCTGTTCCGGATCGGCGCGGTGGGAATCCGGCGCCGGGGCAACTTCACCAAGGAGTTCGACCTGCTGGAGCGGATCGTGCCCGCCGAAGTGCTGGCCCGACCGACGCCCACCGCCGAGGAGGCCCAGCGCGAACTGCTGGTTCGCTCGGGGGCAGCCCTCGGGGTGGGCACGGCGGGCGATCTCATTGACTACTACCGGCTCCCCGTGCGCGAGGCCCGATCCCGTCTCCGCGAGGTGTCCGAGGAGGGCAGGCTAGAGACGGTGGCGGTGGAGGGCTGGTCGGAGCCGGCCTACATGCACCCGTCGGCGAAGCTTCCACGGTCTGCGGAGGGGCTGACGGTGCTGTCTCCATTCGACCCGATCGTGTGGAACCGGGATCGGGCGGCCCGGCTGTGGGGCTTCGACTACCGCATAGAGATCTACGTCCCCGCGTCCAAGCGCGTCTACGGCTACTACGTGCTGCCGGTGCTCGACGGTGAGCACCTAGTGGCCCGCTTGGACCTCAAGACCGACCGGGCAGCAGGCGCGCTGCGCGTCCTGGGCGCCTACGCCGAGCCCGACACCGACCGGGCCGTGCTGGCCGAGCGGCTCCGCCCGCATCTGGCCGAATTGGCCCGCTTCGTAGGAGTAGACGACATCCACTACGGCTCCCGAGGTGACCTGATTGCCGCATTGCGGGCTGTTTCGGGCACATCTAGCGGGTAGCGAGCCGCGTGCCCGGCAGCTGGCCGTCGTCGCCCTCAGATATGGCGTGCGCCAACGTGTCTGCGCTTGAAGGGGAGCCGCGTGCCCGGCAGCTGGCCGTCGTCGCCCCGGCCTTCCGATGGCTCAGGCGGCAAGCTCTAGCACAAGCCTCAGACCGGCCTCGACGCGCCACATGGTCGCAGCATCGACTCCTCCGACACGATGGTCGAGGCGCGCCTTGTCGATGGTCAACACCTGAGTCACGTTCACGACCGAGTCTTGGCGAAGGCCCGAGTCAGCGGCCGCCAGCTCCACGTTGCCGGGCGACTCGGCCAAGTCGACGTTCGACGAGATCGCCACGCCGACCACCGTGTTCAAGTCGCTGAGGTTGAACGAGTCCGCCGAGACGACCAACACCGGTCGGCGGTAGCCGGGCCCCGAGCCGGCGGGCTCCGGCAGGTGCGCCCACCAGATCTCGCCCCTCATCGGCACGGCCAGCACCGTCACCACTCCTCGCGCAAGGCCTCGGATTGAGCAGCCGCCAGTCCGGGATCGAGGCGCGAGTCGACTTTGCTGTACACCTCGTTGAGCCGTCGGGTGATCTCGCTGTGGTCCTCTCGGCTCACGAGCAACTCAAGCGCCTCGACGTAGAGCTGGGAGCGGGACAGCTTGCGGCGCTTGGCCAGACGGTCGGCCTCAGCGAACAGAGGATCGGGAATGGAGACGGCAACCTTCACACCCTGAGCATACCCGGTATGACCCACACTCGCCCCAGCCAAGCCGCACTGGCTCCCCGCGTCGCCAGCTTCCGTGCAGGTGCGCCGTCAATGCGGTTGACTCCCTCGGGCGCGAGGCCCAGATCGTCGTGGCTGAGCTAGCAGCGCTGTGCGAAGTCGTCTGTGACGGCGCTCCATTTGAGGATCTCGTCTTCCTTGAAGCGCCAGCGTGGATCGGCGGGCCCCGCAAGAGGCAGCCCCGTTCGAGCGCCTTCGACGGCTGTTTGGCCGTCGACTACTGCTGCGCCGATGGCCTGGAGGATGGACTCGGGCAGGAAGCCGACCCGCTTGCGAACCTGTCGCAGCCACAGCGGACCGCGTACATGGCACTGCACCACCAGCGGGTAAGGCAGTCCCGAGTCGCGACTGGCGACCACTGCGTCGGTGTCGGTGGCGAGTTCGGGCCAGGGATGGGCGAGCATCATGTCCACGCTGTCTTCGGCGTCGATGCGGCGAACGATTGCCAACCGGCGGCGTCCCTCCATCCATGGCAGCGGCTCAACCACCCGAATGTCGCCCCGGGCGACGAGTCCGACTGCGACTGGTTGCACACGTGCTCGACCACCTCGGCGTCGGTGTGGTTGGCGATCCCCGGCTTCAGGATGTGGGTGGTGGGGATGTCACCGTAGGGGGCGCTCCACTGTGGGCCGTCCCGGCGCAGGGCGCACTTGGCCTGCGCTCCGGCCAGGCTGAACTGCCCGCGGGTGCCGATCCCCGCCCACTCGGACCAGTCCTGCGCGGGCCGCGGCGCGGCGGGTGCCCGGTGCCATCGGCACGAACGCCAACTCGTACCCCAATGCGAACAGGATGACGTTGAGCGTCTCGGTGCGTGCGCCGCGTTGTCCGTTCTCCAGCATCGAGACCGCCTCGCGGGACACGGACGCGGCCACGGCCAACTCCGCCTGCGTCATACCGGCATCGCGGCGTGCGCTGCGCAAGGCCCTGCCGATCCGGCTGGGGGAGCGCATCCCCACATACGACAGCGGCTCGTGGGGGGCGGGATTTGGGGGGTCTTCCATGCCCAGACCCTACTATGTGATGCTAACCCGACATCCGTGAGATTGTGATGCTAACCCGACATCAAGCCCAATATCACGCAAACCCGACACAGCCAAGCCATGAAGTCGTCTGCTGCACGAGCGGATGAGGTCAGTTACGGCTCCCGCGGCGACTTGGCCGATGCACTGCGGGCTGGCTGGGGCGCTTCTGGCGGAAAAAGAACCTTGGCTCTGGCCGGGTCGAGATCGGTGGTCGCAACCTCCTCGGCTATGCGCTCGATGTCGGCATCGGTGAGAACGCGCCCCGAGCGGGTGCGATAGGTCCTTGGCTGGATCGGCTCGGTCATCTGGTTGGTCACCTCCCCGGCAGATAGCTGCGGTACGTCCGTCGTAGCTTCATGGCGTGGATTACTACGTCACCCTCATCGAGAGACAGGCTAACAATCTCCAGCAGGAGGCCCGCAAGGTCGGGGCCGATCGTGAGCACACGCCGCGGATCTTGTTCGGGATCGATTTCAATGACCGTGATCGGGTGACGCGTGGCGTGCTCAATGGCTTCGCGTGCGATCCCGTGCTTGTAGGCGGCGGGGTGAATATGCACAGGAAGAACAATACATATAAATTAATCAAACTTGATCGCATTCCTCGATCCCCGCTTTGTCTGCCGGTCTAGCTGATTTGCAAGTAGGGTCTCAGCGGTGAGCGTTGCCGTTGAGCCTCGGGATCTGGGCTCGGTTGCGGCCGAGCACGGGCCGACTGCTTTCGTGCTTACGGTGGGCGATGACGGGCGCACCCGCGTCATTCACGTGAGGGTGGACATCGACGAGCAGGGCGTGGTCCGGGCGGTCGTGGGCCGGGGTGCGGCAGCCAACGCGGTTGCCCGGCCCGATGTGGTCGTGCTGTGGGCGCCGGCCGCCGACGGGTTCAGCCTCATCGCCGACGGGGTCGCCTCAGTGGACGGCGAGCCCAGGCCCGACACGCCGATCACGATCAGAGTCTTCTCCGCGGTCAGGCACCGTCCCGCCCCCGTCTGAGGACCGGGGAGTCCGTGTCGTTTGTGATCCGGCGGCCGGCTGCCCGCTGCGTGCTCCTCGACGGTGCCGGTCGGGTGTTCCTGATCCGCTCGGAGGATCCGATCGATCCGCACAAGCCCGAGTGGCTGGAGATCCCCGGTGGGGGCGTCGGCTACGGCGAGGACTCGGCCGCGGCCTGCCTGCGGGAGTTGCACGAGGAGACCGGCATCACCGACGTGGAGATGGGGCCGTGCGTATGGACCCAGTACGTGGAGTACACCTTCTCTGGGATTCGCTTCGAGTCGAACGAGCGCATCCATGTGGCGTGGTGCGACGGAGGCGAGTTCCGGCCCCGCGGCCTCGAGGCGCTGGAGGCAGCGGCCTTCATCGGGGCGGACTGGTGGACGCTCGACGAGTTGCTGGCCAACGACGAGCCCACCGTCCCGGCCCGACTGAGGGAGTTCCTTCCAGCGTTGGTGACTGGCGACCTAGCCGAGCCGCCCATCGACATATCGCCGGACTTGCCGCCGGCGTAGGGCGCGGCTACCAGTCGTCGTCGCGGTCGGCTCGGTCGGCGGCGGTGACGCCGTAGCCGATGATGATCGACGGTGCCAGCAGCACCGAGCCGGCCACCAGAGTGACCGCGGCAACGGTGGCGGGCGCGGTGGTGAACCCGGTCACGAAGCCGGCCACGAACGCAGCCAGCGAAACGCCGTACAGCGAGTAGCCGGCGCGCCGCCCGGTCCTGGCCAGGCGGGCGAGGCGCCGTCGCCGCTCTAGGACGGGATCGGCGGGGCCCGTCATCGGGCTGCGTCCCTGGCTGTGCCCGACATCGATTCGTCGTTGGGGTCGTACAGCCAGCAATGAACGCCCCGATAGCGGGCCACCTCGTGCTCGAAGTTGGTGCGATTGGGCGTGAACACACCGATCTCGTAAACCGACAGCTCGTAGACCTCCCCCACGAACGCTTCGAACTGCTCGTAGCACACTCTCCGAGCGAAGCCGCGCACGGCGTCGTCGCCCGGGTAGACGGCAGGATGGGGCGCGTCCAACTCGAAGGTGTGGTACACCTCGCCCCAGTGGGGCTCGTCGCAGCCGGTCCGGGCCGTTATCGCCAGCCTCCGGCCGGCCTGGAGGCCCTCGAACCGGTTGAAGCAGTCACCCCCGACAAGGCTGTACTCGCTGATGATCTCGCCGGGAATGTCCAGCGGATCGATCGGTCCCAGTTCACCAGGATCGTCCGGGCTGCCGCCGCCTTCAGCGGCACCGTCAGCCGTGAAGTCCGGTCGCGCCCCGCTGCCACCCTCGAGCGCCGCCACCACGTCGGCGGTGTTCGTCGGACCCGATGCAGCCACAGCCGCGGCCGGATCGGTCGCGCCATCTTCTTGGTTGTCGGCCCCTCCGCTACACCCTGCCAGCAGCACCGCCACCGCCACCGCGCCCAGCAGCGAACCCGAGATAACCCGAGAAGCCGATTCCATCGAGTCGGAGACTAGGAGATTGCTCCACCGGGCGGGTGCCGTGCTGACGGTTCGGCTCCTGTACCCGCTTGCTCGCACATAGAGTGGCGTCTCGAACCGCAGACCGGGGAGGCGCCCGATGACAAGCCTCGGCTTCGCCGCATTCGACGCCGACAACCACTACTACGAGGCCACCGACGCCTTCATCCGCCATGTGGAACCCCGGATGCACAGGCGCTGCATGCAGTGGGCGACGGTCGGCGGGCGCGAGCGCCTGCTGGTGGCCGGTCGGATCAATCGCTTCATCCCCAATCCCACCTTCGATCCAGTGGCGAGGCCGGGCTGCCTGGACGACTACTTCCGGGGAAAGATCCCGGCCGCCGACATGCGCGAGGCCTTCGGCACCCTGGAGCCGATCTCGTCGGCGTATCGCAACCGCGACGCCCGCATCGAGCTGCTCGACGCGCAGGGCCTTCAGGCGTGCTTCCTGTTTCCCACGCTGGGCGTGGGCATGGAGGCCGCCCTGGAGCACGACCCGGCTGCGCTGACAGCGGCATTCGGGGGATTCAACCGGTGGCTGGCCGACGACTGGGGGTTCGCCTACCGCGACCGGCTCTTCGCGGCCGGCTACCTGACGCTGGCCGACCCCGACTGGGCTCTCGACGAGATCGACTGGCTGGTCGCCAACGATGTGCGGGTCGTGAATGTGCGCCCATCATCGGTGCCCGACGGTGCAGGCGGGCGCCGCTCGCTGGGCCACCCCGCCCACGACGAGGTGTGGCAGCGGCTCGACGATCACGGCATCACCGTGGCCATGCACTCGGGCGACTCCGGCTACGGCTTCCTGCTGGAGCACTGGGGAGTGGACAGCGAGTTCGAGTCGTTTCGGTACAACGCGCTCAAGAGCCTGCTCACCTACTCGCCGATCTCCGATGCGCTGGCCTCGCTGCTGGCCGAGGGCGTGCTGAGCCGGCACCGGAACCTGCGCATCGCCACCATCGAGACCGGCTCGGAGTGGGTGTGGCCCTTCGTCAAGAAGCTCGACAAGACCTACCGCCAGCAGCGTCACGCCTTCGACGAGGACCCGCTCGAGGTATTCCGCCGCCAGGTGTGGATCTCGCCCTACTACGAGGACGACCTGACGGGTTTGCGCGATCTGATCGGCGCGGGCCACATGCTGTTCGGGTCGGACTTCCCCCACGCGGAGGGCTTGGCCGATCCGGTGTCGTTCGTGCACGATCTGGCTGGCTTCTCCGACGACGAGATCGAGCAGGTGATGCGCACCAACGGCCTGTCGCTCACCCAGAGGGCCGCGGCGGCGGCTTGAGCGAGCGGCGATTCTCGGTGCCGGAATTGTGTGCTGGATGCCGAGAACCGACCCGAGATTCTGGGGCGGTGTAGGCCGGGGGTTCTTGGTGGCGGAATTGTGTGCTAGACGCCCAGAACCATCCCGAGATTCTGGGGGCGGTGGATGCCTGATGCCATGTTGATCGGTGCCGACGGCCGGGTGCGATGCTGGTGGCCCGGCGGCGACGAGGCCTACGTCGCCTACCACGACGATGAGTGGGGCCGCCCCGTCACCGACGACAACCGGCTGTTCGAGAAGCTGTGCCTGGAGGGCTTCCAGTCCGGATTGTCGTGGCTGACGATCCTGCGCAAGCGCGACAACCTCCGGGCCGTCTTCTGCGGCTTCGACATCGCGTCGGTGGCCACCTTCGGGCCCGGAGACATCGCGCGACTCCTGGACGACGCCGGCATCGTGCGCCACCGGGGCAAGATCGCGTCAGCCGTCAACAACGCCCGCCGAGCCGTGGAGCTGATCGAGGAGTTCGGCTCGCTCGGGGCCTACATCTGGGCCTGGGAGCCAGCCGCAACCGCAGCTCCTCCGACCGGCAAGGACACCCTGCCCGCAACCACGCCCGAGTCGGTGGCTCTGGCCAAGGACCTGAAGAGGCGAGGGTGGACCTTCGTCGGTCCCACCACCGCTTACGCATTCATGCAGTCGATGGGCCTGGTGAACGACCACATCGCGGGCTGCTTCGCCCGAGCTGACTGCGAGTCGGAGCGTGCAGCCCTGGTCCGCCCTTGAAGACGAATTGGCAGCGTCTTGCACGGTATGCGTGCATTCTGCTGCCAGTTCCCGGGCAGGAGGGTGCCGGAAGACGAATTGGCAGCGTCTTGCACGGTATGCGTGCATTCTGCTGCCAGTTCCCGGATGGGGTCCAGAACGACTAGTCGGCCACCATCGGGATGGCGGCCACGCCCTCCCGGCGCTTCAGCAGGTCCACCGTCCTCTCGTGGATCTCGGCCAGCGCCTCCGACTCGTTCACGCGGCAGATCTCGCCACCTGAGACGCAGGCCCGACCCTGCACCCACACGTCCCGCACATCGCTGGAGCGGCCCGCGAACACCAGGTTCCACATGATCGGGTCGTGGCCCTCGGACAAGGCGACCGGCAGCAGATGGGGCTGCCACAAGTCGACGGTGAAGAGGTCGGCCTGCTTGCCCACCTCGATCGAGCCGACTTCGTCGGAGACTCCGAGCAGCCGGGCCCCGTCGAGGGTGGCCATCCGCAGCGCTTCCGCGGCGCTGACCGCGGTGGCGTCGAGGCGGGTCACCTTCTGCAGCAGCGAGCCGATCTTCATGCACTCCCACATGCTCACCGAGTTGTTGGAGATCCCGCCGTCGGTGCCGAGGCCGACCACGACCCCCTCGTTCCAGAATCTCTCCAGCGGCGCCGTGCCGCCGGCCAGCTTCATGTTGCTGACCGGGCAGTGGGCCACACCGGTGCCGGTCTCGGCCAGCACCGCGATCTCGGCTTCGTCGAGATACACGCAATGGGCCAGCACCGAGCCCGGCCGGAGGATCCCCCGCTCCTTGAAGACGTGGACGGGGCGGTCGCCGAAGAGCTCCACCACCACGTCCACCTCCTCGCGCTGCTCGCTGGTGTGGGTGTGGATGCTCACCCCGTAGGCGTCGGCCAGCTCGCCCACCCGCTGGAACATCTCCTCGGAGCAGTAGGTGATGTGCTCCAGTCCGAGCCACGCCCTCACACGCCCGTCGTGGGTGTTGTGGCAGTCCCTGACCAGTTGCTCGCTCGTCTCCAGCGTCTCGAAGAAGTGCTTGGTCGGATGGTCGGCCGCGTAGGGCACCAGATGCGCCCTCATGCCCAGCGCTGCCGCCGCCTCGGCGCCCTTGTACGGGTAGCGGTACATGTCCATGACGGTGGTGGTGCCGCCCTTGAGCGATTCCATGTAGGTGACCAGGTACCCGAAGTAGGCGTCGTCGGGTGTGAGCACCTGGTGCTCACGCTGGTACTCCGGCAGCCAGTCCATCAACTGGGCGTTCTCGGAGTAGCCCTTGAGCAGGCTGGAATGGCTGTGGGCGTCGATCAGTCCGGGCAGCACGGCCAGCCGGCCTCCGGCGTCGATCACCGTTGCCGACTCGGGCGCCTCGACGTCGCCCGCGGGCCCCACGGCAGTAATCACGCCGTCCGAGAACACCACCGAGCCGGGGTTGAAGCTCCTGGAGCTCTCGTCGCAGCAATAGACGACGGCGTTGACGATGGCCGTTGTGGCCTGAATGTCCGATTGGGCGTTCATCGGGTCCTCCATCGGGTCCTTCCAGCGCCGAAAGTAGCCGGTTGCAGGTCCGGGTTTCGAATGCGCGAGACTACGGCGGCTATTGAGGAGGCAGCCGATGGGGACAGTTCTCGGCGCTCGGTCGGGCACCGCCTACGGCGACGGATGGGTCCGCAGCGCCTGCACCATCTGCATGAACCGGTGCGGGATCCTGGCCCACCAGTGCACATTCCCGCCGGCCCCCGAAACCGGGTGGGTTGATTCGGTTGGGGCTTGAGGCTGTGGTGGTGGCGGGGTTGGTGGTTTGTTCGCGGAATTGGCAGCGTTCAGCTCCCTATAGGGGTCGTCTTGCTGCCAGTTCGGTTGCGGGTTGATGTGACGGTGACGGTGTTGGTTGGCCAGCGTTCGGTCGCTCGGTTTCGTAGGAGCCTGACGCCGTGGCTATGACCGCGGCCGCGCTCGACGCCGCCCACCAGGGTCTGCGGGCCGCGGGCATCGACTTCGTGTCGGGGCTGCCCGACGGCTGGCAGCGGCCGCTGCACGAGCGGGTGGAGCTCGACCCCGAGATCCGCTACGTGCCGGTGTGCAACGAGGGTGTCGGCTTCTCGATCTGCGCTGGAGCGTGGCTCGGCGGCAAGAAGCCCGCGCTGATCATGGAGAACAGCGGGCTGCGGGTGGCCTCGGAGTACATAGCCCGCATCTCGCTGGGCACCGGCGTGCCGGTCACCTTGCTGTGCTCCTATCGGGGCGACGTCGGCGAGACGGAGCATTGGGGGATACCCCACGGGATCGTGGCCGAGCCCCTGCTGGAAGCGCTGCGGATCAAGTATCTGGTCGTGCGACATGTCGAGGATTTGGCCAAGTCGATCGTGCGGGCCAAGCGGATCTCCGAGGCCCAGCTCCATCCCGCGGCGGTACTTGTCTCCGGCGACTGCGTCTGGGAGGACTGACCGATGCCCGAGCGCGCCCGGCACCGTGCGATCTCAGCCATTCGCCACGCGTCGGGGGAGGACTGCGTCCGCGGCGGCCGGGCCCGGGCGGCAGCCATTCGCCACGCGTCGGGGGAGGGCTGCCTCGGCGGCGGCCGGGCCCGGGCGGCAGCTGTTCGCCACGCGTCCGGGGAGGACTGAGGGTGGCACTGGACCGCTACGAGTGGCTGGGCCGGCTGGCGCAGCGCATCCCTGCCGACTGCCTGGTGATGTCCACCTACATCGGGGCGGTGTCGTTCGAATGGGCCCACCACACCGAGGAGCACCACCGCACCGCCCATCTCGGCCAGATGGGCGATGTGATCGGCATGGCGGTGGGCCTGGCGCTGGCCCTTCCCCATCGCAGGATCGTGTGCCTCGACGGCGACGGCTCGGTGCTGCTGGAGTTGGGCCAGCTGGTGGCCATGGGCGAGCACCAGCCCGACAACCTGGTGGTGTTCGTGGTGGACAACGGCGTGTACGAGTCGATCGGCTGGAGCAGCCAGGGCCGCCGGCCCACCGCGACGGCCAACCGAGTCGATCTCGCCGCCATCGCGGCCGGATGCGGGGTGCCCTACACAGTGGACGTCACCGCCGAGGAAGAGCTCGACGCCGAGATCGAGCTGGCCTTCTCCCGCAACATGTGCAGCTTCATCAACGTCCGCACTCGCCCCGGCCACTGCCACGTGCGGCCTCGCCGCACCGACGGCATCGAGGACAAGTACCGCTTCGTGCGCTACGTCGAGCGCCTAGAGGGCATCTGGATCACCGGAGTCCCACCCCAAGACATCGCCCTCATGAAGGGCAGCAAGGAATAGGAGAGCAGTCTACGAGGGGTCGGGGTCGGCGAGGCGGAGGTCGGCGAACTCTTGGGGGTTGCGGTCTCCGACCAGCACGTGCTGGCTGCCGGCGTGGATGTCGCGGAAGCAGCGCTGCAGCGGCCCGTCTCGCAGGGCCTCGGTGCCGCACCATTCGTAGAGGCTGCGGATCAGGGCCAGGCCCTCCTGGGTCACTAGCGTGGCCGACTGCTTGACGTTGGTGCCGAGCACCGGGTCGCGGCCTGAGCCGGCCTCGGCCGCCTGCTCGGCCGTGCGGAAGGCCTGACGACACCAGGTCTCGGCCGCCTCGAAGCGCGACACCGCCATGGCGAACTCGTAGCGGAAGCGGGGATCCTCGGCGATGACCGACGGGGCGGCCATCCGGGCCCGGACCCTGGCGATGGCCACCGCCTCGTCGATGGCTCGCCGGACGACTCCGATGGTCCAGCCCATGTGGCCGATCTCGGTGAGGATGATCACCCCGAGGTCGTACATGGGGCCGCCCCGGTACCTGGTGGGGGAGAAGAACTCGAAGGTGGCGTGGGCGGGCACGTCGGTGTCGATGCGGTAGTCGTACGACGCGGTGGCCCGCAGCCCCAGCACATCCCAGTTGCCGAGCACCTCCGCCGCGGCGCGGGGCATCATCATCAGGCGGAACTCGGCCTGCTCGCCCTCCGGCGGCGCGGTGAAGGCGCCGCCGCCGACCCAGTCGGCATGCGCGAGGCCCGACCCGAAGCTGTACTGGCCGGTGAGCCGGAACCCGTCGCCGTTGGGCACTGCGGTGCCGTTGGGCGCGAACTGGCCGGCCACCACCGGCACGACTCCGCCCGCGAACATCTCGTCGGTGAAGCTGTCCGGGCAGTAGGCGCCGAAGAAGCAGGCGCCGGTCGCGCCGGCCATGAGGGACCAGCCGACGGAGCCGTCGGCGTAGGCCACCTCGGCGAACACGTCGAGGCAGTCGTCTATGGGCAGTTCGGCGCCGCCCACCGCCCGCGGCGACAAGGCGCCGTACAGGCCTGCCTCCAAGCAAGCGCTCACGACCTCCTGCGGCAACTCGGTCGCTCCGGTCCTCGCGGCAGCCGCTCCGGCCGCATCGATCGCCGAGCGCAGCTCGCTGGCTCGCTCCAGCAGTTCAGATCCCATCCGCTCGGAGCTAGGAGACTGTTCGCAGCGACTCGGCCATGGTGTCCATGATGCGGCCGATCTCGTCGTCGGTGATCACCAGGGGCGGGCAGATGCCCAGCGCGTCGGTAAGGGGACGAACGACTACGCCTCGGCGCAGCATGTCGGCGCGCACGTCCGCGGGCGGGCGGTCCAGCACCGCGGCCTGCACTGCGCCGGTACCGCGGTACGACGCGATCAGACCGTCGGCGGCCAGCGCCTTGAGGCCCTCGACCAGTTTGCGGCCCACGTGGCGGGCCCGTTCGACCAATCCCTCGTCGGCGATGATCTCCAGGTTCTTGACCGCGGCTGCGGCTGCGGTGGGATGGCCCGAGTAGGTGTAGCCGGTGCGCAGCAGGAAGCCGGGCTCCTCGAGGTTCTCGCACACCCGCCGGCTCACGATCACGCCGCTGAGGGGCAGATAGCCGGACGTCACCCCCTTGGCGAAGGTCATCATGTCAGGCACCACGTCGAAGGTCTGGGCCCCGAACCACTCACCCGTGCGCCCGAACCCGCAGATGACCTCATCGAGGATCATCAGGGCGCCGTGCTGGTCGCAAAGCCGCCGGACCCCGGCCAAGTAGCCCTCGGGCGGCGGGTACACCCCGCCAGCGCCCTGCACCGGCTCGGTGATCACTGCGGCCACCCGCTCGCCGTGCTGGGCGAAGGTGGTGGCCATGGCCTCGATGTCGTCGTGGGGCACCTCCACGAAATGGGGGACCAGGTCGCCCCAGCCCTCCCGGTTGGGGGCGATGCCCTGGGCGGACGTCCCGCCGAAGTTGGTGCCGTGGTAGCCGTTGGTGCGGGTGATCACCACCTGCCGGTCGGCTTCGCCGTTGCGCTGGGCGTAGAGACGGGCAATCTTGAGCGCGGTGTCCACCGCCTCGGACCCGGAGCAGCCCAGGAACACCCGGCCGTCGGTCAGCGGAGAGCGCTCGGCGACCATTTCCGCGGCCCGGGCCGCGGGCGGGTTGGTGAACGGATCGAAGATGTTGTAGGCGGCCACTTCGCGCATCTGCGCGGCCACTGCGTCGGCCATCTCGGGGCGGCCGTGGCCGATCTGGCAGTACCAGAGGCTGCCCAAACCGTCGATGTAGGAGCGCCCCTGGTCGTCATAGAGGGTGGAGCCCGCCGCCCGAACGATGTTGATCATCTCGGACTCGGGCTTGGCCGGCGGGGCGAAGGGATGGAGAAGGGCGTGATGACCCATTGGACCGCGGCTCCTTGGTTCGGCGACGGTGCGACAGCCGGCTCAGCCTACGGCGTGCCCGAAGGTCAATGTCCACGGCCCGGTTCGCGAATTGGCAGCGTTTTGCACCCTATGGGGGCGTTCTGCTGCCAGTTCGGTTGGGGCTTTGGCGGGCTGGGCGAATTGGCAGCGTTTTGCACCCTATGGGGGGCGTTCTGCTGCCAGTTCCCCCGCGCCGGGGGGAGGCAGGCTCAGAGGACGACGGTGCCGGCGGAGACCACGGGGACGCCGTCCAGGGTCACTGTGCAGTTGCGCATAGGCAGATCGAAGTGGCCCAGGGTGTGGCGCCCGGCGGTCTCGTTGGCCCCGGTGGAGTACAGGAAGTTGCCCGCGAAGGCCCGCAGCTCGGTTCCGTTGAACTGGGTGCGGTCGTACATGGTCATCGCGTCCCAGCGGGCCAGGGAGTTCATGCCCCACCCGACGTGGGAGACGGCGTAGGCGTCGGGGTCGTCCCAGGCCTCGAGGTAGCTGGCGGTGAGGGCGGCGTCGACGCCGTCGCCGGAGATGTCGGTGATGTAGTCGTCGGTGATGCGCATGCGGACCGGCGACTCCAGGTAGCGCTTGAAGGTGAGGTTGACGTCTCCGACGTCGAGCACCAGGGTGCCGTTGACCGTTCGTGCGGCCGGGAAGCACAGGCACAGCCCGCCGGGCCAGTGGGCGATGGTGCCCGGACCGTCGGTGCATCCCCAGCTTCCTGCGGCGGGGGCCTGCGAGACGTCGATGGTCAAGTCGGTGCCCGCCGCGGAGGTGACCCGCATCTCAGCCGCTTGATCGAGCATGGCCGCTCCCTGCTGTACCCGGCTCTTCAGCGCTGGATCGGGCAACAGCCTCTCCAGGATCTCGGGATGCTCGTTGGACACCATCAGGATCCGGGCGCCGCCGTCGAGGATCGCCCCCAGCTCGGGGGCGTGGAGCAGGCCTTCCACCGTGCAGTCGGCCACGAATGAAGAGCCGGCCAGCGCAGCCACCGCGGGCCCGAGACCGCCGATCGCGTCGGAGGCTCCGGTGGAGCGCACCGGCACGGCCACCTTCTGGCGCGGCGTGGTCAGGCGCAGGTGGAAGACCCGTGCCCCGAGTCGCTGCAGGGCCAGGTCGGCGAGCTGCACGTTGACCGAGCGGCTCTGGGACTCCGACAGCACCGCGGCCGTCTCGCCCTCGGTCACCCCGCAGAGGCGGAATGTCTGCGCGAACGCCTCGATCCACTTCCCCTCGACATGTTCTACGAGCATCGCCGCCCCCGTCGCATCGCCCGCTCAGGTCCGGTACTGCACGCCGGGGAGCACGCAGAGCATCTCGTAGACGAGATCGGCGGCTGTGTGGGCGGTCATTCCCGACGTGTCGTAGATGGGCGCCACCTCCACGATGTCGCAGCCCACGAGGTCCAGTCCCCTACAGCCGCGGATGATCTCCAGAGCCTGGGGGGTGGTGAGGCCGCCGATCTCGGGGGTGCCGGTGCCGGGAGCGAACGCCGGGTCGAGACCGTCGATGTCGAAGCTCAGGTACACCGGTCCGCCCCCGACCTGCTCGCGCACCTCGTCCATCAGGGGTGCCAGCGAGCGGTGCCAGCACTCCTCGATCGGCACCACCCTGAAGCCCTGCTCCCTCGACCAGTCGAAGTCGTCGGCCGCGTAGCCGGTGGCCCGCATACCGATCTGGACCACCCTCGAGCAGTCGAGCAGGCCCTCCTCAACTGCCCGCCGGAACGGAGTGCCGTGGGCGATGCGCTCGCCGAACATCTCGTCGTTGATGTCGGTGTGGGCGTCGATGTGCACTAGCCCGACCGGCCCGTGGCGGGCCTTCATGGCCCGCAGGATGGGCAGCGCGATGGTGTGGTCGCCGCCGAGGGCCACGGTGATCACGCCGTGGGACAGCAGTTCGGCGAAGTGGGCTTCGATGCGGTCGACCGAGTCGAGCAGGTTGTAGGGGTTGGTGGCGACGTCGCCGGTGTCGTCGATGCGCAGGCTGTCGAAGGGCGCGGCCCGGGTGGCCATGTTGTAGGGGCGGATCAGCACCGACTCGTCACGGATGCCGCGAGGCCCGAAGCGTGCGCCGGGCCGGTTGGAGGTGCCGATGTCGAACGGGACCCCCACGACGGCCGCGTCGAGCTCGGAGGGATGCGAGCGCCCCGGCAGACGCATGAAGGTGGCGATCCCTGCGAAGCGGGGCATCTCGTTGCCGCCGAGCGGCTGCGGGTTCCCGGCCGCGGTCACGCTGCCAACCCTAGGCTCGGCAAGCGAACTTCAATCGGCTTGCCACATGTGAGGCAGTCAACTTCTTGATGTTCGGCCCGGCGGCGGCGCGGTGCGGTGTTCAGGTCCGCAGGTGTGGCACGAGGCGGTCGAGGATCTCATCGAGCACGGCCCCCGACGTGCCGAAATTGAGGCGCACATGGCCTCCGCCGTTGGTGCCGAACTCGGCGCCCTCCGACACGGCGACCCCGCCGCGCTCCAGCAGCCGGGCTGCCGGGGCGTCGCCCAGTCCGCAGGCTGACACGTCGAGCCACGCCAGGAAGGTTGAGTCGGGCCGGTGGAGGCGCGCCGCGGGGGCTTCCGCCGCCAACCGCTTCGCCAGCTGGTCGCGCCGGTCCGCCAGGTATGCGACGAGCCCGTCGGCCCAAGCAGCCCCGTGGGTCCAGGCTGCGATGGTGGCGTCGATCCCGGTACGGGCCGCGTGGCCGAGAAGCAGGGGCGGGTGGGCTTGGCGCAAGCGACGCCGCAGGTCTCGGTCGGCGTAGACCATCACCGCGCAGCGCAGTCCCGATATGGAGAACGTCTTCGCCGGGGAGGTGACGGTCACCACCCGCTCGGCCGCTCCGGGGATCGACAGCATGGGGACGAACGGTGACGACGAGTCCTCGTACACGAGGTCGGCGTGGATCTCGTCAGACACCACGTAGAAGTCGTAGGCGTGGGCCAGCTCCACGATCCTCGTCAGTACCTCCCTGCCGGCCACCCACCCGGTGGGGTTGTGGGGATGGCACCACAGCAGCACCCGGGCGCCGGGCTCGCGCCGCACGAGAGCCTCCAGGTCGTCAGGGTCGAGAGTCCACCCGACCTCGCCGTCATGGCGCATCAGCCACTCGAGCTGGGGGCGCCGGGCTGTGGGGCAGATCTGTAGGAAGATGTGGTAGATCGGCGGCGTGAGGATCACGCCCTCGCCCGGCTCGGCCAGCGCGGTGACCGCCGCGGTCGCGCCTTGCAGGACGTCCACGCAGGTGTGCACCAGTTCGGGATCGGGGCTCCACCGGTAACGCTCCGCGGACCAGCGGGTGAACGCCGCGCCCACATCGTCTTCGAGGTCGTGGTAGCCGAAGTCTCCGCGGTCGATCGTGGCCCGCATGGCGTCGGTCACCGCGGTCGGCGGCCGGAAATCGTGCTCGGCCACCCACGCCGGCAGGGCGTCCGGGCCGTGCTTGGACCACTTGGCGTTGCGGTTGCCCCGCTTGTGCCCGACATCGAAGCAGGCGTCGAAGGTGTCAGGATGCAAGTCGCCAAATCCGGTCACAGGCCGTCAAGCTACCGGCACCGCACGAGCCGCCAGAGGAATTGGCAGCGTTGTGCGCGGTATGCGTGCATTGTGCTGCATTGTGCTGCAGTTCGCGGCTGGGGGTCAGCCGCTAGGGGAATTGGCAGCGTTGTGCGCGGTATGCGTGCATTGTGCTGCCAGTTCGCGGCGCGAGGGCTACGGGAGGGAGCCGGTGTTGACTATGGGGGTGGTCTGCTGCTCGCTGGTGAGGACCACCAGCAGGTTGGCCACCATCGACGCCTTGGCCTGCTCGTTGAGGTCGACCACGGAGCGCTGGGCCAGCAGTTCGAGGGCGTCCTCGACCATGCCGACCGCGCCCTCCACGATGGTGCGCCGGGCGGCCACCACCGCCGCGGCCTGCTGGCGGCGCAGCATGGCCTCGGCGATCTCGGTGGCGTAGGCCAGATGGTTCAGCCGGGTCTCGATGACTTCCACCCCGGCCCGGTCGAGGCGGTCCTGAACCTCAGCGTGGAGCGTGGCCGCCACCGTGTCGGGGTCCGAGCGCAGCGACACCCGATCGCCCTCGAAGTCGTCGTAGGGGTATTGCGTGCCGAGGTGGCGGATAGCGGTCTCGCTCTGGACGTGGACGAAGTCCTCGAAGTCGTCCACCTCGAAGACGGCGGCAGCCGTGTCCACAACCCGCCACACCACCACCGCGGAGATTTCTATGGGGTTGCCCTCGGCGTCGTTGACCTTGGAGACGCTGGTGGTGAAGTTGTGCACCCGGCGCGACACCTTGCGCGACTCCATGCGGGTGAACGGGTTGGCCAGATGCCAGCCCGGGGTCTCCACCGTGCCCTTGTAGCGGCCGAACAGGATCAGCACCAGCGCCTCATTGGGCTGTACCAGGTATTGGCCGGGCCAAGCGAACAGCAGGGTGATGGCGCCCACTGGGATGATGAACACCATTGGCCACGCCACCACGGCCACGCCGACGACCCCGACCGCGACCAGGACCAGTCCTACCAGCGCGATCATCACTCCCAGGAAGCCAGGCTTGGTGCGGGCGGGGCGGGCGGTCACGGCGGAAGTCGGGGAGTCCTCGGCGGGGCTGGCGGAAGCAGAGGCGGAGGAGGTATCAGTCATGGCCGCCATCATGTCACCGGGCGGTGCCGCTTGCTACCGTGACCGGCCGGCGGTCTCTTCCGCTCTTGTGCGCTGCGCTCACGGGCCGCTCGGGCCACGGCCTCGCTGAGCGTCTCGCTAGAGTCCGCACGAGTTCTGCCAAGCCGCTAGGCCTCTAGAGCAAGGAGTACAGATGAAGTTCGGCATCTCGTTCGCCAATGTCGGCACGTTCGTGGGCGGCAAGGGTGCGGCCCGGCTGGCCCAATCCGCGGAGGAGGCCGGGTTCGACTCGCTCTGGACGGTGGAGCACATCCTCTATCCGGAGGGCTACGAGTCCACGTACCCGTACGCGCCCGACGGGAAGATGCCCGGATCGGGCAACAACCCCATACCCGACCCGCTGGTGTGGCTCAGCTACGCCGCCGCAGTCACCTCCAGCATCAGGCTGGCCACCGGCATCTCGCTGCTTCCCGAGCGTCATCCGCTCACGTTCGCCAAGGAGGTGGCCACCCTGGACGTGCTGTCGGGAGGCCGGGTGACGCTCGGCGTCGGCATCGGCTGGCTGCGCGAGGAGTTCGACGCGCTCGGGGTGCCCTGGGAGCGCCGCGGCCCCCGCACCGAGGAGTACATGGAGGTCATGCGCCGGGTATGGGCTGAAGATGACGTGACCTTCGACGGCGAGTTCGTGTCGTTCCGTCGGGCCAGCTCCAATCCCAAGCCGAAGGCGGGAAGCATCCCGATCCACATCGGCGGCCACAGCGAGGCGGCGGCCCGGCGGGCCGGGCGCGTCGGGGACGGCCTGTTCCTGGCCGGCGGCGACATGGCGCACCTGTTCGATGTGGCCCGAAGCACGGCGGCCGACTGCGGCCGCGATCCCGCCGGTCTGGAGATGTCGGCAGTGCATCTCGGGCTGTTCGGAGAAGATCCGTCGGCCGCCGTTCAAGAGGCCGAGTCGTGGGGCGTGGAGCGGCTGATGGTTCCGTCCGTCTTCTACTTCCGCAACACGGCCGAGGGCCTGGCCGCCTTCGGGGAGTCGGTGATCTCTCCCCACTCCTGACCGACGGCGGGGATCGGGAACCCAGAGAGGTTGACGGGAAGCAGGTTACATGTAAACCTTAGGGTTCAAGAGGACGCGCCGGACCACGTCGATTCGGGTGCCTCTCGGCGAACAGGCCACCACGAGCCGGGCAGCTAAGGGAGAACATGACCACCACCGAATGGAACCTGGCCAAGAACCAATGGCTGGGCGTCTCCGCGGAATCGGTCCAGGCCGATACTCGCATCTACGAAGCCATGCGCAACTTCTGGCACCCGGTCATGTTCGCTGACGACTTGGGCAGCGAGCCCGGTCAGACGATGCTGTGCGGCGAGCAGCTCGCCATCGTTCGGCTCGACGGCGAGGTCCGCGCCTACAAGGATCTGTGCGCCCACCGCGGCACGGCGCTCTCCCTGGGCAGTGTGGTCGAGAACAACGGCTGCCAGGAACTGCGCTGCGCCTACCACGGCTGGCAGTACGACTGCAATGGCCGGCTGACGGCCATTCCCCAGCGGCCCGATCTGGTCGGCAAGATCCGGGCGCGCGTCCAGACGTACCATGCCGTGGAGCGCTATGGCTTCATCTGGGTGTGCCTGGCGGAGGAGCCTCACTTTCCTCTAGCCGAGTTCCCGCAGTTCGACGACCCCGAGTACCACGCCAAGCCGATGAAGACCGTCGATTGGCGGTGCACAGCACCGCGACGGGTGGAGAACTACCTGGACCTCGGTCATTTCGCGTTCGTCCACGACGGCTACCTAGGTGACATCAATCACCCTGAGGTCCCCCGCCACGCGGTCTGGCGCGAGGGCCACGTACTTCGTATCGAGCAGCTGGAGCCCAACAAGGAGCCGGTCAACACGAAGTTCGAGTCCGACCTGGACGCCTCAGAGATGGACTTTCACGACGATGGCTCCGACGAGGCCTACACCATGTCCGACCAGGAGTGGTGGGTCACGATGCCCCTGACCGTGCTGCTTCACCAGACCCTTCCCGGCGACCGCCACTACTACCTGTTCTTTCACCCCACGCCGGTGACTGCGGACACGATCCGCAACTTCACCGTCCATGCCCGCAACTACGGAGACGCCGACAAGATCGACGAGGAAGTCCTCGACTTCTGCCGGACGGTCTACGCGCAGGACAAGCCCATTGTCGAGGCGCAGCGCCCCGAAGCGCTGCACCGGGATCTCGGCTACGAGTTGCACCTTCAGGATGTCGACACCGTTTCCATGCAGTATCGACTGTGGCTCGGTGAGTTGGTCGACACGCTGGTGGTCGATGCTTAGCGGCCGTTCAACCGCCCGCCGGGTGGCTTGCGGGGTGAGCGCGAGGACCAGCGGGCGGCGCATGTCTCATGTTGACTGACTTTGCATGTTGCATGTATGGTTGCGGCAACGGAGCCGGCTGCACTGGGCCGGACTCGCAGATCAGGTCGTCGGCGGCCTGGGGAGGGAGACCATCATGAGAGGCAGACACCGGTCGCGGGGCCGCCGAGCCAGACAGGTGATGGCGCTGCTCGCGCTGTTCACTTTGATTGCAGCCGCGTGCGGGGATGACGACGAGCCCGAGCCCTCCGCGGCACCCACTACCACACAAGCCCCGGAGGCTGCGCCAGAGGTGGAGGAGCCCGAGGAGGCTCCCGCGGTCGAGCCTGCCGCCGATGAGCCGTGTGTCAGGGTTGCTTTCCTGATCCTGCGCGATGTGCACGACTCGGGGTGGAACGAAGCCCATGGGAACGGGGCCAACCACCTGGCGGAGAATCTCCCGTGCGCAGAGGTCACGGTGCTGACGGACGTACTCGATGATCAGACCAGCGAAGGAGTGATGCGGGATCTGGCCGAGGACGGCTATGACCTGATCTTCGGCACGTCGTTCGGGTATCTGGAGTTCATGTCCCGAGTGGCGCCGGAGTATCCCGACGTAGTGTTCGAGCATGCGACGGGCTACCTGACAGACGCCAACTTCTCCAATTACTCCGGATCTCTCTACGAGGCGACCTACCTGGCCGGTCTGGTGGCAGGATCGCTGACTGAGACCAACAAGCTCGGATATGTCGGCCCCTTCACCGTTCCCGACGTGCTCAGGGACTTCAACGCCTGGGTCGTCGGCGCCCGAGAGGTCAACCCGGACATCGAGGTCCAGATGATCTGGGTCAACACCTGGTTCGATCCGGCCCAGGAGACCCAGGCCGCGCAGACGCTGCTCGACGCCGGGGCCGACGTGCTGTTCTATGGGACCTCTGGCGGAGCGGTTGGCCAGGCGGCCGACGCCGCGGGCGCCTTGTGGGTTGCCGGCAATGGCCTGGCCCGGGGCTTCGCCCCCGACTCCTTCCTGACCGGTCCGCACTACGAATGGGGCGTGTACTACCTGCAGGCAGCCGAGGCGGTCAGGGACGGCACGTGGGATTCCGAGCCCTACTGGGGCACGATGGCCGACGGGTTCATAACGCTCGCAGACTTCGGTCCTGCCGTTCCCGACGATGTCGCCGCGATGGTCAACGCTCGCAAAGAGGAGATACTCGCAGGCAACTTCGACGTGTTCGTCGGACCCATTGTGAGCCAGGACGGAACGGTCCAAGTCCCTGAGGGCGAGGTGGCGCCGCTGGGCCACATACTCGGTGTCGACTACGTGCTCGAGGGTGTCGAGGGCAGCATGCCCAACTAGACGTTCGGCCCGGCCTGTGCCAGGCGCCGTCGCAGTAGCGCAGATTGGACACTCCAGCGTTGTCGCGCTCGAATGAGCCGGTGATGGAGCGAACGCACGGCTCGCTCGCGGTCGAGATGACCGGAATCTCAAAGTCGTTCTTCGGCCAGCAAGCGCTCGCGGATGTCGACTTCCGGGTTCGATGGGGCGAAGTTCACGCGCTGCTGGGAGAGAACGGCGCCGGTAAGTCGGCGCTGTGCTCCATCCTCGCGGGGCTGTACCGGGCCGACCACGGCTCGATCAGGATCGATGGAGAGCCAGTCGATTTCCGCTCCCCCCACGACGCCCTGAACGCGCATGTGGGGATGGTGTACCAAGAGTTCCGCCTCGTCAACGAGTTGACCGTGGCCGAGAACGTCGTACTGGGCGATCCGAGGCTGCCCCGCAGGCTCAAGTGGTCCGAAGTCGAGGACTCCGTCGCTCAGGCGGCCGCGGCCTACGACATCGACACCGACCCGAGGCGGCTGGTCGGGGATCTGTCCGTGGGCGAGCGGCAGCGCATCGAGATCCTGAAGCTGCTCCACCGCGACGTGAGAGTGCTGATCCTGGACGAGCCCACATCCGTGCTGACCCCCAGCGAGGTGCGCGAGTTGTTCCAGGCGATGGACGCACTTCGCCGCAGCGGACGGGCAGTGGTCCTGATATCACACAAGATCAACGAATTGCGCGCCTCGGCGGACCGGGTCACGATAATGAGGCAGGGCAAGAGAGTGGCCGTCTCGAAGCTCGACGAGGTGACGAACGACGACCTCGCTCGGCTGATGGTGGGTCGCAAGATCGCGGCGCCCCGGGCAAGGCAGTCTCCGTCGGCCTCCAACCGGCCCGTGCTCGCGGTCCGGCGCCTGACCGTCGCCAAGGAGGACGGCCGCGTTGCCGTCGACTCGTTCGATGCTGAAGTCCGCGCAGGGGAAATACTCGGCATAGCGGGAATCGCAGGCAACGGTCAGCGCGAACTGGTCGAGGCCCTGGCGGGTCTCAGGCCGATCAGGTCCGGAACGATAAGGCTCCAGCGTCCCGCTTCCTCGGGAGAGCAGGACGCCTTCGACGTCTCGGGCCTCTCGCCCCGGGAGTTGATCCAGATCGGGATCGCCCACGTACCGGAGGACCGGCGGGCGGTCGGGGTCGCCTCCGGGTTGGACGTGGGAGCGAACCTCTGCATGAAGAGCTATTGGAAGCCTCCCCTGAGCAGGCGCGGCGTGATGTCGAAGCCGGAGGTTCGGGCGCTGGAGGACGGCCTTCGATCCGAATTCGACATAAGGGGCGGCAGCCGCAACATGCCGGTGAGCATCCTCTCCGGTGGAAATATCCAGAAGGTCATCCTCGCCCGCGAGCTGAGTCAGGCGCCTGTCGTGGTAGTTGCCGCGTACCCGACCCGGGGACTCGATCTGGGGGCCGTCGCCAACGTTCGGGACATCCTTATAGGTCAGCTCGAGAGAGGAACGGCAGTCGTGCTGGTCTCGGAAGACCTCGACGAGTTGTTCGCCATGTCCGACCGGCTGATCGTTCTCCACGCCGGACGGATCATGGGCGAGTTCGACCAGCCGGACTACGACCGCGAGACGGTGGGCGCGCTCATGTCGGGCGGCGCGGCGGCCGGCGCCTGACCATGCGCAGGCTGATACTCGAGCAGCGGGCCACGCCGTCCCGGTTGTTCTCGATTGCGCTGCCGGGCGTGTCAGCGCTGGGCGCGCTGCTGCTCGGGAGCGTGCCGCTTCTCCTGATCGGTGCCAATCCCATAGAGGTGTACCGGCTGATGGTGACCAGCGCCTTCGGCAGCACCCGAGACATCACCGACACGCTCACCGACGCCATGCCCATCATGTTGACCGGCCTGGCCGCGGTGGTCACGTTCCGGATGAACATCTGGAACATCGGAGCCGAGGGACAGCTTCAAATCGGGGCGGTCACCTCGGCCGGCGTCGCTCTCTGGCTCGGTGACGGCACCAACACCGCTCTCGCGCTGGTCGCCATGATCGTGGCGGGAATCCTGGGCGGCAGCCTCTATGCCGGGCTAGTAGCGCTGCCGACGGCCACTTGGAGGGTCGACGAAGTGGTCTTGACCCTGATGATGAACTTCCTGTCGCTGGCATTCATCAATTATCTGGTGCTTGGCAGCCGCAGCCCTTGGCGCGACGAGTTCTCGGTCAGCTTTCCCCGGGGCCAGCTAATCCCGGACAGCTCGCGCCTGCCCGAGTTGTCGGGTCGGTTGAACTTCGGCTTCGTCATCACCGTTGCGGTGGTGTTCATCGTCGCGTGGCTGCTGAAGTACACCGTCTGGGGATACGAGTACGCGGTGGTGGCCGACTCGCGCGGCGCGGCGGCCTTCTCGGGCATCAACCAGTGGCGCATGGTCGTCACCTCGTTCCTGCTGTCGGGCGGCTGCGCCGGTCTGGCCGGCGCTGTGCTCGTCGGCGGCACCTTGGGGGCTATGGAGCCGCGGGCCCTGACCGGCATCGGCTTCACCGGCATCCTGGTGGCGGCCCTCGGCCGCATGGCGCCCACCGGCGTCATCCCGGCCGCCATCGTGTTGTCGGCGATCGTGTCATCAGGGCCTGACCTTCAGCTGATCGGCGTGCCCGCGCCGCTGACGGTCGTGCTTGAGGGGCTCATCCTCGTGGTGATCGCCGGAGGCGAGTTCCACCTCCGGTACCGCCTCGTGAGGGCGGGCGCGGCCAGCCATGCCGGTGCAGGGAGAGCAGCATGAATGACGCTGCGCTGGTGAACATCATCGTTGCCGGCATAGCGTTCGGCGCTCCTCTGGTGTATGTCGCCATGGGCGAGTTGGTCTCGCAGCGGACCGGGGTCATGAATCTGTCCCTCGACGGGATAATGCTCTTCAGCGCGGTCAGCGGCTACGGCGTGGCGGCCCAGACTGGCTCGCTATGGCTCGCACTGGCGACATCGATCCTGATCGGAGCGTCGATGTCGGCGCTCTTCGCGTTCTTGTCGATCACGCTGCGGGTCAGCCAGATCCTCGCGGCCCTCGGGATGCTGGTGTTCACCTCCGGAATGTCGCAGTACCTCGGCCGGATTGGTGACGAGCCGCTCATCGGACGGCTGTCGGGTGTCTCGATAGAGCCGTACACGACCGGTGCGCTCACCGATATTCCGCTATTGGGGCCGATCCTGTTCGGTCACGACTTCGTCATCTACGGAAGCTGGATCCTGGTAGCAGTGACCCACTTCTACATCAATCACACCGAGCCCGGACTGCGGGTCCGGGCCGTTGGCAACGATCCTGCCAGCGCGGAGGCGGCCGGTGTTCGAGTGGCCCGTGTTCGGGCCGTGCACGTGATCATCGGCGGCGCGCTGGCGGGATTCGGCGGGGCCTACTACTCCCTGGGACTCGTGCCCATCTGGCAGGAGCGGATCACCTCCAACGCCGGGTGGCTGGCCATCGCCATCGTGCTTGCCGCTCGGTGGCGGCCGATTGCGGCTTTCGCGGCCGCCTTCATCTTCGGCGCCTCGATCAGGCTGGGATTCACGCTGCAGGTGGTCGGTGCCAATGTGGCCCCGGAGCTGCTGAGCATGATCCCCTACATTCTGGCCATCGGTGCTGTGCTCTTCACGGCGCTGAGCCCGTCGCGCGGACTCACCGAGCCCAAGGCGTTGGGCATCCCGTTCTTCCGCGAGGAGCGCTAATGCCGTCGCGGGCTCCTTGAGATGGTGGAGGCGTCGGAGAACCGGTCCTTGCGGCCGAGCTAGCGAACGAACCGGTCGAGGCCGACTCGCTCGGCGAGGTTGGCCGCTGCCCGCTCGGCCTCTTGGATGACCTCATGCTCATCCACAGTGACGCATCGCGAGTCTTCGACGACGACCCGCCCATCCACGACGACGGTGCGGACATCGGCCCCGTTCGCCGAGTTGACGATGGTCGCGGCCGTCTTGTGGCGGGGGACGTGCTTCGGGCCAGTCACGTCCACGACGATCACGTCGGCCGGGCGACCTGGCGTCAGCACACCGATATCCAGGCCGGTGAATCGGGCGCCGCCGTGCGCCGCCGTTTCGAGAACGGTCTCGCTGTCGATCACGGCCGGATTCCGGGTTCGGAGCCGCTGGGCCAGAGCGGCCTGCTTCATGACTTCGAAGGGGTCTTGGCGATGGCCGACGGCGGGACCGTCGGTTCCGAGTCCGACCACGACTCCGGCCTCGAGCATCTCCGGCAGGCACATGGTGCCCGTGCCCAGGTACGCGTTCGACACCGGGTTGTGAGCAACCGAGGCTCCTGTCTCGGCCAGAGCCGCCACCTCATCGTCGGTCAGCCATATCGCGTGGGCGAAGGTGGCCTCGGGTCCGAGCAGGCCCTCCCGGTGAAGCCAGGCGATCGGGGTGGTGCCGTAGGCCTGCCGGTAGACATCGGGGTCGCCGAAGGACTCGCAGCAGTGAGTGTGCCACCTGGTCCCGAACCGCCGGGCCAGATCGACACAGCCCGCGATCAGCTCCTGATCGTTGAAGGCGATGTTCAGGGGCCCTGGCCATAGCGCCACTCGCCGGTCGCTGGACCAGTCCGACAGCAACTCGGCCATGATTGCGAGCTCCTCGCCGGTGGTGAAGTAGTTGGGCCGGGACCCGCTGGCCCGGAACGCCATGGCCGGCGGCCTAGTGCCGGTCATGCCGCGGGCAACCGCGCCGCGTGCTCCCACCGACTCGATCGCATCGGCCACCGCCCTGGTGGTCTCGGGATCGGCCGGCATGTACTGGTTGTCAACGATGCAGGTGATGCCGGCCCGCACCGCCTCCGCCGCAGCCAGCCGGGTGCCGGCCACGGCCTCGTCGGTAGTGATTGCATCGGCTACGGGGAAGGTGAGTTCCGACAGCCACTCCCAAACCGGGAGGCCCTCCCCGAGGCTCCTGATCAGCACCTGAGCCAGGTGGCTGTGGCAGTCGATGAAGCCCGGCAGGACCACCGCTCCGGCGCAGTCGATGACTCGTCCGGCGGCTGACGGGACCACGCGATCTGCGTCGCCGACATGAGTGATGCGGTTGCCCGATATGGCAACGGCGCCCCGTTCGATCACCCTTCGATCATCGTCGAGGGTGACCACCGTTCCTCCAGCCAGGACTAGGTCGTGCTCGGCGGAACCGGAGGTCGTCGTCATGGCCGGTCCAATGCCGTCACCATCAGCGGCCGCGCGAATGCGTCAATCTGACGCCGGCGCATGGACCTTCCACCTGGGACCAGCACCAGCCATCATCCGTCCACCGACGACAGCGCGTTGACCGGGCAGCAGACCACGGCGTCTTGAAGGGCGCGCTCTTCATCGGGCCCGGGTGTGTCCTTGACGACGATCATGGCTCCGTCGTCGTCGAGGTCGAACAGTGCAGGGGCGATGGTGGTGCACATTCCCGACCCGATGCACCTGTCCCAATTGACTTCTATTCTCATCTGGGCTCCTCTGGCGGTTGTCGCACCGGCGATTGCTGCGTCGTTGCCTGCGCGGGCCGGGGTCGCGGCTTCGGCTCAGCCGGCATCGGCCGGGACGAGTTGGTCGGTGAGTTCGAGCAGCCACTTGCGGTAGCGCAATGAGAAGGTGTCCACGCCGGCGAGGTACATCTCCATCGAGAGGTCCTCGGGCAGCTGTTCGGGGCGCTGGGAGGAGACGATGGGCTCGTCCTGCTCATAGACGATCTTGTTCCAGCCCGCGATCTCTTCGAAGATGGTCGACGCCGAGCCGAAGTTGCGGGCGCCGATGGTGAAGTTGCGGATGGTGGTAGCCGAGGTCGGTGTGGGGTGGAAGAACAGGCAGTAGTCGTTTCCTTCGGTGTCGAACACTCTCAACAGCACGGTCAGCGGCATGAAGCAGTCCCATGTCTTCATGACCTCGAGGAACTCGCTGTCGGTGTCAATCGATTTGTTCTTGCCTGCGTTGGCGGGCTCCAGGCACGGCTCGGCCAGCCTCATTTGCAGCACGTTGTGGGCTGTCTGGGACACTTCGTACTCAGGGATGGCCGGTTGGCGCGAGTCTCCGAGGTACCCGTCGTGGACGAAGGCCAGATGGGCGGGATCGGTGTAGTTCTCGGTGCGGCGGACGGCGAAGGTGTGCTCCCAGTCGGTTGATGGCACCGCCACCCAGTCATAGGAGGGGTCTTCGAACTGGGGGAACTCCGGCAGGGGGAAATGGGGCTCGTCGGCCAAACAGACCCAGATCATGCCGTAGCGCTCGACGGCGTTGTGGCTCTTGACGCAGGCCCTCAGCCTCCCGGCGAGGTCCGGTCGCTGGGGTGCCAGCACGCAGCGGCCGTCTCGGGCGTAGCGCCAGCCGTGATAGGGGCACTGGATGGTCTCACCGCAGTCGGATACGACCACCTTGCCGAGAGACAACGCCGTGCCGCGGTGCGCGCACATGTCGTTCAACACGACGGCCTCGCCGTCGAGGCGCACCGCCACCAGCTGCTCGCCGCAGAGCCAGACTCTCTCGGGGGATTCGGTCAGCTCCTCGGAGTAGATGACGGGATGCCAGAAGTGCCGCAGCGCTCGGTATATGCGGCCTTCGGCCTCGGCGTCCATCCGGTTGACTCGCAAGTCGGCCGGGTCCTGGTTCTTGGCCAGCGCCCAGTCGGTGTCGTCGGGGGCGGCGACTGAGGTCATGATGCGTCGGCTCTGTCGTGCTGTTCAAGCACGGCCACGATCCGCCGACGCACACTGGCTATGTGAGCGCGGGCGGCTGTCTCGGCTCGGTCGGTGTCGCTGTCGACGATGGCGTCGCAGATCGCCGCATGCTCGAGCTGTGTGACCCGGATGTTCTTGTCGCCGCGCCACAGCGTGTTCATCGACAGATGAGCCCGACCCTGGGATCGGGCCAGCGTGGCGTCCAGGTCCTTGTTGTGTGACATGGCGCGGATGGCGGCGTGGAAGCGCATGTCGATCTCGGGGAACACCCACCGGCCCGCATCTGAGGACTTGAGCGATTCGAACTCCTGCTGTATCTGGCGCAGGTCGCTGCGCTGTGCGTCGGTGCCGCGCTCGGCGGCCAGCTTGGCGGCGAGCGCTTCAAGCACTTCGCGGACCTCCAGCAGCCGCAGGAAGTCACTCAGGTCGATGTCCACAACCACCGTGCCGCGCCGTCCCCGGTAGTCGGCCAGGCCGTCCCAGATGAGGCGTTGCACGGCCTCGCGCACCGGGCTGCGAGAGATGCCGAGGCGTCGCGCCAACTCCGGCACAGACAGCGAAGTCCCGGCGGGCAGTTCGTTCTGGAGGATCGCCGTGCTCAACTGGGTGTAGGCGCGATCCGCCAAGAGGTCGCCGGCCTCGATCACGTGAAGGGAACCGTACGGCAAGACGAGACCTCTTCGCTCTCAGTCGATGGGGGTGCCGTAGCTGGCGTCGGCTAGTTGTTGTTTGGCGTCTTCGATGGTGGCGGGGGGCGCGGTGGGTTCGATGCCGACGAGTCTGGCGATGTTGTTGCCCATGTAGTCCTCGAGCTGGTCCTCGGTGGCGTTGATGCCCTGGGGGGCGTCGTGGCACAGCACCTCCAGGTGCGTCAGCCACATGCCGGGGTCATTGGGCGGCGAGTCGGTGCCGAACACCAGCCGGTCGCGGGGCATCTCTTTGGCGAACTCGACGATGCGCGACTGCAACAACCACCCCGACTCGCCATACACGTTGGGGGAGTCCATGATCATCCAGAACGCCTCAAAGCAGTACACCCCGCCGGTCTGCACCCCGAAGTGCCCGATGATGAAGTCCACAGACGGGAACTCCCTGATGATGGGATAGAACTGCGTGGGGATCGAATAGGGGCCGTCCCCGGTGTGGATCAGCACCACTACGCCCAACTCGTCGCACTTGCGCATCACCGGCCGCAGCCAATCCAGGGCCCGGTCGGGGCGGTAGGCGTGCATGTTGGCGTGCAGCTTCAACATCTTGAACCCGTACTCTTTGACATGGAACTCCAGCTCCGCCGCGCCGTTGTCGGGCCCGAAGCGCGGGTTGTAGTTGAAGTTCCCGACGAAGCGGTCCGGGTAGCGCTGGGTCAACTCGGCCACATAGGCCATATAGTCGCGGATTCCGTCGCGGCCGCCCCGCGAGCCGTCGCGCCAGGCCGTGTTGCCCGGAGGCGGCTGGATGAACCCCATATCAATGCGCCGCGGCTTGCCGTTGATCCAATAGGGCCCGTCCATCATCTCCAGCATCCGCTCACCTGTGAACGGCTCGCCGGTATGGCGCCAAGCCTCATCCACCACATTGGTCGGATGCAGATGCGTATCAATAATCATGCCGATAACTCCTTGTTGATTGCGGGGATGCCTACGTGTGTCGAAGATCGATCGCTATGCCTGGGGACTGGGCGTCGACATAATGGGGGCCGCGCCAGCCGAATCTTACATGTATCATGTCAACCTGCAACAGTTTGCCTCTGGGCTACGGTTCCCGGGGCCGGCCGAAGGCGGGGTGGCAGTTTCGGGCGGTGTCGGTCTCGACGACGCTGAACTCGACTCGACGGCCTAGGGCCTCGGACAGCAGATCGGCACTGCGGCGGGCCGTGAACAGCTCGATATCGACGTCGGTTCCTGCGGCGATCTCCACATCGATGGTCACCGCCCCCTCGGTGACGGAGGCGTGGACTTGCTGGACCGCCCTGCGGTAGGTGCGGTCCAGTGCAATCCCCACTCGCAGCAGCCCGGCCAGCACTCGCACCCGGCGGCGTTCCGGCTTGCTCAGTGCCATGTACTCGCGGTGCGACGCCACCGGCTGGCGCTTGCGGTGGTAGCGGGCGACCAGCGCGATGAGCTCCAGCTCGCTGGCGGTGAAGCCGGCGAGGCGCTCGCTGTTGCGGATCAGGTAGTAGGAGTGCTTGTGGTGCGAGGAGCTGGCCACGAAGCGGCCGATGTTGTGGAGCAGGCCCGCAGCCTCCAGCAGCTCGCTGTCGGCGATGGTCAGCCCGTGCGCCGCCTCGGTCTCGTCGAAGAGCTCCAGCGCCAAGTCGGTGGCGTGCTCGGCGTGGATCAAGTCCTCGTGATAGCTGCGAGCCAGGGCCAGCACGCTGGAGCGCCTGAGGTCGCTGAGGTGGTGGAGGCCGTCGTCGCGGGAGCGGTCCCTGCGGTTGAAGCGGTCGAGGAGCACCCCCTCGCGCAGCGCTCCGGTAGAAACCACCAGTGATTCGATGCCGAGGGCCTTGAAGAGCTGCCGCAGCAGGATGGCGCCCGCGACGATCACGTCGCGGCGCGCGGGATCCAGGCCGGGCACGCTGGCGCGGTCTTGAGGAGTGGGTCGGCGGATGAGATCGGCAACCACATCGTCGAGGACGGCGCGCTCGATGGTGGCGTTGGCCACGGTGCGAAGCGTCTCGCCCCGCCGGCTGGCGCACAGCCATGCCAGCGCCGCGATGGTGCCCGAGCAGCCCACGGCCACGTCGAAGCCGATGCTGCGGACCTGCCGGGCCACGGGGGCCACGAACGACTTGATGTGGCGCCGGCAGGCCTTGACCGCGCCGTCGGCGATCACGCCGCCACCGAAGAAGCGGTCGGTCAGGCGTATGTGGCCCAACTTCAGGCTCCGGGCCAGCGTCGCCGGAGTGTGGTCGCCTGCGATCAACTCGGTGGAGCCGCCGCCGATGTCGATGACCAGGTGGGGTCGCCCCGCGATCGGCACCGCGCTCATCGCGCCCAAGTGGATCAGCCGGGCCTCCTCGGTGCCGGAGACGATCTCCACCGGAATGCGGGCCGCGTCGTGCACTCTCCGCAGGAACTCGCCCTGATTGTCGGCCTCCCGTACCGCGCTTGTGGCCACCGCCACCACATCGGCGTCGTGGGCGTCGGCGATGTGGCGGAACTCGACCAGCGCGGCCACGGCCCGCTCGACGGCATCGGGCATCAATCGCTTCATGTCCTCGCCGCCGGTGCCGAGGCGCACGGGCACGCGCTCCCGGGCGAGCACCTCGGGTGTTCCGCCGGCCACCGGCCGGGCAATCACCATGTGCACGGAGTTCGTGCCCACATCGATGGCGGCCAGCGCCCGCGCCCCGTTCATCGGGCGAGCATCATCACGGCAATATCGACATCCTGCAACCCGGCGTCCACCACTTGCTGTCCTCAGATCGACTTCCCGGAGTTCAAGCTCGACGCCCGCACCACCTGAGCCAGTCGGCGGGCAGTTCGGGAGCTAGGCGTGGGCCGCGAGCCATTTGGCGTCGACCAAGGGTCCGAACCCGTTCATTGCTGCCTCCCGGGAGTCAGGCCCGCCGCCGCGGCCACGTCGCGCACCATGGCGGCCACCGCGTCGGGGTGGGTCCTCATCAGCCGGTGGCGGCCGTCGTCGACGGTGCGGCGGCGCACGTTGGGCAGCTTGCGTTCCATGTAGTCGTTGGCGCCCACGAAGGCCCTGTCGTTGCTGCCCACCAGCAGCCCCACAGGCACAGTTATCTCGGCGAGTCGGTCGATCACCATGGAGTCGGTGTGGAGGCTGGTCGTTGTGGCGATCCGAGGGATGGTGAGGCGGGGAGCGCTGAGGTGAACGCGATCGTTCCAGTCCTTCATCGCGGCCGCGTCGCGAAAGCCGGGGCCGGCTGCCACCAGCACCAGCCCTCGAAGGACTCCGGGCCTGGTCAGGCAATGGGTCAGTCCGAGGTAGCCGCCCAGCGAGTGTCCGACGTAGACGGCTGGACCGGTCCAGGCCAGTACGGCATCGACCGATTCCAGCACGGCCTCCCGCTCGTACACGGCCTGCTCGGATGGGGCGGGGGAGCGCCCGTGGCCGGGCAGGTCAATGGTCGTGCAGGCAAAGTCCGATTCCAGCGCCTCCACGGTTCCAGCCCACACCGAGCCGTTGTCGCCCATGCCGTGCACCAGCACCACTGCGGGTCCGGTGCCGGTCGTGGCGGTTTGCAGCGCGGTGATCACCCGCCACCGCCCACGCAGCTGCCGCGGCGGGCGCGGACCGTGCCGGTTGTGGCCGATCGCAGAGCAGTGATCACGGATCCTGCAGGATGTCGGGCTCGACGTACATGATGCGGGCAATCGGCACCGCGGACCGGGTGTTCTGCTCGACACGGTTGATGGCTTCGACAAGCTCCGCGGTGGTGTAGCCGGGGTTGAACGAGACCTTGGCCGCCACCAGCAGCTCCTCGGGGCCGATGTGCTGGGTTCGCAGGTGGATCAGGCCTCTGACGCCCTCGGTCGAGGAGATGGCATCGCGGATGGCGTCGGCGTCGGCGCCAGTGGCCGACTCGCCCAGCAGCAGGCTGCGCATCTCGACGGCTAGCACCACCGCTATCAGTCCCAGCAGCACGCCGATCGAGAAGGTTCCGATTCCGTCCCATACCGGCGCGTCGAACACGGCCGCGATGACCAGGGCGCTCAAGGCCAACACCAGACCGAGGAGCGCTCCCAGATCCTCGAGCAGCACTACCGGCAGCTCCGGCGTCCGGGACCGCCGGATGAAGCGCACCCAGGACGCCGAACCCCGGATCCGGTTGGACTCGATGACCGCGGTGCGCATCGAGAAGCTCTCCAGCACGATGCCCACGCTGAGCACCGCGAAAGCCCACGCGGGCGAGTCGATCTCGTGGGGGTGGCGGATCTTGGAGATTCCCTCGTAGAGGGCGTACACGGATCCGACCGCGAACAGCACGAGCGCCACCACGAACGACCAGAAGTAGCGCTCGCGTCCGTAGCCGAAGGGATGCTGGGTGGTGGCGTCGCGGCGGGCCAGGCGCCCGCCCAGCAGCAGCAGAGCCTGGTTGCTGGTGTCGGCCACGCTGTGGATGGCCTCGGCCAGCATCGATGAGGCCCCGGTGAAGACGAAAGCCACGAACTTGGCGATGGCGAGTCCGAGGTTAGCGAAGAGGGCGGCGAGGATCGCCTTGGTTCCGCCGCTGGCCGCCATGGGGCCGAAGGCTAGTGGCGAGTCAGACGACCCCGTGTTCGGCTCACACCGTTGCTGCGGTGGCGGGCCAGTGTGCGCAGAGAATGCTGGCGGGGCCGATAGTGTCTCGCCGGCATGGCCACCGTCTTCGCATCCCCCGACGATCTGCTGGGCGCGGTGGGAGACCACCTCGGCCACAGCGACTGGGTGACCGTCGATCAAGCCCGCATCGACATGTTCGCCGAGGCCACCGGCGATCGTCAGTGGATTCATGTAGACCCGGAGGCGGCCGCGGCAGGGCCGTTCGGGGCCACGATCGCGCACGGTTATCTCACACTGGCGCTCACCAACCTGCTGTTGCCCCAGATCGTGCGGGTTGATGGGATCTCGATGGGCATCAACTATGGGGTCAACCGGGTGCGCTTCCCGCAGCCGGTGCTGGTGGGGTCGCGGCTGCGAGCATCGGCGACGCTGACGTCCGCCGAGGAACTGCCGGGCGGCTCGGGCGTGCAGACGGTGATCACCGTCACCGTTGAGGTTGAGGGCCAGGCCAAGCCGGCCTGCGTCGTCGAGTCGGTCAGCCGGTTCCTCCGCTGAGCGCCGGTAGTTCCCCCTGATGCGGCCCACCGCTGCCCCGGGGCTGGCCATGCGCCTGACTCACCGAGTCGCGGCCGCGGTCTTGGCTGCTCTGGTTGTCTGGCCGTCAGTCGCGGTCGCGCAGGACACCGAAACCGACGATGAGACCGCGACCGGTTCCGAAACCGACGCCGCGGCCGCCCGGGTTGCGTGTGACGACGCCCCGGCGGCATTCGAACTGCTGTGCCGGAGCTACCAAATGCTCAAGGACGACTACGTCGACGAGTTGCTCGACGACGACCTGGCCGCAGCCGCCGCCACCGGCGTGCGAGAGGCGGGGCTTGACCCCCGAGGCCAGGAGCCGGCACCGGCCTGCGCTCTGCCCTCGCCCGCATTCGAGCAGACATGTGCGGCGATCGACGAGGTCGCTGACACCGCCGCCGCGGTCTGGGCCGCCTCCGATGCGATGTTCGACTCGCTGGGAGATCCCAACACGTTCCTGATGTCGCCGTCAGAGTACGACGCGCAGCGGTCGCGCCTGAACAGCGGTCGGCCGTTCACGGGAATCGGAATGAGGCTGGGCCTGCTCAGGGGCACCGTTCCGTGCACAGAGCTGTCGGAGACCTGCCGGCTGGTCGTGGCCGAAGTCTTCCCGGGCAGTCCTGCCGAGCGGGCCGGCCTGAGGGCCGACGACATCGTGGTGAGTCTGGGCGGCTTCGTTCCGTCGGGCTCGGGCTGCGGGCTGAGCGGCCTGCACGCCTTCGAGCTGGGCAGCGTCGTGCCGGTGGTCGTCGAACGGCAGGGCCGCACTAGATCCTTCAGGCCGCAGGCCGGGCTGGTGTACTCCCCGACGGTGGCGGGCCGGACCGTGGCGGGCACCATCGGTTATCTGCGTCTCGCCTCCTTCGGCTCGAACACGGATCAACGTCTCGGCGTCGAGCTCGAGGCGTTGCTCGACGCCGATGTGGAGTCTCTGGTTATCGATCTGCGGGGCAACGGCGGGGGCTACCTGCAGACCGTCATCAACATTGCCAGCCTCTTCCTCGACGACCGGCAGGTGGTCATCCGGCAGGAGTCCAGGCTGGAGACGCTCCGGCACCTGGTCAGCGACCACGGGGGCCTGCCGAACCCTGCAGTGCTGCCTATCGCGGTGGCGGTGGATGGGTCGTCGGCGTCTGCGTCGGAGGTGCTGACGCTGGCCCTGAGGGATCACGGCCAGGCCACTGTCGTGGGTGTGACCACCTACGGAAAGAACACCGGCCAGATCACCCGGTCCGTGGAGTCGCGCGACGGCACTCTGCTGGGGGGCGCCCGCGTGACGATGTTCAGGTGGTTCGGCCCGGACGGCGAGAGCGCGGCCGGAGGCATCGAGCCCGACGTGGAGCTCGAGCTGTTGGGCTGCCGGCACTCGGTCGGGGTGGCTCGACAGGTGGCGGCCGCGGCGGGCCTGCCAGGCGCTCTTTTTGCCGATGTGGATCTGGGCAGCGAGCGGCTCGATGTGGTGGAGGCCCTGGCCGCGGACGGCGTCCTGGCCGGCACGGAGTGCGAGCCGGGCCTGCTTTGCCCGGACGATCCCATCCCGCGGTGGATGATGGCGGTGTGGCTGGCGCGGGTCATCGATGGCGAGGATCCCGAGCCGATCAGTGCGCCCCGTTTCGCTGACGTGGGTGCCGACCAGTGGTGGGCTGCGCACGCGGAGCGCTTGGCGGAGCTGGGCGTGACCCTCGGATGCGGTGCGTCGCCGGCCCGCTTCTGCCCCGACGATCCGGTGACCCGGGCACAAATGGCGAGCTTCCTGCAACGAGCATTCCGCCTCGACCCGGCTCGGCCCGCAGGGTTCACCGACATCGACGGCACCCGTCACGCGGCCGCTATCGATGCTCTCCACGCCGCAGAAATCACCGGAGGCTGTTGGGCCGATCCACTGCGGTTCTGCCCAGACCGGACCACGACGCGGATCCAGATGGCGATCTTCCTCCAGCGCGCCCGCAACCGCTTGAACTGACAGCTGGCGGTCGGCTCCGCCGCTGAAGCGGTGCGGTCCGGGGTGCAGCGGCGGGGCCTCTAGCCTGTGGGGTGATGGCGAAGCGGAAGCGGCGGGTTCCCGCCAGCGTGGGCGCTAACAGCATCCCGGTGTCGCATCCGCCGGTGCGGCCGGGGCTGGTCAGTACCCAGCGCATCGTTCCGAGAGGCATTGAACGTCCACCGTATGCCTCTCTCCCTGGCGGGGAGCCCGCTCCTCCAGCCTCGTCCCCGGTGCGGACGCCTGCGGAACTGGATGCCATGCGCCGCACCGGCGCGCTCGCGGCCGAGGTGCTGATCGCGGCCTGCGAGCACGTCCGGGCCGGGATGACGACCGACGCCATTGACCGGTTCGTCCACGACAAGGCCGTGGCCTCGGGCGCCTATCCGAGCCCGCTCGGCTATCGGGGCTATCCGAAGTCGGTGTGCACCTCCGTCAACGAGGTGATCTGCCACGGGATCCCCGACTCGCGGCGTCTGGCGGAGGGGGACATCATCAACATCGACGTGACCGTGTACCGCGAGGGCGTCCACGGCGACACCTCGGCGACGCTGCTGATCGGCGAGGTCGACGACCACTCGCGCCGTCTCGTGGCCGAGACCCGGGTCGCGCTGTACCAGGGCATCGGGGCGGTGAGGGTGGGTGTAGCCGTGTCGGACATTGGCCGGGCGATCCAGAGCCACGCTTGGAAGCACAGCCTCGGCGTCGTGCGGGAGTTCATCGGCCACGGCGTCGGGACGGAGTTCCATTCCGGCCTTCAAGTGCCCCACTACTACGACCGCCGGCACTCGACGGCGCTGACCGAAGGGATGACCTTCACCATCGAGCCGATGCTCACGCTGGGCTCGCCCGAGGCTGCGATGTGGAGCGACGGCTGGACCGCCGTCACCGCCGACGGCCGCCGAACCGCCCAGTTCGAGCACACGCTGGCGTGCACTTCCGACGGCGCGGAGATCCTCACCCGCACGGCCTCGGGCGAGTGCGCCCACGAGATCTTCACCGAGCCGGTCGGCTAGCCACAACTGGGTTCACTGCCGCCGCTGGGAATCGTGCCCCGCTGAGACGGTCGGTTCGAGCTAGCGCCGTCGATTCGTAGCCGTCGGGGGCCTGCGGCCGCGCTCGATCGCGCCGGCTTGCGGCGTCAGCCAAGGGCTGGATGGGGAGACGCCGCGAACCGCTGCATCCAAACCAGGGTGTCGTTCCGTAGTCACGGTGAGGTCTTGCAACCCATGGAGGCAATCATGCTCAAGAAACACCTACGAATTCTGGCCGTCGGACTGGCTGTGTTTCTGGTGGCGGCTGCCTGCGGTGACGACGATGCTGACGAGAGTGCAGCGGTGCCGGAGCCGGCCCCGTCGTCGACTGAAGCGGCAGCTGAGCCCGAGATGGCGGCTGAGCCCGAGGCGGCGGCTGAGGCAGAGGAGCCTGAGCCGGTTGGGACTGTTGTGGATGTGGCGGTTGGGTCCGGGGCGTTCCCGACTTTGGTGGCGGCGGTGCAGGCTGCGGGCCTGGTGGAGGCTCTCAGCGGTGAGGGGCCTTTCACGGTGTTCGCGCCGACTGAGGAGGCGTTCGCGGCGGCGCTGGCTGCGTTGGGGATGTCGGCTGAGGATCTGCTGGCTGACACCGAGTTGTTGACGGCGGTGCTGACCTATCACGTGCTGCCGGTGGCTGCGCCCGCTGAGGTGGTTGTGACCCTTGACGGCGAGGGTGTGGCCACGGTGAACGGCGCCGAGGTCGCGATCAGCGTCGACGGCGGCGTGGTGATGGTCAACGACGCGACGGTGGTGACCGCCGACATTGCTGCCTCCAACGGCGTGATCCACGTCATCGACACCGTCCTGCTCCCGCCCCCCGGGGAGTAGGCGCGCCGGTTTCGGCGGGCGGGCGTCCTCCAAGCCCCAACTCATCAGCCCGCCCGCCGAGACCACCCCTGCCGGCCCATCGGTCGGGCGAGGGTTCGGGCATGGCCGGGACGTGGCAGCGACTCCCCGCTGGCAGGGTCCGGCCCCTAGCTATAGTCCCCGTGTGACGGGTGCCGGGGGCGAGACCCTCGAGAGCGTGGAGAAGGCTTTCGCTCGGGGCGATGAGAACGCCTTGGAGGCTGCCTACGAACATCACGGCAGTCTCGTCTACACCTTCTGTCGCCGGACGCTCGACGATAGCCGCGCCAAGGATGTTACCCAGGAGGTGTTCATCAGCGCGTGGAAGGGCCGCCACCGATACGAGCCTGCGAAGGGCTCCCTCGCCGGTTGGCTCATCGCGATTGCGAAGAACCGGGTCATCGACAACGTCCGGGCTGAGCAGCGTCACTCAGAGCGCCGCTCCGACAACGACCCGGCGGAAGTCTCCGTCGAAGCCGAGGTGGAGAGGATCGGCGACCGGATGATGATCGCCGAGGCACTCCGCTGCCTGTCCGACCGGGCCCGGCAGGTGGTCGCCATGCACTACTTCGACGATCTGACCCTCCGTCAGATCGCCGAGCGGACGTCACAGCCCCTCGGCACGGTCAAGAGCGATCTGCGCCGAGGCCTCGCACAGATTCGACACCAGATGGAGTCGGTTCATGAGTGACATCCACAGGCGAAGAACCGACGCCGACATCGAGGCCGTGCTGCGCGACGTGACGGCGGGCGATCTCGAACTGCTCGAACCGCCCGACGACGTGTGGGCCGCAATCGAATCGGCGACGGTCGAAGACTCCGGCGCGACCGGTGCTGTCGTTTCACTGGCTTCGCGGCGATGGGCACCGCGGCGGCTGGCCCTGGCTGCGGCCGCGGTCTTGGTGCTCGTAGTGGCCGGTGCAGCGGCCGTGGTGCTCACCCGAGACGACCCCGCCGACGTGGTCGCGGCCGCCGCGCTCGCCTACGACCCCGAGAACTTCGACACGCTCGGTTCACAGGCCTCGGCCAGCGCCGAACTAGTTGTCGAGGCCGGCAGCCACAGCATTGTGATCGTCGATGCCGTGCTTCCCTCACCTGAGGCCGACGCCGACCTCGAGGTGTGGCTGATCCGCCCCGACGCTGAGGGCAACGTTGCCGACCTTGTGTCGCTCGGGGTGGTCGACCCCGCCGATCCCGGCAGCCTCGAAGTCCCTGCCGGCTACGATCCCGACACTTACTTTGTTGTGGACATCAGCGTCGAGCCCCGCGATGGCGACGCCAGCCACTCTGGACGGTCGATCCTGCGCGGACCTCTGCTCGACGCCTGAGGGCGTCCGCGAAGCGTTCGCAGGCCGGGCTCGCACCCGAACCCCGCAGTGATGCTCGGCTTCGAGTCTCAGCCTCGCTAGTTCGGGTTGCGCAGGGCGGCCTCGACCGACTCCTGAACCCGGTCGGCGACGGCCTCGGGGTCCTCGTGCTCCCAGAATCTCAGGACGGTCCATCCGGCCCGCTCCAGGTAGTCGGTGGTCTCGGCGTCTCGGGCGACGTTGCCGGCGATCTTGTCGGCCCAGTACTCGGCGTTGGTGGCGGGCTGGGTGTGGTGCTCGGGGCAGCCGTGCCAGTAGCAGCCGTCCACGAACACCGCGATCCTGGTCTTGCGCAGCACCAGGTCGGCGGTGCGGGGCAGCTCCGGCTGGGGCCGGGCCGCGACCCTGAAGCGGATGCCCCTGCGGTGCACCGCTGAGCGGACAGCCAGCTCGGGCTTGGTGTCTCGGCTCCGGTTGCCCTGCATCGACTTGCGGGTAGCGGGCGACGAAGCCCAAGAGCCGCTCCCAGAGCCCCCGGCCACGGGCCGCACCATAGCGGAGCCTCAAATCCGGGGCCTCTCGGCGACGGCCGGGGCCTCGTCGACCCGGTGCGTGGGTGTGGGCCAGGGCCCCGCCTCCGGGGCTAGCGTTGGCTCGTGGCTCTGGTGGCTTATGACGTGGCGCCCACGCTGGACGACGCTCGCCGAGCCGCCCGGGCGCTGGTGGACGCTGGAGTGGGCGAGGTGTGGTTGTACGGGTCTGTGGCTCGGGGCGAGTCTGTGCCGGGCAGCGACATCGATCTGGTGGCCGTGCTCGATGACTTGGAGTACCGGCACCGGCTCCGTTCCAAGGGCGAGCTGCAGAAGGTGGCCCGGCAGGCCTGCGGGCGCTGGGTGGAGGTGCTGGTCACCGACCGGGCCGAGTGGCGAATTCAGCGGGAGCAGGTCTCGGCCTCGTTCGCTTCAGCTATATCATGTGATTTGCAGCTATTAGAATGTGGTTCTGCTGCAATTGATGTGGACTGGGGCAAGGAGCAGGTTATGGCGATCTCCAACGGGGAGTTGGGGCTGGAGCGGATGCGGGGCGTGCTGTTGAACCTCACCAAGATCGACGCCAGCCGCACTCCCAGCCTGCAGGAGCAAGAACTTGCCGACGATGACGACCCCGGCGACTACCTGCTGGTGCGAGGCGGGCGGCTGGTGATGCTGTGCGAGGCGGCCGACATGGCGGTGGAGAACGCGGCCAAGGCGGTGGGGGTGCTGTCGGGCGTGAAGGCCCAGACGCTGTGGGAGCACGATGTGGGCAAGATCGTCGACGAGCTCGACGAGGAGGACACCGACGCGTTCCGAGACCTGCTGGCCATGGCACCCGAGGTGGTCAAGTCGCCCGATTACGTCACGATGTGGCGCACCCGGGGCGCCTACGGCAGCCCCACCGAGGGCATGACCGCCCAGGAGGTCGCCACCCCGGCTTTCGCCGGGGCCATCGGCCTGATCGCCTGCGACGTGGCCGCCTACGCCGCTGACGCCACCGAGCGCCGCGTCGGCGATCACAAGGACATAGCCGACGTCCGCCGCTGGGCGGGACGGGTCCACCGAGGCCTCCGCGAGCGCGACCTGACGACCGGCGAGATGCTCGCCGGCCGCTAGGCACGGCGGCCACGCCCGGTTGCGATCCGTCGTCCGCATGTCCTGCAAAGTGTCGGATGAGAATGCTGCAAAATAACGGTTGATTGTCCTGCAAAAGTGTCAAATAGCTGCGCCGCTCCTCAGCCAAGAATGCCAACATGGCATCGCTGACTGAACTCTTCGATACGGCGACGGTGGCGCGGCTGGCCGGACCACTCGTTTATCAGCGCGGAGCCGGATACCTGCTTGACCGGCGGGTTGAATCGACCGAGGCCGGGGGCGGGCGGCTGAGGGCGACGGTGCGAGGCACAATGCCCTATCTCGTGGAGCTCTGGACCGACCGGGGCAGGCCTCGGTGGTCCTGTACATGCCCCGCCGCTGAGGACGGCTCGTTCTGCAAGCACTGCGTGGCGACAGCCTTGACGATGGCCCCCGAAGACAACCCGCCCGTCTTGGCGGCTGTCGCCGCGAGCGGCCGGTCGCGGCATCCAGGGTCACCTGGCAGATCCGAGTCCGACACAGGCGAAGAACTGGCCGACTTCGTGAAGGCGCTGGCCCCGGAACGTCTGGCCGAGATAGTGCTGGACCGGGCCGAGTCGGACTGGCGCCTACGCGAGCGCCTTCTAGCCGAGGCCCAGGCCGCCCGGGGCGCCGGGCCCGACCTCGCCGGCTGGCGCCGTCGCATCGACCGGGCCTTCGCGGATCGAGACTTTATGAGCCACGGCTTCGTGACCTATCGGGAGGCGCCCGGCTGGGCCGCCGCGATCGACGATGTGATCGACAGCTTGGAGGATCTCTGCGATGCGGGCCATCACGACGCCGCGGCCCGGCTGTCCGAACATGCTCACCGTCGTGCCGACAAGTCCACTGAGTATGTGGACGACTCCGACGGCTGGCTGAGCGGGTTCTCGTCGCGGCTGTCGGAATTGCATCTGCGGGCCTGCGAGGCGGGCAGGCCCGACCCCGTGGAGCTGGCGGGCCGCTTGTTGGAGCTCGAGTTGACCTCTGAGCTCGACGGCTTCCGCCGAAGCGCGGCGAGCTATGCCGAGGTTCTCGGTGAAACGGGCCTGGCCGCGTTCCGCAAGGGACTCGGGCCGCGCCTTGAGCAGATCAGCCCCGAGACCGACCGCTGGTCGGGCGGTGTCTTCGCCGTGGAGCAGGCCTTGGTCGGTTGGGCGCTGGGGACCGGCGACCCCGACGCCCTCATTGAGGCACACACCCGCCGTGGCCAGCCCTCGGCAGCTGACACAGTGGAGATCGCGCAGGCGCTCGAGGGCGCGGGTCGCCGCGACGAGGCGATCGCCTGGGCGCGCCGCGGCCTGGCCGAGTGGGGCAGCCGGCCGTGGCAGGTAGCCGAGTTGCGAGACTTCCTGGCTCGCAAGCTGCGCGACCGGGGCGAGGAGAGGGCCGCTGTCCTTCTGTTCTGGGAGGCGTTCGTGTCGAGCCCTTCGCTGTCGGCGTACCGGAGGCTGCTCGACGAGGGTGCCGGGGAGGATTGGCTGGCGCGTTGCCGCGACGAGTTGCTCAGATCCCTGACCCGCGTCGCTAGTGGGCCCGGGCCCGGCGGGCTGGCGACGCCCGCCACTGCGTTCGCACCGCTGTCGCCCGCCGTGCCCGAAGCCGCCGTGGAGCTGGTGGACATCCTGCTTTTCGAGGGACTGGTCGACGACGCCTGGGATGTGGCCAACGACTACGGCTGCCGGGCGCAGACGTGGCTGACGCTCGCCCGGGCCCGGGAGGACAGCCATCCGTTGGACGCCATCGCGGTGTACGAGTCGGCCGCTCTGGCGATAATCGACCGCAAGAAAGCCAACCAGTACAAGTCCGCAGTCGATCTGATGGTCCGTGTCCGCCACGTGGCCGTCTCGGCAGGCAAGCCGAGGCGGTTCGAGTCGCTGCTTGAGCGTGTGCGCACCGAGCACAAGGCCAAGCGCAAACTCAAGGCGCTACTCGACGCCCAAGGCTGGTAGCAGGCACTTGGGAGCAGCGAGCTGATAAAGAAAATCCCGCAGAAACAAAATATTCCGCAAGCTGATCGTTAGAACCCTGTACAGGCGACGATCGCGACTAGCCGACGGCCAGCCCGGACGATGTCTCCGAGCCGGTCGTTGTCGGACCGGCTCAAAGCAGGATCGACTCTTCGGCGACGCGGGTTGCCTCTGGAGGCACGGAGCGGCGCGAGACGACGGCAACGGTACAGCCGAGTAGCTTTTCGAGCTGCAGTCTCATCCTGGCTAGGTGGAACAGGGTCGTGCGGGGTTTGAAGTCCGCCACGAAGTCGCAGTCGCTCGTTTCAGTGTCCTCGCCGCGAGCAGTCGAGCCGAACAGGGCGACGCTCTCGGCGTTGCAGGACACCGCGATCTCCCGGATGCGGTCCCGGTTGGCGAGCACCACGGCCTTGCGACTCATGTGCCCATTCTAGCTCAGGCCCCGGACACGCTCGTGGGCCGACACGACCAGCGGCAACCCGGCGGCGTGGCGTGAGGACCATGGTCTCACGCCACGACCGCGTGAGTGTCTGGGGCAGCCGAGGGCATGTCTGCCGTGTCTCATAGCAGCCAGACGTCGTCGACTTCGCGGCTGATCGGCGTGCCCAGGACGGTCTTCGACTGCGATAGTGGCCTTGAGAAGTGGTAGATGTGGACGCTGTCCCTTCGGGTGTCGATGATGTTCTCCAGTTCGTTTCTGAGAGTTGCGTATCTTGCGGGCGTGAGGCGGCATTCGAATATGGAGAACTGCACTCGGGTGCCGTACCCGCAGCAGAGGTCGTGGACCGCCCGCAGGCGTTTCGCGCCTGATCCTTGCGTGTCGGCGATGTCGTAAGCCACGAGCAGGTCCATGAGCGGTCCTGCCCTACTGCGCCACGAAGGGCGGGTAGTGGCGCAGGTCGCCGCGTAGGTGTCTGGCCATCAGGGTCGCCTGCACGGTCGGTAGTGCCCAACGCTCCACTGGTCGGCGAAGGATCCGATGAGGGAGGGACTTCTCCTTGTGCGCTTCCCACGACTTGAGCACGATGTCGCGGCCGTCATCGGCTAGGTAGACGGCGCCGCCCGGCGTTCGGACGAAATGGCTGGCGGCCAACTGGCGTCGTGTCACCAGGGCCACGGCGAAGCGGTCCGTGAGCGGACGCATCTCTTCGGCAAGATCCAAGGCGAGCGACGGTCGTCCTGATCGTGGCCGATGCAGGAAACCGAGTTGGTGGTCGAGCCCCACGGCGTTGAGCGCGCCAACAAGCTCGGAGGTGAGCAGGCCGTAGCAGAAGCTCATCAGTGCGTTGATGGGATCCCTCGGCGGCCGGCGGGTCCGAGCACTGAATCGGATGCCGACACCTGAGAGATGCTGGCCGAGTCCTCCGAAGTAGATCCTGGCTGCATCGCCTTCCAGGCCTCGCAAGTGGTCGGCAGATCCCGTGCCTGGCACTCTGGCTATCCGCTCTGCGACCATCTCGGCGCGCCGGTGCAGCCGCTGTCGATGCGACGGATTGTCGGCGTCGCGCGACCACCGCAACAACATCGTGCGACTGCTCTGAAGCTTGGCGGCTACCACCGACCGGGCGATGGCCAGCGAGTGCTCCTCGCTCACGACAGCCTCGTGCTGAGCCATCCGCAGGTGCACATTGCCCGACAGTGGTCCGCCGACAACGAAGCGCATCGCACCGCTGCGCCTGAGCGACGCCACCCGGATCTCCTTCTTGACGCACGCGGCGAGGGCGTCGGTGCTGATCTGCCCCGAGCCGAGCAGCACCACAGCGTCGATGCTGGCTAGTGGTATCCGGGTCGTTCCGGTCTCCTGCTTGACCATCAGCGAACCCCGCCGGTGCCCGATTCTCGCTGTGTGGTCTCGGACGTAGACGGTGTTCAGGTAGCGCACCCGAAGATATCCCTCCGCATGAAGCGTGTGACTCGGTCCCGGCCGTCGCTGATCTCCGGGAGGCAGTGGTGCAGCAGTTGGCACTCTCGGCACCGGGAGTCGTTGGGTGCAGCCGGCAGCGTGCCCAGCCTTAACTGGCCGCGTATCGACTCAACCACAGCAAGGACTTCGGAGCGGAGCATCGCGGTGAAGTCGACGCGGCTGCGTCGGCGGGTTGCTGCATACCAGACATATCCGTACGGCACCTCGACACCGAGCATCTCCTCCAGACACAGGGCCTGGGCACAGACTTGTAGGTCGGCGGCGCGCCCATGACGGGTGCCGGCCTTGTGCTCGACAGGCCGCACTGCTCCGGCGGTGATCTCTACGACATCGGCGCGGCCCGACAGCCCAAGCGTCTCGGACCACAGGGGGATGGCGCGAAGCACGAGCGATCCCCGCTCGTGCCGGTGAACTCCTGAATCGACGCGCCGGTGGCCGTGCTGGCCTCGCACCGTGTGCTGGTTGTCGATCCAAACGCCATCCACATGGATCAACGCGCATTGCCTCGCGCAATACTCGTAGTGCTCGATCGCGGAGATCGGCACCACGATGTCAGCGTCGCGCGCCACCAAGCTCTATCCGTGCAGATGCGAGGCCGCTGACGACCTCGTCTCGCGCGCGCTTGACATACTTGCGGGTTTCCCATGCAGCATGCACGCCGAGACGCGAGAGTTCTGCTTGGGTTGTTTGTCGTCCGAATGTCCTGCGCCGATGCAGTTCGGACCACAGATCGAGTAGAGCGTCGACTCCGGCAAGGTCGAGAGCCTGTGTCCATGCTGGCCATGTCATGTGCCGATGCCATGAGGGCTGGCTTGAGTCCCGCTGCCAGCATCTTTGCTGCACTGCGAGTCGGCTCTTGGCCTTCGAGTCGACTACTTCGACTCCCAGTCCCCGCGTTGGAAGCATCTTCAACCCGAAGAACGCTAGGACTTCGATAACCGGGTCAACTCTCTTCTTGCTCGAATCAGCGAGTGCCGATATTCGCGTGACGTCAAAGCCCAGTCCGTTGGCTGTCATGCGGGTTCCGTAGCCACCAAGGGAGGCAGGGATTGCTTGCGCCGGCGATCGGACCTCGTTGAAGCACTTCATAAGCCTGTCATGGAGCGTTGTGCCTCTCGGAGCAGCCGGATAGAGATCGCCGTACTGCACGGTCTCGTCGGGCATGTCCACTGCGAGATCGGTTAGTGAAGATGACAGCGTCCAAGAGTCGATGTGTCCGCGGGCGACTTGCGTGCGTTCACGGAACACTCCAAGAGGGACTGAGCGCGCTAGATCGCGGAGGCCGGAGACTCGCCTAGCGATCGGCATTGCCGTCAGGCGCTCCGCTGGTGGCCAAGAGTCAACAGTCATTGCCATTGGGTCGGTCTCGCCACCTGCCATCACGATCGCGATGGGATCTGGATCTGCTGTCCATCTCAGGCGAAGGCGCGGTTCAAGGACCAGTAGTCCGATGGCTGCCAGCCAGGCGTTGAGCCAACTGGCGGGGAGTCCCGGGCATTCAGCGTGGGACATCACTGAACCTCCGTCGCGGCTGACACTTCGTGATCGGCCTGACGGACCAGTGCTTCGAGCAGCGCCAGGCCCCACGGACCGAACCTCTCGTTGAGCCGTCGAAACCGTGCTGGCTGGTCCCAGTCGGTCTGCGACAGGTCGGAGGACGCGCTCACGTCCAAGCCGTCGAACGCCCAGTGGATGGACTCGGGTGTTCCGTCTGCCACCGGAACGATGAGGGGCCTGCCCTTGCCGTGGTGGCTGACGACGAGGTGGACGAGCAAGTCCTGGTCCTCGTCGTCGAGGCTGCTTCCGCTTGCCGACATCCATCTCTTCACCAGCCGGGCAGACAGCTCTTCGTGGCGCCCGCCCGCGGGCCACCCCGAATCGGAGCGCGCCGTCGACCATCGGGACTTGGCCATCTGGGACTTGGCAAGGAGCACGTGGTCGCGGGTTGCGAGCGCGCTCGGGTTGAGCCAGCGCTGGAACCTGCTGTCCGCCTTGCCGAGGTCGTGGAACTCGCCAGCTTGCGCGACAACGTCGGTTAGTCCCACTGAGAGGCCGAGAGCGGCGGCCAATCCCTTGGCGCGATCCCCAACCGCGGTACCGTGAGCCACGAGTTCCATGGCTTCGGGCGGCAGGGCGTCACACAGGGATACTTCGTCCGATTCGTCGAGACTCGCGGTCTGTTCGGCGGAGCCCACATGGAGCCGCGGAACCTCGTTGAGCGGACGCACCGGAGCCAGGTCGAGTGCGTCGAGGAAGGCATCACGGTCGCCGGAGCCAAACCCGAACATGTCCCGTTCGCGCAGTATGGAGACGAGCCGCGCGGCAGCTTCCTCCATCCGAACCTCATCTGGCTCCTCTTCGTCGTCGCCCCGAGCCTCACGGAGCGCGGACAAGAGTTCGGCGTCGATTTTGCCGGACTGGCCGCCGCAAAGGGCTTCGAGGGCTTGCCGGTCGAGGGGCAGGCCCGAGCGCTCGATGGAGAGATCTACGACTCGGTCGCTGGATTCGGCATCCCAGCCGAACTCATCGCACATTCCGGCATCGGAGGGGAGGACTACAACATCGCCCGGGCGAAAGTCTTGCGGTCGTACAAGCTCCAATGTGCCGCCGTCCGAGACTCGGCGGACTTGCTCGATGTCGCGTGTTCTCAGCGCGGCGCGCAGTTCACGCAGCGGCAGTTCGATGACTTCGTCATGACGGACACGCGGCCACAACCGGGGCGGTGCTGGCGTGTCGTCGTGCTCCGTCACACCCTCGGCCGCCGACGTCTCATGCAACGCCCCGACGGCTGGCAGGCAGACCCGCCACAGGACTGACACGGTTGGCCGCGTCTCGCTGATGCCTGAGAAAAAGGGCTCGACGGGTGCCTCGCCGTGGGGTGGGGTGGTCGTCTTGATCCACTCCCACAGCAACCCCGGCAGTACCTCGGGCGCCCGTCCCGGATCGTCCTGCGGTTCACCCAAGCGTCCCGCGATTACCCTCGGACTTAGGTTCGCTTCCTTCGACCCTCCGCGTTCTAGGCGCTCCAGCACCGTCTCCGGTTCTGGGCCGTAGACCGACCATCCATCCGACTTCGCGCTGCCGCCGTTCTCCTCAAGGGTTGACGACGGGCGTGACCGGCTGGGTGGGCGGTGAACATATACAGCCCGAGCGTGGTGGTGGCGCCCCAATCGGTTGAGACGCCCCAGTCGTTGAGTGAGCGCACGGACCCCGCACTGCTCTGTCACTAGGTGCTCGAAGTCGAGATCCGCCCCCACTTCAAGGGCCTGCGTTGACACCACCACCAGATGCCGGCTCCGTTTGGGCGGGGTGAGCCCGGTCAGAGCAGGCGCTCCCTCTTCAGGCAAAAGCAGCCGCGACCGCAGTGCGTCGCTGTCGAGTTGCCGTGTCCGACCCGTTACCAGCAATAAATCGGCATCAGCGCACTGCTTGTGGCCCTTGATGAGAATGAAGACTTCCCGAGCCACCGACGGCGTGTTGCAAAAGACCACGCACGATGTCGGCGACCTGGCACTAGCCAGCAGCTTCAGAGCAGCGTCGCGCAGGGCCTTGGCCGGTTCGCCCTTCTGCCCCGCGTCGATCTCAACCGGCTTGGCGGCGTCGAGCCTCTTGCGGATGGTCGCGTTGTCAAGGTCCTCTTCGTCCAGGTCGAATCGGTCGCGGCCCGATGAGTCGCCGGTCGCCGTCAGCGACACAACATGAGGCGATCCCCGTTGCGCGGGCAGAGGCCCGCTCGCGGGCATGCACTGTCGAAGCTTGGGGATGAGGTCCCTCAGGTGCCGCGCCAGGTGTGCCTCATCGACGAGAACGAGACTGTCTGTGCCAGCCAGAGCCGCGTCGATGGGGCGCATCGAACGTGAGGACCCGTAACCCCGGAACAGCAGCCGCGAGCCGTACATGGGAATGGTCGACACGATGACCGACGGCTGAGCTGGGTTGGGAGGCCGCCGCAGTGAGATCCCGCCGCGCAGCGGTATCACGTATAGCGGTTCGGCGGCGGAAGGGCCAGCCAAGCTCGTGAGCCGGTTTGCCACGCTTCCCAACACTGAGACGTCCTTCGGGGCCCGGCCAGCAGACTGGTCGCGCAGCATGGCTCGAATGTGCTCGGCATGTTTGCTCGCCTCATCGACGAGCAGGCGCCGGTTGACAACCCACCAGATGCGCGTCGGCGCTGAACGCTGCTCCGATGGCAGGTGCGCCTGAGAGGCGAGCCACCAGACCGCTATGTCCAGACATGCTGTCTTGCCCAAGCCCGTCGGCACTCCGATCTCAGCTGGCCATTCCTTGCGCTCGTCGATCTGTCGGGCGAGACGGCCCTGCCACGGGAATGGAGCACGGTCGTTGATCGCCCTATAGAAGTCGTCGAAGCTGGGCATGTCCGGCACCTGGCGGTGCTGGCTGTTCACGACGCTCGCTTCCCGCTGTTGTTCGTGGGGGCCATCGATGCATGATGGAGGGGGATGCACAGCCCGAAGCCTCTGGATCGGCCGCCTCCGAGGACGACCGGACCCCGTACAGGCTCGGCGAACCGAACGGCGATATGCGAGTAGGGCTTCGCTGCACCATGGCTGTGGGGCGTAGAGCGCTCGACTTGGGATGGGTGCAGATTGAGGGCGCCGCGGACCAGCGGTACTCGGGCCCTGCGAAACGTCACCGGCTCAGGAAGTCCGGCGTGGCGGCACCAGAGCTGCAGTTCTGGGAGATCGAGGCGACCGAAGCGCTCATGGATGGCGGGAACGGCTGTCACCCAGGTCGCGGACTTCTGTCGCCAACGGCTCGGCCTTGCTGTGAGCGGCCCGTCGCCACGCCAAGGGAAGACCTTGACGTCGAGCTTCGGGCCCCGCAGCTCGATGAGCGATCTGGCGGCAGCCCGGACGCGTTCTACGGTCGTCGCTCCACAGTCGCGGGGCAGCCACACTGCCGCACCGAGAATCTGTCCGTCGGAGCGGTCGTAGCCGACGTTGGGCAGTGCCAGATAGCGGGCTATCTCGAAGCCCTTGTCTTCGAAGCCGTGTCCGTGAAGCACGCGCGGCAACGGGTCGCCGAAGAGCCGCCGATACTTCGACATGGTGGCTGCCTTGAGGGTCGCCGTAACGTCGGCAATCCGCCGTCCTGGAATCCCGGGCTCAAGCCTGAGCCAGGCGACGACAGCGCCCGCCTCGTCTTCGTCGATGGTGTCTTCAGGGCCTGAGTAGGCCGTGAGGTTCCGTAGCACAGGAAACTGTGACCGAGAAACGGATGTACCGTCTGTCAGCCAGGACTCGTATGCGGCTTCCAGTGCCGCAAGGTGGTGGCCCGGGCGGGGCACCGAAACCATGCACGTTCCATCGGCGCGCGGACGGAATGCGTGAAGCGCTTCGGTCTCGTCGTCATCGAGCGCGGTGGTCACTCGCACCCTGACTGGGGAGTCAGCGCATCCGAGATAGCCGACTCGGGCGGCTCGGAGTCGCAGTGGCCGGAGCCACTCCATGGGGTCGACATCATCCCAGACATAGACGACCCTCGAACACTTGAGAGCGACCCGTGCGCCCGGGCGCACCAGATCTCCCTTCCTGGCCGGGTACTCCTGATGGGTGTGCTTCCGGTCGGCGGCGGCGGTTGAAGCCTTGACAACAAATCTCTCCTTCAGAGGCTGGTGGTGCGGTCTGGCCTCGGCGTGAATCGTTGGTGGACCCAGGCTCTCAAGAAACTCCAGTTCGTTCCCGTTCGTGACGCGGCAGTCGTCTCCCATGCCGTCTGCTGCGACGAAGGCGGCTAGCAACCGCGCCACCGATGGCGGCCACTCCCCGGCCTCCGCCAGCCCGGTGACGGCACTGCCGTCCGGGTCGGCTCGGAATGTGCCGTGGAGGAAGTCGACTTTGATCGCCAGCATCAGGACTCTTGAGCGATAGGCCACGACGACTCGATGGCCTTCACTAGATTCTCCTTCGGCTGGAGCATGAGCGGATCGGAGTCCCATCCGTCGAGCGGGACACCTACCGAAGTGGCGTGTCGCTTTGCCAGTTCTAGCAGTTCTCCGGATGTGTCGTGGTCGAGCGCATCGATCGGCTCATCTGCCAGACCTAACCACATCGCTGAACTACTGGAGACGCGAAGGTCGGTGCCGGACCGAAGAGCGAATCCTCGCCCGAAGGCCATGCAGTGCGCGTGCATGCCCATGGCCACGAGCAGAGCTCTCGCAGCGGCGTCGGCGTCATCGTCGAAGTCAGGGCCGAGCCCTATCCGTCGAAGCTGTGCGAATGAGACGGTTGCTCGCTGTGTCAAGCGGCGGAATGACACAGCAGCCGGAGTCGTTCCGCCAATGGGAACTTGGCCGTGACCGAGTTCGGAGAGAGCCTTCTTGATTTCACCCCTTTCAGGTCTTGCTCCAAGCCGCCAACCCTCGTGATCGTGGTCGTCATAGAGAGCCGACTCTTCGATGCTGAGGTTCAACGGGTCGCCCTTGAGTCCGAGAACTGTCGTGTCCTTGGCCGCCGGCTGCCAGCCGATGATCTCAGACGCCCAAGCCCTCGCGTGCTTGGCCTGACTGCGCTTCTTGCCGAAGTGAGACTGCCAGAACCCGTAGAGCAGTGCCTGAGGCCACCATGCCATGAGGGCGGCCGCTCGGTCATGTGTGGCATTGAGGACTGAGCGCCCGATGGCGTGCTTCGAGAAGTCGGTGTCCTCGATGGTTGAGTCGCGCAGGTAGGCGTCAGCGTTTCGGTGCGGGAATTGCCAACTTGACAGGTGGCGTGGAAGGTGCGGCGGCAGGCCAGGCAGGTCGGAGAGGTTCAAGATCATCTCGGGCACGCCTGTGCTGGGGCGGCTGCGGCGCAGTGCTTCCTCGTAGCGGTTGGCCTGTGAGGGGACGTTGTCGATGATGTATACGTCTTGGGGCTCGCCGCCATTGTCGCCCTTGGTGTCGTCCGCGGGAGGCCATCGGCGGTCAGCCTGGTACACGGCTCCGGCGTAGATGGCTGGCTTCACCGTTGCGCCGGGGCCAGCGAGGGGCTCCAGCACGGCGTCGAGCCGGATTCCATCCTCGAACGAGTCGCTGGCAGTGCCGGCGAGCAGTCTCTCCAATGTGACTTCCACTTCGATCTCCTTTGGGGTGCTCACGTGGCGCGTCTACTCCGTACGAGCGGATACCGCTGGCCTACGTTTGGACGCCCTCCGAACTGTAGAGGAGGGGTCTGACAAGCATGGCGAGATGATGGCGTCATGGCCAGTCCTGCTCATCCCGACGCGAAGCGATGCCACAAGCGTCGACGCCGATCTGGACGGGACAAGTATCCTGCCCTCTGCGGATCGCTGGTGATTCTTGAAAATAGAGTTCATGCGGCCGGGCCGATGCCCGACTATCGAGGTTCACCTGGCACCAAACGTCGTGTGGCTACAGGTGAGGCGGCGTTGCGGGGGGCATGCCCCCCGCCTTCATTGAGCGTCAGCACCGGAGCCGAACTGCCCGCAGTAGGCATCGCGTTGCGGGGGGCATGCCCCCCGCCTTCATTGAGCGATGTAGGCGGCGTCGCCTGCCCCGGTCAGCGTGCCCGCGCGTTGCGGGGGGCATGCCCCCCGCCTTCATTGAGCGACGGCCGCCCAGCTGGCCGACCCCGCCTCGTGGGAGCGGCGTTGCGGGGGGCATGCCCCCCGCCTTCATTGAGCGGCCGACGGCGACAAAGTCACCTTCAGCGGCGACGACGGCGTTGCGGGGGGCATGCCCCCCGCCTTCATTGAGCGATCACGCTCGGCGACAACATCGGCACCCCGAACAGGCGTTGCGGGGGGCATGCCCCCCGCCTTCATTGAGCGGCGGTTTGGCCCGCCGTTCTCGGCTGAGAGGGCTTGGCGTTGCGGGGGGCATGCCCCCCGCCTTCATTGAGCGCTACATTGCGATCCGACCGCCAGCCACTACCTCAAGCAGCGTTGCGGGGGGCATGCCCCCCGCCTTCATTGAGCGCCTCGGATGCATGCATGGACACGATCCGTAATTGATGGAGCGTTGCGGGGGGCATGCCCCCCGCCTTCATTGAGCGTTCTGGAGGATGCGCCGTAATGATGCCTTGGTCTCAGCGTTGCGGGGGGCATGCCCCCCGCCTTCATTGAGCGTTGGCCCTCCGCCCCCTCATCGGCCTCGATGGCGAGGCGTTGCGGGGGGCATGCCCCCCGCCTTCATTGAGCGGCATCTGAGCACGACATGAAGGTAGCCAACCTCGTGGCGTTGCGGGGGGCATGCCCCCCGCCTTCATTGAGCGGTTGATGCCTGCTGTCGTTGTGGGGTGGACATCACAGGCGTTGCGGGGGGCATGCCCCCCGCCTTCATTGAGCGCGCGCCAACTACCGCGCCGTGGAGCGCACCATCGAGGCGTTGCGGGGGGCATGCCCCCCGCCTTCATTGAGCGTTGACCCGCGTCTCCTTCGCCAGGTCGATGGTCAGGGGCGTTGCGGGGGGCATGCCCCCAGCCTTCATTGAGCGTCCAAGTCCTGCCACTGATCCAGTTACGCCACCTATGCGTTGCGGGGGGCATGCCCCCCGCCTTCATTGAGCGATCCTCCCCACCATCAGTTCACCGGTCGGGATGTCAGGCGTTGCGGGGGGCATGCCCCCCGCCTTCATTGAGCGATCCTCCCCACCATCAGTTCACCGGTCGGGATGTCAGGCGTTGCGGGGGGCATGCCCCCCGCCTTCATTGAGCGATCCTCCCCACCATCAGTTCACCGGTCGGGATGTCAGGCGTTGCGGGGGGCATGCCCCCCGCCTTCATTGAGCGCGTGCTGAGAAGCACTTTGGCCGATCATGGGCTTCATGCGTTGCGGGGGGCATGCCCCCCGCCTTCATTGAGCGGCTTGACGATCCTGTTGGTGCTGACGGGTTTGCGGGCGTGCGTTGCGGGGGGCATGCCCCCCGCCTTCATTGAGCGAAGTGGGCCGAGGACATCAAGGCGTGGAAGTTCCGCGCGTTGCGGGGGGCATGCCCCCCGCCTTCATTGAGCGAACGCGGCCGGCGAGGTCGACATCGAGGCCACGTTCCGGCGTTGCGGGGGGCATGCCCCCCGCCTTCATTGAGCGACAATCGGGCGGCTGGCTCGGCAGCGCCGCTCGCGACGGCGTTGCGGGGGGCATGCCCCCCGCCTTCATTGAGCGGGTCAAGGCGTGGCGGGGCGGAATGGCCGAAGTGGATCGGGCGTTGCGGGGGGCATGCCCCCCGCCTTCATTGAGCGTTCCAGTAGAACCCCCACACCGACACCAAGAGGAGCAAGCGTTGCGGGGGGCATGCCCCCCGCCTTCATTGAGCGCTGGGCTACGGCCGGCGCGACCACACAGTCACCATGCGTTGCGGGGGGCATGCCCCCCGCCTTCATTGAGCGGTGGCCACCGACGCGGGCTTCCAGAACGCCGTAGACGCGTTGCGGGGGGCATGCCCCCCGCCTTCATTGAGCGCTCACCTCGTCGTCGCCCGGCCCCGCCGAAGGTGCTGGCGTTGCGGGGGGCATGCCCCCCGCCTTCATTGAGCGGCATCATGCCCGCCGCCTTCATTTTTCTTGGTCAGGTGCCCGAGGGGTCTCCACTGGAGTCTGCTGATCATCGGCTGTCATACCCTTGCACGAACATGCGTTTGTGCGAGTATCCCCCACGTGCAGGGCGGCGCGATGTCAGACCGCATTCAAATGACGCTGATCGACTGCGGAACGAATCCCCATGCCGTCGCCGAGGGTGGGCGCGCAGTGAACGGGACCTTGCCCATGCTGCTTGGTCGATTGTCCGAGACGGCGACCTCGCCGAGCTCTCGGAGCCCGAGTCCATTCTCGTTCACAAGCTGGAGCTAGAGGACCGCGACGCCGGCGACAGCAGGCTGATCGACCTGATCCGAACCGGTCGGGATCCATTGGGCGACGCCTTCATGCGCTTGCGGCCGCCAGACCAGCGCAGGCCGCTCGGCGCAACCTACACACCCCCGAGATCGTGTCCTCAATGGTCGCCTGGGTTGCCGAGCGATCACGGCCGGCTGGCGTGGTCGATCCTGGGACAGGCTCAGCGAGGTTCCTCCTGGCAGCGGGCCGCTCTCTTCCCGACGCCCTTCTCGTCGGTGTGGAGATCGACCCACTGGCGGCGTTGCTAGCCCGCGCCAACCTCACGGCTGCGGGCCTTGACCATCGCGCGCGGATCTTGGTGCGGGACTACCGGGACGCCGACCTCGGCGACCACGAAGGCGGCACCACGGCCTTCTTGGGGAATCCGCCGTATGTGCGTCACCACCAGATCGAGCCGGAGTGGAAGGGGTCGCTCGCCAGCAGCGCGGCCAACCTGGGCCTGAGGGCCAGCGGCCTCGCGGGGATGCACGTTCACTTCATGCTGGCCACCGCTCTGCACGCTCGACCTGGTGACATCGGCACGTTCGTCACGTCAGCGGAGTGGCTCGACGTGAACTACGGCAAGCTGCCGCGAGAACTGCTCGCGACTGAGTTGGGCGGAGTGTCGGTGCACTTGGTCGCCCCTGAGGCGACGCCGTTCGAAGACGCGGCCACAACGGCCGCGGTGACTTGCTTCGAGGTGGGCTCGACCGCTCCCTCGATCCGCCTGAAGCGGGTGAAGCGCCCCAGAGATCTGGGGGCACTCGACGGTGGACGGGCCTTCGGCCGACAGCAGATGGCCGCGGCACCCAAGTGGTCGTCGCTTGGCGACTCAACAACGACGCGGCCGTCAAGGCCGACGCCTGGATCAAGCAGTTCGGCACCCTTCAGAAGCTGAGGTCGCGGCTTGCGGGGGCGGCGTCAGAGGCGGGGCGGAGTGTGCTGCGGAACCGTGCCAGTGCCTCGGATCCGACCCTGGTGGCACCGGATGCGTGCAGTTCCCAGCAGTCGTCGAGCAGGTCGTCGCGCTGGTCGACCATCTGGAGCATCTCGGGCACCTCGAACACTCGTTGGGCGGTGTTCTCGTCGACGGTTTCGGTGACTGCGCCCCGGTCGGCCAAGTCTGCCAGGGCGCGTCTGACCGCCCGCGGTGATCGTCCGGTCGCCTCGCGGAGGTGTTCGATGCCCGCGGCGGGCATGGTGGACATGTGCGCCAGGATCGCCGCTGCGGCGGAGTGGCTTCGCAGCCCGAGTTCGGCCCAGGACTGCTCCAGATCTGCGACGGCCTGTGACACGGCTTGCGCATAGTGGCAGGCGACGGCCGCGGCGTCGGAGATGTAGCCGATCGTCTCGCAGGCGGCCTGCGAGCGTGCATCGGTGTCCGCGCCGCCGATGCAGGTCTGGTAGGGCCGCAGCGACTCGTAGTAGTCCTCTCGGCGTGCGCCGATCGCGGCCGACAGCGGCAGCGGCACACCCAGGCCCAGGTCGCGGTGCAGCACGCAGTGCATCAGCGCCCGGCCGACGCGGCCGTTGCCGTCGTCGTAGGGGTGGATGGTCTCGAACTGCAGGTGAGCGACCGCCGCCTTCGCCAGCGGATGCGTCCACGGCGGCGCCGACACATACTCCATGGTGTCGGACAGCAGGACCGCCACCAGATCCGGCGGCGGCGGGACGAAATGCGCCTGGGCGGGAGTTCTCTGTCCGCGTCGGCCCACCCAGTTCTGTTCGTCGCGCAGGCGCCCGGAGCAGGTCTCCTGGGAGGTGGCCGCGAACAGTCGCCGATGCATTTCCTCGACGTCGGCGACCGTCACCGCCGTCCCGTGGCGTTGGCCGACGGCGATCGCGTGGGCGTTCAGTCTGACGTTGCCGAGAGCCTGCCTGTCGGACTCGGCGCGATGGGGGCTGCGGCTCGCCCGCATCGACTCCAGCAGGCTCAGCGACTTCAGTGTTGTGCGGATCCCTTCCACGCTGCTCGATGCGATCCCTTCGGCCCGGTTGAGGCACCATGCCAGCGCCCGCGATCGCGATGCCTGCTGTCGCAGCGCTCTCACAAGCTCGCCCGCCGCGCCGAGTTGTGCGACGGTCTGTTCGTCTGCCCGTGGAGTCCAGTCGGCGATGGTGTGGGGGACGAAGGCCTCGTAGGGCTCGCTCAGCTGCGAAGTGCCCCGCCAATAGTGGTATGTCCGCGGCGCCAAGTACCCCACACGCGCCACGCTACCAACGCCCGCCGATGCGGCCACTTATTTACACGAAGTGGCCGCCAAAGCCAACTTTGCGGCTACTTCACTACAGAAAGTGGCCGCTAGCGCGCCGAAGCGGCCACTTTGGTGCTGAGGGTCGCGGCCGACGGCCCAGATCACACCAGGGCCCCGTGCGGCAAGGGCCGAGACAGCATCGGTCCAGCCCTTTTCCATCAATGTCACACCCCTGTGGCATAGTCTGAACATGCTTATCGATGCAGTTCAGAGGGCCGAAACGGCCGTGGCGCAGATGGTGGCCTGCGCCAAGAGCGGCGACGCCACCGCCTCCGACATGCGTGTCGGGTTGGAAAGGTCGAAGGCGATCCTCGCCATGCTCGCGGTGTTCCAGGCGGCGGCTGCGACGGCAACCGCCGTGCGGGAACGTCACGGCGACGGCGGTGCCGGCATCCTGCGACATGCCGCCGGCCTGTCCAGGCGGCAGGCCGAGAGTCAGCTCAAGACCGCCGAGACGCTCGAGTCGATGCCCACCGTGCGGGACGCGGTGGAGAGTGGCCGGATCTCGTTCGCCAACGCCGGTCACCTGGCTCGGGCCGGCGAGAAGGCGGACGCCGACGCCGTGCAGTCCGATGCCGCTCTGGTGTCGAAGGCGGAGACCATGCCCGAAGACCAGTTCGCCCGTGAGGCGCGCCGATGGGTCGCTCAACATCAGCCTGACGGGGGAGAGGCCGACTACAGGCGCAAGCGTGAGCAGCGCTCAGTGCGCATCTGGGGCGGCGACGACGGCATGACCCATCTCAAGGCCGAACTGGATCCCGTCACCGGCGAGCGGATCCGCAACCGGCTGGAGGCCGAGGCCCGGCGCCTGCACAAGGCCGACAAGAAGGGGGCCGGAGCCGGTGGAGCGAACCGTCGAACCTTCCAGCAGTGCATGGCCGATGCCCTCGACCGCACCACCGCAGGATCGGTCGACTACGACAAGCGCCGCACCGGAGGTCGTGGCAATGCAGCCCATCCGCTGGCCGACATCGCCGTGGTTGCCCATCTCGACGACGAGACCAGCCGGGTCGTCGCCCAGCTCGCCAACGGAGAGCCGCTGCCAGCCAGCGTTCTCGAGCAGCTCATGTGCCGCTCCGCCATCACGCCCCTGCTCTACGGATCCAACGGCGTGCCTCTGTGGCGCGGCGTCACCAAACGGATCGCCACCGCTGCCCAGCATCAGGCGCTCATCGCCCGCGACGGGGGCTGCAGCGGGTGCAGAGCCAACCCGGCGCTGTGCGAGGACCACCATGTGCGTCCGGTCTCGGAGGGCGGCGCAACCGACATATCGAACATGACCCTCCTCTGCTGGGACTGCCACATCCAGGTCCACCACCACGGCTGGCGAGTTGTGCCGACCGGCGACGGCCGGTTCGAGGTCCGCCCGCCGGAACGTATCCGGCACGGTCCTGCCAAAGCAACCGAACGGCCGCCGCCATCCCATCGAGCCGGTCGGGCGCTGGCCGCCGCCGCGGAGCCCGCACTCTTCGGGTAGCCCGACCCACGGGTCTGCGAGGTGGGGCGGCTGTCTCCGAACCGAAGTTTATGATACAGTCGCTATCTGTAGAAGCAACAGAATCATATCATATTGAGGAGCGGCCATGCATCGGGTGGAGAGCTATGTGGCAGGCGGCTGGCAACGGCCGCCGGGTGACGGGCGACCGCTGCTCGATGCTGCAACCGGCGAGGCGGTCGCGGAGCTGTCGCCTGCTGGCATCGATGCTGCGGGCGCAGTGGCCTACGGTCGTCACACCGGTGGACCCGCACTCAGGGAGCTGACCTTCCACCAGCGGGCGTCCATCCTCAGAAGCGTCGGCAAGATGCTGCTGGCCGACGACGCCAAGGAACAGCTCTACGACCTGTCGTACTGCACCGGAGCCACCCGGTCCGACTCCTGGATCGACATCGAGGGCGGTGCCGACGTGCTGCTGTCCTATGCCGGCAAGGCTCGCCGCGAGTTGCCCAACTCCACCGTCGCCGTCGACGGCGCCACTGAGGCACTGTCGCGGGACGACTCCTTCTCGGCAGTGCACATCCTCACCTCCCGCAAGGGCGTGGAGCTGCAGATCAACGCCTTCAACTTCCCGGTGTGGGGAATGCTCGAGAAGCTCGCCCCCGCCTTCATCGCCGGTGTGCCCTCCATTGTCAAACCGGCCTCTCCCACCTGTTACCTCGCCGAAGCGGCGGTGCGGCTCATCGTCGAATCCGGGCTGATGCCCGAGGGATCCCTGCAGCTGGCGTGCGCCTCAGCCGACGAGCTGGCGGGACTGCTCGACTGCCTCGGCGGCCAGGACAGCATCGCCCTCACCGGCTCGGCTGCCACCTCCGCCGCGCTGCGCACCCATCCCGCGGTGACTGGCAGGGCGGCCCGGCTCAACGTCGAGGCCGATTCGCTCAATGCGGCCGTGCTGGCCCCGGCCGCGGCTCCCGGCACCGCCGAGTTCGACCTGTATGTCTCCGAGGTGGTCAACGAGATGACGGTCAAGGCGGGCCAGAAGTGCACTGCCATCCGCAGAGCGCTAGTACCGGAGCGGCAGCTGGACGCTGCTGCGGAGGCCCTCGCTGCCGCGTTGCAGGCTGTGGTCGTGGGCGATCCCCGAGACCGGTCCACCGGCATGGGTCCGCTCGTCGGCCTGGCCCAGCGCAACGAGGTGGCCGCCTCGGTGGCGGCGCTGCGTGAAGCCTCCGTGCCCATCATGGACTCGGTTGATCTGTCCGGCGTCGATTCCGTGGCCGGCGCGTTCATGGCTCCCACGCTGTTACGGGCCAAAGATTCTCGCTCCTCCACGATCCACAACACCGAGGCGTTCGGGCCGGTGTCGACCCTCGTGCCCTACGGCAGCATCGACGAGGCGGTCGAGCTTGTGGCCGCCGGCGGCGGAAGCCTGGTCGCCTCGCTCTACGGCGCCGACCCCGATGAGATCGCCGACCTGTCGCGGCAGATCGCCTCGCATCACGGCCGGGTGCTGATCGTGGACCAGAAGATGGCCGCAGCCAGCACCGGCCACGGGTCGCCCCTGCCGCCGCTGGTGCACGGAGGGCCGGGCCGGGCCGGCGGAGGACAGGAGCTGGGCGGCATGCGCGGCGTGTTCGCCCACATGCAGCGCACCGCGGTGCAGGGCTCGCCCGACATGCTGACCGCGGTGACCGGCGAGCACGTCGGCGGATCGGTGACCCGGGAGCACAAGGGGCACCCGTTCAAGCTGACCTTCGACGACCTGGAGGTCGGCGACTCGATCACCACCGGGTCCCGCACTGTCACCCGGGCCGACATAGCCGCCTTCGCGGAGAGCACCGGCGACAAGTTCTATGCCCACATGGACGATGAGGCCGCGGCCCGCAGCCCGATCTTCAACGGCCTGGTCGCCCACGGATATCTCGTCCTGTCGTTCGCGGCCGGGCTGTTCGTGTGGCCAGACGAGGGTCCGGTGCTGGCCAACTACGGCATCGACCGGCTGCGCTTCGCCAAGCCCACCTATCCCGGAGACGACATCCACGTTGTGCTCACCTGCAAGCGCAAGACCCAGCTCGACGGGCGGGGCTACGGCGAGGTGGCCTGGGACACCAGGGTCATCAACCAGCACGGCGAGGTCAACGCGGCCTACCACGTGCTGACCATGGTGGCCAACGCTCCCGGCGTCAACGGAGCCCCGGCATGAGCCGCCTAGACCGTCGCCCTATCGACCGTTCTTTGCGATCATCGCGTCTTTCGGTCTATGTGACCGGTTTCTTCAACGAAAGCGGTGCGAAGGGCGCACAGAACGGGCTAGAGGCGCTGCGCCATGGCTAGATCCTGGGCCACCATGGCGGACTTCGAGGACTTCCTCGACGGCGGCGGCTTGGTGGAGGTCGACGACGACATGCCCGACGCCTACCGCCGGGCGGTCTTCGCCTTCATCGAGATGCACGCCAACAGCGAGCTGATGGGCGGCCTCACCGAGCGCGACTGGATCCCCAAGACCCCCGGGCTGCGCCACAAGATGGCGGTGCTGGCCAAGACCCAGGACGAGATCGGCCACGGGCACCTGCTCTACATGGTGGCCGCCGACCTCGGCGTCAAGACCCGGACCGAGATGCTGGAGGATCTGTTCGCGGGCCGCAGCCGCTTCCACAACGTGTTCCACTACCGGGCCGTCACCTGGGGCGACCAAGTGGCCATCGCCTTCCTGGTGGACGCCGCCGCACTGATCAGCCAGCAGGCCGTGTTCAAGAACTGCTCCTACGGCCCCTACAAGCGGATCCTTCGCCGGATCATCGCCGAGGAGGGGTTCCACATGCGCCTGGGCGAGGACCGGATGATGCGCATCGCCGAGGGCACAGCCCGACAGCGAGCCCTGTTCCAGGAGTCGCTCGACCGCTGGTTCTGGCCCGCGCTGCAACTGTTCGGCCCCGACTCCAAGCCCGACGACGTGCTGCTGCGCTGGCACATCAAGTCCGAGCGCAACGAGGTGCTGCGCGACCGGTGGGTGCAGAAGTTCGTCCCCATGCTGCAGGGCTACGGTTTCACGATCCCCGCGCCCGATCTGCGCTGGGACGCCGAAGCGCGTCGCTGGGACGTGGGCCCCATCGACTGGGCGCCGCTCAAACGCACACTCGCCCAGGGCGGCCCCGACTCGGCCAGGCGCATACGGGAGGCAGCCGACAATTGGGAGCGCACCGCCTGGGTGCGGGCCGCCCTCTCCAACGGTGACGCCGCCGCCGACGGCGCCGGGCGTTGACGATGCACGTCTACGAGGTGTTTACCAAGCGCGACGGCCGCGACGAGTTCCGCCACGTCGGCGCGCTGGAGGCCGCCACCGACGAGCTCGCCCTGGTACTGGCCCGGGAGGGCTACCTGAGGCGGGCTGAGGGCGATCGGCTGTGGGTCGTGCGCCGCGATCATGTGATCGTCGCCGATGACAACTTCGTGGCACCCAACGCCGACAAGCCCCACCGGCATCACGACGGTGCCGCCGTCGCCGCCCGCCGCAAGGCCTCCCGGCAGAGCCAACAATGAGCAGTTGGGCGAATTGGCAGCGGGCAGCGCCCTATAGGGCACTCTCAGCTGCCAGTTCGCGGTGATGGCTTGGGCATGAACGAACAGGAGGCGATCCGGGAGTTCCTTCTGGCCTTCGCCGACGACGAGCACCTGATGGGCCAGCAGCACACCGAGTGGATTGGCGTCGCCCCGTTCCTAGAGGAGGACTTGGCCTTCTCCAGCATCGGCCAGGACGAGCTCGGTCATGCCGCTCTCCTATACGAGCTGGTGCTTGAACTCGACGGTATCGAACCCACGGACACGGCCGTGGACGCGCTCGCCTACGGCCGCCTGAGCGGCGGCTACCGCTGCTGCCATCTGGTGGAGTACGCGACCAAGAACTGGGCCGAGGCACTGGTGCGGCACTGGATATACGACACCTTCGAGGAGATGCGCTGGCAGCTGGTGAAAAGCTCGTCGCTGCCGGAACTGGCGTCCATCGCGAGGAAGGCGCTGCGGGAGGAGGCGTTCCACCGCCGTCACGCCGACGCCCTGCTCGACAAGCTCCTGGTCGCAGCCGAAGCGCGAAACCGGATTCTGGAGGCGCTCGACGCGGTCGCTCCGCTAGTCGAGGGACTATGCGAACCGGTCGAAGGCGAGCCCAAAGCCATCCGCGAGGGCTTGGCCGCCGCGTCGACCGCCGATCTGCTAGAACCGCTCCAGCAGGCCATCGAGGAGCGCTTCTCCCTCTCCGCAACGCAGACGCCCGCAGCCCCAGCCGAAGGTCATCGTGGCCGCGTCGGCGGGGCGGCGGAGGGTCAGCGTGGCCGCACTAGTCGATCCGCGTATTTCGAGCCACTGCTTGCGAGGATGCGCGAGGTGCTCGACTACGACCCCGAGGCTGTGTGGTGAGGGATTCGGCGCGATGAGCGACATCGCGGCTGCGGTCCGGCGGCGCTGCTCGGAGCCCGACATCTCGGCCCGGTCGGTGCTGGTGACCGTGCTGGGCGACTCGGTGCTGCCGGTTACCAAGACGCTGTGGCTCTCGAGCCTGTTCGAGTTGGCTGCCCCGTTCGGGTTCAGCGAGCGTCTGGTCCGCACGTCGATGTTCCGCCTGGCCGCCGAGGGCTGGGTGTCCAACGAGCGCATCGGTCGCCGCAGCCGCTATTCGATGACGCTGCTGGCCGTGCGCGAGTCTGAGGACGCTGACCGTCGCATCTACGGCAGGGAGTCGAGCAGCTGGGACGGCTCTTGGAGATTCGCCGTCGTCGACGCACCATCGATTCCCGCGGAGGAGCGAGACCGCATCGTCAGCCATCTGCGCTGGCATGGGTTCGTGTCGCTCGGCCGGGGCCTGATGGCGTCGCCTTCCGTTGCGATCCACGGCCTCAAAGAACTCTTGGACCTCGTTGATCCGGTCGCCGTAGTTCCAACGGGACGGGCCGAGTTGGCCGACCTCGAAGATCTGGTAGAAGGCGGCTTCTTCGCCGAGGCCTTCCGCACCGCCGACACCGAGGCGGCGTACAGGGACTTCCTGGCCCGATACCGTCCCCGGCAGCGCGACAACCTGGACGCTGCGACGCCGTTGGAGGCCTTTGCACTGCGCACCATGCTGGTACACGAATTCCGCCGGATCCGCCTGCGCGCCCCCGACGTGCCCGCTGAGCTTCTACCGCCTGATTGGATCGGCAACCATGCGAGCGACCTGGCCGCCGATCTCTACCGGCGGCTCAGCCCGCCCGCAGCCCAAGCCCTCAGCAAGATCCTGAAGATCGACTACCCGGCAGTCATGCCCGACCGCTTCGAGCCCTGAGTCCGCAGTAGCGGAACTCCTCACCTTCGACGTGCGTCAATCACAAGCGACACCATCGGGCGGCCTCGCCGTGGTGGGAGCCCGATCAAACTGTGCCTGGAAATTCTGGAAGAGGGCACCGAGCCGCTGTGAAGGCCACTCCGCAGACAGCGTGCTGGCGGCACCCCGGGCGCGGCTGGTAGTCGAAGTATCAGCGCTGCGGTGTGGAGCCGCGGCTCGTCAGTTCGCCCTCGACCCGGAGGTTGGGGATGAGGCGGTCGAGCCAGCGGGGCAGCCACCAGTTGCGGGCGCCGAGCAACTCCATCGTGGACGGCACGATGAGCATCCGCACCAGGGTGGCGTCGATGGCGATCGCGGTGGCCAGGCCCAAGCCGAAGAGCCGGATCACCCGGTTGTCTTCCAGCACGAAGCTGCCGAACACCACCACCATGATGGCCGCGGCCGCGGTGATCACCCGGGCGGTGGCGGCTAGGCCGTCGGCCACAGAGTTCACCGCGTCGCCGGTTCGCTCGTACTCCTCCTTCATGCGCGACAGCAGGAACACCTCGTAGTCCATCGACAGGCCGAACAGGATGGCGAACAGCATCATCGGGATGAACGGCTCGATCGGTGCGGGCTCGACCCCGAAGATGTCGCCCAGCCAGCCCCACTGGAACACGGCCACCGCCACCCCGTAGGCCGCCCCGATCGACAGCATGTTCATGATCACAGCCTTCAGCGGCACCACCAGAGATCGGAACACCGCCATCAGCAGCAGGAATGACGCCCCGAGCACGGCCGCGAAGAAGACGGGGATGCGGCCGGCTAGATAGTCGGAGATGTCGATGTTGAAGGCCACCTGGCCCGCGACCAGAGCGTCGAGGCCGGTGCCGTCGAGGGCTTGGGGGATGACCTCGTTGCGCATCCGGTGCACCAGGTCCTCGGTGGCCGCGGCCTGGGGGCCGGTCGCGGGCTGCAACCGGATCACCGCTGCCTGCCCGTCGGGGCTGGGCACCGCGGGCGAGGCGAAGACCACGCCCTCGGTCCGGTTCAACGCGCCCGACAGGTGGTTGAGGGCCGCGAGGTCCTGAGGTCCCGACACCGTGGCCACCACCAGCAGCGGGCCGTTGGCGCCCGGACCGAAGCCCTCCGCGATCAGGTCGTAGGCCTTGCGGGTGGTGGTGTCCTCGCCGAAGTTGCCTTCGTCGGAGAAGCCGAGACGCAGGCCTAGCACCGGCGCGGCCAGCACGAGCAGCACCACGGTGCCGCCCACCGCGAACAGCCACGGCCGGGACTGGACGACCCGGCTGAGCCGGTACCAGCCGGTCTCCCGCAGCGGCTTGGCCTCCCGGTGTCGCACTTCTCGTCGCAACGGGTTGGCCGAGAATCTGAACGCCCCGGCCACCAGCACGAATACGGCCATGGGCAGGCCCACCAGCAGCGGTCTGAAGCCGGTGCCAAATCCGAGCAGCGCGACGCCTATCAGCGCGGAGGCCATCACGCCCCGGACCCGGGTCGTGGTGATCCGATTGCCGAGGAGACCGATGGCGGCCGGCAGCAGCGTGACCGATCCGGCCATCACCAGGGCCACCGTGGTGGCTGCCGACAGCCCCAGCCCGGCCACGAAAGGCAGGCCTACGAGCAACAGCCCCAGTAGCGACACCACGACGGTGGCTCCGGCGAAGATCACGGCCCGGCCCGCCGAGTCGAGCGCGGCCGCGGCAGCCTCCTCGCCGCTCAGGCCACGGCTCACCCATTCCCGGTAGCGGGTGATGATGAACAGCGCGTAGTCGATGCCCACGCCGATGCCGATCATGACCCCGATGGTCGTGGCGAATTCGGGGACGGTCGCCACGTTGCTCCACATGGCGATGCCGGCCACACCGACCCCCACCCCGACCAGGGCGGACCCGACGGTGATGCCCATGGCCACCACCGAGCCCACCGCCAGGATCAGCACGAACACCGCGAAGGCGAGCCCGATGGCCTCCGACTCGGGCGGCTCGCGCTCGGACAGCCAGGCGCCGCCCACCTCCACCTGCACGCCGTCCATCGAGCGCAGCCCCAGATTGTCGATGAGGCGGTTGATCTCGATGCCGATGTCCGCAGCCTCGACGGCTGTGGTACCGGCTTCGGTGTCGATGTCGGCGTAGGCGATCTGTCCGGCCTCCGGGCCATGGGCTGCGATCCGACGGCCTCCGCCGGGGTCGTAGGGTGAGCCGACGGTGACTCCATCGATGGCCTCGACCCGCTCGAAAAGCCCCGCCATGGCGGCCTGCACGGCCGGGTTGTTCACGCCCTGCTCGGCCCGGAAAACGATCCGTCCGCTGATTACCGCGCCGATACGGCCGAAGTGCGCGTCGAGTATGTCGGCCCCTCGGCTGCTCTCGGCGTTCGGGGCGGCGGGCGTTCCGCTGTAAGCCCCACCGAGACCGCTCGCCGCCCCGGCCGCGGTCACCAAGATCAGAATCCAGGCGATCAGAACCCGCCAAGGATGCCGGTAGCACCACCGGCCTAGGGAGGAATACACAGCAATCGGCAGGCTATTGGCCCCGAGGCGGATTCAAGGCTCGGCGGGGCCGGCGACGGCTGAGGCGCCGCCGCCGGCCCGAGCCGGGTGTAGGTCTGGCTAGGGGCTACTCGCCGCCGGGGAGCAGCACGACGGGGACGCGCTGCCAGTTGTTGCCGATCACGTCGACGTCGGCGTTGCGCAGGTTGGTCACCGCCTCCCAGGCGATCTCGGGGCGGTAGGCGTCCTCGTCGGGGGCCGAGGCGAGGATGCCCTCGCTGGTGGCCACCTCGACGGTCTGGGCCCAGAGGTCTGGGTCCATCACGCCCACGCCCAGCGGTGACGGCCAGATCAGGGCGTTGATCTCGTTGAGCTGCCACGTCTGGTGCGACCGGCCCAGAGTGGGCGCGTTGTCGAGAACGATGTCCACGCATTCCTCGGGGTTGTCTCGGCAGTAGATCCAGCCCTTGAGTGACGCCTCCACGAACTTGACCGCGGTCTCGTGGTACGCGGGGTCGTCGTCGAGGCGGTCGGCGTCGGCCCACAAGGCGTCCTGGAGCATGGCCGTGCCCACATCGTTCCAGTCGATGATGCTGAGATCCTCAGGCTGGTAGAGCTCGCCGGTGTCGGGGTTGACCGTCTCAAGCACCTGGGCGTACTCGTTGTAGATCATGGCCTGGGCAGCGTCGATCTCGCCGTCCACGAACGCGAGCATGTCGAATGCCTGCTGGACCAGTTGCACATCGGAATCCGGGTCGAGTCCGTTCTTGCGCAGCCCGGCCAGCAGCTCGAACTCGTTGCCGAAGCCCCAGTTGCCCACCGTGCGGCCTTCCAGGTCGGCGACCGTGGCGATGCCGGAGTCGGCGAAGGCCACCTGGAGGGTGGCGCTGCGCTGGAAGACCTGGGCGATGTTGGTGATGTTGGTGCCCTCCTCGCGCGGCACCAGGCCCCTAGGCACCCACGACACCGCGAAGTCGGCGGCGCCCGAGTCCAGCACCGAGGCGGGCACGATCTCCACGCCGCCCTCGAGAATCTCGACGTTCAGCCCGTAGTCCTGGTAGATGCCGGTGGCCACGGCCGCGTAGTAGCCCGCGAACTGCGACTGGGTGAACCATTGCAGCTGCAGGGTGACATCGACCGGCGGCGCCGCTTCGGGCTCGGCCATCGCCTCCGCCGCGGCTGCCTCGGCGGCGGCAGCGGCTTCCTCAGCCTCGGCTTGGGCCGCAGCAGCCGCCTCGGCCTCGGACTGGGCTGCTTCGGCTTCGGCGGCAGCCGCTTCCAACTGCGCCTCCAGTTCGGCGACGACTTCGGGGTCTATCGCTCCTTCGGCCTCGGCCATGGCCGCTTCCAGCGCCGCCTCGGCCTCTGCTGCCCTGGCGGCAGCCGCCTCGGCCTCAGCGGCAGCCGCGTCGGCTTCTGCCTGAGCGGTGGCGGCCTCAGCCTCGGCCTCTGCGGCGGCGGCCTCGGCGGCAGCCGCGTCGGCCGCGCTGGTGTCGGGAGCTGCCGGCTCATCGTCGTCGCCGCAGGCTGCGGCGATCAGGCCCAAGGCCAGAAGCGGCACCAGTAGACGGATCAGTGTTCTCTTGGATTTCATGGTTTCCCTCCCGGGTGGGTTATCTCTGACGAGACTCGGTTCCAGGCCGCGGCACGATGGTGGCGTGCGGCGCGGCTACAGGAGAACACGTCATGCCGACCTCCTAGTCACGAAGTACCAGGGCATGACGAGGCGCTCAACCAGCACTGCCAGCGCATACAGGCCGATGCCGACCAGCGAGCCGGCCAGGACCGCAGCCCAGGCGTCGTCGTAGCGGGTCAGTCCGGCCGAGTTGGTGATGAGGTTGCCCAGGGCGTCCTGGCGACCGCCGAAGTACTCGGCCACGATGGCCGCGATCACGGCCAGCGATGTGGCCAGCTTCAGTGCGGTGAAGAAGAACGGCAAGGCGTTGGGGATGCGCACCTCCCGCATGATCCGCCACTTGCCCGCTCCGTAGGACTCCATGAGCTCGATCTGGCTCGACTCCACCTGGGTGAGGCCGCGGGCCATGTTGATGAACACCGGGAAGAACACCAGCACCACCACCACGGACTGGTTGGAGCGGGGCGACAGGATCCCGAACCAGGCGTTGAAGATCGGGGCCAGCGCGATGATCGGCACGGCATTGACGGCGACCGCCAGGGGAGTGAGCGTCTCGTTGGCGGCCCGGAAGGCGGTGACGAGCAGAGCGAAGGCTGCTCCCACCACCACCCCGGCAACCAGTCCGGTGACGATGATGAAGCCGGTGACGCCGGTAGCGGTCACGATGGCGTCGAAGTTCTCGACGACTGCTCCACCGATGTCCGACGGCGGCGGGAGCACGAAGCCGTCGGGGCGGATCACGGCCAGCAGGGCCTCCCAGCCTCCGAAGATGACCACCGCAGCCACCACCGGCGGGAGCCATGAGCGCAGGAGCGTCCTCGCCGCGGTCACAACTGCTCCAGCTCTCGGTTCGCGGCGGCAATGGTGAGGGTCGCGGCCGTTCCAACTCTCGGTTCGTGGCGCCAAGGGGTGCAAGGGGTGTAGGTCACGGCTGCGTCCGCCTTCGGCTCGTGGTGGGGCGTGCCGCGGTCACGGCGAGTGACCTCCTCGCAGGGCGTCGCGCACTGCGGTGACGTTCGCGAAGAAGGCGGGATCGTCCCTGGTTGCCTCGTTGCGCGGCCCCAGATCGTTGTCGATGATGGCCGCGATCCTCCCCGGGCGGGGTGACATGACGGCCACCCTGGTGGACAGGAACACCGCTTCGGGGATGGAGTGGGTGACGAACACGACGGTTATCTGGGTCTCGGACCAGATGCGCAGCAGCTCGTTCTGCATGTGCTCGCGGGTCATCTCGTCGAGCGCGCCGAACGGTTCGTCCATCAGCAGCAGCTGCGGGTGGAACGACATGGCCCGGGCGATGGCGATGCGCTGCTGCATGCCGCCGGAGAGTTCAGCCGGATGATGGCGGGCGAACTCGGTGAGCTTGACGAGTTCGAGCATCTCCGCAGCCCGCCGGCGCCGGTCGGCTGCCTTCCAGCCCATCAGCTCCAGCGGCAGCTCGATGTTGCGCGACACGTTGCGCCAGTCGAACAGGCCCGCCCTCTGGAACACCATCGAGTAGTCCCGGTCGAGGCGGGCCCGGTCCGCAGTCTTGCCGTTGACGAGAACGGTGCCCTCGTTGGCGTCGACAAGTGCCGCGATCAAGCGCAGCAGCGTGCTCTTGCCGCAGCCGGAGGGCCCGATGAGGGTGACGAAGTCGCCTCGGTCGATGTGAAGCTCGATGTCTTCGAGAGCCTTGACCTCGTTGTGGCGACCGGTGTTGAAGATCTTGGACGCGCCCCGGATCTCGACGGCCACCGGTGGGGTGCCGGCCGCGGTGCCCGTCTCGTTCATGTCACCGTCTCCCGACCCTTGCGGCCGATCAGGGTGTACTCGATCGAGGAGATGACCGCGAACACGAATATCCCCAGAGCGGCCGCGCCCAATACAGCCACGTACAGGCGCTCCGGACCGGTCGTGTAGCGCTGGGCCTCCAACAGCACGCGACGGCCGAGCCCACCCTTCACGCCCGCGGATATCTCGCCGACGATGGCTCCCACCACGCTCGCGGTGGCCGCGATCTTGAAGGCGGCGAACAGGTACGGCAGCGAGGCCGGCAGCCGCAGACGCCACAGCGTCTGGCCCCAGCGGGCCGCGTAGGAGTCCATCAACTCGAGGTTCTCGGACCGGGGGGATTGCAGGCCCCGCAGGCCGTTGATGGTCACCGGGAAGAACGTCAGGTAGGTGGCGATGATCGACACCGACATCCAGTCCTGCCACTCGAATGGCAGGAAGTCGAAGCTCTTGCGGCCCCAGATCACGATGATCGGCGCGATGGCGATGAGGGGGATGGTCTGGCTGGCGATCACGTAGGGAACGAGGGCGCGCTCCAGGTGCCTCGAGGTGGTGAGCGCGATGGCGATGCTCAAGCCCACGAGCACGCCGATGGCGAACCCCACTGCGGCCTCACGCAGGGTGAAGGCCGCCTCCTTGCCGACGATGGACCAGAACGGCTCGCCGGTGCCCCTCGGCTCCTCGAAGACTCCCGACACGATGTCGAGAACCGGGGGCATCTTCAGGTCGTCGGACTCGGGCAGGATCGAGCCGATGACCGGCCAGCCGGATTGCGCGTCGTCGATGGCGGTGCCCACCACCTTGTAGGCGCTGTATGCCAGGCCCAGCAGGCAGATGAAGGCGGCCAGCACGACCACCTGCCGGCCGGTCCTGCGCATCCGGTCCCGCCGCTGCTCCCGGGCGGCTTGCAGGCGTAGCAACTGCTCGAAGACGATCGGATCGTCCGCGGCCGGGTCTTGCGCGGCCGGGTTCTGCGCGGCCGGGTTCTGCGCGGCCGGGTCAGACATGGCTAGTCAAACCGCGGCTTCGGCGGACGGCCCCGCGTTGACGCTTACGGCGGAGGTAGGTTCCCGAGCGCCGGGATGATCCGGCAAGATCGGCAGCATCGTGTGCGAGGCCTCTGGGGATCAGTTCCTGAGCGCGGGGATGATGCGCTGGCCGTAGGCGTTGAGCGTCTCGTCCTTGGAGTCGTGCATCAGGTATATGGCGAACTGGTCGACGCCCAGATCGCGCAACTCCTGAAGGCGGGCGATGTGGTTGCCGGCGTCCCCGAGGATGCAGAAGCGGTCGATCACGTCGTCGGGAACGAAGTCGGTGTGCACGTTTCCCGCCTTGCCGTGCTCCGAGTAGTCGTAGCCCTCCCGGCCCTCGATGTAGTCGGTGAGAGCCTGGGGCACACCGCCGCCGGTGTCGCCGTAGCGATCCACTAGGTCGGCCACGTGGTTGCCGACCATGCCGCCGAACCAGCGAACCTGGTCGCGCTGGTGGGCCAGGTCGTCGCCCACGTAGGCGGGTGCAGCCACGCACATGTACAGCTCGCCGGGATCACGGCCCGCCTCCGCGGCGGCCTTGCGCACTGCGGCGATGGTCCATTCCGTGATCTGGGGATCGGCGAGCTGGAGGATGAACCCGTCGGCCTGCTCTCCGCAGAGCTTGAGGGCACGCGGCCCGTAGGCGGCCATCCAGATGTCGAGCCGGCTGCCGGCAGACCACGGGAACTGCTGGCGGGTGCCGTTGTAGTCGACCTCCCGGCCTTCGGCCAGGCCCTTGATGACCTTCATGGACTCTCCCAGCGTGGCCAGGCTGGTGGGCGTGTGGCCCAGCACCCGCATGGCGGAGTCGCCCCGGCCGATGCCGCACACGGTGCGGTCGCCGAACATGTCGTTGAGGGTGGCGAACAGCGACGCGATGACCGTCCAGTTGCGGGTGCCGGGATTGGTGACCATCGGCCCGACCATCATGCGGTTCGTGGCCGACAGCATCTGGCTGTAGACCACGAACGGCTCCTGCCACAGCACATGGCTGTCGAAGGTCCAACCGTAGTCGAACCCGAGGGTCTCAGCCCGCCGGGCCAGGTCCACGACCCGCCAAGCCGGGGGATCGGTCTGCAATACGACGCCGAAGTCCATCGCTCAGCCCCCGACGACGCTTCTGGCGCCGGCCTGCCGGGTTTGCATGCTCATGCCGATGCTTCTGGCGCCGGCCTGCGGGTTTGCATGCTCATGCCGGGTGCCTAGAGATTCCGGGGGAAGCCCAAGTCGACGGCGCTGTCGGCCGGGTCGGGCCAGCGGGTGGTGATCGCCTTGGCCTTGGTGAAGAAGTGGATGCCCTCGGGGCCGTACATGTGGGTGTCGCCGAACAGCGAGTTCTTCCAGCCGCCGAAGGAGTGGCAGCCCACCGGCACCGGGATGGGGACGTTGATTCCCACCATGCCCGCGTCGGCGTCGAGCTGGAACTGGCGGGCCGCCCCGCCGTCGCGGGTGAAGATGGCCGCGCCGTTGCCCCACGGATTCTGCTCGATCAACTCCACAGCCTCGTGGTAGGTGTCGGACCGCACCACGCACAGTACCGGCCCGAAGATCTCGTCCTGGTACACGGTCATGTCGGGTGTGACGTTGTCGAGCAGCGACACGCCCACGAAGAAGCCGTCATTGTCGAAGACAGCCTCGCGGCCGTCCACCACCACAGTCGCGCCCTCGTCGGCGCCGATCCCCACATAGCCGGCCACCCGGTCGCGGTGCTCGCGGGTGATCAGCGGGCCCATCTCGGAGTCGGGGTCGTCGCCGGGCCCGACACGCAGCTTGTCGGTGCGCACCCTGATGGCGTCCACCAGCGGGTCGGCGGCATCGCCCACAGCCACCACCACCGACACCGCCATGCATCGCTCCCCGGCCGAGCCGTAGGCGGCGGACACAGCCGCGTCAGCCGCGAGGTCCATATCAGCGTCGGGCAGCACCACCATGTGGTTCTTCGCCCCCGCGAGCGCCTGTACCCGCTTGCCGGCCGCGGTGCCGGTCTCGTAGACGTAGCGGGCGATGGGGGTGGAACCCACGAAGCTGACCGCCTTCACGTCGGGGTGGGCGAGCAGCCGGTCCACGGCCACCTTGTCGCCGTTGAGGACGTTGAGCACGCCCGGCGGGAACCCCGCTTCGAAGAACAACTCGGCCACTAGACGGGGCGCCGAGGGGTCTCGCTCCGAGGGCTTGAGCACAAAGGTGTTCCCGCAAGCGACCGCGTTGGGGATCATCCACAGCGGCACCATGGCCGGAAAGTTGAACGGCGTGATCCCGGCCACCACCCCCAGCGGCTGGCGCACCGTGTACACGTCGATACCACCGGACGCCTGGGAGTTGTAACTGCCCTTGAGCAGGTCTCCCAGGCCGCAGGCGAACTCGATGTTCTCCAGGCCCCGGGCGACCTCGCCCAAGGCGTCGGAGTGCACCTTGCCGTGCTCGGCCGTCAGCCGGGCGGCGATCTCGGATGCGTTGGCCTCCACCAGGTTGCGGAAGGCGTGCATCAGCTTCGCGCGGGCCGCCAGCGACGTGTGGCGCCATTCCTCGAAGGCGGCCGCCGCCGACGCCACCGCGGCGTCGGTCTCCTCGACGCTGGCCAGACCGACCTCGGCGGTCTGCTCGCCGGTGGCCGGGTTGAAGACCGGGTGGACCCGCCCCGACCGGCTCGGCACGGACTCGCCGCCTACGTAGTGATGGATCGTCTCCACGGATCGTCTCCTGTCTGTGTGCAAGCCGCGAGTCATTGCAGGTACTGGCTCAGGCCTCTCGGCAGGTACTGGCCGTCGCCGGCCCGGCCGAGGTACCGGCCGTCGTCGATGACCTTCTTGCCCCGCACCAGCACCGTGTCGACGTGTCCGGTGACCTCGGCGCCCTCGTAGGCGGAGTGGTCCATGTTCATGTGATGGTTCTCGACGCTGATGGTCCACTGCTTGTTGGGGTCGTAGATCACGACGTCGGCGTCGGCGCCCGGCGCGATGATCCCCTTGCGGGGGTACAGGCCCATCATTCGAGCGGGGGTGGTGGCGCACAGCTCCACCCAGCGGGCCAGGCCGATCTCGCCGGTGACCACGCCCTGGTAGATCATGTCCATGCGGTGCTCGACACCGCCGATGCCGTTGGGGATGGCCCGGAAGTCGTTCAGGCCCAGCTCCTTCTGCTCCTTCATGCAGAACGGGCAGTGGTCGGTGGACACCACGGCCAGGTCGTTGGTGCGCAGCCCCCTCCACAGGTCGTCCTGGTGGCCCTCGGCCCGGGACCGGAGCGGCGTGGAGCACACGTAGGCGGCCCCCTCGAAGCCGGGACGGTCCAGATGCTCCTCCAGGCTGAAGTGCAGATACTGCGGGCAGGTCTCGGCGAACACGTTCATGCCGGCGTCGCGGGCGATGGCCACCTGCTCGAGGGCCTCGGAGGCCGACAGGTGGACGATGTACAGGGGCGCCGCCCCCACCTTGGCCAGCTGGATGGCCCGGTGGGTGGCCTCCGACTCCAGCTCCTTGCGGCGCACGTACCCGTGGGTGACCGGGCTGGTCTCGCCCCGCTCGAAGGCCTGCTCGGCCAGCACGTCGATGGCCAAACCGTTCTCGGCGTGCATCATGATGAGGCCGCCGTTGCCCGCGGCCTGCTGCATGGCCCGCAGGATCTGGCCGTCGTCGGCCAGGAACACGCCGGGGTAGGCCATGAACAGCTTGAAGCTGGTGATGCCCTCGTTGACCAGCAGGTCCATCTCCTTGAGAGAGTCGTTGTCGACGCCCCCGATGACCATGTGGAAGCCGTAGTCGACGGCGCAGTTGCCCTCGGCCTTGGCCATCCAGGCGTCGACGCACTCCCTGACATTCTCGCCGGTCTTCTGCACCGCGAAGTCCACGATGGTGGTGGTGCCGCCCCAGGCCGCGGCCCGGGTGCCCGTCTCGAAGGTGTCGGAGGCGAACGTCCCGCCGAAGGGCAGCTCCATGTGGGTGTGGACGTCGACGCCGCCGGGCACCACCAGCCTGCCGGTGGCGTCGATGATGTCCGCCCCCTGCTCGGCCGCGGCCGCGATGTCGCTGCCGGGGCGCAGGACCGCCGTGATCTGCTCGCCGTCGATGAGCACCTCGGCCGGATCCGCGCCGGTCGAGCTGACGACGGTGCCTCCCTTGATGAGCGTTGCCATCTTCGTCTCCTTCCGGGAACTTGGACCTCGGGGTGGGAGATCCGAGTGTTGTTGAGGGGTGTGACAGGCAGTTCGGAGATGTCTCGTTGGATTTGGCGTCTCGGCTCGCTCAGGGGGCAGTCAGCGAGTCGTAGATGTCGGGGCGGCGGTCCCGGTAGAAGGCCCACTGGGACCGGACCTCCTCGATCTGGTCGAGGTCGAGGTCGCGCACCACCAGCTCCTCGGTCTGGTCCGACGCGGTGCCGTCCACGAACTGCCCTCTCGGATTGGCGAAGTACGACGTTCCATAGAAGTCGTTGTCGCCGAGCGGCTCGATCCCCACACGGTTGATGGCCCCGACGAAGTACATGTTGGCCACCGCCGCCGACGTCTGCTCAAGCTGCCACAGGTAGGCGGAAAGGCCGCGGCTGGTGGCCGACGGGTTGAACACGATCTCGGCGCCGGCCAGCCCCAGGGCCCGCCAGCCCTCGGGAAAGTGGCGGTCGTAGCAGATGTACACGCCGACCGTGCCCACCGCGGTCTCGAACACCGGATAGCCGAGGTTGCCGGGACGGAAGTAGAACTTCTCCCAGAACCCCTTGACCTGCGGTATGTGGGTCTTGCGGTACTTGCCGAGATAGCTGCCGTCGGCATCGATGACCGCGGCCGTGTTGTACAGGAACCCGGCCTTCTCCCGCTCGTACATGGGCAGCACCAGCACCATCTCGTGCTTGGCCGCCAGCTCCTGGAACCGCTTGGTGGTGGGTCCGTCGGGTATGGCCTCGGCGTAGGAGTAGAACTCGGTGTCCTGAACTTGGCAGAAGTAGGGACCGTAGAACAGCTCCTGGAAGCACATGGCTCTGGCGCCCGCCGAGGCTGCCTCGGCCACGTACTTCTCGTGGAGCTCGATCATCGACTCCTTGTCGCCGGTCCAGGCCACCTGGACGATTGCCGACGTAACGGTTCGTGCCATGCGCTCCCTCCCTGCCTCAATCGGGAGCGTCGACTTGTCCCGACTGGAAGGCAGCAGTCTAGGCCCCGCCGCAACTGGGCTGCCAGCGAAACGGTCGCCCCGGCCGCCGTCGGCTCGGCGGCCCGAATTGGTGGTGGACGGGGCTTGCGCAGTCCTCAACTACCGGGGCGACTACGAGGATCTAGCGGCGCGAGGAGATGACGCCGGTGTCGAATCCGGCCAGGTGCAGGCCGCCGTGGAAGCGGGCGTGCTCGATCTTGAGGCACCGGTCCATCACCACGTCGAGCCCGGCGGCGGCGCAGCGCCGGGCCGCCTCGGCGCTCCACAGCCCCAGTTGCGCCCAGAAGACCGAGGCGCCTGCCGCGATGGTCTCATCGGCGACGGAGGGCAGGTCCTCGGCGCGGCGGAACACGTCGACGATGTCGGGCGTGACGGGCAGGTCCGCGAGCGATGCGTACACCCGGCGGCCGAGGATCTCGCTGCCGGCGGCGCGGGGGTTCACCGGGTACACCTCGAAGTCGGTGGATGAAGACAGCAGGTAGGTGAGCACGAAGTAGCTCGCCCGGGCCAGGCTGGCCGAGGCCCCGACGACGGCCACCGAGTGGGAGCGGTCGAGGATGCGCTTGCGCTCGAGCGCGCTCGGCGGCGTCCAGCCCTCCACCGGCGAATGCTCAGCCATCGTCGTCCACGACCCTCGCCGCTCGGGAATTGGCAGCGTTTTGGCCCCTATGGGGGGTGTTTTGCTGCCAGTTCGGTGGGCGGTGGGTGCGTCTTCGGGAATTGGCAGCGTTTTGGCCGCCATGCACGCATTCTGCTGCCAGTTCGCGGGGAGGTCGGTCAGCCATCGGCATCCTTCGTGGCCGCGGTCAGGGCCTGGTCGAGGTCCCAGATGATGTCTTCGACGTCCTCAAGCCCGACCGATATGCGCACCATGTCGGGCGACACGCCGCCCGCTTCCAACTCGGCGTCGGAGAGCTGCTGATGGGTGGTTGAGGCCGGGTGGATCACCAGCGTCTTGGCGTCGCCCACATTGGCCAGATGCGACACCATCTGCAGCGACTCGATGAAGCGGGCCCCGGCGGCGCGCCCGCCCACCACACCGAAGGTGAAGATGGCGCCCGGGCCCTTGGGAAGGTAGCGGCGGGCCAGATCGTGCTGGGGATGGTCGGGCAGCCCGGCCCACAGCACCCACGCCACCCGGTCGTCGGCGTTGAGCCACTCGGCCACGGCTCGGGCGTTGGCGACGTGGGCCTCCATCCGCAGCGGCAGCGTCTCGATTCCCTGCATCAGCAGGAAGGCGTTGAACGGCGACAGGCAGGCGCCCACATCGCGCAGCTGCTCGGCCCGCACCTTCGTGCAGAAGGCGTACTCGCCGAAATTGTCCCACCAGCGCAGCTCGTTGTAGCTGGGAATCCGCTCGGTCATGTGGGGGAATCGGCCCGAGTCCCAGTCGAACCGTCCCGCCTCCACGATCACGCCGCCGATCGAGGTTCCGTGCCCGCCCAGGAACTTGGTGGCCGAGTGCAGGGCGATGTCGACGCCGTGGTCCAGCGGGCGGCACAGGTAGGGCGTGGCGAACGTGGAGTCCACCGCCAGCGGCAGCTTGTGGGCCCGGGCCACGTCGGCCAGGGCGGCGAGGTCGGCCACCGCGCCGGAGGGGTTGGCGATGATCTCGGTGTAGAGCAGCTTGGTATCGGGACGCACCGCGGCCGCGAAGGCATCGGGATCGGTCCCGTCCACGAACGTCGTGTCGATGCCGAGGCGCCGCAGCGTCACATCGAACAGGGTGTAGGTGCCGCCGTAGAGGCCGGCTGCGGCCACGATGTGTTCGCCGGCTGAGGCCAGCGCGGTGACGGTGAGGAACTCGGCGGCCTGCCCGCTGGCGGTGGCCACCGCCCCGATGCCTCCCTCGAGGCTGGCCATGCGCTCCTCGAAGGCTGCGTTGGTGGGGTTGGAGATGCGGGTGTAGATGGTGCCGTACTTCTGCAAGGCGAACAGGTCGGCGGCGTCGGCGGTGTCCTCGAACACGAAGCTCGTGGACTGGTAGATGGGCACGGCCCGGGCGCCGGTAGTGGGATCGGGCTGGCTGCCCGCGTGCAGTGCCTTGGTGCGGAACCCCCATTGCCGGTCTTCCATGCCTTGACGATACTCATCCCGGACTCATCCCGGCCGGCGGGTCCTGTCGCCGAGCCGAGATGACCGACACGGGCTTCGCCCTATTCGTCGGTTATCTGACTCGTCGCCACCCCCCGGCCTGGCGCACCGCGCGCTCTCGTGGCCCAGGGGACGGGATGCGCTGCGGTACGGTTCGGAGTCGTGGGCTCGTTCAGTAGCGAGACGGTGGCCTTCGAGTCGTCTGATACGTCGGCGGTGGTGCGGGCCATGGAGAGCCTTATGGCCCGGGGGGACGGCCTGGGCTGGATCAACATCGGTCCCGGCCTGCGGGACGACCAGATCGAGCGGCTGCCGACGCCCACGGCTTTGGGCCGCTGGTTCTCCGGGCGGGGGCCGGCGGTGCCCATGGCGACCTGGACCCCGCCGCGGGGAGTCCGGGCCGGCTCGCAGCCGACCGTCGGAGTGGAGCACGGCGCGGGGCCAAAGGCGCTGGACCGGCTCCGGGATGCCGGAGCTCCGCTGCCGACGGGCTGGCGCAAGATTCAGGACCACGCCAAGAACGGAATTGTCGCGCAGCCGGCTGCGGGAGTGTCCCACCGCGAGGTGCTTAGCTGGCTCCTGTCGGTGTGCTGGGCCCTGTGCCCCATCGACATAGAGGACGATTGGCTGGCCGAGGTCCACCGCCCTACCTAAGCCTGGATCCACCGGCGCGGTGAGCGCTGTGGGGTTGGCGCGTCCACCGGAAAGGCCTCCTGACATGGGAGAATGCTGTTTGCAGTAACGGTCATTCCGGCCACGTGAGGAGGCACTTCCTGTGGGCAGCGTATCGGGTGGGATCGACGGGTTGGAGGTTCGTTTCGACGACGGGTCTTTGGTGGCGGATGCGGGGCTGTTGCTGGCGGGCACGGTGATGGACCGCCTCGGGCTGGAGGCGCTGATCGACGCGGCGGTGCGCCCGCCCGGGTCGGGGCGCGGCTCGGGGGCCAAGGCGCTGTCGGTGGCGGCGTCGATGCTGGTGGGCGGCTCGTTCATCGACGACGCGAGCAGGCTGCGGGCGGGCTCTGCTGGGGCGGTGCTGCCGTTTGAGCCGTTGGCGCCGTCGACTTTGGGGACATGGCTGCGCTCGTTCACGTGGGGACACGTGCGCCAGCTCGACCGCGCCGGCGAGCTGGCGCTCGGCCGGGCGTGGTCTTTGGGCGCGGCGCCCGACGCTGGGGAGATCACGGTGGATCTGGACTCCACGGTCTGTGAGGTCCACGGCACATCCAAGCAGGGCGCCGCCTACGGCCACACCGGCGTGTTGGGCTATCACCCGCTGGTCGCGGCCAGAGACGACACCGGCGAGATGGTCCACGTCCGGATGCGGTCCGGCAGCTCCCAGCGCGGCCACCTGCGGTTTGTGGCCGAGACCCTGGCGAGGCTGCGTCGTCTCGCTCCCGGCGCGGCGGTGACCGTGCGCGCCGACGCGGGGTTCTTCTCCTATGACATGATCGACGCCATCGAGGCCCGCGGCGCGTCGTATTCGATCACGATCCCGCAGAACTCCAAGGTCTCAGCAGCCATAGACGCCATCGGGGACAAAGCCTGGACGCCGATCCCCTACACCGAAGAAGGCATAGCGCAGGTCGCTGAGACCACCATCGAGACCGGCCGCCGCGACCCCGACGGCCCCCGCAAGCTGCGGCTGGTGGCGCGCCGCAGCCGCCTCACAGGCGCACAGGCAACCCTCTGGCCCGACTGGCGCCACCACTGCTTCATAACTGACCGCCACGACCTCGACACCGCCGCCGCCGACGCCTACCACCGAGACCACGCCCGAGTCGAGCTCGCCATTCGTGACCTCAAAGACAACGGCCTCGCCCACTGCCCCTCGGGCAGGTTCTTCGCCAACGCCGCCCACCTCGCCTGCGCCTCGCTCGCCCACAACATCGCCCGCTGGACCGCACGCCTCGGCCGCGCCCAGCACCCCGGCCGCCTCACCGTCGCCAACACACAAAAACAGCGGCTGCTCACCGTCTGCGGCCGCGTCGTCAACCACGGCCGACGACACATCCTGCGCCTGCCCGCCGACTGGCCCTGGCAGCACACCTTCACCCGAGCGCTGCGACACCTCCGCAACCTGCCCCTGCTCATCTGAACCCCCGAACCCAGGGGCCCGGCGTCCCCCAGCACCACCCCCAGCGCCACCAACCGCCAAAGCCCCAACCCCCGGCCCAGCACGCCCGCACCAGCCCGCGGCGCCCGGCGCCGCCCACCAGAACCCACCACGCGCCGAACCAACCCCAACCCCCACCACACCAGCCGCCCACCGGTGGATCCAGGCTAAGAAGGTGCGCGGGTAGGTGCAAGCCCGTCGCGTTGCGAGGGAGTGTCTCCCGCTCTTGTTCACTGCGCTTACGGGTAGTTCGAGACGCGGCCTCGCTCATCTCGGCCCTTGGACGTTGACCACTGCCTCCACGATCAGGTCGATGACGGCTTGGGCGTCGGCGTCCCAGACGATGTCGTGGGCGGGAGGGGCAGGCTGTGCGGCGATGGCGGCTGGCGGGCGCACGTCGGTGACGGTCATGCCCCGGGTGTGCTCGCCGTGCAGTTCGACTGCCACCGGGTGACTCGACCGGCGGAACAGGTGGGGGTGCGTGACCGCGATGATGGCGGTGGCGTCGTGCACCGGGGCCGCTTCCAGGCCGAACTCGCGGCACCGGTCGTAGGCGTATTCCAACAGACCGGCGGCGAAGTCGGCGGCAGGCGTGCCGGCTGCGCGCATCCTGGAGGCCTCGCTGCCGCCGAGCAGGACCTTGTGGGTGACGTCCAGGCCGACCATCGTCAGCGGGGCCGCCTCGCGGAAGACGATGGCGGCGGCCTCGGGGTCGGCCCAGACGTTGAACTCGGCGACGGGGGTGACGTTGCCGGCGTGGGCGCCCCCGCCCATGATCGTGAGGCCGGCCAGGCGGCTGCGCAGGCCGGGGTCTCGCCGCAACGCGAGCGCCACGTTCGTCAGCGGGCCCACCGCCACCAGATGCAAGTCGTCAACCGAGCGGGCGGCGTCGCACAGGAAGGACACGGCGTCGTCGGAGGCAACGGAGCGGGTCAGCTCGGGCAGCGCGACATCGCCGAGGCCGGTGGCTCCGTGGATGCGGGCCGCGTCCATGGTGGGTGCGATCAGCGGGCGAGCCGCGCCTCGGTGTACTTCAACGTCCAGATCCGCCACCTGAGCCGTGATCAGGGCGTTGTGGGTCGTGTGCTCAATGCCCACATTGCCGTTGACGGTCGTGATCCCGACCAGTTCGCCGTGGTAGGCGGCGGTGAGGATGGCGATCGCGTCGTCGAGGCCCGGGTCGCAGTCCAGCACGATCTTTGGCCGGTGGGTCGCCCTGTCGGAGGTCATTCACCGAGCCTAGGGGCCGAGCGAACGGGCGCGAATCAACTATGGGGCGCAAGGCCCGGAGCAAGGCCGTGGCCCGAGCGGCCCGTGAGCACAGCGAACTAGAGCGGGAAACACAACACCGCACCGCGACGTGGTTGCGCATCAGCTGGGCGCCGAAGGTCAGTCGTCGTCGGCGGGCGGGAAACACAACACCGCACCGCGACGTGCTTGCGCAGGCATCGCGCTCGCCGCAGGTCGGCCTAGCTGCCCAGTAGTCGCTCGATGTCGGCCCTGGTCGGCAGGGAGGGCTGGGCACCCTGGCGCAGCGTGGCGGCCGCGCCCACCCTGACGGCCCACTTTGTCGCACCCACGAGATCGGCGCCCCCGACGAGAGCGTCGGCGAGCGCTCCACAGAAGGCGTCCCCGGCCGCGGTGGTGTCGACGGGCACGACCGCCGGCGCCGGTACGTGGGTGGCGTCGGAGGGCGTGACCACCATCGCGCCGGCCGCGCCCAGGGTCACGACCGCGGCCGCCACCGGCAGCCCACGGGCCAATGCCACGGCAGTCTCGGGGTCCACACCGCCAATGGGGGAGAGTCCTGCGTGGCCCGCCATCGTGGCCAACTCGGTCTGGTTGGGCACGATCACGTCAACACCGTCGAGCAGATCGGACGGCAGCGCGGCGGCCGGCGCGGGCGCGGGATTGAGCACAACCGTGCCGCGAGCGCAGCGAACGGCGGCGGCCACCGCCTCGATGGGCACCTCCAACTGCAGCAGCACGACCTTCGCCGCCCCGACTATGTTCACCGCGCTCTCCACGTCCGCGGAACTGACCCGACCGTTGGCGCCGGGGCTGACCACAATGGCGTTGTCACCGTCAGCCCCCACGGCGATCAAGGCGGTGCCGCTCGGAGTGGCCTCGGTGGCCAGTAGGCATGTTGTATCGACGCCGGCCGAGTCCATAGCGGCGTGCAGCACGGTGCCCGCGTCGTCGTCGCCGACCCGTCCGATCATGGCGACCCGCCGTCCCAGGCGGGACGCGGCGACCGCCTGGTTGGCGCCCTTGCCGCCGGGTATGCGCCGCAAGTCCCCGCCGAGAACGGTCTCGCCCGCCACCGGGATCTTCTCAACCTCTACCACCAGGTCGAGGTTGGCGCTGCCCACGACCGCAACCTCCGGCCTCGCGCGCTGGTCACCGGCCATCGCCAGAGTCTAGAACTGCCCCGTGGTCACCATTGAGCGGCGACGAGCGCGACCACGAAGCCTGCACCGATCTGGTGGCCTAGATGGTGGCAGACGACAGTCGCGAGACTGGTTATGATAAGAACAACCTAATTCCTCGCGAGTGCGGAACCAGACCACGCTTCGCAGGTTCGATTCCCCGTGATCGACATCCAGCGGCGGGTTGATGTGCCAAATGACGGGGGGCGCAGATGGCAACAATCGGAGATGTAGCGGGCTGTTCCGATCCTGTCATCTTGAACGAGTGGCACGCGATCTCCGCGCTGGAAGAGATCGTGCTCGGTGTTGTTGGCGAGACGGTACTCCTGGACGAGCGCGTGGGTTACACGATGTTCGAGGACAGCGCGTGCTTTGCCTGGCGCTCGACGCCGGACCTGACCCTCGGCGGTCCGGTTGACGCCGTCGCGATCCGCGACCCCCTTCCGGTGAGGTCGCAATACGGCTATCTGTGGACGAGCCTCGGCTCCCCGGCGACCGAGCTGTTCAGCATTCCCGAGTTCGACGACGCAGAACGTCGGAACGTGCATGCAGGGAGCCCCATGCTGGCGACATCAGCTGCTCGCGCCGTGGAGAACTTCCTCGACATCGCTCACCTCGCGTTCGTGCATCAAGGGATCTTGGGCGAGCAGCCTCACACCGAGGTGTCCGACTACGATGTGAATCTCGTCGATGACGAGATTATTGCCACTAAGTGCGACTTCTATATTCCGAAAGTGGGGCCCAACTTTGACGCCGGAATCATCCGGTATCGGTACCGCGTCCCGCGCCCTTTCTGCGTGATGCTGTACTGGGACAGCTACGACGATCCGTCCCGTGAAGACGTCATCGGCATGTGGGTGCAGCCGATGCGCCAGGAGCAGGTGCGTGCTCACCGCTATCTCGGCACGATCGACCGGACGAGCACCGACAACGAGATTCGGCATCACCAACTCTTGATACTTGGTCAGGACAAGCCGATTGTCGAGAACCAGCGTCCGAAGCGACTGCCCCTACACCCGCAGGCAGAGACACCAATTCGAGCGGACAAGTCGGCTATTGCGTACCGGCGGTGGCTGTCAGAGAAGGGCGTTACCTATGGCGTCATCCCGGCACTCACGTGAGGCCGCTTCAACCGAGCGGCTAGCAAGCGGCTCCACGCCGCCTGGCCAGAGTCACGCGACCACCCGATGGTAAGGGATCCGACTGTTCTCTGGCATCCGATCGCCTCCGTCGGCGATGTGCCCCCTCGTCATGTGTTCCACGGTCAGTTGCTTGGTCGCGAACTGGCCGTGTGGCGAGCCGACGACGGGTACATCAACGTCTGGGAGAACCGGTGCCTGCATCGCGGGCTGCGGCTGTCGATCGGCGTCAACAACGGACATGAACTCATGTGCCAGTACCACGGCTGGCGCTACGCGAACCGCACCGCCCAGTGCACCTACATCCCCGCCCATCCTGCAGACGCGCCCGCTCGCACGATCTTCAACCGGACGTTCCCGGCCGCCGAGCGGTACGGCTTGGTCTGGTCGGGCGAAGCGCCATCGGGTCCACCCCCCGAGGTCGGCGTGCTCGACGCCGGTTCGGCGATGGTGTTGAGGAGCCTTCCGGTTGACGCGCCGCCGGGCCTCGTGGCGGAGCACCTCGGCCGGTACCGGTTCTGCCCCAACGATCGATTAGACGCGGAGGAACCGGAGGTGACCGCGGATGGTCACGACGACTGGTCGGTGCTGCTGACGGCGTCGGCGGGTGGCTCATCGACGACGGCGGCGTTCTTCGTGCAGCCCGTGGACTCGAATCGGTCCGTCATCAGGGGCGTGCTGTCCGGCAGCGGTGAGGCCGCAGATCGGTTGACCGTGCTCCGTCACCACAGCACGTTGCTGTCGAACCTGAGGGACAGAATCGAGGCCTACGCCGCCACCACGCCGCCGCCCGAGCCGATGGAGGTGAAGCTCCACCAGGTGTCGGAGCAACTGGCAAGGGTGCCGGTAGCATCGGTGGGCCGGCATGCTCCACTGCGGGTCCGGGTGTCACGAAAGTGGAAGACCGCCGAGGGCGTCGCCGGATTCGAGCTCGAGTCGATCGGCGAGCAACTGCCGTCCCACCAGCCCGGAGCCCACATAGACGTCCACCTGCCGAATGGTCTGGTACGTCAGTACTCCATCACGAACGGTCCGGGAGAGGGAACGGCGTATCGGATCGGTGTCAAGCGCGAGCCCAACTCCCGGGGCGGTTCGGAGTGCCTGCACGAGAGCGTCCGCGAAGGGGATGTGCTGGCCATCTCCGAGCCCCGAAACAACTTCCCGCTGCGGCGCGACTCGGTGCGAACGATCCTCTTGGCCGGCGGCATCGGCATCACGCCTCTTCTGGCCATGGCCCAGACGCTCAGGAAGGACGACCTGGACTTCCGGCTTCACTGCTTTGCACAGAGCCCCGCTCATCTCGCGTTCCCGGAACTGCTCAAGGAGCTCGGATCGTCGGTGACCACTCATCTGGGCCTCACGCCGGAGGCGACGGTCACCCGACTGCGCGAGCTCGTCGGCCGCTACGAGACAGCCAGCCATCTCTATGTCTGTGGCCCCGGCCCGATGCTCGGCGCGGCGCGGCGAGTTGCGACCGAGTGTGGCTGGCCGGATGACGCGATCCACTTCGAGTACTTTCGGAACGACAACGAGGTCGACAACAGCTCGAGCTTCGAGATCAGTCTCTCCCGGTCGGCGCTCACACTGCCGGTGCCGGCTGGCAAGAGCGTCCTCGAAGTGCTTCGTGCCAACGCGATACCCGTGCCGTCATCATGCGAGCAGGGTGCCTGCGGGACCTGTGGTGTGACCGTCCTCGAGGGCGAGCCGGTCCATCAGGACGTCTACCTCAACGACTCCGAGAAGCTGGCAGGCGATCGCATCATGACCTGCGTGTCGAGGTCGAGGACAGACCGCCTTGTCCTCGACATCTAGAGGAGACGGATGATCAAGCTGTACGACTTCGAGCTGTCGGTCAACTGCTACAAGCAACGATTGCTGATGAGTATCCTCGACGTTCCCTACGAGCGGGTCCTGATCGACTTTTTCCCCGGGTGGGAGCACAAGGGCGAGGAGTTCAAGAAGATCAATCCACTTGGCCACATACCGGTCATTGACGATGACGGCTATATCCTCTGGGACGCTCACGCCATCCTCGTCTACCTGGCTGCCCGTTACGATTCGTCCGGTTGTTGGTATCCGACTTCGGATCCAGAGCTTCTCGGCGAGACCGCGTCGTGGTTGCTGTTCGCCGAAGGCACCACCAACACTGCCTCGGCCGCCCGACTTCACGACGACTTGGGCTATGACTTCGACATCGACGCGTGCCGGGCGGGGGCACACCGCCTGTTTCGTGTTCTCGACGAGCATCTGTGGTTCCGTGAGCAGGAAGGGCGGGATTGGGTGTGCTCTACCCATCACCCGACTATTGCTGATCTCGCCATCTTCCCCGACGTGATGCTCTCGGAGGAGGGTGGTATCTCGCGTCAGGACTATCCTGCCATCCGGCGCTGGACCGATCGATTCCGGCGCCTGCCCGGATTTGTCCCGATGTCGGGAATCGGGCCGGTGGGGCCGGGTTTGTGAGCAGACCCGCCAGAGCCGACCTAGCTACCGACCACTACGACTATCACGCGAGCCCCGGACTTCGAATCCAGGTGCCACCGGCTTCGGGCCAGAGGCGGGCAGAAGACTGCGTCACCGGCTTTGAGTACCACATCGGGGTGTTCGTCGAACTCACTCCGGATCGAGCCCTCGATGACGTAGACCAGGTACTCGCCGGGCGATGCGAACCACTCCTCGACGTGCTGGTCTGGTTCGATCAGGTAGTCCCTCAACTCAGAGATTCGCATTCCTCGGCGAAACACCGCACGAGCGATCGGGGAGTTGGGAGCCTCGCTCAGGGGAATGGGAAACAGTTCCGCGGCGCGCAGCACCTCGATTCCCTTGTCCGGCGAACGTGGCAACAGGTCCGCCGGGTCCACGATCAGAGCGTTTGCTATCCGGTACAGCGTCGCAAGTGCCGCCGCCGATTGGCCCGACTCCAACTGGCTCAGGAAGGGTTGGCTGATCTCCGCTCGCTCGGCAAGTTCACGCCCTGTCATGCCCCGTGCACGGCGCAGAATCCGCACCCTAGCCCCGAGCGCCCGAGCGAGGTCGTTGCTCACGCGCTCACCCTCTCTCGATCTCCCCCTCGACAAGAAATGCCAATCGACATCCTATAGGCTGCATCAAAGCCTAAGATTCGACCGGTAGGCGCCGCACCGCGAGCCAGATGGCTCCCCCTTGGCAGAATGACTGTTGCTGAGACTCTCACCACGAACCTCATTGGAGCCTTCCCAAAGATCGAGCTCCATGTTCATGCAGAGGCGTTTCTCAGCCCGCAGAGGATCGAACAACTCGCGGCGATGGCCTCGGTACCCATGATGCGCCCCGCCCACTGCTTCTACGAGTACGACTCGCTGGCCGAGTTCCTCCAACTCTATGAGTGGTGGTGCGACCTGTTGCGAACTCCCGAGATCACTGAACAGCTCGGCTACGACATAGCGGTGCGCATGAGCGGAGACGGAATCATCTACGCCGAGCTGTACACGAGTCCGAGGTACTGGCGGCGGTTGAGCTACCAGCAGGTGGTTACTTCGCTGGGGGATGGAATGGAAAGGGCCTTCGCGGACGGCTATGCGGACTGCCGGCTCATTCCCGCGATCAGTCGTGAGCAACCGGCGGAGTGGGCGATGGAGCTGCTGGACTGGATTGGCAGCGAGTCCCCGCGCCGGGTTGTCGGGATTGGCCTGGAAGGCAACGAGAGGGCCGCGGGCCGTACGTCGCCAAGGTTCGAGAATGCGTACGAGCGGGCCGCGGAGTTCGGGCTCGGGCGGACCGCGCACGCCGGCGAGTCCTCCGGTCCCGAAGGTGTGTGGGATGCCTTGAACTACCTTCAGGTTGACCGCGTCGATCACGGCGTTCGCGCCATTGAGGATCCGGATCTAGTCCAGCGACTCGTCGATGACGAGGTGACACTCAACGTGTGCCCGACATCGAATATCTTGACGGGGCTCTACCGCTCGCTGCCGGAGCACCCGATAGGCGCACTCATCGACGCTGGCGTGCCTGTTACGGTAAACAGCGATGATCCTGAGCCGATGAGCGTGAGCCTCACCGGAGAGATCGTAGGGGTCGGTCGCGAATTCGGGTGGGCCCTTAGCGATGTCGCCAGCGCGACCCGGCGTGCGATCGACGCTTCATTCTGCGACGAGGACTGCGCATTGGAGCTTCACCGGAAGGTGGACGAGTTCCTGGCAACCGTCTAGAGACCGAGATCGAATCGACGTGTTGTCGCCTTGACGTGTCGTCGTCTAGACGTGTCGTCGCCTAGCCGGCTTCTGCGATGAAGGGCACCTGGAACGTGCCGGCTTCGATCTCCGCCAGCCGGGTCTCGAACAAAGCGAGCGCATCGGGTGAGATCTCGGCGGCTGCGTAGTCCGGGTTCATCTGGACTTCGAATCCACCGTGGCTCATCGGCAAGTCGTACCAGGTCTGGAAGTTGTCCGCCGCGATGTCCTCCACCATCTGGCGGTAGGTCTCGCCGATCTGCCAGGCCATCGACGCAACGACATTCTCCGGCGCGAGGGAGGACTCGTCGTACACGTATCCGAAGGCCGAGAGGTTCTGCTCGCGCACTGCCTGAATCATGCCGAAGGATCCGGCGTTCCCACAGGCTACGAACACGTCCGCTCCCTGCTCGGCTTGCGCTGCTGTGGCCTCCTTGCCCAGCGCGGCATCGATCCACGAACCGAGGAATGCATCGAGCCTCGTGGCGTCGGGCACCACCTCTTGGGCACCGATGAGGAAGGCTTCCACAACCGCCCGGCACACGGGAATGTCGTAGCCGGCGTTGGCCCCGAGGATCCCCGACTGGGTGATCCCGCCCGCCAGGATGCCGGACAGATAGGCCGGCTCGTGCATGGGCATGTTGTAGTCGGCGATGTTGGGCCCCTCTACTCCGCAGAAACCACCACACGATCCCTGCCATGCGAACTTGATGTCAGGGTAGTCCGGCGCCATCTCATGGATCGGCGCGCCGTAGTCGAAGGAGTGTCCGATCACGAGTTGCACGCCTTCTTCGGCGAATCCACTCATGACCCGGGTGGCGCCCTGGGCGTCGAAGGGAGCCTCGTCCACGATCTGTAGATCGATCAGGCCCTCAGCCTCGAGGTCTCTCACGCCCTCGTAAGCGGCCTGGCACCACGAGAGGTCATTCACGGCGCACGGCAAGAGGATGGCCACGCTCACCTTGTCGTCGGCTGCGGGTTCTTCGGCTGCGGGTTCTTCGGCTGCGGGTTCTTCGGCTGCGGGTTCTTCGGCTGCGGGTTCTTCGGCTGCGGGTTCTTCGGCTGCGGGTTCTTCGGCTGCGGGTTCCTCCGCGGCGGGTTCCTCCGCGGTTGTGCTGTCGTCATCGCCGCATGCCGCAGCAAGCAAGGTGAACGCTACGCCGAGCACGAACAACGGCTTCCATCGCATGAGATGTCCCCCCACATCGAGGCCCCGGGGTTCACGGGGCTCTTCTGATAAGTGTTGGCAAATGATAAGCTCAGTCAAACTCGGCAGTCAAGTGCGGTCCAAGACCCAGGCGCCGCGTTTGGCGACCGTTCACTTGGCGCCCTTGATGAAGGGCACGCCGAGTGCTTCCGGCTGGGCATCGTCCCGGGCCCTGGCGGTGGCGACGATCACCACGGCGATGGTCACGAGGTAGGGCAGTGCCTGGAAGAACTCGAACGGCACATTGCTCTCGACTCCGCCACTGGCTGCCTGGATACGCAGTTGGAGCGCGTCGGTGAATCCGAACAGCAGTGCACCCGCGGCGACTCGCAGCGGGCTCCACCTTCCGAAGATGACAAGTGCGATGGCGACCCAGCCCCGACCCGCGGTGACGTTCTGGACGAACAGACCGAGTTGGCCGACAACGAGAACAGTACCGCCAAGACCGGCCAGGGCGCCCGAGACGAGAATGGCCATCCATCGAACGTGATCGACCCTTATGCCGCTGGCATCGGCGGCCGAGGGCCGGTCGCCCACTGCTCGGACGGCAAGACCGAACGGCGTGCGGTGCAGACCCCACCATGCTCCGACGACCAGCAGGACTGCGATGTACACCAGAGGGCTCTGGTCGAACACCACGCTGCCCACTCCAGGAATCGCGCCCAGGACGGGGATCTCCAAGGAGGAGATGGGGTCGAATCGTTCCGTGGAAGAGATGTCGAGCCTGATGTGGAGGAAGCCGGTCAAGCCCTGCACCAACAGCACGAGCGCGATCCCGTTGATCACCTGCTCAGTCTTGAGAGTGACGCTAAAGAGCGCCATCAGGACGCCGACTGTCAGTCCTCCGCCGACACCCGCCGCGACTCCGATCCACTGCTCGCCGCTGTAGTACACACCGAGAAACGAGCAGAAGGCACCCGAGAGCATCATGCCCTCGAGGCTGAGATTCAACACGCCGGCCCGCTGGCACAGTGACTCGCCCACCGCGGCCAGTGCTGTCGGCATGGCGAGCCGTATGGATGCGTTGAGAAGGGGGATGATGGCCGCTGCGCCGAAGACCGCCCCCCAGTTCATTCTCTTCTCCCGACCTTGTCGGCGACGAGGAGAAACAGCACGAACATGGCCTGGATGACGAACGTCAGGATTCTCGGGACTTGCTGTGTTCGCTGTATCACGTCGCCGCCCAGCGTCAATGTTCCGATGAGGAGCGACGCCAACAGCACGCCCGACGGCTTCAGCCGACCGATCAGGGCCACGATGATCGCAGTGAACCCGAACCCGACGGCGAGATTGTTCGTCAGCCTCGCCTCGGGTCCCATGACCTGCAGGACCCCGGCCAGTCCGGCGAATGCACCGGAGATCATCATCGCGCCGACCACGAGGCGACCGGTCTTCACGCCGGCCGCCTCGGTCGCGCTGTTGTTCAGGCCCACCATCAGCGTGTAGAAGCCGAAGGGTGTTCGCCTGATCACGTAGGCCAGCACCGGAAGCAGGGCGAGACCCACCAGCAGCCCGATATGGACTCGTAGTCCAGGCACCTCCGGCAGCCGGGCGGCCGCGGGCAGTGTCTCTGACACGGGCTGGAATCCGACCGGGTCGCGAAGCGGCTTGCGGATGGCGTAGTTCAATCCGAAGATGGCGACGTAGTTGAGCAGCAGCGACGAGATAACCTCGTTGACCGACCAGCGAGCTCGCAGGAACCCGACGGTCGATCCCCACACAGCGCCAGCCGCCGCACCGACGATGCCCGCGAGCGGGATCATGATGACCTTGACGTCGATGGGCGCGTAGATGGCGAATGCGCCTCCTGCCAAGGCCCCCATCACCAGCTGGCCCTCGGCGCCTATGTTCCAGACCTTGGCACGGAAAGCGACGGACAATCCGAGTCCGATCAGCAGCAGCGGGGCTGTCTCGACGAGAACGAGGCTGAAGTCGAACCGGGAACCGAAGGTCCCCCTCAGCATGTCCGCGTATGCCTGGAAGGGGTTGGCGCCGGCGAAGGCGAGCAGGATGCCTCCCACGACGAAGGCGGCCAGTACCGCGGCCAGTGACGCACCGATGGCCGACGCCCTCCTCAGCCAAAGACCGTCGGTCGACTCGGGAGCCTCCGCCGCCATCCCTGCCGGATCGGCCTGCATCGTCATCGGTCGGCTTCTCCCGCGCGTCGGTGGTGCGCTCCACCCATAGCCATCCCGATCTCCTCGCGATCGAGTGATGTCTCGACGATCCGACCGCGATACATCACGTAGCAACGATTGGACAGGGCGAGCACCTCGGTGAGGTCGGTCGTGATCAGGAGAATGGCCAGTCCGGCGTCACGCTGTGTGCGGAGCTGCTCCCATACGAACTCGATGGCGCCCACGTCGAGACCCCGGGTCGGCTGGGCCGCCACGAGAAGCCTCAGTTCAGAGCTGAGAGCGCGCGCCAGCACGACTTTCTGGGCGTTGCCCCCCGACAAGGTGGATGCCGCGGCATCCGGAGTTCGGACCGCTATTGCGAATCGCTGCACCAGATCGAGGCCCCGTGCGAGTATCGCCTTCGGATTGAGCCAGAATCGACCGCCGTAGGGCCGCTTGTCGATCCGGTCGTACACCATGTTCTCGGCGACCGACAGTTCGCGAATCATGCCCCGCCGGTAGCGGTCCGAATGAATGAACCCGACGCCTGACGCGAACAGGTCGCCCGGGGTCGCGTCGCTCACGTCGATGCCGTCCAGGAGGATTCGCCCCGACGCAGGCTGACGCACACCGAGCAGAGCCTCCTCCAGTTCGGACTGGCCGTTTCCCTCGACGCCGGCAATGGTGACGATCTCCCCGGCGTGCACAACGATGTCGATGCCGGCGAAGGTCCGCGAGGAGTTGCCGCCATCGACCGATCGATCGGCCTCCACCGAGGCCAGGTCCTCGAGGGCCAGGACCTGAGCACCTACGCGCGAGCTGTCCTCCTGGCGCGCCCCTATTCCCTCTCCGACCTCACTCAGCATCTTGATGTCTCGCCCGACCATCAGTCGAGCGAGTTCCAGCGGCGAGGTCTCGGAGGCGGCAACCGTCGCGACGTTGGCGCCGGCACGGAGGACCGTTATGCGGCTGGCCGCAGTCATCACCTCGTCGAGGTGATGTGTGATCATGACGATGGCGGCGCCGTTCTCGGCCATACCCCGCAGTCTCTCGATCAGCTGGTCGACCTCTACTGGGGTGAGGGTCGCCGTCGGTTCGTCGAGTATCAGTATTCGTGCCCCGTGGTAGAGAGCCCTGAGAATCTCAACCCGCTGCTGCTCGCCCACTGAGAGGTCGGCGACCAGTGCCGACCCGGAGATCGGGAGGCCGTAGCGGTCGCCGAGTTCCTCAACCTCGTTGGCTACCAGTGTGAGATCGGGCAGCTTGAGTCTCCCGTTGCTGCTGCCGCCGAGGATCACGTTCTCCGCGACGGTCAGCCGGGGAACAAGCTGGAAGTGCTGATGCACCATGCCAATCCCTAGATCGATGGCGTCCTGGGTCGAGCGAAAATCCACTTCCCGCCCCTCGATCTGCACGACTCCCTCGTCGGGTCGCTCCAATCCGCACAGGACGTTCATTAGCGTGCTCTTGCCGGCGCCGTTCTCGCCCAGCAGCGCATGGATCTCGCCGCGGCGGAGGTCGAAGTCGACACCGGCTACGGCGGTGACACGGCCGAATCGCTTGACGATCCCGTGCATCGCCAGCAACGACGGCTCAGGGTCAGTCATTGCTGCACTGACCATTCGCATGACACTAATCGGGCCGTCTAGCAGCGACAAAGAGTGGGGCGCCGGGGCCGGCGGCGGTCACCGCTTGAGGCTCGGCGACGGAGCGGCCGAGGACTCGCCGGCGGCCGACATCAGGATTCGGCCGGGGAAGCGGTGCGGCACGTTCAGAAGCCCCGACTCGTGGGCGAGGTAGCCGTGAACCCACACTGCGTCGATGCCAGCAGGGGGCGTGAGTGGATCGGTGAAGTCGTTGCGCTCCCCGACCGTGTCCCAGTCGAAGAGGACGATTGAGGCGTCGGCCCCCGGCCGCAGCACAGGGCTGCCGAGGCGGAGGAACTCGCATGGCAGCGTGCTCATTCGGAACACGATCTCCTTCAACGGGACTCCAAGCTCTCGGGCCATGCGTAGCGCTCTGGGGAACGCGCCCAGCGAACGCGGGTGTGGCCTCTGGCCGGGTCCGGGGATCAGCCCGTCGGTGCAGATCGCCATCGTCGGGCGCCGGAAGAAACGCTCAACCGTGGCGTCGTTGCCGAAGTGCGTGATGATGCTCACCTCGCCGCGGTTCTGGACGAAGAAGTCGGTGACGGCTTCGAATGCTCCAAACGATGTCAGATCCTCGTGGCCCGCCGCTCTGGCAACGTCGCCGAGGTGAGATCCCAAGAATCTGTCGCCCACTCCAGGCCGGACACCGGCGAGTTGCACCCCCTCGAGACCTCCGCAGAAGTCGATGAAGTTGTTCCACGTCTTGGTGTCGCCCCGGATTCGTTCGTAGGCCTGGCGTCGCACGCCAGGGTCGCGCAGCCGCGCCAGGAACGCCTGCCGGGAGTCGGCCCGGATCTCGGGCGGAAAGATGGTGTCTCCGGTGGTGCTCCCGGCAGGGTACGGGTACATGTTCTCCACGGTGGTCACGCTGGTGCCGGCGTCTGCGAGCTTGCTTTCCACCGAGTTGAACTTGTCCCAGTTCCGCCGTCCCGCGATCTTCGAGTGCTCGTTGCAGTAGCTGCTCCCACCGTCCACCGCGGCGCTGATGACTTCGTCCATGGATTCGAGGATCTGGTCGCTCTCGGACCGAAGGTGAGGAAGGAGCGCGGCCGGCTTGATGTCGTTGAATGCCCGCACCAGCGCGGTCAGCTCCCTCGAGTCCGAGTAGACCGCGGGGTTGTACACCAGCCCGGTAGAGAGTCCGAGCGTCAGCGGAGCCTCGCGGCGGACGACTTCCGCCATCTCCTGGATCTGGAGATCGGTTGCCTTTCCGGGCGAGTTGCCCATGACCGCGCGCCGCACTGAGTTGTGGCCGAGGTACATGCCCATGTCGGTGATGGACCGGCCGCCGTGCCACGCGAGGAAGTCCGCCATCGACGACCACGACCAATCCTCGTCGATAGTTCCGTCCATTGTCGCCAACTGGGCCGCATACTCGATGCGCTGTTGCGGAACGACCGGGGCGGGTGACAGCCCATCGACCCCGCAGATTCGTTTGGTGACGCCGGCTCTCAATGAGAGTTCGCAGGCCACGGGGATCCCGCTGGCACCGATCCGGGTCCCGGCCAGCGCCCCATGGTTGTGCATGTCGACAAAGCCGGGAGCGAGGACACGGCCGTTCCCGTCGATGACACGGTCGGCTCCGCTCGCTTGGGAGGCTGGTACCTCGCGGATTCGAGTCACGGTGTCGTGCTCGATGAGAACGTCGCCCTCTTCCGGCTCCGAAGTGCCGTCGCCGTTCACAACGAGCACGTTCCTGATCAGCTGTCGCACGACATCCACAGATCGCGGGCACTGCCGGCGGGAACGACCGTGCCCGAGGATCGCCCGCCGCTCATGGCGAGGCTCCGAAGCGACCTAATCCGCGGAGCACCCGCTCCGGGGTCAAGGGAAGCTCGTCGAACCAGACACCGGTGGCGTCGTGCACGGCCGACACCAACGCCGGCGCGTAGGGCAGGTACGGGATCTCGCCGACACCCCGCACGCCGTACGGGCCCTCTGGATGGGGCTCCTCCATGAGCACCGTTTCGACCACGTCCGGCACGTCGTAGACACCGGGGATCAAGTAGGTCGTAAAGTCGGGCGTGAGCACCTCACCACCCTCCATTTGAAAGTCCTCGAGGACGGCGTAGCCGTGAGCCTGGCCGATGCAGCCCTCGACCTGGCCCACGACGCGCTCGGGGTTGACAGCCCTCCCGACATCGTCGACGCAGAAGACTCGGTCCACATGAATGAAGCCCGTTTCGGTGTTCACCGAGAGATCGACGACTTGGGCCACGTAGCCGTAGGCGAAGCTGGGCATCGAGTGGCCGGTCTCAGGGTCGAGTTGAGTCGTGCGGGGCGCGGTCCAGATGCCGTCGGCCACTGCCGGCCGCTGGCCGTCGATCCAACGTTTGTAGGCGTCCTCGGCCGCTGTCTTCACCGCGTTGCCGGCCATGAACGTGAGCCGGGAGGCAGCTGCCGAGCCGGCGCTTTGACTGCCGACCATCGAGGTGTCGGTGATGTCGATCGAGACCCGCTCGTAGTCGATGCCGAGCACCTCGGCTGCGATCTGTGCCATGACCGTGTGATGCCCTTGGCCGCACTCGGCGCCGTCGATGCGGATGATCGCCCCGTCGATCTCGTCCTCGCCCCGCAGCTCGATCTGGGCCCAGCTCGCCTCGACCATTCCATAACTGAACCCGACGTTCTTGAAGGCGGCCGCAAAACCGCGTCCCCGCACGACTGTTGGCATTGCGATGCCAGGGGCGTTGGCGCGGTTGCCGTTCCGGGGCTGCCAGCGGGCGACCCGCGCCGTTTCCCGGATGACTTCTCGGATAGTGACGCCGCCGGGCATGAGCGTGCCCAGTGAGATCGGTGTCTCGTCGGTCAGCGCATTCTTGAGTCGGATCGCGACCGGATCCATCCCGAGCGCCTCGGCCAGCTTGTTCATCTGGATCTCGGCCGCGGCGTGTCCCTGGGTCGCGCCGAATCCCCGGAACGCGCCGGAGAAGAGGTTGTTGGTGTACATCGCGTAGCCGTCGAGCTTCACATGGGGGAAGAAGTACGCCCCGGTGGCACAGATCGAGGCATTGCGCAGGACCTTGTTGCTGGTCGAGAGGTATGCCCCGCCGTCGGCCAGCACTTCGACTTCGGCGGCCAACAGCAGTCCGTCCCGGTCGGCTCCCCATTTCGAGCGGATGATCATCGGGTGTCGCTTGGAATGGCCGATCGTGCACTCCTCGCGATTCCAGACCGTCTTGACCGGGCGCCGGATCCCGTGCCTATCGAGCCACCACACCGCCAGGCCCAGGATGATCTGGACGCTCATGTCCTCCTTGCCGCCGAACGCGCCACCGATGCCGTCATAGATGACACGCACCTGATCGGGATCGAGTCCGAGTGCATGGGCTATCTCCTGCTGATCCTCCCAAGCCCATTGCCCGGCGGTGTGGACCGTGATCCGCTCCTCGTCATCGATGTAGGCGACTCCGGCCTCAGTCTGGAGGTAGGCGTGTTCCTGGAACGGCACCCGGCACTCGCTCTCGACGATCACGTCGCAGCCGGGCCAGGCGGACTCGACGTCGCCCTTGCGGATTCGCACTGAGTCCGCGACATTTCCCGGCGCGTCGGGGTGCAGCTGCCGCGCATCGGCCCGCCGGGCCTGCTCGATGTCGTCGACGAGAGGAAGGTCCTGGAACTCGACGCTGATCAGGTCTCTCGCGTCCGCCGCCGTCCGATCGTCCTCTGCGATCACGACGGCCACCTGGTCGCCGACGAACCGGACGACGTCGAACCCCTCTCTCCGAGGGTGCGTGCTTGGTCCGCACAGGACGGGCTGGTCCATGCGGATCAGCCCGTACTCGTTCACCGGGACGTCCTCGGCAGTCAGTACCGCGATCACACCCGGCAGCGACTCGGCTGCCGTCGTGTCGATGCTGAGGATTCGAGCGTGGGGACGGCGAGCAAAGAGGACCTTGAGCGACAACTGGTCGGCGTAGACGCGGTCGGCGCAGTAGACCCTGCGGCCGGTGACGACGTCGTCGGACTCCATCTGACGGACCGATCTGCCTACTACGTCGAGACTCATTCGGGGACCTCCCGGGTCGCGTGTTCGAGCGCCGTGACGATCGGGTAGTAGGTCGTGCAGCGGCAGAGGTTGCCGGAGATCGCCTGCTTGATGTCCGCGGTCGTCGGCGCCGGTACCTCGTTCATCAACGCGGCTCCGCTGACGAGGAATCCGGGGGTGCAGAAGCCGCACTGGAGGGCTCCGGCGTCGATGAAGGCCTGCTGGACCGGGTGAAGGGCCCCGTCAGGGTAGCCGAGCCCCTCGACGGTTGTGATGTCGTGACCGTGGACCTGCGGACCTGGTACGAGGCAACTGACGACGGCTGAGCCGTTGATGAGCACCGTGCATGCTCCGCACTCACCCTCCCAGCACGCCTCCTTCGTGCCGGAGAGGCCGACGATGTCTCGTAGCACCTGCGACAATGTCCGATCGTTTGCCCCCGTGACCGCTACCGGCTCACCGTTGATGGTGACCGCGATCGGCTCGTCGCCTTGCCGCGAGTGCATCCTGGGGCCGTCGACCCCGACGCCGGAGAGGCCGGAGTGCCCGTCGGACCACAACTTGACGGGTCGTCCGTCCACGGCGGCGCGCTCAGCCCCGGACGCCAGCCGTTGAAGCGCCTGCCGGACCAGGATGGCGGCCATGTAGCGGCGATAGTCAGCCGAGCCCCGGATGTCGTCGATGGGGCGGACCTCGTCGCTGAGGTTGGCAGTCGCCGATCGGATCGTCTCATCCGTCAGCGGCCGGCCCAGTAGCGCGGACTCGGTCCTTGAGGCGCGAACGATGGTCGGGGCGACGCTCCCGAGGGCGATCCGAGCGTCCGTGAGGAGGTCGTCCTGCCATCTGAGCACCACCGCGACGTTGGTCACGGCGATGGCTTGGGCCCTGCGCAGGCCGAGTTTCAGAAAGGTACTCCGCTGATCGTCCTCGAGCTGGGGGAAGGTCGCTGCGACGATGATCTCGTCCGGTTCGAGGACGGTCCTTCCCGGCCCGACGATGAACTCGTCGATGGGCACGCGTCGCCCACCGTTTGGGTTCATGGTGACCACCCTGGCGCCGAGGGCACTTAGCGCCGGGATGGTGTCGTTGGCGGGAGAGGCGGACGCGACGTTGCCGATGACGGTGCCGCGATTGCGGATCTGGGGAGCCCCGACCTCTGCGCATGCCTGGGTCAGCGCGAAGGCACGTTGCCGGCAGAGGTCGGATGCGACGACATCGTTGTGGGTGACGAGCGCTCCCATATGGATCCAGCCGTCGCTGTCCAGCCTGATGTTGCCGAGCCCGGGCAACCGTGTGATGTCGATGAGTGCGTCCGGACTTGAGTGGCGACGCTGGACCTCGACCATGACATCGGTCCCCCCGGCGATGATCCGGGCCCGGTCGCCGTAGCGGGTACGAAGGTCGAGAGCCTCTTCTACGGAACGCGGCGTGAGATAGTCAGACCACACGGGTCGTCCTTCCTCCGGCCCGCGGCACCTCGTTCATGCCGTTGGTCACCCGAGGATCGGGCCGTTGGGAACACTGGACTCGTATCGCGCCCAGAATCCCGGCGCTGCTTCGCGGCATCGTGCCTTGATCCGCTGCTCGTCGAGTGTCAACAACTCCCGCTCGTGCATGAGAAGCTGCCCGGCAACGATGGTGGAGGTGATCATCGATTCGTTCATCCCGAAGATGAGGTGACCCGCGATGTTGTCCGGGTCCATCGGTGTGGTCGGCTGGTAGTCGACGATGATCAGATCGGCCGCGGCTCCGACGTCGATGACACCGATCGGCTGGCCATCGAAGAACGTCGAGGCCAGGGCGGCGTTGTTGTAGATCGCCATGTCGAGAAGGTCGTCGCCCGGCAGGCGCCGACCGTCGCGGTGTGCGATCTTCTGCAGGAGGTAGGCCGCCTCGGCCTCGCGCCACATCGTGGCTGACAGGCCGTCGTTGCCGAGGCAGGCTCGAACGCCGGCCCGCAGCTGAGATTCGACATCGGCCACACCGTCGCCGACGTTCATGTTGTTGCGGGGTTGGTGGCTCGTAGCGGTGCCGGTGTCCGCTAGGAGGCAAACCTCCCTGGCATCGAGGTGTATGGCGTGGGCCATGATGGACTGGGCGCCGAGCATGTCATGGGCATGGAGGCGGTCGACCGACCGCTGCCCCGACATGGCCAGGCTCCGGTACTGGTCGTACTCGTGCTCGCCGACGTGGAGATGGAACCCCGTCCCGTGCGGGACGGATGCCCGGCATGCGGCCAGGGTGTCGTCACTGACTGTCATTGGAGCGTGGATTCCGAATGTGGCCGCCAGGAGCCCGTCGCCTACGCGCTCACGGTTGCAGCGATCGACGAAGCGGGCGTTCTCCGCGATTCCCGCTTTGGCCCGCTCCGGTCCGTCGCGGTCCGTGACCTCGAAACATAGCACGGCCCTCAGCCCTGCCTCGATGACCTGGTCGGCGATGAGGTCCAGCACCCCGTCGATGCAGTTGGGTGACGAGTGGTGGTCGAAGTAGGTCGTGGTCCCGTTCCTGACGGCGTCCACCATCGCGGCCTGCACCGCGAGTTCGACCTCGTGCGCGGTGAGCGCCCTGTCGTAGGGCCACCACAGCCGATCGAGGATGGTCGGTAGCGTGATCGGCGGATCGTGCGGAACGCTCATACCGACCGCGAACGCGCTGTAGAAGTGCCCGTGCGCGCAGATGTTTCCGGGCATTACGTAGCGCTGCTGCGCGTCCAGACGCTCGGCGTCGGGAAAGCGATCCTCGAGCTGGCCTGATGGCTCGATCGCAGAGACGACGCCATCAGCGATGTGTATGGCGTGGTCGGTAAGGATCCGGTTGGGCCGTTGCCAGGGGATGATGTTGGCGTTGTGGATCAGCATCGTCACGCTCCCGGTGCCGGGTTCGTCGCGAGCGAGGTCAGCGGCTCAGAAGCCGTCAGCGAACGCATCGACAACGTCTCGGATGTTGCCGAGGAGTGGGTACATGATGGGACAGGACACCCCGGCGTCAACGTACTCGCGAACCTTCGCGCGGCAGTCGTCGGATGTCCCGACCGCCATGATGTCCAAGACAATCTCTTCAGGTATCACGGCGCTGGCCCGCTCGTAGTCTTCTTCGGTTGCTGGCCAGCTCATCAACGCCTTGGCTCGGTCAGCGATCTCTTCGCTCACGCCGCTCGCTTTCATAATGTGCGGCTCCGTCGCGAAGTAGTAGGCCGCGAGCTTCTTGCCCTCGTGCATTGCCAGGTCTGGGTTGGCGTCGGACATCGACACCACGATCAGTTCGGGGAGGTCGATCTGATCGATTGACCTCCCGGCCCGGGCTGCACCGGCTTGAACCAGCTTGATGGCGTTGCGGACGTAGTCCACGGAGACGCCGTAGTTGAGGCAGACCCCGTCGCAGATTTCACCGGCTAGTTCCAGCATCTTGGGGCCGGTGGCACCGAGGTAGATCGGGATGTCTCGAGGCGAGGTGTCGCCCCACACGACATCGAGGCTGACGTCGTTGAGACGGACGAACTCGCCCTCGTAGGTCACCGGCTTCATCGTGAAGAGTTCGCGGATGGCCTCGATGTTCTCTCGCATCGCCGTCAACGGCTTGCGAAGGTCGACGCCAACTCGGCCTGCTATCGGCTGCCACCAGGCTCCGAGCCCAAGCATGACCCGGCTCTCGCCGTCGACTCTGCCTCCCAGTTCCCACATGGTGCTCCAGGTGGCGGCTATCACGGCGGGGTTGCGGGTCCAGATGGGGAGCACTCCGGAGGCGACCTTGATGCGGGTCGTGTGCGTCAGGAACGCACTCATTGCGACGATGCAGTCTCGGGCGAGGCGGTTGTCGCCCTGCCACAGCTCGGTGAAGCCGCGCTCCTCCATGTAGACGGCCAGTTCGAGTTCATCACGCAGGTCGATCTTGTCCTGCATGTAGATGGCCATTCGCTGCGTCATCGGGTCCCCCTAGCCAGCCTCCGCGGAACGGATCCGAACGATTCCTGCTCGCTCTGTTGGAAGAATATTTAAGCTAGATCAATCATGCAATCAACAGCGAGCCGATGCCGCGCACGTAGCTCATGGGCGGATGCGCATCAAGCGTCGGCCGGGATGACGCAGTAGGTCAGCCCCATGTCTGACAGCCAGCGGCGGTAGGTGATCGAGGTCTTGTCGGAGCGAACGGGCGTCTCGACCGTGGGTCCTAGCGGCAGGCGCTTCGGCTGCTGGTTCTCGAGGATGGGTTTGTCCTGGGCGAAGATGAGCAGCTGGAACCGCTTGAGAAGCCGGTCGTCGTTCTCGTCGTCGAGCATCGACAGCAGCATGTGCGCCCGCGTCGTCACCTCGTCCACCGGCTGGCAGAAGATGGCGATGGCGTCCATGCGGGACTCGTCGATGGGGCTCGACTTGTAGAGGATGGCGCAGTAGGGATGGGGCACCCGGTAGACGTACCCCATGAGCATCCCGCCCTCGGCGTTGAGGGCGCCCAGGGGCTGGAAGAACTCGCACTCGGTGGCCACTACCTCCCGTCCGTCTTCGACCACCTCCACGCCGTATTCCTTGACCTCGGTGTGGGGCTCGATGCCCAGATAGCCCGAATGGACGTAGGGGAAATGGCCCATGTCCAGGAAGTTCTCGACTGCCCTGGGGGCCGATGTGTGCACCCCGATGCTGCCGGCCCACACGTTGTGGCGGTCGGGCTCATGGAACTCCGGCAGCTCGAAGAACTCCTCCGGGGGAGACCCGAGGCTGGTCCACAGATAGCCGAATCGGCTGGTTGCCGGCAACGGCTCGACGACGTCAGCAGGGGAGAACGCCGCCCCGGGCCGCAATGCTGGCACGGACCTCCACGCATGCACGCCGCCATCGGCGGAGACTCCGTACGAGACGGGCTCCTCGAGCAGGTGGGTCTCGTTGACGGTGCCTGCCATCAACTCGACCACGGCGCCGACGGGGTGCCACAGGTTGAGAGCAACCGGATCCGCGCACTTGGAGGCGAGGCTCAAAGGACGGCCACGGGATTGACGGGGGAGCCGCAGCCGCCCACGAAGGGCTCCGGGTTTGCCTGCAGCAGGAACTCGTAGCGTCCCTCCTCGGCACAGGCTGAGGCCAGCGCCTCAAGATCCCAGTTTTGGCCCTGGGTCATGCCCATGTCCACCACGTGAAGGCAGTGAACGCCCAGTGCGTCGTCCCAGCTCGGACCGGGGAAGATCTCGAAGATGTAGGTGTCGTCGGCCACCGCGGCCACGTCGTTGCGCCAGAACCAGCGCACCGCGTCGAAGCCGGGCCCCGGGCTGGTGCCGTCGGAGTCGGGCCCGGTGACATACGGCAGCGCTCCCATCTCGCGGAACACCTGGATCCGCCCGGTTCGCAGCAGCACGATGTCGCCGGGTCGCATGGCCACTCTGGAGTGCTCGGCCGCCTCGTCGAGGTCGTCGCCGGTGACCTCGTGATCGCTGGGAAGCCGCTGGAGACCCTTGGCCGCGCACACGTCGAGCAGCACGCCCCGGCCGGTGAGGTGGCGGACGTTCTCGATCCCGAGCACGGTGGCGCCGCCGGTGGGGTTGATCGACGAGACCGGCACCCCGTTGTAGAGGGTGTTGTCGTAGCTCACATGGGACAGGCCGTCCCAGTGGGTGGCGGCCTGCAGCGGCATGGTCACGATGTCGTCGGAGAAGTGGGGGACCATTCCTCTGCCGTCGGCGTCGCCCAGATCCGGGCTGTGGATCTTGACCATGGCGTGCAGCGGGTTGATCCGCCCGTGCATCTGGCCGATCTGCACTCCGTCAGAGTGCTTGAGGTCGAGGGCGCAAGACACCCGCCGGCCGGTCCGCACCAGCGAGGCGGCGTGGGCCACTGCGTCGTCCGTGATCAGGTTGAGGGTGCCGAGGCGGTCGTCGTCTCCCCAGCGCCCCCAGTTGCGCACCTCGTCGCGCACTGCGAAGAAGGCGTCAGTGAAGCTCATCGGTTACCTCGGTGCGGACGGACCGCGCCGATACTACCGGTCTGTAGGCGGCCGGTCCGTCGTGGGATCGATCGGGGAGGCCGAAGCGGCTACAAGCTGGTCCTGGATGTTCCGACAGTTCGGCAATGTCGGCGGCGCACCACTAGCTTCTGGCCCATGGTCGGCCCGATGCATGGCCCCGTCCGCCCCGCCCCGTTCGACGCTGGGGCGACCCGATGACGTGGCTGTACGCCTTCATGCTGGCCGCGGGCGCGCCGGTGCTGCTGTGGTTCGTGTTCAGCGGCGGCGACGCCGACATGGAGGCGGGCGCGGAGGCCGACGGGCTCGGGGAGGTGTTCTCCGTCATCCCCCTGAGCAGCGTCGCCTTCATCGCCACGTTCTTCGGCGCCACCGGGCTGGTCTCGGAGTGGCTCGGAACCGGCGCGGTCTTCACGCTGTTGCTGGCCGTCGTGGTCGGGGTGCTGGCCGGCGTGCTCAACAGCGCGGCGTTCGCGTACCTGCGCCGCAGCGAGGCCTCCAGCGACGTCTCCGATCGCGAGATCGAGGGCAGCATCGCACGGGTCTCGCTGCCCATGTCGAACGAGCGACGCGGCCGGATCGTGCTGACCGTGGCCGGTGCCCGCACCCAGATGACGGCCGCGCCCATCGATCCCCTCGACGAGGATCAGACGATCGAGTCCGGTGCCCGGGTCATCATCGTGCGCATCGAGGGCGGCGTGGCCCTCGTCACCCGCCTCGACCCCGAACTGGAGTAGGCCCCAGGACTAGGCGGTCATGGCGGCGGGCCGCGGCCACCAGCCGACTCTCTCAGGCCTGGCCAATGAGCCACGAGTGCCCGGTGATGCGCCGGGAGGGGCTGGTACGCTCGGCTTGGCAGTGGGCTTGTAGAGACGCGCCACGCGCGTGAGAGGAGGGCTCCATGTCCTCAGCAATTGTGGCCGGCATCGCTGTGGCGCTGGCCGTGTTCTTCGTCATCTTGATCGTGCGGTCGCTGATCGTGATCTGCCCGCCCAACCGGGTGGCGGTCATATCGGGCCGCAAGAGGACGCTGTCCGACGGGCGCACCGTGGGCTACCGGATCCTCAAGGGCGGCCGAACCCTGCGGATCCCGCTTATCGAGAGGGTGGCCTGGATGGATCTCAACACCATCCCGCTGGAGGTGTCGGTCACCAACGCCTACTCGCGTGGCACCATACCTCTCAATGTGATGGGCATCGCCAACGTCAAGGTGTCGAGTTCCGAGGGCCTGCTCGAGAACGCCTGCGAGCGGTTCCTCCATGTCGACCACATGCACATCGGCAAGATCGCCAAGGAGACCCTGGAGGCCAATCTTCGGGGCGTGCTGGCCACGCTGTCCCCCGAGGAGGTGAACGAGGACCGCCTCAAGTTCAGCCACCAGCTCATCGACGAGGCCGACGACGACATCAAGACTCTGGGCCTGGAACTCGACGTGCTCAAGATCCAGAACGTCACCGACGACGTGAACTACCTCGAGTCCGTGGGACGGCGCCTCACTGCCCAGGTGAAGCGGGACGCCCGAGTGGCCGAGGCCGACCGCGAGGCGGAGTCCGAACAGGCCGAGGCGGCAGCTCGCCGCACCGCCCAGGTGGCCCAGATCGAGGCCGACAAGAAGATCGTCGAGGAGCAGAACGCCCTGCGGGTGCGCACCGCCGAGCTCGAGGCTATCTCCAGGGCCCGCGAGGAGGAGGCGCTGGTGGCCGGCGAAACGGCCAAGGCTGTCGCCAGCCAGGAACTGGAAACCGAGCGGATCGAGTTGGAGAAGCGCCGGGTGGAGGCCGATGTCGTGGTCCCGGCCCGAGCCGATCTGGAGGCCCGCCAGCTCCAGGCCCAGGCCGAGGCGGCCACCATCGTCGAGGACGGGAAGGCCCAGGTCGAGGTGTTCAAGCGTCTCACCGACCAGTACCAGGCGGCCGGCGCCGACGGCCACGACGTGCTGGTGCTCAACATGCTGCCCGACCTGATCGACAAGATCGTCGCCACCGTGCAGAACGTGAGCATCGACCGGGTCGCGGTGGTGGACACCGGCGGCGGGAGCGGAAACGGCGAAGGCAATGGCGACGGCGGCTCGCGGGGTGGGATTCCAGGCCTCATGAGCCAGCTCCCGGCGTCGCTGGTGGCCATGACCGAGCAGATCGAGGCCGCCACCGGCGTGGACATCCTGGCCTCGCTGCGCCGGCGCGACCAAGAGCGCGGCGCCGAGGGCTGACGGTCCAAGTCCCGGTGCCGGTGCCACGCCGACGGCGCGTGAGCTGAAGGGCCGTGAACGACGCGCCCGTGGGCGGATTGCTTCAGGGCAGGACGGTCGCCGTCACCGGCGGCGGGGGCGGCATCGGTAGGGCCGTCTCACTGGCCTGCGCCGCGGAGGGTGCCAACGTGGTGGTGGCCGACTACGGAGTGGCCCTCGACGGCTCCGGCCCGTCCAGCGACGTGGCCGACGCCGTCGCGGCCGAGATACGCGCCGGTGGCGGCGAGGCCCTCGCCCTGGCCGGTGACGTGTCCCGGTTCGATGTAGGTGCCGGCATCGTCGAGGCGGCCTGTGACCGGTGGGGGAGCATCGACGGCGTGGTGTGCCCCGCGGGCGTGCTGCGGGAGCGCATGCTGTTCAATATGAGCGAGGACGAGTGGGACGATGTGGTGGCCGTCCACTTGAAGGGCCATTTCAACGTCTACCGGGCCGCGCTGGCCCGGATGCGCAAACAGCCTTCGGGCGGCTCGCTGGTGGGTTTCACGTCGGGCGCGTTCGTGGCCTCCACCGCGCAGGCCAACTATTCAGCGGCCAAGGGCGGCGTGGTGAGCCTCACTCGCTCGGCGGCCATGACCGCGGCCTCCATCCGGCTGCGGGGCGGGCCCTCCATCAACGCCAACTGCATCGCGCCGGTGGCCCGCACCCGGATGAGCGAGAACGTGCCGTTTGCGTTCGAGACCGGAGAGCCCGAGGCGGTCGCGCCCATGGCGGTGCATCTGCTCAGCGACGCGGGCCGCGATGTCAACGGGCAGATCTACAGCGTGGTGGGGCGGCGCATATCGGTCTGGAACCAGCCCGCGGAGGTGCGCTCCATGTGGTCGGCCGGCGACCGGTGGACGCCTGCCGAGATCGCCGAGCAGCTGCCCCGGACCATCGGGCAGGAGCCCAACCCGATGATCTTGGATCTCGAGCGGCGCATGGGCGAGATGGCCGACGGTTGAACGGTGGTTGCGGAGCCTGCTGGCCGAGACCTGGCTTCGGAGCCCGGCGGCTGAGCGATGGCCTCCGAGCCTGCCGGCCGAGCCCCGACGGTTGAACCGTGACCGCGGAGCCGGGCGACTGGCCCTGGCCGGCGCCTCCCGCCGAGCCGCCCGGGCGGGGACTGCTCGAAGGCAGGCGGGTCGTCGTCACCGCCGCGGCCGGTGCAGGCATTGGTTCGGCCGTCGCCCGCCGAGCTCTCCTCGAAGGAGCCCGGGTTGTCATCTCCGACATTCACGAGCGGCGCCTGACCGAGACCTGTGAGCGGTTGGAGGCCGAGACCGGGACGCGGCCCGGCGCGGTGAAGTGCGATGTGACAGCTGAGAGCGATGTGCAGGCTCTGATGGACTCGGCCGCCCGCCTGCTGGGCGGTATCGACGTGATGATGAACAATGCCGGACTGGGCGGCTCGGCCCGGCTGGTGGACATGACCGACGAGCAGTGGTCAGCCGTGCTCGGTGTGACGCTCGACGGCACCATGCGCTGCACCCGGGCCGCGCTGCGACACATGATCGATCGGGGCATCGGCGGCGCCATCGTCAACAACGCCTCGGTGGCGGGATGGCGGGCCCAGGTCGAGCAGGCCCACTACGCCGCGGCCAAGGCCGGTGTGATGGCCCTCACCCGCTGCGCCGCCATGGAGGCCGCGGAGCACGGCATCAGGGTGAACTGCGTGGCTCCCAGTTTGGCGTGGCATCCGTTCCTGGCCAAGACCACCGACCAGGCCTTGCTGGCCGAGCTGGCCGGGAAGGAGGCGTTCGGCCGGCCCGCCGAGCCGTGGGAGGTGGCCAACGTGATGGTGTTCCTGGCCAGCGACCTCTCCGGCTACATGACCGGGGAAGTCGTGTCGGTCAGCAGCCAGCATCCGTGAGGCCGCCTTCCCGCCACTGGCGACTATGGCACCACCGGAGACTTGGTGTCACGGGCAGCTATAGCGCCAGTAGCAGCTTGGCGTGGCGGGCAACTGTGGCACTTCGGGCAACTATGGCGTCACGGGCAACTGTGGTGCCACTGGCGATTCGGTGCTGCCGTCTGGCAAGATGTCCTGACTAGCGGCTGGCATGCCGACCTACACAGAAGGGCAAGTGGAATGACTGCTCGATCGAAGTACCAGCGTGGCGCGTGCTGGTTGACGGTGTTCTTGGCGTTCGCCTTGGTTGCCGCAGCTTGCGGAGGCGGAGACGGCGATGACGGCGGCGACGCACAACCTTCCCAGGCGGTGGAGACCACCGAAACGGTTGCGGCTCCCGAGCCGGCCGAAACCGACGACGGCGAGGTCGAGGAGGCGGCCGCGCCGACCGACGCGGCGCCGGACGACGAGCCCCTCGTGGCCCCGGTGGACACGACGACCACAACGACGCCGCCTGAGGACGGGGAGGCGGCTGTGGAGGCGCCGGCCGAGCCCGAGCCCCAGTTCGGCGGCACGCTGCGGGTCGCGGTGGAGGCTGAGTCCGACGGCCTGAATCCGGCGGCCAACAACTTCGCGGTGGCGGCCTATGTGATGACCTACCCCGTCTTCGATCCGGTCGCCTACTGGGACACCAAGGGTCAGTGGATCCCGTATCTGGCCGAGTTCACGCCGATCGACGAGGGGCGGTCCTGGCAGATGAAGCTGCGCGACGGGGTGCGCTTCCATGACGGCACCGCACTTGACGCCGGCGACGTGATCGCCACCTTCAACGCCCAGCTGGCCGACCCGATCGTGTCGCTGGCGGTGCGTCCCTACTATCCCGAGGACATATCCGAGGCCATCACCGTGATCGACGATCTCACGGTGCAGTTCAACCCCATCGACCAGTTCGCCTTCTTCCCGCAGTTCATAACCAGCCAGCTCGGGATGATCGCCCCGTCGGAGTGGCTGGCCGCCGCCGCGGAGGATCCGAACCTGAACCAGTACCCGGTCGGCACGGGCCCCTTCATGATCGAGAGCCGCACCCAGGACGAGGTGACCGTGCTGGTCCGCAACCCCGACTACTGGGCCGCCGACATAACCGACATCTACCTCGACCGGATCGAGGTGTACCCCATCACCGACCCGGTCATCGCGGCCGAGCGGATCGCCGCGGGCGACATCGACCTCATGGTGACGAGCAACTCCGACGCCATCTTGACGCTGCGCGACTCCGAGGCGGTCCAGACCATCGAGAACGTCCGCTCCAGCGAGGACTTCGCGATGATGAACATCGAGCAGCCGCCCTTCGACGACATCCGGGCCCGTCAGGCCCTCACCTTCGCCACCGACCGCGACGCCTACGTAGCGCTCATCCGCCAGGGAGTGTCCCCGCCCGCCGACACGATGTTCCATCCCGACCTGATCTGGCACAACCCCGACGTCAAGCAGGAGACGAACATGCCGGAGCGGGCCGGCCCGCTGGTCGCTGAGTATTGCGCCGACTTCCCGGCGAACTGCACCGACGGCCGGATCAACATGGAGCTGCAGTACTCGGGCCCGTCCATAGCCCAGACCCGCATCGCGGAGCTGCTGATCGACAGCTGGGAGCCGTACTTCAACGTGACCGAGCAGGAGCTCCTTCAGGACGCCCACATCATCGAGGTGGCGCTGGGTCAGTTCAACGTGGTGACCTGGCGGCAGTTCGGCGCCGTCGACCCGGACAACGATGTGCTGTGGATCGAGTGCAGGGCCATCAGCTTCATCTCTCTCAACTGGCCGCGGGACTGTGATCCGGAGCGGGACGCCCTCATGTACGAGCAGCGGGCCAGCACCGACCTTGAGCGGCGAGTCGAGATATGGCACTGGATCCAGGAGAACATCCGCGACTCGTACACCTACATCTTCTTCAACCACGCCAACTGGACCATCGGCGCGGGGGACCACGTCCAGAACATCTGCGGCCAGACTTCCCCGACCGGGGTGGAGCTGTTCTGCAACAACCAGGGCCGGGTGCAGCTCCACCAGGTCTGGCTGAGCTAGACCAGCGGCCCAGCGGACCGCTCCCGGACCGGCGACCCTCCCGGATGGAAGCCGGCGGTTGCCGCGCGCCAGTCCTGCCGTCTGGCAAGATGGCTGGCCGACACCTTGCTTCGACGACCGCGCGCGGAGGACGATAGGGAATGTCTATTCGACTGAGTAGGAGTACCTCGGTCCGCACGCTGGCGGCGTGCTTGGCGTTCGCGCTGGTCGCCGCCGCCTGCGGGGGCGGAGACGACGGCGCCGGACAGCCGTCCGCGTCCGTCGAGCCCGCCGAGAGCCCCACGACCACGGAGGCGGCCGCCCCATCGGATCCGGTCGACGCCGGCGACGACACCGGGGAGGCGCCTGCCGCCACCGAGCCGGAAGTCGTCGAGGAGCAGGAGCTCCTGGTGGCGCCGGTCGACACCACCACAACCACCACGGCGCCGCCCGACGACAGCGAGGCCGCCACCGGCGCACCGGCCGAGTCGGGGCCTCAGGTCGGCGGCACGCTGCGAGTCGGGGCATCGGCGGAGGGCGACGGCCTCAATCCTGCGGTCAACAGCTTCTCGGGGCCCGTCTACCTGATGGCCTACCCGCTGTTCGACCCGCTGACCTACTACGACACTGACGGCAACTGGGTGCCGTTCCTGGCCGAGTCGTGGACCAAGATCGGCGACGGCACGGTCTGGCAGATGAAGGTGCGCGAGGGGGTGCGCTTCCACGACGGGACCGACCTCGACGCGGACGACGTGATCGCGACGTTCAACGCCCAGCTCAACGATCCGGTGGTCGGGTTCGCGTACAAGCCGGGCTTCGACGCCGAAGTGCCCATCCGCAAGGTCGACGACTACACCGTCGAGTTCAAGGGCGTCCGGCCCGCGGGGCGGCTGCCCATCGCGTTCACGGGCCAGCTCGGGATGGTCCTGCCGTCGGAGTGGCTGGCGCGGGCTGCGGCCGATTCGACGCTCAACCAGGCGCCGGTCGGCACCGGACCCTTCATGGTCGAGAACCGCATCCTGGACGAGGTGACGGTGCTGGTGCGCAACCCCGAATACTGGGCCGCGGACATGGTCGACGTGTACCTCGACCGCATCGAGGTCTACCCCATCACCGACTCCACGATCGCTTCGCAGCGGCTGATAGCAGGCGACCTCGACGTGGTGGTCGTCTCCGCCGCGGAGGCCATCCTGACGCTGCGCGACGCCGCGGACCGAGGGGTGAGCACCTTCGAGAACCCGCGGGGCGAGGAGACGCTGGCCATCCTCAACGGCAGCAGCAGCCCGGTCTTCTCCGACATCCGCGCCCGCCAGGCTCTGACGTTCGCCACCGACCAGGACCTGTACGTGGAGCTGATCGGCCAGGGCACCACGCAGGCGGCCGAATCGATGTTCCATCCCGATCTGATCTGGAACAACCCCGATGTGGTGCAGGAGACCAACATGCCCGAGAGGGCGGGACCATTGGTGGCCGCCCATTGCGCAGACTTCCCGCAGAACTGCACGGACGGCAAGATCAACATTCGCTTCGCTGTCCCCGGCCCGTCGGTGGACAGCCAGCGCACTGTCGAGCTGATGGCCGCCACCTGGGGCGAGTTCTTCAACGTCGACGCGACCCAGAGGCCCTTGGACGAGATGATCGTCGATGTGGTGCTGGGCAACTTCGATGTGGCCCTGGCGCAGGCCTTCGGCACGGTCGATCCCGACAACGACACGCTCTGGATGGAGTGCGCGGCGATCAGCTTCATCTCGCTGAACTTCGCCCGCTACTGCGACGAGGAGCGCGACGAGCTGCTTTACGAGCAGCGCAGGGTCGACGACCTCGGCCGCCGGGTGGAGATCTGGCACCGGATCCAGGAGATCAACCGCGACGCCTACACCTACATCTTCTTTACCCACTCCAACTGGACCATCGGTGCCCGCGACAACGTGCACAACGTCTGCGGGCAGGTCGGGCCCGGCGGCGACCGGCTGCTGTGCAACAACGTCGGCCGAGTCTGGATGAACCAGATCTGGCTGAGTTAGGCGACCGTTGACCGGGCGGCTCTGGACCCACTGCTTGGCGGCGCTTGTGGCGGCCGCGCTGGTCGCGGCCGGGTGCGGGGGCGGAGGCGATGACGAGCCGCGCCCCCTCGAGGCAACGGAGGCGGTGAGCGGGCCGGAGGCCGATCCCTCCGAGACCGCTGATCCCGGCGGCCAAGACGACTCCGAGGAGGGGGACGCCGACGACGATTCATCCGCGATCTCTGGCGACGCAACCGAAGCGCCGGACGCGGAAACCGAACCCCTGCTCGCGCCGGTCGACACAACCACCACGACCGCCCCGGCGTCAGCCGAGCCCGCACCGCAGCTCGGCGGCACGCTTCGAGTCGGGATTGAGGCCGAGAGTGACGGCCTGAACCCCGCGGCCAACAACTTCGGGGCGTCCGCCTACGCGATGGCCTACCCGATGTTCGACCCGCTCGCGTACTTCGACACCGAGGGGAACTGGGTCCCGTACCTCGCCGAGTCGTTCACCAGGAACGACGACGGCACGGTTTGGCACATGAAGCTGCGCGAGGGAGTGCGGTTCCACGACGGCACCGAGCTCGACGCCGACGACGTCTTAGCCACCATCAACGCGCAGCTCGCCGACCCGGTCATCTCGCTGGTGTACAGGAACACCATCGACGCCGACCAGTTCATCCGCAAGCTCGACCAGTACACGCTCGAAATGCGGTTGGTCAACCCCTCCGCCCGGTTCCCGCCGGCGTTGACCTCGCAGCTGGGGATGGTCCTGCCGTCGGAGTGGCTGGAGCGGGCGCTTCAGGATGAGACCCTGAACCAGATGCCGGTGGGCCAGGGCCCGTTCATGATCGAGAGCCGCGTCCAGGACGAGAAGACGGTGCTGGTGCGCAACCCCGACTACTGGGCGGCCGACCGCGTCGACGTCCACCTGGAGCGCATCGAGTTCTATCCGATCATCGACATGGCCGTGGCGGCGGAACGGCTGTTGGCCGGAGACCTCGACATGGTCATCACCACCAATGCCGAGGCGACGCTCATCATGCGGGAGACCGGCGATGCGAGGACCATCGAGAACACGCGGGCCAGCGAGGGCTTCGCGGTCATCAACTCGCAGCGTCCGCCGTTCGACGACATCCGGGCCCGCCAGGCCCTGACCTTCGCTTCGGATCGGGACGCCTACGTGGCCCTGATCCGCCAGGGCACCTCCCCGCCGGCCGACACGATGTTCCACCCCGACCTGGTCTGGCACAACCCCGATATCAAGCAGGAGACCAACATGGCCGAGCGGGCCGGGCCCCTGGTCGAGTCCTACTGTGCCGACCACCCCGGGAACTGCTCCGGCGGCAGGATCAACATGGAGCTGTCCTTCGGGGGCCCGTCGGTCGAGAACACCCGCGTCGCCTCGGTTCAGTCCGACGCCTGGAGGGACTACTTCAACGTCACGATGGTCGAGGTGCTCCAGGACAAGCTGATCAACGACGTGGTTCTGGGCAACTACAACGTGGTCAACTGGCGGCAGTTCGGCGCCGTCAGCCCCGACAACGACGTCCTGTGGCTGGAGTGCAACTCCGTCGGCTTCATCTCGCTGAACTTCCCCCGCTACTGCGATCCCGAGCGTGACGAGCTCATGTTCGAGTCGCGCCGGATCGACGACCTGGATCGGCGGGTGGAGATCTGGCACCGGGTCGCCGAGATGATCCGAGATGCCTATACCTACATCTTCTACTACCACACCAACTGGGTGATCGGCGCCCGCGACAACGTGCATAACGTCTGCGGCCAGGTCTCACCCGATGGTGTCGAACTGCTGTGCAACAACTCGGGACGGGTGCTGCTTCATGGAGTCTGGCTGAGCTAGGGAGCGGAACCGGGCGACCCGGCGGCTCCCGACACGGCCCCATGGGCAGTAGTAGGCTCTCCGGCCGCAGTGACTGCCAGAGCTGACTTGTATGGCGCCTTAGAGGGTGCGCTGCCTTGGCCGGGGCGGTAGGGGCTCGTGGCGAGGTTCATCGTGCGCCGGGTGGTGCTGCTGTTCGCAGTGCTGTTCGCGGTGACATTCCTGGGCTTTGCCGCCATGAACCTGCTGGGCGACCCGCTTGTCAACGTGGTGGGCGTGCTGGCCGAGCTCGACTGTGAGGGCATCGAGGCCGGAACCGCCGAGGACACGACGGTCGATGCCGCCAGCAGGGACTGCGACACCGTGGCCGCGGCCAAGGCTCAGTACCACCTCGATCGGCCGGTTCCCATCCGCTACGTGCTGTGGCTGGGAGACATGGCCACCGGGGACTTCGGCACGTCGTTCCAGAACGACCAGCCGGTGAGCCACGTCATCCGCGAGAAGCTGCCCGAGACGCTGATCCTGCTGACGATGGCCCAGATCGTCTCACTCGGTGTGGCCATTCCCTGGGGGGTGATCGCGGCGTACCGGGCCAACCGGGCCTTCGACCGCGGCTCCACGGTGGCGTCGTTCGGTCTGCTGTCGGTGCCGAACTTCGCGCTGGGAGTGGTGCTTCTCTATCTCTTGGCCCTGCGATGGCAGATCTTTCCCTCGGCCTATGAGAGCGACAACTTCGGCGGGCTGGTGTTCTCCATGGTCCTGCCCGCAGTGACGCTCGGCCTGCCCCTGGCGGCCAGCTACCAGCGTCTCCTGCGCACCGACTTGATCACGACGCTGCAGGAGGACTTCGTCCACATGGCCCGAGCCAAGGGGCTCCCACCGATGCGGATCATGTTCCGGCACGCCCTGCGGCCGTCGATGTTCTCGGTCGTGACCGTCTTCGGGGTCAGCACCGGCGCGCTGATCGGCGGGTCGCTGGTGGTGGAGCAGATCTTCGGCATTCCGGGGATCGGCAGGGAGATCGTGACCGCGGTGGTCCGCGACGACTTCCCGGTCGTGCTGGCCATCGTGATGCTGGTCGCGACCACCTTCGTCGTGCTCAACTTCCTGGTGGATCTGCTGTACAGCTGGCTCGATCCGAGGGTGCGGGCCCGGTGAGCGCCGAGGACCTCGTGACCGGCGAAGGCCAGGCGACCGGCAGACCGAGGACGCCTGTCGAGGGGAAGGCGTCCCGCGAGCGGCTGCTCTGGCGGTTCCGGATCGTTCGACTCGTGCGGCCCGGCCGGGTGCCCGACGACAGTCCCGCCGGCGACGAGTCGGCCGTCCGCCGCCGCTTGGGCTTCTCCTTCTGGCTGGCCGTGGTCTGGCTCTTGATCATGGCGTTCGTGGCCGCCTTCGCTCCGCTGCTGCCGGTGGCCGATCCCACCAAGGTCGCCTTCGGGGGTCCCCGGGAGCCGCCGTCGCTGGACGCATGGTTCGGCACCGACGCCCTGGGCCGCGACGTGTTCTCCCGCACCCTCCACGGGGCGCGTATCAGCCTGGCCGTGGGCGGGTTCGCCATCGTGTTCGGGATGGTGGTCGGGGGCGGCCTGGGAATCTTGGGCGGCTACTTCCGGGGCCGGCTGGACCAGGCCGTCGGCTTCGTGTTTTTCGTGCTGCTGTCGTTCCCGGCGCTGGTGCTGGCCATCCTGATCACCGCGACTCTCGAACGAAGCATGCTGGTGGTGAGCCTGACCATCGGGATCCTGGCGGTGGCGCCCGTCGGTCTGCTGGCTCGGGCCTCCACGCTGGTGTTCGCGGAGCGCGAGTTCGTCTCTGCGGCCCGGGTGCTGGGAGCCAAGCCCGGCCGGATCATCGTGCGGGAGCTGCTGCCCAATGTGGTCATACCCATGGGCGCGCTGACCCTGCTCGGGATGGCTGTCGCGGTGGTGGCCGAGGGCTCGCTCGCCTTCCTTGGCCTGTCGGTGGCCGGCGAGGACGCCATCTCGTGGGGCAAGATGATCGTCGACGGCGCCGGTCTGCGCGACTTGCAGAACGCCACCCACGTAACCATGTTCCCGGTGGCGGTGATGTTCGTGACCGTGCTGTCCCTGAACTTCGCGGGCGATCGCATACGCCAGTACTTCGACGTGAAGGAGCTGGCCTTCTGATGGCGGAACAGCGACGGGCTGCCCACGCTTTGCGTCTCGGACCTGACCCTCGGGAGCCTGCGCCGTGATGGCCGAGCAGGATGCGACAGGCGCCCCGCTGCTGTCGGTGCGCGATCTGCACGTGCGGTTCCCCACCGAGCGGGGCACCGTCAACGCCGTCAACGGTGTCAGCTTCGACCTCCACGAGGGCAAGACCCTCGCCATCGTGGGCGAGTCGGGCTCGGGCAAGTCGGTCACGGCCAAGACGCTGATGAACTTGTTGCCCCGAACTGCTCAAGTGAGCGGCGAAGTGACCTACGACGGCCAGGACGTGCAGGCCCTGGCCGAGGCCGGCACGAAGCACTTCTTCGGCGTGCAGATGACAATGGTGTTCCAGGATCCGATGACCTCGCTCAATCCCGTCAAGAAGGTGGGCGAGCAGATCGCCGAGACCCTCCGCTACCACCTCGGCCGTTCCCGCATCGAGGCCCTGGAAGAAGCTGAGGAGCTGCTCGACGTGGTGGGCATGCCGGAACCGGCACGGAGACTGAAGCAGTATCCCCACGAGCTCTCGGGCGGGCTGCGCCAGCGGGTGGTCATCGCCATGGCGCTGGCCTGCCAGCCGCGGCTGCTGATCGCGGACGAGCCCACCACCGCAGTGGACGTCACCGTGCAGAAGCACCTGCTGGACCTGCTCGACCGGCTTCGCCGCGATCGGGGCATGTCTATGATCCTCATCACCCACGACCTCGGTGTGGCCCACGGCCGGGCCGACGACGTCGCGGTCATGTACGCGGGCCGCCTAGTGGAGGTCGCCGACGCTCGCACGCTCTTCTTCGATATGCGCCATCCCTACACCGAGGCGCTGTTGCGCTCCATCCCGCGCATCGACGATCCCGTCCACCACCGGCTCGATCCCATCCCGGGACGCCCGCCCGAGTTGATCAACCCGCCCGATGCGTGCGCGTTCGCCCCCCGCTGCATCTACGCCCAGGGCGACTGCCTCGGCGGGGTTCCCGAGTTGAGCGGGCTGGTAGGGCTGCACCGCTTCGCGTGCCTCCACCCGACGGGCACCGAGCGCGGCATGGCCGCGATGGCGGCCAACCGGGCCGCGGGGGTGACCGCGGCCGGACTGCCGGTCGCCGGCGGCCACGGGGGCAGCGGCTGATGGCCGGCACCGGCCACGCGCAGCTGCGCGACCACGACGATGTGCTGCTTCGGGTCAAGGACCTCGTCGTGCAGTTTCCCGCGGGTCGCAGGCGCGTCGTGCATGCCGTGTCCGAGGTGAGCTTCGACGTCGCGGAGGGCGAGACTCTCGGCATCGTGGGCGAGTCCGGGTGCGGCAAGTCGACAGTTGCCCGAGCCATCATCCGCCTGGTCGACATCACCGGGGGAGAGGTGCTCTACGAGGGTCGGGATCTAGCCGGCCTCGAGGGCGAGGACCTCCGCAGGGTGCGGCCCAGGCTGCAGATGATCTTCCAGGACCCGATCTCGTCGCTCAACCCCCGCCGCCGGGTTCGCGACGTGATCGCGGAGGGCCTGGCCGTGTGGGGCGACGACATCGGATCCTGGAGCCGCGATCGCATAGACGAGCTCATGGACGCGGTCGGGGTGGAGGCGAGGTACGGCGCCCGGCGCCCGCACGAGTTCTCGGGCGGCCAGTGCCAGCGCATCGGCATCGCCAGAGCCTTGGCGCTCGATCCCAAGGTGCTGATCTGCGACGAGCCGGTGTCGGCGCTCGACGTGTCCATCCAGGCGCAGATCCTGAACCTGCTACAGGACATGAAGCGTCGCTACGGCCTGACGGTGCTGTTCATCTCCCATGACCTGTCGGTGGTGAAGAACGTCAGCGACCGGATCGTGGTCATGTATCTGGGCAAGGTGTGCGAGATCGGCAGCACGATTGAGATCTACTCCCGTCCCGCCCATCCCTACACCCGGGCGCTGCTGGCCTCCATTCCCGAGCCCGCTCCCACGGTGGACATCGAAGAGGGCGACATCGGCGACGAGCTGCCGTCGGCGACGGCGCCCCCGAGCGGCTGCCGGTTCCACACCCGCTGCCCCCGGGCAACCGACATCTGCCGCGAGGTCGAACCGGTCAGCGAGCAGATCGGCGACGCCGACCACTACGTCGCCTGCCACCACCCCGTGGAGGTGGAGATCAGCGCCCGCTGACGGCTCTCATCTGATTCTCGGGCTTGAAATGTGTGCTAGGCGCCCACAAATCACACCGAGATTCTCGAGGGCGGCTCAGGTGGCGCACTCCGAGGCGCCCGTTTCCACCGTGTACGGCCCGGTCTCGTCGAAGTCGACGTAGAACGACGGGTCGTCCTCGAAGGCGGGGAACTCGTCGAGGTCCTTGAGGCCCTCGGCCACGGCGCGGGCCCCGCCGGCGCGCTCCATCCATTCCCGGAAGCCCTCGGAGGCTTGGCGCTCTTCGATGAAGCGCCGGATGACCCGGGCGGTGGCCTCGGGGGCGTTGCGGGCGGGCAGGCGCAGGGCCTTGTCGCCGAAATGCATCTGCTGCTGGCCGATGTAGCCGCCGAGCAGCATCTGGTAGCCGGGAGCGCTGCGGCCGTGGGCCCTTCGCTCGGCGCCGAAGAAGCCGATGTCCGACGCGTGGTGCTGGCCACAGGAGTTGGGACAACCCGAGATGTTGATGCGGAGGCCGCCCACATCGGCCAGACCCTCGTCTTCGAGTCGCTGGCCGATGGCGTCGCCCAGGCCGCGACTCTGGGTGACGGCCAGATTGCACGTGTCCGACCCCGGGCAGGCCACCACGTCGCGGGCCAGCTCCGCACCCGGACGGGCCATGCCGATGGCGTCCAGGCGGTCGTGGACAGCGGCCAGGTCGTCGGGGTGCAGGCCCCGGAACACCACGTTCTGGCGGTTGGTCAGTCGCACGTCGGCGTCGAGATCGCGCTGCAGCGCGGCAAGGGCCCGGAACTGGTCGCCGGTGATGTCGCCCAGGTGAGCCTGGGCGTAGACGGAGACCGTCCCGTCGCGCACGCCCCGCACCACGTTCACCCGCTCCCACCGCTCGTAGGCGGTGCCCGTGCCGATGGTCACCGGCGTGCCGTGGCCGATGGCGGTGGCGGCGGCGGGATCGACCGAGCCGGCGGGATCGTCGCCGTCGATCTGCACCTCGGCCGGGATGCCGCCCGGCCAGGACGTGGACGCCACCAGGAACTTGCGCTGGGTCAGCACCCGGCGCTGGACCTCCTCGAAGCCGAGCGTGTCGACCAGCCACTTCATGCGGGCCCGCAGCTTGTTGTCGCGGTTGCCGGCCTGGTCGAACACCCTCAAGCAGGCCTCGATGGTGGGCAGCAGCTCCTCGCGGGGGGTGAAGTCCTCCAGGGCCAGAGCCGGATGGGGAGTCGTGCCCAGCCCGCCCGCGATGAACACCCGGAAGCCCCGCTCAAGCTCGCCGGTGCCGGTCTGCCGCACGGTGCCGATGACGCCCACGTCGTTGAACATGGCTTGGCCGCAGTCGGTCTCGCAGCCCGAGAAGTTGATCTTGAACTTGCGGGGGAGCCGCTGGCTGATCGGGTTGCGCACGAAATGGCGGTAGGTGGCCTCGGCCCAGGGGGTTATGTCGAGCTGCTCGTGCGGGCAGGCACCGGCCAGGTGGCAGCCCTGGACGTTGCGGACGGTGTCGCCGCAGGCCTCCCGGGTGCTGAGGCCGACCGCGGCCAGATGTTCGAGCACCTCTGGTATCTGGTCGAGCTGCACGAAGTGGAACTGGATGTTCTGGCGGGTGGTGATGTGGCCCCAGCCCCGGCTGTAGTTGTCGACCAGCCAGCCGATCATCTCGAGCTGCTCGGGCCTGATCGACCCGTAGGGCACCTTCACCCGGACCATCTGGTTGGTCCCGCCCTGGCGCTGTCCGTAGATGCCGTTGGTGAGCCGGTAGACCCTGAATACCTCGTCGCTCAGCTCGCCGGCCAGGAAGCGCCCGTACTGCTGCCTGTACTTGTCGACGTCGGCCCGTATCGCGGGATCAACAGGACCGCCGGCGGGCGGCGGTCCTGGCGTCGTGGGCGCAACAAGCGGGGCGATGCGCGGCTCGAGCAGGGTCATGGCACAACTCCTTGGACTGTCAGGGCGCCGGGCGCGCTGAGTTCGGAAACCGGGCGGCGCGGGGCGGGTTCTTCGTTGCGGAGGGTGGCTGTCAGGGCGGCGGGCGGGGCGGGTTCGGGGAGGGCGAGCACGTCGGCTGAGGCGGCCGCTCCCACAACGATCGTGGCCGGGCTGCACACCCGGAGCCGGCGCAGGCCATTCAGGTCTGTTCTCTCAATGCGCTGCGCCGCCGTCGTGGCCGCGCTGATCACCGCCACGGGCGTGTCGTCTTGCATGCCGCCGGCCCGCAGCCGGTCGGCTATCTGGGCGGCCCGGGCCGCCCCCATCAGGATCACCAGAGTGGTGCCGGCCCGGGCCAGCGCGTCCCAGTCGAGATGCCGGCTCGACGACGGATCCTGGTGGGCGGTCACCACGGTGAAGCCGCTGGCAAGGCCTCTCATGGTGACCGGTATCCCAGCCGCGGCCGGGGCGGCTATTGCCGAGGTCACCCCGGGGACTATCTCGACGTCGATCCCGGCCGAGCGCAGCGCCGCGGCCTCCTCGCCGCCCCGACCGAACACGAGCGGGTCGCCGCCCTTGAGCCTCACCACGCAGGAGAAGCGGCGGCCCCGGTCGACCAGGACGGCGTTGATCTCGTCCTGGGACGGGCTCGGGGTGCCGGGCGTCTTGCCCACACAGATGAGTTCCGCCCACGGCGGCGCCAGGTCCAGCACCGCGGGGTCCACGAGCCGGTCGTAGAGGACCGTGTCGGCCTTGCGCAGCAGGTTCAGCGCCCTCACCGTCAACAGCTCCGGATCGCCGGGCCCCGCACCCACAAGATGGACGGTCACGAGACTGCCGCCCATTCGGCGGCCGGCGGGACTGGATCCGGCTGGCTTGCCTCGCCGACGCGGCCGGCAACGGTCCCGGCGGCTGTGGCGGGCGCGTTCGGCTTCTCGGCCCGGTGATCGAGGCCGAGGCTGTGCCGCAGCCGCGCCCGGGCCTCGCCGACCCGGCCGGACCGGATCAACTCCAGGAGCCCGTCGTCGAGTGCCTCCTCCCAGCCGGCGACCTCCGAAGTGCCGTGAACCGCCTTGGCCTCGGCTCTGACCTCGGCCATCAGGTCGAGGAGAGCGCAGTAGCCCGAGCCGAGATCGCGGTCCAGCCGCTGTCGCAGCCAGCGGGCCAGGGCCGGGCTGCGTCCGCTGGTCGAGACCGCAATCTGCAGGTCGCCCCGGCGGACCACCGCGGGCAGCGTGAACGTGCAGTTCGCCGGGTCGTCCGCGGCGTTGACGAAAACGTTGGCGGCCTCGGCGTCGTAGCGGACCTGCGCGTTGACCGCCGGATCGTTCGTCGCGGTCACGACCAACCGGTAGGAGGCGGCCTCCCCCCTCCGGTAGGGGCGGCGCTGCCAGCGCACATCGGGGTCGTCGGCTATCTCGGCCACGGCGGCCGGCGCCACCACGGTGACCCGGGCCTGCGCCCGCACGAGGCTGGCCGCTTTGCGGGCCGCCACCTCTCCGCCTCCCACCACCAGCACCGGCTTCTGGGCCAGGTTGAGGTTCACCGGGAAGAGCGTCTGGCCCGGCACGGTTGCGGGGACGGCGCTTTCGGGGCGGGCCGGTTCGGCGGGGGACCGTTCGGTCTCGGTCACGGTTGCCGGTTCGGCGCCTGCGGGGACGGCGGTCACAGGTGTATGCCGCATTCGGTCTTGGCCTCGCCGAGCCAGCGCCCGCTGCGGGGGTCGTCGACGGGGCGCTCCGTGCAGGGCCAGCAGCCGATGGACGGGTAACCCTGCCGAACGAGCGGGTTGACGATCACGTCGTGTGCGCTCACGTAGGAGGCCACGTCAGCCTCGCTCCAGCGGGCCAGCGGGTTGACCTTCACCAGGCCCCGACGGTCGATCTCGACGATGGGAGTGCCGGCCCGGGCCGGGGTGTCGGCTCGCCGGAGCCCCGAGAGCCAGGCGTCCGCGTTGGCCGACAGGTGGCGTTCCAGAGGAGCCACCTTGCGGTCGCGGCAGCAGGCGTCGCTGCCGTGGGCCCAGAGGTCCACGGCGTCAGGGGAGGGACGCAGCACGGTGATGTTGAGGCCGTAGCGGTCCATGGCCTGCCGCAGCGTCTCGAGCGTCTCGCTGAAGTGGAAGCCGGTGTCGCAGAACACAACCTCGACGTCGGGCACCGCGCGGGTGACGATGTCGATCAGGACTGTGTCGGCGAACGACGAGGCCAGCACGAGCCGCGATCCGAAGCGCGCCGCCGCCCAGGCCACGATCTCATCGGCGTCTGCCTGCTCGAAACGGCGGTTCAGGTCGGCGACATCGGCCGGGTCGAAGGCAGGCCGGACCGGCGGGCCGGTCCTGATCTCCACGGGCACTGAGGCTGCTGTCACCATGAATATCCAATAAACCTGATAGGAATAGTCGGGATTAGCCGACCCTAGCGGGCCGGCGGCGGCAATACAACACAAACCCGATCAGAATTATCGGGATTGTCGCCGGGCGGTCGGCCCGCCCCGGTCCGTACCTGCGGCCGACTCGGGCTACAGGCAGCTCCGGGCGGCCGCCACGACGCTGAAGCCGCGGCTGTCGCCGCCCATGTCGTTGCCCATCCGGTTCGGCACGTAGGCGACGCTCATGCGGGCGTCGAGGTCGATCAGAACGAGCGAGCCGCCGCGTCCGCCCCAGAACATCTGGCCCGGCCTGGTGTCGATCATCGTGCCGAGCTGCAGACCGAAGCCCAGCCCGTGGCGCAGGCGCACCATCACCACCTGATCGATGCCGTCGGTCTGCTCCTCCAGGGCCCGGCGGACACCGGCCTCAGACATGAGGCGCACGCCGTCGACCGCGCCTCCGCAGGCCAGCGCCGAGTGGATGCGGGCGATCGAGCGGGCGTTCCCGAAGCCGGCGGACGCGGGGATCTCGGCGGCCCGCCACTCGCGGGTGGCCGTATCGTCATGGCTCCGCAGCACGCTGGTCGCTACCCGCACGGTGATGGAGTCGAGGGCGATCTCCACGCCGTTGATCTCGAGCTTGTCGCCCAACACCGGGGGAGTCATTTCAGCCACCCGGCGGTCCTCAGAGGCGGGCAGGCTCATCCAGAAGTCGGCGCCGAGGGGCTCGGCCACCTCGGTGCGGAACCAGTCGGCCATGCGCCGGCCGGTGATGCGGTAGAGGATCTCGCTCTCGAGGGTGCCCTGGGTGATCATGTGGTAGCCCGACGCGGTGCCGGGCTCCCACCAGGGGGCCTGGGCCGCCAGGTTGGCTGAGGCGAAGTCGAGGTCGTAGAGCTGGTCGACAGTGATGGGCGGGTCGAAGCCGGGCAGCCCGGCGGTGTGGGCCATCACGTGGCTCACCAGCACGCCCTCCTTGCCGTTCTGGGCGAACTCGGGCCAGTAACGGGCCACGGGGGCGCCGAAGTCGAGCTCTCCGCGGTCGGCCAGCATCAGCATGCAGGTGGCCGCCATGGTCTTGGTGGTGGAGTAGACGTTGACGATGGTGTCGCGCCGCCAGGGGGCACCGCCGGTGTCGGCGTCGCCGCCCCAGATGTCGACCACGAATTCGCCGTCGACGGTCATCGCCGCAGCCGCGCCCATCTCCAACCCCTCCGCGAAGTTCGCCGCGAAGGCGTCTTGCACTGCGGCGAACTTCGGCTCGCAGGTTCCATGGATCTCCATGCCCCCCATGATGGCACCCCGCCGCAGCACACGCGGCGCCGCTGCGAAGCCTGGCGCGTCGAGGCGGAGTGTTTCCCGCTCTCGTTCGCTTCGCTCACGGGCCGCTCGGGCCTGTCTCCCGCTCTTGTTCGCTTCGCTCACGGGCCGCTCGGGCCTGTCTCCCGCTCTTGTTCGCTTCGCTCACGGGCCGCTCGGGCCCAGGGGGCCTCGCCCGTATGGGCCGGTTTCGCTGGCCTACCCGCTCGGCCTCTAGGAGGGCGTGGGCCGGTACTCGTCTATCGGGTACAGGCAGATGCCTTCGTCGAGGCCCGGCACCGGGAACGGGTAGGGCTTGGTGCATGGGAACTCGAAGACGAGGTTGTGGATGACGTCGGGCGCGCGGGTCTTGCCCGGGCGCAGCGAGGCGGGGTACATACCGTTCGAGTCGATCGGCCCCAGCGACGCCAGCGACGCGTAGATGTCGGCCCGGGTCGGATTGCCGCCCGCGTCGTAGATCGCCCGCAGCGCGATGCGCATGACCTCGCACACCGTGGTGGTCATCCCGTATCTCTCGTTGGGGTCGTCGCGGTCGGCCCACTCATGGTTGGCGCCCGACGGGCTGTTGGCGCCGTAGGTGTTGTTGCACATCTCCGCGAACGCAGGCGGGTCGTACCCCTCGAGCCTGTAGGCGCCGGTGTCGCGAAAGTCGATGATCACGGCGCCGTTGTAGAGGTCGCCTGCGGACTCCCCGCCGAACTGCACAATCTTGGAGGCCACGATCTCGGTGGACTGGGCCCCGAAGTCCGAGGCGTAGAACTGCACGTCGCCGGGCTCGAATCCTTGGTTGACCATCTCCGTGATGTAGAGAGGCGCGGAAATGGCGTTGAGCAGGTTGAAGAAGACGTCCACCCCCTCGCTGCGCAGCCGCTGGACGGACTCCACATTGCCCTCGAGGCAGACGTTGGAACCGCCGCAGCCGATCACGTCGAAGACGGCCACATCCACGCCGCTGTCGGTCAGCAGCTGTACCAAGCCGCCCTGTACCGCTTCGTAATGGCCCGGGGTGTCCTCCACGGCCACGCCGACCGTCCTGTCTTCGAGCCTGCCCTGCTCCAGCAGGTCCCGGACCTGCCAGCGAAGCAGTTCCTCGACGACCGTGGACGTGGTGACTAGCCGATCCTGGCCGCGCTCCATGAACTCCGCCGTCTGGGACTGCACAGCGACCAAGGCGGTCTCATGCTCCTCGGCGATGCACAGGCTGGCCGAGCCTCGGAAGCCGCTGGAGTTGACCAGGATCACGCCGTGGTGGTCCTCGATGGCCTCGATGCAGGCTGCGTTGTTGTCTTCGTCCATCGTGTCGCTCAGCACGTCGATGTCGATGGTGTGAAGCTCGATCATGCGGCCCCGCACGCCGCCGCACTGCTCGTTGACCACGGCCGCGAACGTCTCGAACATCTCGGCGGTGTCGCCGACGTCGATTCCGAAGCCGATGCCCACAAGATCCTCCAATTTCTGGCGAAGGTGCACCAGCGAGATGGAGTCGGCCTCGATGCCTGAGTCCGTGGCCACCCGGTCGGGGGCGGGGTCGTGGGCGCGGCAGAAGGCGTCGATCTGCATGAAGGGGTGGTCGCCGCGGTCCATCGTGGCCTGGAACTCGTCGAAGATGCCGTCTCGGGGGTCGTCGAAGATGTTGGGCGGCGGACCGGCCGGCTCTCCGTCCGCGTCGTCGGGCTGGTTGTCGGCGGCCTGTCCAGCGGCATCGGGCTGGTTGTCGGCGGCCTGTCCGGCGTCGTCGGGCTCGTCGGCGGGCTGGTTGTCTGTGGCTGGTTGGGCGTCGGCGGGCTGGTTGTCCGTGGCTGGTTGGGCGTCGTCGGACTCGTCGTCGCTTTGGGTGGCGGTGGCTTGTCCGGCGTCGCTGGGCTCGACATCCGCTTGGGTGGTGTCGGCAATCTCGCCACCGCAGGAAGCGGCCGCGAAAACGGTGCAGACAACGGCGATGGCAAGGCACAGCCGCGGGTTGGTCGTCGCCCTCATCGGATGGGCTTGTGCCCGGCGCCCAGCATCACGTGCACGTATCCACAACAGCGATTGACGGTCGTCATGGTGCGATTATGGCCGCGAAGGCGGCCACCGGACCACTCAGGGGCTGTCTTCGGGAAGTCGGAACCGCGCGCTGCGAGCGGCCCGGACTATGCGCCACATGATGAAGGCGACCGCGGCGGCCACGGCGCCCAGGGTGGCGAACTGGAGGCTCCCGCCCCGATCGCCGGAGTGCTGCGGATCGGGCCCGGGATCGGGGGAGCCGATGATCCGGTCGGCGCCGGCGGGAACCTCGTACACGGGCTTCAGGTCGGTGCCGGTGTCGGCGGGCAGGGGCTCGTCCTCGCCCTCGTGGGCCCAGGCGCCGGAGTGAGCGCCGAGCGTCAAAGCGGCGGCCACGACCGGAAGGAGAAGGGTGCGGCACGCGGACCGGCACCGTCTAGTTCTCACGGCTTGGACGCTGGTCGGCGCGGGCCGGCGCTGCACGAACTGGACCGTCCTCTCAACGGCCTCTAGTTCTCACGGCTTGGATCCTGGCCGGTATTGGGCGACTTCGCCAGTGGAGACGGTGAGGTAGGAGGGCACCTCGCCGCCGCCGTGCACCGGCACCGACGCCCCCGACATGAACGAGGCCAGGGGCGAGGCGCAGAACAGCACCACGTCGGCGACCTCGTCCGGGTTCCCCAGCCGACCGAGGGCGAGGGTTCGGCCGACCGCTTCGATGCCCGCCTCGTCGCCGTAGTAGAGGTGCGCCCGCTCAGTGCGGAGCAGCCCGACCATGACGCTCAGCACCCGGATGGCCGGCCCCCACTCGTGGGCGAGCGTCTGGGTGAGGTTGTCGAGTCCCGCCTTGGCTGCGCCATAGGCGGCGCTGGCAGGTGTGGGGCGGACGCTGGACACCGACGAGATGTTGATGATCACCCCGCCATCGTGCTGCGTGCTCATCACCGGATGCACGGCCTGGGCGAAGGTCATCGGGGCCAGCAGGTTGAGGGCGATCACCTTCTCGTTGAACCGGGGCGACACCGTGGCCGTCTCGGCGGGAGGCGCGCCGCCGGCGTTGTTGACCAGCACGTCGATGCGCCCGGTTGCTGCCACTGCCGCCTCGACCACCCGGTTGATCTGGTCGGGGTCGCGCACGTCGGCGGCTACGAAGGTCGCCTCCCGTCCAGCCGCAGCCACAGGCTCTGAGGGAGTGCGCCGGGCACACAGCACTACAACGGCACCGTGATCGAGGAACCTCCCGGCGATCACACGCCCGAGGCCCGCTGTGCCGCCGGTGACGATGACGGTCCGGCCGGTCATGTCGAGCGGATTGTCGGGCACGCGGCGCTCCCCGAGGCAGGCAGGCCCTTCAGGCCCGGCGCTGCCTTGAACCTATCGCCCCGAGGGAATTGGCAGCGTTCTGACCCTTATAGGGTGCGTTTTGCTGCCAGTTCGTCGGGGGGTTGTGGGCGGTGGAGGAATTGGCAGCGTTCTGACCCTCATAGGGTGCGTTTTGCTGCCAGTTCGTCGGGGGGTTGTGGCGTGCTGGTTGCTGGCGCTCTACGGTCGGGCGATGCCCGACAAGCGCATGACTGAGGACGAGGTGGTCGCCGAGCTCCGCAGCGGCATGACCATCGGCATCGGCGGCTGGGGCTCGCGCCGCAAGCCGATGTCGCTGGTGCGGGCCATGCTTCGAAGCGGTCTGACCGATCTTCACGTAGTGAGCTACGGCGGACCGGATGTCGGCTTGCTGTGCGCCGCCGGCCGGGTCCGCAAGATCACCTACGGCTTCGTGTCGCTCGACTCCATCCCGCTGGAACCGCATTTTCGGATCGCCCGCCAGACGGGCACGGTGGAGGCCCGCGAGTTCGACGAGGGCGCCTTCTACCTGGGGCTGCTGGCCGCGGTGCACCGGGTGCCGTTCTACCCCACACGGGCGGGCCTGGGATCGGACATGCTCACCTACAACCCCGATCTCAAGACGGTGACGAGCCCCTACGGCGACGGCACCGAGCTGGTGGCGGTGCCCGCCTTCGACATCGACGTTTCGCTGGTGCACATGAACCGGGCCGACGCGGCCGGCAACGGGCAGTTCCTCGGGCCGGACCTGTACTTCGATGACTTGTTCGCCATGGCCGCAGAGCGCACATTCATGTCGTGCGAGCGGGTGGTGGCCACCGAGGACCTCCTGAAGGAGGGATCGGTCCACACCTTGAAGATCCCCCGCCTGCACACCGACGGGGTGGTGGAGGCGCCGGGCGGCGCCCACTTCACCGAGTGCCCGCCCGACTACGGACGCGACGAGGCATTCCAGCGGGAGTACGCGGCCACCGCCCGCGACCCCGACGCCTGGTCCCGGTTCCGCACCGACTGGCTGGACCTCCCCTCCCACGACGACTACCGGGCCCGCCTGGCCCACCGGGCCGAGTCCGCTGGAGCGGGTCGATGAGCGACGCGACGATCGACGAGATCTGCTTGGTCGCCCTGGCTGAGGCGTTCCGGGGCGACGGCGAGCTGCTGTGCCATCCGATGGGTCCGTTCCCGGTGGCCGCAGGCCGGCTGGCGAGGGCCAGCTTCGAGCCCGACCTGATGCTCACCGACACCATCGCCTATGCCGTCGTCGGCACGCTGCCGCTGGGGGCAACCGTCGACCATCCTGGCGGCCCCGACGAGGGCATCGTCGTCGAGGGCTACCTGCCCTTCCGCACGGTCTTCGACCAGGCGTGGTCGGGGTGCCGCCACGTGGTGATGGGCGCCAGCCAGATCGACCGGCACGGCAACCAGAACTTCGCCGCCATCGGTGACTACCGAAAGCCCAAGGCCCAGCTCCTCGGGTTGCGGGGCGCGCCCGGCAACGTGATCAACCACACCACCAGCTACTGGATCCCCAACCAGGCCCGCACCTTCTGCGAGCGCGTCGACGTGGTGTCCGGCCCGGGTTATGACCGGGTGGCGGCGCTGCCCGAGCCCAGCGGACGCTTCCACGAGATCCGCAGGGTGGTCACCGAGCTGGCCGCCTACGACTTCGAGACTCCCGGCCGCACCATGCGACTGCGGTCCGTCCATCCCGGGGTGTCGCTCGACGATGTGCTGGCGGCCACGCCCTTCGAGCTGACGGTCCCGCACGAGGTCCCGGCCAGCCGGCTGCCCACCGGCGAGGAACTCAAACTCATCCGCGAGGTCATTGATCCCAACGGCATCCGCAAGTTCGAGTTCCGCTAGCGCGGCCCGCCCATGAGGGCCGAGGGATCGGCGGCGGTTGCCGTGCCGATGGGTGACATGCCGTGATGAGCGTCAGAGCCGGGTTCCGGTCGTAGGGTGCAGCCGCTGTGGTGGCGGCGGGAAGCGGGTGACTCAGATGGGGGAGCGGCCGGTGGTGTACATGGTGTGCACCGGCAACGCGGCCCGCTCGCCCATGGCGGCGGCCATGCTGCGAGACCTCGATGCCGGCGGCCGGATCGACGTGCGCAGCGCGGGCATCCTCACGCTGGAGGGTCATCCCATCGGAACGCGCACCCGGTCGGCGCTGTCCCGCCACGGGCTCGTCGACCACTCCCACCGGTCGCGACAGTTCCGCAGTGAAGATGCGGTCGATGCCGATCTGGTGGTGGTAATGGAGCCGCTGCACCTGCACTGGATTCGCCGCAACCTGCCCGAGGCAGCCCCGATCACCGGGTCGCTGCGCCGCCTGGCCCGGGACCTGGCGCCGCCGCAGGGCGAGGCCGACGCTATCGATCTCGGCCGGAGAGTGAGGGCCTTGGAGCTTGACGCGCAGCAACCGGAGTCATGGGAGGAGATTCTCGATCCCGGCGCCGGCAATCAGGACGACTTCGACCGCTGCTCCGACGAGCTGCGCCTGCTGGTGGCCGAATTGCACCGCCGGTTGACATGACCCGCCGAACCCGGCCGCGCGGTTGGGGTCTGGCATGACCGGCGGGACGCGGCCTTACTGGCGCGACTGGACGGTGTTGCCCTCGACGGCTCGTTTCAGTTCGGCATGACCGGCGGGACGCGGCCTTACTGGCGCGACTGCCTGGTGGTGAGCCTGGCGGTGGGGGTGATCGGCGTGACGTTCGGCGTGTTCGCCGAAGCGGCTGGCTTCGACTTGGCCCAGATCGTGGTGATGTCCGCGTTCGTCTTCACCGGCGCGTCGCAGTTCGCGGCGGTGGGCGTGATCAACGACGGTGGGTCGGGAGGCGCAGCCGTGGGTTCGGCCCTGCTGCTGGCGGCCCGCAACGCGCTTTACGGGCCGGTGGCGCGGCGAGCCCTGCCGACGGCGTTGCTGGCTCGGCTGGGCTCGGCCCACTTCGTGATCGACGAGACCACGGCCATGGCGGCCGCCCAAGACGACCTCCGGGATGCGGCCGGTGCCTTCTGGTTCACAGCTACGACGCTGTGGCTGTGCTGGAACGGCGGCTCGGTGGCGGGAGCGTTGCTGGGAGCGGTGTTGGGCGAGCCCGAGACCTGGGGGCTCGATGCGGCCTTCCCGGCGATGTTCGTAGCGTTGCTGGCCCCTCACGTGCGCACTGCTGCCGGCTGGGTGGCGGCTGCGGTGGCGGCGGCAGTGGCCCTGGGGACAGTGCCCGTCACCGCCTCGGGCATCCCGATACTGCTGGCCACCTCGGCCCTGCTCCCGGCGGTCTTCGTCCAGCGAAGGCGGGGTCCGGCCGGAACAGGAGCGCAGGAGGTTGGCAACGACTCCGGGGTGTCCTCGTGAGCTGGCCGCTGCTCATACTGCTGGCGGCGGGTTCCTACGGGCTCAAGGTGCTGGGCGTGACCACGCTGGGCGGCGTCGTCGAGCGGAGGTTCGGGTCGGTGGTGTCACTTCTCCCGGCCGCACTGTTCTCGGCTCTCATCGTGGTAATGACATTCGAGGAGGCCGGCCAGCTGGTATTGGACTCCCGTGTGGCCGGCGTCGCGGTCGGTGCGGTGGCGACTTGGCGCAGGGCACCGTTGCTAGTGGCAGTGGCCGCGGCCATGGTCGTCACCGCCGGCTTGCGGGCGCTGGCCTGACCGATTCGTCAAGAACCGCTAGCGGCTTCGAGCCGCGATCGTTGGCGACGACCGCGGTGCTGCGGGCATTCGCGTAACCGCCATACCGCGGCAACGAGAATCAAGGGCTTTGCGAACTACCGGAGCGCGGCCAGGAAGGCCGAGCGCTCCGCGGTTGCGCCGAGCGGGTTGATCCGGAAGGACTCGAGGGTCGCCGCGGTGCGGGCTTCGGACACGTCGGCGACGCAGTCGGTGAGCACCAAGCAGTCGTAGCCCCGGTCGTTGGCCTCGCGAACCGTTGCGCTCACGCAACAGTCCGCGGTCGTCCCCATGACCACCAGCAGATCGATCCCGCGGTTGCGGAGTCGTTGATCGAGGTCAGTGGAATGGAACGCGCTGTGGCTCGGTTTGTCGATCACCCACTCGCTCGCCAGCGGGGCTACAGATTCCATGATCTGCCATCCGGGTTCGCCGCGCACCTGGAGCCGCCCGTACCGACCCTCCCGTCCGACGGGGTGGCCGCGGGCGACCGCCCGAGCCATCTTCGTCGGCGGACAGTCCGACAAGTCGGCGCGATAACCCTCGCGGGTGTGCACTACCAGCATTCCGGCCTCCCGTGCGGCGGTGAGCACCTCTCCCACCGGGTCGAGCGCGGACCGGATATGGGCAGTGTCGAGCCCGATATCGGCGAAGAACCCGTCGGCAGCGCAGTAGTCGACCTGCCAATCGATGCTCAATACCGCGCAACGGCCGATTCTGAACGCACCGATGATCGGCCACTCGTACTGCTCGGCTGACACCTTCTCCAACATCGCTGGCAGCCTTCCAGATCGATGGCGTCGCGGAGCCGATCACCTTGTGAAGGTGCGGGGCCAGTCGTCAGAGCGGATCAGGGCATCGGTGCCGCCGTCGACGTAGAACACCGAGCCGCAGGCGAACCTCGCTACTGACGACAGCAGGAACTCCACCCACTCCGCTAAAGCGTCGGCGTCGGGCGTCTCGGTGACCGGAACCGGGAACGCCTCCATGAGCGGGCCGTACACTTCGTCGGCCTGGCCCTGGCGCAGCAGCGGGGTGTCGACCGGCCCCGGCGCGATCACGTTGAGCCGGATGCCCTCACCGACCCACGGTTCGGTCACCGCGGCGCGGCGGCACCAGCGGGTGACGGCCAGCTTCGCGCCGGCGTAGGCGACAGCCGGAGCGAACACCGGGTCTACCTCTCCGATCATGGCCACTGCGTCCTCCTCGCGGCCTTCGAGGTAGGCGGCCACCAACTCGTCGGACAGGTTCGGCGTGGTGGTCGACGAGTTCGACCCGAACTGCACGACCTGGGCCGCGCCCGAAGCCGCCAGCGCAGGTCGCAGTCCCTCCAGCAGTGCCACCGATCCGAAGTAGTTGACCCGGGCTATGAGCGCTCCCGCGGTAGGCGGTCCCAGGCCCGCAGCTGAGACCGCACCGTCGAGCGCTCCGCCGGCCGCGCCGACCACGGCGCCGACCGCTTCGGCCCGACCCTCGGCCGTTCCCAGGTCGGAGCAGACCTCCGCGTCGTGAAGGTCGATGCCGATCACCCGGTGTCCCGCAGCTTCCAGCCGGGACCGGGTGGCGGCCCCCATGCCGGAGGCGGAGCCGCTGATCGCGTAGATGCCCATCCGTCCATACTGCCCCAATCAGCCAAACAGTGTCGCGACCGGCCGGTCAGAGGGCCAGAATGTGACTATGGATTCTGAGGCAATCGTCAATCAGATCGAGTTCGACGGGCGTCGCCTGATCGAGGTGGTCCGGTCCGATCTCGGCGCGGCGGTGCCCACCTGCGGGGACTGGACGCTGCGCGACCTGGCCGGGCACATGGGATGGGTGCACGCACTGGTGGGGAGCTACGTGGGCAGTCGCGCCACCGAGCCGCTGTCCCGGGAGCAGATGCCCCGAGTGCCCGACGACGACTCGGCGGTGGACTTCGCGTCCGACGCGCTCGGCCGGCTCGTAGGCGCCCTGGCCGGCCTCGACCCCGACACCCCGGTGTGGAACTGGTCGCCCCGACCCGACGCGGGCTTCTACTTCCGCCGGATGCTGCACGAGACCAGCGTTCATCGCTGGGATGCCGAGAATGCGGTGTCCGAGACCGGTCCGGTGGACGGCGACCAGGGTCGGGACGGCGTAGACGAGTTCTTCGACTTCGTGCTGCCCAACGCCCAGCAGCGCAAGCGCCGGGACCTTCCGGCGGGCAGCCTGCACCTGCACCGCACCGACGGCGAGGGTGAGTGGATCGTCCACGCCGAGGGTGGCGAAGTCGTCATGGAGCGCGCCCATGTCAAGGGCGACGCCGCGGTGAGAGGTCCGGGCGGGTCGCTGTTCCTGGCCATGTGGAACCGGCTGCCGCTTGACGACGCCTCGCTGTCGGTGGTCGGCGACGAGGCCACCGCCCGAGCCTGGGCAGCTCTCGCTCCGTGAACGACGGTCCCGACCCCGGCCCGAGCCTGGGCAGCGCTCGCCGCATGGCCACAAGCAGGAGCAGCCAACTCGATCAGCTGATGCCCGTAGTGCTGTTCCTGGTGTTCTACAACCTGGACGCAGTCCAAGTAGCGGGCCTCAACAACATCGAGGTAGCGGTCATCGCGGCGACCGCATGGTCGATCAAGGCCGCCTACAGCCGGGTGCGGCGGGGCCTGCCCATCGGCAAGTGGTTGCCCATCATCACCGGGTACCTGGTGATTCGGGCCGCCGTCGCCATCGCGGTGGAGCGCGAGTTGGTGGACTTCGGGGTCAGCTCGGAGGCGGTCTACTTCGGCATAGGCATCGGCACCAAGATGCTGGTCGGACTGGCCGCGGTGGCCACGATCGTCGCCGGCAAGCCGTTTGCACTGTGGGTTGTGCGATTCGTCCCCGACCTCCCCGAGGCTCTGAGACTGGACCGCCGCTTCGTGGCCACCCTGCGCGATGTCACCTGGGTCATCGCCTTCTACGAGCTCGGCTCGTCCGTGTGGGACATCTGGCTCTACAACAACTCTGGCGTGAGCTGGTTCGTGACCATCCGTTTCGTGGCGAACTACGTGGTGTCGTTCATTCTGATCTTCGCCACGCTCGTGTATGTGGACCGCCGGTTCTCCAAGATCGAGGGATGCCCGAGCCTGGTCGACCTGGTGGGCCGGGTCACCCGCCGCGCGCCGGCACCCGGATCGTGACCCGCGGCACGTCCCCATGAGTCGCTCCCCGTCCGTCTGGCCTCTGGCGGGCAAGTCGGTTCTCGTCACGGGGGGCGGCACCGGCATCGGACGGGCTTGCGCAGCCCTGCTGGCGGCCGAGGGCGCGGCCGTGACGATCTGCGGACGGACTGAGGAGACGCTCGCGGCGGCCGCCGCGGCCGTCGAGTGCGGCGATGGGGGATCGGTGTCCTATGTGGTGGCCGACGTGACCTCCGAGGACGACGTGTCGCGGGCTGCGCAGTCGGCTGCCGACGCCGACGGCCACCTGCACGGGGTGGTGGCCAACGCCGGCGGCGGCGGGGGCATGGGTCCGTACCACCTGCTCGACACCGGCGAGTTCAAGCGGGTGCTCGACCTCAACGTGGTGGGCACCATGCTCACCATCAAGCACACGGTGGAGCGTCTGGCCGCGGCCCAGGGCGGGTCGTTCGTGGCGATGTCGTCGCTGGCCGGACACGTCACCCACCCGTACTTCGGAGCGTACACCGCGGGGAAGGCCGGTATCGAGGCGATGATCCGCAACGCGGCCGACGAGTTCGGGCCGGCGGGCGTGCGCTTCAACGCGGTCAGGCCCGGCTTCATCGCCACCGAGATCATGGAGGCCATCCCCCGTGACTCGGCGGTGTACGCCAGCTACGTGCAGAACACTCCGCTGGGCGGCGTCGGCCAGCCCTCCGACGTGGCCGCGCTCGTGAGGTTCCTGATCTCCGACGAGTCCCGCTGGATCACCGGCACCGTCATCAACGTCGACGGCGGGCACAGCCTGCGGCGGGGGCCAGACTTCGGGTCGTTCCTGCCCTACGGAGACGACGTCAAATCGGGCCGGGCCCGGCGCTAGACGGCGCGCAGCCGCTCCCATTCGTCCAGGAGGCTTGAGTCCACCTCGCGAACCAACGCGCCCAGCCACTCGGTCACCTCACCCAGACGGTCATCGACAGCGGTCACGGGCACGGTCTGCACCAGGGCCTTGTAGCAGTCGGTCAGGTAGCGCAGCACCAGGCCCTCGGAGCGCTTCAGCCCGTAGCGGCTCACGTACTGGTTGAAGGTGTCGGCGTGCTCGACCATGTCGCGCACCACCGACTTGGGGCTGGGCCGCAGATGCCCGACCCACGGGTGATGGCGGGCGAAGACATCGAAGGCGGGCTCGATGAACTCCGCCTCCGGCCTCGGCCATGTGACCTCGGCCAGCCGGGCCATCCGCTCGGTGTACTCCACGCCTTCTTCCTTCATGCGAGTCATCAGCTCGTCGCGGGCTGCATCCCGCTGGGCCAGCAGCACCGCGAGCGGATCCTCGAGCACCGACTCGGCCACGCTGAGCGCCTGCAGGTGGTAGTCGGGCGCCTCGCGGTCCAGGACCGAGATGGCCTCCACCGCGAACAGCCCCAGCGGTTGGTTGAGCCGGAACTCGTCCTGAAGGTCGATGTTCACCCGCACCGGGCGGCCCGACTCGTCCGGCTCGGGCAGCACCTCCACGATCTCGGCGTCGATGAGCGACCGGAACACCCCGACCGCCTTGCGGATGTGCCGGCGCTGGCGGGAGCGGGGCTCGTGGTTGTCGACCAGCAGGCGCTTCATGGCCGCGCAGCCGTCTCCGGGCCGGTCCAGGACGTTGAGCATCATAGCGTGGGTCACGTCGAAGCTGGATCCGAGCGTCTCGGGGGTGCCCTCCCACAGGCGGGTCAGGGTCTTGTCGTCGTAGTGGGCGTAGCCCCGCTCCGGCGGCTTCTTGCGGACCAGTTTGCGGAGCTTCTTGGGGTCGCCGGCGGCTCGCATCTCGGCCCGCTTGTTCTCCACCGCGTGCTCGGGGGCCTGGACCCACACGCTGCCCACGGTGTCGAAGCCGCGGCGGCCGGCCCGGCCCGCGATCTGCTGGAAGTCCCGCACCGACAGCACCCGGGTGCGGCGGCCGTCGTACTTGTAGAGCTGGGTGAACAGCACGGTGCGGATGGGGACGTTCACCCCCACGCCGAGGGTGTCGGTGCCGCAGATCAGCTTCAGGTGGCCCTGCTGGGCCAGCTTCTCGACCAGCAGCCGGTACTTGGGCAGCATCCCGGCGTGGTGCACGCCGATTCCGGCCAGCACGAAGCGGCGCAGGTCCCTGCCGATGGGCGTGTCGAAGCGGAACCCGCCCACCGCCTCCTTGACGGCAGCCTTCTCGTCCGCGTCGAGCACCTTGAGGCTGGTGAGGCTCTGGGCCCGAGCCGTTGCCTCCCTCTGAGTGAAGTGCACGATATAGACGGGGGCCCGGCCCGACTTCAGCAACTCCTCGATGGAGACGTGCAGCGGGGTCTCGCGATACTCGATGTCGAGGGGGACCGGGCGCTCGGCGGAGGCGACCAACGCGGTGTCGCGTCCGGTGCGGGCGGTGAGATCCCGGCGCAACGCGGCCGTGTCGCCGAGGGTGGCCGACATCAGCAGGAAGCGAGCCCTCGGCAGCTCCAGCAGGGGAACCTGCCAGGCCCAGCCCCGGTCGCGGTCGCCGTAGTAATGGAACTCGTCCATCACCACCAGATCGGCGGGGGTGTCGGCACCGGACCGCAGCGCCCGCTGGGCCAGGATCTCCGCCGTGCAGGCAATGACGGGAGCATCGGCGTTGACCGAGGCGTCGCCGGTGACCATTCCGACTTCGGATGGCCCGAAAGCGGCTGTGAGCTCGAAGAACTTCTCGCTCACCAGCGCCTTGATCGGAGCGGTGTAGACGGCCCGGCGTCCCTCGGCCAGCGTCGCGAACGCTCCGGCCAGGGCCACCAGCGACTTGCCCGAGCCGGTGGGGGTGGACAGCACCACGTTCTCGCCCGCCAGCAGGCGCAGCACCGCATCCTCCTGGTGCGGGTACAGCTCGAGCCCGGCCGCGAGCGACCACTCGATGAAGGCGTCCAGCAGTTCGTCGGCGCCGGGTGTGTCGGGCAGGAATGTGCCCAGAGCGGGCAGGGCCATTGCGACCGCAGGCTAGAAGCGAGCCGTCAGCGTCGTAGCGTTGGGCTGATGCCGAACGGCGATTCACCGGCGGCCGGCGCCGGATCGTCGGCGACTGAGACCACCCGGATCGGTCCGCGGCTCTGGGCCCTGCCGGTCATCATATTCATGACCGCGGCCATGACCGTGGGCCAGATAACGATCCTGGGCAAGCAGGTGTTCGACATGACCGGCAAGCCGCTGGATCTCGGCTTGCTCGGCTTGGCGGAGTTTGTCCCCACTCTGCTGCTGGCACCCGTCAGCGGTGTGCTGTCGGACCGGTTCGACCGGCGAGTGATGTACGCCTGCGGGCTGGTGGGCGAGGCGGCCGCGTCCGCGGGGCTGTACTTCTACGTGGCGTCGGATCCGACATCGGTCGTGCCGATATTCGCCCTGGTGATGGCGTTCGGCTGCGCCCGTTCGGTGCTGAGCGCGGCCAGCCGGGTCATGCCGGTCGACATGGCGCCTCCCGGCGCGGTCGAGCGGATGGTGGCGGTGTGCATGTCCGGCTGGCAGGCCGGATTCGTTGTCGGGCCGGTCGTGTTCAGCTTCGTCTTTGTGGCCGACGTGGCCGCGCCCTACCTGCTGGCTGCCGCCACCGCGCTGGCCGCGGCAGCCCTCCTCGCAGTGGTGCCGGCCAGCGGAGTGGCCCGCTCGACCGCGGTCATCGGCTCCGGGGTGCGAGCCGTTCTCGTCCACGCTCTGCAGGGACTCCGCTTCATCCGGCGGAACCGGGTGGTGCTGGGCATCATCTCCCTCGATCTGTTCGCGGTGCTGTTCGGGGGAGCGGTGGCGCTCCTCCCCGCAATTGCCGAGGAGCGCCTCGGAGTCGGGGCGGTAGGACTCGGATGGCTGCGAGCCGCGGTGGGCATTGGGGCACTGGCGACGATGGCCGTTCTGGCCCTCCGGCCGCTGACGCGTCGCGTGGGCCTGACGCTGATGGCGGCCGTCGGTGTGTTCGGCCTGGGGACGATCATGCTCGGCCTCACCCGCTCCTACGCGGTGGCGTTCATCGCGCTGCTGGCGCTGAGTGGCGCCGACTCAGTGAGCGTCTTCGTGCGCAGCACGCTCGTGCCGTTGGCAACGCCCGAGGACATGCGGGGCCGGGTCATGGCCGTTGAGTACACCTTCGTAGGGGCCTCCAACGAGCTCGGCGCGTTCGAGTCGGGTGTCGCCGGGGCGCTGCTGGGGGTGGCCGGCGCAGTCGTGTTCGGCGGGGTCGGCACGCTGGCGGTGGTGGCGGCCTGGTGGATGCTGTTCCCGGAGCTTCGAGGCATCGACCGCTTCGCCGAGGTGCGCCCCGAGGCTTGACGGACCTCCCGCCCGAGGGCGAGCCGGGCAGCGGCGAAAGCTATCGTCGCGGTCGATCCGGATGCCGACGGCGGGGATGGCAGCAGATGAGGATCGTGCTCGAGCCGGACAAGTGCATCGGCAGCGGGAACTGCGAGATGCTTGCTCCAGACGTGTTCGAGGTTCGAGACGACATGGTGTGTCACATCCTCGTCGACGAGCCCGGCCCGGATCTCACCGAGGACGCCGAACTCGCGGTGGAGGCCTGCCCGACCCGAGCACTGAGGATCGAGTAGCCGGGGAACACACACCGCGACTCGATGCCGTTACCCGGATAGCCCGCGGCTATGGTGCCAGCCGTGGAGCAACCGGGAGTCGTGGATGCCGTGCGGGTTCTGGACAGCGGCGAGGCCTGTCCCGAGCTGCCCGTCGTCGAGCGGGGAGGAAGCGCCCGAGCGGTCGTATGGCCGGGGGTCGGGGCCCTGCATCGATCAATGCATCTGGTGAGGCTCGACGGCAACGGAAGGACCAAGCCTCTCAGCCATCCGTCGGATGCCGTCTATCACCTGTGCGAGGGATCGGCGACCGCCGCCGATCCCGACGGCGGCGAGAGCTTCGCGATCGGCGTGGGCGCCATGCTTCACATCGACGCGGGCACGACGTACCGGATAGAGGCCGGAATCGATGGCGCCGTCCTGGTCGGCGGGCCCTGTCCACCCGACCCGGCCATGTACGAGTATCTGGAGGACTGAGCGTGGCGATCCGCGTGTTTCACCGGGACGAGCCCAGCCTGAAGGCGCCCATGATCTCCAGCGACGCCCGGTTTGTGGTCTGGCCGGGTGTCGGCGCGGACATGGCCAACATGAACTACGTGGTGCTCGAACCGGGCGAGAAGAACGTTCCCCATACCCACGACGACTCCGAGGACACGATCTTCTGCCTCGAGGGCCGGGGCACGGTGAGCGACCTCACCAACGGTGCCCGGCTCGAGTTCGAGGCCGGCCAGGTCATCCATGTGCCCGTTGGTGTGGAACACGCGGTGATGGCCGACCGGGGAGAGCGGATCGTCAGCATCGGAGGCCCCTGCCCGCCTGACTGGAATCTGCTGCGCCTGCTCGGATTCGACTGAGCCGCCCCTGTCGTGAAGCCCGCCGCCTTCGACTACCACGCGCCCCGAACGGTGGAGGAGGTTCTGAGCCTCCTGCACGAGCACCAGGACGAAGCGAAGGTCCTCGCCGGCGGCCAGAGCCTCGTGCCCGCCATGAACTTCCGGCTGGCCCGCCCGGCGGTGCTGGTCGACATCGCGCAGGTGCCCGGACTGGACCGCATCGAGGCGGCGGACCCCGCCAGCGTGACCGTCGGCGCCCGGGTGCGACACCTCGACTTGGAGCACAACACGATCTCCGGGCCTCTGGGCCTGCTGCTCGCCCGGACGGGCCGATGGGTGGGCCACTACCCGATCCGGGTCCGCGGCACCTTCGGCGGAAGCCTCGCCCACGCCGATCCGGCGGCCGAATGGTGCGCTCTGGCCTGCGCCCTCGACGCTGAGATCCATTGCCGCAGCGCGAGCGGTTCCCGCGCCGTCGGCGCGAGCGACTTCTTCGAACAGATGGCATTCACAACCTGCCTTGAGCCCGACGAGCTGCTGGTCGGAGTGCGGCTGCCCAGGCTCGGTGATTCCTGGGGTGTGGGCATGGCCGAGTTCGCCCGCCGCTGGGGCGACTTCGCGATCGTCTTGGCGATCGCCGCGGTGGAGCGCGACGGCGATTCGATTGCCGGCGCCCGAATCGCGCTGGGCGGCGTGGCCGGGGGACCGCTGAGGGCGAGCAACGCGGAGGCTGTCCTCAGCGGCCGTCCCGCGACGGCGGAGACGGCCGCGGCCGCCGCCGCGGCCGCGGCCGAGGAGGTCGACCCCACCGGCGATATCCACGGCTCTGCCGACTACCGGAGAGACCTAGTGCGGGCCATGGTCTCCCGGGCGCTGGATCAGGCGCTGGCGTGAGAGGCTTCAAGGCACAGCCATTGGGAGTGAGGGATCCCGTCTCACTGCGCATCGCTGTGGCGGTCAGGCCGGGGTGATGTGGACCGGCCGGCGGATGCGCCGCTTCGAGGATCCGGCCCTCGTCCGGGGGCTCGGCCGGTTCGTGGCCGACGTGGCCGACCATCACCGTGGGACGCTGCACGCCGCCTTCGTGCGCAGCCCCGCTCCGGCGGGCATGATCCGCTCCATCGAGGCGCCTCCGGGCGCCACGGTGCTGACGGCCGCGAGCTTCCCCGGCATCCGCACCATGTGCGCCCGGCTCGACAGGCCCGACTTCGTGCCGCTGGAGACGCCGGTGCTGGCGTCGGGCGCGGTGCGCCATCCGGGCGAGCCGGTAGCGCTGGTGGTGGCCGGCTCGAGGGCCGAGGCCGAGGATCTGGCCGAGCAGGTGATTGTCGACATCGAGGCGACCCGACCGGTGCTGGACGCGATTGCGGCCACCGACCCGGCCGCCCCATCAGTCCACGCCGGTCTCGACATGCCGATGGGGAACAACGTGGTGCTCGATGCCCGCTTCGCTACCGACGAGGTCGAAGCGGCGTTCGAGGCGGCCGATGAAGTCGTGGAGATCGACATCCGGGCCCACCGGCAGAACGCCCTGCCGCTCGAGGCCCGGGGCGCGCTGGCGGACCACGACGCCGGCACGGGCCGAACCACTCTCACAGCCGCCAACCAGATGCCCCACATGCTGCGCACCGCGCTGGCCGACATCCTGGACATCGCTGAGGCCGAGCTTCGGGTCGTGACACCCGAGGTGGGAGGGGCGTTCGGGCAGAAGATGTGCGTGCCCCGCGAGTATGTGGCCCTGGTCGCAGCAGCGCGCCTGCTCGGCGCCGCCATCGCCTGGATCGAGGATCGGTCCGAGAACCTGCTGGCCTCATGGCACAGCCGCGACCACAGCTACCGGCTGAGGGGAGCCTTCTCCCGCAGCGGGGCGCTGCTGGGCCTCGACGCCGACATCGTGTGCAACATCGGGGCCTACAGCAACTATCCGGTCACCTTCGGCGTCGAGCCTCTCATGGCCCTGGCCGAGCTTCCGGGGCCGTACCGGCTGTCGCAGTACCGGGTGCGCTCCCGGGCGGTCACCACCAACATGTGCCCCATCGCCCCCTACCGGGGCGTCTCGCGTCCGGTGCTGACCCTGGCCATGGAGCGGCTGATGGACACAGCCGCCCGCCGGCTCGGCCTCGACCCCCTCGATACCCGCCGCGCCAACCTGGTAAGGGAGTTCCCGTACTCGATGCCCACCGGGCTGCCCGTGGATGCCGGCTCCTACGTCGAGACTCTCGACGCGGCCGTCGAAGCGATCGACCTCGAGGGCTTCCGCCGTCGCCAGCAGCGGGCCGCGGCCGAGGGACGCTACCTGGGGGTCGGGTTCTCGGTGTTCGGCGAGCGCACCGGCTACGGCACCCCCGCGTTCGCGGCCCGGGCCATGGAGATCACCCCCGGCTACGAGACGGTGCAGATGGAGATGAACCCGTCCGGGGGCGTCATCGCTCGGATCGGGGCGTCCCCCCACGGACAGGGGCTGGCCACCGCCCTGTCGCAGGTGCTGGCCGACGAGTTGGGCGTGGAGCCCGAGCAGGTGGCGGTGGTCCACGGCGATACCGACACCACCCCCTACGGCTGGGGCACCTTCGCCAGCCGGTCCATGGTCATCGCGGGCGGGGCGGCCAAGCTGGCGGCTGAGCGGCTCGCGGCCCAACTCAAGGAGATCGCAGCCCACCATCTGGAGGCCAGCCCCGAAGACATCCGCTTGGAGCGGGGGTCGGCGGTCGTCGCGGGAACGAGCATCGGCATTGCGCTGCCGGAGATCGCCCGCATTGCCCACCACAGCAGTCACCGCCTTCCCGACGGAATGGAGCCCGGGCTGTCCGTGTCGGCCACCTACGACCCGGCCGGCACCTTCTCCAACGCGTGCCATGCGGCCGTCGTCGAGGTCGACCCCGACACCGGGCATGTGCGCTTGGAGCGATTCGTAGTGATCGCCGACGCCGGTCTGGAAGTCAACCCCATGATCGTCGAGGGGCAGATCCACGGGGGCGTGACCCAGGGGATCGCCAACGCCCTCTACGAGGAGTTGGTCGTGGACGACGACGGCAACCTCTTGACCGCCTCGCTCATGGACTTCCTGCCTCCAACCGCGTGCGAGATCCCCGTCATCGAGGTGACCCACGTGCAGACCATCACCGACGCTTCGATCACCGGCGCCAAGGGCGTGGGCGAGGGCGGCGCGATCGGCGCCCCGGCCGCGGTGCTGAACGCCATCTCGGACGCGCTCGCACCGCTGGGGATCGAGGTCAACGAGATGCCGGCCACACCGGCCCGCCTGCGCGACCTGATCCGCCAGTCAGTGCCCGCCACCACAGGAGGCCGAGCATGAGAGCCGGGACCGTCGAGTTGACCCTGAGCGTCAACGGCCAGCCCTGCGAGGTGGCCGTGGAGCCGCGCAAGACCCTGGCCGACACCCTGCGCGAGGACTGCGGCCTGACCGGAACCCATCTCGGCTGCGAGCACGGCGTGTGCGGGGCCTGCACCGTCCTGGTCGACGACGAGCCGGTGCGGTCGTGCCTGATGTTCGCAGTGCAGTGCCCCGACGTGGAGATCCGCACCGTGGAGGGACTCGCCGACGGCGACCGGCTCCATCCCATCCAGCAGGCCTTCTGGGAGCACCACGGGCTGCAGTGCGGCTTCTGCACTCCCGGGTTCCTGATGCTGGCCACGTCCGTGCTCGAGTCGCGCCCCGACATCGGTGACGAGGAGCTGCGCGAGGTGCTGGCCTCGAACCTCTGCCGCTGCACCGGCTACCAGAACATCATCACCTCGGTGCACGCGGCCCGCGACCAGATGAGATCGTGATCGGAACTCAAGCGGCGCAGGAAACGACACTGACGTGATCGGCGAGTCGGTCCCCCGCCTCGAGGACCGGCCCCTGCTGCGGGGCGAGGGCCAATTCGTCGCCGACATCAACCTTCCTCGCCAGCTCCACATGAGGATCGTCAGATCCCATGTGGCCCACGGAACGATCGAGTCGATAGACGTTGCCGAGGCCCTGGCCGTGCCGGGTGTTGCTGCGGTCTGGACCGGCGCCGACGTGGACGACATTCCGCCCATCGATTTCAGGCAGGTGGGTGCCGAACAGATGGTGCCTTACCGCCAGCCGATCCTGGCCCAGGACCGGGTGCGCTACGTCGGCGAGCCCGTCGCCGCGGTGTTCGCCGCCGATCCGTACATCGCCGAAGACGGCGCGGAGGCGGTGGTGGTGGAGGTCTCCGAGCTGCCGCCGGTGCTCGATGCGGCTGGCCCGCTCGGCGACTTCGACGGGCGGCTCGACACCGAGGCGTACCTCTTCACCGAGGAGACCGGCGACGTCGATGATGCCTTTGCCCGGGCCGAGCACACCTTGGCGGCCGAGTTCCGGGTGGGGCGGCACACCGGAGTGCCCCTGGAATGCCGCGGTGCGGTGGCCGTGCACCACCGCACCACGCAGACGCTCGAGTTCCTGGGCGCGGCCAAGGTCCCGTTCCAGAACCGCGACGCCCTGGCCGCGATGCTCGGCCTGCCGCCCTCCCGCGTGGTGCTGCGCGAGGCCCACGTGGGGGGCGGGTTCGGCGTGCGCGGCGAGCTATATCCCGAGGACGTCCTGGTGGCGCTGGCCGCCCTGCGTCTGGGTCGACCGGTCAAGTGGGTCGAGGACCGCCAGGAGCATCTGGTGGCGGCCAACCACTCGCGCGATCAGCGCCACCGTCTGCGGGTGGCGACCGACGCCCGGGGAGTGATCGAGGGCCTCGAGGTGGAGTTCGTCAGCGATCAGGGCGCCTACGTCCGCACCCACGGGGCGACGGTGGCCACCCTGGCCGCGGCCATGCTGCCCGGCCCGTACCGGATCCCGAACTATCGCGTCACCGGCCGGGTGCGGCTGTCCAACAAGACGCCGGCCGGCACCTACCGGGCGCCGGGGCGCTACGAGAGCACCTTCGTGCGGGAGCGCGCCCTCGACGCGATCGCGGCCACCCTCGACATCGACCGGGCCGAGGTCCGCCGCCGCAACCTGATCGGATCCGGCGAGATGCCCTTCGAGCGCGGCATCGACGCCCTCGGCACGCCGGTCGTCTACGACTCGGGGCATTACGAGACGATGCTCGACCGGGTCATGGGCCACATCGACTACCCGGCCCTGACCCGCTCGTTGGCCGAGCGTCGAGCAGCCGGGGAACTGGTCGGGCTCGGTCTCGGCTTCTTCGTGGAGAAATCGGGCTTGGGGCCCTTCGCCGGCAGCCGGATCGAGGTCGACCCCTCCGGCTGTGTCACCGTGACCACCGGCGAGGCGTCAGTCGGTCAGGGATTCGAGACGGTGACGGCGCAGATCTGCTCCGAGGTCCTCGGCTTGGGCATGGACAGGATCTCGGTGGTCCATGGCCAGACCGATCAGATGTCCTACGGGATGGGCGCCTTCGCCAGCAGAGCCACCGTCATGGCAGGCACCGCCACCCACATGGCCGGCGTGGCCCTGCGGCAGCGGGCCATCGAGGCCGCCGCCGAGATGCTGGAGGCCAGCGCTGAAGACCTGGTGCTCGTTGACGGCGCGGTGAGCGTGGCCGGCTCGCCTTCCCAGGCGGTCTCTCTGGGAGAGATCGCCTCCGCTCTCGGCCCGGCGTCGCCCTATGCGAAGGGCCGGCCGGGACTCGTGGCCGAGGAGTGGTACACCACCAGTCACATGAACTACCCGTACGGGCTGCACGCCGGTGTGGTGGCTCTCGACCCGGGCACGGGCCGCGTCCGGATCGAGCGGTACGTGATCGCCTACGACATCGGACGGGCGATCAACCCGATGCTGGTGGAGGGCCAGATCGTCGGCGGCGCGGCCCAGGGCCTCGGCGGCGCGCTGTTCGAGGACTTCAGCTACGACGAGATTGGCCAGCCCCTGGCCACGTCGTTCATGGACTATCTGATGCCCACCGCGGCCGAGATGCCCGACCTGGAGATCCTGCTGTCCGAGGACGCCCCCAGCCCGCTGAACCCGCTCGGCGTCAAGGGCGCGGGCGAGGGCGGCACCAACGCCTGCGGCGCGGTCATCGCGGCCGCCATCGACGACGCCCTCGGCCGTCCCGGAGCGGTCACCTCCCTGCCCGTCACCCCAGAGCGCCTCCACGCCCTGTGCCGGGATCAGGCCGGTGCAGACGCGGCCAGCTCTCGTAGGAGCCGGCGGTAGGCGATCGATCCCGAGTCGGCCAGCTTGAGGTGGAGCTCCTCGCGGGGGTCCAGGGGCAGTTCGGCCGGGTCCTGGGCCTCGACCACGATGCGGTCTTGCTCCATCACCTCGTGGAAGCCGGCTCCGAAGTCGGCGTCCGGGGTATCGAAGGAGTGGTTGCGCGACAACCACGAGAATATGAGGGTCTCGGCCCGGTCGGTCGGCGAGGCGATGAACGTGATGGTGGTGATGTCGCCGGCTTTCGACTCACCCTGCTCGGACCAGGTGACGCCGCCGCTCACGGCCACCACCGACTTGCGGTCGTGCAGTGTGAACGGCAAGTGGAGGGTGTAGTCGCGCAGGAGCACGCTGTCGTCGTAGGCGTATCTCATGCCGTCGTCGGTGACTGCGACCTCGAAGGGCTTGATGAACGGCCCGTCGGCCAACTCGGTGAAGCCCTCGTGCACGAAGTTGAAGTGGGCGAAGTCGATGGCGTTCTCCAGCATTCGGCCCGCCGATGACTGCCAGCGCCAGGTCCCCACCAAGAACACACGCCAGTCGTTGCTGTTCCAGTCGTCGTCGGGCCACGGGGGCAAATCGGCTACGGGCTCCTCGGCGGCGATCCATACCGCACCGTGGTCTTCTCGTATGTGGTAGCGGTGGACTCTGGCCTGACTCGGGATGGCACCGCCTTCTCCCAGCGCGGGAATGAACGCCACTCTGCCGGTGCGGTCGTACTGCCAGCCGTGGTAGGGGCACATCAGGAGCCCGTCGCGGATGCACCCGCCCGACAGGGCCACGCCCCGGTGAACACACTTGTCGCGCAGGGCCACGAGGCCCCCGGTGTCGCGGTACACCACGATGGTCTCGCCCAACAGCCGCACCTGCTTGGGCTCGGCCGTGATCTCCTCGGAGACCGCGACCGGATGCCAGTAGTGCCTCAGGGCATGGTCGAGCTGCTGTTGCTGATCGAGCATCGGTGTTCCCCTGTTCACGTGAGTGCTACATGAGGCTCAGGGCGCCTTGGACATGTCGACGATGGCGGCCACCATGCCCCCGCCCGCCGGACCCTGCTGCAGGGCCGCCACCGAGCAGTACACGGCCGGATCGCCGATGGCGGCGGCCGCCACCGCGCCGACCGCGCCCTTGGTGTGATGGGTGTGGTGGATGTCGGAGTCGTTGATCGACACGAGCCGTCGGCCCCGCAGACGTCCCGAGGGGTCGGTCTCACACTTTATGAAGCAGTTCACAACCGCGTCGCCCAAGTCGCTGGGATGGGGCCGGTCGGGAAGGTCCAGGCCGGCCGAGCGGATGGCGTCGTAGATCCCGTCGAAGTCCAGAGCGTCGCGCATCACCGAGTGGCCGATGCGGAAGTCGCCGCCCGCGCCAGCCTTGTTGCCTACCACCACGATCTGGCCTGCATCCTGCTCGACGCCCGACGAGCACGACGCCACCGACGAGTACAAGTCGAGGTCGCTGGCGATCTGGTCCTCCCGAGGCAGGTCGAACTCGCCCACGGCGTAGCCGATGCCCAGCGCAGCCGTGGCGTTCGACACCGCCATCGACTCCATGGTGTCGGTCAGAGCCACCGTCTTGCCCCGGCTGCGGGCGTCCTCGATCCGTTCCCGGGTGAGCAGCGGGGTCTTGGACTGCACGAAATGGACGTCAGCAGGGTCGGTGATGCCCGCCTCGGCCATGGCGGCCCGCACTCCGTCGGCCACCTTCTCCACCATCGGCAGCCGGCCGATCTCCTCGGGCAGGATCGGCTCCGACATGGCCACCCCCACCGCCAGCCGCTTCTCGTCGCTGTCACCGCCGTCTCCGGGCACCCGAGCGAAGACGTTCATATGGGGCGCGATCACGCCGTCGGTGCCTCCCGACCACACGATCGGCATCTGGTCGATCTCAGACGGCGACCGGGTGCCATGGGTGTTGAGGAAGTCGCGCAGCACCCGGTCGGCCAGGATCCGCGAGAAGTCGTTGACTCCGCCGTTGCCCTCCGTCTTGCCGATCACGCCGATGATCTGGTCGGCGGTGAAGGCTCCGCTCTCTATCTCGGCGAGCAGTCCGCCGGTGTCGGTGACGAACTCGAAGGGGATCTTGCGCACGACTATGGGCATCGGCTCACTCCTGTGATGTTGGCAATGTTCGGCGAATGGGTCGCATCGGCGGCACGGTCGGCCGGGGCGACCTAGGCGCCGCCGTCGGCGTGGTCGACTCCGAAGAACAGCGACTGTAGGGCCGCGTCCTCCAGCACCTCCCGGCTCGACACGGGCTCGCCCAGCACCCCGGCCTGCATCACGTACACCCGGTCGCAGTGGGGCAGGCACACCAGCGGGCTCTCCTCGATCACCCACATCAGGGTGGTGCCGGAGTCGCGGATGCGCAGGATGTCGTCGATGCGGGCCCGCACGATGGACGGCGCCAGTCCGGTGGTGGGCTCGTCGAGGGCCAGGAAGCGGGGTCCGGTGATCATCGCGCTGGCCAGCGCGAGCATCTGGCGCTCGCCCCCCGACAGCGTGCTGGCGTTCTGGCCCATCCGGTCGCGCAGGGCCGGGTAGGCCTCCGCGACATCGTCGACCCGGCGGCGGATCTCCAATGGGCTCGATCCCCTCAGCGCCAGCGCCAGGTTGTCGCGCACGCTGAGGTCGGGGAAGGTGTTGTTCTCCTGGGGCACATAGCCCATGCCCAGCCGGGCCAGGCTGTGGGTGGAGTACTGCGCCAGGTCGGCGCCCTCGAAGCTCACCGACCCGCTGGCGACCGGCAGCAAACGGAAGATCGTCTTGAGCAGCGTGGACTTGCCCGCACCGTTGGGCCCGACCACGGCGACGATCTCGCCCGAGGTCACCTCGAGGTCGACGCCGTGCAGCACCGGGAAGCCGCCGTAGCCGGCCTCCAGCGCCTCGACCCGAAGGACCGTCTCGCTCATGCTGCGTCGTCCCCGCCGTCGCCCTCGCCCAGGTACACCCGCATCACTTCGGCGTCGGCGGCGATCTCCGCAGGGGTTCCGGAGGCCAGCAGCGCGCCCCGGTCGAGCACATGCACCGCGTCGGCGATCTGCATGAGGAACGAGAGGTTGTGGTCGATGATCAGGCTGCCGAGGCCCCGCTGGTCGCAGAGCCGCCGCACGAGCTGTGACAGCCGTCCGATGTTGGCGGGCGCAACCGCGGCGGCGGGCTCGTCCAGCAGGAGCATCTTGGGCTCGGCCATCAGCGAGCGGGCGAACTCCAGCAGTTTGCGGTCGCCGGCGGACAGCTCGTCGGTGCGCACGTCGAGCAGGTCGCCCAGTCCCAGCTCGGCGGTGATCTCCTCGGCCCGGGCCGCCGCCTTCCGCTCGTGGTCGCGGGCCCTGCGGCCGAGGCCGAGAGCCTGCACCGGAGTCTCTAGGAAGTGCGGCGTGGCCGCGGCGAGCATGCTCTCGCGCACGGTCAGGGTGGTGAACCCGACCGGCGTCTGGAAGGTCCGGATGAGCCCCATCTCCGCCACCCGCCAGGGCGTGAGGCCGTCGATGCGCTGGCCGCCGAAGGTGATCGACCCCCGGTCCGGGGGGTCGAACCCGGTTATGGCGTTGAACAGAGTCGTCTTGCCCGCGCCGTTGGGGCCGATCAGCGCGGTGACCTGGTCCTGGGGCATCACCGCCGACACGTCGTCGACCGCGACCACGCCTCCGAAGGTCTTGCGCACGCGGTCGAGCACCAGCTCCATGCTCCCTAACCTCCCCGAGCCGACGCTGCTTCGGCGCGTCGGGAGCCTTCGGCCGCGCCTGTGACGGCGCCGGCCGCCCGGCCGCCGAACGCGCTTCGCTCGGAGAACAGCCCCTCGGGGCGGAATCGCAGCACGAGCACGAGCAGCAGCCCCACCAGGAACGGCTCGATGGCGACGAGGATGTTGATGTGGGCCGGGTCGACCTCGATGAGCCCCACCGCCTCGGTGAACACGATCAGCACGAGAGCGCCCGCCAGCCCGCCCCGGATGCTGCCCAGGCCCCCGATGACCAGTGCCGTCCACACCGTGAACGTGATGCCCGGCGCAAACAGCTGCGGCGAGATGGCCCGGATGTAGAAGAGGTACACCGGGGCGGTGGCCCCGATGAGGACGCCAGCCAGCACGAAGGTCTGGATCCTCATCCGGTTGACCCGCTTGCCCAGCGCCAGGGCGACGGCCTCGTTGTCGCGGGCGGCCCGCAGCGTCCGCCCGAACGGCGATCGCCCGACCTGGCGGGTGACCAGGTACATGACTGCCGCGGCCGCCGCAGCGAGGGCGAGCAGCACATAGTTGTAGTCGCGGCCCGTGACGAAGCTGCCGAAGGGTCGGGCGATGTTGGCCACTCCGACAGTGCCTCGGGTGATGTCGGCCTGGATAACCACGAGCTGGCGGATGATCTCTGCGAAGGCCAGCGTCGTGATCAGGAAGTACTCGCGCCGCAATCGGAGCGCGGGCGCGCCGATGGCGAAAGCCACCAGCCCGGTGAACAGCGCGGCCAGCGGCCAGGCCACCCACATCGACAGCCCGGGCGCGAACCGCATGTCGAGATCCGGGTCGCTGGCGGTGAGGATGACGTAGCAGTAGCTGCCCGAGGCCAGCAGCCCGGCGATGCCGAGATCCCACATTCCGCCCCAGCCGGACTCGACGTTGAGGGCCATGGCCAGGCTGGAGTAGATCAGCGCCAGCGTGAGGACGCCCACCCAGAAGATGGGATTGGTCACCGTGCCGCTCTATTGCTGCTCGCGGCCTTGCGGGTGGCGCTGGTCATGCCACCACCGCGTCCTTGCGGCGCTGGATGGACAGGATTCCCTCGGGCCGCAGGATCAGCACCGCCACCAGCACGCCGAAGGCCACCACCGGCCGGTAGGCGGTGGGGATGAACAGCGCCGAGACGTCCATCATGATCCCCAGCAGCAGCCCGGCCAGGATCACCCCGGTGATGCTGCGCAGCCCGCCCAGCACCGCGGCGGCCAGCACGATCAGGATGTTGTGCCAGCCGATCTCGGTGTTGACCGCGCCCAGCACGCCGAGCATCACTCCGGCCATGGCCCCGAAGGCGGAGCTGATGAACCAGATGGTGTTGGAGACCGAGCGAACCGGCACGCCGCGCACCCTCGCCAGGTCGTCGTTGCTGGCCACGGCCCGGATGGCCCGGCCCAGCCCGGTGGAATTGAGGAAGAGCTGGAGCGCGGCGATGCTGCCTACGGCCAACCCGATGATGACCAGTTCGCTGGTGGCGATTCCGATGCCGGCGAAGCGGTGCAGGCCGCCCGACACGTCGGGGTAGAAGCGGGCCTGGGTCCCGAACAGCGCCAGTATCGCGGCGTACATCATCAGCGCGAGCCCGATGGACGTGAACAGCAGCACGGTGCCGCCTTGGTGGCGCACGGGCTGGAAGAACGCCGCGGCTAGCACGACCCCCAGGGCGCCCAGCCCGACCACGGTGATTCCGCCGGCCAGGAAGATGTTCATGCCGTAGGTGTCCACCAGCACGACGCCGACGAAGGCGCCCAGAGCCATCATCTGGGCGTGGGCGATGTTGAGGAAGTTCTCGGTCTGGCGGACAAGCGCAAAGCCGAGGGTCGCCACGGCCAGGATACTGCCGGTGACGATCCCGAAGACGACGTTCTGCATGGCTGACTACCGGGGCGAGCGACCCCCTACGGCTGGCCCGGGGAACTTCCGGGCCAGCCGTAGGGGTCAGGCTCGTGTCTGGCTCAGGACGGCTTCACCAGAGTCGGGTCGAGCTCGATGTTCTCGCGCACGGCCCAGTCCCCGTCCTGCACGTGGATCACCGCCATCACCGGCGACAGCAGGTTGCCCACGCTGTTGAGGTCCATGTTGGAGGTGGTGCCGTGGTAGTCGATTTCGTTGCCGGCCTCGAGCTCGGCCAGGCCCTGGGCGTAGCTGAATACCTCCACGCCGGGCGGGTTGGCGATCTCCGGGACGGCGGCGGCCACTGCGGCGCCGTCGGTGGTGCCGGCCTTCGCCATGGCGAGACCCAGGACGATGTACTGGTCGTACTGCCAGGCGTCATAGAAGCCGATCTCAGGCGGGTCGCCGATCTTGGCCTCGAACCTGGGCACGTAAGCATCCCACGCCGGGTTGTTCTCGGTGTCGTAAGCGGTGGCGCCGACGATGGCTGTCGCTCCCTCCACGCCGCCGATGATCCCGGCGATCTCGGGGCTGAGAAGGTCGGTCGTGAGGATCAGCGGCACGTCGACGTAGCCCCGCCGCTGCCACTCGTTGAGGAGCGGCACGCCGGTCTCGAAGCCGGCCGCGATGTAGACGGCGTCGGCCCCGGACTCGAAGGCCTGGGCCACCTGGGCCGCGTAGGTCGCCTCTCCCGCGTTGAAGCGGACGTCCTCGGTGACGGTGCCGCCCATCTGCTCGGTGAAGACGGCCTTGAACACATTGGCGGGACTCTCGGTGCCCTCGCTCAGCTCGACCAGCATGGCCACGTTGCGGTAGCCCTCGTCGCGGGCCACCTGGGCGCCGACGATGCCGTTGTCAGTGTCGGAGGGGATGATGCGGAACACCATGTCGCCGCCGGTGTTGTCGAGCTCGGTGGTGCCGCAGGTGCTGCAGATCGTCGGGATCTGCAGTTCGTGCACGGTGTCGAATATGGCGATCATCCCGTCGGACTCGATGCCGCCCAGCGCGTGGATTCCGTCGACCTCGGTCAGCTCGGCGAAGCCCGACACCGCGCCTTCGGGCGTGGATCCATTGTCCTCCACGATCAGCTCGACGTCGCGGCCCAGCACGCCGCCAGCCGCGTTGAGCTCCTCGACAGCCACTTCGGCCGCGGCCAGGGCCCAATGGCCCCAGGGGCCGTAGTCCCCGGACTGTCCGTTGAGGAAGCCCAGCTTGACAGGCCCCTCATCCTCAGCGCTGTCTCCGCTGCAAGCTGCGGCCACCAGGCCGATGGCGAGCAGCCCCACGAGTATCCGCTTCACATTTTCTCCTTCCGATGCGGCGGCACGACGGCCAGCCGGCAGATGTGGACCGCCCATGCTTGCACGCTTCGGCGTCCCGACGCTAAACCGAGCGCAAACGTCGGACAGATCGGGGCGGGACGCCCGACAGACGTGTCGGGCCGACCGGCGGGCTGGTCACCGCGGCAGGGCGCTGAAATATAGTTGCGCGGCCGTGAGCCAGAGCAGGGAGACGATATGAGTAACGCGCTTCGCAAGTACTGGCACCCGGTGGCCGCCGTTGAGGAACTGGACAGTGGTCCGATCAAGACCACCCTGCTGGACGAGGACTTGGTGGTGTTCCGCTCCGGCAGTGACATCCATGCCCTGCAGGACCTGTGCATACACCGGGGCACGCCGCTGTCGCTGGGATCGGTGAACGCCGAGGGCTGCATCGTGTGCCCCTACCACGGCTGGACTTACGACACTGACGGCAAGTGCGTACACATCCCGTCGCAGCCGCCCGACCGGCAGCGGATCCCGTCGCAGGCGAGGGTGCCCGCCTACCGCACAACCGAGCATTACGGGCTCGTCTACGTGGCGCTGGAGGAGCCGGTCGCGCCAGTTCCGGAGTTCCCCGAGTACTACGACGACGGCTTCCACATGATTAGGCCGGGGGAGTGGACTTGGGAAGCAAGCGCGGCTCGCTTCGTCGAGAACGCCATCGACACGTCGCACTTGCCCATCGTCCATCCGGGTCTGTTGGCCGAAGCTTCGGCCACCGTGATCGCCCCCTTCGACATGGAGGAGACCGACCGGGGCTACGCCTTCTCGGCCCGGCGCCACGATGTGGACGAGGCCATGTTCGGCGATGCCGACGAGCTGGTCACCCAGAAGACGTGGGTGGAGATCCCGTTCAGCTGGCGCCTGCTGATCACCGCGGAGTCCCAGAGCACGGTGGTGTTCATCGCCAACCAGCCGATCTCGCTCAAGAGGGTCCGCTTCTGGGAGTTCGTCGGCATCAAGGGCCGCCAGGACCAGACCGACGACGAGATCATCGCCTTCCACCAGAAGGTGATCGAACAGGACCGCCACATCGTCGAGCACCAGAAGCCCGAGATGCTGCCGCTGGACATCACCGCCGAACTGCACCTCAGAGTGGCCGACGAGCCCGCCCTCGAATACCGGCGCCGGCTGGCGGCGGTGGCCGGCGCCGAATACGCCTAGGGAGCAGCCCGCAGCGCAACATCGGGCAGCGCACATCGGGCAGCGCACATCAGAAAGGAGCCCGCCCCATGACGACCGCGATGAGCCTCCAGTGGCCCACCGACGACTTCAGCCGGATCCCCTTCGCCGCCTACCTCGACGAGGACATATACGTCGAGGAGCAGGAGCGGATCTTCCGGGGCCCGACCTGGTCGTATCTGGCCCTCGAGGCCGAGATCCCCGATCCCGGCGACTTCATCACCACCTATGTGGGCGACACACCGGTGCTGGTGAACCGCCAGCGGGACGGAAAGGTCTCCGCGTTCGTGAACCGCTGCATGCACCGGGGCTCGATGCTCAAGCGCGAGTGCAGGGGCAACGCCACGATGCACACCTGCCTGTACCACCAGTGGGCCTACGACCTCACGGGCCAGCTGCGGGCGGTGCCGTTCGCCAAGGGACACATGGGCCGCGGCGGGCTGCCGCCGGACTTCGACATCAAGTCGGTGCAGCTCACGTCGCTGCACGTGGAGAGCTACCGGGGCGTGCTGTTCGGGACGTTCTCCGACGACACCGAGCCCCTGGCCGACTACCTGGGCGCCAATGTGCGGGCCGAGCTCGACCGGGTGTTCAACCGGCCCCTCAACCTGCTCGGCTACCAGCGCCAGCGCATTCTCGGCAACTGGAAGCTCTACAACGACAACGTGCGGGACCCGAACCACGGCGCGCTGCTGCACATGTTCCACGCCACGTTCGGCCTGTACCGGCCCACCCAGCGCGGCGGGGTGAAGCTGGACGACCGCGGCCGCCACAACATCAGCTACTCGATGATGGGCACCAGCGACGACGAAGCCGACGCCGAGGCGTTCGCCGGCACCAAGAAGGTGTTCGACAAGGGATTCCGGCTCGAGGACCCGTCGATGCTGCAGTACGACAAGGAGTTCCCCGACGACGTGTCGCTGACCATCCTGTCGATCTTCCCCAACATGGTCCTGCAGCAGATCACCAACAGCCTCTGCACCCGCCAGATCCAGACCCGCGGGCCGGGGGAGCTGGAGCTGTACTGGACCTACTTCGGCTACGCCGACGACGACGAGGAGATGACCCGCCACCGCCTCAACCAGGCCAACCTGGTCGGCCCCGGCGGGCTGATCTCCATGGAGGACGGCGAGGCGGTCGAGATGGTCCACCGGGCCGTCAAGCGCGAGCAGGACGAGCACGGCATCGTCGAGATCGGCGGCAAGGGCGAGATCGGCGACCACGACTACCTGGTGACCGAGATCCCCATCCGGGGGTTCTGGTCCTACTACTACGAGCTCATGGGCATCGACTCCGAGCAGGCGGCCTGATGGGCGACATGAGCGAGCACGCCGCCATCATCAACCTGATGGCGGACTACGTGCACCTGATCGACGAGGACCGCCTGGAGGAGTGGGTCGAGCTCTTCACCGACGACTGCACCTACAAGATCCTGTCGCGAGAGAACGTCGAGGCGGGCTATCCCCTCGAGCTGATGTCGTGTCACAACAAGGGGATGCTGCGCGACCGGGTGGTGTCGCTGCGCGAGGCCAACCTCTACAACCTGCACACCGACAAGCATGTCCTCAGCGTGGTCCGGGTGCTGGGATCCAGCGACGGCGCGTGGTCGGTGCAGGCCAATTTCTCGGTGTACCAGTCCACCCTGGACGGCGAGACCGACCTGTTCGCGGTCGGCACCTACCGCGACAAGGTGGTCTTCGACAACGGCAACCCCCTGTTCGCGGAGAAGATCGTCGTCAACGACACCTTCGCGGTCGCCAGGATGCTCTCAACCCCGATCTGAGCTACTCCTGCCAGCGGCTGTAGCGGGGGTCGTCCTCGAAGAAGGCCCGGTACATGCCGTCGAAGGCGAGCCACTGGAGGTCGATGCTGCGCCGGACCGCGTTCCAGACCCGGGTCCGGGTGTAGTCGTCGTTGGCGTAGCGCCGCACGATCGCCGGCCCGATGTCGCCGTGGTCCTCCTCGATCTCGGAGGCGTGGATCTCCCAGTACTGCAGCTCGTCGGTGCCCCGGGTGTAGCCGTAGTCGTTGACGAACGACTCGATGAGCATGTCGTTGCGCTTGGCCGACGCGCCCTCGATGAAGGCGATGCCGGCGATGGCCGCGATCCAGTCGCCCTTGAAGGCGTTGAAGTAGCGCCACTGCTCGAACGCAGCCGTCTCCGGTATGGCGTCGGTGGCCTTCATCTCATCAACGGACAGGCCGAGCGAGGCGCACCAGTTGAAGTAGATCTGGAGGTGGTGCCCGGTGCCCGAGTGGCTGCCGGTGGCCTCCTCCATCAGCACGTCGTCGAACCACAGGTGCTCGATGTCGGGGTCACCCTCGGGCGCGTAGGCGTACACCGCGCAGTGGGGGCGCGGGTTGGGCTTGGGCCCGACGAAGAAGAACTGCCGGGCGAAGCCCCTCAGGGACTTGCGGGAGGCGTTTCCCTCGCAGATGGCGCTCACCAGGGGGTGGAACTTGATGTGCTCGGCCTCGACCGTCTCGTCGATGCGTCGCAGGAGGTCGTCGGTCTCTTTGGACATGGGGCGGCACCCTAGCGGTAGCCGCGGAAGCGCCCCGAATCGGGCCCTCTCCTCAGATCGCCCGCAATTCGGCGAGAGTCTCTTGCGTCGAAATGGGGTGTTTCCCGCAACTACATCAAGAAACTGGCGACACCTGATTCTCAGCCGCGCAGCTCGACGCCTTCGAGGGGCTCGGCCCCGAGGCGGCCGGCGAGGAACTGGGTGACGATGGCGTTGAAAGTCTCGGGCCGCTCGAAATAGGGGGCGTGGGCGGCCTCGTCCATGATGGCCAGGCGAGACCCGTCGAGCATCTCGTGGGCGGCCTCGCCCATCGCCAGCGGGAAGCCCAGATCCTCGCGGCCCCACACCAGCAGCACCGGGAACCGGCCGCTCAGCGCGGCCAGCCGCTCGCCCACGACGTCATCGTCGATGCGGTTGGCGAAGTAGTCGGCGATCCGCTCGAACCCCTCGGACGCTCCCGGCGAGTTGTTGATCTGGACCTCCTCGCGGTGCAGTTCGGCGGTGACGAGGCTGTCGTCGTGGATCACCGAGTGGAGCTTGCGGTCGACCATCTCGGGCGTCGTGTCGCCGATGAGGCCCGCGGTGCGCTCCCTGGCCTCCTGTCCGATCGGGGCCATGCCCAGCGTTCCCACCATCACCAGCCCGGCAACCCGCTCGGGCATCTCGCAAGCCACCGTGGCCAGGACGTGGCCGCCCAGCGACGTGCCCACCAGGTACACCTGGCCCGCGCCGACCTCGTCGAGTACGGCTCGGGCGAAGGCCGCGTAGTTGGGCACGGAATGGTCGAAGCGGCTGCCCTTCTCGGCCAGGCCGTGGCCGGGCAGGTCGATGGCGTAAGCGTGGTAGCCCGCCTCGGCGAAGGCGTCGAGATTCAGGCGCCACCGGTCGGCTCGGGCCCCGACGCCGTGGACCAGCAGCATGGTCCTGTCGCCCCGGCCGGCCTCGAGGACGCGGGTCAGGGTCCCGGCCGCGCCGAGCGGGTACTGCATCACGGCACGTGCCAACTCTTGACGCTGCAATCCATTGGACCCATCAGCTCGATTCTTGCGCGGCCGTCTCAGCGAGTTCGTCGAGCTGGGCCAGCAAGTCGCGCTCGCCGTTGGTGTCGAAGTCGCGCGGATCCGGCTGGGCGGCCTCGCCGCCGTTGTAGATCAGGTCGTAGGTGATGTCCGACGGGCAGATGGTCTGGGCCCGCTCGTACGGCCGGCGCTGGGCCAGCACCTCGTCGTCGAAGACCTGCACCTCGCCCCGCAGGATCACCGTCTCTATGCGCCGCTTGTCCTGCAGCACCCGGATGTCGGCCAGCGGATCACCGTCGACGACGATGATGTCGGCGCCCTTGCCGGCGACCAGCGAGCCGACATCGTTCTCGTCGCCCAGCACGATCGCGCAGTCGTGGGTGGCCGCCTTGATGGCCTCCAGCGCGCTCATGCCCGCGTAGCGCATCAGCAACTCGAGCTCGCGTGCGTGCCAGTCGCCGTAGGGGGTGCAGGAGAAGCCGGTGTCGGTGCCGGTGATGATGGGCACCCCGGCCTCGCGGGCCTTGTTGAGACAGCCCGCGGTGTCGTCGAGGAGGCGGGAGTAGGCGCTGCGGGTCTCGGCCGGAACCCCGGCCGCCCCTCCGAACTCGCCCAGGTTGCCCAGCAGCAGCAGGGCCGGAGCCAGCGGGATCTGCGAGTCGGCCAGCCGCTCGACGGTGTCGTCCCGCAGGGTGTTGCCGTGCATGATCCAGTCGAGCTCGGCCGCCACCGCGGAGTCCACGTTGTTGGAGCCCCGGGCGTGCATGGTGATGCACTTGTTGAGGCGGTGGGCGGCATCGGACATGGCCTTGACCTCATCGCGCGAGAACGCCTCGAAGTCGCCCAGCACGCTGTCGCCGATCTTGATCAGGTCGACTCCGTTCTTGACCTGGTGGCGGACCTCGGTGACCATCTCGTCGGCGGTGTTGACCACCTTGCCGATGCTGGAGTCGGGAACGCCTACCGACGACGGGTACCAGTCGCTGATGCCGTTGCTGGTGGACAGGAACCGGCCCGCGGTCTTCATGCGGGGGCCCTGGACGAGGCCCTCGGCGATGCCCTCGCGGATGCCCACCCCGATGAAGTAGCTGCCCCCGGGGTCGGAGATGCCCGTGACCCCGGCCCGCAGGACCTTGGTGACGTTCCAGGCCGAGCGCAGCGTGCGCAGCTCGTGGCTGGTGTAGAGGTCCTGCTCCTCCTGTGTCCGGGACTCGCCGAAGGATGTGTGGCAGTGTGCGTCGATGAGCCCCGGCATGACCGTTCTGCCGGTCGCGTCGATGCGCACCACGTCATCGCCGCGCGGTACGAACTGCTCGCTCGCGCCGGCGCCGACCGCCTCGATCGTCTCGTCCTTCACCAAGACCGGGCAGTCCTCGACCGCGGGCGCGCCGGTGCCGTCTATGACGGTTCCGCCGGTGATCAAGATCCACGAACTCATGGTCACCTCCTGAGTGCCGGGATGCCGCTCGGACCATACCGCGGCGCCCGATCAGGCACCGATTCGGGCGTCCGCCGACGATGCAGAGCCGCAGAGCCGCCGGGGCGCGGGTGTGATAATGGGTTCATGACAACCCAGCGGCCGGACATGGCCAGACTCCCGCTGCTTGCCGACCGTGCCGGCCTCAGCGATTCCCAGCAAGCAGTCTTCGACTGGATCGTCGAGAGCCGGGGCACGATGATCCGGCCCTACGAGGTGCTGCTGCACCTGCCCGAAATGGCCCGACCGGCCGCCCAGCTCGGTCACCAGATCCGCTACGAGGGCGCGCTCAGCGACCACGACCGGGAACTGGCGATCATCGCGACGGCCGTGGCCCACGCCTGCGACTTCGAGTGGGACACCCATGTCGGCCTGGCCCGGGCGGCCGGCGTGGCCGAGGCGACGATCACGGCGGTGCAAGACGGTGAGAGCGCCGTCGAGCCCCCCGATGATGTGGTCGTCGGCTTCGTGCGGGAGATGTGCGCCGACTCCCGGGTTTCTGACGCGGCCTACGCGGCGGCGCGGGACCGGCTGGGCACCTCCGGAGTGGTGGAGTTGAGCACGCTTGTGGGCTACTACACCCTGCTCGCCTTCGTCATAAACCTCGCCGAGCCGGAGGACCCCGCCGGGCCGCGATGATGCGTGGGCTGCTTCTGCCCGCCGCTCTCGATCGGAAGGTCAGGCCAGGCCGGCGAAGTCGATCTGGTTGGTGTTGAACCAGGCTGTGAACCCGTGGTCGGCCACCATGTTGTGGCCGTTCATGGCTGCGCTGGCGTCGGAGCCCAGCATGACCAGCGTGCGGGCGATGTCGGCGGGGGTGAGGATGCCGGCTGACTGGTCCACCATCCAGTCGATGACCTTCTCGGTCATGTGGCGGCGGAAGTCGTGCAGCAGGGGAGTGTCGATCACACCGGGACACACGCTGTTGGTGCGCACGCCGTAGTCCAGGTAGCTGCGGCGCGAGCCGTGCATCGTCCAGACCTGGGCCATCTCCTTGGAGAACTCGTAGGGCGCGGGGTCGATCAACTCACCGTGCTCCGCGATCCAGGCCAGGGCCTCGCCCCAGCCGTCGATGGCGATCAATTCGGTGATCTCGGCCAGATGCTGGGGCCAGCGCTGCCCGGCGACCGACGCCGTATTGACGATGGCTCCTCCCCGGGTCATGGTCGGCAGCAGGCCCTCGCTGAGGCGCCGCAGGCCCAGGTAGTTGACCCGCAGCACGAAGTCCGAGGAGTGGATCCCGGACACGCCCGCGTTGTTGAACAGCACGTCGGTGCCCGGGCCGATGGCCTCGCAGGCGGCGTCGATCGATTCGGGGTCGCTCAGGTCCGCGGCAACGTACGCAGTGGCCGGACCGGTGGGCTCGTTGCGGTCGAGCACGGTGAGGTCGGTGCAGCCCGCCTCGGCCAGCAGTTCGACGGTGGCCGCGCCCACGCCGCTGGCGCCGCCGGTGAGCACTACCTTCTTGCCCGCATAGCTGAACAGGTTTGACGATGACTGGGACACGGTTGAACTCCTTGCGGTCTCGGCCTAGCGGTGCGGTCTTGCTCCGCGGCGCAGTCTCGGCCTCAGGCCGGGATGAAGGCTAGATGGGCTTCGCGCAGGCCGTGGACGAAGGCGTTGGGCATCTCCACCTGGGGTGCACCCTCGATGCGCTCGACGTGGTCCACCCGCTCTATCAGGCGCTCGAAGAAGATCTGGATCTCGAGACGGGCCAGGGCGGCGCCCAGGCAGAAGTGGGTGCCGAACCCGAAGGCGATGTGGTTGTTGGGGCTGCGCGTGACGTCGTAAGTCTCGGGATCGTCGAAGTGGTCCGGGTCCCGGTTGGCCGACGGGTACATCATCACCAACTGCTGGCCCTTGCGGATCCTCTGACCCCCCAGCTCGGTGTCGGCCATGGCTGTCCGGCACATGTTGTGAATGGGCGTGACCCAGCGGATGAACTCCTCCACCGCGGTCTCCATGTCGGCGCCGGCCTTCAGCGCGGCCCATGCCTCGGGACGGTCGGCCAAGTCAAGAAGCGTGCGTGCAATCACGGTGCGGGTGGTCTCGGCCCCGCCGTCGAGGACCAGCAGCGAATCGGACACGATCTGGTCCAGCCCGAAGGGCGAGCCGCCCACCATCCCATCGCCGTCCGACTCGGCCTCGATCCATCGCGAAATCAGGTCGCCGGCTGGGCACCCCTGCTTGTCGGCGTACAGCTCGGTGGCGGCCACCGCAAACTCCAAGACAGCCTCGACAGCTTCCCGGGTGCGGTATCGGGGGCCTCCGCCGGAGGCGATGGACGTCTCCGACCAGTGCTTGAGTTTGGGCCACATGTTGTCGTCGAAGCCGAGCAGCAGGCCGATCATCTTGGCCGGCAGGGGAGCGGCCAACTCGCCCACGATCTCGGCCCGGCCCCGCTCGATCACTGGGTCGAGCAGATCGTCCACGGCCTCGGTGATGTGGCCTCGCCACTGCTGGACGGCCCTGGGAGTGAACCGGCGAGACACGAGCGAACGCCGGGCTTGGTGCAAGGGGTCGTCAGTTCCGATGATCGATGGGTCGGCCGGGATGTTGGGCCGGTAGCCGCCCTTCTCCCGGTCGGAGCTGATGAAGAGTTGCTTGTCCTTCTCGACCTCGACGATGTCGTCGTAGCGGGTGATCACCCACAGCTCGTTGATGTCGTCCCAGTGGCACGGCGAGTTCTCCCGCAGCCAGGCGTAGCGGGAGTACGGGTCGTTGACGTAGAAGTCGCCGTCGAGAATGTCTAGGGGCCGGGGATCGATGGGAGCGACGGGCATAGCTGGCGCCATCCTAGGTCCACGCCGGTTGCCCCGAATGAGCCGGACCGGAGAGCCAGACCCGAGAGCCGGACGGGGCAGTCGACTCCGGCAAGGCGGGGCACGTCACGGGAACAAGCTCCGCAGCAGTCTCCACGCAATCCACAGGCCCGTCACGGCGACTGGGCCGGGTATGGCGATGATCAGGGTCCAGGTGAGATACCGGACCCAGGCGGGGCGGTCGGCGAAGCGTCGCTGATGGAAGGCCGAGTCCAGGCGCTCGGCCTCGATGTCTGGACGCTCCAGTCCGAGCACTTCAGCGGCGGAGTCGGCGACCTCAGCCCGCACCACCAGCACCGCGAAACGGTGGGTGACGTAGTGGGGGACGACATCGGTGGCCGGGTCCACCAGCACCGTGGCCTCGTATCCCGCTTCCCGTAGCCGGGCCGCGGCCACATTGGCCTCCCAGCGGCTGCCGTACTCGGCGATGGGGACCATGCCCGGAAGCGGCCTCACCCCCATATCGTGCCCGCTCCGCGCGCCGAGCGGGCAGGCGGCAGTCTCCTGGCCGCCGATAGCGTGCCGCGAGTGGGTCCAGCCGTTGCCGTCGCTGATCTCGTCAAGGACTACGGGGCGGTCCGGGCTGTCGACGGCGTGTCGTTCGAGGTGGAGCGAGGCGAGGTGTTCGCCCTGCTCGGTCCCAACGGGGCGGGCAAGTCCACGACGGTGGAGATCCTGGAGGGACATCGCACCCGCACGTCTGGAACCGTGCAGGTTCTCGACACCGATCCGGCGTCGGCCGGCGCCTCCTTCCGCGACCGGATCGGCATCGTGTTGCAGTCCTCCGGCATCGATCCCGAACTGACGGCGCGCGAGGCAATCGACTTCTATGGCGCCGCCTATTCGCGCCGCGTGCCGACGGACGATCTGATCGAGATGGTGGAGTTGGGAGAGAAGGCTGACGCCCGCATCTCCACCCTGTCGGGAGGCCAGCAGCGGCGCATTGACATGGCTCTGGGCCTGGTGGGCGACCCCGACGTCGTGTTCTTGGACGAACCGACTACCGGCTTCGACCCTGCGGCCCGCCGGAGGGGCTGGGAGCTGGTCGAGCGGCTCGCCTCGCAGCAGCGGGCCGTGCTGCTCACTACGCACTACCTCGACGAGGCCGAGCACCTGGCCGACCGCGTGGCGGTGCTGGCCAGGGGACGGATAGTCGCCGAGGGCACCCCGGCCCAGTTGAGGGCACGTGCGGGCTCGGCACTGATCCGATTCGCGGTGCCCGACAGAGTCGAGCCGGTGTCGGACTTGCTCGCCCCAGTCTCGGGCCGCATCGTCGGTCGGGGCAGGCATGTGGAGATCACCACCGACACACCCACAGCCGACCTGGCTCAGGTCACCGGGTGGGCGGCCGAGCGGGGTTTCGAACTCGAAGGGCTGACCGTCACGACTCCGAGCCTCGAGGACGTCTACTTGAGCCTCGTTGCCGACGGTGAAGGGGGTGTGGAGCCGGACGACGTTGGTGGGGTGCCGGATGGCCGTGACGGCGTGCCGTTTGGCGCCGGCGCGCGACCGGGCGACGGTGACGATGGCAACGCGCCCGACGACGGGGACGGCCAGCCATGAGGACCCTGTGGCGGTGCGTCCGCATGCAGAACCGGATCTTCTGGCGGACGCCGATAGCGGCCTTCTTCAGCCTGGTGTTCCCCGTCCTGATGCTGGTGCTGTTCACCGCCATCTTCGGCAACGACGCCTTCGACAGTGTCTATGGCCGGGTCAGCAGCAGCCAGTTCTACACGCCCGGCCTGGCCGTGTACGCGGCTGCATCGTCCACCTACACCGGCATCGGCGTCAACCTGGCCAGCCGGCGCGAGCTAGGCATTCTCAAGCGGGTGCGGGGCACGCCCCTGCCGCCGTGGGTCTATCTCGGCGGAGTGGTGCTGTCGGCGGTCTGGGTCGCGGCGCTGGGAGTGGTCGCGATGGTCGCTCTGGGTGTCGCGGCCTACGGCGTGAACATCGAGGCGGCCAAGGTCCCCGCCATGGTCGTCACCTTTGTGGTCGGTTCGGCTTCGTTCGCTGCGCTCGGCTTGGCGCTCGCCTCACTGGCCCGGTCGGTGTCGATGGCGGTGCCCATGGCCAACGCCACCCTGCTTCCGTTGGCTTTCGTCTCCAACATCTTCGTGCCGTTCGGAACCGACACTCCAGCCTGGCTCGACGTGCTCGGCGACATCTTCCCCCTCAAGCACTTCGGGCTGGCCTTCGGCGAGGCCATGAACCCGTTCTCGAGCGCCCCGGCCTTCGAGTGGCACCGGCTCGGAGTGTTGCTGCTCTGGCTGGTGGCCGGTGCCGCCGTCGCCGCGTGGCGATTCAGCTGGGAGCCGCCCGTGGTTGCCGGTCGGAAGTCCCGGAGCCTGGCCCGAACGGCACCGGCCTAGCTGAGCCTCCTCTATCGAATTTCCGGTGGTTTGGGGCGATTATCGACCCTGGGGACCGGAATTTCGCAGCGGCCGGGCGTCCCGCCGTCGCGCTCGCCCAGTGGCTGCCTAGCATCGCCGGATGGTGAACTACGACGAGTTCGGGCTGTTCGGCGAGAACGCGGCCGAGTACCGGATTGAATGGTCGGGCCCGCCCGCGGTCCGCCGCGAGTCGGTGCCGCTGCCGTCGGGGCTGCGGCTGTCGGCGCTGGTTTGGGGCACCGCCGAGCCGGAGCTGGTGCTGATCCATGGCGGCGCCCAGAACGCCCACACCTGGGACACACTGGCGCTGGCCCTCGACCGGCCGCTGGTGGCGGTGGACCTGCCCGGCCACGGGCGCTCCGACCACCGGCCTGCCCACAACTACGGTCCCGCCTCCATGGCCGATGACGTGGCTGTGGCGGTCGAGGCGCTGGCGCCTGGGGCCGAGGCGGTGGTGGGCATGTCTCTGGGCGGCCTCACTGCCATCTGTCTGGCCGCCGACCGCCGGAGTCTGGTGCGGCGACTGGGGGTGGTGGACGTGACGCCGGGGGCGGACCACAAGAAGGCCGAGCCGATCATCGCGTTCGTCGACGGCCCCGAGCACTTCGACAGCTTCGAGGCGATCCTGGAACGCACCATCGAGCACAACCCCACCAGAAGCGAGTCGTCGCTGCGCAGGGGCGTGCTGCACAACGCCCACGAGATGGCCGACGGCCGCTGGACCTGGAACTACGACCGCACGCGGGACTGGCAGACCGGCGGCGGGGCCGAACTGGACTTTGAGGGCCTGTGGGAGAAGGTCTCCCGCATCGCCGCGCCCACCGCGCTGTGGCAGGGCGGTGCCTGGAGCGTCGTCGACGACGCCGACGTCGCCGAGTGGATGCGACGGCTGCCCGGCACCGACCATGTGGTGGTCGACGGCGCCGGCCACTCCATCCAGGGCGACCGCCCCCTCGAGCTAGCCGCCCTGATCGAGGATCTGCTGGCCCGCCCGGCCCGCTGACGGGCCAGCGGCGCTGTCCCTGGCGAAATTGACGTAGTTGTCCACAATATGTGGGGAGAACTACGTCAATTTCGGGCAGCTACCCGTCGTCGGGATCGGTGTAGCCGGACTCGTCGAACAGGTAGCCGTCAGGAGTCATCTCCAGCCGGTGACGCGGACCGGGCACCGAGGCGTCGCCGGTCGCGTAGCCGGCGTCGCCGTGCCACATCGACACCGGTCCGTGCTTCCCAGTGCCCAGCCGAGGCTCGTAGCGGCGGGGGCGGCGACGGCTCAGACCGTCCAGCGCGTCGGCCACCGTGGAATAGCCGCTGAGGGTGTGAAGCGTCACCCACGTCGGGGCGATCAGCTCGATCTCTCCGGCGTCGCGGCGACGCATGGCTCCGGCCGGGGTCATCCACTCGTGGTGGGTTATCTCGCCGTCGTCGACGGACACCTCGTCCGCCGGTGCCTGCGCCGCGAAGAACCAGGTGGCGAAGCGCTTGGGTGCTATCGGCGGCGGGATCCAGAACGAGAAGTGCACCAGGCTGGCAGCGTCGAGTGAGATCGCAGCCTCCTCCCGAGCCTCTCTGACCGCCGCGTTGCAGGCGGCCGTGATCAGGTCGCCGGAGCTGTCGTGGTCGCCGTCGTCGATCCGGCCCCCGGGGAACACCCACATCCCGCCGAACGCGATGCGGGAGTTCTTGCGCAGCATCAGCGACTCCATGCCCTCGGAACCGTCCCGCAGCACAACCACAGTGGCCGCCGGGATGGCGGGCGACTCACCGTCTCGCTCGAACTGCTCGAGCCACTCCTCGACGAGGAGGACCCCGCGCTGGAACGCCTTCTGGGCGTAGACGTCGGCTTCGTGGCCATCGGGCGGCCTTCGTTCTGGGTGGCCAGGCTGGAACTCCTGAGCGCGGTCGCCGGTCGAGTCTGCCTGGGGGCCGCTCACCTGATCACGCCTTCGGCTCGGAGCACGTCGATGCTGCCCGCCAGGCCCAGCTCCTTCAGTACCTCATCGGTGTGCTGGCCGTGCATTGGGGACGACGGTTGGCGCAACTCGGCCGGCGTTGTCGAGAAGCGGGCCGCTGGCCGGGGCTGGCGCACCCGGCCCATCGCCGGGTGGTCGTGTTCGGTGAACAGCTGGTTGTGGATCGCCTGGGCGTCGCCGGCGACGTCCTCCACGTCGAGCACCACCCCGAACGGGACCTGATGGCGATCCAGTGCTTCCACCGCCTCCGCCAGCGGCATGGCGGCCGCCGCGGCATGAGCGGCCCTGAACACGACGCTGGTCTGCTCCTTGTGGCGCTGGCGATCGCTCATGCCGGCCACGCGGGGATCGCTCGAGTCCACGCCGAACGCTCTGGCCATGCCGTGGAACTCGTCGTCGGTCACCGCGGCCACCACCACATGCCCGTCGGCGAGGGCGATGGCCCGCTGGTGGGCCGAGAACGACTGGGCAAGATGGCGCTGGTCGTTGTCCAGCGCCACCTCGTGAGCGGCCGAGTCGGCGAACAGGAACGCAACGGAGGCGTCCAGCATGGCCAGCTCGATGTGCTGACCGCTGGCGCCCCGCTCGCGGGCGAGGAGCGCCGCGGTGATGGCCTGTGCGGCCGTGTAGGCGGTGATCTTGTCGGCCGCGGCCTGGCGCAGGAACCGGGGAGACTCGTCGTTGATGCCTGTCTGGTTGCCGACGAGCCCCGCCTGGGCCTGTATCACCGAGTCGTACACCCTCCTGTGGGCGTAGGGGCCTTCGGGGCCGAACCCCGATAGCGAGGCGTAGACGATGTCGGGGTTGCGAGCCGAGACGTCGCCGTGGCCGAGACCGAGTCGTTCGACCACCCCCGGGCGCATGTTCTGCACGAACACGTCAGCACCGGCGGCGAGGTTGAGCACGATGTCGCGACCCTGCGGGTGGGTGCAGTCCACCGCGACGGAGCGCTTGCCTCGGTTGCACATCTGGAACAAGGCCGAGATCCCGCCCGATGCGACGCCCACATAGCGGCCCTGGTCCCCGTAGCGGGGCTCCTCCACTTTGACCGCCTCGGCGCCCTGATCGACGAGAAGGGTCACCGCCAGGGGTCCGGTGACGGCCACGCACATCTCCACGATGCGTATGCCGTCGAGGGGTCCGGCCACGGTGTCGCTCAATCCTCGCTCAGGTGGTGGCCGGCCCTTGCTCAGCCTCGGCTGGCGAGGCTCCGTTGGCGGGCTCGTCAGGCGCCGGGACGCCGTGGAACCAGCTGGCCTCCTCCACCAGGGACCGGCTCCGCCAGCCCTCGGAGGTGCGGACCAGTTCGTGGTGGTACCAGCCCCCGGTGGCCCACACCGGGCTGTCGGGCAGCTTGAGCGGGTTGTAGACCATGGCTGTGACCTTGGCCTCGTCGCCGTCGATGGCGATGTCGATGTTGGAGATCAGATGCTGCATGGACTCGAACATCGGCATGACCTGCGAGAGGAAGCCGACGACTTCATCGAGGTCGCCGGCTAGGCCGCCGACCTGGGTGTAGTCGATGCGGGCGTTGGGGGTGAAGACGCTGCGGAAGAGGTCCCAGTCCTTCCGGTCGACGGCTCGGGCGTAGCGGGTCAGCAGATCGGTGATCTCGGCCCGGTCGATGAGGGTCTGCAGGTCCATCACCCCAACGATAGGGCTGACCGCCGCCATTAGGGTTCTCTGCCGTGGGTAAGGTGGCCAGGCACCACCGGCTGTCCCCACATCGGACGGGCCCGGCGTGTCGAGGCTTGGCCACCGGACCCTATGTGGCTCGTGCAGGGTCTCGAGCCCCGAGAGCGAGGGTACGGGCATGACCACCTCTGAAGAGCAGCTGGCAGGTTGTCCCCTCGATCACGGAGCGCGGCGATGCCCCGCCGAAGGCGTCGACCTGTGGGATCTCGGCCTGTTCCAGCGCCAGGAGTACCACGAGGTCATGGAGCGGCTGCGAGAGACCGATCCCGGCATTCACTGGGTGGACGAGAAAGAAAGGGGTTCCGGCTACTGGGCCGTCACCCGACACGCCCACGTCAAGGAGGTCAACCGCCGGGCCGACGTGTTCTCTTCCGGCCACAGCGGAGCGCAGATGCGCGATCTCGACCCCAACCGCACCGTGTCCGGCTCCGAGCGCCATCCGACGCTGGTCGATATGGACCCGCCCCGCCACACCCGCTATCGCAGGCTGGTCAACCGGGGCTTCACCCCCCGCATGATCGGTCTGCTCGAGGACTACCTCCAGAATCGCACCGACATCATCCTGGACAATGTCGTGGAGCGGGGCCACTGCGACTTCGTGCGCGACATCTCCGCGGAACTGCCCCTCCAGGCCGTCGCGGATGTGATGGGCATTCCCGTCGAGGACCGAGCCAGGGTCTGCGACTGGAGCAACTCCCTGATCGGCCGCGCCGATCCCGATTTCATCAAGACCCGCGACGACATCCTCCGGGCCGCGGCCGAGTTGTTCGGCTACTCCCACGAACTCCAGGCGGAGCGCCGCAGCACGCCCTCCGACGACATCATCACCACGCTGCTGGCAGCCGACGTCGACGGCGAGGCCCTGACTGAGAGCGAGTTCGACATGCTCTTCCTGTTGTTGTGCGTGGCCGGCATCGAGACCACCCGCAACGCGATCACATGGGGGATGATGGCCTTCTTCGACTTCGGTGACCAGTGGGAGAAGTTCATCGCCGATCCCGACCGGTACATGGACACCGCGGTGGAGGAGATCGTGCGTTGGGCCACCCCGGTGCTGCACTTCCGCCGCCAGGCCCTGTCCGACTACGAGATCGGCGGCGTGAGGATCGCCGCGGGCGACAAGGTGGTCTTCTGGCACGCGGCCGCCAACCGCGACCCGCGGGCCTTCGAGGACCCGTGGCGCTTCGACATCGAGCGCACGCCCAACGACCATGTCGGCTTCGGCGGGGGCGGCCCGCACTACTGCCTGGGCGCCAGCCTGGCCCGCATGGAGATCCGCGTCATGTTCCGCGAGATCGCTCGCCGGATGCCCGACATCCGCCTCGACGGCGAGCCCGACTACCTGCGCTCCAACTTCATCGCCGGCGTCAAGCGCCTGCCGGTGGCCTACTCCCCGTCGCCGTCGCAGGGCACCGTGCCGCTGCCGCGCCTCGGTTCAGCGGCGGGCGTATCGGGTACGGTCGGCTACGGCGGCCATGTGGAGCGCGCCGCCTCTGGTGCCGGGCCGAGACTTGACAGGCCCATTAGGGATAGTAGAACTCCCTAGAAATATGACGGGCCGCGAAAGGAGAGCATTGTGGCCGCTTACTTCGTGATCTTGGATTCCGAGATCAACGACCCCGAAGGACTCGAGAGCGCCTCGGACTCACTGGCCGAGATGGTCAGGGCTCACGGGGGAAGATATTTGGTTCGAGGAGGGCCGATCGAGGCGAAGGGCGGAGAGCTGGCGCTGAAACGCATGGCGGTGGTCGAGTTCGAGAGCATGGATCAAGTGACAGCTCTGTTCGAGGTGGATGCGTTTGTCGAGCTGCGTGAACAACGCAGCGAGCTGGCAGATACCAGCGCGTTCGTTGTCGAGGGTGTGTGACGGGCGAAAGGCTCAAATACGTCTGAATCCCCTCAGGCGGTGCCCGTGGGTCCAGTCGAGGGCATCACCCACGAACCCGACGAAAAGTGCCCCCTCACCGTGTCGGTCAGCGTAGGGCTGCAGGGGGTCTTGCTAGCCATCCCACCAACGGTGCTGACCATGTCGCTGTTCGCTCGGGCCTCGGGCCTCGGCGAGCGCTACCTGGCCTGGTCCGTCCTCGCGGCCATCTCGATCAGCGGTATCGCGACCGCTCTGCAAGCGGCCCGCCTCGGGCGGCTCGGGGGCGGCCACAACCTGGTCAGCGGCACTGCCTCCGGCTTCGTGGCCGTCGGACTCGTCGCGGTGAACGAGGCCGGACTGGAGACGCTGACCACTCTGGTCGTCGTGTCCTCGGTCCTCCAGCTGGCTCTCGGGGGGTGTCTCAGGTGGCTGCGCCGAATCATCACGCCGGTCGTTTCCGGCGTCGTGCTCATGCTGATCTCGGTTGGCATCATGCAGGTAGTCGTGGCGAGACTGGGGGCCGCTGAAGGTGCTCCCGCCCTGGCCGAGCCGGCCGTAGCCGCGGTGACGGTGGCCGGCGCCGCAATCCTGGGGCTGCGAGCCAAGGGCGTTCTGCGCCTGTGGTCACCTCTGGTTGGAGTTCTCGCCGGGTGTGTCGCGGCCGCGGTGTTCGGGCTCTACAGCGCTCAGCGCGTGATGGACGCAGCGTGGATCGGTGCGCCCGAGCCCTGGCTTCCGGGATTCGACTTGACTCCAAGCCGCCAGTTCTGGGCGCTCCTGCCGATGTTCATGATCGTGTCGACGGCTACAGCCATCAAGACGGTCGGCGGCAGCGTGGCTTTGCAGCGAGTCTCTTGGCGCGAGCCGAGGGTTACCGACTACCGGCTCGTGCAGGGCGCCGTCAGCGCCAACGGGGTGTGCGGGGTGCTGTCGGGCATCGCGGGGACGCTGCCCACCTGGAGCTTCGAAGCTTCGAGCGTCTCACTCGCCAACTTCACCGGCGTTGCCTCGCGCCGGGTGGGGTACGCCATCGGCATCATGCTTGTGGCCTTGACGTTCCTGCCGAAGGTGACGGCGCTGCTGCTGACGATTCCCGACCCCGTCATCAGTGCCTACTTGCTGGTGATCATGGGCATGCTCTTCGTGGAGGGTTTCCGCACAGTCCTCCAAGACGGCCTCGAGCCCCGCAAGGCCCTGATCGTCGGCCTCTCGCTCGCGGTCGGGATCGGGCTGCAAGGCGAGAACGCAGTCGCTGATCTCATCGGAGGCACTTGGGGGACGCTGCTCGGCGACGGCCTGACCATGGGCACGCTCACGGCGGTCCTCTTCACGGTGTTCATCGAGGTGAGCAGCCCCCGGCGCAGACGACTCGAACTCGAGCTGAACATGAATGCACTGCCCGAGATCGACGGGTTCCTTGAGACGCTTGCGGCGAGCATCGGTTGGGACGAGGCGTCTACGAGCCGTCTGCGCTTCGTCGGAGAGGAGTCGCTGTCGAGTTTGCTGGAGATGAACGAGGATGAAGCGCCGCGACGCCTCATCGTGGTGGCGCGACCGGGCGCCGGCCTCGTCGAACTGGAGTTCCTCGCCGGGTTGGCAGAGGAGAACATCCAGGACCAGCTCGCCTATCTGAGCAACCAGACCGACGCGACAGAGCAGCGAGAGGTCTCCCTCCGCCTGCTGAGGCATTTTGCATCGGCGGTACGCCACCGCAAGTACAGCGGCATCGACATCGTCACCGTGGAGGTCGAGGGCTCGCGCTAGCTCTGCCCACAAGCCCCGGCCAGAATCCTCGCGGATCGCCGCCTGCCCGCTCGGCCTCTAGCGTCAGGGCCGTGGACGACACAGAGGCGGCCTGCGAAGAACAGGACCTGATTGCGAAGCGGGACCGCTGCGAGCGGTGGTTCGTGCGCCGAGGGCTGCCGCACTTGATTGACGACTACTCCGCCAGCACCGACGTGCTGACCAGGGCCGCGCCCTTCCTCGCCTTCGTGGTGTTCATCGAGTTCTTCTTCGTGTTCGGCGACCGATGGACGGGATGGGCCCAGACAGGCGTCTTCGTGCTGGGGCTGGCGCTGGCGATCGTGGTGGTGGCTCTGGTCAACCGGCTGCGGGGCAGGCGCCTGTGGCAGCTTCCCGACAGGGTGGGGCTGTGGGAGATCCTGGCCTACTTCGGGCTTCCGGCCGTCTTCTCGGCGCTGGGCGCCCCCGGCAGCGCCGCGGCCGATGCGGGATACACCGTGCTCCTGAACGGGCTGCTGCTCGCCGGGGCGTACCTGGTCACCAGCTGGGGCCTGGTGCCGATGGTGCGATGGTCGCTGGGCCAGCTGGGCCGTCAGATCGGCCATGTCGCCACGCTGCTGGCCAAGTCGCTGCCGATCCTGCTGCTGTTCTCGGCCTTCATCTTCCTCAATGCCGAGGTGTGGCAGGTGGCCAACGATTTCACGCTGCCCTTCTTCGCCACGGTGGCCTCGCTGCTGGTGGCAGTGGGGATCCTGTTCGTGACGATCTCGGTGCGCCGGCTGGCGGTGGACCTGGCCCGCTTCTCTGCATGGTCCGACGTGCGTGCTAGGTGTGTCGGGACCCCGGTGGAGTCGGTCGTGCCCGGCGATTCGGAGGCGCCGCCCGACTCGCCGCCGCTGAGCCGCAATGCCCGCTTGAACGTGGGCCTGCTGTTGTTCGTGGCCCAAGCCATCCAGATCGCGTTGGTGGCGGTGATCGTGACTGCCTTCTACGTCCTGTTCGGGATGTTCACCGTGCGCGAGACGACCCTGCTGGCCTGGACCACGATCTCGGAGCTGAACTGGGAGGACGCCTGGGCCGTGCGGGTCCCGCTGTGGGGCGAGGAGTTGCTGTTCGACCGGCCGCTGGTCCTGGTGTCGGCGTTCATCGGCCTGTTCTCGGGTCTGCAGTTCGCGGTGTCGGTGGTGCACGACGCCGGGTATCGAGCCGAGTTCGCCGAGGACATGACCGAAGAACTGCGAGAGGCCCTAGCCGTACGCGCCGTCTACCACCGAGTCCTCGTAGACCCCCTGTCCTGACGCGGACGGTTACTCTCGCTGGAGTGGAGGACTCCCCGGCAAGACCGGCCGACGTGTACGTGTTCTGTCTCCACGTGCCGATACCGGCCTCGAATGACAACGTCATAGATCCGGCCGAATGGAAGTTCTGGGTGGCCGCGGCCTCAGCGAGGAGGCAGCACTGATGGTTGAGGCGGCCCTGATCGACTGTTTGGACCGGCTGACTAACAAGGTGGCTGGACACGGCGCAGCCAAGGGCCGGTCGTCGTTGCAAGAACTCGTGACCCGACACGGCGCAACACCTGTTGACCACGAGGCTCCGTCGGCCGTCCTCGTCCGGTTGGGACCCTGGAAGGATCAGCGCGAACAGATCGAGCCAGGCGTCTTTCGGTCGGGCCTCGGCTACAGAGAGGGCATGTCACCGCAGGAGCTCGCTGACTCGACGCGAGCGTGGTGGCGCATCAGTCCAGCCACAGTGGAGCGACGCGGCATCCGTCACGCGGTGGCAGTACACGGGGGAGTGACGCGCGGCGTCATGGCCATCGGCGGCTGGACCCAGCGCGGCAACCGCCGGGTCTTCGCTGCGACCCCGGTGACCCACGGCCCGGTGTTCGATGAATGGGTAGGGTCGCTGGGTAGGCGGGTCGCCTTCAGACCAGGACACCAGAGCCCTGTCGCATACTGGCCCTGGAAGTAGGTTGCTGGCCGATGTGACGGCGGCTGGGGTGTTTCTTCCCTAGTGGTGCCCCGCGGTTTGCTCGTAGTATCGAGACAAATAGCCGAGAATCATAAAGATTTTTGTGAGTTTTCAGGTTGTGTTGTCACAGGGGGTCGGTAGAGTGCTTATATGTGCCGAACAGGTGTTCTTGACAGCGGTCGTGAGCCCGGCGGGGCGCCGACGGCGACGGTGGCCGCTCGCCCGAACGGCAGCGAAGCCGACCGGGGAGCCTCGGTGCGGGAACGCGGACTCCCGGTGCCTGGTCCCGTCGGAACTGCGGGCAGCGAAGCCGACGATGGGGCTTCGGTGTGGGATCTGTTGGAGATGGTTTGTGGGGCCTTGCGGTCGGTCTCGTTGGAGGGTCTGGACGAGGACGAGCTGTGCCGGGTGGCGGCTGGGGTCGGGCGGGTGTCGGCTCTGGCCGATGCCTTAACCCTGCGGGCTGCGAGCGGGCTGGAGTCGCTGCGGGCCGGTTCGGCTCGGGAGGCGCTCGTGGCAGGGGCGAAGATGTCGGGCCGGGCGGCCAAGCGAGTGACTGACGCGGCGAGGCAGGTCGAGGAGATGCCCAACGTCGGTCGGATGGTGGATTCGGGGGAACTGACGCTTGAGAGCGTGTTCGCTTTGGGTGCTGCGGCCAAGCAGTGCGGAGCGGCGCTGGTGGACAGCTCGGACGAACTGCTGTACCAGGCCGCTGTGCGGGACTCCGGGTCGTTCAGCCGGGTGGCTCGACGGTTCGCCCAGCGTCATGATCCGTCGGCGGGCGGCGACCTGCTCAAGGGGCAGCGCAACAGTCGCAAGGCCGATCTGTTCGTCGGCAGTGACGGCATGGGTGTGCTGAAGGGCGAGATGGACCCGGTCAGCTTCGGTGTGCTGGAGCAGGCGGTGGACGAGCGCAAGGACTACCTGTGGCGCAAGGACGGTGGCCGTGACGGCACCCCCGACGCGGTGCGCAACAACGGTCAGCGCACGATGGATGCCATCTTCGAGTTGTGCACCGGGCTGGACGCTCTGACCCACGAGACCCTCTCGGCTGACGACGGTCCGCGGGGCTGGCGGCGGTTGCCGTCGGGGCGGATCATCGCGGTGACTGCGGGCGTGGTCGACGGCACGAACCCCGACGGATCCTGTGAGATACTCGGCGTCGGTCCGGTTCCTCCGACGGTGCTCGACAGCATCTCGCCCGACGATCGGCTCGTCGGCGCGATTTTCGATGGGGACGGCCAACCCTTGTGGTTGGGTCGCATGGAGCGTTTGGCCAACACTGCCCAGTATGTGGCGGTCGCTCTGCGGGACCGTGGTTGCGTGCTGTGCCGGGCTCCGATGCACCGATGCAGGATCCACCACATTGACGAACACTGCGCCGACGAGGGTCCGACGGACATTGAGAACCTCGCGGCACTGTGCAACAGCTGTCACCTGTGGCTGCATCGGACCAACCGGCGTGTTGTGCGAGACGTTGACGCCTACGGGGTCATCGCTTGGTCTACCGCTCCCAGGAGCCCCAATACCGGCGGCAGTGGAGGGGACCAGGGCGTTGCTGAGCCGCGAGGCAAGCTGAATGGCCGCGCGGGCCACGAGCAGGTCGAGGTACGGAAGGTCGACGAGGTCGCAGTCGGGGCTAGCGTCGCAGGACGCGATCCGCCGGGTGCCGGGTGAGGGTGGCGGTCGTGCCGTTGACGAGGGTCGTGCGGCGGGTCGAGGATTGGCTCGAGAAGCTTGTGCCGGGTGGTCGACGGTCGTGCCGTTGACGAAGGCAACGATCGGCTCGTCTCAACTAGCGGCGACCGTCGTCGCTCAACTCGCCAAACGTCGAATTCCTGCCATTGCGAATGGCTCTGCAGGGTCACCGAACTATCGAGCCTCAGCCGCTACCTTCGATCACATCGGTGAGCCGCACCTGAATCTCCGGCGGGCCCGGCCCACGGCGGTAGGCGGAGCCCGAGAAGCCTCGAGAAGAAGCAGAGCCTGGAGACGACTGTGTCACCACAACAGCAACTGACCACCGCGACCCTCGACCCCGTGCCGGCCCGCCATGTGGACGACGTGCCCGTGGCGGAGGAGATGAGCGACTCGTTCCTCGCCTATGCGCTGTCGGTCATCACCGCTCGTGCCATCCCCGATGTGCGGGACGGCCTCAAGCCGGTACAGCGCCGAGTCCTCTGGTCGATGCTTCAGATGGGTTTGCGGCCTGGCACTCCGTACCGCAAGTCGGCTCGCGTCGTGGGCGACACGATGGGCCGCTACCACCCGCACGGCGACGCCGCCATCTACGACACCCTCGTCCGGATGGGTCAGGACTTCAGCCGCATGGTGGCGCTGGTGGACCCGCAGGGCAACTTCGGCAGCCTCGACGACCCGCCCGCCGCGGCCCGCTACACCGAATGCCGGCTGAGCGATGCGGCCATGGACATGGTGGGCGAGCTCGACGAGGACACCGTCGACTTCCGCTCCACATACGACGGGGAGGACACCGAGCCCGTCGTTCTTCCGGCGGCACTTCCCAATCTGCTGGTGAACGGCACCGCCGGAATCGCCGTGGGCATGGCCACCAACATGCTGCCCCACAACTTGGCCGAGGTTGGCGAGGCCATCGAGTTGGTGATGAGCAAGCAGCCGGGTGAGTCCGGAGCGGGACCGGGATCAGCGCGATCTGGAGCCGCGGCGAGCCGCAAGCGTCGGCTGCGGCCGACGACCGACGAGCTCATGGACGTGCTGCCCGGGCCCGACTTCCCAGGTGGCGGGATCGTGGTGGTGGACGAGAGTTTGCGGGCTGCCTATGACAGTGGCCGAGGATCGGTCAGGGTGCGGGCGCGGGTCAGCGTCGAGCCCGTCACCCGGCGCCGCCAGGCTTTGATCGTCACCGAACTGCCCCATCTGGTGGGACCCGAGCGGGTGGTGTCGCGGATCACTGAGTTGGTCGGCGCTGGACGGCTGCTCGGCGTCTCCGGCATCGCCGACTTGAGCGACATGGACGGGCTGCGACTTCAGATCGATCTGAAGCCCGGTGTCGATCCTGCGGATGTCCTGGCCGAGCTCTACCGGTACACGCCCCTCGAGGAGAGCCTGAGCGTCAACAACGTCGTGCTGGTCGACGGCGTGCCGACCACAGTCGGGGTTCGGGAGCTGTGCGAGCACTATGTGGCGCACCGTCTCGAAGTCGTCGTGCGCCGCACCCGCCACCGGCTGCGGCGGGCGGACGAGCGTCTTCACATCGTGGAGGGACTGATCGCGGCTCTGGACAGCATCGACGATGTCGTGGCGCTGATCCGCGGCTCCAGGGACGCGCCCGAGGCGAGAGCAGGGCTCATGGCCCGATATGGACTGACCGAAGTCCAGGCGACCCACATACTCGACATGGCGCTGCGGCGGCTCACAGCCCTCGAGCGCGAGAGGCTCGACGCAGAGGCCAAGGCCCTTCGCGCCGACATCGGCGACTACAAGGAGATCCTGGCCAGCAGGCGCAGGCAGCGCGCCATCGTGCGGAAGGAGCTGCGACGGATCGTCGACGACCACGGCCGGCCGCGTCGCAGCCGGATCGTGACGGCCGGGGCTGCCGACCGCGAACTTGCCGGGAGCTCTCGGGGCGAGACGGCCCCTGCCTCCACCCCAGATGCAGCCGACGCCGGGCCCGACCTGCCCTGTGTGGTCACAGTGTCGACGAGCGGCAACATCGGGCGGGCACCGCTCAAGGGGCACCGGCGTGCTTCTCCCGGGCGCCACGACCTGATCGCCGCACGGGTTGTTGCCTCCACCGGGGCCCCCGTGGCCGCGGTCACCACCATGGGGCGAGCGTTCACCGTGCGCGGAGCCGAGATCGAAGAGGCGAACAACCGCATCCGCGGCGCGGACGTTGCGTCCGTCTTCGATCTGGACGCCGGCGAGCGGATCCTGGCTCTCGTCGCCGAGGGGAGCGACAGGCTTGTCATGGTGACCGCGGGCGGCGCCATCAAGCGGATCGACGCCCAGGAGGCCCTCTCCACTCCGCCGGGATCGCCGCTGATAGCGCTGGGTGCGGGCGACCGGGTGGCATGTGCATTCACTGCGCCCGAGGAGGCGGACCTCGTGCTCGCGGCCGACGACGGCCGGGCGCTGCGGATGGAGGCCTCGTCGGTGCGAGCGCAGCGTCGCGGCGCCGCAGGAATGGCCGGCATCAAGTTGCGTGAGGGCGCCGTCCCGGTTGGTGCGGGTGCCGTGGTCGGCGACCCCGTGCTGATGGTCGCTACGAGCGCGGCGGGTGCGGGGAGCGGCGTCAAGGCCACGCACTGCTCGGAGTTGCCGACACAGGGCAGGGGAGCTCAGGGAGTGCTCGTTGTGAAGCTTCAGCCCGGGGAGTCCGTCGTGGCCGCCGCGGTGGGCGCGGCCGACGGCATGCTGGCGCTGAAGGGCCAGGACGACAATCCCCGCAAGATCGACCCGCACCCCGTGCCAGTGCGGGTTGAGCCCACGGCGCGCTATCGCTCACCCCAGCGCTTCGGGCGTCGCATCCATGTGCTGGCGCCGGGAAGGTGGTGATACCGGTGGCGTCGCCAGGCCAGTCGTCGGGTATCTCGGAGGTAGTTGCGTTGCCGCTGCCAGACACGGGGACGGGCCCTGCCGCCGATGGGGGCATTCGGTCCCGAGCCGGCACTGTCTCCAACGGTTCGTCCCAACGCAATAGCACGTACGATGCCGACTCCATCGAGACGCTCGAGGGCCTCGAAGCCGTTCGCAAGCGGCCAGCCATGTACATCGGCGGCAACGGGTCCGAAGGCCTGATGCATCTCGTATGGGAGATCGTCGACAATGCGGTGGACGAAGCTGCCGCGGGCTTCGCCAGAAGAGTGGACGTGGTCCTGCGCCGCGACGGCTCGATAGAGGTGTCCGACAACGGCCGCGGCATCCCCGTAGACAAGCATCCCGACCGCGATGTGTCGGCTCTCGAGGTGGTGTTCACCGAACTTCATGCCGGCGGCAAGTTCGGCGAGGGCGCCTACAAGGCCTCGGGCGGCCTGCACGGCGTCGGGGCGTCGGTCGTGAACGCTCTGTCGACTCGACTCGATGTGGAGGTGCGCCGCGACGGGTTCGTCCACGAACTGAGCTTCAAGGATCAAGAGCCGGGCCACTTCGCCGGCGGGAGGTTCAAGCCCAGCAGCAACGTCCGCCCCGCCAGCCGGAGAACCAAGGCCACCGGCACAAGGGTGAAGTTCTGGCCCGACACGGCGCTCTTCCATCCCGACGCGCGCATAGATGCCGACGAGGTTCGCAGCCGAATCCGGCAGATGTGCTACCTCGTGCCCGGCCTGCGCATGACGGTTGCCGACAACCGGCCCGGCGAGAGTGGTGAGCCATTCGACTTTGTGAGCCGGGGTGGCCTTGCCGACCTGGTGAAGGAGCGCTCCGAACAGTCGGGCGAGAGCGCAGTGAGCGGCGTGATCACCATCAATGGCATCGAGCGGTTCACGGAGAAGGTTCCTGTCGACGGCAAGATCACAGAGGTCGAGCGGGAGTGCACCGTCGACATCGCGCTCCGCTGGGTGTCGGGATACGACAGCGGTGTGGAGTCGTTCGTGAACACGATCCCCACCAGCTCGGGCGGCACCCACCTCGCCGGGTTCGACAAGGCGTTGACACGGGTCGTCAACGGCGTGCTGCTCAAGGACAATCGCAAGCTGGCCCGGCTCGCCCGCGACCACGGGGGGACGGGTGCCAAGAACGGCAGGGGCGGCGGGACCAAGACCAGTGCCACCAAGGACGATGTCCGCGAGGGCCTGATCGCCGCGGTCAAGGTGACATTCTCCGAGCCGCAGTTCCGGGGCCAGACCAAACAGGAGCTGGGCACGCCGGCGATCGAGGGCATCGTCGCCCGGGTCGTCTACGAGCAGCTCAAGGAGTGGTTCGAGCCGGGAGGCGGTCCCCGCTCGCAGGTCAAGGCCATCGGCGACAAGCTGGCCGCCGCGGTGGTGAACCGGGTCGCTTCCAAGCAGATGCTCGACACCAAGCGCAAGGCGGCGAGCCTCGGCTCCACCGGCATGCCCGACAAGCTGGCCGACTGCCGCATCCACGGTCCCGAAGCCGAGCTGGTGCTGGTGGAGGGCGACTCGGCCGCGGGCCCGGCCAAGCGGGGCCGCGACTCGGAGTTCATGGCCATCCTGCCGCTGCGGGGCAAGATCGTGAACGCAGCCAAGGCAAGCCCCAAGCAGGTTCTCGACAACGCCGAGGCCCAGGCGATCTTCGCCGCCATGGGCGCCGGCGCGGGCGAAGCCTTCGACATCGAGGCCGCTCGCTACGGCCGGATCGTCATCCTGTGCGACGCCGACGTCGACGGCAGCCACATCCGCTGCCTGCTGCTTACGTTGATCCACGGTTACATGAGAGAGATGCTCTTTCAGGGCCGCGTCTTCTCGGCCCAGCCGCCGCTGTACACCGCCAAGGTCCGAGACCGGACCTACCGGGCCTATTCCGACGATGAGCGCGACCGGCTCACGGGCGAGCTCTGTCGGGGCAATCGCCGGCCCGAGAGCGTCAAGTGGCAGCGCTTCAAGGGCTTGGGCGAGATGAACACCGACGAACTCCGGCACTGCGCGCTGGATCCTGCGACACGGACCCTGCGTCGCCTCACCATGGCCGACGCCCAGCAGGCCGACGCCGCGGCCGAGATGTTCGATGTTCTGATGGGCAGCGACGTGGCGGTGCGCCGCGACTACCTCGTCGAGAACTCCTCACTGGTGGACGAGGCGACCCTCGACATCTAGGAGCGGCGGCCCGTCCTCGCCAGGACCCTCGCCAAATCCTGGGTGCTGTCTCACCGGTGAGCTAGAACAGGACTGTGCAACTCGCGTTCGATCCCGTCGACATGCTCGACCCGGCAGGCGTCGGCGCAGTCGGCGAGGACGGCCGTCCCAGCCCGCCCCGGAGGCTGTCACCGTCGGGCGCGGCGACCTTCGAGCAGTGCCCCCGCCGATGGCGGTTCCGCTATGTAGAGCGGCTTCCCGACCCGCCAGGCCAGGAGGCGCTGGTGGGAACGTTCGCTCACCGGGTGCTCGAGCTCCTGATGGGGCGGGCACCCGCTCGGCGGAGCAAGGAGGAGGCCAAGCGCATCGCTCGGGCGGTGTGGCCCGAGGTGGCCGAGGGCGAGGACTACGGGGATCTTGAACTGAGCGATGACGAGGCTCGGGCGTTCCGTTGGCGCGCCTGGCACGCGATCGAGGGCCTGTGGCACCTGGAGGACCCGGCCCAGGTCGAAGTCGAGGCCACTGAGGAGCAGGTGTCGGTGATGCTGGGCGACGTGCCCTTCCGGGGAGTCGTGGACCGCCTCGAGAGGGAGGCCGACGGCCTCGTGGTCAGCGACTACAAGTCCGGACGGGCGCCCACGGCACGCTACGCACCGACACGATTGCAGCAGGTACTGCTCTACGCGGCCGCCATAGCCGAGGAGACGGGCGAGCAGCCGGTCAGGGCGCAGCTGCTCTACCTAGGCCAGAAGACTGTGGCGACCGCCTCGACGCCCGACGAGACCAGAACCGCTGTCGAGCAGTTGAAGTCCACATGGGACGCCATCGCAGACGCCTGCGACAGCGATGACTTCGCGGCCCGGCCCGGTCCGCTCTGCGGCTACTGCGCTTACGCCGAGCATTGCCCTGAGGGCCAGGCCGAGAATCTCCGGCGAGGGGAGCTCCGGGCCGCCGAGGACGAGTACCTGATGAGGTTGGCCGGCTAACTGCGCCGACCTAGAGCCTCCGCCCGACGCTGTAGGAGAACTGCTTCCCCCGCTGTACCCCTCACCGCGTGCGGCGCTTCCAGAGCTTCCATAGCAACCGCAGCGCCACCAGGCCCGCCGCTGCGCCCAGCACGGTGGAGATCCCCACCGAGTACAACAGCCTCTCGCTCCAGGCGCTGGGAGGCTCGGGCGCCACCCCTCCACTCGCCGCCGGAGGGGGCTCGTCGTCGCTGGGTTGCGGCGAGTCGCTCACCGGGTCAAGGAGGCTGTCGACGATAGAGGAGCCGTGTCCGTTGGGCCGGTAGCGGGGCTGGTCACGTTGGGGGTCATAGACCATTGCGATCCTCCGGGCCACCTGCACCGACCGCCAGATCGTAGAGCAGATCGAACTCCGCGCACGCTTCGGCTGCACCTCGGCGCGGCGGAAGCGCGTGAATGGGAAGCGAGCGTGCCGCGGCCTCGGCCACTGCGGCCCGCAAGCGGACCGGAGGCAGCACCCGCCGTCCGTGGTCGGATATGAGCTGTTCGTGCCAGTAGCGGGAGTCGCGGGTGCGGGCGAGGCGGTTCACGGCCACTCCCGACACTTCGAGGCCCGACGGCTTCCGGGCCGCGACGCGCTCGATGGTCCGCATGATCTCGCTCACCCCGTCGGAGGCCCAAGCGCTGGGCTCGGTCACTACTAGGGCCGCGTCCGCCGCGAACAAGGCGTTGATCGTCAGCAGTCCCAACGACGGCGGACAATCGATCAGCACGAGGTCCCTGAAACCCGACAGCGCCACCCGGAGGCGGTCTTGGGCACCAACGGGATCGGAGAGCAACTGCCGCTCGCGGCCGGCAAGCGCCGGAGTGGACGCCACCACGTTGGGAGGGAGACCCTTGTCGTCGGGCCATCCCGACGGTACCGCCAGCTCCGCGACGGCTCCGGGCCGGTCGGACGCCAGAGCTTCGTCCACGTTGACGGCCGAGGCCCAGACGCCGAGTCCGGTGGTCGCGTTCTGTTGCGGATCCAGGTCGATCACAAGGCTTGAAACCCGTCGCGCCCAGGCGGCCGACGCCAGCCCGAGGGCGGTCGTTGTCTTGCCGACTCCACCCTTCTGGTTGACTAGAGCGATCACTGGCACGCCTGCACGGTAGCCAAGCCGGATGGTGCCACGCGCAACATCGCTCCGAAGCTCCGTCTGGCGTAGCACACTGGCTGCATGGCTGCACGCGGTCGCATGAGCCTGGCGCTGCGGAGGGCGGGCGCGCGCTGGGCGCGCGACCTGCTGGCCGTGCGCAGCGCCTTCGGAGCTCTGGTGATGGCCGCCATCGCCAGTCTGGTCGCCGGTCTGATCCTTGCGTCAATCACCGACACGCTGGAGGAACTGCCGGGCTTGTTGCTGCTGGTACCGGCCGCTATCGCGGTGAAGGGCAACATCTTCGGGGCGCTGGGCAGCCGACTTGGCACCGCCATTCATGCGGGCACATTCCGCTTGTCGCGCCGTCGGGACTCGGTGATGGCACAGAACGCCGTGGCCTCTGTGACGTTGAGCCTCGCGCTGGGGGTGGTTCTGGCGGTCATGGCGAAGGCCATCGCGCTGGCCTTCAACGTCTCCCCGACGATGAGCCTCGCGGACTTCGTGGTGATCTCGGCCTTGGGGTGCCTGATTGCGGCATTCGTCGTGCTGGCGATCACCCTGGCGACAACGGCAGGCGCGGTCCGGTTCGGCTGGGACTTGGACAACGTGGTCGCGCCGATGGTGACGGTCGCGGGGGATGTGGTGACCCTGCCGTCGCTGGTGGTGGCGGCCGAGCTGGCCGGGTTCGAGATTCTCACGCCGTCGATCGCATGGGCGCTGGTGGTGTCGGCCGCCCTGTCGGCGGTGTGGGGGTTGAGAAGTCGGCTGGGGGAGCTGCGCACGATCATGCGCGAGTCGATACCGGTGCTGGCGGCCGCGGGACTGCTCGATCTGGTGGCCGGGATCACAGTCGAGAAGCGCATCGATGACTTCGTCGCCTTTCCGGTGTTGCTTGTTCTGCTCCCCGGCTACCTGGCCACGGCCGGAGCGCTCGGGGGCGTGCTGTCGAGCCGCCTGTCCACCAAGCTGCATCTCGGGCTGGCCAGGCCCTCGGTCGTACCCTCTGGAGAGGCGCGGGTCGATCTCGCCACCACGTTCGCGCTCTCGATCCCGGTCTTCGCGCTGCTGGGCGTGGTGTCGTCGGGCGCGGCCGGCCTGGCGGGCCATGTTGGCCCCGCGCTGTCGGACCTGGTTGCGGTGGCTGTGCTCGGCGGTCTGCTGGCCACGGTGCTGATCGTGGTGGTCGCCTACTACGCAACGCTTGCGGCGGTGCGGTTCGGAGTCGACCCCGACACCTACGGCATTCCCATGGTCACCTCGTCGCTCGACCTCGTCGGGGCCTTCACCCTGATCTTGGCCGTGGTCGTGGTGGGGCTCGCCTAACGGGCACGGTGTCGCTCATGGACCTACGATGATTCGAGGAGTGGCCTGATGGAAGACAGACCTCGCAACTTGCGGGAGATGCTGGCCGAGGCCAAGGACACCTCCGAGCTGATGGTGGACCTGGCCTACGCCGCGCTCTACTTTGGCGATCCCGACATGGCCGACGAGGTGGGAGCGCTCGAGGAGCGGATGAGCCACCTCGTGCAGGACATGAGGGCGGTGTGCATTCTGGCGGTGCGTCACCCCCGGGACGCCGACGGCATGTCTTCGGTGCTCCAGGTGATCTCAGCCATCGAGCGCATCGCCAACGACGCGGTCGACATTGCCCGCATCGTCACCCACCGGGTCGGCATACCCGCAGAGCTCGTGGCTGACCTGAGTGCGGCCGAGGAGGTGTCGCACCGGGTGTTGGTCTCGGACGGCTCGCTTCTCGCCCACCGCCGCCTGGCTGACCACGAGATGCCGGCCAAGATGGGTATGCGGGTAATGGCGGTGCGTCGGGCGCGCGAGTGGATTACCGATGTGGGAGGCGACACGGTTCTCGTCCCCGATGACGTGCTGTTTCTGCGGGGCTCGCCCGATGGCATCGACGAGCTGCGCAGCCTGGCAGGGTCTCCGGACTGGATGCCGCCGGAAGAGCCCGACGGTCCGATCGCCACAGACCTCGACCGCGCGGTGGACGTGCTGGTGGAGATGAAGGATCTCTCAGAGGTGGCCGTCGGGCTGGCCTACTCGTCACTGGTGTTGCGCGACGAGAGCCTGGCCGCCGAGGTACGTCATCTCGAGGATCGCCTTGACGAGATGAAGGACCGCCTTGAGGAGTGGGTGCTGCGCGCCGCCAGAGAACATGTGGACCACTCAGGTCTTCGGGGACTGCTGCACTTGTCGCAGGCGGCGGAGGATCTGGGCGACCAGGCCCAGCAGATGGTGTGGATCATCGAGCGGCAGGAGCAGATCCACCCGATACTGGCTGTAGCGCTCGGCGACAGCGACGAGGTGGTCGTGCACATGCCGGTGGCGGAGGGCTGCGCGATCGCTGGCAGGACTCTGGCCGACCTGAGGCTGAACATCGAGCCCGGCTTCAACGTGCTGGCGATACGCCGCGGGGGCCAGTATCGCTACCGGCCGCGCGGCGAGGTACAGCTTGTGCCTGGTGATGCTCTTATCGCCAGCGGCCCGGACGAGGGGCGCGATCGCCTGGCCGAGATGTGCGGCTGGCGGCTCATCAACAGAGATGACGACACCGCGATGGTCTTCGAGCCGCTCGGGCCCCGCTTGCCGACTGCGTAGAGGCCCGGACAGGCGCGTCCGGTCGCGGTGCGCTTCGGTGTGGAGCTGCCGCCAGAGATGACGGGCGTCGATGCGGCGCGTCCGGTCGCGGTGCGCTGCGGCGCGCTGCGGCGCTAGCTTCACCGGCCATGGTGACTTCAGCTGGCCGGCTCTGCCTGCTCACCGTTCACGCCCATCCCGACGACGAGGCTTCCAAGGGCGCGCCCACAGTGGCCCGCTACCACGCCGAGGGAGTTCGCACCGTGCTGGTGTGCTGTACTGGAGGTGAGGAGGGAGAGATTCTCAACCCGGCGCTGGACAAGCCCTCGATGGCCGAGAAGCTGGCCGAGATACGCGCTGAGGAACTGGCCCGGGCCGCGGAGGTGATCGGCTACGAGGAGGTGGTGATGCTCGGGTATCGCGACTCGGGCATGGAGGGGTCGGAGGCCAACGCCCACCCCGACTGCTTCGCCAATGCCGACCTTGACGAGGCCGTGAGCCGCCTCGTCTCGGTGATCCGCGAGCACCGGCCCCACGTGATCGTGACCTACCCCGAGGATCAGGGCGGCTACATGCACCCGGACCATGTGCGGGTTCACGACATCTCCATCCCCGCCTTCGAGCGCGCCGGCGAACCGCAGTACCGCCCCGACCTGGGTGAACCGTGGTCCCCGGCCAAGCTCTACTACACGCTCTGGTCGCGCAAGCGCATCGAGGAGCGGCATCAGGCCTTCCAGGACCTCGGCTTGGAGTCCCCCTACAGCGACTGGTGGTTCAAGCGCCCTTCCACGGACGACCAGATCACCACCCAGGTGCCGGTGGACGGGTTCATCGATGCCCGCATCGAAGGACTGCTGGCCCACGCCACCCAGATCGATCCCGAGTCGAGCTTCTGGTTCGGATTGCCCCCCGAGGTCGAGCGTTCCATCCACCCCTACGACGACTACGTGCTGGCCCGCGGCCTCCGCCCCGCGGCGCGGCCCGAGCGTGATCTGTTCGAGGGCCTGCGACCCGACGCGGCCAGCGGACCAGCCTGACGTGGCACCGGAGCCTCTCGGCGAGGGATGGCTGGAGGCCGTGGCGGCCGAACTGGAGGCTGTCGACACGGCCGGCTCGTCGGACGGCGTGGCTCAGGTCGTCGTCAGCGGCTCGCCCTCCGGAACCGCCCCCTTCCATGTCGTTGTGGCTAATGGCCGTGTGGGTGCGGTGGCAGGGCGCCACCCTGAGCCCGACCTAGTGCTGTCGTGGTCATACCCCGACTTCGTGGAGGCTTGGGAAGGTGGACTCTCACTGGAGGCGGCCTACATGTCGGGCCGGGCGAAGCTGGAGGGGGATCAGGTGCTGCTGTTCGACGGTTGGCGCCCGCTTCTGCGGTCGTCCCAGCTCCGGTCAGCCCTCGCCGCTCTGCGCTGAAGCCCTCGGGTTCGGTGAGCGACCGGCTCCGCGAGTCGTCGCTGCATGCAGATCTGGCCTCGGCGATCAGGTCAGATGCGGTGCCGGGCCCGCCTCTGGGCGCTGCGCAGCGCGCGGTAGCCGACCAGTACGGCTCCGGACTGCTGGAGCATCTCGGCCATCTCGGTGGACAGGGCGAGCGCGAGGTCGTCCACCCGGCCGGCTGCCGCGGGATCGATGGCGTGGATCTCAGGCTCGTCCAGGGCCGGGTGCAGCGACAACTCGGTGACCCCCGGACTCAAGTCGGCCAACTGCTCGAACACATGACGGCGGGCGTCTCCTCGAACGAGCCGGAAGTGGTCCGGGAAGACGATGCCCTCGTCCGTCGCCAGCGACCGGAAGGGAAATCCGGCCTTGGCTTCGGCGTCAGCGCCCTCTAGCCGCACGGGCAGGTCGAACGAGACGGCCAGGTCCAGCAGCACGTCGAAGAACTCCGGACGCTGCTGAAGGGCTGACAGGTGGGTGGTGAGGTGGGTTATGTCGAACCCCCACAGCACGGCTCGCTCGACTTGGGCGCGGCACTCACGTCGGACCTCGTCGAGGTCGGCGTGGTCCCACAGGTCCTGCACCGTGCGGGGGAAGCCGCCGTCGCCGTCGAGCAGGCTCGGAGCGTTGGTGATCGGACCCCACCGGAAGCAGTCGAGTTCGGAGTTGAGGGTGAGATGGACGCCCAAGTCCTCGCCCCGGTACAGCTCCGCGCCGTGGCGGGCCCATGCGCCGGGCATCACGATCGTGCCGGTTGTGGCTGCGCCGTCGCGCAGGGCCTGGTAGCCCCCGGCCGTGGAGGAGTGGGTGGTGCCGATCCGGTCCGCGCTGACTATCACGAGCCGCGCGTCGGCTGCGTGCCCGAGTCGCTCCACCAGCGATTCCACAACCCTGACGGTATCTCACACCGACACGGTGCCGGTCAGGTGCCTGTGAGCACGCAGCGTCCGGGTCATTCCAGCGGCACGTCGGGGCCGCCGCAGGCGCTCCACAGTCCTCGGCCGGAGGCGACGGCCTCCGCCTGCGCCCGGTCCAATACATCGGCGTATTGGTCGTTGGGCGGGTAGTGCAGCGCAGCGGCATAGCCAGCCGCGACCAGCTCCAGATTGACGAAGAGTCCGTCACTGGATCTCACGACGTAGCCCAGCAACCGGTCGTACACGTCGCGGGCCTCGGCATCGCGTACCAGCGTGATCTCGGTCCCGGCGGGCAGCGCTGCCGCGAGGAAGTCCGACGCCTCCTTGCCGAAGCACTGCACCGGCCGGGTGGGTGCCACCGACTCGGGTGCATCGACACCGATGAGACGAACCGTCTCGGAACGGTTCCCGACCCGTGCGACGAGCGTGTCCCCGTCGACGATGCGCTCGACAACTGCGTTGGGAACCCAGCTGCCCGCACCCTCGGCGGTGGCGGCGACTCTGCCCAGGGTCGAGTCCGCAGGAGGGTCGCGCCCGCCCGCGACCGGTCGGGCGGGAGTCGCGGCGACGGAGTCGGGCGTCTCGGGCGCCCGGGAACCAGCTGCGACTGCCGCCGCGCCGGTGGGACTGGGGTTGTGTGTCCCGCACCCGCCCACGAGCAGCAGCAACAGCGTGACCGGTACAAGTGCTCGGAGTGCTCGACGCAACATCGCACCTGCCTTTCGTCGAGGGGGTCCTTCCACAAGATGGGTGTTGTCCATCCGAGGCCCCGCAGCCGGCAGAGGACCGGGGGCGATAGGGCGACTCCCGCGGTGATCAGGCCGCGGCAGGCAGGTTCGGGCTGGGCACGGTAGCGGTCCGGGCTTGGGAGCGTGCGGCCCGCAACGCCTGGCGGGCCCGGGCCACTCCGCGCCGGCCGATCTCGCATGTGGCCGGGTCGAGCTGCCAGCTGCTTGCCGAGTCGGATCTCTGGCTGGCCCTCTCCTGGGGAACGACGTCGATTAGAACCAGTTGATCGGTCATGTGAACATGATGGCGAGGCGGTGTGACATCCTTTCCGGCATGACTGAGAATCCTGCCCAAAGACACGGCGTCACGGTGCCCTTCGCCGGTCCCCTGCACTCCCAGCGTGAGCGGTTCGAGGAACTCGCAGACCTGGGTTACACCGATGTCTGGTCGGCCGAGTCCGACGGCTTCGACGGCCTCACCACCCTCGCTCTCGCGTCGGCGTGGGCGCCGTCCCTGCGCCTCGGAACTGCCATCCTGCCCGTCTACACCCGCGGCCCCGCTCTGCTCGCCCAGTCGGCGGCATCGCTGGCCTCGGCCGCGCCGGGCCGTTTCGTCCTCGGCATCGGCTCGTCGTCGGATGTGATCGTCGGCCGGTGGAACGCCGCGTCCTTCGACCGCCCCTATCGTCGTGTCCGCGACACGATCCGCTTCCTCCGAGCGGCCCTGAGCGGCGAGAAGGTCACCGAGGACTACGACACCTTCTCGGTGCGCGGCTTCAGGCTCGGTGTGAGGGTCGACCAGCCTGTTCCCATCTTCGTTGCCGCGCTGCGAGAACGCATGCTGAGGCTGGCGGCGCGCGAAGGCGACGGGGCCATCATCAACTGGCTGTCGGCGCATGACGCGGCCCGCGTGTGCGGCATCGTGAGGTCCGAGAGTTCGTCGGCCGAGGTCGTGGCCCGCGTCTTCGTGTTGCCCACTCCGGATCGTGAAGCGGCCTTGGCCGCGGGCCGGTTCATACTGGCCGCGTACCTCAACGTGCCGGTATACCGGGCGTTCCATACCTGGCTCGGCCGCACGGATGCGCTAGGCGAGCATTGGGACCAGTGGGAGGCGGGCGACCGGCGCGGCTCCCTCGAGAAGATCCCCGAGCAGGTCATCGATGAATTGCTGGTGCACGGTTCGCCCGACGAATGCCGCCGGCACATCCAGCGCTTCGTCGACAGCGGTGTGACCTGCCCCGCGCCCGTGGTGCTGCCGGTCGACGGAGTGGACGCGTTCGATGTGGTCAGAGCCTTGGCCCCCGCCGCGGGCCAGAGGCCGAGCGGTTAGACGGCAACTCGTGAGGATTCCACCGGGCGCTGAGCGAGGCTGTGGCCCGAGCGGCGTGAGCCGAGCGAACAAGAGCGGGAGCGACGCCGTCGATGCGCCATGCGCGCTCGTCCACCCGCGCAGGCGTCAGGAGCTCTGAGCCCCCCGAAGGTTCCGCTGCATGCGCCCCATCCCGCGCAGCCACCGCTGCCGGTTGCCGGCGCGTCGCTGCTCGTAGGTCTCCACTTCGGGGTGGGGCAGTATCAGGAAGCGGTCTTCCCTCAGGGCCTCCAGGGTCTTGACTGCCACCTCCTCGGGTTCCATCAGGCCCAGCGCCTCCACTTGGGCTACCCCGAGCATCCAGTCCGACTCGGTCATCGGGGTGCGCACCCCCTGGGGGCACAGGCACGACACCCTCACGCCGTCATCGCCGTGGGTGATGGCGACCCACTCGGCCAGCGCCACTGCAGCGTGCTTGGTGACCGCGTAAGACGCGGTTCCCAGGCTGGTCAGCAGGCCCGCAGCCGAGGCGGTCACGAGCAGGTGGCCCGAGCCTCGCTCCACCCATCTCGGCACAAGATGGCGGCAGGCAATCACATGGGCCATGAGGTTCACATCCCACACGTGGTTCCACTCCTCGTCGGGGCGCTCGACTCCGCCCATGCGGGAGATGCCGGCGTTGCCGCACCACAGCTCGATGGGGCCGAGGCTCTTCTCGACTCGTTCGATCAGGGCGATCACCGCGGCCTCGTCGGTGACATCGATCTGCGCGGCGAGAGGCGCCGGTCCGCCGGCCAGCGCTCCCTCTGCGATTTCGGTGGCCACAGCCTCGGTGCCGGTTCCGTCGATGTCGGCCACCACTACCGTCGCACCGGCATCCAGCGCCAGAGCGCGGGCCAGTGCACGCCCTATGCCGCTGGCGGCGCCCGTAACGACGGCTACAACCCCTTCAAGCTCCATGTCGGCGATCCTAAGAGGCCGAGCGAATAGGTGAGCAAGTCCGCCCCATACCGGCGAGGCCGTGGCCCGAGCGGCGCGTGAGCGAGCCGAACAGGAGCGGGAGCGACCGCCAGGACGCCACGGACTCTCACCTATTCGCGGACGCACTGAACGGCCGCGAATTCGTGTCTGGCGTCAGCGCCACAGGCGGCGGGCGACAGCACCGAGAACCGCACCGATACCTATCCCCGCGGCCACATCGCTGGCGTGATGAATCCGCACGTGAATCCGGCTGAGGGCCACGACCAGGGCTAGCGCGTAGTACGCGGGCGCCCACGGGCTGCGGCGTGACAGCAGCGCCGCCGCGACCATGGCCGCGCTGGCGTGGCCGCTGGGAAAGCTGCTGGTGAGCGGCTGGCGCAGGGTGTGGGGCCGATGTCCGGCGAAGGCCGGGCGCCCTCGTCCGAAGATCGTTTTGACGACGCCGTTGACCAGCACCGCCTCTGCTAGCAGGGCAACACTCAGGTCCGTGGCGGGGCGAGGGTCTCGCCGCACCGCGGCCTGCGCCGCGCCGAGCGCATGCCACAGCCGCGAGTGGTTGGCGGCCTCCGATGCCGAGTACATGATCCGATCCAGCGCGGGAAGGCCCCTGAGGGTGCGCTCCCACCAAGCGTCGACCGCGCCGTCGATGCCGTCGATGGGTGTCGTCGCATCGCTCGTTGCAGCGTCGCTCATTGAGACTCGCCCGGGATCGTCGTGGAAGGAGAGACACCGCCTTGCGGCGCACCAGTCTCGCCTCCGGTGTCGCCGCCCTGCTGTCCGGAACCCTCGCCGCCGAAGTCTGTGCCGATCTCGCCCTGTTCCCAGCCGGCCTCCTCGCCGCCGGGGTACTCGCCCTCCCCGGGCGGCACGATCGGGGTGGTCGTTGTGGTGGTCGTGGTGACCGAGGGCGTACCATCGCACTTCAGGCCCTCGGGGCGGTACTGGGCCCACACCGTGTCGGTCTCGATGCGCCCGTCCTCGAGGTAGGTGCGCGTCCGCTCGGTGGTCACCCGGGTGCAGGTGGTCCCCACGGTCCGCGTCCATTGGCCGGTCTGCTCGGCCAGCACCCACGGCGTGGAGTAGAGCCTCACCGTGATCGAGTCGTCGTTGGTGGTGGGCCACAGCATCACCCCGTAGGGCGTGTTGTTCTCGAGCACGAGATCGGGCGCGGGATACGAGACCGTGGCCTCGCGGCCGTAGGGGTACCGGCTCAAGTAGATCGTGTGGCTCTGGTAGTCGATGAAGTCGAGCCCGGCGAAGAAGGCCGCGTTGAACAGGGTGGTGGCGTACTGCGAGATGCCTCCGCCCACCGAGTCCACGAACACGCCGTCGAGGATCATCTTCGCCGGGACGAAGCCCTGGGCCGTAGTGCGCGGCCCGACGAAGCCGTTGACCGAGAACCGCTGGCCCGGCTCGATGATCGCCCCCCGCGTCAACTCGGAGATGCGGGCGATGTTGATAATCCGGTCCTGGCCCGGCGTGAAGCGGGTCGTGAACTCGCCGACGATCTGGAAGATTCCCAGCGACTCGGCCCACTCCCGGCCCTGGGGATGCGGAGCCGGGCTGGCCGGCAGCGTGATCACCGGCTGGTCGTCGATCATCCCCGCCAGCAGCACATCGGCCGCCGAGGCGTCGCAGCACTTGAAGCCGGGCTCGCCCGCGGTGATGGTCACAGCGCCGGCGTCATCAAGTCCGATGGTTGCCGGTATCCCATCGCCGCCGATTCCCACGAAGAGGCTGGCGAGAGTGTCGGCTATCGGCGGGGGCGGGTCCTCGCTGCACCGAGCGCCGCCCTCCGGCTGCTCTGCACTGCTGCGAAGGCCGAGGTGTGTGTCGTGCTGCTCACCCTCGAGCACGATGAACGACCGGAGGGCCTGCTCGCCGATACTCAACACTTCGGCGGTGCCCTCGAGTTGGAGCTGAACCCCTCCCTCGGTGATCTCGTTGGCTTTGGTGGCGAGGGCGCCGGCCAGCGCGACCGCGATCGGGTCGGCCGGCTCCATGCCGCGTATGGGGACCTCGACAGCGACCCGGCCGCCAATGTTGTTGAGCACCGCGTACTCGAGCCTCTCGGCCAGTAACTCCATGTCGGGAACGGGTACGTCGGTGTAGAGAACCGGCTGGAAGGCTCCATCGACGCATTGGATCCGGGGCGTCTCGGGATCGGTGTAGGGGTCGACCGTGTCGGCGAGGGTTCCCAGGTCGGTGACAACCGATGGGCGCACGTCGCGGCTGCCGAACAGATCGAACAGCCACGCGGCCGGCCGGACCACCGGCGGGGGCGGGTTGTCGGCCTCGGCGAGGATCCGCTCGGAATCCAGCGAGATACCGAGCGCCTCGGCGGTGACCGTGATCGTGTGGCCCAGGAACTGGAGGTCGATGTCCGGGAACTGGAGGTCGATAGTGGTCTCGGCCACCTCCTGGACGACGGGTTCGAGCGCGATGACTGCCTCTTCGGGCTCGAGTCCGCCGATCTCGACGCCGGACACCGTCGCTCCCGCACGGATGCGGGTCTCCTCGCGTACCTCGTAGACCTGCCAGCCGACGATCAAAGCACCGACCACTACCCCCGCTCCGACGATGACCGACCACAGCCGCCCGGGCCGAACCTCCCGCCGGAACAGCCGTCTGAGCACGGCATTGAGGGTATCCGCAGCCAGTGACAGCATCGGGCCACCCCCCACTCGGCCTCTCAGAGCGTCCGTGAGTAGGTGAGAGTCCGTGGTGTCGCAGCGGTGTCACTCCCGCTCCCGTTCACTTCGCTCCCGGGCCGCTCGGGTCACAGCCTCGCCCGCATGGGGCGGACTTGGTCGCCTATTCTCTCGGCCTCTCAGAACAGCCGCAGTTCTGGTGACTCGATGCCCCGCAGCTCGTCGTAGTCCACCTCCACGCAGTCGATGGAGCGGTCGGCCGCTAGCACCTTGGCCTGGGGCTTGATGGTCCGGGCCACGAACACGCCGCGCACGGGCGCCAGGCTCGGGTCGGAGTTCAGGTAGTGCAAGTACCGGGTGAGCTGCTCCACACCGTCGATCTCGCCGTTGCGCTTCACCTCCACCGCCACCGCGTGTCCCGAAGCGTCGCGGCACAGCAGATCCACGGGGCCGATGGCCGTGGGGAACTCGCGCCGCACCAGAGTGAAGCCGCCCTCGATCGCCTCCGGGTTGACGGCGAGCAGTTCCTGCATCTGCGCCTCGACGCCGTCCTTCTGCAGTCCGGGATCGGTGCCCATCTCGTGGCTGCTGTCGTGGAGGATCTCCTCGATCTGGATGACGAGCGAGTCGCTGCGCCCCGGCGCCGTCACCCGCCACACTCCGGCCTCCTCGTCGATCACCAGCCGGTTGGGGGCGTTCATCCAGTTGAGCGGCTTGTAGGCGCCGCCGTCGGCGTGGACGGCCACGCAGCCGTCGGCCTTGACCATGATTAGGCGGACGGCGGAGGGCAGATGGGCCTGCAGGCGGCCGTCGTAGTCGACGGTGCAGCGGGCGATCACGAGCCGCACCGCCGCCAAGCTAGAGGCCGAGCGGGCCAGACGCACGAATCCGGCTCATACCTGTCAGGCCGTGGCCCGAGCGGCCGTGAGCGCAGTTGGCGGGAGCGGGAATGACACCGTTACGACGCGGGGACTCGCACCCGTTTGCGCTCGCCCTTGGCGCGCCGCCCGCTGACCTGCGGCGCTGGCGCGGTGGCATACTCGCGCTATGGATCTTGCCGGCAGGACGGCCCTGGTCACCGGGGGAGCCAAACGGGTCGGTCGGGGCATCACGTTGACCCTGGCCCGGGCTGGTGCCAACGTGGTGATCAACTACAACACGTCGGCCGACGAGGCTCGCCGGACCGTGGCCGATGCGGAGGAGTTGGGAGTGCAGGCCCTGCCGGTGAGGGCTGACGTCACTGATGACAGCCAGGTCCAGGCAATGGTAGGGGCGGCAACAGACCGGTTCGGCACCATCGACGTGCTGGTCAACAACGCCTCCACCTTCGCCTTCGGAGAGTTCCCGACCGACGATCTGACCGTGTGGCACCGGTCGATCGCCACTCTCGTCCACGGACCCTTCTACTGCGCCAACCGGGTGGCGCCGGTCATGCTGGCCAACAGCTCCGGCGTGATCGTCAGCATCGGCGATCTGAGCGCCTTCGAGCCTTGGCCGGGATTCGCCGGCCACGCCGTCGGCAAGGGGGCGATCATCTCCCTGACCCGCCAGCTGGCTCTGGAGTTGGCCCCCACCGTCAGGGTCAACGCGGTGGTGCCGGGCCCGGCTCTGCGTCCGGCCGACTACGACGACGCCACCTACCAGCGGGTGGCCGACGAGACTCTCGTGGGGCGGTGGGGCACTCCCGCCGAGATGGGCCAGGCGGTCCAGTTCCTCATAGAGGCCGACTACATAACGGGCGAGGTCCTCACCGTGGACGGCGGCCAGCGCTACGGCCACCGCAAGCACGCCCACGGCTGATCGGGCCGCGGACGCCTGAACCGGAGCATGGTCGCCGCCGGGGTCCACATCGTGCCGCTGATGCCGTCCGGCGACGTCATCGCGGTGGCCATCGAAGCGGAGCGGCTCGGATACGACTACTGCCTGGTGGCCGACGAGGGGTTCCATCCCGATGTCTACGCCTGCCTGGGAGCCATCGCCCGGGCCACCGACCGGATAAGCCTCGGCGTGCTGACCAACGCCTACACGCGGCATCCGGCGGTGACCGCGGCCGCGGCCGCCACCGTCAATGAACTGTCCGGCGGTCGGCTGGTGGTGACCCTGCTGGCCGGAGGGTCGATGGTGCTCAGCCCCATGGGAATCGAGCGATCCCGCCCCGCCCGGATGGTGGCCGACTGCGTGCAGGTGCTGAAGCGGCTGTGGTCGGGCGAGGAGGCGAGCTGGAGCGGTCAGACCTGCTCCCTCGATCGGGCCCGGCTCGGCATGGGACCCCAACCGATCCCGATCTGGATCGCCGGCCGGGGACCGCGGCTGCTGGAGTTGGCCGGACGTCAGGCCGACGGCGTCATCCTCACCGTCAAGCCCGATCTCGGAGCCGCTCTCAGTCTTGTCGAGTCGGCCGCAGCGAAGGCGGGCCGTCACGAGCCGCAGCGCTTCTACCTGGGGCGGATCTGCTACACGCCGGAACTGCTGGAGGGTCAGCGCCGAACCCTGTCGTTCGTGCTGATGGATTCGCCCCGCCGGGTGCTGGAGTCGCTGGACCTCACCGCCGACGAGATCGCGGTCGTCGAGCAGGCCGCGGGAACGAACCGTCCCGAACTCGTCGACGAACTGGTGACCGGCGACCTCCTCCGGCGCTACCAGGTGGCCGGAACACCCCAGGAATGCCGGGTCGAGGTCGAGCAGCTGGCTCGCCGGCACAGCCTGAGCGGCGTGCTCGTCGACGCGCTGTCGTCGGACCTCTCCGAGAACCTCGCCGTGCTGGCCGACTCGTTGCCGATCATCCACGGCGCCCGGCCCTAGCATCTGCTCCTATGGGTTCCCGAAGCCTCAGCCGCATCTTCGGCCCCGACGGGCGAACCGTGATCATCGCCCTCGATCACGGGCTGATCGACGGTCCCTGCCCGGGCTTCGAACGGCCGGCCGAGACCATCTCAGCGGTGGTGGCCGGCGGGCCCGACGCGGTGCTGACCTCTTACGGAGTCGCCGAGAACTTCGCGGCCGAGCTGGACCCGGTCGGGCTCATCCTTCGCAGCGACGGCGCTGTGAGCAACCTCGGATCGCCCAGCACCGGTTCGGTCGGGCAGTTCTTCGGTGTCGAGGACGCGCTCCGGGTGGGAGCCGACGCCCTGGCCGTCACCGCCCTGCCCGGCTCGGCCTACGAGGCGGACACTCTGCGCAATCTGGCCCGCACCATCGGTGAGGCTCACCGTTCGGATCTGCCGGTGATGGCCGAGATGGTGCCCGGCGGGTTCGACTCGCCGCCCGAAATGCGGGGACCCGATGCGGTGGCTTTCGCGGCCCGCTTGGGAGCCGAGCTGGGCGCCGACTTCATCAAGGCGCCCTACTGCGAGGACTACGCCCGGGTCGCCTCATCGACGTTCGTTCCCGTGGTGATCCTGGGGGGATCCAAGGACTCCGAGGCCGCCACGCTGGCGAGCATCCGGGCCGCGGTCGACGCTGGCGCCGCCGGGGTGGCCATGGGCCGCAACGTCTTCCAGAGCGACAACCCCACGGCCATGACCCGGGCCGTCGTTGCCGTCGTGCACGCCGACGCCAGCGTCGAGGAAGCGCTGGCCATCCTGGAAGGATGACCGGGCCGTTTCCCAATCATCGGGTTGTCACATCCCTGGTGTTACTCTCACCCCGTGCAGTAGTCCTCCATGACTACAGGAGGTTCAATGACCATGGCGGCAGGACAGCTGCGGACTAACGAGGTCGCGTACGAGAACGACTACAGAGAGAAGTTGGAGCGCGACCACCACGGCAAGACCGCGCTAATGCACGACGGCAAGGTCGTTGACATATACGACGATCCGAACGACGCCTATGTGACCGGCCACGAGAGGTGGGGTTTGGGCGGCTTCTCCATGAAGGAGATCGGTCGGGAACCCATCGAGTTGGGCATTTTCTCAGCCAGCCTTGCCTGAGAGCGTCTATTGCCCTCATTCGTAGTTGCCGACGCCAGAATTCTGGTGGAGGTCGATTGCGAGGTGCCGCCGATAACTGCTCCCACGTCTTGCCCATTGATGCCGCCGCACCCGCAAGAACGACCTCATCAGCACAGGCACGACGTTGTCTTGGGGCTGGATGCGGGGACCACGTCGGCCAAGGCGGTGGTCGTCGACCGGGCGGGTCAGATCCTGGCCGGCGCCGCATCGGATCCCATCGCCACTCAAACCACCAGAGACGGAGGCAGCGAGCAGGACCCAGAGGAGATATGGCGGGCTCTGACTGCTGCGGCGCGGCTTGCCATAAGGAGCGCCGGACCCGACACCAGCGTGGCGACGCTGGCTGTGGCGGCCCAGAGCGGCTCGGTGATTCCGGTCCTGGATGGAGACCGGGCCGAGCGGGCTATCACCTGGATGGACACGCGATCCGAGTCCTTGGTGGAGAACTTGAAAAAGGAGATCGCGGAGACGATCCGGACGATCAGCGGCTGGGCGCCCACATCCGGGATCGGTCTGTCGACCATCGCGTGGCTGCGAGCCTCGGGTTGGGACCGCCAGGTCGGCGGGGGCTCATCGCGGCCGTCTCGGTGGTCCTCGGTGGACGACTACTTGGTGTTCCGCCTGACTGGGCAATGGGTGACGAATCCGTCCAACGCGGCCGGAATGCAGCTAATGGACGTTGCCACCTGCACATGGAGCCAGGAACTGTGCCGCGTCGCCGGCATCAATGCGGGCATGCTCTCGCCGATCCTGGAGTCCGGCACGGTCGCAGGGGGCTTGACAGCCGAGGCGGCCTCGGCGCTCGGCCTTGAAGCGGGCACGCCGGTGGTGGTGGGCGGCCACGACCAGGCTTGCGCCGCGTTGGGTCTCGGCACCGTCGAACCTGGCGCAGCCTTCCTCTCGGCGGGGACCGCGTGGGTGCTGACAGCGGTCGCTGGCCAGGCAGACGTGGGGGCCCTCCCGCCCGCTTGGAGCCTCAGCCCCCATGTGGTCCCCGGACTCTGGACCGCATCCGTGAACTTGGGCGGTCTGGGAGTGTTGATCGCCGAGAGCGCTCCCGACAGCGCACGCGCCGCCTTCGAGGCCTGCGCCCACCGTGTGCAAGCGGCTCTTGAGGGAGCCGCCGAGACGGTCGCCGGTGGCTCAGAGCTGACAATGGTGGGGGGCGGGACCCGTTTCGGTGAGTTGATCGGCATGATCGCCGACGCCGTCGGACGGCCGGTGGTCGCACGCCCTGACGCCAGTTGGCCGGCTCTCGGAGCGGCCCGGCTGGCCGGGTCAGCCCTAGGGTGGTGGCTTCGGGGAGAAGCGCCGTGACCAGACCTGTCGTAGCAATCACCATCGGACAGTCCAACTACCGGCGGATGTTCAGCGATGCCGCCCTGGACGATCTGGCCCACGCCGCGGCGGTCGTGCACCACCCCGGCGACGAGCCGGCCGGCAAGCAGGACCTGCTGGTCGTTCTGGGCGAAGTCGACGCCTGCATCACCAGCTGGGGAGTGGCCCCGCTGGATGCCGATGTCCTGGCGGCCGCGCCCCGCCTCGGGCACCTGGCCCACATGGGCGGCAGCGTGAAGCGCTTCGTGTCCGCCGCCGTGTGGGAGCGCGGCATGAGGGTCACCAGCGCCTCGGTTGCGCTGGCCCGGGACGTGGCCGAAACCACGTTGGGCCTGATGATCGTGGGCCGCAAGCGGATCTGGCCGCTGGGAAGCCATGTGCGCGACGGCGGCTGGCGCGACAGTCCCGTCTGGGACCGCTGGGACGCCCGGGAGCTCAGCCGCTCGACGGTGGGCCTGATCGGTGTCGGCAACGTCGGCCGCCATGTGATCGAGCTGCTCGCCGGGTTCGAGACGACCATCCTGGTGGCCGACCCGTACCTCGGCGACGATGAGGCGCAGCGGCTCGGAGTGGCGAGGGTCGAACTGGCCGAGCTGATGGATCGCTGCGATGTGGTCTCGATCCACGCTCCGGCCAACGACGAGACCAGGCACATGATCGGTGCCGAACTGCTGGGCCGGCTCAGCGACGGGGCGGTGCTGATCAACACCGCCCGGGGCAGCATCATCGATGAGGCGGACCTGGTTGACGAGCTGGCCACAGGAAGGATCTTCGCCTTCCTGGACGTGACCGATCCGGAGCCCCCGGCACCCGACAGCCCGCTCCGGCGTCTCGACAACGCTGTGGTCACCCCTCACATCGCGGGCTGCATCGAGAACTGCCACCGCATGGGCGAGTTGGCCGTCGAGGAGGTCCGCCGCTATCTCGCCGGCGAGCCGGCCATCAACGAGGTCCGTAGAGACATGCTCAATCGGATCGCTTGACCGTTAGCTGAGGACTAGGCCGCCGTCCACCTCGATGGCCTGGCCCGTCAGGTAGCGGGCGTCGTCGCTGGCCAGGAAGGCGACGACACCGGCGATCTCCTCCGGCCGGGCCAGCCGCTTGAGGGCGGTGTCGTTGGCCCGCATGTCCAGCCACTCATCGGCGGTCATCCCGACGGTTGGCCCGATCTCTCCGGCCACCTTGCGCACCATGTCGGTGAGGGTGTTGCCGGCGCACACCGCGTTGACGGTGATGCCGTGGGGGCCCAGTTCCATGGCGGCCGAGCGGGTGATGCCCACGACGCCGCTCTTGGTGCCCGAGTACTCCGCCGAGAAGGGCCAACTCGTCTTGGCTGCCATGGACGCGATGTTGATGATGGAGCCCCGCTCCTGAGCGGTCATGACCGGGGCGGCCAGGCTGTTGGAGATCAGGACACCGGTCAGGTTGACGGCCACGATGTCTTCCCACCGGTCGAGCGGGATCTCCGCCAGCGGACCCCCGACGTACACGCCTGCGCAGGCGACCAGCACGTCGATACGCCCCCAGGCCTCCATCACCCGGTCGAAGGCGGCCTGCTGGTCGTCGCGCGACCGCACGTCGCACCTCAGGGCTATCGCCTCGACACCCTCGGCCCGAGCGGCGGCAGCGGTGGCGTCATTGTTGGCCTCGTTGATGTCAAGGCCGGCGACCTTGGCTCCCTCAGCCGCGAAGCGGCGAGCGGTGGCCGCCCCGATCCCGGTAGCCGAGCCGGTGATGACCACAACCTGCCCGGCGAAACGCCCCATCGTGCGACCCTACCAGTGCAACCGGCAGCCGCTAGCTGGCTGCGTCGGGTCCGCGGTCCTTCCGGAACGCCGCCCGGTTAGGAAAGAGCGCTTCACCAAAGATCCAGATAAGTAAAGCGATAGGGTGATCGCTTTATTTAGCCTGGAAGTTGTTCGGAGCTTTATGCCCCCTCTTCAAGTTCGACAGGTCCATATGCGGCTTCGAAGATCCGGGGAGCCTCATACAGTCGGTAGCGCTCCCGGCCGCTTATCTCTTCGAGGTTGCCACGTTCGATCAGGGCTCGTATCGCCGCGTTGGCCGTGGGCACCGTCGCGTCGATCAGCCGGGCCGCCATGCGTGCGTTGACCAGAGGCTGGGCGAACAGGTGCTCGGCCAGCCGCAACACTGAAGTGGGCCTGCCCTCCTCAAGAAGCTCGTTGCGGAGGTCGGCTTGGAGCCGCACCAACCGATGAGTGCGACGCTCGGCGTCCTGGGCCTGTAGGCGCACTCCTCGCAGGAAGAACTTGAGCCAAGGCATGAGGTCGCCCTGCTGGCTGGTGCGGAGTAGGAGGTCGTAGTACTCGCTGCGGTTCTGCTCGAAGTAGGCCGACAGGTATAGCAGCGGCTCGGGCAAGACGCGCCGCTCAACGAGCAGGAGGGGGATGAGTATGCGGCCGAGCCGTCCGTTTCCGTCCAAGAACGGGTGTATCGCTTCGAACTGGTAGTGAACTAGCGCAATCTGAATGAGCAGCGGCATGGGCTGCTCATGGACGAAGTTCTCCAGGTCCCGCAGTGCGTCGGGCATCGTGTCGGGTGGCGGCGGCACGAACACTGCGTTGTCCAGCGTGTCGCCGCCGATCCATACCGGGCTCTTCCGCAGCTCGCCGGGCCTGCGGTGGCGGCCCCTCACTCCCCGCAGCAGGCGCTCATGCATCTCGCGCATGAGCCGCACCGAGACCGGGAATCCGCCGCGCACCCGGTCTAGGCCGTGCTCCAGCGCCACAACGTAGTTGGCCACTTCACGGGCATCCGCGGCCTGCTCGGGCGGGACAGCCGCGTCGGCCTCCAAGCGGAGCAACTGCGGCACATCCGTCTGGGTTCCCTCGATCCGGGAGCTGAGCACTGCCTCGATCCTCAGGTGCGGCCCTATCAGCAGGTGCGGATTGGGAAGGAGCAAGCCGACGCCGCCGAGCCGGTTTACCGCGGCGGTCGCCTCGTCGAGCAGTCCAACTGCCTCGCTGTCAAGATTGAGCTGCCGCGGCAGGGGCTCGGGATGAAACGCCCAGTATCCCTCCAGGGTTCGGAGGACACTGCCGCGGTCTGTGGACTTGAAAGACTCGGGCCGCATGCTCACCTCCTTCCGGTCATAGAAAAGCCCGCTTCACTCATCGGCTGTATAAGTAAAGCAATAGGACAATCACTTTATCTACAGCGGGCTCGGATCGGGGGAGAATGCAAGACACCTAGGTATCCGAGCCTGCACGAACTTCGTGGGGATGGTTCGGCCAGGGACGGTGGCGTCGGGTTGCTTGGGTGCGTTTCGGCGGTTCTGGGTGGGATCGTCCATCATTGGGGCATGGCTAGCGAGATTCTGGACAGGTCGGCTGCGGCGATCGACGACAATGTGATGTTCGAGCCTGACGGGAGGCCGTTCGGCTTGGGGCTGCCGGGTGACGGGCTGGGTGCCAGCCACGACCTGCGCGACGGTGTGACCATGATCGAGTCGTTCGCCCATGTCCATGTGGTCGAGACCGGCTCGGCTGCGGTCGTGTTCGACTCCAGCGTTCCTGACTTGGGGCCCAGGGTGGCTGAGCGGGTCCGGGCCGGGACCCGGTCGCCGGTGAGCCATCTGGTGCTCACCCACGGCCATCGCGACCACGCCGGCGGGGCGGCCGCACTTATCGACGGGCTGGCCACCGCGGGGTCTCGGCCGCTGCTGGTGGGCCACGAGGCGCTGCCGGACCGGCTGGCCAGGTACCGGTTGACCGACGGCTACAACCAGTCCGTCAACCAGCGGCAGTTCGGCCGGGTCCCGAACTGGGACCTCGCCGAGGGCTGGGCCTTCGACGTGCCTGCGCTCGACGTGTCGTTCCGCGACAGAGTGACCCTCGAGGCTGGCGGACTCGAGATCGAGCTGCGCCACGTGCGGGCCGAGACCGACGACCACCTCTGGGCCTGGATCCCCCAGCGGCGGGTGGCGGTGACCGGGGACCTGATGCTGTGGCACTTCCCCAACGCGGGCAACCCGGCCAAGGCACAGCGCTACCCGCTGGAGTGGGCCGCCGCGCTGCGCGGCATCGCCGAGAAGGGACCAGAGCTGCTGCTGCCCGGCCACGGGCTGCCCATCGGCGGGGCTGAGAGGATTCGGGCTGTTCTGGTGGACACCGCGGCCGTGCTGGAGGAGCTGACCATGCTCGCCCTCGACCTGATGAACCAGGGCGCCAGCCTCGACGACGTGCTTGCCGAGGCCCGCCTGGCCGGCGACCGGATCAGGCGCCCCTACCTGGCTCCCACCTACGACGAGCCCGAGTTCGTGGTCCGCAATGTCTGGCGGCTCTACGGCGGCTGGTACGACGGCATTCCCAGTCACCTCAAGCCGGCCCGCTACGCCGCAGTGGCCTCCGAGCTGGCCGACCTGGCCGGCGGCCCGCTCGCCATGGCCCGCCGGGCCGAGTCGCTTGCCGGGTCGGGGCAGCTGGCGGCAGCGTGCCATCTCATCGACCTGGCCGCCGCGGCCGACCCCCACAGCGCAACGGTGCACACCATCCGGGCCGACGTCTACTGGCAGCGCCGGGCCGAGCAGCAGTCCATCATGGCCGCAGCCATCTACGAGTCGACCGCCCGCGCGTCCGCCGCCACTGCGGGAATCGATCTACCGCCCTGCCGTTGACTTCAACGCCCGCGGCAGGTCCATCAAGCTGCGAGCGACCTCTCGAACTCGATCGCCCCTCACCGAGCCGGTGGTCGTCGCCCGACCCATCCTTCTAAGCGACCTGGATGGCGTCCTCTAGGCGGTCGGGCACCTCAGCGGGGAACGAGAGCACTGGACGAGGTCAGCGATGCGGGCGTGCGCGTTGGTGCGCCAAGGCCTGAGACTCAACGGAGGCTACTTCGACAGAAGCTCCGCCATGAGCGCTTCGCGCAGCCCGGGCGGATCGGGCTCGAAGGGAGTGTCGTCGCGCGTTGCGCTCAGTGCTTCGCGAATCTGCTTCAGGTCGGCGCTCTCGATGCTGAAGAAGTCAGCCAGGGACTTGTGCGAAATCACCTGGTTGGCGATGAATCGCCCGTCCTTGGTGGCGACGCGCCAAGGAGCCTCAGCGTGAGTCGCCGCGATTAGTTGGGGACCCGAACGGTGTCCTACACGTCGAAGCACGTACGTGATCACGTTGCACACCAACTCAGGCGGGGGCTCGGAGAACTCCGCCGATCGGCCACCCTTCTCGGCATGCCAGAGTGCTGCTACGACCGGCCCTTTCTCCCACGCCTCAATGTCGTCATCAAAGGCAGGACGGCTCCTCCATGCGAGGTGATAGCCCTGCACGTAGTAGAGCAGCTTGTGCAGCCGTGCCTTTCCGATGCCAGGTCGCCGCCGCCGAATCTCCGCCGCCGCTCGCATCGTCGACGGCGCGGGTGTCTTGGCCATGCCCCGGCCTCTCAGGCTGGAATCACCGTACTTCACCGTACAAGCGCCGTGCGACATCGCTCAGCCAGCGCCCTTTCATGCCGTCGTTAGCGCGGCGAGGACTGGGCCGGCTAGTTCGGGGCGGCAGATCACTAGGTCGGGCAGGTAGATGTCGGGCTGGTTGTAGCGAAGTCGGGAACCGTCGAGCCGGCTGACGAAGCAGCCTGCGGCCTTGGCCACCGCCGCCGGGGCGCACGAGTCCCACTCGTACTGGCCGCCGGCATGTACGTAGACATCGGCGGTACCCCGAACCACGGCCATCGACTTGGCGCCGGCCGATCCCAGCGGCACGATGTCGGCGCCGAGCGCGGCGGCCACTGCGTCGGCCTGCTCCGGTGGCCGTGAGCGTGAGACGACCAGCCGCGGCGGGCCGGAGCGGGCTTCAGGAAGACGGGGAGGATCGGCTGTCGACAGGGTGAGCCCCTGTGCAGGCAATGCCACCGCTCCGGCGACCGGACGCTCGTCCATCACTAGGGCCACATGCACCGCCCAGTCGGTGCGGCCCACCTCCGAGAACTCCCGGGTGCCGTCGAGCGGGTCGATCACCCACACCCTCTCAGCCTTGAGCCGGGCCGCGTCGTCGGCGCCCTCCTCGGACAGCACTGCGTCGGCGGGCCGGGCCGCGGCCAGCTCGCGCACTAGCAGTTCGTGAGCCTGGCGGTCGCCCTCGGCCCTCACCAAGGCCGTGGGCGCATCCTCGCTGACCAGCCGCTCCCGCAGCTCCACCAGCAGCCTCCCCGCCCGGCGGGCGAGGTCCGTCGCCAGCCGGTGGTCGTCAGCGACCGGATGCTCAGCGCTCACAGATGCAGACCGCGCGGGCGGGCTGCCGCGCTGCCAGGGACGGAGTGCCCGCGGGTGGGCCGCCGTGCTGCCAGGGACGGAGTGCCCGCGGGTGGGCCGCCGTGCTGCCAGGGACGGAGTGCCCGCGGGTGGGCCGCCGTGCTGCCAGGGACGGAGTGCCCGCGGGTGGGCCGCCGTGCTGCCAGGGACGGAGTGCCCACGGGCGGCCGCGGCGCTGCCCGGGGCGTAGTGCCCAGCATCGGGCTCAGGCCAGCACCGCCGAGTCGAGCAGGTCCTGCTGTTCCTGGCCGTGAACGGTGGGGCTGCCGCCCGCGGGGCTGCCCGACTCGGGGCGGCTGACTCTGCGGATCTCGTAGTGGTCGCCGTGGGTCTCGTAGAGGCGCCCCTTGATCCCGTTCCAGGCGCCCATGTTCTCGGGCTCCTCCTGCAGCCAGACGATCTCGGTGGCATTGGGGTACCGGCGCAGCTCGTAGTCGACCGCCCCGTAGGGCCACGGGAAGAGCTGCTCGACGCGGCACACCGCCAGCGGGGCCTGGTTCTCGTCGCGCAGCTCCATCGCCGCGTAGGCCACCTTGCCGCTGCAGAACACCACCCGCCTCACGGCCTCCGCATCGACAACCCCAGCCTCCACCCCCGGATCGCCCAGCACCTCCTCGAAAGTGCCCGACGACAGGTCGGCCACCTTCGAGCGGGCGGCCTTGGCCCGCAGCAGAGACTTGGGTGTGAACAGGATCATGGGCTTGCGGACGCGGTGGATCATCTGGCGCCGCAGCAGATGGAAGTACTGCCCCGCGGTGGTGGGCTGGCAAACGTGCATGTTGTCCTCCGCGGCCAGCGTGAGGAACCGCTCGATGCGGGCCGACGAGTGCTCCGGCCCCTGGCCCTCCATGCCGTGGGGGAGCAGCAGCACGATCCCGCAGTGCTGGTCCCACTTGTCCTCGGCGGCCACGATGAACTGGTCGATGATGATCTGGGCGCCGTTGGCGAAGTCGCCGAACTGGGCCTCCCACATGACCAGCGCCTCGGGCTTGGCCACCGCGTAGCCGTACTCGAAGCCCAAAGCGGCGTACTCTGACAGCAGCGAGTCGTAGATCCACAGGTCGGCCTCGCGCGCGCACAGGGTCGAGAGCGGAACGTACTCCTCGCTGGTCACATGGTCCACGAGGGTGGAGTGCCGGTGGGAGAAGGTCCCCCGGCGGCTGTCCTGGCCGCTGAGCCGGACGGGAGTGCCCTCCATGAGCAGCGATCCGAAGGCCATCGCCTCGCCCAGGCCCCAGTCGAACTCGCCGCTGCGGAACATCTTGTTGCGCTGCTCGAACTGCTTGGCCAGCTTCGGGTGCACGGTGAAGCCCTCGGGCACGGTGTTGAGGGCCTCGTAGACGCGCTCAACGGTGACCGGATCGATGGCGGTGCGGACGTGGGGCATCACGCCCATCGGCTCGGGCGGGCGCCGGGCCCGGATGTTGTGGCCGGGCGCGGCGTCTCGGGTCTCGTCGAGAGCGGCCTGTAGCTGGTCGCGGAACTCCGCCAGCGACGCGTCGGCCTCCTCGGCGCTGATGTCGCCCCGTTTGAGCAGCGACTCCCGGTACTGGGTGCGCACCGTCGGCTTGGCGTCGATGCGGCGGTACATCTCGGGCAGGGTATAGCTGGGGTCGTCGCCCTCGTTGTGCCCGTGGCGCCGGTAGCAGATCATGTCGATCACGGCGTCCTTGTTGAACCGCTGGCGGTACTCGAAGGCCAGGCGGGCGGCCCGCACACAGGCCTCCGGGTCGTCGCCGTTGACATGGAAGATCGGCGCGCCCACCATCTTGGCCACGTCGGTGGAGTACTGCGTGGAGCGGGCCGAGTCCGGCGTGGTGGTGAATCCGAGCTGGTTGTTGATCACCAGGTGGATGGTCCCGCCCACCCTGTACCCCTTGATGAGGCTCAGGTTGAACGTCTCGGCCACCACGCCCTGGCCGGCGAAGGCGGCGTCGCCGTGGATCAGCAGCGGCAGCACCGGATAGGGGCCGTAGCTGCCGTCGGGCGGGATGTTGTCCATGCGGGCCCGGGCCATGCCCACCACCACCGGGTCGACGGCCTCGAGGTGGGAGGGGTTGGCGGCCATCTCCACCAGAAGGTGCTTGCCCGACGGGCTCTCGTAGGCGCCGATCTGGCCGAGGTGGTACTTCACGTCGCCGCTGCCCTGGATCTGGTCCTCGGTGATGGCCCCCTCGAACTCCTTGAACAGCTCGTGGTAGGTCTTGCCCACCAGGTTGACGAGCACATTGAGCCGTCCCCGGTGGGCCATGCCCATCACCACTTCCGCCAGCGGCTCGTCGGCGGCGCAGGTCAACAGGGCGTCCAGCAGCGGGATGGTGGACTCGGCGCCCTCCAGGCCGAAGCGCTTCTGGCCGATGTACTTGGTGCCCAGGAAGCTGCTCAGGGCCTCGGCCCGGTTGAGTCGGCTGAGGATGCGGCGCTGGTCCTCGCTCTTGAGGGTGGTGTCGGCTCCCTCGATCTGCTCCTGGACCCACCGCTTCTCCGCGGGCTCCTGGATGTGCATGTACTCCACGCCGACGGTGCGGCAGTAGGCGTCGCGCAGCACGCCCAGCAGGTCGCCGAGCTTCATCCGGCGGTCGGGGCCCACGGTGGCGTAGATGCCGGTCTCGCTGCCGGTCAGGAACTCGCGGTCCAAGTCCCAGATGGTCAGCCCGTAGGTGGCCGGATCGAGCTCGGAGTGCATTACGGGCGCCTCGTCGCGCAGCGGGTTGAGGTCGGCGATCAGGTGGCCCCGGACCCGGTACTGGTTGATGAGCTGGTTGACCTTGGCCTGCTTCTCGAGCATGGCCGCCTCGCGGTCCACCGGGTTGAAGTCGCGCCGCCACTTCACCGCCTCGTACGGGATGTGCAGCGACCGGAAGGCCTGGCCGAAGAAGTCGTCGGCGCCCAGCAGCAGGTCGTGCACCCGCTGCAGGAACAGCCCCGACTCGGCGCCCTGGATGACCCGGTGGTCGTATGTGCTGCTGATCGTCACCAGCTTGCTCACGCCCAGGTCGGCCAGCAGGGACGGGTCGGCGGCCTCGTACTCGGTCGGGAAGGCCAGAGCCCCTACGCCCACGATCGTCCCCTGCCCGGTCATCAGCCTGGGCACCGACTGCTGGGTGCCGATGGTGCCGGGGTTGGTGATGGTGACGGTCACGCCCTGCATGTCGTCGGCGCTCAGCCTGCTCTCGCGGATCTTGGCGATCTGCTCGTCGTAGCGCTCCACGAAGGCGGCGAAGTCGAGGGTGTCGGCGTCGCGGATGCACGGCACCATCAGCGACCGCGTGCCGTCGTCGCGGGCGATATCGACCGCTATCCCGAGACCGATGTGTTCGGGCCGCACCACCCTCGGCTTGCCCGCCGCGTCGGTGGCATAGACGTTGTTCATGGCCGGGACCGTGTCGGTGATGGCTCGCACCACCGCGTAGCCGATCAGGTGGGTGAACGAGATCTTTCGAACCATCTTGCGGCTGAGGTGGCCGTTGATGATCTTGCGGTTGACCTCCAGGAGCTTGGCGGGGACATCGCGGAAGCTCGTGGCGGTGGGCACGGCCAAACTGGCCTCCATGTTGGAGACGATGCGGGCGCCCACGCCTCTGATCGGCTCGCCGACGGGCGAGTCGGCCGCCGGTTTCTTCCTCGCCTTCTTGGGTGCGGGCGGCGCGGGCGGCTCGCCTGTGAGCGTTGCGCTCACGTCGGCGGAGTCGGCGGCGGGAGCGGTCACGTCGGTGGCGACCGTGTCGATGGTGGTCCGGGTTGCGGCCGATGCCTGCGGTGGGGTCGACGTCGCCGGCGCATCCGGCGTCTCGCCCTCGAACAGGGCGCGCCAGGCTTCGTCCACCGAGGCGGGATCGGCGGCCCACAGGTCGCGCATCTCGTCGATCACCCAGGCGTTGGCGCCCAGAGAGTCGCTCGCTTCGGAGCGGATCCGGTCGTTCATGGCCACGATCCTAGTTCTGGCGTTTATGGCCGGGATAGGGTCGGTCCGTGCGGGTCGTCACTTGGAATGTCAACTCCTTGAAGGCGAGGCTCGGCCGGGTGCAGCGCTGGATCGAGTCCTTCTCGCCCGACGTGATGTGCCTGCAGGAGACCAAGCTCGCCGACGACGCCTTCCCGGCGCTGACGTTCCAGTCGCTCGGCTACGACTGCTTCCACAACGGCGAGGGGCGCTGGAACGGTGTGGCCGTGCTGAGCAGGGTGGGACTCACCGATCCGGTGGCCGGATTCGGCGACGGCATCGAGCCCGACCCCGACGCCCGCCTGGCCTGGGCCACCTGCGGGGGAGTGCGGGTGGCGTCGTGCTATGTGCCCAACGGCCGGGCCGTCGGCCATGATCATTACCACTACAAGCTCGACTGGATGCGCCGGCTGCGAGACTCTTTGGACGTGCAGGCCGATCCCGCTCGGCCCGTCCTCGTGTGCGGCGACTTCAACATCGCCCCCGACGATCGGGACGTGTACGACCCGGCCGCCTTCACCGACACGACCCACACCAGCGCGGCCGAGCGGGAGAGGCTCGCCGGCCTGCTCGACTGGGGCCTGGTCGACGTGTTCCGCCAGCACCACCATGACAGCGGGCTCTATACGTGGTGGGACTACCGGGGAGGCGACTTCCACAAGCGCAAGGGAATGCGCATCGACCTCGCGCTGGCCACCCGGCCGGTCGCTGACGCGGCCAGCTTCGTGCTCATCGACCGCAATGAGCGCAAGGGTCCCAAGGATGACCCGCCGAGCGACCACGCGCCCCTGTTCATCGATTTGGACGAGAGCGCCCTGGCGAAACCATGCTGACGCCGCTTGACGAGCACGCCCTGCTTGTCTTCTGGACCCAGCTGCTGGTGCTCGTGGCGGCGGCACAAGCCATGGGATTCGTGATGCGAAGGGTCGGGCTGCCCTCGGTGATCGGCCAGCTCGCCGCGGGGGTGATCCTCGGGCCGTCGGTATTCGGCGCGGCGTGGCCGAGCGGGTTCGAATGGTTCCTTCCCCACGAGGAGATCTCCTCGGGGGCCCTATTTGCCGTCACCTGGCTCGGGGTGGCCCTGCTGCTGGTCACGGCCGGGTTCGAGACCGACTTGGCGCTGATCCGGCGACTGGGGCGTGCCGCCGCTCTGGTGACGGGCTTCAGCCTGGTGGTGCCGCTGGCCGGAGGCCTGGCGACCGGCTTGCTGCTGCCGGACGACTTCGTCGGCGGTGGCGCCGACCGCACCGTGTTCGCCCTGTTCGTGGCGGCCGCGCTGTCCGTTTCGGCCCTGGCCGTGATCGCGCGGATCCTGTCGGAGCTGGGGCTGATGAGGCGCGACTTCGGCCAGATCACGGTGGCTGCCGGCATGGCCAACGACGTGGTCGGGTGGGTGATGCTGGCCGTCTTCGCGGGCTTCGCCACTGCGGGCGAGGTGTCGGTGACCGGCACGCTGCGGACGGTGCTGGGGCTGGCGGCGTTCCTGCTGTTGGCCATGACGTTGGGCCAGCGCGCCGTCGATGCCAGCCTGCGCCGGATCCGGCGCGAGGGTCCCAACCTGCACGGCGCGCTCGGCATCGCGGTGATCACGATGCTGGTGTTCGGAGTGGCCACCCAGGCGCTGGGCATCGAGGCGGTGCTGGGAGCCTTCGTGGCCGGCGTGGTGCTGAACCGGTCGCGTTTCCAGCAGCACGAGGTCGTGCACCACATCGAGTCGCTCACCAACGCCTTCCTCGCTCCGGTGTTCTTCGCCATGGCCGGGCTGCGGGTCGACCTCTCGCTGCTGGGCGAGGGCGATGCGCTGGCTTGGGCCGGCGCCGTGATGGTGGTGGCCATCGTGGCCAAGTTCGCGGGCGCTTTCGTGGGCGCGAGGCTGGCCGGGCAGTCGCAGCGGGCCGCAGTGGCGCTGGGCGCCGGGCTCAACGCGAGGGGTGCGCTCGAGATCGTCATCGCCTCGGTGGGGCTGTCTCTGGGAGTGTTCAGCGAGACGGCGTACACCGTTATCGTGATCGTGCCCCTGGTGACGTCGGTGTTCGCCGCCGTGAGCCTGCGGCTGGCGGTGCGGGACTGGATGGGGTCTCCCGCGGAACGCGAGCGGCTAGAGCGCGAGGAGGCGCTGAGCCGGAACCTCGTAGTGCGCTCGTCGCGGCTGCTTCTCGCCTCGCGGGCCGAACCGGCGTCCATCGCGGCTGCGCAGCTCATGCACTTCGCCTGGCCGGTGCAGGTGCCTGCCACCGTCATCTCGGTGGCTTCCGAGAGCCTCGGCGACGGCGCCTATCACTCCGACGGCGCAGCCAGAGGCCAATGGCCCGACATCACCATCATCCGCAGCGTGCTCGACGGCAGGGAAGTCGATCATCGCCAGGTGCGAGCCTCCAGTCCGGCCGGAGCGGTCGTGGCGGCGGCCATCGTGGCCGAGGCCCGCCTCGGCTACGGGGCGATCTGCGTCGGGGTGGCGGGCCGTCACGAGGGCCAGCTGTACTCGCCGCTGGTCGACGAGCTGCTGCTGCACTCGCCTCTTCCGGTGGTGATCGTCAGGCGGGCCGAGGGTCTGGAGACGCCGCTGCCGGGCGCCTTCACCCGCGCCATCGTGCCGGTCACCGGGACACGGTCATCGAGGGCAGCCCAGGAAGTGGCCTTCGGTGTGAGCAGCCAGCTCGGAACGGAGGTGGTGCTCACCCATGTGGTGCAGCGGCACTGGGCGGAGCTCCGGGTGCTGCCCAAGCGACTGACGCGCACCAGGCTGGCGGCTCGCATGCTCGGCGAGCCTCCCGCCGAATCGGCTCGCCCGGTGGTGGACGCGCTCATAGACGCCGCCCGGGCACGGGGCGCGGAGATGGGCGTGGGGGCCCGCACGCTGGTCCAGGAAGGCTCGTCGCCGGCGTCGACTCTGGTCTCGGTGGCCTCCGAGCAGGAAGCCGACTTGGTGGTGCTGGGCGCGTCGCTGCGCAACGTGGACGGCCGCCCCTTCCTCGGCCACACCGTGGAGACGGTTCTCGAGCGCTGTTCCGCCAACGTCGCGGTAGTGGCCATGCCCCGCGCCCAGACCGGCTAGAAGCCAGCCAGCCAGAGCGGATTACCAGAGCGGCTTAGCTGCCTCGGCGGGACCGGAGTTCTTGGCGGGCCCGGGCGATGGCCGCCCGATGGTCGACCGCGCCAGGGCCGGAGCCGGCCGCCACGGCGATGGCATCCAACCACGGCGACGGCGCTCGCTCGACGCTCTGGCCTCCCAGGTCGCGGCGGTCGCACCACAGCACATGTAGTTCCTGCTCAGCTCTGGTGACGGCCACATGGAGCAGGCGGCGCTCCTCGGCTCTGGCCGCGGCTGTGCGGGCGTGGGCGATGGGAACGAACCCGTCCTCTAGCCCCACTATGTGGACCACAGGCCATTCCAGTCCCTTCGCAGCGTGGAAGGTCAGAAGATCGACGCCGCCGGAGGACGCCAGCAGGCGGTCGTCGGCCCGGAGGGCGGTCGTGAAGGAGTTGACGGTGGCATCGGGGTCGAGGGACAGATGGTCCTCCGCGAAGTCCAGAAAGGCCTCGACGTTGGCTCGGGTCTCGGGTGTGTCCACCGCGGCAAGCCCGTCAGGGGCCTCGGCGACACTTGGAGCGTCGCGAAGCCACTGGCGGGTGTCGGCCACGCAGGAGGCGAGTCTCGCGTCCCGGGACCAGGCCTCCTGCACGGCCGCGATCTCCGGCTGGCGGAGCAGACCGGTCTCGCTCGTGGCGGCCACCGGGATGTTCTGGCGCAGCAGTGCCTTGCGCAGCGGCTCGAGCAGTGCGTTGGTTCGGGCCAGCACCGCCTGACGGCGCCACGACGAGCCGGGTCGGTGGCGTTGCCGCACCGCTCGGGCCAGTACCGCCGCCTCGTCGGACCCGTCGCAGACGGTGACGGTGGGGTCGTCCCCCGGGAGCCGTACCGCTGGCTGTGGCGGCCGGCCCAGGATCCGGCCCGCCGCGTCCAGCACCTCGGGCGTGGAGCGGAAGTTGGTGCGCATGTGCAGCACCGCACAGCCCCGGAGATGATCCCCGACCGAGTTGATCAGCTCCGGATCGGCGCCGTTCCACCCGTAGATGGCCTGGTCGGGGTCGCCGACCACCACCAGTGTCGAGTCCGGGCCCAGCCACGACCGCAGGAGCGCGAACTGAAGCGGGTTGATGTCCTGGAACTCGTCGACGAGCAGGTGCTGGTGGAGCCAGCGGTGAGCGGCCGCGTGCTTGGGCTCGTTCGCCATCAGCTCCACCGAGCGGCTCAGCACGTCGTCGAAGTCGAGCAGCCGGCGCTTGCGCTTGGCCGACTCGTAGTCGGCATAGATCTGGGCGAAGCGGTCCCCGCGTACCGCAGGAGGGCGGCGACCGGCGGATCGCGCCGCCTGAACGTAGGCCTCGGGGGTCACCAGCCGGGCCCGGCACCAGCCGATCTCAGTGGCGATGTCGGTGACTGCGGCCCGGTCGACTCGAGGGTACAGCTCGGCGACAAGCCTCGCCGTGTTGTCGAGGATCCGGGGAGGGCGCCGGCCGGAGTCGCTGGCGTAGCGACGGAGCTGGGCCAAAGCGATGGCGTGGAAGGTCCCGGCCCTCACCGCGTCATTGAGGCCCAGCCCGCGCAGGCGGGACCGCAGCTCGCGAGCAGCCCGGCGAGTGAAGGTCACCGCCAGGGTGCGCCGTGGGTCGATGTGGCCTTCGCCCGCCTGCCAGGCGATGCGCCGGGTGAGGACTCGGGTCTTGCCCGAGCCGGCCCCGGCGATGACGCACAGCGGCGAGACCCGGGTCGTTACCGCGTCGCGCTGCTCGGGCGTGAGGCCCTCCATCAGCCGATGCTCAGGCTCGGTCACCACCCGACCCTAGAGGCCGCGTGCGGGTGACAACGACCGCCGGGACGGCACGGCGAGCGCTATGCGGTGCACAGCCGACCGGTACTGTCTGATCGGTGTTCATGATCGACGAAGTCCGCTTCGAGCGCCTCGTGGGCGAAGCCCTCGATTCGCTTCCCACCGCACTGGGCGAGATGATGGAGAACATCGTGGTCCTGGTGGAGGACGTCCATCAGGAGGAGGATCTCCTCGGCCTCTACGAGGGGGTGCCCTTGACCGAACGGGAGGACTACGGCGGGATGGCCATGCCCGACCGGGTGACTCTCTATCGCCTGCCGATCTGCCAGATCTGCGACAGCGAGGACGAGCTGCTAGACGAGATCATGATCACCGTCGTGCACGAGGTGGCCCACCACTTCGGCATCGACGACGAGACACTGCACCAACTCGGCTGGGACTGACCCGCTACGGCTGCGGCCGCGGGTCCGCGCCGACAAGCTTCGGTGCATGTAATTTGCGGTCTCTCGCCGTCCGCGAACGATTGGAACCCATCGGTGAACATCGCTGCCCGTGTGATGGCTGCCGCGGTCCTCTTCGGGTCGCTGACAGTGCCGTCAACCGCTCTGGCCCAAGACGCGGAGGCGGTTGACCGCCAGGCGCTGCTGGAGTTATTCGTTGCCACCGACGGCGCCAACTGGGACCGGAGCGTCAATTGGGGCTCCGATCTGCCGTTGGAGAGCTGGCACGGCGTGAGCACCGACGAAGACGGCAGGGTGGTTCGTCTGGCGCTTCGGTCGAACGGGCTGTCGGGGGAGCTTCCGGCTGCGATCGGCGGCCTGACGGCTCTGGAGCATCTGGATCTCGGGGACAACGAGGTATACGGAGAGATCCCCGCCGAGATCGGGCAACTGTCCAACCTCAGGCACCTGGACCTCCAGAACAACGACCTCGACCGGCAGATTCCGGCCGAGCTGGGCGGGCTCGACAAGCTCACCACCCTGGACCTGCAAGACAACGGGCTGTGGGGAGCGCTCGCCCCTGAGATCGGCCGGCTGACGAATCTGAGGGTGCTGGACCTTCGCAACAACGGGTTCTCCCGCGAGATCCCGGCTTCGTATGGCGATCTCACCTCGCTCACCCACCTGATGCTCAGCGGGAACCGCCTGTCGGGCGAGATCCCCGCCGAGATCGGCAGCCTCGCCGACCTTGCCTGGCTGGACTTGAGCTCCAACCGCCTGTCGGGCGAGATCCCCGCCGTGTTCGGCAGCCTCGCCGACCTTGCCTGGCTGGACTTGAGCTCCAACCGCCTGTCGGGCGGGATCCCCGCCGAGCTGAGCTTGCTGGCGCGACTCAAGACACTCAGTCTCTGGAACAACGAGCTGTCGGGCGGGATCCCAGAGGAGCTCGGCTTACTGTCAGGGCTCGAGGACCTCAGCCTCAGTCTCAACCAGCTGTCGGGGTCGATCCCGGATCGCCTCGGCGATCTTGCCGCGTTGAAGCGCTTGCGGCTCGGGCACAACGAGCTGTCGGGGGACATCCCCGTCGAACTGGGCAGGCTCAGGCGTCTGCGGTACCTGTGGCTCGAGGACAACGACCTGACCGGGTCGATTCCCGCCGAGTTCGGCAACCTCAGCAACCTGAGGGATCTGTGGCTGGAGGAGAACCGGCTGTCGGGGGAGATACCCCCGCAGATCGGCGATCTGGGCCAGCTGAGGAGTCTCTACCTCCACGGCAACCAGCTCGCAGGCAACATCCCGATCTCGCTCGGGAAGCTCCCGCGCCTGCGGCACTTGCTGCTCGACGGCAACGAGCTGACCGGGGAGATTCCGTGGTCGCTGGGCAGCCTCGCGAGCCTGGAGCGCCTGAGCCTCGCGGACAACTGGCTCTACGGGGAGATCCCCCCCCAGATCGCCAACCTCGAGAAGCTCCAGTTTGTGCGGTTGGACGACAACCAGCTCTCGGGGCCGATTCCCGCCGGCATCGGCCGTCTGGGCCGCCTGACGGAACTCAGCATGGGGAACAACTCGCTGTCGGGATCCATCCCCTCCGGGATCGGCCGGCTGACCAAGCTGGCACGGCTGGACTTGCGGAACAACGAACTCGCAGGCGAGATCCCCGGCGCGGTCGGCAATCTGGAGGCACTCAGAATCCTCAACCTGAGCGACAACCGGCTCGGGGGGCCGATCCCGGAGAGTCTGGCCAAGCTCTCGAACCTCACCCGGCTGAGGCTTCGCAGCAACCGGCTGTCAGGGGAGATCCCCGCCTCGCTGAGCGCTCTCAGCAGGCTCGAGTGGATCGATCTCGGCCGCAACGAGTTGTCCGGCGAGATCCCGCCGGCACTCGGCGACATCTCGGGCCTCGAGTCGCTGTACCTCAGCTTCAATCACCTCACCGGCGAGATTCCCGCCGAGTTGGGCAGCCTGCCGAACCTCAGAATCCTGAAGCTGCGCTTCAACCGGCTGTCGGGCGAGATCCCCGCGGAACTGGGCAACCTCGGCAACCTCAGGCAACTCAACCTGTGGCACAACCAGCTGACCGGCGAGATCCCGGCCGAGCTGGGCCGTTTGGTGAACCTCACGAGACTGGACCTCGACGACAACAAGCTCTCCGGCGAGATTCCCGCGGAACTGGGCAACCTGACCCTGCTGACGGAGCTGTGGCTGAGGGGCAACGAGCTGTCCGGCGAGATCCCCGCCTCCCTCGGTCGTCTCACCCATCTGCGGCGGCTGTACCTGGACGGCAATCGGCTCACCGGCGGGATTCCCGCGGAGCTGGGCCGACTGGCGGCACTCGAGCGCCTGTACCTCAACGGCAACGAGCTGTCCGGCGGGATCCCTGCGGAGTTGGGCGCGCTTGGGTCGCTGCGCCGCCTGTATCTGTCGGACAACCGCATGTCGGGCGAGATCCCGGCTGATCTCGGCAATCTGGCCGGCCTGAGGCAGCTCTTCCTCAACGACAACGAACTGTCCGGTGAGATCCCCGCGGCGCTGGGCCGTCTGACCGAACTGGAATGGCTGTTCCTTGGCGGGACCAACACGCTGAGCGGGTGCCTTCCCGCGGCCTGGGAGTCCGTCGAGACGCTCGGAGACGACCTCGACGCGCTCGGCTTGGACTTCTGCACAGTCCCCTAGCTCGCCCGTCCCCGCAGCCGAGGGCCGGGCGGGCCCGGGCCGTTCTCCTGGCAGAGCGGCTGCTCTTCGACGTATAGTCTTGGGCGAACAACCAAGACCGGGGAGCTCGGGACAGCCGGGCTGAGAGGGCACCCGCGCGATCGCAGCGGTGTCGACCCGCCGACCTGATCTGGGTAATGCCAGCGGAGGAAGACCCATGGATCACCAACCCCTACCAACCACCATCCACCCGAGCGCGCCCCGCCGCGCAAACAGTCAACGGATCTGGGTGTTGGCTGTTGCCGCAGTCGCGATGGCCGTGTTGGCCTCGGCGTGCGGGACCGACTCTGCCGACGAGGCGGCGGGGGAGGCCGTCGCGCCGGCCGCGCCGGCGGAAGATGTCACCGAAGCGTCCTCGGAAGTGTCCGAACCCGAGGACGAGGCAGCCGATGATGGCGGCGCGCCCGCCGTCGAGGCGCCGGCAGAGGAGGTGTCTTCCGCCGTCGAGGCCGACGCTGCTGACGACGACCCGGCCGGCACCACGGTCACGCTGTTGACTCACGATTCGTTCAATCTGTCGCCCGAGACTCTGGAGGCGTTCACGGCCGAGACCGGCATCGTGGTGGAGCAACTCGCTTCTGGCGACGCCGGAACGCTGGTGGCCCAAGCGTGCCTCACCGCGGGCGAGCCGCTGGGCGACGTCCTGTTCGGCATCGACAACACGTTCCTGCAGCGGGGCCTCGACTGCGACATGTTCGAGCCGTACACGTCGCCCGGACTCGCGGACGTGCCCAACCATTTGGAACTTGATCCCGAGCACCGGGTCACGCCTGTCGACTACGGCGACGTGTGCCTCAACTACTGGGTCGACGCTTTCGACGGCTCGCCGCCCCCGCCGTCTTCCCTTGACGATCTGACCGACCCGGCCTACGCGGACATGCTTGTCGTGCAGAGCCCTGAGACCTCGTCGCCGGGCTTGGCATTCCTGCTGGCTACCATCGCCCACTACGGCGACGGCTGGGAGGACTACTGGGCCGCGCTGCGCGACAACGGCCTGTCGGTCACGGCTGGCTGGGAGGACGCCTACTTCGGCGAGTTCATAGCGGGCGGCGGCGACCGCCCGATTGTGGTGTCGTACGCGTCGAGCCCGCCGGCCGAGGTGCTGTTCGCCGACCCGCCCGTCGACGAGCCGCCCACGGGCGTGGTCACTGCCAGCTGTTACCGCCAGATCGAGTTCGCCGGTGTGCTCGCTGGTGCCGACAACCCCGGCGGGGCCGAGGCCCTGATCGATTTCATGCTCACGCCGACCTTCCAGAACGACGTTCCGCTGAACATGTTCGTGTTCCCGGTGATCGAGGGAGCCACCCTGCCCGATGTCTTCGTGGAGCACGCCGAGATTGCCGACGACCCGTTCATGGTGGATCCGGCCGAGATCGAGGCCCAGCGCGACGCCTGGACCGACCGGTGGGTGGAGATCGTTCTGCGCTGACGCCCGGCATCGTTCTCCCCAAATTGGCAGCGTTTCGCACGGTATGCGTGCGTTCTGCTGCCAGTTCGCGTCGGGCAGTGCGGCCATGAGGCGCCTGGGGCCATGAGGCGCCTAGCGGCTGCTCTGCCCGTGGTGCTCCCGGCGCTCGGGGTCGGGGCGTTCATGGCGCTGTTCTTTGCATGGCCTATCGGCGGCGTGATCGCCAGGGGCCTCAGCGGGACCAGCCCTGCGAGCCTACTGGGGGAGATCCTCGGCTCGGGATCTCATCGCTCGGTGATCTGGTTCACCGTCTGGCAGGCCGCGGTGTCCACGGTCCTCACAGTGGCTGTCGCCCTGCCAGCGGCGGGGGCTGTGGCCCGGCTGCGCTTCCGGGGGCAGAGGCTGGTTCGAGCGCTGGTGACTGTGCCTTTCGTGCTGCCCACCGTGGTGGTTGGCGCCGCGTTCGAGGGCCTGTTCGACCGGTTCGGCCTGGCGGGCGGCGAGGGCCTGAGCCTGCGCCACACGGTGTGGGCAATCCTGGCGGCCCATGTGTTCTTCAACTATGCGGTGGTGCTGCGAACCGTCGGCGCCCACTGGGCGAACCTCGACGCCCGGGTGGAGGACCAGGCCCGGGTGCTGGGGGCCTCGCGCTTCCAGGTGTTCCGCCAGGTCGTGCTGCCTCGTCTGGCCCCGTCGATAGCCGCGGCCTCTGCCATCGTCTACCTGTTCTCCTTCACCTCCTTCGGCGTGGTGCTGATACTGGGAGGACCGGCCCGGGCCACGATCGAGACCGAGATCTACCGATACGCCATCGTCCGTCTCGACCTCTCAACCGCCGCGGCCCTGGCTGTGGTGCAGTTGGCTGCTGTGGTCGCGCTCGTAGCGGTATCGAACGCGCTCGAGCGGAGACGCGCCGCGATCGAGCCGGCCTCCACGCCGGCGGCTGCGCCCCGGCGCAGAGGTCCCGGCCTGGTCGCCAACTTGGCGGTGATGGGCGTGATCCTGGGACTGCCGCTGGCGGTGCTGGTTGAGCGGTCCCTCGCCGCGGGTCTCCGCGGCGGCTACACGCTGCGCAACTACACGGCCATGGCCGAGCGCGTCAACCTGCTGCCGGACACCGCCCTGGCCGCGCTGGGGAACTCGCTGGTGTTCGCCGCCCCCGCAGCCGCACTGGCGCTGCTCGTTGGTGGGGCGGCCACGCTGGTGGTGTTGCGGTCGGGATCCCGCGGCGCCCGGGGCCTCGGCCGAGCCTTCGACGTCGGCCTGACCCTTCCGCTGGGCACCTCCGCGGTCACGATCGGGCTGGGGTTCCTGCTAGTCCTCAACCGTCCGCCCATCGACATCCGGACATCGGTGATCGTGGTGCCCATCGCCCACGCGCTGGTCGGCATTCCGTTCGTAGTGCGCACCCTGGTACCGATGCTGCGCACCATCAATCCTCGAGTTCGAGAAGCTGCCGCCGTGCTCGGTGCATCACCCCGCCGGGTGCGCCGCGAGGTGGACTTGCGCTTGGCCGCCCGCGGCGTGGCGGTGGGTGCCGGGTTCGCCTTCGCGGTGTCGCTGGGGGAGTTCGGGGCGACGTCGTTCATTCCCCGCCGCCCCGAGACGCTCACCGCCCCGCTGGCCCTGTTCAGGCTGCTGGGCACCCCGGGGGAGGCCCTGAGGGGCCAGGCCATGGCGCTGGCGGTCTCGCTCATGGCCCTGACCGCTGTGGCAGTCTTCGTCATGGACATGTGGGGCGACAGCCGCAGGGGGGCGTTCTAGTGCTGGTTATGCCGGACTCGATGGCCAACGGAATTGGCAGCGCTGAGTGCCGTTTCGGGTCTGTTCTGCTGCCAATTCGCATGGTGAGCTCTGGATGCTGACAGTCAGAGGGGCCATGGTCGCCTTTGGCCGGGTCATAGCCCTCGACGGGGTTGACCTTGAGGTAGCAACCGGCGAGGTTGTCGCCATCCTGGGCCCGAGCGGGTGCGGCAAGAGCACGCTGCTGCGGGCGGTGGCCGGCTTGCAGCCGTTGGAGGCGGGCGAGGTTCGCTGGGACGGCGAGGACCTGGCCGGTCTGCCCGTGCATCGCCGCGACTTCGGGCTGATGTTCCAGGAGCACGCACTGTTCTCGCATCGCGACGTGGCCGCCAACGTCGCCTTCGGGCTGCGAATGCAGAAGATGGATGTGGCCGGCCGGCGCCGGCGGGTGCGCGAGGTGCTCGGGCTGGTGGGGCTGGCCGGCTACCAGGAGCGGCAGATCGCCACGCTCTCGGGCGGCGAGGCCCAGCGGGTGGCGCTGGCCCGCTCGTTGGCGCCGGAGCCCCGCCTTTTGATGCTCGACGAACCTCTCGGCTCACTCGACCGGCCCCGTCGCGAGGAGCTCACCGAGGAGCTCAGAATCCTGCTGCGCCGAATCGGCGTCACCGTCCTGCACGTCACCCACGACCACGACGAGGCCTTCGCAGTGGCCGACCGGGTAGCCGTCATGCAGTCCGGCCGCATCGCCAGAATCGGCACCTCTGCCGACATTTGGCACGATCCGGGCCACGCATCCGTGGCCCGCTTCCTCGGCCATACGAACGTGGTCACGGTGGGGGAGGGCGGAGCCGTTCTCTGGGGTCGCCTGAGCGTCCCCCCCGGTCCAGTCGTGCTGCGCTCCGACGCCTTCAGGCGGGTGGACGATCCGTCTCCGGGTGCCGTCGACACCGTCACGGGGATCGTGACCGACGCCCGCTTCCGGGGCGACCGCTTCGAGCTGACCCTGCGCACAGCCCCCGGGGATGTCGACCTGCTCGTGCGGGATCCCCATCCGGCCGCGGCTGGCGAGAGGCTCAGCTACGCCATCGATCCTGCCCAGATAGCGGCCCTCGACGCCGGTGGGGTCTAGGCGGGCTGGCCCGGTCGAGACAGGCGGGCCGAGAGCCAGGCGCCGGCGGCCGCGGCCACGAGCACGAGCGCGGCGATGCCGGAGTAGTGGCTCAGTGATTGGAAGCCGAGGAGTTCGACCAGGGCCCCGGACGACATCCCGCCCACCGCGCCGCCGGTGATCATGACGAAGTCTGCGCCGCCCTGGACCTCCACTCGCTGATGGACCGGGAATGCGTTCGTGAGCAGCGTGCTGCCCGCGATCAGCCCACAGCTCCAGCCGATGCCGATGAGCGTGAGGCCGCTGAACAGACCGGCGCTGTGCGCGGGATCGGTGCGCCCGGCCAGCTCCGCACCGACGAACAGGATCAGCCCGCCGAGGGTGACCATTGTGTGAGTCCCCAGCCGGTCGACGAGCCACCCCACGATGGGCGAGAAGGCGTACATCCCGACGATGTGAAGCGAGATCACCTGGCCGATCACCGCGAGGTCCTGATCCCCGCTGGTCATGTGCAGCGGGGTGGCCGTCATGACGCCCACCATCACCAGTTGCCCCACCAGCATGGCCAGCAGGGCCAGCCGGGCCGCAGGCACGGCCGCGATCCGGCGGATCACGGTGGCCGGCGACGCCGGACGGGGCGCCTCCGACCCGATCGTGCCGAGCACCTCGAGCGGGTCGGGGCGCAGCCACGTGTGGGTGATCGCGAGCCCAGTCAGGAACATCGCGGTACTGAGCACATAGGGACCGGCCAGCTCGGGAAGGCCGACGAAGCCGGCAAGGTCGGCGACCGGCCCCAGCGCGATCGTCGGTCCGGTGGCCGCGCCGAAGGTGGAGGCCCACACCAGCAGTCCGATGGCGCGGGCCAGGCGATCCTCGGGAGCGTTGTCGGCCACCGCATACCGGGCAGCCAGGTTGGTGGCCTGGCCGGTGCCGACCCCGATCATCCCCAGCACCACCAGCGGGTACAGGCTGAAGACGGCCGACAACACCGCAGTCATCGCGCCCGCGGCGCCGACCCACCATCCGGCAACCAAGCCACGCCGCCGGCCCAGGCGGGCCATGCGTCGCGACAGCGGAACGGCCGCGGCCATGCTGCCGATCGACATCGAGCCCGCAGCCAGGGTGGCCAGCGTCGCGCTGCCCGTGATCTCCTCGGCGAGAACCGCCGAGGCCGCGAATGCCGATCCCATGGCCATCGTCGTGGGGATCACCGAACTCATCGTCACCGCGATCGTGCGGCGCTGGACCCCGGCTCGGTCGTAGGTCTGCGCGGGCACCTCAGCCGTCATGGCCCGCCGGTCGGCATGTCGCCCTGGACTCGATCCGCGATAGGGGCCATCGGCCGACGCTATACGCCACTGGGGCAATCGGATAACTTGCCGCTGACATGGAAGTCGGATTCATCGGGCTGGGGAGTATCGGCGGCCCCTGCGCGACGCCCGAGGCCGAGGCTGGCTTCGCGGCCCCGGTCCCGCCGACAATGGAAGCTCCATGACCGTCCAGCTCCAGATCCCCGACCTGAGCAGCTACGAGACATTCGTCAACGGGTTCCCCCATGACGCTTTCGTGCAGCTGCGCGAGCACGCTCCGGTGTGGTGGCACGAGCCGACCGCGCGAACGCCCGACGGCGAGGGCTTCTGGTGCGTGAGCACCCACGAGCTGGTCGTCGAGGTGTTCCGCAGCCCCCGAACCTACTCGTCGCACACCGGCGGGGACCGACCCTATGGCGGCACGCTGATCAACGACATGGAGATGAGCGGGAAGCTCCTCAACATGATGGACGACCCCCGCCACCAGCGCATCCGCCAACTCGTCAGCAAGGGGTTCACTCCCAAGCGGATCGCTCGCCTGCGAGCCGATCTCGAAGCCATCGCCCGCAGCACCCTCGATTCGGTGGCCCCGGCACCCGGCCCGCGGGGGAGCTGCGACAAGCTCCCGTCAGCCGTGTCTCCCGTCCCCCGTCAAATGTCGCCTGCACCCGGCCCGCGGGGGAGCTGCGACCTCGTGGTCGACGTGGCCGCCGAGTTGCCCCTCCAGGCCATCTGCCTGCTGATGGGCGCGCCCGCCGAGGACCGTCACGCGCTGTGCGAATGGGTGGACATCACGTCGTCGGACTTCAGCGATGAAGTGCCGTCCGAGGTGCGTTCCGAGGCCGGCATCAACCTGTTCCAGTACGGCCAGCGGCTGATCCGGGCCCGCACCGGCGATCCTCGGGACGACCTGCTGTCGGTGGTGATCCACGGTGAGCTGCCCGACCAGGACCCGCCCCGCCTCGACGAGACCGAGGTGGCCATGTTCTGGAGCCTGCTGTTCACCGCCGGGGCCGAGACCACCCGCAAGGCGATCGCCACCGGCATCTGGGAGCTGTCGAAATCGCCTGAGCAGTTCGAGGCCCTCCGAGCCGACCGGTCCCTGATCCCGACCGCCGTCGAGGAGATCGTCCGCTGGGCGACGCCCTCGGTCTACAAGCGACGCACCGCCACTACCGACACCATTCTCGGCGGGCAGCGGATCCGCGCCGGAGAGAAGGTGGTCGTCTGGGAGATGTCGGCCAACCGCGACGCGGCGGTCTTCGAAGAGCCCTTCGAGTTCCGCATCGACCGCTCCCCGAACGGCCACGTCGGCTTCGGGCATGGCCCCCACTTCTGCCTGGGCGCCAATCTGGCCCGGCTGGAGATCGACGTGATGCTGAATGCCGTCCTAGACCGCTGGCACAACATCGAAGCCACCGGCGAGCCCACCTACACCCGCACGAACCGGCTCTCAGGACTGCGAACCCTGCCCATAGCGTTCACCGACACAGCATCTGCCTAGCCAGCGAGATCTGTCGTGATAGTTTGACTCTTGAGGTATGATCTCATCCCAGCAGGACTAGTTTCTGCCTCGAGCCTTGTCGATGTGGCCGGCTCCTCACGCAGCGCTGCGGAAGGAGCGGGCTCATGGCGAGGGGCGTCCATCCCAAGAAGGAGGTCCGCACGGCGATCAAGGAACTGAGAGCGGCGGGCTGGACCGTTGAGGTCGCCGCTGGCGGTCACGCCCACCGGTGGGGGACCGCGACATGCCCACACCAGCATCCCGACGGATCGGGCGGGCTGTCACGCTGTGTGAAACCCATTCACAGCACGCCGCGGAACGAAGGCAACCATGCTGCGGAACTTCGGCGAGCATTGCGCTGGTGCCAGGAACGTCTGGCACAGTTAGGGCGACAGGAGAAGGCGGATGCCTAGAACGACTTACAACTTCGTGCTTGAGACCTGCGGGCGGAGCGTGCTCGATGACGAGGTGTTCGACGCCCTGACCGAGGCCGGCTGCGACGATGCCGGGATCGGTCGGTTCCTGGGAGTGGATCACCTCGATTTCGACCGCGAGGCTGGATCCTTCTGCGAGGCAGTGCGCAGTGCCATCGAGGACGTCCAGTCGGTGCCGGGCGTCCGCGTGACTCGTGTGGTTCCCGGTGATGATCCCACGGTCGGTGCTGCCTTCGTGGAGGCGGTCAATGCGGTGCTGGCCTCCCCGCAACAGTGCCCCAACACGCCCGCAAGCGAGGAGCAAGCCGAACTGAGCCGCATCCGGGATATGGCCGCGGAGGCTCCATCCCGAAGCGTCTAGGCCTCGCCCTTCTAGGGTCTCGTCCCCTCTACAGAGGAAGCGACGCAACCACTCCGCCAGCCCCTACCCCGCACCAAGTCTCGTCCTCGCTACAGAGGAAGCGACCACCAAAGCGCCCGTTCCGGCTAGACATCCAGCCATGGGAACGGCTCGCAACGGCGAGGTCGAGATCGCTTACGAGACGTTTGGGTTCGACGGCGATCCAGCGCTGCTGCTGCTTCACGGCCTTGGTTCGAGCATGCTCGTTTGGCATGAGGAGATGTGCGCGGGGTTCGCCGATCGCGGCTTCTTCGTGCTGCGCATGGACCACCGCGACTCGGGGCTGTCCACGGTGTTGGCCGACGGTGCCCGCTACACCCTCGAAGACATGGCTGGCGATGCGTTCGCGGTGCTCGACGCGGCGGGCTGTGATAGGGCCATCGTGTGTGGATACTCGCTCGGCGGCATGGTGGCGCAGGTTGCGGCTGCATCGTTCCCGGAGCGGGTGGCCGGGCTGGTCTCCATCTCGTCCAACACCGGGGAGCCGGGTGTGGGCGATCCGACACCCGAGGCGTGGGAGGCCTTGACCGCGCCTCCCGCGGCCAGTATCGAGGCGCAGATCGAGGCGGATCTGGCCGGCTACCGGATCTGGTCCAACCCGGAGTGGCGCAACGAGCAGGCCGAGCGGGAGTACCTGGAGCGCAGCTACCGCCGGGCGTGGCATCCCGGCGCGTCCGAGCGCCAGTTCAAGGCCGCGGCCCGAAGCGGCAGCCGGGCCGAGTCGCTGCGCGCCCTCGCCCTGCCCGCCCTGGTGGTCCACGGCAGTGCCGACACGCTTATCGCCCCCGACGCCGGGCGCCGAACGGCCGAGTTGGTGCCGGGCGCAGAGTACTTGGAGATCGAGGGCATGGGCCACGAGCTGCCGCCGCAGGTGTGGGCCCGGATCATCAGCACGGTGACCGCCCTGTCGGCCCGCGTCGCCTGGTAGCAGTCGAGCAGGCGGCCTCGCTGCGTCCCGACTGGCGGGCCCAGTCATGGGCGCGTTCCGACGCCGGCAAGCGCCACCATCCCCTGCCCTGGTGCCACCACCGCCTGCGTGAGTCTCCGCCAGCCGGGCCGAAGCTCCTATCGGTGGCAGGCTGATCTGGCAGACGGCGACCCGCCCAGTCGTACACTGCATCCGAGAATGGAAGGGGAGAGCATGGGGCCGCTGACAGGAGTACGGGTCATTGAGATTGCGGGCATCGGGCCGGGGCCGTTCTGCGCCATGATGCTGGCCGACATGGGTGCCGACGTGGTCCGGGTGGACCGGGCCTCGGCGGTGCGGGGCGACGATCCCGAGAACCCACCGCGCGACCTTCTCAATCGGGGGCGTCGTTCCATTGGCGTCGATCTGAAGTCGCCGGAGGGCGTCGAGACCGTGCTGGCCCTGGTGGAGGGCGCAGATGCCCTGCTGGAGGGGTTCCGGCCCGGCGTGGCCGAGCGGCTCGGGATCGGGCCCGAGGACTGCCTGGCCCGCAACCCCCGCCTCGTCTACGGCCGCATGACCGGCTGGGGCCAGGACGGCCCCTACGCCTCCACCGCGGGCCACGACCTCAACTACATCGCCCTGGCTGGCGCGCTGCACAGCATCGGCCGCCGGGGCGAGGCCCCGGTCCCGCCCCTCAACCTCGTCGGCGACTTCGGCGGCGGCGGCATGTACCTCGCCTATGGCATGGTGTGCGCCCTGTTGGAGTCTCGCGACTCGGGCCGGGGCCAGGTGGTGGACGCGGCCATGGTGGACGGGGCCGCCTCGCTGATGACGGCCTTCTACGGGATGGTCGGCTCGGGCTTCTGGAGCGACGAGCGGGGCACCAACATGCTCGACACCGGCGCCCACTTCTACAACGTGTACGAGACCGCCGACGGCAAGTACATCTCGCTGGGATCGATCGAGCCCCAGTTCTACGCCGAACTGCGCGAGCTGCTCGGACTGCACGGTCCGGAGTGGGATCCCCAGATGGATCGGTCCGCGTGGCCCGAACTCAAGGAGAGGCTCGCCGCCGTGGTGGCCCAACGCACGAGGGACGAGTGGTGCGAACTGCTCGAGGGCACCGACACCTGCTTCGCGCCGGTGCTGTCGCTGGCCGAGTCGCCCGAACACGACCACAACCTCCGGCGGGGCACCTTCACCGAGGTGGCCGGAGTGGTCCAGCCCGGACCGGCCCCGCGTTTCAGCCGCACTCCCGGAGCGATCGGCCGCCCGCCGCCCCACGCGGGCCAGCACACCGACGAGATCCTGGCCGAGCTGGGCCTCAATGCGGCTGCCATCGCGGCGCGGCGCGAGGCGGGGGCTATCGCCTGATGGCTGCAGCAGTGCGTCCGTCTGGCCGCGGCTGTGACCGCCTGATGGCTGCAGCAGTGCGTCCGCTGGCCGCGGCTGTGACCACCTGATGGCGACCGCGGTCTTCTTCCACGCCCATCCCGACGACGAGTCCCTCTCCACCGGTGGGACGATGCTGCTGGCCTCGCGCGCCGGTCATCGCGTGGTGCTGGTGTGCGCCACCGACGGATCGCGGGGCGAGACGCCCGGACTCGACGACGGGCAGGCACCCAAGGCCGAGCATCTGGCCGAGATGAGGGAGGCGGAGTTGCGCGCCGCGGCCGAACTGCTGGGCGTGCATCGGGTCGTGATGCTCGGCTACCGGGACTCGGGCATGGCGGGCGACCCCGCCAATGAGGATCCCGAGTGCTTCTGGAAGGCCGACGAGCGCGACGCGGCTGAGCGCCTGGCCGCGATCCTGGGAGAAGAGCAGGCTGACCTGCTGACCTGCTACGACGCCAACGGAACATACGGGCACCCCGACCACGTCAAGGTGCACCTTGTGGGAGTGCGGGCGGCCGGGTTGGCCAGCATAGACGTGGTCTACGAGGCGACACTGGACCGCGACCACTTCCGCTCCTCCGTGAAGGAGCTGATGCGGATGGCTGCTGAGGCGGGCCTGGACCCTTCCCGGCAGCAGGATCAGGCAGAGTTCGAGGCCGAGCTCGACGAGGGGACCGTCGGTGTGGACAGCGCCCGGATCACCCACCGCATCGATGTCCGCGCCGCTCTGAGCGGCAAGCGGGCCGCGATACGGGCCCACGTGTCACAGATCCCGGCCGACTCGTTCTTCGTGTCTCTTCCCGATGAGGCCTTCGAGCTGGCTTTCGGCACGGAGTGGTTCATCCGCCGCGGCGCGGCTGTCGGCGCCGCAACGTCGACCGATCTCTTCGACTACCTGGGCGCAGACTCCAGCGGCGAGAACTCCGCGTCGGCGTGACTGCCGTCGCGTCGGTGATGGCGTCGGTTGTCGCTGGCGTCCACGACTGGTTCTCGTGGGTGGTGATCTTCTCGAACGCCCTGGCCGGGCTGTGGGCACTCGCCGCGCACCGCCGACCGGGCCTGCGATCGCTCGTCCTGTGGGCGACCACCGCGGCGGCCCAGACCACGGTATTCGTGCAGGCCGGCCTCGGGTCGTGGCTCATGGTCGCGGAGGATCGCCCGGCGCCCGACCTCCACGCCCTGTACGGGTTCTCGGCGCTGGTCGCGGTCGGCATCGCGTACAGCTACCGCCAGCACCTGCGCAGCCACCTGTATCTGCTCTACGGCTGCACCGGACTGTTCCTCATGGGCTTGGGAATCCGAGCAGTCATCCTGGATTCCGTCACCTGACATCAGCCACATGAGACTTGCGCCGGCCGTGCGCGTGCAATGGTCGGCATACCCGGCGATGCGAGCGGCGTCGGGGTTGTCCTTGCGCCGGCCATGCGCGTGCAAAGGTCGGTATACCGCTACTGTCCGCTGCGGCGACAAAGGAGTCGTTCGACTATGACGATGACCATGACGCGGACGGTCACGGGCGCTGCCGCCGGCGTGGAGGCCGAACTCCTCTCGTCGCTGGGTCTGGACACCGTGGACGTTCGCTACGGCCTGTCGCAGGACGAGCTGTTCGCGGCCGCGGTCGCCGGCGACCTGGGCCGGGTGCGTCCCGGCGGGCCCGACGACGAACACAAGGCCCACGCCACCGTCCTGGGTCGCGGCGGCCCGCTGATCTTCTACTCCGACCCGTCCTGCACCGGGCGGCCGGTGCACGACACCTTCTGCGTGGACCGCTCCGCCATCCGCGAGGAGGTGTGGTGGAAGGACGGCTTCGCGCCCTTCGACGCCGGCGCGTTCGACTCTCTGGTGGACCGCGTCGTCGCTCACCTCAACCGGCGCGGCGCCCGCCTGTACGTGACTGACGTGTACTGCGGGGCCGACCCCGACTTTGCCGAACCCTGCCGCTTCGTCGGCGAATACGCCTCCCACGCCTACTTCTGCAACATCATGCTGCCCGCCCACCTGTACGGGGCCCCCGACCACCGCGATCACGGCTGGACGCTGCTGAACGTGCCGTCGTTCCATTGCCGCCCCGGCCGTGACGGTACCCGGTCCGAGCGGGCGGTGATCATCGATATGGAGCGCCGCCTCGGCCTGGTCCTGGGCCGGGCCGACTACTGCGGGGTCAACAAGAAGACGATGTTCACCATCATGAACTTCGTCGAGCCCGGCAGGGGCCAACTCTCGATGCACTGCTCGGCCAACGTCGGCGCCGACGGGGATGCCGCCATCCTCTTCGGCCTGTCGGGAACCGGCAAGACCACCCTGTCGGCCGACCCCGACCGCGATCTCATCGGCGATGACGAGCACATCTGGACCGACGCCGGGATCTCCAACTACGAGGCCGGGTGCTACGCCAAGCTGATCGACCTCGACAAGGAGGCCGAGCCGGTCATCGCGGCGGCGCTGTCGATGAAGGGCACGCTGATCGAGAACGTCCCCGCGCTCCACGGCTGCAGCCTCGCGGGCACGCACCCCCAGGACCTGGACCTGAGAGACCGGTCCATCACCGAGAACACCCGCTTCGCCTATCCGCTGGAATGCAACCCGAACGTGGCGCCCGGGCACCGCGGCCCTCACCCGAACACGATCGTGCTGCTCACCGCGGACGCATTCGGCGTGCTGCCGCCGGTTGCGATCCTGGATCCCGACGAGGTGATGTACCACTTCGTCACCGGCTTCACCGCCAAGCTGGCCGGCACCGAGGTGGGCGTCACCGAGCCGGCAGCCACCTTCTCGCCGTGCTTCGGCGCCCCGTTCATGGCCCGCAAGCCCGATGTGTACGCCCGCCTGCTGAAGCAGCGCATGCACGATCACCGGGCCCGCTGCGTGCTGCTCAACACGGGCTGGTCGGGCGGCGCGTACGGCACAGGCCGGCGCATGCCGCTGGCGGTCACCCGCCGGCTGCTCGACGCCGCGCTGGCGGGAGAATTCGACAACGCCGCGACCCGAACCCATCCGATCCTGGGCCTGACGATGCCGGTGACGTGCGGCGGGATCGACGACAAGATCCTCGACCCGGGCGCCACCTGGGATGATCCCGACGCCTACGACAGCGCCGCGCGGAGGCTCCGGGACCTGTTCCGCGCCAACTTCGACAAGCAGCGTTACGCCGAGATGGGGATCGCCGCCGCGATGTAGCCCCTGCGGCTCTCAGAGTTCGGGCGTACCCATGTCGACCTCCGAGCCGAGGCGCAACCGGGTGGCCCGGCCGTTCTCGTCGAGGTCGAACTGCACTCGCTGGCCCTGGCGCAGCATCCGGAACAGGGATCCCTCCAAAGCGTCGGCCGCGAGGTCGATGTCGGCCAGGTCGGCTTCGTTCACCAGCACTCCGTCGCCGCTGACGGGGTCATAGCTCTTTATCACGCCCTGCACGGAGCCGCAGGGTAGCGGGCATCGCCAGCGTCCGGGACCGCGCACGGGGCGACCGGTATCATCGGAGCCATGGCATCGCTCGTTCTCGACGCGGCCACCCTGCGCCGCGTCATCGTCGGCTTCCGCGACGGACTCTCCGCCCACCGCCAGGTGATCGACAACCTGAACGTCTACCCGGTCCCGGACGGAGACACCGGAACCAACATGACGCTGACCATGCAGTCGGTGGTCGAGAACCTCGACGGCGTCGACGACGATCTCGAGCCTCTCTGTGCCGCGGTGGCCCACGGAGCGCTCATGGGCGCCCGGGGCAACTCGGGGGTAATCCTGGCCCAGATCCTCCGGGGCGTGTCCGGCGTGCTGCGCGAAGCGGACGCGTCCGGTGCCGCGCCAGACGCGCCGGTGGTGGCCGAGGCGCTGACCGCCGCCAGCGAAGGCGCGTACTCGGCGGTGGCCCGGCCGGTTGAGGGCACCATCCTCACGGTCATCCGCGAAGCCTCGGAGTCGGCGCAGGCCGCCGCCGCGGCCGGAGGCAACCTCACCGAGGTGTTCGACGCAGCCCGCGACCGCGGCTACGACGCGCTGTCGCGAACCCCCGAGATGCTGGCGGTGCTCGCCGAGGCCGGGGTGGTGGACGCGGGCGGCGCGGGGCTGCTGCTGCTGTTCGATGCCTGTCTGGCCGAGCTCGACGGCCGGCCCATGCCCGAGGCCCCCGAGCCGGCGGCGCCGCCCGCAGCCGTGACCACCGCGGCGGAACCGGCCGATGAGCCGTCGATCGCCGACCTGCGCTATGAGGTGATGTTCCTGCTGGACGCGCCCGACTCCTCCGTGGACGGCTTCAAGGACGCTTGGCAGGCCATCGGCGACTCGATCGTGGTGGTCGGCGGGGACGGCATCTGGAACTGCCACATCCACACCGACGACATCGGCGCGGCCATCGAGGCCGGGATCGCGGTGGGCCGGCCCCACCGGATACAGATCACGGACCTGCTCGACCAGGCGGCCGAACACTCCGAGTCGTTCACCGCGCCGGACTCGGAGCTCCCCGCCGATGACACCGCCGCGGCGCCGCCCGCGCCGGTGGAGGTCACCGAGGCCGACCGGTGCTCGGTGGTGGCGGTGGGCGCCGGAGCGGGCGTGGTCGACATCCTCATGTCCATGGGGGCCCACCGCGTGGTGGCCGGGGGGCAGTCCATGAACCCCTCAACTGCGGAGCTGCTCGCAGCCGTCGACTCGCTTCCCACCGGCCATGTCGTGGTGCTGCCCAACAACAAGAACATCATCCCGGTGGCCGAGCAGGTCGACGGCGAGACCGAGCGCACCGTGGGCGTCGTGCCCACTCGCAGCGTGGTGGAGGGCTTCTCCAGCCTGATGGCCTTCTCGCCGGGGGCCACCGCGGCCCAGAACTGCGAGGCGATGGCAGCCGCAGCCGAATCGGTGACACGCGGCGAGGTCACCCAGGCCGTCCGAGACTCCTCCAGCTCAGCCGGCCCCATCGCCGAGGGCGACTGGCTCGGCATCGGCCCCGACGGCATCGCCGCGATCGAGTCGGACGTGGCCGCGGCGGCGACCGCGCTGTTGAGCGCGATCATCGACGACGAGCACGAGCTGCTCACCGTGATCACCGGCGCCGACGCGGCGACGACCACCACCGAAGCCATCGTCGCGTACGTGGCCGAGCACCATGCGGACGTAGAGGTCGAGGTGAGCGCGGGCGATCAGCCCCTGTACCCGTACTACTTCGGCCTCGAGTAGGCGTCGGCGGGCTGCTCGACGACGCCTATGCCCGAAGGGGACCCGCCCCTCAGCCTCCGGGACCTGGACGCCATCGACGTCAACCGGCTCCGCGATGTTGGCCGCAAGCGGGCCGGCGCGCTCACCAAGATGGAGATCAACTCCGTGCTGGACCTGCTCCAGCACTACCCGCGCCGCTACATCGACCGCACCAAGCAGGCCTGCATCGCCGAGCTCGCCCACGGCGAGGAGGTCTTCGTGGAGGGCTGCGTGGAGCGCAGTTCGTCGAGACCCACCAGGCGGCGCCAGAAGCTCGTCGAGGCGGTCATCACCGACGACACCGGCCGGCTCAAGCTCACGTTCTTCAACCAGCCCTGGCTCCAGGAGAGCCTGCGACCGGGACGCCAAGTAGTCGTCTTTGGCAGCCCGACCCTGTATCGGGGCTCACTCCAGATGACGAACCCGGTGGTTGATCTGGTCGGTGACCGCACCGGCCGCTTCTTCGCCGTGTACCCGCAGTCCGAGAAGGCGAACGTGAACACATGGCAGATCGCCAGGTTCGTAGAGCAGGCCCTCGACCGCTGCCAACCGCGCGGGATACTCGATCCGGTTCCCTCCGGCGTGCTGCGGAGATTCGGCTTCGTGGGCCGCCACACCGCACTCAACGGGATCCACCGGCCGGCCACCATGCGAGAATCGGGTGAGGCGCGGCGGCGCCTCGTGTTCGACGAACTCCTGAGGGTGCAGCTTGAACTGGTCAGGCGCAAGCGCTGGCTGGAGCGGCACACGGCCGGCTTGTCGCATGCCGTCGGGGGCGAGTTGGTCGACCGGTTCCTCTCCCGCCTGCCGTTCCCGCTGACTGGCGCCCAGGAGCGGGTGATCGAAGAGATCGTCAGCGACCTGGCCATGCCGCACCCCATGCACCGGCTCATGCAGGGTGACGTGGGTGCGGGCAAGACGGTAGTGGCCCTGTGCGCCCTGCTCACCGCTGTGCAGGGCGGCTTTCAGGGTGCCTTGATGGCTCCGACCGAGGTGCTGGCCGAGCAGCACTACGACACCATGGTCTCGCTCCTCGGAGACCTTTCGGTGCCCGACGAGTCGAGGCTCGGCGGGGAGCGGCCGCTGCGCGTCGACCTCCTGTCGGGGAGCCGGGGCGCAGCCGACAGGCGCAGGACCTCCGACGGGCTCGCGGCCGGTGCTGTCGACATCGTGGTCGGCACCCACGCTCTGATCTCCGAGGGACTGGCGTACAGGGCGCTGGGAGTGGTCGTGATCGACGAGCAGCACCGCTTCGGGGTCGAGCAGCGGGCTGTGCTGCGTGATCGCGGCCCCGGGTCGGTCATGCCCGACCTGCTTGTAATGACCGCGACGCCGATCCCTCGCACCGCGGCCATGACCGTGTACGGCGACTTGGATGTGTCGGTGCTCGACGAGCTCCCCGCGGGCCGGCTGCCGGTGGCCACATCATGGGCTCGCGGCCCCCTGGAGGAGGCGCAGGTCTTTCAGGCAGTGCGCGCCGCGGTGTCCGAGGGCCGGCAGGCCTATGTGGTGTGTCCTGTCATCGAGGAGTCCGACGCGCTCGACGTTCGCTCGGTGACAGAGACGCACGACCGCCTGACCACCGGCGGAGGCGAGCTGGCCGACCTGCGGGTGGGCCTGCTGCACGGGCGGGTCTCCCCCGCAGAGAAGGAGGCCACGATGGGGCTGTTCCGCTCGGGAGCGCTCGACGTGCTCGTGTCCACCACCGTCATCGAAGTCGGTGTGGACGTGCCCAACGCGACCATCATGGTGGTGGTCGACGCCGGCCGGTTCGGCATCGCTCAACTCCATCAGCTCCGCGGCCGGGTGGGCCGCGCCCGCCTCGCGTCAAGCTGTTACCTGATGGGCGAGGCCGTTACTGCGGAGGCCGCGGCCCGGCTCGAGGCGGTAGTGGACTCCAACGACGGCTTCGAACTGGCCGAGGTGGACCTGGAGTTGCGGGGAGAGGGAACGATCATGGGCGAGCGCCAGAAGGGCCGCAACGACCTGCGGCTCGCTTCGCTGCGTCGGGACAGGGAGTGGGTTGCCAAGGCCCGCGACGTCGCCATCGAGATGGTCGACGCCGACCCGGACCTGCGGAGCCACCCGGCGCTCGCGGACGAGATCAACCTGATGCTCGGCGACCGCGAGGCCGAGTTCCTGCTAAAGAGCTAGGGGCCGGGCGGGCAGCTGTGAGCATTCGTGTCGTGGCCGGCTCGGCCAAGGGCCGCCGGCTGGAAGCCCCCGCCGGACTCCTCACGCGGCCCACCCCCAACCGGGTGCGCGAGGCCGTGTTCAACTCGCTCTACTCGCTCGGCGCCATCGAGGGCGCCCGGGTTCTCGACCTCTTCGCCGGCACCGGCGCGCTGGGTATCGAGGCGCTGAGCCGGGGCGCGGCCGAAGCGGTGTTCGTCGAGTGCGATCAGGCTGTGGCCGACATGCTGCGGCGCAACCTCGAGACCACCCGCCTGGCGGGCGCCGCCACCGTGATGGTCGTCGAGGCGGATGCCGCTCTCGCCGAACTGGCTCATCGACGCTTCGATGTGGCGCTGGTGGATCCCCCGTACGCCTTCGACACCTGGCCGGACTTGCTGTCGCGGGTTCCGGCTCAGATGGTCGTGGCCGAGTCGGATCGGCCGGTGGATGTGGGACCGCGCTTTGCCATCCACCATCGCAGGCGTCACGGCGGTACCGTGGTGACGTTCGCACAAGCTGCCGAAGAGGCCGAGCGGATAGGGAGCGATCAGTGACCCGTGTGCTGTACCCCGGATCCTTCGACCCGATCCACTACGGCCATCTCGAGATCATCGAGACCATCGCCCAACTGTTCGACGAGGTGGTCGTGGCGGCCATGCGCAATCCCCAGAAGGGCCAGGGCCTCTTCGGCCTGGACGAGCGGGAGCAGATGATCAAGGAGTGCTGCGCTCACCTGCCCAATGTCTCGGTGGCGATGTTCTCCAACCTGGTGGTCAACCTGGCCCGAGACGTGGAGGCCGATTTCATCGTGAAGGGGCTCAGGGCGGTCTCCGACTTCGAGAACGAGCTGCAGATGGCCCAAATGAACCACGCTCTGGCGGGCGTGCAGACGATCTTCATCCCATCGGCCAGCAAGAGGTCGTTCGTGGCCTCCAAGCTGATTCGGGAGGTCGTACGGCTCGGAGGGGACGTCACATCCATGGTGCCCGAGCCGGTGCAGGTGCGGCTGGCCAGCCGACTCGAGCAGGAACAATGAGTTCAGGCGACCCGATCCCGTCGGCGGAGGCCGGCCGTTCCGGCAGTTCGGCTGAGGCTCGGCGGCTGGCCGTCGAGCAAATGCTCACCCAGGCCATCCGAATGGTGGAGCGGTCGCGGCCGATGCCGTTCTCGACTTCGGTGATGATCAACGGCGAGGAGCTGTTGGGGATCCTGCAGAAGGCATTCGCGGCCCTGCCCGAGGAGCTGCGGGCTGCTCGGTGGATGCTGAAGGAACGCGACGACATGCGGCTGCGCACGCAGCGGGAGGGCGAGGACATCATCGCGGCCGCCCGGGCTCGAGCCGAGCAGATGGTCCAGCGCAGCGAGGTCGCCAAGGCCGCGGACATGCGGGCGAGGCGGACGATCGATGAGGCGGAGGAGCGGGCCAGGAGGATGAAGCTGGAGACCGAGGACTGGTGCGACCAGCGTCTCGCAGCCTTCGAGGCGATGCTCCACAAGACGGCCACCGCAGTGTCGACCGGGCGCCAGCGACTCCAGGACACCAGGTTGCCCCGCCCGGCACCGGCGCCTCCGCCGCCCGAACTCGACGACGACGTATTCGACCAGGACGTGGGTTGAACGCGCCCCCGCGGTTGGTGGTGGACTGTGCCCGGCTAGACGCCGGCTCGGTCGACCACATCGAAGTCAGCGACGAGTGCGTTCTGGACGAGCCCGGTGTTCAGGGGGCTCAAGTAGCGGGCGGGGTCGTGCGGGTGGAAGTGGTGATAAGGGCGGCCGGAGGCGCCTTCGTGGCGGTCGGGCACCTGTCAGGCACCTGGTCTGCGGAGTGCCGTCGCTGCCTCGAGGAGGTTCAGGGGCCGCTTGAGGCCCCGCTGCGCGAGGTGTTCGAATGGGTGCCGAGCGAGGGTGAGACTTGGCCGGTCAGGGACCAGCGCATCGACCTGGCGCCGCCGGCTCGCGAGGCCGCTGTGCTGGCCCTGCCGCTGGCGCCCCTGTGCTCGGAGGACTGCGCGGGGCCGGTGCCGGACCGGTTCCCGACGGGGCCGGCCGCGGCCGGCCTGCCCTCTTGAAACATGCGGGCGTAGGCCTTGCCGCCGCCCGGTAGGCTGCCGGGCCGGATTGTCCGACCGGCCGCCGAAGACCAGGATCCGCATGGCTGTTCCCAAGAAGAAGACCTCGAAGGCCAAGGGCCGCAGCCGGAGGGCCTCCGCATGGCGGATCCGTCCCGGCGGCCGCAGCGCCTGCAGCCGCTGCGGCGCGGTCAAGCGCCCCCACCGCGTGTGCGGCAACTGCGGCTGGTACCACGACCGGCAGGCCATCGAAGTCGAATAGCCAGCGGGTCCTTAGAAGCGGCGCTGGTAGGTGCAAGCCCGTCGTGTTGCGAGGGAGTGTCTCCCGCTCTTGTTCGCTGCGACCTGAGGGCCGCTCGGACCACCGCCCCGCCCGTATGGGCCGGGTTTGTGTGCCTACCCGCGGGGCTTCTTGGCGACCCATCTCAGTCGAGCGCCGGGTGTCATGAAGTGACAATGGAACCTTTGTCGTCGTCGAACGGTCTGAATGACTATGCGCCGTGGGGTCGGTAGCCGGATCGAGCGGACTGTGTCCGAATCAGCCGGGGGGCCGTCGGCCACCCCGAGCGTTCGGTGCCTGCCGGAGCCATGGAACCGGTAGCCGTTGACGCCATGGGGGGCGATCGCGGCCCCGGCGAGATCGTGGCTGGCGCCCGCCGCGCCGCCGACGAGCTGGGGATCCCGGTGGTGCTGGTGGGGCGGTCCGACGAGTTGGGCGACACGGGCGGGCTGGAGGTTATCGAGGCGTCCGAAGTGATTCCCATGGACGCCGAGCCGGGGTCGAGCGTGCGCACCATGAAGGACTCGTCGCTGGTGAGGGCCGCCGAGGCGGTGCGCGACGGCCGGGCCTCGGCGATGGTGTCGGCGGGAAACACCGGTGCGGCCATGGGCTCGGCCCTGCTGCGCATGGGGCGCGTTCGCGGCATCGCCCGCCCCGCGATCGCCACGCCCATCCCGACGCCGGGGGCCAGTCCCACTACCCTGCTCGACTCGGGCGCCAACGCGGAGTGCCGACCGGAGTGGCTCGTGCAGTTCGCTCGCATGGGATCGGTCTACGCCCGCGACCGCTTCGGGATCGAGCGGCCCCGGGTGGGCCTGTTGTCGATAGGCGAGGAGGCCGGCAAGGGCAACGATTTCACCAAGGGCGTCTTCGAACTGCTCTCGAACAGCCGGTGGGCAGACGCCGTCGGAGCGGAGTGGATCGGCAACGTGGAGGGTCGAGACATCATGACCCCCGCCGTCGACGTGGTCGTGACGGACGGCTTCACCGGCAACGTGACGCTCAAGGCGCTGGAAGGGGCGCTGCGGGCCCTGTTCGGCCGGATGCTGGTGGCCATAGACACAGACGACACCTCGCGGAGGGCCGGGGAGATGCTCGCTCCCGCCCTCGACGTGATGGCACAGGAACTTCACCCCGACAGCGTCGGCGGCGCGCTCCTGCTGGGGGTGCGGGGCGTTTGCGTGATCTCGCACGGCGCCAGCAGCGCGGCTGCGGTGATGAACGCGGTGGGTGTGGCCCGCGAGATGGTCGCCGCAGGCATGGTGGACCACATCGCGGCTACTGCCCGCGGATAGACGGGAACGGGGGTGAGGCCTAGAGGTGGCCTGCGCCCTCGACGGTATGGTGGTCGATCGCATCGACGAGAGACCACGCACGGAGGCGCCGATGCCGGCAGAAACCCACGTGGAGCAGGCACCAATGGGACGTGAGGAGGTCTTGGCGCTCATTCGGGACCGTCTTGCCGACATCCTCGAGATAGACCCCTCCGACATCGCCGAAGGCGCCTCGTTCGCCGACGACCTCGATGCCGACTCGCTCGCGCTCATCGAGCTCGTGGAGGGAATCGAGGAGGAGCTGGCGGAACGCGCGGTGGGCTTTCGCATCGAGGACGAGGATCTGGAGGACCTGCGTTCTGTCCGAGATGCCGTCGACTACGTCGTAGCGAAGCTGGGTTGACGGTCCAGACCGCTTCGGCGGCCGCGGCGACGCTGATGGACCGGCTCGGCCACCGGTTTGGTGACGCCACACTCCTCGATTTGGCCCTCACACATCGCTCCTGGTGCGCGGAGCACTCGAATTCGTCCTCCAACGAGCGACTGGAGTTTCTCGGCGACGCTGTCCTGGGCTTGGTCGTGACCCAGAGGCTCTACTCGCGTTTCGGCAAATGGTCCGAGGGAGACTTGGCCAAGACCCGTTCGTCGCTCGTCAACGCGGCCACCCTGGCTGACGTCGGCCGATCGATCGGCTTGGGCGGCCTGCTGCGCCTCGGCCGGGGGGAGGCCTCCTCGGGCGGCCGCGAGAAGTCCTCGATCCTGGCCGACGCGGTGGAGGCGGTGATCGGGGCGGTGTACATCGACGGCGGCATCGGCGCGGCCGACAGTGCGGTCGGCCGACTCCTCGGCTCGCGCATCGACGCCGCGGCCCGAGCTCCCGGCTACGCCGATTTCAAGACGAGGCTCCAGGAATTGGCGGCCAGTCTCGGACTCGCCCCCCCGGCCTACGATGTGACCACCAGCGGGCCCGCACACGACACGTTGTTCGAGGCCAGGGTGCATGCCGGCGCCGCCCGCGGCATCGGCAGGGGAAGCACTAAGAAGGACGCCGAACAGCACGCCGCCGAAATCGCCTACGCGGCTCTCACGTCAGAGGCCGAGCGGGTAGCCAGCCGTTCATCAGAGGTCCGATCATGAGCACATCGCGCGCCAAGCAAAGCCTCGCCTTCGAGCTGCCGGAGGTCGAGACGATACGGCGAGACCTCGAACGCGAGATCATCGGCCGCAAGGTCAAGACCGCAGAGGCCTCGAGCATGAAATGCCTGCGCCGCTACCACACCCGCAAGGCCTTCACCTCGCAGCTGGAGGGGGCCAAGATCACCGATGTGAGGCGGGTAGGCCTGTACCTGGTGATCGAGCTCAGCACCGAGACGCTGCTTGTGCTGTCGCTCGGCTCGTCGGGTTCCCCTCGCCGGAACGCCAACAAGCATCCCAGGGTCGCGGGCACCGAGGTGGTGATCTCGTTCACGCAGTACGGCCAGCTGCGCTTCGTGGACACCGAGGGCACAGGCCAGCTGTTCGTGGTGCCTTGCGACGACTTCGCGACTGCCGTGCCGGATGTGGCCGGACTCGGCCTCGATCCGGTCGCCACGCCGATCTCTTGGACGGAGATGGGCCGGCTCCTCCTCCAGAGGGACACGAAGCTCAAGACTTTGATCACCGACGACACGTTCGTGGTCGGCATCGGCGACATATACGCAGACGAGATCCTGTTCGAGGCGGGGCTGCGCTTCGACCGGATCTCCAACACCCTGTCCACCCAGGAGATCCGCCGCCTGCACCGGGCGCTCGTCGGCACGATGCACGACGCCATGAAGTACCGGGGGACGTCGGTCCCGGACCGCCCCTTCGTGGACCCGTTCGGCCAGCCGGGCAGCTACGCCGGACATCTGAAGGTATGGGGCCGGCAGGGCGCGCTGAGCGAGAGGTCCCGGACTCCGATCAAGCGGGTCAAGTTCCGCGGCAGATGGACCTACTACTGCGACACGCAGGTCTGATCGCCGCTCTTTGCTGACGGCCGGAAGGCATGGGGATGCCCGGTTCCAGAAACCGGCCGAACTAGCGTCGCGCTCGTGTATCTGAAGACGCTGACGCTGAAGGGCTTCAAGTCCTTCGCCGAGCCGGCCTCGATCCGCTTGGAGCCGGGGGTCACGGTGGTCGTCGGCCCCAACGGCAGCGGCAAGTCGAACGTAGTGGACGCGGTGGCCTGGGTTCTGGGCGCCCAGGCGCCGAGCGCGGTGCGTTCCACCCGGATGGACGACGTGATCTTCGCGGGCACGGCCCACAAGCCTGCACTGGGGCGGGCCGAGGTTTCGTTGACGATCGACAACTCCGACGGAATGCTGCCGATGGCGGCCAGCGAGGTGCGGATCGCCCGCACCCTGTTCCGCAGCGGCGAGTCGACCTACGCGCTCAACGGCACCCCGTGCCGGCTGCTGGACATCGTCGAGCTGCTCTCGGATACCGGCGTGGGCCGCCAGCAGCACATGATCGTGTCTCAGAGCCAGATAGACGCCGTGCTCAACGCCCGGCCCGCCGATCGCCGGGTCGTCGTGGAGGAGGCGGCCGGAATCCTCAAGTATCGCAAGAGGCGGGAGCGGGCCGAGCGCCGCCTGCTGGCCACCGACGGGGACCTGACCCGGATGAGCGATCTCCTGAGGGAGGTGCGTCGGCGGCTGCGGCCCCTGCAGAAGCAGGCCGAGGCGGCCAGGCGGCACGCTGATCTGCTGTCCGAGTTGGAGGCGCTGCGGGTGCACTTGGCCGGCCGCGAGATCGCGGCCATGCGGGAGCAGTTGCGGCTGCACAAGGAGCGGGGGGCAGCTCAGGCGGCGCGGCAGGCCGACCTGCGAGACGAGCTCGACGATCTGAACGCCGGTGTCGCCGCCAACGAGCAGCGGCTGGCCCGCCATGGGATGGACGACCACTCGGAGCGCCTGGCCCGCCTCGAGGGGCTCCGGGCCAGAGCGGCCGGACTGGCCGCGGTGGCCGTCGAGCGCCAGCGGGGCATCGAACACCAAAGGGCCGCCCTCGCCGACCATGATCTGGCCGCGGGACTGCAAGCCGAGTTGGAGCGCGGCCGCAAAGAGCTCTCCGCGGTCGTGTTGTCGGCCGCGGCCGCCGACTCTGATCGTCTCCGTCTCGAGCGCTTGCAGAAGAGTCTCGAAGCCGACCGGACCGCCTTCGGGGCCCGGTGGGGCGGCGCGATGGGGTTCGATGCCGGTGCGGCGAGCGAGGCAGCCGGAGCCAGGGGCGAGCTTTCGGCTCTTCAGTCGACGATCGAGCTCAGCCAGTCGGAGCAGCATCGCCTCGCCGAACGTTTGGAGGAGCTCGAGCGTCGCTGGCGGGTCTTGGCCGGACGGGTCGATGACCACCGCGACGAACTGGGCCGGCGCAACGACGAGATCGCGGCGCGGCGCGCCGAGATCGCGGCGGCGGAGACCGCTCGAGCCGGTGCCGCCGGCGCGCTGGAGGCCGCGGTCGAGGCCCGTGCCGAGGCCGAGGGCGACTTGCGGCACTGGACCGCGCGGAGCGAAGCCCTCGCAATGGCCCTCGAAGAGGCTGCCAGACCGGTGCCCGTTGATGCGCAGGCCGCGACCGATGGCGTCTTGGGGCTGCTGGGCGACCTTGTGGAGGTGGATCCAGGCGTCGAAGCGGCCTTCGCGGCCGCGGCCGGCGACGCCATCGGCGCGCTCGTGGTGCGGCAAGCCGCCGCGGCCCGCCGCCTGCTCGACAGCGTCGAGGCCAGCGACGCTGGCGCGGCGGTGATCGCTCTGGAGGGAAACGGCTCCGACGGCGCGACCGGTGGGCCGGATCACCAGCTCGGGCTGGCGCCGCTGCGGGGCCGCGTCCGCGCCGCCGATCCGGATGTGGACCGCCTGCTGGACGGGTTGCTCGCCTCCACGGCCCTCGTGGAGGGCGATTGGCGCTCTGCGGCCGACATCTGGATGCAGCACCCCGGTGTGGTGGTGGTCACACCGGCTGGCGACCGGTTGAGCAGCAGAGGCTGGCGACTCGGCGCGCACGGCGCGGCCGGGCTCCGGCCCGCGCTGGCAGAGGCCGAGCAGCGGGTCGAGGCCGCGCGGGCCGCGCGCGAACGGGCCGATGCGGCCTGCGAAGCGGCCCGGAGCGAACTGGACGAGAGTCGACAAAGAGTCGACCAGATCGCTGTTGGCCTGGCTGCGACCGAACGCGCCGCGGTATCGGCGACCGACGCCACCAATCGCGCCGAATCCGATTGTCGTGACCTCGGTACCGCGAGCAGCACGCTGCGCGAGCAATTGATGGAGACCTCCCGCCGTCTCGAGGAGGCCGTCGGCAGGCGTGCGCAGATCGAGTCCAGACTGCCCGGGTTGGAGGCCGCGGAGGCCCAGGCCCACCGGCGGAGCCGCGAGGCGGCCGAGGCCCGCGCCGACCTCGACCGGCGCGTGTCCGAGGTGGCGCTGATGGCGGCCGAGCAGAGCGCAACCGATGCCGGGCTGGAGCAGCGCCAGCAGATGCTGCAAGCCCGGGTGACGGAATTGGAGGACCGGCTGGCTCGCCACCGCGCTTCGCGGGCCGCAGCCGAGGATCGCATGGCCGGGCTGGAGCGCGAGGCGACGGTGCTCGACACACTCAGACGAGCGGTGGAGGAGCGGACCGGAATCCTGAACGCGGGCCTTGCCGAGATCCGGGAGGTGCGCCGCAGGCACTCCGAGGAGGTCCGGGCCCTGGCCGCCAGTCTCGACGACCTGCGGCGCCGGCATGCCGACGCCGAGAGCCGCTACGAGACGCTGCGCCAGGCCGAGAACCGCCGTGACATCGAGGAGGCGGAGCTGCGCACCCTTTTGCAGGGCGCGGTCGAGCGCCTGCGCGACGCCTACGGCCTGTCCCCGCAACAGGCGGCCGAGGTGCCGTTGCCGGAACTGCCCGAAGGGCTCGACCCCGACCAGCGGGTGGATCAGCTGACCACCGAGTTGGAGATAATGGGTCCCGTCAATCCCCTGGCTCTGGCCGAGTACGACGAGCTCTACGAGCGTCACGAGTTGCTGAGCGGCCAGATGGACGACATCCGGGCGGCCCGCAAGGACCTCAACCGGGTGATCCGGTCGATCGACGGCGAGATCAAGACCGTGTTCAGCTCGGCCTTCGTCGATGTGGCCGCAAATTTCGAGCTGCTGTTCGAGGCGCTGTTCCCGGGCGGCGAGGGCCGCCTCAGCCTCACCGACCCCGATGACCTGCTCGACACCGGAATCGAGATCTCGGCCAAGCCGTCAGGCAAGAACGTGAAGAGGCTGTCGCTGCTCTCGGGCGGGGAGCGGACCTTGGCCGCACTGGCCTTCCTGTTCGCAGTGTTCCGCAGCCGGCCTTCGCCCTTCTATGTGATGGACGAGGTGGAGGCCGCTCTCGACGATGTGAACCTCCATCGCTTCTTGAAGCTCATAGACGAGTTTCGCACCGATGCACAGCTCGTGATCGTCACCCACCAGAAGCGGACTATGGAGGCCGCAGACTGCCTGCAAGGGGTCTCGATGAAGCCGGGAGGCTCCTCCATGGTCGTGTCCGAGCGCGTCTCCGACGCCGCCTGAGCGACCGGCCGGGCGGGCCGGGGGTGCCGGCCGGTCGTCCCTCGCCGCTCAGGTATCTCTCACCGGTACGGCCTAGCTTTGGGGTGCGATGCAGGATCCCGACACCGTCAGGCGGACCGCGGTGGTCAGGCCGCCGGAAGCCGGTTCCGCGATCTCGCGAGCAGCCCCAGCGGCTCGACGGCCTGCGTGGCGGGTCGCCGCGGCGGCCATCCTGGCGTGTCTGGTTCTCGTCGCCGGAACCAGCCTCGGAGTGATTCTGTCCGATGCCCCGCAGGACGAGGGGCCCGCCCCGGGGCTGAGACCGGCCTCGCCCGATGAGGTCGCCGCGCTCGACGGTTCCGGGGCGCCCGCGGACGACGAGCAGTCGGCCGTCGAGCAGCCCGCCGTCGAGCAGCTCGCGGCTGGCGAAGCACAGGGCGGCGAACCTTCGGGAGACGGCGAGGCAGCAACCTCGGACGGGCCGGCCGGCGCTTCGGCCGAGCTGGCGCCGGATCCCACCGTCCAGCAGTATCCCGCGCCCACCGTCTCCGAGGAGCCGGTGGTGGCCGTGGCTGAGGCGCTCAGCCCGTCCGTGGTGCTCGTCGAGGTCGGGTCGCCGGGATCGCAAGTCGGATTCGGTCTGGGCTCGGGAATCGTGTGGGATGCGCAGAACGGGTACGTCGTCACCAACCAGCACGTCGTCGAAGGTGCCAGCGAGGTGGTTGTCACGTTGTCGGACGGCACCCGCCTCGGCGGTGAGGTCGTCGGTGGGTCCTCCGGGCACGACGTGGCGGTGGTACGGGTCGATCCGCAGGCCGCTGAACTGGTGGCCGCCACCTTCGCGCCGGCCTCGTCGGTGCGGGTGGGCCAGCTGGCGGTGGCCATCGGCAGCCCCCTCGGCCTGGCCGGCACGGTGACCGCGGGGATCGTGAGCGCGGTGAGGATCCAGGTCCAGGGCGGTGCCGACCCGAACTCGCCGGTGCCGGTGGAGATGATCCAGACCGACGCCGCCATCAACCGCGGCAACTCCGGCGGTGCCCTGGCCGACTGGCAGGGCCGGGTCATCGGGATGAACACGATGATCCAGACCACCACGGGCGGCAGCATCGGTCTGGGCTTCGCCGTTCCCAGCGACACCGTCGATCTGATCGCCACCCGCATCATCAACGGGGAGTCGCTGGAGCTCGGATATCTCGGCATCAGCGGCCAGGCCGGCGAGGGCGACGACGTGGGAGTGGTAGTGGCCGAAGTCCTGCCCGGATCCCCGGCCGACGAGGCCGGGCTGATGGCCGGCGACGTGATCATCAGCCTCGACGACGAGCCCATGTACGACATAACGGAGCTCTCGGCGGCCATCAAGCTGCGCCGGCCCGGTGAGACGGTCGAGTTGACGATCAGGCGAGGCGGCGACCTCTACGTCGCCACCGCCGTGCTGGACGCGCTGGGATGACGCAGCTCGCGCGGTCGCTCGCCTATTCGCTCGGCCTCTTGACGGGGTTGGCATGACGTTGCTCATCGTTGCCTGCCTGGTCGCGCTGGCGGCCGCGCTGGTGGTCGCGGCCATCGTCGTGCTCAGACGACGCCGGTCGCGGGCCCCTGGTGCCGGCGACGGTGCGACCGTGCTGGGCGAGGCCGCCGATCGGGTGATCGATCGGCTGGCCGACCGGGCTGCTGGAGCCGCCGACGTTTCCGCCCCCTCGCTGCGCGACCGCCTGTCGCGGGCCCGCACCGCGCTGGCGGGGCCGCTGGCCGACGCGCTGGAGCGGGCCTCGGTCTCCGAAGCAGCCTGGACCGAGGTGACCGAAGCTCTGATCAGGGCCGACGTAGGGTTGGCGACCAGTTCCGAGATCGTGGACGCGGCCCGGTCGCGGGCCGGAGCCGCCCGAGACGACCCCGCCGCGGCGAGGGCCGCGCTGCAGGCCGAACTGCGCGAGCGGCTCGGAGGCTTCGACCGTTCGCTGGCCCGTCGCGGCGACGGAGAGCGCCCGTCGGTGTGGCTGTTCGTCGGGGTCAACGGCACGGGAAAGACCACCACCATCGGCAAGCTGGCCAAGCGCGAGGCCGACGCTGGCGCCCGGGTGGTGCTGGCCGCGGGCGACACCTTCCGCGCCGCGGCCTCGGACCAGCTCGCCATGTGGGCGGAGCGTTCCTCGGCGCACATCGTGCGGGGTTCTGCCAGTGCCGATCCCGCGTCGGTGGTGTACGACGCGGTGGAGTCGGCCGCGGCCCGCGGGGCGGATCTCGTGCTGGCCGACACGGCCGGGAGGTTCCACACCGAGCACAATCTCATGGCCGAGCTGCAGAAGGTGCGGCGAGTGGCCGACAAGGGAGCAGGCGCCGTCACCGAGACCCTTCTGGTGCTCGATGCCACCACTGGCCAGAACGGCCTGGCCCAGGCCCGGCAGTTCACCGATGCCGTGGACGTCACCGGGGTGGTGCTCACCAAGCTCGACGGCTCGGCCAAGGGCGGGATCGTGGTGGCTGTTCAGGTCGAGCTCGGAGTACCGGTGAAGCTCGTCGGAGTCGGCGAGGGAATCTCGGACCTGGTGCCCTTCGATACCGCGGAGTTCGTGGACGCCCTGTTCGCCTAAGAGCGCGCGCAAATAGGTGAGGCCGCCTCGCGGTGCAACGTTGCGCTTCCCGCTCTTGTTCGCTGCGCTCACGGGGCCGCTCGGGCCACGGCCTCGCCCGTATGGGGCGGATTCGCTCGCCTATTCGCTCGGCCTCTAAAGCCAGAATCGGTAGGGTGGCTCGGCCATGTTCGACACGCTGACCAGCCGTTTCGAGTCCGTCTTCTCCAGGCTGCGGGGCCGGGGACGGCTTTCCGCGGAGGATGTCGACACCGCTCTGCGGGAGATCCGGGTTGCCCTGCTCGAGGCCGACGTCAATCTCGACGTGGTCACGAGCCTCACAGGGCGGATCCGGGAGCGAGCCGTCGGCGAGGAGCTCTCCCGGGCGCTCAACCCCGCCCAGCAGGTGGTGAAGATCGTGCTCTCCGAGCTCACCGCGAGCCTGGGGGGTGAGCGACTGGCCATCACCTATGCGTCGAAGCCGCCGACCGTGATCCTGCTGGCCGGTCTGCAAGGGTCAGGCAAGACCACCAATGCGGCCAAGCTGGCCCAATGGTTCCTGCGCCAGGGCCGCAGCCCGCTGCTGGTCGGCGCCGACCTTCAGCGCCCCGCCGCCGTCGAGCAGCTCCGCACTCTGGGCGAGCGCGCTGGCGTGCCTGTGTTCAGTCACCCCCGCAGCCCGGTCAAGGCGGCCTCGGCCTCATTGGCCGAGGCGGCCCGCACGGGCCGTGATGTGGTAATCGTCGACACCGCCGGACGCCTGGCCATCGACGCCGAGATGATGGACCAGGCGCGCCGGATCTCCAAGGCGACCAAGCCCCATTACACGTTCCTGGTGGTGGACGCCACCATCGGCCAGGACGCGGTGAACTCGGCCAGGGCCTTCCACGACACTCTGGCCCTCGACGGTGTGATCCTCACGAAGCTGGACGGCGATGCCCGGGGCGGTGCTGCACTGTCGGTGAAGGAGGTGGTGGGGCGGCCCATCGCCTTCGCCTCGGTCGGCGAGAAGCTGGAGGACTTCGAGCCGTTCCATCCCGACCGTCTCGCCAGCCGCATCCTGGGGATGGGCGACGTCGAGACGCTGATCGACAAGGCTGAGGCCGCCTTCGAGGCCGAGCAGGCCGAAGAGACGGCGTCTCGCCTGCTCGAGGGAACGTTCACCTTCGACGACTTCCTGTCCACGATGCAGCAGGTTCTGGGCATGGGCAACCTGCGCAGCATCCTCGGCATGATGCCGGGCATGCCGAAGGAGCTGCGGGGCGCCGACATCGACGAGAGCCGCATCGGCCGCATCACCGGCATGATCCATTCAATGACGCCGGCCGAGCGCGCCGAGCCCGACATCATCGACGCCTCACGCCGCCAGCGCATCGCAGCCGGATCCGGCTGCCGCCCGGCCGACGTCAAGGCACTGGTCGATCAGTTCAAGCAGATGCGTTCGGCGATGAGGGGCCTCGGCGGGCTCGGCGGCAGGCGGGGAGCGGCCGCGCCAAGGCCTGGATCGTCCGGGCAGGCGGGACGCTCGAACCGCAAATCGTCCGCTTCCAAGCGGCGCGGCACCGGCGGCCGCACCACGCCCAAGGGGCCGGTGCCCATCTCCAAGGCGCCACTGACCCTTCCAGGGTTGGAAAAGGGTGACTGGCCCGGGTTGAATTGACCCTTCGCATAGCCACCTAGAAGATCAGAGGACTCACATTGGCCGTCAAGTTGCGCCTCATGCGGATGGGGAAGAAGAAGCAGCCCACCTACCGCGTTGTGGCGACAGACTCCCGCGCGCCCCGCAACGGGCGCTTCATCGAGATAATCGGGTTCTATGAGCCCCGCCAGGACCCGTCGGTGGTGCGGATCGACAACGAGCGGGCCCTGCACTGGCTACGCCACGGCGCCCAGCCCACCGAGCGGGTGGAGAAGCTGCTGAAGATCAGCGGTGCCTGGGAGACCTTCCGCGGGCCCGATTCCGCCGACGTCAAGACGGCAGGAGCGGACATCTCGGAGGAGGGCGGCTCGTGAGCGATCTGGCCCCCACCGCCGAGGCGATGTGCCGCTACGTGGTCACCAGCATCGTGGATGACGCCGACGCGGTGCAGATCACCGCGACCTCGTCGGGGACCGACGCGGTGCGCCTGGACGTCCGCGTCGCCCAGGGCGAGATGGGCCGGGTGATCGGCAAGCGAGGCCGTGTCGCACACGCCATCCGTACCGTCGTGCGCGCCGCCGGGTCCCGCGACGATGTGGACATCGAGGTCGAGTTCGTCGACTGATTCCTCCGGCTCGTCCGGGGCCGAGTCCGCGCCCCTGCTCGAGATAGGCCGCGTCGGGCGGCCCCACGGCACTGGCGGCGAGGTCACGGTGACTCTGGTCTCCAACCGGCCCGAGCGCCTGGCGCCGGGATCGGAACTGCAGACCGATGCGGGGACGCTCCAGGTGGTTGCGGCCCGGCCCCACAGCCGACGCCACCTCGTGAAGTTTGCCGGCATCGACGGCCGGGAGAAGGCAGAGGCCCTTCGGGGATTGGTGCTGCGAGCGGCACCGATTGCCGACCCCGACGAACTGTGGGTCCATGAGCTGATCGGAGCGCGGGTGGTGGAGGTGTCCGGCGCGGACCGGGGCCGCGTGGCCTCCGTCGTGGCCAATCCGGCCGGCGATCTTCTCGAACTCGTCGACGGCACTCTCGTGCCGCTGCGCTTCGTGGTCGATTCGGTGCCGGGCGAGCGCATAGAGGTGGACGTTCCCGATGGGCTCTTCGAGACAGCATCGTGAGTTTCCGCATCGACATCTTCACGATCTTTCCGGACTTGGTGGAGACCATGGCCTCGGCCTCCGTCATCGGGCGGGCTCGCACGGCCGGCACGCTCGACGTGAGGGTCCACGATCTCAGGATGGCCGCCACCGACCGCCATCGGAGCGTCGATGACGCCCCCTTCGGTGGGGGAGCGGGGATGGTGATGATGCCCCAGCCGCTGTTCGACGCGGTGGAGGCGGTCGAGCCGCCCCGACCGCTGTTGTACCTCTCGCCCGCGGGCCGTCGCTTCGACCAGGCCATGGCAGGCGAACTGGCCTCCGGGTCCGGGTTCTCGATGCTCTGCGGGCGGTACGAGGGTGTCGACGAGCGAGTCTGTGAGCACCTAGTCGACGGCGAGGTCTCGGTCGGCGATGTGGTGCTGGCCGGTGGGGAGTCGGCGGCGCTGGTAGTGCTAGAGGCCGTGGGTCGGTGCGTGCCCGGTGTGCTCGCCAACGAGGCCTCCACATTCGAGGAGTCCTTTGGCGACGGGCTGCTGGAGTACCCGCAGTACACCCGGCCGGCGAACTTCCGGGGCTGGTCCGTGCCCGAGGTGCTGCTGTCGGGCGACCACGGGCGGGTGGCCCGCTGGCGTCGGGCGCAATCGCTGGCCCGCACCATCGAGCGCCGTCCCGACCTGATCGAGGGCCGCGGCGGGCTCAGCGACGAGGAGCGGGAGTTGCTGGCGGCCCACGGCTTCGACCCATCGACGGGCCGGGCGAAGGGGGCGTAGAGGCATTCGGCCCTGGCACTGGTGGAGGCAGGGACCGGCAGTCGTAGACTCGCTCGGCCCGGCCGGCGTGGCCGACGTGAGCGGAGACGACCATGAACCCCACCGATCTCGTTGATGCGCAGAGCCTTCGCGACGACATTCCCGAGTTCCAGCCGGGCGACACCGTCCGCGTGCATGTGCGGGTGGTGGAGGGAAACCGGGCCCGCACCCAGGTGTTCGAGGGCATCGTCATCCGGCGTCAGGGCAGCGGCGTGCGCGAGACCTTCACCGTGCGGAAGGTGAGCTTCGGCGTGGGGGTAGAGAGGACGTTTCCCGTGCACACCCCGGTCATCGACCGCATCGAGCGCGTCACCCGGGGCGATGTTCGCCGAGCGAAGCTGTACTACCTGCGCGACCGCGTCGGCAAGGCGGCCAAGGTCAAGGAAAAGCGCTATCGCTGAGCGGGCGACCGGTGCCGCGCGTCGGAGTGGCCGATCACCGGACCGTTCGAAGCAGGCACGCGGGGCTTGGGGTGAGCGCAGGGCGGCCCGCTGGTACCGCGAGGCCGGCTACGAGATCCTGGACCGGAACTGGAGGGCCCGCTCTGGCGAGCTGGACTTGGTCCTGTTCCGCGACGGCGAGATCGTGTTCTGCGAGGTGAAGGCGCGCCGCTCGGACCGTTTCGGATCACCGGCCGAGGCGGTGGACCGGCGCAAACAGATCCGCATACGGTCGCTGGCCGCTCAATGGCTGGAGGCCAACGGCCGCCGGGGCCGGGTGCGCTTCGATGTGGCCACCGTCACCGGCGTCGACGTATATGTGATCGAGAACGCCTTCTAGCGCCGTGTATCCCTCTCCTATTCGCTGCGACCGGAGGGCCGCTCGGGCCACGGCCTCGCTGAACGCCTCGTCGGAGTGCTAACGGATCGCCCCTCACCCGCTCGGCCTCTGGCCGCGCCGGTCCCAGCACCCCCGGTGCCAGTGGCGACGCAGGTCGGGTGCCTCTACGGGCACCACCACGTAATGGCCGGTTCCGGCCGGGATGGTCCGGTTGCAGTTGGGGCAGATGTAGTCCTTGGCCGCCCGGTACGACTGGATGAAGCGGACCTCCACCGTCCCTAGTCGCTCCGGGTCGTCCACGGGCTCAACCCAGCAGCGCCCACACCACCAGGGCGATGGCCACGAGCAGTCCCGCGGCCACGAAGACGAGATCGGAGGGTCGCCGCCGGTGGGGGCGCGTGGGGTCGAATCCCATGGCGCAAGTATCGTTGCACGGCGATCCGCCCGCACCTCATCGCACCGTGCCAGCCGCCGACTCCCGCACCTCATTGCACCCTCCGCCACCTGATTCCGCACCTAATCGCACTGTGCCCGCCGACTCCCGGACGTCACGTGCCATGCTCCGTTGCCGCCGACTCCCGCACCGCCTGCTGCCGGCGGCCTTGATCGCGGCGATCGCCGCGCTCGGTGCCTGCGCGGCCGACGGTGTGCCGGAGGTTCCCGTCGGCCCGGACGGTTACCGGGACCAGGAGTTGGTGGCGGGGCGGCAGGTCTATATCGACCGCTGCGCCAACTGTCACGGCAACGACGGAGGCGGGGGACGGGGCACGGAGCTATCGGACGGCCGGATGATCACGCGATATCCCGACATTGGCGACCAGGTTGAGATCGTCGCCGCTGGTGTGCGGTCCATGCCCGGCTTCGCCGAGGCGCTAGATGATGGAGAGATATTGGCTGTAGTCAGGTACACACGAGAAGTACTATAGTTACCTACTCTCTGCGCATGACGCACGGCTAGCCGCCAGCCGAGCAATGACGGCCTCCACTCCAACGACCACCGGAGGCCGCAATGCTCGCTACCGTCCGCTCCGCCACCCTCGTCGGCGTGTGGGGCCATCCCGTCTCAGTCGAGGTCCATGTCGCCGACGGGCTGCCGGGGTTCACCGTCGTGGGCCTGCCCGACGCCTCCTGCCGGGAGGCCCGAGACCGGGTCCGGGCCGCCATCGTCTCCAGCGAGCTGCGCTGGCCGATGAAGCGCATCACCGTCAATCTGGCCCCGAGCGACGTCCCGAAGTCGGGGGCCGGTCTCGACCTGGCCGTGGCCGCCGGGGTGCTCGTCGCCGACGGCCAGCTCCAAGCGTCGTCGATCGCCGATGTCGGCGTGCTTGGCCAGCTGGGGCTCGACGGCTCGGTGCGACCGGTGCCCGGAGCGCTGCCGCTGGTCGATGCCATGGACAACTCGTCGATCGTGGTGGCCGCCCGCGACAGCGCGGTGGCCGAGTTGGTGGCACCGGGGCGGGTCCGGCCGGTCGCGGCGCTCAAGGAAATGGTCGAGGCCATGGCCGGTGCCAAGCCCTGGCCCGACCCGCCTGCGCCTCGATCCGTCCCAGCCGTCGAGCCGGAGCCCGACCTCTCCGACATCGCGGGCCAGCCGCTGGCCCGGTGGGCGCTGGAGGTGGCCGCAGCCGGCGGTCATCACCTGCTTCTGGTCGGGCCTCCGGGCGCGGGCAAGACGATGCTGGCCCGCCGCCTCGTGGGAGTGCTGCCCGACCTGTCGCCCGAACAGTCCCTGGAGGTCACCCGGGTCCATTCGGCGGCCGGGCTGGCCCTGCCCGACGGCCTGGTCACGCGGCCCCCGTTCCGGGCGCCCCACCACTCGTCTTCGATGGCCGCCCTGGTGGGCGGGGGCACCGCCAGGGCCAGGCCGGGGGAGGTGAGTGCGGCCACCGGAGGCGTGCTGTTCCTCGACGAGCTCGGCGAGTTCGCGCCGTCGGTGCTCGACGCCCTGCGCCAGCCGCTGGAGGAGGGCATGATCCGGGTGGCCCGCTCCCAGGGGATGGTCGAGCATCCGGCCCGGTTTCTGCTGGTGGCCGCCATGAACCCCTGCCCGTGCGGCGCGGGCGGCACGGTCGGCTGCCGGTGCGCTCCCGGGGCGCTGGCCCGCTACCAGCGCCGCCTCTCGGGCCCCTTCGTGGACCGGCTCGATCTGGTGGTCCGGGTGGACCGCCCCGACCCGGCCGACCTGCTCGACGCCGGGCCGGGCATCCCCAGCGTCGAGGTCGCCGAGCGGGTGGCCGCAGTGCGGGCCCGGGCCCGTGAGCGGGGCGTGGGCAGCAACAGCGAGCTGTCCGGGTCGGATCTGGAGCGTTACGCCTCGCTCGACCGGGCCGCCACCGAAGTGTTGCGGGCCGCCCTGGCCGAGGGCCGTCTCAGCGCCCGAGGTCTGCGCCGGGTGCGCACCGTGGCGCGCACGATCCGCGACCTCGAGGACGGCGATCACGAGCTGCGGGCCGTCGACGTGCTCGCCGCCCTGTCGCTGCGGATGCGTCTCGACGGAGCGGGAGGCCTGGTCCATGGGTGAGGTCAGCGCGACGCCGACTAGCCGAGGCGTGCACGCCGCCGCGCTGGCCTCGCTGCCACGAGCGACGCCGCGGCGGCTTGAGCGACTGCTCCGCAAGCAGGATCCGGCCAAGGTCTGGAGGAAGGTGGAGACGGGCCAGATGGCCAAGTGGGTGGCTGGCGAGGAGCTTCACGATGTCTGGAGGGACCATGCCCGCGGCACCGACCTCGCCGCGGTCGCCGAACAGCTCGAATCGCTCGACGCGTGGGTGACCACCCCGGCCAGTCGCCAGCATCCGCTCGCGGTCATCTACGATCTCGATCCGGCACCGATCCTGTTCCGCCGCGGCCGCCTGCCCGACCCGACGGCGCCGGCCGTGGCCATCGTGGGCACCCGGCGGTGCACCCCCACGGGACGCTCGGTGGCGACGGAACTGGGCTCGGGCCTGGCCGCGGCCGGGGTGACCGTGGTGTCGGGCCTCGCCCTGGGGATAGACGGTGCCGCCCACCGGGGCGCCCTGGCCGCGGACGGCGCACCCGTGGTCGGCGTGGTCGGCAGCGGCCTAGACGTTGTGTACCCGAGAGGCAACCGCGATCTGTGGGAAGCGGTGAGCGCGGCCGGAACCCTGCTCTCGGAGGCGCCTCTGGGTGCCGAGCCGGAGGGCTGGCGCTTCCCGGCTCGCAACCGGCTGCTGGCCGCGCTGGCCGATGTGGTCGTGGTGGTCGAGTCCAAGCGAGCGGGCGGCTCCATGCACACGGTGGAGGAGGCCATCCGGCGCGAGGTCACGGTCATGGCCGTGCCCGGCTCGGTTCGCAACCCGGCCGCGGAGGGCACCAATCTGCTCCTGAGCGAGGGCTGCGCTCCGGCCTGCTCCACTGAGGACGTGCTAGTCGCTCTGGGACTGGCGACCGGCGGCACCATGCTGTCCCGCATTGCCGCGGGCTTGGACCCGGTGCCTGGCCGGGCGGAAATCGAGAGCCTCGACGGGCTTCAGAAGAAGCTGTTCGACCTCCTCGATGACGGCCCGATCAGCCTCGACACACTGGTGCTGCGAGCCGGGGCGACCGCGCCGGAGGTGCTGGTCGCGGTCGAGGGCCTCGAGCGCCTCGGACTGCTAGCCCGCGACGGCGCCCGGGTGATGCGGGCCTGAGGTCGGCAGAGCTGGCTTGACCAACGGGGAACGCGCGACGGGCTTACGTGCCAACCGGCCGATTGGTGTGGACAACTAGACTCAGACTGTGGACAACTGGGGCTTGAGTGTCTGGCTCGATTCGCTCAGCGGTGTGGCCGACTCCACCCGAGCCGTGTATGCCCGGGACGCGGCCGCCTTCGCTGGATGGTTTGCCGACGCGGGTGTGAGCGGTCCCGGGTCGGTGGATCGCAGGGCTGTGCGGAGCTACTTGGCCGATCTGGGTGCCAACCGCTACGCAGCCCGCACCATCACTCGCAAGGTGTCGGTGCTGCGCCGCTACTTCGACTGGGCTAGGCGCACCGGCAGGATAGAGGTCGACCCGACGCTCGGGCTGGCTGCGCCGCGGGGGCCGTCGAGGCTCCCGCAGGTGCTCAAGGACGACCACATCCGAACCCTGATCGACAAGCCAGCCCGAGCCGGGGACGACGACGCCCGCGACGCCCGCGACCTGGCCATGGTCGAGCTGCTGTACGGAAGCGGCCTGCGGGTGAGCGAGCTGTGCGGCCTCCGCTACGAGGACTTGGACCTGGCCCGGGGCGAGGTCCGCGTCTGGGGCAAGGGTTCCAAGCAGCGCCTGGTGCCGCTCAGCGATCCTGCCGTATCTGCGATGCGAGCCTGGCTGAAGGGTCCTCGCGGCACGTTCGTCACCGCGGACACGCCCGCGGACATGATCTTCCTGAACCAGCGGGGTCGTGCCATCACTCCCCGAGACGTGCGCCGGGTGATCGACCGCCGCAGCGTGGTGCCGACCCATCCCCACGCCCTGCGCCACACGTTCGCCACCCACCTGCTCGACGGCGGCGCCGACCTGCGGGCCGTGCAGGAGTTGCTGGGCCACGCCGACATCGCCACCACCCAGATCTACACCCACGTCAGCCGCGAGCGCCTGCGCGAAGTGCACCGGGCATCGCATCCCAGGGCCTAGGAGGCCGAGCGGATAGGCGAGCGAATCCGGTTCATACGGGCGAGGCCGTGGCCCGAGCGGCCCGTGAGCGCAGCGAACAAGAGCGGGAAACACCCTGCCGCGACGCTACAGGCCGTCACCTATCCGCGCTGCCCCTAGGTCGTCGCGGACTAGTTTGGGCGCTGGTGACTGACCACCACCCCGAGCAAGGTCCCGGAATGACCGAGCCTGCGGGGACCGCCGAAGACGACACTGCCGTTCTCACCGCAGCGCTGTTGTCGGAGGAATCGGCCCGCCGCGACGCTCAGGCCCGCGCCAGTGAGCAGGTGCTCTTCGCTGACGACCTTCTGCCGGGGGTCGGCGACGAGGAGATGCCGCTGCGCGAGGGCCTCAAGATGGGCGGTGCTTTCACCTTCATCGTGCTGCTTGTGCTCAACAGCCTCGACGAGCTCGAACAGGCCGCCATGGCCGTGCTGGCCCCCGACATCCGTGACACCTTCGGTGTCTCCGATGGCACGATCACCTTCATAGCATCTGCCTCAGCCGCCTTCGTGGTGCTGGGCGCCTTCCCGATGGGCTGGCTGGCCGACCGCATCAGGCGAGCGCCGATCGTCGGGATTGCCAGCGCGGTGTTCTCTGGGATGGTGTTCCTCTCGGGCTTCGCGGTGAACGCGTTCATGCTGTTCTGCACCCGCTTCGGCGCCGGCATCGCCAAGTCGAACACGATCCCGGTGCACAGCTCGCTGCTGGCCGACACCTATCCCATCGGGGTGCGGGGCCGCATCGGCGGGCTCAACCACTCCACCGGCCGGGCCGTGGCCGCCATCAGCCCGATCGCGGTAGGCACCGTGGCGTGGGTCGCCGGCGGCGACGAGGGCTGGCGGTGGGCGTTCTTCTTGCTGGGCCTGCCGGTGGCGGTGTTCGCCGTGGCCGCCTTCCGGATCCCCGAACCGACCCGGGGCCAGTGGGAGAAGACGAGCGTCCTCAGCCAGGTGATCGCCGACCCCGACCCCGCTCCCATCTCGGTGGAGGCCGCCTTCGCCCGGCTGCTCAGGATCCAGACGGTCAGAGCGGTGCTGTTCGCGTTCGTCGCTCTGGGTTTCGTGCTGTTCACGATCCCCGTGCAGTCCAGCCTGTTCCTGGAGGACGAGTTCGGTCTCGGCACGTTCGGGCGGGGGGCGGCTACCTCGGTGGCTGGTTTCGCCGCGGCCGTCGTGTTGCCGGCGGTGGGGCTGCGCTTCGATCGGCTGTACCGCCGCGACCCGTCCTTGACTCTGCGGCTGATCGGGGGACTGCTGCTGCCGACCTCGGTCCTGGTGCCGCTGCAGTTCGCCATGCCCAACGAGTACCTGTTCGTGGCGGTGGACGTGCCCCGCACCGTGCTGTCGGCAGCCGCGTTCGCCATGGTCGCTCCGGTGGTGTGGTCGATCGTGCCCTACCGGCTGCGAGGCCTGGGCTCAGCGTTGATCACCCTGTTCATCTTCCTGTTCGGCGCAGTGGGCGGATCACTGGTCGCAGCGTTCCTCGTCGACTCCTACGGGGTGCAGACCGCAGTGACCGTGCTGGCCCTCCCGGCGGTAACTGTCGGCTCGCTGTTCTTGATCCGGGGCTCGCTGTCGATCAAGCACGACCTGTCGATGGTGGTCGCCGAACTCACCGAGGAGCTGGCCGAACACGACCGCAGGCGCATCGACCCGGAGTCCACTCCGGCGCTGCAAGCCAGCAACATCGACTTCAGCTACGGCGCCGTGCAGGTGCTCTTCGACGTCTCCTTCGAGGTGGCTCAGGGCAAGACCTTGGCCCTGCTCGGCGCCAACGGCGCGGGCAAGTCGACAGCGTTGAGCGTGGTCACCGGATTGTTCACGCCCGAGCGGGGCGAGATCCGCATGCACGGGCGCTCGATCACCTACACCACGCCGGAGCAGCGCTCCGCGATGGGTGTGCAGATGCTGCCCGGCGGGCGGGGGGTGTTCCGCGAGCTGAGCATCGAGGACAACCTTCGCATCGGCGCCTACAAGTTCCGGCGGGACTCCGCCGACGTGCAGCGGCGCATCGATCGGGTGGTCGAGATGTTTGAACAGCTCGAGGGCCGTCTCGGTGAGCGAGCCGGCGACCTCTCCGGCGGGCAGCAGCAGATGCTGGCGCTGGCTCGGGTGATGATGCACGACCCCGAGATCCTCATCATCGACGAGATGAGCCTCGGTCTGGCCCCCACCATTGTCCAAGACCTCGTGGCCGGACTCCAGCGACTGCGTGCGGCTGGGCAGACGATGATCATCGTGGAGCAGTCGCTCAACCTGGCGCTGTCGCTGGCCGACGACACCGTGTTCCTCGAGAAGGGCGAGGTGCGTCACTCCGGGCCCGCCCGGGATGTCATCGAGCGGCCCGAACTGATGCACGCAGTGCTGTTCGGCGCCGGTGCCGACCCGGCGCCGGGTGCTGCCGGCGACGCCGGGGCCGGCAGCACAGGCTCCGCCGGCGGCACCGGGGCCGACAGCACCGAATCGTCGTCCGACTCGGGCAACGGAAGCTGAGCCGCGGTGGTCCTGGCAGCCTGGATCACACGGCAGCTCGTGTTCAACGGAGCGGTCACGGGCCTGGTCATCGGCATGCTCGCCATGGGCATCGTGCTCATCTACCGCTCCACCCGGGTGATCAACTTCGCGGTGGGGAACTTGGGGCTGCCCGCGGCCGGCCTGTTCGCCCTGATGCAGATCGACTGGGGCTTCCCCTTCTGGATCGGCCTGGCCAGCGCCTTGCTGATCGGCACGTTGGCCGGCGCGCTAGTGGAACTGACTGTGGTGCGCCGTCTGTTCAGCCGTCCCCGGGTGATACTGCTGGTGGCCACCGTGGGGGTGGCCCAGCTGATGCGGGCGGTGATCGCCGCGTTCCCCGACATCGCCGACACCACTCAGCGCTATCCGGTGGCGGCCCGCACCATTTGGGAGAACGCGCCGTTCGGCCTGCGCATCGCCGCTCCCCAGGTGGCGATCATCGTGGTGGTGCCCATTGTTGCCGTCGCTCTGGGCTGGATGCTGAACCGCACGACCTTCGGGCGTGCAGTCGCCGCGTCGGCCGGCAACCCCGACTTGGCCCGCTTGTCGGGCGTGAACCCGAAGGTGGTGTCCACGTTTGTGTGGACGGCAGCCGGCCTGCTGTCGTCCCTGTCGATCATCTTGCTGAGCGGCCAGTCGGGGGCGGTGACCGGCCTGGCGAACCTGGGACCGCTGACCTTGGCCCGAGCGCTGGCCGCGGCCGCCGTCGCCGGAATGAGGTCGTTTCCCAGAGCAGTCATGGCGGGGCTGGCCATCGGGGTGACCGAGTCGGTGGTGCGATTCAACTACCTGTCCGAGGCGGGCCTGATCGACTTCCTGCTGTTCTGCGCGGTGCTGGTGGCGGTTTACGTACAGAGCCGTGGCAGCCCCGAGGAGGCGATCCTGGCTTTCGTTCCGCGCGTCCGGCCGGTGCCGGCGCGCCTTGAGCGGCTGTGGTGGGTCCGGGCCCTGCCCCGGATCACGCTTGCCGCCACCCTGGCCTTCGCCATCGTCCTGCCACTGATCGTGACGCTGCCGTCCAGGCATCTGCTGTACGCGACGGTGTTGGGCTTCGCCATCTGCGCCATGTCGGTCACGGTGATCACGGGCTGGTCGGGCCAGCTGTCGCTGTCGCAGATGGCCTTCGCGGGCATAGGAGCGCTGTCGGGGGCGGCGTTCAGCCGGGGTTTCGAACTCGATATCGGCTGGCGCAGCTTCCGCCTGATCGATGTGGAGGCAGTCGGGGTGCCCTTCGTGGCGTCGATCCTGCTGGCGACCCTGTTCACCGCCCTGGTGGCCTCGATAATCGGCGCTGGAGCGCTGAGGGTGCGCGGCCTGATGCTGGCGGTGAGCACGTTCGCGTTCTCGATCGCATCGACCCAGTACCTGTTCCGCCGCCCGTTCTTCACCGGCGGTAGCAGTTCGAGCGTTCCCTACCACCGGGGCACGCTGTTCGGCATCGATCTCTCGTCTCAGCGGTCGTACTACTACTTCACGCTGGGCGGATTCGTGATCGCCTATGCCGTGGTATCGAGGCTGCGGCGCAGCGGCATCGGCCGCTCCACCATCGCAGTGCGCGACAACGCGGCCGGCGCCTCCGCCTACACCGTAAGCCCCACTCGGGCGAAGCTCACCGCGTTCGCTCTGGCCGGGGGGCTCGCCGGCTTCGGCGGCGCGCTGCTGGGCGGCTTGGTGCAGAGCATCCGCTTCTCGCAGGTGCTGTTCCAGGTCGAGGACTCGCTGCGGGTTGTCGGCATGGCCGTGATCGGCGGGCTGGGCTCGGCCACCGGCGCGGTGCTGGGCGCGGTGTGGGTCGAGGGAATGCCGGCCTTCTTCGGCGACAACGACCTGGTGCCGCTGTTCACGTCGAGCATCGGGCTGCTGGTCATCATCATGTACCTGCCCGGCGGCTTCATCCAGGTGGTCTACTCAGCCCGGGACGGCCTGCTGAGCTGGCTCGCATCCCGACTGCCGACTGAAGATGTTCCCGGTGTCACCCTGGCCTCGCCCGCCAGCCTGAGCCGCCGGGACCCGGCGGGCGGTGATGCCCCCGAGGTTGTGATGCGGACCGAGAACGTGTCGGTGCGCTTCGGCGGCAATCAAGCCGTGTCACAGGTCAGCGTCGAGGTGCGCCGCGATGAGATCGTCGGCCTGATCGGCACTAACGGCGCCGGCAAGACCACCCTGATGAACGCGGTCGGCGGGATGGTCAGATGCGAGGGCCGCGTTGAGCTGATGGGGCGGGACCTGACCGGCGTGTCCGCCGCGCGCCGAGCCAGGGCCGGCCTGGGTCGGACGTTCCAGGGGGCCACGCTGTTCCCGGAGCTGACCGTGCGCGAGACGGTGATGGTGGCGCTGGAGGCCAGAGGCCGCACGCCGTTCATTTCAACTGCGCTGCACCTGCCCCACACTCTGGTCAACGAGAGACGCCGCCGCGCCGAGGCTGACGAGCTGATCGACTGGTTCGGCCTGGGTGCCTACGCCGACCACTACGTGTCGGATCTGTCCACCGGCTCCCGGCGCATCGTCGAGCTAGCCGGCTTGCTGGCGCTCGACGCCCGAGTGTTGTGCCTGGACGAGCCCACCGCCGGCGTGGCCCAGCGCGAGACCGAGGCGTTCGCCCCCCTTGTCCGCCGGATCCGCAGCGAGCTGGGCGCCGGAATCCTGCTGATCGAGCACGACATGACGGTGATCATGGGAGTCAGCGATCGGGTGTATTGCCTGGAGTCCGGGTCGGTGATCTCGGCGGGCACTCCCGACGAGGTCAGGAACGATCCGCTGGTGGTCGCCAGCTATCTTGGCACCGCCAGCGAGGCCGCGGGCTAGCCGCAGCCGCTTCGGCGAATCGGTATACTGCGCCGCTCGTCGGAGCCAGTCTGCGTTGGCGAACTCCCGCCACTGGACCAGAAAAACACTGGAGGAGCACGGTGTCAATGATTCACAAGCGGACACAGAGCACAATGCGGGCGCGAGCGGTGGCCTTCGTTGCCGCGCTGGCTCTGGCAGCTGCGGCCTGCGGTGGCGGCGACGAAGCAGACGATGCGGTGCCCGCGGGGGACACCGGCGGTGCCGGCACCGAGGTTGACAGCTCCAGCAGCGACAGCCCGAGCGACAGCTCCAGCACCGACAGCTCCAGCGCCGACAGCCCGGCCGAAGAGACGACCACGCCGTCTGACGGAGACCCCGAACCAACCGAGACAGTCTCCGAGCCCGCCGAGTCCAGCAGCGGAACCGAGCAGCAGACCGACGAGGCCGACCAAGAGGCCACGGTCGATGAACCCTCCGAAGAAGCCGCGGCACCCGTGGGATGGAGCGGCCTGGCCCCGAACATGACCGCCGACCCGTCAGAGCTCACTGCGTCGTGGAGGGGCGTGACTCAGGACACGATCACAATCGGCGTCTCGATGCTCAACTTCGACCTCTTGCAGGAGATGGGGCTCACGGCAGCAGGCTGGGGCGACCAGCAGGGCGTCTTCCAGGCCCTGGTCGACGACCTGAACGCCAACGGCGGGATCCTGGGCCGCAAGGTCGTGGCCGTCTACGACTACTACAATCCCATCGACGCTGCCGACGCCGAGCGGGCGTGCACGGTTCTCACCCAGGACAACGAGGTGTTCGCGGCCGTGCTGGGATTCGTCGGTCCGTTGGCCGGCACCGCCGACCCCTGTTTCGTCGGGACCAACAACACTCCGCTCGTGGGTGGTGAGCAATCCCCCGACGAGATGGCCCAGGCCACCGCTCCGTGGTTCAACGTGGAGCCCACCACCGAGGATCAGACCTCCAACCTCCTCGACCTGCTGGTCCAGACCGGCAGATCCGACGGGGCCAGGGTGTTCGTGGTGTCGCACCAGGCCGCGACCGGCGACGAGCCGCTGGTGCTCGAGGGGCTCGGTGCGCGTGGGATCGAGGTGGTGGGCAACGCCGTCCTTGACGCCAACGACGGCGACACCGCTGCCCAGGACCAGCTGATGCAGGTCATTTCCGAACGGATCAGGGCCGACGGGGCCGACACCGTGATGATCAATGGCAACCCGGCCGCCACCATCCGGGGCCTGGGCTTGAACGGGATGCTCGATTCGGTGACCATCTGGAGCAACGACGCCCCCGGGCTCAACAATCTCGGAGAGACCTTCGACCACGAGTGGGCTCGGGACGCCATCGCCTCCGACGGCCCCTCCGAACTCGACATCTGGAACGACGATGTGTTCCAGGACTGCGTGCGGGCGGTCAACGACGCCGGCATCGGGGCCGACCTGCGGCCCACAGCAGAGCTGGCCGACGACGACGAGAACTGGTTCAACCCGACTCGCCGCTACTGCGGCCATCTGTCGCTGTTCGCGCAGATCGCGGCCGCGGCTGGCCCGGACCTCACGCCCGAGACATTCGAGCAGGCGGCCTACACGCTGACCGACTTCGTTCTGCCGGGTGCTCCGGCGAACTCGCTGTCCCCCACCAAGCTCGGTGCCCGCGACCTGTACCGGCTCACGACCTTCGATCCCGACGTCGGCAACGGCGAGAACGTACCGCTAACCGAGCTCATCGACATCGTCCCATGAGCCAGCAGGCCGCCGCTAGCGGCTAGCGGGGGGCGGGACGGTACTCGTCGATCGGGGTGATGCAGATGTTCTCTTCACCGAAGGGGGCGGGCTTGGTGCAGGGATACTCGAAGCGCATCGTGTGGATGGCGTCGGGTGCCTGCGTCTTGCCGGGCCTTATCGTGAACGGCAGCATCTCGTTGGAGTCGATCGGGCCCAGATTGGCCAGCGCCGTGTAGATGTCGGCTCGCGTCGGGTTGTCGCCCGCCGCATAGATGGCCCGCAGGGCCGTGCGCATGATGTTGCAGACCGTAGCCACCATCCCGTAGGCCGATGAGCCTGAGCCGGACAACCGATCGGCGTTCTCGTGGTTGGCCCCCGATGGGTTGTTGGCCCCGTAGGTGTCGTTGCACATCTCGTTGAACGGTCGCGGCTCGTAGCCCTCCAGCCGGTAGCCGCCGGTGTCGGCGTCGTCGATGATCAGAGTGCCGTTGTAGAGGTTGCCGGCCGTCACGCCGCCGAACGCCACCATCTTGGATGACACCAATTCGCCCGCCTGGGCGTTGAAGTCCGAGGCGTAGAACTGCACGTCGCCGGGTTCGAATCCCTGGTTGGCCATCTCGAGGATGTAGCCCGGGGCGGAGATGACGTTCAGGACGTTGAAGAAGACGTCGACGCCCGCAGCCCGCATCCGTTGGACGGACTCCACAACCCCCTCCGTGCATGTGGTGCCACCCCCGCAGCCGATCACGTCGAAGACGGCTACGTCGATGCCCTTGGACCGCAGCGTCTCGACGAGGCCAGCCTCCACCGCCTCGTACTGGCCCGGAGTGTCGGGCGCGGCGATGCCGATCGTCTTGCCGTCGAGCTGACCGCGGTCCGCGAGGTCGACCGCGAGCCAGCGCACGCTCTCCTCCAGCGTCGGCGAAATCGAGATGAGCCGGTCCTCACCCCGGAGCATGAACTCCTCGCTCTGGCCCTGGGTGGAGATGAACGCGGTCTGGTTCTCCTCGACGATGCACAAGTTGGCCGAGCCCTGGAATCCGCTGGAGTTGAGCAGGATCACGCCCTTGTGGTCCTCGATGGCCTGGATGCAGGCCGCGTTGCGGTCTTCGTCGATCGTGGCGCCGAGAACCTCTAGTTCGATGGTGTGCAACTCGATCATGCGGCCCCGCACTCCGCCGCACTGCTCGTTGACCACAGCGGTGAACGCGTCGAACATCTCGGCCACGTTGCCCACCGGAACGGCGAACCCGATCGCTGCGAAGTCCTCCAGCTTCGACCGCAGGTGCACCAATGAGATCGAGTCGGCCTCGATGCCCGGGTCGGTTGCCACTCTGTCCGGGGCCGGGTCGTGGGTGTGGCAGAAGGCGTCGAGCTGGGTGAAGGGGTTGTCGCCGCGGTCGAACGTGGCCTGGAACTCGTCGAATATCCCGTCCCGGGGGTCGTCGTAGATGTTCGGTGGCGGACCCTCGGGTTCTTCGGCGGGTTCGGGGGCGGCCGGTTCTGTGTCGGTGGCGGGCTCTTCGGCGGGTTCGGCGGCGGCAGGTTCTGTTTCGGGTTCTTCGTCGGGTTCGGGGGCGGCCGGTTCTGTGTCGGGCTCTTCGTCGGGCTGCGTCGTGTCTGGCTCGGCGGTCTCCGGCTCGGCTTCTGGTGCCTGTGTAGTAGGCGCCGCCGCGCCGTCATCACCGGACTCCGTCACCTCGCCGCCGCAGGCTGCGGCCACAAGTGCGGTACAGGCAACGAAGGCGAGCACAAGGCGCAGGTATCTGGTCATGGGCCTATCCGTCCTCCAAGTCGACACCGGGATCGGGTCTGAGAGCCAAGTCTTTCCCACTCCGTTTGCGCGCACAAGTCGGCAAGAGAGGCCCAGCGAATCCCTCCACCCCGCCGCGACTACTGTCTCCGCACCGACCGCGGACGGTCGGTCGGTGCCGTGCCCCGAGGGGAGACAATGGCAGACGACTCGCCCGAGATGACCGAACCCGCGCCGTCGGTCGCCGATCTGGCGGGGGCGATCCTCGAAGAGGAGGCCAGGCGCCGCGCCGAGCAAGCAGAGCGCGACGCCGAGACCGTCCTTCCAGACGACCTGCTGCCGGGCGTGGGAGACAGTCCCATGACCCTGCGAGAGGGTCTGCGGGCCGGCGGCAAGGCGACCGTGCTGGTCATGTTCCTGCTCGCCTTCATGGACGAGATGCCCCGAGCCGTCCGGGTGCTCGCCCCCGACATACAGGACTCGTTGAATATCAGCGACACCGTGCTGTTCGGGATCCTCGGCTTCGGCGGCGTGACCCTGGTGCTGGGCGCGGTGCCCATGGCCGCTCTCGCCGATCGGGTGAAGCGGGTGGCCATTGTTCCGGTGGCGTCGGCGTTCTGGGGCGTGACCACGTTCCTGAGCGGCCTCATCGTCAACCCCTTCCAGCTGTTCCTCACCAACGCGGGCACCGGCTTCGGCCAGGCCTACCGCATTCCCGTGTCGAACTCGCTGCTGGTGGACACCTACCCGATCCCGGCTCGCAGCCGGATCTTCGCGCTCGAGGGCCTCGGCCGGCCGGTCGGCCAGCTCCTCGGCCCTCTGATCATCGGAGGCATCGCGGCGCTGGTGGGAGGCGAGGAGCCCTGGCGGGCCGCCTTCTTCGCCGTCGCTGTCGGTCCGGTGGTGGCCGCGGTCGTGTCTGCTGTGATGCTGCGCGAGCCGCCGAGGGGCCGTTTCGAGAAGGAGGCCGTCTTCGGCGACGACCAGGTGCAGGTCGAGGAGCTGCCGGTGTCGATCGGCACCGCCTTCGCCCGGCTCCGCAAGATCAAGACCTTCTACTTCCTGTCCACCGGTGTGGGCGTCCTCGGCTTCGCCCTAATCGCCATCCCCATCCAGTTCAACCTGCTGCTCGAGGACAAATACGCGATGGGACCCTTCCAGCGGGGCGTCGTCGAGTCGCTCATCTGGGTCGCCGCGCTGATCGGCCTGCCGGTGGCCGGACGGCTGTTCGACCGGGGGTTCCGCCGCGACCCGGCCGCAATGATGCGTCTGGCGGGCCTGCTCGTGATGGCGACCGGCGTGGTCTACGCAGTGGCGCTGCCCATGAAGCTCCTGGGCGGGCTGGTCGCGCTGATGGCGCTGGCCCAGACCCTGATCTCCATGGCGTTCATCGCTGCTCCCTCGGTTATCGCGGCGGTGTCGCCCTATCGCATCCGGGCCCAGGCCTTCGCCCTGCTGCCGGTGTTCATATTCCTGATGGGCGGCTTCTTCGGCGGCCTGATCGTGGGCCAGCTCTCCGACGCCTACAACGAGCGCACCGCCATGCTCGTGGCCGCGCCGCCGGCCGCGCTGATCGGCGGCGCCCTGATCGCCTACGGCAGCCGCTTCATCCGCTTCGACATCTCGCGATCGGTCGAGGAGCTGCTCGAGGAGCGCGAGGAGCAGCAGCGGGCCGCCGCCGACCCCGCCTCCGTGCCCGCCCTTCAGGTCCACAACCTCGACTTCGCCTACGGGAGCGTGCAGGTGCTCTTCGACGTGTCCCTAGAGGTGGCCCGAGGCGAGGTGCTGGCGCTGCTGGGCACCAACGGAGCGGGCAAGTCCACCCTGCTGCGGGCCGTGAGCGGGCTCGGCATTCCCGACCGGGGCGTGGTGAGGCTCGGGGGCCGCACCATCACCTACGCCGAGGCCGAGGACCGTTTCGCGGCCGGGCTGGTGCAGCTCAGGGGCGGAGCGGGGGTTTTCGACGACCTCTCGGTCGCCGACAACCTCAACGCCTCGGTGCTGGCGTCGGGCCTGAGCGACGCCGAGGCCGAGGCCCGGGCCGAGCGGGCCTTGAGCCTGTTCCCGGCCCTGGCCGAGCGCACCGCGATCGCGGCGCGCGACCTGTCGGGAGGGCAGCAGCAGATGCTGGCGCTGGCCATGGCGCTGATGCACGAGCCCGAGGTGCTGCTCATCGACGAGCTCAGCCTGGGGCTCGCCCCGGTCGTGGTGCAGGAGCTTCTCGGGGTGGTGGAGAGGCTGCGAGAGGACGGGCAGACGATGATCATCGTCGAGCAGTCGCTCAACGTGGCCCTGGCCTTCGCTGACCGGGCCATCTTCATGGAGAAGGGCCGCATCCGCTTCGAGGGCTCGGCCCAGGAACTGGCCGAGCGCGACGACCTGGCCCGGGCGGTGTTCCTGGGAGGCGAGGGCGGATGACCAGCCTGGCGCCGGCCTCAGACCCGGGGGATGGGCGCCGATGATCGAGCTCCTCGGCATCACGATCGGCCAGCAGTCGCTGATGTCGGGCCTGGTGACGGGCCTCACCTATGCGGCCTTCGCGGCCGGGTTCGTGCTGATCTACCGCTCCACCGGCGTGCTCAACTTCGCCCACGGCGAGGTCGGAGCGTTCGGCGTGGCTCTGTTCGTGCTGTTGCTGGCCCAGTACGGCGTGAACTGGTGGCTGTCGTTCGTGCTTGCGCTGGCGGCCTGTGCGGCCATCGGCATGGCCATCGAGCTGATCGTGATCAGGCGGCTCTTCGCGTCGCCCCGCCTCGTGGTGCTGATCGCCACCATCGGGGTGGGCCAGATAGTGGTCTTCGCCAAGTTCAGCCTTCCCAGCGTGGTCACGCCGGGGCCGATCCCGCCGCCGTTCCAGGCGACGTGGACGCCCACCGACCACATCCGCCTGCAGGCCCGGGAGCTGGTCGTGCTGGCCGTGATCCCGGTGCTGATCGCCTCGCTGGCCTGGTTCATCTCGCGCACCCGCTTCGGGCTGGCCGTTCGGGCCTCGGCCTCCAACGCCGACACGGCCCGGGTGTACGGCACCTCCCCCCGCCGGACCTCGACGATCGTGTGGACCATCTCGGGGGCGTTCGCAGCGGCCACCGCCATCTTCCTGGCGCCCTTGCAGGGCATCAACTCGGCCCAGGCCGGGACCGCGGCCATCGCCGAGCCGCTGCTGCTGCGGGTGCTGGTGGTGTCGTTGCTGGCCCGCATGCGCTCACTCCCCGGAACGCTGGCCGGCGGGGTGGCGGTGGGCGTGGCCGAGGCGCTCATCCGCACCAACGTGGACTCGGCCAACCGCTCGGTGGTGGACGTGTACCTGTTCCTGGCCGTGCTCGTGGTGGTGCTGCTGGTGGTGCGCAGCACCGGCGAGCAGGAGTCCTGGTCCCTCGCCCCCCGGGTGCGGGCCATCCCGAGCCGCCTGGAGTCGCTGTGGTGGGTTCGCCATCTCAACGCCCTCGGATTCGTGGCTCTCTTCGGGTTCTTCACCCTTCTGGGCCTGACCCTGTCCACCGCCAGTTCGCTGTTTACTTGGACCAGCATCGTGCTGTTCGCCATGGTGGTGCTGTCGATGACGGTGCTGACCGGCTGGGCCGGCCAGCTGTCTCTCGGCCAGTTCGCCTTCGTCGGTCTTGGGGGGCTGACCGTCCTCGGGCTGACCCAGGGCAACGACATCCCCGTGCCCTTCGACCTGTTCGATCTGTCGCTGGACCTCCCGTGGGCGCTGGCCATGGCGGTGGCCACCGCGGTCGGCGTGGTGGTCGCGGTCGTCGTCGGGTTGCCCGCGCTTCGGGTGCGGGGTCTGTTCCTGGCCGTGACAACCCTGGCGTTCGCGGTGGCGTCGGCGACTTGGCTGTTCCTGCAGGACTTCTTCACCGGGGGCACGAGCTTCCCCCGGCCGGCCGACAAGCCGGTGCTCGATATCGGCCCGATCCACGTGGACTTCGCGGCGTCGCGCAAGAACTACTACTTCCTGTGCCTGGTTTCTCTGGCGGTGATGGCCGCCGTGGTCGCCCGGCTGCGTCGCACCGGCATCGGGCGGTCGTGGATAGCGGTGCGCGACAACGAGGAGATGGCCGCGGCGTCCACCGTGTCGCCCACGCGAATGAAGCTGGCCGCCTTCGGCGTGGCCGGAGGCATGGCGGCCTTCTCCGGCGGGCTGCTCGTGACCCTGGTGCCCTCCCTGCAGCCCGACTCGCTGTTCCGGGCCAGCGAATCGATCGTGGTGGTGGCCACCGCCATCATCGGGGGTCTGGGCTCGGTGGCCGGCCCCATCCTGGGGGCGCTGTGGGTGCGGGGAATCCCCCAGATCATTCCCGAGGAGCTCGACGACTTGGTGCGGTTGGTGACCAGCAGCATCGGCCTTCTGGTGCTGCTCATGTACTTCCCCGGCGGCTTGCTTCAGATCCTCTACAGCATCCGGGACAAGCTGCTCGAGCGGGCCGACCGCAGGATGGGGGAGCGGGCGGCTGCCGCCAGTGCTGCGCCTTCACCTGCCGGCGGGGCTTCCGGGGTGCCGGAGTCCGCGCCTGAGCGAGGCCGGCCCCGTTCGCCGGTGACGAGGAGCCCCGCCCCGGCCGCGGCCGAGCCCGGCCCGGCGCTTCAGACCCGGGACGTGTCGGTGCGATTCGGCGGCAACACCGCTGTCGACCATGTCTCGGTGCATGTCGAACACGGCGAGTTGGTGGGCTTGATCGGAACCAACGGCGCGGGCAAGTCCACGCTTCTCAACGCCATCAGCGGTTTCGTCCACGCGCAGGGGCGGGTGTTCGTGCTCGGAACCGACGTGACCGGACGGAGACCTCCGGCCCGCCACGCCCGCGGCCTGGGGCGGGGATTCCAGGGCGCCCGCGTCTATCCGGGCCTCACGGTGCGGGAGTCGCTGATGGTCGCCCTCGAGGCCCGGTCGCACTCGCGCCTGGTGGCGTCGATGACCGCGCTGCCGCCCTCGCCCGGCCAGGAGAGGGCCAAGCGGGCCGAGGCCGACGAGATCATCGACTACATGGGCCTCAAGCGCTACGCCGATCACTTCGTGGCCACCCTGTCGACCGGCACCCGCCGCATCGTGGAGCTCTCCAGCCTGCTGGCCGTGAAGGCCCGCGTGCTGCTGCTGGACGAGCCGACGGGCGGTGTGGCCCAGCGGGAGGCCGAGGCGTTCGGCCCGCTCATCAAGCAGGTGCAGGCCGAGCTCGACGCCGCGGTGATCGTCATCGAGCACGACATGCCGCTCGTGATGGGCATCAGCGACCGGGTCTACTGCCTGGAGGCGGGCGCGGTGATCGCGGAGGGACCGCCCGAGCAGGTCCGCCGGGACCCGCTGGTGATCGCAAGCTACCTCGGCACATCTGACCAGGCCATAGGCCGCTCCGGCCCGACCGCGCCCTAGCCCGCGCCGACGCCGGCCACCAGGCGGCCGCGTCCACCGGGCGGTCGGGTCCACCAGGCGGCCGCGTCCGCGACGGCGGCGGGCGCTGCGTGACAGACTCTCCCGTTGATGGGGCCGTTCATCGGGGTGCTTGCACAGGCCGACAGCGAGGCGCTGCTTCACGACGAGTTGACGAGCGGCGACTGGATCCAGGCCGGGATCGTGCTGGTCGGCAGCCTGGTGCTGGCGGTGGCGGTCTCCAAGATCCTGCGCCGGGTTGTGGCCCGCGGGATCGGTCACGGCTTCGCGTCCATCCTGACGTCGCGGTTCCTCGGCTATGCGGTGTTCATTGTCGGCCTGTCGTACGCGCTCACCGTGCTGGGCGTGCGGGTGGGTCCGCTGCTCGGCGCCCTGGGCCTCGGCGGTCTGGTGCTGGCGCTGGCCCTGCAGGGGGTGGTCGGCAACTTCGTGTCGTCGGTGATCCTGCAGACGCGCCGGCCTTACACGGTGGGCGACACCGTCGAACTGGACGGCCGGCTGGGCGTGGTGGCCGACATCGACTCCCGCACCACCCAGATCCGCGGCCTCGACGGCACCCACATCCGCATTCCCAACGCCAACGTGGCCTCCGCCACCATCGTCAACCTGACCCGGGAACCGATCAGACGCAGCTCGCTGGCCGTCGGCGTGGCCTACGACACCGACCTGCAGCAAGCGACCGACGCTGTCTACGAGGCTCTCGACCGTGTGCCCAGGGTGCTGGCGGAGCCGGAGCCGGCGGTCAACCTGGACGGCTTCGGTGATTCCAGCATCGGCTTCAACGTCCTCTACTGGCACGCCAGCGACGTCCCCTCAGAGCTGGCCGCCCGCCACGATCTGCTGCTGGCCATACATCAGGCGTTCGCAGCCTCCTCCATCACCATCGCCTTCCCGCAGGTGACGGTGTGGAGCGGCCAGCAGCGCCCAGATCGGCTGTACGGAGGCACCGTTGGCGAGGTCCGCTCCCGCTATCCCGGGCTTGATCAACAGGAGCCCGAACCCGGACGACGCGTCCCGCAGTGGCGCCTGCCGGGCCGCCGCTCCCCGGACCGCCGCTCAGCCGAGTAGGCCGTTCACAACGGGAGCCAACCTGCTGGCTGTCTTCGCCTCAAGATCTCGGGTGACTAGTGGGTCGCTCACATCCCATAACCACCCCGAGAACTTGGGAGAACCTGCTGGCTAGCTGGTGATCGCTCGGATTACCAGCGTTATCCCGGAGGCGGCCAGCAGCAACAGCACGGCCCGGTCGAACTGGGGCCCCGACAATCTGGCCCGGAGGTATTCGCCGGCGGGCAGTACGGCCAGCACCGGCCCGAGTCCCACCGCGGCCGCGATCAGCCGGTCGGAGTCGTAGGCGCCGATCGACGCCAAAGATGTGATCTGGGCCAGGCCCGAGACCAGGAACAGCACCGACAGCCCGAAGATGTAGGCGTCGCGGGGCAGCCGGTAGGCGTACAGCCACGATCCGATGATCGGCCCGGACACTCCGACTGCCCCCTGCATGACCCCCGTGATGAGCCCGATGCCGGGCGAGGCCCGCCGCCCGAACTCCGGTGACACGGAGACGTCGCCGAACCACAACGACCTGACCACGAACAGCAGCACTGAGGCCGCGAGCACGATCAGCAGGGGCCTCTCGGGTGTAGAGACCAGGACGAACGTGCCCAGCACTGCTCCCAATGCCGATGCCGCGGTCAGGACGAACAGGTCGCGGGTCTCGGGACGGGCGTGGCGGGTGCGCCAGCCGACCAGCATGTTGGCCACCGCGTTGGGCAGGGTCACTACCGCCACCGCGGTCTCGATGCCGGTCAACGGCGCCAGGATCGGTATGGCGATGAGCGGGTAGCCGAGCCCGGTGGCGCTCTTGGCCAGCATGGCCAGTCCAGAGGCCACGCCGACGACAATCAGCTCGGTCGTGCTCATCTACCGTGCGCGCGGACGAATCCAACCGTGAGCGCGTTGACGCCGACCACGACCAACTCCGTGGTGCTCACTCCTGAGACTCGCGGCTGTCCTGTGCCGGATCGAGCCAGCGGTCCCGCTCGTCGGCGAGCCAGTCGGGGAAGTCGATCTCAGGGTCGGGCAGCGGCGTGACCCCACTTGCCGAGCAGGCGTCTGCGAAGGCATCCGGGTCGTTGCTCCAGCTGCGGGGGTCGCCCAGCATCACCTCGAAGAGGGTGCATCCCGCGTCTCCGGCGACGAGTGGCCCGAATTGGGCACCCTCGGGCAGCTCGATATGGGTGCCGGCGGCGCACAGTTCGTCGCCAATGAGGATCTCGCCCTCCAGAACGAACACCACGTGCGGCGAGCGGTGGCCGTGGCGGCGCACGACCATTCCGGGGTCGTAGCGGGCGTAGAGCGACAGGTAGGGCGGGTCGGCGCGGAAGGCGAACCACTTCTCCCACACCGACGACTCGGTGCCGTCGGCATTGAGCTGGGCCTTGACCCGCTGCCACGGAACCGCAGGGTCATCAACGTGCCGGATGGTCGGTCCTCCGCCCGTCGGACCGCCGCTCATCACTCCGCCGCTCATCACTCCGCCGCCCATCGGGCCGCCGCTCATCATGCCGACCAGTCCGTGCCGGGCTGGTGCAGGGCCCACAACTCGGCTATGCGCTGGCCCTCGATCCGGTACTGGGCCAGCCAGACCAGCGACATCGGCGCCGCGGTGGCCAGGCTCACCCCTCGCAGCGTGAGTCGGATCCACACCGTGGGGCCGTCGGCGGTGATTGCATCGATGCTGACCTCGGTGGCCCGGACCGTCTCGAAGGCGTCGGCCAGCCGTCGGCGCAACTCTCGGTGCGTCAGGGACTGCGTGCCCTCGGCTGTGTGGCGCACGACCGGGTCGGCGACCAGATCCTCGAGCGCGTCGAGATCCCGCTCGAGCCAGACCCTCTCCCAGTAGGCGCGCACGACCGCCTCGGCCGAAGCCTCGCTCGTCCCTGCGGCGTGATCGCTGCCGGTGTCGTCCATGGCTTCCTCCTTCATAGTGTCGTTTCCTCGTCGATGCCGCGCGGCTGTGCGATCCGGGCCACGGCCATCACCGCGACCACGAGAACGCCGAGCACGACCAGAGTTGTGCGGATCCCCACGGCGTCGGCCACGAGCCCGATGGGCAGGGCCGCGATGGCGAAGCCCGAGAAGCTCAGCATCAGCAGGCTCTGGACCCGCCCGTGATACTCGACCGGAGTCATCGTCAGCAGCATGGAGTTGTTCAGCGCCTGGAACACGCTCGACGAGGCGCCCACCAGGGCCATCACCGCCAAGGCCGCGTAGAGGTTCGGCATCACCGCGAACACCGCGAGCGTTACTCCGAAAGTCACGGCGCTGCGGGTCTGGAACGGGCGCAGCCTGCGCCGCTCCAGATTCGCCAGCGAGATGGTGCCCACCGCCGCGCCCAATGCCGCGGCGGCGTTGAGAAGGCCGAATCCGGTCGATCCGCTGTCGTGGACCCGCTCGGCCACCACCGGCAGGAACGCCATGTGGGGGAAGCCGATCAGCACCACACCGAACGACACCAGCAGCAGGTGCACCAGATCGGGGCGGGAGCGCACGAATCGCAGGCCGTCGGCGATGTCGCCCAGCGCGCTGCGGCCCGACGGGCTTGACGGCGCTCCCTTGGGCAGGCCGGCCAGCAGGACCACGCTCAGGGCTCCGAGAACCCCCGCCGCGAAGAAGACGCCGGCCAGGCCGAAGAAGGCGACACCGATCAGGGCTCCGGCTGCGGCCGGGCCGACGACCCGGGCCATCTGAACGGTCGACATCGACAGGAAGATGGCGTTGGTGACGGCCTCGCGGCCCACGATCTCAGAGATGAACGAGAGCCGGGCCGGTGCCAGGATCGAGATCACCCCGCCCTGGACGACGCTGGCTGCCATCAGCATCCAGTAGGCCTCGGTGCCGGTGGCGACGGCCACGCCCAAGCCCACGGGAGTGGCCGCCTGCAGAACGCCCGCCAAGGCCAGCACGCCGCGCTTGGGGAAGCGGTCCGAGATCATGCCTCCGCAGGGGATGATGAAGATGCTGGACAGCCCGAAGGCCAGCATCACCCCGCCGAGGCCGGTGTTGCTGCCCGTGATCTCGAACGCCAGCCAGGCCCGGGCGATGCCGGCCACCTGCATCGTCAGGAACGTGAACAGCCCGCCGACGAACAGCCGCCGGTAGTGGGGGTTGTGAAGCGCCGCGAACCGCCCGGAGGGCTGGCGTGATCCGGCGGCAGGCATCCGGCATCGTACCGGTGGCCGCGGCCGGCGGGCCATGACCGGTCGGACGGTGCTGCGGCCGCTACGACTCGCATCGATCCGGGCTGTGGTGTACGGTCCGACCGGCGCGGCCTCAGTGGACGAACGCCGCGGTGAACGGGGGTCCAGGATGTTGCCCGCCCGATTCGACTACATCGCCGCCTCGTCGGTGGAGGAGGCGATTGCTGCCAAGGCCGAGGGGGGTGACGAGACCCGGTTCCTCGCTGGTGGGCAGAGCCTGCTGCCGATGATGAAGCTGCGGTTCGCGACGCCTTCGAAGCTGGTGGACATCAACGGGATAGCCAGACTCGACGCCATCAGGCGCCACAACGGCCAACTGCACATCGGCGCGCTGGTTCGCCACGCGGACATCGCTGCTTCCGACGAAGTGTCCGGTGCCATCGCCTCGGCCGCCCCCTGGATCTCCGATCCGCTGGTGCGCAACCTGGGCACCCTGTGCGGGTCGGTGGCCCACTGCGACCCCGAGGGCGACTGGAACTCGGTACTGCTGGCCACCGGGGCCGAGGTGGTCGCCCAAGGGCCGTCAGACCGGCGGAGGACCATCGACATCGGCGACTTCGTGCAGGACTTCTTCACCAACTCCCTAGCCGACGACGAGATGGTGCTGGCGATTCACATCCCGGTGCCTTCGGGTCCGTCCGGTGGCAGCTACCAGAAGCTGGAGCGCAAGGTCGGCGACTACGCCACGGTCGGGGTGGCCGCCCATCTCGAACTCGCCGCCGATGGCACCATCGCCGCAGCGGGCGTGGCCATGACGTCGGTGGCGCCCATCAACCGCAAGGCCACCGAGGCCGAGGCCCTGCTGGTGGGCAACGCACCGAGCACCGAGCTGTTCACTGAGGCGGGCGAGGCCGCCGCGGCGGCTGCCGATCCCCGCGACGACGTGCGAGGCTCGGCGCGATGGAAGCGCAGGGTGGTGGCCGCCTTCACCCAGAGGGCACTCGCGGCCGCAGCCGAGCAGGCCCAGGCCTGAGAGGGGGAGACATGGAGATCACGATCAACATCAACGGATCCGACCACACCGCCGATGTCGAGCCTCGTCTGCTGCTGGTCGACCACATCCGCACCGGCGCCGGTCTGACCGGCACCCACATCGGCTGCGACACCACCAGCTGCGGGGTCTGCACCGTGCTGGTGGACGGCACCCCGGTCAAGTCGTGCACCATGCTGGCGGTTCAGGCCGACGGCCGGTCGGTCACAACCGTCGAGGGCCTCAAGACCGCCGACGGGCTGCACCCGGTCCAGCAGGCGTTCAGCGACGAGCACGGCCTGCAGTGCGGGTTCTGCACCCCGGCCATGATGCTGGTGGGTGCGGCGCTCATCGAGGACAACCCGGATCCGTCCGACGACGAGGTCCGCTGGGCCATCTCGGGGAACCTGTGCCGGTGCACCGGCTACATGAACATCGTCAAGGCCATCCAGGCCGCGGCCGCGGCGGCGTCGTCCAACGGCGACAGCTGAAAGGGAGCGAGCAATGACTGACACAACGACGACGCCTCCCGAGATCGGAGGCATCGGCCACAGCGTCAAGCGGGTGGAGGACGCCCGCCTGATAGAGGGCCAGGGCAACTTCCTCGACGACATCGCCCTGCCCGGCATGCTGCACATGGCCCTGGTGCGCTCGCCGGTGGCCCACGCCCGCATCAACGGCATCGACACCGAGGCGGCCACCGCGGTGGAGGGCGTATTGGCGGTGGTGACCGGCGAGCTGATGGACCAGCACGGGCTGGCCTGGATGCCCACCCTGTCGGGCGACACCCAGGCCGTGCTGGCCACCGACAAGGTCCGCTACCAGGGCCAGGAGGTGGCCGCGGTCATCGCCACCGACCCGTACGCGGCCGCCGACGGGGCCGAGCTGGTCGACGTGGACTACGAGATGCTCGACGCCATCACCACGCCCCAGCAGTCCCTCGCCGACGGCGCGGAGCTGATCCGCGACGAGAAGGACGGCCAGACCGACAACCTGGCCTACACCTGGGAGACCGGCGACGAGGCCGCCACCGAGGCCGCCTTCGCCGGCGCGGACCGGGTGGTGTCGCTCACCACCCACTACCCGCGCTCGCACCCGTCGCCGCTGGAGACCTGCGGGATCGTGGCCGACGTCAACTCGGTGACCGGCCAGGCCACCATCTACATGACGTCGCAGGCGCCCCACGCCCACCGGACGCTGTTCGCCCTGGTGGCCGGGCTGCCCGAGCAGAACATCCGCATCGTCAGCCCCGACATCGGAGGCGGCTTCGGCAACAAGGTGCCCATCTACCCCGGGTACGTGGTGGCCACCGCGGCCAGCCTGCTGATCGGCCAGCCCGTCAAGTGGGTGGAGACCCGCACCGGCAACCTGATCTCGACCGGGTTCGGGCGGGACTACTACATGACCGGCGAGCTGGCCCTCACCGACGACGGCCGCATCCAGGCCATGCGGGTGGACATGCTGTCGGACCAGGGCGCCTTCTACTCCGACGCCCAGCCCACCCGCTACCGGGCCGGGCTGTTCCACGTGTGCACCGGCAGCTACGACTTCGGTGCCGCCCACATCAAGTGCCGGGGCGCCTTCACCAACAAGGCGCCCGGCGGGGTGGCCTACCGGTGCTCGTTCCGGATCACCGAGGCGTCGTACCTGATCGAGCGGCTGATACAGACCGCGGCCTACGAGCTGGGCATCGACCCGGCCGAGATGAGGATGAAGAACTTCATCCAGCCCGACCAGTTCCCGTACGAGACGGCCACCGGGTTCGTGTACGACTCCGGCGACTACCCGACCGCGCTGCAGAAGGCGCTGGACGCGGCCGGGTACGACGAGCTGCGGGCCGAGCAGGCCGCGGCCCGCGAGGAGGGGCGCCTGGTCGGGATCGGCATCGCCCACTTCACCGAGGCGGTCGGGGCCGGTCCGGCCCACACCTACGACATCGCCGGGCTGAAGATGATCGACTCGGCCGAGCTGCGGGTGCATCCCACCGGCAAGGCCATCCTCAAGCTCGGGGTGAAGACCCAGGGCCAGGGACATGAGACGACCTTCGCCCAGATCGTGGCCGAGGAGACCGGCATCCCCGCCACCGACATCAAGGTGATCCACGGCGACACCGACGACACGCCCTACGGGCTGGGCACCTACGCGTCGCGTTCCACCCCGGTGGGCGGGGCGGCCACCGCCATGGTGGCCCGCAAGATCGCCGACAAGGCCCGCCACATCGCCGCCCACCTGCTCGAGGCCGCGCCCGAGGACATCGAGCGCTCCGCCGACAAGTTCCATGTGGCCGGCTCGCCCGACCAGTCGGTGTCCATCCAGGACGCCGCCTTCGCGGCCTACACCAACCTGCCCGATCAAATGGAGTACGGCCTCGAGGACGTCACCTACTACAACCCGCCCAACCTCACGTTCCCGTACGGGTCCTACGTGGTGGTGGTGGACGTGGATCCCGACACCGGGGTGTGGAAGGTGCGCCGCATGGTCGCCCTCGACGACTGCGGCGTGCGCATCAACCCCATGATCGTGGAGGGCCAGATCCACGGCGGGCTTACCGAGGGGTTCGCCATGTCGTCGATGCAGTGGATCACCTTCGACGACGACGGCAACTGCATCGGGTCCAACTTCATGGACTACCTGATCCCCACCGCCTGGGAGACGCCCCGCTTCGAGCTGCTGGAGACGGTCACCCCGTCGCCGCACCACCCGATCGGGGCCAAAGGCGTAGGAGAGTCGGCCACGGTCGGCTCACCCGCCGCCTTCGTCAACGCGGTAGTCGACGCCCTGGCCCACCTAGGCGTCCGCAACATCGACATGCCAGTCCTCCCCGACCGAGTATGGGAGGCCATCGACTCAGCCACCGGCTGATCCTGCCACCTGATCTACCGATCACGCATTCCGAATTCAGAAAGACACCGACTGCTGATGGACAACTTCAGTTGGCACAGAGTTTCTGAGTTAGTCGCCGGGCTCGGACACAGACTCGCCGCTACACCGAAGCCACCACAGACGACTTGCTCAAACGGTCTCCTTAGCGGCCACTACACTATAGACTTGATACTTCCACTTGTGTCAAGATGAGGATCCTTCGTCCATCGAGACTACGACCCGATCGGGCTGATCTTACCCAGAACCGCCTGGCCAAGTCGTCGATGTCGAGTCGGCCGGCCTCAATGCAGGCTTCTGCGAGGAGAATCGCCTGCGCGAGATCGTCGTCGTCGGGGTAGCCCCTTCGAGCGGTGATCTCTCGCACGCCGCCCGGACTTCTGCTTTGAATGAAGGCCCGGCTCCGACCTTCCCACGGGATGCCAAGCAGGTTGCCGACACCGAGCCCGACCATCATGCCGCGGGCGCGTTCAAGCAAATCCATGCTTCCTCACATCCTCCGCCGAGCGCGCAGCCAACTGTCGAGTATCCACTGTACGCCCGGCTGACCTGACAGAGCGCCGTTGCGGCGAGAGAGGCGTGCACGCTGCTTTCGAACCGTCATCGGCCTCGATGATCGCGTAGTGCACGGACCGCAGCAGCGGCCACATCACGGCTGTGGGAACGGCGAGAGTGACGAGTCGCCCCACAGCCCAAGACCCTAATCCCGCTTCCCACAGAGCCGTCCCTTGAGCGCCCGATGGGCGCCGTATGTTCGATGTCTCGGCAGGGCCCGGCGCCCCCCGGCACACGCACCTGGCGCACCAACCCAACACAGCCCCAACTCCTGGCCCCGCACGCCCACACCAGCCCGCGGCGCTCCGGCGCGGAGGCGGAGCGCCCCGGCGTGAGGTCTCTGCGTCAGACTGCATGTCTTGATGCTTGTTGTGCTGTTGTGGTCTATGCCGTGCGCCGGGCATTGCCGCGAGGCCGTCCGGCCCAGGCCTATCGGAGCCTTCTGAGGGCTCCCGCCTAGGAGACACCCGCGACCAGGAGGGAGACCGCAGATGGCGATGACCAACACCCAGCGCGCCACGCTCTATTCGACACTCACAGAAACCATCGGACAACAAGAAGCCGAGACGCTCATGGAGCAGCTCCCGCCGTCAGGCTGGGACCAGGTAGCCACCAAGGACGACATCAGAGTCCTCGGCGCCGGCTTCGCCGCCGCGCTCGCCGAGACCAACGCCGCGCTCACCGCGGGTCTGGCTGAGACCAACGCCGCCCTGAAGGCGGGTCTGGCTGAGACCAACGCCGCGCTCACCGCGGGTCTGGCTGAGACCAACGCCGCGCTCACCGCGGGTCTGGCTGAGACCAACGCCGCCCTGAAGGCCGGCCTCGCCGAGGCGGCCAAGGAGCGGGCCGAGATCGTCAAGAGCGTCGCGGAAGTGGTCAAGAGCCAGGCCAGGCAGGTCTACATCATCACGGCCACGATCGTCGCGGCCACCGCGTCGATCTGGATAGCGCTCTTCACCGGCGCTGGGACCGGCTAGGACCACAGCGACCACCCGAGAGTGCCTGTTCGTCTTTTCGCATCTCTTCGTCTCGTCGCTGAGTATCGGGACGACGTCAACTCGTCTCGGCCATGAGGGTCATCTTCGACACGAATGTCATTGTCTCGGGCCTGAACTTTCCCCGCCCGGCCGGTCGGCGAGCGTCTCGTTGAGGGCGCCGACGATGGGGGTGGCGGCCTCGGTGGCGGCGGCCACGCTCGGCAGCGCCAGAATCTCCTGCGCGACCGCCCAGTCGGCCGGGTCGGCGTCGTCTCGGCTTAGGACGTCTTGGGCCCATGCGGCGACGGTTGGGGCGATGGCCGCGACCCGTGCCTTGACGAAGCCGGTGATCTCGGTGACGCTGACGTTCTTGACGGTCTGGTGGACGAGCACCCCGGCCGCCATCCCGGCGAGCAGCCCGGCGCCGGCCGGTCCGCCAGCGGCAGTGAAGGCCGCAACCGCGCCCAGCGACGCCGCCGAAGTGGCCGCGCCCCTGAACGCGCCGTCGGCGAGGTCGCTGTAGTCGCCGCTGCCGCGTGCCTTGTTAAACGACTGGGCCGCCGCCGCGACCGTGACCAGCAGCAGCAGCGGGTTGAGGCCCACCGCGGCCGACAGGCCCATACTGGCGGTCACTTGGGCGAACTGCTCGGTGTCGGCCCGGTTCCAGTTCAACGCGACCGCCACTACGCCCACGGTCGCTCCGAGCACCTCGCTGGCGTCGAAGGTGTTGATGTCGTAGAGCCACCGCTTGGGGATGCCCAGGCTGCTGTCGAGGGTCTGGGCCACCGAGTCGAACGTCGTCTTGTCCCAGGTGGCCAGGGGCAGGCCCCGCTCGGTGGACACGTCGCGCAGCAGCGCCTCCACAGTGCCGAGCGTCTGGCGTGTCAGCGTGTCGTCGATGGGGGCTTCGTTTACCGCCCGCACCGCGCCGGGGATCGTGTGACCGCCGTCGAAGAGCCGGTGGTAGCTGCCCCCCATGTCGGCCTGCAGCAGCGGATCCAGATACTTCGCGTCGAGCAACTTGTCGTACATCGACGCCGAACCGGACACCGCCGACTGCACAACCTGGTTGATCTGCGCCCCTGCCCCGGCGACCACCCCCTGCACGACGCTGGCGGCCGCGACGGTGTGGCGCTTCGTCGCCCTCGACGCGGCCACTGCGCCTTCGGCGCCGGCCTTGGCGGCCGCGACGGTGTGGCGCTTCGTCGCCCTCGTCGCCGTCTCTGCGCCTTCGGCGGCGGCCTTGGCGGCGGCGACGGTGTGGCCGGCCGCCGCCCGGACCGCGGCCTCGGCTCTGCCGCGGCTTCCATCGCCGCGCTCGGTGTCTGAGGAGCTGTCGATCTCGTCGCCGCACGGCATGGGGCTGTCGCCATCGTCATCGGTGACGCCATCGCCGTCATCGACCTCAGTTCGTCTCGCCAGCCGTCGCATCGGCTTCCATCCGTCAGTACCCGGCATCGGATGCCCCTACTCGTCTTGGGGGTCCCACGACCTGCGTGGTTGGTGGTCTGAATCTACTATTCGCGTCTCTTCGACGAGGACGGCAACACAGGTTCAGACTGCCACCACGAGTGGTACTCTGAAGTAAGACTCAGTAACAACAAGCCGGACAGGGGGTTCCCCAATGCCGCGAACGACTAGTACCATCACCTTCTCGTTGCCGCCTGACATGGCTGATCGGGTGGACGAGATGACGACGCAGCAGGGACGCTCCCGGAGCGAGTTCCTGCGCGAGGCGGTGCTCCGCTACGTCGAGGAGTGCGAGTGGAGAGGGCTGCTGCAGTACGGGGAGCAGACGGCCAGGCAGCGGGGGATCGGCCCTGAGGACGTGGCTGTTCTCGTCGAGGAGTATCGGGCCGAGTTCAACTCGCCCCGGACATGAGGGTCGTCCTCGACACGAACGTCATTGTCTCGGGCCTGAACTTCCCCGGAAACGAACGGGTGGTGCTGGAGCTTGCCTTGAGGGGACGCTTCGATCTGTGGCTGTCACCGCTGATCCTGGCCGAGGTGAGCGGTGTGCTGGTGCGCAAGTTCGGCTGGTCTGAGGAACGCACGTCCCAGGCTCTCAGGTTGCTGGGAGAGGCCGCCACCGTCATCGAGCCTCACCGGCTCCCCGACACCATCAAGGGTGGTCATGCCGACAATCGCATTCTGGAGTGCGCGGCTCAGGCATCCGCGGATTATCTGGTCACCGGCGACCGGCGGCACCTCCTGCCTCTCGGCGAGCATTGCGGTGCCAGGATCGTGAACGCGCCGCGATTCCTGTCAGAGACGGAGGACCGGGGGTGAGAGGCCTTGGATGCTGACTTGACGACGGGTCATCGTGGCCGGGTCCATCGGAGTCGCGGGCATAGGCGCGTCGCCCACCGTCGGGTAGCCCGGTAGGGCTGCGCTCGCACCGCTCGACACCGCTGGCGATGAACCGCGACGGTACGCTGGTGTCTCGGTGTTGGGCCGGGACAACCTCACGATTGCGAGGGGGCAGCTAGGTGGACGTGTCGGTGCTGGCCGAGGCGGTGGCGCTGTCCGAGCAGCGGGTGCCGTACGTGCTGGCCACTGTGGTCTGGCGGCGGGGTCCGTCGTCGGGACGGCAGGGCTCCAAGGCCGTGGTCCTGGCGGACGGGACGGTGCGGGGCTGGCTGGGGGGGGCCTGCGCGGAGCCGTCGGTCGTGCGACACGCCCGGGAGTGCCTGGAGACCGGCCGGCCCGCTCTGCTGTTCCTGGGCCAGCCCGACGACCTCGACGGCCGCTCCCAGGAGGGGGTGCGTTCCATAGCCATGGCCTGTGAGTCCGAGGGGGCGCTGGAGGTGTACTTGGAGCCGCACCGTCCTGAGCCCCAGGTGATCGTGGTGGGCCGGTCCCCGGCCGTGGACGCGCTGGCCGAGATGGCCGTCTCGCTGGGGTGGAGTGCCACCGTCATCGACGACGGCGGCAACCCCGACGAGCACACCCGGCCGGAGCTGGTGCGCACCAAGCTCGACCTGTCGGGACTCGGCATCGACGGCGCTACCGCGGTGGTGGTGGCCACCCAGGGCCACTACGACGACTTGGCTCTCGAGGCCGCCCTGGCTTGCGACCCGGGATACGTGGGTCTGATCGCCTCCGACCGGCGAGCCGCCACTGTGCTCGACCACTTGCGCAGCCGGGGCGTGACTACGGACGAACTGGATCGTGTGCACGCGCCCGCCGGCTTGGACCTCGGCGCAGTGGCCAATGCGGAGATCGCGGTGGCGGTGATGGCCGACCTCGTGGCTCGGCGAGCCAGAGGCGAACTGGTGACGGGCGGACCGAGCGAGACTCCCCCCAGAGTCGAGGCCATAGACCCGGTTTGCGGCATGACGGTGATGGTGGACGACGCCAAGTACCACACCGTCCACGACTGCAACGACTACTGGTTCTGCGCCCCCGGCTGCCTGCGGGTCTTCACGGCAGACCCACAGACCTTCCTCGCCACGGCCTGATCGGTGTCGTGGCAACGGCACCCCGTCTGGCTTGGCCCACTGGCTGCGACACCGAGATGCACCAAGGTTGGGTTCGCAGCTCCCTCAGCGAGCCGAGCCGATCTCAAAGACGGCCGAAGCCGCGACCCGCGTGGCCGCGGCCAGGTCGTCGGGTTCCGCGCTTTCCGATTCGTTGTGGCTGACTCCGTCACGGCACGGGGCGAACACCATGGCCGATGGGCAAATCCGAGCCAGGTGCATGGCATCGTGGCCCGCTCCCGAGACGATGTCGGTGTGCTCGATTCCCAACTGTGACGCGGTGCGGCGGATCAGCGCGAGCAGATTCGGGTCGAACTCGGTGGGCTCGATCGCGGAGAGAGTGGTGGCGCGACCCGAACAAGGTTGGCAGCGAGCCTGCACGGCGGCGCCGATGGTGGCGGTCAGCTGCTCGAGGGCTGTCTCGTTGGGGTGTCGCAGGTCGATCGTGAAGGCCGCGGCATGCGGGACGGTATTGGGCGATCCCGGCGCGAGCTCGAACTTGCCGATGGTGAACCGGGTGATGTCCTCGGGGTCGTGGACCATCTCGTGCAGGCCGGCGATCACTTTCACCGCGCTGACCAGCGCATCGCGCCGGGAACGGAGCGGAGCAGTGCCGGCATGGGCGGCCTCGCCAGCGATCTCGATAATGAACCGGCGCATGCCCTGGACCGCGGTTACGACCCCCACTGAAAGCCCGCGAGCCTCCAAGATCGGGCCTTGCTCGATATGTGGTTCCAGGTAGGAGTGGGGGAGTACCGAGCCCAAAGCCCGGTGTTCCGCTCGGGTTTCGGCCAGAGACCGGTCCAGAGCATCGCCCAGGCTGATCGATCCGTCTGATACCTCCCTCATATGATGGACACTGCGCCGCCCGGCGAACACGCTGGAACCCATTGCTCCCGGCTGGAACCGGCTGCCCTCCTCGTTCGTCCAGGCCACCGCCTCCACGGCCCGCAGCGGCCTAGCCTGCGCCGAGCGCAGCGCCTCGATCACCTCCATCCCCGCCACCACACCGAAGGCTCCGTCGAAGCGTCCGCCTGTCGGTTGACTGTCGAGATGGGAACCGATCATCACTGGCTTGAGTGCGGAGTTCTGGCCCTCATAGCGCACGAACAGATTGCCGATCTCGTCCTGGTAGGCGGGCAGGCCGCGCTCAGCCGCCCAACGGCACACGAAGTTCTTTGCCTGAGTGTCTTCGATCGATAGCGCCTGCCGGTTGACACCCCCGCCTGCCGTGGCGCCGAACTCCGCTAGGTCCATTAGCAGCGTCCACAGCCGCTCCTGCGAGACCTCGGCCGCTACCTCGCCGCCGCCCGCGGCATCGAACCTAGGCGATGCACCCGGAGTCATGGTCGTCACACTTCTATCGGGCCGCGCCTGAACCGTGTCACAGCTCGGCAACTACTGGCGGTTACCACCACCGTCTCACTCACCGCGGCGAGCTGTTCACCCGGTCTGCGCACAACCTGAGGAAGGTGGAAGACCATGTTGGGCTCGATGACGGTTTGGTCCCCGTCGGCTAACTCCAAGAAGAATCCTTCACCCCAATCGGGTGGAAAGTTCAACCCCATCGAGTATCCGGCTCGCTTGCGGATGGTGATCCCGTGGCGAGCGGCAACCTGGCCGACGGCCCGGTTCACGTCGTCGGAGGTAACCCCCGGGCGCAGCGCGGCCATGGCTGCCTCGAGCATCTCCTCGGCGATTTCCATGTTGGCCCGGCATCGGGGCTCGGCGCGTCCTGCCACCAGAGTTCGGAAGAGGGCGCCCGCGTAACGGTCAACGGTACCGGCGAGCTCCACCAGGATCTGGTCGCCCTCGACGATCCGCTTGTGCTTGGACCACACCGAATGCGGCGCCAGCATTCGATGCCCCGACATCAAGAACACCGGCAGCCCGGTGTACTCGCAGCCCGCCTCCACCGTGGCCTTGTGGACCCACCCCGACAGTTGGGCCTCAGTCATGCCCAGATCGAAGTGGTCGACGGCGGCCTGCATCCCAAGTTCAGCGATCCGGCTAGCCTGCTCGATTTTCTCGATCTCCGCGGGCGACTTGACCTTGCGCAGGCGCTCTACCAGCCAGGAACCGTCCACCAAGGCCATATCCGGGCATACTGCGTCCAGCCGATCCAGCAGCGCCACCGGCAGGTACCAGCCGTTGCGGTCGATGCCCACCGTGGCGGCCGACACACCTAGACGGGAGAGTGCGGTGCTCAGAGCAGCGATCGGGTCATCGGTGTCGGCGTATGCCACCAGCCGCTCCTCGTCGAGCCACGACCTCACGGCTAGGCCCATCGCCTCCATGGAGCGCAGTACGATCAGCGGCTCCTCTCCCAGCTTGATCACCACGAACTGCGGGTAGTAGTAGCCAGGGGTGTGCCAGCCGGTGAGATAGCACACGTTCTCGGGCGTGTGCACAACTAGGGCGTCCATCCTGAATGCCTCCATCAGACTGTGCAGTCCGCTGAGGCGGGCCCGGTATTCGGCCACCTCGAACGCGTGTTCAGGTTGAAGCGTGAGGGGACCGGCCATCAGCAGACTCCCCGAGGCTCGAACGCGCCTCGATTCAACGACATCCAAGAGTGGTGCATCGCCTGCATACGCTGATTCTAGCAGAGCTACTTGATTCTAGGAGAACTGTAGCACCGCGCTAGGTGTCGGCGAGCGAAGGGTCGCGAGGAGACGTCAGCTGGCCGGAACCACGCGGGCCTCAGCCTCTGCAAGACCCAGGGGCCAGGAGCGGGCAGCCAAGTGGTCGTCGAAGATCCGCTCGAAGTCCCTGAAGGACCAACTTGAATGTTCCACCGCAGGATGCAGCACCGCCGGGTGTACTAGCAGCGACAGGCGCTGGCCATCGAAGCGAACAATCTGGCCGGCAATTGCGGCCGCCGCGTCCGACAGCAGATAAACGGCCAAGGGAGCCATGGCCTCAGCCGCGGGGACCTGCTCCAGCCGGGGGGCCTGCTCGCTGAGCCTTGAATACTCGCGGGCCTGCTGGGTCAGTGCGGTGTCGGCGAGGGGCGAAATGGCGTTGACTCGCACGCCTTGGCCGAGCAAGTCTGCGGCCCACGCGTAGGTCAGAGACGCCACCGCACCCTTGCTGGCCCCGTAGGCCGACTCTTCAGGGTCACCCGCATGCGAGCCCGAGGTGACGTTGAGGATTGCGCCCGACCCTTGCCGGACCATATGGCGGGCCGCATGGGCGCCGCAAAAGGCGGTTCCCAGCACGTTCACCTCCATGCTGGCTCGCCAGTCTCCTTCGCTAAGTCTGTCGATGGGGCCGAGGCGCATTATCCCGGCGTTATTGATCAGCCCGTCGAGCCGGCCAAACGAAGCGACGCACCGGTCCATGAGCTCGTGAGCCTGACGCCAATCGCAGACGTCGGCCACTGCGGCCACCGCGGCCCCGCCGGCCGCTCGGATCTCCGCGACCACGGACTCGGCGGGCGCGGAGTCGATGTCGTTGACCACCACCCCACCCCCGGCCGCGGCAACCGCCCGGGCGTAGGCTGCGCCCAGACCCCGGCCCGCGCCCGTCACCACTACCGCCTTGCCCTGGAGCTCCCAGCCCGTGATCCCAGGGAAGGCACCGCGGCGGTCGTCTGGAGCGAGGGCCGCCATCAGTGGCTTTGGTCTCTGGAGCGCCGTACGCTGGTCATCAAGGATTCCGAAGGCGCGTTGACCCAGAGCACCCTAGCGAGTTCGCTTGAGGAATTGCGCCAGCGATGCCCTCGTACGCTGGAGAAATGCAGGGCCGAGCCGGGCTCCAGTTCGTACTCCTCATCGTCGATCCAGAACGTCAAGCGACCCGACACAAGGAAGACGAACTCCTGTCCGCCGTGGCTGTACGTCTCTAGAGTGTCAGTCCCCGGCGCGATCGTCGTCATCACCGCCTCCAGGGCACCGGGGCGAGCCATCAGGTTCTCAACAGTGTGACCACCGTCGGGCGACACGTACCGCTCGCGCTCGTCCGGCCTGACCAGGGGCCTTGGCCGGCTCTCGGTCGTCTGGCCGATCTCGGGCAGCGAGATGCCCAGCGCCTCAGCGATGTTGAACAGGTTCGCCATCGAGGAGCCGATATGGTCGCGCTCGAGCGCGCTCAGAAACGACAGCGAGACGCCGGCGGCTTCAGCCACGTCTCTGAGGGTCAGGCCTCGCCGTTGCCTGAGCGTTCGCAGCTTCTGTCCGATTCTTGTCGCATCAGGATCGGTTAGCTCCTCCGGGTTGGCAGCTGGCCCCAACTCGCGGGCGATCGCCACCGCGTTCAAGCCGTCGGCCCGAAGTTGCGCCACCTGCCGGGCCCGCTCGATGTCGGAGGGGCGGTACACGCGGTGTCCTCCCTTGGTCCGGCCCGGAGCCACCAACCCCTCTATCTCCCAGCGCCTCAGCGTGCCCGGCGTGACGCCGGCGGCCGATGCGGCCTCTCCGATCGCCAGCGTCAGTTCCGCCTCGGCCAGGGCCGATGCCGGCCCGGGTGCAACCGCGATCTGTTCTTCTGCAGCTTCTCTCATGCACTCGCTACTCGTGTGGTTGTTGTCGACCTCTGTGGGGGGACGACCCTACCCGCACCGTTCGGTGTCGAATCTCGCACACCCGCTCTAGTGCCTCCCGGCTGCGTGATTCGTCATCATCGGGCACAAGATCGAACAGCACCGCATCCACGCCCGCGTCCGCGTACTGGCCGAGAGCATCCGCAATGCGCTCGTCTGAGCCTCCGATGTGCCAGGCGGGCTGATCGTCCGGCGGCGCGGGAGAGACGTCGAGGTTGCAGCGCATCGTGATGCCGACGGTGACGCCACCCCGCCCGGCCTCGGCCTGGAGGGAGCGCATCCGATCAGCGGCCGCCCTCACGTCGGCTGGATCGAGTTGCATGGGCTGCCAGGCATCGCCGAACCGGGCGGCGCGCCTGATGGCCGTTGCGCTGTTGCCGCCGACCTCGATGCGCGGTGGCGGCACCGGCTTGGGCTCGAAGCGAACAGCAGCGGCGTGGTACTCGGCACCTGCGAAGGGGATGTCCCCCGGCATCGTCCACAGCGTGCGTAACAGCTGCAGATAGTCGTCGGTAAGCCGGCCACGCCGGGGCCAGGCACCCGGAGCCGCGATGTCGAACTCCTCGCGTAACCAGCCAACGCCGACCCCGATAATGACGCGCCCGCCGACCATGGCCTGCACGGTCGCGATTTGGCGGGCTAGCAGCATGGGCTCGCGCAGCGGCAGAGCCAGCACGCTCACGCCTACCGCCACGGACTGCGTCGTCGCCCCCAGGACGGCCAGGGAAATGAGCGCCTCGTACTGGATCTCAGCGCTGACCGGGTCGTAGGCGCCGCCGTGGCGTGAGAAGGGATACGGCGTGGCGACCTTCGAGGGCACCACCACGCGGTCCGACACCCATACCGAGTCAAGGCCAACCTGCTCGCACATCGCGGCCCGATTCACCATGCCTGTACTCGACGTGCTGGGGCCGTAGCCGCCCACCGACACTCCTAGCTTCATGCGGCGACCCTCCCGACCCGATCCTGCTATTGGGCGGTGAACCCACCGTCGACCACGAGGAGTTGGCCTGTCATGTAGCTGCTGGCCTCCGAGGCCAGGAAGATGGCCGCACCCACGATCTCGTCGGGTTGTGCAACTCGACCCATCGGATAGATGTCGGCGTTGAACCAGGGGTGGTCGGGCTCTACCGCGGCCTCGGCCCGCACGCCGGGCGTGTCGAAGGAGCCCGGCGCAATCGAGTTGACTCGCACTCCCCGCCGGGCCCACTCCACTCCGAGGCTGCGGGTCAGCTGGCCCACCCCCGCCTTGCTGACCTGGTACCCGACGCTACCTGTCCAACCCACGATACCCGCGACCGATGCTACGGTCACGATCGCCCCCTGGCCCTGAGCCAGCATGATCCGCCCGACCTCTTGGCAGCACAAGAATGCACCGGTGAGGTTCACGTCGAGCACTTGGTGCCACAACTCCAGCGGGTAGTCCTCAGCTCGGTGCCGGGCCCCGATGCCAGCCACGTGGATCAGCGCGTCGATCCGGCTGTGGACCCGGAGCACATGTGCCACCATGTCCTTGACGGATCCGGGGTCGCTCACGTCGCATGGGTGAGATCCGGCGGCCCAGCCGTCGAGCTGTAGTTGTTCTGCGAGCGAAAGAAGGGCATCTGTCTGGATGTCGATCAGTTCCACGGTCGCGCCGGCCTGAGCGACGCCAATCGCGATGGCGCGTCCCAGGCCGCTAGCAGCGCCGGTCACGATCGTCACCCGGCCGTCGAGACTGAACTTGTCGAGTCTTGGCGAATCCATCTGTGGTGCTCCTTCGCTGGGCTGGGACTTGTAGCCGTTCATCTGTCGAGGTCCGACGCCAAACTGGGACTGCTCGGGGCGGCCCGGTCGGCGCGTGGCCTGTCGGCGATTAGGGCAGCCGCCAGTAGTGAGAACAGTGCAGCTGTCGCCCACACGAACAGCCAGCCGAACTGCTCGGCCGCCCAGCCCGCGGCTACTGGCCCGGCGAGAGCGGTAATGGCGTACATGGCCGAGATCACACCAGTGATCCTGCCGGTGGACTGCTCTCGCCCCACGGTGATATAGCCGTACACCAGCGGCGGCCACCCCCAACCGGCCAAGTAGGCGATTGGTATACCCACGATCATCAGTTGGGTGTCGCCGACGGCCATGGTCATGTACCCGACGGTCGCTGCCGCGGACATCGTCGCGATGGTCGAGCGGGCACTGAGGCCGCGCCGGGCGACGGCGTAGGTGCATCCGATTCGCACCAGCACGGTCCCGCCAGCCGAAGCGGCCATCAGGGCGGCCGCGGCATCTTCGCTGGCTCCAGAATCGGCGAACGACAGTGCCGCGAAGGTGTTCAACACCACCGAGCTGAAGAACAGCAGTACGGCCCCGGCGTAGAAGCGCGATCCAAGCGAGGCGACCATCGGGCTCGTGCTCGGCCCGGGTTGGACCGTGATCGGCGCGCCGGAGTACTGGGCGACATCTATGGCGGCCCGCAGTTCGCGCCACCGCTTGGGTGGAACGAGCAGCCACAGGCCCACCACGCCGACGATGCTGGTTCCGGCAAACACGGATCTCCAGCCGAGCCGATCGCCGAACACCGGCAGCAGCGCGGCGGCCACAACCACGAGCAGCGGCACAGCCGCCTCGCGCATGCCGAAGGCGAAGATGCGCGGTGTGCGCGCCAGGAGGTCAACTAGGATCCTCGATGAACTCGGCTCGGCGAGTACCCGCAGGATGCCGGAGGTGGCCACGATGGCCACGAACCAGGCGATGCTTGGAGACCGGGAAAGCGCGACCATGAACATGCAAGAGCCGAGGCACGTGATCCCGCCGATCGTGATCCCACCGATGCGGTCGGTCACCCGCCCGCCCAAGACCGAAAGCACGACCGCGGGAACAGCCGAGAGCGACAGGCCCAGACCCAGCTGCGCTGAGCTGATCCCTAGGTCCAACCTCACATAGGGGGCGAGCGGTCCGGAGATCATCTGCGGGAGGGCCCCTGCCACCAGCACCGCGCTAGACGCGACCACCACAGCGGCGTCGGAACGCGCCGCGCTAGTAGCCATGGCTAATGGCGCGCAGGAAGTCACGAGTGCGAGCTTCGAGTGGGGCGTCGAAGATCTGCTCGGGCGGTCCCGCCTCGACTGCGACCCCGCCGTCGAACATCACAACTCGGTCTGACACGTGCCGGGCGAAGCGCATCTCGTGGGTCACTATCAGCATCGTCGTGGACGTCTCCAACGCGATGTCGCGCACCACGGCCAGCACCTCTCCGACGATCTCGGGATCAAGAGCCGACGTGATCTCGTCGAAGAGCATCACCCGGGGCTGCATGGCCAGAGCGCGGGCGATCGCCACGCGCTGTTGCTGGCCGCCGGACAGCTGCTGGGGGTAGCGGTACTCAAGCCCGGCCAGGCCGACCTGTTCCAGCAGGTTGAGGGCGCGCTGTGCCGCCTCATCCTTTTGCAGCTTGAGGACCCGGCGGGGCGCTTCGGTCAGGTTGCGCATGACTGTCATGTGCGGGAAGAGGTTGAACTGCTGAAAGACCATTCCAAAGTCGCGAGCCATCTGGCGCCGAGCCCGCCGCGACGGCCTGTCGCCTCCTCCCTTGGGCTCGCCCGCGAGTAGTCGGCCATCGTAGAGGATGAGTCCGTCGGTGGGCTCCTCCAGGGTCATGGCCAGGCGCAGCACGGTCGTCTTTCCTGATCCGGACGGACCGATCAGCGACAGCCGCTCGCCCTCGTGGACATCAATGCTCAAACCCCGCAGGACCTCGACGTCACCAAAGCGCTTGTACACGTCGACGTACTGGAGGATGGGCCTGGATGACCCAGAACCTGTGGGACTGCGGGCGCCCTGGTCGGCCTGGTCAGTGGGCATGGCGCTTCTCCATCCTCCTCACGAATAGACCGAAGGGGATTGTGAACAGCAAGTAGAGCAGGGCCGCTACGGTTAGAGGTTCCAGGTAGCGGAACGACCTTGAGCCGGCGCGCTGGGCCACGGTCATTAGCACTGGCACGGATATAGCAACCAGTAGAGCGGTTTCCTTCATCAGTGCTAGCACGACGTTGCCCAGCGCGGGCAGCGACTCGCGCAGCACCTGGGGGATGACCACAGACCACCAGGTGCGAAGTTTGGACAGCCCCAGGACGCGGGCAGCCTCGAAATGACCGGATGGTATGGCGGCGAGACTCCCGCGGTATACCTCCGACACGAAGGAGCTGTAGTGCACGCCGAGCACCACGACACCGACCATGAAGGGGCTCCAGGTCACCCCGTAGATTGGGAAGACGTAGAACGCCATGAACAGGTGCACGAGCGGCGGCGTGTCCCGGATGAACTCGAGCATCAGCCACGACGCCGCCCGAACCGGCAGGAACGGGGTCTTTCTGAGGGCGAGCCATACCCAGCCGGCGGTTACTGCCAGCACGCTGGCGAAGATCGTCACCCGCACCGTGACCCAGAGGGCTTCGAGCAGATCGGGAAGCACCCTGTGCGCGAATTCCCACTGCCAGGAGATGGCCAGCAGGTGCGCCCCCTGGTCCGTAGGCAGTGTGATGGTGCTCATTGGACCTCGCTGGACTCGGACCCACCCCTCACTGACAGCATTCGTGGCAGGAGGCCAATGGGACGTCGGTCCCTGCGCTGGCGCTTCGTGATCCGATCGATTCGACTCGTGTGAGTCAATGACTCAAGGAGCCTGAAGAACAGTGAGATGGCCATGGCTAGCGCGAAGAAGATGATCAGCGCGATCAGATAGGGGGCTAAGGTTTCCCGGGTCTGGGTTCTTACCTGGGTCGTCCAGAAGTTGAGTTCCTGATATCCAACGAACGACACCAGCGCCGAGGCCTTGAGCATCTCGATGGAGTGGTTGGCGAACCTTGGCAGCAAGATGGGCATCGCTTGGGGGAGGATTACTCGACGGAATCCATCCCACATCGATAGGTGAAGGGCCCGGACCGCGTCGCGTTGGCCCTTGGGCAGGGCCTCAAGGGTTCCTCTGACCATCTCAGATGAGAAGGCGCCCCCGTAGAGGATCAGTGACAGCGAAGCGGCGGTGAACGATGAGAGTTGCGCGCCCTCGACCAATGCGGGCAGAGCGAAGAACAGCCAAAACAGAAAGACGATGATCGGCACGCCGCGGATGAGTTCCACCACGGCGTCGAGCAGGAGGCGCACAGCTCTGGGAGCTGTGCGCCTCGCTGCACCGAGCACCACCGCCAGCGGGATCGACGCCCCCGTGGTTATGAGGGTCAGTCTGATGGTCGCTCTGGTTCCGCGCTCGAAGAGCGTCATGAATTCCAGCGACTCGATTGCTGCTAGCAGCACGTCATGACGCTATGGCCAGGAGTGCCGCCTGTCTCTGTGGCGTGCCCGTCAGAAGCAGCCGGCGATGTAGTCCTGCCGGGTCTTGCCAACGATCGGGTCGGCGCTGACGCCGTAGGGGGCGAGGATGCTGGCTAGGGTCCCGTCGGCTCCCATGTCGGCCAGCGCCGCGTTGAATTCGTCCCGCAGTTCCGCGTTGTCTTGACTGAACACAGTACCGGTCACCACGGGATCGAGGCCGGGTGCGGCCAGGATGTCGAAGCTCTCGCTGAGATTCTCGGCCGCGATGGTGATGTCGAACAGAGCCGTGAGATGGGCCCGGCCCGACTCGACTGAGGCGATCATGTCGGGGACGCCGGGGACCTGAAGCACCTCGAGCCCGTTCTCCTCAGCGATGCCCAGCGGGTAGGACGACTCAGTGACCGCCTGTACCAGGCCGGCGGCCCGTATCGAGTCAAAGTCGCTGACGTTGTCAGGGTTGCCCTTGGGCACCACCCACTTGTACTCGAAGCCGACTACCGGATCGGAGAATGCCACTTGGTCGCAGCGCTCCTGTGTATAGACGAACGCCGAGGCCCCCAAGTCGTACTGTCCGGCCTGCACCGACGGGATAAGTGCTGCGAAGTCGAGGACGGTACCTTCGACCTCGTCCACACCGAGCCTGCTGAAAGCCTCCCTGACCACATCGGGAACGATCCCGGTCACTTCCCCGTCAGGCCCCAGGATCGATGTGGGTTCCTCGATGAAGAGGGCCACACTCACCCTTCCGGACTCTCGCAAATCGGCCAGAGCGGCGCTGACCTCCTCTGCCGGCTCGGGTTCTGGTGCCGGCTCGGGCTCGGGTTCTGGTGCCGGCTCGGGCTCGGGTTCTGGTGCCGGCTCGGGCTCGGGTGCCGGCTCGGGCTCGGGTTCTGGTGCCGGCTCGGGAGCTGCCGCTGGCTCGGGCTCAGGAGCTGGCGCCGGCTCCGCACTGTCGTCGTCGCCGCAGGCTGCTGCAAGCAGCGTCAGCGACACGACCACCCCCACAACGCGAATGATCTTCCACACCGGACTCGATTCGGTCCTCATCCTTGCTCCCTTCTGCGAGGCAGTGTCCCCCTTCAGTCTCCCCCTTTAGGAGAATTCCAGTATACTTTACCTTCTGCGATAAGTTCTGTCAAGTGGCTCGATCACCGGCCAGGGCCTGCTCGACCAGGGGCATGACCTTGTGCTTAAGGAGTTCCAGAGAGTTCATCCAGCTATCCACGTCATCCATGTAGTCGAAGACCATCCCGAGGAGCGTGCCGAAGCCGCCGCAGGAGCGGTACTGGTCGACCAGCCGCTCGGCGACGGTTGCCGGCGACCCGACCAGCCAGTGCTTGCGAGCCAGGAACTCGGGGGTGACGACGTCGTCGGAGTCTGCCGGGTCGTCCTTGACGAACCGTGTTATGCCCCGCCGGACCATCCCCGGGATCATGTACTCACGCCAGAACCGACCGTTCTCCCCGGTGCTGGCTAGGCGTGCGGCCTCGGCGTCGGTGTCTGCGACGAAGAATGGTGGTGATACCCGCCAGTCGTCCCTGCTGGCGTCGTGGCCCGCCTTAGTGGCCGCCTCAAGGTAGGTGTCCCAGTGGCCTGCCAGGTAGCCCCCGCCAAAGTTGAAGCTCATGGGCAGGAAGCCGTAGCGGCCCGCCGCTGCCAAGGTCGCCGAGCCGACCGATAGCCCAGCCATCCCGATCGGAGGATGCGGCTTCTGGTAGGGCTTCAGGAACGGACCCTTCTCGAAGTCGTCGTAGTCCTGGCGTCTGAACGACCAGAACTCGCCCTCGTAGTTGAAGCCTTCCTCGGAGGTCCAGATCTTCAACATGATGTCGAGGGCTTCCTGCGTCATGTCGATGTTGCGCAGCCTTGTCGATCCATCCGCGCCGCGGACGATGCATCCGAACAGATCGGCGTCCATCATCACCGAGCCCGTGGCGACTCCGAGCATGTAACGGCCCTCGGCCAGGTGATCGAGGTAGGCGACGCGGTGGGCTAACTCCACGGGATGGTGGTACGGCAGAACGTGGGCGCCCGGAGCCAGCACGATCTGCTCGGTCTGAAGCAGCGCCTGGGCGATGAGCAGGTCGGGTGCCGGTACCGGCTCCCAGCCGCACGCGAAGTGCTCTCCGATCCACGCCTCTCGGTAGCCCAGCGCGTCCGCTTCGCGCACGACATCGAGCACGAAGCCGGCAGTCTGCTGCACGGACCGTTCGGGTGCAGCGTGAGGCATGAAGAAGATCCCGAGATCCACGAGGGTCCTCCACTGTGTTTGGTGCCAGCGGCCTTCGCGAGCACGTTCATGGCTACCAGAGTTAGCGCATCGGATCAAGTTTAGTAGAAATCGTCGTTCTGTTCATCCCCGCGGGTTCGTCACGCTTGTATCTAGTAAACCTATTGCAGTCTACTAAGATAGCCTTGGTCGTAGAACAGGTGGAGGACTGAGCTTTGGGGGGTTCGCAAGGGTGAAGCCGCTGGCATCGACGCCCAGCAAGATGGCGAGGAGCGGCATACGGGAGGTGATGGACCTCGCCAGTCGGGTACCGGGGGCAATACGCCTTGAGGCTGGTGAACCCAACTTCCCGACTCCTCCCCACATTTGCGAGGCGGCATACCGGGCCGCGGCCGACGGCTTCACCCGCTACACGCCCAACGGCGGACTGCCGTCGCTGCGGGAGGCCATCTGCGACAAGTTGCACCGTGTCAATGCAGTGAACAAGGACCCTGACGAGATCATCGTCACTCACGGCGCGTTATCGGGGCTGATGACCTCGTGCATGGCGTTGCTCGATCCAGGGGACCAGATCCTGCTGCCCGACCCAGGGTGGCCCAACTGGGTGATGATGGTGCTGTGCGCGGGCGCGGTGCCGGTGAGATACCCAGTCTGGAGTCACAACGGATTCGTTCCCGAGGCCGGCGACGTGGAGGCCCTCATCTCGCCGAGGACCAAGGCCCTCTTGCTCAACTCGCCGGCCAATCCGACAGGGGCCGTGTACGGCGAACGTTCCCAGAGGGAGCTCCTTGATCTGGCTGCGCGGTACGACCTGTGGGTTCTCTCTGATGAGGTTTATGACGAGCTCGCCTTCGACGGGAGTTACGTCAGCGCGGCTGCACTCGACCCCGACGGCCGGGTCATCTCGGTGTTTAGCTTGTCCAAGACCTATTCCATGACCGGCTGGCGAGTGGGATACATCGCGGCTCCCCCGCTCGCCAGTCCGCTGCTGCGCAAACTGCAGGAGCCGACTATCGGCTGTGTCAGCGGTGTGACTCAGAAAGCGGCCGAGGCCGCATTGATCGGCCCTCAAGCCGAAGTCGCCCGCATGCGCGAGGCCTACCGTCAGCGCCGTGATACCGCCCTCCGTGTCCTCGACCGGGTCGGCCTAGCCGCGTCGATGCCGCTGGGCGCCTTCTACCTCATGGTGGACGTGTCCCGGGTCACCGATGATACCTACTCCTTCGCGCAGGAGTTGCTGGCCCACGCGCAGGTCGCGGTCGCTCCGGGAGAGGCTTTTGGACCCAGCGGCCGAGGCCTGGTCAGAGTCTCGCTGGCGACCGAGTCCGCCCAGCTCGTGGAGGGCTTGCAGCGGCTAGTTGGCTATGTCGAGAACGAGGGCTCCGGGCCCCAGGAACGTCGATCTGCCACTACGTGAGGAGGACTCTCATGGAGCGCGAGTACACCCGGATCGCGGTGCTGTTCCCCGCTTTCGGTCTTGTGCACGGCGAACTTTGCCGGATCGCGGCCGAGTACGGCGCCGAGGCCGTGATCTTTCGAGTACCCGCTTCCGAGAATGCCAACGTCGACCCGGAGACCTTCGTCGGCAACCCGGATGCCTCCATCGCCGCAGTCGGCGTGATGGGGAGCCTCGACATGTTGCGGTCCGTGGCGTCGGAGACGCCGACGGTACGCCCCGACGTGGTGGCATGGTCCTGCACGTCGGCAAGCTTCATCGGTGAGGAGGACACTCTCACCCACCAGGTCGAGGTTCTCAGTCAGGCATCTGGGGTGCCCGCCACCACTACGTCAGTGGCGATCCTGCACGCTCTGCGTATTCGAGGTGTCAAGCGTCTGTGCGTCCTTACGCCCTACGTGCCCGAACTCGGCGAGAAGTTCCTTCCGTTCCTCGAGAGTCACGGCTTTGAGGTCCTGAGCCACGGCCACGCGGGTGGGTCCAACGACGAGGAGATCGGGATGCTCACTGTGGACGACTTTGCCCTCCTCGCCCGGCAGGCATGGCACCCAGAGGCCGAGGCCATCGTAATCCCGTGCACTGCGGTAAGGGTCGGGCGGATAGTCGATCAACTGGAAGCTGACTACGGCGTGCCGGTGATCCTCGCCAACACGGCCACGATCGAGCACGCCGTGCGTCTGGCCGCCACCGGGTGACTGGTGACTGACTGCCCTGAGGCGCGATCGTCCGGGGCCTGGCGGTTTGACCTGCCCGAGTCGCTGTGGCGTTAGCCCGAAAGCCGGGTAAGGCAAGTGTCGGCAAGAACTCCGAACAGCGGCTCCGAATGCTGCGCGCCGGCCAGCCTCAGCGCGTGCCAAAGACCGACCTGGTTGGCAGCCAGCACGGGCCGCCTGGCCTGTATCTCCAGGGCGGGCGCTGCGGCTAGGCCGAAGGCCGCGGTGTCCGGAAGCAGAACGGCGTCGACATCGTCGAGATCGAGTCGGTCTAGCGCCGCGGCGAAGTCACTACCGGTCAGTCCCGCCGAATAGCTGCCGCCAGGCGATCCCATGGCCGTATGCGAGACCACGTCCACCCCGTTGTCGGCCAGGAAGTCCAAGAAAATCGCCACTAGATCGACCGGATACGGACCCAGGACGGCGACTCGGCTAGCGCCCAGGCACTCGAGCGCGGCGACGAAGGCCAGGCTGGTGCTGGTGGTGGAAACACCGGTCGCGCCCGCGATCGCTTTGCTCTGGCGGCGAGCTCCGTCCGCGCCGAAGACGAAGCTAGCGCTGGTGCAGGCCCACAGGATGACATCCGGGCGACTGGCCGCCAGCCGTCGCCCACCCTCGATCAGGCGCTCGAAGTCGCCGGCGTCGAGCAGGTCAGCCACGGCGTGGCTGTCGGCCGCCTGAGTGGACTCTATGAACAGCTCGACCGTGAGCGCCGCCCGGGCCGGGTACTGGATGTACTCGTCCACCGCGCAAGGAGGGCCCGGATATATCACCCCCAAACGGATCGGTCGGAGCGATGCGCTCATCGTCGTGCGCTGGACTCCTCGTCGTCCGGAACCTGAACTCCCACCTCCGCGGCCGCGGCCACAAGCAGCGCCCACTCCTCGTCGCGCACGGGGACCCCGTGGCGCTGTCGTCGTTCCTCCTCGATACCGGCGTACTCGCCGGGCAGCACGACCTGCTCGAAGCTCTCGGCCGGTTCGGACGCCTTGACAGCATCGACCAACGGCGTGCGGCCCGTCCGTATCGCTCTGGCGACGCCACCCTGTGGGGGTCGATGGCCATGAAGAACTGTCCGAGTTGCGTCGGGGTTTCCGCCGTCGGCGGATAGACGATGTCGGCCGAGGTGCTCATGCCTGACAACAGGCCAGCAAAGAGCTCCACAATCAGCATCCAGCCGAAGCCCTTGGGTCCCAGCGGGGCAATCGCGCCGCGCAGAGGCGATTCCCGGTGGCCGGTATCGACCACCAAGCCGCTGGGGTCCGACACCAGGCGGCCCTGGTCGTCGACAAGGTTGGGGCCGGGTAGGAGCCTGCCGTCGCGTGCCGCGAGCACCACCTCGCCGTGAGACGACGAGCTTGTGGCCATATCCACGACCACCGGCGCGCTGTCCGGTACCGGGAAGGCCACTGCGATTGGGTTGGTGCTCAGCACCGGGGTGCGACCTCCCCAGGCGGCGGTCTCCGGGGCTCCGTTGCTCATGGCTAGGCCCACCATCCCTTGCTCGAGAGCCTGCAGGGCGTATGAGGCGGCCATGGTGAAGTCATTACTGTGGCGCAGCCACACGCAGCCGATCCCTGAGGACATCGCCTTGTCGACGGCGATCTGCATGGCGTCGCAGGCGACAACTTGGCCGACACCGTTGTGGCCGTGCACCACCGCGTACGACGGGCCCTCGTTGAGCACTTCCACATCGACACCGAATCGCATCACCCCCTCCCGGAGCCACTCAATGACCAGAGGCACGTATCCGATGCCCTGGGTCGAGTGGTTCCTCAGATCGGCCCTCAGGAAGCACCGAGCGAAGAGGTCCGCCTCGCGATCATCGGCACCGAGCGCCATCGCTACGTCGCGGTATATCTCGGCAATACGCTCGGCTGCGATCACGGGCATCTGGAGGTTCCACCCTCATGTCAAGCGTGCGGTCGGACGGCCGACGGGCTCCCCCTTTGGGGGATTCCAGTATACTTTACCTTCTACGATAAGTTCGGTCAAGTGGTTCGGTCAAGTGGTTCGATCGCCGGCCAGAGCCGGCTCGACCAGGGGCATGACCTTGTGCTTGTGGAGTTCTAGAGGGTTCATCTGACTGCGGCGGCGGACTGTTATCCCACCCTACCGTCGGTCGGCCGGACGCTGCCAGGAGCGGGGGCAGTCGAGTTAGGAAGGGGGGTCCCGTTATCGTGTCGCGTCGGTGTCGGGTCAGACGGGTTCGATGGTGTGGCCGGTGGGAGCTGTCGTGTTGGCGTCGTCGCTATTGGGCACTATCGGTGCCGCGGCTGCCGTGGGTCCCGAGTCGTTGAGCGCGGTAGTCGCCGGTTCCTGGCGGGCAGCCGTGGGCGGGTCGAGCCTGGTCATGTTGGCGGTGCTGTGGCGGCAGGCGCCGTGGAGGTATCCACTGCCGCTGCCGTGGGTGGCGCTGGGTGGGATCGGAGTGGCTACCAGCCAGTTGGCGTTCTTTGAGGCGGTCTTTCGCACAGGCGTGGCTGTAGGGACCTTGGTAGCGATCGGGGTCGGTCCTATCGCGGCCGGGGGCATCGACTGGCTGGTCTACGGGCGCCGTCCCGGCCGACTGTGGCTGGTGGGTGTGGTGGTCGCTCTGGGTGGCGTGGCACTACTCACGGGCGGTGCAACGTATGTGGTGTGGAGCGGCGTCGGTTTCGGGCTCTTGGCCGGAACCGCCTTCCCATTCATGGCGTTCACCGCACAACGGCTCATGCGCGACCGTCCGATGCTGCCGGCTATGGCAACCGTGCTTGGCGCAGGAGCGGGTCTGATGCTGCCGATCGCTGTGTTTTCCGCAGATGTGGCACTCGCGTCGGTCGCTTCGGTATCAACGGTGCTGTATCTGGGGCTGGCCACTCTGACCGGCGCGCACATCCTCTGGGGGGTTGGCTTGAAGCACTTGAGCCTAAGCGTCGTCGTGGCCGTGACCCTGCTCGAGCCGGCGGTCGCCGCCATCCTGGCCATGACAGTGCTCGATGAACCATTCACCGTCGGCCTCCTGCTTGGTGTCTGCCTGACCATTGCGGGCGTCGCGCTCACGTCCACCAAGCAGGCCACCACGACCTCACCGACCATGCCACTTGCAACGACTCGGGACCAGTACCGCCGGGGACCGCTCTAGCTGACGTCGATCCCGCCCGAACCCTGCGCGAGCGGTCGCATCTAGGCTGGCCCCGTGAGGGCGCTGGTGCAGCGGGCCGCCGAAGCCAGGGTGCGGGTGGGCGGCCAGGTGGTGGGCGAGATCGGTCCCGGCTTGTGCTGCCTGGTGGGGGTCACCCACGGTGACGACCACCAAGCCGCGGTGAAGCTGGCGGCCAAGCTGTGGCACCTACGCATCTTCGCCGACGACAACGGCCACATGAACCGGTCGGTGGCCGACACCAGCGGCGAGATGCTGGTCGTCAGCCAGTTCACCCTGTACGGCGACACCCGCAAGGGCCGCCGACCGTCGTTCATCGCCGCGGCCGCCCCCGACGAAGCGGTCCGCCTGATCGACGAGTTGGTCACCGAACTGCGGCGATTGGGCGCCACCGTGGCCACCGGATCATTCGGGGCGAACATGGCGGTGGAGCTCATCAACGACGGCCCCGTCACCCTGATGCTCGAAGTCTGACCATCGCGAATTGGCAGCGTTCTGCACGGTATGCGTGCATTCTGCTGCCAGTTCGGGAGTACTCGACGGGGCAGTTCAGAATTGGCAGTTCTGCACGGTATGCGTGCATTGTGCTGCCAGTTCGGGTCGCCGAGGGCACTGGCTTGTTTCGAGACCCTAGGATCGCGTACTTGTGAAGCCCGAACGAGAGGCCCGCCCGTGACGGATCGCAGCATCCTCGTCCGCACATGCCTGCTGTGCAAGGCGATGTGCGGGCTGGAAGTGCACCTAGTCGAAGTGGCCCCCGCATGAGCGGCGGTGAAGCTGGCAGGCGCAGGTTCGACCGTGACTCGACCGTCGATGAGGTGCTCGACGGTGTCGATCTGTCCGGACGGGTGTTCGTCGTAACCGGATCGTCGAGCGGGCTGGGCGAGGAGTCGGCCCGGGGGCTGTCGGCGCGGGGAGCGCACGTCGCCATGGCGGCCCGCGACGCGGTCAAGAACGCCGAGGCCGTCGAGCGCATCCGGGCCTCGGTCCCGGACGCTGATCTGTCCGCCCACGAACTGGACCTCGCCGATCTGTCCAGCGTGGCCCGGTTCGCGGAGAGGGCCGCCGGCACGCTCCATCGCGTCGACGTCCTCATCAACAACGCCGGCGTCATGGCCTGCCCCGAGGGCCGCACCGCCGACGGGTTCGAGACCCAGTTCGGCACCAACCACCTCGGCCACTTCGCGCTGACGCTCCGGCTGATGCCGCTGCTGCGCAGAGCGGAGAGCCCGAGGGTCGTGACCCTGTCCTCGGGCGGGCACCGCATCGCGGACGTCGATCTCGGCGATCCCAACTTCGAGACCACTCCCTACGACGGTTGGATCGCCTACGGGCGGTCCAAGAGCGCCAACGCGCACTTCGCGGCCGAGCTCGCCCGGCGGTGCGGCGAACCGCTGCTGTCGTTCTCGGTCCACCCCGGAGCGATCGTCACTCGACTCGGCCGGCACCTGACGCCGGAACTCATTGAGGAGCTGATGGCCCAGGCGAGGGCGAGCGCCTCGGAGCGAGGCGTTGGCTCCGGGGGCGGCATGCGCTTCAAGAGCGTCGAGGCCGGCGCGGCCACCCAGGTGTGGGCGGCCACCTCTCCCGATGCCGCCGCCCACAACGGCGGGTACCTGGCCGACTGCGGGCCGACCGCCCCCGGCCCGGGCGAGCAGGGCCACGAGCCGTGGATCGCTGACGCCGCCACCGCCGGCCGGCTCTGGGAACTCAGCGAGAGGCTGGTCGGACTCTCCTTCGACGGCATCTGACCCCTGGGCTGCCGGCTGGCAGTGCGGCGACCGGAGGGCTAGGTCGATGAGACATCTGACCCCCGGCCGCGGGCTACCCTCCGACCATGCCGAGCGGCCCGCCCTTCGAGCACGAGGCGTGCGGCGACGGTCGCCGGCTCCGCATCGACGGCTCGACGGCAGTCGTGACCGGCGGCGCGAGCGGTATCGGCAAGGGCATCGCCAAGGCTCTCCTTCGCAGGGGCGCACGGGTGGTTATCGCCGACATCGAGGAGCCCGTGCTGGAGCACGCGGTGACGGAGCTGTCACCTCTGGGGCCAGTGGAGGGAGTTCGCACGGACGTGAGCGGCGAGGACTCCGTGACCGCGCTGGCCGATCACGTCTTCGAGACCCACGGGGCCTGCAACCTGCTGTTCTGCAACGCCGGGGTCACCTCCGGCGGCGGAGGCAAGCCCTGGCAGCAGGAGCCCAACGACTGGCGCTGGTGCTTCGGCGTGAACGTGTTCGGGGTGGCCATCTGCACCTGGGCCTTCGTGCCCCGCATGATCGCCAGCGGCCAGCCCGGCCAGGTGATCGTCACCTCCTCGGGCGACGGCGGGTTCGCCCCGGTGCCCACCGCCTCGGTGTACGCGTCGTCCAAGGCCGCGGCCAGCTGCTTCACCGAAGCGCTCAACCACAACCTCATCCGCGAGGGGACCAACCTCAGGGCGTCGGTGTTCTACCCGTCAGGCGGCCTGATGAACACCGGACTCTTCAACGCCCAACGCAACCGGCCCGAGCACCTGCAGCGAGTGGGGGAGGGCACCGGGCGGGGAAGCCTCAGCTTCGAGCAGCTCAAGCAGATGATCGCCGAGATGCGGGGCGCCGAGCCCGAGTTGGCCGACCTCGACGAGCTCGGAGAGTTCGTGCTCGAGGGGGTCGTCGAGCGCCGCTACATCATCGCCCGGGACCTCGACGACACAGTCGAGCTCTTGCACGCCCGGGCCGAGGCCATCGGTCGGGCGGAGATGCCGCCGGGTCACGATCTCGGCGGCTGAGCCAGCTCTCCTCGCGACTGGCGCGACTTGCGCCGAATCACGCGAGAGTCGACTCGGCCGATGAGTCGTAGGCTGATCGGCGGCGGTTTCCGGCGCATAGGAGGCTCGATGGGGGAGCATCACATCGTCATCTCGGCCGACACCCACTGCGGTGCAGAGATGCGCGACTACCGCCCTTACCTGGCGGCCAAGTACCACCGGGACTTCGACGAGTGGGCCGATGGGGTCGAGCGGGCCCAGGAGGCCTCAGCTGCGGCGTATGCGGGCCGCAAGAGCCCCCGCAACGTCGGCGTGGACGGCGACCCGGAGAAGGACGGCGACCGCAACTGGTCGATGGAGCGCCGCCTGCGGGAGCAGAGCGCCGACGGCGTGGTGGCCGAGGTCATGTTCCCCAACACCCTCCCGCCGTTCGCGCCGCCCGCATCGACCGCACTGGAGGCGCCCCAGTACAGCGACAACTTCGAGCACCGCTGGGCGGGCCTGCGGGCCCACAACCGGTGGATGCTCGACATGGTGAGCCAGGCGCCCGAGCGCTGCGCGGGCATCGCCCAGATCTTCCTGGGCGACGTCGAGGGCTCGGTGGCCGAGATCGAGTGGGCCGCGGAGAACGGCCTTCGGGGCGGGATCCTGCTGCCGGGAGCGCCCCCCGACTCGCCGTTCGAGCCGCTGTACTCCGCGGCCTACGAGCCGATCTGGGCCGCGGCGGAGGCCAACGACATGCCCGTCAACCACCATGCGGGCGGGGCCACGCCATCGTTCGGCAACCACTTCCCGGCGTCGCTGGCCGTGTTCCTCATCGAGGTGCGCTGGTGGTCGCAGCGGGCGCTGTGGCACCTGATGTTCTCGGGCGTTTTCGAGCGCCACCCCGACCTGAGGTTCGTCAACACCGAGACGGGCACGGCCTGGATCCCGGAGGTGCTCAAGGACCTCGACTCCTTCTACCACCGGATGAAGTACTCGACCTACGGGTCGGAGTCCATCTTCGGAGGCCCCGCGGTCTCCGCCATGTCGATGAAGCCGAGCGAGTACTGGCAGCGCCAGTGCTTCATCGGGGCCAGCTTCCTGCGGCCCAGCGAGGCCCATCTGCCCGCCGAGATCGGCATCGACCGCATCATGTGGGGCTCGGACTATCCCCACACCGAGGGATCGCATCCCTTCACCCGCCATCATCTCAAGCTCACATTCGGGGGGATGCCCGTCACCGACGCCACCACGCTGCTCACCACCAACGCGGCCAAGCTCTACAAGTTCGACCTCGACGCGCTCCGGCCGCTGGCCGAGCGGCACTGCCCCACCAAGGCGGAGGTGGCCGCGGGCATCGACTACGCCGACGTCCCCGAGGAGGCCCGGGGCTGCCCCGGAATGAACCCCCTCAACCAGCGCCAGCCCGCCGCGGCCTGACCGCAGCGAGGCCCTAGAGCAGCGAGGCTCTCGGAAGTCAGTCGGCTCGGGGGCCGCCCCGGGTTCCGGGCCAGCGGGAGCCGCCGATGGTGTCGGCGCAGGGCCAGAAGGCGTCGGGGTCGAGCGGGCCGGCGTTGGTGATGCTGCGGGCCTTGGCCTGGTGGGCGACCAGCTGCGCCGACAACTGCTCCCGGATCGGGAGGTAGCGGGCGACCGGATCCCAAGGGCTGTCCAGCAGCTTCAGCTCGCCGTCGATGTCCTCGACGTGGCGCTGTTCGAAGGTGGTGGCCACGTCCACTACGTGGGGCGGGAAGTCGTACTGGCCGTCGGCGCCGCCGATGGCCCGGGAGTACTTGATCCACCATTCGTGGTCCGACACGTCTCCGGGCGCGATGTCACCCGATCCGGTCACGTCGCCGCTGAACTCGATGAACGTGTAGCCCTGATGGGTGGCCCGGGCTGATACGTGGTCGCCGAGGCGGTAATAGTCGATCTCGCAGAGGAACTTGGGCTGGCCGTTGGTCTCGTAGCTGATGGAGACGGCCGCCTCCTGGTCGATCCCCATGCCGAGGTTGTAGAGGCCCTCGGTGCCGTGCCAGGAGGCGGGCACCTTGATGCTGATGCCGTACTCCGGCTCCCCGAGGATCGGCACGCAGTAGACGCCCACGGTCACTATCGGCTCGCCGGGTACCAGTCCGGGCGGCATCAGCTGCTCCACGCCAGCCGGGTCGGTGCGGTAGGTCACCACCAGCTTGGGCCATCCGGCCACCTCGCCAGGTCGGGTCATCGGGGTCTCAGTCACGCCGTCTCCTGTCGCCTCGGGGCGGGCCCAGCGTATTGGCCCGTTCCGAGCCTAGACGCCGGGCGATCCTGGAGGCTCTCGGGTGAGTTCTGGGCGCTGGGCACACAGAAGTCTCCCGAGAAAGTGCAGACTGTCGGCTCATCGAGCTAGGAGCAGCCATGGCCATCGACTTCACGCTCACCCCCGAACTGGAGGAGATCAGGGCCCGAGTCCGCTCGTTCATTGACGACGTCGTGAAGCCGGCCGAGGCTCTCATCGAGGGCCGCGGCGGCAACGAGCCCCTGACCGGGCCGGACCGTGTAGGTGTGCTGATCGACCTGCGCAAGCAGGCCCGCTCCGCCGGGCTGTGGCTGCCGCACATGCCGCCGGAGTGGGGCGGGATGGGGCTCGGGCACGTGGCGCTGGCCATGGTCCAGGCCGAGGCAGCCAAATCCCGCTACGGACCGTGGGTACTGAACTGCCAGGCGCCCGACGAGGGCAACATGCACACCCTGCTGCACTGGGCCACACCCGAGCAGGCCGAGAAATATCTGCGCCCGCTCTGCGACGGCAAGGTCTGGTCGTGCTTCGCGATGACCGAGCCGGAGGTGGCGGGCTCCGACCCGACGCTGATCCAGACCCGGGCCTATCCCGACGGCGACGAGTGGGTGATCAACGGCCACAAGTGGTTCATCTCCAACGCTCACCGGGCCGACTTCGCCATCCTGGTATGCCGCACCGAGGACAATCCCGACATCCCGCAAGCCGGCAACAGCGCCTTCATCATCGACCTGCCCCATGAGGGCTGGAACGAGGTGCGCCAGATCGAGACCATGCACGGCAGCACCGGCCACAGCGAGATCCGCATCGAGGACTTGCGGGTCCACACCGATCAGATGCTCGGCGGGCGGGGCCAGGGCCACCTGCTCGGCCAGTACCGGTTGGGGCCGGCCCGCCTGGCCCACTGCATGCGCTGGATCGCGCAGGCCGAGACTGCGCTGGACATGATGGTGGACCGCTCGCTCAACCGCTTCTCGCACGGCTCGCTGCTGGCCGAGAAGCAGGGAATCCAGTGGATGATCGCCGATTCGGCCATGGAGCTGTACCAGGCCAAGCTGATGGTCCTGCACGCGGCCCATAAGATCGACCGGGCCGAGGAGTTCAAGTCCGAGGTGTCGATGGCCAAGCACTTCGTGGCCAACATGCTGAACCGGGTCATCGACCGCTCCATCCAGGTCCACGGCGCGCTCGGCTACTCCACCGACACCCCGCTGGCCCACATGTACCAGCACGCCCGCTGGGCCCGCTTCGCCGACGGCGCCGACGAAGTGCACCAGATGCGCATCGCTCAGCGCACCATCGCGGCCTATACCGACGAGGGCACCACCCGGCGCGCCACCGGCAATCTGCCCATCTGACAGGCCATCCGAAATCCCTGTAGTTGAGGTCGCTGGAAATGCCGCAGCCACAGGAATCTCGGGCAGACGATGAGCCGACCTATCCTGCGACCGTGAGCGGGGGACCGGCAACCGGCGGCGAACCCCCGTCGGCGACCGATTCGGCCGGCGGCGGCGCCCCCAGCGACGCGGAGGTGCGGGACCAACTCCCCGCCGACCTCGACGCGTCCGGATACGTGGGGCCCTACCTGTTCCCCAACAACAGCCGGCGCCGCGTCGCCGGCGCGCTCTACCTGTTGATCGGCGCGGCCTCCATCGTGATCGCGCTGGTGGCCGGCAGCGACGCCGTGCTCGTCAACGGCGGCTTCGTCGTGGGCGGCGTGGCCCTCGTGCTGTTCGGCCTGTACTGCATGCAGGCGGGATGGGATCTCGCCGTCGACGAGAACCACGCCCTGGTGGCGGCCACGAGGGAGGTGGGCTTCCCGGTGGGGCACGCTTCGGCGCAGCTTGCGTGGCGGGGCCTGAGAAGCCGTCCGACGTGGCGCATCCTGCTGTACTCGAACCAGGCGCCCCCCGACCGCCGCGGCCTAGTCCTGGTGGACGGCGTGGACGGTGAGATCATGGGATGCTTCGTAGAGGACAACCCCGAGGACTGGACCGGCCTCGACGCCTGAGTGCCCCGCTGGCGGCACCGCGACCCCCCAGGCGGGGAATGCGGGTGTTCGACTTGCGAGCGAGTAGGGCGAAGCCCGTGCGAGCAAGCGGACGCCCGCAGTGCCCGCCGGGGGAGGCTGCGGCAAGCTGGTAGCGTTCAAGCGCAGCCGAACCGGAAGGCCGGTGAATGTTCGACGGAAACTGGCGCGAGGCAGTGGACCGAGGCCTCACGCCGATCGGCGTCTCGCTTCGCCGCACCGGCGTGACCGCAGACATGGTCACGATCACCGGTATCGTCATGGCCAGCGGCGCGGCCGTCGCCATCGCAACGGGCTACCTGCGAATGGGCTTCCTGCTGCTGATACTGGCGGGGATTCCCGACGCCCTCGACGGCGCCGTCGCCAAGGCCTCGGGCACGTCGTCGCAGCGGGGCGCCTTCTTCGACTCGGTGTCGGACCGTCTCACCGACGCCCTGCTGTTCGGCGGCATCGCCTGGTATCTGGCCGACACCGAGCCCGGACACACCATGATGCTGCCGGTGGCGGTCATGAGCCTGGCCATGCTGGTGTCGTACCAGCGGGCCAAGGCCGAGTCTCTGGGATACGAGGCCAAGGGCGGCATCATGGAGCGGGCCGAGCGCTTCGTCGTGCTCGCCTTCGGCCTGCTCTTCAGCGAACTGCTCATCTGGACCCTGTGGGTGATGATCGTTCTCACCGCAGCTACCGCGGTGCAGCGCTTTGTGAAGGTGTGGAGGCAGGCGTCGGAGGGCCGGCCGGTCCGCCCTCGCTCCCGTCGCCGTTTCCGCCGCGCCCGCGCGACGCGGACGCGAGGCCGCGTCGCCGAACCCGCCCGGCGGGCGCGGATGCGCAACCGCCCACCGACCGACGCCGGCTGAGTCCAAGCGGCCGCGCGGATAGATGCCGTCGGCCTCCGCCTATAGGGCCGGCGAGTTCTTCGCTCGCCGCGCGCCGGCGCCGGTCGCCCGGGCTGCCGCACTGGCCGGTGGGGCGGCCGTGGCAGCCGCAAGCCGCGACCGGCGGCTGCTGGTGCGGCGCAACATCGAGAGGGCGCTGGGCCGGCCGATGGGGCGCCGCGAGGCGCCGCTGCGGGTCATGGCTGCCTTCGACTGGTACGCCCGCTATTACCTGGAGAGCTTGAGGCTGCCGGCGCTCGACGCCCCGGCCATAGACGCCGGCTTCGGCTACGAGGGTCTCGACGCCATCGAGCGCGCCGTTCGCTCCGGTGTCGGCCCGATTCTGGTCATGCCGCACCTCGGCACTTGGGAATGGGCCGCCTGGTGGCTCGCACTGGTCCCGCGCATGAAGGTGACGGCCGTGGTGGAGCCGCTCGAGCCTCCCGAGGTCTTCGAGTGGTTCGTCTCGTTCCGGCGGCGGCTGGGCATGGACATCATCCCGCTGGGACCGGACGCGGGCGGGCGCCTGGCCGCGGCGATCAAGCGGGGAGACGTCGTGTGCCTGCTCGCCGATCGAGACGTGGCCGGCAACGGGGTGGCAGTGGAGTTCTTCGGGGAGCGGACCAGGCTGCCGGCCGGTCCCGCCCTGCTGGCGCTGCGGACCGGCGCGCCCCTCATCCCCGCCGCGGTGTACTGGCGGGGTCGTGCCCGCCATGCCATCGCCGGGCCTGCGGTCGACACCCGCCGCTCAAGCGGCATCCGCAGCGACACGTTCCGAGTGGTCCAAGACTACGCCACCGCTCTGGAAGGTCTGATCAAGGCAGCACCGGAGCAATGGCATCTGATGTCACCCAACTGGCCCAGTGACTATGAGGCTCTCGGTCTGCCCGTCCCGGAGTCGCTACAAGGCATCTAGCCTTCTACTGTGCGGATCGGAATCATCTGCCCGTACAGCCTCACTGTGCCCGGCGGCGTCCAGATGCAGGTGCTCGGCTTGGCCCGGGCGCTGAGCCGCAGCGGGCACCCCACCCGGGTTCTCGGACCATGCGACGGCCCGCCCCCGGATCCCAACGTCACACCGCTCGGCAACAGCCTTCCCACGATCGCCAACGGATCTATAGCTCCGGTGGCCCCCGATCCCTCCTGCCAGCTGCGCGCCATCCGCGCCATGCGGGACGAGTCCTTCGATGTCATCCACCTCCACGAGCCGCTGGCGCCGGGCCCGACCATGACCGCGCTGCTGGTGAGGCCCGCCCCCCTCATTGGTACGTTCCATGCCGCGGGAGGGTCTCTGGCCTACGACCTCCTTCCCCGAGCGACTCGCTTCCTCGCCGGCCGCCTCGACCTGAGGGCCGCGGTCTCGCCCGACGCCCGCGACATGGCCCGCGACGCTCTGGGCGGAACGTACGACCTGCTCTTCAACGGCGTGGAGTTGGCCCCGTACCGGCTCGCCGAGCCGGCACGCGCGCCGGGGCCGACGATCCTGTTCATCGGTCGCCACGAGCCCCGCAAGGGACTCGGCGTATTGCTCGACGCTTTCCGCATGCTTCCCACGGATGTGAGCCTCTGGATCGCGGGCTCCGGTTCGGAGACGGCGGCGTTACAAGCCCGGTCGGCGTCCGATCCCCGCATTGAATGGCTCGGGACGGTGACAGACAGCGAGAAGATCGCTCGACTCAAGGGCGCCGACGTGTTCTGCGCCCCGTCATTGAGGGGCGAGTCGTTCGGAATCGTCTTGTTGGAGGCGATGGCCGCCGGCACTGCGGTCGTGGCCAGCGATCTGCCCGGCTACCGCAACGTGGCTCGGGACGGCCAGGATGCCCTGCTGGTTGCGCCGGGCGATTCTGAGAAGCTGGCCGCGGCCCTGCGTCGAGTTCTGTCGGACGCCTCAGAGTCATCGAGGCTGGTGGCCGAGGGTCACCGGCGAGCCGAGGCCTTCTCGATGTCGGGCCTGGCCGACCAGTACCTGGAGCGCTACGAACGGATCGCGGTGTCCACCAGTCGCTCCAGCGCCCGGTAGGTTTCGGCGTGTCCGCGCAAGCCCGAACCTCCAATCAACCCTAGAACGCCCTTGAAGTACGCTCCCGCAGCCCTTGTCGCGCCTCCCGCGCTCGCCGTGTCCGTCATCGTGTGGGCGGCGTTCGCTGTCGGGAGCGGCTCGCCGCTTGTGGCCTTAGCCCCGGCGGTGGCTGCGGGCCTGGTCGTCGCGGCGCTACTCCGCTGGAAGGCGCCCCGGTCGGTCCTGCGGGCTCTTCGGGCCCGGCCGCTCGTCGAGGGTGCTCATCCCCGGCTGGAGAACCTGGTCGAAGGGCTGTGCACCACTCACGGGTTTCACGAGCCTTCCGTCCATGTCGTTGAGAGCCCGGCGGTCAACGCGGCCTCCGTGGGGCTGCGACGGCCGGCGGCCCACCTGGTCGTGACCAGCGGCGCGCTGTCCAGACTCGACCGGCTGGAACTCGAAGCCGTGGTGGCGCGCCAGCTGTGCGCGATCAGGCGCGGCGTCGCCGTCCCCACCGTGCTGGCCAGCGTCTCCAGGCTTCCCGGTGCCACGCCGGCAACGTCGGGGCTCGCCGCTCGGGTCAGCGGCTTCGACGCCGTTTCTGACATCGATGTCGAAGCGGCTCGCCTCACCAGCTTTCCTCCGGCCATGGCGTCGGCGCTGCGATGGGCCGCAGAGGGGCCCGGCTTGAACACCTCGCGTGCGGCTGCCCACCTGTGGATGGTCCCACCGCAGCGAGACGCCTCAGCGGTCCGGGCCCGATCCTCGACGCTTCAGCGGATAGACGCCCTGGGCGAGATCTGATGGCCGCGCGGCCCGACGCGAGAACGCAGGCCGGGGGATCTCAGCCATCGGGGCTAGCTCGTGCCGCCCCAGAGGCCGAGCGGGTAGGCGCAAATCGGCGGGGAAGAGGCCGAGCGAATAGGCGGGCGAATCCGCCCCATACGGGTGAGGCCGTGGCCCGAGCGGCCTGTGAGCGCAGCGAACAAGAGCGGGAAACGCAACGTTGCGCCGCGAGGCGGCCTCACCAATTTGCGCGCCCTCTAAGTCGATGAATCGCCCAGCGAGATCGAGGCCCGAGCCGCCCGTGAGCGAAGCGAACAAGAACGGGAGTGGCGCCGCATCTGCCAGCCGGTGGCGTCGGGGAGCTCGCCGCCCGTGAGCGGAGCGAACAAGAACGGGAGTGGAGCGGCGGCGACACGACGGGCTCTCGCCTGCTCGCTCTTGGTGGTCGTAGCGACGCTGGCGGCAGCGTGCAGCGGCGTGCCGCAATCGACCGACCCGACGGCTGCCACTGTGAGCGACGGCTCGGCGCCCTCCCCGGACGACCCTGCCCTCGCGCCCGCCGAACCCGATGAGCAGGCGCGCGATGACGGCGCTTCAGGAATGGAGGCCGACGGGTCGGCCGGTGACGGGTCGGCCAGTGACGGGTCGGCCGGTCGTGGGCCGGCTGGTGACGGGCTGACCGGTGATGGGTCAGCCGGTGACGGGTCGGCCGGCAGCCAGACGGCTGGCGACACTCCGAACACCGCTCAGAATGGGCCTGCCGAGGGTGAGCCTGCCGAGGGTGCGGTGCCCGAGGGTGCGGTGCCCGAGAGTGGGTCTGTCGATGGTGCGGCTTCTGAGGGGGCGGCGTCCGAGGGCGGCGGGTCTGTCGGTGGTGTGGCGTCTGAGGGCGGGGTTGATTGGGGTGAGGCGCCGGCGGCGTACCTTGAGTTCGATCCTCTTGCAGCCGGCGCTATCGCCCCGCTCACAGGCTCGATAACGACCGATCTGAGCCTGGACGAGCGACGACCCCTGGCGGTGAAGATCGGAAACGGAGACGCCAAGGATCGTCCTCAGGCGGGTCTGGCGGCCGCCGACCTCGTCTACGAGGTGCTGGTCGAAGCGGGCATAACCAGATTCATCGCCGTATTCCATTCCGAGTTGCCCACCCGGATCGGGCCCGTTCGCTCGGTCCGTTCCAGCGACTTCGACATCCTCAAGGATCTCGCTGCGCCCCACTTGGCATCGTCGGGCGCCAACAGCACCGTGCGGCGGGAGATGAGCCAAGCCGCGAGGGCCGGAACCCTTGTCGACGTCGGGGCCTTGAGGATGTCCGCGCCCTACTCCCGCGACCGCTCGCGGCCCTCGCCGCACAACCTGTACTTCTACTACGAGAACCTAGGAACGGGAACACCCGACTCGCTGCCTGGAGGCATCCCTGATTCGCCGCCGACGACGTTGTTCGAATATGGCTCGCCGAACCCGCCCGGTTTGCCCGGCGCAGCAGGCGTCACCGTGGCCTACCGCAGGCTCTTCGGCACCGAGGTCTCCCACGTGTGGGACAACATCCTGGGGGGCTGGGTGCGCATCCAGGGAGGCACGCTCCATACAACCGAGACCGACTTCGGCGTGTCCGAGATCGCACCGGCCAACGTGGTGGTGGCGTGGATGCCCTACGGCACATCCGCGGCCGACCGCCGCTCTCCTCAGGCCCTTTCCTTCGGCTCAGGCGAAGCGCTCGTCCTAACCGCGGGGGCGGTCCACGAGGCGCAGTGGGAGCGCACGGAGGATCGCGTCGGATTTCGGTTCACCGACAAGGCCGGGAACCCGCTGAGCTTGTCGGCCGGCGCCACCTGGCTGCTGCTGGCCAACACCAGCAGGCGATGGCCCCTGGGTGAGGCGACGGTATTGACGGCATCCGAGGGTGCCCGGCTGCTGGCCGATGCCCGAGCCGCCGCATGAGAGCGTCGGCGAATAGGCGAGAGTCCGTGGTTTCGCAGCGGTGTCACTCCCGCTCTTGTTCGCTGCGCTCGCGGGCCGCTCGGGCGACGGCCTCGCCCGTATGGGAGGATTCGCTCGCCTTCTCGCTCGGCCTCTAAGCCAACGCCGCCGCAGGGTCGTAGGCTTGGGTCATGTCCGCCACTCCCAGTTCCGACCCAGCCGCAGCGGCTCAAGGCTCACCAGCCACCGGCACCACGCTCGTGAAGCGGGGTCTGGCCGAGATGCTCAAGGGCGGCGTGATCATGGACGTCGTCACGCCGGAGCAGGCTCGGATAGCGGAGGACGCGGGGGCGGTCTCGGTGATGGCGCTTGAGAGGGTGCCTTCAGACATCCGGGTCCACGGGGGCGTCTCGCGGATGTCCGATCCCGAGATGATCCAGCGGGTCCAGGCCGCTGTGAGCATCCCGGTGATGGCCAAAGCCCGGATCGGCCACTTCGCAGAGGCTCAGATCCTGCAGGCGCTCGGCGTGGACTACGTGGACGAGTCCGAGGTTCTCACGCCCGCCGATGAGGTCCACCACATCGACAAGTGGGCGTTCACGGTGCCGTTCGTTTGCGGTGCCACCAACCTGGGCGAAGCCCTGCGGCGCATCAGCGAGGGCGCCTGCATGATCCGATCCAAAGGCGAGGCCGGAACGGGCAACATCGTGGAGGCCGTCCGGCACCTTCGCTCGATCGTGGGCGACATGCGCCGCATAGCGGCCGCCGGAGACGAGGCCGAATTGTTCGAGTGGGCCAAGCAGCTGAGGGCCCCGCTGCCGCTGGTGCAGGAGATCGCCAACACTGGGTGGCTGCCGGTGCCGCTGTTCTGCGCGGGCGGCATCGCCACCCCGGCGGATGCCTCGCTGGTGATGCAGCTCGGTGCTGAGGCGGCCTTCGTAGGATCGGGAATCTTCAAGAGTTCCGACCCGCCCAAGATGGCTGCGGCCATCGTGGAGGCGGTCACCCACTACCGGGATCCGGAGATCCTGGCCAAGATCAGTTCCGGGCTCGGCGGGGCCATGGCCGGCCTTGAGACCGCCACCCTTGCCGTCAAGATGGCTGAACGGGGTTGGTGAAGCCGCGCGTCGGCGTGCTCGCCCTTCAGGGCGGGTTCGCCGCCCACGCCGCCATCCTCCAGAATCTCGGGGCTCGTGTCGACGAGATCCGGACAGCGGAGCAGCTCGCCTTGGTCGACGCGCTGGTCATGCCCGGCGGCGAGTCGACGACCATGTCGATGCTGCTCGAGCGCTCCGGGTTGCTGGAGCCCCTCTCCGAGCGGCTGGACGCTGGGATGGGGGTGCTGGGGACTTGCGCGGGGATGATCCTGTTGGCCGCCGAGGTGGTCGACGGGCGAGCCGACCAGCATCGCTTGGGGCTGGTGGACATCACCGTGCGGCGCAACGCCTACGGCACGCAGCTCGAGAGCTTCGAGGCTGACATTGCTGTCGACGGCTTCGAGACGCCCTTCCACGCGGTGTTCATCCGCGCGCCGGCCGTCGAGCGGGTCGGCCGCGGCGTGGAGGTGCTCGCCCGCCACGGGGGCCGCCCGGTGCTGTGCCGGTCGGGCCGGGCCACGGTCGCGGCCTTCCATCCCGAGTTGTCGGGCGACGAGAGACTCCACGCCCGCTTTCTGGCCGACTCATAGCACCTGAGGTCCAAGAGAGAGAGACCAGGCCTGATCGTCGCCGGCTCTGATGCGGCTCGCACGAGTAGCCTCCGGGTTGTGAGCGGTCACAGCAAGTGGGCGACGATCAAGCACCGCAAGGGAGCGGCCGACGCCAAGCGGGGAAAGCTGTTCGCCAAGCTCATCAAGCAGGTCGAGGTGGCCGCCCGCTCCGGCGGCGGAGACCCCGACGCCAACCCCACGCTGCGGACCATGTACCAGAAGGCCCGCGACAACTCGGTGCCCCTCGACACCATCGAGAGAGCGGTCAAGCGGGGCACGGGCGAGCTCGAGGGGGTCAGTTACGAGTCGGTCACCTACGAGGGATACGCGCCGGGTGGAGTGGCGTTGTACATCGAATGTCTCACCGACAATCGCAACCGTACCGGCAGCGAGGTCCGCAGCACCCTGGCACGCAACGGCGGGTCGCTGGCCGAGCCGGGCTCGGTGGCGTGGCAGTTCGAGCGCAAGGGCGTGGTGCTCGTTCCGTCGTCGGCAGCCAGCGAGGACGATCTGATGATGGTCGTGCTTGACGCCGGCGCCGAGGATCTGGAGGGCGAGGGTGACATGTGGCGGGTCACCACCGAACCCGGCGATCTCAACACGCTGCGGGATGCGCTGGCGGCGGCCGAGATCACCTTCGAGAGCGCCGACCTCACCATGCTGCCCACCAGCAACGTGGCTGTCACCGAGCCCTCCGTAGCCCGTGCAGTGCTGAAGCTGATGGACCTCATCGACGATCTCGACGATGTGCAGGACGTGCACAGCAACTTCGATATCGGCGACGACATCATGGAGGAGCTGGCCGGCTAGCGCGGAGCCCCGCTCTTGTTCGCTGCGCTCACGGGCCGCTCGGGCCACGGCCTCGCAAGCTCGGCCTCTGGCATCCGCGACCTTGACTCGAAGGGTCAATAGAGTCGCGCACGTGTTCGTATTGGGCATCGATCCAGGCCTCTCCCGGTGCGGCTACGGCGCGGTCCGGCACGGGCGCCGGCCCACCGCCGAGGCGGCCGGAGTCCTGGTCACGCCCACCGAGATGGATCGAGCGTCGCGGCTCGCCGAGCTGCAGACCGACGTCCGGTCGCTGATCGCAGAGCTGAAGCCTGATGTGGTGGCGGTGGAGCGGGTGTTGTTCCAGCGCAATGCGGCCACGGCCATGTCCGTCGGACAGGCCGTCGGCGTTGTGATGGCCGAGTCGGCCGCGGCTGGCTGCGAGGTGGCCGAGTACTCGCCGAACGAGGTGAAGGAGGCGGTGGCGGGCTGGGGCGGCGCCGACAAGCAGGAGATTGCCGAAATGGTCCGGGTGCTGCTCGGGCTCGGTGAGCTGCTGCGTCCGGCCGACGCCGCCGATGCGGTGGCCGTCGCCCTCTGCCACCTTGCCCGCGTGGGGCCGCCGGCGGCGGCTAGCCGGCGGGCCGCGGTCGCAAGCGGTGCCCGATGATGGGAATCTCGGCGATGAGGGGGCTCCTGCGATGATGGGAATCTCGGCGATGAGTGGGTTACTGCGATGAGTGGGTTACTGCGATGAGTGGGTTACTGCGATGAGTGGGCTCCTGCGATGATCGGATCTCTGCGGGGCGAGTTGCTGGCCCGGACCCCCGACGCCGAGTTGGTGGTGGAGGTGTGCGGGGTCGGCTACCGGGTGCAGGCCACGCCCCGGACAGCCGCGGCCGCGGGCGTGCTGGGCTCAGAGGTCTTTGTCCACGTCAGCCACATCGTGCGCGAGGACGCGCAGACGCTGTACGGGTTCTCGACGCTGGACGAGCGACGGACCTTCGAGGCGCTGATCGGCGCCCGCGGCGTGGGTCCCAGCCTGGCGCTGTCGATCCTGGCCGTGCACCACCCCGATGCCCTTCGGCGGGCCGTGGCCGCCGACGATGTGGACATGCTGTGCCTGGTGCCGGGGGTGGGGCCCAAGACCGCGGTGCGGATGCTGGTGGAGCTCAAGTCGCGCCTCGACCTGCCCGAGGTCGAGGCGCCCCCCGGCGCGGAGGGTCTGTCCGCCGTGCCCTCCGCGCACGACGGCGCCCGCACCGATGTGCGGTCTGCGCTCGACGGGCTGGGCTACGGCGCCGAGGAGATCAAGGGTGTGCTGGCTGAGCTGCCCGCAGGCGACGACGCCGGTCTGCTGCTGCGCGAGGCGCTGCGGCGCTTGGCCGGTGCCGCTGCCTGATAGGCGGAGAGCGTAGGGTCGCCGCGCATGGCCCGCTCCGAGATGCTGGCCCCGCCCTCTGGCGACGGCTCTGTGGCCGTCGCAGCCCCCGAGACGGACGCAGCCGAGTTGCTGTCGCCGGACCCGCTGCCCGCCGACCGCCTCGGCGAAGCAGCTCTCCGGCCGCGCAGCCTTCCGGAGTTCGTCGGCCAGAGCGAGTTGAAGGGCCATCTCGACGTACTTCTCGGCGCGGCCCGCAAGCGCCGCGAACCGGTCGACCACCTGTTGTTCGCCGGACCGCCCGGCTTGGGCAAGACCACCTTGGCCCACATCGTGGCCAACGAGGTGGACGCCCATCTCCAGACCACGTCGGGGCCGGCCCTGGAGCGGGCCGGGGATCTGGCGGCCATGCTCACCAAGCTGGAGTCCGGCGACGTGCTGTTCATCGACGAGATCCACCGCCTTCCCCGGCCCGTCGAAGAGGTGCTGTATCCGGCCATGGAGGACTTCCGGATCGACATCGTGCTCGGCAAGGGCCCCGCGGCCCGCTCCATCCCCCTGGACCTGGCCCCGTTCACGCTGGTCGGCGCCACCACCCGCACCGGCCTCATAACCGGCCCGCTGCGAGACCGCTTCGGGCTGGTGGCCCGGCTCGACTTCTACACCGTCGACGATCTCGTATCGATCGTGGAGCGGACGGCGAAAATACTCGACGTGGACATCGACGCCGCCGGAGCGGCTGAGATCGCCCGGCGGGCCCGGGGCACGCCCCGCATCGCCAACCGCCTGCTGCGCCAGGTGCGCGACTTCGCCGAGGTGCACCGGGACGGCCGCATCGACTCGGTGGTCGCCACCGACGGCCTGGAGTTCTTCGGGGTCGACGAGCTGGGACTCGACCGGGCCTCCCGGGCCGTGCTGGAAGCCGTGTGCCGCAGCTTCGGCGGAGGTCCCGTGGGATTGTCCACCCTGGCTATTGCGGTCAGCGAGCCGACCGAGACCGTCGAGGACGTCTACGAGCCCTACCTGATCCAGCAGGGTCTGCTGATGCGCACGCCGCGGGGCAGGGTGGCCACGCCCGCCGCCTGGACGCACCTCGGCTTGGAGGCACCTCAGTCAGACCCGGAAACCCAGCCCGGCCTGTTCGCCTGAGCCGCGGGGCTGCGCCGATGCCCGCGACCACCGCCACGGACCCGCCGGTCGGGCCGGAAGACCTTGACTACGACCTGCCGTCCGACGCCATTGCCCAGACGCCGCTGGAGCCTCGCGACGCGGCCCGGCTGCTGGTGGACCACGGCGGCGGTGTGTCGCACCGGAGGGTCGGCGACCTGCCTGAGCTGCTCAGACCTGGTGATGTTGTCGTCGTCAACGACACCCGGGTGCTGCCCGCCCGCCTGAGGATGCGCCGGGCCACCGGCGGCGCGGTGGAGGTGCTGCTGCTGCACGAGCGCGGCGACGGCGACTGGGAGGCGCTGGTGCGGCCGTCTCGCCGCCTTCGGCCCGGCGAAGTTGTGACGCCCGACGGCTGCGCCGGCCCAGCCGCGGTGGCCAGCGGTGACGGCTCGGGATCGGGTCGGGTCGGCATCGAGGTCCGCGACGATCTGGGCCAGGGGCGACGCATCGTGCGGGTCCACACCGGGGGGCGGCCCTTGCTAGGGGTGCTAGCCGAGATCGGCGAGGTGCCGCTGCCGCCCTACATCGACACCGTCATCGACGACCCCGAGCGCTACCAGACCGTGTACGCCCGGCGGCCAGCCTCCGCTGCGGCCCCGACCGCGGGCCTGCACTTCACCGGGGAACTCCTGGGCCGGGTGCGAGATGCCGGCGCCGAGGTTGTGGCGGTCGAGTTGGCCGTGGGCCTCGATACCTTCCGGCCCATCAGCGCGGAGCGTCTCGACGACCACGACATGCACACCGAGCAGTTCAACGTGCCCGTCGGCGTGCAGCAGGCCCTGGACCGGGCCCACCGCGTTGTGGCCGTCGGCACCACCGTGGTTCGGTGCTTGGAGGCCTGGGCCGCGACTGGGGAGGCGTCCGGGCGCACCAGCCTGTTCATCCGCAGGCCGTACGCGTGGCGCGTCGTCGACGCGCTGATGACCAACTTCCACCTGCCCCGCTCCACCCTTCTGTGCCTGCTCGACGCCTTCATCGGGCCTCGCTGGCGCACCCTGTATGACGCCGCGCTGCGCAACGGCTACAGGTTCCTGTCCTTCGGCGACGCCATGTTCGTGACCCGCTCCGATGTGCCGGAGGTCGAGCCGTGAGCCGCCGTCGAACGAAGGCCGTCCCGAATAGCGCTGTGAGGTCGCCTTCGCCGCCGCCCCGGTCGTCGGCCGCCCGAAATCGGGGGCGATATTGGGCTTCCACGGGCCGTTTCGTCGCCGGTTTCGCTGACAGGCCGGTCTTGGAGCCGGTGTGACCGCGGCCGTCTTCACCCTCGGGGCAACCGACGGCGCGGCCCGGGCCGGCACGGTGGCCACGCCGCGGGGCACGTTCTCGACGCCCTGCTTCATGCCGGTGGGCACCCGGGGGTCGGTTCCGCACCTCGACTCCGGCGACCTGGAGGTCCTCGACGTGGAGGTTGTGCTGGCCAACACCTATCACCTGATGCTGCGGCCCGGTGCCGAGACCGTGGCCCGGCTCGGCGGGATCGGTGGCTTCGCCAGTTGGCACGGACATGTTCTGACCGACTCCGGCGGCTACCAGATCTACTCGCTGGACCCGGAAGTGGACGACGACGGAGCCAGCTTCAAGTCGGTCTACGACGGCTCGCCGTGCCGGCTGACGCCGGAGGAAGCTGTGCACCTGCAAGCTCTGATCGGCGCCGACATGGCCATGGTGCTCGACGTGTGCCCCTCCGCGGTGGCCGAGCGCCCGGTCCTCGCTGACGCCGTGCGCCGCACCGCCCTCTGGGCCCGCCGGGGCCGCGACGCCTTCCTGGCCCACCCCGAGGCGCCCGACCGCCAATGCCAGTTCGGCATTGTGCAGGGCGGCACCGACGCGGCCCTCCGGCTGGAGTCGGCCCAACGCACACTGGAGGTCGGATTCGACGGCTATGCGGTGGGCGGGCTTTCGGTGGGCGAGGATCGAGCGGCGATGCTGGATGCGCTCGACGCGTGCATGGCGCTCCTGCCTGCGGACCGGCCCCGCTACTTCATGGGTCTGGGCGACCCGGTGGGGATCGTGGAGTCGGTGGCCCGGGGAATCGACATGTTCGACTGCGTCCTGCCGGCCCGGCTGGGCCGCCACGGCACCGTGCTCAGCGATGCCGGGCGCTACAACCTGGCCGCGGCCCGCCACGCCCGCAGCGACGAGCCGCTCGATCCGTCGTTTCCCGGCAGTCCGGCCGGCCGGTGGTCGAGGGGCTACCTGCGCCACCTGCTGGCTGTGCACGAGCCGACCGCGGCCCGGCTCATAACTTTGCACAACCTGGCTTGGGTGCTGCGCCTCATGGATCAGGTGCGCGCCGCCGTGCGGGCCGGAACCTTCGAGGACCTGCGCGCCGCCGTCGGGCGCGTCTGGGCGTAGGATCAGGGCATGGAACAGCTCCTCATCATCATTCTCATGTTCGGCGCACTCTACTACCTGCTGCTGCGCCCCCAGCAGAAGCGGGAGAAGGCTCGCCGGGAGCTGGTTCGCTCCCTTCAGGTGGGTGACGACGTCGTGACCAACGCCGGCATTCACGGTGTCGTGGCCGAAGTGGAGGACGCGGTGGTGTGGCTGGAAGTGGCCCCGGACATCGAATTGAAGATCTCCCGGGACGCCATAGCCGGCCGGGTGTCCGAGCCATCAGGCACCGACGCCGACGATTCGGACGGCGCCGACGAGGACTCGGAGGACGAGGACTAGGTCTCCAACGCTCCCAGGGGCCCGTTGCCTCGGACCGCGGGAGGGTTGTTGCGCCGCAAGATCGCCTATGTGACCGGCATCGTCGCGGTCGCCGTCGCGGGCGTGGTCTACACGCTGGCCGCGGGCAACGAGCCCCTGCTCGGCCTCGACCTCCAGGGCGGCGCCAGCGTGGTGCTCGAGCCGACCCGCACCGCCGAGCCCGAAGAGCTGGACATCGCGGTCGAGATCATCCGCAACCGGGTCGACGGCCTGGGCGTGGCCGAGCCGGACATCTCCACCCAGGGAAGCAACATCCTTGTACAGCTCCCCGGCGTCGATCAGCAGCAGCGGGCCCTGGACCTGGTGGGGCAGACGGCCGAGCTGCGGTTCCGGCCAGTGCTCAGCGTGGTGTCCGAGGACGCCCTTGCGAGTGCCGACGCCGATGAGGCGATCCTGGAGCTGTTCGCCCTCACCGAGGGCGGCGTGGCCGCCGACGCCGATGTGGTGCTGCCCCAGTACGACGACGACCGCAACATCGTGCTCCGCTACCAGCTCGGCCCCACCGCGGTGGCGGGCGACGGCCTCGAAGGCGCCGTGGCCCAGTTCCACTCGTTCATCGGCTGGCACGTCGCGCCCACGTTCAAGCCGGGCGCCGAAGGCATCGACCTGTTCAACAACGTGAGTCGCGACTGCCACAGCCGCGTTCCCTCGTGCCCCTCGGGGCAGGTGGCCATCGAGATGGACAACGAGGTGGTGAGCGCACCCACGGTCCAGGCCGACAGCGCATTCTTCGAGCCGTTCGAACGCTCGAGCATCACCATCTCCGGGGGCTTCACCGAGCAGGAGGCCCGAGACGTAGCCCTCGTGCTCGACTACGGCGCCCTGCCCGTGGAGCTGGAGGCCCAGGAGAGCCGGATCGTGTCGGCCTCGCTGGGAACCGACGCACTGTCAGCCGGTGTCCTCGCCGGGCTCATCGGACTCGGGCTCGTATCGGCGTACCTGCTGATCTACTACCGCCTGCTCGGCTTGGTGGCCATTGCCAGCCTCGGCTTGTCGGGCGCCATGCTGTGGACCATCATCGCCTGGCTGGGCGAGTCCCAGGGACTGGCGCTGACCTTGGCCGGCGTCACCGGCCTGATCGTCGCCGTCGGCGTGTCGGTGGACTCCAACGTGGTGTATTTCGAACACCTCAAGGAGGATGTCCGTTCGGGCCGGACGCTGCGCTCGGCGGTGGATCGGGCGTTCCCGGTTGCCTTCTCCACCATCGTCAAGGCGGACTTCGCGTCGCTTATCGCGGCCGCGGTGCTGTATTTCCTGACCGTGGGCCAGGTCCGCGGCTTCGCCCTGTACCTCGGGCTGGCCACGATCCTCGACCTGGTGGCCACCTACTTCTTCATGGGTCCGCTGATCGGCCTCATGTCCCGCAGCTCGGGCCTGTACGCCCACCCGGGCCGGTTCGGGATACCTGCTTCGCTGGCGCGCTCGGGCGCTCAACAGCCGGGAGCGGCGTCGTGATGACGGTGGGTGCCGTGTCGGGGGGGCGCGTCGTGACCGGGACCGGGCCGCGGGCCCGAACCGTGCTGGGAGCCACTTCGTGACCGGCTGGTCGTTGGGCGTGCTGGGATCCGTGTACCGCGGCGAGCAGCAGATCGACTTCCCGCGGCTGTGGCGGCGCGCCCTGATCGGCTCGCTGGCGGCCGTGGTGGTGAGCGTGGCCAGCTTCGCCATCCGCGGTGCCGATCTGGGCATCGAGTTCGAGGGGGGCACCTCCTGGGAGGTGCCTGCGCCACAGGTGTCAGTGGCGGAGGCCCGGGACGCTCTGCGAGGCACGGGCGCGGCCGACGCCAAGATCCAGACGGTCGGCGTCGACACCATCAGGGTCCGGGCCGACATCGAGGGTCCCGACGCAGTGGACAGCGTGCGCAATGCGCTGGCCGAACTCGCCGGCGTCACCACCGACGACGTGAGCGTGACCACCGTCGGGCCGTCGTGGGGCTCGGAGATCACCGCCAAGGCCCGCAACGCGCTGATCGCCTTCTTCGCGCTGATCGCCGTCTATATCGCCGCAAGGCTCGAGTGGAAGATGGCGGTGGGGGCCCTGGTGGCCGTCGTCCACGACATCGTGGTGTCGGTGGGCTTCTACTCCGTGTTCCAGTTCGAGATCACCCCGGCCACCGTCATCGCGTTCCTGACCATCATGGGCTATTCGCTGTACGACACCATCGTCGTGTACGACAAGGTGCGCGAGGTGGTGGGCCGGGTCTCGGCCACCGGTCGCTACACCTACACCGAGATGATGAACCTGTCGCTCAACCAGGTGCTGATGCGGTCAATCAACACCTCGATCACCTCGATGATCCCGGTGGCGTCGATGCTGATCATCGGTTCGTTCGTGCTGGGCGCGGTGACGCTCCAGGAGTTCGCGGTCGCCCTGCTGGTGGGCATCGTGGTGGGCACCTACTCTTCGTTGTTCGTGGCAGCCTCGGTGGTGGCGAGAATGAAGGAGCGGGAGCCTGCCTACGTCGAGATCGCCGAGCGGATCCGTCTGCGCGGCGGTGACACCGGAGGCACCACCCGCAAGGTTGCAGCCGACGACGCGGCGCTCGGCGAGGCGGCCGCGGCCAAGCGGTCGACCGCGGCCCGCAAGCCGGGATCGGTGCCCCGAGCCGCGGCGGGATCGGCGACGGGCGCGATACCTCCCCGTCCCCGAAAGAAGAAGAAGCGGTGACCAGAATGTCTCGCAGTTGCCGGGAGCCCGTCTAGGTGGCCACCGTCACCCGGGTCCTGCCCTGGAGGCGTGGGGCCCGGCGGCCCGCGGCGGCCGAGATCGCGCCGCTGCTGGAGTGCTACCGCCAGCGTCACCGCGACCGGTCGCCCGATCTGATCGTGCGGGCCTTCGAGGTCGCCGCCGGGGCCCACGAGGGCCAGATGCGCCTCTCGGGGGAGCCCTATATCCGCCACCCGCTGGCCGTCGCCACCATCGTGGCCCGGCTCGGGCTTGACGATGTGACCATCGCCGCGTCGCTGCTGCACGACGCCGTGGAAGACACCGATGTGGCCCTGGCCGCCATCGAGGCCGACTTCGGCCCGGAGGTCACCCGCATCGTGGACGGGGTCACGAAGCTGGACCGGGTCCACTACGACACCCGCGAGCAGCAGCAGGCCGCATCGGTGCGCAAGATGATCGTCGCCATCGCTCGCGACCTGCGGGTGCTGATCATCAAGCTGGCCGACCGGCTGCACAACCTGCGCACCCTGGCGGTGCTGCCCGCGTTCAAGCAGGACTACATCGCGCGCGAGACCCTCGACGTGTACGCGCCGCTGGCCCACCGCCTGGGAATGCAGGACATCAAGCAGCAGCTGGAGGATCTGGCCTTCGCCGCGCTGGAGCCCCGCCGCTACGCCGAGATCGATCAGATGGTCCAGCTGCGAGCGCCCGAGCGAGACATCTATCTCGAGCAGGTGCTCGGCGACGTGGAGTCGCGCCTGGGCGAGTTGGGCATCTCCGCCGAAGTGACCGGCCGGCCCAAGCACCTGTGGTCGATCTACGAGAAGATGGTGGTGAAGGGCCGGTCCTTCGAGGACATCTTCGACCTGGTCGGCATCCGCGTGCTGGTCGACTCGGTTCGGGACTGCTACGCGGCGCTCGGCTCCATCCATGCGACTTGGAGGCCGGTGCAGGGCCGGTTCAAGGACTACATCGCCATGCCCAAGTTCAACCTCTACCAGTCGCTGCACACGACGGTGGTGGGACCGGCGGGCAAGACCCTGGAGGTGCAGATCCGCACCCGGGCGATGCACGAGCGGGCCGAGCACGGCGTGGCGGCCCACTGGGAGTACAAGGACGCCTCGCCGTCGGAGGAGATGGCCTGGCTGTCGCGCATCGTCGACTGGCAGCAGGAGACGTCGGACCCGGCCGAGTTCATGTCCAACCTCAAGACCGAGCTCGACACCGACGAGGTGTACGTGTTCACGCCCCAGGGCAGAGTGATCGAGCTGCCGGTGGGCGCCACCCCGGTGGACTTCGCCTACACGATTCACACCGATGTCGGGCATGCGTGCGTGGGCGCCAAGGTGAACGGCCGGCTAGTGGCGCTGGACAGCCGCCTGCTGTCGGGCGACGTGGTGGAGATCTTCACCACCCGAACCGAGGGTGCCGGGCCGAGCCGCGACTGGCTGAAGTTCGTGGCCAGCCGCCGGGCGGCCAACAAGATCAAGCAGTGGTACTCCCGCGAGCGCCGGGCCGACGCCATCGAGAACGGGCGCGACGACCTGATCCAGGCCCTTCGGCGCGAGGGTCTTCCCGCCCAGCGCCTGCTCAAGGACAAGCTGCTGGAGACGATCGCCGAGCAGTTGAACTACAGCTCAACCGATCTGCTGTTCCTAGCCATCGGGGAGGGCCACCAGTCGGCGGCCTCGGTGGCCAGCCGCTTCGCTCGGGCGCTGCACGGCGACGACGCCGGCGGCGAGGCCGACCGTGACCGCCTTCCCACCACCGCGAGGCGCCGTGCCGGGCATCTGCGCAGCGACTCCGACGTGGGCGTGCACGTCGAGGGCCTCGACGACATCTTGATCCGGCTGTCGCAGTGCTGCGCTCCGGTGCCGCCCGACGAGATCATCGGCTTCGTCACCCGGGGACGGGGCGTGTCGGTTCACCGGGCGGACTGTGTCAACGCCATAAGGCTGGCTGAGGGCCAGACCGACCGGCTGATCGAGGTGGAGTGGGACGCCGACTTCGCCGGCAAGTTCTCAACGACCATCTCGGTGCACGCCCTGGACCGGCCCGGCCTGCTGCGCGACGTGACCGACGTGCTGGCCGAGCACCGGCTCAGCATCATCAGCGCCAAAGCCGAGACCGGCGACGACTTCATCGCCCGCATGGACTTCGAGTTTGAGCTTGCCGACCTGTCCCAGCTCGACTCGGTGCTGTCCAGCGTCCTCGCCCTAGAAGCAGTCTTCGACGCCTACAGAGTCCTCCCCAGCCGCAACCCCCGCCTCACGAACGCGGACTAGATCACAAGACGGGGACACGCAAGCCCAGCCCGGATCCCCAATTCAGCACTTGCTCCTCATATATTCCGGCACTCGCAGCCTCGGCGGAATGCACCTGCTCTCGGCCCATGCGGATGCGCTCAAGAACGTCTGCGGCCAAGTAGTAGTCCTCAATGTCGTCGAGCCCGCGGTCGATGATTTCGCGGAGGTAGAACGCCTTCGTCCGTCCTGTCAGCGAGGCCAGCCGGTGGATGCGCTCCTCGGTTTCAGGCGAAAGGCGGATCGAGGTGGGCATGGGCTGGCTCCTCCTTGCAATACGTATATTCAACATGTCGCGCTCGGATCCGGGCTGGCGGATCGGGAACTCTCCGGGCGGCCGTGGCTTCTCGGTCAGGTGCCTGAGGCGGCGCAGGTGGAACACAGTGATCGAGTGGGGCGACGGAGAATGGATGTCCGCCGATGTGACAGGGCCGGGGAGCCTTCTTCGTGGGCGCGAGGTGGCGGTAGCCTCGGGGGTCGTGGCTCAACCCTTGTTTCGCGCTCCGGTGGGCACCCGCGACATCCTGCCGCCGGAGTCGGCGCGGCGGCGACGGCTGGTTGGCGTGTTCGCTGATCTGGCCGACCGGAGTGGCTTCGGGCTGCTGCAGTCGCCCATCTTCGAGGACCTCGGGGTGTTCCAGCGACTGGGCGAGTCCAACGAGGTGGTCACCAAGGAGTTGTTCGAGTTCTTCGACAAGGGCGACCCGCCCCGGCACTTGGCCCTGCGCCCCGAGCTGACCGCCAGCGTGTGCCGGGTGTTCGCCGAGCACCGGCCGACGCCGCCGTGGAAGATCTGGTACTCGGGCCCGCAGTTCCGCTACGAGCGCCCCCAGGCCGGCCGCTACCGGCAGTTCGACCAGGTCGGGGTGGAGACCCTCGGCACCGACGACCCTCACGCCGACGTGGAGGTGATCGGACTGGGCCTGCGGTTCTACGAGGCCTTGGGCATGAAGCAGGTGCGTCTGCTCATCAACAGCCTCGGTGACGCCGAGAGTCGCCCGTCCTATGACGCCGCGCTGGCTGCCTACCTCCGGAGCCGACGGGGCGAGCTCTCCGATCAGTCCCAACTCACGCTGGAGCGCAACCCCCTGCGAGTGCTCGACTCCAAGCGGGAGCAGGACCAGCCGGTGATCGCGGAGGCGCCCGTGATGGCCGACTTCCTGTCGGGTGCCTCGGCTGATCACTTCGCGGCCGTCAGAGCCGGGCTCGACAGCCTCGACGCGGCCTACGAGGTGTCGCCCCGGCTGGTGCGCGGCCTCGACTACTACACCCGCACTGCCTTCGAGTTCGTGGCCGACGCCCTCGACACCGCCCAGAACGCGGTGGGCGGCGGAGGGCGCTACGACGGGCTGGTGGAGGAACTGGGCGGGCCCCCGACGCCGGGCATCGGCTTCGCCCTCGGCGTGGACCGCATCCTTCTGGCCTGCGACGCCGAGGGAGCCTTCGCCGCGGCTCCGGCACCGGTGGGGGTGTTCGTGGTGGACACCGCCGGAGGCCAGAGCGCGGCGGTGCTGTGCGACCGGCTGCGGCAGGCCGGGCTGGGCGTTGACCGGGCCTTCGACAGCCGGTCCATGAAGGCCCAGATGAAACGAGCCGACCGTTCCGGAGCGACAGTGGCGGTAATCGTAGGCCCCGATGAGCGGGCTGCAGGCACGGCCACCGTGCGCGACATGCGTCCCGAAGGGGGCCAGCGCCAGGTGCCGAACCAAGAGGTGGTTGCGGCGGTGACCGACCTGCTCGGGAGGGCCGCACCATGATCACCCAAACCCTGTCTGGGAATTGGCAGCGTTGTGCACGGTATGCGTGCGTTGTGCTGCCAATTCGGGATGTGGGTTGCGGCCTCTTGGGAATTGGCAGCGTTGTGCACGGTATGCGTGCATCGTGCTGCCAATTCGGGGATGCTCGGGAGGGCGGTGCCAGTGACCGGGATTGACGCCACTGCCATGCGCACCGACCTGTGCGGCCGCCTCGGCTGTGACGACGCGGGCCGCAACGTGACGGTGTGCGGCTGGGTGGACCGGCGCCGAGAGCACAGCGAGCACTTGGCATTCGTGGACCTGCGGGACCACACCGGGGTGCTGCAGTGCGTGGTGGACGGTGCCCGCGACCTGCGCTCGGAGTATGTGGTGCGGATCACGGGCACCGTGCGGCTGCGGCCCGAGGGCACCGCCAACCCGGCCCTGGCCACCGGCGAGGTCGAGCTGCAGGACTGCGAGGTGGAGTTGCTGTCGCGGGCCGAGCCGCCGCCGTTCCCGCTCGACGAGCGCACCGAGGTGGACGAGACGCTGCGCCTGCGGCACCGCTATGTCGATCTGCGCAAGCCCCGCATGCAGCGCAACCTGCGGGCCCGAGCCGCGGTCAACCGAGCCATCCGCCAAGCCATGGACGCCCAGGGCTTCGTCGAGGTCGAGACCCCGATGCTCATCGCGTCCACCCCGGAGGGGGCCCGCGACTTCGTGGTGCCGTCCCGCAAGGAGCCTGGATCGTTCTATGCCCTGCCCCAGAGCCCGCAGATCTTCAAGCAGCTCACGATGGTGGGCGGCGTCGACCGCTACTACCAGATAGCCCGCTGCCTGCGCGACGAGGACCTGCGGGCCGACCGCCAGTTCGAGTTCTCCCAGCTCGACGTGGAGGCGTCGTTCGTGACCCGCGACGACGTGCTCGGCTTCGTGACTCGGGCCGTGGCCGAGGCCACCGTCGAGGTCACCGGGCAGGATCCCGGCGCGTTCGACCGCATGACCTGGCACGAGGCCATGGAGCGTTTCGGCTCCGACAAGCCCGACACCCGCTTCGGGATGGAACTGGTCGAGCTGACCCCGATCTTCGCCGAGACCCAGGCCCGGGTGTTCCAGGCGCCCTGCGTGAAGGGGATATGTCTGAGCGGCGGCGCGGAGTCGCTGCCCCGCAGCCGGGTGGACGAGCTGGTCGCCACCTGCCAGCGCTGGGGTGCAAAGGGTCTGGCCTGGATGAGGGTGGTGGCCGCCGAGGAGGCCAGTTCGTCCCGCAACGGCAACGACTCGGCCCGGGACGGCGGCGGCTCGGCCCTCGACGGCGGCGTGGCCAAGTTCCTGTCGGCGGCGGAGGCCGCCGCAGTGATCAAGGCCCTAGAGGCCCGGCCCGGCGACATGGTGTTCCTAGTGGCCGACAAGCGCCCCTTGGTGCGCCATGTGCTGGGGCTGCTGCGCCTGGAGCTAGGCCGCCCGCCGGTCAACGACGGCGGCCTCAACTACCTGTGGGTGGTGGACTTCCCGCTGTTCGAGGCGCTGAGCGCCGACGGCGATCCCATCCCGTCGCACCACCCGTTCACCATGCCCCACGCCGATGACCTGCCGCTGCTCATGTCAGCGGACGGTCCACCGGAGGGCGAGGCCCTGCTACAGATCCGCAGCCAGGCCTACGACCTGGTCCTCAACGGCTGGGAGCTCGGATCGGGGAGCGTGAGGATCCACCGCCGCGAGGTCCAGCAGCGAATCTTCGAAGTCTTGGGCATCGCCCCCGACGAGGCTCAGGAGCGCTTCGGCTTCCTGCTCGACGCCTTCCGCTACGGCGCCCCGCCCCACGCCGGCTTCGCGGTGGGCCTCGACCGCCTGGCCGCCCTGCTGGTGGGGGAGGAGAACATCCGCGAGGTGATCGCCTTCCCCAAGACCCAGTCCGGCGCCGACCCCCTCACCGACGCCCCCAGCCCCATTGCCGAAGCCCACCTTCGAGAGCTCGGTCTGCGAGTGTTGCCTCCAGCCTGAGCGGGGCTGGCACCAGCGCGTAGGGTCGGGGTGTGGCTGGGGATCTGTTCGACGCGGCTGCGGCTGAGCGGCTGCGGGGGCGGGCACCGCTGGCGGCCCGGCTGCGGCCCCGCGCCCTCGACGAGATCGTGGGCCAGGACCACCTGGTCGGGCCGGGAAGGCCGCTGCGGGAGCTGATCGAGGCCGACCGGCTGTCGTCGGTGATCCTGTGGGGACCGCCGGGCACGGGCAAGACCACTCTGGCCCGGGTGGTGGCCCTCACCACGGCCAAGGCGTTCGAGGAGCTCTCCGCGGTGACCGCCGGTGTCAAGGACGTGAGGGTAGTGATCGAGCGGGCCCGGGACCGGCTCGGCGTCCACGGCACCGGCACGATCCTGTTCCTCGACGAGGTCCACCGGTTCAACAAGGCGCAGCAAGATGCCCTGCTGCCCGCGGTGGAGGACGGCCTGATCGTGTTGATCGGCGCCACCACCGAGAACCCCCACTTCGAAGTCAACCCGCCGCTGATGTCGCGCTCGACGCTGTTCCGGCTGCACCCGCTGGACGATGCGTCGCTGGTCGAGCTGGTGCGCCGGGGCCTGGCCGCCGAGCAGGCCACAGCTGACGATGATGCGATTGAGCACTTGGCGGCGCGCAGCGCCGGAGACGGCCGCCACGCCCTCACCGGCATAGAAGTAGCGGTGGCCCTGGCCGGTCGCCGCAAGAGAGCCGCTGGGGGCGGTGTGTCGCGGCGCGAGGCCGCTGGGGGCGGTGTGTCGCGGGGCGAGGTGGCCGGCACCGGACCGCCGGGTCCGGTCCATGTGACCTTGACCGACGCCGAGGCCGCGGCCGACGCCAAGGCGGTGCGCTACGGCCGCGACGGCCACTACGACGTGGTCAGCGCCTTCATCAAGAGCATCCGCGGCTCCGACGCCGATGCCGGCCTCTACTGGCTGGCCCGGATGCTGGAGGCGGGGGAGGATCCCCGCTTCATCGCCCGCCGGCTGGTGATCCTGGCATCCGAGGACATCGGGTTGGCCGACGACGGTGCCTTGCTGGTGGCCGATGCCGCGGCTCGGGCAGTGGAGTACGTCGGCCTCCCCGAGGCCCAGCTCAACCTGGCCCACGCCGTGGTGCGGCTGGCCACCGCTCCCAAGTCCAACCGGGTCACGGTAGCCCTCGGGCGGGCCGCGTCCGACGCCCGGGCCGCGGGAGCGGGCGACGTGCCCATGCATCTGCGCGACAGCCATTACCGGGGTGCCAAGTCCCTCGGCCACGGCGAGGGGTACCGGTACCCCCACGACGATCCCGACGGCTGGGTCGCCCAGGAGCACCGCCCGGCGGAGGTCGCCCGCCACATCTACTACGAGCCCTCCGACCACGGCGCCGAAGCCACGCTGGCCGAACAGTGGAACGGCAATGCTGGCTTCCGACCGGCCGAACCGGGCGGCGACTCTTCGAGAGATCCCTAGAGGACGAGCGGGAAGGCGCACGAATCCGCCCATACGCGCGAGGCCGCGGCCCGAGCGGCCCGTGAGCGCAGCGAACAGGAGCGGGAGACGCACCGCCGCAGCGCGACGGGCTTGTACCCACCAGCGCACGTTCTTGGGGCTGGCCCGCTCTCGGCTCATTGGCTTGCCGGTATCTTGACTGCGTGAGCGCTGTCGACCTGGCCGCCGTGATTGTCACCGTCGTCTGCTTGGCGACGGTGGTTGTGCTGACCGTGGCGGTGGTGTCGTTGGTTCGGACCATGCGCGAGCTGCGGCAGGTGGTCGACGACCTGCGGGACTCGGCGCTGCCCATGGTCGACGATCTCCGCTCCACCGTCACCAAGGCCGACGCGGAACTTCACCGGGTGGACCGGGTGATCGGGCGGGCCGAGCGCATCGCGGCCACTGCGGACCACGCAAGCCGCCTGACCTACCGGGCCTTCGCGCCGCCGCTGATCAAGGGTCTGTCGCTGGTGTCGGGCGCGGGCCAGGCCGGACGGCGCCTGCGAGAGCGCCGCCGCCATCGCCGGTCGCTCGACTTGGCCGCCAACGACGATCCCACCGCTGGCAAGGCGGTCTCGGTCGCGGTGGAGGATGCTCCCTCCGTCCGCTCCGGTCGCTCCAGCGGGGCCGGCGGCGCCGGGGCTGGTCTCGCCGAGTCCGGTCGCATCCAGTCTGCTCGCGTCGACTCCAGCCGCTCCAGCCAACCCCGCGCCCGGAGGCGCAGGCGATGAGGCGTGTGTGGTGGCTGGGAGCGGGCTATGTGGCCGGTCTCGGCACCGCGGCCTGGTTGCGCAGCAAGGCCCGGGCGGCCGCGGAGCGCTACGCACCGGCCAACGTGAGAGACGCAGTGGCCGACCGGACCCGCGACGCCGCCCAGCGGGCCCGCCACACCGCGGCCGACAGCGCAAGGAGTCTCGGACGCGAGGCCCGGCGGATCGCCGACGACGTCCGCCACGCCGTGGCCGAGGGACGCGACGCCATGCGCCAGGCCGAGTCCGAGCTGACCGGCGACGAGCCTTCGCCCAGCGATGAGCCCTCGCCCGCCGACAACGGGTCCACGACCGGAAGCGACCGGCCGTGAAGTCGATGACCGCGGCCGAGGTCCGCAAGGCCTTCGTCGACTTCTTCGTCGAGCGGGGCCATACCCATCATCCGTCGGCCAGCCTGATCCCCCACGACCCCACGCTGCTGTTCACGGTGGCGGGAATGGTGCCGTTCAAGACGTACTTCACCGGCGAGCAGCAGGCCCCGTTCTCGAGGGCGGTCACCGTCCAGAAGTGCGTCCGGGCCGGGGGCAAGCACAACGACCTCGACGAGATCGGGCGCACGTCCCGCCACCTGACCTTCTTCGAGATGCTCGGCAACTTCAGCTTCGGCGACTACTTCAAGTCCGATGCCTGCGCCTGGGCCTGGGAGCTCGTGACCGGTGTGTTCGGCCTCGATCCCGGGCGGCTGTGGGTGACTGTCCACCTCAGCGACGACGAGGCCGAGGCCATCTGGCGCGACGAGGTCGGCGTCCCCGCGGAGAGGATCCAGCGGCTGGGCGAGGACAACTACTGGCGCATGGCCGATGTGGGCCCCTGCGGGCCGTGCTCGGAGATCTTCTGGGACAAGGGGCCCGACTACGGCCCCGGCGGCGGTCCCGCCCACGGCGGCGAGGAGCGCTACATCGAGGTCTGGAACCTGGTGTTCATGCAGTTCGAGAGCACCCCGGACGGCACCGAGATCCCGCTGCCGAAACCCTCGATCGACACCGGCCTGGGCCTGGAGCGAACCGTGGCCGTGCTCCAGGGTGTGGACTCGGTGTGGGAGACCGACGAGTTCGTCGCCCTGCTCGACGCGGCCCAGCAACTGAGTGGCGCCACGTTGGGCGAGTCCGAGCCTCGCGACGTGTCGCTTCGCATCCTCGCCGACCACGCCCGCTCCACGTCACTGCTGGTAAGCGACGGGGTGTTCCCGTCCAACGAGGACCGCGGCTACGTGCTGCGTCGCATCATCCGCCGGGCCGTGCGCCACGCCTACCTGCTGGGGGTGGAGGCGCCCGTCATGGGCGGCATGGTCGACAAGGTCGTTGAGGTGATGGGCGAGGCCTATCCCGACCTGGCCCGCAACCACGGCTACGTGCGGGATGTGATCGACCGCGAGGAGCAGCGCTTCCGCCAGACGCTGCGCACCGGGCAGGCCATCCTCGACGGCCGCTTGGCAGGTCTGGCCCCCGGCCAGCCGATCGACGGCGAGGTCGCCTTCCTGTTGCACGACACCTACGGCTTCCCCCTCGAGGTCACCGTCGAGATCGCTGCCGAGAGGGGCGTGGAGGTGGACACCGAGGGCTTCGCGGCGGCCATGTCCGAACAGCAGGAGCGGGCCCGCAGCGCCCGCTCGGTGGCCGCCACCGACGACGTGGCCCCGTTCGTGGCGCTGTTCTCGGCGACGGGACCCACCGAGTTCAGCGGCCGGGCGGAACTGACGACCTCCGGACGGGTGCTGTACGCGGCGGACGGCCGGGTGGTGCTCGACCGCACACCCTTCTATGCCGAGAGCGGTGGCCAGATTGGAGACACCGGAGAGATCTCGTGCGAGTCGACCGGTGCCCGGGTGCGGGTCACCGACACCGTCTACGGGGTGCCCGACCTCCATGTCCACCTAGTCGAGCCGATAGACGGGGAGCTGCGCGTCGGCGACGAGGTCACCGCCGCGGTAGACGCCGAGCGCCGGGCCGGCATCCGGCGCAACCACACGGCGACCCACATCCTGCACTGGGCGCTGCGGGAGGTTCTCGGCGACCACGTCAAGCAGCAGGGTTCCTGGGTGGGCCCTGACCGTCTTCGCTTCGACTTCAGCCACTACGAAGCTCTCACGCACGAGCAGATCACCGAAGTGGAGGACCTCGTCAACTCCGAGGTGCTCGACAACGAGTCGTGCCGTCACTACGAGACCACCTTCGACCACGCCCAACAGATCGGCGCGGTCGCCTTCTTCGGAGAGAAGTACGGCGACATGGTGCGGGTGCTGGAGGCCGGCCGTCACTCGGTTGAGTTGTGCGGCGGCACCCATGTGCGGGCGCTGGGCGACATCGGGGCGTTCCACATCACTTCCGAGGCGTCGATCGGTGCCAACATGCGCCGCTTGGAGGCCATCACCGGTCACGACACGCTGACCCTGCTGCGCGACCGGCAGTCGCTCATCGAGGGCGTGGCCCGCTCGCTGGGAGTGCCCTCGGCCGAGCTGGCCGACGGCGTGGCCAAGCGACAGAGCGAGACAAAGGCCCTGCGGGCCGAGGTCGCGGAGTTGAGGCGCCGGGTGGCGCTGAGCCGCGCCCCGGAGCTCGCGACGACAGCAGTGGAGGGCGTGGTGGTGGCCCGGGTCGATGATGTGGGCCGCGACGGTCTGCGCGACCTGGCGGTGTCGATACGCGAGATCGACGGCGTGAGGGCCGTGGTGCTGGGCACTGCGCTCGACTCGGGGGGAGCAGCCCTGGCCGCGGCGGCAACCGAGGGCGGCGGGTTCCACGCCGGCGAGCTCATCGGTGACGCCAAGAAGACGATCGGTGGCGGAGGTCGGTCCGCGGCCGACCTCTGCGTGGCCGGGGGCAGGGACGCCGACCGTCTGGACGAGGCCCTAGACCTGGTGCGCGCCGCGGCTGGCCTTCTCTGAAGTGCGGGGCCCTGGGGCTCGGCTCGGGTTTCCGTTGAGGTGCGGGCGGCAGTGCTCGGTCTAGGGGTCGGTTGAGGTGCGGGCGCTGGGGCTCGATCTGGGGGAGCGCCGGGTCGGTGTGGCGGTGTGCGACGCCGCGGGGACGGTGGCCACGCCCGTCGAGACGCTGGTCCGCAGCGGGGACGCCGAGCGCGATCTGGACGCAGTCGCCGCCCAAGTGGCCGACTGGCAGGCCGAGATTGTGGTGGTCGGGCTGCCCATTTCGCTCGACGGCAGCGAAGGTCCGGCCGCCAGGACGGCCCGGGCAGAGATCGACCTGCTCGGGCGGTTCCTGGACGTGCCCGTCGTTTCCTACGATGAGCGGCTGACCACCGTGATCGCCGAGCGGAGCCTCATGGAGCAGCAGATGAAGGGGCCGAAGCGACGCGGGGTTGTCGACCAAGTGGCCGCCGCGGTGATGCTCCAGTCGTGGCTCGACGCGGGCATGCCCCGTGGCTGATCGCCAGGGCCGCGGCCGGCGCCCGTCGAAGCTGTCGAGCTTCATTACCGGCCACCCCGACAGCGGCCCCCCTTCCCGGCCCGCGCCACCGCCGCCCGGCGCTCCAAGTCGCCCGCCCCAGTCCCGAACGCGTCCGGCCGGGCCTTCCGGGCCGACTGGATATTCCCAGCCGCCTCCAGCCCGTCCGGGCCCTCGGCCCGACCGGCGCACCCAGCGGCGAGTGCAGCGCGCGGAGCGCTCCCGTCGGCGGGCGGTCCGTCAGGCGGCCCGGCGCGACGAGAAACGTGTCGTAGCGGCTCGGGGCGGCTGGTCGACCGTCGATCAGGGCCAGATGGTCGTGGTGGAGGAAGAGCTCGGCGACGACCCCCTCGTCGATCCCGTCTACGACGCCGCGGACCGCAACTGGGTCCGTTATCGCCCCTTCTGGGGCGGGTTCGCCCGCTTGGTGGTGGTGATCGTGGTGGTAGTGCTGGCCGTCGGGTGGGCCCGGGGGCGCATCTACGGCTGGGTGGACGCTCAGATCGCCCCGGAGGGACTGCCGGGAGACGCGGTGGAACTGACCATTCCCCAGGGGGCGTCCGTCAACGAGATCGCCGGCGAGCTCCAGAGCGCCGGAGTGATCTCCAACGCCACTGTCTTCCGCTACTGGCTGCGCTGCGACGGCGAGCTGACCATCACCGGGTTCCTCGGATGCGACTCGGTGGTGGCCGTCGAGGCGGGCGACTATGTCCTGTATGAGAACATGGACTTCGAGTCGGTGCGCATCGTGTTCGAGGCCGGGCCTCTGCCCGAGGTGTTCGAGCTTGTGAGGATTCCCGAGGGCCTTCGCTGGAGCGAGATGGCCCCGCGCCTGATGGAGGAGAATCCCGCCTTCGAGTGGGGCGACCTCGAGGCGGCCTACATCTCGCTGGTGCGGGAGGCGTCCTACCTGCCCGACGAAGCGCCGGTGAGGAGCCTCGAAGGCATGCTCTTCCCGGCCACCTACGACATCAACGCCGACGACCTCGCCGATGAGCACGGCTTCCTCTTGCGCCTCTCCGACGAGTTCGACCGCCGCTTCGCCCGCCTGCTGCAGGATCCCGGTCTCCATCCCGACATCGTCGAGTTGGGTCTGGTGCCCTATGAGGTGGTCATTGTGGCCAGCCTCATCGAGGAGGAGGCTCTGGTGTCCGAGGACCGGGCCAAGATCTCCCGGGTGATCTACAACCGGCTGGCCGAGGGCATGCGCCTCGACATCGACGCCACCGCCTGCTACGCCGCGGCCAAGTCGTGCGCCGATCTCACTTCGGCCGACATCCGGCTGGACTCGCCCTGGAACACTCGGGTGGTCGCGGGTCTGCCCCCGACGCCCATATCGGCGCCGGGCGAGGCGTCGCTGGAGGCTGCGCTGCAGCCTGCCGACGGCGATTGGCTGTTCTACGTCCGCACCGATGAGGGAGGGGTGAGAGGGGCGCACCACTTCCACCGCACGCTGGAGGAGCACCAGGAGCAGGTCTCCATCTGCCGCGAGCTCGGATACTGCTGATGGGTGGGCTGCCGCCAACGTCCCCCAGCGAAATCCCTGTGGTTGCGGACCTCCTGCGTCCTCCAGCACAGGGACTTGCGGAAGTCGGGGACGGGGACCGGCGGGGAGCATGGGCATGACCTCCGCAAGGCCGGAGCGGGTGGCCGCGGTGATCGGCGACCCGGCGCGCCACTCGCGCTCGCCCGCGATCCACAATGCCGCGTTCGCGGCGACGGGCATCGACTGGGTGTTCACCGCATTCGAGGTGCCTGCGGGGGCCGGAGCCGCCGCGCTGGAGGCGATGAGGGTCCTGCAGCTGGCCGGACTGTCGGTCACCATGCCGCTCAAGGCCGAGGTGGCCGAGGCCGCGGACTTGCGTGACGACGAGGTAGCGGTGCTCGGCGCAGCCAACTGCATCGTGCCGGTGGGCGACGGACGGCTGCACGCCGCCAACACCGACGCGGCCGGTTTCGTTGCCGGACTGAAGGCCGATGCCGGGATCGGGCCCGACGGCCTCCGGGTGGCGCTGCTGGGGGCTGGCGGGGCTGCCCGGGCGGTGGCCTGGGGACTGGCCGCGGCCGGCGCCGCCGACGTGGCTGTCATCAACCGGACACCGTCCAAGGCCCAAGCGGCAGCCGACATCGCCAGCGCCGCCGGACGGGTCGGACAGGCCGAACCGGCCGGGGAGGCCGGGCAGGCGGGACGGGCCGGGGAAGCCGGGGAGGGCGGGCAGGCCGGGCAGGCGGGACGGGCCGGGGACGCTGGGGAGGGCGGGGAGGCCGGGCAGGCGGGACGGGCCGGGGACGCTGGGGAGGGCGGGCAGGCGGGACGGACTGAACCGGTGGGCCGGGTCGGGTCTATCGGCGACATCGCTGCCGCTGACATCGTGGTGAACGCGACTTCGGTCGGCATGGGTGCGGACTTGTCCGTGCCCTGCGATCCGACCTTGCTGCGGCCCGGCCAGATCGCGGTGGATCTGGTGTACGAGCCTCTGGAGACTGCATGGCTGGCTGCCCTGCGGCAGCAGGGCGTGGAAGCTCACAACGGCCTGTCGATGCTGGCCTACCAGGCCGCGGCGGCCTTCGAGCTGTGGACCGGCCTCGAGGCTCCTGTCGACGCGATGCGCCAGGCCGCGATCACTGGCCGGTGATTGCCGCGGCCGCGGCGCGGCACCTCCCTGCCGTCGCCCCCGGGAGGCCGAGCGGATAGATCGCGATTGGCTTGCAGGTTCGTGAGATGTGTGGCGAGGCGGTTGTCTGAGCGGCCCGGGAGCGCAGCCAACAGGAGCGGGAAGGGCACCACTGCAATGCGACGGGTTCTCACCTTTCCGCGCCCTTCGTCCGGTGAACGCGGCGCTCCGGGTGCCTCACCGGCGCGTCGGTAGGCTTTCCGGGTGCCGCCGTCCGCTTCGCATGCCCATGTTGTGACCGTCGCGCTGGGCGACCGCTCCTACGACGTCCATGTCGGCGGGGGAGTCCGGGCCCGGCTCGGCGAGGTTGTGCCGGCCGGGGCGCGCCGGGCCGCGGTGATCACCCAGGCAGGCGTCGGTTGGACCGTCGACAGCGGCCTCGACCAGTCGGTGTTCACCCTTGCCGACGGCGAGGAGGCCAAGTCGCTGAGCGAGGTCGAACGGCTCTGCCGCGCGATGTCGCAGGCGGGCTTCACCCGCTCCGATGTGATCGTGGCCGTCGGCGGGGGAGTGGTCACCGACCTGGCGGGCTTCGTGGCCGCCGTCTACCACCGCGGCATGCGCTACGTCTCGGTGGCCACCACGCTGCTGGCCCAGGTGGACGCGGCCATCGGGGGCAAGACCGGAGTCAACCTGCCGGAGGGCAAGAACCTCGTCGGAGCGTTCTGGCAGCCGCACGCCGTGCTGTGCGACACCGAGATGCTGGCCACGCTGCCGCCGCGGGAGCTGCGCAGCGGCCAGGGCGAGCTGGCCAAATACCACTTCTTGACCGGCGACGACCTCGACGCCCTCGACACCGACGAGAGGATCGCAGCCGCGGTGCGCATCAAGGCCGAGGTCGTGGCGGCCGACGAGCGTGAGGGAGGCCGGCGGGCCATCCTCAACTACGGCCACACGCTGGCCCACGCGATCGAGACGGCGGGACGCTACGACCTGCGCCACGGCGAGGCGGTGGCCGTCGGCCTCGTCTACGCGGCCGAAATAGCCGTGCGGCTGGGCCGCATCGACTCAGAGCGCGTGGCCGCCCACCGGCGGGTGGTGTCCGGCTACGGCCTGCCAGACCGGCTGCCGGCAGTGCTCGACGACGACGAGCTGCTGGCGCTGTTCGGCCGGGACAAGAAGGCTGTCCACGGCGTCACCTTCGTGCTCGACTCGGATCGTGGCGTCGAGCCGGTGACCGGCGTACCGGAGACGGTGCAGCGGGAAGCGCTGGCGGCGATTAGATGAGCGCTGGGACGGGGCGGAACGTGGGTGCTCTGGCGGGTGGCGCGCTGCGGGAAGCGCTGGCGGCCATTCGATGAGCCTCGCGGCGGCGGAGTCCGCGCCGACGCCGGCAACCGCGGCCGACGCCTTGCGGTGCCTTCCGCCGCTGCGGGCCGACGGTCGCATCGACCGGCTCCGGGGCCGGCTGGCCGACTCGGGCGTCGACGCAGCCGTGATCGCCGAGCCCGCCAATGTGAGGTGGCTCACCGGCTTCACGGGTTCCAACGGCACCGTTGTGGTGCTCGGCTCCGGCGAGGCCCTGCTCGTCACCGACTCTCGCTACGCCGAGCAGGCGCCCGCACAGCTGGCGGCCGCCGGCTGCCGGAACGCAGTGGAGGTGGTGGTGGCCCGCCGGGCCGCGCACGCGGCGGCCGAGCGGCTCGGCGGGGTGGCCCGGCTCGGCCTGGAGGACAGTGTCTCCTGGAGAGAGCAGATTCGCTGGAGCGAGGCTGTGGACTCTGAGACAGTGCCGCTCACCGAGGCCGTCGAGGAACTGCGGGCCGTCAAAGATCCTGCCGAGCTGGCCCGCATGCAGGCCGCGGCCAGGATCGCGGACCAGGCGCTGGCCGCTGCTGAGCCGCTGCTGCGCCCCGGCGTGACCGAGGCGCAAGTCCAGCAGGCCCTCGACGACGCCATCCGGGCTGCGGGCTCACCCGGACCCGCCTACGACACCATCGTGGCCTCGGGTCCCAACAGCGCGCTTCCCCATGCCCGGCCAACCGAGCGGGAGTTCCAAGCCGGCGATCTGGTGATCGTCGACGTCGGAGCGACGGTGGACGGCTATCGCAGCGACATGACCCGCTCGTTCGTTCTGGGAGATCCCGACGAGCAAGCCGAAGCCATGCTGGATCTGGTGGGTCGCAGCCAGTCGGCCGGGGTCGAAGCAGTGCGCCCCGGCGTGGAGGCGGGCGACATCGACGGCGCCTGCCGCGCGGTCATCGAGGAGGCCGGCATGGGCGAGGCCTTCGTGCACGGCTCGGGCCACGGTGTCGGTCTGGACGTCCACGAGCTGCCCCGGGTGACTTCGAGGTCGAGCGCTGTGCTGGAGCCCGGCAACGTGCTGACTGTCGAGCCGGGCGTGTACTTTCCCGGAGTCGGGGGCGCCAGGCTGGAGGATCTGCTGGTCGTAACCGATGACGGATACCGTCTGCTAACGCTCCACCCGAAGATCCCAGTGGTGCCGCTGACGGCATAGGACGATTAGGACGATCAGACGGTCGCTTCACCGGCATTCACCTGCGAACGAGCACCGACTCACAAGCACTGACTCACCAGCACTGACTCACAAGGAGCCGAAGTTGCCCACCATCACGACCAACGACCTTAAGAACGGCATGACCCTCGATCTCGACGGGAACCTGTTCAGCATCGTCGAGTTCCAGCACGTCAAACCGGGCAAGGGCCACGCCTTCGTGCGCACCACCCTCAAGAACGCCCGCACCGGCGCGGTGGTCGATCGGACCTTCCGGGCTGGCGAGAAGGTCGAGCGGGCCACCATTGACAAGCGCGAGATGCAGCTTCTGTACCGCGAGGGCGAGGATCTGGTGTTTATGGACAACGAGTCGTACGACCAGATCACCGTGCCTCCCGGGGTGCTGGGCGACGCGTCCCGATTCCTGGTCGAGGGCTCGGTCGCGGTGATGCTGATGCACGGTGCCGAGATAGTCGGCACCGATCTTCCCGCGGCGGTGGAACTGGCCATCGCCGAGACCGAGCCCGGCATCCAGGGCGACCGGGTGTCGGGCGCCACCAAGCCGGCCACGCTGGAGACGGGGCTGGTTGTCCAGGTGCCGCTGTTCTTGTCGCCCGGGGAGCGGGTCAAGGTAGACACCCGCTCCGGCACATACATCGCCCGAGCGTAAGCGAGCGTCGTCGTGGCAGGTTCTGGGACGTCCGTTCCCGGCTTCGGGGCTCGCCGGGAGGCACGCGAGGACGTCCTTGGGGTGCTCTACGAGGCCGAGATCGCGGGCGGCTCGGCTTCTGAGGCGCTGGCCCGTCGAGCGGTGCCGCCGTCGGAGTACGCGGTTGAGCTGTCCCTAGGCGTGGACGCCGACCGCGAGAACGTGGACGGCCTGCTGCGCCGACACTTGGTGGGCTGGCGGCTCGAGCGGCTCGCCGTGGTCGACCGGACGTTGGCCCGGATCGCGGTCTGGGAACTGGTGCATCGCGACGATGTGCCTACGGGCGTCGTGCTGTCCGAGGCGGTGGCTCTGGCCACCCAGTACTGCAGCGCCGAGTCTCCCCGCTTTCTGAACGGGGTGCTGAGGGCGGTCGCCGACGAAGTGCGGGGATCAGATTCGCCCGCATGACTAGCGGTGCGGCCCCAGGGGGCCCGGTGGCTCCTGGGGACTTGGCGGCTTCCCGGGGTTCAGCGGGCCGAGAGGATTTCGTAGTCTCTGGGGACTTGGCGGCCTCTGAGGGTTCGGCGGCGCCGATAGTACTGCCGGTGCCTCACCTTGCCGGTCCTACGACACGGCTGCGGCGCTGGCGCGTCGCGGACGCGGCGGCCTTGGCAGCCGCCTGGCGAGATCCAGTGATACGCGGCCGGCTGAGAGTTCCGGAGCCGGCAGACGAAGTCTCAGCCGTGCGTTGGATCTCCCAGCGCAAGCAGGCGTGGACCGAGGGCCGCACTGTGGACCTGGCCGTGACCGATCCGCCGTCGGGAACGGTGATCGGCGAGGTGGGACTGAGCAGGCTGGACCCGGTGCGGCGGGCCGCGCTGATCGGCTGGTGGATCGCCGCGGGCTGGCGGGGTCAGGGCCGGGCCAGCGAGGCGGTCCGCCTGGTAGTCGACTGGGCGCTGTCGGAGGGTCCGCTGGAGGCAGTCATGGCCGAAATCGGCGCTGACAACCCTGCGTCAATGGCCGTAGCCCGCCGGGCCGGCCTGCGCCGAGTCGATGCGCCTGGCCGGACGTCCACGGGATCCGAAGACCGGATGCTCGTGTTCGCACGCACCCGGGCCGATTCGCCCTAGCCGCTCTCTGCGCGGTTTCTCGCTCCATCGGGAAGAAACCGCGACCAGAGCGGTTTGCTAGTCCGAGTGTGACGACCGCTCGGCTACGGCTCATGCGGGCTCATTCGCAGGAGGCCGCGGCGAGAGCGGTTTGTTGGCTGTCCGCAGGATGTCCTCCGGCAGGTTCTGGGCCACCCCTGAGTGGGCACGGCCCGGCCCGTCAGGTTGCTAGCTGTCTCGCAGGATGTCCTCCAGCGGGATCACCGGCAGGTCGAAGACTTCCAAGTCGGTGTCCACGCGAGGCTCGGCGTTCCTGGCGAAGCTGCGATAGTGCCGCCAAGCGAACCGCCAGCGGCCATCATCGCCTCGCTCGAGACGGTCGTGGTAGACGCCGAAGGCGTCGGTGCGGCGCCCGTCGGAGACGTTCTGGCGGATCTCCTGCATGTACACCCGGGCCGCGGCGACACCGCGTTGGGCGTCAATCTGGAACACCATGTTGAGCAACACGAACTCGAAGACAGAGAAGCGCTGGATTGCCCCGTCTATGAACTGGCCGTACTCGGCCGGGCCGGTGAGCTCAAACTTCGTGTGGCGCACGTCCACCACGATCGGGCAGTCGTCCCGCACGAAATCGGCCAACTCGCCCCACGCTCGCCGCGTGACCACATCGGCATAGCGGCTCTCCAGCCGCTGCAGCTCGACATACGCCAAAGCCTCGGCCAGACCGGGATCGGGGAGTGTCGTGTGGATCGGCGTCGTGGGTGTCATCGGTGCTCCGTTTGGGCGGTCAATCTGGTGTGGGCGGGATGAACGCGAGCAGTTCGTCCAGCCGGTCGATGAGGTGGTGCGCCCCTGCGACGCGCAACTCCTCGGCGGCGTCGTAGCCGCCTGTATAGCCGACGGCGGTGGCCCCGGCCCTGCGGGCCTGCACCATGTCGAACCTCGAGTCCCCGACGTACCAGGCGGCCTGCGGGCCCGCCCCGACTACGTACTGTCTGGTGATGGCTTCTTTGTCCGCTACCCCGCAGTGGACGTAGTCGAAGTGGCGGTCGAGCCCGTGGTCAAGAAGGTCCTTCCGGACGGCGGAGTCGCTGGCTGCGCTCACCACCGCCATGGTGACGCCGGTCCGCCCGAGCGCTTCCAGGGTCGCGACCGTGCCCGCAGACAGGGGGGCTTCGAGCCGGGTGAGGTGGGCGCTCCACGCCCTCACCGCCGCCTCGGAGTCGGCTTCGGCCACGCCTAGCTGTTCGACGTGGTCCGATAGTGGAAGGCGCCAGGCTTGTCTGAACTCCCCGAGCGTGAGTTCGGGAAGGCCGGCCCACCGGCGGCGCACCAGGCTGCTGGCCTGACGGGCTCGTTCCATGTCGTCGATGAGGGTGCCGTTCCAGTCGAACAGGATGACAGCGGGCACGGAAAGGTCGTTCAGTTTCGGGCTCCTGCCATCCGGTAACGGGCCGAGTTTCGTCCATTCACGGTGATGTCAATGCCTCCGGGACCGGCTTCGATGAGCGCCCATGCCGCTGCGGGCCGACCGCATATCGAGCCCGGACAGGATCGCGGTTGCGGCGGCGTAGTTGTCGAGGTCGGCCTGCGGACTCTCGTCCTCGATCACGTCCCCGAGAACCGCCACGAAGTCGGGACGGACCTGCTGGTTCATGTCAGCCACGAAGGCGGCCGTCAGCGCGGGTGCGTGACCCGTGAGCTCGCGATCGACGCCCTTGTAGCGCTTGGCCAGTCCGAAGTGCAGATCGGTGATGTCCGCAAACCGCACGCCGGGAGTATTGCCGGTGTCAGCGGCCGTTGCGCGCGTCTCAAGTGAACGTGAAGAGGGGCTCGAGTTGCTCTGCCGACGAGGTGTGTGACGCGACCGCCCATCGTGCCGGTCTTGGTGGTGGAGCAACCGGCGGGTCGGAGTCGTGCTGAGTGTTGGGCATCAGAAGCGGCGGTGGCTGGTCGGGGGCGCGCGCCGGTCCGTGGTGGGTGCGGTCGGGCGGGTGCAGGGTGTGGTTGCCGTCGGGGCGCTTGTGGATCCGCCAGCCGTGGTGGTGGATGCGGTGGTGGCAGGTCCAGCAGGCCGGGACGAGGTTGTCGAGCTTGGTGGGCCCGCCCCGCGACGCGGGTTCGATGTGGTGTCCCTGGCAGATGCCGGGGTTGGCGCCGCAGTGGAAGCAGCCGCCCCATTTCGCGATGAGCAGCTGCCACTGGGACTCGGTGACGGTGCGGCGGGCCTCGGTGCGCCAGATGGGCTTGCCTTTGCGGTCATAGACGGTGCCGGTGAGCTTGGCGTTGCAGGCCAGTTGTTCGAGCACCTCCGCGGGCAGCCGCGCCCCGTCGGGAAGCTCGGCTATGAGCTCGCCGGTGTCGTCGTCGACGTGGGCGACCACGCAGATGTCGGCTAGCGGCTTGCCGCCGCCGTTGCCGGCGGTTGAGGTGTTGTTGTTGGTGAGGTTGTCGACGGCGTCGGCCATGCATTGGTCGAAGCTGCGGCGCTCAGAGCCGTCCTCGGCGGCCGTTTTGTCGGCGTCATATAGCTCTCGGGCGTGGGCCCGAAGCCGGTTGGCGATGCGCTTGCCGGACACGGGGTCGAACTCGCCCCGCAGATGCACCATGCCGTCGTCGCCGTCCCACATCCGCACACGGCGCCTCGCCCGCATCCGCCGAAACTCCGAGGCGCCGCCGTCGGCCTGGCGGCCGGCGGTCCAGCGGCGGGCCTCGCGCACGAACTGCTCGGGGCGCATCGACTCGGCCTTGGCCAACAGGTCCCGGTCGGACTCCACGTCGGCGGCGCTGGTCCTCTCGACCGCCTCGGCGAGGCGTCGGGCGTTGGCGTGCGACACCCGCCCCGACTCCACCGCGTCGCGCACCGCGGGAACGGCCCCGATGGCCTCGGCGGTCTTGACCTGGCTGCGGGCATCGCGCTGTGACAGCCCGGCGGCGTCGGCAAGGACCTGGGCGCCGCCGTCGTCGTGGCCCTCGCGACCCGCGACGGCCGCCGCGGCCGAGGTCTGCGCGGCCGAGATGACCGCCGCTGTGGCCCGGCACTCCTCCAGCATCTCGCGCATCTCCGCGCAGGTGACCGACCCGTCGTTGACAAGCGCCAGCATCTCCTTGGCGGCGGCGTGGGCCCGGCGGGCGGCCTCGATCAGCATGAAGCCAGTATCTCACACCGGTGTGACATCTGTCAAGCATTTACAAGCATTTCTAAGCTATTCAATCTTTCTTCAGGCCGACGATACGGCCAGCGTCAAGGGATGAACACCTCGGAGTGGAGCGAGCCGATGCGGTCTATTCGGCCGTGGCGCTGCCGGCCGCGGCCCGGCGGCGATGGGGGCTGCAGGACGGGGGCGACATCGCGTATCTGGACCTGGGTGACGCGGTGGTCCTCGTTGCGGGACGGGTGGAGAGCCTGCGTCGTGAACTGCTCGAGTCCATCACCGACGACGACTGGGAACTGGCCCGGGCCGGGTTCGGGGACCCCGATCTGGCGACTGAGTGACACAGATCGTCGACGACCAACTCCTGAGCGAGCTCCTCCGGGGCGGCCGGCCGCCGCGGCCCGAAGAACCGGTCTATACCACGGGCTACTGGTCGAAGACACTCTGTGGGCCGAGGGTCTCCACGTCGAGGTAGTCGACTAGCGCGTCAAACCGCCACGTCACAGTACACATCCAAGCCATGCGCGCGAGTTGCCCGAGCCGGTGATACCGTCGCCGCCCGACCGTGAAACGGGTCCGGTGAGGCCCGAACGGGGAGGACAGCATGGCCGATCGCGAACGCCGTTTCACGGTGCCCCATACCAGCGGCACGTTCCGGTCACGCTCCCAGGTGATGAGCGCCGACGATGTGGACCGGGCCATCCGCCGCATGACCCACGAGGTGATCGAGCGCAACCATGGCACCGAGGGGCTGGTCGTCATCGGCCTGCAGACCGGCGGCGTGCCCATCGCCGGGCGCATGGCGGCCACCCTGGCCGAGATCGAGGGAGTCTCGGCTCCGGTCGGTTCGCTCGATGTGGCCCTGCACCGTGACGACATCGGCCTGCGGCCCGTGCTGCCCCAGGCCGAGACCCACATCCCGGTCAACCTCGACGAGCGTGTGGTCGTGCTCGTTGACGACGTCCTGTTCACGGGCCGCACCGTGCGGGCCGCTCTCGACGCGCTGCACACCTGGGGCCGCCCCAGCGCAGTGCAACTGGCGGTCATGGTCGACCGGGGCCACCGAGAGCTTCCCATCCGTCCCGACTACGTCGGCAAGAACCTCCCGACCAGCCGCGACGAGATGGTGGACGTCCAGTCAAACGGCGTTCACATCGGGGAGTTGGTGTGATGCCCGCGGGTCGGAAGCACATCGGGGAGCCGGCGTGATGGACTCCGCGCCGCCGCGCCGGCATCTGCTGTCGATCGCGGATCTGGGCCGGTCCGACCTGGAGCGCATTCTCGACCTCACCGACTCGTTCGCCGAGGTGAGCCAGCGCCGCATCCCCAGGGTGCCGGCTCTGCGGGGCAAGACCGTGGTGTGGCTGTTCTACGAGGACAGCACCCGCACCCGGTTGTCGTTCGAGGCGGCGGCCAAGCAGCTGTCGGCCGACACCGTGAACTTCTCGGTCGGATCCTCGTCGGTGAACAAGGGCGAGTCGGTGCGGGACACCGTGCAGACGATCGAGGCGATGGGCATTGACGCCATCGTCGTGCGTCACTCGTGTGCGGGCGTGCCCCACCGGGTGGCCGACTGGATCGACGCCTCGGTAATCAACGCCGGCGACGGTCGTCACGAGCATCCCACCCAGGCGCTCCTCGATCTGTACACCGCCCGCACCCACCTAGGGGGACTCGACGGCGCCCGCGTGGCCATCGTCGGCGACATCCTCCACTCCCGGGTGGCCCGCTCCGACGTGCTGGCCTTCACAGCCATGGGTGCGGAGGTCACCCTGGTCGCGCCTCGCCCGCTGCTGCCGTCGAGCCTCGAAGGCTGGCCCGTCGCGGTTACCCACGACTTCGACTCGGTCTTGGGCGACATCGACATCTGCTACCTGCTGCGGATGCAGCTGGAGCGCGAGGCGGGCGCGTCCGTTCCGTCCCTGCGCGAGTTCCGGGCCGAGTACGGCCTCGACGCGGCCCGGGCCGACCGGCTCGCCCACGGCGCGCTGATCATGCACCCGGGCCCCATGAACCGCGGCGTGGAGATCGACGGAGACGTCGCCGACCGGCCCAACGCGGTGATTACCGAGCAGGTCGCCAACGGCGTGGCGGTCCGCATGGCCGTCCTGTTCCTCCTGCTCGGGTCGGGCCTGGACCTGGCCGAGGGCGACAGGATGATGGCGGCGTGAGGGCTCTGCGGGTGCCACGGTGCCCGGCGTTGGTCCCGCGCAGCCGCCGGGAGATGGCGGCGGGGTGAGGGTCCGGGTGGTGGCGCGATCAACGGCGTTCGCCGAGTCTGGCTGCGGGGGGAGGGCTCGATGAGCACGAGGCTGGCCGCGGTGCGCCCTCATGGCACCGTCGCCATAAGGGGCGGGACTGTGGTGGACTCGGGCGGAAGCCGCCGCGCCGATGTGCTGGTCGGCGAGGGCCGGGTGATCTCGGTCGATCCAGTCGGCGTGGACGGCGACCGCACGCTGGACGCCTCGGGGTGCGTGGTGGCGCCGGGACTCGTCGATCTGCACGCCCACCTGCGACAGCCCGGCCGGGAGGATGCCGAGACCATCGAGACCGGCGCCCGGGGCGCCGCGCTGGGCGGATTCACCGCCGTGGTCGCCATGCCCAACACCGATCCGCCCATCGACTGCGCGGCGGTGGTGCGCGAAGTGCAGGACCTCAGCGCCGAGGCGTGCTGCAACGTGTACCCCTCGGCGGCCATCACCGTGGGCCGCCGGGGCGTCGACCTGGTGCCGATGGCTGAGCTGGTCCGGCTGGGGGTGCGCGTGTTCACCGACGACGGCGCCGGCGTGCAGGACGCCCGCGTGATGCGGCGGGCCCTCGAGTACGCGGCCGGGCTCGAACACCTCGCGGGCGGTCGCCGGGTGGTGGTCGCCCAGCACTGTGAGGTGGCCGAACTCAGCGTCGGCGGCCACATGCACGAAGGCGAGTGGTCGAGCCGGCTGGGTCTGGGCGGACAACCCTCCGAGGCCGAGGAGCTGATGGTCATGCGAGACATCGCCCTGGCCCGGCTCACCGGGTCGAGGGTCCACTTCCTGCACCTGTCGACGGCCGGATCGGTGGCCATGGTACGAGCGGCCAAGGAGGCGGGACTGCCGGTAACGGCCGAAGCCGCGCCCCACCACTTCACTCTCACCGATGCCTGCTGCGCCGACTACGACACCGTCTTCAAGGTCCATCCGCCGCTGCGAACCGACGCCGACGTGGCCGCGGTCCGGGCGGGACTGGCCGACGGCACCATCGACGCCATCGCCACCGACCACGCGCCCCACACCAGTGCCGACAAGGAGAGGCCCTTCGATGCGGCACCCCCGGGAATGCTTGGTCTTGAGACGGCCCTGGCCCTGGCCCTGACCAACTTGGAGCTTCCCATAGATCAGGTTCTGGCCCTGATGTCCTGGCAGCCCGCGGCGATCGCGGGCATAGACGACCGCCACGGATGCCCGGTGGCGCCCGGCGAGCCTGCCAACCTGTGCGTCATCGACCCCGGCACGACCTGGAAGGTGTCCGGCGAGGCCATGGCCAGTCCGAGCCGCAACACACCCTACGAAGGTCGAGAGCTGCGAGGCCGGATTCGCCACACGCTGCTGGCCTCCGAGCCGGTCGTGATCGACGGTGAACTGCAGCGATGACTGACTCTGCTGCCGCTCCGGCGACCGCGCCCGCGGCGGTGACTGACTCTGCTGCCGCTCCGGCGACCGCGCCCGCGGCGATGACTGCGCCGGAGCCGGCCCTGCTGGTGCTGTGCGACGGGGAGGTGTTCGAGGGTGAGGCCGTAGGCGCTTCAGACGTCGCAGTGGCCTCCGGAGAGGTCGTCTTCAACACGGTGATGAGCGGGTACCAGGAGGTGATCTCCGACCCGTCCTACGCCGGCCAGATCATCACTTTCACCTATCCCCACATCGGCAACTACGGCACCAACGACGCCGACTCCGAGGCGGCCCGGCCCCATTGCCGGGGTGTGATCGTGCGCGATCTGGCCCGCCGCCACAGCAACTGGCGGGCCACCGGCAGCCTGGACGGCTTCCTACGCCGTCACGGCATCGCCGGGATCGCCGGGATCGACACTCGCCGCCTCACCCGCCACATCCGCGATGCGGGGGCCATGCCCGGCGCCTTCGGCACCGCGGATGAGGCCACCTTGCTGGCCGCAGCCCGAGCGGAGCCCGGCACCAGCGGCGTCAACCTTGTGAGCGAGGTCACCACCCGCGAGCCGTACACGGCGGGAACAGGCCCGCGCCGGGTCGTGGCCTACGACCTGGGCATCAAGTCCACCATCCTGAGCTGCCTGGGCGAGCTGGCCACTGTGACCGTCGTGCCGGCGCACACCCCCGCAAGCGAGGTTCTGGAGCGGCGGCCCGACGGGGTGTTCTTCAGCAACGGGCCTGGCGACCCCGAGCTGGCCGGGCCGGCCATCGAGGCCCTGCGAGACCTCGTCGGCACCGTCCCCGTGTTCGGGATCTGCCTCGGCCACCAGCTGCTCGCCCTGGCCCTCGGCGGGCGCACGTTCAAGATGCGCTTCGGACACCACGGCGGCAACGTGCCCGTCCGGTGCACCGCCACCGGACGCATCGAGATCACCAGCCAGAACCACAACTTCGCCGTCGAGGCCGGTTCGGTGCCCGACGTGACGGAGACCCACGTCTGTCTAAACGACAGCGCCCTGGAAGGGCTCTCCATCAGTGGCGCCGATGCCTTCGGCGTGCAGTACCACCCCGAGGCCGGTCCCGGCCCACACGATGCCCGCCACCACTTCGCCAGCTTCGCCGAGATGATGGATCGTCGCCGTGCGGCGGCGTGAAGACGACCGGATGACGGGCAGGTCTCGTGCCCCGGCGTGACGACATCGAATCCATCCTCATCATCGGCTCGGGCCCCATAGTCATCGGCCAGGCCTGCGAGTTCGACTACTCGGGCACACAGGCCTGCCGGGTGCTGCGGGCCGAGGGCTACCGGGTGATCCTGGCCAACTCCAACCCGGCCACCATCATGACCGACCCGGAGGTGGCCGACGCCACTTACGTGGAGCCGCTCGACGCCGCCGTGCTGGCTCGGATCATCGAGCGGGAGCGGCCCGACGCGGTGCTGCCCACCCTGGGAGGCCAGACCGGGCTCAACCTGGCCATGGAGCTCGTCGAAGGCGGAGTCCTGGAGGCTGGCGGCACCGAGCTGATCGGCGCCGACGCGGCCGCCATCGCCACCGCCGAGGACCGCCGGCTCTTCAAGCAGGCCATGCTCGAGATCGGTCTGGACGTGCCCCGCTCGGGGACCGCCCGCAATATGGACACCGCACGCGACGTGATGCAGAGGGTCGGGCTGCCAGTGATCGTGCGCCCCGCCTACATTCTCGGAGGCCGCGGTGCCGGCATCGCCTCCACCGCCGAGGAGTTCGAGCGGGTCGCCTCGTTCGGCCTGGAGGCCAGCCCCATCTCCGAGATCCTGATCGAGGAGTCGATCGTGGGCTGGAAGGAGTTCGAGCTCGAGGCGATGCGGGACCGCGCCGACAACTGCGTGGTGGTGTGCTCCATCGAGAACCTGGACCCCATGGGGGTGCACACCGGCGACTCCATCACCGTCGCCCCCGCCCAGACGCTGAGCGATCCCGAGTACCAGCAGATGCGCAACGCCGCCTTCGCGGTGCTGCGACGGGTGGGGGTCGAGACCGGTGGGTCCAACGTGCAGTTCGCGGTCGACCCGGCCACCGGTCGCCAGGTCGTCATCGAGATGAACCCCAGGGTGAGCCGGTCCTCGGCACTGGCGTCGAAGGCCACCGGCTTCCCCATAGCCAAGATCGCCGCCCGGCTCGCGGTGGGGTACACGCTCGACGAGATCCCCAACGACATCACCGGCGTCACCCCGGCGTCGTTCGAGCCGACCCTGGACTACGTGGTCACCAAGATCCCCCGCTGGGCCTTTGAGAAGTTCCAGGTCACGTCGGGCACCCTCGGCACCTCCATGCAGTCGGTGGGCGAGGTCATGGCCATAGGCCGCACGTTCTGCGAGTCGCTGCAGAAGGGGCTTCGATCCCTGGAGCAGGGTCGCCTCGGACTGAATGCGGATCCCGCCGAGGCCGCCACCGACCGCCTTGATGATGCCGAGCTGCTGGCTGCGGCCGCCGTTCCCACGCCGGAGCGGATCTTCCAGCTCGAGGCGCTGCTTCGCCGGGGTGTGTCCATCGAAGCGGTGTCGGCGGCCACCGGCGTCGACCCCTGGTTCCTCGACCAGATCTCGCGCGTCGGCGAGGAGCGGCTGATGCTCGAATCGTGCTCCCCGGAGACGATGACCCGAGCCGGATGGCGCCGGGCCAAGCGGCTCGGATTCTCCGACGCCCAGCTCGCCCACCTGTGGGGCACTTCGGCGGCGGAGGTTCGGGCCCTCAGGGAGCGGGCCGGGGTGCGGCCGACGTTCAAGACGGTCGACACCTGCGCGGCCGAGTTCGAGGCGACCACGCCGTACCACTACTCCACCTACGAGGACACCGACGAGGTCCGACCGGCTTCCAAGCCCCGCGTCGTGATCTGCGGGTCGGGCCCGAACCGCATCGGGCAGGGCATCGAGTTCGACTACTGCTGCGTCCACGCCGGACAGGCGCTCAGGAGCGCCGGATACGAGACGGTGATGGTCAACTGCAACCCTGAGACGGTCTCAACGGACTACGACGCCAACGACCGGCTCTACTTCGAGCCCCTCACCACAGAGGACGTGGCCAACGTGATCGCGGCGGAGGACCCCGTAGGAGTGATCGTGTCGCTCGGAGGTCAGACACCGCTGGCGCTGTCGGGCCATCTCGGCGCGGACCTGGTGCTGGGCACCTCGCCGGCCTCGATCGATCTTGCCGAGGACCGCGAGCGGTGGAACGCGCTGTGCTCCCGTCTCGGCATACCGCAACCGCCGGGCGGCACGGCCACCAGCTTTCCGGAGGCTCAGCGGGTGGCGGCCCGGGTCGGCTATCCGGCACTGGTCCGGCCCTCCTACGTGCTGGGTGGTCGGGCCATGGCCATCGTCTACGACGATGAGGAGCTCGCGGCCGCGATCGACGAGCTCGCCGACTTCGGCTCTCTGGGCCGCGAAGGGGGGCCCGCGTCGGAGCGGCCTGTGCTGGTGGACCGGTTCCTGGAGGATGCGACCGAGGTGGACGTCGATGCTGTGCGGGACCGCACCGGCGAGGTGCAGATCGGCGCGGTGATGGAGCATGTCGAGGAGGCCGGCGTCCACTCCGGGGACTCCGCTTGCACGATCCCGCCCACCACGCTGGGCGACGACGTGATCGCGGTCATCTGCGACTACACCCGCCGCATCGCGCAGGAGCTGGATGTGAAGGGACTGCTGAACGTGCAGTTCGCGGTCAAGCGGGACGGGGACAGTCCCCTGCGGATGCCCACCCGGTGGGGCGGGCCAACGGCGAGTGACGTGTTCGTGATCGAAGCCAACCCGAGGGCGTCGCGCACGGTGCCCTTCGTCGCCAAGGCCACCGGAGTCCCGCTGGCGATGGTCGCGGCCCGCCTGATGGTCGGGGCGACGCTGGCCGAACTCCGGGACGAGGGGATGCTGCCATCGGTGTCGGATCCCGCAGTGGACGGGGACTACGTGGCGGTCAAGGAAGTGGTGCTCCCGTTCAACCGCTTCCCCGGCGCCGACGCCGTGCTCGGACCTGAGATGCGCTCGACCGGCGAGGTGATGGCGATCGACTCCACTCCTGGACTTGCTTTCGTCAAGGCGCAGCTGGCCGCGGGCACTCGACTGCCGGCCGAGGGAACCGTGTTCATGTCAATGGCCGACCGCGACAAGGAGGCGGGCCTGCGGGCGGCTCGGATCTTGCACGCGCTGGGCTACCGCCTGGCCGCCACTGTGGGAACCTCGCAGTTCTTGCGCCGTGGGGGCGTGCCCGTGGCCGTGGAAGTGGCCAAGCTGGGCGACCGTGAGGGCCGCCATGCCGTTGATCTGATCGAGGCGGGCGAGATCCAGCTGGTGCTCAACTCGCCTCGCGGCCGCGGCCCCAGAGCCGACGGCGCGCACATTCGATCGGCTGCGGGACGCGCCGGTGTTCCCCTCGTAACCACAGGCGCCGCCGCGTTGGCCGCGGCCTACGGCCTGCGCGACCTGCGCGGCCGGCGTCCCACGGTTCGCAGCCTCCAGGAGCACCACCGCAGCCTGCGAGGAGCGGCGTAGATGACCGATCTGACGACGAGCGTCGGCAGCGTCTCGCTGCGAGCCCCGGTGATGACCGCGTCGGGCGCGTCGGGACATGGCGCTGAGCTGGCTCCCTACGGCCGGCTCGCCGATCTGGGGGCGGTGGTGGTCAAGTCCCTGAGCGACAAGCCCTGGCCGGGCAATCCGCCGCCGCGGTTGCATCCGCTGCGCGACGGTGCCGCCGGGATGATCAACAGTGTGGGGCTGCAGGGGCCGGGCACCGAGTCCTGGCTCGAGGAGGATCTGCCCGCTCTCATTGATGCGGGCGCCGACGTGGTGGCCAGCATCTGGGGTGACACCGTTGACGCATACCGCCGGGCGGCCGATTCGCTGGCGGCCGCTCCGCCGGAGGTGGTAGCGGTCGAGGTGAATGTGTCCTGCCCCAACACCGAGGACGGCATGCGCATGTTCGCGCACTCCGCCGACGCGACCGCCGCGGCGCTCGCCGCCGCGGCCGGGTGCGGACGGCCCCGCTGGGCCAAGCTGAGCCCCAACACGCCCGAGCTGGTTGCGGTAGCGGCGGCTGCGGTCGACGGCGGGGCCGAAGCGGTTGTTCTCACCAACACGCTTGCCGGCCTGGTCATCGACATCGACGAGCGGCGCCCCGCTCTCGGAGGGCGGCGCGGTGGCGTGAGCGGAGCTGCGCTGCACCCCGTCGCGGTGCGAGCCGTCTACGACGTGTGCGAAGCTCTGCCGGAGGTGCCCATCGTCGGTGTTGGCGGGGTAGCCCGCGGCACCGACGCCGTCGAGATGCTGCAGGCCGGCGCGTCGGCGGTGCAGGTGGGCACGGCGATCTTCGCCGACCCCCGAGCCCCTTGGCGGGTGCTTCGCGAACTGCGGGAGTGGTGCCAGAGCGCGGGAGTGCAAGAACTGGACGAGATGATTGGAGCAGCCCATGGATGAAGCGGTTCCTGCTTTCGCACAGGATGGAGGTGGTTCACGCGACCCCGAGGTTCGCGACCGCCTGGCCTTGGCGCTCGATGTCGACGACCTGGTGGCGGCCTCCCGCCTGGCCCGGTCGCTGGCCGGGCACTTCCGGGTGGCCAAGATCGGATTGGAGCTCTACGCGGCCGCTGGACCCGAGGCGATCGGGGCCATGATCGACCTCGGCTACGACGTGTTCTGCGACCTCAAGCTCCATGACATCCCCAACACCGTGGCCCGGGCGGCCCGAGTGGTGGGGGAGTTGGGCGTCTCGTACCTCACGGTGCACGCCGCGGGCGGGGTCGAGATGCTGCAGGCCGGTGCGGATGGCCTGGCAGAGGGCGCCACCCGCGCTGCGGGCGTGCTGGCCGTCACCGTGTTGACCAGCGAAGCTGAAGCCGCCGCCACACGCGACCTCGTCGCCCGGCGCATGGAGATGGCTTTCGAGGCCGGGTGCGCCGGCGTGGTGTGCGCTGCCCCCGATCTGACCGCGACCCGTCACGTCCGCCCCGAGCTCCTCCGGGCCGTTCCAGGCATTCGCCTGGCCGGAGACTCGGTGGACGACCAGCGGAGGGTGGCCTCGCCGGTCCAGGCGCTGGCGGCCGGCGCGGATCTGCTGGTCGTCGGCAGGCCGGTCACCAGGGCCGCCGACCCCGTCGAGGCCGCCGAGCGGCTGCATCGCAGCCTCGCGCATTGAGAATCGACGGAGCGGTGGCACATCGGCGTCAGGTTGGATAATCTCACCGCCCATGGCTCAACCGTTTTCCATTTCCGATGAAGTTCGGCGAGAGGCGCTGCTCAAGGCTGCAGCGGTTCGCCGGGAGCGTGCAGAACTCCGCGGGCAGCTCAAGGCGGGCGACATCTCGCTCTCCGACCTCCTGGGTCGGCTGGACGACGACACCGTCGGCAAGATGAAGGTTCTGGCGGTGATCGAGTCCCTGCCCGGTGTGGGCAAGGTGAAGGCTCGCAGGGCGATGGAGGGGATCGGCATTTCCGAGAACCGCCGACTGCGAGGACTGGGCAGCAGGCAGCGGAGCCAACTGCTGGACGCCTTCGGCTGACTAGTACCGGGTCGGTAGCCTCGCGGGGGTGACCTCCCTCGCGGGCCGTTCGGTCGTCATCGTCTCTGGACCGGGAGGCGTCGGCAAGGGCACGATCGTCGAGCGGTTGCTGGCCCGCGACCCGCGCCTGTGGCTGTCACGGTCCTGGACGACGCGGCCTCGCAGGCCGGGCGAGCCTGCTGAGGCCTACCGCTTCGTGGACCGTTCCACATTCGAGGCCGCCATCGACGGGGACGGCTTCCTGGAATGGGTCGAGTTTCTCGACTACCTGCAGGGCACGCCGGTTCCGGATCCCCCCGAGGGCGCGGATGTGGTGCTCGAGATCGACGTCCGCGGAGGGCGGCAAGTGAAAGCGCTGGTGCCCGGCGCCGTGCTGGTGTTCGTGGACGCGCCCAGCGCCGACCATCAGCGGAAGCGTCTCGAGAACCGCGGCGACGATGCGGCCACGGTGGCCCGCCGGATGCAAAAGACGGCCTCGGAGCGGGCTGAAGCACTGCAAATGGGCTACGAGATAGTAGTGAATGATGAGGTAGGCCGGGCTGTTCGAGCTATCGAGAGCCTGATCGCGGCGGACCGGGACCGGCGCCGCACACAGCGTTGAGTGCATCCGCAACTGTGAGTGCGGCTGGTAGCGTGAAGCTCCCCCAGTCGGCAGACCCAGCGGAGCGCTCCATGGCCCACGGTTACGACACGATGATGACCCCGGCCATCGAGAACCTCCTCGACCGGACAGAGTCCAAGTTCGTGCTCGTGACTCTGGCTGCCATGAGAAGCCGCGAGATCACGAACTACCTCGGTCAACTCGGCGGCGGAATCGGAGCCTCCGTGCCGCCTCAGGTGATATCAACCTCCTCCAAGCCGCTGTCGATCGCCCTCGAGGAGATCGCCGCCGGCAAGATTGAAGCGGTCGAGGTCGATCCCGATGCCGAGGCTGCTGAAGCCGTCGAAGACTCGGATATGCCGGCCCAGCAGGGGGACTTCTCCGAGGGCGCTCACCTGCAGGACGTCAGCGACCCGGAGGGCACCCGGCAGACCCCGACGCCATGAGCCCGCTCCGAGGCCGCTGCATCGTGCTCGGCGTGACCGGCGGCATCGCCGCCTACAAGGCGGCGGAGGTGTGCCGCCGGATGGTCGGTGCGGGTGCCCATGTGGTGCCCGTGCTGACGGCCGGGGCGCTGCGGATGGTGGGCGAGACGACCTTCTCGGCTCTGGCCTCGGAACCGGCAGTCACGTCGCTGTGGAACGATCCCTCCTCGGCGATCCCTCACACGAGTCTCGGTCAGCGGGCCGACGCGGTGGTCGTGTGCCCCGCCACGGCCCGCCTGGTCTCGGATCTGCGCACCGGCCGCTCCGGCGACGTTCTCACAGCCACCCTGCTCGCCACTCGGGCGCCGGTGATCGTGGCGCCTGCCATGCACACGGAGATGTGGGAGCAGCCGTCGGTACGCGACAACGTCGCAGTGCTGGCCGGGCGCGGCGTGACCATTGTGGGCCCGGTGGAGGGTCCGCTCGCGGGTGGGGACGCCGGAGCGGGACGGATGGCGGAGCCGGCCGACATCGTGGCCGCGGTCGAGGCGGTGCTCACTCCCCAGAGCCTGGCTGGTCGGCGGTTGCTGGTCACCTCCGGCGGGACCCGCGAGCCCATAGACGCGGTTCGCTTCGTGGGCAACCGCTCATCGGGCAAGCAGGGCGCAGCCGTTGCGAGCGAGGCGGCGGCCCGCGGGGCTGAAGTCGTGCTCGTCACCACTGAGCCTGATCGCGCCCCGGCCGCGGCTCGGGTGGTGGTGGTGGAAACGGCCGCGGAGATGGCCGCCGCCGTCGAGATGGAGGCATCCGGTGCCAACGCGGTGGTGATGGCGGCGGCGGTCGCCGATTTCCGTCCGGCGAGCCCCGCGGGCACCAAGCTCAAGAAGGGCCAAGGCGTGCCGGCGCTCGAGTTGGAGCCCACCCGCGACATCCTGGCGTCGCTGGGCGCCTCCAAGCCGCCCGGCCAGGTGCTGGTCGGCTTCGCCGCGGAGACCGAGGATCTCGAGACCAACGCGCTCAACAAGTTGCGCAGCAAGAATCTCGATGTGATCGTGGCCAACGATGTCTCCAAGGAGCACGTCGGCTTCGGCCACGACACCAACGAGATAGTGATGTACACCGCGGACGGCGCTCGCCACCATGTCCCCTTGACCACCAAGCAGGAGGCCGCCCGGGCCGTGCTCGACAAGGTGGCCGCGCTCTTGGCTCGGCCCGCGGCCGATGTTGCCTGCGGCGCCGGCGACCGGGGCCGTGTCCCCAGCCAGGGCAGCTAGGACAGCCGGAGGACCCTTGAGTACTTGGATGTTCACCTCCGAGTCGGTCACCGAAGGCCATCCCGACAAGATGGCCGACCAGATCTCAGACGCCATCCTCGACGCCCTGCTCGAGAAGGACGCCAGCGCCGGGGCAGGCGGCGGTGCCCGCGACACCAGCCGCGTCGCCTGCGAGACGCTGCTCACCACCGGCCTGGCCGTCGTGGCGGGCGAGATCCGCACGGACCACTACGTGGACATTCCGAGCATCGTGCGCTCCACGATCTGCGACGCGGGCTACGACGGCAGCGCGGTGCTCGGCGTCGATGAGGACGGCAAGCCCCTGCCCGACTTCAACGGACGCACCTGCGCGGTGATGGTCGCCATCGGCGAGCAGTCCCCCGACATCGCCCGTGGCGTGGATCGCGACGACGCCGACCGCGACGAGCAGGGCGCGGGCGACCAGGGGATGATGTTCGGCTACGCCTGCGACGAGACCGACGCCCTGATGCCCCTGCCGATCCATCTGGCCCACCGGCTGGCGGTCCGCCACGCCGAAGTGCGCCGCGTCGGCACGATCCCGTACTTGCGCCCCGACGCCAAGACCCAGGTGACCCTGGAATACGAGGGCAGCCGGCCGGTGCGCCTGCGGACCGTGCTGCTGTCGACCCAGCACCGAGACGGCATCGACCGCGACCGGATGATCCGCCCCGACGTCACCGAGCAGATCATCGAGCCGGTCATCGCCGAGCAGTGCCCGCAGTTCGCCGACGACGGCTACCAGGTGATCGTCAATCCGACCGGCAAGTTCGTGCTGGGCGGTCCCCAAGCCGACACCGGCCTCACCGGGCGCAAGATCATCGTCGACACCTACGGCGGCATGGCCCGCCACGGCGGCGGCGCCTTCTCGGGCAAGGATCCCTCCAAGGTCGACCGCTCCGCCGCGTACGCGGCCCGCTGGGCGGCCAAGCACGTCGTGGCCGCGGGCGCGGCGACGCGCTGCGAGCTGCAGGTGGCCTACGCCATCGGCATGGCCGAACCGCTCTCGCTGATGGTGGACACGTTCGGCACCGAGACCGTGGACCGGGCCCGCATCGCCGAGGCGGTGCGTGCCGTCTTCGACCTCCGGCCGGCGTCAATCATCGCCGACCTGGGCCTGGGCAATCCGATCTACGGGCCTACCGCCAGCTACGGCCACTTCGGCCGTTCCGGCGACGAGAAAATGTTCGAGGACATGCCGGCCGAGCGGCGCGAAGGACTGTTCACCTGGGAGAGAACCGACCGCCTCGACGACCTGAAGTCGGCCCTCGAACTCTGAGAGCTGGCATCGACAAGTGAGCGCCTTCCCGGGAAGGGTTGTGTCCTTGCTCTTGTTCGCCGGCGCTCACGGGCCGCTCGGGCCGCGGCCTCAGTCAACACCTCGCATAATCTTCGTGTGAACCGCGGCCAATCCGCTCGGCGTCCGCACCTCGGCGCCCAGGGAACGCTCTCCTTCGGGGCCCCTGCGGAGGTATCGGCGCCGCAGGAGGCGGCCCAGGGGCAGGACCGCGACGATGCGGTCGGCGCGGCAGGGGCCGAAGCGCCCAGAGGCTCCGGGCCGGGTCGGGGTGGGGCGCCATGCTCCGAGGCCGAGCCGGCGGGGCCGTCGCCGCAGGTTGTGAGAGTGGTGCCTGACGTCGTGACTCTGGACAGGGCCTTCGACTACGCGGTGCCCGACGCATGGCACGACGACGGCCGGGCCGAGCGGCTGGCGGTGGGCTCGATCGTACGCATCACCCTGGGCGGACGCCCGATGCGGGGCTGGGTCGCGGAGGCCGGCGCGGATCCGCCCGCGGGGGTCGAGCTTCAGCCGCTTCGGCGTCTGACAGGCATGGGTCCCCCGGAAGAGGTTCTGGAGCTGTGCTACTGGGCGGCCTGGCGCTGGGCCGGCCGCGCGGTGTCGCTGCTGCGAGCTGCCTCCCCGCCCCGAGTGGTCTCCGGCCCGGCCCCGGCCCGCACCATCGCAGCCGCGAGGGACGGCTCGGTGAAGCGATGCGACGACCCGGGGACCAGTTCAGCCTCGCCCGCTGCGACTGGGGGCGCGAGGGACGGCTCGCCCACGCGATATGACAGCTTGTTCGAGCGCCCCGTTGCGGTTACCACGCTGCGGTGCCCGCCCGCAGACGACGGCACGGCGGTGGCCCGGGCGGCGACACGGAGGGGCGACTCGCTGATCGTGGCGCCCACGCCGGCGGACGCCCGCCGCATCGCGGTCGATCTGAGGAGGCGGGGGGTGCGGGTTGCCCTCGGTTTCGACGACTGGGCCGTGGCCGCCGCGGGTGCAACCGTGGTCGGCACCCGCACCGCCGTGTGGCTGCCGGTGCCGCGCCTGGCTGCGGTGGTCGTGCTCGACGAGCACTCCGAGAGCCTCAAGAGCGAGCAGACCCCGACCTGGCACGCACGCGACGTGGCTTTGGAGCGAGCCCGGCGGGTCGGGGCGCCCACAGTGCTGGTGTCGCCCGTCCCGACGCTGGAGGCCTTGGAGTCGGGTGAACTCCAAACGGTTGACCGGGCTGCCGAGCGAGACGGCTGGCCCCTCGTCGAGGTGCTGGACCGCCGGCTCGACGATCCGATCCGGGGCGGGCTCTTCGCCGAGGGCCTGCGCGACCGCCTGGCTGCTGCGCCCGGGAGGGTGGCAGTGGTGCTCAACCGCAAGGGCCGCGGGCGGCTCCTGGCGTGCAAGGCCTGCGGTGAGCTGGCCCGCACCTCCGACGGACGGATGCCCATGCGGCTCGCCGACGAGGAGCTGGTGGCCGCCGACGGCAGTGAGCGCCGTCCAGCTGTGTGCGCCGAGTGCGGCTCGACTGTCCTGCGCAACCTGCGCATGGGCGTGACCCGGGCCCGCGAGGAGCTGGCCGCGCTGGCGGGCGAACCGGTGGGCGAGGTGACCTCCGAGGCAAGCGTGCTCGGCTCAGAGCGAATCGTGGTCGGCACCGAGGCCGTGCTGTGGCGGCTGCCATCGGCGACCGCGGTGGTGTTCCTGGACTTCGACCAGGAGCTGCTGGCACCCCGCCAGCGAGCCTCTGAGCAGGCGCTGGCGCTTCTGGCTCGAGGCGCCCGGCTGGCGGGCGGGCGACGAGGCGGGGGCCGCCTGGTGGTGCAGACTCGCCAGCCCGACCATCCGGTCGTGGCGGCCGCGATCCGGGCCGATCCGTCGATTGTGGCCACCGCGGAACGGGACCGCCGCCGGGCGCTGGGCCTATCGCCCTACGGCGCCCAGGCCAGGGTCTCCGGCCCGGGCGCGGCAGAGTTCATCGCAGCGCTGCGAGGAGCCGCCGACCCGTCAGTCAGCATCCGGGGTCCCCTAGACGGGGACTTCCTGCTTCGGGCCCCGCGCCATGAGCCCCTTCTCGACCGGCTGGCCCGCACGCCGCGGCCGGTTGCGCGGCTTCGAGTCGAAGTAGACCCCCTGCGGGTCTGAGTTGCTCGAAGCCCGCTGACTGCGCCCCCCGGCCCTGCTTTCAAGAATGATCGGAGCGCCGGGTCCAGTGCTGGCGGCGGGCCTCGTAGACGGCGATGGCCGTGGCGGCTGCCACGTTGAGCGAGCCGACCCGACCCAGTTGGGGAATGAAGCCCACCTCGTCGCAGCTTTCCAGCAGCGCTGCTGACAGGCCGTGGTTCTCGTTGCCGAGGGCCAGCGCCACTGCGCCGGTGAGATCCAGCTCGTGCAGGGGCCGGGCCTGAGTGGCCAGTTCCACGCCCACGATCCGGTAGCCGTCGCGGCGAGCCGCGGCGATCGCCGAGGCCGCATCGTCGAAGGCGCTCCAGGCGACGTACCGCTCGGTGCCCATAGCAGTCTTGGCGGCCTTGGGAGCGTCTGGCGAGGCAGACTCGATCAGATACAGGTGCTCCACCCGCTCAGCCGATGCGGTCCGCACGATGGCCCCCATGTTGAGGGGGTTCTGCACCCGGTCCAGCACCAGTGCGAGACGCTTGTGGCCAAGCCTTCGCCAGTCGCGGTGCAGGCGCTTCAACCCGGTGTAGTCGAGTTGGTTCATGGCTGAGACTCGCCGTCGCGGCGGGGTCCCACGTCCAGAAGCCGGTAGCCGGATCTCGACACCAGCCGGGAAACCTCATGTCCCCGCTGTTCGAGCCACCGGCCCAGCGAGTCGCTGCCCAGGTGGCGGTGCACGACCATATGGGCCCGCCCGCCGGGTGCGAGGCGGTCGAGCCAGGCGGCTAGCAGCCCCTGAAGGGCGGTCTTGCCGACCCGTATGGGGGGATTGCAGAGGATGCGGTCGAAGCGGCGGCTCGGGCTCACCTCGTCGGGGTGGGCGACGGTGACGTTGCTGACGCCGTTCGCCTCGGCGTTGCCGGCTGTGAGTCGCAATGCCCGCTCGTTCACGTCCACGGCCAGCACCTCAGCCGCGGGGGAGCGCAGCCCGGTAACGCAGGCGATAGGACCCCAGCCGCATCCCAGGTCGAGCACCCTCCGGTCGCGGTTGGTGAGCGGCGGCGCCTCAAGCAGCAGCAGCCGCGTGCCGGCATCCAGCCGGTCGGGCGAGAACACGCCGGAATCCGTCACGAATCTCAGTTGCATCCCGCCGATGTTCACGGCAATCGTGCGGGGCGCGGTCGCCGCGGCGGGCTCGGCCTCGAAGTACTGGCCGCTGGCGGGCTGGGCGGCGGGATCGGCCACGCCGCGACGGTAGCCTCGACGGCGGTGGCCCCCGACGACATAGGCGACATCTGTGCGGCGCTTGCGGATCAGCGGCCCGTCAACTGACTCCACGACGGTGGCCCCCTACGACATACGCATCATCGGCGATCCCGTGCTGCGACGCCGAGCCTCCGATGTCGCCGAAGTCGACGGCACGCTGGTGCGCATCGTCGAGGGCATGGTCGAGACCATGTACAGCGCGGAGGGCGTCGGCTTGGCTGCCCCCCAGGTCGGGGTGCGAAAGCGCCTGTTCGTGTGGGATCTGGGCGACGGACCCCGCACCATCGTCAACCCGGAGATAGTCGAGTCCGACGGCGAGTGGGTCTACGACGAGGGGTGCCTGTCGGTGCCCGGCCTGTCGTGGGAGATCGTCAGGCCCAAGCAGGTCCACGTCATCGGCCGCGACCTCGACGGCAACGAGATCTCGGTGGAGGCCGACGAGATAGAGGCTCGTCTGTTCCAGCACGAACTGGACCACCTCGACGGCACGCTGCTGATCGAGCGCCTCGACGACGACACCCGCAAGGCCGCGCTGCGCACGCTGCGCGAGCTGGGCATCGGGTCCGGCTCAGCGCCGTCGGAGCGGCCCGGCGACACGGGAGGCGATCCCGCTTCGGGCGGTCTGCGCCTGCCGTGACGGTGCCGCCGCTTCAGGGCTGGCGCGTCGTCTACTTCGGCACCCCGGAGGTCGCGGTGCCGCCCTTGCAAGCACTGTGCCACGCCGGTCACGACGTGGCGCTGGTGGTCACCCGTCCCCCCAGACGGCGGGGCCGGCGCCAGGCGCCCACGCCCTCGCCGGTGGCGTCCGCGGCTGCCGATCTGGGACTGGCCGTCACCTCCGATCTCTCCGATGCGCTGCCCGTCGAGGCCGACCTCGGCGTCGTCGTCGCCTACGGCGAGCACATTCCTGATGCGGTCATCGAACGCCGTCGCACGGTGAACCTGCACTTCTCGCTGCTGCCGCGATGGCGGGGCGCGGCGCCGGTGGAGCGCGCCATCCTTGCCGGCGACACCGAGACCGGCGTTTGTCTCATGGATGTGGCTTCCGAGATCGATACCGGGGCTGTGTACCGGAGGCGATCGGTGGCGATCAGACCGCACGAGTCGGCCGGCGAGCTGCGGGACCGGCTCTGCGGGATCGGCACCGGGCTGCTGCTGGACGCTCTGAGCGAGGGGTTCGGCGACCCGGTGCCCCAGTCGGGCGAGATGACATGGGCCGACAAGATCAGCCCCTCGGAACTGCGCATCGACTGGACCGCGCCCGCTGGGCATGTGCTTCGGCTGGTGCGGGTGGGCGGCGCCTGGACCACCTACCAGAACCGGCGGCTCAAGGTACTAGAGGCCCGGCACCCAGCCGGCACCGCCCCGCCCGACCCAGCCGGCACGATCTCGCTGACGGCGCGATCCGGCGACAGACCCGCGGTGAGGGTCGCCGCCGGCAGCGGCATGCTCGAGCTCGTGACCGTGCAGTCCGAGGGTCGGGCCGCAGCCTCGGCCCGCGACTGGGTCAACGGTGCTCGCATCGCTGGCGGCGAGCGATTCGAGTGAGCCGGATCGCTCGCTCCAAGAGGCCTCGTGGCGGCTGGCAAGCGGTCACCGACGCCCGTCGGCTGGCACTCGATGTGCTGGTTCGGGTGGACGCGGGGGGCGCCTACGCCAATGTGGCGCTGCCGGCCGCGCTTCAGAAGACCGATCTGGACGAGCGCGACCGGGCCTTCGCCACCGAGTTGGTCTACGGCGTGACCCGTCGGCGCCGGGCCCTCGATTGGGCATTGGACGCCTTCCTGGTGGCCGCGCCACCGGCCCCGGCGAGGGCCGCGCTGCGCATGGGTGCCTACCAGATCATCGAGTTGGGCACCCCGGCCTACGCGGCGGTGTCGGCCACCGTTTCGGCCGCGCCTCGCAAGCACCGGGCGCTGGTCAACGCAGTGCTGCGCCGCGTTGCCGACGCGGGCACACCGGACTGGCCCGACGATCCGACCCGGCTCAGCTACCCCGATTGGATCGTCAAGACGCTGGCCGAAGATCTCGGTCGCTCGACGGCTCTGGCCGTGCTGGAGTCGATGAACGGTCCGGCCCGGATGCACCGCCGCAAGGACGGCTATGTGCAGGACTTGAGCTCACAGCTCGTGGTCGACGCGATCGAGGTGCAGGGGGGCGCGCTCGTGGCTGACCTGTGTGCCGCGCCGGGCGGCAAGGCCACCGCGCTGGCATCTCGCGGCGCGGTCGTCGTCGCCTGCGACTCTCACCGCGGCCGGGTCGGGTTGCTCGACACCAACCGGCGCTCTCTCAGGACCGGATCTATGCAGGTAGTGACCGCCGACGGCCGGCAGCCGCCGCTGCGGCCGGGCCGGTTCGACGTGGTGCTGGTGGACGCGCCGTGCAGCGGCCTGGGAACCCTGCGACGCCGACCCGACGCGCGCTGGCGCATCGAGCGGTCGGCGGTGCCCCGGCTGGTTGAACTGCAACGGGCGTTGCTCGACGCGGCCGCCGGCCTGCTGCGCCCCGGCGGTCAGCTCGTCTACAGCGTCTGCACCCTCACCTCGGCCGAGACCCTAGAGGTCGCGGCCGGGATGTCGGCCGACGCTCGCCTCCAGTCGATGTCGCCCCCTCCGGCGCCCTGGCAGTCCCATGGCTGCGGTGCGATGCTGCTTCCCGACGCCGACCACGACGGCATGGCCCTGTTCCGGTGGCGTCGGGTCTGAATTGGCAGGGTTGTGCACGGTATGCGTGCGTTGTGCTGCCAGTTCCTCTGAGGCGGCGAGGGCAGAGGGCTGTGGATAGGGTCGGGTCGTGACGAACGGGGGCGATTCCGGCCTGGCGGCCAAGGTGCTCACCGTGTCCGACGGCGTGGTTGGCGGCACCCGGCAGGATCGCAGCGGCGAGGCGCTGGAAGCGTACCTGTCGTCAGCGGGTTGGAAAGTGATCGAGCGGTCCGCCGTGGCGGACGGTGTCGAGTCTGTCGGCGAGGCGCTAACCCGCCTGGCCGAGGGCTTCCACGGCCTCATCGTCACCACCGGGGGCACCGGGTTCGGGCCCCGGGACGCCACGCCGGAAGGGACCAAGGCCGTGCTCGACCGCGAGGCGCCCGGCCTGGCCGAGGCCATGCGCTTGGTGAACCCGCTCGGCCGGCTGTCCAGGGGCACGGCCGGGACCGTCGGAACCGCGCTGGTCCTCAACACCCCCGGCTCATCCGCGGGCTGCGTGGAGACGGTCGACGCTGTGATCGACGTCGTCGACCACGCCGTCCGGCTCCTCGTCGACAACTACGATCCGCACCCTCACGGCGGGTGAGCGGGCGGCAGCCCGGATCATGAGCCCAGTGGAGCGCGAGGGCCGGCGCGAGACTCCGGTCGGGCCCAAGCGCTCGGTGTCGGGCCGCTGGGACGGGGCGATGGCCAAGGCCATCGAGGCCGCGTCGGCGGTGAGGCATCTCACCAGCCCCAATCCCTGGGTCGGCTGCGTGCTGATAGCAGCTGACGGCAGTGCCTATTCCGGAGCGACGAGCCCGCCGGGCGGCCCCCACGCCGAACGGCATGCGCTCGCCTCCGCCCGTGCAGCCGCCAGGGGTGCCACCCTCGTCACGACCCTCGAGCCCTGCGACCATCACGGCAGGACGGGGCCGTGCACGACCGCGATCATCGACGCGGGTGTGCGCCGTGTCGTGATCGGCGTGCTGGACCCGGACCCCGCTGTATCGGGGGCGGGCGAGGCCCGGCTGCGAGCCGCGGGAATCGAGGTTCAGGTCGGCGTGAGAGCGGCCGAAGTCGAACGACAACTCACGGCCTACCTCCATCAGCGGCGAACAGGCCGCCCCTGGGTGGTGGCCAAGCTCGCGGCCAGCGTCGACGGTCGCACCGCTGCGCCCGACGGCACGTCGCAATGGATCACGTCGCTGCCGGCGCGCACCGACGCCCACCGCCTGCGGGCATGGTCGGACGCGGTGATCGTCGGCGCGGGAACGGTCCGAGCCGACGATCCCAGCCTCACAGTGCGCCACTGGACTCCGCCGGGAGGACGGGTGTGGAGCGACGGCACCGAGCCCACGGCCGTCGTCCAGCCGCGGCGCGTGGTGCTGGGGGCGGCACCGGCCGCGGCGCGCGTCCATCCGTGCCTGCAGTGGGACGGAACTCTCAGTGATCTGGTGCGTCGTCTCGGCGCCGAGGGAGCGACGCAGGTCCTGGTCGAGGGAGGTCCAGCGGTGGCCGGCGCGTTCGTGCGGGCCGGGCTGGTCGACAGCTTCGTCGTGTATCTGGCGCCTGCCCTGTTCGGCGGCGATGACGGGGCGCCGATGCTCTCGGGGCCCGGCGCTCAGTCCATCGAGGGCGTCCTGCGGGGCTCGGTCACCGCGGTGCGGCGGCTCGGTCCCGACGTGCGCATCGACATGGCCGTCGGCGGGGCCGCCTGGAGCGAGCGCGGATAGATGATGAGCCGGTCGCGTCGCAGCGGTGCCACTCCCGCTCTTGTTCGCTGCGACCTGAGGGCCGCTCGGGCCACGGCCTCGACCGTATAGGCCGGATTCGCGGTCTGTCCGCTCGGCCTCTTGGAGGCCCAGTCGGGGGCAGCGCGGTGTCCGAGCGCCGGTAGCCTCGGCGGGGCCGCCTAGAGGCCGAAAGGGCCCCAATGCTGAAGCTCGTTCTCCCCAAGGGATCGCTCGAGAAGTCCACTCTCGAGCTGTTCGAGGCCGCCGACCTGCAGGTTCAGCGGTCCTCCGACGTGGCCTACAAGGCCTCCGTGGCCGACCCGCGCATCGACGACGTGAGGATCCTGCGGCCTCAGGAGATTCCGATCTACGTCGCCGACGGCCTTTTTGACGTCGGCATCACCGGCCGGGACTGGGTGGAGGAGACCGGCAGCGACGTGGTCTCGCTGGGGGAGTTGCAGTACTCCAAGGCGACGTCGCTGCCGATAAGGGTGGTTTTGGCCGTGGCCGGCGACGCGTCCTACCAGAGCATCGCGGACCTGCCTCAGGGAGTGCGGGTGTCGACCGAGTACCCGGAGCTGACCCGGCGATTCTTCACCGACGCCGGTATCGAGGCCCAGATCGCGCTGAGTTACGGCGCTACCGAGGCCAAGGTGCCCGACATCGTGGATGCGGTGGTGGAGATCACCGAGACGGGCCGGGCCCTGCGGGCGGCCGGGCTGCGGATCATCGACACCCTGCTGACGTCCTATACCGAGCTGATCGCCAACCCGGCGGCCGCGGCCGACGTCAAGAAGCGTCACGCCATGGGCCAGATCTACACGCTTCTCCAGGGCGTGCTCGAGGCCCGGGGCAAGGTACTGGTAAAGCTCAACGTCGGCGCGGACGCGCTCGACGACGTGATCGAGATCCTGCCGGCCATGAAGGCGCCCACCGTGAACGAGCTGTTCCGGGGAGCGGGCTATGCGGTGGAGACGGTGGTGCGCCGCAGCGAGATCAACATCCTGATCCCCGCCCTGCGCGACTTGGGCGCCACCGACATAGTGGAGATGCCCATATCCAAGATCGTCCCGTAGGAGAAGCAACACATGAGTCGGCCGTCTGATGCCGAGAATGCAACAGCCGATGGTCCCGACCGTGGCGCGCCGGCGAGGTCCCATGGATGGTTGAAGTACGGGGTCGGCCCCGCGATCGCCGTGGGCGCAGGCGGTGGCGCAGGTGCGGGCGCCATCTTCGGGGACCCGGGCGTGGGGGCGGCCGTCGGAGCGGCCATAGGCGTCGTGGTCGGGACGTGGATCGCCGGGAGGGGAAGAAAGCGCTCGGCCCGCTAAACCGGCCCGTCGGGCCAGGGGCTAGTCGTCGGCGTCCTCGGGCTGATCGGCGTCAGCTCCGTTGTCGGTTGATGCCGCGTCGTCGGCGGCCGGGTCCTGCTGGCGGTTCTTGAGTTGGACGAAGGCCATGCGGATCTGGGACAGGCCGTCGCGCAGGGTGGGCTCCGCCTCGCCGAGGCGGCCCTGCATCCCGTCCAGCAGAGCGCCCAGGGCGTCGATGGCCACGGTCGCCTGAGCGAAGTTGGGCGGCTGGCTGGAGAGATGCAGAGCGGCCAGCTCGTACAGGCCCATGGCGTGATTGCCGACCACCACCGAGGCGGGCACCGCCTTGAGCCGCTCGCGGGACTCGGCCAGCTCCCGAATGTACTGCTCGGCCTGCTCGCGCTCCTCCGGCGACAGGCTGTCCAGGTCGAAGTCGTCCGGCGCTGCGGACGCATCGTCCGCGGCTGCCGGCTCGTCGGGGGCCCCGGTGCTGCGGCTGCCGACCGGTACCTCCCCTCCAGGGGTCCACAGCGTGCTCATCCGAACACCTCCGGCTCGCGCTCGCAGATGGGCTTGGCCGCTTGCCGCGGCCGGCTGCTACCCTACCGGGGTCAATCCAGCGGACATGCGCCCCGGCCGCGGCCGGGGCGTTCCGCCCGAATTCGGAGGTTCCGTGCTCACGAGGAGTGAACGGCGATAGCACCGCCAGGCGAAGAGCCCAATATCAATGACCAGATCCGAGCCCCCGAGGTGCGCCTCGTCGGTGAGGATGGTCAGCAGATCGGCATAAGGACGCTTCAGGAGGCGCTGAACCTGGCCCGGGCCGCGGGACGGGACCTTGTCGAGGTTGCGGAGGCGGCCAACCCGCCCGTCTGCCGCATCATGGACTACGGCAAGTTCAAGTACGAGGCGGCCCAGCGGGCCAAAGAGTCCCGCCGCAAGTCGTCCAACGTCATGGTCAAGGAGATGAAGTACCGGCCCAAGATCGGTCGGGGCGACTTCAACACCAAGACCCGCAGAGTCGAGAAGTTCCTGGGCGAGGGCAACAAGGTCAAGGTCACGATCATGTTTCGGGGACGAGAGGTCCAGCATCCCGAGCTGGGCAAGAAGATCCTCGACGATGTGGCCGCAACCGTGGAGCATGTGGGCAAGGTGGAGTTCCAGCCCCGCCAGGACGGTCGCAACATGGTGATGGTGCTCGCTCCCGACAAGCAGGCACAGGCCCGGCATCGCCGTAGACTCGAGGCCGAGGCCGCTCTGGCGGCCACCGAGACGCCCCAGTCCGGCACCGCAGAGTAGGAGCGTCACCGGTCTCTCGCTCTCACGCCGAGGCGAGCAGCCCGGGTCAGCCACGAACAGGATCAAGATCCAACCATGCCCAAGATGAAGACACACCGGGGCGCGGCCAAGCGCTTCCGGCGCACCGGTACCGGCAAGCTGCGTCGCGGCCGGACCAACAAGAACCACATCCTCGAGAAGAAGTCCCCCAAGCGCAAGCGCCAGCTGCGGGCTCCGGCCGAAGTGTCGTCGTCGGACAAGCGGATGCTGCGGGATCTGGGCGTATAGCCCGCAGGCAAGCGACCTTCAGCAGAGCGACCTTCAGCAGAAAGTGACAAGTCGATGGCCAGAGTGACACGCCCCGCCCAGTCCAGGCGCCGCCGCCGGGCGCTGCTGGCCCGAGCCAGCGGCTACTACGGCAACAAGTCGCGGTCCTGGCGGTCGGCCAATGAGCAGCTCATGCACTCGGGCAACTATGCGTTCCGCGACCGCAGGGCCCGAAAGAATGACTTCCGCCGGCTGTGGATCCAGCGGATCAACGCGGCCTGTCGCCAGCGAGGCACCTCCTACAGCCGCTTCATCGCGGGGTTGAAGGCGGCCGGCATCGAGGTCGACCGCAAGATCCTGGCCGATCTGGCTGTCAACGATCCCGATGCCTTCTCGGCGCTGGTGTCCGCCGCGTCCGAGGCCTCCGTCGCCCAGGCCCAGGCGAGCTGAACGCACCTCGGGCGCCCGGGCCGCGCCGTCGGCCGGCAGGTGAGCTGATCCTCCGACCGGTGCCCGAGCCCCGGGTTCGGCGGTGGCAGGAATGAGCGCGCCGGCCGCGCTCGGGCCGCGTCATCGACGGGTAGCCGAACTGCGGCGCCTCGTGCGCCGCCGCGCGCCGGCCGACAGCACGGTGGTCCTGGAGGGGCCGCGCACCGTGTCGGAGGCTCTGGCAGCCGGCATCGAGCCATCGGTCGTGGTCACCACCCACGCGGCTGTCGGCTCGCCCTCGGTCCGGGACGTCCTGGACCGGATCGCTGGTGGCGTTGAGATAGTGACGCTGACCGATCAGGCCTTCAAGTCCGTTGCTCCCGCGGTGAGTCCCCAGCCGCTGCTGGCGCTGATCGACAAGCCACAGGCCATGATGCCCCGATCGGTGGCCCAGGACGATCTCGTGCTTGTGCTCGTAGGCGTCTCCGACCCTGGCAACACCGGGACCATCATCCGCACCGCCGAGGCGTGCGCGGCCCTTTGCGTGGTCGTGGTGTGCGGTGCCGACCCGTGGGCGCCCAAGGCGGTGAGGGCGTCCGCCGGCTCGGTGCTGCGAGTGCCGGTGGTGCCGGCCACCGATGCCGGTGCCGCGCTGGAATTACTCCGGGCCGCGGGCGCAGCCGTGGTGGCCGCTGACCCCCGTAACGGAGCGCGTCACGACTCCGGGGTGCTCGCCGCCGGGAAGGGTGCCGTCGCCCTCGTGCTCGGGTCGGAGTCCCGCGGCCTCGACTCGTCGTTGCCCATCGATCACTGGGTCCGGATCCCTATGGCGGGCGCAACCGAGTCGCTGAACGTAGCCATGGCCGCCACCCTGCTGGCCTTCGAGACTCGCCGCTAGGGCGGTATCCGGCCCGCGAGGGAGGCTCGACGGGTGACTGCCGCTCATGTCCGGCAGCGAGACTGTTGGATAAGAGTATTAGACGATGAATGTCATATCAACACCGATTTGCATGAAGGAGCATCCATCGCTCGCCTCGTGTGCCCCGATGTTCGCCGCGTGTCGCCGCGTGGGCTCTAGCCTTGCTCGGATGATCGAGGGCTACGAGCGGGCTGCCGCCGACGCCACAGAACGCCTCGCCGCAGCCGCGGACCTCGATGCCGTGGCCGGCGTCGAGCGGGAACTGCTGGGTCGTCGCTCCAAATTCACCGAGGCCAAACGCCGGCTCGGTGACCTCGACCCGGAAGAGCGGGCGGCTGCCGGCCGGCGGCTCAATGCCGCCCGCGAGCGTGTCGAGGCATCCGTGGCTGCCGCCCGGGCCCGACTGTCGGTATCCGGTCGAGCCCTGCGTTACGCCGCTGAGCGGCTCGACCTAACTGAGCGGCTGCCCCAGACCGCCCCGCTGCGCAGGGGCCATTCTCATCCTGTCACCCAGGCCCGGGACCGCCTGGAGGACGTGTTCGTAGGGATGGGCTACACGGTGGCCGAAGGTCCCGAGGTGGAGAGCGCCTGGTACAACTTCGAGGCCCTCAACATCCCGGACTGGCACCCGGCCCGGGGCAGCTTCGACACCATATTCGTGGATCTCGGCGAGCCCGAGGAGGTGATGCTGCGCTCGCACACCTCGCCGGTGCAGATCCGGGTCATGGAGAACCGCAAGCCGCCCATCTACATCGTGGCGCCGGGCCGGACCTTCCGGGCCGACACCGCCGACGCCACCCACCTGCCCGCCTTCAACCAGATCGAGGGGCTGGCCGTCGACCGCAACATCACGATGGGGGACCTCGCGGGGACGATCGACGAGTTCGTCAGGGCCTTCTTCGGCACCGAGGTCGAGAGCCGCCTGCGCCCGTCGTACTTCCCGTTCACCGAGCCGTCAGCGGAGTTCGACATCTCCCGGCCCGACGGCTCCTGGCTGGAGCTCGGCGGCTGCGGGATGGTCCATCCCAACGTGTTGCGCAACTGCGGGATCGACCCCGAACAGTGGCAGGGCTTCGCCTTCGGCTTCGGCATCGACCGCCTGGCGGTGATGCGCCACGAGATAGACGACATCCGCGAGTTCGTCAACAACGACGTTCGCTTCCTGAGCCAGTTCTGATGAGCGCGCGAGGGCTGACCGCCGCCGTCCGTCCGGGCCAGTTCGCCGGGTCCGCGAACATCAGCAAGGCAGGCGCGCCTGAGCCAGTTGTGATGGGGGAGCTGAACATGCGGGTGAGCTGGCCATGAGAGTCCTGCTCTCGTGGCTCAGGGAGTTCGCGCCCGGCATCGAAGGCGATCCTGCCGCGCTCAGCGATGTGCTGAGCGCGCTGGGGCTGACGGTGGAGGAGATGACCGTCACCGGTGCGATGCCCGGCGGCGTGGTGCTCGGCAGGGTGCTGGACCTGCGCCCCCACCCCGACGCCGACCGGATCCAGCTCGTCGACGTGGACGACGGGTCCGGTTCGACCCTGCAGGTGTGCTGCGGGGCGTTCAACATGGCGGTCGGCGACCTGGTGCCGCTGGCCCGGGTGGGGACGGTGATGCCCAGCGGGCTGGAGATCGCCCGCCGCAGGCTGAGGGGCCAGACCTCCGAGGGCATGTGCTGCTCGGAGATCGAGCTCGACATGGGCGCCGACGCCGAGGGCATCATGATCCTCAACGACCGGGCCGCGCCCGGCGCCGAGCCGGGCACGCCGCTGGCCGAGGCCCTCGGCTTGGAGCCTGACGTGCTGTGGGACCTCGACGTCGGCGCCAACCGGCCCGACGCCCTGTCGGTCATGGGAGTGGCCCGCGACCTAGCGGCCGGTCTGGGCGTGACCTTCGAACCGCCCGACTGGTCGACAGCCGCATCGGGCCCCGACATCTCCGAGGCCGTCGACGTGGAGATCGTCGACCCCACGCTTTGTGGCCGATTCGTCGGCCGCGTGCTGCGCAACGCTCCCGCCGGTTCGTCGCCCCCGTGGATGGCCAACCGGCTGACCGCGCTGGGCCAGCGGCCCATCAACAGCATCGTCGACATCTCCAACTACGTGATGCTCGAGTTGGGCCAGCCCAGCCACACCTTCGACCTGGGCCGCGTGAGCGGTGCCCAGATCCGGGTGCGCCGGGCCCGCGACGGCGAGACGGTCATCACCCTCGACGGTCAGCACCGGACCCTGGCCACCGGCGACGGGGTGATCGCCGACGGCGACGACGAAGTGATCGGCATCGCCGGGGTCATGGGCGGGGCGTCCACCGAGATCGACGCCGACACCACCGACGTGCTGGTCGAGATGGCGTGGTGGGATCCGCCGTCCATATCGCGTACAGCCAAGCGGCTGAACCTCTCCAGCGAGGCCGCCACCCGCTTCCGGCGGGGCGCCGACTGGGGCTACAACGTCGAGCGCTGCATGAACCGCTTCGTCCAGCTGGCGGCGGAGCAGGGGGCCGGCGTGGCCCCCGGCATGATCGACGAGCGCGGCGACCTGCCGGACCGCCGCCCGCTGCGGGTGCGCACCGCCAGGGTCAACAGCCTGCTCGGCACCGGGCTGAGCGCCGGAGAGATGGCCGACCACCTGCGCTCCATCGGCTTCGGAGTCGAGGTAAGCCGGATGCCGGACCTGGATGTCAGTGACCGGGCGATAGATGCCGACATCGATCCGACGGGACGCCTTCACGATCTCGAAGTGACCATTCCGACGTGGCGTTGGGACACCGAGACCGAGACCGACATCTCCGAGGAGGTGGCCCGCCTCCACGGATACGAGAACATCGAGCGCACGGTGCCCACTGCCAACGAGGCCGGCGGCTTGTCGACCTACCAGAAGGACCGCCGCCTGGCGCGCGAGGTGCTTGTGGGCGCCGGCTGCAATGAGACCCTGCCGATGCCGTTCGTGGCGCCGGGGGCGCTGGCTGCGGTGGGCCTGCCCGAGGACGGCATCACCCTCTCCAACCCGGTCGACGACCGCGAGTCGGTGCTGAGGACCTCGCTGCTGCCCGGCCAGCTGGGGGCGGTGGCGTACAACCAGCGCCACTTCAACGGCGACGTGAGGCTCTTCGAGATCGGCCACGTCTACCGGCCGGCACCGGAGGGTCAGCTGCTGCCGGACGAGCGGGAGTTCCTGGCCGTGGCCCTGTCGGGTGAGGAGGCCCCGGCCGCAGTGGCCGTCCTGGATTTGCTCGCGGAAACTCTCGCGCTGCCGGCGGTGGAGTTGCGGGAGGCCTCGCCGCCGGGCCTGCACCCCACCCGGTCCGCAGAGGTGGTTGTGGCCGGGCGGGCCCGCGGCGTGGTGGGGGAGGTCGACCCCGGAGTGCTCGAAGCCTGCGGCGTCGCCGGCCGGGTGGCGTGGCTGCAACTCGATCTGCTGGAGGTGCTCAACGGCCCCAGGGCTCGCCGCCGCTACCGGCCGGTCAGCAAGTACCCGCCCAGCGACGTGGACCTGGCTTTCGTCGTGCCCGACGGTGTGGCCGCGGCCCAACTGGAGCGGGCTCTACGGGCCTCGGCCGGATCGCTGCTGGCCCGGTTGGAGTTGTTCGACGTCTACCGAGGCCCCGGCGTGACCGATGGCTCTCGCAGCCTCGCCTACCGCCTGCGCTTCCAAGCTCCGGACCGCACCCTCACGGACATCGACGTGGCTGAGATCCGCCAGCGCTGCATCGACGAGACATCCCGCCGCTTGGGGGTCGTTCTGCGGGCGTGATCGCCAGTGCCTTTTCTCTGCAACTAGTCTATGAATGCTGAGAATAGTTGCAGCTTGGCTCGGACTTGCTAGCCTAGCTGGATGCATAGGGTGGCTGTGATCGGTGCGTCGGGTTTCACCGGTGCCGAACTGCTGCGGATCTGCGCGTCCCATCCCGGCATGGAGGCCGTGGTGGCCACCGGCGACTCGATGGCCGGCCGGCTGGTGGCCGATCTCTATCCGAGTCTGGCCCCTGCCTACGGCGACACGCAGTTCGTGGCCTATGAGCCGGGTGTCGCCGCCGGCTGCGACCTGGCTTTCTGCGCGCTGCCCCACGGGGCGTCGCAGTCGGTCGTTCCCGAGCTGCGCGACGAAGTGAAGCACGTTGTCGATCTAGCCGCGGACTTCAGGCTCGAGGACCCCGATCTCTACCCGGTGTGGTACGGCGAGGAGCACACCGTGCCGGAGTTGCTGGCCGATTTTGTGTTCGGCCTCCCGGAACTGTTCCGCGACGCCGTCCGGGGTGCCGAGTTGGTGGCCGCGCCCGGCTGCTACGTGACCACGGCCGCGCTGGCTCTGGCCCCGCTCGTCGCGGCGGGCGCGGTGGAGTCGCACGGGATCATCGTCGACGCGGCCAGCGGGGTGTCCGGCGCGGGCCGGCCGCCGAGGCCGAACACGACGTTCTGCGCGGTGGATGAGGACTTCACCGCTTATGGCCTGCTGGCGCACCGGCACACGCCTGAGATCGAGATGGCGGTGTCCCGCCACTCCGGCGCCGATGTGCAGGTGCTGTTCACGCCCCATCTGGCGCCGATGAACCGGGGCATCCTCGCCACTTGCTACGCCCGGCCGACCGGTGCGACCAGCACCGACGAAGTGCTGAGCCTGCTGGCCGATGCCTACCGCGGCGAGCCGTTCGTGGTGGTGAGCGAGCGGTCGCCGTCCACCAAGGCCACCCTCGGATCCAACAGCGTCCACGTCACCGCCCGGGCCGACGCCCGCACCGGGTGGGTGATGGCAATCGCGGCGCTCGACAATCTGGTCAAGGGCGCCTCGGGCCAGGCCGTGCAGTGCGCCAACCTCGCGCTGGGCATCGACGAGACCGCCGGGCTGGCCACGGCCGGGATCTACCCGTAGGGGCCGGCATGGGCGTCTCTCCACTCTGCTCTGAGGCCCGCCAGCCGAATTGGCAGCGTCATGCACGGATGGCGTGCATTCTGCTGCCAGTTCCCGTCCACTGTTCGAGGTCCATTGGCCCCTCGACCGAATTGGCAGCATTATGCGCGGATGGCGTGCATTCTGCTGCCAGTTCGCGGTGGCCGTGATGGCTGAGACACCGGTCTCGCCGCTCGCCCCGGCGGCCTTCCCTGTAATGCCCGTGGTCAAGGGCTTGCGGCTGGCTACCGCCGCGGCCGGGATCCGCTATACGGGCCGGGACGACGTGATGCTGGCCGAGCTGTCCCCGGACAGCACCGTGGCGGGCACGTTCACCCGTTCGCTGTGCACGGCCGCGCCGGTCGACTGGTGCCGGGACGCCCTGGTGGCGAGCGCCGGACACGGACGGGCCATCATCGTCAACTCGGGCAACGCCAATGCGTTCACCGGCGCGGCCGGGTATCACGTCGCCGAGCACACCGCCCGGTCGGTGGCCGCAGCTCTGGGTGCGCAGGCTCACGAGGTGCTGGTTGCCTCCACCGGGGTGATCGCCGAGGACCTGCCCGTCGAGCGCATCGACGCCGCTCTGCCCGGGCTCGTCGCCAACCTGTCTGCACCCGACCCGCACAACTGGGAGGCTGCCGCGGCCGCGATCGGCACCACGGACACGTTCCCGAAGGGGGCGTCGGTGCCGGTACACGGCACGAGCGCTCATGTGGCCGGCATCGCCAAGGGCAGCGGCATGATCGCCCCCGACATGGCCACCATGCTGGTGTTCGTGTTCACAGACCTTGCCATGGACGCCGAGACGGCCCAGCAGTGCCTGGCCGCATCGGTGGAGAGGAGCTTCAACCGCATCACCGTCGACTCCGACACCTCTACCAGCGACACCGTGCTGCTGGCCGCGACCGGCGTGTCGGGGCAACGCGCCGATCTGCACATGTCTGACTTCCAGGACGCGCTCGACGCGGTCGCTCTGGATCTCGCCCACCAGGTAGTGCGCGACGGCGAGGGGGCCACCAAGTTCGTGGCTGTCACGGTCACCGGCGCGGCCGACGACGCTGCGGCTCAGGCCATAGCCCGGGCCGTAGCCGACTCGCCGCTGGTGAAGACTGCTCTGGCCGCCTCCGACGCCAACTGGGGCCGCATTGTGGCCGCGGTGGGCAAGGCGGGCCAGCGGGCCGACCGGGACCAACTCGCGATCTGGATCGGCAGCGAGCAGTGTGCCGGCAACGGTGTTCCCCACCCCGGCTACAGCGAGAAGAGGGCCACCGAGCACCTGCTCGGCGACTGCATCGACCTCCGGATCGATGTGGGCGTGGCCCGGGGCGAGGCCACAATCTGGACCTGCGACCTCACCCACGGCTACATCGACATCAATGCGGGGTACCGGACATGAGCGGCGTGCCCCGGCGGCCTCAACCCGGTGATGCCGTACGGCGGACCGCGGGCGCGCCGGGAAACTCCGTCCCGGTTCGGGGGTGCAGGACATGAGCGCGGATACGACCCGCGCCCGGCTCCCGAGCGACGGCCTGCAGGGTTTCGAGCCCGAGCGGAGGGCCCGGGCGCTGGTGGAGGCGCTGCCCTACATAAGGCGGTTCCGGGGCTCGGTGGTGGTCATCAAGTACGGCGGCCACGCCATGACCGACGCGGCCCTGGCCGAGTCTTTCGCCCGCGATGTGGTGCTGGTGCGCGCCGTCGGGCTGCGTCCCGTGGTCGTGCACGGCGGCGCCCCCCAGATCGGTGAGCACCTGCGGAAGCTGGGCAAGCAGAGCGAGTTCCGCGACGGCCTGCGGGTCACGGACGCGGAGACCCTCGAAGTGGCCCGGATGGTCCTTGTCGGAAAGGTCGGCAGGGACATCGTCAGCGCCATCAACGCCGGCGGGGGAGCGGCCCTGGGGCTGTCCGGCGAGGACGGCCGCCTCGTCACCGCCGTGCCCCGGGATCCCGCCCTCGGGTTCGTGGGCGATGTCGCCGCGGTCAATCCGACCGTCATCGAGCGGCTCGTGGCTGAGGAGATCATCCCCGTGGTCTCCTCGATCGGCGCGGACGCCTCCGGCCAAGCCTACAACATCAACGCCGACACCATGGCCGCGGCTCTAGCCGGCGCGCTCGGCGCGGCCAAGGTCGTGTACCTCACCGACGTGCCCGGCCTGCTCGCCGACCCTGCGGACCCCGCATCGCTGGTGAGCCGGGCCACGGTCACGGAGTTGGAGGCCATGATCGCCTCCGGCGCGGTGAGCGGCGGGATGATCCCCAAGGCGAGAGCCTGCGTGGACGCGGTGCTCCAGGGTGCCGGCTCCGCCCACATGCTCGACGGCCGGATGCCCCATGCCGTGCTGCTCGAGCTGTTCACCGACGCCGGAATAGGAACGATGATCACCAACGGCGGCGTCCCCGCCGACGCATCCACCGAGACGAAACGGGACCAGCCATGAGCAGAGCCGTGCTGATGAACAACTACGGCACCCCGCCGGTGACCTTCGTGCGGGGCGACGGCGCCCAGCTCTGGGACGACCGCGGCCGCCGCTATCTCGACTTCCTGTGCGGGCTGGCGGTGACCGGGCTGGGCCACGCCCATCCAGCGGTCACGGAGGCCGTCGCCTCCCAGGCGTCGACGCTCATACACACGTCCAACCTCTTCGCCAACGAGCCGACGGCCGAGGTGGTGGAGACCCTCGACCGGCTGATCCGGTCCGGTCCCGGCGGCGACGCCGAGCCCGGCCGGGTCCTGTTCCAGAACTCCGGCGCGGAGGCGGTCGAGGCCGCCCTCAAGCTCGCCCGCAAGCACCAGGGCCGGGGGCAGCACGGGGTGGTGAGCGCCTACGGGTCGTTCCACGGCCGCACCCTGGCCGCGCTGGCGGCCACCGGTCAGCCCTCCAAGCACGAGCCCTTCCAGCCCATGCCGGAGGGCTTCCGGCATGTGCCCTTCGACGACCTCGACGCGCTCGCGGCCGCGCTCGACCCCTCCGTCGGCGCGGTGCTGCTCGAGTCGGTGCAGGGCGAGGGCGGCGTGGTGCCGGCTGCAGACGAATACCTGCAGGCCGTGCGGCGAGTTTGCGACGAGCGGGGCATCTTGCTGGTGATGGACGAGATCCAGACCGGCCTGGCCCGCACAGGACGGTGGTTCGGCTACCAGCACGCCGGCGTGCAGCCCGACATCGTGACCGTGGCCAAAGCGCTCGGCAACGGCGTGCCCACCGGAGCCGTCTGGGCCCGGCCCGAGGTCGCCGACGCCTTCGCACCCGGCGACCACGGCTCGACCTTCGCGGGCCAGCCCCTGGCGCTGGCCGCGGTCCGGGCGGTGCTCGCCGAGATGCAGGCCATGGACGCGCCCGCGCTGGCTCACCGCCTCGGTGCCGCGCTGCGGGAGCAGCTGAGCCGTATCGACGGCGTGGACAGCGTTCGGGGCCGCGGCCTGCTGCTCGCCGCGGAGCTGTCCGATGCAGCCACAGCCGGGCGCAGCGCCAAGGACATCGCCACGGCCTGCCTGGAGCAGGGGCTCGTGGTGAACGGAGTGACCCCGACGGCCCTGAGGTTCGCCCCGCCGTTCGTGGTCTCCGAGGAGCAGCTCGCCGAGGGGTGCTCCATCCTCGCCGGCGTGCTCCAGAACGGCTGATGCGCGACCCTCTATGAGATTCGATTCCCACGTGATGAAGGAGTTCAGATGCGCCACTTTCTAGATGTCGACAACTTGCAACCCAGCGAACTCGCCCGGATCCTGAACCTGGCGTCCGACCCCAGCCCGCCGCAGGTGCTCGCGGGCAAGGGCGCGGCCCTGCTGTTCGAGAAGCCCTCGGCCCGCACCCGCAGCGCCACCGAGATGGCCGTGGTGCAGCTCGGGGGCCACCCGGTCTACATCGGGGCCGCCGAGGTCGGCTTGGACCAGCGCGAGAGCGTGGAGGACGTGATCCGCACGCTGGCCTGCTACAACGCAGTGATCGGGGCGCGGGTGTTCGCCCACAGCACCGTGAAGCGGATGGCGGCCGTGAGCAGCGTCCCTGTCGTCAACCTGCTCAGCGATCAGGCCCATCCCACTCAGGCAGTGGCCGACTTGCTGACGATCAGGGACGCGCTGGGCCATCTCGAGGGCCTGACGCTGGCCTATGTCGGAGACGCCAACAACGTGGCTCACTCGCTGGCGTACGCGGCCGGGCTGTCGGGCATGGCCATGCGGATCGCCAGCCCCGAGGGCTACAGATTCAGCGAGCCGGAAGTGAGGCGGATGCGTCGTCACGGCTGTGAACCGGTCCAGGTTCAAAGGCCGGCTGAAGCGGTGAGCGGTGCCGATGTGGTCTACACCGATGTGTGGACCTCGATGGGCCAGGAGCAGGAGGCCGAGAAGCGCCGCAAGGACTTCGCTGGCTTCAGGGTGGACAGGAGGCTGATGGCCCGGGCCTCTGCCGATGCCGTGTTCCTCCACTGCCTGCCCGCCCACCGGGGCGAGGAGGTGGCGTCCACCGTGCTCGACGGTCCCCGAAGCCGGGTGTGGGAGCAGGCCGCCAACCGCATGCACGCGGCCAGAGGCCTGCTGCGGTGGCTGTTGGAACAGGCCGGGTGAGTCGAGCCGTGAGCAAGACCAGCCGCCAGCATCTCATTGTCCGACTGCTCTCGGAGCACGCGGTGGCCAGCCAGCAGCAGCTCGTGGACCTGCTGGGGGCCTCCGGCGTCACCGCGACGCGGGCCACCGTGTCGCGCGACCTCGATGGACTCGGCGCGGTCAAGGTGCGGGTGCCGGGAGGCAGCACCGTGTACGCCATTCCCGAGCATCCCGTCGATCGCATCGCTCCCGAGGAGCATCTCAGGAAGGTGATGGGCGACTGGGTGGCCGACATCGGGGCCTCGGGCAACCTCGCGGTGGTGCGCACGCCGCCGGGCTCGGCCCACGTGGTGGCGTCCGCGCTCGACCGGGCCGGTCTTCCCGAGGTGCTTGGAACGGTGGCCGGCGACGACTCGCTGATCGTGGTGGCCGTTGACGGGACACCGGGATCGGCGTTGGCCGACCGTCTGCGCGATCTGGCGGGACTGGACAGCTGATCAAGAGACGAAGGTCGGGGAGAGGACTGCAATGAGCACACGGCACGCTGCGCCGTCTGGCGCCGCGCCCGTCTCCAAGGTAGTGCTCGCCTACTCGGGCGGGCTTGACACGTCCATCATCCTGCACTGGCTGCGGGAGACTTACGGCTGCACGGTGGTCACCTTCACCGCCGACATCGGCCAGAACGACGAAATCGAGCCGGCCAGGGCCAAGGCCGTCGCCATGGGCGTCGCGCCCGAAGACGTCTTCATCGAGGACCTGCGGGAGGAGTTCTCCCGCGACTTCGTGTTCCCTATGTTCAGGGCCAACGCCGTCTATGAGGGCGAGTACCTGCTGGGCACGTCCATCGCCCGGCCCCTCATCGCCAAGCGGCTGGTCGAGATCGCCGCGGCGACCGGAGCGGACGCCATCAGCCACGGCGCCACCGGCAAGGGCAACGACCAGGTCCGCTTCGAGCTCGGCGCCTACGCGCTGAAGCCCGACATACGGGTCATCGCGCCATGGCGGGAGTGGGATCTGGGCTCACGGGAGTCGCTGATGGCCTACGCAGCCGACCACGGCATCCCCATCGAGCGCCAGCGGGGCACCGAGTCGCCGTTCTCGATGGACGCCAACATGCTCCACATCTCCTACGAGGGCGGTCCGCTGGAGGACCCCTGGTACGAGCCCCCGGCGGAGATGTGGCTCTGGTCGGTGAGCCCCCAGCACGCCCCCAACGAGCCGACCTACGTGGACCTCACCTTCGCGGGCGGCGACATTGTGGCCGTCGACGGCCGGCCCATGACCCCGGGCCAGGCGCTGGCCGCCCTCAACGAGCTGGGCGCGGCCAACGGCGTCGGACGCATCGACATCGTGGAGAACCGGTACGTGGGCATGAAGAGCAGGGGAGCGTACGAGACGCCGGGCGGCACGATCATGCTGCGGGCCCACCGGGCCATCGAGTCGATCACCCTCGACCGGGAGGTGGCCCACCTCAAGGACGAGCTGATGCCCCGCTACGCGGAGCTGATCTACAACGGCTACTGGTGGAGCCCGGAGCGCAGGATGCTGCAGACCGCCATCGACTACAGCCAGACCAGCGTGAACGGCGAGGTCCGGGTGCGGCTCTACAAGGGCAACGTGGACATCGCCGGGCGACGCTCGGACGACTCGCTGTTCGACTACCGGACGGTGACCTTCGAGGAGGACGAGGGGGCCTACGACCAGGCCGACGCCACCGGGTTCATTGCGCTTCACGCTCTTCGACTGCGGAATCTGGCCCGCAAGCAGGCTGAGCGAGGGGGCTAGCCGTGGACGATTCAGCGACCCTGTGGCACGGGCGCTTCGACGGCGATCCCGCCGGAGCGCTCCGGGCCCTCAACGACAGTCTGCCCTTCGACCGTCGCATGTTCCGCGAGGACATCGCCGGGTCGCGCGCCCATGCCACCATGCTGGCCGCGGTCGGGCTGCTCACCGGCGACGAGCGCGACGCCATATGCGCCGCTCTAGACACCGTCGAGGCCGAGATGGCGGAGGGGCGCTTCGTCGCCGCGCCCGGCGACGAGGACATCCACACCGCGGTGGAGCGGCGGGTTACCGAGCTCACCCCGGCCGGGGCCAAGCTCCACACCGGTCGGAGCCGCAACGACCAGGTGGCCGCCGACCTGCGGCTGTGGACCCGGGCCGCGCTGGACGATGTCGCCCGGGGCGTGCTCGGGCTTCAGCGGACGCTCCTGAGCCGGGCCGCGGACGCGGGCGGGGCGCTGCTGCCCGGCTACACCCACCTGCAGCAGGCTCAGCCGGTGCTGCTGGCCCACCATCTGCTGGCCCACGGCTGGGCGCTGGCCCGGGATGTGGACCGGCTAGCCGAGGCCCGAAGCCGGGCCGACGTCTCCCCGCTGGGGGCGGGTGCGCTGGCCGGGTCGTCGCTGCCGCTAGACCCCGAGCGGACCGCAGCCGAGCTGGGATTCGCATCCGTCTTCGAGAACAGCCTCGACGCGGTGGCCGACCGCGACTTCGTGGTCGACGCCCTCTACGCGTTGGCCGTTCTCGGGGTGCACCTGAGCCGGGTCGGCGAGGAACTGGTGGTCTGGGCGTCGTCGGAGTTCGGATTCGTGGAGCTCGACGACGCCTACGCGACCGGCTCGTCGATGATGCCCCAGAAGAAGAACCCCGACGTGGCCGAGCTGGCCCGGGCCAAGGCCGGCCGCCTCATCGGGCACCTGACCGGCTTGCTGGCCACGCTCAAGAGCCTGCCGCTGGCCTACGCCAAGGACCTCCAGGAGGACAAGGAGCCCCTGTTCGACGCAGTCGACACCGTCACGCTGACGCTGGCCGCGCTCGACGGCCTGCTGGCCACCGCCCGCTTCGACACCGACCGCATGGCCGCGGCCGCGTCGTCGCCCTACGGCGCGGCCACCGACCTGGCCGAGTGGCTGGTGGCGAGGGGGACGCCGTTCCGCCAGGCCCACGCCGCGGTCGGCGACCTGGTCAGGCGCTCGCTGGCGGGCGATGGCTCGCTGGCCGACCTGGTAACCGCCGATGACCGGTTCGGCCCAGAAGCCGCCGCGCTGTTCGAGCCGGGGGCATCAGCGGCGCGCCGCAACACGCCGGGCGCCGGCGGCCCGGAAGCGGTGGCCGCCCAGTTGGAGCGATTCCAACAGCGGATCGAGACCGACACGGCCCGCCTCGGGTGAACGGTCAGCCTCTCGGTCGCCACTTCTACGCGCGGAATGCGCTGGAGGTCGCTCCCGACCTGCTCAACAAGGTGCTGGTTGGGCCGGGCGGCCGCGCCGGCCGGATCGTGGAGGTCGAGGCCTACCGGGGTGCCGACGACCCCGGCAGCCACGGCCACCGGGGCCGAACCAAGCGCAACACCACCATGTTCGGACCGCCGGGCCATCTGTACGTCTATTTCACCTACGGCATGCACTGGTGCGCCAACGTGGTGGCCGAGACCGACGGCGTGGCCGCGGCCGTGCTGCTGCGAGCGCTCACACCGCTGCAGGGCCTCGACGCCATGTACACGGCCCGCGGTCCCGCCGCCCGCCGCGACCGAGACCTGTGCAGCGGCCCGGCCAAGCTCACCCAGGCGCTGGGAATTGACGGCACCCTCGACGGAGCGAACCTGGCAACCGGCGACCGCGGCGTGATCATCCTTGACGACGGCCAGCCGCCCCCACCCGATCCAGCCGTCACCACCAGGATCGGCCTCACCAGCGGCGCCGACCTCCCCTGGCGCTTCTGCGTCGCCGACGCAGCCGACCTATCCCGCCGCTAACCCGGGCCGGGAGCGCTAGGCTCGGCGTCGCTGGTGTCGGAGTCGACGAGCCGGCCTTCGAGGGCGGCTCCGATTTCCTCGCTGGCGTTGAGTGCGGCGATAAGCGCCGTGAGTTTGCGATCGAGTTCGGCGATCTGCGCGGAGAGCTTCAGGTCGAGTTCGGCGATCTGCGCGGAGAGCTTCAGGTCGAGTTCGGCGATCTGCGCGGAGAGCTTCAGGTCGAGTTCGGCGATCTTGGCGTCCTGGTCGGCGAATCGGGCATCGACGGTCGCGAACCCGGCGTCTACCTTCTCCTCGAGACGGCTGAGGCGATTGTCGATCCCGTTGAGCGTGAAGATGAGCAGCCCCACGGCGACCGTACCGAGAATGGTGAGCAGCCCGGCGATCGCTGTACCGACAATGGTGAGCACGGGGTTGTCGGTGAGCTTGGACCACAGACCGGGCGCAGCCCGGACCGCGGGAGCAGGTGCCGGGGCAGTCGGGTCAGGTTGGGAGTCGGCGGCAGGGGCCATCTGTGGATGCGCTCCGGACGTGGGAACGGGGTGGGCTACGGTCATGAGTGCCTCGGCGGGATCAGCGGCGCGTCGTTGGCGCTTGATGGACTTCGGGTTGGCTTGCCGCACTATGCCCGGCAGCGAGGCTCGACTGTCAAAATATATCACAGACTATGTCATGTCAAGTTCAGAATGAACAGAATAACATTACCTGTCTTCTAGACGTCGCCGGGGACTTGGCAGTTGTCCATGTTGTTGAGGCGGGCGAAGCCGTCCATGCGCTCGGTGTAGGTGCTTCCCTCGGTCATGTCGACCAGCAGGAAGCGCAGTTCGCGGTCTGGCGTGTCCTCGTCGGCGGTGCGAAGCCGGTTGGAGTGGTTGCGGCGATCGGCGACGTAAACGTCCCAGTCGGAGAGCCACGCGTCGACCAGCTCGGCGTCGGGTGGCCCGTCGCCGTCGGTGGTGCCCGACAGTGAGGTGTCGGCCCGCTGTCGCAGATCGGCCACGAGCGCCTCGACCTCGTCGGTGCCCCGGTCCACCTGGCCGGCGCGCTCGGCCCGCGAGGCTGCCTGGCGGGCCGTGGGCACCGCCGCGATGGCGGTCTGGGCCTGGGCGCAGCGCTGATCGGCCCACTGCACGAAGGCCCGGTTGTCGAGACGGGCCGGGTTCTCGCTGCGAGCCCATGGTGAGAAGGCCCACGCCCAGAACACGAAGCTGCCGACCACGAACAGGCCTCCCAGCCACCGGCCCAGCCGCCGCCACTTCCCGGGGCTCGGTCCCGTCGCCCTGCCCGTGTCGCCGCCCAATTCGGCCGCTGCGGGCGTATCCGGCTCGGGCGCAGTCACGAGTCGGTGTTCACCCAGATCTCGACCGAGCGGCCCGGCTCTGCGGTGGTGCCTGCCGCCGGCGACTGATGCCACACGACGCCGGGCTCGCCGCCGAAGCGTTCGGCTTCCTCGTCGAAGAACGGTTCGATGTACGCCTCCACGCCCAACTCGGCCGCGGCCAGCACCTGGCGGGCCTCGGCCTCGCTCAAACCGACCACGTTGGGCATGGCGATGATCGTCGGCAGCACCGGCGCCACCGCGACCTCCACCGTGACGGTGATTCCGCCCCGCTGCAGCGACAGCGCGGCGGGGGCCTGTCCGATGATGGTCCCCTCCGCGAACTCCGCGGTCTCGACCTCCACCGCGGCCAGGCCGAGAGTGAGCTCGCCCAACTCCGCAGCCATCATCTCGGCATCCCAGGGCCGACCCACCAGGTCGGGGATCTCGACCGAGTCGAGCCGGGGCGGGTCGGTGGGCGGGGCCGGCGCGCTGGGCGGGGGAGAGGGCAGGTTCACGGCGGGGATCTGCTGATGGGCGGCGAGCATGATCTCCCGCCAGATCTGGGCCGGGTACGTGCCGCCGGAAACCCTGATGTCGGTGGTCGGGGGAACCATGGGGATCTGGGCGTCGGGGAAGCCGACCCACACCGCGGCGGCCCGCTGGGGCGTGTAGCCGACGAAGGTCGCGTCGGCGTAGTTCTGAGCCGTGCCCGTCTTGCCCGCGGCCGGCCGGTCGATAGCCGCCCGGTGCCCGGTGCCCTGGGTGATGGCGCCCTGCAGCACCCAGGTGATCTGGTTGGCGACGGAGGAATCGAGCACCGGCACCGCGTCGGTGACGTGGCGGTGCAGCGCGGTGCCGTCGGGCCTCACGATGCTGGTCACCAGTACCGGCTCGACCCGCCGCCCCGAGCGGGCGAACGTGGAGAACATCGTGGCCAGCTCGACGGTGTTGACGTCCTCGGTGCCCAGCACCCCGGCGCACACCGGTGCGATGCTGCTGGGCTCCAGGCCGAGCCTCTCGGCCATGGTCACAAAGTTGGCCGGCCGGATGTCCACCATCAGCTGGGCGTACACCGTGTTGATCGAGCGCTGGGTGGCCTGTATCAGGTTGGCGCCCACCCGTGCCTCGGGCTCCGAGCCCAGCCCGCCCCGGATGGTCCAGAGCGGCCCGCACACGTCGGGTCGGTCGATCTCCAGCTCGTCGGGAGCGTCGTAGCTCTTGGTCACCGCGAAGCCGCGCGTCAAGGCGGTGGCCAGCGCGATGGGCTTCATGGCCGATCCGGCCTGCCTGCCCTTGCCGCTGGCCAGATTGAACTTGGCGTCGGTGTCGTCGCCGAAGAAGTCGCGTCCGCCGACCATGGTCAGCACGTGGCCGTTCTCGTTGCCGTCCAACCCCAGCACGGTCGCCGCCGCGTCGGGATTGATCCCGTTGTCGGGGAGGATCGCCTCCACCGCCGCCTCAGCGCTGGCCTGCAGGCCGAGGTCGATGGTGGTGTGGATGTCGAGACCTCCCTCGAACAGGAGCTGGGTGCGGTACTCGCGGGTCGGTCCGAAGGCGTCGTTGTCGAGGAACCACTGCTTGACGTCCTCGACGAAGTGGGCGGCCGGGTAGCGCTCCTCGAGGATCGGGATGTCCTCGATCAGCACGATCGGCTCGTTGTAGGCCCGGTCGTGCTCGTCGATGGTGACGAAGCCGTTGACCAGCATCCGATCCAGCACCAGATTACGACGGCGCCGGGCGTCCTGGGGGTTGCGGTAGGGATCGAAGGCGCTGGGGCGCTGTATCAGCCCGGCCAGCAGCGCGGCCTGCTCCAGGGTGAGCTCGGTCACCTTCAGGCAGGCTTCGCTGCCGAGCTCGGACGCGGTCGTGACCAGCTCGCAGGCGGGGGCCCCGAAGTACTGCCGGGCTGCGGCCTCGATGCCGTAGGCGCCGTTGCCGAAGTACACCCAGTTCAGGTAGCGCAGCAGGATGAAGTCCTTGGTGAAGGACTGCTCGAAGCGCCGGGCCATGAAGAACTCTTCGATCTTGCGGGTCAGGGTCTCCTCTGAGCGGTCCAAGAACACGTTGCCGACGTATTGCTGGGTGATGGTGGAGCCGCCCTGGCTGATCCCGCCCGCGGCCACGTTGCTGCGGGCCGCCCTCAGGATGGCCTTGAGGTCTGCCCCGTCGTGCTCGTAGAAGCGCTCGTCCTCGATGGCGACCACCGCGTTGCGCACCACTTCGGGGACGAGGGCGATGTCGGTCACGTCGGTGCGGCGCTGCTCGCCCCGCAGCTCGGTGATGAGCACGCCGTTGCGGTCGTAGACGCGCGAGGATTGCGCGGTGACGAGCTTCTCCACATCGAAGCTCACGTCGCGCAGCTCATACGAGCAGCCCGCCGCGAGCACCGACAGCAAGGCTGCGGTGGCCGCGATCGTCATGGGTCGACGGCGCACGGACTCATTGTGCTGGGCCGGGCAGGCCGTGACACGCCCGGCAGGTTTCTTCGACTGGAGCTAACTCACGGCTGGCCCGGTCCGCTAGGAGCCGATGCGGCCGCCGCCGGTCTTGGTGACTGCGACGAGGCTCGGCAGCGGCGGCCACACGCCGTCGGGCCACAGGCTCTGCGGGTTCTCGGGTCCGGCGCTGGCCTCTCCGGGATGCTGCACGTTCACGAACAGCGTCTCGAAGTCGGGCGTGAACTCGGGGCCGCACACCTCGGCGCCCCTCGGCACGCTCAGGAACGGCTGGACGTTGCCCCGCTGAGAGCCCGATGAAGGCACCGCGAACAGCGTGTCGTTGAGCCTCAGCGTCGAGGGCTGGCCGTCGGTGGCGATCCAGACGTTGCCCGGCTCGTCGAACGCCAGGTTGTCGGGTGCCGCTATCGGGCTCACGCTCGACTTGTCGAAGCCCGCGAAGAAGGTGCTCGGATCAGCTGGCTCCCCGCAGATCAGGAAGAACTCCCAGGTGAAGGTCTCCGACGCGAGGTCGCCGCCGTCCTCGGTGATCTCAAGCACATGGCCGTACCTGTTCTCAGCCCGCGGGTTCACCGCGTTCTCGTCACCTGCGGCCCGGCGCGTGTTGTTGGTGAGGCAGACATAGACCCGGTTGTTGCGGGGGTTGACCTCCACATCCTCTGGCCGGTCCATGGGAGTGGCCTCCAACAGGTCGGCCGCGCCCCTGGTGTTCAGCAGCACGTCCGCCTGGGTCAGGTCTGCGAGGGGGCCGTCGCGGCCACCGACCAGCGGGAGCCATCGGCCGGTGCCGTCGTCGTGGAACTTCGCCACATAGAGCGTGCCGGAGTCCAGGAGCGAGAAGTTGGCCTGCCTGTCGTCGGGGTTGTACGAGCCGGCGGTCACGAACTTGTACAGGTAGTCGAAGCGCTCGTCGTCGCCCGAGTACAGCACGACCTGTCCGCTGTCGGCTAGGGCAGTCGTCGCGGCCTCGTGCTTGAAGCGCCCCAGCGCGGTGCGCTTCTTCGGCACGAACGACCGATCGTGGGGGTCGATCTCCACGATGTAGCCGAACCGGTTGATCTCGTTGGGCTCCTTGGAGAGGTCGAAGCGGCGGTGGTAGCGCTCCCACCGTCGGAACGACGCTCCCGGGGGCACGCCGTAGCGCTTGTTGATCTCCTTGAGGCGTGGGTTGTCGTTCATGTCGTTGTTCGCGAAGTACTGATGGAAGTTCTCCTCGGCGGTGAGCACCGTGCCCCACGGAGTCTTGCCTCCGGCGCAGTTGTTGAGCATTCCTAGAACGCGCCGGCCCGTCGGGTCTCTGGAGGTCTCGAGCAGCTCGTGGCTCGCCAGCGGTCCCGTGATCTCCATCGGGGTGAAGCCGGTGATGCGGCGGTTGTGCCGGCTTCCCAGGTTCACCGACCAGCCGCCGTCCGGGGTGCTCTCCAAGGCGATGATGCTCATGCCGTGCGCGACGATCTCCACGTCAACCTGCTCCTTGGTGGGATTCGCGGCGTCGTAGTCGGAGAACATGCGGGTCCCCTCGGTGTACTCGTGGTTGACGCATAGCAGCCCGCTCTTCGCTCGTCCCGAACTGTGCCGGCTCAGCGGGAAGTACGCGTTCAGGTCGGCGTTCCAGCCGAACGTCTTTTCTTGAAGGGCGCGGGACACGTTGGCGATGGTCATGCGGTCCACCCCGCGGCGAAGCGGGTCGCCCCAGCGCATCAGCACCTTGGCCTCGTAGCCGACGGGAACAACGACCTCGTCCAGGTCGCCGAGACTGATCGGCGTGAACCCGAGCGAGGCGCCCGTGGGTGCGGGGCTCGCACCGCCGCCGTTTGTGGAGTCGGCCTGCAGCGTGGCGCCGGCCCCGGTCGGGGCGCCCGAGGATCCCCCGACGAGAGACGCCGCGGCGGGACTGGCGGCGGCGAGCAGCAGCGGCGGCGCCACAGCAGCACCCTTGAGAAGGGTGCGGCGCGCCAGGCGCCGCTCCGCGATGTCCGCGAAGGCGCGGTCGCCCGCGGCGGCGCGGCGCTCATTGGGCGCCTCATGGAAGCAGGCCGCATCGCACTTGAGTTCGCACTTGCGGGGAATCCCGTCTGCCGCTTGCGCCTCGAGAGCCGCCGCGCGGCTGGATGTGGCGTTCAGGGGTTGGTTGTCGTCGGCGGCCTGCGCCGGCCGCGCGTCTGTGCGACTGCCGGGCAGCACGGCGAACAGCCTCCGGCCCGGATGTTGCGATCGAGATGCCACTACAAGCTCCTTCGTTCATGGGTGTTGTCGGTCGAGGCTCAAGTTCCGTACGAGTCGCGACGTGCCCACAGTAGGCGGGGCGACGTAACGCCTGCGCTGGCACGGGATCAACGCCCGGCAAACAGTTGTGTCGCCTCGGTGAACTCTCGTACACCCGACTTGGACGTGACCGTCGAAGTGCCCGCGTTCATCAGCGAGAACATCCCCAATCTCGCCAAGTCCCCCAAGATGCTGTTCAGCGACTCGGGACTCCTGATCGCGGCGATGAACATGCCGCTGGCACAGCTGAAGCTGAGCGGCGACGTCTACGGCAGGGTCATCGAGACCTTCGTGCTCAATCAGATTCGAGCCGAGCTCGAGGCGCTGGACATGCCGGATGCGCTGAGCCACCTCCGCACCCACAAGGGCGTGCACGAGATCGACGCTGTTGTCGAGACAGCCGACGGCGACATCGTCGCAATCGAGATCAAGTCGGCCAACCGGCACCGGCCTGCCGACATCCGCCACATCGAGTGGCTGTCCAACAAGATCGGAGACAGGTTCAAGCTGGGACTGGTGCTGACCACCGGCACCCACATCAGCCACATCCGAAGCGATGTGACCGACAGGATCTGGTTGGCGCCCATCAGCCTGCTCTGGCACTAGTTGTCATATCATGAAATACATGCTAGAGATGACTTGTTGCGGGATTTCTACGGGAGGCGAAGGCAGTGGGAATGTTCAAATGGCCCATACGGATCGAGACCATGGACGGCCGCCGGTCGCTCGACCTGGAAGCGACGGTCCACACCGGCGCGGCCTACACGGTCGTGCCCGAAACGAAGCTGACCGAGTTGGGGGTCGAGCCGAGGGGACTGCGCCGCTTCAAGCTCGCCGACGGCACCACGATCGAGGGCGCCTTCGGCGAGGTCCTGGCGACGATAGACGGCGACACCGCGATCACACAGGTGATCTTCGGGGCCGATGGTGGGCCCACTCTGCTCGGGGCCTACACACTTGAGGGGTTGGCGCTCGCGGTGGATCCCGTGCAGCAGCGATTGGTGCCCGCTGTGATGATCCTGTGACGGCACAGTCGCGCTACTGTGGCCCACCACTTGGGCTCATGGCCGGACCGTGTGTCGCTCGTCGATGCGTTGGACGGCCACGAGGACGGTCATCGGCCACTGCGCCCGCTCGGCGGCGCTGCGAAAGGAATGGCGTGACGACAGCAGGGGCCGCCGCCGAGGTGAAGATGGTGCTCGGGGTGGCGCGCGTGGTCGAACTACCGGAGCACGTCCAGCAGGTCATCGAGGACGCAATCCAGCGCAGTAGGCCAAGATGCGCCTGATCGTTCTTGAATGTCGATTGTTCCGTGATGAACAAGAGACGTGATGGGTGACCTGCTTGACGATCTGCGCGCCCGCGGGCTGGTCCATGACCACACCGACGAGGCCGGGTTGACCGAACTGCTCGAGTCGGGCCCCGTCACGCTCTACTGCGGCATCGATCCCAGTGCCGACAGCCTGCACGTGGGCCACCTGATGGCCGTGCTGGTGCTGCGCCGCTTCCAGGAGGCCGGTCATCGCCCGCTGGCGCTGGTGGGCGGGGCCACCGGGATGGTCGGCGACCCCAGCGGCCGCTCCGACGAGCGCACCCTGCTGGACGCGGCCACCCTCGATGCCAACACCGCCGGCATCCGGGCCCAGCTCGAGTCGCTGTTCGACTTCTCCGGCGACAGCGCGGCCCGCCTAGTCAACAACTACGACTGGACCCGCGACGTGCGCCTGCTCGACTTCCTGCGCGACGTCGGCAAGCACATGACCGTCAACCAGATGGTGGCCAAGGACTCTGTGCGCAGCCGCATGGCGAGCGAGCAGGGGATCTCCTTCACCGAGTTCAGCTACATGCTGCTACAGGCCTTCGACTACTGGTGGCAGTTCGAGCACTACGGCTGCCGCTTGCAGGTCGGCGGCTCTGACCAGTGGGGCAACATCACCGCGGGCATCGACCTGGTGCGGCGGCGCAGCGGGACGGCGGTCCACGGACTCACTTGGCCGCTGATGGCCCGGGCCGACGGCCAGAAGTTTGGCAAGACCGCCGAAGGCACGGTGTGGCTCGACGCCGGGCGCACGCTGCCCTTCGAGCTACACCAGTACCTGTTGAACACCGACGACCGCGATGTCGAGCGGCTGCTGCTGCAACTCACCCTGCTGCCGGTGGCCGAGGTGGCCGAGATCATGGCCGCTCACGCCCCGGCCCCCCATGAACGCGGCGCCCAGCGCGCCCTCGCTGACGAGGTCTGCACCTTCGTGCACGACGAGGCCGCCACCGAGCGGGCCCGGCTGGCGGCCGAGGTTCTGTTCGGGGAGCCGACGCTGTCGGCAGATCGGCTGGAGGCCGTGCGGGGAATTGTGCCCGAGACCGTGGTGGAGGGCTCGGTGCTCGGCCTCGACGAGCCGGTGGTCGACGCTCTGGTGGCATCGGGGGTGTGCGGGTCTCGCTCCGACGCCCGGCGGGCGATCTCGGGGGGCGGCATTCGCGTCAACGGGCACCGGGTCGAGTCTTCAGCCGACGACTTCGACTTGGTGGACGGCCGCTACGCGCTCGTGCAGCGAGGCCGCCGCCAACGCCACCTGCTAGTGATCGACTGACCGGTGCACGGCGGCTGTTCGGCACCTGACGACCGATTATTCAGGGCGCCGCAAATTAGGTTGATGTAGTCGCCCCGGGGCGGTAGGGTGACCGGCCACCCCTGGCGGGGCTCTGTGAGCGCGGCTGGGGTTGCAGTGCCTTCGGCGCCATCGGACCGGTTCTGGCCGGGATCGCAACGGTCGTCGGCGGGAGATTGCTTCTTGAAAACGGAAGAGACGGACGCACAGCGAGTGCGGGCGTCGGCTCGGGCTGCGTGGTCCGAGGCGATGTCCGTCAATACACGGGTCCGGCGTGCCTGCCGGACCGCCCGGCGCCTCGGCGCCGGGAGAGCCGATGGCCTCCCCGCACCCAAGCGGTGAGGCCGGCTCTCTGAACGCAGAGCTGCCCACGCACCCGCCTAGGCGGGGGGCAGCCGAGCAACCCGATCGAAGGCCCGGCCTCGGCCGGCGCCGGAGATCTCGACGGAGAGTTTGATCCTGGCTCAGGACGAACGCTGGCGGCGTGCTTAACACATGCAAGTCGAACGAGGCAGCGGCCTTCGGGCCGTTGTCGAGTGGCGAACGGGTGAGTAACACGTGAGGAACCTGCCCCGGAGACCGGGATAACTAGGGGAAACTCTGGCTAATACCGGATGCCCCCGGATGGTCGCATGGCCAACCGAGGAAACGCTCCGGTGCTCCGGGAGGGCCTCGCGGCCTATCAGCTTGTTGGTGGGGTAACGGCCTACCAAGGCATCGACGGGTAGCTGGTCTGAGAGGACGATCAGCCACACTGGGACTGAGACACGGCCCAGACTCCTACGGGAGGCAGCAGTGGGGAATATTGCGCAATGGGCGAAAGCCTGACGCAGCAACGCCGCGTGGGGGATGACGGCCTTCGGGTTGTAAACCCCTTTCAGCAGGGACGAAAATGACGGTACCTGCAGAAGAAGCCCCGGCCAACTACGTGCCAGCAGCCGCGGTAACACGTAGGGGGCGAGCGTTGTCCGGATTTATTGGGCGTAAAGAGCTCGTAGGCGGTTGCGTAAGTCGGATGTGAAAACTCAGGGCTCAACCCGGAGACGCCATCCGATACTGCGCTGACTAGAGTCCGGTAGGGGAGCATGGAATTCCTGGTGTAGCGGTGAAATGCGCAGATATCAGGAGGAACACCAGCGGCGAAGGCGGTGCTCTGGGCCGGAACTGACGCTGAGGAGCGAAAGCGTGGGTAGCGAACAGGATTAGATACCCTGGTAGTCCACGCCGTAAACGTTGGGCACTAGGTGTGGGGCCTACTTAACGGGTTCCGTGCCGTAGCTAACGCATTAAGTGCCCCGCCTGGGGAGTACGGCCGCAAGGCTAAAACTCAAAGGAATTGACGGGGGCCCGCACAAGCGGCGGAGCATGTTGCTTAATTCGAGGCAACGCGAAGAACCTTACCTGGGTTTGACATGCACGGAAAAGCCATAGAGATATGGTGTCCTTCGGGGCTGTGCACAGGTGGTGCATGGCTGTCGTCAGCTCGTGTCGTGAGATGTTGGGTTAAGTCCCGCAACGAGCGCAACCCTTGTCCTATATTGCCAGCACGTACGGGTGGGGACTTTTAGGAGACTGCCGGGGTCAACTCGGAGGAAGGTGGGGATGACGTCAAGTCATCATGCCCCTTATGCCCAGGGCTGCAAACATGCTACAATGGCCGGTACAAAGGGCTGCTATACCGTGAGGTTGAGCGAATCCCATAAAGCCGGTCTCAGTTCGGATTGGAGTCTGCAACTCGACTCCATGAAGTCGGAGTCGCTAGTAATCCCGGATCAGCAATGCCGGGGTGAATACGTTCCCGGGCCTTGTACACACCGCCCGTCACACCACGAAAGTCGGCAACACCCGAAGTCAGTGGCCTAACCCCTCGGGGAAGGAGCTGCCGAAGGTGGGGTTGGCGATTGGGGTGAAGTCGTAACAAGGTAGCCGTACCGGAAGGTGCGGCTGGATCACCTCCTTTCTAAGGAGCATGATCTCAACGGCCAGTCGGCTGCTAAGGCCGGCTGTCGGTTGAGTGCTTCCAGTTAAGGCACTCGCTGGTTCGTCTCTTCCGTTTTGAGGAAGTGGTCGCTGCACTGCTCCTCCGGGCGCGCTGAACTCTTGTACAAGTTCATCGTCCACGGATCGCCTCTTGAGAATTGCATAGCGAGCACGAGCATCTTTCGCGAGATGCAATGAAAATGAAACCCAAGCTACTAAGAGCCAACGGTGGATGCCTTGGCACTGACTACCGATGAAGGTCGTGAGAGGCTGCGATAAGCCGCGGGGAGCTGCCGACTAAGCTTTAATCCGCGGATGACCGAATGGGGAAACCCGGCACTCGTAATGGAGTGTCACTGCCGTCTGAACACATAGGGCGGCGAGAGGGAACCGGGTGAACTGAAACATCTAAGTAACCCGAGGAAAGGAATGCAACAGCGACTCCCTGAGTAGCGGCGAGCGAAACGGGAAGAGCCTAAACTCAGGTGGTGGAAAGCCTGGCGGCGTTGCCACCTGGGGGTTGTGGGAACCGATGGGGAGAGCGCCAGATCTCCCGCAGAGTTACAAAGACAGTGGGTAGTGGAATCGTTCTGGAAAGGCGAGCCACAGAGGGTAATGGCCCCGTACACGAAACTCATCTGTCCTCTGATCGGATCTCCCGAGTAGCGCCGGATCCGGGAAAGCCGGCGTGAATCTGCGAGGACCACCTCGTAAGGCTAAGTATATGTCAGTGACCGATAGTGAACTAGTACCGTGAGGGAAAGGTGAAAAGCACCCCGGGAGGGGAGTGAAATAGTACCTGAAACCGTTGGTTTACAAGCAGTCAGAGTGTCGCCTCCGTCGCCATTGTGCCTCGGAGGTCACGATGGCGTGCCTTTTGAAGAATGAGCCTGCGAGTTACGGTGTGTGGCGAGGTTAACCCGTGAGGGGAAGCCGGAGCGAAAGCGAGTCTGAACAGGGCGTTCAGTCGCATGCTGTAGACCCGAAGCCGAGTGATCTAGCCATGGGCAGTGTGAAGCGGGGGTAAGACCCCGTGGAGGCGCGAACCCACTTCGGTTGAAAACGGAGGGGATGACCTGTGGTTAGGGGTGAAAGGCCAATCAAACTCGGTGATAGCTGGTTCTCCGCGAAATGTATTTAGGTGCAGCGTCGCATGTTCAGCCGTGGAGGTAGAGCACTGGATGGGCTAGGGGCCCCACAAGGTTACTGACCCCAACCAAACTCCGAATGCCACGGCTCCAGAGTGCGGCAGTGAGTCCTCGGGGGATGAGCTTCGATGGACAAAAGGGAAACAGCCCAGACCGCCAGTTAAGGCCCCTAATTCTGTACTAAGTGGTAAACGATGTGGGATTGCCCAGACAGCCAGGAGGTTGGCTTAGAAGCAGCCACCCTTGAAAGAGTGCGTAACAGCTCACTGGTCGAGTGGCCCTGCGCGGACAATGTAACGGGGCTTAAGTACAGAGCCGAAACTGCGGATGTCTGTGTAAACAGGCATGGTAGCGGAGCGTCGATCTTGGTGTGAAGCGCCGGTGTGAACCGGTGTGGACCGTGGTCGAGTGCGAATGCAGGTATGAGTAGCGAAAGAGGGGTGAGAAACCCCTCCACCGGAAGTCCAAGGGTTCCTGGGGAAGGCTAATCCTCCCAGGGTAAGTCGGGAGCTAAGGCGAGGCCGACAGGCGTAGTCGATGCACAACCGGTTGATATTCCGGTACCACCAAGTGCGCGCCCATGCAAAAGCGAGATTGCTAAGAGGATGCCTGGCGCCCCACGAAGGGGCAATAGGTCGAATCGACCCATCTCGTGGATGCAAGCAATGCGGGGACACAGAAAGGTAGGTGAGCCCAGGCGATGGTTGTCCTGGGGTAAGCGTGTAGGAGGAGGACCAGGCAAGTCCGGGCCTCATGAACTCTGAGACGCGACGCCGAACCGCCACAGGTGAAGTCACTGATCCTATGCTGTCGAGAAAAGCCGCTAGCGAGCTCACTCGGTGCCCGTACCCCAAACCAACTCAGGTGGACAGGTAGAGAATACCAAGGTGATTGGGTGAACTATGGTTAAGGAACTCGGCAAATTGCGTCCGTAACCTCGGGAGAAGGACGACTCCAATAGGGTGACGGCCCTTAGCGGCCCGAGCTCGAGGGAGTGGCACAGACCAGGGGGAAGCGACTGTTTACTAAAAACACAGCAGCGTGCCAAGCCGCAAGGCGATGTATACGCTGTGACGCCTGCCCGGTGCTGGAAGGTTACGGGGAAAGGTTAGCCTCCGGGCGAAGCTTTGAACCTAAGCCCCAGTAAACGGCGGCCGTAACTATAACGGTCCTAAGGTAGCGAAATTCCTTGTCGGGTAAGTTCCGACCTGCACGAATGGCGTAACGACTTCCCTACTGTCTCAACCATAGACCCAGCGAAATTGAAGTACGAGTAAAGATGCTCGTTAGCTGCAGAAGGACGGAAAGACCCCGTGCACCTTTACTACAGTCTGGTATTGGTTTTTGGTATAGGTTGTGTAGGATAGGTGGGAGACTTGGAAGCGAGAGCGCCAGCTCTCGTGGAGTCATCCTTGAAATACCACCCTTTCTATGCTGGGAATCTAACCTAGGTCCGTAATCCGGATTAGGAACAGTGCCAGATGGGTAGTTTGACTGGGGCGGTCGCCTCCCAAAATGTAACGGAGGCGCCCAAAGGTTCCCTCAGCCTGGTCGGCCATCAGGCGTCGAGTGCAATGACACAAGGGAGCTTGACTGCGAGACGTACATGTCGAGCAGGTGCGAAAGCAGGGCATAGTGATCCGGCGGTTGCGTGTGGAAGCGCCGTCGCTCAACGGATAAAAGGTACGCCGGGGATAACAGGCTCATCTTCCCCAAGAGTCCATATCGACGGGAAGGTTTGGCACCTCGATGTCGGCTCATCGCATCCTGGGGCTGAAGCAGGTCCCAAGGGTTGGGCTGTTCGCCCATTAAAGCGGTACGCGAGCTGGGTTTAGAACGTCGTGAGACAGTTCGGTCCCTATCCTCTGCAGCCGGAAGAGACTTGAGGAAAGCTGTCCCTAGTACGAGAGGACCGGGACGGACGCAGCTCTCGTGTGCCAGTTGTTCCGCCAGGAGCATGGCTGGTTGGCGACCTGCGGAAGGGATAACCGCTGAAAGCATCTAAGCGGGAAGCCTGTTTCAAGATGAGGTCTCTCACCGGGTAACCGGGTAAGGCCCGTGGCAGAACACCACGTTGATAGGCCGGAAGTGTACGCACGGCGACGTGTTCAGCTGACCGGTACTAATCGGCCGAGGGCTTGGTTCAATTTCGCATCGAGCGCTCGGTGCTCGTGCTCGCTATGGAGTTCGTCAAGAGGCGGTCCCTCAGCTGAGGGGTTCCCCCGCACGACAACAGGTTTCGGTGGCGATAGCGGCGGGGTCACACCCGTTCCCATTCCGAACACGGAAGTTAAGCCCGCCAGCGCCGATGGTACTTGGGTGGAGACGCCCTGGGAGAGTAGGACGCCGCCGGATTTCGCCGAACAGAAGGCCCCGTCGACCAAGTCCGGGGCCTTCTGCCATTCCGGGGTATCCGAATTGGCAGCGTTGTGCACGGATGGCGTGCATTCTGCTGCCAGTTCGCGTCTTGGGCGGGCTTGGTATCCGAATTGGCAGGGTTGTGCACGGATGGCGTGCATTCTGCTGCCAGTTCCGATATGGGTCTCTCTGCCGTTTCGGCGTGCGGATAGGCTCCGCTCATGCCGCGCAAGAGCGACAGGTCGGGTCGCTCGCGGTCGGGGTCGGGTGGGAGCAGGCCGCGGCAGCGAGTGCCATTGCCATCGGCACCGCACGCCGCGCCCGACCCGGCCTCCGAACTGGTGCGCACGCTGGGACCCGAGCGCGGCAAGGGTGCCGTGCGGCGTTTCGAGACGGCGGCCAAGGCCTTCAGGGCCGAGCGGTTCAAAGAGGCTCTCCCGCTGCTCACCCGGCTGGCCCGTGATGCCCCCGAGGTCGCCGACGTGCGAGAACTCCACGGACTGGTGCTGTACCGCCTGGGCCGTTTCAAGGCAGCTATCGGCGAACTCGAGTACTTCCGCGAACTCAGCGGCTCTGTGGAGCAGCATCCGGTGCTGGCCGACTGCCACCGGGCCCTGGGCCGCTGGGCCGACGTGGAGGCGCTGTGGAAGGAGCTGGGCGCGGCGTCGCCGTCAGCAGAGCTGGTGACCGAGGGGCGCCTGGTGCTGGCCGGCGCCAAGGCCGACAGGGGAGAGCTGTCCGCGGCCATCCGAGTGCTTGAGCAGGGATGGCGGCTGCCGTCGCGGCCCCGGGATCACCATCTGCGACGGGCCTACGCCTTGGCCGACCTGTACGAACGGGCCGGCCGTTCTCCGAGGGCCCGTGAGCTGTTCCGTTGGGTCCATTCCCACGATCCGCAGCTGGCCGACGTATCTCAACGGGTCCGCGCGCTGAGCTGAGCGCGGGACAGCAGCTCCAGGCTCTCGGGGATGGGCTCGGAGAGGCATCCCAGCGGGTCCGCGCCCTGAGCTGAGCGGGGGCGCTACGGTGGCGGCGCGCGGGCGCCGGCGGTCCGGCGGGCTGGCCGGCGGTCGCCTCGGACCACCCGTCAGGAGCCACCCATTAGGAGCTTTCTGTGGACATTCACACTTTGCTCGGCGACGACGCCGAGCCACTGCTCGAGCACGAGTGCAAGACCTTCGAGCGGGAGTCGCTGACCCTTCCCGGCCCCGACTTCGTCGATCGGGTTCTGGCGGCGAGCGACCGCTCGCCCCAGGTGCTGCGCAGCATCCAGTCGCTGTTCGGCAGCGGCCGGCTGGCAGGCACCGGCTACGTGTCGATACTGCCCGTGGACCAGGGCATCGAGCACTCCGGCGCGGCGTCGTTCGCGCCCAACCCCGCCTACTTCGACCCTCTGAACATCGTGGAGCTCGGTATCGAGGGAGGTTGCAACGCAGTGGCCACCACCTTCGGCGTGCTCGGCATGGCGTCTCGCCGTTACGCCCACCGGATCCCCTTCATCGTCAAGCTCAACCACAACGAGCTGCTGAGCCATCCCGAGTCCTACGACCAGGTGATGTTCGGCTCGGTCGAGCAGGCCTGGGACCTGGGCGCGGCCGGAGTGGGCGCCACCGTCTACTTCGGCTCGGAGAACGCCCGTCGCCAGATCGGCGAGGTCTCCGAGGCGTTCGCGGCCGCTCACGAGCTCGGCATGTTCACCGTCCTGTGGTGCTATCTGCGCAACTCCGCCTTCAAGGTGGACGGCACCGACTACCACGCAGCCGCCGACCTCACCGGCCAGGCCAACCACATGGGCGTCACCATCGAGGCCGACATCATCAAGCAGAAGCTGCCCACCAACAACGGCGGCTACCGGGCTATCGGCTTCGGCAAGACCCATGATCTGGTGTACGACCAGCTCACCAGCGACCATCCCATCGACTTGTGCCGCTATCAGGTGGCCAACTGCTACATGGGCCGGGTCGGGCTGATCAACAGCGGCGGGGCCTCGTCGGGTGCCAGCGACCTGGCCGAGGCGGTCGCCACCGCGGTCATCAACAAGCGGGCCGGCGGCACCGGGCTGATCTCGGGTCGCAAGGCCTTCCAGCGGCCCATGGCCGAGGGCGTCGAGCTGCTCAACGCCATCCAGGACGTGTACCTGGACAGCGCCGTCACCGTCGCCTGACTCCGGCAAGAGGCCGAGCGCAAGGTCCGCCACTTCGAAGCCGGGGACTCCCACTCAGTCGCGCTTGGTTGAGCGCAGAACCTGCAAACGAACGGGCAGAAAGCCGTGGCCGCAAACGGTATACCGGCTAGGGTGGCCCCTGCGGGCCGTACACGGTGGGTTCAACCACGGGTCGCACCGTGCGCTTCCGCACAGCCGGTGCAAAGGAGCATCAGTGACTCACACTTCGGCACGAGGCGCTGGTCGCTGGAGGCATGGCCCCCGCCGAGGGGTGCAAAGGAGCATCAGTGACTGACACTTCGGCACGGACCCATGAGGTCCGTAGGACCGATGGAATCGTCCTTCGCTTCGCGGGCGACTCCGGCGACGGCATGCAGCTCACCGGTGACCGGTTCACGTCGGCCAGCGCCCTGTTCGGCAACGATCTGGCCACCCTGCCTGAGTTCCCCGCCGAGATCAGGGCCCCGGCCGGCACGCTGGCCGGCGTCTCGTCGTTCCAGGTCCACATCTCCGACCACGACATAACTACTCCCGGCGACGCCCCGACGGTGCTGGTGGCCATGAACCCGGCCGCGCTGCGGTCCGACCTGCCGCTGCTGAAGCCGGGCGGCACCATCATCGTCAACTCCGACGCCTTCAACGAGCGCAATCTCGGCAAGGCCGGATACGAGTCCAACCCGCTCGAAGACGGCAGCCTGGACGGCTACACGGTCGTCACCGCGCCCATGACCGACCTCACCAAGCGGGCCTGCCAGGACCTCGGAGTCAAGCCCCGCGACGCCGAGCGGTCCAAGAACTTCTTCGCGCTCGGGCTGGTGTCGTGGCTGTACTCCCGCCCCGTCAAGCCCACCGTCGACTGGATCGACGGCAAGTTCGCGGGGCGCGACACGGTTATCGCGGCCAACAAGGCCGCCTTCGCCGCGGGCCACGCCTTCGGCGAGACCGCGGAGCTGGGCGCCAGCCGGCTCATGGTCAACCCGGCGGAGTTGGAGCCCGGCACGTACACCAACATCAACGGCAACACGGCGCTGTCGTGGGGTCTCATCGCGGCCTCCCAGCAGGCCGGGATACCGCTGTTCCTGGGTTCCTACCCGATCACGCCGGCCAGCGACATCCTCCACGAGCTGGCCCGGCACAAGAACTTCGGGGTCCGGACCCTCCAGGCCGAGGACGAGATCGCCGCCGTGGGCGCGGCCCTCGGCGCGGCCTACGGAGGCCACATCGGCGTTACCACCACTTCGGGTCCCGGCATGGCCCTCAAGGCCGAGACTGTCGGTCTGGCCGTGAGCCTGGAGGTGCCGCTGGTTGTTATCGACATCCAGCGGGGCGGCCCGTCCACGGGTTTGCCCACCAAGACCGAGGCGGCCGACCTGCTCATGGCCATGTACGGCCGCCACGGCGAGGCGCCCCTGCCCATAGTGGCGGCCCAGAGCCCCTCGGACTGCTTCTTCACAGCCATCGAGGCGGTGCGTCTGGCCGTCGAGCACCGCACACCGGTGATCCTGCTGTCGGACGGCTACCTGGCCAACAGCAGCGAGCCGTGGCGAATCCCCGACGTCGAGCATCTCGACTCCATCGCCGTCAACTTCGCCTCCAAGCCCAACCATGTGAACGACGGGGGCGAGGCCGTCTTCTGGCCCTTCCGCCGCGACGAGAGGCTCGTGCGCCCCTGGGCCATCCCCGGCACACCCGGCCTCATGCACCGCATAGGCGGGATCGAGAAGGAGGACGGCAGCGGCAACATCAGCTACGAGCCCGACAACCACCAAGCCATGGTGCGCCTGCGGGCCGAGCGCATCGCGCTGATCGCCCACCACATCCCGCCAGCGGAGGTCGCCGGCGACCCGGACGCGGCCGTCGCCGTGGTGAGCTGGGGTTCGACGTGGGGCGCCATTACCGGGGCCCGCCGCCGGCTCGAGTCGGCCGGCCACCGCCTGGCCCACATCCACCTGCGCCACCTGAACCCGCTGCCGGCCAATCTCGGGGACCTGCTGCGGTCCTTCGAGCGGGTCATAGTGCCCGAGATGAACACCGGGCAGCTCTGCCGGATGCTGCGAGCCGAGTATCTCGTCGACGCCCGGTCGGTGACCAAGGTCTCCGGCCAGCCGTTCACCGCGGCTGAGCTGGTCGAGGCGTGCTGGGAAGAGATCGGGGCCATGGGAGGAGCGCGATGACCGACGTGCCGGTCACCACCCGCAAGGACTGGGTAACCGACCAAGAGGTCCGCTGGTGCCCCGGCTGCGGCGACTACTCGATCCTCACCGCGGTGCAGCTGCTGATGCCCGAGCTGGGGGTGCGGCGCGAGGACACTGTGTTCGTGTCCGGGATCGGCTGCGCGGCCCGGTTCCCCTACTACATGAACACCTACGGCCTGCACGCCATCCACGGACGCTCGCCGGCGGTCGCCACCGGCCTGGCCATGGCCCGGGGCGACCTGCACGTGTGGGTGGTGGGCGGCGACGGCGACATGATGTCGATCGGGGGCAACCATCTGATCCACGCGCTGCGCCGCAACGTGAACCTCAACATCCTGCTGTTCAACAACCAGATCTACGGGCTGACCAAGGGGCAGTACTCGCCCACCAGCGAGCGGGGCAAGGTCACCAAGTCCACCCCCCACGGCTCCGTTGAGCAGCCCTTCAACGCGATCTCGCTGGCGCTCGGCGCGGAGGCGTCGTTCGTGGCCCGCACCCATGACATGGACCGGGGCCACATGCAGGAGATGTTCCGCCGGGCCCACGACCACCCGGGCGCAGCGTTCGTGGAGGTCTTCCAGAACTGCAACGTGTTCAACGACGGCGCCTTCGCGGCCATCACCAAGCGCGACGCCCGCGACTCGATGCTGATCGACCTGCGCCACGGCGAGCCGGTCCGCTTCGGTGCCGACGACGAGTTCGGCGTGGTGATGGATGCGGGCCGGGCTCGGGTGGTGCAGGTCGCCGATGTGGGGGTGGAGGCGCTCGTGGTGCACGACGAGGCCGACCCCGACCCGTCGGTGGCGTTCGCGCTGAGCCGCCTGGCCAACACCAACGATGTGCCCACGCCGATCGGCGTCTTCCGGGCCGTGGAGCGCTCGGAGTACGGCTCGTCCGTCACCTCCCAGATTGCCGCCTCCCAGTCGAAGGCCGGCCCCGGCGACCTCCACAAGCTGCTGCACTCCCGCCCCACCTGGCAAGTCGCCTGACCGCGGCCGCGGCCCGGAATCTTCTCGACGGGCGGGAACCGGGGTGAGTACTGTGGCGTCCAATGGTCATGCGAGACACAATCCTGTTCCCTGCGATCCTGGCCGCGGCGCTCTTGGCGGCGGCCTGCGGTTCCTCTGAGCCCGAGGTGGTGACCGGGGCGGCGCCGGCCGACGAGTCGCCCCCGACAACGACGCAAGAGCCGGTGGAGGGAGACCCGGCCGACGGATCCCCCGACGACGGCGGCGAGGCCTCCGACTCCGGCGACAGCGGGGAGTCCGGGTTCGACGACTCCGACGACGCGTCCTACAGCGGCGAGGACTCCGGTGCGAGTTCTTCGTCGAGTTCCGACGAGTCCTACGGCGATGAGGACTCGGGCGCGAGTTCTTCGTCGAGTTCTGACGATGCTGACGCGTCCTACAGCGGCGAGGACTCGGGCGCGAGTTCTTCGTCGAGTTCCGATGATGCTGACGCGTCCTATGGTGGTGCCGGAGAGGACTTGGAGCCCGGCTCGCCGGACGACACGGTGAGCGTCACGAACGATCAGATCGTCGGCGACGGCGCCGACATCAGCGACCCCGGCCCGTCCAACTCCGGAGGCCCGGTGCCGCCCGAGGACCGCCGCCAGCCCGCGCGCATCACCAATGTCGACTTCCAGGTACTGGAGAGCTGGCCGATGCAGGTGATCGTCGAGGTCTCGGGCGAGCTGCCCGACCCCTGCCACGAGCTCTGGTGGGAGGTCGCAGTGGACGGCAACACCTACGACGTCGAGGTCTGGAGCGTGTCGCCGCCCCCGGACTCCGACCTGGTCTGCGCCATGATGATCCAGACCTTCGTGGAGAACGTGCCGCTCGGCGGCGGCTTCGTGGCCGAGGACTACACCGTGATCGTCAACGGCGAGGCCCACGAGCTGAACTTCTGAGAGGGATGGACCGCAGAGGCGTCTACGTCTCCGCCGACGAGCCGACGGCGAGTCCATACTCGGAGCGCTCGGGGCGGGCCGCGCCCGATCAGCCGCCGCCTGCGAGAGTGTCGGGCCGCTCCCAGGCGTAGGGCGGCTCCAGCATCCGGCGCTCCTCGGGCGTCCAGTCATCGGCCGCGGCGTGGAACGGCTGGGGGTAGGCGCCGCCCGGATGCTCCCGGCCGTCCTCCCGGTAGCGCCCCACGAAGGCCATGTGGCCCGGCGTGTACCGGTAGAACAGGGCCCGCCGCTCGTGTGACGCGGTCCAGGGCAGGGTGCCGTGGGTGAGGGCCTCGGTGAAGATGACGGCCGAGCCTGCCTTCAGCGGGACGGTGCGGATCCACGGTCCGGGATCGGCGAGGGACTTGAAGCTCTCGGGACAGGCGAAGCCGCTCTTGTGGCTGCCCGGCAACGCGCAGAACCCGCCGTCCGACTCTCCCACGTCGCAGAGCGCGTAGTGGACGACCACCAGACCGCAGCGGATCCGCCCCTGGGCCACCTGGTAGGCGATGGCAGGATCCCACGGCGTGGCGCCGCCGTGCAGCCCGAACGGCGCGCCCCCGGCTCGCATGACCATGGCGTGGCCGTGGTCGTAGCGGAACCGGGGTCCCAGGATCTCGGTCAGGTACGGCACGATCCTGCGGTGGGCGATGAGCCTTCGGAAGGGGCCGTCCCACATGTGCAGCGGGCCGGCGGAGACCTGGCGCTCGTCGTTCTGCCAGAAGTCGAAGGACAATTCTTCGCCTCTCGGCCGGTTCCAGATGTCGTAGGCGTCGAGCAGGCTGTTGAGCTCCTCCAGTTCTGCGGCCCCGAGGACGTCCTCGATCACCAGGTACCCCTGCAAATCGAACATGTAGCGCTCAAGCTCCGTCATCCCACCCGCGGTCATCGGCGCACCCCGGTCGGCGGTCATCGGCGCACCCCGGTCGGGGTCGGGAACGTGTCGGCTCGCTCGGAGACGTAGGGCGGCTCCAGCAGGCGGCGCAACCCCGGAGTTAGGTCGCTCTCGGCCGCGTCGGAGGGGAGCGGGTAGGCCCAGCCGTGCTCCTCCCGGCCGTCCTGGCGGTAGCGGCCGACGAAGGCCATGTGGCCCGGGGTGTACCGGTACAGCAGGGCCCGCCGCTCGTGTGACGCGGTCCAGGGCAGGGTGCCGTGGGTGAGGGCCTCGGTGAAGATGATGGCCGATCCGGCGCGGTGGGGAATGTGGCGGAGCAGGGGCCTGCAGTCCTCGGGATTCAGGAACCCCTGGGGGAGGGGGAAGGAGCTCTTGTGGCTGCCGGGCACTGCCGCGAAGCCCCCGTCGCCGGGACCGACATCGCAAAGCGCGTAGGCCACTACCGTGAGGCCGCAGTGGATCCGGCCGCCGACGACGTTGTATTGGCCGATCGGCTCCCACGGACTGCCCCCGCCGTGCAGCTCCAGCGGCCCGCTGCCCTGGCGCATGAAGATGGCCTGGCCGTGGTCGTAGCGATACTGCGGGCTGAGGACTTCCCGCAGGTAGCCGGCGATCCGGGGGTGGGCCAGCAGGTCGAGGAAGGGCTTGTCCCAGCAGTGGGGCGGGCTGACATGGAAGAAGAGCTCGTCGAAAGTCTCGTAGTCGAGGGGCGCGTCATGGCCGCGGGGCTGGTTCCACAGGTCGTAGCCATCCAAGAGGTCGTTGAGTACCCGGACCTCCTCCGGCCCGAGCACATCCTCGACCACGAGAAAGCCTTGGAGATCGAACAGGTAGCGCTCCTCGTCGGTCATCCGGCTCTCGATGAGAGCTGACGGGGCGTCTGCCGAGCCAGGATCAGCCGGAGCGAAGAAGGTGCGCTCGGCAGGGCCGCCCGGCTGCACCGTCACGCTGCGACCATACTCGTCGCCGGGTGGGTGACGGTCACAGTTGGGCTGAGCCTGTCTCGAAGGGATCCTCGGTCTGGGCGGTCCAGGAGGCCAGTTGGGCCCGGTGCTGGGCCAGGACTGCTTCGTGCTGGGCTGAGCGGGCCAGATTCATGGTCTCCAGCGGGTCCTGTTCCAAGTCGAAGAGCATCTCCGGGTCGGCCCCCGCGTTGAAGGCCATGTACTTGTAGCGGTCCGTCCTCAGCATCCGGCCCTTCAACTCCGGCCTTAAGGCGTCGGGCTGAAGCTCGGCCACGACAAAGTCCCGGCCCGGCAGGCCGGGGTCGTCGATCACCGGCCGCAGCGACTGGCCGGCTAGGCCCTCAGGGATCGCCGCCTCGGCGTAGTCGCACAGCGTCGACAAGATGTCGACGCTGGAGGCGAGGTGTGAGGTGTCGAACCGGTCCGAAGGAATGACGCCCGGCCAGCGGAGCACCAGCGGCACGGTCACCGGCTCCTCGTAGAGCATCTGCTTGGTGACCCACCGGTGGGCGGCCACCCCCTCGCCGTGGTCGCTGGTGAGGGCCACCAGGGTGCTGTCGGCCAGGCCGGCGCCGGCGAGGGCCCGCAGCACCCGGCCGATCTGCACATCGACCATCTCGACGAGACGGTCGTAGACGTACAGGTAGCGCCGCCAGTGCCGCTCGTCCCAGTCGTCGGTCCAGCGCAGCTCGTTCCATCCGTAATCGGGGACCATCGCCTCCTGTTTGCGCATCCACCGCACGAACTCGGACTCGTCTGCGACGGCGGCGAAGTGCTCCGGCAGATCGGGCAGCGAGGCGTCCGGCGGCACTGCGGGCAGCATGTCGTGGTCGCGGTCGATGACCCAGAAGCAGATGTCGTGGGGGTTGTAGAGCGACACCGCCAGCAGGAACGGCCGCTCGGGCGGCTCGGCCAGGTACTGCACGGCCGCGTCGGTGATGTCGGCGTCCATCGAGGCGCCGAGGTCGCGGTACGGCTCCCGCCCGGCGACAAGGCTGAAGTCGCCCGCGATTATCTGCGCTATAGACGGGTATGGCCGCCGTTGCCATTCGAGGTTCCTGAATCCGGGTATGGCGTCGGGCTCGGTCGGGAACGACTCGGGCAGATTCCACTTGCCGGCCCAGACCGTCTCGTAGCCCGCGGCGGAGAAGACCTCCCCCAGGTTCAGGATGCCGTCGCGCACTGGCTCGTCGTTGACGTTCACTCCGGCGGTGTGGGGCATCTGGCCGGTGACGATGCTGGCCCGGCCCGGGCTGCACAGCGGCGACGCGCAGTACGACTTCTCGAAAGCGGTCCCGCCGGCCGCGAGTTCGTCCATGTGCGGTGTGCGGGTGCGCTCGTTGCCGTAGGCGCTGATCGTGGCCCGGGTCTGCTGGTCAGTGATGATCAGAATGACGTTGGGACGGGTCATCAGCATCACCTGCTCGGTTGGTTCTCCCGCTCGTCGGGGCCGCGGGTCATTGAGACATCCCCGAGACGAAGACGAAGTCGCCCGAGCCCACGTCGAACACCACTGCGTCAGCTTCTTCGCGGGCGCTGGCGATGCCAAGACGGTCGGCCGCGGGCGCGCCGTCCCTCCAGACCAGGTCGCCGCTCTCGGATATCGACGGGTTCGCCTCCCCGAGCTTGGGGATCCTCACCGCGGCGCGGGTGTTGGGTGGGACGGCGACCTCGAGTTCGAAAGTGCCTGCATCGCGCCGCCAGCCAGCCGAGATGGCGCCCCGCACCGTGCTCAGCTCGGCCCGGGCCCAGGTGAGGCCGCCCACCACCTGGGGCTCGACCGAGAACGTGGCGTAGCCGGGGGCACCCCGGCGGATTCCGGCCAGATCCCGGAAGAAGAACTTCTGGATGCTGCCGAACAGCTTCATGTTGTAGCTGAGCTGCGGGTCGGTCTCTCCCTCCCACGCCTCCCACAGCGTGGTGGCGCCCTTGACGACCTGCTCGCCCCAACTCGGGAACGTCGTCTGCGTGGCGATCGTGTAGAAGACGTCGGCCCGGCCTGCAGCGGGCAGCACCCGGGCTAGGGCGTCGGTGCCCAGCATCCCGGTGGACAGGTGCCCGTCCCAGTTGTCGAGAATGTCCGAGACGATGTTGTCGAGCACTCTGTCCTCGTGGCCGGCGGGCACCAGCCCCAAGGCCAGCGCGATGGCGTTGGAGCCCTGGCTGCCGGTGGCGTAGTTGGCCGTCCCCGCGTCGAAGTACCGCTGGTTGAAGGCGTCCCGGATGTCGGCGGCGAGCCGCGAGTACTCCTCGGCCCGGCGCTCGTCGCCGAGCACGGCTGCGGCCCAGGCCAGGATCTGCACGTCGCGGCAGTAGATCGCGGTGGACGTGAGCCCGGCCGGGGTGCGAGCCGGAGCGAAGGTCGACGTGCCGTCGGGCTGGGGCTCCATGTGGTCTCCGAGGCCGCCGGCGAGCAGGTGGCCGTCGGCGTTGCTGCCCAGAAAGCCCACCAGGCTCTCGATGCGGTGGAAGTGCCGCTGCAGGACCCGCGGGTCCCCCGACTCGAGGTAGACGTCCCAGGCCACGATGGGGTAGGAGCTCTTCCACACCGGGTACCACAGGTAGCAGTCGTACGTCCGGCGCCAGTGCAGCGGCGAGATGACCGGCAGGTCGCCCGACGGCAGCTGGGAGTCGGCCAGGTCGTCGAGCCACTTGGACCAGAACATCACGTCGTCGAAGGTGAAGCTGAAGTCACCGGCAACGGGGTCGCCGAGCCAGCCGACCCGCTCGGACCGGTCGGCGGCGTCCTGGGGGTATCCCTGCAGCGAGCACGCGAACGTCCAGGTGACATTGCTGTGGATCTGGTTGAGCAGTGGATCGGAGCACTCGAAGCCCTCGGTCTCGGCCACGCTGGTGCGAGCGTGGCGGGCTTCGATGCTCTCGACGGCGACGTGGTCTGTGTCGCAGGAGACCTCCGCGTAGCGGAAGCCGTGCAGCGTGAAGCGGGGCTCCCAGGTCTCGGACCCATGGCCCGCCAGCACGTAGGTGTCGGTCTGGCGGGCCCGGTGGTCGTAGTGCTCGCCGTAGTCCTCGAAGCCCTGCTCGCCCCGGGCCACCGCCTCGAGGTGGAATTCGACGTCATCGCCGTAGGAGTACATGTTGGAGCGATCGTCGAGGCTGCCGTCGGGGTGTACGCCGTGACCGTGGCGGATCGTCACCCGGGCGCCGGCTGGCCCGCTCAACGTCAGGCGTGTCCACCCGCTCATGTTCTGGCCGAAGTCGTAGATGGTTGTGCCGGTGCCCGACGCGAACCAGCGTGTGGGTGCGATGGTGCGTACGACCCGGATGGGCGGCAGCGGCTGGGCCTGAAGCCGCCCCGACGGCGCCGCGGCCGCCTCGGCTGGCTGCCAGGAGTGGTCATCGAAGCCGGGCTCGCACCAGCCGGGCTGCTCCAAGCCGGCGTCGTAGGTCTCGCCGTGGCAGTAGTCGTTGTAGGTGATCGGCCCGGCGGAGGTTCGCCAGGAGGCGTCGCTGACCAGACGGACGGTCTCGCCCCCGTCGAACTCGACCTCGAGCTGCAGACGGGCCACCGGCCGGTCTCCGTAGGGCTCGCGGTGGCTGGGAGAGGGCGGCACGTCGTCCTCGGCGCTGAACCAGCCGTGGCCGAGCATCAATCCGACCGCGTTCGGGCCGGACCGCAGGTGCCGGGTCACGTCGTGGGTGGCATACAGGACCCGCGAGCCCAGCTCGACCGGCTGGTCGTTGTGGTAGTAGGTGATGGCCGGGTCCAGCACCCGGTCGCCGATCCGCTGCCCGTTGATGCACAGCTCGTAGTACCCCAGCCCCGTCACGTAGCACCGCGCCCGCTCGGGCGTGGCGGGAAGCACCAACTCTCGCCGCAGCAGGGGAGCGCACACGCCGGGCCGGGCCGCCATCCAGGATGCCTGCCAGTCCTCGGCGTCGAGCAGCGCCATCTCGAACGTCGCCGGCGGGCTGTCCGCGCCGGGGCGACCGCCGCGGTCCCAGACTCGGACCTTCCACCAGCACCGCTCGCGGCTGCTCAGGGGCTCGCCCTGATAGGCGATGCCGTTGGTGGCGTCGGACGCCACTTTCCCCGAGTCCCACTTGTCGCCCACCCCGGCATAGAGACGCTCCGCGCTGGAGCTGACCACCACCCGGTACGCCAATTGCTCCTGGCCTCGGGCCGCGGCCTGGATCAGCCAGCTGAACCGGGGCGCGGGCTCGTCGAGGCCGAGCGGGTCTGCCTGGTACTCGCATTCGGGCTCGATGGCCGCGAAGCGCGCACGATCGTGAGCGGCGGTCGTGGTGCTGCTCATCTCCCTGACCCGTGCTCCACGGTCGCGTACACGCTGCGAAGCTAACTTAGGCTCGCGCGGTCGACCAGGACCCGACGGAGCGAGCATTGCAACACGAGCGGCCCAACATCCTGTTCCTGCTGACGGACAACCAGCACTGGACCTCGATGGGCGCGGCCGGCAACGACATCATCTTCACGCCGCACATGGACGATCTGGCCGCCAGGGGCGTGCTGTTCGAGAACTCCTTCGTGACTACGCCGATATGCGGCGCTAGCCGAGCCAGCTTCCTGACCGGCCTCTACCGGCGCAGCCACCAGTTCGACTTCCGCACCCCGCCCTTCAGGGCCGCGCTGGGACCGATCACCTATCCGGCCCTGCTGAAGGCCGCCGGCTACCACACGGGCTTCATCGGCAAGTTCGGCATCGAAAGCGACGGCTACATGAACGTCGAGGACGAGGAGGCCGTCCTCGACGCGATGTTCGACCACTTCGACGACTTCGAGCACTGGGGGCCCGACTACTACTTCGAGCGACAGCCCGACGGAAGCCTGCGGCACCTCACTGACGTGACCGGCGACAAGATCGTGGACTTCCTCCGTCAATGGCACCGCACCGACGCCGAACGGCCCTTTTGCCTGTCGATCAGCTTCAACGCCCCCCACTGCCAGGACGACCACCCCCAGCAGTACATCTGGCCCGACAGCGTCGACCACCTCTACGGTGATGCCGCCATCCCGGTGCCCCCCACCGCCGACCCCGCCTTCATCGAGACGCAGCCCGACTTCATCAAGCACAGCGAGAACCGGGAGCGCTGGCTGAGGAGATTCGGCACGCCGGAACTGTTCCAGGAGAACATGAAGGGCTACTACCGGATGGTCAGCGGCGTGGACGTCGTGCTCGGCCGGGTCCTGCAGGAGTTGGACTCCCTCGGAGCAGCCGACTCCACTGTGGTGATCTTCACCAGCGACAACGGCATGTTCTTCGGGGAGCGGGGCCTGAGCGACTGCTGGCTGCTGTACGAGGACTCCATCCGGGTTCCGCTGGTGGTGATGGACCCCCGCCTCGAAGAGTCCCGCCGGGGCGCCCGCGTCGGCGACATGGCGCTCAACATCGACATGTCGCCCACCATCATCGAGCTGGCCGGACTCCCGGTCCCTGAAGCAGTGCAAGGCCGGAGCCTGCTCCCGCTGCTCGACGCCGGGCCGGCCGAATGGAGGCAGGACTTCTACTGCGAGCACCTCTTCGAGCATCCGCTCATACCCAAGAGCGAGGGGGTGCGAACGACCCGGTGGAAGTACATCAAGTACGTGGAGCTCCCGGCCTCCGACGAGGAGCAGCGCCGCGAGGGCGACGCGATCAAGGGCGGCATCGGCAGGCGCATCCGGGGCGGGAACCGCTACGAGGAGCTGTACGACCTCCAGAACGACCCGCTTGAAGCCGACAACGTGATTGACGACCCCCGCTGCCAGGACACGCTGGACCGGCTCGTGCAACGCTTCGAGGAACTGCGCAACGAGGCCGCGTCGGCCCGACCCGGCAGCGGCGACCGAAGGGAGCATCCATGACGGCCTATGTGGCGGGGTACGACGCCGAGGCGGTGTACGCCTGGTGGGACTGCGAGTTCACCGAGCACACCGGCGACAACTACAACGATGTGGTCAGCTACGAGGGCGAGCGGCTAGCGGAGTGCGTGGCCGGGATCAGGGCCGTCGCGGAGGCGCACCTCGAGCGGGGTGCCCCGGCGACGTTCTTCGTTGTCGCCCGGCTGCTGGACGCGGCCCGTTCGGAGCTGGTCGAGATCCTCGACCATCCGATTTTCGAGGTCGCCAGCCACTCCTACACCCATCCCGACATCAAGGCCTACCTGCATGACGACCATCGCCTGCGCCACGAGATCGCCGACTCTAAGCACGCCATCGAGGACGCCTTCGGCAACGAGGTGCTCGGCTTCACCACCCCCGGCGGCTACCAGGACGGCTACATCGACCAGCCCCGTGTGCTGGAGATCTTCCGCGAGGCCGGGTACCGGTACCTGCGCAGCGTGGCCTGCGGCCCCCACTACTCGATGCCCGCGCCGCTGCACCAGCCGTTCTGGTACGACGCCGAGGGTTGCCCCGACTTGCTGGAGATCCCGACCCACGCCTGGCACGACAACGTGCTTACCGGCCAGCACGGCCTGGTGTCATGGCCTCCGATCCTGCCCTGGGACTATCCGAACAAGATGCCCACTGACGCCCGTGGTGTGTACGAGGCCTACGCGCCCGGCATCGACCACGCCGCCCGGGCCGGGCTGGTGGCCTACGTGCCGACCTTCCACCCGTGGTCGATCTACCGGATCGACAAGCAGGCGGGCCAGATAGCCATGCTGCTCGACCACGCCGACGGCGTACTCGACATCCGCTCCTGCGTACAGGTCTACGAACGGGTTCGAGACGATCCAGGTCTGGCCGCACCCCGCCCGGAGTTCAAGCTGACCGGCTGAAGGGGCGCGTACCGGGCGAACTAGGATCACCGGGGTGATCGACGCCGCAGTCACGATTGGCGGCGGGGGCAAGGAACAGGGGAGCGGCCCATGAGGATCGCTCGGGTGATGGTCACCCATATCGACATGTCGTTCTGGGGCGACTTCGCGGCTCGGCAGGACGAGTTGCGGCTGGTGACGCTCATGGCGGGCTACCCGGAGTACCGGCATCCGCTGTCGAGCTGGTTCCCGCGCGACGCCATGTGCGTGGTGGAGGTCCAGACCGACGACGGGCATGTGGGCACCGGCTGGTGCGAGGACTATGCCCGGGCCACCACCGTCATCATCGAGAACCACCTCACCAAGATCCTCGTCGGCGCCGACGCCCTTGAGCGGAGCCGCTTGTGGGACCAGATGTTCCGCAGCACCATGCCGTACGGCCGCAAGGGTCCGGCGCTGTACGCCATCAGCGCGGTGGACATCGCCCTGTGGGACCTCGCTGGCAAGCACTTCGGTCAGCCTGTCTTCGAGCTGCTCGGGGGCCGGGCCCGGGATGCGGTGCCGGTGTACGCCAGCCACCTCCACTTCACCGACGAGGACGAGTTCGCCGCGGAGGCGGCCGAGTACGTGCACCGGGGCTTCAAGGCCATGAAGATGCGCTTCCTGCACGGCCCTGCCGACGGGCTCGCGGGCCTGCGGCGCAATGTCGAGTTGGTGAAGATGCTGCGTGCCGCCGTCGGCGCCGACATCGACATCATGGCCGACGCATACATGGGCTGGGACCTGGAGTACGCGCTGCGGATGTGCCGCGCCCTGGCGCCGTTCGACATGAAGTGGGTGGAGGAGCCCCTGCTGCCCGACCAACTCCGGGAGTACGCGGTGCTGCGCCGAGAATCTCCGGTGCCTATCGCAGCCGGCGAGCACGAGACCACCCGCTACGGGTTCGCCCAGATCATCGAGGCTGAGGCACTGGACATCATCCAGTTCGACATCGGGCGGGTGGGGGGTTTCAGCGAGGCCAGGAAGGTGTGCGCGCTGGCCCAGGCCGCCGGCCTGCCCGTCTACACCCACGCCTACGGCCTGCCCACCCTTCACCTCGCCACCGCCGACACCGCCGTGAACATGGTCGAGTACTTCCCCGTCCCGGTATGGGACGACGTCGAGGAGTTGCCCCACTTCGACGGCGCAGCCATACCCGAGGGCGGCCAGGTGTCGATATCCGATGCTCCGGGGCTGGGAGCCACTCTGTCGCTGGACGGCTTCACCCCGCTTACGTGATGGGCGAGGTCCGGTTGCGTGGCGTGGTTCCCGTGGCGGTGACGGGATGACCGCCGTGGTCTCGCTGCGCGGCGTGGTTCCCGTGGTGCCGACGCCCTTCGGGTCCGACGAGACGATCGACGTCGAATCGCTGGCCTCAGTCGTCGACTGGATCGCGGGGCAGGGTCTGGCCGGGATGTGCCTGCCCGCCTACGGCAGCGAGTTCTACAAGCTCACCGAGGCCGAGCGGGACCAGGTTGTTGCCGTCGCCGTCGAGGTCAACGCGGGCCGAGTTCCGGTGGTCGCCCAGGCCAACCACGTCTCGTCCCGGGTGGCGTCGGGACTGGCCAGGCGCTACACGGACATGGGCGCCGACGTGATCTCGTTCGCGATTCCCAGGCAGTTCGGATCGTCGGACGCTGACATCGTGGAGTACTGCGCCGCGGTCGCGGCCGCGACGCCGCTGCCCATCCTGATCCAGGACTTCAACCCTGGCGGGCCGACCATGGGAGCAGCCCTCGCCTCCGCGCTCTGCGACCGCTGCGACAATTTCCGGTTCGTCAAGCTCGAGGACCCGATGATGGTCGACAGGCTCATCGCCATCCGTTCGGCCACCGCCGGCCGGGTCGGGATCCTGGAGGGCTGGGGCGGGCTCTACATGCTCGAGGGCATCTCCGCCGGCATCGACGGGATCATGCCCGGAGCGGCCATCGCCGACCTGCTCGACACGGTGTTCGATGCTGCCGTCTCCCAGCAGTCGGAGAGGGCTCACGATCTGTTCGGCGTGCTGCTGCCCTACATCAGCTTCTCGCTCCAGGACTTCGAGTTGTTCCTGCAGATCGAGAAGCGGGCGCTGGTCCGGCGGGGACTGATCGCCTCGCCGACTGTCCGGTCGCTGTCGCACACCCCGAGCCCCCTGGTGCAGGCCCACATGGGCTTCCTGATCGATCAACTGGAGCGCGTCGCTGCCGAGGTCTTCGATCAGGCCTGGTAGCGCAGATCACCCGCCGGAGCGCCGCAGGCCGTGGCTGGTCAGGCCCGGTGGAGCAGGGGTAGGTGCTGGTCGTCGTCGAGGATGTCGCCCGGCCGCAGCCGCGCCGCTAACTCGTCGGGCAGGGCGCCGGGCTGGCCGGTGTAGCGGCAGCGGCCCGGGATGAACAGCATCGAGAAGGCCCGGCGGGGGTGGGTGCTCATGTTGGCCCCGGCCGCGTGAGCGGTCATGCCGTTGATGAAGATCCCGGATCCCGCTGAGACCTCAGCTATCGCTGGCTCGATAGCCGCGAAGTGCGGGTTGGCCTCCAGCAGAGCCCCGATGTTGGCGTCATCCAGGGCCGCGCCATCGTCGAGCCTCTCCCGCCGATGGCTGCCCGGCAGGAAGTGCAGACAGCCGTTGCGGGCGTCGGCATCGTCGAGGGCGATCCACAGCATGATCGCCTCGGGGGAGCGGTAGGGGTCGTACGGGTTGTCGGCGTGCCAGTTGGTGGGGTTGGCCCACGGCAGCTTGATGAGGGCGTGGTCGTGGTAGAGGCGGACCTCGTCGGTGCCGGCCAGGGCCGCGACCAGTCCTCCGAAGCGCTCGTCAAGCACCAGGTCGCGCACCGCGGGACTGGTCTTCCACATGTTCACCCGCTGCAGGAAGACCCGGTCGTAGTACTCGGACTGCTCCGGGTCGAGGTCGCGTCCCGACACACCGTGTCCGCCCACCGCCCCGTCGACGGCACGGCGCCACCGGTCCAGCTCGCTCGCGTCAAGTAGGTCCTCAATGATCAGGAACCCGTCGTCGCGGTAGGAGCGAACCTCCTCGGGCGAGACTCGGGCTCTCACAGGGTCGGTGCTGGTGGCCCGCCGTCGGCCTGAATGTCGTACTGCTCCACCTCGTCGAGGCTGAGTGACCATGCCATAGCTGCCCCAGGAGTTGGCGTCGCCATACTTGAAGCGACCGATGTGCGTCGCATCCGTGCAGGTCAGTCTATGAGTTCCGCTCGGGCCAGGAGAATCGAGCCCGGGCCCGGCGACCAACCCGATTGCTGTCCGGTGCCGACCCGGAAGTACTGTCCGCGGATGTGAGTGAGGCGATCCCGTGGCTGCCCGGATCGGCGTGGTAGGAGCTGGCTGGTGGGCGACCCGAGCCCACCTGCCCGCCATCGTCGTCAACCCCGACGCGGAGCTGGTGGCCATCGCCGATCCGATCGACGACAAGCGCGACCGAGCGGTGGCGGCCTTCCATCCCGAGCGGTCCTACCGGAGTCACACCGAGATGCTTGAGGCCGAGTCCCTCGACGGGGTCGTGATCGCGGTGCCTCACATGGCCCACTACCAGGTGGCGCTCGACGCTCTGGAGGCAGGCGCACACCTCATGCTGGAGAAGCCGATGGTGGTGGAGTACGACCATGCGGCCCGGCTGCTGGAGGAGTCGGCCGCCCGGGGCCTAGAGATCGTGGTCGGCTACCCCTATCACTACAACCAGCAGGTGTTGGCGGTGCGGAACTGGATCGCGTCGGGCGAAATCGGCGAGCTGCTCTACGCGCACTCGCTGTTCGCGTCGATCGTCTGGGAGCTGTTCCGCGGCAACGTCCATCTCGTGGCCGACGCGGTCGGGTTCACCATCACGCCCACCGGAACCGACACCTACGGCGACCCGGCGGTATCGGGCGGGGGCCAGGCCATCGTGCAGGTCACCCACTCGGCCGCCCTGTTGCTGTTCATGACCGGCCTGGTGCCCGTCGACGTGTTCGCCTTCATGGAGAACCGGGACCTCAGGGTCGATCTCGTGGACGCCATGGCGGTGCGGTTCGAGGGCGGCTGCATCGGGACGATCGGCTCCACCGGTTCGACGGTGCGCGCCCAGGAGGAGCTCCTCGAGTACCGGCTCTACGGCACCGGGGGCCACATCCTTCTTGACCTGGCCGCATCGCAGTTGGGGCTGTACCGGGCCGACGGCTCCACCGAGCACAACCCGGCCGGCCCGACCGTCGGAGCTAGGACCTACCGCGAGGCCTATCCGGAGGACGCTCCGCTCAACAACCTGGTCGACATCGTCCTGGGCCGCGACGGGAACCATTCTCCCCCTCAGCTCGGCGCGGCGGTCGTGGGCCTGCTGGAAGCGGCCTACGCATCGGCCCGGACCGGCACCCGGCAGGCAGTGCCGGGCAATCACAAGCAGAAGGAAGCAATATGACCGAGCCGTTCGTCGATTCCCACCACCACCTGTGGGACATGGACCAGGGCCACTACCACTGGCTGGAGGAGGAGGAACCGGAGGAGACCGCCGTCGTCGGCGACTACTTCGCCATCCGCCGCAACTACCTGATCGGGGACCTGCTGGCCGACTTCGAGGGCTGCGATGTCATCAAGTCGGTGCATGTGCAGGCCGAGTACGGCGGGGACGACCAGGTGTGGGAGACGGCGTGGCTCCAGCAGGTGGCCGACGAGCACGGCTACCCGCACGCCATCGTGGCCAAGACCGACCTCGCCTCCGACGGGGCCAGAGCGGAGCTCGAGCGCCACGGCGAGCACGCCAACATGCGGGGGATCCGCAACTTCGTGCAGGGCGAGGATCTGCTGACCCCGGAGTTCCGCCGCGGCCTGCAGGCACTGAGCGATCTCGGTTACTCCTATGACCTCAACTCCACCTGGGAGGGAATGGGGGAGGCCCGCCGGGCCGCCGAGCTGTTCGGTGACCTCCAGTTCATCCTGGGCCACTGTGGCGTGCCCATGGAACGCACGGCGGAGTACTTCGACGCTTGGCGGGCCGGGATGGCCACATTGGCCGGAGCACCCAACGTGGCGTGCAAGATTTCAGGCCTCGGCATGACCGACCACTCCTGGACCGTCGACAGCATCCGCCCGTGGGTTCTGGCCTGCATCGAGACGTTCGGGGTGGAGCGGTGCATGTTCGGCTCCAACTGGCCTGTCGACAGCCTCTACAGCCCCTACCGCACGGTGGTCGAGGCCTACCGGGAGATCACGGCGAGCTTCTCATCCGACGAGCGCGATGCGCTCTTCTGGCGCAACGCCGAGCACTACTACAGGGTGTGAGAGACATGACGACCGCAAACACCGCCCGCTGGCAGAGGTCAAGAGGATCGACGTGAGCGGAATGAGGATCACAGACGTGCGAGTGCGCCACGCGGCGCGGTCGATCTGGGGGCACCTGGCCGAGCGGGAGAAGACGCTGCCGCTGGTGACGCCGCTGGACATCTACCCCGAGTACCAGGAGACCAGGGGATCCTGGTTCTGGGACTCGGCGATGGCCGTGGTCGAGATCGAGACCTCCGACGGCGTCGTAGGCCGGGGCTGGTGCGAGGACGGCGTCGGCGCGGTGGCTGGCGTCGTCGAGCGCCATCTGCGCAACCTGCTGGTGGGCGCCGAGGCCTTCGAGACCGAGGGACTGTGGGACCGGATGTACCGGGCGTCGCTTCCCTACGGGCGCAAGGGGATCGCCCTCCAGGCCATCAGCGCCATCGACATGGCGCTGTGGGACAACCTCGGCCGTGCCTCGGGCAAGCCCGTATATGAGCTACTGGGCGGGCCGGTGCATCCCGACGTGCCGGTGTACGCGTCGGCCCTCCATCCGGTGGGCGAGGAACTGGTGGCCGAGGAGGCCAAGGCGTACGTGGCCGAGGGATACGAGGCCATGAAGGCCCGCTTCCCTTACGGTCCCGGCAACGGGGTCGAGGGCATGGCCGCCAACGAGGCCCATGTGGCCAACATCCGCGACGCGGTCGGCCCCGACATCGAGATCATGATCGACGCCTACATGGGCTGGGACTTCAACTACGCCAAGAAGATGTGCCGGCGGCTGGAGCCCTACAACCTCGCCTGGATCGAGGAGCCCTTCGTACCCGACGACCTCACCAGTTACGCCAAGCTGCGGCGCGAGACCAACATCCCGATCTCGGGCGGCGAGCACGAGTACACCCGGTACGGCTTCGCCGACATCATCGAGCGGGAGGCCATGGACATCCTCCAGCCCGACCTAAGACGCTGCGGCGGCTTCACCGAGGGCCGCAAGATCGCAGCCCTGGCCCAGGCGGCCGGGCTGACCGTCATCCCGCACGCCTACGGCGTCGCCCACATCCACTTCGCGCTCGGCACAGCAAACGTGCCGATGGTCGAGTACTTCCCCATGCCGGTGTGGGACTCTCTGCCCGAGTCCGAGCAGGTGCCTATCTTCATCGGCGAGCCCCAACCCTCCGGCGGTCGGGTCAGCGCCGAGCCCCGCCCCGGCCTAGGCGTAGAGGTCAACGAGGCGATCTTCCGCTGACTTCCGGCCGGATCGGGCGGCGCGGCCGCCCGCCCGGAATCAAGCGGTTCCCAGCAGGCGCGACGGCGGCGTGGGCAAGTGCGGCGCGGCTGGCCGCTCGGTGCTTAGGCGGTTCCGAGCAGGCGCGACGGCGGCGTGGGGAGGTGGGGGGCGGTGTCGTCGAGTTGGTCGAACTCGATGAAGTCGGGCACCTCTATGGATGCCAGCGATGTCCAGCCTTGGGTCAGCTCGGGCCAGTCGATGGACGGATGCCAGTGGGGGAGCGTCACGGTGGACGCCACGGCCGGGTCGCTGACCCGCTGGTAGCGGAACTCGCAGGACCTTCTGAGCCGGTTGGTGGTGTTGGGCAGACCGGCGTGGACGGTGAGGCTGTGGAATATCAGGACGTCGCCCTGCCGGTAGGAGGCGGTGCGCCAGCGCGGGTCGTGGTCGTCGATGCCGATGGATTCGGTCTCCGGGTCGTACCGTGCCACGCCCCCGTGCTGGGATCCCTCCAGGATGCGCAGTCCGCCAAGCTGAGGCGGGATGTCGGCCAGCGGTATCCACACCGTCAGAGTGTCGGCCGCGCCCTGGATGGGCCGCCAGTCCTGGTGGATGTGGGTTGGCTCGATCCGGTCCGACGGCCCCACCACCCGGGCCACATGGTTCGAGTGCACGAAGGCCTCGCTCTCGAGAAGGCCCTCCACTGCTGCGAAGATGCGCCGATGATGGGCGAACTCGTGGAAGCTCTGGATGCTCTGCACCCGGCGGTACATAGCCCAGAAGTCGGGGTCGTCGTAGCCCTCGGCCGCCACCGACGGGCCCGCTATCCACTCGGACGGGTCGGTGCCCTCGGCCAGCCAGCCCGGAGCTGCCGCCACCGCCTCCAGGATCGCCCCCTCGACGGCGGCAACGTCCCCGGTCGGGAGGAAGCCCCGCAGGAACAGATAGCCGTCGCGGGCCAGCCGTTGACGGGCTCCGTCGCTGGCCAGATCGATGCCAGTCGACTCGGTGGGCGGACCAAGGGCTCTCATCGTCGGGAGCCACCTTCGACCGACGGATTCACCGGCGGGCCTTGCCCTCGGCGGGCGGACGCATCGGACCCGTGAACCCCCCTCGGCGCGCGCCGCCAACGGCATACCTCGTGCTCATCGGGCGGACGCACCGGCATCAGTCGAGCCGGAAGATCTCGGTGAGAGCGGGAGCGCCGTCGGCAGGCACCCGGTCGGAGAGGAACTCCTCCATCCGGTCTTCCCAGCGGATGCAGTAGGGGTCGGCGGCCAGCACCGCGTTGGCGGCGGCCGGGTCGTCGCACTCGAAGTAGCCGAAGGCGGTGTTGCCGTGCAGGAAGATCGTGTAGTTGCGGATGCCGGCCCGCTTGACGGCGTCGAGCACCTCGGGCCACACCTGCCGGTGGGCCTCGACATACTCGGCGACCTTGTCGGGCCGTATCTGCAGGGCGAACGCCTCGCGTCTCACGGTGTCCTCCTAGTGGCTCAAGGAAACAGGAGGGGAATTGGCAGCGTTTTGTACCCTATAGGGGGCATTCTGCTGCCAGTTCGGCCGATGGCGGGCGCGGCTCATCCGGTCATTCCCGATCGGGCCATGCTCTCCACGAAGCGGCGCTGCATGAACATGAACACCGCCATCACCGGGACCATCGACAGCAGCGACATGGCCGCCAGGATCTCGGGCCGCAGCGGGCTGGAGCTGGCGTTGAAGGTGCCGCCTGCGATGCCGAGCTGGAGGGTCACCACCCGAAGGTCGGGGTCGGCCACGGCCAGGAACGGCCAGGCGTACAGGTTCCACGCGGCCAGGAACGAGACGATCACGAAGGCGGCCACGGTGGGCCCGGCCAGCGGCGCGTACAGGCTGCGGAAGACCCGGATCGGTCCGGCGCCGTCGAGGATCCCGGCCTCGTAGATCTCCCGGGGCACCGTCCGGAAGAACTGCCGGAACATGAACACCGCGACGTCGGTGTAGGCCACGATGGGGATGATCAGTCCCCAGTAGGTGTCGAGCCAGCCGATCTCGAAGATGAACATGAACAGCGGGATCATGATCACGTGGAACGGGACCAGCAGGCCTCCGATGATCAGCAGCAGCAGTGAGTCCCGCAGCGGGAACCGCAGGGTGGAGAAGGCGTACCCGGCCATCATCCCCAGGATGGTCTGCCCGCTAACCACGACGACGGTCAGCAGCGCGCTGTTGATGAAGGCCCGGGCGCCGATCTTCTCGTAGGCCTCCACGTAGTTGAACCAGGTGAAGGGGTCCGGGATCCACTCGAACGGGAAGGCGAAGGTCTGGGGCGCGGTCTGCAGCGACTTCGACAGGTTGAAGATGAACGGCGTGATCATCACCACGGCCCCGAGGGTCAGCACCAGGTAGACCGCGATCCGGCCCCGATGCCTGATGAGAGCGTTCATCCGTAGTGGCTCCATCGCTTCTGGGCCTTGAACACCCCGACGGTGAGTAGCAGCAGGATGGCGGTGAGAGCCACCCCCATAGCCGAGCCGAACCCGACCTCGAACTGCCCCCTGAAGGCCCGGAGGTACAGGAGATAGGCGGTGGTGGTGGTGCTGAATTCGGGCCCTCCGCCGGTGAGCACGTTGAGGATGTCCCACGATCCGACGCTGGTGATGGACAGGTTCAGGATCACCAGCAGGAACGTCGTCGGCGCACACAGCGGCCAGGTGACGTAACGGGCCTTCTGCCAGGCGTTGGCGCCGTCCACGATGGCCGCGTCGATCTGCTCGCGGGGGACGGTCTGCAGCGTAGCCATGTAGAACACGGTGTTGAGCGGAATCAGCGACCACAGCAGGATGACCGCCACCACGTGGGGCGCCCACTGGGGAAGCACCAGGTAGGGAGTGTCGACATCGATGAAGAAGCTCAGGAACGTGTTGAAGAGGCCGTCGCTGGTGAACACGAACCGCCACATGGTGGCCACCGCCACGCCCGACGCCACCAGGGGAAGGAAGTAGGCCAGACGGAACAGGCCGACGCCCCTCATCCGCTGGTTGAGGAGGTTGGCAAGACCGAAGGAGATCAGGATGGCCAGCGGGGTGACCTCGATGAACAGCAGTCCGGTGAACCGCAGAGAGTCGAAGAACAGCGGGTCGCGGTGCAGGTTGGCGTAGTTCTCGAACCAGATGAAGCTGGTGTCGGCCAGCAGGTTCCTGTCAGTGAGGCTGAGATAGGCGCCGTACACCAGCGGGCCCAGCATGAACACCCCGAACATCAGCAACGCCGGGGCCGCCAGCAGGTAGCCCGCCAGCCGCTCCTGGCCGCGCCAACTCAGGCCGCGGTGCTTGGGCGGCGGCGCGATCGCAACGTCGCCGCCGATGGAGGGCGCAACCTCGATGCTGGTCGGCATGAAGCCGGCGCGCGGTCTTCGCGTCAGCGCCATGGCCAGGAAATTACTGGCTGCCCGATGGCTGCGCCGTCAGGGCGCGGTCGAGGGTGCCAGCGGCTTGAGTTGCCTCAGCCGGGGACTTCGATGCGGATGTCGCGCCGCACGGCTGGGCTCTCGGCCAGCGCCGCGTTCATGTTCTCCTCGTAGGGCGCCAGCGCGTCGTCCATGGACTGGCCCTCGAGGACGTAGCGCCGGAACGCTCCGGCGAACTCCGCGTAGTGGATGCCGCCTTCGCTGTCGAAGGGGCCGCCGATGGGGCTGATGATGATGGAGCGGGCCGCGTCGATGAACGCTTGGTGGTTGTTGGGCGGTGGCTGGCGCCACCTCGGGTCGTCGGCGTAGCGCTTCAGCGGGGGCACCACTGCGCCTCCCTCCATCCAGGGCACGTAGGCGGGCCCGTAGATGTGCTTGATGAGCTCCCAGACGATGTCGGGGTGCTCGGTCTGGGCGCTCACGCCCCAGCCGGCGGTGCCGCCGCCGGCCCGGGTGCCGTGGGTGCCCTCGGGCAGGGTATGCACGTCCCACTCGAACTCGGCGGCCCGCAGGGCGGGGACCGACCACACAGCTCCCCTGACCATGGCGAACCGGCCGCCGATGAAGCCGTCGTGCGGGCCGCCGGCCGCGGTGACCTGCTCGGGAGTGGCGAAGATCCCTTCGATGACCGGATCCCAAATGGCTCGCAGCCCGGCCCTGAAGTTGTCGTCGATCAGCATGACCTGGGCCTCTTCGTCGAGGTAGTCCCCGCCGAAGGCCCCGATGGGACCGTGGGCGTTGTCCGGGTTGTCGGGCGCGGGCGCGTAGCCGATCACGTCGCCGGTGGTTAGCACCCGGGCGTACTCGGCCATGTCGTCCCACGTGAAGCCGTCTCCGGGAAGCTCGAGGCCGGCCGCCTCCAGCATCGGGATGTTGTAGAAGAAGGTGGTCACGTCGGCGCTCATGCCCTGGCAGTGCATCTCGCCGGCGGCCTGGTCGCCCAGGGCCACCGTGGAGCAGACCTGCAGCATCGACGGGTACCACGCGTCCACGTTCAGGTCGGGGTCGACCTCAAGGTAGGGCCGCATGTCCAGGGTGACCCCTTGCTGGGCGAACAGGTCGACCCAGCCGTTGTGGCTGAAGAAGAGGTCGGGCATGTTGTCGACGGCCTTGTAGGCCACCAGCTTCTCGGTGTAGCCGTCGGGCGCGATCTCCTCCATCTCGATCGACACGCCCGGATGGAGCGCGGTGAACGAGTCGATGGTGGGCTGCACCTCGTCGAGGTAGGGCAGGCCCGGCAGGGTCATCGCGGCCCAGCGCAGGGAGCCGCTCAGCTCGGGGGCGGCGGCCGCGGTCGTGGTTGTGGCTGCGGCCTCGGTGGTCGCGGGTGCAGCCGCCGCGGTGGTGGTGGTCGCGGCCGCCGGCTCGTCGTCGTCGCCGCAGGCCCCGAGGAGTGCGGCAGCGCCCAAACCCCCTCCAGTCAGCTGAAGGAACCTCCGGCGGTCCATGTTGTCGTGTCGAGTCATCGCGCCCTCCCTAGAGCCGTCCCCCAAGAGCGGAACCGGTAAGCCCCGCTGATCGACACCATAGGTGGGCCGGGATTGGGACGTGAAATTGGCGATCTCGACCGAGGTGAGTACGGCTCGGCCGAGCCACAAGCCGGCACTTGTTGACGCGCGGTCGCTCGGCTAGGAGTGAACCTGCTCGTAGCTTGGCCCGGCGGAGTCATCCACCCAGTACTTGGGCGCCCATCCGACGCCCTGCCAAGTCTTGATCTTGGTCGGCTGCATACGGAACAGCCACCTCGGCTGCTCCTTGCTCGCGGTCAGGTAGGTGGGACCGTTGGGGCCTAGATACCGGTACGACATCTTCTCGGCGATCTCCACCCACTGGCCCCCGACGTTGGGTTGTTCCACCACCTCCACGGTCCCTTCAGCGAAGACCTTGGGGACCTCTGTCGACTGTCCCATCTCGTCGGCCGGACTGTGCGGAGCGTCGATCACGATGCAGACTCTCGGATCCTGCTCGACGTAGCGGCACCATTCAGCTCGCTGGCGGCCAACGAACCAGAAGTCACGGCCGTCCCAGTGGAACCAGACGGGAACCACGTAGGGCGATCCGTCCGGCTTGACACAGGCCAGACGGGCCAGCGCATCCGAGCCGAGGAAGGCTGCCACCTCCTCGCTGTCCATGGCGCCGATCTTCCCGCGGAATTCGTCGGCCATCGCTTGCCTCCCTGTGCTTGTATCGGTGTGGGCGAAATCGGGGCGCCGGCGAATCCCTCCCGCGTTTCGGTGCGGCTGGATCGGCGGCTAGCTCTCGGGCACGTCGTAGGTTTGGGCGGTGAGTGCGCCGTCCACGATGAGGTTTATCCCCGACACGTACTGGGCCTCGTCGGAGGCGAGATACAGGAAGGCGTGGGCCACGTCGTCGACGGACGCCAGCCGGTTGGCCGGGACCAGCGGGAAGCCTTCAGAGCGCCACTTGTCCATCAGTTCCTCGCCCACGATGTCGGTTGACTGCTGGGTGTCGGCTGGGCCCGGGCCAACGCTGTTGCATCGGATGTTGTAGGGCGCGCACTCCACTGCGATGGCCTTCGTCAATGCGGCTACGCCGGCTTTGGCCACGCAATAGTGGGTGAAGCCCCGACCATGTCCCAAAGAGGCGATCGACGAGGTGAACAGGATCACTCCGCCTCCGGTGTCCTTCATCGCTCGGGCGGCGCGGCTGCCCATCACGAAGTAGGCATCGAGGTTCACCGACAGGACCCGGCGCCATTCGTCGTCGGTCATGTCAACGAACTCGGCACTGGTCCAAGCCGCCGCGTTGGACACCATCACGTCGAGTTTCGGATCGATGGCCAGAGCCTGAGCCACGGCCTCAGCGCAATTCCCCATGACACCGAGATCGGTGTTCAGCAGGTGCGGAGTGGCGCCCATTTCCTCGATCACCGGCGCGACCGCGTCCAGTCGCTCCTGCTTGTAGTCGAGCAAGTACAGATTCTTCGCGCCCTCCTGCGCGAACAGTTCAGCGGTGCGGCGCCCGAAGCCGCTTCCGGCTCCGGTGACGAAGACATTGCGCCCTTCGAATCGTCGGCTCATTCCTGATCCTCCAATGTGTCCGGCTTTGAAGCGCATTCTCCTGGCCGGGGCACCGTCATGTGCTCTGCTATGTGCTCTGCCGCGGCCAGGACGTGTGTCTCATCTTAGAGGCCGAGCGGATAGACCGCGAATGCGGCCCATACGGGCGAGGCCGTGGCCCGAGCGGCCCGTGAGCGCAGCGAACAAGAGCGGGAGTGTCACCGCTGCGACGCGACCGGCCCATCATTTATCCGCGCTCGCTCTTAGCCTGGATCCACCGGTGGGCGGCTGGTGTGGTGGGGGTTGGGGTTGGTTCGGCGCGTGGTGGGTTCTGGTGGGCGGCGCCGGGCGCCGCGGGCTGGTGCGGGCGTGCTGGGCCGGGGGTTGGGGCTTTGGCGGTTGGTGGCGCTGGGGGTGGTGCTGGGGGACGCCGGGCCCCTGGGTTCGGGGGTTCAGATGAGCAGGGGCAGGTTGCGGAGGTGTCGCAGCGCTCGGGTGAAGGTGTGCTGCCAGGGCCAGTCGGCGGGCAGGCGCAGGATGTGTCGTCGGCCGTGGTTGACGACGCGGCCGCAGACGGTGAGCAGCCGCTGTTTTTGTGTGTTGGCGACGGTGAGGCGGCCGGGGTGCTGGGCGCGGCCGAGGCGTGCGGTCCAGCGGGCGATGTTGTGGGCGAGCGAGGCGCAGGCGAGGTGGGCGGCGTTGGCGAAGAACCTGCCCGAGGGGCAGTGGGCGAGGCCGTTGTCTTTGAGGTCACGAATGGCGAGCTCGACTCGGGCGTGGTCTCGGTGGTAGGCGTCGGCGGCGGCGGTGTCGAGGTCGTGGCGGTCAGTTATGAAGCAGTGGTGGCGCCAGTCGGGCCAGAGGGTTGCCTGTGCGCCTGTGAGGCGGCTGCGGCGCGCCACCAGCCGCAGCTTGCGGGGGCCGTCGGGGTCGCGGCGGCCGGTCTCGATGGTGGTCTCAGCGACCTGCGCTATGCCTTCTTCGGTGTAGGGGATCGGCGTCCAGGCTTTGTCCCCGATGGCGTCTATGGCTGCTGAGACCTTGGAGTTCTGCGGGATCGTGATCGAATACGACGCGCCGCGGGCCTCGATGGCGTCGATCATGTCATAGGAGAAGAACCCCGCGTCGGCGCGCACGGTCACCGCCGCGCCGGGAGCGAGACGACGCAGCCTCGCCAGGGTCTCGGCCACAAACCGCAGGTGGCCGCGCTGGGAGCTGCCGGACCGCATCCGGACGTGGACCATCTCGCCGGTGTCGTCTCTGGCCGCGACCAGCGGGTGATAGCCCAACACGCCGGTGTGGCCGTAGGCGGCGCCCTGCTTGGATGTGCCGTGGACCTCACAGACCGTGGAGTCCAGATCCACCGTGATCTCCCCAGCGTCGGGCGCCGCGCCCAAAGACCACGCCCGGCCGAGCGCCAGCTCGCCGGCGCGGTCGAGCTGGCGCACGTGTCCCCACGTGAACGAGCGCAGCCATGTCCCCAAAGTCGACGGCGCCAACGGCTCAAACGGCAGCACCGCCCCAGCAGAGCCCGCCCGCAGCCTGCTCGCGTCGTCGATGAACGAGCCGCCCACCAGCATCGACGCCGCCACCGACAGCGCCTTGGCCCCCGAGCCGCGCCCCGACCCGGGCGGGCGCACCGCCGCGTCGATCAGCGCCTCCAGCCCGAGGCGGTCCATCACCGTGCCCGCCAGCAACAGCCCCGCATCCGCCACCAAAGACCCGTCGTCGAAACGAACCTCCAACCCGTCGATCCCACCCGATACGCTGCCCACAGGAAGTGCCTCCTCACGTGGCCGGAATGACCGTTACTGCAAACAGCATTCTCCCATGTCAGGAGGCCTTTCCGGTGGACGCGCCAACCCCACAGCGCTCACCGCGCCGGTGGATCCAGGCTTAGTCGGCATCCGATCCTTGGTCCCGGAGGGGCCGCTTGAACGGTTCGCTGTGCGCGCCAAGCGAAGGGCAACTATTGTGCTTTTCCCAGCCACGAGCAAAGGGGGACGGCAAGTGCTCGATTACACCGAATTGAAGGATCAGGGAGGTCTCGAAGCCTGGCCCGGCTTCGACGAACTGCCCTACGCGAAGACACTCGATGGCGATCCGGTCCAGTCGGGCCGTTTCGACTCAGGCGGCCTCGGCATGCGCACGATGACGGGTGTCTGGGCATGCACGGAGGGCAGCTTCGAATACACCTATCCGGGCGACGAGATCTGCACCCTGCTCGAAGGCAGGATCCGGCTGGTTTCTTCGGATGGCGAATCCCACGAGTTCGCCGCGGGTGACACCTTCTACAACCGCAAGGGCGAGGTGTGGAATTGGACGGTCATCGAGCCGGTCCGCAAGATCTTCCACATCCACGACCCGGACTCCGACGAGCTCGCCGACTGAGCGAAACCTGGTGCCGTCCGTGCACGGCGACCCGCGTCGCGGACGAGTCTCAAAACCGAGTCGGGCTCAGTCGGCCTTGATGGCGTCATTTGTCTGATGTATGGTCGGCCCATCGCCCGCCGGTAGCCCGGCGCGTCGTACTCCTGAATGGGGGCCAGGAGCATGATCGATTCCGTGTTGACCACCGCGGTGACCGTCTCCGACATGGAGCGTTCACTCGCCTTCTACCGCGACCTGCTCGGCTTTCGAGTGGCAGCAGAACTCCCTCCGCCGGCCGAGCGAGCGCGTTGGGACGTTTACCATCAGCAAGTCTGCGGCGTTGACGAGGCGGTGATTCGCGTCGTCTACTTGGAGGCACCCGACAGTGAGACCGCCCTCGAGTTGATCGAGTACACGACTCCAAAGAAACCACCGCAACCGCCGAGCAATGTCGATCAGGGCGGCACTGTGATCATCGCCTTGGCTGTGTCGGACAGCGAGAGCGTTGTGGCCCGGGTCCGCGAAGCCGGCGTCGAGACGTTGTCGAATCCGGTGCCCTATGTCACCGATGACGGTGTTTCCTCCAAGACGACATATCTGCGAGATCCCGATGGAACATTGCTGTGTTTCTTTGAGATAATTGAATGAAAAGTCTGATCTCTCAATAGATAAGATAATATAGCCGATTATAACACTCGAACGGAGAAACGAAATGACAGATCCACAGGATGTCGTACGCCGCAATTTTGCGGCATTCGACGCCAAGGACGCCCAAGGAGTCATCGACACCTACACCGAGGATTGCATACTCATCGACGTCGCTGCACCGGAGCCCACTTACGGCAGCGCCTTCCTTCACGAGCACATGGCCAACCTTTCGAACGCATTCCCGGACATGCACATCGAGGACGAGCGCCTGCTGACGGGTGAGAACCTGGTTGCGGCCGAGTTCGTCCTGGTCGGAACCCATCTCGGCGAGTTCCTGGGCTACCCGCCGTCGGGAAACGTGATCCGCTGGGTCACCTGCAGCTTCTTCGACCTGACCGACGACAACGAGAAGATCTGGAAGGAGACCTACTACTACGACTTGGCCAGCGTCACTGCGCAACTCCAGCCGCGAAACGACTGAGGGATCGGCCCGCGGCCTCCGCAGACCCGCGGGCAGGGAGGACTGATTCATGAGAACAAAGGCATGTGACGTGGTGGAGGCCTATCTGGATGCCTTCCTCAACTCGCGCTGGGACGAGGTCCGACCCGCGCTGGCCGACGACTGCGTGGTCGTGGACCCGCTCATGCCCGACCCCGTCAAGGGCAAGCAGGAAGTGATGGATCTGCTGGCCTACTGCCATTCTTGGGGCCACTATCACGGCGAGATCCTCAACATCTTCGGGGATGAGCGGCAGGTCGCCGTCCAGCTGCGGATCAGCGGCAAGGTGATCGAGGCGCCCGAGGGCATGCCCGATGAGGTCGTCGGTCGGGAGTTCGCCTTCGCGGAGTGCGATTTGTTCCAACTCGACGACGACCATCGCATCACCAAGGTCTCGATCTACGCCGACGTGGTCACGCTCCAGAACCAGTTGGGCCAGGAGTTCTGAAATGAGGGCCGCCCGGCTGCTCCCCGACGCCGACAGCCTCGCGGTCCTCGATGTGGGCGAACCTGTGCCGTCCGGAGACGAGGTCCTGGTGAGGGTGGTGGGCGCCGGCGTGTGCCGGTCCGACATCCATGTGCTCGACGGCGCCTTCGCCGACATGATTCGCCGTCCGGTGACGCCGGGGCACGAGATCGCGGGCGTTGTCGAAGCCATCGGCTCAGACGTGAGCGACCTCGAAGTCGGGACGCCCGTGGCCGTGATGGTGGGGTGGGGATGCGGCCACTGCGACGCCTGCGTGGGCGGCCACGAGCAGCTTTGCCCCTCCGGTGATGAGGCGGGCGCCACCGTCGACGGCGGGTTCGCGGAGTTGGTGCTCGTGCCGCACCGGCGCCATGTTGTGCCGCTCGGCGACGTGTCGCCGTACGAAGCCACTCCGTTCGGCTGTGCGGCGCTGTGCTCGTACGCGGCCGTCAAGCGGGTGGCACCGTTCCTGTCGGGTCAGTCGACCCTCGTCGTGCTCGGCGCCGGTGGGCTGGGCCTCTACGCCACCCACTACGCCCGCACCCTCACCGGGGCGCGCGTGGTGGCGGTCGATCCTCGGCCGGAGGCGCGCGACCTCGCCCTGGCCGCGGGCGCGCACGACAGCATTCCATCGGGCGCCGACGCCGCGGGTGCGCTGAGCGAGCTGACCGCAGGCCGCGGCGCCGAGGCCGTCATCGACTTCGTCGGAACCGATGAGACGCTCGGGCTGGCCGCGGCCACGGTGGCGGCGCGGGGGATCGTGGCGCTGCTCGGCCTCGCGGGCGGCCATGTCGCCTTCGGCTTCGAGGCGCTGGCGCCGGAGGCCGCGCTGACCACGGTCGTGGCCGGCACCGTTCTCGACCTCCACGACGTGGTGCGCCTCGCCCAGCGCGACGCTTTTTCCATGCCCCTGAGCCCCTATCCGCTCGACGGCATAAGCGAGGCGATCTCCGATCTGCGCGCCGGCCGAATCAACGGCCGCGCCATCATCCTCCCCGGGGGGCAGCCAGCATGACCGGCTCGTTGCCACCGCCCACGGGGCCTGGCACCACGGCGGAGCACGTGATCCGGGCACGGCTTGGGCGGGATCGTCCCTAACGGTTCGCAGTACTCGATCAACAGACCTCCCTCGAAATCAATGAAAGGCAATTATTCATGAAGAAAATATATTCTATAGCTGTCGCTTTGCTTGCGCTAGCGCTCATTGCGACCGCATGCGGGGATGATGACGACGATGCCGCACCCGCGCCAGTCGAGGAACCGGCTGCCGCCCCGGCCGAGGAGCCTATGGAGGAGCCTGAAGAGGAACCCATGGAGGAGCCGGCCGAGGAGCCTGAAGAGGAGCCCATGGAGGAGCCGGCCGAGGAGCCTGAGGCGCCCATGGAGGAGGGCGGAACCATCGCCTTCAGCTTCGGCAACGAACAGGTCGGGATCTACAAGATCGTGGCCGGCCCGGCCCGCCTGCAGGCGGAGAACCGCGGCTACGAGTTCCTGGAGGGTGCGGCCAACGGCGACTGCGACGCCCAAGTCCGCGATGTCGAGAACTTCGTCGTCCAGGATGTCGACGCCATTGTGGTCGTGCCGATATGCGGCATCGACGCTCTGGCCCCCACGCTCGAGGACGCCGAGGCCAAGGGAATCGTCGTAGTCGGCTACGCCAGCGAGATCCCAGAGACCGGCGACGGCGCCATCCTCTGGGACAACCGGGGCGCGGGCGAGTCCGTCGCGGCCGAGGCGCTCAGGTGGTTCAACGAGGACTTCACCGGTGACCAGAACGACTTCTCATGGGTGCTGTTCACCTACGACGGATGCGGGCAGCCCTGCACGGACCGAACCGACCCGATCCGCGACATAATCACCGAGGCCACCGGAGTGGCGCCCCTCGAATCCGAGGCAATATCCATTCCTCAAGGCCTGGACGACACCCAGGTCTTCTTCCAGTCGAATCCGAACATCGCCATGGTGATCGGAGTCAACGACGCCGGAGCGATGGGCGCCTACGAGGCGATTCTCGGCGAGGTCGAGGCCGGCCGCGATCCGAGCACATTCTTCGTGGCCGGAATCGACGGTCAGAACGAGGCTCTGGAGCTCGTGGCCGCAGGGGGCGGAGAGGGCGGCATCTACCGTGCCAGTTCCTCCCTGCTGCTCCACGAGCTCGGCCAGACGGTCGTCGACCTGCCGGCTGACATCCTCGAGGGCAAGATCGAGGCCGGATCGGCGGACGCGGTCGTGCACATGGGGTACCAGCTCATGTCGGCGAACAGCCCGCAGGACGCCCAGGACCTGCTGGACCTGTACGCCGAGTTCACCGGCGGCTGATCCAGCAACGCTCTAGGGTGTCGCGCCAAGTCGACTGATCTGGTGCCATCCATGAGCCAATGTCGGAGAATCTGACTCCTTCGATCTCAGGCCCTGGCCCGGCGAGCACGGTCGGAATCGACTCCGGACCGCGCCTCGAGCGGGCCAGGGCCTGGTCGCTGCGCAACGGGATAGTCATCGCCCTGTTGGTCGAGGTGCTGTTCTTCTGGTCCCAGTCGGACAAGTTCATGACCGTGGACAACATCCGCCTCGTCTTCCTTCAGGTGGCGGTGGTGGGGATCATGGCGGTGCCGAGCGCCCTGCTCTTGATGTCGGGCTACATCGATTTCGCAGTCGGCTCGACTCTCGGCCTGTCCGCCATGGTGCTGGGCCGGCTGCTGGAGGCGGAAACGCCCGCCCTGCTCGCGGTGGCCGTCGCCATCGCACTGGGCGGCGCCACCGGCGGGGCCCAGGGCGTACTGGCCACACGGCTGCGCTTCGCGCCGATCGTGGTGAGCCTGGGCTTCTTCACCGCCGTCCGGGGTTTCACGCTGGTGATCAGCGACGGCGATGTTCCCAGCGGATGGGACAGGAGCTTTCGGGCGCTCGGACGCAATCTTCTTCCGGGAACGCCCATTCCGTATCCGGTCGTGATTGCGGCCGCGGTGTTCATTGTTGGTGCCCTGTTCCACACTAGGACGACCTGGGGCCGGCACGTGATGGCGCTGGGCGTCAACCCGCAGGCGGCCAGGCGGGCCGGGATCGATCTCTACCGGCTGCCTCTGATGCTGTATGTGGCCAGCGGCTTGGCCGCCGGGCTGGGGGCGGTCATCTCGGTCTCACGCCTCAACGCGGCCCCTCCGACCCTCGGCGACGGCGACGAGATCGCGGTCCTGAGCGCGGTCCTCCTCGGGGGCGTGGCCTTCGGCGGCGGCAAGGGAAACCTGCTCGGCGTAGTGGCCGGCGTGCTGTTCATCGGCGTGCTGAACGACGGCCTGCTGCTGCTGGGGGCCAAGCCGTTCTGGGTGAGGGTTAGCGCCGGGCTGGCCCTGGTGGCGGCGGCCGCGCTCGATGCCCTCAGCAAGTATGTGGCCCGTCGGGCTGCGGGTGGGGCATGACCTCATCGCAGCCCGTTCTTCCACAGACGATGAAGGTCGAGAACGCCGCGCTCGAGGTACGCCATATCGAGAAGTCCTTCGGAGCGGTGAAGGCCCTCAAGGGTGTCAGCCTCGGTGTGAGGGCCGGTGAGGTGATGGGGCTGATCGGCGACAACGGAGCCGGCAAGTCGACGCTCATCAATTGCCTGGCCGGGATCATCAGGCCCGACGCCGGTCGGATCCTGCTCGACGGCGAGGAGGTCACCATCTCGTCTCCCCACGAGGCGCGGCAGCACGGCATCGAGACGGTCCATCAGGATCTGGCCCTCATCGACACGCTCGACGTGAGCGGCAACCTGTTCCTCAACCGGGAGATCCTGTCCGGACCTCGTGCCCTGCGGTGGCTGAACAAGCGCCGGATGCACCGGGAGGCCAAGGAGATCCTGGAGGGTCTACGCATCAACATCCCCTCGGTTCGCAATGCGGTGGAGAAGCTGTCCGGCGGGCAGCGGCAGGCGGTGGCCGTGGGTCGTTCGGTGGCGTGGGGCCGCCGGATCGTCCTCATGGACGAGCCGGCCGCCGCCCTGGGCGTCGAACAGGCCCGCCTCGTTCTCGAGCTGATCACAACCCTCCGAGATCGAGGCCTCGCGGTCGTGCTGATCAGCCACAACATCCAAGCGGTGCTCGACGTCTGCTCCCGGGCCGTCGTGCTGCGCCACGGCGAGGCCGTTGCCGACCTTGAGTTGGAGGGAGTCACCGGGCGCGATCTCGTGCAGCTCATCACCACCGGGGAGATGGGCTGAGAAACCGCCTGCGGGCGCGGTCGGGGGCTCCTCGGATGGAACGGCGATTCCTGGGTCAATATGATCGGCTTCCCTACCGACAATGGAGGTAAACGTGATCAAAGTAATCGGAACTGCATACAAGCGCGATGACTTCTCGACGCAGGAGTTCTTCGACTACTGGCGGGACGTCCACGCGCCCATCTCGGCGAAGATCGGGCCGATGCGCGGCTACGTGGTCTCGGAAGTCATCAGCAAAGTCCAGGGGGAACTCCAGGCGGAGGCGTTCATCGAGCAGTGGTGGGACGATGTGGAATCATTCGAGAAGGCGGCCGAGACGCCCGAGATGGAGGTCGCCTGGGCGGACGTCTCGAACTATGCGAAGACCACCGGGACGTTCTGGGTGACGAAGGAGCACGTCTACATCCCGCCGCCGATCCCGAGGGGCGGCACGCTCAGCAGGCAGGCCTGGCTGGCCTAGCGCCAGAATCCCCTACGTAGAGGCCACCGGCGGGTCCAAGACCTTCCCCAGCTCGGGAACCCAGTCCAGGCGGGTCTCGCTGAGCATGCCGTAGTTGGTGATGCTCAAGTCGTTGAAGCCCATCTGGCTGATGGTGCCGAAGCGGCGCTTGGCGTCGTCGAGAGTCGCCAGGTATTGCGGCGCGAGGTTCAGTACGACATTGACCTTCGATGGGTCGAAGTAGCGGCCTGCGTACTCCAGCTCGGAGCGGGTCCAGCCCTCATCGACTTTGGCCGCGCCGGGACCGCCAGCCGTGTAGCCGAAGACGATCAGCCGGTCGAGGACTTGTGACCAGGCGTCGAAGTCGGTGCCCTCGATCCACGTGCTGTGTTCGAGCGTCGGCGGGAAGATGGCCGAGAAGCAGTGGAGCTCCGTGCTCTCGCGGCGGCATAGCTGCGCCAGCGAGGAGACGAGGGAGGCCACTGTCGCCTGCCTGTACGAGACAAACGCCTGGAGGTCATCGTTCGCCGCGAGTGCTTCTCTCACGTCGTCGGTGCCGACGCTCCAGACGTCGTCGCGCCATCGTCTCTCCAAGTCCCGGCTGATCGCCGCCCGCAGCTCGAAGATCGAGATGCCCTCCCGCCGGGCTCCGGCCATGCACGCATCGCAGAAGCACAGCGACAGGAACAGCTCCTCGAGCGGCCCGTGGCCGACGTACTCCGCCTCATGGTGGTGGAAGTGGCGATAGCCGAGGTAGCCGATCGACTCGAGCCTGATGGCACCGAAGATCTGCGAGCTAGCCAACTCGCCGACCAGGGACTCGGCGAACTGCCGAGCCTGCGGATGGGAGGGGCACAGCGCATACGAGTAGGGGTTCCCGAAGCAGTTCCGCACGACGCCGAGGGGGAGCCTTCGACCGAGCTCGGAGCCGTGCATCGGCATCGCCCATGCGTCGAGCCGGATTCCCTGGTCTGAGAGCGCCTCCGCCAGTCCCTGCCAGAACCGCTTGCCCGATCTGGGGGCGGACTCCGACTCCATTCCGGCGAAGGGTGCCTCGAGGCTCTCGAACGGGTAGTTCGCTCCGGGTCCGCCCAGGAGACGGACCTTGTGTTCCCGTGCCCGGGGCAGGAGCGCACGGCCGGAGTGATAGAGGACGCTGGGGCTCGCCGAGGTGACGCCCAGTTGTTCCAGGCGCGCCGCGAATCGGTCGATCCCCTCGTCTTCGATATCCCAGGGAAAGACCCAGAACCCGACTGGCATCCGTCCTCCTGTCCTCGATCTCAATCCTCGACGGCCGCAGGCGTTCCCGACTCCGCGGCGCGGCTGATCGCTTCCACGACCGCTTGGACATGCACCGCGTCCTCGATCGAGGCGACGCCCGTGTGGGGGTCGCCCCGGACATGGGCCAGGAAGTCGAAGAGTTCGTCGCGGAGTGCTCCGCCCACCCCCAGTGCCGAGGCGGGAAACAGCGTGGACTCGGGCACGTAGGTCCGCTCGTCCGTCATCAGCATTAGCGACGGGTCGTACAGGGAGAGCGCCTCGACAGCCGAGGTGCCGTGCACCTCGAAGAGAGCGTCGAGAACGCCCGCGCCCTCGTCCTCGCGTCCCAGCGGGCCGACGATGTTGGCCGGCGCGCCGTCGGGGATGAGCCAGGACGTCTCCAGCACGGCCAGAGCGCCGCCCTCGAACTCCAGGACGGCCACCACAGCCTCGGGCGGGGGCCCTCCGAGGAACTTCTGGCCCCACGCCGACACCCGAACGCAGCGCTGCTTGGTGAGCCACGTCGCCAGATCGATGTCGTGCACCATGCTCTCCAGCACGGGATGGCTGTGCCTGCCCCATGTCTCGAACCAGGTGCGGGAGCAATTCCGCTTGGAACGAATCAGCACCACGCGGCCGAGGCGCCCGCTGTTCACATGGTCGTGCAGCAGCTGGTGGCGAGCCTCGTACCGCAGGATGTAGCCCGCCTGGAATATGAGGCCGCGCCGCTGTGCGAGGCTCTTCAGTTCCCGGGCCTCGGCCCAGGACAGGGCCAGCGGCTTCTCGGAGAAGACGTGGATGCCGGCCTCGAGGGCTGCCCGTGTGATTGCCGCATGACTGTCCGAAGACGAGGCGACGATCACACAGTCCGGCTCCATGTCTTGGAGCATCTCGACCGCTTCGTTGAAGATCTGTGCCTGCGGGTGCTCCCGCGCCGCCTGTTCACGGCGGTCGTCGCTCAACTCAGCAATGGCGAATTCGGTGACGAAGGGATTGGCCGCCACGACCTGGGCGTGCCGGATGGCGAAACCGAAGCCTGCGAGACCTACTCTCATTACTTGGCGACGCCCTGGGCCAGTCCCCGCACGACGTAGCGCTGGAATATGAGCGCTAGCAGCACCGGCGGCACGACCGCGAGTACAGTCGCGGCCGCGAGCGTTGTCCAGTTGAATTGGAAGAAGCCCCGGAAGCCCGCGAGGACCGGTGGAATCGTCAACTGGTTGGTCAACGTCAGCGCGTAGAAGAACTCTCCCCAGCTCTCGAGAAACACCAGACAGGCGGCCGCGATGAAGCCGGGCCTGGCGATGGGACGTATCACATACCAGAGCGCCTGCAGCCGCGAGGCCCCGTCCACTAGAGCTGCCTCGTCGAGTTCGCGCGGCAGTCCGTCGAAGTAGTTCTTGAGGACCAGGATCGTGATGGGCAGCGTGAATGAGGTGTAGACGATCACGAGCCCGTAGCGGCTGTTGATGAGGCCCAGGTCTCGGAGGGCGACAAAGAAGGCGGCCACGATTGCGATTGCGGGAACGAGGCGAGCAAAGAGAACGGCCAGGTAGGCGAAACGGGACCCTCGGTACTTGTACCGTGACATCGAGTACGCGGCCGTGCCGCCGAGGGCGAGATTCACCATGACCGTGAGGACGCCTACGGCGAGGCTCTCTCCCAGTGCTGTCAGCACTCTGAGGCCTACTTCAGCACCCCCGGGAGCGACTTTGCCGGCGAGGATCGCGCTGTAGTTTCCCAGAGTCGGCTCTTCTGGAATCCAGTGCGGCGGTACCGCCACTGCTTCCTCAGGAGTCATGAAGCTGTTGTTGACGAGAAACCAGAACGGGAACAGCACCCAGACGGCGAACAACGCGAGAGCCGCGTACAGCAGCGTGGTGACCGCCTTCTTCCTGAGGGCTGGCCGACTCACGGTCCTGCTCGCCATCGCTCTCTCGCTCACGCTTCCAACGGATTGTCTCGTCCGAGCAATATCAGTGCGATTGAGCTCACAAGCACCGCGACGACTCCCAGCATTACCGCCAGCGCCGAACCCGCTCCGATGTCTGAGAATATGAAGAGTTGCCGGTACAGAAGGATCGGCAGCAGGGTCGTGGCATCACCGGGCCCGCCCTGAGTCATCACCCAGACCGTGTCGAATTGGAGAACCCCGTAAATCACGTTGATGACGACAACCACCAGCAGCATCGGGCGGATCCACGGGAAGACAACCCCGCGGAACCGTTGCCAAGCGGTGGCCCCGTCGACCTTCGCCGCTTCGACTATCTCGTTGGGGAGGGTCTGAAGAGAAGCCAGGAACAGGAGGGCCGAGAAGGACGCCTGGTGCCAGCCCGCCGCCAGGATCGTGAAGACGAGCGCCCATTCCCGGTCGGCCAGGAACGGCTTGTAGTCCTCGAGCACGCCGAGCTCGAACAGGACCGCGTTGAGTCCGCCCACCTGCGGGTCGATGAGCCACTTCCACATCACCCCCGCGATGATGACGGGCGTGGCCCAAGGGATGATGAGGAGCGCCCGGGCGATCCCGCGCCCTCGCAGCGGCTGGTCGAGGAGCAGCGCGAAGAGCAGTCCAAGGACCGTGGCCAGAACGACGTATCCGGCCGTGTACTGCAAGGTCACCACGAGCGACTCAACGAAAGACTCGTCTCCGAGAACCTTGGCGTAGTTGTCGGTCCCTACGAACGTCGCGGGATCGTCTGAGAGCGGGACCCGCTGGAAGCTGTACACCAGGGTCTGCACCCCCGGAATGCCAACGACCAGGATCAGCGAGATGATCGCGGGGAGCGCGAGGACGAGACCGAACGTCCGGTCGCTCATCGCAGACGCGGGTCGGGGGAGCGCCTTGGCGCCGGCAGTGCTGCCCGCCCCGACGCTAGAGACCATCGTTCGTTACGTCAGCACGCGAGCGTCCGAGCGGCAATGCGGAGTGCGCTCCAGTCGCCTGTCGGAGCTTGAAGCGATCCCCCGCGAGCGGGTCAGCGTTACTAGCCCGCCGCCAACTCCACCGCGTCGTCGGCCATGTTCGCCACCGTTTCTGCCGGTGTGGCGTCGCCGGCCAGCATGTCGTTGACGCGCTCGCCCACCTTGACCTGGAAGCCCTGATACCAGCTCAGCGCTCTCGCGGCGGGTGTCGCCGCTCTGTCGTACTCCGACGTGATCACGCCGAGGTCGTAGTAGTCGGGATACGCGGCCTGGATGGCGGGATCCTCGAAGAATGACGGGTACGGAACGGCGAGCGCGGCGGCCTCGACCCAGGTCAGCGGAACGGTGAAGTTCCCGTCGTTGTCGGCCCCCGTGTAGAACTTCAGCAGGTCCCATGCGTCCTTCAGCGCCGTTCCCTCGAGGTCTGGGCCCATCTGGACGACTTCGCCGGCCAGAAGGGTCTGGCCCGCTCCAGGCATCGGGGCCATCCGCAGGTCAGCGGCTGCCGGTCCCCCGACGTCGTTGAAGATCTTCAGCCAGTAGTCGTGGCCCGCATAGAACGCGAACGTTCCCTGCGTCATTCCGCCGATGAGCTCCGGATTGTCGTCGGTGAGAATCGTCGGCGATGTCATTCCGTCCTGATACATCGCCCGCCACCACTCCAGAACGTCGACACTCCTCGGATCATCAGCGAAGACCGGCTGGGCAGCATCATCGAACGCGGTGATTCCCTCGCCTAGGAGAGTCGCCATGAGGTACTCCTCGATCCGCTCGTTGAGCCACGACGACTCGTACGGCGCGTCCGAGATTCCGTCGGCCTTGATCTTGGCGCACTGGTCGTAGTACTCCTGCAGCGTCTGGGGCGGACCAGAGAATCCTGCCTGCTCGACCATCGCCGCGTTGTAGTGGTTCATGAAGACAGCCGAGAAGTAGGGCAAGCTGGTGATCTGTCCGTCGGCCGTGACGAATCGAGACCGCGCGCCCGGGTAGAGCGCATCGATGCGCTCCTCCACGCCTGGCAGGTCGTTCAGCGTTCGATTCCACCCATTCTCGAGGAATTGGCCCAGCAGGTATGTGAAGTTGTAGAAGAGGTCGGGTCGGTCTCCGCCCCGGAATCTCGTCTGGATCGCAGCCGGGTAACCGGTTACCGGAAGCACCTCGAGTTCAACCGTGCCGCCCGAAACAGCCGCCCAGTTGTCCAGGTGTGTTTGAATCGTGTCTGGCAGGAAGTCCCAGCCGACAAACCTCAGCGTCCTCCGGGTCGCCTCAGGATCCTCTCCGCTGCACGCGGCCAGAAGTGCCCCCGCGGCCGGGAGTGAGAGCCCGAGACCCATCGCCCCCTGAAGGAAGCCGCGTCGCCCGAAGCGCGCCCGGTCTGACATCGATGTGGGACTCTCTCCTCTCACATCATCATCCATGCCAGAGTATTGGGACTTCAGTCCTTCGCGCATTTTCATACCCCCTAATGCGAAAATATAAATGTCCAGCATGGAGCATAGGCCAGCTTCAGTGAGGGTGCCAAAGTGAAGGATCGGAAGGGAACTCCGCTTCCACGACTGTGATCGGGCCGAGCCTAGGCTCTCGTCTGGTGCACTCTGTGATGAGGATCGACCGCATCGAGGTCCGCCACGTCACGATGCCGCTGCTGTATCCGTGGAGAACGGCGTCACACGAGATCTCAGCAATCGACAGCCTGCTCATGAGGGTCACCAGCGGAGAGTTCGAAGCGTGGGCCGAATCGTGTCCCTTCGGGACGCCTGACTACAGCCCCGAGTACGCCGCGGGTGCCTTCGCAGTGCTTCGCGATTGGCTCGCGCCCGCCGTTGTCGGCGCCGGGATCGATTCCGGCGAACAACTCCAGGAGCGGCTTTCCCACTTCAAGGGCAACTACTTCGCCAAGGCCGCACTCGATGTGGCCTGGTGGGTTCTCGAAGCGCGAAGGGCCGGGCAGCCCCTGCACCGACTGCTCGGCGGCCGGCGCGATCGCGTCGAGGTCGGCGCCGACTTCGGCGTCATGGACTCGCTCGACGATCTCGTGGCCGCGGTGGACGATGCTGTCCGCGCCGGCTACCGGCGTGTGAAACTCAAGTTCCGGCCGGGCTGGGACATAAACATGCTGGAGGCCGTGCGCTCGACCTTCCCCGACCTCACCGCCCACATTGACTGCAATGCGGCCTACCGGCTGTCCGATCTGGATCTCTTCCGAGCGGTCGATCGATTCGAGCTGGCGATGATCGAGCAACCGCTGCAGCACGACGACCTCCTCGACCATGCGAAGCTCCAGGCGCAGATCGACACGCCCGTGTGTCTCGACGAGAGCATCGTCTCCGTCAAGAGTGCCGAGCATGCCGTTGAACTGGGAAGCTGCCGATATGTCAACGTGAAGCCGGGCCGAGTCGGCGGGTTGACCGTCGCGAAGTCGATCCACGATCTCTGTCGAGACGCCGGTATCGGATGCTGGGTTGGCGGCATGCTGGAAAGCGGCGTCGGCGCGGCCGTCTGCGTCGCCCTCGCGACGCTAGAGAACTTCACCTACCCCGCTGACATCTTCCCCTCCTCGCGCTTCTATGCCGAAGACCTCGCAGAACCCGCCCTGTCCTTCGAGACGGCGAGCGACGGCGGGTGTTACGCGGTCGCCGGGCAGGAGGTCGGCGTTGCGCCCGCACCCAAGCCCGACCTCTTGGACTGCCTCACAGCAGACCGGTTCGTGATCGAGGCGTAATCCTGGGCTTGGCCACTCGGCCTCAGACCAGCCGCGGCGGCACGGCGAGACTCTCGATCGCGTCCATGGCCATGCCGACATGCGCCATGCCGTCATGGAGGGCGATGGCTCCGTGGCCCGGAAGGAGTGAGTCGAACTCGAGTTCGGCCAGCGCCGCCACGGTCGCGAGCGAGGCCTGAAGATCGCAGTCCGGAATGGCCTGCAGGTGCAGCTTCCCCCACGCGAAGATCGCGTCGCCGGCGAAGAGATACGTCTGCTCGCCTCCCTCGACGAGGAACGACCCGTGGCCGCCGCAGTGGCCCGGCGTGTCGAGGTAGGTGAGTGTGAGACGGCCGACCGAACGCTGGTCGCCGTCGGTCAGCAGATCGTCCACGGGGCAGGGCTCATAGGAGTAGCCCTCCGGGAAGATCCCGGCGGCCTGAGCCCGGCTGAAGGACGTGGCCTCGTGGTCGCCCGCCTCGAGCGCGCGCCCGGTGGCCGCTCCAGTCGCGACGGATAGTCCCAGCTGCTCGTGGTAGACCGATGCGCCCCCGGCGTGGTCAGTGTGGTGGTGGGTCAGGAACAGCCTCGTGATGGCGGCCGGGTCATAGCCCGCGCCCCCGATGTTGCCGGTGACGCGCTCGAACCCGGTCTCGGTGCCCATCCCGCACTCGACGAGGACCTGCTCGTCACCGCCGTCGAGGAGGTAGCAGTGGGCGTCGAAGTCTGACGAGACGCCGAAACCGCTGAGCGTGCCGCCGCCTACCAGGTGAACGTCGGATGTCAATCTCACAGCCCTATCCCTTCGGTTAGCTTTCGGGTACGTCGTAGGTCTGGGCGCTCAGGGCGCCGTCCACGACGAGGTTGATTCCGGACACGTACCTGGCTTCGTCGGAGGCGAGGTACAAGAAGGCGTGGGCGATGTCGTCGGCCGACGTCAGCCGGTTGGCGGGCACCGCCGGAAAGCCGTCGGAACGCCACTTGTCCATCAACTCCTCGCCCACAATGTCGACCGACTGCTGCGTGTCGCCCGGGCCTGGCGAAACGCAATTGCACCGGATGTCGTAAGGGGCGCACTCCACCGCGATCGCCTTTGTGAGGGCCACCACGCCTGCCTTGGCCACACAGTAGGGCGTGCACCCTCGACCGTGCCCCAGAGCGGCGATCGACGCAGTGAACAAGATCACGCCTCCGCCGGTCTCCTTCATGGCTCGGGCCGCCCGGTTGCCCAGCACGAAGTAGGCGTCGAGGTTCACCGCCAGGATCCGGCGCCAGGTCGCGTCGCTCACATCCACGAACTCGGACAGGTCCCAGGCGGCCGCATTGGAAACCATGACGTCGAGCTTCGGATCGATGGCCAGAGCGTGTGCCACCGCCTCCGCGCAATTCTCCATGACGCTGAGATCGAAGTTGAGCAGATGCGGCGTGGCCCCCAGTTTCTCGATCGCCGGCGCGACCGCGTCCAGACGCTCCTGCCTGTAGTCGAGCAGGTACAGGTTCTTGGCGCCCTCGGCTGCGAACAGCTCGGCGGTGCGGCGTCCGAAGCCGCTGCCTGCGCCGGTCACGAAGACATTGCGTCCCTCGAATCGTTGCATCGTGTCGGAACCCCCGCTCCTAGTGGGCCGTCCAGCCGCCGTCCACGGTCAGCACTGAGCCGGTCACATACGACGACGCGTCGGAGGCCAGGTAGATGGCCGCTCCCGCGATCTCGTGCAGTTCGCCCCAGCGGCGCAGGGCCACCTCCTGGCCGATCACGCGGACGCTGTGCTCGCTGTGCTGGTGGGCCACGTTCATCTCGGTCAGGAACGGGCCGGGAGCGATGGCGTTCACGTTCACCCCTCGCGGGGCCCACTCCAAGGCCAGCGCCCGCGTCAGCTGCACAACGGCGCCCTTTGAGGAGGTGTAGGCCGTGCGGTCGGGTGCGGCCACCAGCCCGAACGTCGACGACACGTTGATCACCCGGCCGCAGCCGGATTCCCAGAGATGCGGGGCCGCAGCCCGGCAGACCAGCCACGGGCCTGTCACGTTCACGGCCAAGGACTCCTCGAACTCGGCCCGCTGTAGGTCGCCTATGGCCCCTCGAACCAGGATTCCCGCGTTGTTGACGAGGATGTCGAGACCGCCGAAACGTGCCGCGACGCTGCTCACCGCCGCGGCGACGGCCTCGGTGTCGGTGGCCTCCATCTCCACGCCCAGCGTCTCAATGCCGGTGGCCGCCGCGATCTCAGCCGCCTTGGCCGCCGCGTCGTCGAGGCTGCGGCTGGTTACCGCCACCCGCGCTCCGGCGAAGCTCAACGCTTCGGCCATGACCGCGCCGAGGCCCCTGGAGCCGCCTGTCACCAGAGCGGCGCGTCCGTCGAGGCGGAACAGGTCGAGCGGGTTGGGCGCTTCGGGCCTCCTAGAAAATCTCGGGTTGGTTTTGTGTGGTATGTGCCAGGTTTCGTACCGAGATTCTGCGGGTCAGGTGGCGTGGGCCTCCTCGTAGCTCGGGCCTCCGCTCTCCTGCACCCAGTAGCGCCGGGCCCAGCCGACACCCTTCCAGGTCTTGATGTCGGTGGGGACCATCTTTATCAGCCAGCGGGGCTGCTGGAGAGTGGACACCAGGTAGGTCGGGCCGTTGGGCCCGAGGTACCGGTACGACATCTGCTCGGCGACCTGCACCCAGCGGCCTCCGATGTTGGGCTCCTCCTCGATGGTGGCTGTGCCCTCCATGTAGACCTTGGGGATCTCCATCGACTGGCCCGACTTGTCCGGGTCGCTGTGGGGGGCGTCGATCACCACGCTCACCCGCCCGTCGGCCTTGATGTACTCGCACCACAGGGCTCGCTGGCGGCCCACGAAATACAGGGCCTCGCCGTCCCACTGGTACCACACCGGCATCACGTAGGGCGATCCGTCGGGCTTGAGGGTGGCCAGCCGGGCCACGGAGTTGCCCGCCAGGAACTGCTCCATCTCCTCGGCCGTCAGGCCGCCCAGATCGCCTCGGAAACTGCTCATGGTCGACCGCTCCTTTTCTCACTGGTCGAGGCCAGACAGTACCATCGCGCCGATGGAGCCGACCAAGCCGGTCGATGGTGTTGTGCGGGCCAGCGAGGCCAACGGCGCCGGCGGTGATGTGGCCCTTTCCGTGCGCGACCTGGTCAAGACCTTCGAGGTGGGCGGCGGCTGGCTGGGCGGCGAGAAGGGCGAGGTGTCGGCGGTGGCCGGCGTGTCCTTCGACATCGGTTTCGGGCGCACGCTGGGCCTGGTGGGGGAGTCCGGATGCGGCAAGTCCACCACCGCCCGCTGCATCCTTCGGCTGATCGAGCCGACTGCCGGCGAGGTGGTCCTGCAGCGCCCGATCGACGACGGCACGACCGAGAGGATCGACATCATCGCCAGCAGCCGGGCCGACCTGCGCCGGCTGCGCCGCGACATGCAGATCGTCTTCCAGGATCCGTTCGCTTCGCTGAACCCCCGCATGACGGTGGGTCAGGCCCTGCGGGAGCCGCTGAAAGTGCACACTTCGATGCCGCGGTCCGAGCAGGACACCAGGGTGGGCGAACTGCTGAGGCTCGTCGGCCTCAATCCCCGGATCGTCGACCGCTACCCCCACGAGTTCTCTGGCGGGCAGCGCCAGCGAATCGGCGTGGCCCGGGCCCTGGCCTTCGATCCGGGCTTCCTCGTGCTGGACGAGCCCGTGTCGGCGCTGGACGTGTCGATCCAGGCCCAGGTCCTGAACCTTCTCGACGAGCTCCAGCGGGAGCTGGGCCTCACCTACCTGTTCATCGCCCACGACCTGGCGGTGGTGCGGCACGTGTGCGACGACATTGCGGTGATGTATCTGGGCAAGATCGTGGAGCGGACCTCGGCCGAGCGGCTCTTCGCCGAGTCGATGCATCCCTACACCCATGCCCTGCTGTCCGCCGTTCCGGTGCCCGACCCGGACCTGGAGCGCGGCAGGCTGCGCATCCTGCTCGAGGGGGACGTCCCCAGCCCGCTGAACCCTCCGCCGGGGTGTCGCTTCCACACCCGCTGCCACGTGGGGCGCGACCAGGAGGTGTGCCGGGTCCAGGAGCCGCCTCTCGACGAGGTGAGCGACGGCCATTGGGTGGCCTGTCACTTCCCCGAGGCCCGCCAGGTCGTCTGACCATGCGGCCGTCGCAGCCGATGGCGGCCATGCCGCGGTCGGGCATACGCGAGGTCATGGAGCTGGCCAACTCGATCGACGGCGCCATCCGGCTGGAGACGGGCGAGCCCAACTTCGCCACGCCGAGCCACGTGTGCGAGGCCGCGGCCCGGGCGGCTGCCGACGGCTTCACCAAGTACACGCCCAACGCAGGCATCCCCCCTCTGCGGGAGGCTCTGGCGGCCAAGGTCCGAGACCGCAACGGCATCGACGCCGACGCTGATCAGGTGGTGGTGACCTCGGGCGCGGTGGCCGGGCTCTACAGCACCATGGTGGCCTTGGTCGATCCGGGCTCGGAGATGCTGCTCGGCGATCCGAGCTGGCCCAACTACGCCCAGATGATGCAGTTGCTGAAGATCACCCCGGTCCACTTCCCGGTGCGCCCCGAGGCCGGTCTGGTCCCGCAGGCCGCCGATGTTGAGCCGCTCATCACCGAGCGCACCCAGGCCATCATGCTCAACTCCCCGGGCAACCCGACCGGCGCGGTCACCGATGCCGCCGCCCTGGCCGACCTGGTGGAACTGGCCCGACAGCACGACCTGATCGTCTTCTCCGACGAGGTCTACGACGAGATCTCCTTTGACGGGCCGTACACGCCGGCCGCGCCGCTGGACACCGACGGCCGGGTGATCACCTTCTTCAGCTTCTCCAAGACCTACGCCATGACCGGCTGGCGGGTGGGCTACTTGGTGGTACCGCCGGGGGTGTCGCCCCTGATCGTGCGGGCCCAGGAGCCGATCACGTCATGCGTCAACGCCCCCGCGCAGATCGGCGCCCTCGCGGCGGTCACCGGTCCCCAGGAATGTGTGGCCGAGATGTGCAACGCCTACCGGCAGCGGCGCGACCTGGTCACCGAGTTCCTGACCGGCCGCGGCATCCCCCATGTAAGGCCCCGCGGCGCCTTCTACCTGATGATCGACGTGAGCGGCAGCGGCAGCTCCGGCAAGGACTTCGTGCACCGCCTGCTGACCGAGAAGCGGGTCGCGGTCGTGCCCGGCGACACCTTCGGCCCCGACTCGGGCCGCTTCGTGCGCATCTCGCTGGCCACCGCCCCGGATCTCCTGATGGAAGGCGTGCAGCGTCTGGCCGACGCCATTGAGGAGTGGGGAAGCTAGGGCCGCGGTTTCCCGCTCCCGTTCGCTTCGCTCGCGGGCCGCTCGGGCCACGGCCTCGCTGCGCTCGGCCCCCCGCTCAGAAGTTGAACAGGGACATGGCGGTTCCGCCTCGGATCATGTCACGCTCATCCGTGCTGATGTTGCCGAGGAGTTGGTCGATCACGCCGAGGGTCTCGGGGTAGCCGGGATTCTCCCGGATCCAGGGCCAGTCTGAGGCCATCAGCATGCGCTCCGCGCCGAAGGCGGCGTAGATCCGGTCGGTGGTCTCCTGGAGGTCCCGGTAGGGATAGGGTGCGCCGCTGAAGGCGTAGTGACCCGAGAAGTGGACGTGCACGCTGGAGTGCTTGGCCGCCAGGGCCTCCACTACCTCCAGGCCGGGAGGGGGCAGCGGCATGTCGAACTGGGGCCGCCTGTGGTCGTCCACCCGCAGTTCCATGTGCATGTTGGGCAGGAACCCCAGATGATTCATCACCACCCTCAGGCCGGGAAGGAGATCCAGGCAGCCGTCGAGCAGGGCCACCTGGTCGGCCGGTCCGTAGAACCATGCCTTCATGCCCGCGTCGCGCATGGCGGCCAAGGTTGGGAACACCGCCAGCGACTCGGGTTCGGTGCCGGGCTCGCCTTCCAGCCCGTAGAACCTGACGCCCTCGATTCCGGCGCCGATCCTGCGTTGCAGGGTGGCCAGCGGGTCGGGGTCCTCGAAGTCGTGCACCGCGACGCCCGCGAACTTGCCCGGGTACTGGTCCAGCACCTCGGCCAGGAAGCGGTCGTGCGGGGACAGGGCGCAGATGATGGCCCGGTCCACCCCGGCGGCTTCCATCGCCTCCAGCAGGCGCGCCGCGGTCTCCTCCCGCTCGGGCGGTGCCATGATGTCGAAGATGGCCCGCGGATAATCGTCGCTGAGGGCCTTGAAGAGATGAAGGTGGCCGTCCACTACGTCCATGGCTTCTTGCCTTTCTGTTCGTCCGCTACTCGTCTGAGTCTTGTTCTTCGGAGTCTTGCCGGTCGGAGCCATGCTCGGCGATCCAGGCGAGGTGGTGGGCGGTGAGGTGCCGACGCATGAACATCACCAGCTGCTCCACCAGGTGGGGGTGCTCCTGAAGCAGTGTCGGGCCCCGCAGCGCGGTGCCCGTGGAGACCCACATGTTCTGGCCCCGCATCCTCGAATGGCTCGTCCGCACATGCTCATGGACGGGCTCGTCATGGGCGCCGGTGAACAGCACCCGCATGGAGGGGACCGACCCGATGCCGCCATCGCCGTCGTCAGCGCCGCCCGGTCCGGGCGCGGGGCTGATCACGGCATGAACCGGTGCGCCGTGCTCGCTGCCCAGCTCGAAGGCCGCCCTGGCCGCCGTTCCGTGGGTGACCAGTCCGCAGGGCCCGAAGGCGCCGCTTACCTCAGCCAGAGCGCCGGTCAGGTCATCGACGGTGGCCGACGGATCGGGTTCGCCGTCGGACAGGCCGTGGCCTCGAAGTTCCAGGCAGATCACCCTGAATCCCGCCGACCTCACTGAGGGCGCCACCGATCCCCAGGCGTCCAGGTCTTCGCCGACATCGTGCACGAACAGCAGGGGCGGTCCGTCGGCAGGATGCTCGATGCCCCGAAGCACGGTCCCATCGGCTAGGGCGATCTCGATCGGGTAGGGGCTGGAGGCCGCCGCTCGCACCGCACGGTCGTCCACCGCGCCCTGGGCGCCGGCGTCGGTCGATGTTGATTCCGATGACGCCATAGCGAGCCGTCAGAAGGGCTGGGGGTTGAAGCAGCGGAACCCCACTCCAGCCTCCACCTCGTGAGGCGGATGGTCGCTCCAGCATTGCTCCAGCGCGTGGGGGCAGCGGGGGGCGAAGCGGCATCCGGGCGGCATCATCTGCATGGGCGGCACCAGCCCCGGGATCGGAACCAGCTCCCGGCGCTTGCGGCTGGCGTGGGGCAGAGCCCGCAGCAAGCCCTGGGTGTAGGGGTGGCGCGGGTTGGAGAACAGCTCGTCTACCGGGGCCTCCTCGACGATCTCGCCCGCGTACATCACCGCCACGCGGTCAGCTATCGACGCCACCACAGCCAGGTCGTGGGTGATCAGCAGCATCGACATGCTGCGGTCCTGCTGCTCCTGGCGGAGCCGCTCCAGGATCTGGGCCTGCACGGTCACGTCGAGTGCGGTGGTGGGCTCGTCGGCGATGAGGATCTCGGGATCCAGCACCAGCGCGGTGGCGATCATCACCCGCTGGCGCATCCCGCCCGACAACTGGTGCGGGTACGAGTCGAAGCGCTCCTCGGGCGCGGGCAGGCCGACCGCTCGCAGGATGTCGACGCTCATGTCGCGGGCCTCGGCTTTGGTGGCGTCGCGGTGGGTGCGGATCACCTCGGTCATCACCTGGCCCACCGTGAACACCGGGTCGAGCGACGTGAGCGGATCCTGGAAGATCATCGAAATGCGCTCCGAGCGGACGTCGCGCACACCGCGCTCGGGCAGCTGGGTGAGGTCGGCACCGTCGAAGACGATCTCACCCGCAGTGATCCGCACCGGCGGCGTGGGCAGCAGCCGCATGACCGACAGCGCGGTGATGGTCTTGCCGCATCCGCTCTCGCCGACCAGGCACAGCACCTCGTTGGGCCCGATATCGAAGGACACATCGCGGACCACGTCGAAGGAGCCCTCCGGGGTGGCCACCGCAGTGTGGAGGTTGCGGACCGAGAGCACCGGCTGGCGGCCGGCGCCATTGGTCGAGGCCTCGGCGCGGTCGGCGCTCATGTCCTGCGCAGCCTGGGGTTGGCCACGGTGTATCCGACGTCGGCCAGCCAGTTGCTCAGCACCACGATGGTGATGAGCACCAGCGAGAAGAACTGGGCCACCGGGTAGTCGCGCCTCAGCACCGCGTTGACCAGCACCTGGCCCAGGCCCGGCCAGCCGAAGATCGTCTCCACCACCAGCGCGTAGCCGACAATCTGGCCGATCCGCAGGCCGGCCAGCGAGATGATGGGCACCATGGCGTTTCGCAGCACGTGCTTGCCGACGATGCTCGCCTCCGACAGCCCGCCCGCTCGCAGCGTTCTCACGAAGTCTTGGCCGAGGTTCTCCAGCATGGCCGAGCGGGTCATCCTCACCGTCAGGGCGATCCCTTCCATGGCCAGCACCACCGCGGGCAGGATGAGCTGCTTGAAGCTGCAGCAACCGGCTGATGGCAGCCATCCCAGCGTGGACGCGAACAACCACACCGACAGAAGGGCCAGCCAGAAGTTGGGCACGGCCATGCCGGCCACCGAGAAGGTCATCACCGAGCCGTCGGCCCAACTATTGCGTCTGACTGCGGCCAGGATGCCCAACGGGACCCCGATGGCGAACACCAGCCCGAAGGCCGCCGCCCCCAGTATCAGGCTGTTCTTGCCGTGCTCGGTGAGCATGTCGAAGATGTCGGCGTTGTTGGTGAGCGACTTGCCCAGGTCGAAGGTGAGCAGGCGGCCCATGTAGCGGAAGTACTGCTCGTGGACCGGGTCGTTGAGGCCCAGCAGCTCCCGGAACTCCTCGCGCTCCTCGTAGGAGGCCGACGCCGGCAGCCGGGCCGACACCGCGTCGCCGCCCGAGAGCCGGATGGCGTAGAACACCGCGATCGACGACAGCAGCAACACGATGAGCGTGTAGATGGAGCGGGCTGCGATGCGCTTCATGGCGAGGTGCCCCGAGTGCTCATTGCTCGTCCACCGACTTGGCCTCGTGGCGCAGGCGGGGGTCGAACACGTCGCGCAGTCCGTCGCCGATCAGGCTCACCGACAGCACCACCAGCACGATGGCGATGCCGGGGATGGTCGACTCCCAGTGGTTGAGCCGCAGGAAGTTGCGCCCGTCGGCCACCAACTGCCCGAGGCTCGGGGTGGGAGGCTGGGCTCCCAGGCCGATGAACGACAGCGCGGCCTCGGCGATCACGGCTACCGCCACGTAGTACGAGGCCAGCACGAAGGCGGGGGCCAGGATGTTGGGGAAGATGTGGCGCCACATGATGCGCATGGACGAGTAGCCGCCGGCCCGGGCCGCCTCCACGAACTCTCGCTGCGACAGCGTCAGCACCTCGCCCCGCACGACGCGGGCGATGGCCGCGGTGTTGACCAGGCCCACGGCCAGGATCACCGGGAACAGACCGCCGCCCATCCCACCGACGAACAGCACGGCCAGCAGGATCAGCGGGAAGCCCCAGATGAAGTCGACGGTCCCCCCGATGGTCCGGTCGGTCCAGCCGCGTAGATAGCCGGCCAGCATGCCCAGCACGATGCCGGCTATCAGCGCCAGGACGGTCACCCCCGCGGCCACCGTGAGGCTCACCCGGATGCCCACGAAGACCCTCACGGCCATGTCCCGACCGAGGGCGTCCGTGCCGAAGATGTGGCCGTCGCTGAGCGGCTTCAGGTGGATGGCCGAGTAGTCCTGGGAGACGTAGTCGCCGCCGGTCAGCCACGGCCCCAGGATCCCTGCGGCCAGCACGACCACGCCGAGGGCCGACCCGAGCAGCAGCAGCCGGTTGTGGCGCATGCGCCGCAGGCTGCGGCGCAACCCGGTCACATGCTGGGCCTCCTCCAGCTCCATGAGCTGGCTCTCCCAGTCGCGCTGTCGCGCCGCGACTGCCGATTCGGCGCCCTCTATGGCGGCGGTCACGGCGCCGCCGCGGTTCTCTTGCAGGCTCTGCGCCTCTGAGCCTCTAGCCCTCGATCCACGTGTCGTTGTAGTACGGGTAGAGGTTCCACACGAACGGCTGCCAGCCGTGCACCTTGTTGTGGTGCACGAAGGTGGCGTTCTGGTTCATGATCGGCAGGAAGGGCAGCTGCTCGGCCCAGGCCAGCTGGAACTCCGACGCCGCCGCTTGCGCCTCATCCTCGGTGCTCGACACCTGCCACGCGGCGATGGCGTCGTCGATACGGGGCTCGACCGCGTGCGAGAAGTTCGGCACCGGGATGAACTGCGACCCGCCGAACAGGGTGAGCACATCGATGGGGATGGGCCACAGCCAGAAGAACAGCGACATCTCCACCGAGCCGCGGCCGGGCTGGCTCGTCTCGGTGAAGGCCAGTCCACGGTCGACGACGTTGAGGTTGGCCCGCACGCCGATCTTGGCGAACTGGGCCGACACCGCGGCGGCCACGTTCTTCTGCACCGACTCGTCCTCGACCAGGTAGCGGAACTCGAAGCGTGCGCCGTCTCGCACCCGCACGCCGTCGTCGCCCATCACCCAACCGGCCTCGTCGAGCTTCGAGTTGGCCAGGTCCACGTCGAACTGGTTGAACTGCTCCACCGCCGGGTCGTAGTTGCGGTCGGTGGTGGGGAACGGCCCGTAGGTGGCTGCTCCGTTGCCGGCCAGGATGGCGTTGACCATGCCCTCGCGGTCCAGCGAGTGAGACAGGGCCTGGCGGGTGAGCACGTCGCCGAACAGTTCGGGGTAGTCGCGGTTCATGGTCAGGTGGAAGCCCGACCACTCGGGATGGCGGATCACCGTCAGGTCGGAGTTGTTCTCCAGCCTGGAGATGTCGATGTGGGCCGGGTTGATCAGCGTGTCGATGTCGCCGTTCTCGAGCTGTGTGGCCCGCTGGCCCTCTTCGGTTATGACCGTCCAGCGGATGGCGTCGAGGTAGGCCGGCCCCTTGTTCTCGAAGAACGGGGTGTTCGAACCGGGGTAGTCGGCCCAGCGGTTCACCAGCACGTGGCTGCCCGGCACCCACTCCTCGTGGGTGAACGGACCGGTGCCATCGGCGAACTCGGTCCCGTAGGTGGACTCGGGGTTCAGCGTGCCGTCGGCGTTGGTGGAGCTGTCCTTCCAGGTGTTGATGTTGAGGATTCGCCAGTACCCGGTCTTGTGGGGGCCGAGGGCGCCCACCCAGGCGTTCTTCATCTTCATGACGACGGTGTTGCCGTCGGCCTCGTAGGTGTCGACCGGCGCGGCCAGCCCGGCGATGAAGCTGAAGGCCTGCACCGAGCGGTAGAACTCGGCCACCGCCTCGGCGTCGATCGTCCCGCCGGAGTGCGAGATCTTGCCCTCGGGGATGTCGAAGGTATAGGTGAGGCCGTCGTCGGACACCGAGAAGCCCGAGGCGAACTGGGGCACAGTGGCACCCGACGGGTCATTGGACAGGATGGCCTCGTAGATGGCGAAGAAGGCCGGGTCGTACCAGTTGGTGGTGAGCGGGTCGTGCTTGGAGACGTCCCGGTTGTAGCCCTCCCGCAGCGTGCCGCCCTGGGTGGGGCCGGTGGCGGCCGGCTCCTCGGGGGCCGCGGTGGTGGCGGGCGCCTCGTCGGTGTCTACCGGCTCGGCCGGGGCCGCGGTGGTGGTGGGCGCGGCCTCCTCGTCATCGCCGCAGGCGGCCAGGATGCTGGCCGCGGCCGCGACTCCCACGCCCGTCAGACCCAGGCGCTTCATGAACGCCCGGCGGTCGATTGCCTTGGCTTGGTACTGGTCGGCGAGTTCGGCCACCTCCGGCCCGTACTCGTCACTTATCCACGAAGTCCCCATGGGACGCCCCCTTCTTCCAGAGTTGTGAATTCGCGGCCGACGCGGCGTGGCTACGGCCGGAGCAGAAACCGTATACCAAATCGTTGGGCAGCGGCTAGTCGCGGCGGAGGCGTGTCGACTTCGCTCTCAGAGGTCGTCGAGGGCCTGAGCCGACGGGTACGAGTTCCGGAAGTCTCTCGCTGCTGCCGCTGACCAGTGTGCCCCGAGAGGCACGGTCAATTCGACGAGCCCGGGCTCGGTGCAAGGCTGGCCCTGGGCCACGTGCAAGGCGGTGGTGTTCCCCTTGCGCCGAAGCACATACGAGTACACCGTGCGGTAACCCTCGTGGTTGCAGATGCCGGTGTCGCCGTCGTCGTGGGATCGCTGCAGGGCAAGAACGTCGTCGATCCCGCCGGCCTCGTCCAGCCTGCTTTGGGCTGAGGACAGCCGCTTCTGGGTGGTGACGGTGTCGTCGTCGTGGGTGTGGGGCTTGAGCACGACATGGTGGTTGGAGCGTGCGGTGGGTCCGGCCAGGGCGGTGACCTCGGTCCGGTCGCCCCGCACCTCCACCGCCGCCGCCCCGGTGTCGTCGATCAGGATCAGGTTGGCCCACAGGTAGGGCTGAGATTCGACGGCCTCCCGCACGGCGGCGACGGCCGAGTCCACGTCCCGGCCCCGGCGCAGGGCGACCTCGGTGAGCTCGTCGTAGTTGGCGTGCCCATCGAGGGTGCGCACGTTGGAGTCGCAACAAAACAGCCCGTGCTCGTTGGCCCCGATCGAGAACCCCGAGAACTCGTCGAGTTCAGGATCGGTGCCCGCCCAGGTCGACACGCCCCGCACACCGAACACGCCCGGCTCGGTGACGAGCCGATCATCGAAATGGGTCCGCCCGAAGTCCTTGTTCTTGAACAGCAGGTAGTCGCCGTCACCAAATCTCAACACGCCGGTCGTGCACATGGCGTCCCCTCACCCTTCGGCTAGCCGGTGTCGAACCATTCGTCGCGGCTGATCCCTGCCTCGGTCAGGATGACACGCAGCAAACCAGCGTCGATTTCCTTGACATTCGGTATGTGCAATTTGCGCGCACCGAGCACCATGTAGTCATGACGGCTCGGGACAGGGCCGCTCCAGCCGAGCATCTTGAGCCTGCCGATGAGGTCTCGCCGCTTGACCGGCCCCAACCGGCGGCTCATCGCCCAGGAACGAGACTGATGCCTCCCATGACCGGAATGTCGGTGTCGCCGTCAGCCAGCTTGAGATCAGCCCATCCGATCAGCACCGACTCCAAGTAAGCGACGGCGTCCTCCGCGGTCGTTCCGTAGGCCCACGCGCCGGGGCAGCCCTCGACGGTCGCCACCAGGTACTCGGTGTCCTCCGCATCAGCGATGACGGCCTGCCGGGCAGCCGCGGAAGCCCACCGGCGCACCTGTGCTGCGGTGGCATCCTTCGAGTGTGCCGTGACCGTCATGCCATCTATCCCGTCGTCGGGTTGCGCGCCTCTCCAGCAAGACTACTCGTCCCGGGCAGCCGCACGGGCAGCGTGATCCTGGTTGGGTGATCGGCGTCGTGAAGCACCGTCTGAGTTGCGGATGCGGCTGCTAGGGCTGTCTTGGCGGTCAGCCTTGCTGCGCCTGTTGTTGCCTGAGTTCTTCAACAGCAGCGAGCAGTTCGTCCAGTCGGGCGCTCACCAGCAGAACCCTCGATTGCGCAACAAGGAGTTCGTGCAGTCCCTGTGTGCCGACGGCGCGCTGACCGGTGTCCTGAGGGTCCCGGATGCGATTGCGGACATCGCGGTTACGGCTGACGTCAGAATCTCCCGCGTGGTCCTTCACACGACCCTCGCGGCGCCCAACGACCGCACCCCCAGAGCAGCAGTGGTGTGGTTGCACGCTGCGAAGAGCGCGGGCCTCAGCCTAGGGAGTGGAGCGGCGGACGGGGAGGGTGATGCGGGTGGGGTGGACGGCGTTGTGGAGCACGGTCTGGGTTGCGGGTGCGGCTGCCAGGGCGCTTTCGGTCAGGGGCGTTCCACCTGTGTTGAGGTTGCGGTCCCACTGGGGGAAGTCGGAGCTGGAAATGTTCAGCCTCAGACGCGACCCGGCTGCGATGCGGGCGCCGACCGGGCCCAGCTCGATCCGCAGTTCGTACACCTCTCCGGGCACGAGTGGCTCCGGGTTGCTCAGTGAGTGGCGGTAGCGGGCCCTCAGGATGCCCTCCTGTAGGTTGACGCTGCGGCCGTCGGGATCGACCACGCACAGCCGGGCGGTGAAGTCGGTGTCGGTGGCGGTGCTGGCCGCGTGCAGGGTCACGTGCACGTCGCCGAGCAACTCGATATCGGCTGCGAGGGGCTCGGACGTGTACACGAGGATCATGCGCGACACCTCGGCTTGGTGCTGATCGGCGGGGCCCATCGGTGTGATCGTGTCGAAGCAGCACGAATGGCCGCCCATGCTGGGAATGGGCACGCCCGGGTCGTAGACGAAGATGTCGGGTGGCTCGGCGGCGGGCGGGACCCGGTCGAGGGTGCCGTCCCCGAACTTGGAGTTGGCCCGTCCCCGCGAGTGGACGTACCAGTCCTCGGAGGCGGTGTCGGAGGGCGGCCAGCCGTCGAGATCCCGCCATCCGCCGTCGAGGGTGAACACCGTCACCGGATGGTCGAGCACTCCGGTGTCGATGCCCTTGAGTGTCTGGTCGAACCAGCGCAGCTGCCAGTCGTCGATCTCGTTGGTGCTCGGACCGTCACCACCGCAGCGGCTCACCGGCGTCCACGGCATGTGCGTCCACGGGCCCACCAGCAGCTTCTGTGCCCGCCGGGCCGCCTCGGTGCCGGCACCCACTCGCAGCCCGGTGAAGTTCTTCACCGTCCCGCCCAGGAAAACGTCCCACCAGCCCCCGAAGTGCAGGGCTGGCACCTCGATGCGGCTGTAGTCGGCGTCGATACTCCAGCGCTTCCAATAGTCGTCGTACGTGCAGTGCTCCACCCAGTCGTAGAAGTAGGGGGCGTAGCCGCCCTGCAGCGGCGGGAACTCCGACATCGGGAGCCACCAGAACCAGCCCTCGGCCGCGCCCAGCGACGCGCTGAGGGCGTCGACCGCGGCCCGGTCCGCGGCCCGCACCGCCGATCCGAGAGCCAGCAGGTTGGCCCAGTAGCACACGAAGGCGGCCGCCAGCGCGCCGCCGTTGTAGGTCCAGCCGTCGTAGTACTGGGAGGCGGTGAAGCCCGGCGCGATGGCCTTCAGCGACGGGGGCTTCCTCACCGCGGCCAGCAGCTGGGTGGCGCCGACATACGAGAATCCGAACATGCCTACGTCGCCGTTCGAGCCCGGTAGTGTCGCGGCCCACTCGACGGTGTCGTAGCCGTCGTCCATCTCGTGGGCGAACGGGTAGAAGTCTCCCTCGGAGGTGTAGCGGCCCCGCGTGTCCTGGACCACGACCATGTAGCCGTGGGACGCGTACCAGGCCGGATGGGCGTTGCCGAAGGTGGAGACGTTGACCCGCTTGTCGTACGGGCTGCGGGCCAGAAGCACGGGAACGCCGTCTCCGCGGCCTCCGGCGGCCGGGCCCGACGGCCGGTACACGTCGGCCCGCAGCACTGTGCCGTCTCGCATCGCGGCGGGCACGTCCCGCTCCACGGTGACCGGCATTCCCGGCAGCTTTTCGATTGTCATGGAGTACTCCGGCTGTCAGCTGCGTTGGCGGAGCGGTGGCGACCACGCGCTCGAACGTGGGCTAGAGCGGTCTCGATTGTCACCAGGTTCTCGACTGTCATGGAGTACTCCGATTGTCAACTCGATGACGGCGGCACGCTCGTCCGCCGTCCGGGGTTCTCGATTGTCATGGCGGGACTGCCGTGTGTCAGTATCGGCCCGTCTCGCGGTGGGCGGGAAGCGGCCGACGAAGGGATCTCGATGAGCGAATTCAAGCAGGAGCGGTACTACGAGGAGGACTCCGGCGCCGGCGGGATCCCCGCTGCGCAGGTCGAGGAGTTCCTGGCCGGTGCCGACAGCACCTGGCTGCTCAAACTGGCCCACTTCAAGCCCGACGGATGGCCGATGGTCGTGCCGCTCTGGTACCAGTGGGACGGGGAGGCCTTCCTGGTGGTGGGGCGCAAGCGCTCGGAGTGGGTCGAGGACCTGCGGCGCGATCCCCGCTGCGCGGTGTGCATAGAGGAGTTGGCCCACCCCCGCATCCGCAAGGTGCTGGCTCAGTGCACGGCCGAGATCGTCGAGGGCCCGGCGGTGGGGGAGGGCTCGCAGTGGGTGCCTGTGGCTGAGGAGATGGCCGCCCGCTACACCGGACCGGACGGGCCGGAGCAGCTCAAGTTGTCGTGGGGCTGGGAGCGTTACCTGGTGCGGCTCGTGCCCCGCGACGGCCGCCTGTTGACCTGGCAGGGAGCGGACTGGGCGCTGCGCTACTTCGATCCCGGCCAGCGGCCCGATCTCGAAGCCAAAGCCGCAGCCCGCTCCCAGTGACCGCATCCACTCCCGAAGACCGGTGAAGGCTCCGGCGGGCAGGGCCGCCGCGCTGCGCCGGTCGGAGATCCGGGTCCTCTTCGACGCCGCGTCGCGCATCGGCGGCGACGTGATCCGGCTGGAGGTGGGCGAGCCCAGCTTCACCACGCCCGCCCACGTCATCGACGCGGCGGCCCGGGCCGCTCACGACGGCCACACCGGATACGGGCCCAACGGCGGCCTGGCCAGCCTGCGCGAGCTGCTGGCCGACAAGCTTCGCAGGGTCAACGGCATAGAGGCCTCCACCGATGAGATCGTGGTCACGCCGGGGGCCATGAACGCGCTGTACTCGATCTACCTGGCGCTCTTGGAGCCGGGCGACGAGGTGCTGCTGCCCACGCCGGGGTTCCCCAACATGGACGAGACCGTCGCGGTTCTGGGGGGAAGGCCCGTGTTCTACCGGTTGGGAGCCGACGGAGGATTCCTGCCCGACATCGACGCCCTCGAGGCGCTGGTGACGAAACGCACCAAGGTCCTGTTCGTCAACACGCCGGCCAACCCGACCGGCGCGGTCTACGGGGCTTCGCTGATGCAGGATCTGGTGGACTTCGCCTGCCGCCACGACCTGTGGCTGCTGTGCGACGAGGTCTACGACGAGATGGTCCTGTCCGACGGCTGCGTGCACACCGCAGCGGCGCCCCTCGACTCAGACGGGCGGGTGATAACGGTGTGCAGCTTCTCGAAGGTCTACGCCATGACCGGCTGGCGCGTCGGCTACGTGGCCGCGCCGGCCGCGGTGGCCGATCTGCTGCGCAAGCTGCAGGAGCCGCTGGTCTCGTGCCCCAGCACGATCTCTCAGAAGGCGGCCGAGGCCGCGTTGACCGGACCGCGCCACCCGTACGAGCTGATGCTGGCCGCCTACCGGCTCCGGCGGGCGGTGGCCCTCGACACTGCGGTCTCCGCGGGCGTGCGGGCGGTGGCATCCGACGGAACGCTCTACATGCTGCTGGATGTCTCCGCGTCGGGCGTCGACGACCTCGACTTCGCGTTGAAGCTGCTGGAGTCGCACTCGGTGAGCGTCGCACCGGGCTCGGTGTTCGGGCCCGCGGGCCGGGGCTGGGCCCGCATCTCGCTGGCGGCCGAGGAGGAGGCCATAGCCGAGGGGCTGCGCCGGATCGCGAAGGCGGTCGACGAACAGAGGTCTGCGTGAGAGGCCTGGAAGCGCTCAGGGGCTGGTCAGCGGCTTGGTCGGCGAGAGATGTCCACGAACGGGGGGTCTGAGTGAGAGTGCAGGCATCCGATTGCTACGGAAGGGGCAAGGGGCCATGAGTCCGATGCAGACGGGATCGATGGCTGAGCGGGTCCGCGCCTATCTCGACGGGCGGGACGACGAGGTGCTCGAGCTTGCCCGAGACCTGATTCGCGCCCCGTCACCCAACCCTCCCGGCGACGAGCGAGAAGTGGCCGATCTGGTCATCAGGAGGCTTCAGGAGCTTGGCATCGACGACATCTCCCGCGTCGGCGCGCTCCAGGAACGGCCCAATGTGCTGGCCCGCGTGAAGGGCGCGGCGCCCGGGCCGACGCTGATCCTGTCGGGTCATCTCGACACCAAGCCCGCCGGGGACATGGAGGCATGGGAGACCGATCCCTGGGATCCCGTGCTGCGCGACGGCGATCTCATCGGCCTGGGGTCGGGAGACATGAAGGCCGCGGTCGCCGGGATGATGTACGCCGCCGCCGCCCTGCGCCACGCTCAGGAGGCCGGCGGAGCGGGTGGGGGATTCGCGGGTGAGTTGGTGCTGGTGTTCACCGCGGACGAGGAGGCCGGCGCCCAGTTCGGATCGAAGTGGCTGGCCGACAACGGCCATCTGCAGGCCGATGCCGCGGTGATCGGCGAGCCCAGCGGCATCACCTCCGAATGGCAGTCGGTCCACCTGGTATCGAGGGGCGCAGCCCTCTTCAAGGTGGCCATCACCGGAACGCAGATGCACTCGTCCATCTCAGACCGGCTTCCGGGCATCAACGCCACCGTCAAGATGGCTCGCTTGATCGACCGCATGGACCGAGAGCTCATCTCCTACCTGACCTACGACGAGCATCCGCTCTGCCCCACGGGTCCGACCGTCAACGTGGGGGTGATGGCCTCCGCGGGCGTGTTCTACGGCGTCTACCCGGGCAACGCTGAGTTCGCCTGCGACGTGAGGACCCTGCCGGGAATGACCGAGGAGTCGCTCAAGGCAGACATCGGGCGCTTTCTGGATGACGCCGTGGCCGACGATCCGGACCTGCGAGCCGAGCTGGACTGGTTCTTGACGGTCCCCCCGGTGGAGATCGACGCCGACCATCCGGTGGTGGGCGCACTCGTCGAGGCCGGGACCGAAGTTCTGGGAACAACGCCCGGCCTCGACGCCTTCCCCGGAGCCACCGACGCGCCCTACTTCCAGCTGACCGCCGGCATCCCCACCGTGGCGGCGTTCGGCCCGGGCATGCTGCCGAGGGCCCACAGCCCAAACGAGTACATGGACGCCGACGGAGCGGCCCTGTCGGCCCGCATCTACGCCCTGGCTGCGCTTCGCTATCTCGGCGAGGCCGAAGACGGGGAGGGATAGGCCATGACCCTTCCGACTTCGGAGCTCTGTGCCCGCTACCGGCGCATCTGCGTGTCGGTGGTTTGTGACGCGCTCTATGAGCTCGGGCTGCCCGAGCGGGTGCTGCCCAGCGCGTTGAAGCCCCTGATGCCCGATGTGCGCATGGCCGGCATCGCCTACACGCTGGAGGGCCGAGCCATCCGCCCCGGGGTGGGGTGGGACCGAGGCCTGGAGCGCATCAAGTCGTATCTGGAGATGTTCGAGGAGCTGACGCCCGACTCCGTGCTGGTGTCGTGCAACCCCGACAGCGAGGTCGGCCACTTCGGCGAGCTGACCGGAAACTCGGCCCAGCAGTACGGCTGTGCGGGCGTGGTGCTAGAAGGCAACTTGCGGGACCTGGACGGCCTTCTCGACATCGGCCTGCAGGTCTTCTACCGGGACCTGTCGCCGCTGAACGCCATCGGGCGCTGGGAGATGGCCGCCTTCCAGGTGCCCGTCACGATCGGTGACGTGACCGTGGAGCCCGGCGACATGATCGTCGGCGACCGCGACGGCGTGCTGGTCGTGGCCGGATCCGAATCGGAGCGGGTGCTGGCGCAAGCCGAAACGATCGTGGGATCCGAGGAACTGGTGAGAGCGGACATGCGAGCTGGCGTCACCCCGTGGGAGGGCCTCGAGCGCCATGGACACATCTGAGGAAGGGACCGCGCCCGCCGGCTCGGCCGGCACCGAGCTGACGATTCCTCAGATGGGGGTGGTGGAGCAGGTCCTGGTGGTGGAGTGGCTGGTGCCCGACGGCGCAGCGGTGAACGCGGGCGACCCAGTCGTGGTCATCGACACCGACAAGGCCGAGACCGAGCTGGAGGCACCGTCTTCGGGCCGGCTCAACATCCTGGTACCGGCCAGCGACGACGAGGTGGCCGTAGGCACCGCCCTGGCCACAGTCTCGGCGTGAGCGCGATCTTCTCGCTTCGAGGCCGGTGGCGGTCGTGACCGGCGCGGCCAGCGTTGCCGAGCAATGACGGGCATCTTCTCGCTTCGAGGCCGGGTGGCGGTGGTGACCGGCGCGGGCGGGTGTTGCTGAGCAATGACGGGCATCTTCTCGCTGGAGGGCCGAGTGGCAGTAGTGACCGGCGCCGCCGGGGGACTGGGCGGGCCCATGGCGGAGGGGCTGGTCGGCGCGGGCGCCTTCGTGGTGTGCGCCGACTCGGCCGAGGAACCCAATCGGGCGCTGGCGCAGCGGCTTGGAGCGGAACGATCAGAGGCGTTCAGCGTCGATGTGAGCGATGAGACGTCGGTGCAGGACCTCGCGGCCCAGGCCGCGGCCGTGACCGGCAGCATTGACGTGTTGGTGACATGCGCCGGGATCGGCGGCCGCGGGCCAGCCGCGGAATACGACGACGGAACCTGGGCAGACGTGATCGACGTAAACCTCACCGGGGCCTTCCGCACCTGCCGGGCGGTGGGTCGCCGCATGATTGCTCAGCCCAACGGCGGCGCCATCGTCAACATCGCTTCCGTGGTGGGCGAGGTTGGCCTCGCGGGCAGTGTTGGCTACCAGGCCTCGAAGGGAGGAGTGATCCAGATGACCCGCACGCTGGCGGTGGAGTGGGCTCCCCACAATGTGAGGGTCAACGCCATCTCCCCCGGACATGTCGCCACCCCTCTGGTGCGTCGCCAGTGGGAGGTCGAACCCGGACTGAAGGACTACTTCGAGAGCCGCACCCCGCTGGGTCGCCTCGCAGAGCCGATTGACATGGTGGGCGCGGCCGTATTCCTCGCAGGGCCCGCGTCGGCCATGATCACCGGCCAGGTTCTGGCCGTCGACGGCGGGTACACGGCTCAATGACCATGACCCAGCCAGTGGTGGAGCGTGCCGAGGCGCTCGCCCTGCACCGGACGATGGTGCTGATCCGGGTGTTCGAGAGCCGCGTCGAGGAGCTGTTCAAGGCGGGCAAGCTCCCCGGGTTCGTCCATACCTACCTGGGCCAGGAGGCGATAGCGGCCGGGGTCTGCGCGTGCCTGACCCCAGACGACTACATCACCTCGACCCACCGGGGCCACGGGCACGCACTCGCCAAGGGCATGTCGCCCGCCGCGCTGATGGCCGAGCTGTACGGGCGAGTTGAGGGTGCCTGCAGGGGCCGCGGAGGGTCGATGCACGTGGCCGACTTCTCGTTGGGGATGCTGGGCGCCAACGGCGTCGTCGGTGGCGGCTTCGGGATCGCCGCGGGCGCCGCGCTGTCGGCCCGGCATCGCGGCACCGACCAGGTGGCGGTGTGCTTCTTCGGCGACGGCGGGATCAACAAGGGCACCTTCCACGAGGCCCTCAACTTCGCGTCGTTGCACCGGCTGGGCGTGGTGTACGTGTGCGAGAACAACCAGTACGCCCAGTTCACATCCCCCAGTCGCACCACGTCGGTCGACGACCTGGCCGTGAGGGCTGCTGCCTACGGCATGGCAGGGGCGACCGTGGACGGCAACGACGTGGCCGCGGTGTCCGCCGCCGCGTCCGCAGCGGTCGAGCGTGCCCGCGACGGGGACGGGCCGACGCTGCTGAACATGGTCACCTACCGTCTCGGAGGCCACTACGTGGGCGACGCCGAGGTGTACCGGGACGCCGAGGAGGTCGAGGAGCACCGCCGCCGCGGTCCTGTCCAGCGCTGGGAGGAGACACTGGCCTCCAGGGGCTGGCTCGACCCTGAGAGCCGGGTGGCCGTGTGGGAGGACGCCGCCGCGGTGGTGCTCGACGCCGAGGAGCGGGCCGAGGCGGGATCCTTTCCAGACCCGGACAGCGCCCTGGACGACGTGTTCACTCCGGCGCCCGCCGCCACCGGCGGCTCGGGTGGGGGATCGGTACGGGTGTCTGCGACCTCCGCTGGCGGCTTGGGCAGCGAGGCCGGCGAGACGCGGCGCATGACTTTCGGCCAGGCCACCGTCGACGCCATGGCTTCGGCGATGCGTTCCGACGACAGCGTGTTCGTGCTGGGCGAGGACATCTCCTGGGGCGGCAACTTCGGCCAGTTTCGGGGCCTGGTCGACGAGTTCGGTCCCGGCCGAGTGATCGACATGCCGATCTCGGAGGCGATCATCGTCGCCGTCGCGGTGGGCGCGGCGACCGCGGGGCTGCGCCCGGTGGCGTCCATGAGCTTCGTGGAGTTCACGCTCGGGGCCATGGACGAGATCGTCAATCAGGCCTCGAAGTTCCGCTACATGTTCGGTGGCCAGGTGTCGGTTCCGCTGGTGCTGCGGGCCTCCGACGGCGTGCTTCGCTCGTCGGGATCTCAGCACTCCTCCAGCTTGGATGGACTCTTCACTCACCTGCCCGGCTTGAAGGTGGTCGCGCCGTCCAACCCGGCCGACGCCAAGGGCCTGCTGCGCACCGCCATCGACGACCCCGATCCGGTCGTCTACCTGGAGCACAAGAAGATCACCGCCCAGCGGGGCCCGGTTCCCACCGGCGACCATCGGGTGCCGTTGGGCTCAGCTACGGTGGCCCGCCCCGGCACCGATGTGACCGTGGTGGCCTACTCGGCCATGGCCCTTCACGCGCTGACCGCCGCGGAGCGGCTGGCCTCAGACGGCATCGACGTCGAGGTGATCGACCTGCGGTCGCTGGTGCCGCTCGACTTCGAGACCGTGCTGGAGTCGGTGGCCCGCACCCGCCGCGTAGTGGTGGCCCACGAGGCCTGGCGCTTCGGTGGGTTCGGCGCCGAGCTGGCCGCCGAGCTGCATTCCGAGCTGTTCGGAGAGCTGGAGATGCCGGTGGCCCGGGTTGGCGCAGCCTCCGCGCCGATCCCGTTCAGTCCCCCGCTGGAGGCCGCGGTCGTTCCCGGTGTCGACGCCGTCGCCGATGCGGTGCGGGCGGTGGTGGGCTGAGCGCGAGCGCGGTTCGACCTCCGCGCCAGGATCTCGGGTCGATCTCTGTGGCTGTGCAACCTAGAACCAACCCGAGATTCTGAGTCGACCGGTGGATGCCGGGTCAGACGGCCGGCTCGTCGGTGCGGGCGTCGTCGTCGGGGGAGTCGAGCCACTCGGTGTCTAGATCGCCGAAGGCGCGGTGGAAGGCGAGCATGGTGTCGTCGCAGTGTGATCCGGGACCGCAGTGATGCGTTCCCGCGGGGCGGAAGAAGTAGGTGCCCGCCCCGGCGGTGATCATCTCGTCCATCTCGTCGGGCCGCTCGCGCAGAGTGACTGCGCCACCGATGATGAAGCACTCCTCGTGGTGGGGGTGGCGGTGCCAACGGCCATCGCCGTGATCCCATTCACGGGCACCGGCCAGCCAGACGTCGCCGACCGGGCCCCGGCCCAGGGGCTTGGCGTGGCGTCCGGGCATCTCGGGAACCGGCACCCAGTCCCTCTCGGAGGCCCGGCCGGGCACCAGATCGGCTGGCGGGCCCTGGAACGACCGGTCGAATCCCACCGGGGCGGACGTCATCAGCAGAGCCGAGCCGTCGGCGGTGATGCGCAGCCGCGGGACGGTCCGTCCCTTCGGTATGTGGACGTAGTCCCCGGCCTCCAGTGCGTGGGCGCCTGCCGTGAGCGAGCCTTGGATCACGAACAGCTCCACCTCGGCGCTGAACGCGCCCCGGGTCTCCGGTCCCCACCCCGCCCGCAGACGCACGAGCCGGGTGCTCGATCCTCTTTGGTCAGTCGACAGGATGCGGGCTTCGAGGGCCCCGTCGATGCCGGGAATGGTCATCGACCGGACCGGCAGCGAGGCGTCGTCGATCCCGGCCAGGCGGGTGACCGTCCGGTCGACCAGTGCCGGGTCCATGCCTCTTGCCACTGCCCTCAGCCCGTGCCCCGGGCGCGGTGGGGGACGGCAGGCACCGGGTGGCTGCTCTCAGGCGTCGAGCACCTGGAAGCTGGTTGCGGCCAGATCGACCACCGGCGGCAGGGTGGACCACGGGAAGTTGATCCACAGGTCGGTGCGCTTCCACACGTAGTCGCAGTTGACCAGGGAATGGGACTTCTCGTACAGCACAGCCGAGCGCACCTCGGCGACCTCGCCGAGGCAGTAGTCGTGCACAAGCTTGAGCGTGTGGCCCGTGTCGGCGACGTCGTCGGCGATCAGGATCTTGGACCGGCGGTGGTCGACGAGGTCGAGCTGGGGGGGTAATACCACCGGAACTTCCAGGCGCTCGCCAACGCCGGTGTAGTACTCGCAGTTCATCACGTAGACGTTCTTCACCGACAGCGCATACCCCAGCGACCCGGCGCAGAACAGCCCGCCGCGGGCGATGGCCAGGATCATGTCGGGCCGGTACCCGTCGTCGGCGATCATCTGCGCCAACTCGCGGACGCCGCGCCCGTAGAGGGCCCAGTCCATCTCCTCCCGTGCCGTGGTCTGGTCCATAGTCGGTACGTCCTCTCTGTGGTCCTGGGCCTGCACCGCCGCGGTGGCCGCGGCTGTCGCAGTTCCTACTAGCTCGCACCGCCGCCTGCCCGGATTTTGCCCGCTGAACCCCGAGGCAGAGTCACTGCATGCCATGAGAAGGTGCATCATCACACAGAATGGTTGCGATCGTTCGGAGGGTCCGGTAGCGTAGCCGACAGTGGGAGTGGCCCCGGTTGGCAGAGCACTAGGTTGTGTACCGGGGCCACCCCCGTGACCCGACCATATCAGTGGCCCACAGTTTTACATCATCTTTGGATATTTTCAAGTATATTCACTGCACATATGCTGAACCTTGAGGGCGATGCGGCGGTGGTCTTGCAGCATCTGGTCGGTGCCTGAGGAGCGCAGCTGGCCGTCTTCCACGACTAGGCGACCGGCGACGATGGTGTGGTGCGCGGCTACAGGGCCGCAACGCAGCCATGCCTCTATCGGGTCGGACCAAGCTCCGGCGAAGGCGAGGCCGTCGAGGCGCCACACCGCGATGTCGCCGCAGGCGCCGACCTTCAGCTCGCCGATCTCGCCGGCCCGTCCCAGGCAGGAGGCGCCGCCCCGGGTGGCTAGCTCCAGAGCATCGCGGGCCGTGAACAGGCTGTCCCGCCCGCCTAGGCCGTCGCGCAGGCGGGCCAGGAGCATGGCATTGCGGGCCTCGGTCCACATCGAACCCGAGTCGGCCGACGCCGAGCCGTCCACCCCAAGCCCCACCGGCACGCCGGCGGCCCGCAGCTCCCGCACCGGCGCCAGCCCCGCGCCCAGGATCATGTTGGAGCTCGGGCAGTGGGCCACGCCGGTGCCCCAGCGGCCCAGCCGGGAGACCTCGGCTGCGCTGGGCTGCACGCAGTGGGCGATCCAGGACCGGTCGGTGCCCCAGCCGCAGTCCTCGAAGTAGTCCACCGGGCGCATCCCGAACGTCTCCAGGCAGAAGCCGTCCTCGCCGACGTCCTCGGCGAGGTGGGTGTGCAGCCGCACGTCCAGGCGCTCGGCCAGCTCGGCGGTGGCCGTCATCAGCTCGGGCGACACCGAGAACGGCGAGCACGGCGCCAGCCCGATGCGCACCATCGCGCCGGGCGAACGGTCGTGATGGGCGGCCACCAGGCGCTCGGACTCGGCCAGGATCACGTCGTCGGCCTGCACCACCGAGTCGGGGGGCAGCCCGCCGTCCTTGGCGCCGAGCGACATCGACCCCCGGGTGGGGTGGAAACGAATACCCAGATCGGCCGCGGCCGCGATCTCCGCCGAGATCAGGTCCCCACCGCCTGCGGGATGGACGTAGAGGTGGTCGGTGCTGGTAGTGCACCCGCTAAGGGCCAACTCGGCCAGCCCCACCCAGGCCGACACGTGGGCCGCCTCCTCGTCGAGGCGGGCCCACAGCGGATAGAGCGCGCGCAGCCAGTCGAACAGGTTGCCGTCCAGGGCGGGGCGGTAGGACCGGGTCAGGTTCTGGTACAGGTGGTGATGGGCGTTGACCAGACCCGGCGTCACCAGGCAATCGGTGGCGTCGACGACTCGGGCCGCGCCGGCGGGCTCGGAACCGGCTGGACCGACGCCCGTAACGAAACCGCCGGTGACGGCCACCCAGCCGCCGGCTATCTCGGTGCGTTGATCGTTCATCGTCGCCACGAGCCGGGCGTTGCGGACGAGCAGGTCAGTCATGCGGGATCAGCAAGCGGGCCGGGAATTGGCAGCATTTTGTACCGCATAGGGGTCATTTTGCTGCCAGTTCGGGGAAGGGCTTCAGATTCTCCAGTCGGCGAAGGCGTCGATCATTCCCTTGGCGTCGGGGCCGAGCGGGTACAGGATCGGGGTGGTGCAGCCGTTGTCGATGTAGTGGCGCACCTTCTCCCGGCACTCGTCGGCGGTGCCCGCCGCGCACAGCAGCTGGACCACGTCGTCGGGCACCAGCTTCGACGCCTCCTCGACCTGTTCCAGGGTCGCCGGCCACGTCAGGACCGATCCCACCTCGTCGAGCAGCGACTGCGACACGCCCGACGCCTTCATGATGTGGGGCTGCTGGCCCAGGTACTGGGTGATCAGCATGCGCCCTCCGTCGAGCGCCTCGGTGCGCTCCGCCTCGGAGTCGCCCGTGGCCATCGAGCACACGATCAGCTGCGGCCGGTCGAGGTCATCGACGGTGCGCCCCACCCGGGCCGCGCCGTCGGCCAGGTGCTCCATGGCCTGCGCGTTGTACTGGGGCGAAACCAGGTAGTTGAACACCACGCCGTCGGCGATCTCCCCGGTCAGGGCCATCATCTTGGCGCCGGTTGCTCCGATGTAGATGGGGACGTCCTTGGGGCGGCGCTCCTGCTGGACATAGTCGAGCTCCACCCCGTCGAACTGCACGAACTCGCCCTGGTAGGTGACGGTCTGGTCGTTCAACAGGCCCCGGCACGCCTCGACGATCTCCCGCATCGCCTTCAGGGGGCGCACTCGGCTCACGCCCACCTTCGACGCCAGCGGCTCCCACCAGGCGCCGATGCCGAGGATGATCCGGCCCGGTGCCAGGTCGTCGAGGGTGGAAAAGGTGGACGCCAGCCTGGCCGGGTTGCGGGTCCAGCAGTCCACCACGCCGCTGCCCACCTTGATCGTGTCAGTGACGGCGGCGATCGCCGCCATGGGCACCACCGCGTCTCGCACCAGCCGGGAGTCGGCCTGCCAGACGGCGTCGAAGCCCCTGGCCTCGGCGTACTGCGACAGTTCCATCGACTCGGCGAGAGTGTGGGCGTCCTGGATGTAGAGGGCCGCGGGCTGGGTCATGTCTCCTCCTCGTGGCGGTCGTTCGAGGCCGCCGGTCGTCTCACGGCATCTCCTCGAGCTTGGCGAACAGTCTGGTGGCCGCTTCGGCCGCTTTGGCCCTGATCTCGGCGGCGTCCACCCGGGTGGCCCGGCCGTCGCGCAGCACGGTCTCGCCGTTCACCGTCACCTCCAGGGCCCTGACGCCGGTGGTGAAGGCCAGCGACCACGGGTCCAATCGGTCGTACGACCAGACCACGGTGTCTCCGAGGGCCTCCGGGAAGAGCCGCCAGCCGGTCTCCAGCCAGCTCCATGCCGCCTCGGGAGTGGCGGTCACGTCGTCCTCGCGATGACGCACGTAGGCCACCTGGAACTCCTCGAGCATGGCCGCGCCGATCCCGTCGGTGCCCAGGGCCACCGGATTGGGCCGGGTTGCGGGCCGGGCGTAGCCGACCGCGTTGTTCATGTTCGATCGGGGGTTGTGCACGATCGTGCCGGGCAGGTCGCGGTCGAGGTGCACGGCGTGAACCACTAGCCAGTCGTCGCGGGCCAGCGTCTCCAGGCGGGACCCCGCAGCCAGGTCGGCGGTGCCCTCCGACACGTGGATGTGGACCCCGGCGCCGTGGTCGGCGGCCAGACCGGCCGCGGCCTCCAGCGTGTCGTCCGAGCAGGTGAAGGCGGCGTGGACGCCGACATGTCCCCGCCCCCCGGCCCGCAGGAACCGGTCGTTCTCGGCCAAGCCGGCCCGGGCGCCCGCCGATCCGTGCCGGTCGGTCACGCCGTAGGCGCAGTCCACTCTCACGCCCACCTCGGCGCACGCCCGGGCGATCACGTCGAGCGAGCCCTCGATGGCGTTGGGGGATTCGTGGTGGTCGATGATGGCGGTGGTGCCCGACTCCAGGGCCTCCAGCGCGCCGAGCTTGGCCGACCACTCGATGATGTCGAGGTCGAGGGCCCGGTCCAGGCGCCACCAGATCAGCTCCAGGATGTCGAGAAACTCGGTGGGCGTGCGGGGCGGCGCGGGCATCCCCCGGGCCAGCGCGGAGTAGAGGTGATGGTGGGCGCACACCATGCCGGGAGTGGTCCGGGCCGAGCTGCCGCCACCGGTGTCGACCGGGCCTGACCCGGCCGGGCCCGCGCCTGGGCTGACGCCGGCGGCGGGCGGGCTCACGATTGGGGCACTACCGGCTGATGAGTGTTGATGGGCAGGCGGTTGCGCCACTGGCCGTCCACCTGGCGCATGGCCTCAGCCACCGCGCCCGCGGTGGGCACCAGGCCGATCTCGCCGACGCCCTTGATGCCGTAAGGCGAGTCGGGCTGGGGGGCCTCGACGAGGATCACGTCCACCGGCGGCATGTCCTTGGCTCGGATGATGTCGAGCCCCCGCAGCGTGTCGAGGAGGGGCCGGCCGTCGGTGTCGCAGGGAAAGTCCTCGCTCAGCGCGTAGCCGAGGCCCATGTGGACGCTGCCCTCGACCTGGCCCTCGCACAGCAGGGGGTTGACGGCCCGGCCCACATCGTGGGCGGCCACAACCTTCTCCACCTTGCCGGTCTTCGGGTCGGCTATCACCATCTGGGCGGCGTAGCCGAAAGTGGAGTGGATGACCGGATTCTCCAGGCCGTCACTGAGCTTGTTGGTCCAGTCCACCCGGTACTCGCCCTCGTAGTCGACGCCGGTGAGACAGCCGCCGTCCCTGGCCGCCCGGCACGCCTCGGCGACCGACCCGGCCCCCATCAGCGTCCCCCGCGAGCCGGTGGTCTGGCCGGCGCCCAGCTCCCGGCTGGTGTCGACGTAGACCCTCACCTGGTCGGGTCGCACCCCGAGCTCTTCGACCGCCACCTGCAGGGCCACCGTGTGCACGCCCTGGCCCATCTCCGTCCAGCAGTGGCGTACCTCGACCACGGTGTCGGGCCCCGCCGGCGTTCCCGCGGGGTGGGCGGCGTCGGCCACGAAATGCACGACTGCCCGGCTGATCTCCTTGAACCCGTTGCCCAGTCCGGAGTTCTTGAGGCCCAGCCCGAGCCCGACGGCCTTGCCGGTCGCGATCGCCTCGTCGTAGGCCGGCTTGATGGCCTCCAGGCACTCCATCGCGCCGAGGCTGCCGCCGTCCATGATCTGGCCCGGACCCCAGACTGCGCCGGGGTACACCGCGTTGCGGCGGCGGATCTCCCAGCCGCTGATGCCCACCGCGTGGGCCAGGCGGTCCAAAGCGCCCTCCATGGCGAACTGGGCCTGGTTGGCACCGAAGCCCCGGAAGGCGCCGCAAACGCTGTTGTTGGTGCGGGCCGCCACCGCTTCGACGTCGACGACCGGCACCACGTAGGGGCCGCAGGCATGGCCGGCCGCTCGCTCCAACACCTTCATCCCCACCGAGGCGTAGGGACCGGAGTCGCCCAGCATCCGGGCTCGCAGGGCCGTGAGCCGACCCTCGGCGTCGCAGCCCACCGCCAGCTCGATACGCACCGGGTGACGCTTGGGATGGACCAGCAGCGACTCCTCGCGCGAGAACGTTGTCTTCACGGGACGGTCCAGAAGCCAGGCCGCCAGCGCGGTCTGGGTCTGGTTGGAGCAGTCCTCCTTGCCCCCGAAGGCCCCGCCGTTGGCGACCTGCTCGGCCCAGATGCGGCTTCTGTCGATCCCGAGCACGGCCGCGGTTTGGTCGCGGTCGTCCCACACGCCCTGGCCGCCGGAGTACAGGTCCAGGCCGCGCTCGCCGTTGACGACCTTGGGCACAGCCAGGGTCGACTCGGGCTCCAGGAAGGCCTGCTCCACCCGCTGGGTCTGGAACGTCTCCCGCACGACGTGGGCCGACGCGGCCAGCGCATTCTCCACGTCGCCGCCCCGCGCGTAGGTCGACACCGACAGGATGTTGCCGTCCAGTCCCCACACCGCGTCCTCGGCGCCGTCGGCCACGGCCGCGGCCGGGTCGGTGATCGGGGGCAGCGGCTCGTAGACCACGTCGACCAACTCCGCCGCCCGGCGGGCCGTCTCGCGGCTGTCGGCCACTACCAGGGCCATTATGTCGCCCAAGTAGGACGTGCGGCCACCCTTGGGGATGAACACCGGCCAGTCCTTGTGGATCAGCCCGATACGCAGGTCGCCGGGAACGTCGGCTCCGGTGAACACGGCCACCACGCCCGGCACGGCCTCGGCCCGGCTGGTGTCGATGGAGACGACGTCGGCCCGGGCGTGCTCGGCCAGGTGCACCGCGCCGTGGAGCATCCCCGGCGCGGTCATGTCGTCGATGTAGAGCTTGTCGCCCAGGGCCAGGTCGGCGGCCTCGTAGCGGGCGGCCCGCGACCCGACGCCCTTGGCGATCTCGACCGCGGTGCCGTCGGATCCCGTCAGCCCGTCGGCACCGGTGGCCAGCATCTCCACCGCGTCGAGAATCTTCAGGTATCCGGTGCAGCGGCACAGGTGGGCGCCGAGATGGCGTGAGGCCTGCTCCCGGGTCAGGGCGGCGCCCTTGTTGTCGATCAGCGCCTTGACCCGCATCAGGATTCCCGGGGTGCAGAAGCCGCATTGCACCGCCCCCGCGGCGCCGAAGGCGGCCGCGTAGCGGTGGCGCTCCTCGGCGCTGAGGCCCTCCGGGGTGACGATCTCCGCCCCCTGGGCCTTCTCCAAGGGGATCTGGCACGCCACCCGGGCCTTGCCGTTCAGAAGCACCGTGCAGCAGCCGCACTGGCCCGAGGGAGAGCAGCCGTCCTTGGCCGCCACCAGCCCCAGCTCCTCCCGCAGGGCGGCGAGCAGGTGGGGGTGGTCGCCGACCCGCACCGTCGAGCCGTTGCACATGAACTCCGTCACCGTCGGCGCGGCGGGTCCGGTTCGCTCTTGAAGATCAGTCATGATGCCCCCTCCACCATAGGCCGACGATACACCAATATCCCGCCCGCCAACATGCCGCCCGCCAATATGCCGCTCGCCGATATGGCGCTAGCCCGTCAGTGCCAGCGCTGTGCGGGCGTTCCCGCGCCGGAGGGTCGCGGCTCAGGCGTCCACGGTGACGGTGATGGTGTGCCAGCCCTCGGCGCCGTTGGGGGCGGGATCGACCTGCCGGCCGCTCTGGGTGATGCCGTCGCCGTCGGTGGCCCGCACCTGGATGCGGTGCCGGCCAGCGGTGGGCGTCCACTCGCGGTGCCACTGCACCCAGCTCTCGTCGCCCAGGGCTTCGCCAAGCTCGCAGGGCATCCAGCCCTCGTCGTCGATGTTCACCTCGACCCGCTCGATGCCGCGGGTCGGCGCCCAGGCGATGCCGGCGATCGGCGTTGTCTGCCCGGCCACGAGCCCGCGGCCGGCTGAGGGCACGTCGATGCGGCTCTGGGTCTTCATCGGCCCCTCCTTGGACCAGCCCCTCGGCACCCAATAGCCGTCGAAGCCGTCCCAGGTGGTCAGGTGGATCTCGTCGATCCACTTGACCGCCGAGACGTAGCCGTAGAGGCCGGCCACCACCAGCCGGGCCGGGAAGCCGTGGTTCGTCGGCAGGAACTCTCCGTTCATGCCGATGGCCAGGACGGCGTTGCGGCCGTCGTACACCAGCGGAGTCGGGAAGCCGGCCGTCCAGTCGTCCACCGATCGGCCCACCACCTGGTCGGCGCCCGGCTGCACCCCGGCCCGGTCCAGCAGCACCGACAGCGGGACCCCGGTCCAGACGGCGTTGCCGACCAGGTTGCCGCCCACCCGGTTCGACACGCACGACAGGGTGATCACATGGTCGGACAGGTCCATGGACTGGATCTCGTCGAACGTGATCTCGTAGGGGTTGTCGACCATGCCGGTGAAGCGGAGCCGCCAGTCGGCCGGGTCGACCTGGGGAACCTCGCCGAAGGCGGTGTCGATCCGGTAGAAGCTGTCGTTGGGCGTCACATACGGCGAGATGCCGGCCACGTCGTCATCGAGCGTGTCGAGCGCGGCCACCTGCTCCCGCACGGACGGACCCGCTGACGCCGGTGCGGCGGTGCTGGTGGTGGACGCCGGCGCCGCGGCCGCCTCTGTGGCCTCGGGCGCCCCTGTAGTGGACGGCGGTGTGGTCGTGGTGGCTGTCGCTGACCGCAGCGCGTTCGTCTCCAGGAACTGCTCCGCGGCCGACTGGCCCCGCAATGCCCGGCCCAGGCCGACCATGGCCAGCGCAGCCGCACCGGCGCCGGCTGCGTAAGCGAGAAAGGCCCGCCGCGTCCCCCTCTGGGTGCCGGGTGCGTCCCATTCTTCACAAGTGGCCGAGAGGCCCAGCTCGGCGGTGGGTTGCTCGACCGCCGTTGCCAGCCGGGCTGGAAGAGGCGGCTCGGCCGCGAGGCCCGGCTCGGCGGCGGTTGGTGGTTCGACTGGTACGGCCGCGGCTGCCGGCGCCGGGCGTCGAGCGGCGCGGCTCACAAGCAGCAAGGTGGTTCCCGCGGCGAGAGCAGCGGCGACCAGGCCCAAGATCCACGATCCCGCGGCCGGGCTCAGCGGGTTACGGGCCGCGGCCCAGCCGCCCAGCAGGCCGAACAGTGCGAACCCGGCCACAGTCACGCTCGGGCGCCCTCGTACTGCGGAACGGCCCAGCACACCGCCGAGGACCAGTGCCCCAATGATGATGCCAGCAGTGAGCAGCGTCTTCTGGCTGGCACCGAAGTTGGCGATGCTGAACCTCACCACGTCGCCGGGGGTGTAGTCGCTGAGCAGCTCGCTCACCGCCACCACCAGCGACGGGATCGACTCGAATGCTCCCTCCACCAGCTCGCCGAACCCCAGACCGACGCCCGCGCCGGCCGCTCCGGCCAATGCGCCCATCAAGGAGGGTGCCGCGCCCGGCGGGGAGTCCAGATGGTCGCCGCTCGATTCTTGGTCCTTCACCGCTGTCCCTCGGGCGCCTCGGATCGACTATCTCGCCCGCCGAGATCGTACGCCTTTCGTGTGCGAGCGCGATGGGCCATAGTGAACGGATGGAGACGGGCCGCGCTCGCCGATGACGCACCAGTGACGGGCGATATCGGCGACCTGTACCGTTGGGGCTACGACGACCGCGTGGCTAGTTCCATCGAGCCCGGGACGCGGGTTGCCCGGGTGGTGCAGGTGGATCGGGGCGAGTGCGATGTGGTGACGGCGAAAGGCGCGGTGCGGGCCGGCTCCGACTCGGTGCGGGCCCAGGCCGAGACCGCGCCCGTGACCGGCGACTGGGTTGAACTGGTTCCCGGAGACGGCATGCCGTTGATCGGCAGGGTGCTGCCCCGGCGCACGGCCCTGATCCGCCGGGACGTCGAGCGCGACCGGGAGCAGGTTCTCGCGGCCAACTGCGACATCGTGGGGATCGTTGCCGGGCTGGACCGCCCCTTGCCCCCGGGACGCTTCGAGCGCATGCTGGTGATGGCACAGGACAGCCGCGCCGCGATAGTGATACTCCTCACCAAGGCCGATGGGGCCGCTGACGCCGCCTCCGCGGCCGAGACGGTGCGGGCCGTGGCCGGCGATGTCGATGTGCTGACGCTGAGCGCTCGCAGCGGCTTGGGCCTCGACGATCTCCGGTCCAGGCTCGGCTCGGGCCGCACGCTGGCCCTCGTGGGTGCCAGCGGGTCGGGCAAGTCGACTCTGGTGAACGCGCTGGCCGGAGCTGATGTCCTCGCGACCGCCGGGGTCCGTCCCTCCGACCGGAGGGGCCGCCACACCACAGTGGCCCGCCGGCTGGTCCTCCTGCCCGACGACGGCGGGATGGTTCTGGACACGCCCGGTGTGAGGGCCCTCGGCCTGACCGACGCGCAGGAGGCGCTGAGCCGGGTGTTCAGTGACATCGAGGAATACGGCCGCAGCTGCCGGTTCGCGGACTGCGCCCACGGTGCCGAACCCGACTGTGCGGTGACCGCGGCCGTGGACAGCGGCGAAATGGATCCCCGACGAGTGGAGCGCTTCATCGCCTTGCGCGGCGAAATTGAGCGGCAGCGGGCCCGCGAGGTGGCCCGGGCTCGCTCATCCCGCCGCGGCCGCCGCTGACCCGACTCTGTCAAGTGCCGGTCGGGAGGCGGCGGCGGTCTATCTTTCCGGTCGCGTTGCGGGGCAGTTCGTCCACGAGGTTCAGGGCTTCGGGCAGCTTGTGGCGGGCCAGGGCCCGGGATCCGAAGGCTCGCAGGTCCTCCAGTGTGGGAGGGCTTGCGCCCTGGAGCGGCACCACCACAGCCACACCGATCTCGCCCATCACCGGATCGGGACGCGCCGCCACTGCTACGTCCTGCACAGCGGGGTGCCCGGCCAACACGCTCTCGACCTCGGCGGGATGCACGTTGTAGCCGCCCCGGATGAACATGTCGCTCAACCGGCCCGCGAGGCGGTAGAGGCCGTCGGCGCCCACCGTGGCCAGGTCCCCGGTGCGCAGCCAACCGTCCACCAGTGCCTCGGAGGTGGACTTCGGGTCGCGCCAGTACCCCGACATCACCGCGGGAGACTTGAGCCAGAGCTCTCCCGTCTCGCCGGGATCGAGCCTTTTTCCCGCTGGATCTCTGATCTCAGCCTGCACGCCCCGCCGGGGCCGGCCCACCGAATGGCAGGCCTCGTCATCGTCGGCGTCCAGCGCGGTGCCCAGCCCGACGCCGCCCGACTCGGTGGACGAGTACCGGATCGAGTACGGGGCACCGAATCGCTCACGGGCGGATTGCACCAGCTCCGGCGCCGACGGGCCCCCGCCCGCCACCACCGCCCGCACGGCTGAGAAGTCCAGCAGGGTTGATGACGGGTGCCGGACCATGAGAGCGATCTGCGGGGCCACGCCGATGACCGCGGCCATTCGATGGCGAGCAATCAGCTTCAGGGCAGATCCGGCCGACCAGCGCTCCAACAGATGCGTGGTCCGCCCGCACGCCAGCATCCACGGGAGCTTCGTCATGAAGGCGACATGGGCGAACTGGGTGGACGATATTCCGTGGCCGGCACCCCAATCGCCGCCCTCGTCGATCTGGGCCACCGCTCGCAGCTGACGATTGCCGAACCAGGCCGCCTTGGGCTCACCCGTTGAGCCCGACGTGAAGCAGATGCACACGGGACGCTCGTCGTCGGGACCGGCCGCGAGGCCGGCCAGGGCCCGCTCGGACACGCCCGCGCCGGAGCGCAGCGAGCCGCCTGCGGTGGTCGGATCGCCCCCTCCCTCCAGCTGCTCCACCCGGGTAGCGGCACCTGGGCCCGCGAGGTGAACGAGCTGCGGGTCCACCACGACCAGGTCGGCACCCAGCCGGTCGAGGCAGCCGGACGCTTCGGCAGCGGTCAGCAGCGGGTTGATCCCCGCCGTGACGGCACCTATGCGAGCCGCGCCAAGGTAGATGGCTACATAGTCCACATCGGAGGGCAGCACCAGGCCCACCACCGAACCCTCGCCCAGCCCGCGCTCGTGCAGTCCGGCCGCGACCTGCTGCGCGGCCTGTTCGAGTTCCTCGAAGCTCGTCGCCCGGCCGCCGGCGCTGATGAAGGCCGGCCGCTCCGCGTAGTCGCGAGCAGCCTGCTGAAGGGTCGCCGTCAGCACTCAGTTCCTGACGTTGACGCTGAGGGTGTGCCAACCCTCGGCACCGTTGGGTCGGGGCCTCACGTTCCTCCCGCTCTGGGTGTAGCCGCCGCCGTCGGTGGCCCGTACCTGGATCTGCTGCTGGCCCGGGTTGGAAGGAGTCCACTCCCGGTGCCACTGAACCCAGCTCTCGTTGCCCAGAGCCTGGCCGAGGCGGCACGGCACCCAGCCCTCATCGCCGATCCTCACCTCGACGCGCTGGATGCCCCGAGTCGGTGCCCAAGCGATGCCCGCCACCGCAGTGGCTTGGCCGACTCTGAGCGTCGACCCGCCCTTGGGGACGTCGATCCGGCTCTGCGTCTTGATCGGACCCAGCTTGGACCAGCCCCGCGGCACCCAGTATCCGTCGAAGCCGTCCCAGGTGGTGAGGTGGATCTCCTCGAGCCACTTCACCGCCGACACATAGCCGTACAGGCCCGCTACCACGATGCGGGCCGGGAATCCGTGCCGCAGGGGCAGGGGCTCGTTGTTCATGCCGATGGCGAGGATGGCATTGCGTCCGTCGTAGGCCGCGGTGGTGGGGAACCCGGCAGTGAAGTCGTCCACCGAGCGCCCCACGATCTGCTGGGCGCCGCGCTGGACGCCGGCTCGCTGGAGCAGCACGTTGAGAGGGACGCCGGTCCACACGGCATTGCCGACGAGGGTCCCTCCCACGACGTTGGACACGCAGGAGAGCGTGATCACGTGGTCGGAGAGGCGCATGGCCCGGATGTCCTGGTACGTGAGTTCGTAGGGATTGTCAACCAGCCCGGTGATGCGCAGCCGCCAACGGTCCGGATCAACCTGCGGGACCGTCAAGGCGGTGTCGATGCGGTAGAACTCGTTCCTTGGCGAGATCGGGGTGACGTAGGGCGAGATGCCAGGGACCTCGTCGTCGAGCGTGTCCAGGTGGGCCACCTGCGGATGCGGCGACGACTGCCGCGGTTTCTGCGTGGTGGTGGTTGCAGAGTCTTCTGGCTTCTGGGTGGTGGTGGTTGCGGAGTCTTCGGGGGGTTGCGTGGTGGTGGTTGCGGAGTCTTCTGGTTCTTGCGTGGTGGTTGCGGAGTCTTCGGGGGGTTGTGTGGTGGTGGTTGCGGATTCTTCTGGTTCTTGCGTGGTGGTTGCGGAGTCTTCGGGAGGTTGTGTGGTGGTGGTTGCGGAGTCTTGTGCGGTGGTGGGAGCCGGCTCCGGTTCGGCAAGATCAGTGCCCGGCTCCGTGCTGGTTGGAGCGGCGGCCTGCTCCGAGCTCGGAGTCGGTGCCTCTTGGCTGACGGAACCGGCCTGCTCGTCGAGACCCTCGATCTCGATGCCTTCTGGGATTTCGATGACGGTGTCTTCCAGGCCCTCGATCCCGATGCCTTCTGGGACTTCGATGACGGTGTCTTCCAGGCCCTCGATCCCGATGCCTTCTGGGACTTCGATGACGGTGTCTTCGGGGCCTTCAATGGCGATGCCTTCTGGAACCTCGATGGCAGCGTCGGCGTCGGCGGTCGTCGTACCCGCCGCCGCGCCGGGTGCCGGGTCCGGATCCCTCGGCGGGAGCGCGTAGAGCTCTCGAGCCTTCTCCGCGGCGGACGGTCCCCGCAGGCCCCGGCCCAGTCCGACCAGGCTGAGGGCGGTCACCGCGGCGCCGCCGGCGTAGGCAAAGAACGCTCGGCGGGGGCCGGCCCGCTCGCGCCGGCCGTCAGGGTCCTCTGCCCCCTCGGCATGCTCCGCTCCGTCGGCGTGTGCCACTCCGCCGGCCGCCCGCTGGCGCGCCCCCGCTGCCCGGCTCACCAGGAACAGGGTCGTGGCTGCGGCCAGCACGGCGGCCGCCAGGGCCACAATCCAGGACGCCAGAGCAGGGCTCAGGGGGTTGCGGGCCGCGGCCCAGCCGCCCACCAGCCCGAATGCCGCGAAGCCTCCGACGGCCACGCCGCGGCGGCCTCTGGCCGCGGCGCGGCCCAGCAGCCCGCCGATGGCAATCGACAGGACGACGATTCCTGCTGTGAGCACCGTCTTCTGGCTGGCGCCGATGTTGGCGATGCTGAAAGCCACGACATCGCCGGGCGTGTAGTCCGTGACCACCTCGCCCACCGCGATCACAAGCGACGGGATGGACTGACTCAGACCTCCGACCAGCTCACCGAAGCTCAGCGCCACCGCTGCGCCCAGGGCTCCGGCGATCAGGCCGGCCAGTCCCGCCGCACCAGGGCTGCCCCCGGGCGGAGCTTCGGCTGTCGGGACCTCGCCGGGGTCGGCCACGGCTGCGATTGTACGCTCGGGGCATATGGACTTCCGGTCTGCGCCAGCGCTGGCCGCCTTCGCCGAGGAGGTCAGGACCTGGCTCGAGGAGCACCTCGTCGGCGAGTTCGCCCGGTACCGCGGCCGCGGCCTCACCGGGCAGGACGACGTGCCGGTCGACGTGCAGATCGCCTGGGAGCGCGAGCTCGCATCGGGCGGATGGCTGGGGCTCGACTTCCCGGAATGGATCGGGGGGCTGGGCTGCACTCTGGCCGAGCAGGTCGTGTTCTTCAACACCTATACCGAGGCCCGCGCCCCGGGCCGCATACCCAACGTGGGCGTGATGCTGCTGGGCCCCACCCTGATGGCGTTCGGATCAGTCGAGCAGCAGCAGCGCTTCGTGCCCGCCATTCTGGCGGGAGACGAGCTGTGGTGCCAGGGCTACTCCGAGCCCGGCGCGGGCAGCGACCTCGCCGCGGTGGCCACGAGAGCCGACCGGCGCGGCGGCCATTGGGTGATCAACGGCCAGAAAGTGTGGACCTCCCTGGCCCAGCACGCCGACTGGATCTTCCTGCTGGCCCGCAGCACCGCGGGATCGCAGCGCCACGCCGGGCTCAGCTACCTGCTGGTGCCCATGGACCAGACCGGGATCGAGATCCGTCCCATCGTCCAGATCAACGGCGGCGTCGAGTTCAACGAGACGTTCTTCAATGACGCCGTCACCGACGCGGACCTTGTCGTGGGCGGAGAAGGCAACGGCTGGAAGGTGGCCATGGGCACGCTCGCCTTCGAGCGGGGGGCGAGCACGCTGGGGCAGCAGCTCAGCTTCCGCCAGGAGTTCGACTCGCTGGTGTCGGAGGCCAGAGCGTCGGGGCGCCTCCGATGCGGCGTGCTGCGCTCGGAGCTTGTTCAGCGCCACATCGAGCTCGAGATCCTGCGCTACAACCAGCTGCGGTTGCTGACCTCGCTCACCCACGATCGGCTTGCCGGGCCGGAGCAGTCGATCGGCAAGCTCTACTGGGCGTCGTGGCACCAGCGGATGGGTGAGCTGGCCATGGGCGTCCGGGGCGCGGCGTCGATGGTGGCCGATCCGGGCGAGGGCGCCCATGCCGGCGAGGGCGGGCTCGACTACCGGCTCGACCGCTGGCAGCGAACGTTCCTGTACTCGCGGGCCCACACCATCTACGGGGGAAGCAACGAGATACAGCGCAACATCATCGGGGAGCGGGTCCTGGGTCTGCCGCGGGAGCCACGGTAGGCGCCCTCCGGTCGGTACTCTTCACCCCGGCAGAATTGCTAGCGGAAGGGGAAGCGATGGGCCGCATCAGCAACACCTGGCATCTGGCCAAGGTTTCATGGTCGGTGCTGAAGAAGGATCGAGAGCTGCTGTGGATGCCGGTGCTGTCCTTTCTTGCGTCGGCCGTGGTGATAGCCATCGTGATCGCGCTCACGTTCCTCACATTGTCGACCGAGTCCTCACACGTCCAGACCACCATGGAGTTCAACCCGGCGATGATCGTGGTCTACGTGGTGGCCGCCATGGTCTTGGGCATCATCGCCGTGTTCTTCAACGGCGCCCTGGTCGCCGGCGCCCACGAGAGGCTTACCGGGGGCGATCCGACGGTGCGCAGCGCCATCGGCCGGGCGTTCGCCCGCATCCCGGGCCTGGTGCCGTGGGCGATCCTCACCACCACGGTCGGGCTGATACTTCAGGCGCTGAGGGAACGAGCCGGCTTCCTGGGACGGATCGTCACCCACATGCTGGAGATGGCCTGGGAGGTGGTGACCTTCCTTACCGTGCCCGCAATCGTCATCGACGACCTGGGGGCCATAGCCGGTCTCAAGCAGTCGGCGTCGCTGCTGCGCCGCACATGGGGCGAGAACATCGCGGCCCGCGTCGGGTTCGGCCTCCTCGGCTTCGTTCTGATCATCCCCGCGGCAATCGTGGCCGGGCTCCTTATCGCATCGGGCTGGCAGCCGCTGATGGCGGTGGGCATCATCGTCGCCGCGGCGTGGGTGGCGGTGGTAATGGTGGTGCTCACCGCTCTGAACGCCATCTTCCAGACGGCGCTCTATCTCTACGCCACCACCGGGACGCGACCGTCCGGCTTCGAGCAGGCCCCGCTGGAGCAAACCTTCGCCCCCAAGTAGCGTCGGCCTCCCCGAGGAGCCGTCGGGCCGGAGGCGGCTCGGCCCCGGCAGTGGGCCGCGGGCTAGGCGACGGTGTCCGCCAGGCCCCAGTCGAGTGCTGTGAGCGCGTCGAGTTCGGCGTTGGTGAGCAGCCACCACAGCGTGCGCTGGCGGCCGATGCGGGCGGGGATGCTTACCGTTCCGCCCGCGCCCGGGATCAGGCCCATGGACAGCTCGGGGAGCCGGAATCGGGCGCGCTCGGTGGCCTTGACGGTGGCGCAGAAGGCGGCCAGTTCGATGCCGGCGCCCACGCAGGCCCCGTCGATCATGGCAGTCGTGCGGTGGGCGATGGAGGCCAGCCAGGGCGCGGCGTTGGCCCGGCTGCGGATCAAGTGGGCCGCAGCCGGGTCCGAGACCGTGCCGAACTCGGCCGGGTCGCCTCCCGCGCAGAAGTTGTCTCCCGCGCCGGCGAGGACTACCGGCCGGTCATCCGCGCCCGCCTGGAGGGCCTTGAGCACGTCCACGAGCTGATCTCGCATGGCTGCGTCGAACAGGTTGAACAGGCGGGGACGGCTGAGCCTCACCGTCACGGAGGAGCCGTCGTCGATCACCTCGATGCGGGGCTGATCGGCGTCCTTCCGGCTCCGACGGCCCTGCTGCGCCAGCCAGCGGGCGTGTTCGGGGCCGGCCTGGAGAGTGGCGTACGCCAGGCTCTCGACCAGCAGGGCATCGGCCAGGTCGAGCCTGTTGTTGCGGCGGAGCGTCTGGGCGGCCACCACCGAGGCCTGCGGGTTGGCCCGCAGCCCTTCGAGAACCCGGCCGGGTTCGTCGAGCACGAGATCCCACGCTCCGCCCCCGGCACCCACTGCGACCGACACCACCGGGAGCGCGGCCAGCGCGGCGCCCACATCGTCGGCGGCATCGTCGCCCACGTCCACGATCACCGCGGGCATGCCGGCCGCAGCCGCGATCTGGTCCAGCACCAGCCGGTCGAAGTCGACGGACACAGCCGCGGGCCTGAGCTCCTCCAACGGCCAAGCCATGCCGCGTGCGGAACCCACCGTCGCCAAGGTAGCCGACCATGACTCAGCCGGGGATGAGCGTCCGCCCCGGACCGCGGGGCGCGCCACAGGGCCCCGGTGGGGCAGATGGTGATGCGGGGATCCGCTCCCGGACCGCGGGCGCGCCACGGCCTCGACCCGATGACGTCGGGGGTGGACTCTGCTGCCCGGCTGACGGCTGGGGCAGCGCTCAGCCGGACGGCGCGGCCGGCTCGGAGGCTACGAAGCGCTGGCGCAGTTCCCGGCGCAGCAGCTTGCCGGTGTCGTTGTACGGCAGTTCGTCGACGAACTCCACTCGGGCCGGCACCCGGCTCGATCGCAGCCGTGTCCGGACCAGTCTCCGGAGGTCTTCCGCGGTCGGGACGGGAGAGCGGGTGACTACGCAAACCGCCACTTCCTCGCCCCATTCGCGGCTGGGCAAACCGAACGCGGCCGCGTCGACAACGGCGGGATGGGTCAGCAGCGCGTCCTCGATCTCGCCGGGCGACATGTTCTCGCCGCCCCGGATGATGATGTCGTCGTTGCGCCCGTGGACCCACAGGTAGCCGGCATCGTCGGTGTGTCCGCTGTCGCGGGTGCAGAACCAGCCGTCGCCGTCGAGCTGCGACCCGCCCTCGGCGTATTCGCCGGACACCTGCTCGCCCCTCACCCAGATCTCCCCGGCCGCCCCGGTCTCCGCCTCGGCGCCGTCGTCGCAGCGCACCGAGATCTCCACTCCCGGCAGGGGCCGCCCTGCGGAGGTGAGCCTGGCTCTCTCATCAGGATCGTCGGAGGCGGCCCACCGCCGGTGATCGTCGGGACCCATCACGCACACGGTGGAGCTGGTCTCGGTGAGCCCGTAGGCGTGGGAGAACCCTGCGGCCGGGAACAGCTCCAGCGCCCTCTCCACCACGCTGCGGTGCGACTTGCCCCCTCCGTAGGACACGAAGCGGACCGACTCGAGAGCCTCGCCCCGGCGATCGAGAGCCTCGACGATGCGGGCCAGCATCGTGGGCACGAGCATGGCGTGGGACACGCCCTCGGCTCGGACCAGGTCGATCCAGGAGTCCGCGTCGAACCGTCGCAGGGGCACGATCCGGCGCCCGGAGTAGACCTGCGACAGCTGCGCAGCCACTGAGGCGACGTGGTAGGGCGGCACCGCCATGATGTGGGCCTCGTCGGTGCCGGCCGACGCGAACTCGACCGTGGCGAACACGTACGACACCAGGTGCCGGTGGCGCAGAACGGCGGCCTTGGGCGGGCCGGAGGTGCCGCTCGTGTACAGCAGCACCGCGGCGGCGTCGGGGTCCATGGCCCAGTCGCCGACCTCGGCGGGATCGGCACCCCCGGCTGGGTCGTCGAGCAACTCGTCCCGTTCGATGATCTCCAGCCCGTCCACCCCGGCGAGCCGCTGCGCGCCGGACGTGTCGGCCACGGCCACCGCGGGCGCGGCCCGCCCGGCCAGCCTGCGCAGATCGCCGTCGGCGAGCCGGTAGTTGATCGGCACATACGGAACGCCGCCCCATGCTGCTCCGAACAGGGCGACCGGCAGAACGGCGCCGGGCTCGTCGCACAGCACCAGATGCTCGACCTGAGACGCCCGCAGCCGTCCTGCCAGCGCGGCGGTGCGGCTCATCAGCCCGTCGCAAGTGATGCCCGCGTCCCGCGTTCCCACCGCCGCCCGACCGGCCATGGCGGTGGCCGCCATCTCCAGCAGCATCATCAGGTTCATGCGAACGTCTCCGTCCGGGACCAGGGGCCGGCCCGGTCATCGGCACCGCGACGGCGGTTCACGGGCGGCCCTTGCCGTTCAGTCCGAGGCTGGCAGCGGCTTGGTAACTTTCACCGCCAGCGCAACGCCGCCGAGGGCAAGGCTCCCTGGGCCGGCCTTGGTGCACAGCACCTCGACGGTATCGTCATCGTCGCCGTAGCGCTTGCCCAGCAAGGTTCCCTCCGACGCATCCGCGCTGGGCTCTCCGGATCGCTCGGCCGACCCGGCCGGCACCATGGGCGAGCCGCCGCAGGTCAGCTCGGCCGGTCCCGTGCCCTTGACCACGATCACTTCGGTGGCGCACACCGTGCTCTGGAATCGGGCCCCGGGCCTCAGCTCCACCATCTCGTCCTCCTGCCGCCGGTTGACTCCGTGCGGGGCTGTTGCCCGCTGCCGGTCCTATTCTGACCCCTGCGGAGCGGTCGCCCAACCGCACGGGCCCAGGTTGCAGAGGCCGGTCGCCGGGCGGCGGCCGCTCGCCGAGCAGAAGGTCAGCCCGCGGGCTGGTGACGGGGGCGGAGGCCCAGTCCTGGTTCGCGGCGCCATCGGCGCCAGCGGGCTCGCAGCTCGGGTCGCCCGATCAGCAACTCCAGAACGACCGCCACGATCAAGACGATGCCAGTGGCCAGCGTCAAGATGTAGAAGGGTGCCCCGCCCAGGCTCAGGCCGCTGTTGATGAAACGCAGCGTCAAGGCGCCGATCGCTATGCCGAACACCGATCCTCGGCCGCCCAGCAGGCTGACGCCGCCGATCAGGGCCGCGGTAGCCGCGGGGAGGAGAAGAGTCTCGAACGCGGCCGGCCCCGCACTGCCGGACTTGATCGACGTGAGCGCGCCCGTCACGGCAGCCAGTGCCCCCGAGAGGGCGAAGGCCATCACTAGCGGGCGTACCAGCGGAACGCCGGCTGCGGTCGCCTCCTGTCGCCCACCGCCGATCGCGTAGATCTCCCGCCCAAAACGGGTGTTGATCAGAAAGAGCGCCACACCGACGAAACAGGCCAGCGTGACCAGGCTGAACGGTGAGAAGATCCAGAGTTGTCGACGCACCGTGCGGGCGATTTCGAGGTCTCTCATTACGACGGTGTTCTCCCCGGAAATGATGAAGGCCAGGCCGCGCAGGCCGATCAGGGTCCCCAGAGTGAACACCAGCGATTGAATCCTCAAGCGATAGATCAGGTACCCCTGGAAACTGCCGTAGGCGATGCCGATAAGGGTCGCGAGCAGCACCGTCGGGATCAGTCCGATCTTCTCGACCACGGACACCGAGATGATTCCTGCCACCGCGGCGGCCGATCCCACGGAGAGGTCTAGTTCTCCGGCGATGATCGTCACGCCGACGGCCAGAGCGGCCAGGCCCAGAAAGGCGAAGCCTTCGAAGATGGTGAACACGTTGTTGGTTGTGAAGAACCGGTCGTCGCGCCAGGAGAAGACCAGGAACACCGCGACGAAGAGGCCGAGACGGGCCCATGCCGTCGGGTCCACGCGCTGGATCGATCTCATGTCATCTGCCTCCGGTTGCGGAGCACGGTGAAGGCGCTGACACTGACCAGGATGGCCAGACCGACAAACAGGATCCGAACGCCGAAGCTGAAGCCGCGCAGGACCATGAGGTTCTGGAGGCCGGCGATGAACACCGCGCCGACCGCGGTCCTCGGCGCCGAGCCTTCTCCGCCCTGGATGGCAGCCCCACCCACGAGGATGGCGGCGATGGAGTCGATGTCGGCGCCGTCGAACTGATCAAGCCGCCCCTGACCGAACTGGGCGGCGGTGAAGATCCCGGCCAGAGCGGCACCGAGCGACGACACCGTGAACACGTAGAGGGTGATCTTGCCGGGGCGCAGTCCCGAAGCGGCCGCTGCCAGCCGGTTGGCGCCCACCAGGGTCAATTCACGGCCGAACCGCGTGCGGGCCAGGACCGTTGCGGCCAACGCGGTGATCAGTATGAAGGTCCAAGTCTGGGTGGGGATTCCCAGAGGCCGGGATGTTCCGATCCAGTCGGCCGCGTCGGTGCCGGTTCGAACTGTCTTGTTGTCGGTCAGCCAGGCGCCCGTCCCGAACAGGACCGCTCCCACGGCCAGTGTCACCACGATCGGGTTCCCGCCCAGCGCCACCGCGCCGCCCTGGACGGCCCCCACCGCCGCCGCGATTCCGAAGGTAACGAGAACCGATAGCCACACCGGCCATCCCCAGCTCATGAAGGCGGCGAAGCCGATGGCGGCCATGGCCGCGGTCTGGGACACGGACAGCGAGAAGAAGCTGCCGGCCATGGTGATGCCGGTCATGGTCACCGCGATGATCCCGATGAGGGCGGCCGAGCGCACGATGCTCTGGACGTTGCGGTAAGTCACGAACTCCGGCGTGGTCAGCCACCCCACCAATGCGAGGCCCGCGACGGCCCCCACCACCGCGAGCGGCACTGATGCCTGGCGCCACGACCAGGCCGCGCTGTCGATGCTGGTGCTGGCGCTGCCCATTAGGCCGCCTCTTGGGGATGAGTGATCTCCCGGGTGAGAAGAAGGGAATCGGTGTCGGTGCGGCGGCGGACGCTGACCTGTGCTCCTTTGAAGTAGGCGACGACCGTGTCGGCGAGGCCGAGGATCTCCTGGCTGTCCGATGTGGCGATGACGATGGCCGTGCCCTGTTCCGCAATGTTGCGGAGGTGGCGGTAGATCTCCGCTCTGGCGCCCACGTCGACACCCCGGGTGGGTTCATCGATCAGCAGCACCTCGAGCGGGTGGCCCGTCCACTTGCCGACCGCGATCTTCTGCTGGTTGCCGCCGCTCAGAGCGCCCGCGACCGATCCCAGGCGGAGCCGGTCGATCGTGAAGGTCTCGGCGATGCGGTCGCTCATCGACCGCTCGGCACGCGGCCTGAGCCATCCGGCCGTCGTCACGTGGTCGAGGCTCGGGGAGGTCAGATTCTCGACCACGCTGCGCTGCAGGAACAGGCCGTCGCGTTTGCGGTCCGACGAGCTGTATCCGATTCCGCAGCGGATGGCCGCCGACGGCGAGGTGGGCGGAACAGTGCGCCCGGAGACCGCAACCGTGCCCGACACTCGGGGCTGGTGGCCGGCTACTGCCCTCAGGACATCGCTGGCGCCGCTGCCGAGCTGGCCGGCCAGCCCCACGATCTCGCCCCTGCGAACCTCCAGGTTCACAGGCTCGGTCACGTTGTCGGTCATCAGGTTCTGGATGTGCAGGACGGTTGTTCCGGGGGCGGTGGCTCGCTCCGGGAACAGACCCTCCAGCGTTCCCCCCAGCATCATGGATATGAGCTGGTCGAGAGTGAGGCCGCCGGTCGCGGTCGGGGCGCTGGACCTGCCGTCGCGGAACACCGTCACCCGATCAGCCAGGTCGAAGACCTCGTCGAGGCGATGGGTCACGTAGATGATCGAGCGGCGCTGCTCCCGCAGGGAGCGGACCACCGTCTTGACTCTCTGTATCTCCCGGTCCGCGAGCGCGGCGGTCGGCTCGTCGAATATCACCACACGGGCGTCGCGGGCCAGCAGGCGGGCCACCTCGATCAGCTGCCGTTCCGCCACCGAGAGATGCTCGACCGGGACGCGGGGATCCAGTTCTGTGAGGCCGACCTGCTCCAGATAGGGTGCCGCGGCCCGGGCCAGGGCCCCCGGCCGGGTTCTCCATCCCCTTCTCGTGTCGCCCAGGAAGACGTTGTCCGCGATGGAGAGACTGGGAACCAGGGAGAGTTCCTGTTGGACGACCGCGATTCCGGCGTGCTCGGACTGGGTGGAGCCTCCGAACTGGACGTCGCTGCCTCCCAGGCGGATCCTGCCCGAGTCGGGCGGGTACATGCCGGCGAGGATCTTGACCAGGGTGCTCTTGCCGGCGCCGTTCTCGCCGACGAGGGCCATCACCTCGCCGTGTCCCACCTCGAAGTCGGCCCTGTCCAGCGCCTGGATCGAGCCGAAGGCCTTCGAGAGTGCGTCGACCCGCAGGTATGGCTCGGATGAGTTCACGGTGTCCGGAATGCTTGCGGACCCCGGAAGGGGAGTGTTGATTGAGCGAGATCCGTGCTCAGTCCTGCCACGACTTCCCGGCGATCCAGGCCTCCATCCCTTCCTTGCGGGACGACTCGATGAACTCTAGGCGCGCCCCGTACATGTCGTGGGGCGCGGTGTAGGTGGCCAGGATCCGGTCCTCGGGCGTGTACTGGGTGGCCTCCTTGCCGATGCCCAGCTCCCTGAGACGCTCCACCAGGGCCTCCGGATCGTCCTCCCACAGGCCGATGTGGTGCAGGCCCTCCTGGGCGCGGCCGTAGATGCCGTCGTTGTCCTGCGATTCGAGGAGCTCGAGGTAGGGCGGGCCCTCGACTGACCAGGTGATCCGCAGGTCGAGCGCCTCGACGATCTCCCCCTGCTCGAAGCGGTCAACATGAGCGATCTCGGGATCCTTGAACGTCAGCCCGAGGACCTCCGAGAAGCGTTCCATGGCCTCTTCCAGGTCCTCGACGAGGATCCCCACATGGCACAGGTCGCTGGCTGTCATCGGCGCGGTCCTTTCTTGGCTTGCGCTGCTCGCGGAGCGATGCGGCTGTGGTCCTCCCGGCGGGGCGGACCGAGACAGCAGGCCGGCCCTCGTGGGCCGGCCTGCCGTCCGGTCATTGGAGTCAGTCGATGCGGACTGGTCGTTGACCGATCAGTACACGCAGAGGTCTTCGACCCCGAATCCCTCCACTGTCACCGACTCGATCTCGTTGGTGTCGGTGAAGGCCGGGCTGCGCACCGGCGGGTTGGGGATGAAGTTGTTGAAGCTCGCCAGAGAGCCACTGGTCAGGTACTCGTCCAGTGTGTTGATGCTGAAGACGCCCTCGAGCCGGGCCGCCTGCAGGCCCGTCGCGAACTCCTTGCCGTTCTCGAGGAACTCGAGGTTGCCGTGGCACGTGCCACCCACAACCATGATGTCCTCGCCCGGCGCGTAGCCCTCCTCCTCGAGGGCGTGGATCACGCCTTCGGCCAGTGCCGAGTTGTGGGCATACACGAGATCTATCCCGTCGCTGCGATGAGCGGCCACGAGCTGCTTGGTTGCGTCGTAGCCCTCCGCCGGTCCGAAGCCGGCTTCGACCTCGCCGAGCACGCTGATGCCGGCACCCTCGAGGATCGGCCGTGCGGCATTCGAGCGGTCGATTCCTGCCTGGTATCCGGCCACGAATCCGATGATGATGGCGTTGCCCCCGTCGCTGTGCAGTTCCGCTCCGGCTGCCGTCATGGCGTCGCGGGCCTCGACCACGAGGTCGGCGGCCACTTCGCCGTTGAGGATGTCGTTGACCCCGGCGTAGCCGACCACGAACTGCTCGGATCCTGGGAAGGGGAGCTGGTTGGTCTGGATCACCGGCACGCCGGTGTCGGCCAGCGCTTGCAGGGAGGCCACGCCGGCTTCGTTGTCCGACGGCCACCATGCGTAGGCCACCACACCCTCGGCGGCGCCGAGTTGCTGCTGCACCTGGGTGTCCTGCTCGGCCTGGTCGAAGTTGTTCTCGATGATGATCAGCTCATAGCCGAGCTCGGCAGCGGCTTCCTCGGCGCCCCGACCCCACTCCGCGATGTAGGTGTTGGTGGTGGTCGGGATGAAGGCGACGATGGTGTTGCCCATCTCCTCCTCGGCCTCCGTTGTGGTCGGTGCCGCGGTCGTGGTCGGTGCCGCGGTTGTGGTCGGTGCGGCCTCCGGCTCATCGTCGTCGCCGCAGGCGGCAGCTACCAGCGCGAACACGGCCAGCACCGCCCCCAATACGGGTACGAACCGTCGTCTCATGGACTAAACCCCCTTGAATAGAAGACGCCCAAGAAGAACTTGCACCTCCATGGACGCACGGCGACGCTACTTGGGCGAATTCGAGGCTTACAAACTCAGGGCTACAGGCCGAGCGGATAGGCGCACGATCCAGCCCATACGAGCGAGGCCGTGGCCCGAGCGGCCCTCAGGTCGCAGCGAACAAGAGCGGGAATGACACCGCAGCGAAGCGATCGTGTCCCGCCTATTCTCGCTGGCTTCTAGCCGTTGGAGCGCTCGGATCGCAGGTGCTCGGCCAAAGCTGACATGTCGTGTTCGCCGAAACCGGCCTCGATGGCTTCCGCAATGACCATCCGGTTGAGCTCACCCTGCGGAAGGGCCGCGCCGACGCTCTCGGCCAGCGCCAGGGCCAGGTCCAGGTCCTTGCGGGCCAGGACCATCCGGAAGGCAACGGGAACCTCGCCGGGCTTCAGGAAGGCCTCCTGTCGGTAGTGCACGAACGGGGCCGCGATGGCGCTGTTGGCGAAGACCTCGTAGGCGCGAGCCCGTTCGATCCCGGCCGCCTCGGCGAGGACGAGAGCCTCCGAGACCGCTTGGCCGAGCCCGTAGACGATCGAGTTGACAGCCAGCTTGATGGTGGCGCCCGAGCCCACCGGCCCCATGTGATAGATCCGCGCGCTCATGGTTTCGAGCACGGGTCGGGCCGTCTCGATGTCGCGCGCCTCGCCTCCGGCCATGACCGTCAGGGTTCCTGCTTCGGCGAGCGCCACGCTTCCCGATACGGGAGCGTCGATGAAGCTGCTCCCCGCGCCGGCCACCGCGGCGGCCAACTCTGCGGCTTGACCCGGACTGATCGTGCTCATGTCCATGCAGACGGTTCCGGCTCGAAGCGACTGCGCCATGCCGCCCGAGCCCGTATAGAGATCCAGCAGCACGTCGCCGTCGGCCACCATCGTGATCACGACTTCAGCTTCTGCGGCGAGGATCGCCGGCGAAGCGGCCACCCGGGCTCCGCTGCGGTCGGCCAGAGTCTCGGACTTGGAGGCCGTGCGGTTCCACACCACCAGCGGGAACCCCGCAGCCGCGATGTTGGTCGCCATGGGAAGTCCCATGCTTCCCAACCCAACGAAACCGACCGTGGTCCCGCTCATACTTGCCCCCGTTTCTCGGTTGTCGGCGATCCGTTGTCAGTCCAGGGTCTTCTCGACCACTTCCACGATGCGCGACACGGACGGGATGGTGGCGTCCTCCAGGCAGTCGGCCGAGGGCAGCGGGATGTGATCGGTGGTGATTCGGATCACCGGCTGGTCCAGATCGAAGAAGGCTTCCTCCATGACTATGGAGGCCACTTCGGCGCCCCATCCACACAAGCGGGGGTTCTCCTCGACAGTGAAGACCCGGCCCGTCTGGCTGCAGGCGGCCAGCAGCGTCCGGGTGTCCAGGGGCACCAGGCAGCGCAGGTCGACCACGGTGGCCTCCACCCCGCGGCGGGCCAGGTCCTCGGCCGCGGCCACAGCTCTGGGAACCATGGCCGCCAGGGCCACGATGGTCAGGTCGGCGCCGGAGCGGACGATCGCAGCCTTGCCCAACTCGCCCACAAGCTCGCCGTCGGGGACCGGCCCCTTGGTGGGGAACAGCGCCTTGTGCTCGAAGAAGACGACCGGATCGGGGTCGCGGATGGACGCGGCCATCAACTCGATGACGTCGCGTGGCGTCGACGGGGCCACCACCTTCAGGCCCGGCACCGACATGGCCCAGTTCTCGACGCTCTGGGAGTGCTGGGCGCCAAAGCGCACCCCCGCTCCGTTGGCCGTCCGGATCACCAGGGGGAGCTCGACCTGTCCATCGGTCATATAGCGGGTCTTGGCCACCTGGTTGGCGATCATGTCCCAGCACGTGGCCAGGAAGTCGGAGAACATGATCTCAGCTACGGGACGCAGACCGTTCATGGCCGCACCCATCGCCGCGCCGATGATCGCCTCCTCGGAGATCGGGGTGTCGCGCACCCGTCTTGGGCCGAACCTCTCCAGGAGTCCTGTTGTGGTCTTGAACACGCCCCCGGCCGCCGCGACGTCCTCGCCGATGAAGTACACCGTCTCGTCCCGCTCCATCTCCTGGGCGAGCGCACGAGCCACCGCCTCTCGGTAGGTGATCAGTTCCGCCATGCCGACCCTCCGTCAGCCCACAGGTTGGTGCCGATCGCCGAGGTGGGAGGCAGGGGAGCGGCCTTGGCCTCTTCGACCGCCTCATGCATGGTCCTGTCCACCGCGGCCTCGATCTCTGCGAGGCGCTGGGCCTCCACGCCCGCGGCTAGGAGACGCTCCCTGTAGGCGGGAATCGGGTCGCGGGCCTTCCAGTCCGCCACCTCATCGTCGGGCCGGTAGGTTCCCGGGTCGGCCCGCGAGTGGCCGCCGTGGCGGTAGGTGGAGGCCTCGATGAGGCTGGGTCCGCCCCCTGCTCGGGCCTTGTCGATGGCGGATCGGGCCGTGTGGAACATCTCGTCGGCGTCGTTCCCGTCCACGAGGACGGAATCGAGTCCGTAGGCCTGAGCCCGGTCCGCGGCGGGATTCTCGACCGCCGTCACCGATCGGATGGGTGTGTACTCCATGTACTGGTTGTTCTCGCACACGAACACGGCCGGCACCGACCACACCGCCGCCATGTTCAGAGCCTCGTGGAAGGCGCCGATGTTGGTGGCGCCGTCGCCGAAGAAGCACACGGCTGTCTGGCCGGTGCCCCGTTCCATCGCGGCCCAGGCCGCCCCGACCGCGATCGGCATGTGCGCTCCAACTATGGCGTAGGAGCCCATCGCTCCCGCGGAGGCGTCGGTGAGATGCATGGATCCACCCTTGCCCCCGCAGATCCCCGAGCCCCGTCCGAACAGCTCGGCCATCAGCCGGCTCGGGGGCGCTCCCCTGAGCAGCGTGTGATTGTGGCCCCGATAGGTGCAGAAGGTGAGGTCGTCGGGCCGCATCGCGGCCGCGAAGGCGGCCGCGATGGCCTCCTGCCCGATAGCCAGATGCGAGGTTCCCTTCACCAGTCCCGCGACGAACATCCGGTAGGCCAGTTCCTCGAATACCCGGGCCTCGACCATCATCCGGTACAGATCGATCCGCTGGTCGAGGTCTACGGTCTCGTCGTTGTGGGACATGCTGTCAGTACTGGTTGGCAACTTGAAGACTCTCCGCGGGGAATAGCGTCACAACCTGGGGACCCTCGGCCGAACAGACCACCATCTCCTCGATTCGGGCCGCCGAGCGCCCGTCATCAGCCGGGCAGAAGGTCTCCAGCGCGAAGAACATGCCCTCCTTGAGCTCGATCGGGTTCTCTATGGAGTTGAGCCTGCTGATCACGGGGCGCTCGTGGACCGAGAGCCCCACCCCGTGGCCGAACTGGAGGCCGAACGCTTCCATCTCGTCGGGGAACCCGAACTCTTGAGCCTCAGGCCACGACTCCGCGAGCACATCGGTTGTGGTTCCGGGCTTCACCAGGGCTATCGCCGCGTCTATCCACTCTCGAGCGCGCTTGTAGGCGTCCCGCTGGGCGGGCGTCGCCCGGCCCACCACGAACGTCCGGTAGTAGCAGGTCCGGTAGCCGTTGTGGGCCTGGATGATGTCGAAATAGGCGGTGTCGCCCGGGCGGATCAGACGGTCGGAGAAGACGTGGGGATGGGGGCTGCAGCGCTCCCCGGCGATTGAGTTGATCGCCTCGACGTGCTCGGAGCCCATCTCGTAGAGCCGTTTGTTGGCCAGGGCCACGATGTCGGACTCGCGCACCCCGGGCTTGAGCGCCTCGAAGATGTCGTGATACACCCCGTCCACCATCGCGGAGGCCTGTGTGAGCAGCATGATCTCGTCGGGGCTCTTGATCTCCCGAGCCTTGAGCATGACCTGCTGCCCGTTCCGCACGTCGATCCCGGCCTTCACCAACTCCAGGTACATCTCGGCCTCGGCCATGTCGACGCCGAGCGGCATGTCGGCGACGCCCTCGTCGCGCAGCACGTCACAGATCTCCCGGACGGCGCGCGCAACCAGCCCCGACTCGGGACCGATGGATCCGGCCAGGCCGGTGTTGCCTCCCACCGAATGGCCCGGCTCCAGCCACGGCGAGTGCAGCGTGTGGACCCGGGCCGCGGAACCGAAGTCCCAGATCCAGGGCTCGCCGGTCCGGGTCAGCAGCGCCCATCGCTCCATCTTGTTGAAGGCCCAGTACCCGATGTGGGTGGCGGTCAGGTAGCGGATGTTGGCCGTGTCGAACACGAGGAGCGCTCCGAGGTCCGACTCCTCCAGCGCAGCCTTCGCCCTGTCCAGGCGGTAGCGCCGCAGCCGGTCGAAGTCCACGCGCTCCTCCCAGTCGACTGCCATCACGCCCGGTGAGGGTGTCGTCGCGACCGGGAAGTCGCCGATCTGGTTGTCAGTGCTCACGGCTCAGCTCCCTTGCCAACTATTCGACGGGCCATCCGCCGGTGGGACGCACCTGTTGGGTCCACGGATCGATGAGCGTCTTGATCCGTTCGGCTCTGCCGTCAACCATCGGCCGCAGCCCGCTGCCCACGAGAGCGTCCAGCGGCAGGGCCACCGGTGCCACGTCGCTCCATCCGCCCTGGCGGCGCCCCACGAGCCGGGCCGCCTCCGCAAAGTCCGCGGCGAAGACATGGGCGTTGGTTCCGACGAGCGACACCTCGCGCAGTGTGAGCGAGCGGACATCGAGCGGAACGGGCTTGGCACCGAGGCCGACGGCAACCACCCGGCCCCGCGGCTCCACCGCCGCCAGTGCCGCCTGAAGTGCCTCGTCCACCCCGGTGACCTCGTAGATCACTTCGGCGGGTGCTTCCAGGGCGGCCCGAAGCTGCGAAGCGAGGTCCTCGCCGCGGTCCACCTCCACGGTGCGGTGCGCTCCCAGCGCGCCGGCGATCTGCAGTCTCTCGGCGGCGAGGTCGGCGGCGACCACCCGCATTCCCATCTCCGCCGCGGCGAAAACCAGGAACGCGCCCACTCCGCCGATCCCGATCACGACGACGGTGTCGCCGGGCTGCGGAGACCCCTGGAGCAGCGCGTGGTGGGCCACCGACATGGGCTGCACGAGGGCCGCGCCGTCATCGCCCAGTCCGTGCTCCTCAACCGGCAGGCAGATCGATGCCGGAACCGTCACATACTGGGCCAGGGCGCCGTTGCGTTGCAGGCCCACCGTGAAGTACTGCTCGCAGAAGTTGGTCAGCATCCGCGTGCAGGCCCGACACTGGCCGCAGGAGATGCCCGCGCCGCTGGCCACGACGGCGTCGTCGGGGAAGCCCTCGACGCCGTGGCCGCGGGACACCACCCGGCCCCCGAACTCGTGGCCGGGAACCATCGGCCCCAGATGCCCGGACCGCCGGCTGCGCCTGGAGATGGGAAACATCGTCGGGCCGTGACTCCACTCCGAGGCGTCGGTACCGCAGATGCCGGCCGCGTGCACCTCTATGAGCAGCTCGCCGGGACCAGGGTCGGGCACCTCCAAGTCCTCGATCCTGATGTCGCGGGAGCCGTGATACACGGCCGCTCGCATGCTCACGATCCTCCCAGCGATGCTCTGCCCGACGGTGCCATGTCCTGGACTCCGATCAGAAGAAGACCTGCTCGCCGCCGGTGAGGTTGAGGCTGGCGCCGGTGGTGTAACAGGCGTCGTCGGAGGCGAGGAAGGCGGCCATGGCGCCGATGTCGGTGGCCGTCCCCAGACGCTTCATGGGGATGGTCTCGATGTGTTCTGCCAGCAATTCGTCGCGATCGCGGTTCGCGGAGGCCGCGGCGGCACCGAATCCGGTCTTGGTCATGTTGGTGAACATCGTGCCGGGGCAGATGGCGTTGACGGTGATGTTGTGCTCGGCGAGCTCCTTGGCCAGCACCTGGGTGAGTCCTACCACCGCGAACTTGGAAGCCGAGTAGATCCCCCATCCCTGCCAGGCCACCTTCCCGGTCTGGGAGGCCGTGTTGATGATCCGTCCCCAGTTGTGCTGCTTCATGATGTGGGCCGCGGCACGGGAGCAGGCCAGCACGCCGCGGACGTTCACCGAGAAGACCCTCTCGTACACGTCGTCGGGAGTGTCGATGACGGCGGCTATGGGCTGGGCGACGCCGGCGTTGTTGGCCAGAATGTCGAGGCGGCCGTATGTCTCGGCCACCGAGCGCATCTGATCTTCGACCTGGGCCGTGTCGGTGACATCCAGATGGATGGCCATGGGCTGCGCGCCCGATGGTGCCGCGGGAAGCGACGAGGCCACCTCGGAGGCGTCGAGCACGTCGGCGCACACCACGGCGGCCCCCTCGTCGGCAAACCTCCGAGCGATGCCCTCACCCAGCCCTCGGGATGCTCCGGTCACCAATGCGATCTTGTCGTCGAGCCGGCCCATGAAGCGCCCTCCTTGCCGCGGTAAGCGGGCAGCAGAATACAACACCTTGCCAGATGGACAAATCCGCCTCGGACCTGCCCTTAGAGGCCCTGCGGGTAGGCACGCAAACCCGACACCATACGGGCGGGGCCGTGGCCCGAGCGGCCCTCAGGTCGCAGCGAACAAGAGCGGGAGACACTCCCTCGCAACACGACGGGCTTGCACCTAGCCGCGCGCCTTCTTAGCCTGGATCCACCGGCGCGGTGAGCGCTGTGGGGTTGGCGCGTCCACCGGAAAGGCCTCCTGACATGGGAGAATGCTGTTTGCAGTAACGGTCATTCCGGCCACGTGAGGAGGCACTTCCTGTGGGCAGCGTATCGGGTGGGATCGACGGGTTGGAGGTTCGTTTCGACGACGGGTCTTTGGTGGCGGATGCGGGGCTGTTGCTGGCGGGCACGGTGATGGACCGCCTCGGGCTGGAGGCGCTGATCGACGCGGCGGTGCGCCCGCCCGGGTCGGGGCGCGGCTCGGGGGCCAAGGCGCTGTCGGTGGCGGCGTCGATGCTGGTGGGCGGCTCGTTCATCGACGACGCGAGCAGGCTGCGGGCGGGCTCTGCTGGGGCGGTGCTGCCGTTTGAGCCGTTGGCGCCGTCGACTTTGGGGACATGGCTGCGCTCGTTCACGTGGGGACACGTGCGCCAGCTCGACCGCGCCGGCGAGCTGGCGCTCGGCCGGGCGTGGTCTTTGGGCGCGGCGCCCGACGCTGGGGAGATCACGGTGGATCTGGACTCCACGGTCTGTGAGGTCCACGGCACATCCAAGCAGGGCGCCGCCTACGGCCACACCGGCGTGTTGGGCTATCACCCGCTGGTCGCGGCCAGAGACGACACCGGCGAGATGGTCCACGTCCGGATGCGGTCCGGCAGCTCCCAGCGCGGCCACCTGCGGTTTGTGGCCGAGACCCTGGCGAGGCTGCGTCGTCTCGCTCCCGGCGCGGCGGTGACCGTGCGCGCCGACGCGGGGTTCTTCTCCTATGACATGATCGACGCCATCGAGGCCCGCGGCGCGTCGTATTCGATCACGATCCCGCAGAACTCCAAGGTCTCAGCAGCCATAGACGCCATCGGGGACAAAGCCTGGACGCCGATCCCCTACACCGAAGAAGGCATAGCGCAGGTCGCTGAGACCACCATCGAGACCGGCCGCCGCGACCCCGACGGCCCCCGCAAGCTGCGGCTGGTGGCGCGCCGCAGCCGCCTCACAGGCGCACAGGCAACCCTCTGGCCCGACTGGCGCCACCACTGCTTCATAACTGACCGCCACGACCTCGACACCGCCGCCGCCGACGCCTACCACCGAGACCACGCCCGAGTCGAGCTCGCCATTCGTGACCTCAAAGACAACGGCCTCGCCCACTGCCCCTCGGGCAGGTTCTTCGCCAACGCCGCCCACCTCGCCTGCGCCTCGCTCGCCCACAACATCGCCCGCTGGACCGCACGCCTCGGCCGCGCCCAGCACCCCGGCCGCCTCACCGTCGCCAACACACAAAAACAGCGGCTGCTCACCGTCTGCGGCCGCGTCGTCAACCACGGCCGACGACACATCCTGCGCCTGCCCGCCGACTGGCCCTGGCAGCACACCTTCACCCGAGCGCTGCGACACCTCCGCAACCTGCCCCTGCTCATCTGAACCCCCGAACCCAGGGGCCCGGCGTCCCCCAGCACCACCCCCAGCGCCACCAACCGCCAAAGCCCCAACCCCCGGCCCAGCACGCCCGCACCAGCCCGCGGCGCCCGGCGCCGCCCACCAGAACCCACCACGCGCCGAACCAACCCCAACCCCCACCACACCAGCCGCCCACCGGTGGATCCAGGCTTAGGCATGTCCGACCATGGAGTTGCAGGGTCTCCAATGACTCAGGGAGCGACGGCCGCGCAGCCATTCTCAGCGACAGACCACTAGGTTCGGTTCGTGCTCGGGTGCTTGAGTGCCGCCCTAGACGACGATGCCTGCGCGCGTGCTTGGGCCGCGTCGGGAGTGATGCACCTCACCGGCCCGGCTTCCGGTCCGCCGTCGGTGTCGCCCGCGGGTGTTGTCCGACCGCTTATCGGTCTGGGTGAGGCCTTGGCCTTGGCCACCCGCCGTTTGGGGGCAGAGGTCAGGGTGGACGCGGTGGGGCTGGCCGCTCAGCGGGCCGCCTTCACGGGCTTCGGTCGCAATGGAGCCCACAGCGCGGGCGGGTTCGCACACATGGTGCGGGCATCCGATGGCTGGGTGGTGCTCAACCTTCCCCGTCCGTCCGACGCTGAAGCGCTGCCTGCGCTAGTCGGCGCGGCGGTGCCTGCCGGTGATTGGAGCGAGATCCAGGGGCGGATCGCTGCCATGACGGCAGTCGAGGTGGTGGACCAAGGGTCGGAGCTCGGCCTCGCAGTAGCGGCCGTCGGTGCCACCCGAGCGCCGCTTCGACCGTGGTCGCTGAGATCTGAGGGGCCGGCCCGGTGCAGGAGCGGCCGGGTGCCGACGGTGTTGGACCTCAGCAGCCTTTGGGCAGGCCCCTTGGCAGGTGGGCTGCTGGCCGAGGCCGGCTGTCGGGTGCTCAAGGTGGAGTCCGCGGCACGGCCCGACGGTGCCCGGCGCGGTCCCGCCGGCTTTTTCGAGCTGCTGAACGGACGCAAGGAGCAGGTGAGCCTTGACTTGCCCGACGCCGGCGCCGTAGGCCAGTTGCGGAAGCTGATCGCCGGCGCCGACCTGGTGATCGAGGCAAGCCGGCCCCGGGTCATGCACCAGTGGGGGATTAGCCCGGAGGAATGCGTGGCCGCAGGCACGGCCTGGGTGTCGATCACCGGCCACGGGCGCAGCGGGCAGCACTCCAACCGGGTCGCCTTCGGCGACGACGCGGCTGCCTCGGGGGGACTAGTGGTTCCCGTCGATCCGCCCATGTTCGTCGGCGACGCCATCGCCGATCCCATCGCCGGCCTGGCCGCGGCATCGGTTTCCGCTCACTTGCTGGCCGAAGGCCGGGCCGCGCTAGCGGAGGTGTCATTGGCCTCAGCGTCAGCCTGGGTGGCGCACCATGCGGGCGCAGCCATCCAGAGGCCCGTAGTGCGCAGCGGTGAAGACTGGGCCGTCGAACTCGCCGACCACCTCGTCGCCGTGCACCCGCCCATCCACGAGGGGCGGCTCCCAAGCCGGGCCGTGGGTACGGTGGGCGTGATGAGTGACGCCCGCGGGTGGGACGGCACCCTTGAGGACTTTGAACGGCGCCGAGAGCGGGCTCGGGCCATGGGGGCCAATGAGAAGCTGGCCGCGCGCCGGGCTGAGGGGCGTTTGGATGCTCGCGGCCGCATCGACGGGCTGCTCGACGCGGGTTCGTTCAGCGAGGTCGGCACCCTGGCCGGCCCGGTGCCGGCCGATGCTCTGGTGGCCGGGGTGGGGGCCATCGACGGCCGTCCGGTGGCCGTGGGCGCGGAGGACTTCACCACCATGGGGGGCTCGATCGGTCCTGCCGCCACCCGCAAGCGGTGGCGGATTGCGGACATCGCCGGCCGCGAGCGCATCCCGCTGGTGATGCTGTTGGAAGGGGCCGGGCACCGGCCGCCCATGCCGGGCGACCCCGGCGGGGGCGGTCCCAACGACCTGCAGGCCCAGGCGGCGCTGTCCGGGGCGGTGCCCATGGTGTGCGGGGTGATGGGGCCGTCGGCCGGCCATGGGGCTATCACCGCCCTGCTGTGCGACTTCTCGATAATGACGCCCGATGCGGCCATCTTCACCGCAGGCCCTCCGGTGGTGGAGGCGTCGCTGGGAGAGCGGGTCGGCAAGGACGACCTCGGCGGGCCCGCGGTGGCCCTCGGCGCGGGGACCATCCACAATGCCGCCGTCGACGACGCCGACCTTCTGAGCCAGATCCGCGCATACCTCTCGTACTTCGGATCGTCGGCTTGGGAGCAGCCTCCCGTCGTCGATACCGGCGACAGCGGCCGGCGCCGCGTCGATCACATGCTCGATCTGGTTCCACGCGACGGCCGGAGGGGCTACGACATGGCTGCGGTTGTCAAGTCGCTGATCGACTGCGGACAGAGCCTGCCGATCCAGCCCGGCTACGGCCGTTCCATCATCTGCGCGCTGGCCCGCATCGGCGGCGAGGCGGTGGGAATCGTCGCCAACCAGCCGGCCGTGCGGGCCGGCTCGATCGATGCCGCTGCGGCCGACAAGGCGGCCCACTTCATCTCAGTATGCGACGCCTTCCATTTGCCGCTGCTGTTCTTGGCCGACAACCCTGGCGTGCTGGCGGGCACCGCGTCGGAGCGGGCCGGGGTGCTGCGGGCGTCGGCCCGCATGTATGCCGCGCAGACAAGGGCCACCACCGTCAAGATCCACGTCACGCTGCGCAAGGCGTTCGGCTTCGGCAGCTGCGTGATGGCCATGAACCCCCACGACTCCCAGACCCTCAGCTTCGCCTTCCCGGGCGCCACGGTGGGAGCGATGGGTGCGGCCGGGGCGGGCCGGGCCGTCGGTGCCGACGAGGAGGCCGAGCGGGACTTGCATCGGGCCGAGGAGGAGTCGGCCTACCGCTCCGCCTCGGGTCTGAGCTTCGACGAGGTGATCGACCCCCGCGACACCCGCAACGCCATCCTGGCCGCGCTACAAGTGTCGGCTCGCCGCCGCAGCCATCCGGTCGGGCCCAAGTCCCGTCCGGGTATTCCGCCGTAAGGGGCCGAGCGAATAGGCGGGCGAATCCGGCCCATTGTCGGTCGCCCGGGCTCGCCGCCACCCCCCGGCCTGGCCGGTCGCCCTCCGGGCGAGTCGCTAGCTGATCAGGCGCTCGGCTATGTGGTCGATGCACGCAGTGAGGGCCTCGACATCCGAGGGCTCGACCGCGGGGAACATGCCGATGCGGAGCTGGTTGCGGCCCAGCTTGCGATAGCCGTCGGTGTCGACGATGCCGTTGGCCCGCAGGGCGGCGCTGATGTCGTCGGCGCTCACCCGGTCGTCGAAGTCGATGGTTCCCACCACCCGGCTGCGGATGGCGGTGTCGGTCACGAAGGGGGCGGCGATGTCGGAGGCCTCGGCCCAGCCGTAGAGAATCTCGGCGGAGCGATCGCTGCGGGACGCGGCCCACTCCAGGCCGCCGTTGCCGTTGAGCCAGCCGACCTGCTGCACCGTGAGGAACACGGTGGCCAGCGCGGGGGTGTTGTAGGTCTGGTCCTTGCGCGAGTTGTCCAGGGCCAGCTTGAGATCCAGGAAGGCCGGGGTCCAGCGGCCCGAGGCCGACAGGCGCTCGATGCGCTCGACGGAAGCGGGCGATATCAGCGCGATCCAGAGCCCGCCGTCGCTGGACAGCGCCTTCTGCGGAGCGAAGTAGTAGGCGTCGCAGGCCGACGCGTCGAAACGGAGCCCGCCCGCGGCCGAGGTGGCGTCCACCAGCACCAGCGCTTCGTCATCGTCGGCGGGGCGGCGAACGGGGAGCATCACGCCGGTGGAGGTCTCGTTGTGGGGGTAGCAGTAGGCGTCCACGCCATCGACCGCTTCGAGCGGCGGGCATGTTCCGAAGTCGCCGACCAGCACCGACGGCTCGTCGAGATGGGGCGCGGACGCGGTGACGGCAACGAACTTGGAGCTGAACTCGCCCAGCGACAGATGGTGGCTGCGCCGCTCGATCAGCCCGAAGCTGGCCGCGTCCCAGAAGGCGGTGGCGCCTCCGTTGCCCATCACCACTTCGTGACCGTCGGGCGCGTCCAGCAGTTCGGCGATCCCGGCCTTCAACTCGGCCACCACTCGCCGCACCCCGGCTTTGCGGTGGCTGGTGCCGAGGTAGTCGACGGCCCGGTCGGCCAGCGCCTGGGCGGCTGCCGGGCGGAACTTCGACGGTCCGCTGCCGAAGCGGCCGTCGGAGGGAAGCAGCGCGGGAGGGATGGCGATGGTGTCGGGTCGGGTTGGCGCTCGTGTAGGCATCGCCGCAGAGTCTGGCACCGCGCGGACGCTGCTCCACGTCATCGCCACGCGCAAGATCGACAGAATGTGCCGACCCTTCAAGGCGTCTGCTCGCGGCCATGTGCGGCGAACCCTGACCGGTACGCTCGCGGCCATGACGAGCGAGCGGATCTCAAGGCGGGTCGGGGCGATCGCCCCTTCGGCCACCCTGGCGGTGACCGCCAAGGCCAGAGCACTTCGGGCTGCGGGGGAACGGGTCATCAGCTTCGGTGCGGGCGAGCCCGACTTTCCCACGCCCGCCCACATCGTGGAGGCGGCCGCCGCCGCGTGCCGCGACCCCCAGCATCACAAGTACACCCCCGTCGGCGGTCTCGAGGATCTTCGCGAGGCGGTGGCGGTCAAGACCCGGCGCGACTCGGGCCTGGAGATCGACGCGGCCGACGTGCTCATCACCAACGGCGGCAAGCACGCGGTGTACAACGCCATCGCGGCAGTGGTCGACGCGGGCGACGAGGTGCTGCTGCCCACCCCGTACTGGACGACGTATCCCGAGCCGATCGCCCTGTCCGGTGGCGTGACCGTGCCCGTCCTGGCCACCGCCGCTGGCGGCTTCAGGGTGAGCGTCGACCAGCTGGAGGCGGCCCGGACGCCCCGGACCAAGGCGCTGATCTTCGTTTCGCCCTCGAACCCCACCGGCGCGGTCTATCCCCGCTCCGAGATCGAGCAGATCGGCCGCTGGGCCGTCGAGCACCGCATCTGGGTCCTTACCGACGAGATCTACGAGCACCTCACCTACGGCGAGGCCGAGCACCATTCCATGCCGGTGGTTGTGCCCGAGCTGGCCGAGCGCTGCATCGTGCTCAATGGTGTGGCCAAGACCTATGCCATGACCGGTTGGCGGGTGGGCTGGATGATCGGACCGTCCGACGCCATGGCCGCGGCCCGGAATCTCCAGAGCCACTGCACGTCGAACGTTTGCAACGTCGCCCAGGCCGCCGCGCTCGCCGCGGTGTCGGGCCCTCTCGACGCGGTGGTGGAGATGCGCCGCCACTTCGATCGCCGGCGCAGGACCATGCACCGCCTGCTGAGCGGGATCGAGGGCTTGGCGTGCCCCGAGCCCGAGGGCGCGTTCTACGCCTACCCGGACGCCTCCGGTCTGTTGGGGCGCGACTTTGGCGGGGTCCGGCCGGCCACGACCCTGGAGCTGGCCGACCTGCTGCTGGAGCGGGCCAAGGTCGCGGTTGTCCCCGGTGAGGCGTTTGGCGCCAGCGGGGGTCTGCGGCTTTCGTTCGCCTTAGGCGACGACGACCTGGGCGAGGGTGTGGGCCGCATGGTCGATCTGCTCGGCGGAGCATGAGGCCGTCCGGGAATCTCGGGTGACTAATGGGTCCCCAGGACACATTGTCTCTCCCGAGATCGCAGAAGTAGGGGTACGTCGCGGTGGTTGGCCCGGCAGTCGTGCCCTACGGCGAGTGGCCGTCGCCGGTTTCTGCCACGTGCCTGGTGCAGGGGGCTGCGGGAATCTCGGAGGTCATCGCCGATCCGGTGCGACCCTGGCTGCTGTGGTGGGCCGAGAGCCGTCCCGACGAGGGAGGGCGGACCGCGGTGATGCGCTGCGACCTGAGCGGCGGCGAGGCTGAGGAGGTCACGCCACAGGACGCCAACGTCCGCACCCGGGTCCACGAGTACGGGGGCGGAGCATGGTGGCCCCATGACGGGTCGCTCTTCTATGTGGAGTTCACCGACCAGCGGTTGCGGAGAGTCGGCCACCCCGGCGTCGAGCCTGTGCTGCTGACCGCTGAGCCGCCCGAGCCGCGGGCGTGGCGCTACGCCGACGGCCGGGTCACTCCCGATGGACTCTGGAGCGTGTGCGTTCAGGAGCGCCACGACACCGGCGGCGAGCCGACCAACGAGATCGTGGCGGTGGCCGCCGATGGCTCGCAGCGGGTGGTCCCCCTGTGGTCGGGCGCCGACTTCGTGATGGCGCCGCGCATGTCGCCCGACGGATCCATGCTGGCCTGGATCTCCTGGGACCATCCCAACATGCCGTGGGACGCCACCCGGCTGCATGTCCACCGGCTCGGCGATGGCGAGTTGGGCCCGGAGGTGGCGGTGCTGGGCGGGCGCGGCGACCGCAGCCTGTGCGAGCCGGGCTGGGACCCCGGCACCGCCACCTCCGCGCCCAGGCTGCTGGTTTGTAGCGACCACGACGACTGGTGGGGCCTGTACGAGGTCGGTCTTGGCAGCGGGGCGCTGAAGCCGGTCGTTGTCGGCCGATTCGACCTGGCCACTCCGCCGTGGGTGTTCGGCATGCAGCGTTGGGCCGCGGCCGACGGCGTGGTGGCGGCCGTGGCCGGGCTGCCGTCGGGCGACCGGATCGTGGTGAATAGCGCCGGAGTCGAATTGGCCGACTCGTCGCTTGCTGTCGCCTGCGAGGACCCCGACGGTATCGGAGTCGAATTGGCCGACTCGTCCATGTCGTCGCTGACCATCGCCCGCGACGCCCCCGACGGTGCCGCCGTGCTGGCCTACGCCGGTGCCGGCTACCGGCACGAGCCCGAGGTTGCGGTCGTGTGCACGACCGCCGCCAGTCAGGTTCGACGCGACGCGGTGCGGCCGGCCCGGGACCTGGGCTTCGACCCGGACCTGCTGATCGAGCCGGAGGCCATCACCTTCCCGACTGGTGGAGAGGGATCTCCAGTGGCCCACGCCCTGTACTACCCGCCCGCCAACCCGGCCTGCGCCGGCCCGTCCGGCGACCGGCCGCCGCTGCTGGTGATGGCCCATGGAGGGCCCACCGCAGCAGCCCGCCGCCAGCTCCAGCTGGGAATCCTCTATTGGACCTCCCGAGGCATAGCCGCAGTCGACGTCGACTACCGGGGCTCCACCGGCTACGGGCGCAGCTATCGCCGTGCCCTGGAGGGTGCCTGGGGAGTGGCCGACGTGGAGGACTGCGTGGCCGCAGCCCGGTTCCTGGCCGACCGGGGCGATGTCGACCCTCAGCGGCTGATCATCCGGGGCGGGAGCGCGGGCGGCTTCACCGTGCTGGCTACGCTGGCCCTCCACGACACATTCGCGGCCGGAGCCAGCCGTTACGGCGTCGCCGACCTCGAGGCTCTCGCCGCCGACACCCACAAGTTCGAGTCCCGCTACCTGGATCGCCTCGTCGGTCCCTACCCGGAGGCCAGGGACACCTATCTCGCCCGGTCACCGATCCACCACATCGACGGCTTCGACGCGCCGATGATCGTGCTGCAGGGCGATGAGGACGAGATCGTGCCCCCCGCCCAGTCCGAGATGATCGTCGAAGCGCTCAAAGCCAAGGGCGTGCCGGTGGCCTACCTGCTGTTCGAGGGCGAGCAGCACGGCTTCCGCAGCGCCGACAACATCGTCGCCGCCCTCGAGGCCGAACTCGCCTTCTTCGGCCGGGTTCTCGGCTTCAGCCCTGCCGACAGGCTTCCGGACCTCGAGATCGCCGGCCTCTAGCACGTGCGCGGGTAGGTGAGAGCCCGTCGTGTCGCCGCGGTGTCGGAGGAAGCGCTAGGACTCTTCTTCCGCGTCGTCGCCGGCCTCGTTGCCTGGGCCGTCGTCAGCGTCGGCCGAAGGCTCCGCGGCGCCGGCATCGGCGTCATCGTCCACCGGTTGGCCGTTCTCGGCCGCGGTCTCGGCGATGGTCGGCCACGACGACTCGGCCACCTCGGATCGGCGCCTGCGCTTGATCACTAGCCGGCCCACGCCGACCAGCGCCCCCGCGACGGCGCCGAACTTGAGTAGACGAACAGCCCGGGCCAGCACGCGCGACATGCTTGCAGCTTACTGCCCGGCGTGCCGGATACTGACGGCGGCTACAGCTCCAGGGCTGCCAGCCGCTCCAGGGTCCTCAGGTCGTTGACGTGGAGCCGGGCCGGTTGCTCGCCGTCGAAGGAGCCCCAGCCGCTGAAGCCCAGGGTCCAGAGGTCGTCGCCGATCACGATGCTCCTCACGATCATGTCGGGCTGCTCGTCGGGCCAGCAGATCGAGATGGACTCCTCGCCGCGGAGCAGTTCCAGCCGATGGCCCTCGTCGGTGAGCATGTCCATCCAGGGGTCGTCAGGGCATTCGAAGCCGGTAATGCCGGCCTTGCCCGGCTCGCAGGCCAGCACCGCGTTGTAGCCGTCGGAGACGAAGTACTCCAACTCGGTCGAAAAGTCCTCCATGTCGGTGGACGCCAAGTCATCCTCGGTGATCCTGCGGCACTCGGTGCGGCCGGGCTCCTCGCCCTCGATCTCGTGGTCGACCCGCCCGACTTCGGTGATGGTTCCGCCGGTCACTCGCAGCACCACGGCGCCGGACCACTCGCTCCATACCGTCACCGGTATGACCGCCAGTTCCTCGGGCGCCCACCACAGGAAGGCCCGGTGGTCCCAGCCGACGTCGTTCCAGCCGTCGGGGGCGGTCCAAACCGCCACCTCGCGGGGTGCGGTCAGGTCGCTGACGTCGAACAGCGACACCTTCGCCCCGGTGACGCGGCCGTCCTCGTCGGCGTCCGAGCCCACCCCCAGCACCAGCGTGTCGCTGATGGGGTGCAGGTAGCTGGAGAACCCGGGGATCTTCAACTCGCCCAAGATCCGGGGGTCGGTCGGGTCGGACAGGTCGATGGTGTAGAAGGGGTCGATCTGGCGGAACGTCACTACATAGCCGACGTCGCCGACGAAGCGCACCGACTGGACGTTCTCGCCCCGGCCGATGTCGCCGACGCTGCCGACCTCCACCAGCACGTCGCCGTCGGTGCTCAGCACCCGCACCTGGCTCTCTGTCTCCTCGCCCCACGGGTCGCCCACCGTGGTCACGATCCGCAGGTGCCCGTCGTGCTCCGACAGCGAGAACTGGTTGCGGATCACGCCGAGCACCTCGCCGGAGGACTTGTAGTCCGCATCCTCGCCCGCGATGTCGAAGCGGTGGACGCTGGTGCGCCGCTCTTGCCAGGCTCGCATCCACCCGTCCTCGTCCCAGTCGTCGTCGCTTCCGAACTCATCGGAGTCGATCCAGCGGGTGGTGGCCACGTACAGCGATCCGGTGGACGCGTAGACGGTGTCGCCGGGCGCCATCACCGCGGTGGACCGCGACGGGTCGAACTCGCCACCGATGGGCACGCTGATCACGGTGGTGACCCCGAAGCCGGAGAACACCGACGGGGCGTGCACGTCATCGCAGGGAATCATCAGCGATCCGGTGGAGCTGTCGGCCGATCCGAGCGTGTAGTGGGGGAGCCAGTCGTCGAGGGTGGAGTTGAGCACCGCGGCCCGGTTGGCCGTCTCGGCGACATCCTCGGAGGACTCGTTCTGGGGGAACACGAACGGGAAGTTCCACTGGGGGTCGTAGCGCAGGATCACCCGGGCGATTCCGTCGACGCTGCGAGCGCTGATGTAGTTGCCCTGCACGTTCAGGGTCTCGACGATCTCGGGGGCGCCGCCGCTCACGTCGATGCGCTGGAGCACGGTCTCGGAACCGTCGGGCGCGTCGCTGGTGGAGCGGGTGATCAGCAGCAGGCCGTCGCCGTCGATGAACAGCTCCCGCGCCCAGCCCTCGGCCACCGCAACCGAGCCGACAGCGCGGCGGCTGGCCGCGTCGACCACCACCAGCCGTCCCGACGACAGTGTGAAGATCCTGCGGCCGTCGGTCTTGACGATGTCGGCCTCGTCCACGCCGACCTCTTGGACATTGGTTCCTGAGAAGTCCACGCCCTCGACCGGGGCGGCCGCGCCCGACGCGGCGGTCTCGGCGTCGTCCATGGCCATCTCGGCTGCGGGCGACTCCATCATCCTCGGCTCGGGAAGGAACCAGCCACCCTGGTCGAAGCCCCAGGGTCCGACTCTGGCCGAGTACTCGGCGTGCAGGTAGTCGAGCAGCGTGTCGCAGTCGTCGAAGCGCACCAGCCCCGCGGTCAGCACCACATCCTCGGGCCCGAGATCGATCACGGTTCCATCACTGTCGGTGCCCTCGCCGTCGGCGTCGGCGCGCTCGCTGCCCGGCTCGGCGAGACCGGCAGAACCGGAGACTCCCGGATCCCCCTGGGGGCTGTCGCTTCCACAGGCGGCGGCCAGGATCAGGACGCTGGTGAGGGTGATGAGGATCTTGCGCATTGCGGCGGGGCCTTTCCTTGTGTCCTTGTGGCGCGCCCTGAGGCGCGCCTTGCGGGTCGAGGGATTGGACGTTCCCTCTTCCGCACTGGTTCCCGAGTGCGCTCCCATTTTCTAGCGGAGGCCTCGGACATGGCTCTGGACTATGTGGCCGCGGGCAGCCAGGGGTGTCGTTGTCGCTCGTAGTCGTCGATGGCGCCGGTGTGGCGCAGGGTCAGGCCGATGTCGTCGAGACCTTCGAGGAACCGCTGCTGGGTGGAGGCCTCCATACCGAATGCGGCCTCGAACCCGATGGCCGGCGCCTCCACGGTGAGCCGTTCCACATCGACGGTGATCACCAGGCCGGGGTCGGCCTGGACCGCAGCCATCAAGGCCGCGGCGGCATCGGCCGGGATCTGGGCCGGGACCAAGCCGTTCTTGGTGCAGTTGTTGCGAAATATGTCGGCGAATCGGGGGCTGATCACCGCGTCGAAGCCGTACTGCTGGATGGCCCACACCGCGTGCTCCCGGGACGAGCCGGTGCCGAAGTTGGTCCCGGCCAGCAGGATGGTCGCCCCCGCATAGCGTTCGTCGTTGAGAACGAAGCCGCGGTCGTCGCGCCACTCCGAGAACAGGCCCTTCTCGAAGCCGGTGCGCGACACCTGCTTCAGCCAGTCCGAAGGGATGATCTGATCGGTGTCCACGTCGCTGCGGTCGAGCGGGACCGCCGTGCCGGTCGCCACCCGCGTCGCCTTCATGGCCGCGACCTGACGGCAGCGGTCGGGCTCGCCTTCATCACAGCTCCCCGGGAGCGGCGAAGCGACCGGCTATGGCGGTGGCCGCGGCCACCGGGGGCGACACCAGATGGGTGCGCCCGCCCCGGCCCTGGCGGCCCTCGAAGTTGCGGTTCGAGGTGCTGGCCGCCCGTTCACCCGGCGTCAGCTTGTCCGGGTTCATGGCCAGGCACATGGAGCATCCCGGCTCTCGCCAGTCGAATCCGGCCGCCCGGAAGATCTCGGGCAGCCCCTCAGCCTCGGCCGCGGCCTTGACCTGGCCGGATCCGGGAACCACCAGGGTACGCACCCCGTCGGCCACCCGCTGGCCCTCGATCACGGCTGCCGCGGCCCGCAGATCCTCGATCCGGCTATTCGTGCACGAGCCGATGAACACGGTGTCCACCGTGATGTCGCGCATCGGAGTCAAGGGCGCGAGCCCCATGTAGTCGAGGGCCCGGGCCGCGGCTTCGCGCCGCGGCGCCTCGTCGAAGCTGTCGGGGTCGGGCACCTCACCGTCCAGCGGCACCGACTGAGCCGGGTTGGTGCCCCATGTCACCATGGGGGAGATGGCGGCACCGTCGAGGGTCACCTCGACATCGAAGGCGGCGCCATCGTCGGTTCGGAGGGTGCGCCAGTCGGCCAGCGCCCTCTCCCACAGCTCGCCTGACGGGACCCGCTCGCGGCCTCGCAGGTAGTCGAAGGTCGTCTCGTCGGGGGCGATCAGCCCCGCCTTGGCGCCGGCCTCGATGGACATGTTGCACACCGTCATCCGGCCCTCCATCGACAGTGCCTCGATCGCCGGCCCCCGGTACTCGATGATCCGTCCCACCCCGCCGGTGGTTCCGATGCGACCGATGATGGCGAGGATCACGTCCTTGGCGGTGGAGTCGGGCGCCAGCGTGCCCTCGACGGTCACCGCCATCGTGCCCGGCCGCATCTGGGGCAGGGTCTGGGTGGCCAGCACGTGCTCCACTTCGCTGGTGCCGATGCCGAAGGCGATGGCCCCGAAGGCGCCGTGGGTGGATGTGTGGGAGTCGCCGCACACGATGGTCATTCCCGGCTGGGTCAGACCCTGCTCGGGCCCGATCACATGGACGATGCCCTGCTTGGCGTGGCCCATCGGGTAGTTGGTGATGCCGAACTCGTCTGCATTGCGGCGCAGCGTCTCGACCTGAGTGCGGCTCACCTCGTCGGCTATCGGCTTGTCGATGTCGGTGGTTGGAACGTTGTGATCCTCGGTGGCCACCGTCAGATCGGGTCGCCGCACGCCGCGCCCCGAGAGCCGCAGCCCGTCGAAGGCCTGCGGCGAGGTGACTTCGTGCACCAGGTGCAGGTCGATGTAGAGCAGGTCGGGCTCGCCGTCGCCGCCGCGCGCCACCGTGTGGCGGTCCCAGATCTTCTCGCTGAGCGTGCGCGCCCCCGTCATTGGTCCGATCCTAGGCGGGCCTGTGGCTCAGCGGTCGCGCCCCGTTATCACGGCCGGCGGGGGATCGTCTGTGGCCGCGTCCCACACGATGAGGGTGGCGGCCGTGCCCAGCAGCAAGGCGCCCACTACCAGGGCGATCCGCGCCCACCGCAGCGTGCGGGGCGGATCGGTGCCCACCGGTCTAGGACACCTCCACGACAGTGACCCTCTGGCGACCGCCGGGAGAGTCGAACTCGACGGCGTCTCCCTCGGCCGCGCCCAGAAGTGCCTCGCCCATCGGCGATCCGGGTGACACCACGACAACGTCGTCCTGCCGCTCCTCGATCACACCGACCAGGAAGCGCTCGGGCTCGTCGTCGCCGTCGTAGAGGACGGTCACCACCGATCCCAGCATTACCCCGAAGTCGCCGCCGGTGCCGTTGCCAGCATCGATGATCTCCGCGTTGGTCAGGATCCGCGTGAGATGGACGATGCGGCCCTCCAGTTTGGCCTGCTCCTCCTTGGCCGCGTGGTAGTCGCCGTTCTCCGACAGGTCGCCCAGCTTGCGGGCGGCTTCGATCTTGTCGGCTATCTCGATGCGGCCTCGGGTGGTTAGCTCCTGCAGCTCAGCACTCAGCCGGTCGTGCGCGGCCTGCGAGAGGTGATGAGCATCGGGCACGACACCAATCTACCGCCCGCGGGATATGCTGATGCCGTGGCAGACCGGCCCAGCATCGCAATTCCCTAGCGCGCCGTCCCGGCGCGCGCCCTCAACCGTCCACCCAGGTGGGCGGTTTCTCTATTTCGGCACGAAACCTGAACATCACGACCAGCAGCACCGAGCGGATCAGCAGGCGAGCAACAGGCGAGACCAGTCATGACACATCGAGTGGGAGTCATCGGAGGCGACGGCATCGGCCCCGAGGTTGTGTCCGAGGGCCTGAAGGTGATCGCAGCCGCGGGCGTGGAGATGGACACGGTCCAATACGACCTCGGCGGCGGCCGCTACATGCGGGACGGCACCGTGCTCGACGACGCCACGCTCGACGAGTGGCGGCGGCTCGACGCGCTGTACATGGGCGCGGTCGGCACTCCCGGCGTTCCGCCCGGGATCATCGAGAGGGGCCTGCTGCTCAAGATGCGCTTCGAGTTGGACCTTTACATCAACCTGCGGCCCTTCACCGCGCCGGGCCACGACTTCGTGGTGATCCGCGAGAACACCGAGGGCACCTACGCGGGCGAGGGCGGCTTCCTGCGTCGGGGCACCCCGCAGGAGATCGCCACCCAGGGCTCGGTCAACACCCGCCACGGCGTCGAGCGGGCCGTCCGCTACGGCTTCGACCTGGCCATGACGAGGCGAAAGCACGTGACGCTGGTGCACAAGACGAACGTGCTCACCTTCGCCGGCGACCTGTGGGAGCGCACCTTCAACGAGGTCGCGGCGGGATACCCCGAAGTGTCGACGGCCTACAACCACGTCGATGCGGCGTGCATCTACTTCGTGGAGGATCCCGCCCGCTACGACGTGATCGTCACCGACAACCTCTTCGGCGACATCCTCACCGACCTCGGCGGCGCGGTCTCGGGCGGCATCGGGCTGGCGCCCACCGCCAACCTGCACCCCGGACGGGTGTCCATGTTCGAGCCGGTCCACGGCTCGGCGCCCGACATAGTCGGCACAGGCCGAGCCAACCCCGTCGCGGCGGTGCTCTCGGGCGCGATGATGTTGGACCACCTCGGTGAGACCGACGCCGCCGAGCGGATCCGCAAGGCCTGCGACCGGCCGGAGTCGCTCGCGGGCACCACCAGCGAGATCGGAGACGCCATCGTCGACCGCCTCGCCGACCAGACCATCTGATCTCGACACAACACGAAGACCACTCACGGAAGGCCACCGCAGACATGCCCATCACCCCCAGCAAGCACATCTGGATGAACGGCGAGCTCGTCGAATGGAACGACGCGAAGATCCACGTGCTGTCGCACTCCCTGCACTACGGGACGGGAGTGTTCGAGGGAATCCGCACGTATGCCACCGACGACGGCCCCGCCGTCTTCCGGCTGACCGACCACATCCAGCGGCTCTACAACTCGGCCAAGATCCTCAACATGCCCATGCCGTACTCGGTGCCCGAGATCGTGGACGCCTGCAAGCTGGTGGTGCGCGACAGCGGTCTGCCCGAGTGCTATGTGCGACCGATCGCCTATTACGGCTACGGCGAGATCGGGCTGTCCACCGCCGGCTGCACCACCGACATCGCCATCGCGGTGTGGCCCTGGGGCGCCTACCTGGGCGACGACGCCCTCACCAAAGGCGTGCGGTTGAAGATCTCGTCGTGGGCCCGCCACGACCACAACATCATGCCGCCCGCCTCAAAGACCACCGGCAACTACGCCAACTCGACTCTGGCCAAGATGGAGGCTCTGCGGGCCGGCTACGACGAGGCCATCATGCTGAATCCAGCCGGGCTGGTGTCCGAGTGCAGCGGCGAGAACATCTTCGCGGGCACCCCCGACGTGCTGGTGACGCCGCCGCTGTCGTCCGGCGCGCTGCCCGGCCTCACCCAGGACTCGGTGATCTCCATCGCCCGCGACATCGGCATCGACGTGATGATCGGCGATCTGGCCCGCAGCGATCTGTACATCGCGCAGGAGATATTCGTGTGCGGCACCGCCACCGAGGTCGGCGCGGTCAATTCGGTGGACGACCGTCCCCTGGAGTGTCCCGGCCCGCGCACCCTGGCCATCGCCGAGGCCTACGCGGACGTCGTGCGGGGCCGCAACGACCGTTACAAGACGTGGAACGAATACGTCCATGAGTAGCGAGACTGCGCTCGGGTTCGGGCGGGTATGTCCGTGAGCGGCGTCGCGGCGCCCGGTTTCGGGCGGATATGTCCATGAGCAGCGAGGCTGCGCCCCGACCGTCGGTGGAGATCTACGACACCACCCTGCGCGACGGCACGCAGTTGGAGGGCATCTCGCTCACCGTGGACGACAAGCTGCGCATCGCCGAGCAGCTCGACTATCTCGGGGTGGCCTTCATCGAGGGGGGCTGGCCGGGCGCCAATCCCAAAGACGACGAGTTCTTCGAGCGGGCCCGCAAAGAGCTCGACCTGCAGGTCAGCGAGCTCGTCGCCTTCGGCTCCACCCGCCGGGCCCGGGGCAGGGTCGACTCCGACCAGGTGCTGGCCCACCTCGCCACCGCGGGCACCCCGACGGTGTGCATCGTCGGCAAGTGCTGGGACTACCACGTCACCGAGGCCCTGCAGACCACCCTGGACGAGGGCGTGGACATGGTGGCCGACTCAGTGGAGTTCCTGGTGGCCGCGGGCAAGCGGGTGCTGTTCGACGCCGAGCACTTCTTCGACGGCTTCAGCCGCAATCCCGAGTTCAGCCTGCGGGTGCTGGAGGCCGCGGCCATGGCTGGCGCGTCCACCGTCGTGCTGTGCGACACCAACGGCGGCACGCTGCCCGACGACATCTCCGAAGCCGTTTCGGCGGTGGCGGCCCACGTGGACTGCGAGGTCGGCATCCACCTTCACAACGACACCGGCTGCGGGGTGGCCAACGCGCTGGCCGCGGTGCAGGCCGGCGCCGTGCACGTGCAGGGCACCATCAACGGATACGGGGAGCGGGTCGGCAACTGCGACCTGGTGCCCATCATCGCCAATCTCGAGCTGAAAATGGGCATGCGGGCGCTGCCCGAGGGCCGCCTGCCCCGCCTCACATCGGTGTCGCACCACGTGGCCGAGCTGGTCAACCTGCCCATTAACCCCCAACAGCCCTACGTCGGGGCCAGCGCCTTCGCCCACAAGGCGGGGCTGCACGCCAGCGCGCTGAGCCGCCGTCCCGACGCCTACGAGCACGTCTCCCCGGAGCTGGTCGGCAACGGCACCCGGGTGCTGGTGTCGGAGATGGCCGGCCGCTCCACGCTGGAGATGAGGGCGGCCGAGCTCGGTCTGGACATCGACGGCCGGGTGCTCGGCGATGTGATCGACACCCTCAAGCGCCTGGAGCACGCCGGATACCACTTCGAGGCGGCCGACGCCTCCCTGGAGCTGCTGATGCGGGGCGCGGCCGGCTGGGAGCAGGACTACTTCAAGCTGGAGTCGTTCCGGGTGTCGATGGACCACCGCTCGGGAACCGGGGCTAGAGCCTGGAACGATGTCTCCGTAGAGGTCGACACCGAGGCCACTGTCAAGCTGTGGGTCGGCGGAGAGCGCCGGGTGGCGGTGGGGGAGGGCAACGGCCCCGTCAACGCCCTCGACACCGCGCTGCGGTCCGCCCTCGGCGACCGCTACCCGGCTCTGGAGCACATCTCGCTCACCGACTTCAAGGTCCGGGTCCTCGACACCCAGAAGGGCACCGGAGCGGTCACCCGGGTCCTGGTCGACTCCACCGACCGCCGCAAGGTGTGGACCACCATCGGCGTGTCCGAGAACATCATCGAAGCGTCCTGGCAGGCCTTGGCCGACTCGGTCGTCTACGGCCTCCTCCACGCCGACGACTGATCACATCGCCAGCGCGCCTACGCTTCGCTTCGTGGCTGCTCCCTCCCACGTTCCCGCCACAGCGCATCCCCCGACGCTGTACCAGTCGCCGCCGCGGCGCGAGGACCCCTGGACGGCGGACCGGCCCGGCGAGGTGGTCGGCGCCGAGCCCGCAGCTGGCCCGGGTCTGGGCAGCCAGGGCCCTGACCAGGGATACGCGCTCAAGCTGGCCGAGCGCTTCGCCGGCCAACTCATGCTGGCCGCCGGAGAGCGCGAGGACCACGCCTTGGCCGGATGCGTGGCGGTGGCGCTGCGCCGGGCATCAATCTTCGGCCGGGCCCCGGTGATGCACGACGTGCGCCTGGCCCTCGAGCTGTTCGGCTTTCTGGACGAGGCCGACGCCGAGTTGGTTGCCTGGCGCCGGGACCGATTCGCCGGCGCGGCCGGCCACCACGGCTACCACGTCAAGCTGAGACTGGCCGATCTGGTGCCGACCGAGACGCTCCGTCTCACCCCGGCCGCGGTCGCCGCGGCCCGCGCCCGGAGTTGGCGCGCGGCGCTGGGGCCCCTAGCGGACTAGTTCAGGCCCCGTCGGCCGCCCGGCGGCGCGTCAGGCCTTGACGACGAGGGTTCCGGCCGCCTTGTCGTGCCACCCCTGGCGGACCTTGTCCCAGAGGAGCGAGACGTAGACCAGCAGCGACAGGATCCATCCGACGACAGGAATGAAGCCGAGCACCGCGGGGATGATCCATCGGACGATCGATTTGCCCCATCCGGGCGCCAGGCCGTTGTCGGCCCGCACGACCTTGATGCGCGCAGCCATCTTTCCGAGGGTCTGGCCCCTAGTGGCGATCAGGGTCACCTCGTAGAGGATGCCAATGGCGACTGCCAGGAGCGCGAATCCGATGAAGGTCCCGGTTACCGCGGCGGAGTTCTCCTCCGTCCAGTCTTCGGAATCGACGCCCAGCGCCGCGGCGATGCCAACAGCGAACAGGATCAGGACGGCCACGAGCATGATCACCGCATCGAGGATCCTCGCGCCCAGGCGTCTGCCGGCTCCGGCGAGTTCTACGGTCCCGCCGGTGCCGATAGCGGCCCAGCCCGTCATCGTCTGGGGACTCTGCGACGCCGGTCCCGGCGGGGGAGGGGGCGGTGACGACCAACTCGAGTCGTCTGGCGGGGGCGGGGGCATGTCGGACATGGCGTGCTCCTTCGGCCTCGAAGACGGGCGCTCAGACGACGGTAGCAGAGCGCGCCGGCGTGAGATCAAGGTTCGGTTGTCCCGATTGCGCTCCACAGGAGCCTCGCAGTGCGTCGCTAGTCTCGCTGTGTGAGTTCGGTCAGGGTTCGGTTCGCGCCTGCGCCTACGGGGTTTCTGCATGTGGGCAGCGCCCGGACGGCGCTGTTCAACTGGCTGTTCGCCCGCCATTGCGGCGGCGAGATGGTGCTGCGGGTGGAGGACACCGACGCCGCGCTGAAGACCCAGGAGTACGTGGACGCCATCGTCGAGCCGCTGCGGTGGCTGGGCATCGACTGGGACTCGGGGCCTCACTTCCAGTCGGAGCGGCGTGACATTCACGGAGCCGCTATCGAGCAACTGCTGGCCGACGGCACCGCCTACTACTGCGACCTCACTCGGGCCGAGATCGAGGAGCGGTGCGCCGCCGCCGGCCTTCCGGTCGGCTACCACGGCTGGTCACGCGACCGCGGCGTGAGCGACGGGCCGGGCGTCGTGGTGCGGTTCCGCTGCCCCGACCACGGCGAGACGGTCGTCGAGGACGTGGTGCGCGGCCGGGTCGGCTTCCCGAACGAGTCGCTGGAGGACTTCGTGATCCGGCGGGGCGACGGCTCGCCCACCTTCCATCTGGCCAACGCGGTGGACGACCACCACATGGGGATCACCCATGTGATCCGGGGCGAGGACCTCCTCAACACCACGCCCAGGGTGATGCTGATCTGGCAGGCCCTCGGCTTCGGCGAGCCGCCGGTGTACGCCCACCTGCCGCTGCTGGTGAACGCCAAGCGCCAGAAGCTGTCCAAGCGCCGCGACGACGTGGCCCTCCACAACTACCAGCGGCGGGGCTACCTGCCCGAGGCCATGGTCAACCACTTGGCCCTGCTGGGTTGGGGGCCGCCCGACGACGTGGAGATCCGCCCGCTGGACGAGATCGTCGAACTGTTCGACCTTGCCGCGGTCAAGCCGGCCCCGGCGTTCTTCGACCCCGCCCGCCTCGACCACATCAACTCGGCCTACATCAGGGCGCTCACACCCGATCAGTTCGCCGACCGGGCCCTGCCGTTCGCGGCAGGCGTCGGCGCCGTCGACGGCGATGCGGGCGGGATGGCCGACGGGCAGGGCGCATCCGAGGACGCGCCGGCGCGCACCGAGCGGGTCCGCGCCGCCACCCTGCGGCTCGCGGGCGACCTCCAGCAGAGGGTCGCTACTCTCACCGACGTCGCAGGCTGGATCGACTGGATAGTGGCCGACGACGTGGTCTGCGACGAGAAGGCCTGGCACAAGTCGATCGTCAAGGGCAGGGCGGCTGCGGAGGTGCTCGAGGCGGTGGAGGCCCGGCTGGCCCGCGACGATTTCTCCTCCGCCGAGCGGCTGGAGGCCATCGTCATGGGCGTGGGCGACGATCTGACCGAGAGCATCGGGGCCCGGGTGCGGTCCCAGCCCCCGGTCCGGGTAGCGCTGTCGGGCACCGGCGCGGGCTTGCCCCTGTGGGAGCCGATGCGCCTGCTGGGCAAAGAAGAGACGCTCCGGCGGATCCGAGCCGCCCGCGAACGTCTCTGACCGGTAGCGAGAGGCACGCAGCCGTCCGCCGTCAGGCGGAGTAGGGCGCGGCCGCGGGCAAGGGCGCAGGCGGAGCGACGTTCTCGCAGGCGCTGGAGTTGGCGCTTCGGCTGCGTCGGTCGGGCGTGGGCATCAGGAGCCGGCCGTGGGGGTTGCGGTGGCGGTGGCTTGCGGGCCGAACGCGTAGTTTGCGCCGACCAACGCCAAGGCGGCGACTCTCACATCGCAGGAGACGCCGTTTGTGAGCCCGGTGAGTTCTGCTGTCGTTCCCTGCACAAGTTGGCCGACTTCTGAAGAGCTGCCGCATTTGTGGACCACGTTGTAGGCAATGATTGTGCTGCCGTTGGTGGTGGTGGGACTGCTCCAGGTCACTGTCAGCTTCTGGTCGCCGGGTGTCATGATCAGCGAGGTCGGCGCGGTGGGAGTGCCGGGAGAGGCGTTGGTGGTCGCCGACCACGGCCCCCAGAAGTTGCCGTTGTTCTTGGCCCGAACCTGAAGGTCGTAGAGGGTGGCCGCTGTCAGGCTGGAGATCGTCGCCGTAGTGGAGTTGGCCGGCGAGGGCGTGACCGTGGTCCACGTCGAACCGCTGTTCTCCTTGCGCCGGACCTCGTAGCCGGTGATGGTGGCGGAGCCGCTGCCCACATAGGACGGCGCCGACCACGACACGTCCAGCGATGTGGCCCCCGGCACCCAGGTGGGTGCGGCCTGTGCTCCCGGCGGCTCGTCGTCGGCTATCGCCACTGTCAGTGTCTTCGCCGCCAGGCTGCTGTACTTGCTGTCGCTGCTGGTGGCGCGGTGGGAGATATTGACGTTCGCGGAGGTGCCGTCGGCATCGTGCACAGCGGTAACCGTGACCGTTTGGGGAGTATTCCAGTTCGTGGTGGTGAAGGTGAGCGAGGACGGGCTGACCGTCACGGCCGCGGTGTCGGCGCTGATCGGAGTAACCGTCACGCTGTGGGTGGGCTGAGTGGCCAGCCGGACGGTGTAGGTGCCATCGGTGTCGCCCTCGGTCATCTCCAGATCCGACTTCGACAGCACCATGGCGCTGGTGTCGTTGTCGTTGATGGTCAGCGTCACGCTGTCGGGCTGGCGCACTCCCTGGGTAGAACTGTTCGACGCGGTGGCCGATACCGTGAGAGTCTCGTTGCTCTCGTCGAGCGCGTCGCCGGTGGTGGCGATGGTGACTGTGCCGGTACTCGACTGGGCGTAGGCCGGAATCGTCAGCCTGAGATTCTGGCTCAGCGTGTAGTCGCTCGCGCTGGCCGTTGACGGCGTCACCGAAATATTGACGGTGGTGGCGGCCGTAGAGGAGGTGGCCCACGGGAACGATGCCGTGACCGTCACCGTTCCACCCTCCGACACCGTCGAGGGCGACAGGCTGAGCACTACCTTGGGCGCTTGCGTCCCCTGCTGCGGCGTCCCGGTGCTGACGGCGCTCTCCGGCCCGGGTCCTGCGGCGGTGACCGCCCGAACTTTGCAGCTGTAGCTCGTGCCATTCTCCAAACCGATCACCCGGCGGTCGAGATAGGTACCGGTATGCGCCATGGGAGACCAAGCGGCAGCGAACGACTCGCCGGTGGTGCGCCTGCACTTGTATTCCCAGCGGATCAAGTCCGACCCGTTGCTGTTGACGCTGGCGACGAGGAATACATAGCCGTTCCGGCTGCCGCCCACGTAGAAGCCGGTGGGCGTGCCGGGCAGGTTCACCGGGGTGGAGGTGGCATCGCTGCTCGGGTCGCTCCAGCCCACGGAGTTCTGGGCCCGCACCTGATAGGTGTAGCTGGTGCCGTTGGTCAACCCGGACACCACATGTGTGAGCGCCAAACCCGACGCGTTGGCGATGTCGGCCCAAGCCCCGTAGGTGTTGACCCCCGTCTTGCGCCGGAACTGCCACTTGGTGACCGCCGCCCTGCCGTTGGCGCTCAGCGCGCCGCTAAGCGTCAGCTTCCCGGCGCCCTTCTCGCCCGGCGCCACCGACAGCGACGGCGTCGGGGGCTTGGTGGTCGTAGCAACGCTCGCGGATGTGCGCCACGAGCCAGTGCCGAGAACGTTCTTGGCGCGGGCTCGTACCGTGTAAGTGGTGGTGTTGCTGATGCCGGTGAGGGTCTCGGTGTAGGTTCCGCCGGTGGTGCTGCCGGTACCGCGGGTACATGTGGCGGTCCAGTTGGTGCCGCTGTCGGTGCTGCATTGGATGTCGTAGGCGAGCCAGCCGCCGGAGGGTTCCGCCCACGACACGGTGATGGTGCTGTCGCCTCTTGTGGCGGTGATCGTGCCGATTCGCGCGGGTGTGGAGATAGCGGGGATGTCGACGGTGTCGGACCAGCCGCTGGTGCCGACGGCGTTAGTGCCCCGGGCTCTCATCTGGTAGGCGGTGGCGTTGGCCTGGCCGGTGATCGTGAGAGTCTCTCGGTCGTTGTCGGCGTCGTTGAGGTTGGCGGTGACCGGACTGCCCGAACAGGCCGACCACGTGGTGCCGCTGTTTGTGCTGCACTGGATGTCGTAGCTGGTGATCCATGTGTGGGGAGGCCGGCGGACGGTGAGGGCGATGGTCCCGTTGCCGCGCGCCGCATCGACTGAGGTGAACTTGTCGGGCGCGGTGATCGGGCTTATCAGCGGCGCGAGCCATTGGCCTCTGCTCCACTTGTTGGTGCTGTAGATGGCGATGTCGTAGGTTCTGTTGTTGTCGATGGTGTGGGTCGTGCCGCCGGCTGTCCAACTCGAGATGGTGACGCTGTGCTGGGAGGCGGTGTCGTCCTGGTCGGTCAGCGTGGCGCAGCGCGTGTACGCCGCGGCCTGGCCCGCTACGGCGACCGCACAGTCGATGTCGTAGCCGGTGATCCAGAAGTTCGGCGTCCAATTCATCGTGATCTGGCCGTCACCGCGCGTGTACGTGAGGTTCCTGATGATTGGGAAGAACGGGCGAATCTCCTCTGTTTGCGCCCAGGGGCCCGCGGCGGAGGGATCGTTGGTCTTGACGGCGCGCACGGCGAGCCTCTGGTGGCGGTTGGCGAGGCTGTACTTGCCCGGCTTGCCGGGACCTTGCCTGCGCCAGAAATGGCTGATGGTCAGGGGCTGGGCTTGGCCGGCTGGAACCGTCCCGTAGCTGACCAGGTTGCTCGCGCTCCAGCCGCACGGGTCCCAGTGCCAGCCCCAGTAGGAACAGACGAAGTTGTAGCCGTCCGCGCCCGACACTTCAGTCCATCCGACGCGGAATGTCGAGTTGCTATGAAACGAGCGGGCCTCGCGGGTGATGGTCCCCCAGGTGACCTGGCCAAGTGTGTTGCTGGCGGGCGACACGGAGGCGGCGGTGGCCAACTCGGCGGACGTCGACGCTCCGGCGGCGGTAGAGACTGCTGCGCTGCCGGCGGTGTCGCCGTTGTAGTCGGTCAGCAGGTCGTCGGCGGGCATCCGCGAGATCTCGGTCCACGGTCCGGTGCCGCCGCTGTTGCGGGCCCGCACGGCCAGGTAGTCGATGGTCTCAGCGGTGGTGTAGCGGTGTGACGTGGCGGTGATGTCGCTGACCACGGCGTGCCAGGAGGCGCTGCCTTCGGCCTTGGCCTGGATGTCATAGCCGGTTGCACCGGTGACGGCGTCCCATTCGATGTCGAGGTAGCCGTCGCCGGGTTTGATGGTCAGGTTCGCGGGCGCGGCCACGGGCACATAGGCAGCCGCGGGCGGGGAGTTGCGCCAGTTGCTGTAGCCGCCGCCGTTGCGGGCGCGCACGCCCACTACGTAGGTGGTGTCGTTTGACACGCCGTGGATGGTGATGGTGGTGGCGGTGTGCTCGAACGCGGCCAGGTACCAGTCTTGGCCGCCGTCTGGGCTGTAGGTGATGTGATAGCTGGCTGCGCCCGCGGCCGCGGGCCATTCCGCGGTCAGGGTGCTGTCGCCGCGGGTGACGCTCACCGATGACGGCGTCCTGGGCGGCGGCGGGACCCAGGGCCCTGTTGGAGGCGAGTTGCGCCAGTTGCTGTAGCCGCCGCCGTTGCGGGCGCGCACGCCCACTACGTAGGTGGTGTCGTTGACACGCCGTGGATGGTGATGGTGGTGGCGGTGTGCTCGAACGCGGCCAGGTACCAGTCTTGGCCGCCGTCTGGGCTGTAGGTGATGTGATAGCTGGCTGCGCCCGCGGCCGCGGGCCATTCCGCGGTCAGGGTGCTGTCGCCGCGGGTGACGCTCACCGATGACGGCGTCCTGGGCGGCGGCGGGACCCAGGGCCCTGTTGGAGGCGAGTTGCGCCAGTTGCTGTAGCCGCCGCCGTTGCGGGCGCGCACGCCCACTACGTAGGTGGTGTCGTTGACACGCCGTGGATGGTGATGGTGGTGCTGGTGTGCTCGAACGCGGCCAGGTACCAGTCTTGGCCGCCGTCTGGGCTGTAGGTGATGTGATAGCTGGCTGCGCCCGCGGCCGCGGGCCATTCCGCGGTCAGGGTGCCGTCGGCGCGCTTCAGCGTCACCCACGACGGCGTCGCGGGCGGCAACTCGGCCTGTGCCTCAGCCGCCGGGGGGGGGGTGGCCGCGACGGCGGTTGCCGCGCCTGCGGCAAGCAGCGCGACCACGCAACCAGCCAGCAGCGCGGCCGGTCGAGGCGTCCTTCGAGCGATCAAGACGCCCCATCCCTAACGACGGCGCTGCCTCTCATGGTCGATCCCCCACGCGGCTGGCATGCACTTTCAAATTCTGGCATGCATCTTAAATTATAGCAATAGGCTATAACGATATCAACAATGCCTCTCGCGTGAGCCAGAAGGGTCGCGTTCTTCGCGGCAGTCGATACAGTCACGTGTACTGCGGCTCGGTCTTGGCGAAGCGACCGCCGCATTCGCAGCCGCATCTGCGCTGGCGCTTCCCCGCAACGACCACGACCCGGGGAGCCCAACCGTGTGGTGCCCATGTGTCCTATGCAGGTTCCTGGCGGGCTGGCCGCGGCGCGCCGCCCGGCTGCTACTCGTGTCCGCCGCGGCAATGACCATGGTCGCGGCGATGCTGACCGCCACCGCCGGCGCTGCGTCCCACAAACACGGCCTGCCGGTGTTCCGGCCGCCCGTGGATGCGCCGGTGGCCGACCCGTTCCGCCCGCCCGAGAATCCTTACGGCCCGGGCAACCGCGGCCTCGAGTACGGCACCGAGCCCGGCGACGTGGTGCGGGCCGCGGCTGCTGGCACGGTGTCGTTCGCGGGAGCGGTGGCCGGGACGCTCCACGTGACCGTCGACCACGGCGGGGGGCTCCTCAGCTCGTACTCGTACCTCCGGCGCATCAGCGTGCGGAGCGGCGCGCCCGTCAGCAGGGGCACTGTGATCGGCATCGCGGGGGAGAGGCTGCACTTCGGCGTGCGGTTGCGCGGGGTCTACACCGATCCCGACACCTTCATCGGCGTGCGGCGCGTGAGGGTGCGGCTCGTGCCGTTGAGAGGCTGGGCCGTCAGGCCGCGACACACGCGGGACCGCCGCCGCACGGGGGTCGGCATCGCGGTCGCGGTCTGTCGTCGGCCCTCGTACACTGCTTCGTTGGCCCTTCGGGGTCCGACGGTGTCGAGCGGTGCCGCCGAATCACTTCGCAACCCGCGCCTTCACCCGGTCGTCTAGGCGTCCGGCGCGGGCCACGCAGAACCGGGAGAACAAAGAAGCATGGCTGTTGTCACCATGAAGCAACTGCTGGAGGCCGGGGTCCAGTTCGGCCACCAGACCCGCCGCTGGAATCCGAAGATGAAGCGCTTCATCCACGGAGACAAGGCCGGCATCCACATAGTCGACCTCCGCCAGACTCTGGCCCATCTCGAGCGCGCCTATGTCTTCATTCGAGATCTGGTCGCCGAGGGCGGAACGGTCCTGTTCATCGGCACGAAGAAGCAGGCCCAGGACTCGGTGCAGTCCTACGCCGAGCGGTGCAACATGCCCTACGTCAACGAGCGGTGGCAGGGCGGGATGCTCACCAACTTCCACACCATCGCCAAGCGGATCGCCAAGATGAAGCAATACCAGCGCATGCGCGACTCGGGCGAGTTCGAGGCCATGCCCAAGAAGGAGGCGCTGCTGCTCGAACGAGAGCTGGCCAAGCTAGAGCGCAACCTGGGTGGCATTCGCGACATGGAGGAGCCCCCCGGAGCGGTGTTCATCCTCGACACCAAGAAGGAGTACATAGCGGTCACCGAGGCCCGCAAGCTGGGTGTGCCCATCGTTGCGGTGGTTGACACCAACTGCGATCCCGACCTCGTGGACTACGCCGTCCCCGGAAACGACGACGCCATCAGGTCCGGCCGGCTCATGGCCCGCGTGATCTCCGACGCCGTGCTCGAGGGCCGGTTCATCCATTCAAAGCGCACCGAGGCCACCGGCGCCGCCCGCGACGCCCTCACGGAGGCGGAGGTCGCCGAACAGCAGGCCCGAGCCCGGGCGGAGGCGGCCGTCGAGGCCGCCGAACGCGAGGCTCGCGTGGCCAAGGCCAAGGCAGGAGCGGCTGGGGCTGAGGGCTCGGCTGCGGGAGCTGAGGGCGCGGCGGCTGCGGCCGAGGGCGTGGCGGCTGCGGCCGAGGGCGTGGCGGCTGAGGTTGATGCGGCGGCTGAGGGCGCGGCCGCTGAGGGCGCGACCGCCGAAGCAAGCCGCTCGGCGGGCGACGCTGGCTCATCCGACGGGGAGGGCTGACATGGCGGTCAGCGCTCGAGACGTGAAGGCGCTGCGCGACGCCACCGGCGCGGGGATGATGGATGCCAAGAAGGCCCTGACCGCCGCCGAGGGAGACATGGAGGCGGCCCGCCAGATGCTGCGGGAGCAGGGACTGGCCAAGGCCGATGCCCGCAGCGGCCGGGACAACGACCAGGGCGCGATAGCGGTGGCTGGCGACGACACGACCGCCGCCGTCGTGCAGCTCAAGTGCGAGACCGACTTCTCGGCCAAGAACGAGGGCTTCACCTCGCTGGTGCAAACCCTCGCAGAGTCCGTGCTGGCCGGCGGCCCCGGCGCAGTCGATCAACATGCGGCCGAGATCGAGGATCTGAAACTCGTCCTGAAGGAGAACATCGAAGTCGGGGTGGTCGAGCATCTGCAAGCGGCTGATGGGAATGTCCTCGACTCGTACGTTCACCGCCAGGACGGCCGAGGAGTGAACGCCGTCGTTGTGGAGGGCAGCGGCGTCGGCGCCGACGCGCTGCATCAGGTGGCGCTGCATGTCGCCTTCGCCAAGCCGCAGTTCCTGAGCGCGGGAGAGATCCCCGCCGACGAGGTCGACCGCGAACGGGCCGCGCTGTTGGAGATCACCAAGGCCGAGGGCAAGCCCGAGCAGGCCTGGGACAAGATCGTGGACGGGCGGATGCGGGGCTGGTACGCCGAGCGGGTGCTGCTCGAGCAGGGTCTGCACGGCGAGAAGACGCCGGTGAGGGACAGCATCGGCGGCGGATCGATCGTCCGGTTCGTACAGGTGCTGATTGGCGACTGAGCGTGGACCAGTCATCCCTCTCGACGAGCTCTGTTGCGGTTCGTGCAGGCACTGATTGGCGACTGAGCATGAGCCATCCGGCCGGTACCGCCGACTGAGCATGGACCAACCCGCCGATACCGCCAACGCTGCGGCGCGGCGACCGGCTCGCTGGCAGAGGGTGCTGCTCAAGCTCTCGGGAGAGGCCTTCGCCGGGGGCTCCGAGAGCGGTATCGACGGTGACACCGTTCGGCGCATCGCCGCCGGCATCGCGGAGGCTCGCGTCGCGTTCGACGTCGACATAGCCGTCGTGGTCGGGGGCGGGAACCTGTGGAGAGGCACCCAGGGCGCCGGTGCGGGCATGGATCGGGCCCAGGCCGACTACATGGGGATGCTGGCCACGGTGATGAACGCCCTGGCCCTCCAAGACACGCTTGAGCAGTTGGGCCAGCCCACGCGGGTGCAGACCGCGATCCACATGGCTCAGATCGCCGAGCCGTACATTCGCCGGCGGGCCATCCGCCACCTCGAGAAAGGCCGGGTCGTCATCTTTGCCGGGGGCACGGGCAACCCCTTCTTCACCACCGATACAACTGCCGCGCTGAGAGCGGCCGAGGTGGAGGCTGAAGTCGTGCTGAAGGGCACCCACGGCGGGGTGGACGGCATCTACACGGCCGACCCCGAGGTCGATCCCGGAGCAACCCGGCTGGAGCACGTCACCTATCTCGAGGTGCTGAACCGGGGTCTGGAGGTGATGGACGCCACCGCCATCACGCTGTGCATGGACAACCGTCTCCCCATCGTGGTCTTCAATCTGATGGAAGCGGGCAATCTGCAATCCCTGCTCGACGGCGCTCGGGTGGGTACGCTCGTAGCTCAGGAGGATCGGAGCCCATGAGCGAGGAGCTGATCGGCATGGTGCTAGCCGACGCCGGCGAGCGAATGGACGAAGCTGTCGCCGCGGCCAGGCGCGAGTTCTCCACAGTGCGCACCGGCAGGGCCAGCTCGGCGCTGCTGGAGCGGGTTCCAGTAGAGGCCTACGGCGTGAAGATGGCCATGAGGGAACTGGTCAGCTTCGCCATCCCCGAGGCCAGCCAGCTGATCGTCACCCCGCACGACCCCGCCAACATCACCGCGGTCGAGCGGGCCATACAGCAGGCTCAGCTCGGGCTGGTTCCCAGCAGCGACGGCCGGATAATCCGCCTGTCGTTCCCGCCTCTGACGGAGGAACGCCGCCGGGAGCTTGCCAGGCTCGTGGGGTCGATGGCGGAGGACTCCCGCAACCGGATCCGGGGCCTGCGCCGCCAGGCCCGCAAGGATCTAGGCGAGATCGAGAAGGAGGGCGGGGTGTCCGCAGACGCGGTGGCGCGTGCCAGCGACCAGCTTGACGGCGTCACCCGCGCCCACGAGAAGCTGATCGATGAGGCCCTGGCCAGCAAAGAGGACGAGTTGCTCGAGGTGTGAGAACGCGGGCAGAGCCCGGGTCCTGGACCCGGGGAGGGAAAGGAGCGGTGTAGTGAGCGACCGGGACGGCTTCGGCGAAATCAGTTCGACCGAAGCGGATGAGCTCGACGACGATGCGGGGGTCGTGGCCGGGCGGTCGGTGTTCGGCGACGAGCACGGCGAGCCCGCCTGGGGCGGCGCAGGGACCACAGAATCCTCGCAATTCACCGGGTCCGAGCCAAGGCTGCAGGAGGCCGACCCCCAAGAGTTGGGAGTGTGGACGGACCACACCTCCGCACCCCAGTGGGACGAGTCCGAGGAGGCGCTGCCTCCCATGGAGCCCCATGAGCCCGTAGGGGAGGTCCTCGGCGACGAGGACTTCTTCGGATACGAGGATCAGGCGACCTACGCCGGCGTGACCACCACCGGCCCGACCGCGGCGGTGTCGGCGGAACGGGACATGCCGATGGCGGTCCTCGTGGGCGTCTTCCTGTCGGCTGTGATCCTGGTGGCCCTGCAGGTCGGTCCCGCGTTGGCGCTGGTCGTGGCGACCGTCGTACTCGGCCTGGCCGCCGTGGAGCTTCTCAGCGCAGTGCGGGTGGCCGGCTACCAGCCGGCTGTGGTGCTGGGACTGGCCGGCGTGGTGACCATGCCCCTTGCGGCGTACTGGCGGGGCGTCGACGCGATCGTGGTCGTGCTTGTGTTGACGGTGGTGTTCGGGGCGTTGTGGTATCTCACCGGGGTAGGTGTCGAGGGGCCGATGCGAGGCCTTGCGGTGACGGTCTTTGCCGTGGCCTACATAGGAGGTCTCGGCTCGCACGCGGCCTTGATGCTGAAGATCCCGACTGACGGCACCGGGCTCATCACCGCAGCGATCGTTCTGACTGTTGCCCACGATGTGAGCGCTATGGCGATCGGCAGGGCCGCGGGCCGCACGCCGCTGTCCAGGGCCAGCCCCAACAAGACGCTGGAAGGGCTCCTCGGCGGTGCCGTCGTGACCGTCGCGGTGGGTGTCGTCATGGGCCTGGTGGGCATGCCCGCGCCCATCGCGGACGGCGCCGGCAGCTTCTGGACCGCGGTGCTGCTGTCCGTCGTGGTGGCGGTGGCCGCACCAATCGGCGACTTGGCCGAGTCGATGCTCAAGCGCGACCTCGACATCAAGGACATGGGTTCGCTGCTCCCGGGCCACGGCGGGATCCTCGACCGCTTCGATGCGATGCTGTTCTCGCTGCCGGCCACCTACTACGTGGCCATCATGACCGGAGTGATCTGAGGGGCCGGGCGGACGGACGGCGAATGACCGGAGTGATCCCATGATCGGGGTGAATTGAACTTGGTGTCATCGGTCGCCGTGCTCGGCTCGACCGGATCGATCGGAACCCAAACGCTCGACATCGTCCAGGCCCGGCCCGACCGCTACCGCGTGGCCGCGCTGGGCGCAGCCCGCTCGGTGGATCTGCTCGCCGAGCAGGCGCAGCGGTTCCGTCCCGACATCGTGGCGATCGCCGACGGCTCGCAAGCCGCCGCCTTGGCCGAGCGGCTGCCCGACACCGTCGAGTTGCTCGCCGGCGCCGATGCCATGGCCGCGGCCGCCTCGGTGGCCGACACCGTCATCAACGGGGTCGTCGGGTTCGCGGGCCTGCCGGTCACGCTGGCCGCCCTGAAGGCTGGCAAGCGGCTCGGGCTGGCCAACAAGGAGTCGCTGATCGCAGCCGGTCCGGTGGTGCAGCGGGCCCGGGCCGCTGCCGGGGCGGCGATCATCCCGGTCGACTCGGAGCACTGTGCGGTTCACCAGTGCCTGCGGGCCAACGATCACCCGGAGCGGGTCTCCTCCATCGTGCTGACCGCGAGCGGCGGACCCTTCAGGGGTCGCAGCCGAGCTGAACTGGAGGAGGTAGGCATCGCCGACGCACTGGCTCACCCCACATGGCAGATGGGTCCCAAGATCACCATCGACTCCAGCACGCTCATGAACAAGGGCCTCGAGGTAATCGAAGCGCACGAGCTCTTCGGGATCGGCTACGACCAGATCGAGATCGTCGTGCACCCCCAGTCCATCGTCCATTCGATGGTCACCTACAGCGACGGGGCGACCGTGGCCCAGCTCTCGAAGCCCGACATGAGACTCTGCATCGGCTATGCGCTTGCCTACCCGGACCGGCTCGACCTGGCATACGGCGCGATCGACTGGTCCGAGTTGGGCCGCCTGGACTTCGAGCCCCCCGACCGCGGCGCCTTCGGCTGCATCGACTTGGCCTACGAGGCCGGCCGGGCCTCGGAGACCGCGCCGGCCTGGCTCAACGCGGCCAACGAGGTCGCGGTGCAGGCCTTCCTGGACGGCCGGATCCGCTGGTTGGACATCGCCCGCCTGCTGGAGGAGGCCCTGGAGGTGTGGCCCGCCATCAAGGCCGCCGATGTCGAAGCGGTGCTGATGGCGGACGCCGAGGCTCGCCGGGTCGCCGAGAGCCTGGTCCGGCGGCGCGAGGCGGCCTGAGCCTCTCGTGAGCCAGAGCCTCTCCGCCCGGCCTGCGGGTGATCACGCCCGCCTCGCCCTCCTCGTTGGGCTGCTCGTGCTGCTCGGGCTGTTCGCCGGCGCCGGCTGGGTGGTGATCATCCTGTCGCTGGTGGCCATGCTGTTCCTCCACGAGCTCGGCCACTACGTCATGGCCCGCTGGACGGGCATGAAGGTCAGCGAGTTCTTCATCGGGTTCGGGCCGCGCCTCTGGTCGATTCGACGCGGCGAGACCGAATACGGGATCAAGGCGATCTGGGTGGGCGCGTACGTGCGTATCGTCGGGATGAGCAACCTCGACGAGGTAGACCCCCGCGACGAGCCTCACAGCTTCCGGGAGCAGAGCTACCCCAAAAAGCTGCTCGTGCTGACGGCGGGATCGGCCATGCACTTCGTGATCGTGCTGGTGCTGCTGTTCGCGGTGCTCCTGGGTGATGGCAGGATCGTGAGCGGCGGGTCCGATGCCGGCGAGGCAGAGAGCTGGATGCTGGCCACCGTCTCACCGGACAGCGCGGCCGCGGCGGCCGGTCTGCGGCCGGGCGATGAACTGGTCTCGGTCGCAGGTGTGGGCAGCACCACCTTCGCCGAGTTCTCCCGCCAGGTTCAGCAACTGGCGGGCACCGAGGTCGAGGTGGTGTATCGCCGCGACGGCGCCGAGAACACGGTGGTGACCACAGTGGGCGAACGCCTCACCGCCGAGGGCGCGGCGGGGATTGTCGGGCTCATCGAAGGAGACCGCATCCTTGCCGTCGAGGGCCTCGAATCCGTGGGCGCCCCCACGTATGCGCAGGTGGCCGAATACGGGCGCGACCGGATCGGCCAGCCCCTCGACATGACCATCGTCGACACCCGAACGGGACGCCCGGCCGTTGTGGAGGGGGCGGTGATAACCGGTCTGACAAGTCCTTCGGCCGCGGTCCGGGGATTCTTCGGAGTGTCGGCCGACTACCGCGCCGAAGGGCTCGGCGTAGTCCGGGCCGCCGGCGAGTCGCTGCGACTGTCGGCTTTGATTGCCCGCGATGTGGTTCTTGCCATCCCCACCATCGTGACCGACGGATTCGGAGGCACTCTGGGCGGGCTGCTGGGCGACGATCAGGCGGCGGGCAGCTCGCAGGCGGCCCGCGACATCGAACTGCGGCGCCTCGACCGCTCGCATCCGGACGAGAACCGCCTGCTGTCGATATACGGCGTGGCTCGGATCGGCGCTGAGGCAGCCTCCAGCGGCGCCACTGAAGTCCTCCTGCTTCTGGTGTATGTCAACGCTTTCATCGGGGTGTTCAACCTGCTGCCGCTGCTGCCCCTCGACGGGGGGCATGTGGTGGTGGCCACATACGAGCGGATCCGCTCCTTCGGGGGCCGCTCCCACCGGGTCGATGCAGCCAAGCTGCTGCCGCTCACCTATGCGGTGGTGGTCCTGCTGCTGGTGGTGGGCGGCGCGGCGCTGGTACGCGACATCCTTGATCCCATCAGCTTCGGCTGACGCCCGTCTGCGCCGGCTGACACGTTTGCGGCTGGCTGACGGCGAGCGCGCTCCCCATTCTCAGCGCGCTCCCCATTCTCTCGGCATCCAGGCCGCAGTAGGCTCAAAGGCGTGAAGGTCACCGCGAGGTTCCCGCGGCGAGACACCCGTCAGATCATGGTTGGCACGGTTCCGGTCGGGGGCGGTGCGCCGGTGACCGTGCAGTCGATGACGGTGACCAAGACGGCCGACCACGAGGCCACCCTGCAGCAGATCTACGCGCTGGCGGCCGCGGGGGCCGACATCGTGCGCTGCACCTGCAACCGGGCGGAAGCCGCCGAGGGGCTGGCCCGCATCGTGCCTCGCTCGCCGGTGCCGATCGTCGCCGACATACACAACAACTACCGGATGGCGCTGGCCGCGCTGGAAGCCGGAGTGCACTGCCTGCGGCTGAACCCGGGCAACATCCGCAAGCCCGATCAAATCAAGGCCGTGGCCCGGGAATGCAAGGACCGCGGCGTGCCCATCCGCATCGGCGTCAACGGAGGGTCGCTCGACCCCGACCTGTACCACCCCGAGTTGGGCGTGACGCCGGAGGCGATGGTGGCCTCCGCGATGCGCGAGCTGGCCTACTTCGACGATGTGGGGTTTGATCTCGTGAAGATCTCGGTCAAGGCGTCGAGCGTTCCCCTCATGATCGAGGCCTACCGGCAGCTCGCCGACACCACGGACCATCCGCTGCATCTCGGGGTGACCGAGGCCGGGCCCCCGCCGGCCGGCACCATCAAGTCGACGGCCGGAATCGCCTCTCTGCTCGCCGAGGGCATCGGCGACACGATCCGCTACTCGCTGACCACAGATCCTGTCGAGGAGGCCCGGGCCGGCCGGCAGCTGCTGGAAGCGATGGGGCTGCGCGAGCGGCGCAACGTCGATCTGATCGCCTGTCCCAGCTGCGGGCGGGCCGAGGTGGACGTGTTCGGGGTGGCCAAGCGGGCCATGGAGGCCTTCGGCGAGAGGCGCATTCCGTTGCAGGTGGCTGTGATGGGCTGCGTCGTGAACGGTCCGGGCGAGGCCCGCGACGCCGACCTCGGCATTGCCGCGGGGAACCGTCGGGGACACCTGTTCGTAAAGGGCGAGAACGTGGCGGTGGTAGCCGAGGACGCCATGGTGGACGCCCTCGTCGAATGGGCCGAGTTCATCTGTGAGCACGGCTCCGAGGCTGCGCTGGAGAGGGCCGCGCAGACGCGCGCCTCAGCCAGGCGTGCGGCCGAGGAGGACCGGCGCCGCAACCTCGACGAGCTCGGGGACGACGCCAACAACTCGGAGGTGGTGGTGGCCGGCATCCGGAGCAAGAGCCGCGCCTAGAGGCAGAGCTCGCGAGGTCCCGGGCCCGAGCGGCCCGTGAGCGAAGCGAACAAGAGCGGGAACGTCTAGCGCGGGTATACTGGCGGCACGTTCGATTCTCCGGAAGCGGCGTGGGCTCGTGCCCACGCCGTTGCCGGTTCGGGCCCCGGCCCGTCCACAAGCCACAGAGCAGAATATCAGGGAATGCCATGGCGATCATTGATCGCGTCCGCGAACTCGTTGCCCCGATTGCGGAGGCCTCCTCGGTCGACCTGTACGACGTCGAGCACCACGGCGGCACCGTCCGGGTCCTCGTCGACGCTGACGGCGGCATCGATCTCGACGCCATCGCCCGGCTGTCCCGTTCGGTGAGCCGCGCCCTCGACGAGCACGATCTCATACCGGGCCGGTACACGCTGGAAGTCTCCAGCCCCGGCTTGGAGCGCCCGCTGCGCACGCCCGAGCACTTCCGCCAGGCGGCCGGGTCCGAAGTGAGGGTCAAGACCCGTGCGGGCTTCGACGGGCCGCGCCGCCTGACGGGAATCCTGGAAGCGGTGGCCGACGACGGCGTGGACCTGCGCGGCACCGACGGCGAGGTGTGCCGGATCGCCTACGAGCAGCTGGCATCGGCCCGCACAGTCTTCGAGTGGGGCTCGCGCCCCCACCGGCCACATCAGTCCCAATGACTCAACAACAGTCCCAACGACTCGACAACAGGGAGACGAAGCCATGAACGCAGAGGTAATGGAGGCTCTCCAGGCGATGGCAGCAGAGCGGGGGATCACCGTCGACGCGCTCTTCGCGGCCCTGGCCGATGCCTTGGAGTCGGCCTACAAGCGGCTGCCCGACGCCAAGGAGTACGCCTGGGTGACGATCGATCCCTCCACCATGGAGTTCCACGTGATCGCCCAGGACCTGGACGAGGAGGGCAACCCGGTCGGCGAGGAGTACGAGGTCACCCCGGACAACTTCGGTCGCATCGCCGCTCAGACCGCCCGCCAGGTCATGACCCAGCGCATCCGCGAGGCGGAGCGCGAGCTGAAGTACGAGGAGTACGCGGGCCGCGAGGGCGACATCGTCACGGGCATGATCCAGCAGACCGACGCTCGCTACACGCTGCTCGATCTGGGTCGGGTCGAGGCACTGCTGCCCCAGGCCGAGCAGGTTCCCTACGAGCGTCCCGACTCCAACACCCGGCTCAAGGCCTACATCGTGGAGGTGCGCAAGACGGCCAAGGGACCCCAGATCGTGGTCAGCCGGACCCATCCCGGCCTGGTGAAGCGGCTTTTCGAACTCGAGGTCCCCGAGATCGCCGACGGGATCGTCGAGATCAAGGCCTGCGCGCGCGAGCCGGGCCACCGCACCAAGATCGCGGTGCATTCGAACGACCCGAACGTCGATCCAGTGGGTGCGTGCGTGGGGGCCCGGGGAGCGAGGGTCCGCCAGGTCGTCAACGAACTGCGCGGCGAGAAGATCGACATCGTGCCGTTCAGCAACGAACTCGAGGAGTTCGTGACCAAGGCGCTGTCACCGGCCAGGATCAAGGAGGTCCGCCCCAACGAATTGACCGGCGATTGCGATGTGATCGTCCCCGACTACCAGCTGTCGCTCGCCATCGGCAAGGAAGGCCAGAACGCTCGCCTGGCCAGCCGGCTGACCGGCTGGGGGATAAACATCAAGAGTGAGACCCAGCTGGCCGAGGAGGCGGCCTACGGCGACGTGGAATGGGCCGAGGGAGAGTGGGTCACCGACCCGGAGACGGGAGAGCAGCTGTGGCAGCCGGCCGACGGCGGCGAGGCGGTCAGCGCCGAGGCGTGGGTTGCCATGGCGCAGGACCGGGGCGACGACACCGATGCCGGAGAAGTCAGGACCCCGGCGGAGCAGGCGGAGAGCTGAGCCCCGTCCGGACCTGCATCGGCTGCCGCGCCCGCCGCCCGGGTGCGGAGTTGCGGCGCGTGAGCGTGGACATGAACGGTGTACTGGTTGTCGGGCCCGGTCCCGGACGGGGCGCCTGGCTGTGCCAAGACGCAGGCTGCTTCGAGTCGGCCCGGCGCCGCAGAGCCTTCGGACGCGCTCTGCGGGCTGACGTGAGACCGGACGAAATCGCTAGGCTTCAACAAGCGTGGCCGGTCTCGGGGAACGCCCCCGGGCCGGATGACCGCGCTGGCCGGTCCTGAAGGGGGCATGCATTGCCAGGCAAGATCCGCGTCCACGAGCTCGCCAAGGAGCTCGGGCTGACCAACCAGGAGACGCTTGATCTTTGCTTCGCGCTCAGCATCGGAGTCAAGTCACATTCGTCGAGCATCGTTGAGGCTCAAGCCGACCGGGTCCGGCGAAGGGCGGAGCGCGATGGGCTCCTGAAGCCTCCACCTCCTCCACCTCCTCCACCTCCTCCGCCCCCGGTCGAGGTAGCGGAGCCGGAGCCCAAGGTGCCCGAGACCCCCGCGCCGGTCGCGGCGACCGCGGCAGCCGAGAAGCCGGTCGCGACCAAGGCAGAGGCCGAACTCTCCGCCTCCGAGCCTGCCGCTCCTGCGAGACCCGCAGTCGCGGCCGCAGAAGACTCCAAGGCCCGGCCGGCCGTCGCGGCGGAGGTCGTCTCCCAGGCCGAGCAGCCGATCCAGCCGGCCCCGGCTGCCAAGGCGAAGGCGACCGAGCCGGCCGCGGCCAAGCCGAAGGTGACCATCTCCTCTAGCGGCAGCGTGGCTCCGGCCAAGCGAGCCCCGCTCCAGGAGCCTCAGCCGGTGGTGGACGAGCCGCCGCCGAAGCCGGCCGCTCACAGGGTTCAGACCGGCGCCGCCCCACCCCGCCCTCTCAGGCCGGGAACCCCACCCGTCTCGCGGTCGGGCAAGCCGATCCCGCCTCCGCCTCCGCCTCGCCGCCTCCGGCCTCCTGCCTCTCAGGGCACTCCGACCCGCCGGAGCGCAGGCGCGCCGGAGCGCCGGCCGGCCGGTGGCGGCGCCCGCCCGCCGGGCTCCCGACCCCCGGCTGATCGGCCGGCAGGTCCTCGCCGCGGCGCACCGGTGGGCGGTCCTCGCTCGCTCGGCGGCCCCCGCCCGGTTGCCCCCGGGCCTCCAGGCCGCCCCGGGGGAAGGGGCGGACCAGGGGGAGCGCAGCGCCGCCCGCCCCGCCGCAAGAGCCGCAGGCGCCGGGTTCGCGAGGAACTGCAGCCCATGGACGTCCCGACCTACACGCCGCGACACGCGGCCGTGCCGGAGGGCGTGGTCGTCGTAGAGCGGGCCTCGGCCGCTCAGGACTTCGGTCCCAAGCTCAATCGCACCGCTGCGGACGTGGTTCGCTTCCTTATGCAGCACGGCGAGATGGTGACCGCCACACAGTCGCTCAGCGACGAGATGATGGAGTTGTTCGCGGCCGAGATTGGCGCCGAGATCCGTCTCGTCGATCCCGGTGAGGAGCAGGAGGCCGAACTCCGCAAACTCCTCGGCATCGAAGTCGATGATGACTCCGGCGCTGCTCCTCTGCGGCCTCCGGTGGTCACCGTGATGGGCCATGTGGACCACGGCAAGACGCTGCTGCTGGACCGGATCCGCGACACGAACGTGGTCGACGGAGAGGCAGGCGGGATCACGCAGCACATCGGTGCCTATCAGGTCGAGCGCAATGACCGGTCGCTCACGTTCATCGACACTCCGGGCCACGAGGCGTTCACGGCGATGCGGGCCCGAGGAGCGAGCGCCACCGACATCGTCGTGCTGGTCGTCGCCGCCGACGACGGTGTGATGCCCCAGACGATCGAGGCCATCAACCACGCCAAGGCCGCGGACGTCCCCATCGTCGTCGCGGTCAACAAGATCGACCGCCCCAACGCCGATCCGCCGAGGACCGTGGCCGGAGTGGCCGAGCAGGGTCTGGTTCCAGAGGCCTGGGGTGGCGAGACCATCTACTGCGAAGTGTCGGCCCTGACCGGCGACGGCATCGAGGAATTGCTGGATCAGATACTGCTGGTGGCAGAGGTGGAGGATCTCAGGTCACCGCCGGGGGGCCGGGCTGGCGGTGTCGTTCTCGAGTCGAATCTCGACATCGGCCGGGGTCCAGTGGCCACCGTGCTGGTGCAAAGAGGCACGCTGCGCATCGGTGACCCGATGGTTGCGGGGGCGTCCTGGGGCCGGGTGAGGGCGCTGCTCGACGACCGGGGCGAGGGCGTCGACGAGGCTGTTCCTTCGACACCGGTTCAGGTCCTGGGCCTGTCGGAGGTCGCCATCGCGGGCGACGCCTTCGCGGTCGCCCCGAACGAGAAGATCGCCGGCCGGGTGGCCGACACCCGCGAGCATTGGCAGCGATTGTCGAGTCTGGGCCGCGAGGCGCACGCCCTGTCCGGCGGAGCCAAGCTCGAGGATCTCTTCACCCGGATCCAGCGGGGCGAGACCGCCACCCTCAACGTCATCGTGAAGGCGGACGTCAACGGATCCCTGGAGGCCGTCACCGAGAGTCTCCGCAAGCTGGAGACCGGCGACGTCCGCATCGCCATCGTGCATCGCGGCGTGGGCGGCATCACCGAGAACGACATCCAGCTCGCGTCGGCCTCGAACGCGACCATCATCGGGTTCAACGTCCGTCCCGACCGCAAGGCGCGCGAGGCCGCTGATGCTGAGAACGTCGAGATCCGCACGTACGAGATCATCTACAAGCTGCTCGAGGACGTGTCGTCGGCCATGGTCGGGATGCTGGCCCCCGACATCGTGGAGACCGTCACGGGCGAGGCCGAAGTGCGCCAGGTCTTCCGCATCCCCCGGGTGGGCGCGGTGGCGGGCTGCTACGTTCAGAACGGCACGATCACCCGAGGGGCGAAGGTGCGATTCCTGCGCGACGGGACCATCATCTGGAAGGGGACCATCAATTCGCTGAAGCGCTTCGCCGACGATGTCCGCGAGGTTCAGTCCGGGTTCGAGTGCGGTATAGGCCTCAGCAACTTCCAGGACCTCAAGGGGGGCGACATCATCGAGACCTTCGAAGAGCGTGAGGTGGCCCGAACCCTCGAGGGGTGAGAGTCCGCCCGCCCGGCCCGCGATCACCGATGACACGGCGGCGACGATGAGACGGCGGCATCAATGACACGACGAGTCCGGCGCTCGCACCCCGACCACCGGGCCGGCCATCGCACCGCCCGGGTGGGAGAGCTCATCCGGCGTATCGTCGCCGAGTCCATGGAGGAACTCGACGACGACCGGCTGGCCATGGTGTCGGTCACCGGCGCGGACGTGGACCGGGATCTGCATCGAGCCGTTGTGTGGTTCACGTCCCTCGGCGATACCGAGGAGGACGATCTGGCCATCGCTGAGGCCTTCCAGGAGCATGCCGGCCATTTGCGGCGAACAGTCGGGGATCAGACCCGTCTGCGGCGCACGCCGGAGCTCGTGTTCCGTCCCGACACCGTGCTGCGCTCGGCCGAGCGCATCGAGAGGCTTCTCAGCGGCGCCGACGGCACCGCCGATCCCGAGAGCTGAGAGGCCGAGCGGGTAGGAGGCCGACACCCGGTGATTCTGACGAGACGCTCAGCGAGACGCTGGCCCGAGCGGCCCGTGAGCGCAGCGAACAAGAGCGGAAGTGACAACGTCGCACCGCGAGCCTGCATCGCCCGCCCGCGGATCCACTAGCCGTGCCCGACGGAGTCGCGGTCATCGACAAGCCCGCGGGCTGGACCAGCCACGACGTGGTGGCCAAGGCGAGGGGGGTGCTGGGCACCCGCAAGGTGGGGCACAGCGGTACCCTCGATCCCGACGCCACCGGAGTCCTGGTCCTCGGCGTGGGCCGGGCCACCCGGCTGTTGCGGTACGTCACCGGACTCCCCAAGAGCTACGAGGCGGAGATCGTGCTCGGAGTCGAGACCGACACCCTCGATTCGTCCGGGCGGGTGACGGCTCGTCACGACATGGCCGAGGTGAGCGCAGCGCAGGCCCGCGAGGCTGCTGGCGCTCTGACCGGCGAGATCCTCCAGACTCCGCCCATGGTCTCGGCCGTGAAAGTGGGAGGGCGCCGGCTCCACGCCCTCGCCCGGGCTGGGGTCGAGGTGGAGCGGGAGGCCCGCCGAGTCACCGTGCATTGCTTCGATGTCGCCCCCGTGTCCGGCGCTGAGGCGGTGCTGCGGGCGGTCGTCGACTGCTCCTCGGGCACCTATGTGCGGGTGCTTGCCGCGGACCTCGGCCGGGCCCTGGGCGGGGGCGCGCACCTGAGGAACCTTCGGCGGACCGCGGTCGGCAGCTTCGGGCTCGCTTGTGCCCGCCCCGTCGAGTCGGCCGAGGTCTTGCCGATGGCGCACGCGGTCAAGCACCTGGCGGGTGTGCGGGTCGGCCCGGAAGTGGCTGCCGAGGTGACTCACGGTCGGGTGCTGGACCTCGACCGGCTCGGCGCCGCGGGCGCCGGACCATGGGCGGTGCACGACACCGACGGCGGGCTGCTCGCCGTGTACGAGCGGTTCCGCAGCGGAGCCAAGCCGGCAGTGGTGGTGGCGGCTGTCGCTTAGCCGGCCGGCGTCGGTAGCCTCCCAGGCACCGGCCCCGGGGCCCGGAACCGTCACAGTCCGCGCTGGAGGCGTCCGTGGAACTGCTGCACGATCGGCGCGATCAACTCCCACCCATGGTGTCGGTCGCGGCCGCGATAGGGGTGTTCGACGGGGTGCACCTCGGTCACCAGGAGGTGCTCACCCAGGTTCGCAAGACCGCGGAGCGCCTGGGCGTGGCGTCTGCGGTCGTCACGTTCGACACCCACCCCGCATACGTGGTTCGCCCGGAGAACGCGCCGAAGCTGCTGACCACGCTCGAACAGAAACTGGAACTGCTCGAGGCCCAGGGGCTCGACTACACCTATGTGATCGAGTTCGACGAGGCGCGGGCCGGCACCCGGCCCGAGGAGTTCGTCGAGCAGGTCTTCCTCGACGCCCTCCACGCACGCGCCGTGGTGGTGGGGGAGGACTTCCACTTCGGCAAGGGCCGCACCGGCAACGTCGCCGAACTCCAGCGCTTGGGGAGCGAGTGGGACTTCGAGGTGGTGCCGCTGAAGCTCATTCGCCACCATCGCAACGCCCGCGAGCCGGTGTCGTCCACCGCCGTGCGGCGCGCTCTGGCCGGCGGCGACGTGGCCCGGGCCGCGGCCATGCTGGGGCGCTACTACGAAGTGCGCGGCACGGTCGTGCCCGGAGACAGGCGGGGCGTGACGGTCGGGTTTCCCACCGCCAACGTGCCCGTCCCGAAGTTCATGGCCTGGCCCGCCGACGCGGTGTACGCGGGCTGGTGCACGCTGCCCGACGGCCAGCGCAGGGGGTGCGCCATCAATATCGGCCGCCGGCCGACCTTCTATGAGCATGCCCAGAAGTCACTGCTCGAGGCCCATGTCATCGACTTCGAGGGCGACCTGTACGGATGCGAGGTGCAGGTTGAGTTCGTCGACTTCTTGAGGAGTGAGCGCAAGTTCGAGGGGATTGAACATCTTTCGGCCCAGCTCGCCATCGATGTAGCCGACGCGCGGCAGCGACTCGGGCTGGCGTGAGCAGAGCGGCCGCGCGGTTCGGGCCGGCGTGAGCAGCACGGCGCCCGACGGAGGGCCTCACCCGGCGTCAACGGTGGAGCACGTCGAGCATTTCGCGGAGGCGCTCGTTCCCACCCCGCATGGCGAGTTCCTGGCCCACGTGTATTTGGCTGCCGGTGGTGATCAGCATGTCGCCTGCGTGATGGGCGATGTGGAGGACCCGCCGCCTCCGCTGGTGCGAGTGCACTCGGAGTGCCTGACGGGAGACGTGCTGCGGTCGCTGCGTTGCGACTGCGGGGCACAGCTCGATCATGCGCTGGCCGCCATCGCGGCCGAGGGGCGCGGAGTGCTGCTGTACCTGCGGGGCCATGAGGGCCGGGGCATCGGCATCGGACACAAGATCAGGGCCTATGCCCTGCAGGAGCACGGGCTCGACACCGTCGAGGCGAATGCCGCCCAGGGGCTGCCGGTGGACGCCCGCGTCTACGACGCCGCCGCGGCCATCCTCGCGGATCTGGGCCTCTCCGGGGTGAGGCTGCTGACCAACAACCCCGCCAAGTGCGAGGGTCTGGCCAGCTGCGGGATCGAGGTGGTCGAGCGGGTCCCCATCGAGACAGGCGCCCGGCCCGAGAACCTCCGCTACCTCCACACCAAGCGAGCCAAACTGGGCCATTCCCTCGGCGACTGAGCCGCGAGGGCAAGGCGGCTGACGCTCAGCCCTCGAACCGCCTCATCCTGACGGCCTCACGTATTGCGGCCCTGTTTGCTCGAACTTCTGGCCGGCGGTAAGCCAGACATACGGAAGTTCAATGAAATATCCCGGCTCCGGCGGCCCGAGGCTAGGATGGGGCCCATGGCAGTCGTCGAGGCCGATGCGCCGACCGTGGAGGATGCTCGCCGCGCCGCCGACGCTCTGGTGGCCGAAGGCGCTCGCGAGGTGTGGCTGTACGGCTCGGTGGCCCGCGGCGAGGCCCACCTGGGCAGCGACATCGATCTGATGGCGGTGTTCGACGACGTGCAGTACCGGGGTCGGTATCGCGTCGAACAGGCGCTGGGGCGTGTCGCCGCCGAGGCCTCGGGCTGGTGGACCGAGGTGCATGTGACCGACTGGCCCGAGTGGCGCATCCAGCGCGAGAAGGTGTCGTCGTCCTTTGTAGCTGCTATATCAAATGATCTCATGCTATTATCTCAATCTTCAATTGGGACGTCTGAGGTGGATTGGGGCAAGGCACAGGTCATGGCCACATCGAACGAGGAGCTGGCGTTGCAGCGCCTGCGGGACACCCTGATGAACCTGCGCAAGATCGTCGCGCTCTTCGGTCCCACCAGCGTCGAGCAGGCTCTGATCGGCTCGGACGACCGCCTCGACTACATGGAGTTGCGCGGCTCCCGTCTGATCATGGTGTGCGAGGCGTCGCACCTGGTGGTCGAGAACGCGTCGAAGGCGGTGGCCGTCCTGTCGGGCGTGGACGCCGAGCTGCAGTGGTCCCATGATGTCGGCAGCATTATCAAGGCGCTGGGCGCCGTCGACGCGGCCGCTCTCGGGGCACTGGTGGCGGCCGCGCCGGGACTGGTGAAGTCGCCCAACTATCTGACGATGTGGCGCACCCGCGGTGCCTACGGCACCCCGACCGAGGGCAGGACCGCCCTGGAGGTCGCCTCGCCCGCGTTCGCGTCGGCGGTCGCGGTGATCGCCTGCGACGCCGCCGACTACGCCGCCCGGGCGGTGTCGCGCCTGGTAGGAGGAGACATGCCCGACGACGCAGTCGAGCTGATAGAGCGGTGCTCCACCCTGCGAGACATGCTCGTCAACCGCGACATCGTGAGCGGCAAGCCCCGAGTCCCCAAGCCCTGAGCCCCGCCGAGGAGCTGGCGGCCCAATGTCCCCAATGGCTGCCGTCGTCCCGCGGCGCTAGACGGCGGCGAGTCTGCCCGTGGCCCGGTCGATCTAGCTGAGCGTGAACAGCGGCTGGTGTTGCCCACTGGTGGAGTGGCGTGATCCTTGTCGCCGGAGGGCAGGGTCTGGTGCGGCGATGCCGATGCGGACGGTCGGGCGTGCTTCTTCTCGCCGGAGGGCAGGGTCTGGTTGAGATGCGGGCGGATCCGGGTCGTGCTGGGTGTCCGGCATCAGCAACGGGGTTGGACGCTCAGGCGCGAGTGCCGGTCCATGATGGATGCGATCGGGCGGGTGAAGCGTGTGCCACCCGTCGGGACTCTTGAGGATCCGCCAGCCGTCGTGGTGGATGCGGTGATGGCAGTTCCAGCAGGCCGGGACGAGGTTGTCGAGCTTGGTGAGCCCGCCTTGTGAGGCTGGTTCGATGTGGTGGCCCTGGCAGATGCCGGGGTTGGCGCCGCAGTGGAAGCACCCGCCCCATTTGGCGATGAGCAGCTGCCACTGGGATTCGGTGACGGTGCGGCGGGACTCGGTGCGCCAGATGGGCTTGCCCTTGCGGTCGTAGACGACGCCGGTGAGCCTGGCGTTGCAGGAAAGTTGTTCGAGCAACGCCTTGGGGAGCCGCTCTCCGTCGGGGAGTTCTGCTATGAGTGCGCCGGTGGCGTCGTCGACGTGGGCGACCACACAGATGTCGGCGAAAGGCTTGCCGCCGCCGTTGCCGGCGCGCGAGGAGTTGTTGCCCGTGAGGTTGTCGAGGGCGTCGGCCATGCACTGGTCGAAGGTGCGCCGCTTGCGGCCGTTGCTGTCGGCGGTCTGCTCTTTGTCGACATCATGAAGGCGGCGGGCTTCGGCCCGGAGCCGGGTGGCGATGCGCTTGCCGGTGACCGGGTCGAACTCGCCCCGCAGATGCACCATGCCGTCATCGTCGTCCCACATCCGCACGCAGCGTCTGGCCTGTTGGCGGCGGTATTCGGACTCTCCGCCGTCGGCTTGGTGGTCAGCGGTCCAGTGCCGGGCCTCGCGGGCGAACTGCTCGGGCCGCATCGACTCGGCCTTGGCCAGCAGCTCGCGGTCGGATTCGACATTAGCGGCGCTGGTCTTCTCAAGCGCATCGGCGAGCCGCTTGGCGTTGGCCTGTGACACCCGCCCCGACTCCACTGCCTCCCGCACGGTCGGGACGGCCCCGATGGCCTCGGCCGTCTTGACCCGGCTGTGCGCGTCACGCCGCGACAGCCCGGCTGCGTCCGCTAGGACCTGGGCGCCGCCGTCGCCATGGCGTTCGGCCCGGGCGATGATGCGGGCCGCGCCGGCCTGGAACGCCGAACCGGCGGCCATGAACGCCTTGCAGACCGCGAGCGCCTCGCGCATCTCCGCACACGACGCCGAGCCGTCATCGACGTAGGCCAGCATCTCCTTGGCGGCGGCCTCGGCCCGTCGTGCGCTCTCGATCAGCATGAACAGAGTATCCCACAAGGGTGTGACAACTGTCAAGCATTTACAATAGTTTCTATATAGGATCATCATATTAAAGCCATGGTCGTTGTCTTCGCTGCCGGAGTGAGTTGATCATCCGGGCGACTACTCATGGCAGACTCAGGCGGTGCTGGGACTGATCGAGTACGCGCTGCGCCAAGCGGGGGCAGCCCTAAGCGATGTGGTACGGACTGGCGGCGGCGGCAGGCACCGCCATCATCTCGAACCGGATGCCCGACGAGACAGCATCTGTGGGAGCCGACAGCTCGATCGAAGTTCCGGCGACCGGAGCCCCCTCGGGCTTATCCGAGCCCGATCAGTCAGGAGGAGTCGACTCGGGAGCACCGCAGCAGCCGGAACCGCACGAGCCGCGAGACGAGGCCACCGCTTTGCCGGAGACCTCGACTCCGGCCCGTGCCGAGGCCGAGGCGGCAGAAGTGGGGAGTTTCAGTGATCGCCGTCAATGTGGCGCTGCTGTAGATGCTCACGCCGAGCGGGGATCCCCTGGCCTTCGCCCCGAGAGAACCGATCGAGATGCATGTTCGCACACTCAGCCTCGGCGAGGAGATCGTCACGCTCGGCTACCCAGGCGTAGGAGGCGGCACCATTACCATTACCAGCGGCGACTACTCGGGTCAGGTCGATGTCGAGGTCGAATACTCCGCCACAGGCAGGTACTGGAAGACAAGCGCGGCCATGGGACCGGGTAACAGCGGCGGCGCTGCCTTCGACTCGACGGGCCGCTTCGTCGGCATTCCGACGGCTGGTAGCGAGGCGAGTCTGCGGTGTGAGGGCATCAGTCAGTCCGACTGCACCGTTGCGGGGCATCGCTCGGCCTGATTCTTCCGGCAGACACCGTCGCGCGGTGGCTGGAGGCTCACGGATACGGAGACTTGGCAACTCAGCGACCAGGCTGAGCCAGCGACACGCTGCACAGTCGCGTGGGATGCCGAATGCGGCGGCGCCGAGGTCCTGAGTCAGGCGGCGGTGACGTCGATTACCAGCCGGCATCCGACGGCGTCGAGGGCCTTCTGCAACTCGCCGATGCGGGACGAGCGGTCGGGGTCAGTCAACTTGCGGACAGCAGACCGGGAGGCGCCGAGCCTGCCGGCGAGGTCCGACTCGGTGATGTTCTGGGAGCGCATGGCCGAATAGAGGGCGAGCTTGGCGGTAATCACGGCCGGCACAGCAATGACTTCTTGATCGGACGAGGCGGTGCTCGGTTGCGGGATGTCTCGCTGGTCATGGACGTATCCGGCGAGAGCGGCGCTGAGGGCGTCAGCCGCGAGCCGGAGCGCTTCGGCACTGTCCCTTCCTCCTGTTATGGCCTCGGGCACATCGGGGAAGGTGATGACCAGTTCGCCACTCTCGTCAGGGGCGATGTCGCACGGGTAGGCGTAGATCACAGGTCAGAACTCCTTGCCATCGATGTCGAGCTGGCGCAGCATCGCGGCCAGCATGCCCTTTGACAGTTCGCCGTGCCTCAGCGTAGTGAACCGTCGGCCAACGTACAGCCGGGCATGGCTGCCCTTGCCGCGTCGACCATCAAGGACGAACTCCTGGCCAGTCCTGCGGGCGTAGCGCCGGGCCCTTCTGACGAATTCACTGCTATCGATATGATGAGACTATCAATGTAGTTTCAATAAGTTTCAAGTTGCACTGCTAACTTGACCCTCAGCTGTCCAGAACGGCGGCGGCGAGGCGGTCGGACTCGCGGGTTCGTAGGGCGACGTTGATGTCGAGGCGTTCCAGGTGCTGGGCGACTTGCTTGGCTCCCTGGGGCAGGGGATGCTCGGCTAGGAAGGCATGCACCCGGGCTGCCAGTTCGGCCTGGTCGAGCGCGGTGACTCCTTCCAGCATCCGGGCCAGCGAGTAGTTGGTCGGGAAGATGGCGAGCAGGCGGTCCCAGTGTGCCGACAGGAAGTCCCACGCCTCGGACCCGCAGCGGCGGTTGACCAGGGCCCGGCGAACCAGGTAGGGGCCGTCCTGGGTGCGGACCGAGCCGTCGAGAGTGCCCTCGAGGATGGTGCGGACCAGTTCCGGGTCGCCGAAGTCCGCCAGGGCGGCCAGATGGCGCTGCTCGGTCTGGGGATCCGACGCCGTCTCGAAGCGCCCGCGGACCCAAGCGAAGTCCTCGGCGTCGCCGTGAGCCGCCACCACGCTCAGGGCGGCCGCCGCCAGCGTGGGGTCGGGGTGGTCGAGCCTCCGCCGGCACTCCTCGATGGTGTTGGTGTGATCGGCGACCGCGCCCCGCAGCATGATGAGCGTCGCCCGCAGTTCGCTGATCCGGTCGTCCTCACCGCCGGCGGGCGGGTCGAGCCCGACGGCGGACGCGGCATCATCGGAGGCGGCGACGACGAGTTCGCAGAAGCGTCGGGCTGCGTCGTCCTCCAGCAGCCGGCGCAGGTGGGCCAGCGCGGCAGCGACGGCCTGCCATACGGTGAGGTCGCGCTCGCCGACGAATCCCCGCAGCACGAAGTCGGCGAATGCGGGCGCGTCGACGCTGCCGGCCAGGGTCGCGGCCCAGGCGTCGTCGACTAAGCCGTGGCGTTCCTCGGCGGTGCGGTCGCCGGGTCCTGCTGACGCGACGGCCGCGAGGGTCTCGGCGTTCGGGTCTTCACGGTAGAAGCCCGAGGCGCCGCTGTTCAGGGTCGTCGGCGTGGTCTGGCTGACGGTCAGGATTCGGCGGGCCTCGTCAAGCAACAGGCGCAGCTCGCTCCGGCTGCTTTCGGCGTGCTGGGCCCGCGGTTCCGGCTCGCTCCGGCTGCTTTCGCCCTGCTGAACCCGCAGGCGCAGCGGGACGACCCAGTTGCGCCCATCGGCCCGAGCCGGATCGAGCGTGAAGTGGCGCTGCGAGACTCTGAGGCCGTGGTCGGTGGGCGTGGCGGCCACAGCCGGATACCCGCCCTGGTGTATCCAGCCGTCCATGATCTGTCCCACGGGCACGCCGGACGCGTCGGCCAGCGAGCTCCACAGGTCCTCGGTGACCGTGTTGGCGTAGGCGTGCCGCCGCAGGTACAGGCGCACGCCCGCCCGGAACGTCTGGGGCCCGAGGTACTGCTCCAGCATGCGGACCAGCGCCGCCCCCTTCTCGTAGGTGATCACATCGAACATGTCCTCGGCCTCGGCGGGGGAGTGCACCGGGTACTCCACCGGCCTCGTGGCGCCGAGGGCGTCGGTGGACAGAGCCGAGGCCCGGCTGCGGCAGAACGTCGACCAGACCCGCCAGTCGGGCCGGTAGGCGTCGGTGCAGGCCGTCTCCATGAACGTGGCGAAGGCCTCGTTCAGCCAGATTCCCTCCCACCAGGCCATGGTCACGAGATCTCCGAACCACATGTGGGCCAGCTCATGGTTGATCACCGCGGCCACTCGCTGCAGCTCGGGCTGGCTGGCGGCGCCGGGATCGACCAGCAGGAGCACCTCCCGGAAGGTCACGCAGCCCAAGTTCTCCATGGCGCCGAACGCGAAGTCGGGGATGGCGACCAGGTCGATCTTGTCCGACGGATAGGGCAGGCCGTAGTAGTCGGAGAACCACCCCAGGGCGTGGGCCGCGACATCCAGGGCGAAGCCGGTCTGGCCGGCACGGCCGGGTCGGTGGATCACCCGCAGGGGCACTCCGCCGCAGTCGATCGCCTCCGTGACCTCCAGCGGACCCACCACGAAGGCCACCAGATAGGTGGACATGGGCATGGTGGTGGCGAAGCTGACCCGTACCCTGCCGTCGTCCATCGGCTCGCGGCCGGTCTCGGCCGTGTTGGACACCGCCAGCAGGCCGTCCTCCACTATCAGGGTCGTTGCGAAGGTGGCCTTGAGCGCCGGTTCGTCGAAGCAGGGAAAGGCCCGGCGGGCGTCGGTGGACTCGAATTGGGTGGTGGCGATGGTGTGGGACGCGCCGTCGTCGTCGGTGTAGGTGGACCGGTAGAAGCCGTGCAACTGGTCGTTGAGGATCCCGTCGAAGGAGATGTCCAGCCGGGCTGGTCCCGCCGCGAAACGGTCGCTACCGCCGTGCCGCGTCAGCGTTAGACGCTCGGACTCCGCATCGAGTCGGGAATCGAGCTCGAATGCCTCGCCGGATGCCGTGACGAGCCGTGCGCCGATGATGCTCAGCTCCGCCGCGTTGAGCGTGATCGAGTCCACCGGCTCCTCGACGTCCACATCGATGGCGACGGTCCCGGCGAACGTGGCGGCCTCGAGGTCGGGTGTCAGCTCGATCTCATAGTGGGACGGAACGGCGTGGCGCGGCAGCCTCTGGTCCATGCGCCCACGGTACCGGTGCCTTCGGCTAGCTGATGAGCTGTGAGCGGCGGGTGATCGGCCAGTAGCGGCGCGGGGCCAGGTCGGCCCTCATGCGGGCGGCCAACTCCTCGGCGTCGTCCAGCAGTGACCGCTCGTCGACGGTCAGCACCTCGCCCTCGTCCACCACCAGGCGCCCGTTCACGAGCACGCTGCGCACATCGGTTCCCGCGGCGTAGCGCACCAGCGACCCCACCGGGTTGTGACGCGGCGACAGCCGCGGGTTTTCGCCGTCGAACACCGCGATGTCCGCCGCCTTGCCCGGCTCCAGCGAGCCGATCTCGTCGTCCCACATCAGCGCCCGCGCCCCGTCGATGGTCGCCATGTCGAAGGCGTCCTCGGTGGTGAAGCCCACCGGGTCATACATGGCGATGCCCGACTTCTGCTGGTGCATGAAGAAGGCGATGCGCATCACCGCCACGATGTCGTTGATCACCGTGTCGCAGCCCAGGCCCACGGTCACGCCCGCGGCGCGCATGCCCACCACGTCGGTGACCGCCGAGACGATGTCGCTGCACACCACCGGCGAGTGCGCCAGCTTCGCCCCGGCCTCGGCGAGCAGCTGCACCTCGCGCGCCGTGGTGAGCATCGCGTGGATCGCCAGAAAGCGCGGCCCGAGCGCCCCGATGCTCGCCAGGTGCTCGAGCGGGCGCGCGCCGAACAGCGACACGCTCAGCTCGATCTCCTCGCGGTCGCGGTTGATGTGGGTCATCGTCATCGTGTCGTGGCGCTCGGCGAGGTCGAGCGCGGCCAGGAACATCTCGTCGCTGATCGACGGCACGCTCGCCGCATGGATGAAGGGCCTCACCAGCCCCCGCCCCAAATCCCTCCAGCGGGTCAGGAAGTCCTCGAGGTGCGCGATGTTCTCGGCCAGCAGCCCGGGGTCGTCGCGGTAGTGCGAGCGCCCCTCGATCTGCTCGTAGTTGCTGGCCAGGCGCGAGACGCGGTCGCGCCCGCCGACCGCCAGCGCGCAGCGGATCCCGGTCTCCAGGGCGGTCTCGCCGACCGCCTCCTCGTGCTCGGGAGTGCAGGTCGTGTCGGTGGTGGTGGTCACGCCGCCGCGCAGCAGGTTCGACATCGTCACCCGAGAGCTGACGCGTATGCCCTCGTCGCCCAGCACGTCCTCCGCCGGGATGTAGACGCGGGTGATGTTGGGCAGGTCCTCCAGCGCCATGCCCCGCACCAGCGCCTGGGCCATGTGGTTGTGCGTATCGATCAGCCCCGGGGTCACCAGGTCTCGCGGCCCGCCGAGCCTGCGGGCGGAGCGGTAGGCGGCCTCAACCTCGGGCCTGGGCCCGACGGCCGCTATCCGCGAACCGGCCACCGCCACTGCGCCGTCGAGGAACACCCGCCGCTCGGGGTCGGAGGTGATAACCGTGCCGGTGACCACGAAGTCGGCGGCCTGCGGCCGGCGGTCCGCACCCTGGTCGGCGTCGGTCACTTGCGTTCCTTCCGTGGCGCGGCCAACTGGGGCAACATGCTCGCATCGGTGAGCCTCCCCCCGCTTGCAGAGGGGAGGCTCACCGGTGCCGAGTCCTAGAAGCCGATGCTCTCGTCGATGAACTCGTTGGTGACGAGGTTGTTCGGATCCGTCCGGGAGGGGTCGACGTCGAAGCCGGCGTTGACGATCTTGTCGATCACGTCCTGGATCCGGTCGATGTCGAAGTTGCCGACCGTGTCGTCGGGGCCGTTGCCGACCAGGCCGAGCTCGATCTGGGTGTCGATCGAGAACTGCGCCAGCCCGGCGCTGTACTGCCAGAAGCTGCCGATGTCGGCCACGATCTGCACGATCATCGCGTTGGTGGCGCCGGGATCGGCTGCGAAGTCCAGGATCGACTGCTGCACGATCGGCACGAACTTGGCGAGGCACGGCCTCAGCGCGTCGAGGTCGGCCGGGCGGATCGCCAGGGTCTGGGAGTAGATCGGAAGCCCGGCGTCGTGGATCAGCTCGAAGGCGATCGGCTTGGACCACTCCGGATAGACCTGCTCGTAGCTGTAGGGCGACTCTGACGCGAACCCCTGCTGGGCGATGGCGCCGCCCTCGGCGATGAACCGCGCGGGTCCGCCGTCATAGGACGGGTCGATCTGGTCCGCGGAGAGCACGCCCTCGTTGACGAACACATCGATGAACGTTCCGCCCCCGAACACGTTGATGACGACGCCGAGCTCGCCGAGGTCGGCGACGCCCGTCACGTCGGGATACGTCTCGGGATCCCACTGGATGATCTGCGGGTTCTTCTCCAGCGGGGCGACCACCGACAGTGTCGGGGTGTCGCCGCCGAGGATGACGGCCTCGTCCATGCTCACATAGGCGAGCGTGATCTCGGGGTCGAGCTGCATCTGGGCCGAGCCCGAGGCGAAGCCGATGGCCGGGCCGCCGGCGCGGATCTCGATATCGACGCCGGTGTCGACGCCGCCCGCCACGAGCGGGCCGGTGGTGATCATGTTGTCGGTGTCGAGCGTCCAGCCCTCGCCGACCATCTGGTACATGGCGCCGTGCTCGGACTCCGGGAACCAGTCGGTCTGGATGATGATCGGGCTGGGGCAGACGCTGGCGAGGTCCGAGGGGTCGTCCATCGGCTCCTCGGCGGCCATCATCGCCGCCTCCGCCTCGGCCTGCGCCGCCTCGGCCGCAGCCATCGCCGCCTCGGCCGCAGCCTGCGCCTCGGCGAGCTGCGCCTCGAGGTCCGCTACTGCCGCGGGGTCGACGCCCTCGTCGGCGTCCATGGCCGCCATCGCCTCGGCCAGCGCTTCCTCGGCCATGGCTGCCGCTTCCGCAGCAGCGGCCGCCTCCGCGGCTGCCTCATCGGCCTGCGCCTGCGCGGCGTCGGCCTCGGCTTGGGCCGCGTCGGCCTCGGCTTGGGCCGCGTCGGCCTCGGCTTGGGCCTGCGCGAGCGCGGCGTCGTCGGTCGCGCTTGTGTCGTCATCGCCGCATGCTGCTGCGATCAGACCCAGTACGGCCAGCGCGCAAAGGGCGCGAACCAATAGCTTTGTCTTCATGGTTGTCCTCCAGGCATGGTCTCGAATGTTGATATGACCGATAGCAGTCTTGATACCATCAACATTACGGCCGCGCAAGCTGGGCTGAGGTGTGACCCGGAATGAGCCCTGTGAACCCCGAGAGCCTCGTCGGCGGCACCGCCGCAGCGAGGGCCGACTCCCGGGTCGATGATGGGGAGCGGATCCAGCGGCTGGGAGCGAAGATCCGGGCTCTGCGCAAGGAGCGAGGCCTCACGCTGAAGGTGCTGGCCCAATCGAGCGGACTTTCGCACCCCTTCCTCTCGCAGGTGGAGCGGGGACTCGCCCGGCCGTCCATGAGCTCGCTGCACCAGATCTCCGAGGCGCTCGGAACCAACGCCTCCTGGCTGCTCGCCGGATCCGAGAACACCCGCGAGGCGACGGTGGTCCGGGCGTCCGACACGGCCGCGGTGCCGGCCAGCGAGCTGGGGGACATGGACGGGGTGCGCCGCGTCGTCGCCCCGGAGGCCAGCCCCTTCCAGGTCGTCGAGTTCAGCGGCGCGCCCGACGCGTTCCGCGAGTACTGGGTCCACGACGGATTCGAGACCATCTACGTCATCTCCGGCGTAGTGGATGTGGACCTCGACGGCGAGGTCTTCCGGCTCGAGCCGAGCGACTCCATCTCCTACGACACCCGCCAGCCGCACCGGTTGCGGGCGGCAACGGAGGAGACCGTCAAGCTGCTGATGATCGAGGCTTCGCCCGGATTCACCAACGTCCAGCTCCGTTAGCCTGCGGCCTCGTGCCCGAGGCTGCCCAGACTGGTAGCGGCGACCTAGCCATCTCGGCCCGCGGGCTGGTTCGGACCTTCGGCAGCAAGCGGGCCGTCGACGGAGTCGACCTGGAGGTCAACTCCGGTGAGATCTACGGGTTCCTCGGCCCCAACGGCGCGGGCAAGAGCACGACGGTGCTGATGCTGTGCACTCTTCTGAAGCCCACCGCGGGGCAGGCTTCGGTGGCCGGCCACGACGTGGTGTCCAGTCCCGGCGAGGTTCGCATCCGCATCGGTGTCGCCCTGCAGGAGGCCGCCCTCGACGAACGCCAGACCGGTCGGGAGATACTGGATCTTCAGGCCCGCCTGTACGGGCTGAGCGCCGCGGACCGGGCCGCCTCCATCGCGAGGGCCGTGGACCTCGCCGACATCGGCGAGGCCATAGACGCCCGCATCAAGACCTACAGCGGCGGGATGAGGCGCCGCGTCGACCTGGCCGCCTCGCTGATACACGGCCCCGAGGTGCTCTTCCTGGACGAGCCCACCACCGGCCTCGATCCGGTGAGCCGGGCGCAGGTGTGGGACGAGGTGCGTCGCTTGAACCGCGAGCTCGGGGTGACGGTGTTCCTCACCACCCAGTACCTCGAGGAGGCCGACGCGCTGGCCGACCGGGTGGCCATCATCGACGGGGGGCGCATCGTCGAGCAGGGCTCGCCGTCCGAGTTGAAGCGGGCCGTCGGGGCCGACGTGATCGTCGTCGATCTGCCCGCTGAGGCCATCGCGCCCGCGGCGGAGGTGGCCGGGACGGTGCCGCGAGTCGATGCGGTCACCCGCGGTCGCCGGGGGATCACGATCGCCACGGCCGACGGAGCCGCGGTGGTGGGCAGCGTGGCCGTGGCCCTGTCGGCCGCGGGGCTGCACCCGAGGTCGCTCACCGTGCGTACCCCGTCGCTCGACGACGTGTTCCTGCTGGCAACCGGATACCGCATGTCGGCGCTCGATTCCAGCGCTGAGGACGGTGCCGCGGCCACCGGATCGGGCTTGCAGGCGTCCGGCGCCGCGCCCGCCGCGACGGCGCGGGAGGGCAGCCGGTCGTGAGCGTTCAGGTGAGCGCATCCGGTGCGCCCGGCGGCGGAATGGTGAGGCCGGTCGGGATCGTCACCGATATCGCGACGGTGGCCCGCCGCTCGGTCCGCAGCCTGTTGCGCGAGCCCGAGGCCATGGCGCCGGCGCTGATAATCCCGACGTTCTTCTTCATCGTCAACATCGGCGCGCTGGAGTCGTTCGTGGAGCGCACGCCCGGGATCGACTACCGGGCGTTCCAGATTCCCGTCGCCATCATCTTCGCGGTCACCGGCATCTCGCGGGCGTCGGTGCTGGTCATTGATATCCAGACCGGCTACCTCAGCCGGATGCTGGTCACCCCGGTGCGCCGCAGCACCCTGCTGGTCGGCATGATGGTGGCCGACATCGTTCTGGCGGCAGCCCTGTCCCTGGTCGTGATCGCGATGGGCTTCGTCTTCGGTGTGCGTTTCGGAACGGGGCTGCTGGGGATCCTGGTCTTCCTGGCTCTGGCGGTGGCATGGAGCCTCTCGTTCACGGGATTCCCGTACACGGTGGCCCTGCGCACCGGGAACCCGGCCGCGGTCAACTCTTCGTTCCTGATCTTCTTTCCCTTCGCCTTCCTGACGCCGGCGTACGTGCCGCGCGATCTGATGACCGGCTGGATGCAGACTGTTGCCGCCTGGAACCCGGTCACCTACCTGCTCGAGGCCATGCGGTCGCTGCTGTCCGAGGGCTGGGACGCGTCCTCTCTGGGCAAGGGAATCGCGGCGATCGCCGGCTTGGGCGCCGTCACGTTCACGATGGCATTCCGGTCCCTGGCTCGCCGGGTGGCCACCGGCTAGAGCCTGGGCCCGAGCGGCCTGTGAGCGCAGCGAACATGAGCGGGAGACACGGCTTGGGTGTTCTGCGCCTACTGTCTTGGGGCGGATAGGGAGGCCAGTTGGAACCTGCGCTCGATGTGGTCGGTATCGGCAACGCCATCGTGGACGTGATCGCCGCGGTGGAGGACTCCTTCATCGGCGACCACAACCTGGTCAAGGGGGCCATGACCCTGGTAGACGCCCAGCGGTCCGCCCAGCTGTACGAGGCCATGCCGCCGGGAATCGCGGCCTCCGGCGGATCGGCGGCCAACACGGCGGCCGGAGTCGCCTCCTTCGGGGGCCGGGCGGCCTTCATAGGCAAGGTGCGCGACGACCAGCTCGGAGACGTGTTCATACACGACATCCGGGCGACGGGGGTCTCCTTCGATGTGCCGCCCGCGCCGGACGGTCCCCCCACCGCCCGCTGCCTCGTACAGGTGACTCCCGATGCTGAGCGCACGATGAACACCTGCCTGGGCACCGCCGCGCTGCTGGGGCCCCGCGATGTGGACACCGACCTGGTCGCCTCCGCCGGGATCACCTATTGCGAGGGATACCTATGGGACGTGCAGGTGGCCAAGGACGCCATCAGGGCGGCCATGGCGGCCGCGACGTCCGCCGGCAGGACGGTGGCCCTCGCGCTGAGCGACTCGTACTGCGTGGAACGGCATCGCGACGAGTGGCTCGACCTGATCGAGGACCAGGTCGACGTGGTGTTCGCCAACGAGGCCGAGGTGTGCGCCCTGCACTCGACGGGCGACTTCGATGCGGCCCGCGACCGCACGGCCAAGATGGCCGGCACGGTCGTGATCACCCGCGGCGCGCAGGGCTCGGTGGGCGTTCGGGGCTCGGAGGTGGAAGTGGTCCCGGCGGTCGAGGTCGCGGAGATCGTCGACGCCACCGGTGCCGGCGACCTGTACGCCGCGGGGTTCCTGTGGGGACTTCGTCGGGGCGCGCCCCTGGCCCGCTGCGCACAGCTGGGCAGCCTGGCCGCGGCCGAGGTCATCAGCCACGCCGGCGCCCGTCCCCGGGTGGCGTTGTCGCGACTCGCGGCGCAGCGCGGGCTCGCCTAGTGGCGACCATCCGGGTCTCGACGGCGGTGCCTGCCGCGCCTGAGGCGGTGTGGGAGGACCTGCGCCGCATAGACCGCCATGTGGAGTGGATGAGCGACGCTGAATCGATCCGCTTCATGACCGATGACACCGAGGGTGTGGGGGTGCGCTTCGAGTGCGTCACGCGGCTGGGTCCTCTCCGGTTGATCGATCGGATGGAGGTCACCGATTGGCGCGACGGGGCGGCGATGGGGATCCGTCACCACGGCGCGGTCTCCGGTGTCGGGCAGTTCCGGCTCACGCCGTTCACGACACCCGGCGGCGAGGCCCATACGCGCTTCGAGTGGAGCGAGACCCTGCGATTCCCGTGGTGGATGGGTGGCCCAATCGGCGCGGCGGTGGCCCGGCCGGTGCTCAGAGCCGTCTGGGAGCGCAATCTGCGCAGGTTCGCGGCCCGATTCTGAGCGACCGTCCGAGCCCGAGTGCGTCTCCGGGCAGCGTCCTGTCATGGGACGCACCCCGTCTCCCACATGCCGGCTGCGTCTCTATATGTGTCTATATGTGCGTCTCTATATGACTTGAGTCGTTGTGTCTGGTCCGCTGCGGCTAATACAATCATAGATCATGTCGATACCTATCCGACAATAATAGTTATTATCAGGTCGGACCCAGAAATGGCACCTGACTCAAGCAACGGCTCGACCGGCCGGGCGCGCGATGTCACCGAGCGCCTGCTGGCCGCGGCCGTCGCCGCGTTCGCGGAGCACGGATTCGAGGCGGCCACCGTTTCCGACATAGCCCGGCGCGCCGGTCTCACCACCGGCGCGATCTACGCTCGCTGGCGCGGCAAGCGGGATCTGATCGTCGGCGCCGTGCGCCACATCGTTCCTCAGTGCATGCAAGTTCCGCTGGCGAGCCCCGAGGCTCCCGCGCGTGAGAGACTCGCGCAGGTGGGCGCGGATCTCGTGTCCAGCGACAACGTCGTGGCGCGGATTGTGATGCTCGAGGCTTTCGTCAGCGCGCGGCGCGATGACAGCTTCCGTGACGCGGTCGCCCACTCCATGAAGGAGGAGGCCACCAAGCTGGGTGCTGTCGTCTCCGAGGGCAAGGTCGAAGGATCCGTCGATCCCGAACTGAGCACCGATGCCATAGTCGCCCTGTACCAGGCCCTGAGCCTCGGCATGCATCTGGTCATCTCGTCACAGCCGGAGGACAGTCGTATGCCCGCCGGGGAATGGGAGGAGCTGATGTCGAGGCTGATCGAAGCGATGAGCCCAGGGTCTGCACAGCACTAGGGGTTGCGACTAGGGGTTGCGAACACGAGCGGGAGACAACGCTGTTCGACGCGAGGCGATGTCAACCCTCCGCAAGGCCTCCGAATGTCGGCTTGTAGCGCAGTTCGAGGTCGCCCAGGCGCACCAGCATCGATGCGATCCAGCCGCCGAGCGCATTGAAGTGCTTGTCGAGTTCGGCGCCGTCTGACAGGCCGGCCTCGTCGAGTTCGTAGGCGCCCTCGTAGCTGACATCGATGGCGTACTCGGTCGCGTCGGCGTCGTCGAGATCCTCGGCGTACAGCGATTCGACCCTGGGACCGCCCCGTGCGAGCGGCTCGCTGCCGATGTCGGGGCTGGTGTGGGGCAGGACGCCCAGGACCATCGCGGGCTCGGGCGACTCGGCCAGGCACTGGGCCCGCAACAGGATCTTGATCTCGATGCGAGGCGGCTCGGCGTAGCCGTCGCCCGCGTACCAGCTCAAGTAGGTGGCCTGAGACGATGTTGGCCACACACAGCTGACGTCTGCGCACACTCTGGGCGGTTGCCCCTCCCCGGGGAGGGCGTACGAGTTCTCCCAGGAGATGTCGCCCGCCAGCACGTCGGTCTGGAACCGCTCCTCACCCGCCTGCCGTTCCAGCAGAGCATCCTCGAAAGCGTCGCGCAGTGCGCCGATGGCGTCGGTGAAGACATGGTCGAGCATCGTCAGGTCCCGAGCGGGCCGGAGGCTGCGCCGGGCCGGCACGACCCGTTGGAGGGCGGTCCCGTAGTGCCCCGCACCACCAGTTCCGGCTTCAGCGTGTGGCGGATCGGCTCGCCGGAGCCGTCGGACAGGCGCTCGAGGAGCGTGCCGACCGCGAGCCGGCCCATGGCGAGCTTCGGCTGATTGATGGTGGTGAGCGACAGGTGGCGCAACGCCGAGATGAAGGTGTTGTCGAAGCCGACCAGCGACACGTCGCCGGGCACGGCCATGCCGGCGTCGGCCAGGCGGTTGAGCGCCCCGGCCGCGAGCAGATCGTTGAAAGCGAAGATGGCGGTGGGCGGATCCTTCTGAGCCAGCAGAGCGTCGATGACTGCCAGCGCGTCGGCCTCGTCGTCGCCCGCGGGGCGGACGTCGATGAGTTCGCCGATGCCTGCGGCTCGCATGCCCGACTCGTAGCCCGCACGACGCTCCGCGGCGGACACGTTGTCGCCCCCGTCTATGTGGACGATGCGGGTGTGGCCCAGCGCGGCCAGGTGCTCCACGGCCAGCTCGGCTCCCCGGCGGTCGTCGGTGCCGACGGTGTCGGTGCCGGGATGGACGGTACCGCTGGCCACCATCACGCACGGCGTGGCCGTGCCGACCCGAGCCATGTCGTCGTCGGTGAGGCGGGCGCCGACCAGGGCCATGCCCTCCACCCGCAGCTGCAGGAAGGTCTCGACGGCGTCCACCTCGCGCCGGGCATCGCGGTGGCCGTTGAGGATGAGCGCCGTGAAGCCGTGGTCGGCGGCCTCCGCCTCGATCCCGTCGACGACTTCGCCGAAGAACGGGTTCCTGAGGTCGTCGACGAGCACGCCGATGGTCTGGGTGCGCCTCTTCGCCAGCTGGCGGGCCGCAAGGTTGGGCCGGTAGCCCAGTTCTTCGGCGGCGCGGAGCACGGACTCCCGCTTCTCGTCGGAGACCTGCGGCGAGTTGTTCATGACCAGCGACACGAGCGCGCGCGACACCTTGGCCCGCTCGGCGACGTCCTCCATGGTCGGGCGGCTCATGTCAATTCCGGTGAGCGGCTTGACATGTCACGCGGGGCACGATAGACCATTAGAGCGCTCTAATTCAAAATAGAGCGCTCCAATTTCAGGCCTGGCGGGGGGTTGAACGGGATATGCCGGTGGAAGGCGCCAAGCCCAAGACAGCATGCGGGCCGGTCGCGGCCATCTGATGACGGCCGCCGTAGGCACCGCGCTGCTGGACCGGGTGGCCACCGCCCCCATCAGCTGGGGCGTCTGCGAGGTGCCGGGGTGGGGATACCAGCTCCCCGCCGAGCGGGTGCTGGCCGAGATGGCCGCGGCCGGCTTCACCCACACCGAGCTGGGCTCCCTCGGATACCTGCCGACCGAGCCGGAGCGGCTGCGCACGATGCTCGATGCCCACGGCTTGCGCCTGCTGGGAGGATTCGTGCCGCTGGTCCTGCACGACCCGAGCCGCGCCGCCGACACCCGCGCCGCGGCCGACCGCTGGGCCGAGCTGATCGGCGGCGCCGGCGGGCGGTTCTTCGTGACCTGCGCCGTCAGCCACCCCGACCACTGGCGCCAGCGGCCGCTCACCGATGCGGAGTGGGCCTCACTGTGCGGCTTCCTTGATGAGATCGATGCGATGGCGGGCGCGCACGGCCTGGTGCAGGTCTTCCACTCGCACTTCGGCTCGCTGGTCGAGACCGACGCGGAGCTGGCCCGGGTCCTGGAGGGCTCCGACGTTCCGCTCGTATTGGACACTGCGCACATCACCATCGGCGGGACCGACGTCGTGGAACTTCTGGATCGCTACGCGCACCGCGTGGGCCTCGTCCACCTCAAGGACTTGGATCCCGCCCTCGAGGCGCGCTTGACGGCGGGGGAGCTGTCGCTCATGGAGGCCGTGCAACGCGGCCTGTTCCCGCCCCTAGGTCGAGGAGAGGTGGCGATCACCGAGATCGTCGCTCGTCTCGAAGAGTCAGGACGAGACCTCTGGTACGTCCTGGAGCAGGATGCGGCCATCGCAGAGGGCGACCTCGCCGCGGTGGCCTGGCTCCGGCGCAACGCCGACCTGAGCCTGGACTTCCTGCGAGGTCTGGTGCCCGCCCGCGCGGGCAGCGGAGCAATGTACAACAACCACCGATTCCCGGAGGGATAAACAAAAATGTCAAGACTATTGAAGCTGCTCGCCGTGGTGCTCGCCATCGGCCTCGTGGCCGCATCCTGCGGCGACGACGACGGCGACGACGTAGCCGAGCCCGCTGCGCCGGCCGAGGAGGCGCCCGCCGAAGAGGCCGCCCCGGCGACCACCGCGGCCGACGACGTCGTGGAGACGCAGGGCTGCGACCACACGTTCCACGTGATCACCCATGGTGACTCCGGAGTGTTCTGGTCCGTGGTCGAGGTGGCCGTGGCGGACGCCGCGGCAGCGATCGGCTGCGACGTCGTGTACTTCGGCTCGAACAACGACGCCCTGGCCCAGGCCCAGGAGATCGAGGCCGCCGTGGCGTCGGGCTCCTCGGGCATCGCCATCTCGCTGGCAGACCCGGCCGGCGTGAGCGACGCCGCCGCCGGCGTCGTCGCAGCCGGCATCCCGCTGTACACGCTCAACTCGGGCGTGAACAACTACAAGGAACTCGGCGCCGTCACCCACGTCGGCCAGACCGAGGTCGTGGCCGGCAACGGCGCGGGCGAGCGCTTCAACGCGCTGGGCGCCACCCACGTGCTGTGCGCCCGCCAGGAGCAGTCCAACGTGGCGCTCGAGGAGCGCTGCGAGGGCCTGGCCGAGACGTTCAACGGCGACGTGACCTCCGAGTTCGTCGGCCTCGACGCCAATCCCGACGAGCAGCAGAACAGCATCGCGGCCCTCCTGCAGGCCGATCCGTCCATCGACGGCGTCCTCGGCGTCGGCCCGAACCTGCCTCTGCGGGCTCTGGCCGCGGGCGAGCAGGCCGGACGCGATCTGGTGATCGGCGGCTTCGACCTCTCCGGCGACCTCATCGACGCCATCGAGGCCGGCGACGTGGCCTTCACCGTCGACCAGCAGCAGTATCTGCAGGGTTACCTGCCGGTGGTCCTCATGTACCTCCAGGCCACCAACCAGAACACCGCCGGCGGCGGTCTGCCCATCCTCACGGGCCCGGGCTTCGTGGACACCGCGAACGCCTCCGTCGTCAAGGCTCTGGTGCAGCAGGGCACACGCTGATCAACTGACTCAGCAGTCGGGGCGGCCGACGACACGTCCAACTCGCCCCCTCTGCTAACTTCCCCCCAGCGCGGGGCCTGCCCCTGGGGCAGGCCCCGGTGCTGGGCGGGATCATGGGAAAGCGTCCGGTCGCTACGAGGCCCCCGGACGACCGGCTTGAGCCAACTAGCCATTGGGGGATCACATGGCCGACACGACCACCGAGAAGCCCGCCGAAGCCGCTACCGGCGGCGACGAGCGGTTGGCCCACCGGGGGCCCATACAGACGCTGCTGACCCGGCCGGAGATAGGGGCTCTGCTGGGCGCCGTAGGTGTATGGCTGCTGTTCTGGCTCGTGTCCGCGCCCTTCGGCACGGTGGGGGGCACGGCCAACTTCCTCGACGTCGCCGCCTACCTGGGGTTGATGGCCGTTCCCGTCGCGCTGCTGATGATCGGCGGCGAGTTCGACCTGTCGTCGGGCGCCATGACCGGAGCGACGGCCCTCATCGCCATCCTGCTGGCCAACGACATCAACGGCGCCGGGCTGGGACTCCATGTCGCGGTGCCGCTGTCGCTGGCTTTCGCCCTGGCGATCGGGTGGTTCAACGGCACCGTCGTGGAGAAGACGTCGCTGCCCAGCTTCATCGTGACGCTGGGAACGTTCTTCATGCTGATCGGGGCCAAGCTCGGCTTCTCCAAGCTGTTCACCAACAAGGTGCTGGTCGAAGGTCTCGACGAGGCCGAGGGCTACGAATTCTGGAACGGCATCTTCGGTGCGGAATGGCTTCGCAACAACCACCTCTGGGACATCCGCAGCTGGTCCAACCTGTGGCTGGTCCGCGACGAGATGTGGGCCCTGCTGCTCATCGGCGGGATCGCCGCCCTGATGATCGGGACGTTCGAGCTGACGTACTCCCGGCGCCAGTCTCCGAACGTCGCGGGACTGGTCGTCGCGGCCGCCGGCACCGTGCTGGCCCTAGTGGGCCTGATCTACCTGCTGGCCCAGGACGGGACCACGTCCAACTGGATCGGCGGCATCCTCGTGGCGGCCGGCGTGCTGACAAAGGTCGCCGGCTGGTGCCGGTTCCGCTATGTGACACCGGACCGGTCCGAGCGCGGAACCTCGGCCCGGTGGTGGCAGTACCTGATCAGCGGCATCGCGGCCCTGGTCGTCGCCATGATCGTTGCGGTGGTCATGGACGCCACCGACTCCTCCCAGCTGGGCTTCCTGAGCGGATCGTTCGGCAAGTTCGTGTTCGCACTGGGAATCGCCGCCGTCGGAGTGCTGGCCGTCGTGGCGGCCCTGGGACGCATCACCCCCGGATACCCCATGTTCGGGGCGGTGCTCGTCGCCCTCCCGACGATCAGCTTCCTGGTGACGGTGCAGGCCGCCCGGGTCATCCTGTTCGGCGGGCTCGCGCTCCTGGGGATAATGCTGCTCTGGTCGACCGCCCGGCGGGTGCAGCCCGCGGTGACCGTCTCACTGGCCATCTCGGCGGCGATCGTCGTGCTGGCGTTCTTCATCCAGTCCGAATCGGCGTCACGCAAGCTGCGGGTCGAGTTGTTCACGGTGCTGCTGCTGGTGGCCCTGTTGCTGGCCGCCTCCGCGGTGGCCCGCTATCTGAGCGCCGTTCGCACCACGGCACCCCCGCCCCCGCAGTTCGGTCGCTGGATGCACGTCTGCGCCGCGCTGGGCGTGGCCGCCGTCGTCGTGTTCGCCGTGATCGAGTTGGTGGATGGCGACGGGATCCTCTACGCCCTGCTCACCGGCGCGGCCAAGGGGGGAATCGTGGCTTTCGTGGCGTACGCCGCGGGGACCGTGGGGCGCACCTTGATGACCAGCGATGAGGGGGTCGGACGGGCCCTGATCACGGTGGGGATCGGGGCGGTGTTGCTCAGCGTCGCCACCCGGCTGCTGTTCGTCACTGGCAGCGAGCTGGAGACGATCTGCACGGTGGGCACTGACGGCGAACTCAGATGCCCGCAGACGCAGTTCGGTGTGGTGGTGCTGTCGTTCCTGGTCTTCGCGGCCGTCGGATCGTGGCTCCTGATGCGCACCCAGTTCGGCAGCTGGATCATGGCGGTCGGGGGCAACAAGGAGGCGGCCCGCTCCGTGGGCGTGCCGGCGGCGCGCACCAAGACCACGCTGTTCATGATGGTGTCGGGGGCGGCGTGGATCACCGGCATGCTGATCGCTTTCCGGCTCACCGCGGTGCAGGCCAACGTGGGCGACGGCAACGAGTTCCGCTACATAATCGTGGCGGTCGTCGGTGGCAACCTGCTCACCGGCGGCTACGGATCGGCCCTCGGCGCCGGCATCGGCGCGGTGATCTGGGGAATGATCTCCCAGGGCATCGGCTTCGCCCAATGGAACAGCGACTGGCGGTTCCTGGTGCTGGGGGCCTTGCTGCTGGTGGCGGTGATGGTCAACAACTACGTGCGGGGCCGGGCCGAGAAGGCGCCGACGGCGTCCGGCGCCACCAGACCCGACAGGGCAGAGATCGCAATAGTCGTGCCCGCTGAGCCGGCCAAGGGCGCAAAGGAGGAACAGCAATGAGCACCGACTTCCTCGAGCTGAGGAACATCTCCAAGTTCTACGGCAACATCATCGCGCTCACGGGCGTCACCACGACGGTGAATCCCGGCGAGGTGACGTGCGTGCTCGGCGACAACGGCGCCGGCAAGTCGACGTTCATCAAGATCCTCGCCGGCGTTCACCAGCACGACGAGGGCGAGTTGATCCTCGAGGGCTCCAAGGTCCGGTTCGCTCACCCCCGGGAGGCGCTCGCCGCGGGCATCGCCACCGTGTACCAGGATCTGGCCATGGTTCCGCTGATGTCGGTGTGGCGGAACTTCTTCCTGGGCCAGGAGCCCAAGACGGGGGTGTGGCCGTTCCGCCAGATCGACATCGACAAGGCCAAGATGATCGCCAAGGAGGAGATGGCCAAGATGGGCATCGACATCCGCGACACCGAGCAGAGCGTGGGCACCCTCTCGGGCGGCGAGCGCCAGTCGGTCGCCATCGCCAGAGCCAGCTACTTCGGCGCCCGGGTGCTGATCCTTGACGAGCCCACCTCGGCACTGGGCGTGAAGCAGTCCGGGGTGGTGCTGCGCCGCATTGTGGAGGCGCGGGATCAAGGGCTGGCCGTGATCTTCATCACTCACAATCCCAACCACGCCTATCCCGTAGGTGATCGGTTCGTGATCCTTCAGCGGGGCCAGTCCCTGGGCAACTGGGCCAAGGACGAGCTGTCACAGTCGGAGTTGACCCAACTCATGGCCGGTGGAGCCGAGTTGGAGGAGCTCCAGCACGAGCTGGCCGAGTCCGGCTCGAACTGAGGGTTGTTTGTCACTGTCCCTCGACCGCCGTCGACTCAACGGCAACGGCCGACCCCTCCCCTGACACAGATGCCAGAGCTCGAGCTGCTCACCGTCGGCCGCGTCAGCGTCGATCTCTACCCGCAGCAGAGCGGCGTGCCCTTGAGCGGGGTCTCGTCCTTCGCCAAGTCGATCGGCGGCTCGCCCACGAACGTGGCCGTGGCCGCGGCCCGGCTCGGCCGCCGGGCTGCGGTGGTCACCCGGGTCGGCGACGACGGCTTCGGCGAGTACATCCGCGCCGCGCTGGCCGAGCAGTTCGGCGTGGTCAACGACTTCGTGTCGGTGGACCCTCATCTGCGCACTGCTTTGGCCTTCTGCGCGCTGGATCCCCCGACCGACCCGCCCCTGCTGTTCTACCGGGAGCCGCGGGGCCCGGACATGAACCTCACCCTCGGCGACATTCCCGAGGCGGCTTACACGGTTGGCGTGCTGTGGGTGACCGGCTCTCGCTTCGCGCAGGACCCGTCACGATCGGCGGTCCGAGCGGTGCTCGAGAGGCGCAACCGGGCCGAGCACACCGTGCTCGACCTGGACTACCGCCCCAGCTTCTGGGCGTCGGCTGCCGAGGCGGCCGAGCATGTCGGCACCGCCGTCGACCACGCGACGGTGGCCGTCGGCAACCGGACCGAGTGCGAGATCGCGGTCGGCACCGCTGATCCGGACCGGGCCGCCGACCGCCTGCTCGAGCGGGGTGTGTCGCTCGCGGTGGTGAAGATGGGGGCTGACGGCGTGCTGGTCGCAACTACCGAGGGCAGGTCCAGGGTCCCGCCGGTGCGGGTAGAGGTTGTGTGCGGGCTCGGTGCGGGCGACGCCTTCGGAGGTGCGCTGGCCGACGGGCTCCTGGCCGGCCTCGACCCCGTTGAGACGGTCATCAGGGCCAATGCCGCGGGCGCGATAGTGGCCGGCCGTTTGACCTGTGCCGACGCCATGCCCACCAGCGCCGAGATCGACGCCGTGCTCGCCGGCGAGGATCCCGCGAACACGGAGGCGGCGTGAGCACGGCGGCGCCCTGGCGCATCTGGATCGACCGGCAGCCGCCGCCCGAGGTCGCCATCCCCGACGATGTTGAGCTGACCGACGACGTTGCCGTCGCCGACGGAGTCGTGGTTGGAGCAGAGAAGTCTTGGGACTCCGACGCCTGTCGCCGCCTGCCTCGTCTGAAGGTGGTGGCCCGTTCAGGAATCGGCTACGACAACGTGGCGGTCGCTGAGTGTGCGGCGGCGGGCGTGGCCGCGTGCAACGCGCCCGACGCTCCCACCGTGTCTACCGCCGAGCATTCCCTGGCTCTGCTGCTGGCTGTGGCCAAGCGCATCAAGCCCGCCGAGCGCGGGCTCGCGGCCGGTGTGGGCGACTACCGAGTCCACCACGGCGCTCTGGAGCTTCGCGGCCGGACTCTCGGACTGCTCGGCTGTGGCCGCATCGGCAGCCGCGTAGGGCGCTACGCCGCGGCTCTGGGCATGGGGGTGCTGGTGCACGATCCTCACCTCGACGCCTCCGATGTGGCCGCCGTCGGAGAACTCGTGGACCTTGACAGCCTCTGGCGCCGCAGCGATGCGGTGTCGCTCCACGCACCGGCCACCGAGGCCACGCGCCACATCGTCGATGCCCGGAGCATCGCCGCCATGAAGTCGGGGGTCATCATCATCAACTGTGCCCGGGGTTCGCTGATCGATCACGACGCGCTGCTGGCCGGGCTGGAATCGGGACACGTTCGAGGTGCCGGGCTCGACGTGACTGAGCCCGAGCCGCTGCCGGCGGGCCATCCGCTGCTCGGGCGAGACGATGTGATCGTCACCCCGCACGTCGCTTCGTCGACCACCGTTGGGATGGTCAGGCTTCTCAGCCAGGCTCTCGGGCAGGCAACCCAGTGGCTGCGGGGAGGCACTCCCCGGCACCTGCTCGATCCGGCTGCGGCCGACCCGGCCGTGGACCGCAGGAGGGCGTCGTGATTCCCGCTCCTCCCAACGTCCGGCCCCCGGCCGACGCGACCTCGGACCGTCGGAGAGCCCTATGACCAAGAGCCGACGCTTGGGCGTGGCCGTGATCGGGTTCGGCTGGATGGGCCAGGCCCACGCTCGGTCCTATGCCCGCCTGCCCATGATCTTCGACGGCCTCGGACACCGGGCCGAGCTGACGGTGTGCGCCGACACCTTGGCGGAGCGGCGGGCCGTCGCGCTGAGGGACTTCGGCTTCGGCGAGGTCACCGACGATTGGCGGGTCGCGGTGGGCCATCCGGACGTGGACGTCGTCGTGATCTGCGCGCCCAACATGTTGCACTGCGAACTGGTCGAGGCGGCCGCCGCGGCCGGCAAGCACGTGTTCTGCGAGAAGCCGGTCGGGGGCACACCGGAGCAGACGGCCCGGGCCGAGAAGGCCTGCCGCGCCGCCGGCGTGATAACCGGCGTCGGGTACAACTACCGCTTCGTTCCTCTCGTGCAGCACGCCCGCAACCTGATCACCGCCGGCGAGCTCGGCGAGATCACCAACTACCGGGGGCGCTTCTTCTCGATGTACGGTGCCGACCCGCTCGGTCTGCTCAGCTGGCGGTTCCTGCTAGATCAGGCCGGCCACGGCGTCTCGACCGACATACTCAGCCACGCCATCGACTTGGCCATGATGCTCAACGGACCCATCCTGCGAGTGGTGGGCACCGGCGAGACCTTCATCAAGGAGCGTCCGCTGCCGTCGGTGTCGGGAACCCACTACGACCGGGGCGCGCCCGGCGACCCTGTCGGCGTGGTCACCAACGAGGACTACTTCGGTGCCATGGTCGTGTTCGCCAACGGCAGCCGGGGCACCTTCGAGGCGAGCCGGACGATGGTGGGGCCCCAGAGCCAGATGGCCTTCGACATTCACGGCACCGACGGCGCGTTGAGTTGGAACTTCGAGACCATGAACCAGATGCGCTTGTTCAACATCATCGAGGGAGATCGGGGCTACACCACCGTCTACGCCGGCGAGCGTCACCCCTACCACGCGGGCTTCGTTCCCGGCGAGGCCAACTCGATCGGCTTCGAGGACGTGGTGACCATCCAGGACCACGAGTTCCTGGCCGCGGTGGCCGAGGGCCGGCCCCACACCGCGGGGATGGAGCAGGCGCTGGAGTACGTGAGTGTGCAGGCGGCTCTGCTGCGCAGCTGGGAGACCGGCGCCTGGACGGACGTCGTGTCGGCAAGGATCGATTGAGGGTGCAGCGCGGCAAGGAAGCTGCTACCAAGAGACGCAGCATGATCGATCGGCGCGGCTCGACTTATGGCCGAGAGGCCGCAGAGGGGTAGGCCATGGAGACGGTAAGGCTCACTACTTCGGGGGCGGTGGTCCGCTACCTCGCAGCCCAGCACATAGAGGTCGACGGCGGCACCGTGCCGCTGTTCGCGGGGGTGTTCGCCATCTTCGGCCACGGCAACGTCACCTGCCTGGGCCACGAGCTGGAGCGGGCCGGCGACACCCTGCCCACCTGGAGGGGCCAGAACGAGCAGGGCATGGCCCTGGCCGCCTGCGGCTTCACCCGGGCCCACAAGCGGCGCCGGATCATGGTGGCCACCAGCTCGATCGGCCCGGGCGCCACCAACATGGTGACCGCGGCCGCGGTGGCGCTGTCCAACCGCCTGCCGCTGCTGCTGATCTCGGGTGACACCTTCGACCATCGCATCGTCGATCCGGTGCTGCAGCAGGTCGAGCACTTCGGTTCCCCCACCACCACCGTCAACGACGCCTTCCGGGCCGTGGTGCGCTTCTGGGATCGGATCACCGCACCGGAGCAGGTCGTGCATTCGCTGCCGCACGCCGTGCACACCATGCTCGATCCGGGCGACTGCGGCCCGGCCTTCATCGGGCTGCCCCAAGACGTGCAGGGCGACGCCTACGACTTTCCGGCCCGCTTCTTCGAGCACACGGTGCACGAGATCCGCCGGCCCAGACCCGACCGGATCGAGCTGCGCCGGGCCGCGGAGGTGCTGGCTGGCGCGCAGCGTCCGCTGATCATCGCCGGCGGTGGCGTGCGCTGGTCGCTGGCCGAGGAGCAGCTGGCCGCCTTCGCGGAGGCCCATGGGATCCCGGTGGTGGAGACCACCGCGGGCCGCACCTCGCTGCCCGCCCACCACCCCCTCAACTGCGGGCCGATCGGGGTGACCGGCTGCGTCTCGGGCAATGCCATGGCCGCGGAGGCCGACGTCGTGCTGGCGGTGGGTACACGTCTCGGCGACTTCGTCACCGGTTCATGGACCGTGTTCTCCGACGAGGCCGCCCGCATCATCGGGTTGAACGCGGCTCGCTTCGACGCGGTCAAGCACCGGTCGGTTCCCCTGGTGGCCGACGCCAGGGAGGGGCTGGCCGAGCTGGGGGCGGCCGTCGGCGACTACCGGGCCCCGCAGTCCTGGTCGGTGAGGGCGGCCTCGGAGACGGCCCAGTACCACGCGTACATCGACAAGATCGCCGCACCGGTGGCGCTGGGATCTTCGGCGGCCGGCGACGGCGACGGCGCGCCGGAAGACCTCCCCACCTACGCCCAGGTCGTGGGAGCGGTGGACCGGGCCGCCGACGAGTCCACCTACGTGGTCACCGCGGCGGGCGGCTTCCCCGGCGAGCTGATCAGCGGCTGGCGCTCGCAGGGCGTCCATTCGTTCGACTGCGAGTACGGCTACTCCTGCATGGGGTATGAGATCTCGGGGGCCTGGGGAGCGAAGATGGCCATGCCCGACCGCGAGGTGATCGCCCTGGTCGGCGACGGCTCGTACCTGATGATGAACAGCGACCTCTACAGCACGGTGCTGTCGGGGCACAAGCTCATCGTCATCGTGTGCGACAACGGCGGATTTGCCATCATCGACCGGCTGCAAGTCTCCGCGGGCGGGGTGTCGTTCAACAACTTCATGTCGGACTGCCGCACCGACCGCACCGACGACGCCGAAGTCGTCGAAGTGGACTTCGCGGCCCACGCGGCCTCGATGGGCTGTGGCGCCGAGACGGTGCGCACGGTGGCCGAGCTCGAGGCGGCCATCGAGCGGGCCAGGGAGGCTGATCGCACCTATGTCATCGCGCTGAAGACTCATCCGAGTTCCTGGACCGAGGGCGGCGCCTTCTGGGAGGTCAGCGTGCCCGAGGTGAGCGCATTCCCCGCGGTGATCGAGGCCCGCGCCGGCTTCGACGAGGCCCGCTCCTCGCAGCGGGTGGGCTGGTGAGGGACGAGGCCCGCGACTGGAGCGGGCGGGCCGGTGAGTGACTTGGTCTCGTTCCGCGGCCAGGTGGCGCTCATCACGGGCGGCTCTCAGGGTCTCGGTTACGCGGTCGCGCAGCGCCTGGCTTCCGAAGGGGCGTCGGGGCTGCTGCTCGTCGGCCGGGACGGGGCCAAGGGCGAGGCGGCCGCCGCGTCGCTGCGAACCCCGCAGTGCCGGGCAGAGTTCGTGGCCGCCGACCTGGCCCGCGCCGAAGCCTGCGAGCATGTCATCGCAGCACTCGACGACAGCTTTGGTGCCTGCCACAGCTTCATCAACAGTGCGGCCATCACCGACCGCGGCTCGGTGTGGGACGCCACCCCCGAGCTGTGGGACACCATGCTGGCCGTCAACGTCAAGGCGCCGGGCTTGCTGAGCCAGGGAGTGGCCAGGATCATGGCCCGTGAGTCGATCGAGGGCACGATCGTGCTGATCGGGTCCATCGCAGGCCGGGGCGGCCCGCCCAAGCTGCTGCCGTACTCCACATCCAAGGGGGCGCTGGTGGCCATGACTCGCAATCTGGCCTTTTCGCTGATGCGCCACCGCATCCGCGTGAATCTGCTGTGCCCCGGATGGATGGACACCCCCGCCGAGGATGTGATCCAGCGAACCTTCGACGGCGCTACCGACGGCTGGCTGGAGCGGGCCGAGGCCGAGATGCCCTTTGGCCGGCTGATCAAGCCCGACGAGATCGCCCGCACCATCGTTCACCTGGCCACCTCCGAGTCGGGGATGATGACCGGCGCGGTGGTGGAGTGGGACCAGACGGTGCTGGGCGCGGGCGACTCGGTGTTCCCGGGACCCGAATGGGGCTTGCAGCCGGTGGAGCCGGAGGCGCGGCCGTGACCTCGGTCGCCCGGGACTACAGCCTCACCGGGAAAGACTCCCGGCTGGCCATCGAGAGGGGCCTGGCGGAGGCCGAGTGGTTCTGCCCGCCCATCGATCCCGACCGGCTGCGGGCCCTCCAGGTGCGCACCAACGCCCGGGCGGCCCGCGACACCGTGCTGTGGCTGGGCCTGCTGGTGCTTTTCGGCTATCTCGCCTTCCGGGCGCTGGGAACGTGGTGGGCGGTCCCCGCCTTCGCGGCCTATGGGGCGCTGTACGGCGGGGCGGGGGACTCCCGCTGGCACGAGTGCGGCCACGGAACCGCGTTCCGTGCTAAGTGGCTCAACGACGTCGTGTACTACGTGGCCTCGTTCATGCTGCTGCGCCAGCCGACGCTGTGGCGCTGGTCGCATGTGCGCCACCACACCGACACCATCGTCGTGGGGCGCGACCCCGAGATTATGTTCCCCCGCCCGTCGAACCTGCCCACCGTGCTCGGCGTATACCTGCCGGTGGTGATCCTGCCCAAGGCGGTCTGGCGCACCCTCAAGCACGCCGCGGGCCGCGTCGACGACGACGCCCGGGACTTCATCCCCGAAGACGAACTGCCCAAGCTCAAGTGGGAGTCGCGGGCCTACATCGCCGTTCTGGCCGGCACCGCAGTGTGGTGCCTGGCCATCGGCTCGATCGTCCCTGCGCTGTACATCGGGTTGCCGACGTTCTACGGGGCCTGGCTCATGGTCTTCTTCGGGGCTATGCAGCACGCCGGTCTGCGGGAGGACGTGCTCGACCACCGCTACAACTCGCGCACGGTGTACATGAACCCGATTCTGAGGTTTCTGTACTCCAACATGAACTACCACGTCGAGCACCACATCTTCCCGACGGTGCCCTACTACGCGCTGCCGGCCCTCCACAAGGAGATCAAGCCGTACCTGGCGCCGGCGGATCGGTCCACGATCAGCGCCTACCGGCGGATCTTCGCCACGCTGCGCCGCCAGTGGCGCGACCCTTCCTATGACGATCCCCGTCTGGACGTGCCCGACGTGGTCGGCTCGGAGCGGTCGTTCGTCAACACCGGCCTTACTGCCTGGGCCGGGGACGTGCACGACGGCCTGGTCGATCTGGGCCCGGCCGGGGGCATGAGCCCAGGATCGGCCCGCCGCGTCGACTACGGCGATGCCACCTACGCGCTGTATCGCCTAGACCCGGACGACATCGAACCCGGCGATACGGGCGGCGAGTTCGTGCTGAGCGACGGGCTGTGCACCCACGGCCAGGCCCATCTGGCGGAGGGAGCGGTGCTCGACTGCATGGTCGAGTGCCCCAAGCACAACGGCTGCTTCGACCTGCGCACCGGCGAGGCGCTGCGCTACCCGGCCACCGAGCCGATCACCCTCTACGACGTGACGCTCCGCAACGGCCGGGTGGTCTCGCACCTGGAGCCGCTCGCACCGGCGGACCCCGCACAGTGAGCGATCCGGTCCGCGGCGGTTGGCTGGCGTCGGTTTGTGTCGGCAGGATGGCGTGGTGAGTGACGCGGTCCGTGGCGGTTGGCTGGCGTCGAGCCTGAGCCGCGGGGAGCCTGCGGGTGGGTGATGCTGTTCGCGTCGGGCTGCTCGGCTGCGGCCGCATCGGCTCAATGCACGCCGAGCTGATCTCCCAGAGGGTCCCCGACACGGCCCTCGCGGCTGTGTTCGATGTCTTCGACGGTGCCTCTACTTCCGTGGCCGAGGCGTTCGGTGCCCGCCACGCGTCGAGCGCGGCCGAAGTGATCGAGGCCGATGATGTGGACGCCGTGGTCATATGCAGCTCCACCGACACCCACATGGACCTTCTGGTCGACGTGGCCGCGGCGGGCAAGCCCGCCTTCGTGGAGAAGCCGCTGTCGCTGGAGCTGGCCGAAGTGGACCGGGGCATCGCGGCCGCGACGGAGGCCGGTATCGCGGTGCAGGTCGGGTTCAACCGTCGTTTCGACCCGGCCCATCGCCATGTGCGCGACCGGGTCGCCGCGGGCGATGTGGGCGACGTCCACCTGGTCCGCATCTCGAGCCGCGACCCCGACCCGCCGCCCATCTCCTACATCGAGGTGTCGGGCGGCATCTTCTGCGACATGACCATCCACGACTTCGATATGGCCCGCTTCGTCACCGGCAGCGACGCGGTCGAAGTCTACGCCACCGGGGGAGTGCGGGTGGATCCGGCCATCGGCGAGGCCGGCGACCTCGACACCGCCGTCATTGTCGTGACCCACGAGAACGGGGCGATAACCACCATCGACAACAGCCGGCGGGCCACCTACGGCTACGACCAGCGGTTGGAGGCGTTCGGATCGGGAGGGATGGCGTCCTCGGACAACCCGGCGGCGGCCGCCGCGCTCTACTGGGGGCCGGAGGGATCTCATGGCCCGCCGCTGCCGTACTTCTTCGTGGAGCGCTACACCGCCTCCTATCTGGCCGAGTGGGACGCTTTCGTCGCCATGGTCCGCGGCGCTCCCTCGCCAGTGAACCTGGCCGACGGCCGGGCCCCGCTGGTGATGGGCCTAGCCGCCTGGACCTCGGTTCGCGAGGGCCGCCCGGTAGCCATCGACGAGATCGGCTGAGCAACGATGCGATCCGTCTGCGCTCGATCCCGGAATTGGCAGTGTTTTGCCCCCTACGGGGGTCGTTTTGCTGCCAGTTCGGCGGCGGAGGGCGGCGAGGTCTCGAATTGGCAGTGTTTTGTCCCCTATGGGGGTCGTTTTGCTGCCAGTTCGGTGCGGGCGGATGGGACTGGAGGGTTGCCGTGCGGGCCTATGTGACCGGGGGCACCGGGTTCGTCGGATCGAATATCGTCAAAGTGTTCGCCGAGCGCCACGGCGCGGAGGTGCATTGCCCGGTCCACCGGTTCGTACCAGATGGGGCGGGCACGTTCACCAACGAGCGCCTCGACCTGCTCGACGGCGCGGCGGTGCGGGCCAGCGTGGCCGCCTTCGGGCCCGACGTGATCGTCCACTCGATGATCCTCAACGACTTCGCGGCCATGTACGCCGACCGGGAGCTGGCCTGGCGCAGCTACGTGGGCACCGCCGAGACCCTGGCCCGAGCAGCCGGGGAGACCGGAGCGAAGCTCATCCTCGTGTCCACCGACTGGGTGTTCGACGGCACCCAGGCCGGCGCCGACGAGGACACCCCGCCCAACCCTGTCAACCTCTACGGAGTGCTCAAGATGGCCAGCGAGCAGGCTGCGCTTCGGAGCCCGGCCCGGGCCGCGGTGGCCCGGGTCTCCGCCGTTAGCGGCATGCACTGGATGCGCGACCACACGCCCCGGGTGCAGGACGGCGGCTTCGGCTATTTCGTCACCTCGATCGTCGGCGCTCTGGAGGCGGGCGAGCCGTTCGCGGTGTGGGAGGCCGACAACATCAACATGGTGGCCTCGCCGTCGCTGGCCAGCGAGTGCGCCGAGGTCATGTGGCGCATCGCGGCCGACAGCGACGCCGTCGGGGTCTTCCACTGCTGCGGCGGCGAGCCCGCGGGCCGCATGGAGCTGGCCCGCATGGCCTGCGACGTCTTCGACCTTGACCCGGCGCTGCTCAGCTCGACGGCTCCGGACCGGTCGGCTGAGGGCGCGGTGGGCGCCTTCCCGATTCCCTACGACACCAGCCTCACGGTGCGGCGCACCCAGGAAGTGCTCGGCTACGAGCCGCCCGGCATCCGCGAACTGCTCACGCGGTTCCGCCAAGAGCGGACCGCCGGTGCCCTCGCCTACTGATTCTCGGGTCGGTTTTGGGTGTATGCCACTGGTTTTCGACCCGAGATTTTCGCCGTTGGTTCTCGGGTCGGTTTTGGGTGTATGCCACTGGTTTTCGACCCGAGATTTCGCCCGCCGATAACGGAGGCAGGAACATGACCAGTTCGTCGCTAGTCCATCCGACCGGCGGGCCGGGACGGATCCTCCATGTGACGCCGGACTCCGCGGGCTGGGACCATGTGGAGTTCGGGGTGGTCGAGGTGAACTCGGGCGCGCCGTGGTCGGGCGCGGCGGCCGGCCGCGAGACCGCCATCGTGCCCCTGTCCGGCGAGGGCCGGGTGGTGGTCGGCGACGGCGATATGGAGGTCGATCTGAGCCGGGAGTCGGTGTTCACCCAGATGGCCAGCATCGTCTACCTGCCTCCGGGGACCCCGTACCGGATCGAGTCCGAAGCCGGGTTGCAGGCGTCGGTGGGTTCGGCTCCGGCCGAGGGCCGCTATCCGGTGCGGGTGTTCGAGCCGGCCGAGATGCGCATCGAGATCCGGGGCGGCGGCCAGGCCTACCGCCAGGTGGTCCATTCGCTGTCTCATCCGCTGCCGGCGGAGCGGCTGATCCTCTATGAGGTGTACGTGCCCCGGGGCACTTGGTCGGGGTGGCCCCCGCACTGCCACGATGGCCGCGACGGCTCGCCCTACCTGGAGGAGGTCTACTACTTCCGCCTGGACCGGTCCGAGGGGTACGCCATCCACCGCAACTGGCGCGACGACGAGGGCTACGACGACGCCATGGTGGTGACCGACGGCGACGTGGCGCTTGTGCCCAAGGGCTACCACACCTCGGTGGCCTGCCCCGGCTCCAACATGTACTTCCTGAACTATCTGGCGGGCGAACTCCAGGACGACGAGCGTCGCACGCCTCCGTGCTTCATGGCCGAGCACACCTGGATCGAGGCCGACTGGACGGCGGGGGAGTGGGGCCTGCCGGTGGTCACTCCGCCCGGTCCCGGAGCGAGGTCATGAGCCTCGACCGAGCGTTCGACCGCGGGGCGGGCGAGAGGTGAGCCTCGACGGAGCGTTCGACTTCGGGACGGCCGAGACGTGAGCCTGGAGCGGCTCCCTGGTGCAGCACTGGTGATCCTGTGAGCCTGGACGGGATCTCTGACGGCGGTCGCTTCGGGGTGCTGGCCATCGACCACCGCGACTCGCTGCGGGCCGTCCTGGCCCCCAATGACCAGGACTCGGTCCGCGCCGGCGACATCACCGATCTGAAGCGCGAGCTCGTCGGTGCCTTGTCTGCGGGTGCCACCGGTGTGATGCTTGAGCCCGAGTACTCGATCCCGCAACTCCTCGACGGCACGCTGCCGGACGGGGTGGGGTTCACGGCCGCGCTGGAGGCTCAGGGCTACGCGGCTGATCCCGAGGCGGCAGCCACGCAGATCCTGGACGGCTGGTCGGTGGAGGCCGCGGCCGCCTGCGGCGCCTCCGCCGCGAAACTGCTGATCTTCTACCGTCCCGACCGGGTCGGGCATGCTGCGGCACAGGAGCGGGTCACCGCCGAGATTCTCGCCGAGTGCCGCCGGGTGGGGATCCCGCTGGTGCTGGAGCCGCTGTTCTACGGCTTGAGCGACCCCGCCGCCCGGCGCGCCATCGTGATCGAGACGGTCGAGCGGTTCGCAGCCATGGACCCCCACCTGCTCAAGCTGCCCTTCCCGGTGGACCCGTCCCACGAGCCCGACCGAAGTGTGTGGGCCGCCGCCTGCGAAGAGATCACCGAGCGCTGCCACATGCCGTGGACCCTTCTGTCGGGGGGCGGCGACTACAGCTCCTACCGCGACCAGGTGGCCGCGGCGGTGTCAGCCGGCTGCTCCGGCTTCATGGCCGGCCGAGCACTCTGGGGCGAAGCCGCCCTGGCACGCCCCACTGACAGGGCCAACATCATCACCGAGTGGGTCGCCCCCCGCCTAGCCGAACTCCGTCGCTTGCTTCACTAGGAGGGGCCCCCTGCGGGCTGGCCCTCACCTACGGCGACACGGTCGGCGACTTGGCCCTCTCCACCGCTGGCGGCATGGTCGGATCCTGGCTGGGTGTGCGCCATTTGGCCGCACGCGACCGGAGCCGCTAGCCCTCGGTCGGATTGGGTGGTGGCAGGCCGAATCCCAAGTGCCCTTCGATGCGAGCCAGCCGCTCGCGGACTTCGGCGAGACTGCCGGTGACGTCGGCAAGATTACCGGTGACCTCGGCGAAGTTCTTCTCGGTCATGCGGCGGTGCTCCGTGAAGTCCTGGATCAGGTGCTGGTGGCTGGCCTCGAGGATCGTCGTCCGAGTTGCGAGTTCTCGCAAGACCTCGTTGTTCTCGTCCAGCTTGTCGCGAGTCTTGGCACCCTCCCGGCGCTGTTCGAAGATGCAGCCGAGCACGGCGACGAACATCGCGGCGACCATCGTCAGCAGAGCAGCATCCACGCCGCCCAAGTTAGCGACCACCGCACGCGACCGCAACGCTAATAGCATGAAAATTATTCAAAGGTGCGATGACCTCGGATTCTGGCTGCCTGCTTGTCACTCAGCGGGGCTCATGCCCAAGCCCAGGGTCCTCTGCAGGTTCGACAGGTAGTCGGCGTAGGCGCGCCGCCCGGACACCGTCGCCTGTGCCCAGGTTCGGGGCTTGGTGCCTTGGAACTCCTTGGTGATCTCCAGGAAGCCCGCCGCTTCGAGTTTGCGCAAGTGGATCGTGAGGTTGCCGCCGGTCAGATCCAGGGCTTGCTGTATGAACCCGTAGGCCAGCCGGTCCGGTACCGGCACAGAGACCAGCAGCGTCATGATCCGCAGCCGGGTCGGCTGGTGGATGGTCTCGTCGAGGACTATCGCCTCGTTAGCCGGAGCGGACTCGACACTCACGGAATGTTCACCACTCGCCCGTCTTGCGGATCCATGCGAAGGCGAGACCGAACACCACCAGGCTCAGCACGCCCGTCACGCCCAGTGCCGCATCGCCCAGCAGGTAGTGCGGGACGAAGAAGGCGACTGCGAAGCCGGCACCTGCAAGGGCGATCACCGCCCGGGTCATTATCCCGAACAGGATGTACGACAGGGCCAAGAAGCCAGCGATCGAGGCTGTCAGGGTCTTCCCGCCGTCCGCGCTCGGGTCGTCCAGCACTCCTGCGACTCCCAGTATGAGGAATGTCGCCACGACCGTCGTGACGAAGAAGAGGCACACACGGATTCCGGCCCGGCGACCCGCGGCGCCGTATGAGAGGCGTCGGCTGGCACGGCTTCCGATGATGCCGCTTGAGACCCCTCCGATAGGCCCGAGAACCCACCATAGGGGTGCCGGGAACCACGGATGCTGCTCAGCGAAGTCTGGTGCCAGTGTGTAGACGCCGTACATCGTGAGGTAGCCCACGGCCAGGATCACGCCCCACATCAGCAGGATCGTCGCCATCCCGGCCACGTACATGGAACTCCGGACGTTGTCCATCGTGGTGTGGATGGACTGCCAGCTCTCCTCGGCCGTCAGGGCGTCTGTACTCTCGTCAAGTGTCGCCACCGGTCGACCTCCTTGAAGGTAGTTTGTATTGCAAACTAGTTTGCACTACCAAATAACCAATGTCAAGCGCAATCGCTTGAGCGGGGGAGAGTCAGTATCCGAGGGCTATGTCGACTAGGCCCAGCAGCTCCTCGCCGGACAGCCAGCGGCGTACGTTTTCGCGTACCCGGTTGGTGATCAGGGGCAGGCCCATATCGCGGGTGTTGCCGATGTGGGGCGTGACCACGCAGTTCGGCAGTGACCACAGCTCGGAACTGTCGGGCAGCGGCTCGGGGTCGGTCACATCCAGCACCGCGCCCGCAATCGTCCCCGCCCGCAGTGAGGCACCCAGCGCAGCGTGGTCCACGTGGCCGCCGCGGGCCACGTTCACCAGCCAGCACTGCGGACCCATGGCTGCCAGGAGTTCTGCGTCCACCACATGGCGGGTTGCATCGGTCAGCGCTAACGCCACTACTACTGCGTCGGCGCCAGTCACTGCCTCGTGCACGTCGGCCAGTGTCAGTGTCCGGGCCGCGCCCTCGACGGGTTCTCCAGAGCGTCTCACCACCGTCACTTGGCAGTTCCACGGCTCCAGCAAACGAATCAGCGAGCGGGTGATGCCACCGCCGCCCAACACGGTGATCCGGGTTCCCAGCAGGTTGCGGCCCGACTCCGCGCACCACGAGTCGGCCGTTGCAAACAGGTGGAAGTCCCGCAGTCCCATCAGGAGCGCGGCCATGACCCATTCGGCCACCGGATCGGCGTAGACGCCCTTGGCGCAGGTCCACGTCAGACGGGGGTCCAGATAGTCGAGGAACGGCTCGATGCCCGCGTAGGGGAGCTGTACCCATTCCACGGACGGGGCGGCTGCGATCATCTTCGGGTACATGGTGGCCGCATACGGATCAGCCCAGATCAGAGCCTGAGCCTCGGACAGGTCCACCACCTCACCGCCAGCGTCGCGCACCGCGGCAGCGAACGCGTCGTACATGACGGGCCGGGAGTCGGGCGCGACGGCGATCTTGCGGTTCATGTCACACATCGTCGATCGTCAGGCTGGCGCGACCGATCCGGCCGCTTCGGCTGGTCTGGGCTGGCGGTCGCCGGGGGAGAGTCACGGGTTGAACTGGCGGTCTCCGGCGTCGCCGAGTCCCGGCAGGATGAACCCGTTGTGGTCGAGCGACTCGTCTACGGCGGCCACGCAGACGGCGTCGGCCAGCCCCGATTCGCGCACCCGCTCGATTCCCTCGGGAGCGGCCAGCACGCACACCGCGGTGACCCGTTCCGCGCCGCTGGCCCTCAGCGTCTCCAGGGCGTGGACGCAGGATCCGCCTGTCGCGAGCATCGGGTCGAGGATCAGGGCATCCCTTCCGCCGAGATCGTCGGGCAGCGTGCTCGCATACTGCCGGGCCTCCAGGGTTCGCTCGTTGCGCCTGAGGCCCACGAACGCCACCTCCACGTCGCCGAGCAACTCCAGCGCGGCGTCGAGCATCCCGAGACCGGCGCGCAGCACCGGCACCACAACCGGGAGGCGCTCGATGCGGGAACCCACCGTCGGACCCATGGGCGTGGTGACGTCCACGGGAACGAGCGGAGCCCGTCTCATGGCCTCATAGACCAGTATCGAGCTCAGGTCCCGCAGCAGCCGCCGGAACTCGTGGTTGGGGGTGGACGAGTCGCGCAGGCGTGTCACTCTGTCGGCGACCAGCGCGTTGTCGATCACACGGATCTCGGTCACGGCCTTCTCGCAATCTCGATGCGCCCTCCCGCACCGTAGATCGCCGCGGCCATCGCCCGCACATTGCCCGGCGTCAAGCGGTCCAACTCCTGGCGAAGGCGCTTCTTGGTGAGCACATCCTCGTCGTCCGCGTGGCGGCGGGCCAGCAGCGCGCCGATCAGGTCGGAATTGCCGGACCTGGCGTAGTCGGTGGTCAAGATCGCGGTGGCCTGCTCGAACTCTTCGGGAGTCAGCCCGTTTGCGGCCACATCGGCGAGGATGCCCAGCACGGTGGCATGGATCTCGTCGTACCGGCTCGGATCGAGCGTGGCGAACACCCTCGAGTCGAAGGACTGGCTGGGGAGGGTGCTGCGCTCGATCCCGGCCCCCGCGACGTAGGAGGCCCCCAGTTCCTCACGTATCACGAGGAACAGGCGCTCGCTCAGCGCGACTGTGAGCGCGTCGGCCGCCACCGTCCTCAGCGGGGTCACATCCATAGCGGCCTCGTGGTAGATCTCCAGCACCGCGCTCTCGCCCTCGCCTACCTGCACCTGCCGCTGCACCGGCCCGACGGGCATGGGCGGTTGGCGGTTCACGTAGGTATCGGACTCGCCCGCGGGAAGCGTGCCGATGTAGCGGCGGGCGAGACTCTCGACGACCGATGCGTCGATGTCCCCGGCTATGGCCACCACCAGGTCGTCGACCGAGCCGAGGTGGCTCCGGTACATGGCGAGCAGCCGCTGCGGGGTGAGCGAATCGATCTCCTCGCGGCTGGCGACGGCCCGGTGCCAGGTGTTGCCGTAGCGTGCCTCGAGGTAGGCGATGGCCGCCTGCCAGCGGGGGTCGCGCTCCGACAGCGCCAGCCTCGTCTCGGCGGTGTTGAGCGCGTCCCGGTAGGACTGGTCGTCGATCCGGGGTGCGGTCACCAGCAGGTGGATGAGCTGGAACATCGTCTCGACGTCATCGGTGCCGGACGAGCCGGCGAAGCCCTCGGTCGTCTCGCCGATGTAGGAATTGACCGAAGCGGTGCTGTCCTCCAGGAAGCGGTTCAGCTCTGCTCTCGACACGTCTCCCAGGCCGCTGCCCTGCACCGCGTTCACCGCGATGGCCGACAGGGCCCGGTCGCCGGGCTCCAGCCGCGACCAGCCACCCAGGGATTGGGCTTGCAGGCTGACCGAGCCCTCGGCGATGTCGGAGGGCACGAACATGACCCGGGCCCCGTTGGCGAAGGTCCACTCGTGTCCGTCTTCGAACAAGTCGAAGGGTCCCTCCGAGATCGGCTCCGCCGGCTCGGGAGGTTCGATCAGCTGCTCGATGACGGTGACCTCCGGCGGGGGCGGCCCGGCCTTGGCCGCGGCCAGCGCGGCGTCGAGCTCCGCTACTGTCGGCACGCTGGAGGGGTCGGGGCCGACTGCGATGGCCAGCAGACCGCCCCTGCGCATCTGCCACCGGAAGTGGTCGGTCAGCTCCTCGGGCGTGAACTCTGTCAGGAGCGTGGCGGTCCGCGTCACCGAGTTCGCAACGGTGTCGATGTCGGTGCCATAGAAGTAGTGGTCCTGGTAGAGCCCGGCCCACTGGCCGTCCTGGGTTGTGGGTGCCTTGTCCAGCTGGAACCGCAGTTCGGTGACGATCTGCTTGATGGCTCGACCCAGGTCGCCTGCGGTGAAGCCGTGCTCCTGGGCGGTCCGAACCACCGAGAGGTAGTCGGTGGAGGCGGTGTCGAGGTTGTCGCCCTGCCAGTTCGTGCCGTAGTACCTGAGCCCGCGGCTGTAGGTGAAGGTAATGAACTTCGGCGGGTCGACCTGGCTCAATTCGCCCCGGTGGTATGCGTCGTTGAGGCGGTTGTGGACCATCACCTCGATCAGCGCTTCCATCGTCGCGAGCCGGTCGCCGCCCACGGTGCCGAGATCGTGGGGCACGATGGGTATGTCCAGCGAGATGAAGGTGACGCCCTGCCGCGGGTCGGTGACCACATGGCTTGATGACTCTGCGGGAGCTATGTCCACGCCGGGGGGCCGGCGCGCCTCGCCCGCCGGCAGCGGCCCGAAGTGCTCCTCCACCAGGGCCGATCTGGTACACGGTCTCGTCGTGGCCGACGTGGGCGTTGATGTCGGGGCCCAGCTCCACGCCGATCTCCCGCAGCGCCTCGCCCAGGGAGTTGCCGGGAAAGTCGGCGGTGCCGTTGAAGAGCATGTGCTCGATGAAGTGTCCGATGCCGACCTCGTGGTCGGCCTCGTCTACCGATCCGACGTTGACGAGCAGCCGCACCGCGAGGTTCCTGCCCGGACTGTCGTTGTGGCGCAGGTAGTAGGTGAGGTCGTTGTCGAGGGTCCCGATGGTCACGGCCGGATCGACGGGCAGGGGGGTGTCGTCGACGGCGGGCGCATAGGCGGGCTCCACCGGCGCGGCCAACTCCACCAGTCCGGCCGCGCGGGCCAGGAATGTGGCCATCTGGCCCCGGGTCACCTGTTGCTGCGGGCAGTAGCGAGCCGGACGCGTCTCGCAACCGGCGGTGATCCTGGCGGCCGCGACGCGGTCGATGTCCGATGCGAGGGTGTGGTCGGCGGGCACATCGGCGAACCCGGCGGTCTCGGCGGGCGGCAGTTCGAACGCCCTGGCCAGCAGCCCGGCCATCTCGGCCCTGTCGACGGCTTGGTCTCCGCAGAACCGCGGCGGCTGGGTGCCGCAGCCCGGGTCGATCCCCAGCAGGGCCAGACGCTCCGCGTGCGGGGCCCACCATTCGCCGGAGTCCACATCGCTGTATCGCGACAAGGCCGCGGGCGGGTCAGCGCGTTGGGTCACCCTCACCAGCCAGACGGCCATCTCCCAGCGGGGCAGCGGCTCGTCGGGACAGAGCCCGTTGCCGTCGGCGCACCCGGTGCCCCCGAAGACATCGACGTCGTCCAGACCCTCCAAAGCGTCGATCGCGGGCTGGTGAACGCCGGCGCCGGTGATCGGCGCAGCCGACTCCGCTTGCACGGTCTCGGATGTGGCTGCCCCCGCGGGCGCGAATGCGAGCAGCGAGGCCGCAACGGCGAAGGCGGCCAGCAGGGCGGCGATCGCTCTAGGGAGTCGGGTCATGGCTGAGTCTGCTCAACTCTTGCGACGCTGTGCGGCAGAGCGTCAGGCGGGCGGCTCGCTCTGGGCCGCTTCGAGCGGAGCATATCGAGGCTTGATAATGCCCTCGATGATCTTGAGACGCTCCCGGAAAGGCAGGAAGCTCGACTTCATGGCATTGACCGTCAGCCACCGCAGGCGGGTCCAGTCGTATCCGAACGCATCGACGAGGGCAGCCATCTCAGAGGTCATCGACACATTGGACATGAGCCGGTTGTCGGTGTTCACGGTCACCCGGAACCGCAGCTCGACCAGCGTGTCTATGGGGTGCTCCGCCACCGAGGCGACCACCCCGGTGTTGACGTTGGAGGTGGGGCACACCTCCAGGGGGATGCGACGGTCCCTGATGTAGTGGGCCAGCCGGCCCAGCGTTCGTTCGCCGCCGCCGTCGGTGACGACGTCCTCGATGATGCGTATGCCGTGACCGAGGCGCTCGGCGCCGCAGAACTGCAGGGCCTTCCAGATGGAGCGGGGGCCGTAGGCCTCGCCCGCGTGGATCGTGATGTGGAAGTTCTCGCGGTGGCAGTACTGGAAGGCGGCCAGGTGGTCGTCGGGCGGATACCCGTCCTCGGGTCCGGCGATGTCGAAGGCCACCACACCCCGGTCCCTCCAGCGGACCGCGGCCTCGGCCACCTCCAACGACCGGTGCAGATGGCGCATGGCGGTGCAGATCGCCCGGATGGTGAGGCCGTTTCCTGAGCTGCCCTGGGCGAATCCCTCGAGGACCGCCTCGATGGCGGAGTCGAGGGTGAGGTCCCGCTGGACGTGCAGCTCCGGCGCGAACCTGACCTCGGCGTAGACGACCCCGTCGGCGGCGAGGTCCTCGGCACACTCGCGTGCCACCCGCACCACGGCGTCGGGGGTCTGCATCACCCCGACGGTGTGGGCGAACGTCTCCAGATACAGGGTCAGGTCCTTGCGGTTGGCCCCCCGCTGCATCCAGGCCGACAGCCTTACCGGATCGGTGGTGGGCAGATCCGGGTAGCCCGTCTGGTCGGCCAGCTCGATGATGGTCTCCGGGCGCAGCCCGCCGTCGAGATGGTCGTGGAGCACGACCTTGGGGGCGAGGCGGATGCGCTCATGGGTAGGGGAGCCGACCTCGGCAGCGTTCTCGGGATTCAGGATGCTTCAGGGTAGCCTGATGGCCTGATGACGCTTTCTGATCCCCTCGTAGACGTTGGCCCGCTGGGCGCCGCCGCGGCCGAACCCATCCCGACCGGTTCCGGCGCCTTCGCCGATCTGGGGTTGTGCGACGAGATTGTGGTGGCGCTGGCGGCGCGGGGGATCACCGCTCCGTTCCCCATCCAGACGCTCGCCATTCCCGATGCGCTCGCCGGGCGCGACGTGTGCGGCAAGGCCAAGACCGGCTCCGGCAAGACCCTCGCCTTCGGCCTGCCGGTGCTGCAGAAGCTGCCCCGGTCCAAGCCCGGCTCTCCCACCGGCCTGGTTCTCGCGCCCACCCGGGAGTTGGCCAACCAGATCTGCGACGAGCTGGCCGCGCCCGCGGCCGCCGTGCGTCGCCGGGTGCTCGCCACTTACGGCGGGGCGCCCATCGACAAGCAGATCGAACGGCTGCGCGCCGGCATCGACCTAGTGGTGGCCACGCCGGGCCGGATGATCGACCTGATCGACCGGGGCGCGGTGAGCCTGCGAGCCGTGCGCCATGTGGTGGTGGACGAGGCCGACCGGATGGCCGACATGGGATTCCTGCCCCAGGTCGAGTGGATCTTGCGCAACGTCGAGAGCGGACACCAGACGCTGCTGTTCTCGGCCACCCTCGACGGCGCCGTCGACTCGCTGATCAGGCGCTACCAGAGCAATCCTTCGATGCACTCGGTGGCGCCCCGCGAGATCACCGTGGCCGAGATGGTCCACCGCTTCGTGGGCGTTCACAAGCTCGACAAGGTGAAGGTGGCCGCAGCCATATCGGGCCCGGTGAGGCGCACCCTGATGTTCACCCGGACCAAGGTGGCCGCCGATCGCCTGGCCCGCGATCTAAGACGCGAGGGCGTCAAGGCCGCGCCGATCCACGGCGACCTGCGCCAGGCGGCCCGCGAGAAGTCCTTGCGGCAGTTCATCGCCGGCGAGCTTCCGGTGCTGGTGGCGACCGATGTGGCCGCCCGGGGGATCCACGTCGACGATGTGGATGTGGTGGTGCAGTACGACCCGCCCTCGGATCACAAGACCTACGTGCACCGGGCCGGGCGCACCGCCCGGGCCGGCGAGTCCGGCGTGGTGGTGACCCTCTCGCTGTGGGACGAGGAGCTTGATGTGAAGAGGCTGCAGCGGCGCCTCGAGCTCGACGAGCCGATCGTCGAGATGTTCTCCAATGACGCCCGCCTGAAGGACCTGGTCCGCTGGGACCGGAGCGCGCGTTGACCTTCGCGGCGGCCTAGACTGGCGGGCGACCCTCGCGGGTCACGTCATCAAGAGCGGTTCGGCCCCGGGTCGGACCCGGCAACCTGGGACGGACACCCAAGGTGCCATCCCGCCTCCGGGCGGGGATGCGGCGCCGGCCCGGCCGACGCAACCAAGTGTCCTACGGGGAACCCCCCGCAGTCACTGGCCCTTGAGTATCCGGTCCGGCCGCCGGCCGTCGCTCCACGTGGAGCGGCGGTGCCGAGCACCGGAAACGAGGAGCAAGGTTGAGCGCGGGTTCCCACATCGAGCCTCCGACTCCCGCGGGCGGGCGTGCCGGCCCCGGGGGGCGCTTCCCGGCCGGGCTGCCCGTCACCGGCGCCTGGCAGCCCGGCGATCCCGCGGGCGACCGCCGCTTCGTGACCGTCGCCGGCGGACGGCCCTTCGCTCTCGAGTGGGGCGGCCTCCTGACCGAGGTTCGGCTGGCCTACGAGACCTGGGGCGAGCTCGACTCGCAGGCCTCCAACGCCGTGCTCGTGTGCCACGCGCTCACCGGCGACTCGCATGCCGCCGGCGAGAGCGGCCCGGCTCACCCCACCGGGGGCTGGTGGTCCGACATGATCGGTCCCGGCAAGGCGATCGACACCGACCGCTACTTCGTGGTGTGCAGCAACGTGCTGGGCGGCTGCCAGGGCACCACCGGTCCCGCTGACTTCGACCCCGCGGCCGGCCGGCGCTACGGGCCGCGCTTTCCGGTTGTGACGATCCGCGACATGGTTCGGGTCCAGGCTCTGCTGGCCGATCACCTGGGCATCGGAAGCTGGCTCGGCGTGGCCGGCGGCTCGATGGGCGGCATGCAGGTGCTGGAGTGGGCGGCCATGTACCCCAGGCGGGTGCGGTCGATCCTGCCGCTGGCCACCTGCGCCGCGGCCAGCGCCCTGCAGGTCGCCTGGAGCGCGGTCGAGCGACTGGCCATTGCCACCGACCCCGGCTGGTGCGACGGCGACTACTACGACAAGCCCGAGGGGCCCTGGATGGGCCTGGCGGTGGCGCGCCAGATCGCCCAGGTGACCTACCGGTCCGGCGAGTCCTTCGAGCGCCGCTTCGGACGGCAGATGTTCGACCCGGTCGAGGCCTTCGACCTGTGGGGCCGCTTCCAGGTGGAGTCGTACCTGGACCATCACGGCCAGAAGCTGGTGAAGCGCTTCGACGCCAACACCTATGTGGTGCTCAACCGGTCGATGGACCTGCACGACATCGGGCGGGGCCGGGGCGGCACCGCCGCCGCGCTGGGCCACATCGGCGTGCCGGTGCTTACCGCATCGGTTCGCACCGACCGCCTGTACCCGCCCCACGAGCAGCAGGAGCTGCGCGATCAGGTCCTCGCGGGCGGCGGGGACTGCCGCCTGGTGATGCTCGACAGCGACGAGGGCCACGACGGGTTCCTCATCGAGCACGAGATGCTGCACGATCCGGTCAGCAGCTTCCTGGAGGAGGTTCACGATGGCTGACGCCGAGCCGGGGCACGACCGCGAGCAGGCCGCAGCCGCCACGGCGGCAGGGGAGGCCGCGGCCGGAGGCGGGCTGCATGCCCACACCCGGGCGATCCGGGCCGGGCGGGCCGACAACGAGAACGCGCTGGCCCCGATCCTGTGGGCCACCTCCACGTTCACCGCCGCCACCGTCGAAGAGGCCCGCGACCTCGCGGTGGACACCCACTCGACCCGGTTCTACACCCGCTACGGCAACCCGACGGTCAAGGCGTTCGAGGACGCGGTGGCCGACCTGGAGAACACAGAGTCGGCCCGGGCGTTCGCCTCGGGCATGGGAGCGCTGAGCTCCATCGTGCTGGGGCTGTGCTCCAAGGGAGACCACATCGTGGCCCAGCGCCAGCTCTACGCGGGCACTCAACTGCTGCTGCAGACGGCGTGTCCGCGCTTCGGCATAGACGTGACCTTCGTGGACGGCACCGAGCCGGGCGCCTTCGCCGCCGCCGTCCTCCCGGGGCGCACGGTGCTGGTGATCGCCGAGACGCCCGCTAACCCGAAGCTGGCGGTGGTCGACCTGACCGAGGTGGGCGCGATCGCCGGCCCGATGACGGTGGTGGACTCCACCTTCGCCACGCCGCTGGCGCAGCGGCCGGCCGAGTTCGGGGTCGACTTGGTGGTGCATTCGGCCACCAAGGCCATCGCCGGCCACAACGACGCCACCATCGGAGTGGTGGCCGGCGGCGAGGAACTGCTGGGGTGGCTGTGGAACTACGCAGTGCTGCACGGAGCGGTGGCCTCGCCCTTCGACGCCCTCAACGCGTTGCGGGGGGTGCGCACGCTGTCGGTGCGGCTACGGCAGCAGACCGCCACCGCCGCCGCGCTGGCCGCCGCGCTGGAACGCCACCCCGCGGTGGAGGCCGTGCACTATCCGGGCCTGGCCTCCCATCCCCAGCACGAGCTGGCTGCCCGCCAGATGGACTTGGCCGGCGGTCTGGTCACCTTCGATCTCGCGGGCGGGCACGAGGCCGGCCGGGCGCTGGTGGAGGAGGTCCGGGTCGTGCGGCTGGCCACGTCGCTGGGCGGGCCCGAGAGCATCGTCACCCATCCGGCGTCCACCACCCACGTGAGCCTGCTGCCCGAGGAGCTGGAGGCGTCCTGCATCGGCCAGGGCACGGTCCGGTTCTCGGCCGGCTTGGAGCACACCGACGACGTGGTCGCCGACGTGATCGGGGCACTGGACCGCATCGACGCAAGCGCGGCTTCCTCATTCCGGTAGCGTCGAGGGTCGTGCGCCAGAGGCCGAGCGAATAGGCCGAGACCCGATGGACGACCCGGTGAGACGTATAGCGAGGCCGTGGCCCGAGCGGCCCGTGAGCGCAGCGAACAAGAGCGGGAGACACCCCGCCGCGACGCGACGAGCTATTGCCTGTCCGCGCTCGCGGCTATTCAGAGGTTGGATGACGGCAGCGCTGATTGCGGTGGCGCTGTGCCTGCTGGCCGGGCCTGCCTCGGCTGCCGATGACCGCATGGTCGTAATCAGTGGCGGGCAGTCCGATTCCCCGGGCGTGGTCGGTACCGCCCAGTCCGATGGGGGGACCGACACGGAACCGGGCACGGACCGGCGCCTGGTTGAGCGGGAGAGCAGCGAGCGGGTCGACGCCGTGGTGATCGCCCTCTGGACCATCGCAGGGGTGATGACCGTGCTGCTCGGGGTCTTCCTGTGGCACACCAGCCCCCGCCGGCGCCTGAGGTTGGCGGGCGCGTCGGCCGAGTTGTTCGACGGGGCCGAAGAGGATTCTGAGGTGGACGGCGGCGAGCCGGGGGATGACTCTGGCGCAAGAGGTCTTGGTCTTGCCGTGAAGGACTTTGTCGTGACGGTGTGGGAACGGATGGTGGCATGGACGCGCTCGCGGGTGGCGCAGCCCCACGTCGCTGAGGCTGCCCGGGATGCTGAGGCTGCCCGGGATGCTGAGGCTGCCCGGGATGCTGAGGCTGCCCGGGATGCTGAGGCTGCCCGGGATGCTGAGGCTGCCCGGGATGCTGAGGCTGTCGGTGATGGCTCCGAGCAGGAGTCCGTCGGGGATTCCGAGGATGAGTCGGCGGTGTGGAGGTTCGGCGAGAAGGACGACGGGGAGCGTTCGGTCTAGATTGGCGTTCATGGCCGAGGGTTTCGATGCTGACGCGATGATCGAGCGGTTCCGCGAGCGCGCCGCAGGGGTGAAGCGCCGCAACCTGCCGCCGGTGGCCGGCGAGGAGCGAAGACACTTCCTGGAGCAGGCCCAACTGGACTTCCAGGACTTCGCCATGATCGGCGACGCCGAGGCCACCATGGAGGAGGGCATCCTGCGTCTAAGCATCGATCTGCGTCCACCAGAGGCCCGCTGAGGGCGTGGCCGGCGGGGTCGGGCGACGGTAGGATCGTCAATCCCGCGGACGTAGCTCAGTTGGTAGAGCGCAACCTTGCCAAGGTTGAGGTCGCCGGTTCGAGACCGGTCGTCCGCTCGAATGGACACCGCCGGAGCCCTGCGTGGGGTCCCTGGCGCGGACCCCGGTGACACAGGCGGTGTGGCGATGCCTGAGGCTCAACGTCATCGGCTGGAGTCGAGAGCTGGCGCAGAACCCGTCGGCACGGGCGGCGTGGCGACCTTCACACTTGACGACTATTGGCGGACCAACCGTGACGAGCGCACCGGGATTGGCGAGTTGGTCCACCGCGCTAAGGACCAGGGCGATCCCAAGGCCGCGTCGGAGCTGGCCGAGCGGTTCGCATTCCTGGCCGAGCGGTTCGCGGACTTGGCCGGAGGTCTCCCGGCTGCGAACGGCGACTTGCCGCGTCTGGTGACACCGGTCCCATCCGGGCCGACTGCGCACGGCAACGATGACCGCCCGCATCTCGCGGAGGCCTGCTCTTCATGGTCCACATCGCTGAGTTCACCGGTGGACGGCAACTATGGGCGCCCGCATCTCGCGGAGCTGTTGGCTGCGTCGCTGGCCGGGGCTGGGGCGGGGGAGTACCGGCCGGGCCTTGTGGTGAAGAGCAACCCCACGCCGCGCCTGCGTCACGTCGATCCCGAGCGACGGTCCGAGGTGGCCGCCTCCGCGGGCTACAGGGCTCGCGAGCCGGTGGCCGGACGCCACATCGTGGTGGTCGACGATGTGGTGCTCACCGGCACAACGTTGAACGCGGTGGCGGCCTGTCTGTTCGACGCCGGCGCGGCCTCGGTCACCGCGGCCGTGGCGGCTCGCACCAGGCTCCGCAAAGACCGCGCCAGTCAGTAGTCAGGGTGACCCTTCGCCCAGTGTGCCGACGGCTGCTGGCGCGGGACGACCGGTCCGGCCCGAACCCGCCGCCGGTACGCTGCCAATCCCTGCGCCGGTGCCCGAGCGGACCAAGGGAACGGCCTGCAAAGCCGTAAAGCCGCGGGTTCAAATCCCGCCCGGCGCTCCAGCGACCTGCTTGCGCGGTCCTTGTCCAGATTGTCCGTGATAATCTAGTCATGTATTCTTTGGACAGGAGGTGATCGGGATGCGCCAAGAACTTGACGAGGGGGATTCGACTACGAAGACGATCCAGTTGGTCGGTGATCAAGTTGCCGATTGCGTTCGTTGGCTGACTATGTGGGGCTTCGCCATCCCGGATTCCGCTCCGGCCGGCCCCAGGTCGCGGTCGCGTCGTGGCGAGCGTCAGTCAAGCGCCGCGGAGGTGCTGGGTTCGGTCGGGGATCGCTACCAGCGGCCCGATCCGGAGATCCTGCTGTTGAACGCCTCGCGCGTTCATGCCGGACGGCAGGCGCTGGTTGACCAAGGTACGTACACGGTGGGGGAGATCGCGTCGACGCGGAATCGACCCAGGAACACAGTGCACAAGGAGCTTCAGCGAGCCTGCGGGCGCGGCGCCCTCGTGACGGTTGCGGTCAACGGTGAGAAGCACGTGCCGGCCGTCTTGCTTGACGAGGCGCTTGAAGTACGCGAGGACTGGGCGCCTGTCGTGTCGGCGTTGCGGGACGCCGGCATGACCGGCTGGGGAATCTGGCGTTGGATCGCGGAAGCCAATGCTGGCTTGTCGGGTGAGATCGCCGTCGATGTAATCGAGACCGACCCTGACCGCGTGTACGCGGCAGCCAGGCGCCGCGCAGCTCAACTCGCGGAGTGACCTGCCCCGACCCGGCCGGCTGTCGGGTTCTGCGTCCTGGTGCCCCAGAGGCCCTGCTGCCTCTTGTCATCGCCTCAAGGACACAGTGGTACAACGTGTCGCGCCATGACGAGGTATTCAACTCCACCGGGGCCGGCGACAGTCGATTTGCGCCGCTGTTCACCTCCGACGGTCGGGCAGTCCCCTACGTCTATCTCGCGCAGAACCCGATCGGTGCGCTGCTGGAGACCGCGCTTCACGACGTCTGGGGGGCCAACACGGCTGTGCAGCATGTCGATCTGCGCGGGCGCCGCCTGCGCCGCATCACATGCACGACCGACCTGCGGGTCATAGACCTGCGAGACCACCGCCTCGCCGGGTATGGGCTTGAACGAGCAGAACTCGTGTCCAGCCCCTCGGAGCACTACGCGTGCACGCGTCGATGGGCCGACCATCACTTCCGGCCCGACATCGACGGGAAGTCGACCACCGGAATGATCTGGCATTCCCGCCAGATGGAGCTCGCGGCCACCCATGCGAGGATGCCGATGCAAGTCCTGCTGACAAGCGTCGAACAAGCCGCTCGCACGGTCGTCGTCCATGACACCACCGGAGAAGCCAGCCAGCACTTTGGCGCCTCAGTCGAATACGACGACCTCGGGCATGGAGACGGGCTGGAGTTGGTCACAGAACTGTGCACCGACCTGGGCCTCTACGTCGAATACTGATCCCCGGGGTGCCCTGCGCAATGCCCGGTGCGCTCGACCCGGCCCAACCGTAGCACGGGGTGCTACGGTAGTGTCATGAGCACAGAGATCAGCCAGCGGCAACTTCGCAATGACAGCGGTCGGATCATGCGCGCCCTCAGTGAGGGCGAGACATTCACGATCACCCGCAACGGCCAGCCTGTCGGAGAACTGACCCCCTTGCGGCGCCATCGTTTCGTCCGCGCCGAGGCCGCCGTCGAACTCTTCGGCGCGGCTGCCCCGATGGACTACGAGAGCCTCCGCCACGACCTCGACCAGGTTGCCGACCAATACCCCGCCGTCCGTGCCTAGAGTCGGTCGACCTGAGCGCGGACTGCTCGACACGTCGGTTGTCGTCGACCTGGATCGGATACCGGCTTCTGCTTTGCCGACGGAGGTCGCCATCAGCGCAATCACGCTCGCAGAACTGACCGCGGGTCCCCACGCCGCAGGCGACCCCGACGAGCGAGGCCGGCGCCAGGACCGGCTGCAACGCACCGAAGCGGCCTTCGACCCGATCCCCTTCGGCGCCGACGCAGCCCGCGCCTATGGTCGAGTCTTCTCGGCAGCAATGACCGCGGGGCGCAAGCCACGAGGGGCGCGAGCCGTCGACCTCATGATCGCCGCCACCGCCGTAGCCGAGGGGCTCCCGCTCTACACCCGCAATCCCGACGACTTCCGCCCGCTCGAAGACCTCGTAACCATCGTCGCCGTCTGACTTGCTCTTCAGCCGACATAGGTCGCCCGCTCTCGGCGGCTTCGACCGAGCCCTACCAGGTCAGGACCAAGCCCTCACCAAGTTTGTGGCAAGAAATTTCTTGAAAACCCTCAGAATGGTCTGTAGATGTCATACCCCTATGGGATGATGTGGCCATGTTGATCGAAGCCGCTCGACGGGCCGAGGCCGCCGCCAAGGAGATGCTGGCGTTGGTCAATGCCGGGGGTGCTTCGTGCGCGGAGTTGCGGGAGATGCTGTCGCTGTCCAAGGCCACTGTCGCGATCATGTCGGTCGCCCAGACGTCGGCAGCGGCGAGCATTGCGGGCCGGGAGCGGCATGGGGACGGCGGCGCGGAAGTGCTGGCTTCGGGTGCGGGGCTGTCGCGGCGCGAGGCTCACAGCCAGGTGAAGACCGCTGAGACTTTGCGCGACGCGCCCAGGCTGCGTGACGCGGTGGAGTCGGGGCGGGTCTCGGCGGCCAACGCCAAGCGGCTGGCGGAGGCTGCTGGGAAGACCAGCGCGGCTGACGTTGAGGATGACGCCGGTCTGTTGGCCAAGGCTGAGTCGATGCGTCCTGAGCAGTTCGCCAAGGAGGCTCGCCGTTGGGCGGTGGAGCGCCAAGGCGACGGCGGCGAGAGCGAGCATGCCCGCCAACGTGCCCGCCGGTGCGTGCGGGTCTGTGACGGCGATGATGGGATGGTGCATCTGCGCGGCGAGTTCGACGCCGTCACCGGGCGCCGCATCGGCAACCGTCTGCGGGCTGTTGCGGGCAGCTTCTATGACGACGACAAGCAGGCCGGCGACGGTGCGGCCGACTCGAGATCGCGGCGCAGCTTCGACCAGTGCATGGCCGACGCCTTGGAGCATCTCACCTCCAGCAGCGCCGACGGCCCAGTGGCCAAGCCCTTCGCTGACATATGCGTGGTCGCGCACGTTGATGAGGCCACCGGCAAACTCGTCGCGGAGCTTCCCGACGGTGCGCGGCTGCCCCGGTCGGTGCTTGAGGAACTGGCCTGCAACGCCAAGTTCACCGGCGTTGTCTATGACCGCCGGGGCAGACCTATATGGCGGGCCCATTCCGTGCGCCGTGCCACCGACGCCCAGCGCCAGTTGCTGATCGCCCGCGACGGCGGCTGCTTCGCCTGCGGCGCCCACCCCGACGTCTGCGACGCCCACCACGTGAAGCCCGTGTCGGAGGGCGGTGCCACCAGCATCGACAACATGGTGCTGGCCTGCTGGAGATGCCACCACAAGATCCACCACTTCGGCTGGCAAGTCCACGGCCCGCCCGGCAGACGCACCCTGCACCCGCCCCAAGCGGAGACCTACGGCCCCGCCCACACCCCCGAACGGCCCAGTTCGCACCGCCCCGACACACCGGCAGCGCTCGATCCGTCTGAGTCCCCGTTGTTCGAGCCCGCAGCGGTCCAGACTGTGGGCATGGCCGCACGGCTCGGACCAAAGCCAGGCCCCGTCTGCGATCCCCCAGCCACGAACGGGCACCGACAGCGCGGAACGAGGCCGGCGCAGCACAGCGATCCGCCGGCGAAGCCCGGCCCTGCCAGTGCCCGGGCAGCACTGGCAAGCGCCCGCTCCCGGCGAGCCAGCACACCGGACGCACTCACCGACGACCGAGGGCCGCCCTGACATTCGCGGCCGGCAGGCGGCTGCGGCGAGGCGGGTCAACCTTGCAGTCGCAGTCGGCGGGGCTGGGCGGCCGCGTCTGCCTCGGCGATTGCGCGAGCAGGTCGCGGCCAATCACACGTTCGTGCTCGAGGAGTTGCGCCCGACCAGTCGAGATGGAGCGAGACCCAGGTCTTCGTGGTCGAGACCAAGGGCGTCCACCTGAAGGCGGCCGAGGACACCGAGTACAAGCGATCCGTCTTCGACATCTGCAGCGAGCACGCCCGAAAGACCGACTGGGCCGAGTTCGTGCCCGCAATGCGGACCAAGGTGGTGCGCTTCGAGATCGTCGACGAAGAAGAGTGGCAGTCGCGGCTCAACGGAACGCTGTTCACAACGAGCGCGTGAAGGGTTTCCGAGGACAACGTGAGCGGCGGTACTGCCGCTCGCAAGCACTCGCCCAATTCAGCGGGCGCGCCGTCTCTGCTTCGGGCGGGGGATGGCTGGGTGTCACCGGAAGGGACTGCTCCTATCAGCCGGGGATGTCGAGGATCAGGCCCAAGACTTCGCGGATCTGTGCGAGGGTGCTTACACCGATATTGCCGAGCCGGTCTTCTATGCGACCTGTGGCTACCGCCCGGACGTGCTGACACTGGGCCGCGGAGCGGCGATCGAGGCCGTTGAAGGGATAGGCGTCGACCTCGACCTCCGAGGCGAAGCCGCGCACCTGAGATGTGAGCGGAACCACTTGCACGACGGCCGCACCGGCGTCGATCACCCGCTGAGCGGTCACGACCACAGCCGGATGGCGGAAGCCGGCCTCGCGCCCCGCCGGCGCGCCCAGATCGACTATAACGATGTCACCCGAGGTCAGCATCGAGCCATGCCGTCTCGGTCTCGCTGAGACCGGTCCGCAGGTCGGCTCCTATCCGGTCCTGTCGCAGGCGTCGCACCGCGAGCGCGACGGTGTCACCCACGGTGGCCCCCAGCTCGTCCGCCAGCTTCTTGAGTTCTCGATGGGTGGAGACGTCTATTCGGACACTCGTGCTCTGCATGCAATCATGCTAACAAGATCGTATGCACGATGCTGATCCTCCGAGAGGCCGCCCGCGCCGAGTTGCTCAGGTCTGGGTTGGGCCGCGGGGGACTTCGGGGAGGTTCTCGTAGACGGGGGCGCGGCCGTGGCTCTGGGCTTCGATGGTCTCCATGATGTCGCCTGGCTGGAACATGCCCGACTGCCAGGCGGCGATGTGGTCGAGAGACTCGGGCACGGAGTGGTCGCGGCTGTGGACGACTGCGACCTTGGAGCCGTGCACGGCCAGAGGCGACTTGGAGGCGATCTCCGCAGCGATGCCCATGACCGCGTCCATCATCGACTCGTGATCGTCGAACACCTCGTTCACCAGGCCCAGCTCATGGGCTCGGGCGGCGCTCATGCGGCGGCCGGTGTAGGCGTACTCGCGGGCCACGCCCTCGGGGATCAGCTTCGGCAGCCGCTGCAGGGTGCCCACGTCGGCGGTCATGCCGATGTTGACCTCCTGGATGCAGAACCATGCGTCGGCAGTGGCGTAGCGGCAGTCCGCGGCGGTCACGAGGTCGACGCCGCCGCCCACGCAGCCCCCCTGCACCGCGGCCAGCACCGGCATGCGGGCCCGCTCCAGGCTGCTGAGCGACTCCTGCATGGCCAGCAGGGTGAGGCGCACGCCGGCCCGGACGCGCCCGGCCTCGGGCCCGGCGGCCGGCGACGACGATCCGGAGGCGGCCGTGACTTCGGAGAACATCGACAGGTCGAGCCCGGCGGTGAAGTGGCGACCGGTGGACGACAGCACCAGCACCCGGCACCGGCCCGAGTCGGAGATCTCGTCGACGATGGCCGGCAGCTCGTACCAGAACTCCGGGATCATCGTGTTCAGCTTGTCGCCCCGGCTCAGCCGCACATGGGCGATCCCGTCGGACTCCTCGACGTCGAAGCACACATACCCCACAACCGCACCCTACTAGAGGAGACGGGAGGCGCCGCCGGCCCCGAGGCGACGCTACTCGGGGCACACTATGGCCGATGGCGTCGTCGATTGGTGCGAGGGTGCAGCGATGCGCGACCTGGCCGGTGGCGGTCGCAGCGTTGGCTGGCGTTGTTGGTTGCGTGGCGGGCCTCGCCTGGCGGCAGGCGCGGCTGGGCGGGTTGGACCTGCTCGACAGTCGGGGCTGGTACACGCCCGAAGAGGCGGCGGCCCTGTTCGACGCCCTCGACGGGCTCGACGCGGGTGCGAGGGTCGCCTACGCGACGACCGCGCTCACCGTCGACATGGTCTTTCCGGCCTCCTACGGCCTGCTGTTCGCAATCCTGCTGTTCCAACTGTTCCGGGGCGGGGCGCCGCTCTACCTCCTGCCGCTGGCGCTCGCCTTGGCAGACGTGATGGAGAACGTCACCGTCGCGGTCCTGGCGCTGAGCCATGACGGTGCGCCGTCTACGCTGGCATGGCTAGCCGCCGTGTTCACCCTGATCAAGACGGTGCTGATCGTGGCGACGCTGGCTGCGACCTGCGTTGGCGGGATGCGCTGGCTGTGGCTGCGGCGCAGAGGCCCACAACGGGCGAGCCCTCAGAACCTGCGCGGGTAGGTGCAAGCTCGCCGCGCGGGGCGGGGTATTTCCCGCTCTTGTTCGCTGCGCTCACGGGCGGCTCGGGCCACGGCCTCGCCCGGATGGGCCGTACTGGCCCGCCTATTCGCTCGGCCTCTTGGCAGCCCGTGGCGGCCTTGAGCGTCCAGCATGCCGGTGTCCGACCCCGATTGCCGTGGTCCGGGCCTATCTCCGGGTTGACCGCCGTCGGGGCCAGATTGGCGCGGGCGCGAACACGCACGCGCCCCGCCGAGGGAGATTCACGCCGGGACGACGGCTATCGCAGCGAGAACGGCGGGTACTTGTCGGTGATCAGCAGCCACATGTAGGCGGAGACGCGCAGTCCCCAGCGGTTCACGCCCAGCACGAAGTCGAACAGTCCCCGGGGGTAGCGGCCGGTGAAGATGATGGCGAACCATGCGATCACCACGCAGATGAACGCAGCCACCGAGAGCACCGCCAGCACGATGTAGTGCGGGATCGCCAGCAGCCACTTGACCAGCGGCAGCCAGCGGTTCAGATCCCGGGCGGCGTCGGGATAGTCCAGATCCAGGTGGACAGCCTGCTGCTCGTCGGTCGAGGGATACTCGTCGCGCATCAGCGACATGTAGATCCAGACGCGGGTGGTGAACCGGCTCAGTTCGAGGTTCCAGTCGAACCACCAGCGGGGGTACTTCTGCCGGAACAGGATCATCAGCAGCGTCGGCCCGAACAGTATTCCGGCCGAGATGGCCGCCGCCGCGTTCGTCTGGTCAGGGTCCCAACTTGTGGCGAAGGAACCACCGACCAAACCGACGACGATGCCGATGGGTATTATCAGGATGATCCGGAAGAACGTCGTGGCCCGGTTGAGCCCGCCTTCGGGATACTCGACATCGAGTCTCGCCGCATAGCCGGTACTCTCGGACCCGGTCGTGCCATGAGCGTCTGACATGGGACTCTCCCTTCGAGGGGCTCTAGGCGGGAATCTAGCAGTTCGCATCCCGCCGCTTGCAGCACCCGGACGCCCACGCGTTGGCTTCGGTCAGGAAGCTGGCCCCGCGCCCCGTCGGCGTGCCCAGAATGACCTGCACAGCTCCCGGGATCTACGCTTCTCGGCCAGAGTCACCGGAGTGTGACCCAGAGGGGGCGATGTCCGTGAGCAGATCACGACAGCATCTTCTGTCGGGGCTGTTGGTGTGTGCGGTGCTGGTGGCCGCGGCGTGCGGCGGAGAGGTGACGGACTCCGCACCGGTACCCGACACGGAGGCCCAGGCCGCGGAACCGGAGCCCCAGACGTCGGAATCTGGATCTGGCACGACGGAATCTGAGCCCGAGGTTGGGACAGCCGAGGTTGCGGGGCCCGAGCCCGAGGCAGCGGTGCCCGAACCTGACACGGCCGAGCCCGAGCCGACAGGGTCTGGGTCGGGCGCGGCCGAGTCTGAGCCCGGCGCGGCCGAGTCTGAGCCCGGCGCGGCCGAGTCTGAGCCCGGCGCGGCCGAGTCTGGGCCCGATACCGCGGAGCCCGAGCCGGCGGCGCCGCCGCCGAACATCTTCGACGATCCCCGCGACGGCATCTTCGACGAGTTCCAGGCCACCATGGACCGCGGCGACCATCCGTTCATGCAGCTCGACGCGTTCTGCCACGCACACGATCCCGCCTCGGACCGGGTGGCCACCGACAAAGGCATCGGGGCCGACTCGATCTCGCTGGCGCACGTGCGCTCGCGCCTCGAGGACCTGGTCGCCTACGGCTTCGCCACCGGGGTCGGCGATGTGGCCGAGATGTTCGACACATTCACGGCGGTGGTCAACGAGCAGTGCGGCGGCGTGCGGGGCCGCCTGATCGACATGCACACCTTCGAGATCGCGGTGACGGGCGACACGGTGGACCAAGAGAGCAACGCGGCCTGCATCGAGGCGACCGAGGATCACCACGCGGTGATCGTGCTGGGCACCAGCGGCTTCCCGGGCACGGGCGCGCTGTGCATCGTGGAGGATCACGAGACGGCTCTGGTGACGGGGAGCAGCATGCCCGAGGAGTTCATGCGGCGCGGCGAGGACAGGCTGATATCCCTGGAGCCAACCGCCGATGACCAGATGGCCTGGCTCGCGCTGGACCTCGTCCGGCGGGGGGACTTGGACGGCAAGATCGTCGGGGTCGCCGCGCCCGACACGCCGGGCGACTTTGAGCCGATCGAGGCGGGGCTGGTGGACGTCCTGATAGCCAACGGCGTCGAGGTCGCGGTGTTCGACCAGATCGGCTGCCAGGGCGGCAGTTTCTGCACCGTCGGCGTGCAGGAGACCGTGCAGCGGATGCGCAACCGCAGCGTGGACGTGGTCTTCAACATGCTCAACGCTGTCTCTTTGCCGGGGTTCGTCACCGAGATGGTCAACCAGGGCTACGAGCCCGGCGACGTGCAGTTCTATGGCTCGGAGTTCAATGCCGCGGGGGTGGAGATCGTTGCTTCGAAGGTCGTGGCCTTCGGCGGCGAGGCCGCTGGGAGGCTCTACAACGGCACCGTCATACAGACCGTCCTGGACACCGGCTCGTACCGGCTCGACGACTACCAGCCGCGGGTGTTCAACGAGATGTGCAACGACACGTACGGTGCCCACAGCGCATCGGGCGCCAACCACGAGTCCGAGGAGCGCGCCACGGGGGTGGACGCCTACGGCATGGTCGGCCTGGTGTGCGAGGTCATGCGCATCGCGCTGCGGGCCGTCTACGACGCGGGCGACAACCCCACCCGGGCCGACATCTACGCGACGTTGGCCTCGCTCGGGCCGGTGGACTCCCTCGACATGATCCCGGCCTCGATCCGGCCCGGCAAGACCAGCACACCCGACGCGATGCACTACGTGGTGTTCGAGTACCCGTGTGAGCAGCGGGCGCCATTCGGCGCCGAGAACATCTGCGTGTATCCGATAAGCGACTACCGGCCCCCGCCTCGTTAGCCGCCCAGCTGGCCTTGCTGGCCCCTGCGGAGCGAGCCGCCCCGGTCGGGCTCGCTGGCGAGTCGGGGCCGCGCCGCGGCTGCTATGCGGCCGGGTTGATAAGCCGGCCAACGAACACGACTGCGCCAGTGGACTGGTGGACGATGGCCCACAGGAAGGGCCGGTCAGCGATGATCTTGAGGTCGGGCGGGGGAGGCAGCGATGTCGGGAAGGCCATGGCGGTGGCCGCAGCGGCTTCGGTGCCCTTCTCATCGACGATCACCTTGGCCCCGTGGAGCGCGGCGCTCATGAAGATCCCGGGGGCGATTCTCTCGAAGGCGGCGCCGGGACAGAACCCCTGCGGGCAGAGCCACCCGAACAGGTCGGCGGGCGGCAGGGTCTGTTCCCACTTGGGCATGGCGAGTTGCACGGTTCCCCTTCGGGAATCTCTCGAGAGGGCGGCGAGGGCGGCCGCGTCGAGCGATTCCTCGACGGCGGCGAGTCCGGCGGGGTCGCGGGGGACTATGAGCCACATGGCGAGCTCGCCGCCCTCGTAGGGGAGCTCGACCGCGTCGGCGTGGTCGAGTCGGACGTAGCGGCGCTCGACCGGGACCCGGTCGCGCATGAACGGCACCGTCACCGACTGGTCGTCGCCGGTGTTGAAATGGTCGTCCTCGGTGAGCTCGGGCAGGAACGGGACGGCCCAATCGGCCTTGAGGTACACCGTGTTGACGAGGACCAGCTTCTGGTCTTGGACGACGCCCGCGTCGACGATGGTGGGAATGAGCCCGCGGGTGCGCTCAGACACCCAGCGGTTGACGATGTTGGCCGCAGCGGCGCCGTCGGCGGTGTCGATCGGCTGGACCGCAGCCCCGTAATGGGCGGCGGCGGTGTTCAGGAACTCGGGGCCCGGCGAGAACCCGTCGTCGGGGAAGAGGCGGTTCGCCACCTCCAGGGTGTTGGGCTCGACTGAGGCCTCGGCCAGGCTGAGATCGACGGCGTTGGCGGCACTGTGGAGGCTGTTCTCGGGGAACCCGAAGATGTCATCGAGGGCCGCCCCGGAGTCCGCCGACGCCCCGGCCCGGCTCAGGCTGAAGGCCATTCCGATGCTGATCGGGCTGGAGACGGCGTTACCGGTCAGGTGCCGATGGAAGTCCCACCCGGCCGCATTGATTCCAGCGACCCAGCCGGCCGCCGGAGCGTCGGGATCTGCCGGCAGCCGATCAGCCACGGGATCCAACGGCTCCGCAGGCTCATCCGGCTCGTCGGGGCCCGCAGCTTGGTCGGTCTCGGCCGGGTCGGTCTCGTCTGGGTCTGGGGTCGGGTCGGTCTCGTCGGAGTCCGTGGGTTGCTGGGTGTTGCCGGTCTCCGCGGTCTCGTCTGGGTCTGGGGTCGGGTCGGCCTCGTCGGAGTCCGTGGGTTCGGGCTCGGCGACCTCATCGGTTTCGCCTGAGTCCGCAGGTTCGTCGGTATCGGTCGGTTCTGCGGGGGTGTCGGCCTCAGATGGCCCCTTCGCTTCGGCTGCCTCAGCGGGTTCGTCGATCGCCGCGGGCTCAGGGGCGTCGGTGTCTGGTTCGTTGGTGTCGGAGTCGGCGGGGGACTCGGGGACTGTGGCGGTTGTGGTTGGGGCGTCTGGGTCTTGGCTGGTGTCTGGGTCGGCGGCCGGCTCGGAGGCTGTGGTGGTTGCCGAGGCGTCGGTGTCTGGTTCGTTGGTGTCGGAGTCGGCGGCGGGCTCGGGGACTGTGGCTGTTGCCGGGGCGTCGGTGTCTGGTTCGCTGGTGTCGGAGTCGGCGGCGGGCTCGGTGACTGTGGTGGCGGTGTCGGGTGGCACAGCGCCCGATTCAGAGGCCGTGTCGGGATCAGCCTCTGGTTCTGGGGGTGTCGTGGCTGTTGTGGTTGGGGCATTGGGAGCCTGGCTGGTGCCGGGATCAGCGACCGGCACCGGTGCCGTCGCCGTGGTGTCCGAGGAACTGCATGCCGCTGCGACGGAGCACAGCACGACCACGAATCCGAGGAGCTTCATCACAGCGATTGGACGCTACAGCCGCGTCTCAGGTTCCCGAGTCCGCCAACAGCCGCGTTCGGTGTGCTCGGGAGTCACGGGGCCGGGGCGTGAGGGGGAGTGCCGATCAGCGCGGCGCATACCGGGCCGCGTTCGGTGGGCGCGGGAGTCACGCGGCCGGGTCGACGAGGCGGCCCACAAACAGCAGGGCACCGGTGGGCTGGTGGACGATGGCCCAAAGGAAGGGGCGGTCGGCGACGATGGTGAGATCTGCCGGGGGAGGCCCGGATTCGGCGAAGGCCATGGCCGTGGCGGCGGCTGCTTCGGTGCCCTTCTCGTCGACGATCACTTTGGCGCCGTGGAGCGCGGCGGTGATGAAGATGCCGGGGGCGATGCCGTCGAAGCCTGCGCCGGCGCAGAACCCCTGTGGGCAGAGCCATCTGAACAGGTCGGTGGGCGGGAGGGTCTGCTCCCACTTGGGCATCGTCAGGTCGACCAGACCTGTCTGGGCGGCGCTCGCCAGTCCGGTCAACGCCTCAGCGTCGAGCGATTGCTCGACAGCTGCGAGTCCGGCGGGGTCGCGGGGGACGACGAGCCACATGGCCAGCTCGTCGCCCTGATAGGGGAGCTCGACCGCGTCGGCTTGGTCGAGCCGGACGTAGCGGCGCTCGACCGGGACCCGGTCGCTCATGAACGGCACGGTCACCGACCGGTCGTCGCCCGTGGTGAACTGATCGTCGCTGGTTCGCCCGGGCAGGAAGGGCTCGACCCAGTCCGCCTTCAGGTACACCGTGTTCACGAGGACCAGCTTCTGGTCTTGGACCGTGCTGGCGTCGACGATGGTGCGGATGAGGCCGCGGGTGCGATCCGACACCCACCGGTTGATGGTGCTGGCCGCGGCGGTGCCGTGGGCGGTGTCGACCGGCTGGACGACGGCTCCGTATTGGGCGGCGGCAACCTCCAGGAAATCGGGCAGCATCGAGAAGTTGTCGTCGGGGAACAGGCGGTTGGCCACCTCCAGGGTGGTGGGCCCCGCCGAGGCTTCCGCCAGCCTGAGATCGACGGCATTGGCGGCTTGGTGTGCTCCAGCCTCGGGGAATCCGAAGATTTCATCGAGTGCTGCCCCTGAGTCTGCCGACGCCCCGGCCCGGCTCATGCTGAAGGCGGTGCCGATGCTGATCGGGCTGGAGACTGCGTTGTCCTTCAGGTGCCGATGGAAGTCCCACCCGGCTGCGTTGACTCCGGCGACCCAATCACCGACCGGAGCCTCGGGATTGGCCGGCAGCCGATCAGCCGCCGGTACCAACACTGTCGTGGTCGTGCCGGCAGTTCCTGCGGCGGGATCTTCAGCGGCCACGGGTTCAATGGCCGGCTCCGACACTGTCGTGGTCGTGCCGGCAGTTCCCGCGGTGGGATCTTCGGTGGCCACGGGTTCACCTGCCGACCCTGACACCGTCGCAGTCGTGTCCGAGGAACCGCAGGCCGCCGCGATCGAGCACAGCAGGATGAGGAGTCCGAGCAGCTTGGTCACAACAATTGGACGATAGGGCAGCGCCCCAGGTTCCCGAGGCGGGCAAGCACTTGCTCGTGCTCGAGCTCCCGGAGACTGTCACCGGGTGCACTCGGTGCGTGGCCCAATCCGGCCCCCACCGGCCGGTGGTCCAACGGCGTCGCCATGTGGGCCCCGTCGGTAGGGTGTTCGTCCAATGACTGACTCTGTGGACATCGAGATCGGCGACGACTACGTGGCCACCATCGAGCTGCGACGCCCTCCCAACAACTTCTTCTCGCTGGAGATGATCGCGGGGATCGCGGAGGGGCTGGAGTCGCTGGACGGCGACCCCCGCTGCCGGGCCGCGGTGCTGTGCGCGCAGGGCAAGCACTTCTGCGCGGGCGCCGACTTCTCGCCCGAGGGCGCCCGCTACACCACCGAGGACCTGTACGCCGCCGCGGTCCGGATCTTCCGGACGCACACTCCGGTGGTGGCCGCGGTGCACGGCGCGGCGGTGGGCGGCGGGCTGGGCCTGGCTCTCGCGGCCGACTTCCGGGTAGCTGCACCCGAGGCCCGCTTCAGCGCCAACTTCGCCCGGCTCGGGTTCCATCAGGGCTTCGGCCTGAGCGCGACCCTGCCCCGGCTGGTGGGCCCGCAGGTGGCCGCCGACCTGCTCTACACAGGACGACGGGTACCGGGGGAGGAGGCGGCGAGGCTCGGCCTGGCCGACCGCCTTGCGCCTCGCGACGAGGTCCGGTCCGAGGCGCACACCATGGCCCGCGAGATCGCCATGTCGGCGCCGCTGGCGGTTCGATCGATCCGAGCCACGCTGCGCGGCGATCTGGCCGACCAGGTGGAGGCGGCCACAGCCCACGAGCACCGCGAGCAGTCCCGCCTGCAGCAGACGGCCGACTTTGCCGAGGGCAGCCGGGCTATGGCCGAGCGCAGGACTCCCGAGTTCCGAGGCGAGTGACGCCTGCTACCCTGCGTGGCTCGGGGCCGTTAGCTCAGCCTGGTTAGAGCGCCTGCTCGACACGCAGGAGGTCAGAGGTTCAAATCCCCTACGGCCCACTGAAGGGTGACGGCACGTTGCCAGCGTCGCGATAGCGCGTTAGCCGTGGAATCGGGGGTTTGGCCCGGATTTCGGGGGTCTGAGGGCGGCAGATCGGACCGTCGGGCGCGCCGGTTGGCCCGCTCGGGTTGCGGGGACGCGGCCGTGGATGCCGATGGGCGCGTTGGGGCTGACGGCCTGTCTGACCGTCAGCTCCAAACGGAGGTCAGCCGGGGCTAGGGAGGCGCTCTGAGCCTGTTGTCGCCGGTGCCTTCGTCGTCGCTGCCGCTGTCGGTGCTGTCAGCGTCAGCGGGGGAGCCGTCGGTGTCGCCCTCGGCGCTCTCATCGCGGCTGGTGTCGGCGGCGTAGGGGTCGGTCTTGGCGAGGTTCAAGTTGTGCGCGATGGCGAGGCACAGCACGACGAAGGTGTGCGCTGCGATGCCTCTTGTGCGGCAGAACAGGTTGTTGAGCCCGCCGTTCTTCTTGAGGATGCTGTTGGCGTTCTCGACTTGGAGTCGGCGCCCGTAGGAGGTCTTCCATGCCCGCGTGTTCCACGGGATGCGCTGCCATTCGTCTAGGTACTTCACCGGGACTACGACGAGCCCTTGACAGCATTCTCCGGTTTGGTTGACGGTCAGTTGGGGAGCGTCGCGGTTGACGCTGACGTTCTTGTCGTATGTTGTGAGGTTGGTCGTCACACGGCCAGCGCATTGGGCGCAGCGGAACTGGATGCTGCCGTCTTCAAGGGTCTGCACCGGTGTCCACCGATACCGTGCCCGGTTCTCGTGCCATGTCCGCAGCGGCACTTCGTGTTTGGGGTAGGTGCGGAGGAACTCCTCCGGGGTCCATGTTGCGAGCAAGGTGCCGCCAAACAGCCGGAGATGCTGGCGACGGGTCCGGCTGCGCCAGTTCGTGCCGGTGGTGACCCACGAGTAGGGGTGGCGGCCTTCGTCTTTGTAGTCCATCACCACGTCCAATCCGAGATGATGCACTGCCCTGTTGAAGGTGTCGGCGAGTTGGGTGAAGCCTCGGTCTGCGAGCACTTCCTGCAAGTTTGGGGCGATGTCTTTGACGTCGTTTACGAGCCGCACTCCGATGACTGCGGGGTTGCGGCAGGCCGGGTCCACGCTCAAACCGGCAACGTAGGCAGGCACCTTGGGGCCGAGTCGGCACTTGGAGGGTCGGCCCGTCCACCGCGACGCCCGCACAAGCACAGCGAGCGAGGCCATGTATCCGGTGAATGGACCGGCGGGCCGTTTTGCGGTGGCTGAACGATGCCCGCCGCGGGCGTGAAGGTCGGCGCAGCGGATGAGTTTGCCGTCCGGTCCCAGCATGAAGCCATCGGGCGGGTCTTCACCGTTGTGGAACGCGTTGGCGATGGCCCGGTCGACTTCCTCCTGCTTCAAGAATTCGGTGCATGTGTAGAAGCTCTCAAAGTCGGTTTGGTCCACCGAGATGGCGGTGGCCTCCCGCAGCCGCCTCTTGGGGATTGTCGCTGCGAGGATGTCGCTTATCAGCACCCGCAGCCAGGGCATGGTGTCTTGATGTTCGCTGTCCAGCCTCTCGGTGAGGCTCAGGTCTTCATCTATGGGTTCGGTGGGAGGCAGCCGGAGCTGGGGTTGGAGCTTGAGGAGTTCGTCCATGTCGGGCTGTTTGGGGACGCCCGTTGCGACAGTCTCTAGCCGGTCCAGTTGCCGCCGGACGGTGCTGAGCGAGACGGGCTCGCGGGTCTGGTGGTCGCACATTCCAGCCTCGTGCCACAGCCGGGTGTCCATCCCGTTGACGATTCGGCAGACAGTGCTGCGCCAGGCGTTGTGTTGCTCGCTGACCGTGAAGATGAGCGCGGTCAGCAGCAGGTCAAGCGCCAGCCGGGACCGCGGGCCGGGATGGCATTGAGCCCTCTGTTGAAGCTCTTGGAACTTCTTGCTGCGGCGCACCGCCATCAAGATCGGATGAGCCTCTTCCCAGGTGACCCGTTTGACCTCGCTTCTGAGGGTGTCGAGCTGAGCGTCGGTTATCTCCTCGCCGTTCCGTTGGCGTCGCTTGGCTTTCTGAATGGCCGGGAAGTCATCGCACAAGCGGCGTTCAGCGTCCAGCCTCGCGGCGTCATCAACGGTGAGGCACCGCTGGGCCGCGCCGCGGATGGCGCGTCGGCGCTGCGCTCGGCGTCTCATGCGCGCAGCGCCTCGGTGACAGCCTGCTCAGCGCTGACGGTGTGGCCGGTCGCCGCCAGCAAGTCATCCAATGTCGCGACGGACAGCGGCCCCGCAATCTGGCGCAGCACCGGCAGGGGAGTGCCTGCGACGAGATGAGCGGTCAGCCAGGTGGCTCGGGCGCGGCGCAGAGACATTCCGTCGGTGATGGGGAGACTGGCGGCGATACGGCCAGCGGCGTTGCGGTCACAGGAGCCGAGGAGGCGTGTGCTTTCGTCGGACCGCTCAGTGACGAGTCTGACGGCGCGGCGCACCAGCTCGGTGCAGCACTCCCGCACCGGCACCAGCCGAGCGTCGCGGCCTCTCACTCTCACCGCGAGCCGCCCCTCTCCAACCTCGCGCACGTCGCCGGTCTCGCCAGCGACAATCTCCGGGCCGCGCTGTCCGGTGCCGAACGCCGCGGCGACAACCCACAACTGCGCCTCAGGGTTCTGTGCGTCGGGCATGCCTGCCACCGCCCGGAACGCGGCCTCGTGGCCAGCGTCATACGGCATCCGGGCGGGAGGTCGGCCCACTTGCTCGGGCTGGTCAGGCCAAGCCTCTGCGTTGACAGCGCGGCCCACGCGTCGCAATGCCGCCCGTGACGCGTTGCGCCATCCACGGGGACGCTTGCGGTTGACGACGCAGGTCCACACTTCAACATTGCGCGGGTTGATGTCACAGGCGTTGAACGCTCCGAGCGTCCGATGCGCCCAACACCCCATCGGGGCCACAGCCCACAACAGTCGCCGCGCCGCGGTCGGCGTGGCTGGCTCGGCCGCAGCGACCACCTGCCGCACCGTCGGCAGCACTTCCGCAACGACCTGCGGATGCTGGTCGCGGACCCCGTGAGGCACCCATGTGCCGACAACGGCATCAACCTGCGGGTCAGCGAGCACGGGAGGTGCTGCTCTCTCGACTGGTGCGGGCTGTTCGAGCTAGGGTCCATTTCGGCCTACCGGTCAGGCGGTGCCCGTTCTTCGTTAGGGGCGGGGCACCGCTGTTTTTGGCTGAGGTACGGGGGAGAGTGACCTGGTAGGTAGGTGACTTCGGGAGATTTCTTGGCGCGCGGCCCCTTCCGAGTGCAAGAAACCCCGTCTGAGCTGCGGTGACGTGGCTAGAAAAAATTTCTGAAATCAGGCGCTCGGGACGCTGATTTGGCCGGATTTGGCGTGTACAGGCAGATTGGAGGGTCTCTCGCAAGTCATTGCTGAGGCGGCTTCCGTCCATCGAGAAGCACCTCCAAATATCTACGCACTTAGACAATACAAAGCTCCTATGACAAGCCCCCCTTGGTGTCAGGGCCCTCGCGTCGCGGGCACACCTAGCGGCTACCGTGACCGGCGTGCCGCCCCGCCGAGGCCTCGAGACCAGCCCCTGCGACTACCTCGCCGCGGACGGCACCTGGCCCGACGGGCCGCTAGCCGACGACGCCCCCGACGAAGCCCGCTTCGCGCAGGGGGTCGGCCAGCGCCTCAAAGCCCACTGCGACGCCAACGGCCTGTCCATGAACGCCGTGTCGCGGGCCACCAACGTCCACACCCAAACCGTCATCAACCTCCTCGCCGGACGCACATGGGGAGACCTCCCCATCATCTACCGGCTAGAAGCCGGGCTCGGGATCAGACTGTGGAGCGACCAGCACAACGGTTAGCGCACGATGAGCGACAGGAGCTTCGTGGATGAGATGGTACTGCGGTTCCGGTTCCACGTAGGCCAACAGACCGAGTGAGAATGCAGCACCCATGACACCTACCGCCTGGAAGGTCATAGCACTGTCGCTCGCGGCGCTGCTGCTCGTCACGGTCAGCGTGCTTATCGGCACGAACCTCGGCAGCGACGACAATAAGGGCGCTCAGCTGGTGCCCGTGACGACGGCGCGCCCGGCCACAACCACGACGGCCAGCACCACGACATCAGCATCAACGACGGTGCCCGCACCGACCACTACGTCGGCCTCAGAGGCGCAGCGGCTGGGCAACCGGTTTGCGTGGTGCGTTGATCTTCAAGCCAGATGGGACAAATTGGATGCCGAGATTGCGGGGATGAACCCCGAGGTGGTGCTCACAGCGGTCGCAGACGAAGTAATGCGGGCCGTTGAACAGGGCGAGGAGCCGACCGGAATCGCTCAGGTGCTGGCTGATGGCAGCCCAAGACAACCAACCGAGGGTCTATCCGGGACTGCACAAGCAAGTGTCACAGAGCGGGCATGGGTGGCCTTCGTTGACGCCGCATCGCCAGAGACGCTGGAAGCGGTGGACGCGCTCGCGTCCGCCGCCGATGAGCACAACGCCGCCGCGGCCGATTATCAGTCGATTAGCGATGCTGCAATCGAGGACACCGAAGACTCGCTAGCCGCATATGGGGCCGCTCTCGCTGGAGCGCTGGCCACCTTTGAAGCCTCCGACAAGACCGATAGAGACCACGATGCCTACAACGCCGCCGTTGACGCTGCTACAGCCGTCCGTGAAGCCTCCCGTGAAGCCGCCTACGCGGCTATTGACGCAGCGAGTCTCGCAGCTGACACGGCCACCGCGGAATACATGTTGACCACCGTCTACACGCTTGTGGCAGCCGCCCTTGACTCGGAGGGAACCGCCGCATACCGGGCATCGTTCGTGGAGTCATGCAGCTAGCGGCATCCGAGTGCTAGACCCAACACGGCACTGGTTGCGACGGGACACCCCCGGATTACGTGTGCTTCGCTGGCACTGCCGGAGTAGCGTCAAGCTGAGAATACTGAGGAGGAAGCCGATGCCTCCAAACACCCCTCGCGAACTCGCTAAACTAACCCGCCGACGCCCTGTCGTGGCAGACCCAATCCCCGGCAGCGCCCACGCTCCGCGGGGCCAAATGTGAAACGGAGCCCCAAGTCGGCCCCTCTGCCGTGCCCAGGTCGCGTTTGTGCAGGTCAGCGGCCTGCAAATGTGAAACAAGCGCCTCTGAAATGTGAAACGGGAAGCCCTTGCCCTCAGACACCCCTCGCGACCTCGGGAAACTAACCCGCCGACGCCCTACTGAAGGGTGTTCGCGAGATCGCGTTGCTCGCGTTCGCGGATTTGTTGATAGACGACCATTTTGAGCGGTTTCTGCCTTGTTCAGGGTTGGGGTGGTCCGAGTTGAGGCGACCTGAAACCGTCTTGAATGCAGGCGACGGCTTCGCGGCCGGTTCTTGGGCGCGCTGAAGCCGGCGGTGCTCAGACCGCCAGCTTCAGAGGATGCTCAGGAGGGGTTAGGGCGGCGGCCTGGGCGCGTTCTCGTCGCCGTCGTCTGTCGTGACACGGGGCGGCGTGTCGGTGTTGGCCTCACGGCTCGGTGGGTTGTTGTCGCCGTCTGTGATGCCGCCGCTCGGGCCGGCTTCGTCCTCGGTGGCTTCGCCGTCGGCGTCGGGGTCTTTCTTGGCGAGGTTGAGGTTGTGTGCTATGGCGGCGACCAGTGCTGCGAGGGTGTGAGCGCCGAGGCCGCGCACTCGGCACATCTTCTTGTCCAATCCTGCATGTTCTTTGACCATGCTGTTGACGTTCTCCACTTGGAGGCGTCGGTTGTAGGACTTCTTCCAGCGTCTGGTGCCCCAGGGGATCGGCTGCCAGTAGTCGAGTTCTTTCACGGGGATGGTGACCAGGCCCTTGCAGCAAGCGTCGTGGGGGTGGGTGACGTTGAGGTAGGGCGCTGACTTGTTGGGGCGCGCCTGTTTGCGGTGGGTGGCGAGGTTGGTGACGATCCGCCCGGCGCACTGGGGGCAACGGAATTGCATGTCGCCGTTGCCGAGGCGCTGGGTCCGGGACCACCGGAACCGCGCCCGCTGCTCATACCAGTCTCGGAGTTGTTCGGTGGTGAGCCGCTCAGGCGCCTGCCAGAACCTCTTGGGCAGCCACGGCGGGAAGAACATTCCGTCCACGGTGAGCAGGTGTTGGCGGTGTTTGCCGGTGCCGACAGTGATGATCTTCGGCTGGGCTTCGTTGGACTTCAGGTCCCTGATGACATCGAGCCCCAGTTCGTGCATGCGCCGGACGAAGGCATGCCCGTATTGGGAGATGCCCATGTCTGTGAGGACTTCTTCGAGGCCGAACAGGATCGCGTGAGCGTCTTCGGCTGCCGTCCTCGCCGCGTGTCCAGGATGGGAACTGGCCGGATCGACCGATATGCCGGCGATGTAGCCCGGCACGGCGTTCTTGGCTTTGTCTCGTTCGCTTTCGCTCTCGGATGCCGCGATCCGGGTCAGCACAGCGAAGGTGACTTGGTAGCCCAAGAAGCCTGTCGCCTTGTAGCCGGTGGCTGCGCTGGCCGAGCGGTGCCCGGCGCGGGCATCAAGGTCATCGCAGCGGACGAGTTTGCCGTCCGGCCCGAGCTGCACGTCATCGGGAATCTTCCCGGTTGCTGCGAGCGATTGCTGGACTGCTCTATCGACTTCCTTCTGTGTGCGGAAGTCGCGGCTGCGGAAGAACGTCGGGAACGCGGTCTGGTCCACGCTGATCGCCTTGGCTGCTTTGAGCCATTTCTTGGGGATCGTGGCTCTCAGCATCTCTCGGCACAGCAGCCTGAAGTCGCAGACAGGTTCGAGGTCGTACTCGTCTGAGTGATGGGTGTCGGTCATGGGTTTGCCTCCCTTAGGGCAGGTGGATGGGTGTCTGGGCGATCTCGGGGAATTGTTCGATCCGCTGCATCTGACGTTCGACGACGTTGAAGCTCACAGGCGTTCGGGTTGTGCGTGTGCACATGCCGACGGAGTGCCAGATGCGGCTGTCCATGCCGTTGATGATCTGGCAGACGACGGTCCGGTGGAGTTCGCCGCCGTTCAACTTGATGGCGAGAATCTTCGCGAGGATCAGAATGTCGGGCGGGAGCTTCGATCCAGGCCCGGGATGAGCGCTGAGTTGCTGTTTCCACCGTCTGAACTCTCTGCTCTGGTGGATGCACCGCAAGATGGGTTGAGCCTTCTGCCACGAGACGGCGATGACATCGCTCAACAGCCTGTCGATCTGGACTTCGGTCAGTTGCCTACCGGCTGCCTTGGCCTTGTTGACGGCACGAACGAACGAAGGGAAATCGGTCGGGAGCTTGCGGAACAGACGGTCGAGCCGCTCCAGGTCGGCAACGGTGGCGCAGCGGCGGTCCGCCTCGCGCTGGGCGCGTCGGCGCTGGGCGCGGCTGCTCATGCCCGCACCCCTTCGACCACGGCCTGCTCAGGACCGACCGCGCCGCCTACCTCGGCGAGCAGATCGTCCAGCGTCTGCATCGACAGCGGTCCGGCGATTTCTTTGAGCGCCGCCAGGGGCGTGCCCGCCAATAGATGGGCCGTCAACCAGGTCGAGCGGGCCCGGCGCAGAGACAGACCTCCCTGGCCGAAGTCCAGTCCGGCAGCGAGCTTCGAGGTTGCGTTCTTGCTGCGGGATCCGATGAACCGGGCGCTTGTCTCGCGGCTGTGCCGCTGCTGCGCCAGGCGGGCCGCTTGGCGCACTGTGTCAGTCCAGCCAGCGCGGACAGGCACGACCCTCGGATGGTGCCCCCGCACCAGTACAGCCAGGCGACTGTGGCCGAGTTCGCGCAGGTCCCCGGTTTCGGCAGCGCCCAACTCGACACCGTTGAGTCCGGCCCCGCACGCGCCCGCGGCGACCCACAGGCGTCCCGGCCGATCCCCCGTCCCCGCCAGATCGGCAACCAACCCGAAGACAGCCTCAGTCTCGGGGTCATAGGCTGGCGCGACGGGGCTGCGGCCGATGTTCGTGGGCTGCGGCCAACCGTCAGGGTTCACGGCGCGCCCGACCCGCCGCAAAGACCCCCGGGCCAGATGAAGCCATCCGCCTTTCTGGTGCTTGTTGTCTCTGATCCAGATCTCGACGTTGCGGTCGTTGAGCATCGCCGCGTCCAGCGACCCCAACGTCTGGCGCATCCAGATCAGCATCGGAGCCAACGCCCGCACCAGACGCCGAGCCGCGTCCCCGTCGCGAGGCCCCGCCGAGGCGACCCACGCCCGCGCCGCGTCCATGACCTCCGCGACCACGGCCTGGTCCGCGCCCCGCAGACTGCCCGGCACATACGTCGCCAGCACCCGCCCGACCTCCTCCACGCACCGCTGCTCGTCCGCTGCTCCACTCAACTTGCGGGCGCGGCGACCGGCACGCCCATGCATCACATCGCCGCCCGCTGGCAGGCCACTAGCGGCGGGCAGCAGCGACACCCAGAACGGCGGAGGCAAAGGAAACAACCGCAACTGCTCGCCAACAGCACAACCCGCAGAGCGCCCGGTCATAGCCGCCCCTCACAACGGCCGGACACCGCCAACACCAACACGGGCCACCACCGCGGAGTCCGCCGACAGCGTCGCCGCGTCCACGACCCAGCGACGCCGACAGCGCCCACACCCGGCACCGCACACACATCCGAGAACAACGGCGGCTGTTCCGCTCGCCGGTTCTGTGTCCGTGGGGTACGCTTCACAGCGAACCTCTCCTTTCAAGAGGCGGGGGTTCCATACATCGGGGTGTCCCTGTTGTCTTGCTGGACTGGGGGCACCTCGATGCCGTTATCAGCAAACACGGAAGATCACACCGTTCACAACCCGACCCGGCCCCGAGGCGCTCCAGACGGCCCCGCAGCGTCGCCTCCAGCAGAGTCCCGACATCGGCATAATCCCAGCTAGCAACCTGTTTTTCTCATCGCTGCCGAGCCTTCCGGCACGGTATGACAATCCGCCGAATCGCCGGATCGCCGGGCGTCCGGGCCGGTCATCAACACGCCCGGTCACGGCCCCAAACTGGCCGACTCGACCCCCAGAGGTCGCCGCGATACTGCTGGTCGCGGCCCCGCTCAACGTAACCTGGGTGAACCTTCAGACTGGCTCCGCGCTACAACCCTTCACGCCAATTCGCCGGCAGCGACAGCAGGAAGCCCGCGGCCGACAGCACCGCTGATGTGTGCGCCCCCAAGCCAGAGGTTCGCCCTCTCCAGGGGCTGACGGCCCCCGGAGGGGGAACGGTTAAGCTAGGTCGGTGCTTGAAGCCTTCTACGCCCTCTTGCTTCTGGCTGCAGGAGCGCTGCTGAGGGTCGTGTTCACCGCTGTGAAGGATTGGCTGATCGCCCGCCGGGGAATCCGGGTGTCCGCAACCGAGAAGAGCGGCCCCACAAGCCGTGAACTCGGCTTCACAGAAGCCGCTGTGGAGATAACGGTGTCGAACCGGAAGGGCGAAGCAGTCATGATCAAGGACATCCGCCTCATGTTCGCCCGCCACCACGGCACCCCATTGCCCGAACCGCCACCGCCCCGCACTCATCCAGAACTTCCTGCGAGACTAGAGCCCGGCACAGAGGAGACTTGGTACTTCCCGGCCGAGAAGCTCGCCTCATTGCTCCAGCATTTCTCGTCAAGGCCCTCGCCGGAACAGAGAACGGCCAAGATCCGCCCACGGGTCGCGACTACTGCTGGGACGGTCTACCAGGGCCGATCCATGCGGTTCCCCATGGACATCGACTCGCACTGGCTGTAGGGCATGTCACCACCGTTGCTGGGGGTGCGGAAGTCCTAGATTGTTGAGATTGCAATGATCTTGGAGGGTGCCCCTGACAATTGTGAGGACGGACAGTCAACACGGTGTGCGAGGCAGCGCGATTCATAGGATGTCGTTGTGATCGCTGGCGCGTCAGACGCGGTGGGACACGACGCTCCCGAGGAAGCGTCGCCGTCTTGGAGTTCGTTCCCCGGGGGCATGACGCCGATGGAACGGGTTCGATGCGACTGAGCGGGTCTTGTCTGAGTATGAGGGCGGCGCAACCCCGGCTTCTCCCGGTGATGCTCGCTCTGTCGAGAAGGGGCGGTGGTGTGTGCGCTTCACTGTGAAGCCGACCCCTCGCGTGACTTGGAGATTCGAGCCCGGCGGTGCAGGTGGGTCCGCCGTCTGCGCTGATGAGGGTGGCGGTCTTCGGTGTCGGTTGCCCGATGCGCCCGATCTGGAACTGCCGCTGCTGGCAACCGGTTGGAATCTTGCAGCGGTCGAGTCGCTTGGCGGCATTCTCCCGCATACGAACCAAGAAGCGATGCCCACATCAGGGACCTGCGGTTCGATGTCCTCAACTGGGGCGACATGGTCGGCTCGACATATACCCGCTATGACGATCCGCTCAAGTTGACGCTCAATCGTCATCTGTGGTCATCCGATGGCTGGCAGATCACTCTGGACGGTGACCCTGACATCCGACAGAGCTGGGAGCGCGCCACAGACGACCGCGGGTTCGCCTTGACCCATTGCGGTCGCCTCGCCCGCCCGGACGGCGAACCGTTCGGGTTCAGGGAGGCACATGAGGTCACGGAGTGCTTGCACTGGTTCCTGTCGTTCGTGCGGGGAAGACGAGTTGGCATCGCACTCGCGTCGGGCTTCGCAGAAGATCCCGGCCCACGGCCCCTACAAGAGCCTCTCATCATGCACTGGGGCGTGACACACGTCGATCAGGCGGCGGAGGTCGAGAGTTGGTTCACGCTGGGCGTCGAACGCGAACTCGACGGGCTGTTCCGATCCTGCCATCGCATCTGGCGCGATGACGGGCAGCTTGCGCGTCAGCTCCGCATGATGATCGGTGCCTACTGCGTCGCGCTTGACCCTTCCATCCCGATCGACATGCGGGTCCTCGCCGGCTACATCGGCCTTGAGACCGAGACCACCAGGAATCTGAACAGGCCGACACTCAAGTCGATCCTCAAGGACAGCAGGGTGCCGGATCGCATCACAGACATCGTTCACGGCTCCGGCCAACCGTTCAGCGGTTCAAAACTTCTGGTGAATGCGCGCAATGCCATTGTGCATCACAGCACCGCTGGATATCCCGATTTTGACAGGCTCGTGAGGGCATGGAAGACATGCCTGTACTTCCTGGAACTGCTCATACTGCGCAAACTCGGCCACACTGGGACGTTCTGCGACCGATTCCAAGCCAAGGCCGTCGGCACCAGAAGCAACATGCCTGACACGGGCACCGTCTGACCAACGCCCTCTAGCAGGCGCCTGTCGGCGGCGCTGCCTGTTGAACGTCTGGGCGGCGCCAGCTACGGTGCCTGCTGCCGCTCAGCACAGGGGTCTTGCCGAGACCCCTTCAAAGCGACCCGGCTCCTAGCGGGGCCGCGGCGTTGCCATGGCTCCCTTCGGGCCGGGTCGCACGGTGCTGAGCGGCAACTCGACGCCGATACCCCGCACCGGAGGGAGCCACCAATGCCCGGCAACGTTGATTCGCTGATGCCCGCGCCAACCGCGGGGACGGCACCTTTCCCACTGGCGCGCACGGAAACCGGCGAGACTGCGAGCGGTGCGCTCCGATTCCGACTCAGGCTCCGATGGTGGACGTTGCCGGCGGCCGCGTGTCTCGGGGTGCTGGCTGTCGGGATTGCTTCGTGCGGCGGTGGGGACGACGACAACGGCGGAGCGGGCGAAGGGCTCGTCCTGTTGGTGCGCGAGTCGAGCGGCGACCTGTTCGCGGTTGAGGGGCGGGCGGAAGTCGAACGGGACGACAGGGTGCTGGAGGGCTTCGTCACCGCCACACCGATCACGGTGACACGCAGCGGACAGCCGGAGATGGCCACTGTGGCCGCGTTGGGAGATCGGAGAGTGATCGTCGCTGACGGCGCGAAGGGCGCTTCGGTGCTCGTGCTCGGCGGCGAAGAGCCGGAGATGCTGCTGTCTGCCGACGCGCTCTCGCTCAACGCCACCGTCGTCGGCGGCGTGCTGTATGTCCGCGAGACACGCGGCTCGTCGCAGAGATGCCACCGCGGCAACGCCGACGGGCTGGAGCGCGTCTACCGCGGCGACTACTGCCGCATCGCCGACAGCGGCCACATCCTCGGCGGCACGCAGACCCCCGCCGGCGTGCACGAGGTAGTGGTGCTGGACCCCGACGGCGACGAACTGCTCAACGCCTCCTTCGACGCGCGGCCCGAGATAAGCAGCGACGGCCGCTACCTGATCACAACAGACCGCGCCGGGGTGACCGTCGCCCGCGCCGGCGACGGTGAGACGGTCTGGGAACTCCCCGACGGCACAGCCGCCGAAGCGGCCTCGGCGGGAGGGCGTCTCGCTGTGGCGGCGCTCGACCGGGACGGCAGGGCGGTGCTCGTCGTGCTCTCCGGTGACGGCGACCTTCAACAGCTCGAGTCTCTCGACACGGGCGACATCCGTGCGGGGTTCGTGCCCGGAGGCGATCTCTACTGGACAGCCGACGGTTCTGTGTGGACCAACCGGAAGGGCAGCACCGACATAGAAGAACTAGGCGCCTCCGACGACCTCCGGGCCTTCGACGGGCACGACAGCGGAGCCATCGCCGCCATAGTGGACGACTTCGGCGTCAGAGTGGACCGCCACGCCCCCGGAAAGGATCCTGAGACGCTCCACGAAATCGACGACACCGGGATCACCTACTGGCTCATCTCCGGCGACTATCTCTACATCGCCACCCCCACCATCGCCTCGATCGTGCCGCTCGACGGCGGCGACCCATACAACTCAGAGCGCTGGGACGGCATCACGGTGCTCTACGCACGCAACGGCACACTCGTCGCGGCGGGCAGCGATTCCGGCGACCAAACCCTGTTCGCTCTCACGAACGGCAACATCACCGAGTACGACGAACACGACCGCGTCCGCTCAGCGCAAATCCACGGCGGCGATCTCTACGCCACCGTCACCACCGGCAGCAACACCACGACGATCGTGTACGACACCAAGACCGGCGAACAGCACACCGAACCCGACCACAGCAGCTACACGCTGGCCCCCAACACCTCCCAACACCACTACACCACCATCACAGCCGCCGCCGACTACACCCCACCAGCGCCACAATCGACAACACAATCATCATCGCAACAGATGTCGACGCCAACAACGGCACCACCAGCGACAACAGCGCCGCCAACCACAACGGAAGGCGGGGCCGCGGCCGCCGAAAGGGCCGCGGCCGTCGCTGAGGCCGAGGCGGCTGCCGCCGCGGGCTGGGATCTGCTCGACACGGTTTTGGCCCGCGGCTACCTGCGCTGCGGCGTTTCGACAGCGTTCTCCGAAACCGCAGTCGACGGCACCCAGATCGGTTTCGACGCCGACTACTGCCGGGCGGTGGCCGCGGCGCTGTTCGGCGACGCTCATGCAGCCGTGTTCATTCCTTTGACCGAGCGGGAACTGGCCACCGCGGTGGAGACGGGCGAGATCGACGTGCTGATGCGCAACCTCAGCGACGACCTGCCGATCGTCTCCACCTACTGGCGGAACCAGTCCCAGTCCCGCTTCGCGGATGTGGTGTCCGATATAAGGTATGCCTCGCTTCTCGCCTGGGAGGCGGGCATCAACTCGGCCAACGCCGACGCCACGGCGGTTATAGACCTGCTCAACCGCGACGCCTCCATAGGCCTGGCCCCCGACGCCCTCCTGCAAGTGATCAAGCAGGTCGGCAACTACGGAGAGATCGGCTCACGCCACGGACTCTGGTAGGGCTGACCCGCGAGGGCTCGGCCGATGCCAGGACGGCACGACAACGGACCGATCTACAGTGCCCAGTGCCCAGCGAGCGCCAACTCGGGACGGAGGCACTTCGCGTCGCTGTGACCTCTGCCGACAGTCGCCCCTCAACCCCGTACTCGGCGGCAAATGTGACAAACCCACCCTTCAGGATGTGAAGGTTCTGCGGCGAGGGGCTAGAACACCGAGGTCAGAGGTGGTCGCGAACACCCCACTGACTGACTGGGGGGTGTTAGCGCGTTCTTGCGGCTCGGGTTGGTGAGTTCCGCAGAAAAGCGCCCAATTTGGGCTTCTGAGACCGCTTTGGCCGTTGCTGCTTGCTCTATGTCGTTCTGAAGCCTGCCTGCTGGATCATCAGTCGTCGCGGCAGGCGTTCATGGACGCGCTGAAGCTGACGGTCAGGTATCCGCCAGCTTCAGTCCTGGGCGCTCAGAGGGTCAGGGTGGCGCTCGCAGTGGCAGCGCTGCTTTCGTGTCCGTGCTTGTCTCGGCTGAACTGCCATTCCCGGCACCGTTGGCGGTGTTTGCGTCGGCCGAACTGCCGTTGCCTGTGCTGTTGCCAGCTCCATTCCCGGTTCCGTTGCCGCTGTGCAACGCCGTGGTCACGCAGAACAGCGACGGCTCTGTTTCGGGCATGCCGTCCGGTTGCGGGTCGCGGAGCGGGTCAGCGGCAGCGAAGGTCACGTTGTTGGCGAGAAAGACAGCGAGCGCCGCCATGTTGTGCGCAAGGGTGCCGGGCGCTGCGCATGCCTCCGGGTGCATCGCTCCGTCCCTCTTGGCGAGGTTGTTGGTGTTCTCGATGCGCGACCTGCCCCAGTGGTAGAGGTCGTCGTGGCTTCGTGTGCCCCACGGCTCGGGCTGCCATTGGTTCAGTTCGTCGGGGCGGCTGTTCACAGGCGTTGTAGCAGTTCAGTGCCGGCGCGTCTGGATCGCTCGTCCTCGGAGCGCCGACATCAGCGTGTCCATCCTCACCGCGCGCTCTTACTGAGTTGTGCGGGAGTGCGTGGTCAAGGGGATGCGCTCGTCGTCGAACACCGCGGTCACCTCGAGGCGGCCTCCCATGCCTTCCACGGCCATCCGCAGGGTCGAGACCAGGTTGTCGGCAGCGGTCTCCATGGCCGACACTGACGCCTGGGCGCGGTCTAGGCGGCGGGCCAGCTCGGTCTGGGTGAGTTCGCGGTGTCGGCGCAGCTCCCTGAGGGTGTAGGTCACCATCTCGGCGCGGGCCTCGTCCTTCAGAGCCTCCACCCTGGCCTCTTGCTCGGGCGTCAAGTCGTCGATGAGGTCATCGAAGTTGTGATAGGTCATGTCGTGTGTCTCCGATGTGTGGGGGGCGCGGCATCTTGTTGGCTACGGGTCTGGGAGTTCGCCTTGGGCCGTGAGTTCTGCCAGGTACTTCTCGTAGAGGCGTTCGGCCGCGGGGATGGCGGAGCGATACCACTCGTTCCATTGGCGGGCCTTGCTGCCGCCGTACAGCAGGATCGCCTGCCGGCGGGGGTCGAACATGAACAGGACCCGCAGGTCCCTTCCCGCGGCGCGGGGCCTGAGTTCCTTCATGTTCTGGTACCGAGACCCGTGGATCCGCTCGACGATGGGGCGCCCGAGCGTCGGGCCGCCCTCGCGGAGCAGGCTCACAGCAGCAATGACTGAGAGCTTCTGTTCCTCGGCGAGCGAAGCCATCCAGGAACCGAACTCGTCGGTCGCGTTGATCTCCCATGCCACTCAGAGAATATAGAGTTTACTCGATATAGATGTTATCCGTGCCAACGCTCTCGAAACTGCCGCACACGTACCTGCCTCAGCGGTTCGGAGGTCGAGCATGGCCCTGCAAGGCTGCGTGGTAACGTTGCGGCAATGACCAGATCATTCCGTGTCTCGATGACGCTGATGATGCTCGCATGCGCGGGAATCTCGCTGGCTGTAGCCGCGGCCATGGTGGCTGATCGGCCTCTGCCGGCGGCACTCATGGCTGCAACGGGCGTGGCCGTGCTGGTGATGACCCGATTCGCCTGGCGGTGGATGGCCGACCCCGCCGACTGGCGAGACTGCGGCTGAGCAGCGCACCCGTCCTCTGCGGCCTCCTAGGATCGCTCGGAAGCCGCGCTCGGGCTCCTCGCGGCCTCTCGGCGCGACAGCCACGTTCAGCACGATCAGGCCGTCGACGAACTGGACCTCACGAACCGGCAACGTCAGGGGTCAGGTGAGGGCGAACGTGGCGAGGACCATAGCAATCCTCACCCCACAGAAACAGAGACGGTCCCGAAGGACGTTCTCGACCCGACCGCCGAAGAGCCCCATGACCTCGGCGCGGCTCTAGGACATCAAAGCATCATCTAGTAGAGATGCTATGATGTCTACATGCGAACGACCTTGACTCTCGACGATGACTTGGCCGCGGCCCTCAAAGAACAAGCTCGGCGCGCGGACAAGCCGTTCAAGCAGGTCGTCAACGACACCCTGAGGCGGGGCCTGTCCCCGGCACTCGCAGAGGCAGAGTCCGGCTACCAGATCACGCCCCACCACAGCGGTTTCAGGCCCGGCGTCGATCCGTTGCGGCTGAACCAGCTCAACGACTCGCTCGAGGCTGTCGATTTCGCGGGCTCGCCGCCGCAGTGATCGTCCCGGACCTGAACCTGCTCGTCTACGCCCACAGCACCGGCGCGCCGCTGCACGAGCCGGCGCGCCGCTGGTGGGAAGATCTGGTGAACGGAACCGAGCGAGTCGGTGTTCCGTGGCTTGTAGCGGCAGGGTTCGTGCGGCTGCTCACCCACCCAAGCGTCCTGGACACCCCAGCAGCCCCAGAGCACGCTGTCGACCTCATGGCCCAATGGTTTCGCTCACCCAGCGTCACACCGTTGAACCCGGGCACCCAGCACATCGCCATCTTCCGCAACATGCTGGCCGCCGCCGGCGTAGGGGGGAACCTAGTTACCGACGCCCACATCGCCGCGCTGGCCATCGAGCACCAAGCCGAGGTCCATTCCAACGACAGCGACTTCACCCGCTTCCCGGGACTGCGCTGGCGCAACCCGCTCTAGCGCTGCAACCTGGGGCGGCTGTTCACAGGCGTTCACGCGAACCGACATCTAGGACTCGGCCGCTTGAAGGCGGCCCTGATCAGTGCACCGGGAAGAAGATGTCGGTGCGCCACCTCGACTGGTCGGGCTCGACGGCGGGGTCGTTCACATAGACCTCCCAGGGCGAGTCCGCGGCTTCGAGCCCCTGGGACTCCATCCACGCCGTCAGCGCCATCCATGTCTGGGGGAGGCCGTTGTATGGGCCGAGGTGGGTGACGGTCGCGGCCCTCCCGGCGGGAAGCTCTCCGGGTCGGACTCGATCCTCGCCGGGCATCGGCGACGCCACCGGGATGGCGCATTCGAGTTCGACGGTGTCTCCCGGCGGCGAGTGGTATCTGGCCAGGGGCATCCCGGCTGGCTCCTGGCCGCTCTGAGCGATGTGTTCGCTCAGTTCGCCGAACAGCGGACCCATAGCGTTGCCGATCTCGCTCATCGCGACGGTCGTGCGAATGCCCACTATGGGCTGGGTCTCAAGCTCCCTCACCCCGAACTCCAGCTTCATCGTTGCTGTCCTCCAATGCTGTCGACCAGCGCCTTGCTTCGTGGCGGCCGAGTTCCGGCTGCCCCGCCGCGGACCGTAGGCAAGCTCGACCGGTGGCTGCAAGTCAGTTCAGCAAGAGCCGTGGGCTGAGGCGATTTGGTCCTGCCCCGGGCGAACCGGCTTCAGCACCCGCTTGGCCGGCGCGGTCCTTGCCCTAGCGCAGGTCGAATACCGTGCTCAGGGCGGTGTCGATGCCCCATTGGTCCTCGGGGCGAAGATGTCCGACCAGGTCGCCCAGGCGGGTGACGTCGACCGCGCCCACCTGCTCGACGAGCACAGTCGTAGGCTGCGCTTCGACTTCGATGACAGGCCGGAACGAGGCCGGCCGAGCGCTGGTTGAGGTCGGCGCCACCAGCACCACCGAGCGAGGCAGCAGCGCGTCGGACTGCACCACCACGCCGAAGCGGCGCCCGTGCTGCTCATGGCCCACTCCGCGGGGAAGCCGCAGTTCGTAGACGTCACCCCGGCGCATGGAGCTCTCTCAGGTGGTCCGGAGTCAGGTCGCCCGGGCTTGGCTCACTCCGGCGCACGCAGCTGCTCCATGAGGCTCGCGACTGCAGCCATTTCAGCCCGGTCGCCTTCGTCAGCCTCCAGGGCGGACACCTCCGCTGCGAGCGCCTGCCGGGCCCGCAGTCGAGCCGCCTCATGCACGAGAGACGACCGGATCGCCTCCGACTGCGTAAGGCCCTGAGCCTCCAGCTGGCCGAGGGCCCGCAGGGCATCGTCGTCAAGTCGCACCGAGATCGCACGGGTCACGGGAACAGAGTATCACGAAACGTGATACGTCAGGGGATGGCGACCCACAACCGACAGGATGGCAGCTCTACCGCTCCGCGACCCACCACCCGAGCTCGCAGACCTTGGCTGGCGATAGGTTTCCGGTTGTGACTATGGGCAATATCGGCTTGGGCCGGATCGGGATCTGGACCGGGCTTCTGGATCAGGTGCCGTCGTCGCGTGCTGTGGAGCTGGCGGCCGAACTGGAGGAGTTGGGCTTCGGGTCGGTCTGGATCCCCGAGGCGGTCGGGCGGGACCCGTTCGTAGTGGCTGCGCTGCTGCTTCAGGGCACCTCCTCGATCAAGGTCGCCACCGGTATCGCCAACATCTACGCCCGCGACCCGATGACGATGGCCAACGCCCAGCGAACCGTCGCAGAGGCGTTCCCGGGCCGGTTCCTGTTGGGGCTCGGGGTCAGCCACCAGAACCTGGTGGAAGACCTCCGCAACCACGACTACTCGCGTCCGCTCAGCTACATGCGTCACTACCTGGCCCGCATGCGGGAGTCACTGTTTCTGGCTCACGGCCCCCAAGAGCTGCCCGAGATGGTGCTGGCCGCGCTCGGCCCCAAGATGCTTGCGCTGTCGGCCGAGGCGACCGCGGGGGCGCACCCGTACTTCGTGCCGCCCGAGCACACCGCGGTCGCCCGCGATGTCATGGGCCCCGACGCCGCGCTCTATCCCGAGCAGATGGTCATCCTCGACACCGACCCGGCCGCGGCGCGCGCCCTCGCCCGCAAGAACATGGCGCTGTACCTCGGCCTACCCAACTACACCAACAACCTGCGCCGCCTCGGCTTCGACCAGTCCGACATCGACGGCGGACCCAGCGGCGGCCCGTCGGACCGCCTAGTCGACGCCATCGTGGCCTGGGGCACCCCCGAACAGGTCACGTCACGCGTCCGGGAGCACCTCGACGCGGGTGCCGATCACGTCGGCGTGCAGGTCCTAGCCGACAGCATCGACGCCACCGCCGACGGCTGGAGGACCCTGGCCCCCCACCTGCTGGACTGACCAGAGCCCACCGCACCGACGAGCGACCGAATTCTCGGTGCAGAAAATGTGTCTACACGACACACAACTCGACCGAGATTCCTTAGGCGGCCGACTCCGCTGTTCAATCCGGCGACGGCTCCGAGGCGGGCCGTGGAGGTGGCCGGGTGCTAGCTTGCGGGCCGATCCGGGCTGGATGGGGGGCCAATGGGCGAGACGGTGGTCAGTCCGATACCGCTGGAGGAGTTCGAGGCGTCGGCCACCCACATTGACAGGGCTGTGACCCTGCCGCCCGGCGCCTACACCCGGGCCGACTTCCACGACTTCGAGCTGGCCGCGGTGTTCGACCGCAGCTGGCTGTGCGTGGGCCGCATCGATGAGATCCCCCAAGCCGGCGACTACTTCACCACCACCCTGCCCGGCGGTGAGAAGGTCATCGTCGCTCGGGACAAGCAGCGCAACGTCAACGTCATGTCGTCGGTGTGCCAGCACCGGGGCATGTGCGTGACCGCCCCCGCCAAGCGCGAGCGCGGCTCCTGGTACGCGGAGCCCGGCGAGCAGCGGGGCAATGTCCGCACGTTCCGCTGCCCCTACCACTGGTGGACCTACGACCTCGACGGTCGCCTGCTCGGCGCGCCCGACATGGACCACCGATCCGACTTCGAACGCGGCAGCATCCGGCTGCCCGCCCTGGCCTGCGAGGTGTGGAACGGCTTCATCTTCGCCAACTTCGACACCGGCGCCGAGCCCCTGGCCCCGAAGCTGACCAAGGCCACCGAACTGCTGGAGAACTACCACCTCGAAGAGATGGTCTCCACGCCCCGGGACGTGCTGGCCGACCTGCCGTTCAACTGGAAGATCATGGTCGAGAACTTCATGGAGGGCTACCACAACGACCGCCTCCACCACGACCTCTACGACCTCGCCCGGGGCGACGACCCCTCCCTCGAGAACCTGACCGCCGGTCACATGAGCTTCGAGTACGAGCCGGGCTCGAACGTGATCGCCGGATGGGGCCGCACCGCCCACCGCGACCGGGGCCTCAACCCCACCCAGCGAGGCCTGTTCCCGCCCATCGCCACCCTCACCGACGAGGAGCGCTGGCACATGTGCTACGTGTGCGTGCCGCCGTCGCTGCTGATGGGGGTGAGCACCGACTCGGCCTTCTGGTTCCTGGTCACCCCGACCGGGCCCGAGACGTTCACGCTGTCGATGTCGTTCGTGTTCCCCCGCTCCACCACCGAGCTCAAGCTGTTCGACCAGGTCTTCCGACAGCACGTGGCCGGCGTCGACCTGTTCAACAACGAGGACCTGCCAGCCAACATCGCCACCCAGATGGGCCTGCGGTCCCGCTACGCGCCACGAGGTCCGCTGGCCCGCGGCGACCTGTTCCTGGCCCAGTTCAACACCTGGCTGCTGGAGCGGTACCGGGCCGCCGAGGCGGCGTAGGCGGGCCGGGTTTCCAAGAGTCGGTGGGCTGACGGCGATTCCCGGCGTCAGGCGATCTCGGGAGAGTTTGGTGTCGTGGAGGCACAGGACTCGCACCAAGAAAATAGGGAGGAGCACCCGATGGACAAGCAGAGGATCATGCCCGAGGGCTTCTGGGACTGGCCGCTGCCCACCACCTTCTCGCAGGGCTGGCGGGTGGGGAACCTGGTGTTCGTCGGGGGGCAGGTCTCCCAGACCCCCGACGGCCGGCCGTTACACCCCTACGACATCGAGGCCCAGATCGGCGAGGTGTTCAACAACATCCGCAAGGTGCTGAACGAGGTGGGGGCCGACCTTGATGACATTGTGAAGCTCAACACCTACTGGGTCCACGACGGCGACGACCAGGACGAGTTCTACAAGCACATGACCGAGATTCGCCACCGCTACCTGCCCGACCCCGGCCCGGCCGCCACCGCGGTGCGGGTGGCCGGGCTCGCCGTAGAGGGCCTGCTCATAGAGATCGAGGCGATAGCAGTCATGCCCGATTGAGGCGGGCGATAGCTTGGCTGGCTGTGAGTGCGGGCGCGGGGGACGAGACGCTGGCCGGTTACCGGTCGAGCATCGACAACATCGACGCCGCGCTGGTGTTGCTGCTGGCCGAGCGGTTCAAGATCACCAAGAGGGTCGGGATGTACAAGGCGAGTGCCGGCCTGCCGCCCGCCGACCCCGAACGCGAGAAAGAGCAGATCACCCGGCTGGGGGAGGTGGCCGCCTCTGCCGGTCTCGACCCCTCCATCAGCGAGAAGTTCCTGCGGCTTGTGTTCGCCGAGGTGAGACGCGAGCACGAGCTGATTCGCAGCGACGACGCCACCGCGGACGGCTAAGGCGCACCCGCGGTGGCCGGGACCAGCCCGCCCAGCACCCCTGAGGCACTGGCCCGGATCTTGTACGAGCGCTTCGAGGCCTTCCATTCCGACTTCGTCACCGTCACCGCCCGGGCCGAGGGCCGCTTCCTGGCTCAGGACTGGCAGGGACACCGCCAAGACGCCGTCGAGCGCCTGAATCTGCACACCGACGCGGTGCTCGACACCGTCGAAGCCTGCCGCGCCCGGCTGCCGGACATCGGCGCCCGCCATACCTGGATCGGCGTCCAGCGCAGCTACATCGAGTTCCTCTCCGGCCGCGGCGACATGGAGCTGGCCGAGACCTTCTACAACTCGGTCACCCGCCGCCTGTTCGGCGTGGTCGGCCTCGACCGGGAGCTCGAGTTCATCTGGCTCGGCCCCACCGCGCTGCCCGCCAGCGACGACACCGGCCCGGAGCACAGCAGCGTGAGCGTCGAAGGCTCCACCCAGGCCGCGGTTGCAGCCATCCTCGGGCGCAGCCCGCTGGGCCCGCACTTCGCCGACGTCGATCGGGACGCCGCGCTCGTCGCCGGCCGCATCGACGGCTATCTCGACGTCAAGTGGCGGGACCTGGACGCCATCGACATGCTCGACGCCGTCTTCTACCGCCAGAAGGGCGCCTATCTCGTCGGTCGCCTGCGCTGGCTGAACCGGGTGTCCCCCTGCATCCTTCCCATCGTCCACGACCACTCCGGCGTCCACGTCGATGCCGCGCTCCTCACCGAGCCCGCGGCCAGCCGGCTGTTCAGCTACGCCCGCTCCTACATGCACGTGCTGTCGTCCCGCCCCGCCTCCATCGTCGCCTTCCTCAAGTCGATGCTGCCGGTGAAGCCGGTCGCCGAGCTGTACACCTCCCTGGGGTACTCCCAGCACGGCAAGACGAACCTCTTCCGCGCCCTGTACCGGCATATGGAGCACTCCAACACACGCTTCGAGCAGTCCCGGGGCGCGGCCGGCACCGTCATGGCCGTGTTCGCGCTGCCGTCGTTCGACGTGGTGTTCAAGGTGATCAAGGACCGGTTCCCGCCCAGCAAGCGGACCACCCCCGAGGACGTCAAGCGCCGCTATCGGCTCGTGTTCGGATACGACCGGATGGGCCGGCTCGTAGACGCCCAGGAGTTCGAGAACCTCACCTTCGCAAGGGACCGCTTCGACGACGACCTCCTCGACGAGCTGCGCCGCGACTGCGCCCGCACCGTGACCATCACCGACGACGAGGTCGTTCTGGGCCATGTGTACACGGAGCGCCGCGTCTACCCGCTCGATCTGTACCTTCGCGAGATGGCCCCCGACCGAGCCCTCGCCGCCGCGCTCGACTACGGCAACGCCATCAAGGACCTCGCCGCGGCCAACATCTTTCCCGGCGACCTCTTCCCCAAGAACTTCGGCGTCACCCGGCTCGGCTCGGTGGTGTTCTACGACTACGACGAACTGGCCCTGCTGTCGGAGGTGAACTTCCGAGCCCTGCCCGCACCCCGCGACGACCTCGACGAGCTGCTCGACCAGCCTTGGTTCCCGGTCGGCGCCGACGACGTGTTCCCCGAGGAGTTCGCCACCTACCTGCGCTCGCCGCCCATGGTGGGCGACGTGTTCGCCGAGCACCATCCCGAGATTGCCACCCTCGAATTCTGGGAGTCGATGAAGCGGCGCAACCGCGCCGGCGACATCCCCGACCTGTTCCCCTATCCGGCCTCGCTGCGCCTGAATACCAGCCCGCAGCCGGGACCCGAGCGCGTCGCCCCAGCCAACTGAAGAGGAGGACAACCATGCGAGCCGTAGTGATCACCGCCCACGGCGGTCCCGAGGTCCTGCAGGTGCAGGACGTGCCCGACCCCGTTCCCGGCCCCGAGGAGGTCCTCGTCGACGTCGTGACCTCGGCGCTCAACCGGGCCGACACGCTGCAGCGGCGGGGCCTGTACCCCGGCCCGCCCTCCGAGCACGAGATCCCCGGACTCGAGTTCGCGGGCCGGGTGGCCGCGGTCGGCGAGCGGGTCACCGAGCACGCCGTCGGCGACGCGGTCATGGGGATCGTGGGGGGCGGCGGCTACGCCGAGCGGGTCGCGGTGCACCAGCGCCAGGCCATGGCCGTGCCCGACGCCCTCGGACTGGGCGCGGCCGGCGCCTTCCCCGAGGTGTACATCACCGCCTGGGACGCGCTGGTGCGCCAGGGCGGGCTCACCACCGGCCGTTGGGCGCTGGTGCACGCCGGAGCCTCGGGGGTGGGCACCGCGTCCATACAGATCGCCAAGGCCATGGGGGCCCGCATCGCGGTCACCGCGTCCGCGGGCAAGCACCACGTCTGCGAGGCGCTCGGCGCGGATGTGGTGATCGACTACGCCGCCGAGGACTTCGTCGAGGCCGTCCGGTCGGCCACCGGCGGCGCGGGCGTGGATGTGGTCCTGGACGTGATCGGCGGGGACTACCTGCCCCGCAACGTCTCGTGCCTGCGCATCAACGGGCGCATCATCCAGGTCGGCACCATGGCCGGCGCGCCCGTGCCGTTCAACCCGGCCGGGCTGATGCTCAAGCGGGCGGCCCTCATCGGTACCACGCTGAGGGCCCGCCCCATCGAGGAGAAGATCGCCGTCACCCGCCAGTTCGCAGCCGAGATGCTGCCCCACGTTGCCGCCGGAGCGATGGCTCCGGTGATCGACAGCCGCTTCGCGCTGGCCGAGGCGCCCGCGGCCCACGAGCGCATGGAGGCCAACCTCAACGCCGGCAAGATCGTCCTGGACATGTCCCCCGCCCGAAATTGATGGCGGTATTGGGCCTCCAGGGTCCAATATGTCATCAATTAGGCAGCATCCAGGCCGCTAGCGGTTCTTCAGCGGCACGTAGTCGCGTTTCGGGGTGCCGACGTAGATCTGGCGGGGCCGGTAGATGCGGGAGTTCTGCTCGATCATCTCGTTCCAGTGGGCCAGCCACCCCGGTGTGCGGCCGATGGCGAACAGCACCGTGAACATGTTCGTGGGGAAGCCCAGCGCCTGGTAGATCAGGCCCGAGTAGAAGTCCACGTTCGGGTACAGGCGCCGGCTGATGAAGTAGTCGTCGGCCAGCGCGACCTCCTCGAGCTTGAGGGCTATGTCGAGCAGCGGGTTCTTGCCGATCACGTTGAACACGTCGTGGGCGGCCGCCTTGATGATCATCGCCCTCGGGTCGTAGTTCTTGTACACGCGGTGCCCGAAGCCCATCAGTCGGTGCCCGCCCCGCTTGACGCTGGCGATGAAGCTGTCCACCTCCTCGTAGGAGCCGATCGTGGTCAGCATGTTGATCACGGCCTCGTTCGCGCCTCCGTGCAGCGGCCCGTACAGGGCGGCGCAGCCGGCCGCGATGGCGGTGTAGGGGTCGGCGTGGCTCGACCCGACCACCCGGGTCGCGGTGGTGGAGCAATTCTGGCCGTGGTCGGCGTGCAGGATGAACAGCACCCGCATGGCCTGCACCAGAGGCGGATCGGGCTCGTAGTCGCCTCCGATGTCGAACATCATCTTCAGGAAGCGGGTCGGGTAGTCGTCGGCGTTGTCGGGGAACTGGAACGGCAGGCCCCTCGAGAACCGGTAGGCCGCCGCGGCCAGGGTGGGCATCTTGGCGATCAGCCGCACGACTTGAGCCCGGCGGTTGTCGGAGTCGAAGATCTCCTTGGCCTCGGGATAGAAGGTGGACAGGCCGGCGACACTCGACACCAGCAAGCCCATCGGGTGGGCGTCGTAGTGGAAGGCGTCGAATATGCGCTTTCGGAAGTTCTCGTGGATGAACGTGTGGCGGGAAATCTCGTGGGCCCACTCGTCGAGCTGGGCCCCCGTGGGCAGCTCCCCGTACATCAGCAGGTAGGCGACCTCCGGGAACGTGCTGTGCTCGGCCAGCTGCTCGATCGGGTAGCCCCGGTAGCGAAGGATGCCGGCCTCGCCGTCGATCTCGGCCACCGCGCTGGATGTGACCGCGGTGGTGGCCAGTCCGGGATCGTGGAACCAGACCCCTCCAAGGAGCTTGCGCCAGGCCCCCGAATCGATCCCCCCGTCGACGATCGGGACCTCAATCGAGCGGCCCGTGCGGTTGTCGGTGATCGTGACGCTTTCCCCCATCGGAGATCACATTACAGGGGAGCGTTGTCATGGCGTCGATCGGGCAGGCGCTCGCGCTTGGCGGCGAGTATCTCGAGGGCCGCGCAGATCTCGCGCCTGGTGTCGGCGGGTTCGATCACCAAGTCGATTGCACCGCGCTCGGCCGCGATGTACGGGTTGAGCAGACGCTGCTCGTAGGCCGTCTCGAGATCGGCCCTCTCGTCGGCGGTCGCCGACCGGTGCAGGATCTCCACCGCGCCCTTGGCGCCCATCACCGCGATCTCCGCGGTGGGCCAGGCCATGGCTATGTCGTTGCCCATCGTCTTGGAGTCCATCACGATGTAGGCGCCGCCGTAGGACTTGCGCAGCGTGACGTTGACCCGCGGCACGGTGGCCCGGGCGTACGCGAAGGCCATCTGGGCGCCGTAGCGGATCATTCCGCGCCATTCCAGGTCCTTGCCCGGGTAGAAGCCCGACGTGTCCACGAACGTCACGAGCGGAAGGTTGAAGGCGTCGCAGAACGCTACGAAGCGGGCGCCCTTGCGGGAGGCCGTGATGTCGAGGGTCCCGGCCAGGGACTGGGGCTGGTTGGCGACGATTCCCGCCGGTCGCCCGCCGAAGGAGGCGAAGGCGGTGACCAGGTTGGCGCCCCAGAACGGGTGCGGCTCCAGCAGCACGCCTTCGTCGGTGACGGCTGTCAGCACGTCGCGCACGTCGTAGCTCCCCCCCGACTCGGCCGGCAGCACCTCGAACGCCTCGGGCACCGCCCGGTCGACGGGGTCGGTGCAGATCCGGCCGGGCGGATCGGAGCCGTTGCTGTCGGGAACGAAGCTAAGCAGCTCGGCCGCGGTCTCGTCGGCGTCCGCCTCGGTGGAGACCACGAAGCTCGCCAAGCCGGATCTGACGGCGTGAGTCTCGGCGCCGCCGAGATCGGCGCGGTCGACGGGCATCCCGGTGAAGTGCTCCACCATCCGCGGCCCCACCACGAAGGCGTAGGCGTCGGCGGTCATCACCACGAAGTCGGCCAGTCCCAGCAGCAGGGCCGGGCCCGAGACGTTGGGACCGGCCGCGATCACGATCACGGGCACCACACCGGAGCAGCGAGCCAGCTCGGTGGCCGCGGTGGCCCAGCCGTGGAGGGCGTCCACCCCCTCGTTGAGGTCGGCGCCCGACGATGCCAGCCGCAGCAGCACCGGCAGTCGCTGCGTGCGGGCCAGGCGGGCGGCCGCGGCCATGTTCTGCCCGTCGGCCGGCGCCAGCGCCCCGCTGCGGTCGTCGGTGGCGCTGCGGGCGTCGATCTCGACGACGCTGCGGTTGCCGAGGGCCGCCACTCGGCTGCGCACGAACCCGGCTGATCCGGCCCGCAAGTTGACTTCGGTCGTCTGGGAGGCCGGTGACACGCCGATCATCGTAGAGAGTCGCCGGTCAAACACTGCCTTGCGGTGACAGCGACGGTCGCGGTGACGGCGGTCTTGGGTGACGGCGACGGTCGCGGTGACGGCGGTCTTGCGGTGACGGCGACGGTCGCGGCGCCGGGAAAGGGCGCTCTCTTCAGGCTTGCTGGCCGGCGCGGCTGCGGATGATGTTCAGCGCGCTGCCGGCCCGGAACCACTCGATCTGGTCGTCGCTGAGGGTGTGGTGTGCCTCGAAGGCCCAGACCGCGCCGTCGGGTGCGGTGACCTCCACAGTCACCGGCCGGTCCGGCGCCAGGTCGGCCAGGCCCCGCACCGCGATGCGATCATCCTCGCCGATGTGCTCGTAGTCGGCCGGGTCGGCGAACGTCAGCGCCAGCACGCCCTGCTTCTTGAGGTTGGTCTCGTGGATGCGGGCGAAGCTGCGGGCCAAGGCCACCACACAGCCCCGGAACCGCGGCTCCATGGCGGCGTGCTCCCGGCTGGAGCCCTCGCCGGTGTTGGAGTCGCCGATGAACACCCAGCGCCGGCCAGACTCGTGGTATGCGCGGGCGATGTCGGGCAGGGGCTGGATCTCGCCGGTGATCTGGTTCCTGCCGTGGCCGACCTCGTATCCGTTGAAGGCGTTGACCACGCCCAAGTACAGGTTGCCCGAGATGTTCTCCAAGTGCCCCCGGTATCGCAGCCAGGGGCCAGCCGCAGAGATGTGGTCGGTGGTGCACTTGCCCTCGGCCTTGGCTATGACGGGCAGGTCCTCGTAGTCGCGGCCATCCCAGGCCGCGAACGGCTCCAGAAGTTGGAGGCGCTCGGAGTCCGGCGAGACGTGGACGGTGACAGCGCCGTCGGCGGGAGGGGCCACGAACGTGTCCTCGCCGGGGTCGAACCCGTCGGGGGGAAGCTCGATGCCGGACGGCTCGGCCAGCGCCACCGCCTCGCCGTCGTCGTTGGTGAGGGTGCCGGTAATCGGGTCGAAGTCGACGGTGCCGGCCAGCGCCAGCGCGATCACGGTCTCGGGCGAGGTCACGAAGGAGAGGGTGGCCGGGTCGCCGTCGTTGCGCTTGGGGAAGTTGCGGTTGTAGGAGGTGACGATCACGTTGGGCCGCCCCGGGGTGTGACCCTCCTCGTCGGAGCGGTCCCACTGGCCGATGCAGGGGCCGCAGGCGTTGGCCAGAACGGTCGCCCCGAGAGCCTCGAAGTCGTCCATCAGGCCGTCGCGCACGATGGTGGAGCGGATCTGCTCGGAGCCCGGCGTCACCAGCAGCCGGGTGCGGGCCCGCAGGCCCTTGCCGGACGCGTCGCGGGCGATCGAGGCGGCCCGGGTGATGTCCTCGTAGGACGAGTTGGTGCAGCTGCCGATCAGGGCGGCGCTGATCTCCAGCGGCCAGCCGCGGTCGCGGGCCTCGTCGCCGAGATCGGCGACCTCCCTAGCCAGGTCCGGGGTGTGGGGGCCGTTGATGTGGGGCCCGAGGGTGTCGAGGTCGATCTCCACCACCCGGTCGTAGAAGCGCTCGGGGTCGGCCTCGGTCTCGGGGTCGCCGCAGAGATGGTCGGCTGCCGCGTCGGCCAGGTCGGCCGCGTCGGCCCGGCCGGTGGCCCGCAGGTAACGGTCCATCGACTCGTCGTAGTCGAAGATCGACGTGGTGGCGCCGATCTCGGCGCCCATGTTGCAGACGGTGGCCTTGCCGGTGGCGCTCAGCGAGCGGGCACCCGGCCCGAAGTATTCGACGATGGCGCCCGTGCCGCCGGCCACAGTCAAGATGTCGGCCACCTTCAGGATCACGTCCTTGGGGGCGCTCCAGCCGCTGAGGTTGCCGGTGAGATGGACGCCGATGAGCTTGGGCCAGCGCACGTTCCACGGGAACCCGGTCATCACGTCCACCGCGTCGGCGCCGCCCACGCCAACCGCCACCATGGCCAGCCCGCCCGCGTTGGGGGTGTGGCTGTCGGTGCCGATCATCATCCCGCCACAGAAGGCGTAGTTCTCCAGCACGACCTGGTGGATGATGCCCGAGCCGGGCTTCCAGAAGCCGGCGCCGTAGCGGGCGCAGACGCTGCGCAGGAACTCGTACACCTCGTCGTTGCCCGACAGCGCGGCCAGCAGGTCGCGCTTGGCGTCGGTGCGGGCGGTGATCAGGTGGTCGCAGTGGGTGGTGGTGGGCACCTGCACCTCGTCGAGGCCGGCCGTCATGAACTGCAGCCAGGCCATCTGGGCGGTGGCGTCCTGCATGGCCACCCGGTCGGGCCGCAGATCCACGTAAGTGACTCCCCGCTCGGGAACCCCGGTCTCGGAGGGGTCGAGATGGTTGACCAGGATCTTCTCGGCCAGCGTCAACGGCCGCCCGAAGCTGGAGCGGGCCCGCCCCACCCGCTCGTCCAGCGTGGCGTACACACCCTCGATCAGCTCCATCGGAGTACTAGCAAACACAGCCATGCGACCAGCCTAGAAGCGCGCGTGTGGAGCCCGGTTGGTCAGAAGTCACATGCCAACCCTCGGAGCTTGTTCCGCCCTCACCGAAGCGTGCGTGCGGAATCCGGTTGGTCAGAGTCACAGCAGCCGCGGATGACTGGGCGGTTACAGGTCCGGCCAGCGGCGGGTGCGGGTCGGTGTGGTGCGGCGGCGGCCGCCCAGGGCCCACTGGCGGCGCCAGACTCCCGCATCCGGGCCGGTGAGGGTGCCGCTCGCTCCGGCGTGGGCGCGCTTGCGGGCCGAGTACCAGTCGGTGCTGGCCTCGTCGGCCAGCGCGGTGACCGCCTCCTCGATGCGGGCCGCGAAGCGGGGGGCCCTCTCGCCGCGCTCGGGCCGCATCGGCGTGCCGAAGGTAACCGTCGCCTCGGCGGGCTTGGGCAACGTGCGGCCCTTGCGCAGGATCCGGCCGGTGCCGCCCACATGTATCGGCACCACCGGCACCCCGCAGCGCACGGCCAGGTACGCCGCCCCGCCCCGGAACTGCTGGCCCCACCCGTCGGGGCTGCGGCCACCCTCCGGGTAGATGAGCAGGCTCCAGCCGTCGTCGATGAGCCCGGCCGCCAAGTCGGCGGACCGGCGACCCACTTTGGCCCTCTCGATGGGGATGGCGCCCATCACCAGCGCCGCGGTGGCCCCGGCTGCCCGGGAGCCGAAGAAATAGTCGGACGCGGCCCCCACAACGATCTTGTGGCGCCACGGATCCGGGATCGACGTCAGCAGCAGGGGCGTGTCGATGTGGCTGTGGTGGTTGGAGGCGAAGACCACCGCGCCGTCGAGGTCGGCCAGCCGGTCCGCGCCGGTGCGGTGCGGCGACGCCAGCACCTGCACCATGGCCCGCATCGGCCCCTCCACGATGGCGGCCCGACACATGCGGGCCCCCCAGCGCCGCGACCAGCCGGTGTCGAAGTCGGTGCCGGTGCGCCCCGGCGCCTCGAGCGGCTCAACACCGCCGGGAACGGTCGGCGCCCCCAGCGGGAATGAGCGTGCCCTGATCGCTCGCGTCGGCGACGGCAGCCGCCGCCCCAACCGCACCAGCCCGAGATCATGCGCGATGCCCACTAACACACGCTCCCAGTCACTCCACGTGCACCATCGCGTGCCGCCGCTGCCACGCTGCCCAATCCACGTCCCCCGTCGTCGCGTGCCACAGCCGCCACGTCGATCGCTCCACATCGGCCGTCGCGTGCCGCCGCTGCCGCGCTGCTCACTCCACGTCCGCCATGAGGATGGGCGGGTTGTGCACGTGCGTGATCGTGGGCGACGGACCGACCACGTCGCTGGCCATCTCCAGGGCGTCCGACAGGGTGGAGGCGGGCATGAATCCCATCCGCCGCACCGCCCTCGGGTCGCCGCCCACCACGATCACCCGGCCCAGCCACTGCAGGGCGTGAGCCCCCCAGTACCACATGTAGAAGGGATGAACCCCGTGGTAGGCGTAGCTGGTGCGGTAGAGGTGCACGTACCACTCGTCGGTGGCGAACTGGGCCTCGTACTTGGCCTCCAGCTCGGCCGGATCGGTCGTCTCCGCCAGCAGCTGCTCGAAGAAGTCGATGTAGCTGGGGTGGTGCACCGGGTGGAACTCCCAGCGGGTCGGGTGGCTCATGATGACCACACCGCCCTCGCGCACCAGCGGGCGGCCCCGGTACAGGTTGAAGAAGTAGCCCAGGCCCAGGCACATCACCAGGATCGGGTTCATCACCGAGTTGACGTTGTAGGGGCAGATGTAGGGCAGCCCCATGGTGAGCACGTCGGTCTGGCCCTGCACCGGCACGAGGTGCTGGGCCAGCACGTTGGCGGTGGTGCTCTCGTGGACCGGCTCGACCGCGCCGGCCTGCACCGAGGTCATCTCGTAGGGCGCCAGCCACCGGTTGAACACGCCCCGGCAGGCCGCCGGCGGCATCGCTTTGAGTCCGGCGTGCATGGCCATGAACGAGGCCCGGTCACGGGCGCTCCACTCCCACTCGCGCTTCTGCAGCACGGCCAGGGGGCCGTCGAAGCCGAAGGTGTTGTTGTTGACGGTGGTCTCGATCTGGAAGATGGGCGGCCCGCTGGCCTTGATCACCTCGCCCTGTCGCCAGTTGGAGTGATGCAGCTCGGAGCGGGGCCGGTCCATGAACGAGCGGGACCGCTGCATGGTTCCGACGTTGTGGTGATGGCGCAACGACCAGTAGTCGGCCAGGCCGGTGGCGGTGGACTTCCAGCCCCCGTCCATGGCCACCAGGTTGATGTTCACGTACACCAGCAGGTCGCTCTCGGCGGCCCGCCGGTTCATGGTGACCAGCTCGTCATGGTCGGTGCGGCCCAGCTCCACCATGCCGTCGGGGTCCTCGGCGTCGTGGTTGTAGAGCGCGCCCTGCGGGGCGAAGGCGTCGAACACCCTCTCGCCCAAGGCATGGCGCAGCTCGTCGTCGGTCATGCGGCGGTGCAGGGCCAGCGCGGCGATCAGGTGGACGTCGTCCACGCCCGCAGCGGCCGCCATGTCGAGGACCTGCTCGATAACCCGTTGGCGGATGTCGGGGCGCCGCATGGGCGGCAGCGGCAGCGAGATGTCGTCGAAGGCGATGGTCAGCTTCATGCCCGGCCGCAGCAGCGCGGGCAGTGGATCAGAGTCGAGCGGGTTCAGCAGGGCGTCGCGGATGGCTTCCTCGGGATCGGGCAGGCCGGCCAGGGGCTCGGCCGGATAGATGATCCGGCTGCGGCCCGCGGGCAGCCGTTCCAGGCGGAAGCCCTCGCCGTGATGGAACAGGATGGGCGGCGTCGAGCGGTCTACGTCCATCACCAGTCCGGGCCGGGGCGCTCTCCGGCGCTCACGGGCCATCAGGCGGACCTCGCGAGTTGTCCGCGCCGTCCCCCGGGGCGGCCCCGCGGCGCCATTGGCAGGAACTTCGCGGGAGCGCCTGCGCTGGTGGACCAGTGCTCAATCAGCCAGCCCCGGCGACGGGCCAGCGCGGCCAGCTTGGTCTCGGGATTCACCGCCACCGGGAAGCCGACCGCTTCCAGCATGGGCAAGTCCGACGTGCTGTCGGCATAGGCCACCGACTCCCGCAGGTCGAGGCCGTGAAGCTCGGAGAAGTCGACCAGCGTCTGGTAGCGGGCCTCGCCGGTTGGGGGCACCGAGGTGAGCCGGCCGTCGTAGACGCCGCCGCTCGAGCCCATCTCGGCCGCGATGATGTGATCGAACAGGGGCTTCAGCGGCGCGATCACGAAGTCGAGCGCTCCCGTGACGAGCAGCGTCATGTGCCCGGCCTGACGGTGCTCGCGGATGCGTCGGATCCCCCGGGGAAACGACTTGGTGAGGATGAGATCGCTGAGCATCTCGGCGCAGTCGGCGTCGATGCGGTCCACCGAGGCGCCCTCGAAGCGCCGGTAGAAGTAGCGCAAGAAGTCGCTGCGGTCCTTGCGGTCCAACGCCAGCAGCCGAGGCGCCTCACCGAGGGTGCGGACCGCGAAACGGACTCGGTCGAGGTCGTCGAGCTCCCTGGTGGCGAGCCACGCGTAGCTGGCCACCACGTTCGACGCGATCAGCGTGTTCTCCAGGTCGAACACGGCCAGCTGGCGCTCGGGCGCCAGCACCTGGCGGCGGAGACGGGCGGATCGGGAATCGCTGCGGCTGGAGCTGGTTCCGGGAGCCATCTTGAGGCGAGCCTGCTCCACCATTGACGGCAGGTGCACCTGCTGCACGTAGCGGGTCCAGTCGATGACGGAGGGGTCGAAGCAGAACGCCGCCCGGTCGTCGTCGTCGAGCGAGTGCCACAGATCCAGGAGTCGGTCGAGCTGGTAGATCGCCTCGCACTCGGCGTAGGCGCCGTACAGCTCGACGTACTCGTTGGCTCTCCCGAGCTGCTGGCGGCGCTCCTCGAGGCTGGCGCTCATAAGGGCGTGACGCCCCCTCAGCGGCAGAGCGGACAGCACCCGGTCGGCGGTCTCCAGCGAACGCTGGGCGCGCTGGAGTTGTCTGGCCACCCTTCCCCGGCCGGGGAAGGACCACTGGGGCACGGAGATCGGCTGGTTGTGCTCGTCGTAGACGGGGTGCTCGGTGAACCAGCCGCTCACCAGGTCGAAGAGCTTGCCGTACTTGAGCGGGTTGATGGCTCCGCTCGCGATCTGGACGACGTCGGGGCTGGGGTCCACCGGGCCTCTCGCGGCCACGGCCAGGATGGTCGCCACCACCAGGTCCACCGGGATCACGTCGACAATGCCTTCGGGCACGCCGGGGAACTCCTTGAGCAGTCCCCGGGCGTAGGCGGCGATCACCGGCTCGGCCATGCGGAATCCCCGGATCCATCCCGGATAGGGCTCGGCCAGGGCCGACTCGATGATCGAGGGCCGCACGATGCTCACCGCGATGTCGCCGCGGGTCTCGGCGAGGGCGCGCTCACCCAGGGCCTTGGTGAAGGCGTAGGCGTCGGGGAAGCCCAGGCTCGAAGCCCGGGCCCGGCCCGCCTGGGTCATCTGGTCGTCCACCCAGCGGCGCCGCAAGCTCTCCATCTTCTCGGACAACGCCGGGATGCCGGCCGCGCCCAGTTCCCGGCGGGCCTGGGCAGACAGCGCGGCCAGGCGCTCGGGGCTGCGACTGGCCTGCTCGGCGTCGCGGCGGGCTTGGCGGGCGCTGGCGACCTCGTCGCGCCAAGCGACCTCGGTGAAGAACGGCGAGTCGTCCACCAGCTGCTCGGGGGCGGCGCCTCGCCGGCTGCCAGCCACGTAGCAGGTCGACACTGCGATCATGTGGGCCGCCGATCCGGCTTCGGCGAGGACCGCAGCAACCCGGCTCGGTCCGAGCAGGTTGACCTCGACCGCGTCGTCGAGGGCCGAGTCGAAGTTCACGGTGGCCGCGGAGTGGATCACGATGTCGCAGCCGGCCAGGGCGGCCCGGCCCTCGTCGTCGAGGCCGAGACCGTCGACGCTCACGTCGCCGGCCACCGCGCTGACCCTCCGTCCGTTCATCTCGTCGTAGCTCTCGGCGCTGGAGTCCTCGGCGGCCTGCCGGCGGAGCCCGCCGAAGGCGTCGTTGCGGAGCACATCGCGCTGCACCCGCTGGGCCGCGCCCCGGCGCCCTGGACGCACCGCCAGCACCAGCTCGCAGTCGGGCACGCAGCGCAGCAGGCGCTCGGTGAGCGCGGTGCCCAGGAACCCGGTGGCCCCGGTGATGGCGATGCGCTTGCCGGCGAGCGACTCGACGATCACGGCGTAAGTTCTAGTGCCCGCGGGCGACGGAGGCTCACGATGAACCTCGATCCGGTGCCGTGCCGGGGTCGGTGCGGGTGTGGCGTTCTCGCCGGGAGTGGCGCTCCAGGGCCAGCTCCACTAGGCGATCGATGAGCCGGGAGTAGGGGAGCCCGGTGGCGGCCCACAGCTTCGGATACATCGATATGGGGGTGAAGCCCGGCATCGTGTTCAGCTCGCTCACCAGCCAGCCCCGGTCGCCGCGACCGCCGCGCCCGTCCTCGTAAAGGAAGTCGACCCGGGCCAGACCCTCCACCCGCAGGGCCCGGTAGGCGTCGATGGCCAGGCTCTGGCACGAGGCGATTTCGTCGTCGTCCAGGGGAGCCGGTATCAGCAATTCCGCGCCGTCCTCGTACTTGTCGGCGTAGTCGTAGAACGCCGCGCCGGGGATGATCTCGCCAGGCAGGCTGGCTTCGGGGTCATCGTTGCCGAGAACGGCCACCTCGATCTCGCGCGCCCTGGACTCCTCCTCCACGACAATGGAGCGGTCGTAGCGGCAGGCCAGGCGGAGTCCGTCGGCGACCTCCTCGCCGGTGACCGCCCTGGTGATGCCGACCGAGGATCCCATGCTCGCTGGCTTCACGAACACCGGCAGGCCCAGATCCTCCACGATGGCCTCCACCCGCCCAGCCAGCTCGGAGCCGCTCGCGGCCGGGTCATCGAGCGTGAGGCTCTGCCAGCGGGTATGGGCAATGCCCGCCTCCGCCAGCATTGTGTTGGCTGCGCTCTTGTCCATGCACAGCGCAGAGGCCAGCACCCCCGCACCGGCGTAGGGAACCCGGGCCAGCTCCAGCAGGCCCTGCACGGTGCCGTCCTCGCCCATCGGTCCGTGCAGGATCGGCAGCACCACCGTGGGCCCGGCCGGACGCGCGCCGGAACTTGCTCTGCCAGCAGCGACATCGGCGGCCAGTGCGGGCAGCGGCTCTATCTCCGGACCGTCAGCGCTGAGGCGCTCAGGCAGCGCGTTGGGGTCTGCCCCCGGGGTCTCGAGAGCCGCCGCGGCCTGCACCCAGCGTCCCTCCCGGGTAATGCCGACCGGTTCGACCAGATACTTCTTGGGATCGGCCGCAGCCACCACATGGCGGGCCGACACGCACGACACGTCGTGTTCGGCGGAGCGTCCCCCGAACAACACGACCAGCCGGATCCTGCGGTCCTCCACACAGACGACGCTAGCGCCGGGCACCGAACTGGCAGTGGTTGGTGCCCTATGCGTGCATTGTGTTGCTAATTCACGGGGTGGCTGGTTGCTGGCCGGGAATTGGCAGCGTCTTGCACGGTATGCGTGCAACACTCGCGCCGTGCGCTGGACGCTCGCCGAGGTCGCCGCGGTTACCGGAGGACGGCTGCACGGCGATGGATCCACAGAGGTCGACGACATCACCCAGGACAGCCGCGACATGCGTCCAGGGATGCTGTTCGTGCCGCTGGTGGCTAAGCGCGACGGCCACGACTTCATCGCCGACGCAGTGGCGGCCGGAGCGTCCGCCTATCTCACCGCCCGCGGCCCGTCCGGGGTAGACGCCGCCGCGGTCGAAGTAGACGACACCCAGGTCGCCCTCACTGACCTGGCCGTTGAGGCCCGAAGCCGGCTCGGGTCGGTGCCGGTGGTGGGCATAACGGGATCGGTGGGCAAGACCACCACCAAGGACCTGCTGGCCGCGGTGCTGGGCCGGGACCGGCGGGTGTGGGCCAGCACCCGGTCGTTCAACAACGAGATCGGAGTACCGATCACCCTGCTGTCAGCCCCTGCCGGTGCCGGAGTTCTCGTGGTCGAGATGGGTTCGCGGGGCCCCGGACACATCGCCAAGCTGTGCCGCACAGCTCGGCCGACCATGGGCGTGGTCACCACGGTGGGACTGTCCCACACGAGCGAGTTGGGATCGCTGGCCGCAGTGGTGTCGGCCAAGCGGGAGCTTGTCGAGGCGCTTCCCGCGGCCGTCGGCGGGGGAGTGGCCTTCCTCAACGCGGCCGTGCCCGAGGTGGCGTCCATGGCGGAGGGCACCGAGGCCCGGGTGGTCACATTCGGCGTCGGCGGCGAGGTGCGGGCCCGGGACCTCACTCTCGATGACGAGCTCACATGCCGCTTCGTGTTGCGGAGCCCGGCCGGAGAGGTTGAGGTCGAGCTGGGAGCTCGGGGCGCGCACTCGGTCGACAATGCCCTGGCTGCGGCCGCGGTCGGGATCGAACTCGGGGTGTCGCTGGACGATGTCGCCGCGGGGCTGGCCGAGCCGACGCTGTCGCCGCTGCGCATGGAGGTCGCGCGGACCGACGGGGGTGCCCGCCTGCTCAACGACTGCTACAACGCCAACCCGCTGTCGATGCGGGCGGCCCTGCACGCGCTGGCCGCGCTGCCCGCAGCGCGCAGGATCGCCGTGCTGGGCACGATGGCCGAACTGGGCGACTTCGAGGCTGCCGAGCATGCCGCCATCGGCTCGCTGGCCGCCCAACTCGGTGTGGACGTCATCGCGGTCGACGCTCCGGGCTACTCGTCCGGCGAGGGCACGGTCATCGAGGCCGAGGGCATCGACGGCGCCCTAGCGACCTTGGCCGATCTCGGACCTCTAGACGGGGCCTGCGCCGTGCTGGTCAAGGGATCGCGGGTCGCCCGCCTCGAGCGCCTAGTGGAGCGGCTTTCCCGTCTGCCTGATGTTGAAGCAGTCGCCTGCGACCCTGGTCCAGCGGGCGGAGACCCACCTTAGGTAGGATCGCAAACCGTGGCAACCGTTGGTCGTGCCGTGGGCTCGGCTGGGTTCGTGGTGGCTCCCACATTATTGGTAACGGCGCCGCTAGCGGGATCTTCGCTGCAATACGACGAGGTCAAGCTGGTTGCGCGTACGGCTCAAAAAATACGCGCCAACCCGATGCTAGCGGCCCAGGACGCCTACGAGGTTACGGACCACTTCCTGAACCGGGGAAACTTCAGGCCCATCGGCCGCTTCCTGGAGAACTTCCAGTATTCGGCGATCTACGAGTTCGCGGAGGCCACGAGCCTGGCCCCCCACGCCGTGCAGGGTCTCGTTCGGCTTGGGTTGTTGTCGCTCTTGGCCCTCGTGGCCAACGAGTTGGTATGGGCGCTGATGCGTTCGGCCGGTGCAAGACGCCGCACGCCGTTGCTTCTCGTCTATCCGATGGTGCTGGCTGCTGTGCTGGTCGCTGGCGGCAGCGGAAGCCCCATCGTGCTGTTTCCGTTCCTGTTCATCGGCTCCGTCGTGCTTGTATTGGCCGTCGCGTTGGCCGTGGCTCGCGATAAGGACATGCAGATCAGGCCGCTGCTGCCGATGGAGCGTGTCGCGTTAGGACTCCTCGGCGCGGCCGCAGCCATGGTCTATGACCTTGTGTACGTGGCGCCCGCCGTAGCCGCGGCCTTCATCGCAGGTCGGGCTGTGGCCTCTCGCCTACCAGCGAGGGAGGTCTTGCGCACTGCCGCTGCGAGGCGATGGGCGTACCTCCTGGCGGGATTCCTGGCGGTCTTCATCCCCACGCGGATCGAGATAGCGACGCGATGTGGTCAGAGGACGTGCTACGACAGGACCGACATCGAACCCTCGAGTGAGGTCCTCGGGCTGCTGCCCGAGCGGGTGATCAGCGGAGTGCCACTGGCGGGCTGGCGGTACGTTGCTGATCGTCTCGGCTCCGGTGGTCGGCTCGACCTGGCCAACGTTGCGTCCAACTCGGTGCTGGTCGTGCTTGCAGTAGCGGCCGTGGCGGTGGCGGTCGTGGTCTCGGTCCGGGCCTGTCGCGCGGTGGGCATCGACGACCGCGACGCTGCGCTGAACCAAGAAGGGCAGTTCTCGTGGTTGCGATTGGCCGGAGGGGTGGCGGTGGTCGGCTCAGCCGTCGCATTGTTTCCCGCGCTGCTGGTCAGCTTCTCGACATGGTTACAGCAGCATCGTGTTCCGGTCGGCGCGGCGTGGCGCGAGACATTGATGGTCCAGGTGGCTTGGTCCCTGCTCCTGTTCGCCGCGTGCGCCGCCGCCGCTGGTGCAGCTACCTCCAGCAGCATGCGCCGGGCGGTGCTGTCGGCCGTCGGGGTTCTCGTCGCCGTCGGCATGGTGCTCACGCTCATCTCCAATTGGAGAGTGTCTGTCTCGCAGCGCGAGAAGCCGGTGACGGCGATCACAAAGCAGATGTTGGTAGAGACCCTGAGCGGCATCGAGAACGAGGAGGCCAATTCTCGCCGGTGTCACCTGATCGACGCTTATGAGAGGGTGGCGAAACCCCCGTTCCCGGCTTCGGAAATCTTCGATGAGTTGATGCTCGACCGCTTTGGATGGCCGTTCTGCGATCATGACCGGCTGGCGAATGACCGAACTCTGGCCCAGTCAACGGGTTGATGGAGGAGAGGCTCGAATGGACGTACCCGATTTTCGGACTGTGACCGTGGAGGCCCTGGTGGCCATGGTGCGGGATCGTACCCTCACCGCCGCCGCGGTCACCGAGCACGCGCTGGCGCGCATCGAGGCCCTGAATCCGATCCTGAATGCGTTCGTGGCGGTTGACGCCGACGATGCCCGAGCCCAGGCCGCGGCCATCGACGAGCGCCTCGACGCCGGCGAGTACGTAGGGCCGCTGGCGGGCATCCCCATCGGAGTGAAGGACCTCGTGGATGCGGTCGGGTTCCACACCTCGAGAGGCGCCATGTACACCCGCCACGACCCGCCGGCCGCGTCCGACTGCACCGAGGTGGCCCGGATGCGGGCCGCGGGCTGCGTGATCGTGGGCAAGACCAACACCCCCGAGCACGGCTGCATGGGCGACACCTACAATCCCCGGTTCGGTCCCACGCTCAATCCCTGGAACCCGGAGCGCTCACCGGGCGGGTCGTCGGGGGGCACGGGCTCAGCCATCGCGTCGGGGATGGTCCCGGTGGGCACCGGCTCCGACGGGGGCGGCTCGATCCGCATCCCTTCGGCGATATGCGGTTTGTCGGGCATCAAGACCAGCCACGGCCGGGTGCCGAGCGGCCCGCCACCGTCGGGCCTGATCGACCTGTCGTGCGTGGGTCCGATGGCCCGCCTCATCCGCGACGTGGCCCTTTGCCTGGACGCCATGGTCGGACCTCATCCGGCCGACCTGCGCAGCCTGCCCAAGCCGGACGTGTCGTGGCGGGCTGCCCTGGACAGCCCCCGGGTGCCGGCCCGCGTGCTGTGGGCGCCGTCGATCGACGGGGGACCGGTCGACTCCGAGATCGCGGCGGCGTGCGACGCGGCTGTCGAGCGCCTGGCAACCGAGGGTGTCGAGGTCGTCGAGGCGCAGACCGAGATCAGCGCCGTGCCGGGTGCCTTCCTCCAGCTGTTCTTTGGAGGGCTCATCGGCCCCGCGTTCCGCCCGCTCTATGGCACCGACGAGTGGAGCAACGTGACCGATGTCCTCGCAGCGATGCTGGAGGACGTCTACGAGCGGGCCACACCGGAGTCGATCTACCAGGCCCGCCAGCAGGCCGGCGAGCTGTCCATCGCGCTGGCGGAGATGATGGACGGCTACGACGTGCTGCTGATGCCCACCCTCGCTGGCCAGGCCCCCGCCCCGGCCGGCCACGGCACCATCAACGGCGAGGAGACCCCGAACTGGTTCCGGTTCACGCCCTTGGCCAACCTCGCCCGCCGCCCCGCCGGGACCGTCTGCTGCGGCTACAGCACCGAGGGCGTGCCGATCGGCCTGCAAGTGGTAGGCCACCAGCTCGACGACCTAACCGTCCTGGAGACCCTCGCCGTGCTGGAGGACCTGCTGGCCTTCAACCCCATCGCCCCCGATCTGGTCTGACAGGCCGAGATCCCGCTAGCGGAGCCGCGACGGGGTCTACACGTCCACGACGTAGGCCGAAGCGTTGAGCGCGGCGAGCAGAGGCACTATGTCGGCTCGGTCGGAGGTGAGCACGTCCACAGCGCCGTGGCGCGCCGCTCGGGCCGCGGTGACCGCCACCGATGCGTCGATCACGTCGTTGGTGAGCGTCTTGCCGCAGAGTTCGCCGACCTGACGTGCGGTTCGCCCGTTCAGCGGGATCTCGTCGCATTCCTTGAGCGCTCGGGCCAGCCGGGCTTGGCGAGGTCCGCCCCGCCAGGCTTGGGCCAGAGCCCCGACCGGGACCTGGATGGCTTGCGCCTCCTGGGTCGCGGTGCGGAGCAATGCCCAAGTGTGACCGTCGCCGCGGTCGAGGGCGATCAGTGCTCCCGTGTCGAGCACGAGCATCGTCATTTGTTGTCCAACCTGAGGGTGGCCCGGGCCCATTCGAGGGCCTCCTCGCTGATGGGGCCGTATTCGGCCTCGTAGTCGTCGATGACGGCGCCGAGACGCTTGCTCCTCTCCTTGACCTCCTCCTCTGTCGGCCACCCGAGGTCGTCCTCGGGGCCGAGGATGCCGGCGCCTATCTCCTCGTCGGGGCGGATCCGATTGGCGATGTGGGGAGGTACTTCTGAGTTCTCTGCGGGGAGGGGTTCAGCGGCCATCCTGGGCTCCTTCGCTGGTGTCATCGGACAAGCTGCCAGCCCACACCGTAACCAGTGCTCTGTCGGCGTACAACCCTGTAACAACATGATTTTGCATCTTATTTTCCAGGCAGCGTTATACAACGGCTACGGCATCGACTCGACGATCGCGTTCCAGAACAGTTCCACCGAGCGCTGGTCGGCCTTGTCCCGTAGTCCGGCTTGGGGCCCGCTGGTAGCCTCGCTCCTCTCCGGGCGATTAGCTCAGATGGCTAGAGCGCTGCCTTCACACGGCAGAGGTCACTGGTTCGAGTCCAGTATCGCCCACCGGTGCAGTCACAGAGCCGTGATGCCGGACAGCCGTCACCGCGACTGAACGGACCCGGAGCCGTTCCTGCCGTGAGGCGGACTCTCCGCCGGATCCCGGCCACGGGCGCGATGGCCGCCGCCGCGCTCTGGATGTCAGCGGACGTCGCAGCCGCGCACGGCGTGGGCGGCCGCCTGGATCTGCCGGTGCCGCTCTGGCAGCTCGCCTGGGCCGCCTCGTTCGCGGTGGCCGCCTCATTCGTGGCCCTCGGCATGTTCTGGGACACGCCTAAGTTCCGGGCCGCGGCGGCCGGGCGGATCCTCCCCAGGCCGTTCCAGCGGGCCTGCCGGGTGCAGGCGCGGCTGGTCGGCGCCTTCGGCCTGGTCGCGCTGGGGGTGCTGCTCTACGCCGGGCTGGCGGGCAACACCAACCCGTCGGTGAACATCGCGCCGGTCGCGGTCTACATCATCTTCTGGGTGGGGCTCCAGGCAGTGTCGGTGCTGGTGGGAGATGTGTGGTCGCACCTAAGCCCGTTCAGCACCCTGGCCGACAGCTCGGCCCAACTGTGGGCCCGCCTCCGCAGCCGGCCCCCAGAGGCCGAGCGGACGGACCGCAGCTCTGGAGGTGAGATCAGCGGGAACCCAGCGAGGCCGTGGCTCAAGCGGCCCATGAGCGCAGCGAACAAGAGCGGGGATCACAACTCATCGCCGCGAGCACCCGCTACCAATCCAGGCTCGCTCCCAGCCGACGCCGACCGGGGCGCCGGCAACCAGTGGTGGGCGGTTGGCGCCATGTTCGGCTTCCTGTGGCTCGAGCTCGCCTTCCACGACAGCACCAACATTCGGGTCCTGGGGGTGTGCCTGGCCGCCTACACGGTCGCGTTGCTGGCGGGAGCGGCCGTCTTTGGCCGGGGCTGGCTGCGCGACGCCGAGGGCTTCGGCGTGCTGTTCACCAAGCTGTCGGCCATGGCGCCGCTGCACCGCGACGGCGGCGGCCTGCGACTGCGAGCGCCGCTCGCCGGTCTGGCCGTGCTGCCGATCAAGCGGGGCTCGGTGGCGTTCATCCTTGTGGTCCTCGGCTCGACCACCTTCGACGGTTTCAGCCGCAGTTCGGTGTGGCTCGACGTGGCCGCCGAACGCACCGGCTGGGAGCTGACCGCGGTCAACACCGTGGGGCTGGTGTTCGTGATCTTCGCGGTGTTGGTGCTCTACCGGGCCGCCATCGCGGGCATGGCCGCCATCACCGGCGACACCGAGAGGGAGCTGGCCGAGGCGTTCGCACCCTCTTTGATGCCCATCGCGGCGGCCTACACCATCGCCCACTACTTCAGCTACCTGCTGCTGGAGGGCCAGCAGATCATCGCCCACCTCTCCGACCCCTTCGGCCGGGGATGGGACCTCTTCGGCACGGCCACCTACCTGGTGGACTACACCGCCATCTCCACCGACGCCATCGCCTGGACGCAGACCGCGGCCATAGCCGCGGGCCATGTGATGGCGGTGGCCGTGGCCCACGACCGGGCCGTGGAGCGCTGGCCCCGCCGGCTGGCGATGCGCTCGCAGTACCCGATGCTGGCGGTGATGATCAGCTACACCGTAATAGGCCTGCTGCTACTACTAGGCGCATAATCGCGCCACTTACCACAACGGCTATGGTGCCGACATGAGAGAGCCGGAGGCTGACCTCCGGCTCTCCGTTGAAGCTTGGGGGCAAGCGGGTTGCTCTCGAACTTCGGCTGGGGGCGGCATGGTGCTGCGACCGGCTCTGAACTGGACTCGCAGGGGTTCGAGTCCCCCCACCTCCACGCACCAACGTATCACCGATGCTCGGAAGTGAGCAACTGCACATCGCGGGGCGGGGATGCGTCGGCGGCGGGTGAACGACGCGTAGCATCGGGGGTAGTGGCATCCGATGTCCTGCAGGCCCCGCTCGTTCTCGAGTACCCGTTCACCCGCTCGACGGGCCCGGTGATCGGAGCGTTCCTCACCGGCCTTCGCGAGGGTGTGATCTGCGGCATCCGCCGAGCCGACGGCACCGTTCTGTGCCCCCCGCAGGAGTACGACCCGCTGACCGCTGACCCGCTCACCGAGATGGTGGAGGTGGGCCAGTCGGGCGAGGTCGTCAGTTGGGCCTGGAACGGCGACCCCCGACCCATGCAGCCCTTCGACCGGCCTTTCGCCTGGGCCCTGATCCGCCTCGACGGGGCGGACGCGTCGATGCTGCACGCGGTGTTCGCCGACAGCGCCGCCGACGTGTCCACCGGCATGAGGGTTCGGGCCGTGTGGCGCACCGAGCGCGAGGGGCACATAGCCGACATCGCCGGTTTCGAGCCGATCCCGCCCGAGGCCGAGCAGATGGGCAGCTGTTGATGGGGATCATCGCTAGACGGCGAGCGAGGCCGCGGCCCGAGCGGCCCGTGAGCGCAGCGAACAAGAGCGGGGACCACAACGCTGCACTGCGACGGGCATCACCCACCCGCGCCTGTTCCGGAGGGGAGACCGAGTGAGCGGCGTTCCGGCTGCGCCCCGCGATCCGCTGGCCGCGCCCGCCGCCCTGGCCGAGCCGATGACGGTGCCCGAGGCGCTCTCCGGCGCCGAACCGGTGGAGAGCGTGTGCACTCCGATCCGACTGTCCTACACCTACACGCCGGGCCGGGCGCTGTCGAGATACCTGAGAGCCATGGCCGACAAGCGGATCCTCGGGGAGCGCTGCGGCGCGACCGGCCAGGTGTTCGTCCCGCCCCGGGGCGTGAGCCCCCTGGCCGGTTCGGCCACCAGCGAAGTCGTCGAGCTGGCCGACACCGGCTACGTCGAGTCGTTCAACATCACACGGGTCCCCATAGAGCGGCGACCCGACCTCAAGCCCCCCTACTGCAGCGCCTGGATCGTCCTCGACGGCGCGTCGGTGGGCTTCCTGGGCCTCGTCATCAACATCGCGCCCGAGGAGGTCCGCATCGGCATGAGGGTGCGGGCCGTGTGGAAGCCCGACGAGGAACTGGAGACGTCTGCGGCCAACATCCTGGGCTGGGCGCCGACCGGCGAGCCCGACGAGGTCATAACCGACTACGCCCGCATCGGCCGCGTCGAGGCGAGTGACGCATGACCGATGTGGGTACATCGTTGATGTGGGTACAGCGATGATCGCGGGCGCAGCAAGGGATGTGGGCGCACCAATGATCATGGGCGCAGCATGATCGATGTCGCCGTTGTGGCCTTCGCCCAGCGCCAGGAGGCTGCCATCTCGGGCGAGTCCGAAGTGGAGTTCATGGTTCCCCTGATGGAGCAGGCCAAGGCGGCCGCCGGCTTGACACAGGCGGACATGGGATTCACCTGCTCGGGATCGTCGGACTTCCTGGCCGGGCAGGCGTTCTCGTTCGTGATGACGATCGACGGGACCGGTCCGGTACCGCCCATCAGCGAGAGCCACGTCGAGCAGGACGGCGCCTGGGCTCTCTACGAGGCCTGGGTGAAGATCCAGTGCGGCGGCATCGACACGGCCTTCGTCTACGGCTACGGCAAGTCCTCGCCGGGTTCCCTGCGAGACGTGCTGGCCACCCAGATGGACCCCTACTACGTGTGCCCGCTGTGGCCCGACTCCTACGCGGTCGAGGCCCTGGCCGCCCGGCTGATGCTGGAGGGCGGCCATGTCAGCGAGGCCCGCCTGGCCGAGATCGCGGCCCGGAGCCGTGCCAGCGCCGCCTCCAACCCCCACGCCGTGCGGGCCGACCCCAAGTCCGTGGCCGAGATCCTGGCCGAGGACTATGCCATCGACCCGCTGCGGCCCTCGGACCTTCCGGCCGAGGCCGACGGCGGCTGCGCGGTGGTGCTGGCGGCCGGGGACCGGGCCCGCGAGCTGTGCGAGCGCCCGGCCTGGATCCGGGGCATGGACCATCGCAGCGACGCCCACACTCTCGGTGTTCGAGACCTGACGTCGTCGGCTTCGGCGCGCCTGGCCGCCGAACACGCCGGCGCGACCGGCGACAAGATCGACCTGGCCGAGCTGTGCGGCCCCTTCACCACCTCCGAATACCTGCTGATCGACGCCCTCGGCCTCAACGAGGACCGCACGGCCATCAACCCGTCGGGGGGCGCGCTCGCGGCGCACACCATGATGGCCTCGGGCCTCATCCGGATAGGCGAGGCCGCCTCCCGCATCTGGCGGGGCGACGGAGACCGGGCCGTGGCCCACGCCACCTCCGGGCCGTGCCTCCAGCAGAACCTGGTCTGCGTCCTGGAGGGCGACTGATCGTGGCTGCTTGGAATTGGCAGCGTCGTGCACGGTATGCGTGCATTCTGCTGCCAGTTCGCGGGGCGGCTGCCTTCTGGAGGGCGACTGACCGTGGCTGCTGAGCGCACTGCGGTCATCGGGGTCGGGCAGACCAAGTACGCCGCGGCCCGCCGGGACGTGTCCATGGCCGGGCTCCTGCGGGAGGCCGCCTACCGGGCGCTCGAGATGGCCGAGAAGACCTGGAGCGACATCGACGCGGTGATCATCGGCAAGGCGCCGGACTTCTTCGAGGGCGTGATGATGCCCGAGATATACCTGGCCGAGGCGCTCGGAGCGGTGGGCAAGCCGATCATGCGGGTTCACACCGCGGGCTCGGTCGGAGGCTCGACCGCCTGCGTGGCCGCGTCGATGGTGCAGAGCCGCGTCCACCGCTGCGTGCTAACCATCGGCTGGGAGAAGCAGTCGGAGTCCAACGCCATGTGGGCCCTGTCGCTCCCGCAGCCGTTCGCCACCTCGGTCAACGCCGGCGCGGGCGGCTACTTCTCGCCCATCATCCGCCGCTACATGATGATGACCGGCGCCCCGGAGTTGATCGGCTGCATGGTGGCCCACAAGGACCGCCGCCAAGCCCTGCTCAACCCGTACGCCCATCTCCACCAGCACGACCTGACCTTCGAGCAGGTCGTGGACTCGCCGATGCTCTGGGACCCGATCCGCTACTCCGAGACCTGCCCGTCCTCCGACGGCGCCTGCGCCATGGTCCTTGTCGACGAGGCGGGCGGGGAGAGCCACCCCGGACCGGTCGCCTGGGTGCACGGCACCGCCATGCGCAGCGAGAGCAACAGCTACGGCGGCCGCAACATGGTGTCGCCGGCCGCGTCGGAGCAGTGCGCCGACGATGTGTTCGCGCAGGCGGGCATCGTCGACCGGCGAGCCGAGATCGATGCGGTCGAGATGTACGTGCCGTTCTCGTGGTACGAGCCGATGTGGCTGGAGAGCCTGGGTTTCGCCGCCACCGGCGAGGGCTGGCGCATGGTGGAGTCCGGGGCGACGGAACTGGAGGGCGGCGACCTGCCGGTCAACTGCTCCGGGGGGGTGCTGTCGAGCAACCCGATCGGGGCGTCGGGGATGATCCGGTTCGCCGAGGCGGCCCTGCAGGTGATGGGCGAGGCCGGCCGCCACCAGGTGGACGGCGCCCGCCGGGCGGTGGGCCACGCCTACGGCGGCGGGGCCCAGTACTACGCCATGTGGGTAGTCGGTTCCGGCAAGCCCTAGATCTGATGGGCGAGGCCGGCACTCCGGGGCGTGCCCGGAGATCTATTGCGATCAGGTTGAGGAAATATTGCTGTTATATTACGATTCCGTCTGTGCGTGGGTTGCGGCGCCTTGCTGGCGCGCTGTTGCTGATCGTGCCGGTAGCGGCGTTGATGGCGGCTGCCGCGCTGGGTCAGAGCGATGGCCGGATCGAGGATCTTCGCCAACAGCGCGAGCAGCTGGCCCGCGACGCCGCCGATGTGGCCATTCAAGTCGATGCTCTCATCGCGGACGACGAGGCCCTGGTCGACGCGCTCAGCGAGCTGGACGGCTACGTCGAGTTGCAGCAGACCCGGATCGACGCCGCGGAGGCGGCCATCGCGGCCGCGGAGGCCGAGGCGGCCGCGGCCCGAGCCGAAGCCGAGTGGTTCGTCGACGAGATCGAGACCATCCGGGAGCGCCTGCGACAGCGTGCCATCCAGGCCTACGTGCAGCCGCCCGTCGATTTCGTCGAGCAGTTCTCGACCAGCCTCAACGAGAGCGCGGTGCGGCTGTTCCTGCTCGACCTGGCCATCGGCAACGAGCTGGAGATCACCGACGAGTTGCGCACGGCAGAGGCGCAGCTGGAGGTGATTCGCCGCCGAGCTCTCGAGCGGGCCGAGGACGCCGACCGGGAGCGGCAGGCCCAGCAGCAGCGGCTTGCAGACCTCGAGGATGCCCGAGCGTCGGCGATGGAGTTGCGTCTGGAGATCCAGTCCCGCATCGACGAATGGAATCTCGTGTCGGCCGAGATCGAGCTGTCCGACAGGGAGATGGAGCGGGAGATCAACCGCATCGAGGAGGAGATCCGCCGCAGGGAGGAGGAGCGCCGTCGCCAGGAGGAGGAGGCCCGCCGCCGCGCCATCGAGGAGGAGCGCCGTCGCCACGAGGCCGAGCACGGCCCCTTCGAGTTGGTGGCCTGGCCCGCCGACGGCGAGAAGACCTCGGGATTCGGGCCGCGAGTGCACCCCATCTTCGGGACGGTGCGCCAGCACAACGGCATCGACCTCGGCGGCGACACCGGCGACCGGGTTCGGGCGGCCCGCTCGGGCGAGGTGATCCTGGCCGGAGAGCGCGGCGGTTTCGGCAACACCATCGTCATCTACCACGGGCTCGGATACAGCACTCTCTACGGCCATCTCAGCCGCATCGAGGTGTCGGAGGGCCAGAATGTGGAGAGCGGGGACCGCATCGGGGCGATCGGCTCCACCGGCTGGTCCACCGGCCCCCACCTGCACTTCGAGCTGCGCATCGACGGCAAGGCCGTAGACCCCACGCCGTACCTGCCGTGAACCGGACCGGCGCAGCGCCGCGCTGGCATTCCCGGTGTGCAACGACACTGCGGGCTGCTTCATGAGACGTCGATCATGGGCACTGCTGGTGGCGGGCGACCAGCACGGCGAGGCGCCCGCGACAGGATCCCCCGACCTCGTGATTGCCGCCGACGGTGGGCTGGACGCGGCCCGCCGATGGCGCCTGAGCGTCGATGCCGTGGTGGGCGACCTGGACTCCGCCAGCGAGGCGGCGCTGGACTGGGCCAAGCGCGGCGGCGCGGTCGTGGACGCCCATCCTGCCGACAAGGACGCGACCGATCTGGAACTGGCCATGGCCTCGGTGCTGGGACAGGTCGAGGCGGTGCACGTGCTGCTGCCCGCCGGAGGCCGGCTCGATCAGGCAATGGCCAGTCTGGCCGTGCTGGCCTCGCCGCGCTGGGCTGCGCTGGAGGTGTCGGCCACGGTGGGGGAGGCCCATGTGACCGTAGTGCGCGGCCTGCGCCGTCTGCGCGGCGAGGTGGGGGAGGTCGTGTCGCTGCTGGCTGTCGGCGGGCCGGCGCTGGTGGCGTCCACCTCCGGTCTGCTGTTCCCGCTGGTCGAGGAGGCTCTGAGCCCGACCTCCGGCCGCGGCACGTCCAACGTGATCGTGGCCGCGCCGCCGACGGTGGAGGTGGTCGAGGGCGTCCTGCTGGCCATCCGTCCAACCGGCGCGGTCGCCGGTTCCGGCCTGGCCGCGGTCTGAGGCTCCTCGCCCCGCCGGTGCCCGAATAGGAGCGGATCTCAGCCGGTTGGTAGCTTCCGGCCAGTGGGCTTCGATATGACGGCTCTGCTCAGGTCGGGGCTCGCCGATGGGGCAGCCGAATGGGCCGGGGACCCGCCGTTCAATTTCGTCGGCGGCCACAACGACCCTGCCAGCGTGCCCTTCGGCGGCTTCGCCGAGGCCGCGGCCGCCGCCCTGGCCCGCCACGGTCCGGCCTTGGCCTTCTACAACCTGGGAGGAAGCCCCCAGGGTCACCTGCCGCTGCGGGAGTTCATCTCGGAGGCCCTCGCTCGCAGGGCGCACATGTCCACCGATGCATCTGAAGTCCTAGTCACGTCGGGCTCGCTGCAGGCCCTCGACTTGGTGAACGACGCGCTGCTAGGCCCCGGTGACCCGGTGATCGTCGAGAAGGCCACCTACGCGGGCACCCTGAGCCGCCTCGCCGCCCTGCGGGCCGATGTGCACGGCGTCGAGCTCGACTCCGGCGGGATGCGAATCGACCATCTCGACGACGTGCTGGAGTCGCTGAGGCGCCGGGGCCGGCGACCGAAGTTCATCTACACGATCCCGACGGTACAGAACCCCACGGGCACGGTGATGCCGGTTCAGCGCCGTCTCGAGCTGCTGGAGGTGGCCCGCCGACACGGGGTCGCCATCTTCGAGGACGACTGCTACGCCGATCTGGTCTTCGACGGAGAACGGCCCCCGACGATCCGCTCGCTGGACGCAGAGGGCGGCCAGGTCGTGTACTGCGGATCGTTCTCCAAGACGCTCGCCCCCGCGCTGCGGCTGGGCTACATCGTGGCCGACCGGCCGATGATGAGCCGGCTGCTGGCGCTCAAGGCCGACGCGGGATCGGGAGCGCTGGAGCAGATCACCGTGGCCGAGTACGCGGCAGCCCACTTCGACGACCACGTCGACGCCCTCACCGCCGTGCTGAGCAGGAAGTGCGACGCAATCTGCGGCGCCCTGCGGGACAACCTCGGGGACCTGGCCGCCTTCGAGGAGCCCCGCGGCGGGATCTTCGTATGGGTGGCGCTGCCCGAAGGCGTCGACACCGACCGCCTGCTGGCGCCGGCGGCGGCCAGGGGAGTCGAGTTCAACCCCGGGTCGGGATGGTGCACCGACCCCGGCTACGGGGCCAGCCGGATGCGTCTCTGCTTCGGCCATCTCCCCGCCGACCACATGGCGGCCGGCATCGCCGCTTTGGCCGATGTCGTGAAGGCCGGCTTGAACTGACGCGCCGGACCGGTGTTGGGGCTAGCTGCTGGCAGCCCGGGCGGTCCAGCGGCCGTGGCGGCGCTCCAGCACCAAGTCGAGACCGAAGCAGTTCGAAAGGCTGGAACTCGTCAGAGTGTCCTCCAGCGGCCCGGAGGCGAGCACGGCGCCGTCTCGCAGCAGCAGCGCGTGGGTGAACCCGTCCGGGATCTCATCGGTGTGGTGAGTGACCAGCACCAGAGGCGGAGTCCCCGGGTCGTTCGCTAGACCGCTCAGCGTGATGATCAGCTGCTCGCGGCCTGCCAGGTCGAGTCCGGCGTTGGGCTCGTCGAGCACGATCACTCCCGGGTTCTGCGACAGGGCTCTCGCCAGCAGCACCCGCTGCTGCTCACCGGAGGACAGCGTCCCGAAGCGCTGGTCGGCGCGGTCTGCGCAGCCGACCCGCTCCAGGGCGGCCAGGGCCTGGCCGGCGTCGTCCGCGTCGTAGGCATGCCACCACGGGGCCAGCGCGGCGTGCTTGGCCGTCATGACCACCTCAGCCGCGGTGAGCGACGGCCGCAGCATGGCGGCCATCGCCGCGCTGGTGAACCCGACCCTGGCTCGCAGCCGCCGCACGTCGGTGCGCCCCAGACGCTCGCCGAGCAGCTCGACAACTCCGGCCGAGGGGTGATCCCACATGGTGGCGATGCGCACGAGGGTGGTCTTGCCCGAGCCGTTCGGGCCGAGTACCACCCACCTCTGGCCCGGGCGCACCTCCCAGTCAACGTCGAACAGCAGACGGGCGCCGTCGATCGTTCGCTGAACCCCCCTGAGCGCCAGCACCGCGCCGCCGGTGTCCGCGGCGAGCCTCGGCGCGCCGGCAGTCACCGCGTCGCTCCGTCCCGGTGCCCACGCCCGGCAGTCACCGCGTCGCTCCGTCCCGGTGCCCACGCCCGGCAGTCACCGAGTCGCTCCGTCCCGGTGCTGGCCAGGTGTGGCTCGGGAACCGTCGGCGTGTCTCTCCCACATCTCGAACATCGTCGCATAGCGCCCGCCCCGCGCTACCAGCTCGCGGTGGCTTCCAATCTCGACGATCCGACCTTCGTCGACCACCGCGATCCGGTCGGCTCGCCGGGCTGTGGCCAGGCGGTGGGCGATGATCACCGCAGTGCGACCTCTCAACAGCACGTCGAGGGCCTGCTCGATCTGGGCCTCCGAGCGCAGGTCGAGGTTGCTGGTGGCCTCGTCGAGCACCAGCATGCGGGGCTCGGAGACGAAGGTCCGGGCCAGCGCCAGCAGCTGGCGCTCTCCCGCCGACAGCGTGGCCCCCCGCTCGTGGACGACGCCGTCGAGGCCGCCGAGGCGCTCCACGACTTCCTCTATGCCGACGGCGCGCAGGGCCTCGCGCAGATCGGCGTCGCTCGCGCCGGGACGGGCGAAACCCACGTTGTCGCGCACCGTGCCCGCGAACAGGAAGGGTTCCTGTGACACGACGCCGATCTGGGACCGCAGGCTGGTGAGGGTGACATCGCGCAGATCACGGCCGTCGATGCGCACCGAGCCCTCTGTCGGGTCGTACAGCCGGGCGATGAGGCGGGCGATGGTCGACTTGCCGGCGCCGGTCTCGCCCACCAGCGCGATCGTCTCTCCCGGCGAGACGTGCAGGCTGACATCGTGGAGCACGCGGTGGCCGCTGCGGTACGAGAAGCAGACGCCGTCGAGGGTGATCTCGCCGCGCACGAAAGCGAGGGTCTCAGCGCCGGGACGATCGGTCACCGTCGGTCTGGTGCCGAACAGCTCGCGCAGCTTGGCAACGGCGGCGCCGCCCTGCTGGTAGGAGTTGTACAGCTGCACCAGCGCCTGCACCGGAGCGAAGAAGGCGGTCAGGAACAGCAGGTAGGCGGCGAGCTCTCCCACCGTGATCCGGCCGCTGGCGGTCATTGCTCCGCCGACGGCCAACAGCACCGCCTGGGTGGCGATGCCGATGGCCTCGCTGCCCGGCCCGTAGAGAGAGTTGGCCCGCGAGGCTCGCAGGTTGGCATCGCGGTGGCCGTTCACCACCCGGCGATGCTCGGCGATGTTGGCGTCCCGCCGATCGTGGGCCGCGATGACTCGGATGCCGGCCAGGGACTCCTGGAGATTGCCGAGCAGATCGCCGATGCGGTCCCGCACGCTGCGGTAGTCGGCCGCGGCCCGCCGGCGGAACCACATCGAGGACGCCAGTGTCGGCGGCACGGCCGCGGCCAGGGTGATGAGAGCCAGCAGCGGGTCGTAGTTGAACAACAGGACGGTGATCACCGCCAGGGTGAGGCCCTGGACCGCGAAGTTGACGATGCCCTCGTTGAACAGCACCGACAGCGCCTCGATGTCCGACGTCATGCGGGTCAGCAGCACCCCGGCCCTCTCCGTGGTGTAGAAGTCCATCTGTTGACGCTGCATGTGCTCGAACGTTCGGACTCGCAAGCGCTCCATCAGCCGCTCGCCGAGCCTGCCGGTGAACGCTGTCCTGACCGCACCGGCTCCGGCGGCCAGGGCCAGCAGGCCCACATAGGCCAGGGCGGCAGCGACCAGCACGCTGCGGTCGCGGGCCACGATGCCGTCGTCCACGCCGATCTGGGTGAGCACCGGGCCGAGCTGCAGCGCGATCGTCTCGGCGGCCACCAGCAGCAAGGCCACCGCCAGCCGGTAGCGGTGGGGCCACAGGAACCGCCCCAGACCGAACCGGCTGCCGGACTCGTCGGTGGTGCGGGACCACAGCACCGCAGGGTCGGGATGGAGGGGCTCGTCGGCCAGAACCCGCTCGACCCGGGCCCTCAACTCGCCGGGCACGTCCGCGTGGGGCAGACCGGCCCGGGCCGCGGCCTGGACCGAGGTCGGTCCGCTGCGCATCCCGACGGGTGAGTGGAACATCAGTCCGCGAGCCGGCCGGGGCGGACCGCATCGTCGGTGGCGCCTATATCGGTCAGCACCTCGGCGTAAGCGGGAACGGTTTGCAACAGGCGGCGGTGGCTGCCGCTGGCCGCCACTCTCCCGTCGGCAATGAAGACCACCCGATCGGCCAGGGCGATCGTGGAGAGTCGATGGGCGATGAGGATGGTGGTGCGCTGGGAGCGGCGCCGGCGCAGGGCTTCGTGGATGCGCTCCTCCACCTCGGTGTCGATGGCGCTGGTGGCATCGTCCAGCACCAGCACTGCCGGGTCGGCGACCAGGGCGCGGGCGATGGCGAGCCGCTGGCGCTGGCCCCCGGAGATGGTCGAGCCCCGCTCGCCGAGCTTGGTGTCGGTGCCGAGGGGCATGGCCGTCACGAAGCCCCCGGCGGCTGCGTCTACGAGCGCTACGGCCACCGACGCCTGATCCGCGTCGGGCCGGGCGAAAGCCACGTTGTCTCGGACGCTGGCCGCGAACAGGAACGGGTCGTCGGTTGCCACCGTCACCGCCCGGCGCAGATCCGGGATGCGCAAGTCCCTCACATCGATGCCGTCGATGCGCACCTCACCCCGGTCGACGTCATAGAAGCGGGGCAGCAGCCGGCCGAGGGTGCTCTTGCCGCTGCCGGTGCGGCCCACGACTGCCACTGTTTCGCCGGGCTCGACGGTCAAGGAGAAGCCGTCGATGATCGAGGCCCCGTCGCCGGTGGAGTAGGTGAACGTCACATCGTCGAACTCGACCCGGCCGGCCGGCGCCGTCAGGGGCACCGCGTCGGGATGCTCGGTGATCTCGGGGGACTCGTCGAGTATCTCGAACACGCGCTGGGCGGCTGCGGAGGCTCGCTGCCATTGGATCAGGACGAAGCCGATCATCCGGAAAGGGGCCGCCATGAGCAGCACGTACGCGTTGAAGGCGACGATGTCTCCCACCGCGACGCTGCCGTCGATGGCCAGCAGACCACCGGCGAGCAGCACCAGGGCCAATCCGAACCGGGGTAGCGCCTCCATGAGGGGGGCGTGGCGGGCCCGGGCGTCGGCGGTGGCCGTGCCGGCCCAGCGGAGCCGCTGGGCCGACCGGGCCAGGAGGTCCACCTGGGCCTGCTCCTGGGCGAAGGTGCGCACCACCTGAGCGCCCTGGATGTTCTCATCCACGATCATGGCAACATCGGCCATGCGGGCCTGGGTCACCCAGGTGAGAGGGAAGACCCGGTCGCGCAGCCGGACTCCCACGTACAACACCAGCGGCAAGGGCGCCATCGCCACCAGGGTCAGGGGCACCGAAAGCAGCACCATCGCGGCCGTGCCCATGACCAGCAGCGCCAGTTGCATCGCCACGAGGGGGCCGAACGCGAAGAGCAGCTGGATGGAGCGGATGTCGCTGTTGGCCCGCGAGATGACCTGCCCCGTCTGGGTTCTGTCCCAGTAGGAGAACGACAGCTCGGTGAGACGCTCGTAGACGAGGTTACGCAGATCGGCCTCTATGCAGTGGGCCGTGCGGAACAGCCCGTAGCGGTAGGCGAAGCCCAACGCGAAGCGAGTGCCGGCCAGGGCGACCAGGGCAAGCACCCACGGCCTCAGCGCGTCGCCGGCCGCGGCGGCGTCCACCCCTCGCCCGATCACCACCGGCACCGCCGCGGTGGCTGCCACCGAGAACAGGCCGGCCGCCACGGAGGCCGCGAACACGGGCTTGTACCTGGCCACTACAGGCAGGATCCGTCGGAGCCAGCCGAGGCTTCGGTCGGGGTGCAGGCCGGGCGACGGCATCCGGCCAACCTACGGGCCGAGCGGGTAGATTCGTGGCTGACGGGTCTGGACGATCCCGGGGAGGACCGATAGAGACCGCGCTGTGGCTCTTGGCCGCTCTGGCGCTGATAGCAGCCAACGCGTTCTTCGTCGCCATGGAGTTCGCCCTAGTGGCGGTGGATCGGACTCGAGTGGACGAACGGGCCGGTGCGGGCGACCGGCGGGCCCGGATGGTTCAGCGCCTGGTGGCCCGGCTGTCGTTCCACCTGTCGGGTGCGCAGATCGGAATCACGGTCTCGTCTTTGCTGCTCGGCTTCATGGTCGAGCCGGCACTGGCACCGATGATCGCGCCGGGAGTGGAGGCGCTGTTCGGGGGCAACACGCCTTGGGGCGTGTCCGTCGCCGTCGCGCTGGTGTTGGCCACCGTCGTGCAAATGATGATGGGCGAGCTCGTCCCCAAGGCGGTGGCCACCACCAAGCCGTTCGGGATGGCGGTGGCCGTGGCCGTGCCGACCACCGTGTACGGCGTGCTGGCCCGGCCGGTGGTGGCGTTCCTCAACGGTTCGGCCAACTGGATGGTGCGCCGTCTGGGTATGGAGCCGCGCGAGGAGATAGACACCGTGCCCGATCGCGACGAGCTCGAGCACCTCTTTGTCTCGTCCGGGCAGGAGGGGATGCTCGACGAGGGCGAGGTGCGGCTGCTCACCCGGTCGATCCACCTGGCTGACAAGCAGGCCGACGACGCCATGGTGCCCAGGGTGGAGGTGGTCGCCATCGAGGCCGACGCCTCGGTGGCCGAGCTCGCGGAAGTTGCCGCCCGCACCGGCCACTCGCGGTTCCCGGTCATCGCCGGGCATCTCGACAACGTGGCCGGGGTCGTCCACGTGAAGTCGCTGTTCGCCGTGCCGGGACCGGATCGGCCGTCCACGCCGGTGTCGCAATTGATGAAGCCGGTGCTGGCCGTGCCCGAGTCCCGAGACCTCGACGACATGCTCGACGACCTGCGCGCCGGCGCAGGGCTGCTGGCCGTGGTGGTCGACGAGCACGGCGGCACGGCGGGGATCATCACGTTGGAGGACGTGCTGGAGGAGATCGTCGGCGAGATCGACGACGAGCACGACTCTTCCACGCCCGAGCGCACCCGGTCCGAGTCTCGAGGCTCGACCATGCTGCCCGCGTCGCTCCATACCGACGAAGTGCTCGACGCCACCGGGTTTGCCATGCCCGAGGGCGACTACGAGACGCTGGCCGGCCTGGTGTTGGACCGGCTGGGGCACATACCGGTGCCTGGCGAGATCGTGACGGTGAACGGCTGGCGCCTCGAGGTCGTGGCCGTCGACGGGCTCAGGATCGCCACGGTGCGGGTGGTGGCTCCAGCCGCGGCCGCGTCGCGGTCAGCGGCGGAACCCGGGCCGTTGTCCGGTTCGGCCCCACCGGAGGCGTCGCCGTGAGCACGGGCACGATCGTGGCCCTGGTCGTGGCGGTGGTGATGCTGGGGGCCAACGCCTTCTTCGTGGCGGCCGAGTTCGCACTGGTGGCGGCCCGTGCCGCTCGCCTCGAGACAGCCGCCGCCAGCGGGGACCGCCGCAGTCGTGTTGCGCTGGCGGCGGTGCGCGATCTACAAACCCAGCTTGCGGGTGCCCAGCTTGGAATCACCATGGCCTCACTGGTGCTGGGCTACGTGGCCGAGCCGGCCATCGCCCATCTCATCGAGCCCGTCATCGAGCGGGTCGTCGAGGTCCCTTCGGGCGTTCTGCACACGATCTCGTTCGCGGTGGCGCTGTTCGTGGTTACCACGCTGCACGTGGTGGTGGGCGAGATGGTGCCCAAGAACATGGCCATCACCGAACCCGAGGCGTCGGCCAGGCTGCTCGCGCCGGCCATGCGGATCTACGGCGTCGTGTTCAAGCCGGTCATCTGGTCACTCAATGGGGTGTCAGCGGGCATCGTGCGACTGATGGGCATCAAGCCCGTGGACGAGATCAACACCGCGCTCACCATCAACGAGTTCCACACGCTGCTGGCCGGCGCCCGCCAGGAGGGTGTGATCGAGTCAACCGAGCACGAGTTGCTGTCGGGCGCGCTGGAGTTCCGCGCCCAGTCGGTCGGGTCGGTGATGGTGCCCGCCGACCGGCTGGTGGCCGTGCCCCGAGGAGCGTCGGCTGCCCAGTTTGAGGACATTGTGGCCGCCACCGGCCACACCCGGATTCCGATGTGGGGGTCCGATCCCGACGACGTGCTGGGGTTCGTTCACGCCAAGGATCTGATCCGCATGCCGGAGGAGGCCCGCGAAGACCCCCTGCCGTTGGAACTGGTGCGCCGCATGAGGGTGGTGAGTCCCGACATGGCCGGCCGCGACCTGCTGTTCGACATGCGACGGTCGCGGGTTCACATGGCTCTGATCCGTAACGAGGCCGGCAGGATGCTGGGAGTGGTCACCCTCGAGGACATTCTCGAGGCCCTGGTGGGCGACATCTTCGACGAGACCGACGACAACGGTGCCTGATCTCCCGCGTTGATCGGCCGCTAGGCGCCGATGGCGTGGTAGCCGCCGTCGGCCTGGATGATCGATCCAGTGGTGGACGGGAGCCAGTCGCTCAGCAGGGCCACGATCGTGCGGGACACCGGCGTCGGGTCGGTGACGCTCCAACCCAGCGGCGCCCGCTGCGCCCAAGCGTCCTCGAACTCGGCGAACCCGGGGATCGAGCGGGCAGCCATGGTTCGCATGGGACCGGCTGAGACCAGGTTCACCCGGATGCCCTGCGGGCCCAGGTAGCGGGCCAGGTAGCGACACGTGGACTCCAGGCCTGCCTTGGCCACGCCCATCCAGTCGTAGGCGGGCCAGGCCCGGGCGGCGTCGAAGTCCAGACCCACGATCGAACCGCCGGACGGCATGAGCGGCGCAACCGCGTCGGCCAGCATCTTGAGCGAGTAGGTGGAGATCTCCAGGGCCACCTTGACGTCGTCCCAGGCAGCGTCCATGAAGGTGCCGCCCAGGCAGACCTCCGGGGCGAACCCGATGGCGTGGAGCGCGCCGTCCACCTGCCCCCAGCTTGAGGCCAAGTGGTCGCGCAGGGCGTCGGCGTGGGACGGCTCGGTGACGTCGAACTCCACCACGTCGATGCCGTCGCCGAGCTTGCGGGCCGTGCGCTGCGTGAGTCGCATGCCCCGGCCCGCGCCGGTCACAATGATCTCGGCGCCCTCGGCCAGGGCGAGTTCGGCCGCGCCGTAGGCGAGCGAGGCGTCGGTCAGCACGCCGGTGATCACGATGCGCTTGCCGTCGAGGATGCCCACGGCCGGCAACGGTACCTTGAGAACGTGCGGCTCTACGACACAGCCCGGAGCGCAGTCGTGGACTTCGACGCGCCGCCGGTGGTTCGCATGTACGTGTGCGGCATCACGCCCTACGACGCCACCCACCTGGGTCACGCCGCCACCTACATCACCTACGACGTGCTGCAGCGACGCCTTCGGGACATGGGTTGCGAGACCCGCTGCGTGCGCAACATCACCGACGTGGACGACGACATCCTGGCCGCGGCCGAGCGCCGCGGCGTCCACTACCTCGATCTGGCATTCGGAGAGACGGCCCGCTTCGACGACGACATGGCCGCGTTGAACACCCTGCCTCCCGCCTCCGAGCCCAGGGCAACGTCGGCCATCCCCGACATTCGCGGCTTCATACACGCGGCCCTCCAGAGGGGCTTCGCCTACCGCTCCGGCGGCAGCGTGTACTTCGACACGCAGGCCTTCGACGGCTTCGGCTCGCTGTCGGGGTTCGGGCGCGGCCACATGATCGAGCTGGCCCGGCAATGGCGCGACGACCCCGACGACCCGGCCAAGCGGGACCGCCTCGACTTCGTGCTGTGGCAGCGGGCCCGACCAGGTGAGCCGTCCTGGGAGTCCCGCTGGGGGCCGGGACGACCCGGCTGGCATGTCGAGTGCTCCACGCTGGCGCTGCGCGAGCTCGGCGAGACCATCGACCTGCACGGCGGGGGAGCGGACCTGCTCTACCCGCACCACGAATGCGAGCGGGCCCAGTCCGAGGCGGTGACCGGCAAGCCGTTCGCCCGGCACTGGCTTCACCAGGCGCTCGTGCACTACAAGGGTTCCAAGATGTCGAAATCGCTGGGGAACCTGGTGTTCGTGCACGACCTGCGCCGGCGCCACGAGCCCATGGCCATCCGCCTGGCTCTCATGTCGCAGCATTACCGCACCCCCTGGCGCTGGCACGACGGCCTGCTGGGAGAGGCCGAGCAACGCCTGACCCTGTGGCGGAGCGTTGTCCGCCACGGCGACTCCGATCTCCTCGCGGAGGTGCGTCAACGCCTGGACGACGACCTGGACGCCCCTGGCGCGCTAGCCGCCGTGGACGCCGCCGCCCAGGCGGGCCACCCGATCGGCGCTGCTGCGTCGCTCCTCGGCGTCTCTTTGTGACTTCCAGGTGTGGGAGGCCTTGCCAGATCGACAGCATCTAAATATATTAGAAGTTGTTATATATGATGTTATTATATATAACGGTTCATGGCTCAAATCCAGCAGACGAGTACCTTTCGCCACTGGCTTGCCGCTCTTCGGGACGAGCAGGCTCGGACTCGAATCAAGATGCGGATTCGCAGGCTCAAGGCCGGAAACCCGGGTGATGTGAAGTCGATTGGCGGCGGCATCTCCGAGATGCGCATTGACTACGGTCCCAGTTATCGCGTGTACTTTGTGAGACGCAGCCGTTCGGCGGTACTACTGCTTGCAGGCGGCGACAAGGACAGTCAGGGACGTGACATCGCGTCGGCGCGCCGGTTGGCCCGCGATCTTCAGGAGAAACACTGACATGAGAAAGACGAAGACGTTCCCATGGGACGGGGCGGACGATATCCGCACGGAGGCGGACGTGATCGCCGACCTGGATGTGGCCCTTCAGGAGGAAGACCTGTGCGTGATTGCTCTGACCCTGGACGACATATGCCGTTCTGAAGCGATGTCGCGAGTGGCACCGACCCAGCGCGAGAGTCTTCGAGGAGCCATCTCGGTCAATAGCGACTTGAAGCTGGGTGCCGTGCTCGATGTGGTTCGTGCTCTCGGTCTTCGCCTCCGCGTCGAGTCCGCCACCGCGGCGTCCCCAGGGTGCGATACGGAGTCTGAGACTGGCGAGTTGCGCCGGAGCGTTCGGCCGAGGCGGATCTTCCGTCGGCTGGCGATGGTCCGCAAGTAGTTGTGTGATAGCCGGCCGGCACGGCGGGCCGGCAAGGTACCCGTCTTGTCACTCGGCTCGAAGGGGCAGCGGTAGCCTCGGAATCGATGTCCGTTATCTCGGTCTCGTTGCCCGACGGCTCCGCGCGGGAGCTGGTCGAGGGGTCCAGCGCGGCCGATTTGGCTGCCGCTATCGGCCCTCGGTTGGCTGCCGACGCGGTGGTTGCGGTGGTCGACGGGGCCGAGAGGGACTTGGTTGCTCCCATCCCGGACGGGGCCTCGGTGGAGATCGTTACGGCGTCGTCGGATCGCGGTCTGCATACCATCCGGCACTCCACCGCGCATGTGCTAGCCCAGGCGGTCCTGGATCTCTATCCGGGTGCCACCTTCGCCATCGGGCCGCCCATCGAGCACGGCTTCTACTACGACTTCGAGCTGCCCGACGGGGGCACCTTCACGGACGGTGACCTGGAAAGCATCGAGACGCGTATGCGGGAGATCATCGAGGCTGACCAGCCCTTCCGGCGGGTCGAGATGGCGGCCGAGGACGCCCTGGAACTCTTTGCTGAGCACCCTTACAAGCGGGCCATCATCGAAGCGGTAGCTATGGGAGTGGACGCCGACGGCGACATGGCCTCGGAGGCGTCGGGAGGCGGCAGCGTCAGCTGCTACCGCAACGACATCGGCAACGGCGGCCCCGACGGTTTCGTGGACCTGTGCCTGGGTCCCCACGTGCCCTCTACTGGCCGTTTGGGGCACTTCGCCTTGCAGCGGGTCAGCGGGGCCTATTGGCGGGGCAGCGAGCGCAACGCGATGCTGCAGCGCATCTACGGGACGGCCTGGGCGACCCGCAAGGACCTCGCCGCCCACCTGCACCGCCTGGCCGAGGCCGAGCGGCGCGACCACCGGCGGCTGGCGGCGGAACTCGATTTGGTGTCGTGGCCGACCGAGCTAGGCCCCGGTCTGGCGGTGTGGCATCCCAAGGGCGCGCTGGTGCGCACGCTGATGGAGGACTACTCACGGCAGCGCCACGCCGGCGGCGGCTACGAGTTCGTGTTTTCGCCCCACATCGCCAAGTCGGTGCTGTGGGAGACGTCAGGTCATCTCGACTTCTACGCCGAGAGCATGTATCCGCCAATGGAGATGGACGGCACCGACTACTACCCCAAGCCGATGAACTGCCCGTTCCACGTGATGGTCTACCGGTCGTCGCAGCGCAGCTACCGGGAGCTGCCCCTGCGCCTGTTCGAGCTCGGCGCGGTGTACCGCTATGAACTCTCGGGCGCGGTGCACGGCCTGCTGCGCAGCCGGGGCTTCACCCAGGACGACGCCCACATCTTCTGCGCTCGCGAGCACATCGCGGCCGAGCTGGCGTCGCTGCTGGAGTTCGTGCTGAGCGTGCTGGAGGCCTTCGGCTTCAGCGAGTTCCAGGCCAAGCTCTCCACTCGCCCCGCGGAGAAATACGTGGGCGAGGAGGCTCTGTGGGACGACGCCACCGATGGTCTGCGGGCCGCGCTGGAGGCGGCCGGGCTCGACTACGTGACCGACGAGGGCGGCGGCGCCTTCTACGGTCCCAAGATCGATGTGGACGTGCGCGACGCCATCGGCCGGTCCTGGCAGCTCTCAACTATCCAGGTGGACTTCAACCTGCCCGAGCGCTTCGGGCTCGAGTATGTGGCCTCCGACGGCTCCCGGCCCCGCCCAGTGATGATTCATCGGGCCTTGTTCGGCTCGGTGGAGCGCTTCTTCGGTGTGCTCATCGAGCACTACGCCGGGGCATTCCCGACCTGGCTGGCGCCGGTTCAGGCGACGGTGCTGCCGGTGGCGGCCGCCCACGGCGACTACGCAGCGGAAGTGGCCCGCTCGCTGCGCTCGAGCGGCTTCCGGGTGGAGACCAGCCCCGCCGAGGAACCCCTGGGCAAGCGGGTTCGTACCGCCAAGGTGGCCAAGGTCCCCTACGTGCTGGTGGTGGGCGACGACGATGCCGCCAATGGCACCGTCGGAGTCAATGCCCGTGGCGCGAAGAGCCCCGCGAGAGACGTTCCCCTCGACAGGTTCACGGCCGACCTGGCCGCCGAGATACGGGCGCGCACCTGAGCATGACGGTGAGCAGTCGTTTGGCTGGCTCCGGGACGGGGATCCGGGTCTGAGCATGGTGGAGCGGCTCTGGGCCGGGTGGCGGATCCCCGCCATGATGGAGGACCGGGAGGCGGCCGCGGCTGGCATCGCCGACTCGTCGGGCACCATCCCGGGCACCGTCCCCGGCGCCGGTGTCGGCCCCGACGACGCGGGCCAGAGCTTGTTCGAGGCCATCCTCAACTCGGGCCTGCCCGACGACAAGACCCATATCGTGCACCGCGGCGAACTGGTATTCGCCATCCTGAACCGATACCCGTACTCGACGGGCCACCTGCTGATCCTGCCCTACCGGGCCGTGCCCGACCTCGAGGGCTTGGAGCCCGAAGAGCGCCGCGAGCTGTGGGACACCGTGCACGATGCGGTCACCGCGGTGAAGGCCGCGTTCGGGCCCGACGGAGTGAACGTCGGCGTCAATCTCGGCGAGGGCGCCGGTCCCAGCGTGTTCGACCACGTCCACATCCACGTGCTGCCCCGCTGGCGCTCCGACACCAACTTCATGACCGCCATCGCCGACGTGAGGGTCCTGCCCCAGAGCCTCCAAGACTGCTGGGAGCGCCTGGTTGCTGCCTGGCCGAGCTAGCGCAACGCACTCGGTCTCGAGCCGGGCCCGCAGGACGCTGGTGGTGCCCTCGCAGTGTGCTCCCCGATCGTGCAGGGCTGAGTCTGTGTCTTTGGGGGTGCCGCCTAGCCCTTCGTGTCTCGAAGGCCGGCCAGGACGCGGTCGGGGGTGAGCGGGAAGCTGTCGAACCACACGCCGGTGGCGTCGTGGAGGGCCGCGACCACCGCGGGGGCGTAGGGGATCATGCCCATCTCGGCCATGCCGCGGGCGCCCCACGGGCCCAGCGGGTCGGCCAGCTCAAGAACCACGCTGTCGACGGTGGTGGGTATGTCGCCGATGCCGGGCATGAGGTAGGTGCTCAGGCGCATGTTCTGGAGGCGGCCCCCGTCGGAGCGGAGGTTCTCGCTGAGCGCATAGCCGTGGGCCTGTATGACCGCCCCCTCGATCTGGCCCACCACCAACTGCGGGTTGATGGCCCGCCCCACGTCGTGGGCGCTCACCACCCGGTCGACCCGGATGTGGCCCGTTCCAGTGTCCACCGTCAACTCCACGTGCTGGGCCACGTAGCCGTAGCTGAAGTTGGGGACGCCGTGCCCGTCGACGGGGTCGAGCGCCTCGGTGGGCGGCGGCACGAACCGGAAGCGGCCCACAGCCGGACGCTGGCCGTCCCGCCATGCCTTCTCGGCTTCCTCGGCCGCGCCCAGGATGGCGTTGCCCGACATCCACGTGAGCCTCGACGCCGACGCCGAGCCGGCGTCGCCGGAGGTGGCCGTGTCGGAGAACCGGTGCTCGATGCGGTCTGCGGGCAGCCCGGTGGCCTCTGCGGCCATCTGCACCAGCGCAGTGTGGGCGCCCTGGCCGACCTCGGCGCCGGCGTGGTACAGATCGGCCCACTCGGGCTCGGCGGAGTCGGGATGGGCGTGAAGAACTATCTCGGCCTCGCAGCGCTCGGGGTAGCCGAAGGAGAATCCGACGTTCTTGAACGAGCACGCGAAGCCCCGGCCCCGGCGCAGCGCCGACGGCTCCGGCGGCAGCGACGGGAACGGGCTGAAGTCCGGGCTGTCGCCGTTGGAGGAGGGCACCGACGCGGCGTCGGCGCAGCGGTCGATGACCTCGGGCATGGTCACGCCCTCGGGCATGGCCGTCTGGGTGATGCCGATGCTGCCGTCGCGCAGCGCGTTGATGCGGCGGATCTCCACCGGGTCCATCTCCAGCGCGTCGGCCAGCTTGTTGATCTGGCTCTCGGCTGCGAAGGCGGCCTGGGGGGCGCCAAAGCCCCGGAACGCTCCCGCCGGGGTGGCGTTGGTGTACACCGCCAAGCTGTCGATCTCGGCGTTGGGCACCTCGTAGGGGCCGGCCTGGTGCAGGTGGCAGTTGCCCAGCACCTTGTTGGACGTGAAGTTGTAGGCGCCCGCATCGAGCCAGGCCGTGCTGCTCACCGCAGTGATACGGCCGTCGCGGCGGGCGCCCCAGCGCGCCGCGATCCGGCCCCGGTGTCGCTTGCCGTGCCCGACGATCGACTCCTCGCGCGACCACACCGTGGCCACCGGCCGGTCGATGCCCCGTTCGTGGAGCTTGATCGCGGCCAGGGCCAGCACGATCTGGACCGATATGTCCTCGCGCCCGCCGAAGGCTCCGCCGATGGCCGGGTAGATCACCCGGACCCGTTCGGCCGGCAGGTCGAGGGCGTGGGCGATCTGCTCCTGGTCCTCGTGGGTCCACTGGCCTGCGACCTCGACCGTCACCCGGCCCTCTTCGTCGATGTAGGCCATGCCCGCCTCGGGCTGCAGGTAGGCGTGCTCCTGGTAGGGGAACTCGTAGGTCGATTCCACCACCACATCGGCGTCGGCCCAGCCCTGATCCATGTCTCCCTTGCGGATGCGCAGCGAGTAGTAGGCGTTGGAGGGCTCGCCGTTCTCAGGGTGGATCATCGTGTCCGAAGCCAGCGACTGGTCGATGTCGGCCAGAATCGGCAACGGCACCCACCGCGCCGCGATGGCGGACGCTCCCGCCCGGGCCGCGTCGGGGGTCTCAGCCACCACCAGCGCCAACCGGTCCGCCTCCCAGCGGGACACGTCGCAGGGCAGGTGGCTGCGGCCGGTGTGCTCGAGGCCGACGAACACCGGATGGTCGGCCATGGTGAGGCCGAACTCGTTCACCGGAACGTCGGCCGCGCCGAACACGGCGACCACTCCCTCGACGGCCCTTGCAGCCTCGAAGTCGAGGTCAACCAGGCGGGCGTGGGGCTGGTCGGTGAAGACCGCCATGGCCCACAACGCATCGGGCGGGATCCGGTCGCTCGGATACTCGGCCGCGCCGGTGAGCTTGGCCGGCGCATCGATCCGGGCCGCGGAGGCTCCGACGCTCACAGCTCGGCCTCCCCAGACTCGCCCGGCGGAATTGGCAGCCGAGAGGTCCCGTTTGGGCGCTCCTGGGTGCCAGTTCGCGGCATTGCATCGTCACCATTTGCGCTGATGGCGTCGATGATCGAGTAGTACCCGGTACAGCGGCACAAGTTCCCGGCCAGGCCGTGTTCCACCTGCTCCCGGCTGGGGTGAGGCTCCTCGTCGGCCAGCATGGCTGCGCTCATCACGAAGCCCGGTGTGCAGAAGCCGCACTGGACGCCCCCGCAGTCGGCCAGGGCCTGCTGGACGGGGTGCAGGCTGCCGTCCGGCAGGGCTAGGCCCTCCACCGTGGTGACGGTCGCTCCCGCGGCGCGCGCCGCGGGCACAAGACAGGCCAGTACAGCCCGGCCGTCGAGATGCACGGTGCAGGCGCCGCACTCGCCCTCGGCGCAGCCCTCTTTGGTGCCGGTGAGGCCTAGGTCGAGGCGCAGCCAGTCCAGCAGAGTCCGTCGAACCGCGTTGGCGGCTCGGAGTTCGATGCCGTTCACGGTGCAGGCGACCACATCGGATGGGGTCAGCGCACGGCCAGCCGGTGGGGCCTGCGTGTCCGCGGCAGAGTCGTCGCGGTCGGCGCTCGCCGACGATGATCGTCCCGGCGGTGGCGAGCCGTTCGGAGCGACCAGGCGGGGCGGGCGATGGGGCCAGGTGGCGGCCTCGGTGCGGGCCGCCAGCGAGCGCAGGGCCCGCTCAACCACCACCTCGACGGTGCGGCTGCGGTACTCGGCGGTGGAGCGCAGGTCGTCGATGGGTGTGACTGCAGACCGGGCGGCGGCCGCTACGTCGGCGGCGGCGTCGGCGAGGCGTCGGCCCCCAGCGATGCCGGCGGCGGCGTCCACCAGCTCGATGGTCGGACCGACACTGCCCAGGGCCACGACGAGGTCGGACACGGTTCCGTCGCTGTCCTCGGTGACAACCGCGGCTGCGTGGACCACCGAGATGGCCTGCGCTCTCCGCAGCCCGAGCTTCACGAAGATGCCCCGGCGGCCCCCGCCGAGCGCGTCGAACGAGATCCTGGTCACCAGTTCGCCCGGCTCCAGCGCGGTGGTGCGGAAACCGGTGAAGAAGTCCTCGATCGGCATGGTCCGATGACCGCCTCCGGCCGACGCGACGGTCACGTCGGCGCCGAGCGCGTACAGCGCGGAGATGGTGTCGTTGGCGGGGCTGGCCGTGACGATGTTGCCGACGATCGTGGCCCGGTTGCGAAGCTGCGGACCCCCGACCTCGAGGCAGGCCTGCGCCAGCGGGAGCCCCACCGACAGCATCCGCTCGAATCCGACGACATCGGCGTGGGTGACGAGCGGACCCAGTTCGACCCGCCCTCGGTGCTCGGTGATGGTGTCGAGACCTTCGAGCACGCTCAGATCAACGAGCGTGTCAATGCCGGTGCGCGCGCCGCGGCCGAGCTCCAGAAGCAGGTCGGTGCCACCGGCGATGGCGCGGGCCGAGGAGCCGCGCGCCGCAAGCACGGCCAAAGCGTCCTCCAACGAATCGGGCGCTACGTATCGTTTGATCGGATCGGCCCGGCGTTGGGCTTCGTGTAGTTGGCTCATGGTGGGGGTCGGGACGGCCGGATTTGAACCGGCGACCCCCTGCTCCCAAAGCAGGTGCGCTACCTGGCTGCGCCACGTCCCGTGCGACTAGTCAGGCTACCGAGGCGGAGCAATCCGCCCCAAGCGCGCTCAGCGGGACCGGGGCAGGCCCAGCCAGCCCTCGGCCACCAGGTTGCGGTTGATCTCGCTGGTGCCGCCGTAGATGGCGGTCACCGGGGCGTGGCGGAAATGCTCCTCGATCCGGCCGTCCATGTGGGCGCCCGGGTCTTCGTGGGTGAGCAGACCGTCGGCCCCCATCAGGTCTAGGAACCAGGAGCAGTGCTTCTTGTAGGACTCCGAGGCGAACAGCTTGGTCATCGACCCCTCCACCCCGAACATCGCGCCCTCCGATGCCAGCGCCGCGGTGTGATAGGCGAAGCTGCGGCAGACCTCCACATCGATCATGGCCTGCACCAGCTTGTGGCGCACCGCGTCGTCGTCGATGGGTCTGCTGCCGTCGGCCCGGCGGGCGCGGCGGGCCCAGTCGACCGCGGCCTCGATCACCGGGGGAGACGGGAACTGGCCGCCGGCGATGCCGCGCTCGTATTTGAGAGCGGTCTTCATCACCGTCCAGCCGTCGTTCACGTCGCCGAGCCTCCACTCGTCGCCCAGCACCACGTCGTCGTAGAAGGTGGCGTTGGACCTCTCGTTGCCCATTGTCTCCACGGCCTGGATCTCGATGCCGGCGGTGTCGAGGGGCACCACGAAGAACGTGAGGCCCCGATGCTTGGGAACGTCGGCGTCGGTGCGGGTGAGCAGCAGCACGTAGTCGGACACGTGGGCCAGCGTCGTCCACATCTTGGAGCCGTTGATCACCCACCGGTCGCCGTCGCGCACGGCCCGGGTGCGGGCCGCAGCCACGTCGGATCCGGACTCGGGCTCGCTGTAGCCCAGGCATGCCAGCGCCTCACCCGACATCAGCCGGGGCGCCACCGCTCCCTGCAGGTGCTCGTTGCCGTGCTCTAGGAGCATCGACACCACCACCACGGCCACCCCCAGAGCGTCGGCGGGCGCCTGGTGGAGTTGCAGCTCCTCCAGCAGCACGCACAGCTCCACCGGGTCCATGCCGCCCCCGCCCAGCTCGGCCGGAACCGCGCCCGACAGCCAGCCCCGGTCTGCTATAGCCCGGTGCAGGGCGGGGGAGTGGATGGTGCCGTCGCGCGTCGCCGCGATCATGTCGCCGGTGAGGTGCTCGGCAAGGAACTGCCGGACCTCCGCCCGGAACGCCTCGGCCCGCGCCGGCATGGCAAAGTCCATCACGCAGCCTTCGGGCCCAGATCGGCGTCCGCCAGCCGGGCGATCTCGGCCGAGGGCTCGCCGAGTTGCAGCAGCCAGCCCGCGGCCCGGCGGTAGTAGAGCTGGACGTCGTACTCGGCGCTGTAGCCGTAGCCGCCGTGGTACTGGAGCACCCGATCGGCCGCGAATCGGGCCGACTCGGCCCCGAACAGCAGCGCCATCGAGGCCAGCCGGGCGCCGTCGGCTCGACCGGCATCGAGGGCGCAAACGGCCCGGAAGGCGAGCAGCCGGGCTCCCTCGCTCCTGGTGGCGGCATCGGCCAACCCGTGCTGCACCGCTTGGAAGGACCCCACCGGCACACCGAACTGGTGACGCTGCTTGGTGTAGGCCACACCCATGGCCAGCACCTCGCCGGCCAGACCGGCGTAGGCCACCGCCATGAGCGCCTTCCACTCGGCCAGGGCGCGGTGCCAGGCGCTCGCGGCCACCGCCGCGGAAGCCACGGTCTCTGCATCGGAGAGATCCCGGTCGGCGAGGGGCAGATCCGCAGTGTTGGGGCGGGCGGCGCCCGGGGGCCGGCCGCGGGCGACCACGACGTCGTCGCCGCGCCTGGCGGCCACGACATCGGCCACCGCGCCGGCGGGTACGAGCCGGGACGTCCCGTCCGGTTCGACCGGCCCGGGAGCGAGCGTGGCGATCAGATCGCTGGAAGTCACCGCGGTGACCAATTCCCGCTGCCCGCCGGCCGAAGCGAGCAGCCGGGCGCACACCGCGTGCTCCACCAGCGGGACCGGCGCTATCCGCCTACCCCATTCGTGGACCACCACAGCCAGATCGACGAGCGAGGCCCCGCCGCCCCCATCGGCGACGCCCACCGCCATCCCCGGAGCGCCTGCGGCGGCGAGCTTGCGCCACAGGTCTGGATCGAAACCGCCGCCCGCCTCGGCGGCTCGCACTGCTTCGGGTGTCGCCTCGCGGGCGAACAGGTCACCGAAGGCCTCAGCGACGGCCTGCTGATCCTCGGAATATCGGGTCCGCACGACAACAAGAAGCTAACCGGGGCGCCGACCCGCAAGGGGCGCACGTCGTGCGGAAGGGGAAACCGTCGGCGCGGTCAAGCAATCAGGCAAGCGTGCGCGGTGGCCACCAAGGCGCACCCGGTGCGGAAGGGAATACCGTTAGCCGGGACATGGTTGGGGTACGCGTTGGCCGACGACTGAGACTTGGACCGACGCACAACTGGACAACCGATTGAGCCAAAGGAGAGATAGTGAGACTTCAACTTGCCCTGAACGTGTCCGACCTCGACGCCGCGGTGGACTTCTACTCGCGGATGTTCGAGACGGAGCCGGCCCGCCGCCGGCCGGGCTACGCCAACTTCGCCATCGACGAGCCGCCCCTGAAGCTGGTGCTCTTCGAGGCCGCCGACGGCGCCTCGGACCCCGCCGGATGCTGCGGGGCGGGCGGGACCATCAACCATCTCGGCGTGGAGACGGAAACCAGCGAGCAGGTGATCGAAGCCGAGCGGCGCCTGACCGGAGCCGGACTCGAGACCACCGGGATCGACGACACCCTGTGCTGCTACGCCACCAAGACCGAGACCTGGCTCACTGACCCCGACGGATCCCGCTGGGAGTGGTACGTCCGCACCGGCGACAGCGAAGTGCTCGACAACGTGGTAGTCGCCTCCCACTGAACCGAAGCCCAGCCCCGGTAAGGGCACCGTCCGAGGTCCCCTCGGCGCGAGCTCACCGGCCCTGTGTCGGCGACTTCGGCTTGTCGGTGCGCCCGCGGGCAGACTGGCCCCGCTGACCCCATCGACGGAAGGCGGTGCAGTGGGCTATTCCGCGAACGACATGACATTCCTGATCCGGGGCGGCGTCGTGCTGCCGCTGGAGGGCCGCCGTGTGAGCTACGACCCGGGCTCGGTGCTCGTGGTGGACGGCACGATCGCCGCGGTCGGGGAGCCCGACGAGGTCGCGGCCCATCCTGCTGCTGCGGACGCGCCGGTGGTGGACGCGGCCAGCCATGTGGTGATCCCCGGAATGCACAACGCGCACCTGCACTCGGGGCTGCTGCGAGGCACGGCCGAGGGGCTGGCCCTATTCGACTGGCTGGAGAACTACGTCGACCCCGCCCATCGGGCTCTCACTCCCGAGATCGCCAAGGCGGCCTCCTACATGGCCTACACCGAGTGCCTGCGGGGTGGCACCACCTCGGTGCTCGACATGTGGCGCTTCATGGAAGGCTCGGCCGAGGCGGCCACCGAGATCGGCATCCGGGCCACGCTGGCCCCCTACACCGCCGACCGCTACGACTACTTCGAGACCCTCGAGTCGAACCGCCGCCTGCTGGAGACCCACCGCACCGCCGCAGACGGCCGGGTGCGCTCCTGGGTGGGGTTGGAGCACATGTTCTACTGCTCGGCCGAGATGTTCAGGGGTGCCGCCGCGCTCGCCGAGGAGTTCGACACCGGCATCCACACCCACTCCTCGGAGACGGTGTGGGAGGTGCAGGAGAGCCTGCGGCAGTTCGGGCGCCGCCCCATCGAGGAGTTCTACAACCGGGGCATCCTCGGCGAGCGCACCGTCGTGGCCCACTGCGTGTGGCTCGACGACCGCGAGGTCGAGTTGATGGCCCGCACCGGCACCGCGGCCACCCACTGCCCGTGCTCCAACATGAAGATCGCCTCCGGCCCGGCCCGGATCGACCACTACCGGGCGTCGGGGATGACCGTCGGGCTCGGCACCGACGGCGAGAAGGAGAACAACAACCTCGACATGCTCGGCGAGATGAAGTTCGCGTCGCTGCTCGCCAAGGTCAGCACCCTCGATCCGGTCGCAGCCGATCCCTGGGACGTGCTCGACATGGCCACCCGCTCGGGGGCGGCCTCCCTCGGCCTCGGCGACGTGACCGGCACCCTCGAGGTCGGCAAGGACGCCGACATCGCCATGGTCGACATCAGCGGCCTGCACTTCGTGCCGGTGATGCACGGGCAGCACTTCAACGCGCCGGCCCACTTGGTGTTCACCGCCCATGCCCACGACGTGAGCGACGTATGGGTCCAGGGCCGCCGCCTGGTGCGGGGCGGCGAGGTGGTCTCCGTCGATGTGCGAGCTGTCGCGGAGAGGGCGCAGGCCGCGGCCGAGGAGCTGTTCGAGCGGCGCGAGACCCTCAAGGGCAGCCCCGCCAGACAGCGGTGGTGAACGACTAGGGCGCGGCCGGTGTAGGCCGAGCCGTCGCAGCCGATACCCACCGGCACACCCGCGTTGAGCATCTCACAGCTCGGGCCACGCTTCCCGGCTAGCAAGCGGTCTGAGCGATAAGCGATGCTTGAGGCCCGGGTCGTGGGCAGATGCTAGGGTCCGCGACCGTCAAGGCACGAGCGCATTGACGGAGGTGCGCTATGGATATGGATTCCTTTCTGAAGGCGATACCGAAGGTGAGTCTTCACCTGCACCTCATGGGGTCGGTCCAGGCCCGTACCGCGGTGGAGCTGTGCAACAAGCACAACGTCCCCCTGCCGGACTACGAGGAGCCCGAGGACCTCTACGACTACCCCGACATCTACAAGTTCCTGCACATGTACGACAACACCTCGCTGGGGGTGATCGACAGGGAGGACTTCGAGCGCATCTGCTACGAGACGCTCACCGAGGCGGCCGACCACAACGTCCGCTACCGGGAGATGTTCTTCAACCCCACCGCCCACATGGCGGCTGGCGTGGACTACGAGACCTGTGTCGACGGCCTCATCGACGGGATCAACGCGGCCCGCACCGACCACGGCATCGAGTGCCGCCTGATCGCGGCCATCAACCGCATGGAGACCCCGGAACTGGGCGTCTCCATGGTGGAGACCCTGCTCGACCATCCCCGTGAGGAGGTCATCGGCATAGGAATGGACTACGCCGAGGCCGAATACCCGCCCGAGCGGTTCTGGAAGGCCTACCGGATGGCGGAGCGGGCCGGGCTGCACCTCACCGCCCACCAGTCTGAGGACGCCCCGCCCCGCAACATCGAGACCTGCCTCGACCTGCTCGGCTGCGAACGGGTGGACCACGGCTACCACGTGGTCGAGAGCGAGGCCATCATGCGCCGCTGCCGCGACGAGGGTGTGGTCTTCACCTGCACCCCGGTGTCGACGGCGTGGGTGTACTTCAACGACGACTTCGACAACCACCCGATCGGGCAGATGCGCGAGTTCGGCATCAAGATCAGCCTGGACTGCGACGACCCGCCCATGTTCAAGACGGATCCCACCAAGGACTACATCATGGCCCACAACCACATGGGCTTCGAGGTTGAGGACTTCCGCCAGTGCATGCTCAACGGCATCGACGGCTCCTGGCTCGGCGAGCCTGAGAAGCGCAAGATGCGCCGGCAGTGGGCCATCGAGTTCGACGAGCTCGTCGCCCAGCTCGACTGATCCCGCAGCACGCTCACCACAACCGACAGAAGCTCAACTGAAAGGCTCCGAGATGACCTACAAGAACAAGAGGCGCGGTCTGATCCTTCCGCCCAGCGCCACGGTCTCACGCCGCGACGCTCTCAAGATGGGCGTCGCCGGGATCGGCGGCCTGGCCGTCGGCGGGTCGCTGCTTGCCGCCTGCGGCGACGACGAGGAAGCCGCGCCGGCCACGACCGCGGCGCCGGCCACCACCGCGGCCCCCACCACGACGGCGGCCCCGGCGGGCAAGGAGTCGATCAAGGCTGCGTGGGTGTACATCGGCCCGCCCGACGACAACGGCTGGACCCAGGAGCACGACCGGGGCCGCCTGGCCGCGGCGGCCGCGCTCGGCGACCGGCTGGAGACCTCGTTCGTGCCGAACATCGGCTTCGACGCCGGGACGACCGAGACGTTCCAGCAGCTGGTGGACGACGGCAACGACATCATCTTCGCCAACACCGAGTACGCCGGGCTGCTGACCGAGGTGTCGGACAACGCTCCCGACACCAAGTTCTGCGAGATCAACGGGCACTACTACAGCGACAACCTGTTCCCGTTCTACCTGGCTCACGAGAAGACCGCCTACCAGCTGGGCGTGGCCGCCGGCCACCTCGCCGGCAACGGTCGCATCGGCTACATCGGCGCCTTCCCCACCGCGACGGCGTTCAACGACGTGAACGGCCTGCTGCTCGGCGCCCGGTCGGTGAATCCCGACGCGACGGTGGAGACCGTGCTGGTCAGCACCTTCTTCGATCCGCAGAAGGCTGCTCAGGCGGCCAACGCGCTGCTCGATGCCGGCGTCGACTTCCTGTTCGGCGTGATGGACGAGCCCACCTTCCTGCAGCTCTCCGAGGAGGCCGGGGTGTGGACCGGGTACTGGAACCTCGACTTCCGCTCGGCCGCGCCCACCAAGTACGTGTCCCACTTCGACCTGTCGGAGTTCGGGCCGTTCTACACCGAGCAGTGCCAGCGGGTGCTGGACGGCACCTGGGTGTCCCAGGACCAGGTGTGGCTGCTGGACACGCCCATCGGCGACTTCGGTCCCAACGTGCCCCAGGATGTTCAGGACGCGGTGCTCGACGCCGGGGCCAAGCTCGACAGCGGGGAACTCCACGTGTACGAGGGACCGTTGAACGACAACGAGGGCAACCAGGTACTGGCTGAGGGCGAGACCATCGACTCGCTCGGCGCCTATGAGATCAGCTGGCCAGTCGACGGCGTGACTGGCATCTCGCCCGTCTAAGCCCTCACTCGGGACAGCAACTCCGACTGAGTTGACCGGCGACAGCAAGCGGCCCTCGGTAGAGGCGCGGGGCATATCCAAGGCCTTCGGGGGCGTGGCCGCCCTCGACGCCGTCGACTTCGAGGTGAGCTGGTCGGAGGTTCACGCCCTGGTGGGCGAGAACGGGGCGGGCAAGACCACGCTGTGCAACATTCTGGCCGGCATCTACCGCGCCGATGGCGGCCAGGTGATCGTGGACGGGACCGAGCGGGACTTCCGCAGCCCCGCCCACGCCATCGACGCCGGCATCGGCATGGTCCACCAGCACTTCCGGCTCGTCGAGCCGATGACCGTGGCCGAGAACATTCACCTGGGCTGGCCCGAGACTCCGGGCGTCGTGAGCCAGCGGGCCCTGATTGATCGGACCGAGCGGTTCATGGGCGAGATGGGGCTGCACGTCGACCCCACCGCCAAGATCTGGCAACTGTCGGTCGGGGAGCAGCAGCGGGTGGAGATCCTGCGGGTGCTGGCCCGCGGCGCCCGCGTCCTGATCCTCGACGAGCCCACCGCAGTGCTCACCGCCAAGGAGGCCGAGGAGCTCTTTGCAGTCATCCGGGAGCTGGCGGCCAGCGGCCTGAGCGTGATCTTCATCACCCACAAGCTGCGGGAGGTGCTGGCCGTATCGGACCGCCTGACCGTGCTGCGCCACGGGATCAGGGAGATCACCCGCCCAACCGAGGGGGCCACCGCCAGCGAGATCGCTCGGCTCATGACCGGCGAAGAGCGGGTCCTCGACGTGGAGCACAGGGCCGTGACCGGCGACCCCGCCCTGGAGCTGAGGGGCGTCTCAGCCCTCAATGACCGGGGGATCACGGCCCTGCAGGATGTGGATCTGACTGTCCGGTCCGGCGAGATCCTCGGCATAGCCGGGGTGTCGGGCAACGGCCAGACCGAGCTGGCCGAAGTGATCTGCGCGCTCCGCGGCCTGGAGTCCGGCTCGATCACGGTCGACGGATCCGACATCGCCTCCATGTCGGTGCGGGCCGTCACCGACATGGGAGTGGGACACATCCCCGAGGACCGCATCGGGATGGGCATGGTCACCTCCGCGCCGGTCAAGGACAACGCGGTGCTCCACAGCTACTGGACCGAGCCGTTCTCCCAGGGCCTGACCCTCAACCGCCACAGCGTGATCGACTTCGCCAAGCGGCTGGTGGAGTCGGCCCGGGTGCAGACCCGCTCGATCTTCGCCACCGCCGGGCAGCTCTCGGGCGGCAACCAGCAGCGCCTGGTGGCCCGGCGCGAGGCGCTCGTCGCGGACCGGCTGCTGGTGGCGGCCCACCCCACCAGGGGCCTCGACGTGAACGCGGCCCAAGAGGTCAGATCGACGATCCTCGACAGGCGCGACAGCGGCTGCGCAGTGCTGCTGATCTCCGACGATCTCGACGAAGTGCTGTTGATGAGCGACCGGATAGCGGTGATATACGAGGGTCGGATCATGGGTGTGTTCGACGCCGCCGACGCCGATCGCGAGCACATCGGCCTGCTGATGGGCGGTCACTCCATCGCCGAGGCCGTGGCGTGACTCCGCTGGCATCGATCGCCGGTGCGGTGCTGTCGGTGACACCGTGGCGGCTGGAGCGGCGCCTGGAAGTCGACGCCAAACGGGCCGCTCTCACCCGCATCGGCGGGGCAGTCGGTGCCATGATCGTGGTCGGGATCCTGCTGCTGCTCACCGGGCGCAACGCCTTCTGGATCTTCTGGCAGGCCCTGGACGCCATCTTCGGCCGCCAGCGGGGCATAGAGGGAGTTGCCCTGCGGGCCATCCCCATTCTGATGACCGCTCTGGGGGTGGCCCTGTCGCTGCGGATGAAGGTGTGGAACATCGGCTCCGACGGCCAGTTCCTGATGGGCGCCCTGGCCGCGGTGGGCGTGGGCATCCACATGGACGGCCCCGGCTGGCTGGTGCTGATCCTGATGGCCGCCGCGGCCACGGTGGCCGGCGCGGCCTGGATCCTGGTGCCTGCCCTGGCCCGGGCCTACTGGGACGTGAACGAGATCATCACCACGCTGCTGCTCAACTTCGTGGCCCTCCAGTTGGTCACCTGGTCTGCGCTGGGGTTCTGGCGGGACAAGGCGGCCGCGGTCATCCAGTCCACCCGCGAGGTGCCGTTCACCCTGCCCGACCTGCCCGGCGCCGACTCGGTGACCGTCGCTCTGCTCGTTCCGCTGGTCATCGCGGCGGTGCTGTGGTGGGTGTTCCGCTCCACCACCATCGGCTATGAGATCGACACCATCGGAGGCAACCCCCGGGCCGCGGGCTTCGCCGGCATAGCGGTGCGCCGCCGGATCTTGGTGGTCATGCTGTTCACCGGGGCTATCGCCGGCCTCGGCGGGATGCTTCAGCTCAGCGCGCCGGGGGCGCAGGCCATGAACGCTGGGTTCTCGGCCCAGTTCGGGCTGTCGGGCTTCATCGTGGCGGCGCTGGCCGGTGCATCGTTCTGGGGGGTGATCGGCGGCGGGCTGTTCATCGCGTCGATGTTCTACGCCGGGATCGTGCTGCAGACCAAGGGCCTGTCGGTGTACATCATCTTCGCCATCTACGGCGTCATCCTCACCGGCATCGCCCTGGGGGAGATCGCGGCCCGCTACCGGGTGGTGCGCCGTGACGCCGCCGACGAGACCGAGGCGTCTGCCGCTGATGCAGCTGCCGCTCCGCAGGGAGCGGGCTCATGATTCTCGCCATCATCGAGAACGCCTTCCTGAGCCTGATCGGCTCCGCCATACCGGCCAGCGCGGTGGTCATGCTGGCCGCCACCGGGGCCATGCTCGGCGAGCGGGTCGGCGTGCTCAACCTCGGCCAGGAGGGACTCATCGGCATCGGCGCGGTGTACTCGGTGATCGCGGTGCTGTCGTGGAATGTGCAGAGCCCCTGGCTGGCCATGCTCATCGGCATGGTCGCGGCCGGGGTGGCCGGACTGATCTTCGCGGTCTGTGTGGTCGCCTTCCGGGCCAGCCAGGTGCTGGTGGGTCTGGCGCTGGCGCTGGGAGGCATCGGGTTGTCCAACCAGCTCGGCGTCAACCGCAACGGCACTCCCATCCAGACCCTGTTCCGCGAGGTCAACCCGGGCGGATTGCTCGACAACAACGACGCGGTGTCGGCGTTCTTCTTCCACGACCCTGTCGTCTACATCGCCTACATCGGTCTGCCGGTGGTGCTGTGGTTCGTGCTGTTCCGCACCCGCCACGGCATGAACATGCGGGCGGTGGGCGAGAACCCGGCCGCGGCCGACGCGGTGGGCGTCAGCGTGACCGGCTGGCGGATCTTCTACTCGGTGCTGGGCGCGGCTATCACCGGGGCGGGCGGCGCCTACATGGTGCTGTCGTTCACGCCCACATGGTCGCCCGACATCGCCCGGGGGAGGGGCTGGGTCGCGCTGGCGGTGGTGATATTCGCAGGCTGGCGGCCGGGCTGGGCCGTGGCCGGGGCCCTGCTGTACGGCTCGATGATCTCCCTCGACACCACCGCGCAGGCCCGGGGCTGGGGTCTGCCGTTCATGGGTGCCAGCGACCTCAGCTTCTTCCTGTCGATGCTGCCCTATGTGGTCACGCTGGTGGCCATCCTCATCCCGGCGGGGGCGGTGAAGCTTGGTAGACGGGTGAGATCCACCGCCGCGCCGGCCGCGCTGGCCATCCCGTACTCGCGCGAGGAGCGCTGAGCACCGCCTGACCATCACGACCGCCACCGAGGAGCGATTCATGACCACTGCCACTGCCGAGCACATCAGGCGCCTGCCGAAGGTGGAGCTCCACTGCCACATCGAGGGGGCGAGCCGGGCGGCGACCATCAAGGAACTGGCCGAGGCCAACGGGGTCACGTTCCCGGTGGACCACCCGGCCGATCTCTATGACTTCACCGATCTCAACCAGTTCCTCGACATCTACGCCGTGATCTGCGCCAGCCTGCAGACCGCCGACGACTTCCATCGGATCACCTACGAATGCCTTGAGGACGCGGTGGAAGTCGGAGTGCGCTACCGGGAGATGTTCTTCTCGCCCGGATTCGTCATCAAGCTGGGGGTTCCGGTCTCCACAGTTTGGGCCGGCGTGTCCGCCGCCGTGGTCGACGCACGCGCCGACCTCGGCATCGGCTGTCGCATGATCCTCGACTTCGACAAGCCCTCCGGCGCGGGCCACGCCCTGGAGATGGCCGACTTCGCGGGGGCCCAGGACCGCGACCTGCTGATCGGAATGGGTGCCGACTCGGTGGAGCGCGGCATAGACCACCGGGCGTTCGCGGCCGCCTACGAGGCCGCCGGACGCCACGGACTCAGGCGGACCATGCACGCCGGCGAGGACGGGCCGTCGGACAACATCGCCCTGGCGGTGCGCGACTTCGGCTGCGACCGGGTCGACCACGGGTTCCGGCTGCTCGACGACCCGGAGCTGACGGCCGAGATCGTCGACCGGCAGATCCCGCTGACGGTTTGCCCCACGTCCAACGTGATGATCGCCAACGTGGTGCCCGATGTGGCCTCGCATCCCTACGCCCGCCAGCGCGAGCTGGGGGTGCTGGCCACCCTCAACTCCGACGACCCCGGAATGATGCGCTTCGACGTGGCCGACGAGTACGCGGCCGTTGTCGACGCGTTCGACTACAGCCTCGAGGAGATGGAGCAGATCAGCCTCGACGGCATCACCGCTTGCTGGGCACCCGACGACGAGAAGGCCGCCCTGCGGCGCCGCTTCGAGGCCGAGTTCGACGAGTTGCGATCCACCTACGGCTTGCCGGCCCGCAACGGTGCCGGCTGAGACTGTGACGATGACGGAGACCAGAACCGGGAGCTGTTCCGATCCGGTGATCCTGAATCAGTGGCACGCGGTGGCCGATCTCGACGAGATCCGCCGCGGCCCGCTTCACACGCTGCTTCTGGGCGCGCCGCTGGTGTGCTGGATCGACGATGACGGCACGGCCCGGGCCCGGACCGAGGACGGTGGCGAGCTCGAGGTTCGCACCGACTACGGGTACCTGTGGACCACTCTGGGCGAGCCCGACGGCGGCGTGTTCGCCGTGCCCGAGGCCTACGAGGACGACCGGCGAACCCTCAACGCGCTGACCGTCGGCATCCAGGTCTCGGCGCCGCGGGCGGTGGAGAACTTCCTGGACATGGCCCACTTCCCCTATGTTCATGCCGGGGTGCTGGGCGAGGAGCCCCACACCGAGGTGGCCGAGTACCGCGTCGAGGAGCGCGACGGCGAGCTCTGGGCGGTCGACTGCGTCTTCTACCAGCCGCGCGCCGCGGCGGCCTCCTCGCAGGCGGTGCTGGCGGAGTACGTCTACCGGGTGCCCCATCCCTACAGCGCCATGCTCTACAAGTCGTCGCCGACCGACGCCGGCCGGATGGACGCCATCGGCATCTTCATCCACCCTCTCACTGACACCCGCATCAGGGCCCACCTGTTCATCAGCGTGCTCGACGACGTGAGCGCCGACCGGGAGATCCGCCGCTTCCAGCAGGAAGTGATCGCCCAGGACAAGCCCATCCTCGAGAACCAGCACCCCAAGCGGCTGCCGCTGGACCCCCGGGCCGAGACCCCGATCCGCGCCGACCGCTCCGCCATCGCCTATCGACGCTGGCTCAGCCAACTCGGCGTCACCTACGGAGTAATCCCCGCCGGGACTTCTGTGTGATTATCGGGGGATGTCGCGCCAGGGGACGTCCCGGTCGACGCGGGGCTCGCGGGGCAGTCCGAGGGCGCGCTCGGCGACGTTGTTGCGCATGACCTCGTTGGTCCCGCCGCCGATCGAGACCGCGTAGCGGCCCATCAGCTCGTGGCGGGCCCAGCGGGCCGGCTCATCCCAGTCGGCCACCACAGCCAGGCCACCGAGGGTCGCAGCGAGCTCGCCGCTGCGCCGCTTCGACTCGGCCGCGAACAGCTTCATGATGCCGGGGTCGATGGGGGGCGGCTCGCCGCTGCGCACCGCGTTCTGGATGGTCTCGCCCATCCAGCGCTGCATCTGCTCGCGGGCCCAAGCGTCGGCCAGCCGCTGGCGCACCAGGGGGTCGGCAATCCGGCCATGGAGACGGGCCAGCTCCGACAGCGGCGCCATGACGCTCGCTCCCTTGCGGTCGCCGATGAAGGCAGACTCGTTGAGCAGGACCGTCCGGGCCGGTCCCCAGCCCCCGCCGACATCGCCGACCACGTTGGCCGCCGGCACACGCACGTCGTCGAAGAAGACCTCGTTGAAGTGGGCCGAGCCGTTCATCTGCACTAGGGGCCGGGCCTCGATCCCCGGCGAGCCCATCTCCACCAGCAGGAAGGTGATGCCCCGGTGCTTGGGCGCGTCGGGATCAGTCCGCACCAGCAGGAACCCCCAGTCGCAGAACTGGGCCTGGGAGTTCCACACCTTCTGGCCGTTCACCACGAACTCGTCGCCGTCGCGCTCGGCCCGCATGGCCAGCCCGGCCAGGTCGCTCCCCGCGCCCGGCTCGCTGAACAGCTGGCAGAAGGCCAGCTCCCCCGACAGGAGGCCGGGCACGAAACGGCGCTTCTGGTCCTCGGTGCCGTGGCGCAGCAGCGCCGGTCCGAGCATGGCGATCGTCGCGCCGATGAACCCGGGCCACTCCTCGTAGCCCGCCGCCACCTCCGAGAAGATCCGGGCCTGCCAGGGTTCGCCCCCGCCGCCGCCGTAGGCCCGGGGCCATGTGAGCCCGGCCCAGCCGTGCTCGAACAGGGTGCGCTGCCAGGCCCTCCCGTTCTCGAAGGACTCCTCGGCCCGGGCCTCGTCCACATACAGCGGGACCCTCCACAGGTCGTCGTAGGACCGGACGGTGGCGTGGCGGTCGTGCCAGGCCCGCACTCTGGCCCTGAACTCGGCCTGCTCCGCGGTGTCGCCGTGGCCCCCGGAGCCTTGATCGGAGCGGTTTCGAACCACGAGACCCCTTCTGTCGCGTTCCTTAGATCATGCGCGGGCAGGTGATGCCGCCTTGAAGTGCAGCTTGGTGTTGCCCGCTCTCGTTCGCTGCGCTCACGGGCCGCTCGGGCCACGGCCTCGTTGAGTGCCTCGCCAGTGTGTTCACGTATTGTCTCCTACCCGCTCGGCCTCTGGGCGCTCGGTTATCGCCGTTACGCTCTGCACCGGTGGCTGAGGTGCACAGCGAACGCTACGGCGTGAGCGACGACGAGGCTGACATCGAGCGCGTCCGGCTGGCGATGCTGTCCGACGCCCGCGACCCGGTCACCTTCGCGCTTCTTGACCGGGTTGGGGTGACCGAAGGGATGCACGTGCTCGAGGCGGGCGCGGGCACGGGCAGCGTGTCGGCGTGGCTGGCCGAGCGGGTGGGGCCCGGCGGCAGGGTCATGTCCACCGACATCGACCTCAGGTTCCACGCCGAGATGCCGCCGAACGTGATCGTCAGGCAGCACGATGTCACTTCCGAGCCGCTGCCCTCGGAGCATTTCGACGTGGTGCACGCCCGAGCCTTGATCCAGCACCTGCCGGAGCGCGAGGACGTGCTCGGCCGGCTGTCTCGCGCTCTCAAGCCGGGCGGGACGATGGTCATCGAGGACGGCGCCATGCTCGAGTTCGCCGAGCAGTCGCTGCCCGAACCCTACGGTTCGGTCCACCGGCTCATCGCGGCCGCGGCCCACGAGGAGTGGCGCGACCCTAACGCCGGGGTGCGCGTGCTGGGATGGATGCGCGATCTCGGCATGGAGGACCTCGAGGTCGCCGGGGATGTCTGGACGATGCGGCCCGGCGAGGCGGCTGGGGAGTGGTGGTTCCTCGCCCTGGAGCGCGCCGTGCCCCGACTCGTCGAGTTCGGGGTGGTCTCCGCCGCCGATGGCGCGGCCATGATGGCCCAGGTGCGCGAGCCCGGCTTCGCCATGCTGAGTCCGACGTCGATCGCCACCGTGGGCCGCAAGCCTGCGACCGTGTAGAGGAGCCGTCATGAAGTTCGCCATGTTCTACGAGATCCCGGTGGCCCGGCCGTGGTCGCGCCAAAGCGAGCATCAGGCCTACCAGGAGGTGGTGGAGCAGGTGCGCCTGGGAGACAAGGTCGGGTTCCACTCGGTGTGGACGGTGGAGCACCACTTCCTGGAGGAGTTCTCCCACTGCTCCAATCCCGAGGTGCTCTACGGCCACCTCGCCGCAGTCACCGAGAACCTTAGGCTCGGCTACGGCGTGCGCCTGATGCCCAAGCCCTACAACCATCCGGTGCGCACGGCCGAGTCGGTGGCCGTGCTCGACCTGCTGTCCAACGGCCGGGTGGAGTTGGGCACGGGCCGGTCGGCCACCCGCGCCGAGCTGGAGGGATTCGGCATCCATCCCAGCGAGACCCGGGCCATGTGGCGCGAGGCGCTGGAGATGACCGTCGCCGCCATGACCCGCGACGAGCTCGAATGGGACGGCCACTACTGGCAGATGCCGTCTCGCCGGGTGCTGCCCAAGCCGCGGCAGTCGCCCCACCCCCCGCTGTGGGCCGCCACCAGCTCCGACGGCGGGCACCGCATGATCGGCGAGGCGGGCCTGGGGCTGCTGTCGTTCTCGGTGGGCACGCCCCCCGAGGAGCTGGCCCGGCGAATCGCCATCTACCGGGAGGGCATCGGGGCGTGCACCGACCCGATCGGGCGCTTCGTGAACGACCAGGCCGCCACCTTCACGATGGTGAACGTGGCGCCGACGATGTCCGAGTCGATCGAGGTGTCCGCCGAGTCCTTCGAGTGGTACCCGAAGACAGGCGCCCGCCTCATCGGGTCGGTCGCCCAGTGGCTGCGCGAGATGGAGGACGAGCTGGGCACCTACGACTATCTGGGCCGGACCGCGGACCATGTCGAGGACGGCTCGATCGAGCACCTCACCATGGACTTTCTGATGGAGACCAACGCCTGCGTGTGCGGGGACCCCGAGCGGGCCATCGAGATGTTCCGGGCCTACGAGGCCACCGGCTGCGACTTGGTGTTCTGCCTGTTCAATCCGTACAAGGTGCCCCACGACAAAGTGATGCAGACCATCGAGTTGATGGGCGCCCAGGTGATTCCCGAATTCGGATGATGTCCCTAGGGCGGCCTGTCCGCTCGGCCTCATGGGTTCTTCCGACGCGCTGGGGCATAATCTCATCAGGACCCAAACGAAGGGGGATCTGCGATGAGTGAGGCTTACATCGTCGACGCAGTGCGCACACCCACGGGCCGGCGCGGCGGCGGGCTCGCCGAGGTGCATCCCGCCGACCTCGGCGCGGCGGCCATCAGGGCGCTGCTGCGCCGCACCGGAGTCGACCCCATGGCCGTTGAGGACGTGATCTTCGGCAACCTCGACAATGTGGGCCCCAACGCGGGGGATGTCGCCCGCACCTGCTGGCTGGCCGCGGGCCTGCCGGAGGCGGTCCCCGGCGTCACCGTGGACCGCCAGTGCGGGTCGGGCCAGCAAGCGGTCAGCTTCGCGGCGATGGGCGTCATGGCCGGCGTGAACGACCTGGTAGTGGCGGGCGGCGTCCAGAACATGTCGATGGTGCCCATCGGCACCGCGCTGGTGGCCGCCGAGGCGCTGGGCCACGCCGACCCGTTCACGGGCTCGCAGGGATGGGTGCAGCGCTACGGCACCCAGGAGGTGTCCCAGTTCCGGGGCGCGGAGATGATCGCCGAGAAGTGGGACTTCAGCCGGGCCGAAATGGAGGCCTACGCGCTGGAGAGCCACCGCCGAGCGGTCCGGGCCATCGACGAGGGCCGCTTCACCGCCGAGATCGAGCCGGTGGCCGGAGTGACCACCGACGAGGGTCCCCGCCGGGACACTTCGCTGGAGAAGATGCAGTCACTGCCGCCGCTCACCGAGGGCGGGCGGCTCACCGCCGCGGTCTCCAGCCAGATCAGCGACGGGGCCGCGGCACTGCTGGTGGCCTCCGAGCGGGCTGTGGAGCGCCACAACCTCGCGCCGAGGGCGCGGATCCACCACATGTCGGTACGGGGCGACGACCCGATCTACATGCTGACCGGGCCGATCCCGGCCACTGCCTACGCGCTGGAGCGCACCGGCATGGCCATCGAGGACTTCGACCTGTTCGAGTGCAACGAGGCGTTCGCGCCCGTGCCGATGGCCTGGATGCACGAACACGACATCCCCCACTCCAAAGTCAACGTCAACGGCGGTGCCATCGCGCTGGGCCATCCGCTGGGCTGCACCGGAGCGAAGCTCATGACCACCCTGCTGCACGAGTTGGAGCGCACCGGCGGGCGCTGGGGCCTGCAGACGATGTGCGAGGGCGGCGGCCAGGCCAACGTCACCATCATCGAGCGCTTGTGACTGCAGAGCCCGGCCTGAATGACAGCCGGGCCGCGGTTAGCGGCCTCGCGCACGGAAAGGTCGTTCTGGTCACCGGCGGCGCGAGTGGGATCGGCCAGGCCGCCGCCCGGCAGTTCGCAGCGCAGGGCGCGGCCCACGTCGTGGTGGCCGATGTCGACGGCGAGGGCGCGCGGGCGACCGCGGACGCCATCAACCCCGGCGAGGCGCAGTCGCTCGCCTCGGCTGTGGCGGTGGACGTGACCGACGAGGCTGCCGTCCTGTCGCTGGTGGACGGGATCGTGGCGCGGCACGGCCGTCTCGACATCGCCTTCAACAACGCCGGGATCTCCGACATGATGTCGGAGTTCGACCAGCTCGAGCTGGCCCGCTGGGACCGCATGATCGCGGTCAACCTGACCGGCGTGTTCCTGTGCATGAAGCACGAGCTGCGCCACATGGCCGCCCAGGGCGGCGGCAGCATCGTCAACACGTCGTCGGGCGCGGGGGTGGTGGCCGCTCCGGGCCAGCCCCACTACACCGCGGCCAAGCACGGCGTGGTCGGGCTGACCAAGGCGGCCGCGCAGGAGTACGCCCGGCGGGGCATCAGGGTCAACGCCGTGCTGCCGGGCTCGACCGACACGCCCATGATCCGACGCTTCATCGGCGACAACGAGGAGATCGCCAGAATGATCGCGGCCACCAACATCGGCGGCCGGATGCTCACCGCGGACGAAGTGGCCGAGACGGCGGTGTGGCTGGCCTCCGACGCGGCGGGCATGGTCAACGGCCAGTCGCTGATCGTCGACGGTGGCGGCCTGGTCCGCTGAGCAGCCCGCGCCGGGCGGGCCGCGGCTCGCCCGCAGTCAGTTCAGGGCGACGTCGACGCGGCGCGACGCCTCGTCCTCGCTCACATCGAGCGCGAACGACAGCTCCGACACCAGAACGCTGCGAGCCGTGTTGTAGAGCGTCTTCTCGCCGGCGGACAGCCCCTTGGCCCGCTCCCGCAGGGCCAGGTTGCGCACCACCTCGGCCACCTGGTACACGTCGCCCGACTTGAGCTTCTCCTGGTGGTTCTTGTAGCGCCGCGACCAGTTGGCCGGCTCGCGCACGTCTCGGCGGGCCAGGACCTCGAAGAGGTCGTCGACGTCCTCGGTGCTGATGGGCCAGCGCATCCCGACGTCCTCGGCCCTGTCGGCGGGCACGGCCACGGTCATCTCGCCGTGGGTCATGCGCAGCACGAGGTAGTCCTGTTCCTCCCCGAAAGCGGTGCGCTTCTCCAGCTTCACTATCTCGGCAGCGCCGTGATGCGGGTAGACCACCCGATCGCCGACCTTGAAGCTCACTCTGCGGATTCTACCGCTCCCCGGCCCGGTTTCTGCATGGCTCGAACCGCCTCTGCTCGGGCCTCTAGCGCGGCTCGATCGTGGTTCCCAGCAGGGCGAGGGCGGAGGCGGTCCTTCTAGCGGAGTCCTGGAGCAGCCCGGGGTCGCGACTGGTGTCGCGCAGCACATCGACGATCTCGAAGCTGGAGCGATCCACCCAGGTGGGCGTGTGGGCGACCTCGGTGACCGACCACCGGCCGGTGGCCTCGTCCTCGGTAACGGTGAGATGGACGATCACGCCGTCCTCGGTGGGCAGCGGGCATTCGGTGCAGGTTTCCGGCGACTGGTTCGACAGGAAGTTCCCCAGCCCGTAAACGAGGTACTCACCGCCGATCTGGACTACCGGCTGCACCATGTGGGCGTGGTGGCCGAGGATCAGATCGATGTCGGGGGAGGCCAGCAATCGGGGTCCGAGGCCGACCTGCATCTCGTCGGGTTCGCTGGTGTAGTTGGTGCCCCAGTGCATCGACAGCATCACGAAGTCTGCGCCCGCGGACCGGGCCCGCCGGGCCTCGTCGAGGATGGCCGCCTGGTCGATGACGTTGGACAGGTGGGACTCGTCGGCGTCCAGTTCGCCGTTGTTGAAGCCGTAGGTGTATGAGAGGTGCGCCACGGTGGCCTCGCCCGCCTCGATCAGCGTGACCTCGTCGCGGGCTTCGGGTGAGAGGGCCATGCCGGCGTGGGCGACCTCGACCCGGTCGAGGGCGCCGATGGTGCCCACGATTCCCTCGCGCCCGGCGTCGGTGGCGTGGTTGGAGGCGAGCGAGCAGGTGTCGTAGCCGGCGTGGGCGATCGCGTCGGCCAGCTCTCGGGGCACCAGGAATGCCGGAAAATAGGAGAGACGGGCGTTGTTGGGAGACATCGGGCTCTCCACGTGGCACACGGCCAGGTCCGCCTGGCCGAGGATCGGAGCGACGCGGTTGAACATCGACGTGAAGTCCCAGCCGTCAGGCGTCCGGGCCGCGTTCGCCACGGACTCGTGGATGAGCAGGTCGCCGGTGGCCGCGATCGTGAAGGACGGCGGCCCATCGTCCACCGCGGCAGTGACCGTGGACCCTTCAGAGGCGACGGGCGCGGTGGTGTCCGGGGTGGCCTCGGTCTCGATTGTCGGCGATTCTCGAGGGGCGGGAGTGTGGGAATCCCCCGAATCCAGCGAGATCGATGCCACCGCGCCGGCCACGAGCAAGCCGAACAGCACCCAGGCCACCCCCCGCTCCAACCGCGATCGCGGCTCCGTGCGCGGCTGGAACGGCCGCGAATGGCCGGACAGACCCCGCTTCCTGGACGATCGCGGCTCCATGGCTGTGCGGGTGCCTCACGCCCCGCCGAGATCGGACCGCAGGCCCCGCCCTGCCGGCTGAGCGTCGGTGAAGCCCTCGGGCGATCGGGCCACCCGGCCCTCGACCAGCACCCATTGGATGCCGGCGGACTCCTGGGCAGGATTGGCGATCGTGGACCGGTCGGTGACGGTGGCCGGGTCGAACACGGTGATGTCGGCGTCGGCGCCGATGCCGAGCCGGCCCTTGCGAAGCAACGCCGGGCAGCGGCGCTCGAGCAGGCGGGCCGGCTGGATCGTCATCTTGGCGAGGGCGGTCACCAGATCGAGCGAACCGCGCTCGCGCACGTAGTGTCCGAGCACGCGGCTGAAGCACCCGGTGGACCGGGGATGGTTGTTGTGGGACCGGTCGAGGATGGCGTCGCTGCCGACCATCACGAAGTCGGCCTGCAGGGGCAACTCGACGTCCTCGGGCGACATGGCGAACGCGGCCGTCAGGGCGTTGGCCGTGTAGGCGTCGGCGAAGGTCTGCTCGGTCAGTCGCTCGGACGTTCCCGCTACCTGCAGATCGCCGAAGCCGATGCCGTACTTCTCTTGCCAGTCCTCGTAGCGGGCCGACTTGAGGTATGTGGCCCAGAATTCGTAGGGGTAGGTGCAGGCCGTCATGGACAACCCCTCGCCGATCGCTCCGCTGATGCGCCCCAGCGCCTCGGCCATCACTCCGGTGCCGCCGGTGGAGTTGATGTGCTCGACATGGATATGGGCCCCGGTCTCGCGGGCCGCGCCGACGAGTTCGCTCATGGCCTGGAGGTTGGTGCCGGGCGGGAGGTTGTCGGAGTAGCGGGCGTGAACGCACAGGGGAACTCCGTGCTCTGCCGCAATCGCCGCGTGAGCGAGCAAGTCGTCCGCAGTAGTGCCAGGCGTGTACTCGGGCTGCATGTGCAGCCCTATGAACCCGTCGCGCAGATCGGCCCGGGCGTCCTCGAGCATGGCCGCCAGCGTTCTTTCCGTCGCGGTGTCGTAAGGCTCGAGGCCGCGCGTCTGGCGCACGAAGGCGTTGTCGTAAGCGCCCCCGAAGTGCACAGGTGAGCTGCCGTCGGGATGGGCCGCGAACCAGTTGGAGGCGCGGTTGTCGAGGCCGTGCATCCCGAGGTTCGTGGTCACGCCGTCGGCCAGCTTGTACCACTCGCCGTAGCCGTTGGGGCTGTACGACAGGATGTCGATGAATCCGGGCGACACCACCAGACCGGCCGCGTCGATGGTCGTCGTGGCCTGCAATGGGGGCGCGTCCGGATCTGCCGAGATGGCCGCGACGGTCGAGCCGCTGATGCCGACGCTGGCCACGGCATCGAAGCCCGACGCGGGGTCGATCACGCGGCCCCCGACGATGGCCAGGTCAAAAAGCTCATCCGTTCCTCGTGCCGCCGACTCGTCCAGCACCGGAACCTCAGGCGGCTCCGCCGGCTGCTCCGGTTCTGAGACGACCGTCACCGATGCCGACGTGGTCGGCACTGGCTGCGGCGTTGCCTGCGGCGTTGGCTGCGGCTCAGCTTCGGGGGCGTCGCCGGAGCCCAGCCGGCGGAGCACGGCAACGTTGGTGGCGCCGAACCCCAGCGCCAGCAGCAGGCGGCGGCGCGCGATGGATCCGCCGCCCGGTCTCGGCCCAGTCACGACGGGCCAGCATAATGGTGCCCCACAGGGCCTGATTCCGGACCGATCACATCTCCCAGCGCGACCGACAGGTCGTTGGCCAGGCTGTCGTTGACACGCCCGCACAGCCAATGCAGGGTGCTGGGGGCGTCTGAGACCCGGCTCAGCACCCAGCGGGCGAATGAGCCGTCGTCGAGCCAGCCGGCGACTTCCGGGGTGAGGCCGGACAGGATCGCCGGCGCCGGGACGGGTTGCTCGACGACTCCACGGCGCAGCGAAGACCATGTGTTCCTCTCGTGGAAGTCCTGTCTCAGATGTCGGGTGACGCAGACCGAGAGCGGCTTGCCCACGACGTTGAGCGGGTAGAGCAGCGAGACGCTGTCCCAGGTCAACCGGCGGCGTGAACACAGCCCGCCGCGCTTGTCGAGCAGCCTCGACACTCGCTGCAGGAACACGCCGTCGGGGAACCACACCGCAGGGGAGAAGCACGGCGGCGTGGGTTGCCCCAGGGCGCGGAGCCCACCGTCGAGCAGCGTTCCCGCCACTGCGGAGAGGATCTCCGTATCATCCGCTCGGTGCTCGCGGAACAGTGCCAATGAGTCGCCCCACCGATCGACCGACCACGCCAATGCGCCGCTGCGCCGACGGCCGTCGGGCCGCAGCGTCTCGCACCGGGCAGTGGCGGCCACCGCCAGGGTTTCAGGCGGGCATCTGAGGCCGATAATGGCGAGGCCGCCGGCGGCCGGGGGATCGACCGGGGCTCTCGCTCCTGTGTCTGTGGCCAGAACGGCCCCGCCGTCGGGCAGCTCCAGGGCGTGAGACGCGAGATCCAGCAGCAGCGGATCTTTGCCCGTCCGGTTCGCTTGGGCGCTTCCTGCCACCCACGCGGCGCCGCCCGGGTGCCTGCGCTCCACTATGTGGCCTATGTGGCCGTCGTGGAGCCCGGAGGCATAGGGGAGGATCTGATGATCGGGATACATGGGACCGGGGCCTTTCGCCTTGCGGATTGCAGGCGGCCCGTTGTCCCGGGCTGCGAGGCGAGCTATCAGCGCTCGCCGCGAGTATGGGGAGCGGGTGCGACACCGCTCATGAACGGGCCGTTACGGCGCAGCACCGGCGGGAGTCGACCGGTCGCGGCCCATCCGCTCGGCCTCTGGCCGCGGCGGGCGTGGATGCGTGCTTCAGGCGGAGTGGGCGGCGATCAGATCGTCAACCGAATCCCAGCCGTCGAACAGCACGTTCAAGCCCTCGGTCTGCATGACCGATCGGTTCCAGGGCTGAGGCAGCAGCCACACGGGCTTGTCGGCCTCCACCAGCCGCTTCACTCGCCGGGGCGCGTCGTCCACCCAGACGTCCGCGTCCACCGCGACCGGATCCTCGGTGAACACGATGTTGTCTTCGTCTATGCCGAGCTGCGGCTGGCCGGCGAACCACTGGCGGGCGATCTCGCGCGTCTTCGACTGGTCGTCGGGATTGTCACCGACCATGTGGTCGCGCCTGGTCACGGCGATGACCCTGAAACCGGCCGATTGGAGCGTGGCAATGCCTTCCTCTACGCCCTCTACGAGCTTGAGCCGTCCCGACATCGGGGACAGCAGGAAATCGCGGATCGTTGCCGCCGGATCGTCCACGCCCCATTCCGACAGGTCCCAGGACACGTTCAACGCCAGCTGCCGGTCGGCGACCGCGTGGCGGGCGGCTACATGGGCTCGCAGGCCCTTTACCCAGTTGGCGATTACTCCGTCCATGGTCACCGCCACAGTCGGGGCGCTTGAATTGGAGGATGCAGATGATGGCGGCGTCATGTGGGGGCAGTGTAAACGATTCGTCGGCCGGCTCCATGATCGAATTGAGCAGTTGTGGCGGCTCTTCGTCAGTCCTGTATTTGATCGACTATATGATGCTGGTGTCGCTTTCGGGATGGAGATCCAATGTCTGAAGCCTCTGCCGACCTGCAAGGACGCCGCATCATCGCGGAGGCGATCAGTGCTGCAGGGATCGGCACGCTGTTCACGGTGGCGGGCGGGCACTTCCTGCCCACGTACCACGAACTGGGCAGTTCCGGCACTACGACGGTGATTCCGGCCCGCCACGAGCAGGGGGCGGGGTACATGGCATCGGGATACGCGCTAGCCGGCGGCGAGCCCGGCGTCGTCCTGGCCGGCGCTCCCGGACCGGGTGCCACCAACCTGGTCACATCGGTCGCCAATGCGCAGGCCGACTCCATTCCGTTGCTGGTTCTCACTGCACAGGTCGACAGGCGGTATGTCCACCGCAACATCTTGCAGCACTGCGACAACGTCGGGCTGTTCGCTCCGTTCTGCAAGAACTCCGTGCAGGCGGCCTCACTCGACGAGGTGCCAAACCTCATTGCCACCGGCCTTCAGGTGGCTGCATCCGGGCGGCCGGGCCCCGTGCACATCGCCCTGCCCCAGAACCTTCAGGCCGACACCGCGAGGCGGGCCGAACCGCTGGCGCCCGCAGCCGGCGCGGCTCCGGCTCCGGCGGCATCGACCGTCGAAGAGCTCATCGGGCGCCTCGGGCGCGCCCGCCGTCCGTCCGTCCTGGCGGGTCACGGCGTGCTCCGCAGCGCGGGCAGCGCCGCCCTCGTCCGGCTGGCCGAGCGGCTCGGAACTCCCGTTGCGACCAGCCGCTCCGGCATCGGGAGCATCTCCACCGACCATCCGCGCAGCGTCGGCATGCTCGGCTTCTACGGCACGGACACGGCTCGCGAGGCCATCGGCTCGGCCGACCTGGTGCTGGTCGCGGGCTGCTCGCTCGGCGAGCAGACGACGTTCGGCTGGCGCGCCGATCTGTTCGCTGACGGGGCTCAGATCGTGCAGATCGACGCCGACCCCTCGCAGATCAACCGGGTCTATCGGGCCGACCAGGGGATCGTCGGCAGCGCCGGGGCGGTGCTGGGGGTCGTCGCCGGTCGGCTGGGCCGGCGCAAGCCGTGGTTCACCCGGAGGCCGCATCGCACGACGCCGCAGAATGATCCGGCTCGCGGCCTGAGCGCGGCCTCAGTGCTCGCCGCGCTGAACAGGACGATGCCGGACGGAGCGGTGGTGTCGGCCGACATCGGGAACCACCGGCTGTGGGTGTGCGAGCAGCTCGACGTGAGCAGACCCGAAGGCCTGCTGCAGTCCTGCGAGTTCGACGCCATGGGATTCAGCCTTCCTGCCGCCATCGGCGCCGCGGTGGCCCTGCCCGGCACGACGGCAGTTTCGATCGCCGGTGACGGGGGCTTCGTGCACACGATGGGTGAGCTCGTCGTGGCCCAGGACCTGGGGCTGCGGGTGGTGTCGGTCGTGTTCGTCGACGGCGCGCTCGGCATCCTGCGCCACCAGGCCGAGGCGATGTACGGCGAGGACCACTACGTGCGCCTGGGGCCCATCGACTTCGCCGCGGCAGCGCGGGCCTTCGGTGTTGCCGCCCGCACGGTCAGCGACGAGGCCGACCTCGAGGGCGCGTTCGAATGGGCCTTCTCGCTGGGAGGACCGGCGCTGCTGGCCGTCGCCATCGATCCCGAGGAGGTCTTCCCGCCCCTGCGAACCAAGATCGAGCAGCGCAAGATCGACCTGATGGGCCGGTAGCGGCCACCGTCGCGGCGCCCTCTGGGGTGAGCCGGAGGGCTCAGGCCGTCTTTTTCGCGGCCTCGTCTCCGGCTGCTGCGAACGTCTCGGCGAGAGCGGCGATGGCGTGGGCTCGATGCTTGTGGCTCTCGTCGAGGAACGCCTCGACGTCCCCGGCGGTGACTGCCTGCATCATCCGCTGGTGCTGGTCGTGCACGAGCTGGCGATTGTCGGGAGACATCAGGTACTGCAGGCGGTAGCGGTCCGAGGAGTCCCAGAGGATTCGCAGCACCCGCACGAGTTGGGGCATCTCCGCCGCCTCGAACAGGGTGAAGTGGAACCGCCGGTTGACCGCGGTCAGTGACATGACGTCGTCGCGCACATCGTCCATCTCGTGGACGATCTCGCGCAGGCGGGCCACCGTGTCGCCCCGCAGCCGCGGGATGGCTCTGCGCACGGCCTCGGTCTCGAGGAGTTCCCGGATCCGGTATATCTCCACAAGGTCGGACACGTCGAGGGCGGCCACCACGTAGCCCCGGTGGGGCCGGTAGTGAACGTGGCCCTCTCCTTCGAGGATCCGCAGCGCCTCCCGCACGGGCACCGCCGACACGCCGAGCTCGTCGCCCAGTGCGTCCGGGCGGATGGACTCTCCCGGCGGGAGCCGGCCGTCGAGGAGCTGCTCGCGGATCTCCGCGAGAACTGCCTCCTGTGCAGTCTTGGGCCTCTCGAACGAGCTCACAGTTCCCCATCATGCCACGCGCTCGCTGAGTTGACATCCGATTATTGATTTCCTATAGGGTTTGACAGTCTCAAGACGGGAGGGAGACCATCATGAACGAGACCACGAATCGGTCCGAGCGGTCGCGCTGGCTGCGCTGGCTGGCTGTGCCGTTGGCCGCGGCCCTGCTGTTCGCGGCCTGTGGAGACGACGATGAGCCCGCCGCCCCTGCGCCGGCCGAGGAGCCCGAGCCGGCGGCCGACCCCGAGCCCGAGCCCTGAGCCGGCGGCCGAGCCCGAGCCTGAGCCGGCGGCCGAGCCCGCCGAGGAGCCCGAGCCGGCGGCTGAGCCCGAGCCCGAGCCTGAGCCCGAGCCGGCGGCGCCGCCCGAGCCGATCGACATCCGGCTGGTCACCTGGGGAGGCGGCAAGTTCATCGACTTCATCGACCTGTATGTGGCCGAGGAGAACGGCTATTTCGCCGAAGCGGGCGTGAGCCTCGAACAGCTTCCCGGAGCGGGCGCCGGCGACGCCGTGAAGCAGCTTGTCGCCGGCAACGCCGACATCGCCATGGCCGACGCCCTGTCCGGCTTCTTCGCCACCATCGCGGGCGCCGACCTCGAGGGCATCTACTGCCCCTACACGCAGAACTGGATGACCATGCTGGTCAACACCGCAGCCGGCATCGAGTCCCCGGCGGATCTGGAGGGCAAGACCGTGGCGGTCACGTCGCAGGCCTCCACCAGCAAGTGGTACGCCGCGCTGTTGCTCGCGGACAACGGCATCACCGAGGACGACGTGACCTTCGCGGCCACCGGCATCGCCTTCGGCGAGGCCCTGCTGAGCGGGAACGCCCAGGCCGCGTCGACGTGGGGTTCCATCAACTGGGCCCTGCTCGAGGCGGGCGGCATCCCCGAGGACCAGATCGACGACTACGAGATCTGGCAGTACACGCAGGTGCCCGGCCCCAACGACGTGTACTTCTCCAACCGGAGCTGGGTCGATGAGAACGAGGACGGCGTGGCCCGCTTCATCACTGCTCTGGAGAAGGCCAAGGTGTGGATCCAGGAGAACCCGGAGGCCGCGGCTGAGATCGGCTCCCGCTACGCGGTCGGCGCCGACAACATGGACCGCAACCTCGCGGTGATCAACTATCGCATCGAGATGCAGACCAGCGGTCCCGGCGTCGCCGAGAACGGAATGGGCTGGTGCGACGTCCCGACGATCCAGGATGTCGCCGACCAGGCCACCGAGCTCGGCATCCTCACCGACTCGGTCGACGCTTCGACGGTGATCTCCAACCGGTTCATCAACTAGATCGACAACTAGCCTGACCCGGCGGGCAGCGCAGTCCGCCGGGTCGGGGGCAGAGCGTGAACGACCAGACCGGAGAACTCTCGGGGCGCGGCCACATCGAGATCGACGGCCTCACCAAGACTTATGCGTCCGACGCGGGCGACATCACCGCCTTGCAGGGCATCGACTTCGACATCGCTCCCCGGGAGTTCGTCGGGATTGTCGGGCCCAGCGGGTGCGGCAAGAGCACCCTGCTGCGCTGCGTGGGCGGCCTCATTGCTCCTTCCGTCGGGGAGGTGCGCATCGGCGGCGACGTGGTGACCGAGCCCGACCCCCGCATCGGCTACGTGTTCCAACAGGCCGTCCTGCTGCCGTGGCGCAGGGTGTTGGACAACGTGATGCTTCCCTTCGAGATAGCGGGCCGACCCACCTCCGAGAACAGGGCCAAGGCTCTGGAAGTTCTGCAGATGGTGGGCCTGTCGGACTACTTGAACCATCGACCCGGCGAGCTGTCGGGCGGCATGCAGCAGCGGGTGTCGGTGGCCCGGGCGCTGGTGGTCGAGCCGTCGATCCTCCTGATGGATGAGCCCTTCGGCGCCCTCGACGCCCAAACCCGCGACTCGATGAACGTGGAGCTGCTGCGCATCTGGAACGAGTCGCAGACCACGGTGGTGTTCGTCACCCACGACATCGGCGAGGCGCTGTTCCTGTCCGACCGGGTGATGGTCATGTCGGTTCGGCCGGGACGGGTCCAGGACGTCATCGATGTCGACCTTCCGAGGCCCCGGACGTTCACTGAGGTGGAGGCGGACGAGCGGTTCTGGACGCTGCGCCAGCGGATACGGGAGCAGTTGAATTGAGGCGCCTGCTGAGATTCCTGCGCTCGGAGGCCTGGCTCGGCCGTCTGCTCGTGATCGTGTCCGCGGTGGTTCTCATCGTGGTATGGCACCTCTGGGCCCGCACGAACTCTCCTTTGATACTTCCCGAGCCGGGACCGGTCCTTGAGCGCCTGCTCGACTATGTGGGCTCGGGACGGGCCAATCCCCACATATGGATCACCGTTCAGGAGATCGTCCTGGGGTTCGCGCTGGGCGGCCTGGCCGGGATCGGGCTGGGCACCCTGGCCTCGGAGTTCGGCATCGCCCGTCGGGTGATCATGCCCTACGTCATCGTGACCCAGGCCCTGCCCAAGTTCGCGCTCGCGCCCATCCTGGTCATCTGGTTCGGGTTCGGCATGACCCCCAAGGTGATCATTGCGGCGCTGATCGCTTTCTTCCCGCTGCTGGAGAACACCTACCTCGGCCTCACGACCACGCCGGCCGAGATGCTGGAGCTGTTCAGGGCGCTGCGGGCGGGCCGCTGGACGACCCTGACCAAGTGCAGGGCCCTGCACGCCGTCCCGGCCGTCTTCAGCGGGCTGCGGGTGGCGCTGATGCTCGCCCTGGTCGGTGCCGTGGTAGCTGAGTATGTGGGGGCCAACAAGGGGCTGGGCGCCTTGATCATCGTGTCGCAGGGCACGCTCGACACCGAGTTGATGTTCGTGGCGTTCGTGCAGCTCACCGTTCTCGGGCTGCTCCTCGACCAGGCCCACGGTCTGGTGTACCGGCTCGTGATGCGGCGCCTGTACGGCTCGGTCGGCGCGGAGATGCGCGCTGCGGGTGTGTCGGTATGAGAGACGCGAGCAGCCCGGCCCTCATGGGAGGCCGGATCAGCTGATGGACTTCGGTTGGCGAGTGCCGTCCTACGCCGGGCCAGAGACCTCGGCGGCGTCGGCGCGGAGGCTGGTGCCGTACTTCGCCAAGGTGGAGGAGGCCGGGTTCTCGGCGCTGTGGGTTATCGATCACCTGCTTGTGGCACCAAACGTCTACTCGGTGGCCTGGCAGGATCCGATGATCACGCTGGCGGTGGCCGCGGGTGCTACCGAGCGGATCCGCCTGGGCACGGCCATCCTGTGCGCGCCGTTCCGTCACCCGACCATCATCGCCAAGGAGGTTGCCAGCCTCGACAGCCTCGCGGGCGGGGGACGGGTGGTGCTAGGGATCGGCACCGGTCACGACGACATGGAGTTCGCGTCGGTGGGGATATCCCGGCGCGAGCGGGGACGGCGCACTGACGAAGCCCTCGAGCTCATCAGCCTGCTGCTGAGCACCGACGAGGTCAGCTTTCAGGGCTCGTACTACAGCGTTGCCGACGGAACAACCCTGTACCCGCGGCCCGCCCAACCCATCCCGGTCTGGATTGGCGGCGGCTCCCAGGTGCATGTGGTCGACAACGTCGACACCCCGAACATGGCCCCGGCGGTGCTGGCCCGCATCGGGCGCCACGACGGCTGGATCTGCCGGTCTAGCGGCACCAGCGCCCAGATCGTCGCCGACGACATCGCATCGGTGCGCAACTACCTGGGCGCCAGGCGGGACATGAGCACCTTCACGATGTCGCACGCCCAGTGGCTGCACATCGTCGACTCCAACGATCGCGAGCGGGTCGTCGCCGAGCAGCTGGCGGCCTACCGGACGGTCATGGACGTCAAGCGCTCCGACGAGGATCTTCAGAACGCGTACCTGTTCGGCACCATCGACGAGATGACCGACCGCATCCGGGCCCTGGCCGGTGCCGGGATCGACCACCTGATCATCAACCCGCTGACTGACGATCCCGCTCAGATCGACCTATTCGCGAACAAGATCATGGCCAACCTCTGAACCGCTCCGACCGCTGAGCGGACGCCGGGCTGCACCACGCACGGCTCCAACGCCACGACCCCCGGAGATCAACAATGCAACTCGTACTGCACAACATTGGCGAGATTCTCACCGGCGTGATTGACGAGCCGACGCTGGAGGCGGACACGATCATCGTCGATGACGGCTGCATAGTGTCGTTCGACTCGGGCGCGGCCACCACCGCCGACACCGTCATCGACTGCAAGGGCATGACGGTAGCCCCGGGCCTCGTCGACACCCATATGCACCCCACTCTCGGCGACTACGCACCAAAGCAGCAGTCGGTCGGGTACTTGGAACGCATGATGCACGGAGCGGTCACCCGGGCCATCTCGGCGGGCGAGGTGCATGCTCCCGGCCGGTCAGGGGCGGAATCGGCGCTCGGCATCGCTCTCGGGGCGTTCCACTCCTTCGAGCACCACCGTCCCGCCGGCATCAAGGTGCACGGGGGAGCGATGCTGCTGGAGAAGGACACCGACTTCTCCCACATCGACCGGGCGCACGAAGCGGGCATGCGCATAATCGGCGAGATCGGCGTCGGCTCGCTCAAGGACCCGGTGCGCGCCGGGGAACTGTCGGCCTATGCCCGCCGGCTCGGGATGACTGTCCACATGCACTGCGGCTGCACCTCCGACCGGGGTCCTGGAGGCGATGAGCATCCCTACTTCTCAGCCGAGGACGTCCTGACGGCGGTTCCGTCGATCGCGTCGCACGCCAACACGTTCGCCTCCCTCTCCGACGACGACATCGACATGCTCTGTGGCGGCGAGGGCCCGCCGTTCGTGGAGGTGGTGCAGGCCGGCGGTACCCGCTCGATGCTGCGGGTGGTGGAGGGGCTCGCCGACCGGGGCGAGCTCGATCGGCTGCTCATCGGCACCGACACTCCCACCGGCTACGGCGTCACATCGCTGGGCATCCTCAAGACCATCGGTGATGTCTGCTCGCTGGCCGGAGTCGCACCCGCGACGGCGTGGGCCATCGCCTCGGGCCAGGCTGCCAGGGCCTTCGGCTCCGACGGCAACGTGATCGCTCCGGGGGCCGTGGCCGACATCGTCGTGATGGACACGTCCCTGGGCTCGGTATGCGACACGGCGGTGGAGGCCATCGGGGCTGGGGAGTTCCCCGGCGTGGCCGTGGTGATCACCGACGGAGTGGTCCGGGTGCGGGGTTCGCTGTGCACCCTGCGCTCTCGCCGGGTGGCCGACATAGAAGGCTGACAGCGGCCCGGTCTGATGGCTGCTTCAGGCTGGCTGCGGCCCGGTCTGATGGCTGCTTCAGGCTGGCTGCGGCTTCAGTCCGAGCGGTCGAGGCCTACTGCACCTGCGTCGACCAGGGCTGCGATCTCTGCTTCGCTGCGGCCCAGCGCGCGCAGGATCTCGTCGCTGTGCTCTCCCAGGCGGGGCGCCATGGCCCCCGGCGCCCAGACGGTGTCGGAGAAGTCGACCGGGGTTGCGACCATCGTGGACGTGCTCGTGCCGTCGGGCACCTCCACCAGCCCTCCGGCCGCGGCGAACTGCGGATCGGCCAGCAGATCGTCGGGTGACTGGATGGGCGCCCAGAACAACTCGGGCTCGGTGGCGAAGATCTCGGCCCACTCGTCCATAGTCCTGGCGGCGAAGATCTTGTCCAATTCGACAACCAGGCTGGCTGCATTGTGACGGCGACCCCGCGCCGTGCCGTAACGCTCGTCCTGTTGCCAGTCGGGCCGCCCAACGGCCCGCGTCAGCGGCGCCCAGTGGCGGTCCGGCTCAAGACCGACGAGCCAGAACCGGCGGCCGTCGCCTGCGGTGTAGTTGTTCATGGCCGGGTTGCCCATGTTGTCGCGTCGGCCGATCCGCAGCGTCAGGCCCCACCCCAGCGCCACCGACAAGTCGAAGCTGATCGTGTAGGCGCCCTGGCGCAGCAGCGAAGTGCTGACCACCTGGCCCTCGCCCGTCCGCTCCCTGGCCAGCAGGGCGGCGCAGACTCCGGCCGCAGTGGCCAGCCCGGTGCTGTGGTCTCCCATGCCGCCCCGCTGGAACGGCGGATCACCACCCTCGGGGGTCAGCAGGTGGGCTATCCCCGAGCGGGCCCAAAATCCGGCCACATCGAAGGCGCCGCTGCCGGCCTCGGCGCCCTCCATCCCGTAGCCGGTGATGGCGGCATAGACCAGCCTGCGGTGGCGGGCGGTGACCGACGCATGATCGAGGCCCAGCCGGTCCAGCCCCCCGAGACGGACATTGGTGACGAACACGTCGGCCCGGGCCAGCAACTCGTCCATCACCGCCCGCCCGTCGTCGGCGGTGAGGTCGAGGGCGATGCTGCGCTTGCCCCGGTTGTCCATCTCGAACACCGGGTTGGTCGGCATGTCGCCGCCGAGCATGTACTGGAACATCCGGCCCGGATCACCGCCCATGGGCTCCACCTTGACCACGTCGGCGCCCCAGTCGGCCAGTATCCCGCCTGCGGCCGGGCCGGCTACCCACACGCCGAGCTCGACGACCCGGATCCCTTCCAGCGGCCCTGCCATCGGAACTGAACAGTATCGGCTCGGCTCGGCCAACTCCCCGCTGTGGGCAAGGTGCAGCCGGGAGCCTCCGTAGAGTAGCGGTCGTGAATGCCGGGGGCGTCGTGCTGGTGGGAGGTTGGCACAGCCCGTCCGCCGGACGGGGATTCGATGACGATGGCCGGAGCTGACACTCCAGCCGGGGGCCCGCTGGACGGGATCGTGGTTGCTGATTTCTCGCGCATCCTGGCCGGCCCGCTGGCCACGATGATGCTGGGCGACCTCGGCGCGGAGGTGATCAAGATCGAACGGCCGGATGTGGGTGACGACACCCGTTCATGGGGACCGCCGTTCGGCGAGGACGGCTCGGCTACCTACTACTTGTCGGTGAACCGCAACAAGCGCAGCGTGATCCTCGATCTGGCCGACGAGGAGCAGCGCTCCCAGGCTCGGGCCCTGGCGTTGTCGGCCGACGTGATGGTGGAGAACTTCCGGGCGGGCACCATGGAGCGCTTCGGACTCGACTACGAGTCGCTGCGAGTTGACAACCCCGGTCTCGTCTACTGCCGGGTTAGCGCCTTCGGGTCCTCCGGGGGGCGCGACCTGACGGGTTACGACTTCATCGTGCAGGCTGCCAGCGGCTTCATGAGCATCACCGGCGAGGCCGGAGGTCCGCCCACCAAGACCGGTGTGGCCATTGTCGACGCGTGCACCGGCCTGTACGCAACGATCGGCATCCTGGCGGCTCTGGCCGAGCGCCACACCAGTGGCCATGGACAGTTCGTCGAGGTCAACCTGCTCTCGTCGGCCCTGGCTGCGCTGATCAACCAGTCTTCGGCCTACGTGAGCGCGGGCGTGGTGCCTGGCCGGATGGGGAATCTGCATCCCAGCATCACCCCGTATCAGGTCTTCGACACCGGCACCGGGCCTCTCGCTATCGCCGCCACCAATGAACGCCAGTTCACCAGCCTCTGCCAAGCCCTGGACGCGCCCCATCTGGCCGCGGACGAGCGATTCTCGTCCAACACGTCCCGTGTCGAGCACCGCGAGGCGCTGGCGGAGGAACTGGGTTCGATCCTGGTTGGCCGGCCGCGCCATCACTGGGTTGAGCGCCTGACCGCGCACGGGATCCCGTGCAGTCCCGTCAACGCCATGGATGCCGCCTTCGAGCTGGCCGCCGAACTCGGCCTGGACCCGGTTCGCATGCTGTCCAACGGCGATGGTCGGCAGGCGGCGACTGTCGCCAACCCCATCGACTTCTCGAGGACTCCGGCAGTGCATCGTCTGGCGCCTCCCGCCCTGGGGGCCGATACCGCGGAGGTGCTCGACAGGCTCAGGTCCCAACAGGAGTAGCTCACCACCGGTCTCGTCGGCGTTGGCGCGGCGCGGCGCAGGGCTGCACAGTCATCGGGGATCGATCGCCGAGCTGGGAAGGAATCCGCCATGACCGGAGTCGACACCGCATCGCGGGACACAGTCTTCGAGTTGATCGAAGCCGATCGTGAACTGCTGGCCGACACCTGCCTGGAGCTGGGCAACACCTACGCGCCCTGCGGCCATGAGCAGCCGGCGGCCGACGCGGTCAGCGCCTGGTACGAGCGTCACGGCATCGCCGCCCGGCAGCAGCAGATCCTGCCCGACCGCTCCAATGTGGTGGCTGTGCTGCCGGGGTCGAGGCCGGGGGCGCAGAGCCTGATCTTCAACGCGCATCTCGACACCGAGATCAGCGGCCCCGACCACGCCAACCTCATGGAGTCGAGCGACCCCAACCTGGTGGGCGCCTGGCGGGAGGGCGACCGCATCTTCGGCCACACCGTGCTCAACGATCGAGGCTGCATGTCGGTGTTCATGGTGATGGCCAAGGCGCTGACGGACGCCGGGGCCAGCCTGGGCGGCGACGTGATCTTGACGTCGGTCGTGGGCGAGACCGGGATGGCGCCCGTCGACGAGTACCAGGGCCTCGGCTACGAGGGCAAGGGTTTCGGTACCCGCTATCTCGTCGACCACGGGGTGCGGGCCGACTACGCCCTGGTGGCCGAGACCACGGCTTGGTCGAAGTCGTGGATCGAGTGTGGAGCGGTGTACCTAAAGATCACGCTGCGCGGCCGCAACATGTACACGCCGCGGCTGATCCGCGAGCCGGACCTCCCCGACCATCCCAACGCCATCGTCAAGGGCGCGGTCGTGGCCACCGTCCTGGAGGCATGGGGCATCGACTACGAGGAGCGCAACTCCTACGTCTCGGAGCTGGGCGAGGTGCGGCCCAAGGCCCAGGTGGGCGCCATCCGGGGCGGCGTGCCGTACCGGCCCAACCGTTCGTCGCCGGTGTGCAAGCTCTACATGGACGTGCGCACCCCGCCTGGAGCAGACCAGGACGCGGTGGTCTCCGAGGTGCGGGCCGTGGTCCGGTCGGTGGACCCGGCTGCCGAGGTCGAGTGCTACATGGCCAAGGCGGGCCGGGTCGGCACGGGCGTGGAGCCGTTGAGCAGCGCGGTCGAGAAGGCCTACGGCGAGATCGTCGGAGGCGCGACGCCACCTCCCCAGGTGGCCCACACGTCCATGTGGCGCGACACCAACATCTTCAACGCGGTCGGGATCCCGTCGCTGACCTTCGGCCCGCCCCGGGGATCGGCCGCGGTGCAGGGCACCGGCCACTTCGAGCTCGACGACCTGGTCGCCGCGGCCAAGGTCTACGCTGCAGTCGCCATGGACCTCTGCTCCTGAGCCGTAGGTCAGGGCTGCTGCCCGCCTGTGCCATGGCAGAGTGGCCGGTCGCGCTGCGGGCCGAGAACGTCCTACGCGGCTGGGATTGAGAGCAGCAGTTCGGCGGCGATTCCTTCGCAGCGTCAGGGGCCAGAGCCGTGTAGTCAGCCTATCTTCATGGCCTTGTCAGCAATTGCTGTTCTTGCCCGAGGTGGCCCAAAGCGGTCGCGCAGTGCTGGCGTCAAAGCCAACCAAGAGCTCGATCGGCAGGTCCTCGCGGATCCAGGCTCCGCCGATTCGCAGGTCGAGCAGGGACCGGTCCACGGGTATCTGAAGCTCGGCGCTCTCACCGGCATCCAGGCGGACTCTGGCGAAGCCGATCAGCCGCTTGGGCGGGCGCTCGTAGGTTGAGCCGGGCACAATTCCGTACACCTGGACAACCGTCGAACCTGGACGGTTGCCGGTGTTGGTGACTTCGACAACCACATCGTCACCCCTTGTCCCGGCCGTGCCCAGTTCGAAGGTGGTGTAGCCCAGGCCGTGGCCGAAGGGCAGATGGGCGTCCGTGCCGTTGGCGTCCAGATGCCACTGGCCGTGCAGCAGGCCGTAGTCGGCCGTGGTGGCGTCACGGTCGAAGTCGACGAGGTCGGACTCATCTCTGGGGATTGCGAACGGGAGCCGACCTCCGGGCTCGGCCCGGCCGAACAGCACGTCGGCCAGCGCGTGGCCGGCCTCGGAGCCCGGGTACCACACCATCAGCGCCGCGCTTACCGAGTCGAGCCACGGCATCACCATCGCGCTGCCGGCCATCACCGCCACCACCACGCGTTTGCAGACCGCGGTCGTGGCTGCGATCAGCTCCTCGTCCTGGGGGTGCAGTCGCAGCGATGCCCGGTCGCCTCCCTGCGACGATCCGGCCACCGCGCCGCCGTCTCCGAATCCGGCTGCGAGCGCCTCGAATTGAGCCGGATCGGTGAAGCCCAGCTCAGGATCGTCCATCGGGGGTGCCAGCTCCATGAACACTGCACCGCCGTCGCCCATGTACTCGCCCTCGTCGTGACGGGTGTAACCGACTACCACCACGGCCAGGTCAGCGCCGGCGGCTGGAGACGGGTCGCGGTCGCCGTGGACCACATCCACGTCGGAGGACTCCAGCGCGGATTCGATGCCGGCCAGCGGAGTCACCGGATCAGGAGTGTGCAGCACGTTGCTGGATCCGCCGTCGCCGAGGTTGGGCACGGCCGCCAGCGGACCGAGCACCGCCACCTTCGAGAGCCCGTCGGGGTCTACCGGCAGGCAACCGTCGTTGCGCAGCAGCACCATCGACTCCACCGCGGCTTGGCGGGCCAGCGCTCTGTGCTCGGCGCAGCCCACCACCGAGCGGTCCGGCGCCTCGGCGAACACTCGGGCGAAGCGCAGGAACGTCGCGAAGATCTCAGCCACACGGGCGTCCACATCGGCGATGTCGAGCTCGCCGGAGGCCACCGCCTCGGGCAGCACGGGGGCCCGCTGCTGGCGGAAGGGCATTTCGATGTTGCAGCCGGCCCGAACCGACTCCACCGGGTCGCGCAGGCCCATGATGAAGTCGGTGATGACCAGGCCGTCCCACCCCCAGTCCTCGCGCAGGATCCCGGTGAGCAGCGGGTAGCTGTCGCCGCACCAATGGCCGTTGAGGGAGTTGTAGGCGCTCATCACCGCGGCCACGCCCTCGTCGGCCACCCTCTTGAAGTGGGGCAGATACACCTCGTGGAGGGATCGCTCGTCGGCGACCACGTCCACCTGGAAGCGGGCGTTCTCCATGGAGTTGCAGGCGAAGTGCTTCATGCACGCCATCACGTGGCGCTGCAGCCCCCGGGCGAGGGCGGCGGCCATGGCCCCAACATGGCAGGGATCCTCGCCGTAGGTCTCCTGGGCCCGGCCCCAGGCGGGGTGGCGCAGCAGGTTCATGCACACCGCGCCGGTGAAGGTGGCGCCCGAGGCCCGCAGTTCGGCGCCTATGGCCGCGCCGATTCGCTCCTCGAGGTCTGGGTCGAACGACGCTCCCCGGGCCATCGACACCGGAAACGTGGTGGACGGGCCGATCACGCACCCCCGGGGCCCGTCGGCGAAGTTGAGACCGGGGATGCCCAGCCGCTCCACCCGGGCCGCCGGCCATCCGTGGGCGTGGTAGCCGCCACTGACCAGGTCGACGATGCCCGGCCAGAACGCCAGCTCCCCGTCCAGGCAGCCCAGCTTCTCCTTCAGAGTCATCATGGCCACCAGTGCGTCGGCCTCAGCCCGGGCGTCGGCCCCCTGCGCCACCCGCTCGGCGGCGTCGTCGAACGCGGTCATCGCTGCGGCCGAGCCCTTCAGCCCACCTGCCACCCGCCGTCGACGACCAGCGACTGGCCGGTCACGTAGGTGGACAGGTCCGATGCGAGAAACAGGCACGCGTCGGCGATGTCATCAGGGGTGCCCAAGCGGCCCGCAGGGATGCGCGAGGCCAGCCGCTCGGCTGCCAGTGCCTCATCGACGTGCTCAGCACTAGATCGGTCCGCGATCACAGCGTCGAGCATCCCTGTGGCGATCTGGCCGGGACAGACGCAGTTGACTCGCACCCCCGCATGCGCCATCTCGGCTGCCAACGACTGGGCCAGGCCCACCACGCCGAACTTCGAGGCGGAATAGGCGCCGTTGCCGGCGCCGCCCCGCAGGCCGAACAGCGATGAAGTCAACACGATGGCACCAGCACTCATCCGGCGGGCGGCGGCCCTGGCCGTCAGAAAGGTCCCGGTGAGGTTGACGTCGATGACGCGGCGCCAGTCGGCAAGACCAAGGTCCACGACGGCTCCAAGATGCAGCACGCCCGCGTTGGCCACCGCGAAGTCGAGCCGGCCGTGGCGGGACAGCACCGACCCGAAGGCTGCCTCCACTGCTTCCTCGTCGGTGACGTCCAACTCCAGCGGCTCGACCACCGCTCCGGCATCGCTTGCGATGGAGGCAGCTGTCGTGCGGGCCGAGGAGCCGTCGATGTCGGCTGCCACCACCGTCGCTCCGTGCTCCGCGAAGCGCCGGGCCACGGCAGCCCCGATGCCTCGGCCGGCGCCGGTGACGACACCCACCCGTTCCTGGAGCAAAGCGGGCTGCGGGGATCGCTTCACTGCAGGCACCGCAGCACAGCGGCCTTGGCCTTGTGCCCGTCCACTGCGAGGTGGCGCTCCAAGTGGGGTGCGAACGGCATTGGCACATCGGGCGTGGTGACCCTGGCCGGGGGCGATCTCAGAGAGCTGAACGCTTCTGTGCAGACCCTGGCGATTACCTCGGCCGCGAATCCACAGCTCTGCCGGGCCGTGTCGAGCACCACGAGTCGTCCGGTGCGGGCCACCGACTCGAGCACGGTGTCAGCGTCCCACGGATACAGGCTGCGGGGATCGATCACCTCCACCGAGACGCCGTCGCCGTCGAGTTCCTCGGCGACCGCCAGCGCCACCCGCACTGTGCGTCCGACGGCCACCACGGTCACGTCGGAGCCATCCCGCCGGATCGTGGCCCGCCCGAGCGGCACCTCGAACGGACCGTTGGGAACCGGCCCGCGGGTTCCTCCTAGCGACGCCTCCTGCAGGTACACCACCGGGTTGGGATCCCGCACGGAGGCCAGCATGAGTCCCTTGGCGTCGGCTGGCGTCGACGGCATCACCACCTTGAGCCCCGCCTGCTGGATGAATGTGGGGTGGGGGCTCTCGGAGTGCTGGGCCGCCGCCGATCCCGCCCCGCCCGTGGCCGCGAAGTAAACGATGGGAAGCCGGACCTGGCCGCCCGACATATAACGCAACTTGGCAGCCTGGTTGGCGAGCTGGTCCATCGTCATGTAGAAGAACGAGCTGACCATGAGGTCGATCACCGGCCGGAGCCCGGCTGCGGCCGCACCCACTCCGCAGCCGACCACCGTGGCCTCCGACAGCGGGATGTTGCGCACTCTGTCCGGGCCGAACTCGTCGATCAGCCCCCGCGTTGACCCCATGACTGACCGGTCGGCGTCCTCGCCGAACACCACGACGGCAGGATCCTCGCGCATGGCCTCGGCCAGCCCGTCGCGCATGGCCGTCACCAGGTAGGTGTCCTTCATCGGCGGCCCGCACTCTGCGCGAAGACGCCGGTCAGCGCGTCCTCCACCGGCGCGACGGGGGCCGCCAGCGCCGACTGGTAGCTCTCGTCGATGAGGTCTTGCTCCTGGCCGCGGAGGGCCTCCAAGCGGGTCCGGTCCAGAGTGCCTTCTTCGAGCAGGCGGGACTCGAGCGCCGCTATCGGGTCCCTGGCCTTCCAGGCTTCGATCTCTTCCGCGGGTCGATAATGCCCCGCGAAGGCCTCCTCGCCCTCGTTGTGGCCGTGCCAGCGGTAGGTGACGCACTCGATCAGGCTCGGACCCTGCCCCGATCGGGCCCACTCTGCCGCTTGCCGGACCTCTCGAAAGACATCCTCGACGTTATTGCCGTCCACCGTTCGGGCCGGGATCCCGAACGGAGCGGCCCGGTCGACTATCTCGCCCGCGGTCAGATCCCCGGTGCGGGTCCATTCGGTGTACTGGTTGTTCTCCGCTAGGAACACGACCGGCAGCCTCCAGAGGGCGGCCAGGTTCAGCGACTCAAAGAACACGCCCTGGTTGGCCGCGCCGTCGCCGAAGAAGCTGAGGGCCACCTTGGCGTTGGCCAGGTACTGGTTGGCGACGGCGGCCCCGGCCGCGATGGGGATCCCCCCGCCGACGATGCCGTTGGTGCCCAGCATGCCCGACGGGAAGTCCACTATGTGCATCGATCCGCCCTTGCCGCCGCAGTAGCCGTCGGCCTTGCCGAGCAGTTCGGCGAACATCCTGGCCGGGTCGCCGCCCTTGGCGATCACATGGCCGTGGCCGCGGTGGTTCGAGGTGATCTGGTCTGTGGTCCTCAACGCCATGCACGCGCCGGTCGCCACCGCCTCCTGGCCGATGTAGAGGTGGACGAAGCCGGGCAGGCGGCCCCGCGCGAACAAGCGACGGCACATGTCCTCGAAGACCCGGATGCGGATCATGATCCGCAGTGCCTCGACCAAGTCCAGTCCGGCGTCCGCTCCCGCGTCTCGAGCAGCCATGGCGGCTCACCCTAGCCACCCCCATCCGGCGCGGTAGCCTCGCCCGGTGCGCCTGGAGGTGATCCTGCCCAAGTGGGGAATGACGATGCAGGACGGCACGATCGTCGAGTGGATGGTCGTCGAGGGCCAGCCGGTCCGGGAGGGCGACCCCATCGCCTTGATCGAAACCGAGAAGGTGGAGACGGAGCTTCCGTGCCCCGACACCGGCACCGTCCTCGAGATTGTCGCCGAAGAGGGGGACACCGTGGAGGTCGGTGCCGTCATCGCCTGGATCGAGACGACCTGAAGGGCGCTCCGGCGGTGGCGGCGCGGTGACGGGAGCGTCCGAGTCTCTGGCCGCGCTCGCCGGTTCTCAAGCTCAGGCCGCCCGGCGCGACATTGTCGAACTGTGCGCCGCGCTGGTGGCCGCGCCCAGCATCACCCCGCCCGGCGACACCCGGGCCGCGGCAGGAGCTGCCATTGAATGGCTCACGGCGCACGGCTTGCCGGTCCGCGTCATCAAGGATCGCGAGGAAATGCCCAACATCGTTGTCGAGGTCGCCGGGGCTGAACCCGGCCCCCATCTGATCCTCAACGGCCATCTGGACACCATGGGACCGGGCGACGCCAGCCGCTGGACCGTCCCGCAGTTCGAACTCACGCCGCACCAGGGCCGCCTGTACGGCCTCGGCATGGGCAACATGAAGGGCGCGGTGGCCGCAATGTGCGCCGCGGCCGCGATCCTGTCTCAGAACGCCCAGCAACTGGCCGGGAGGGTGACCCTGCTGCTCGTCTCCGACGAGGTCCGCTTCGGGGACCACGGAGCCCGCTTCGTGCTGGAACGCGACCGTCGAATGCACGCAGACGCCGTCATCTCCGGCGAGGGCTCGGGCTGGATGACCCTCGCCCTGGCCGAGAAGGGTGTGGCCTGGCTGGACCTGCGAGCCGGCGGCGCTGCCGGCCATGCCTCGGCGGCACTGCGTGGCGAGACCGCCGTCGCCCGCCTGGCCTGTGCCCTTCACCGCCTGGACGATCTGAACGACTGGCATGTGGAGCCCCCGCCAGCTTTGGCCGGCGTTCTTGGCGATCCCGCCCATCCGGGCCGCCGGGTCGCATTGAACGCTGGGATCGTCACTGCCGGGGATGCCCGTAGCATGATCGCCCCCGACGCACGGGCCGAGCTGGACGCCCGGCTGCCGCCGGGCCTGTCGCTCGAATCACTCGACGCGCAAGTCCTCGAGCGTCTGGAGGGCACGGGCGTCGAGTACCGGCGGGGCCGGAGTTGGACGGCCAACTGGACCGATCCCGATGACGGTCTGACCCGGGCGGTGTTCTCCGCGGCGCGACTGCTCAGAGGCGAGCCTCCGGTTCTGACCGTGCGCCATCCGGCCAGCGACGCGATGCGGTGGCGATTGCTGGGACGGCCCGCGGTGTGCTACGGGCCCCAGCCGACGTTGTCGGCCGGCGTCGACGACTATGCGGAAGAGCAAGACGTCATCGACTGTTGCGCGGTCTACGCGCTGGCGACGCTTCTCTACGGCCGCTCGTCTCGGCCCGGTTGACCATAGGGAACTAGGTTGGCTCGGACAGGCGCCGGCTGGGGGCTGGAAGCCGCCGGATCCCGAGATTGGCGCGGCGCTGACAGGAGGACCGCGATGCGTTTCCGTGTTATGGCCGTGTGCTTGACGGCTTTCGCTCTGCTGGCTGCGGCTTGCGGGGACGATGATGCCTCCGAGCCAGAACCCGCCGCTGTGCAAGAGCCTGAGGCGGCCGCGGCCCCCGAGGCCGAGGCGACCGCAGAACCGGAGCCCGAGGCGACAGAGCCGGCCGAGGAAGTCAGCACGACCTTGCGGCTCGCGTTCCCGACCGACATGGATCCGCCCGACCCGGACACCAACTACCAGCTCCACGGCAACCAGGTCACCGAGGCCCTCTACGAGGGTCTGCTGCGCTACTCCAGCGACAACACCAACGAGATCGTGGGGCTGCTTGCCGAGAGCTGGGACGTGGCCGACGACGGCATGACGTACACGTTCATGTTGCGGGAGGGACTCACCTTCGCCGACGGCAGTCCCCTGGACTCCGAGACTCTCAAGTTCGGCTTCGAGCGCAGGTTCGCCGAAGCGGTGGCGGCACCGTCCGGCTACATGCTCCTCCCGGTGGACCGGTACGAAGCGCCCGATCCTCGCACTTTCATAATTCACATGGCCTACCCAGAGTCGGCTTTCCTGACCTATCTGGCCAGCCCGTTCAGCCCGAAGGCCATCAACCCCGCTCTAGTTGCGGCCAACGAGGTGGACGGTGACTGGGCTGTCGAGTGGATGAAGACCAACTCCGCGGGATCGGGCCCCTATGTGATCGAGGAGTTCACCCTGGGACAGCGATACGTGCTGGCCCGTAACGAGAACTACTGGGGTGAGAAGCCGTTCTACGAGCGGGTCGAGATCAGGATCATCCCCGATGCCGTGACCCAGGTGCTGCAGCTCGAGGGCGGCGACCTTGACATCATCACCGGCCAGCCCATCGCCACAGTGCGCACGTTCGAGGACCGCGACGGCTTCCAGGTCGTCGGCTTCCCGATGCTGCAGAAGGCATGGATACACGTGAACCCCCATGTGCCACCCACCGACGACCCCGACTTCCGCGTCGCGTTGAGGGCCGCCATCGACCGTCCCCTCCTAGTCGAGCAGATCTGGGGCGAGTACGCGGAGGAGTCCCGCCAGCTCTACCCGGTGACCTCAATCGACGAGAACCTCGGCCTTGACGTCTGGGAGCACGACCCGTCGCTCCTGGAGGCGATCTCCGACGGCGAGTCGGTGACCCTGGCGTATCCCGCCGACCGGGCCGCCGACTCGCAGGTGGCCGAGGCGCTCCAGGCTCAGTGGGCTGCGGCCGGCCTTGACGTGGTGTTGGTGCCTACTCCCGACGCCGACCTCGGCAGTTGGCAGGGCAACGTCACCGAGGCTCCCAACATGTACTACGAGGTGTCCTTCCCCGACTCGACCCATCCTGACACCTGGTCTCGACTGTTCTGGTACTACGACTGGGAGAGCTTCTTCGGCGGGTTCCTGAACTACTTCGTGGCTGGCTCCTCGGCATCGGACGAGGCCATGAACACCGGGCTCGGCGCGGTCGACCAGGCCACCCAGGACGAGGCCTACGACTTCTCGGCGGCCGAGATCACCGACACCGCGCACTACATCACCATCTCGGACCCCCAGGATGTGTTCATCGCCCGCGAGGGGATCACCGGCTTCGCCCACTGGCTGGCCACGCCGCTGACACTGGATCTGGCCGCACTCAGGCCGGGATAAGCCCCATGGCCGCATGACCGACACCCAGGTGGGCGGTCTCGAGTCGGACGAGGCCGCCTCTCGGGGGCAGGCTGCGGCGCGCGTCGGCCGCTTGAGCACGATCGGATGGCCCGAGCGCGTCGCGCTTGTGGCCTTCGCGGCCGTGACGGTGGCCCTGGTGCTCGCGCCGTGGCTGGTGGGAGCGGGCGAACTGGAGATCGTGGACGATCCCTTCAGGGGCGTTCTGGACGATCAGCTGCTCGGTACCGACGACCAGGGTCGCGACGTATGGGCCCGCACGGTCTTCGGCATGCGAGCCAGCTGGTTCTCAGCCGTGTTGGTTATTGCAATCGGTGCCCTAATCGGAGGAGCAATCGGGTTGGTGGCGGGTTTCGCGGGGGGCTGGGTCGACACCATTCTGATGAGGCTTACCGACGCGGTCCTAGCCCTGCCTGGCCCGCTGGTCGCCCTCGCTGTTGTTGCGGCCACCGGATCCGGTCTGCGCAACACCCTGCTGGCGGTGGCGGCCACATGGTGGCCGTGGTACGCCCGGATCGTGCGGGGCCAGGTGTTCGCCCTGTCGCGTCGCCCCCACGTCGAGGCGGCCCGCATGGGCGGTGTGGGGCGGGTGAGGACCGCGGTCGTCCACGTGCTGCCCGGCACCCTCGGACCGGTCATTGTGGCCGCGTCGTTGGATGTGGGCGCGGTGATCCTGGTGCTGGCGGGACTGTCGTTCCTGGGGTTGGGGTCACCGGCTCCCGCCGCGGAACTGGGAGCCATGACGGCGCGGGGCCTGACCTATCTGTTCAACGCGCCGTGGATCGCATTGGCTCCGGGTACCGCGTTGTTCGCTCTGGGGGTCGTGGCCAACTTCGCGGGAGACGCTACCCGGGATCTGTTGGAGGACTGAGTGCGGCGCATCGTCATCACTCGCATCGTGTCCATGTTCGGCGTGCTGATGCTGCTGACGTTGGCCATATTCCTGATCCAGAACGTGCTGCCCGCCGATCCTGTGCGGTCCTATTTCGGCCGCAATGCAACCGCGGAGCAGCTTGAGGCCAAGCGCCAGGAACTCGGCTACGACAAACCGATAGCAGTTCAGTACGTCAACTTTCTGGGCCGCCTAGTCGAGTTGGATCTGGGAACCTCGCTGAGGACCCGCCGGCCGGTGACCACCGATCTGGCCGACTTCATTCCCGCCACCTTCGAGCTGGCCGCCGCCTCGTTGGCGATCGCGGGAGTTCTCGGCGTGGCGCTGGGCCTGCTCGGCACACGCCGGGGAGTCGGGACTGGCGCGGTGAGGCTGGTGTCCGTGATGTGGTCCTCCGCGCCCACGTTCTTCGTCGGGCTGCTCGGCATCCTGTTGCTGTACCGACGATTGGGGTGGCTCCCGCCCGGGGGCCGCACTTCCAACACGCTGGAGGCCACCAGCACCGGGTTCTTGTTCTTCGGTCGGCTGCTGCGGTTCGAACTGGCCGGCGTTTGGGACGCGGCCCGGCATCTGCTCATGCCAGCCACGGTGCTGGCACTGGGCCCTTCGGTGGCCATCGGCCGCACTCTTCGGGGCTCGCTGCGGGACATCCTGCGGGATGACCAGGTGCGTACGGCCAGGGCCAAGGGGCTCACCGAGCGGGCAGTGCTGGTACGCCATGGACTGCGCAACGCCCTGGGTCCGACCCTGTCCATGGCCGGGCTCCAGATCGGGCTGCTGCTCGCGGGAGTGATCGTCGTTGAGGTCGTGTTCTCATGGCCGGGCCTGGGCCAGTACCTCGACCAGTCCATCGACCGGGCCGACTTTCCGGCCATTCTCGGCGTGGTGATGGTGCTCGGAGCGTCCTATGTGGTGATCAACACTGTCGTGGACCTGTTGCAGCTGGCTGCCGATCCCCGGCTCCGGTCACAGCGATGACTGCTGATTCCGAGTCCCGCCCCTCCGAGCCGGTCGCGGCGGTTCGCGACCTGCACCTGAGCTTCGACACGGCCCACGGCCGGGTCCGCGCCTTGAGGGGCGTGAGCCTCGATCTTCACTCCGGAGAGGTCCTAGCCCTGGTAGGGGAGTCTGGGTCGGGCAAGAGCGTCCTGTCCTCCTGCCTGCTTGGCCTGCCCCCCGAGTCGCGTCGCACCACCGTTAGTGGTTCTGTCACCGTTGCCGGCGTGGACATGCTTCACGGAGCGAGCGCCCAGCGAAGGTCCGTGCGTCAGCGCCTGCTGGGCGCGGTGTTCCAGGATCCGCTCACGTCGCTGGACCCCACCATGCGCATTGGCACCCAACTCACGGAGCGAGGGGTGAGCCGGGCACGCGCCCTCCGAAATCTCAGCCAGGCCGGAGTGCCGGAGCAGCCGCGGCGGGTTCGTCAATGGCCCCACGAGCTGTCCGGCGGCCTGCGCCAGCGGGTGATGCTGGCCATGGCTCTCGGTGCCGACGGCAGACTCTCCGGGCCGGGGGTAGACGCCGTCTTTGACGAGGAGGGCTCGCCCGTTCTGATCGTGGCTGACGAGCCCACTACCGCGCTGGATGTGAGCGTGCAAGCGCAGGTCCTGCTGCTGTTCGATCAACTCAGAAGGGAGCACGGCTGTGCGCTGCTGCTGGTCACCCATGACCTGGGGGTTGCCGCGTCGATCGCCGACCGCATCGCGGTGCTGTATGCGGGACGGCTGTGCGAGGTTGGCTCGGCCCGCGACATTCTCACCGAACCGCGCCATCCCTATACCGCCGGACTGCTGCACGCGCGGCTGGAGCTCGATGAGGCCGCGGTGCCTGTGCCCATCTCGGGAGCACCCCCGGATCCGCTGCGATTGCCCGAGGGATGCGCGTTCGCAGCTCGCTGTGAACACTCCACCAGCATCTGCGGGGACTCGCTTCCAGAGCTGTGCACCGACCGATCGGGTCGCGCCTTCGCCTGCGTGAATCCCTTGGCGGCGGTGCCGGGTCGAGCTGCTGGCAAAGCCCCAGCCGCAGTCGGGCTCATCGCGGAACGGCCTGGTTCGAGGGCGGAGCCGGTCTTGAGGATCGACGATGTGCACAAGTCGTTCCGGATCCCCGGCTCGCGTCGGGACCGGCTGTATGCCGTGGCAGGCGTGAGTCTGAGCGTCCCCGAGGGGGGATCGCTGGCCATCGTCGGCGAGAGCGGCTGCGGCAAGACGACGCTGTTGCGTATGGCCTGCGGTCTTCTGGAGCCCGACCGCGGCTCGGTGCACTGGACCGACGGGCTTCGACCCCAGCTGATCTTCCAGGACGCCGGTTCATCGCTCACTCCGTGGCTGAGCATCGGAGCCCAGGTCGCCGAGCGTCTCCGGGGTGAGGGCTCGCGGCGGTCTCGTCGCAGCGCTGCGGCAGAGTTGCTGGAGCGGGTGGGCCTCGACCGCAGGGCGGCCAAGTCGCTGCCCCGTCAGCTCTCCGGCGGCCAGCGCCAGCGGGCCGCGATAGCTAGGGCGCTGGCGTCAGCGCCCCGATTGCTCGTGTGTGACGAGCCTGTCAGCGCGCTCGACGCGTCGCTGTCGCTGCGCATTCTGGAGATGCTGGCCGAGATCAGAGACGAGCTGAAGTTGGCCATCCTGATGGTCACCCACGATCTGGCGGCCGCGCGGCATGTCGCGGAAGAGGTCTTGGTGATGTACCTCGGTCGGGTGGTGGAGGCCGCGCCGGCCTATCAGCTGTTCCGGGATCCGCGACACCCCTACACCCGGGGTCTGCGAGCCGCGAGCCCAACTCGCGAGCCAGGCAGGCTGGCCCCGACCCTGCGGGGCGAGCCGCCCACCGCGGTAGGCGAGCCGGCCGGGTGCGCCTTCGCCGGACGCTGCCCAGACGTGGAGCCCAGCTGCCGGGAGCGGCCGCAGGTCTTGGAATTGCTTGGCGACGATCCTCGCAGGCAGGTGGCCTGTCAGGTGGCCGTCCGGGCGGTGCCCGCCTGAATAGTGGTGGGGCCCGGCACCGTCTCACGCCACCACGGCATGCCCACACCGTCGTAGACGATCCCCGACTCGAAGATCTCCACGCCCCGTTCAGCCGCGAAGGCGGGCCAGACTTCCGGGTCGTGGCCGGGAAGCACCCGGTAGCCTCGCTGTGACGCGATCGACTTCATCTTTCTGATCGCTTCGACAGTCACGGTGTGGTCCCATCCGGCCGGCGCGGTGACCGGATCCTCGTCATCGATGTTGATCTGGAGGTCAGCCGCGTCGCAGGCGAACACGTAGCCGGGGAACTCGTGGTCGCTGACGACGGTCTCGTGTAGGTCGACCACGAAGCTCTGATGACCCGGCGTGTGGCCTGCGGTCAGGATGGCCTCCACCCCCGGCGCGATGGCCGTGTCACCGTCGAGGAACCGCCAGTCCACGTGTGGATCGTCCCAGTCGATGCGAAACATCGCCTCGGTCTCAGCCCTCACCGCATCTGCGGTGGCCCAGTCGTATTCGGCCCGCTGAACGTAGACCGGGATCCGGCCGGCGAAGTGGCGCAGTCCTCCCACATGGTCGTTGTGGAAGTGACTGATGCATAGCGCGACCACGTCGCGAGGGTCGACGCCGGCTAGTTCGAACGCTCCTTCGAGGGGATCGGCGTCCACTGGGCCGGGCAACTCCACGTCTATGTGTTCGTTGCCCCAGAAGCGGCTGTAGTGGGCCGGGTCGCGCACCAGGGGCGCGTTGAGCCCGCTGTCGACCAGGATCCACCCTCCGTCGGCTTCCAGGAGCAGCCCGGGGACGGGTTCGCGCATCAGCTGGTCAGCCAGGGGCTCTTCGACGAGCGGCCTCGAATAGCGCAGCGCCAAGTGCTCCCACCCGAAGACCATCGGCACCACCCGGCGCACGCCCGCCATGCCCGAATCTTCGCATTAGCCAGGCCCCGACCGCCAGCGCGGGGCCAACGGCGCACGAGGAGGCCGCACTGTCGGTGGCCGCTGCCGTGACGCCGCGCCGCGACCGCCTGCCAACGCCCGCACACATCGACAGTACCCCCGGCACCGTCCCTGGATGGCCACAACCGCTCAAGGCCGACAGTGCCCCCGGTGCCATCGCCGGACAGCCACGCGCGCCCGAGGCCGACACGCTCTGGCCTTGATGCCGCGGCCGGAAGCCCGTCGTGTCTCCGTGGCAAGATTGAACTGGCAATCGAGCGATCTCAACGGAAGCGAGGCTGATGCATGTTCGCCATGACGATGCACGACCCAAACCGGTGGCACGATGCCCGGTGATCGCTGGCAAGAGTTGCTGGCGGCGCTGACCGTCGAGGAGAAGGCGGGCCTGGTCGCCGGAACCGGCTTCTGGACCGCCGGGGGAGTCGAGCGGCTGGGGATAGGGGCCCTGAAGCTCAGCGACGGGCCTGCGGGCGTGCGCGGTGACGGTCTGCTGGGCGCGGGCACGCCGACCGCCTGCCTGCCTTGTGGCGCCTCCCTCGGCGCAACCTGGGATCCCGAGCTGCTGGAGGAGCTCGGAGCGCTGGCCGGTGACGAGGCCGCGGCCAAAGGCGTCCATGTGCTGCTCGCCCCCACCGTCAACCTGCACCGTGCGCCGTTCGGAGGCCGCAACTTCGAGTGCTACTCCGAGGACCCGCTGCTGTCGGGCCGTCTCGCAGCCGCGTTCGTGCGGGGCGTCCAGTCTCGCGGAGTGGCCGCGGCGGTCAAGCACTTCGCGGCCAACGACTCCGAGCACGAGCGCCACACGATCGATGTCCGCGCCGACGAGCGAACCCTGCGCGAGACGGTGCTGCCACCCTTCAAGGCGGTCGTCGTCGAAGGGGGCGCGTGGGGCGTCATGGGGTCCTACAACCGTCTCAACGGCATCCACTGCTGCGAGCACGAGTGGCTGCTGGGCACCGTGCTGCGAGACGACTGGGGATTCGATGGTTTCGTGGTGTCGGACTGGTTCGCCACCCGCTCGACTATCGGCTCGGCTTGCGCCGGGATGAGCTTGGAGATGCCCGGCCCGCCCGCCTTCTACGGCACCCCGCTGGCCGAGGCCGTCGAAGCCGGCGACGTCGACGACACGGTGCTGGACCGCATCGCCGGCGACGTGCTGCGCCTGCGGGAGCGCATCGGCGCCCTCGACGGGCCGAGCTCGGCGATGAGCTTGGCCGACGAGGCCGAACTGGACCGCCCCGAGGATCGCGCCCTGCTGCGCCGCGCCGCCGTGGCCGGCACCGTGCTGCTGCGCAACGACGGAGTGCTGCCGCTGGAGCTGTCGGGCGTGCGGTCGCTGGCGGTGATCGGCCCCAACGCCGACCGGGCCTGCGTCATGGGCGGCGGCTCCGCGCAGGTCAACCCGTATCGGAGCTCCACGCTGCTGGAGGCGCTGAGAAGCAGGCTCGAGGGCCGCGTCGCGCTGCGCCACGAGCCAGGCTGCGACGTCAGCCGCACCACACCGCCCCTCGGCTGGCCCGACCTCGCCGGCAAGGCGACTGCGGCCTACTTCGATGGTCACGGCTGCCGGGGCGAGCCAGCAGCGGTAACCGCCGCCGGCTCCTTCGAGGCGGTCGCTGTGGGCGAGCCCCATCCCGGCGTCGACGCCGCCGAGTACTCGCTGAAGATGACCGCGATGCTGGTGCCCTCGACGACGGGCCGCTACGAGCTGAGGCTCATGCAAGCCGGACGCGCCCGGGTGCTCATTGACGGCGAGGTCGTGCTCGATGCCACCGAGGGGTTCTTCGGTGGCGGCGAGGCCTACCTCGGGATGATGTCGGCGGAGATCCCCGCGCCGGTGGACCTCGTCGCGGGCGAGGCGGTGGAGGTCGCCGTGGAGTTCGAGAACCGCGACGCGATGTTCCTTGCAGGGTTCCGCCTCGGCCTGCTCGCTCCCGAGCCCGCGGATCTTCTCGGCGCCGCCGTGGAGGCCGCCTCGGCCTGCGACGCTGCGATAGTGGTCGTCGGCACCGACCACGAGTGGGAGACCGAGGGCCGCGACCGCGACGCCTGGGAACTGCCCGGCGGGCAGCCCGAGCTGATCCGCCGGGTGGCGGAGGCCAATCCGCGCACGATCGTGGTGGTCAACGCGGTCGGACCTCATGCGCTGGACTGGCTGGAGGCACCGGCCGCGGTGCTGCATGCGGGCTTCGGCGGCCAGGAGTTCGGCGAGGCCGCGGCCGACATGATCCTGGGTGACGCCGAGCCCGGCGGGCGGATGCCGACCACCGTGCCCGCACAGGCCGAGCAGTTCGCCGCCCATGTGAACTACCCGGGCGATGGCGGAGCGGTCCACTACGGCGAGCGCATGTTCGTCGGCCACCGCTGGCACGACTCGCTGGGCATCGAGCCGGCGGTGCCCTTCGGCTTCGGGCTGTCTTACACGACCTTCGAGATCGGCCCGCCCAGGCTCGCCCGAAGCACCGCAGCCGCGGGCGAGGATGTGTCCGTCGACGTGGAGGTGAACAACACCGGCGACCGCCGCGGCGCCGAGGTCGTCCAGATCTACGTTGAGCCGCTCCAGCCCCGGGTGCAGCGCCCGATCCGCGAGCTGAAGGGCTTCGCCAAGGTGCACCTCGACCCCGGCGAGAAGGCCACCGTGTCGGTGGTGCTCAACGCCGGGGCCTTCGCCCGCTACGACCCCCGCGGCGCCGACTTCGCCTCAGCCGACGACGCCGGCTGGTACGTCGACCCGGGCGACTACCGGATAGCTGCGGGCCGCTCGTCGCGCCACCTCTGCGGCACCGCGACAGTCACCCTCACCGGCGAGCCTCGGCGGCTGGCCCCGTAGCTGACAGAGCCGATCCGCCCGACCCCACCAGCCTCGACCATCGTTCGCCCGGCCGGGGCGTGTCTAGCGGAAGTCGCGGCTGGGGAGGGTGGCTGGCAGGGACAGGGGGGCCAAGTGCTCGGCTATGACGTTGGCAACGCCTTCGTGGCGCTCCAGGCGGCCCCGGATCACTAGCGCCCTGGCACCGACGGCGAGCCTTCGGAACCGGGCCTGGCAGCCCTTCGACACGATCACATTGACTAGGCCGGTCTCGTCCTCGAGGTTGATGAACATAGTGCCCCCGGCGGTCAAAGGACGCTGGCGGTGCGACACCGTGCCCGCCACCTTGACCCGCCCGACCGGGCAGGTCAGCAGGTCGGCGGCGACCACCACGCCCGCGGCGGCCAACTCGGCTCGGTGGAAGCGGGTGGGATGGCCGTCGGGGGCCACGCCGGTGGTCCACAGGTCTGCTGCCGACTGCTCCTGGGGCGACATGGGCCGCAGCTCCGGCACCCTCGCTCCCGTCACCGCGCCGGGCAGACGGCCCGCGCCCGACTGGGCCGCCGCGCCGGCCGCCCACAGGGCCCCGCGCCGGTCCAAACCCAGCGAGTCGAACGCCCCGGCCGCGGCCAGCGCCTCCAGTGCTGGCAGGTTCAGCGGCGGCAGGCGTCCCTCCTGCTTGCGTTCCCGGCCCGCGCGCCGACCGTTGGCGGACCGCCCGGCGCCCCCGTCCCTATCGGTCGCCATTCTGCGCTCTGACATGGCCCGCACCAGGTGCTCCATCGAGTCGTACGGAGCGTCGGTGGCTATGGCCGCGGCCAGGTCGGGCCCCACCCCCCGCACCGACGACAGGCCCAGGCGCACCGCGGCCCCGCTCGTCGAGGTTTCGCACGGCTCCAGCACGGCTGCATCGGCCGACAAGTTGACGTCGGGGCCGTGCACGGCCACGCCGTGGCGTCGGGCGTCCTGGCACAGCGAGTGGGGCGAGTAGAAGCCCATCGGCTGGGCGTTGAGCAGGGCCGCGCAGAACGCGGCCGGATAGTGCAGCTTGATCCACGCCGAGGCGTACACCAGGTAGGCGAACGACACCGAGTGGCTCTCGGGGAACCCGTAGGTGGAGAAGGCCACCATCTTGTGCCAGATCTCCTCGCCCTCCTCTGCTCCGACACCCCGCTCGGCCATCCCCGCGAAGAACCGGCCCCGCAGCCGCTCCATGCGCTCCACCGACCGCTTGGCCCCCATCGCCCTGCGCAACTCGTCGGACTCCGCCGGCGTGAACCCGGCCACATCGATGGCCATCTGCATGAGCTGCTCCTGGAACAGCGGCACTCCCAGCGTCTTGGCCAGCGACCGCTCCAGGAGCGGATGAAGATAGGTGACCGGCTCGGTGCCGTTGCGGCGCCGTATGTAGGGATGGACTGAGCCGCCCTGGATCGGGCCGGGCCGGATCAGGGCCACCTCCACCACCAGGTCGTAGAAGCAGCGGGGGCGCAGCCGGGGCAGCGTGGCCATCTGCGCCCTCGACTCCACCTGGAACACGCCCACCGAGTCGGCCTCGCACAGCATGTCGTACACGGCGGGGTCCTGGGGCAGCGCGGCCAGGTCGATGTCCTCGCCGTGGGCTGAGGCCACCAGGTCCACCGCGCCGTGCAGCGCCGAGAGCATCCCTAGGCCCAGCAGGTCGAACTTCACCAGCCCCGCCGCCGCGCAGTCGTCCTTGTCCCACTGCAGCACCGACCGGTCGGCCATCGAGGCCCACTCCACCGGGCACACCTCGGCGATGGGCCGGTCGCAGATCACCATCCCGCCCGGGTGGATGCCCAGATGCCGTGGCCCTCCCTCGGCCTCGGCCGCCAGCCGCAGCACGCCGGCGGGAATGCCGGTCCCCTCGGCGGGGTCGCCCTCGCCGTCGCCCGTGCCCAGGCCGCCCCGTCGGTCCAGCGACTTGGCCCAGGCGTCCTGGCGGGCGGGCGGATGGCCCAGCGCCCGGGCCATGTCCCGCACCGCCGAGCGGGCCCGGTAGGCGATCACGTTGGCCACCAGCGCGGTGCGGTCCCGGCCGTAGCGCCCGTACACGTACTGGATCACCTCCTCGCGCCGGCCGCTCTCGATGTCGATGTCGATGTCGGGCGGGCCGTCCCGCTCGGGCGACAGGAACCGCTCGAACAGCAGTCCCAGCGCCACCGAGTCCACGTTGGTGATGCCCAGCACGTAGCAGACGGCCGAGTTGGCGGCCGACCCCCGGCCCTGGCAGTAGATGTCGCGGCTGCGGCAGAACGATGCGATGTCCCACACCACCAGGAAGTAGCCCGGGAATCCGAGTCGCTCGATCATGTCGAGCTCGTGCTCGATCTGGCGCCAGGCACCCGGTACCCGCTCGATGTCGGGCGGGCCGTAGCGGGCCAGGGCACCCTCGGCGGCGAGACGGCGCAGGAAGGCGGCCTCGTCGAGGTCGTCGGGGCACGGGTACGGCGGCAGTTCCGGCGCCACCAGCGACAGGCTGAAGGCGCACTCCGACCCCAGACGGGCCGCGGCCTCCACCGCGCCGGGGTAGCGGGCGAAGCGGCGGGCCTGTTCGGCGCCGGAGCGCAGGTGGGCCCCGCCCCAGGCGCCGAGCCAGCCGTCGTGGTCGTCGAGGCCGCGCCGGTCGCGGACCGCGGCCAGGGCGTCGGCCAGGCGCCGGCCCGCGGGCGTGGCGTAGCGCACCGCGTTGGCGCACACCGGCTGCACCCCGCGGCGCACGCCGATCTCGGCCAGGGCGTCGTTGCGGTGGGAGTCCAGCGGGTCGCCGTGGTCCCACAGCTCCACGAACACGTTGCCCGCGCCGACCGCGTCGATCAGCCGGTCGAGCGCGGCCGCCGCGGCCCTCGGTCCGTGCTCGACCAGCGCCGAGGGCACCGCACCGCCGTGGGCGCCGGTAAGGATCGCCCACCGGTCGCGGTGAGTGGCCGCAGCCTCCAGGAAGTCCTCGGTCGACAGCCGGGGCTCGCCCTTTCGCCCGGCCATGTGGGCCCGGCTGATCAGCGTTCCCAGCGCCGCGTACCCCGCCGCGTCGCGGGCCAGCACCACCACCGACCGCCCCTGCTGTCTCCGGCCGGAGGAACAGACGGTTCCGGACCGCCGTGACGAGCCGGGCACATCCAGGGTGAGTTCCGCGCCGAACACCGTGGGCAGGCCGGCATCCTCCGCCGCCTCGGCGAAGCGCACCACCCCGTAGAAGCCGTCCCGGTCGGTGATCGCCAGGGCGTCGAGCCCGAGCCGGACGGCCTCGGTCACCAGTTCCTCCGGGTTCGAGGCCCCGTCCATGAAGCTGAACCGCGAGCGCGCGTGCAACTCCGCATACGACACCCGGGGAGTTCCGAACTCTCCAGCGGCGCGGCTGGGGATACTCCGAACCACCCTGGCTCCGTTGGAGGACGCGCCAACTTCCAGACGGCTGGCTCCGTTCGACCGCGACGACGCGTCCGCTCGGTCCGATAGGCGGCGCTCCAGCTCCCGCCAAGGGATGGTCGGGTTGTCGAACCCCATCCCTCGAACCTAATGGCACGAACATACGTTCGCTAACCTGTGGCGATCCCACCTCCCGCACGCTGAGGTGGACAGATTATGTCTCCTGGAACTCGTCTGTGAGATCCGCCGCCTCTCCGGGGGATCTCGTGGCATCCGAGCTTCGACAGCTTCCGAGCCGCCTCCCTGTATCTCACGGAATGGCGACGAGAGCCTCAACCGATACTGGGCCGTTCGTTTCGTCCAAGCGGATGCTCGGTGGCAGCGGACGCCCCGTGTCTTCATAGATCTCCATGACTGCAGCGAAGGCGTCCTCGGCGTTGGCTAGGGCTTCGGACACTGTTTCGCCCTCGGTGATCAGCTCCGGCAGCAGCGGTGAGGTGACGGTGTAGCCCCCTTCAGGCTGCGGGTCCAAGACCAGGGGTATTCTGGCAATCACCGGCAACCTCCTAGCACTTTCATTCATTCCATTGTTCGCACCGTCTGCACTGCGAGTGTACTCGCCGATGGATTGAGGTATCGAAGTCAGTCCGACGCTGGGAGCTCTCTGGCTCAGTCGTAGATGGCCTCGCGGTGCCAGCGGCCGTTCTCAAGCACGCAGAGGTGGGCGGAGCCGTCGTCGAGGACTATCTGGAAGCGGGCCTGGCGCCGGCGGGCGGATGGTCGCCACCAGCGCTCGTCAAGCGGCCACGGCCCGGTCCAGGCGATGATGGTTTGGCTACGGCCTGTCGAGTCAGTGAACAACCGGGGCGGGGTGCTGGCCTCGCCCCGGCCGCTGACGGTGACAGGGCCGCCCCCGCAGTCGGTGACCGTGATCGGCTCGGGCTTGTCCAGCACCATGGCGGGATGAGGCGGCGGCAGCCTTCCCGACCAGGGAGCGTCCTCCGGCTCGGACTTCTTCCTGGTCCGCTTGGCTTCCCGGGAGCGGGCGGCGGTATCAAGCGGCACCCGGCGGCCGATGTCGGCGGGGCGGCGTCCGCCGGCCAGGCGGGGCACGGTCACCGCTTCGGGGCCCAAAAGCCCCTGCACTCGGGCCAGTGCCTTGGCGGCCCGCTCGCCGGCCTCGCTCCTCTCGCCCCACATCCCGATCTGGCGGCCGTCGGCGGGAGCCACCGCACAGGGGATGATCCGGATGAGCGTGACCGGGCCAGTGGGACGCTCCGGCGACCGGTACCAGCCATCGAGCTGCCAGCGCATCCGGTCGACTACCGCGGCGGCATCGAAGCGAAGCTCGTGACGCCAGCGGCGGCGGCTGGCATGGCCGCTGTCGGATTCCGCCTCTATGCCGATGCTCACGCAGTCCAGGCCGTCGCGGGCCAGCCGGTCCACCATGTCTTCGGCCAGCGAGCGGGCCATGAACGCCACTGTCTCGATCCGGTCGGCGGGCGGGGCGATCTCGGCCTCCACGGCGGAACTCTCCGGAGCAGGCCGGGCCCGCAACAGGCGGTCGTCGATCCCGCAGGCCAGGCGGTGGGCCAGCAGTCCCGGCCAGCCGAAGCGGCCCAGCACGTCGGCCTCGCTCAGCTCGGCCAGATCGCCCAGCGTTCGGATCCCCAGCCGCCACAGCACGTCAAGCAGCTCCTCCGTACCGTCCTCGACGTGCAAAGGCGAGATCGGATCGCCCAGAAAGGTCAAGGGCAGGCCAGCCAGGAACGGCCGGCTGTGTCGGGGCAGCACCACCAGAACGGCCGAGGCAGAGAGCCTGGAGCCGCTCCACCCGGCGCCGGGATCGGCGGGCTCCCGAGTCCGGGTCGCCATTCGGGCCGCGAGACCGGCAGCGAAGAGCCCGTCGGCCACTCCCGCGCCGACTCTCGAAGCTGACGAGACCGCGCCGGCGACAGCTTCGGCGGCGAGTTCAGACAATGCCTGTTCACCGCCGAAGTAGCGCGACGGGCCTCTCGCACCGAAGGCGTGCAGTCCAGGCCGCAGCGCCTCAGCTAGGGGAGTGAACTGCTCCAGAGCTGCGGCCACCGGCTCGCAGTGGTGAGCGTCGATATCGCCCAGGTCCACCACAACCATCCGCTCGGGCTGTACCTGGGGGTGAAGGAGCGAAGGCTCTGGGGACATCGGTCGTGTCGGGTCGACGGCTAGCCCGCTCGGCGTTCCCCGACGTCTTCGAAGTCGCGGCCAAAACCGAAATCGGAGGCAGGAGCGGGATCGGCGCAAGCCACCCGGCCGTCCTCCGAGGGCAGCCATATCGCTATCCGGCGGGGCCGGGACGCCGCGCCCCGGCCCCCGACGGCCACCTCGGCCCGACGGGCCAACAGCTGCCCGTGCCCGCCGTCGATGCCCGTCCACCGCGTCTGCTCGATAACCATTCGGACCTCCGGCTGCAGACCGGACACGATTTCTGCCCAACCGCTGCCGAGTGCGCAGATCAAGGAGGTGCCGTGCTCGCGCATCCGGGCCAGCAGCCGTCGCGCCGTCGCGCCCTCCACCCTGATCGCAGATCCCACCAACACGAGGTCGAAGCTGCCCACCACCGCGCCCAGCACGTCGGCAGCGATGCTCTTGTCCCGCCTCCGCGCAGGCAGATCCACCAGCGTCCAGCGCCCCAAATCGACGCCCCTCTCGGCCAGCGCGGCCACCCCCAGGTCGGCTATCCCCACGGCGGCCACCCAGCTGCCTCGCCGGGAGGCTTCGGCCGTTAGCGCCATTGCCAGCGTCGTCGCTCCGTGGCCGCTGACCGCGACGGCGGTTCCCCGCCGGATACCACCCTCCGGCAGCAACGCCGACAGCGTCTCCTCCACGGGAAGCCGTCGCTCATGGGTCGCTCCGGCAGGCGCGGCTACCTCTGCCAGCCGTACCGCCGCCAGCTGTGCCGATGATGGCTCCAGACTCGCCATCTAGCCAATATACAAACATGTGTTCGCTATACGCCAGCCCGACCTTGCAACAAAGCGATGACGCAGTTCAGGTGCAATACATCGCGTCCCCAGGGGTAGCGTTCTGTTGCATGAGACTCGTTCCCAGGTTCGTGCTTCTCGCTTCTATGGCTGTGGCGGTGCTGTTGCTTGTTGCATGCTCGGGTGGCCAGAGTGCTGACGTTCCGACTGCCGACGATGTTGCGCCGGTTGATGAGCCTGAGCCGGTGGAGGATGTGGAGCCTGCTGATGTTGTTGAGCCGGTTGATGAGCCTGAGCCGGTTGAGGATGTTGACGGAGCGGACGCGACCACTGGCGACGCTCCCTCGCCTCAAGACGTTTCAGTGGTCGACCGCCTGAAGAGCAACGCCGAGCAGTTCGAGTACATGATCGGCGCGCCCGGAGGCGCGCTCACTATCGCGACCATCTCCGAGCCGCTCACCTTCAACCTGGCCATCTCCAGTGACGCGTCTTCTTCGGATGTGCTCGGATACCTCTTCGAGGGCCTCACCGAGACCTCGTGGCTGACCGACCGGGTGGAGCCCCTGCTCGCCCAGTCCTGGGAGCGCTCCGACGACGGCCTGACGTGGACCTTCCATCTGCGCCGGGACGTCAACTGGCACGACGGCGAGCCCTTCACTGCCCACGACGTGGACTTCACATTCAAGCGGATCATCTACAACGACGACATCCCCGCCAGAAGCCGCTCAACCTTCGAGTTCCCCTACTTGGACGGCAAGGGCGAATGGCGGCAGAGCCGCATGGGCGTGGCCGTGATCGACGACTACACCGTCGAGTTCACCCTGCCGGTGCCGTTCGCCCCCTTCCTGCGCTCCATGGGAACGGCGATATACCCGCGCCACATCCTCGAACCGCACGTCGACGACGGCACCTTTGCCGACACCTGGGACATAGACACCGACCCGGCTGAGATCATCGGCACCGGCCCGTTCACCATCTCCAGCTACGAGCCCGGCGAGCGGGTGGTCATGGCCCGCAACCCCGACTACTGGCTGACCGACGCCGACGGCAACCGCCTTCCCTACCTGGACCGCATCGTCCACATCATCGTCGAGGACCTCCAAGCCGAACTCGACAGCTTCCTGGCGGGCGAATCGGACCTTCACGGGGTGCTGGGCGAGGAATATGCAGAGCTCGAACCCCTCCAGGACGAGGGCAACTTCACGATCCATCGGCGGGGACCCGGCTTCGGCACCACGTTCCTGGCATTCAACGTGAACCCCGGCCAGAGCCCCGACACCGGCCAGCCCTACGTCGCGGCCCGCAAGCGGGACTGGTTCGACAACGTGCAGTTCCGCCAGGCCGTTGCCCACACCATCGACAAGGACGCCATCATCGACGGCGTGCAGCACGGTCTCGCCTACCCGCAATGGTCGTCCGTGAGCCCCGCGGCCGGCGACTTCCACAACCCCGACGTCCGCCGCTATCCCTACGACCTGGACAGGGCCAACGCCATCCTCGACGGCCTCGGCTGGACCGACACCGACGGCGACGGCGTCCGCGAGGACTCCGATGGCAACCCGATCGAGTTCGAGTTGCTGACCAACACCGGCAACACCGTGCGCGAGGAGGCCACTCGGATCATCCATCAGGGGATGGAGGCCATCGGGCTCGATGTGGACTACAGGGCTGTCGACTTCGGCGAGCTCGTCGGCCAGCTGAGCGAGTCCTACGACTGGGAGGCCGTGGTCATCGGCTTCACCGGCGGCCCCGACCCCTACGGCGGCATCGGCTTCTGGCACAGCAGCGAGGGCTTCCACCTCTGGTACCCCAACCAGCCCGAGCCGGCCACCGACTGGGAGGCCGAGATCGACGAGCTCTACGTGCTGGCCAGCCAGGAGCTGGACCACTCCCGGCGGGTGGAGCACTACCGCAAGGCCCAGGAGATCGCCGCCGAGAACGTGCCCGTCATCTACACGACGCTGGCGGAGCGGCTGAGCGCCACCCGCAACATCTTCGGCAACACCACTCCCACGCTGTACGCGCTCTGGGACATCCGCTACCTGTACCGAACCGACCAGTAGCTGGATCTCGGGAGAGTTCTGGGCCGTGGGTGCACCCAAACCGACCCGAGAATCCTCGGGGCGGCTCGTTGCCGGATTGAGGGTCGCATAGAGTCCAAGCCATGTACGACCTCAAGATCGGTGGCGGGCTGCTAGTGGACGGCACGGGCGACCCGCCCCGCGTTGCCGATGTGGCCGTGGTGGGTGACACGATCGTCGCCGTCGGCCCCGAGCTGCCCGGCGAGGCGGCCCGCACCATTGACGCCTCCGGCCAGATCGTCACTCCCGGCTTCGTGGACGTGCACACCCACTACGACGGCCAGGCCACCTGGGACGATCTGCTCGAGCCGAGCTCGGGACACGGCGTGACCACCGTGGTCATGGGCAACTGCGGGGTGGGGTTCGCGCCGGTGCGCCCCGGCACCGAGGAGTGGCTGATCCAGCTGATGGAGGGCGTGGAGGACATCCCCGGCGCCGCCCTGTCGGAGGGGATCGCGTGGGGCTGGGAGTCCTTCGGCGAGTACCTCGACGCCCTCGACGACCGCAGCTGGGCCATCGACGTGGGCACCCAGGTTCCCCATGGAGCGGTGCGGGCCTATGTGATGGGCGAGCGCGGCGCCCGCAACGAGCCGGCCGATTCCGACGAGGTCGCCCGCATGAGGCGGATTGTCGCCGACGCGGTGTCGGCCGGCGCGCTGGGCGTGTCGACATCGCGGACCCTCGCCCACAGGGCCATGGACGGCGAGCCCGTGCCGGGAACCTTCGCGGCCGAAGACGAGCTGTTCGGTCTGGGCCGCGGGCTGCGCGACGGCGGGGGAGGCGTCTTCGAGCTCGCCCCCGTCGGATCGGCCGGGGAAGACATCGTCAAGCCCCGCTCCGAGGTGGAGTGGATGCGCCGCCTGTCGGCCGAGATCGCCCAGCCGGTCACCTTCGCCCTGCTGCAGGTGCCCGCCGCGCCCGATCTGTGGCGCGAGCTCATGGACGTGTCCCTGCAGGCCGCCCTACAGGGCGCGCAGCTGTTCCCCCAGGTGGCGGGGCGCCCCTTCGGCCTGCTGGTGGGCTGGCAGGCCAGCCATCCCTTCACGCTGCGTCCCGCCTATCGCGCCATCGAGCACCTCGACATCGACGAGCGCGTCGAGCGCCTGCGCGACCCGGCCGTGCGAGCCGCGATCCTCTCAGAGGCCGACGGCGAGCGCCGGGGCGGGATGCACGAGGGCGTGGGCGTGCTCGTCTCCAAGATGCTCGACCAGCTCTACGTGCTCGGCGACCCTCCCGACTACGAGCCGGCACCCGAGCGCTCCATCTCGGCCGTGGCCGCCGCGGCTGGCGTCGATACCGCCGAGGCCGCCTACGACGCCTTCTGCGCCGAGGACGGCCGCGCTCTGCTGATGGTGCCGATGTTCAACTATGTGGACGGCAACCACGACGTGATCCGGGAGCAGCTCACCCATCCTCGCGCGGTGATGGGCCTGTCCGACGGCGGGGCTCACTGCGGTCTGATCTGCGACGCCTCGATGCCGACGACCATGATCAGCCACTGGACCCGGGACCGCAGCCGGGGCGAGCAACTGCCGCTCGAATGGGTGGTGCGCAAGCAGACGCAGGACACCGCCGCGCTGTTCGGCCTCAATGATCGAGGCGTGGTGGCGCCGGGCAAGCGGGCCGACCTGAACGTGATCGACCACGGTGCCATCAGGCTGCGTACGCCCCGGCTGGTGCACGACCTTCCGGCCGGAGGCCGGCGACTGCTGCAGCACGCCGACGGCTACACGGCCACCGTCGTGGCCGGCGAGCAGACCCGCGCCGGCGGCGTCGACACCGGGGCGCGGCCCGGTCGCCTGGTGCGGGGCCGCCGCGCCGCCTGAAGCCCGCGCCATGGGCTCCTGCGACGGCCGGGTGGTGATCGTCACCGGCGCGGGCCGGGGGCTGGGCCGAGCCCACGCACTGGCCTTCGCGGCCGAGGGTGCCCATGTGCTGGTCAACGACCTGGGTGCTGAGAGCGACGGCTCGCAGCCACGCTCGGACGACGCCGCCACCGCAGTCGTGGGCGAGATCGTCGCAGCGGGCGGCTCAGCCGCCGTCAACCACGCGGATGTGGCCGACTGGGACCAGGCGGGCGCTCTGGTGGGACAGGCCATCGACACCTGGGGCCGTCTGGACACGCTGGTCTGCAACGCCGGATTCCTGCGCGACCGGATGCTGGTCAACATGAGCGAGCAGGAGTGGGACGCGGTGGTGCGGGTGCACCTGAAGGGCCATTTCGCGCCGGCCCGCCACGCGGTCGCCCACTGGCGGGAGCGCCAGAAGGCCTCGGGCGGGGAGGAACCGGTCGCCCGGATCGTCAACACGTCGTCGGGGGCGGGCCTGATGGGGTCTATCGGCCAGGGCAACTATGTCGCGGCGAAGGCCGCCATCGCGGCGCTGACGATCCAGCAGGCCGCGGAGTGGGGCCGCTACGGGGTGCTCGCCAACGCCATTGCGCCCGACGCCCGCACCCGGATGACGGCGGTGATCCCCGACTATCCGGAGCAGCCGGCCAAGGGCTGGGATCCCAAAGCGCCCGGGAACGTCTCGCCGCTGGTCGTATGGCTCGGAAGTGCCGACTGCGATGTCACCGGGAGGGTGTTCGAGTGCACCGCGGGCCAGCTCAATGTCTGCGACGGATGGCAGCACGGACCGGTGGTGTCGGTGGGAGAGCGGCCGATGACGGAGGCTGAGGCGGGGGACCTGGCCCGCCGCTCGATCGCGGCCGAGCAGCCTCCCGCGGCTGTTTACGGCACCCGTTGACTCGACCTTCAGCCGGGGTTCTCCGAGCGTTCTGATTTGTTCAAAAAAATCTGTGACAAAATTGTGACAAACCGGTGACGATGGTGTAACCTGTGTAACAGGAGCCGGGTCTGAACGACAGGATTCGCCAGAACCGGATCCAAAATCCCCCCCTCCAGGGACCGTGCGGAGCCCGCCAGTATGACGCTGGCGGGCTCCGGCGCGTGGTGTGCTGTGGTGTGCTGGCGGCTCCGGCGCGTGGTGCGCCGGCGGGAGATACGCTCCACCCGTCTCTCGGTCCACCGGAGCGACGTGCATGAACGAGCCGATCTACGACGCCCGAACCTTCTGGGATCTGCTCTGCCGGCGGGTCGCGGCCACACCCGACACGAAGATGCTTGTCGACGACTCGGGCCGCTCCCTGACCTTCGCCGAGTTCAAGGACCGGGCCGAACGGGCGGCGGCCGGACTGCTGGAGCTGGGGGTGGGGGAGGGAACGCCGGTCACCTGGGTGCTGCCCACCCGCATCGAGACCGTGGTGCTGAGCTTCGCCCTCAGCCGGCTGGGCGCCGTTCAGAATCCCATCATCCACATCTACCGCCACCGCGAGGTCGAGTTCTGCATCCGGCAGACACGGGCGGAGCTGGTCGTGCATCCCGGCGTCTGGAGCGGCTTCGACTACGGCGGCATGGTCGACGAGATCGTCGCAGGGCTCGATCACGAGGCCCGGGCGCTCGCCGGCTACGACGCCCTTCCCGAGGGCGACCCGGCAACTCTGCCGCCGGCGTCCGACCCCTCCGCCGAAGCGGTGCGCTGGCTGTACTACACCTCGGGAACCACTGCCGATCCCAAAGGTGTGAAGCACACGGACGCGTCGCTGATCGCCGGCGGGATCGGGCTGGCCCGGGCGCTCGACATGAGCGGCGACGACGTCGGCTCCATCGCCTTCCCCTACGCCCACATAGGCGGACCCGACTACATGGTCACGATGCTCGCAGCGGGCTTCGGCGCGGTGCTGGTCGAGCGCTTCGATCCGGTCGCCGCGGTCGTGGCCTACGCCCGCCACGGTGTGACCATGGCCGGCGGCTCGACCGTCTTCTACCAGATGTTCCTCGAAGAGGATCGCAAGTCGCGGGAGTCCACCGGCCGCCCGGCCATGCCCGCTCTGCGGGTGCTGTCGGGCGGGGGCGCCCCCAAGCCGCCCGAGATCTATTTCCGGGTGAAGGAGCAGATGGGCGTGCCCGTGGCTCACGGATACGGCATGACCGAGTGCCCGATGATCTCCCAGGGGTCGCCCCATGACAGCGACGATCAACTGGCCTACACCGACGGACACCCGGTCCACGGCTGCAAGGTGTCGATCGTGGCGGTGGCCGCCGACGGCGGCGAGGCGCCCGCGCCGGCCGGGATCCAGGGCGAGGTCAGGGTCAGCGGTCCGATGCTGTTCTCGGGTTACACCGATCCCAGCCTCGACGAGGCGGCATTCGATGCCCGGGGCCGTTTCCGCACCGGCGATCTGGGCGTGCTGGGCCCCGACGGGCACCTGACGCTTACCGGGCGGGTGAAGGACATCATCATCCGCAAGGGCGAGAACATCTCCGCCAAGGAGATCGAGGACGTGTTGTACTCTCATGTCAAGGTGGGGGCAGCCGCCGTTGTCGGCCTGGCCGACCCGGAGCGCGGCGAGAGGGTCTGTGCCGTGGTCGAGACGGCCCCCGATTCCGACGATCTGACCTTCGAGGAGATGGTCGAGGCCTGCCTCGAGGCTGGCCTGGCCCGCCAGAAGGTTCCCGAGCAGCTCGAGATCTATCCCGGCCCGCTGCCCCGCAATGCCACCCTCAAGATCCTCAAGCACAAGCTGCGAGAGGTCTACGAGCTCAGGCGGCCGGTCACCCTGGCCGCACGAAAGGTCTACGAGGCCCGACAGGAATGGGATTGAGACGAACCATGGCCGAGATCACCATATATCATAACAAGCATTGAAACTCCTCCAAGAATGCCGTGGCGGTCGCCACGGAGGCCGGGGCCGACTTCGAGGTCGTGCTCTACATGTCGGACCGTCCCGACCGCGAGACGCTGCAAGGGATCGTCGAGCGGCTCGAGGATCCGGTGGAGAACCTGGTTCGCAAGGACTCGCAGTTCTCCAAGCTCGAGCTGGACCCCGGCGACTACGTCGCCAACCCCGGCGCGGTGGTGGAGGTGCTGCTCCAGTACCCGAGGCTCTTGCAGCGCCCTGTCCTGGTGCGGGGTGATCGAGCCATCATCGGGCGGCCTCTCGGTGACATGAAGGCCAAGGATCGCTTGGCCGAGTTCCTGGAGGCCTAGCGGACAGGCGGCAACCCGTAGAGATCGGGGACCGGCGAGCGAGGCCGTGGTCCGAGCGGCCCGTGAGCGCAGCGAACAAGAGCGGGAATCACGCCTGATCTCGCAGTCGGCCTGTGCGGTTGGCTACCGTGGAGCCGCAGCCGCACCTGCCACACCGCCAAACGACCACAAGGGAGAGCCGATGCGCATCGTTGTTGACTTTGACCTGTGCGAGAGCAATGCCGTCTGCATGCAGATCGCGCCCGACATCTTCGAGGTGCGAGACGACGACTTCCTCTACATCCTCAACGAGACGCCCGACGAGGCCGACCGGTCCAGGGTCGAGGAGTGCGTGCAGCGCTGCCCCAAGCAGGCCATCTCCATAGCCGAGAACTGAGTCGAGCGGCGACGCCGGGAGCCGACTGCGGATGACCCGAGCCCCGCGCGCCGTCACCATCGTCGGAGCTTCGCTGGCCGGGTTGAACGCGGCTGAGGCCCTGCGCCGGGAGGGCTTCGACGGTCCGGTGACGCTGATCGGCGCCGAGAACCACCTGCCCTATGACCGGCCGCCCCTGTCCAAGCAGGTGCTGGCGGGCGATTGGGCGCCCGAGCGGGCCGCGCTGACCGACTCCGAGGAGTTGGAGTCAGACGGCATCGAGGCCCGTCTCGGCCTGCGGGTCGCCGCCCTGGACCTGGCCGCTCGCGAGCTGACCCTTCACACCGGCGAGACGGTCGCATTCGACGGGCTCATCATCGCCACCGGGGCTCGCTGCCGCACGATGGGAGGCACCGAGGGGCTCGACGGAGTGCACGTCCTGCGCTCGCTGGACGACTGCCTGGCGCTGCGAGCCGACTTCGAGGCCACGCCCCAGCGGGTGGTGGTGGTGGGCGCCGGGTTCATCGGCGCCGAGGTGGCCGCCACCGCCAGAGGGCGCGGCCTGGACGTGACATTGGTGGAGGCGCTGCGCACGCCGCTGAGCCGGGTTCTCGGTGACGAGATGGGCCGGGTGTGCGCCGAGGTCCACCGCGACCACGGCGTCGATCTGCGCACCGGCGTCGGCGTGGACCGCATCTCCGGTGACGGCCGGGTGCGGCAGGTGACGCTGTCGGACGGCTCGACGGTCGACGCCGATGTGGTCGTGGTCGGCATCGGCGTGATCCCCAACACCGAATGGCTGCACGGATCGGGGCTGGAGCTGGGCGACGGTGTGCTGTGCGACGCCTCCTGCCTGGCGGCCGAGGGTGTGACCGCGGCGGGCGACGTCGCCCGCTGGCCCAACGAGCTCTTCGGCGAGACGATGCGGGTGGAGCACTGGGACAACGCCGCCCAGCAGGGATCCCACGCGGCGCGGCGGCTGCTCGATGAGGCGGTGGGACCGTTCACTCCGGTGCCGTGGTTCTGGAGCGACCAGTACGACCGCAAGATCCAGCTGGCCGGCCGCGTCCGCGGCGACGACGAGGTCCGGGTAGTGACTGGATCGGTCGATGAGCGGCGCTTCGCGGCGATCTACGGCCGGGCCGGACGCATCACGGGCGTGCTCGGGTTCAACCGGCCCCGCCACGTGATGCGCTACCGGGCCCTGATAGAGCAGCGGGCCAGCTTCGACGAGGCCCTCGCCGCCGAGTTCTGAATTCTCCGGCCCGCCGGCAGCCTGACCCGGTCCCGCCGGAACTTCGAGGACGTGCTGGGCCGCAGCGCTCCCGTCCAAGCTGCGATGGAGGACACACTGCTGGACGCGGCGATGGGTCTACCGCGGTCACCTTCGACCGCGGCGTCTGCGACCGCCAGGACGATGTGGCCCTGCTCACCTGGGGCAGCCCGCTGCTGGACGAACTCCTGGACGCCTTCTAGAGGTGCAGTGCTGGGAGGTGCCTGAGCTGTTGGTTTACCGGATCCACCTCCAAAGCGAGCCCTTCGATGGCGACCACGCCGAGCAGCGGCGTCGTGCTGTCATCGTCCGCGAAGAGCACCGTCGCGCCGGCGTACTCGCCCATGAGCTCGACCCGAGCCATGGCTTTGTCGAAACGCATCGGGCTGCCGTCGGCGAGTTTGCAGACTTGGGTGCCCTCAGGATTGATGCCGATCGCCTCAAGGTGCTTGCGCGGCACCAAGCAGTGGTAGGCACCGGTGTCGACGAGGAACTCGCCTTCCCAGGCGCGCTCGGGCTGCGCCGGGTTCCTGACGGTCACGTTCACGCGTATCGCACCCACTGACTCTCTCCCTCTGTCCAAAGCTTCTATGTTACATCAATATACATCATTGGTTTTCCAATGCAAACCTCTACGGAGGGATCGAGGTGATCGCCGGGATTGTCGGGAGGTGGCGGTAGCCTGAGGTGGTCCCGCCGGCGGCGGGACGTGTCGTGCGCAGCACGCAGGCTGCCGGCCTCGCACTGCGGGCCATGCAGCCGGGTCCGATACCCAACGGAGATTCCATGCCAACCAGCCTCCCTCCCAAGGCCGAGACCATCGCCTCGATGGCGGAGACCTTCGGACTTCCAGAGAACGACACCGGTTCTCCCGAGGTCCAAGTGGCTCTGCTGTCCGATCGCATCAACCACCTCACCGACCATCTGCGGGTCCACAGGAAGGATCACCACAGCCGGAGGGGCCTGCTGATGCTGGTGGGTCGGCGCAGGAGGCTGCTCGACTACGTGAAGGAGAACGACGTCGAGCGGTACCGGGCGTTGATCGCCCATCTCGGTCTGCGACGCTGAGCACGACGGGGCGGCTCCAGGGCCGCCCCTCTGGCTGTAGGCGCCGAAGTCGGTGCCTGTGAGCCAGCGACGATCCCAGTGACAACCGACATCAGGCGCGACCGCTCCGGTGCTAGTCGCATCGGCCCCGCCCCCTCGCCCGGGTGGGACCGATACGACTGGGAACTGGCGGGGTCGTGCCCCAGATCGGGCCTCGATTCGGGGTCCGCAAGGAGATTCCCATGGCCGACGCCATTTCTGTAACTGGTGCGTTCACGCGCGCCGAAGGCAAGGACGCCACCTTCGAGACGGGCCTGCTGGCCCCGCTCGCGGGCGGCGCCGTCACCGCCCAGATGGGCGACACCGTTGTGCTCGTCACCGCTACTGGCGCCAAATCGCCCCGCGAGGGCGCCGACTTCTTTCCCCTCACCGTCGACGTGGAGGAGCGGATGTACGCCGCGGGCCGCATCCCCGGCTCGTTCTTCCGGCGCGAGGCCCGCGCCGGGGCGCAGGCCATCCTGACCTGCCGGCTCATCGACCGGCCCCTGAGGCCCAGCTTCCCCGACGGGTTCCGCAACGAGGTTCACGTTGTCGCCACCGTGCTGGGCGCCGACCAGTCCCATCCCTACGACATCGCCGCGCTCAACGCGGCCTCGCTGGCGCTGTGCATCTCGCCCGTCCCCTTCGACGGTCCGATCGGCGCGGTGCGCCTGTGCTGGTCGTCAGCGGGCGAGTGGGTGCCGTTCCCGACATACGCCGAGGGCGACGGCTCCGCGTTCGAGATGGTGGTGGCCGGCCGGCTCGACGGCGACGACGTGGCCGTGATGATGGTCGAGGCCGGAGGCACCGAGGCGACGTGGGATCTGTATTCCGGCGGCGTGCCCAAGGTGGACGAGGACGTTCTCGCAGGAGGCCTGGAGGCCGCCAAGACCTGGATCCGAGAGATGATCGAACTCCAGCAGCAGATGATCGATGCTGTCGGCCCCATCGCCAAGGTGGACGTGCCGCTCGCCGTCGACCACACCGACGAGATCCTGGCGGCCGTGCGCGACACCGCCGCCGAGCGCATTGCCTCGACTCAGCGGATCGCCGACAAGGCCGACCGCCAGGCCGCCGAGTCCGCCCTGACCGGCGACGTGGTCGCCGAACTCGAGGAGCGCTTCGGTGACGATCCGGCCGCGGGCAAGCACATCAGCAGCGCCATCCGGGCCGTCACCAAGGAGGTCGTGCGACATCGCATCGTCTCGGAGGGTGTCCGCATCGACGGCCGCGCCACCAATGAGCTGCGCCCCCTGATGTGCCGGGTCGGGGTGGTTCCGACCGCCCACGGCTCCGGGCTGTTCCAGCGGGGCGAGACCCAGGTGCTCAACTTCACCACGCTCGGGATCGGGCGCAGCGACATGCTGATCGACGATCTGTCGCCCACCGAGAAGAAGCGTTACTTCCACCACTACAACTTCCCGCCGTTCTGCACCGGCGAGACCGGGTTCATGCGCGGGCCCAAGCGGCGCGAGATCGGCCACGGCGCGCTGGCGGAGCGGGCCGTGTTCCCGGTTGTGCCCGGGTTCGAGGACTGGCCCTACACGGTGCGCACCGTGTCGGAGGTGATGGCCTCCAACGGGTCGAGCTCGATGGCGTCGGTGTGCGGGTCCACGCTGTCGCTGATGGACGCCGGCGTCCCGATCAAGGCGCCGGTCGCCGGGGTGGCCATGGGCCTGGTCCACGCTGAGGACGCCTGGGTGACCCTCACCGACATCCTCGGCGCCGAGGACGCATTCGGAGACATGGACTTCAAGGTGGCCGGCACCACCGACTTCATCACCGCACTGCAGCTCGACACCAAGATCTCGGGCATCCCGGCGAAGGTGCTGGCCGACGCTCTGCGGCAGGCCCACGCCGCTCGCCTGGACATCCTCGACGCGATGGCCGAGACCATCATCGAGCCGAGGCCCGACGTCCGAGATACCGCCCCGAAGATCACGACCTTCGAGATCCCGGTGGAGAAGATCGGTGAGGTAATCGGGCCCAAGGGCAAGGTGATCAACGCCATCCAGTCCGAGACCGGCGCCGACATCAGCGTGGACGACGACGGCGCGGTCGGCATCGTGGCCATCGCCTCCACCGACCGGGGCGCGGTGCTGGAGGCCGAGCGGCAGATCAAGCTCATCCTGGATCCGCCCACAGCCGACGTGGGGGCCACGTATCGGGGACGGGTCGTGAACATCACCAAGTTCGGGGCGTTCGTGAACATCCTGCCCGGGCGTGACGGCCTGGTGCACATCTCCAAGCTGGGCGGTGGCCGGCGCATCGACAGGGTCGAGGATGTACTCGAGCTCGGCGAGGAGATCGAGGTCGTCGTCGAGGACGTCGATCCCAACGGAAAGATCTCGCTCATTCCCAAGCCTGAGGAGGGCGACGGCGACAGACGGCCGCCGACTCGGCGCCGGGAAGCGTCCCCCGCCGGTGCCGATGGCGGTGCCGGGCGAGGCGGGCCCGGCGGCCGTGTGCAGGCCCGCGACGGAGGGGGCCGGGACTCGGGCCGGGCGGGCCGGGAGGACTCCTTCGGCCGCGATCGGGACCGCAGCCGGTCCGAGCCGAGGCGGTCGGAGCCGGGTCGCGCCGACGGCGAACCGCTCCGCGAAGATCGCGGCGGCGCCCGGCCGAGGCACACCGCGCCGGTGGCCAGCGTCAGGGCGGTCTCATTCGAGGACTCCTTCGACCAGGAGTTGGAGCGCGAGTTCGGCGAACTGGGCCCCGACCCTCGGTCCCGGCGCGGGGGACGCCGCGGTGGCCGCGGCCCCCGCTAGAGGCCGAACGGGTCTGGCAATGTCACGCTCATATTGCGAGGCGCTGAGCGAGGCCGTGGCCCGAGCGGCCCGTGAGCGCAGCGAACAAAGGCGGGCACTACAGCCATGATCAAGCTCGGTGTCTGCGGCGCCACCGGGCGCATGGGCGCCGAGGCCTGCCGGGCCATCGACGCCGATCCGGACACCGAGCTGCTGGCCGCGATCGGCTCAGCCGGCTCGGTCGACGAGTTCGTCGAGGCGGGCGTCGAGGTGGTGGTGGACTTCACCGTCGCGGAGGCGGTCCGGGCCAACATGGGCGTGCTGGCCGCGGCCGGGATCAACGCGGTGATCGGAACGTCCGGTCTGGGCGCCGGCGACCTGGACGACTTGCGCGCCGGCTTCGTGCGCAGCCACTGCGTCGTCGCGCCGAACTTCGCGGTGGGCGCGGTGCTCATGACCCGATTCGCGGCGCTGGCCGCCCCGTACTTCGACACCGCCGAGGTGATCGAACTGCATCACGACCGCAAGGTGGACGCGCCCTCGGGCACGGCCATCGCGACCGTCGAGGCGATGGCCGAGGCATCCGGCGACTGGGCGCCGGACCCCACCGCCACCGAGAGCCTGCCCGGAGCCCGCGGCGGCCGCGGCCCGGCCGGGATCCCGGTTCACTCGGTGCGCCTCAAGGGTCTGGTCGCGCACCAGGAGGTGATGCTCGGCGGACCCGGCGAGACCCTGACGATCCGCCACGACACGATCGACCGGTCGGCGTTCATGCCGGGCATGCTCCTGGCGGCCAAGCGGGTGGTGACTCTCGGGCCGGGTTTGACCGTAGGCCTCGGCGAGGTTCTGGGCATCTGAGAGGCCGAGCGGGCAGGGTGCGCCGGCTGAGTTCCCCGGGGTGGATCGCCTCGCACGTCTTCGCGCTGGCGATGGTCGTGCTGATGGTCAACCTGGGGTTCTGGCAGCTCCGACGACTCGACGAGCGCCGCACTTCCAACGCCGAGATCGCGGCGGCCATGTCTCAGCCCCCGGCCGACATCGCAGCCCACCTCGACCGGCGCGGGCTCCCACCCGAGTACACCGCGGTGGCCGCGACCGGCACCTACCTCGCGGACGCGGAGGTGCGCATCGGCAACCGCAGCAGCGGCGGGCAGCCGGGCTTCTGGCTGGCGACGCCGCTGCAACTCGGCGACGACCGGGCCGTGGCAGTGGTCAGGGGCTGGATCCCCCGGCGGAGCCTTACCGGACTCGACGAGCGCAGCACGGCCCCGCCGGCAGGAGAGGTCGTCGTGGTCGGGCTCGCGTTCGACAGTGTCGGCAGCGGCCGGGTGGCGGAGACCGCCCCCGGGGAGGTGCCGGAGATCTCCCGCATGGACCTGGACCGGTTCGCCGAGGTCTCGGGCATTAACGTGGAGGGGGTGTGGATCAGGCTGCGGGCCCAGTCGCCGCCCCAGCCCGAAGGCTTGCCGGAGCCGGTGCCCGATCCCGATCTGGGCGAGGGACCCCACCTGTCGTACGCGTTCCAGTGGTTCTTCTTCTCGGCCGGCGCAGTAGTCGTCTACGCCCTAATCCTCCGCCGGGCCGCCGCCGGGCGCTCTGAATCTGCCGACACTCCGGCCTGAGTGACTGAGAGATCTACGGAGCAGTCTGCAGCCAGTCTCGAAACCGCCTTGGACCGGCCCAGTAGAGCGCCTGGAAGCGGCAGCGGCCACTCGCCCGGCGCGCTCGCTAGACGAGGTTGCCGTAGCGGTGGAGGGTGCAGGTGACGGCCTGCTCGCGTAGGTAGTGGAGCAACTCGATGCGTCCGTCGGCAGTGACAGGGGCGTCGGCGATGTGGACGCCAGTCTCGTTGGCTGTGGCTCTCAGCCTGGGGCAGCAGGTGCCCACGACTCGCACCCGGTCAACATCAAGGGAACTGAGACGGGCGGCGAAGGCGTCGGCGGTCTCGTCGGCGGCATGGGACTCCACTAGAGGCACGCCGCAACGGGCGGCTGCGGCCCGGACTCTGGCGACATCCCGGGGTGCGGCATCGGCCTCGGCGCGCAGGGCCAGCCGGGGCAGGGGCCGGTAACGGAAGGTGTTGGACTCGCAGAACAGCCCCGACGGGTCGTGCTCGACACCGAACTCTTGGCGCCAGGCGGCGTCATCGCTGGCGCTGGCTGCGTCGATCCATCCGTCGTCGTCTAGGCCCGAGTCGACGGGGTGCCAGGTGCCGAGCCGGGCCACGTAGTTGGGTCCGCCCGCTTTCGTGCCGGGACCGACCGACGACTGCTTCCAGCCGCCGAAGGGCTGGCGGCGCACGATGGCGCCCGTTGTGCCCCGGTTGATGTAGGCGTTGCCGACCTCCACGGTGTCGCTCCATTGGCGGATCTCGGCGGGGTCGAGGGTGTGGATGCCGCCGGTGAGGCCGTAGGCGCTGGAGTTCTGGGTGGCGATGGCGTCGGCGAGCGTTTCGGCTCGCATCAGGCCCAGCACCGGGCCGAAGCACTCGGTCTGGTGGAACCACGAGCCGGGTCGGACCCCGAGGCGCACGCCGGGTGTCCAGGTCTGATCGTCGAGGCGGCGGGGCTCGACCAGCCAGTCCTCGCCGTCGTCGAGGCACGTGAGGGCTCGGAGTAGCTTGCCCTCAGGCTCGCTAATCACCGGGCCCATGGTGGTGGCGATATCGGTGCTGGGGCCGACTCGGAGGCTGGTGGCGGCGTCGGTGAGTTGGCGGCGAAGCCTGGGCGAGTGGTAGGTGTCGCCGACGCAGATGGCGAGGCTGGCTGCGGAGCACTTCTGTCCTGAGTGGCCGAACGCGGAGGCCACCAGGTCGGCCACGGCCAGGTCGATGTCGGCGTTGGGGGTTATGACCAGGGAGTTCTTGCCGGAGGTCTCGGCCAAGAGACGCATTTCCGGCTTCCAGGACAGGAACATTCGGGCGGTGTCGTGGGCGCCGGTGAGGATCACCGCGTCCACATCGGGGTGGGCGACCAGATGGCGGCCGGCCGCGTCGTCGGGGGTGCGAATGAACGACATCACGCCTCGGGGAACGCCCGCGGCCCAGCAGCATTCGGCCACTATTTCGGCACAGCCGGGCGTCTCGGGAGCGGGCTTGAGGATCGCGGCGTTGCCCGCGGCCAGCGCTGCGAACGTGCCGCCGGAGGGGATGGCCACCGGGAAGTTCCACGGCGGAACCACCAGCACCACCCCGAAGGGCTCGAACCGGGCCAGCTCTGAGGTGTCCAGGTCGAGGGCCCGGTCCCCGTACCAGCGGGCGAAGTCGATGGCCTCGGACACCTCGGGGTCGGCCTCGGCGATGGTCTTGTGGCCCTCATGCACCATGGCCGCCACCAGGTCGCCCCGCCGGCGGGCCATCTCATCCGCGACACGCCACAGCAGACTGCGGCGCTCGGCCGGGGACCGGGCCGCCCACCCGGGCTGGGCGCTGCCGGCGGTGCCCACTACCCGGTTGATCTCGGCCGCCTCGGTCGTGAGCGCAGCAGCCGGGCCGCTGCATTCTCGGCTGACGATCTGTTGGGCCCAGACCCGGTTGGCGGCCAGCGCAGGGTCGCTGTCGGGCTCGTTGAAGAACCCGTCTCCCGGATCGGCCGGCTCGATCCCGCGGCCGCGTTCCTGGAGCCGGCGAAGCCCAACGTCCACCGTCCACCGCTCGGCCACCGCAGTGCGGAACTTGTCCGCCTCGGACTCGAAGGCGGCCGTGCCGGGCCGCAGGCCGAAGAGGTGGTGAATGAAGTTCTCGTCCGACGCGTTCTCCTCCAGGCGGCGGAACAGGTAGGCGATGGCCGCGTCGAAGTCCTTCTCGGCCACCGCCGGGGTGTACAGCAGCACTTCCCTGCTGTCGGCCCGCAGCAACTCGGCCTCGGTGGGCGCCATGCCCTCGAGCATCTCGAACTCCACCCGGTCCCGAACCTCGCGCTGCGCGGCTAGCAGATCAGCCCAGGCCACATCGAAGAGGTTGTGGCTGGCCACCCCGATCCGCACCGAAGCGGTGCGCTCAGATGTCAGCACCCAGTCCAGGCAGCGCTTGTAGCTGGCGTCAGTCTGAGCCTTGGTCGGATAGGGCGCCTGCGGCCAGCCGCGCATGGCGGCCTCCACCCGCTCCATGGCCAAATTGGCCCCCTTCACCAGCCGGATCTTGATCACGCCGGACCGCTGGCCAGCCGCCACCAGGCTGTTGTGCCAGTCCACCAGCTCCCTCAGAGCGTTGAAGCAGTCTGGCAGGTAGGCCTGCAACACGATGCCAGCATCGACCCCCTTGAACTCGGGCTCGGACAGCAGGGCCCGGAACGCGGCGGTGGTCAGCTCCAGGTCGTGGTACTCCTCCATGTCGAGGTTGATGAACGTCACCGGCACGGTGGCCGCGGCCGTCCGCAGCAGCGGCCGCAGCGCCTCCACCACCCGCTCCAGTGATCCGTCGAAATCCCACGGATTCAGCTGCGACACCACCGCCGACACCTTCACCGACACATAGTCCACATGCGGCTGGGCCAGAATCTCCAGCACCTCGCGGTGGCGCCGGCGAGCCTCGGCATCGCCCAGCACAGCCTCGCCCAGCATGTTGACGTTCAGCGAGAAGCCCGCCTCCGAACGCTCCCGCAGATGCGCGCCCAAACGCCCGGGATCAGCGTCGACCACCAGATGGCCCACCAGCGCACGCATGCGCCGGCGAGCCAGCGGCATCACGACCTGCGGAAACCGCCGCCCCAGCCAGGCACCGGCCCGAAGCAGCCACCGGTCCGGCTGCGACAGGAACCCCGGCAGTTCGGCTTCGGCCACCAGCGAGGCCAGTTGCCCGGCGGACACCGACGGATCCTCGGGGCGGATCACCCGGTCCACGAAACGCATGGCGAAGGCCGTGCCCGGCCGGTCGCTGACCATCGTCGCCAGGCGCCTGGCCGCCTGACGCTCCCGGCGCGACACCGACACCCCCGCCGCGTCCAGCCAGCACCCGACCCGCTCGATCGCTTCATCTACCAGCAGATCGGGACGCTGTGCATCTTCAGCCACGCCCTGTTGGCCGTCCTCTAGAAGATCGCGGGACTGACTATCCACAACACGGCTGCGTCGGTCTCGCTCGTCACCTCGAATGTGTGCTCCTCATGTGATCCGTAGTGGATGCACTCGCCCTCGCCGAGTTCGTGCGACTCACCGCCGAGGGTCAGGCGCACGGAACCTTCCAGCACGAGGGCGAAGCGCTCGCCGAAGTGCCGGTACCGCAAGGATGGCTCGGAGGGGGGCAGGTGGTGAATGAGCGCCGTGTATGCGCCCTCGTTGCCGTGGGCACCGAGGACGGTGTAACGGTGGGCCGGGTCGCCGCTGTCGGAGAGGCCGGTCCTCAGCGCCAACGGCTTCGAAGCGCGTGACACGTGCAAGCGCGGCCCCGCCACCTCCTTGAACAGAGCCCGCATCTCTACACCGAGCGCCGAGGCCACGCTGGCAAGGCCCGACAGCGACGGCACCGACTCGCCGCGCTCGATCTGGGAGAGGTACGAGACGGTGTAGCCGGTGAGGTCAGCCAGGCCCTGCAGGGTCATGCCGCGCACCGACCGGAGTTCGGCCAGGTTGCGCCCGACGGCTTGCAGTTCAACCTCTACCACGATCCGACTCTATTCAGGGGGAACTCGGCCAGCCGCATCCGGTATAGGTACACAACTTGCAACTGTAGCCGCAAGAGAGTATAGATGTGTGTACCTATACCGGAAGCCTGCGGCCGGAGGCATCCGAAGGAGGCCGAGTGCAGAACGAGGAAGGGGCGATGATCCGAACGGTCCTAGCCCTGCGGCCGAAGCCGGGGCTGACGGGTGCTGTGGTCGAGCTGTTCGCCAGCGAGGGGATCATCGAGCGTGCCCTCTCGGTGGAGGGCTGTCACCGAGTCGAGATCTGGTCAGGTACCGACGAAGTCCTGGTGATGGGAACTTGGGCCGACTCGCGGGCCTATCAGGCTTGGCTCGCTCACCCGGAGCGCAACGCCAGCAATGAGGCACTCAATGCGTTGCTGGACCAGCCGATCTCTGCCACCAGCCGAGGCGGCAGCTATACCCTCGCCCTTTTCGGTGGGCGGCTCGCCGAGGACGCGTCGTGAGCCGGTACAGGGTCGCGATGGACATCGGCGGCACGTTCACCGACGCCGTGGCCTACGACGAGGCGAGCGGGCAATACAGCGCCGGGAAGGCATCGACCACTCCGGGCGAGTTGTCCGTCGGGGTGCGCCGAGCGATGCACAGCGTCGTGGAGGACCTCTCGACGGTGTCGTTTGCGGTGCACGGCACCACGCAGGGCCTCAACGCCTTCCTGCAGCGGCGCGGCGAGAAGGTGCTGCTGATCGCCAGCGCAGGCGCTGGGGACGTGTACCAGATCGCCCGCGGGAACCGGACCGAGATGTACGAGGTTCAGTACCGCAAGCCCCGGCCGCTGCTCTCCAGGTCCGACACAGTCGAAGTCTCGGGCAGGCTCGACCCGCGCGGCCGCGAGATCGAACAGCTCTGTGTCGATGACGTAGCGGCGGCAGCGCGCCGGTACCTCGACGGGGAGTACACCTCGGTAGCGGTCGCTCTCCTGTTCAGCTACGAGTGCCCGGACCACGAGTTGCAGGTCCTGGAGGTGCTGCGCAGCGAACTCGGCCCGGACGCGCCGATAAGCCTGTCGCATCGGTTGGCCCGCGAGTGGCGGGAGTATGAGAGAACCTCGACGACGGTTCTCGACGCGTACACCGCGCCGATCGTAAGGACGTATCTGGAGGAGCTGTCAGAGGGACTGCAAGCCGACGGCATGAGCGTGCCGCTTCACATCATGCAGTCCTCCGGCGGGATCATCACCGCTCGGTCAGCTCGAGACCACACCGTCCAGACGCTGTTGTCGGGTCCGGTGGGTGGCGCGATGGGCGGCGTGTCGCTGGCCCGACTCACCGGCCAAGCGAATCTGATCTGCATAGACATGGGCGGCACTTCGTTCGATGTCAGCCTGATAGTCGACGGCGAGGCCGACGTTTCCACCGAGGCGTCGCTGGAAGGGTTCCCGCTGTTGATGCCGGTGGTCAACATCCACACCATCGGCGCGGGCGGCGGCTCTGTCGCCTACCGGGAGGCGGGCGGTCTGCGAGTGGGGCCTCGCAGCGCCGGTGCATCTCCGGGGCCGGCTTGCTACGGCAGGGGCGGCACAGAGCCCACCGTGACCGACGCCAACGTCGCTCTGGGTCGGGTCGATCCCACCGCGTTCGCCGGCGGCGAGTTCGCGCTCGACATGGATGCAGCCCACCGGTCTCTGGCCGCCCTCGGCGGCGAACTGGGTCTGGGACCCGATGAGATGGCCCAAGGCATCGTCGACGTCGTCAATGCCAAGATGGCCCAGGCCATCCGGACCCTCACCGTCGAGAAGGGCATCGAGCCCCGTGACTTCGCCTTGGCCGCCTTCGGTGGCGCCGGTCCCATGCACGGAGTGTTCCTCGCGGAGGAACTCGGCATCGACCAGATGATCGTTCCCCGCTTCCCGGGGGCGTTCTCCGCCTGGGGGATGCTCGAGACGCAGCTTCGCCGCGACTCAGCCCGCGGGTTCCCCTTCCCTCACGCAACCGCCGATCTGGCCGGCCTGCAACGAGTGTTCGACGAGATGGGTGCCGAGGTCCGCTCCCAGATCGAGGCCGAAGGGGTCGGAAGCGGCTCAGTCGTTCTGCACTATTCGATAGACGCCCGCTACATCGGCCAGGAGTACACGCTGACGATTCCGGTCGGCATGCTGAGCATCGTCGGTGTCAGCGGCTGGCGCGAGCAGATCAAGGCGGTGTTCGACGCCGCCCACCACAGCCGGTTCGGGCACTCCAACGCCGAGGCACCGATCGAGTTCACCATCGCCCGCACGGCCGGTTTCGGCGACCTCGGACGGGCTGCGCCGTCGCGGCTGGAAGTCGGGGCCTTCGCCGGTCCGGTCGAGCGCCGGCCTGTCCGGTTCGGGGGTGAGGCCCTGGATACGTCGCTGATCCCGCGAGATCGGCTCGCCCCGTCCACTGAGATGGACGGCCCCGTTGTCATCTCCGAAGCGACCGCCACAACTGTGATCCCGCCGGGCTGGCACCTCGAAGTCGATGACTACGGAATTCTCTCGGCCTTCCGGCGCAACCCAGACAAGCAAGGACGCGTTTCGTCATGAGCACCCCCGTCAATCCGATAACAGTCGAAATCATCCGCAACGCGCTGATAGCGGTCGCCGACGAGATGAACGCGACCCTGATTCGCTCGGCCTACACCCCGATCATCTACGAGATGAAGGACTGCTCGGTGGCACTGCTCGACTCGGAGCACAGGGTGCTGGGACAGTCCGCCGGTCTTCCGATCTTCCTGGGAAACCTCGAAGCGTGCACCATCGCCATCGAGGAGCAGTACGGCCGCGACGTGTGGGCATCGGGAGACGTGTGGATCATGAACGACCCGTACGTCACTGGTACCCACCTGCACGACATGACGGTGATGCAGCCGATCTTCGACGACTCGCAACTCCTCGGGTTCGCAGCCTCCCGCGCGCACTGGCTCGACGTCGGATCCAAGGATCCGGGCGGGACCATTGACTCGACCGACGTCTTCCAGGAGGGGTTACGCCTGGCGCCGATCAAGGTGGTGGAGGCTGGAACGCAGGTTGCGACCATCACCCAGATGATCGGCCGCAACAGCCGGTTCTACCACGGGGCCGTCGGCGATCTCGGAGCCCAGATCGCGTGCTGCCATACCGGGGCACGGCGGCTGCCGGAGATCTTCCGCCGATTCGGTGCAGCGACCGTCCTAGCCGCCCGAGACGAGATCTTCGCCCAGGCTGAGAGGCTCGAGCGGGAGTTCATCGCATCGGTTCCAGACGGCGTCTATCGCGCCGAGGGAACCATCGACAGCGACGGGATCAGCGACCGTGAGGTAGCCGTCCGGGTCGAAGTCACCATCGACGGCGATTGCATGGTCATAGACCTGAGCGACAGCGACGACGCCTGCCAGGGTCCCGTGAACTGCGGTGCCACCCAGGCCGTCGCGGCTGCCCGCGTCGCCTACAAACTGCTCGTCGATCCTCACCGGCCGGCCAACGGCGGATCCTTCAGACCGCTGGCCGTCAAAGTGCGCGACGGCTCACTGGTGGGCGCCAACGAGCCGTCCCCGGTCGAGTGGTACTTCACCCCGCTGGGCCTGCTTATCGACCTAGTCGTCAAGGCGCTGTCGGAGGCAGTGCCCGAACGGGCCGCCGCGGCGAGCTACGGCGATTCCATGGTGATCTACCTCAGCGGCACCCACCCGGACACCAAGGAGCCCTGGCTGCACGTGGAACCCACGGTCGGCGGCTGGGGAGCCTGGGAAGGCTCGGACGGCGAAGACGGTCTCATCAACAACGTCAACGGGTCCCTCAAGGACATGCCGATCGAAGTGCTCGAGACGAAGTATCCGGTGCGGCTCCGCCACTACGGGTACCGGAGCGACTCGTGCGGCCACGGCGAGTTCCGCGGCGGAGTCGGGGTCGAGCGAGAGTTCGAGGTCCTCGCGGATGCGTCAATGTCTGCGTGGTTCGAGCGCAGCCGGACGCCCGCCTGGGGGCTGGCCGGAGGCGGGACAGCGCAGCCCCCCGACATCGTGATCAACCCTGGCCGCCCCGACGAGCGCCACCTCCTGAAGTGCGCCAACGTGCGCCTCTCCCAAGGTGATGTCGTGCGAACCAAGACTGGCGGCGGCGGCGGCTTCGGTCGGCCGGACGACCGCGACCGCGACGCCATCAGGACCGACGTGTTCGACGGTGTGATCACGCCGGAGACCGCTCGGAGGGTCTACGGGCTCAGTGTCGCCCGCAGGTCGAGCGGGCCCAGAGACGATTCCTCACACAAGGCCGGCGCGTCCTGATCGAGACGGCAGGAAGCGTCCGAATCAGTCAACAACACCCGAGGGGTGTGCATCCCAAGGAGGGAGACAACCATGACCAAATCACTGCTGCGGGTAGTAGCGCTGCTGCTGACTCTCGGCCTCCTGGCCGCCGCCTGCGGCGACGACGAGGCCGACGGCCCGACTGAAGAGCAACCAGCCCAAGCTGAGCCCGAGCCAGCCGAGCCCGAACCTGCGGAGCCCGAGCCGGTCGAGGAGCCGGAGCCCGCCGAAGATCCCGAACCTGCGGAGGACCCGGAACAAGCCGAGGAGCCGGAACCCGCTGAAGATCCCGAACCTGCGGAGGACCCGGAACCAGCTGAGGAGCCGCTGCGGGTGGCATTCTTCGGCTTCGCCGCGGCCAACGGATTCGCGCAGGCGACTTGGGCCGGGGTCCAGGAGGGCGCGGCCGCGATCGGTGCCGAGGTGGAGTTCTTCGACCCGGTGTTCGACGCAAACACCCAGATCTCGCAGATACAAGATGCCATCACCGCCGGCGACTGGGACGCGTTCGTGATACAGGCCAACGACGGCAACGCCGTCATTCCTGTCATCGAGGAGGCTCTCGCGGCCGGGATTCCCGTGGTGGGCGAGTTCACGCCGATCGGCCCCGACTACAGCACCATCGAGCCCCAGTTGGAAGGACTGATATTCGTGGGCGCAGCTCCAGTGGACAACGGTGTGATTCTCGCGGAGATGGCCATCGAGGCGTGCGCTGGCATCAGCCCATGCAACGTCGCCTTCCTGGAGGGATTCCGGTTCCTACCACTGGACGTGGCCCGAACTGACGCGTTCCACTCGACGATCGCCGCCGCGGAGGGCGTGGAACTCATCGCCAGTGTGGAAGGCGGCTATCTCCCCGACACAGGCCTCAGCGCCGCCCAGGACGTGTTCGTTGCCCACGGCGATGTGCACGTGATGGTCGGGTCATCGCAGGCGATCCTTGGTGCCGAGCAGGCCGCGAACGATGCGGAAGCGAGCGTGAAGCTGATCGGCAACGGCGGGGCTCGGCAGGCTGTGGACGCCGTGCGCGAGGGCCGCTGGCACGGCGTGTTCTTGGACGCCGAGCGCGACGCCGGCCGTACAGCGTTCGAACTGGCCGTACAAGCTGCGACCGGCGGCAACCCACCCAGCTCCTTCGACGCCACTACGCTCGTCCCCAACGTGAAGGGGACCGCAGACGTGATCGGTGACTTCGAAGGTCAGTGGGAGATCTAGCAGCCCGACCTGAAGGTCCTCCAGATCGGAACGGGAGACGACTCCAGACCGACGGAGCGTTCCTGAGAGCCTTCGGACTGACCAAGACGTTCGGCGGAGTCCGCGGCGTGGACTCCGCCGACGTCTCCTTCAAGCTGGGGCAGATCCACGGTCTCGTAGGCCAGAACGGCGCAGGCAAGACCACCTTGGCCAGGATGCTGTGCGGCGCGCTGAGCCCCGAAAGCGGACACATCGAGGTTGAGGGCGTGCCTGCATCCTTCGCTTCGCCGCGGGATGCACTCGACGCCGGAGTAACCATGGTGGCCCAGGAGCTGTCCTTGGTTCCGGGGCTCACCGTCGCCGAGAACCTGCTTCTGGGCCAACTGCCCTCACATCTCGGACTCTGCAACAGCAGCGAGATGATGCACCGAGCCAGGCAGCTGATTGACGACTCTGGCTTCAACCTCGACCCGGCGGCCCTGGTTTCGACTCTGTCCCAGTCCGACCGGCAGAAGACCGAGATCCTGCGGGCAGTGGCCCGCAACGCCCGGCTGGTGATCTTCGACGAGCCCCGATCCAGTCTCTCGGTGCACGAGGCGGCACACGTCTACGGAGTGATGCGTGCCCTGGCCGCAAGCGGCGTGGCCGTCGTGCTCGTCTCCCACTTCTTGAGCGAGGTACTCGAAGTGTGCGATGTCGTGACCGTCATGCGAGATGGCCGGGCGGTGATGAACGCACCGACGGCTGATCTGACCCCACGCCACCTGGTCGAGCACATGGTCGGCTCCACGCATGATGGACTACAGGGACGCCGACCGAACCCGCCACCACAACACGGCGCACCCCGGCTCGAGACCAGGGGGCTGACCGGCCTCGGATTCGAGGAGATCAGCCTCACGGTCGGCGTGGGCGAGATCGTCGCCATCGTCGGCCTTGTGGGTTCGGGACGAACAGAGTTCATCAGCGCGGTCTACGGTGCCCATAAGCCCACCTCGGGCACCATTCTCATCGACGGCGCTCCCAAACGCATCCGCAGCCCCCGTGCCGCCAAGCGCGCCGGACTGGCCTACATCTCCGAATCGCGCCAGACCGACGGAGTCTTTCCTCTGCTGGGAGCCGACACGAACATCACCGTCGCCCACATGGAGACGATCAGCCGTTGCGGCGTGCTCGCCCGGCGCTTACAGCGCGATCGCAGTGCCGACGCAGCCCGCCGAGTGGATGTCCGTGCCGGGTCGCTCAGCCAACCAATCTCGTCGCTCTCCGGCGGCAACCAGCAAAAGGCTCTGCTGGCGCGATGGCTGGTCCAGCCTCCCCAACTGTGGCTGATAGACGAGCCCACACGCGGCGTCGACGTCGTGGCGACCGCTCAGATCCACGGCGTGATCGCCAGCCTGGCCGAGGCGGGGATGAGTGTGCTGATGGTCACTTCAGACCTCGACGAGGCCTTAGCCATCGCTCATCGCATCTACGTCTTCCGAAACGGACGAGTAGAGCGGGAGTTCGATGCGGACGCCACCGACGAGTCCGCTCTGCTCGCAGCCGCCTTCGCCGCCGACACGTCCGAGCCGAGGCAGCTCGCATGAGTGTTCCCGCTGTCGCTGTCTTGACCAGGTACCTGGGTCGTTACGGCATCCTGGTGGCCTACGGGCTGCTGGTGATTGCGGTGGCCACCCAGAGCGATCGCTTCCTGACGAAGCGAAACATTCTGAACCTCCTTGATCAGGCCGCTCCCCTCGGTTTGATCGCGGTCGGTGTCACGCTCTGCATCATCGCGGGCATCTTCGACCTGTCGACGGGCTCGATATTCGCCGTGGCTGCAGTAGCGGCGGCGAAGATGGCCTCCGTTGACCCTTGGCTCGGAGTCGCCGTTGGGGTGGCAGTCGGCGCTTCGCTCGGCGCCTTCAATGCGCTGGTGATGAGCACAACCGGCATCAACTCCTTTATCGGGACACTCTCCACAAGCATCATGTTCCGCGGCATCGCCCTGCTCACCACCAGTGGGCTGATCGTGTCCGTCGCCGACCGCGAGTACAAGACGCTCGGAACTGAGACGCTGCTGGACGCCAAGCTGACCGTCTGGGTCTTTGTCGCCGTCGCCGTGATCCTCGGGCTGACACTGGCTCGAACCACCCTGGGTCGGGCCCTGTACGCCATCGGCGGGAACTCCGAAGCAGCCCGCCTCGTCGGGATCCGAGTCGGTTCGGTCCAGACCTTCGCCTATGTCATGTCCGGTACTTGCGCTGCTCTGGCCGGGGTTCTGACATCCAGCCGCACCGGTTCCGCACAGGCCGACATCGGCATCGGCCTTGAACTGTCGGCCATCACTGCGGTGGTCGTGGGCGGGACCAGCATCTTCGGCGGCGAGGGCGCGGTTTGGCGGACCGTTGTCGGCGTGATGCTGCTCCAGACCATCGGCAACGCGTTCAACCTGCTCGGAGTCGATCCCACCTACAAGCAGGTGGTTCAGGGGGTGCTGATACTCGCCGCTGTCTCGATCGATCACCTGGTCAGACGGCGCACCCGATAGCCGCGATGCCGCGCAGAACAGCTGCGCAGACAATCCTGATGCACGATCTCTGAACAACACGGTCGAAAGGAATCCACTAGTGCGACCCCCGGTAACCGACGAGGCACTCACTCGACGCTGGCACCAGGTGCGGCAGCGGCTCGCCGACGCAGACGCCGCCGGCATCTTGATCGGCGGCGGAGCCGATCTTGAGTATCTGACGGGCTATGAAGCCATGCCACTGGAGCGCATCACCGCGTTCGTCGGGCAGCTGACGGCTTCAGATGAGCTCCCGACCCTCATCGTGCCCGAACTGGAGGCGGCCCGAGTCCGGCGCCGGCCGTCGGTCTATGGCGTCACCACATGGAACGACACGACCGATCCGGTGAGCACCATCGCCTCGGCACTCCCTCAAGGGGGTCGAGTAATTGTGTCTGACGATCTGTGGGCGCTGCACGTGCTGGGCCTGATGCGCCAGCGCCCCGGGCTGGACCTTGTTCCAGCCAGCGAAGCTGTAGGAGGCCTGAGATCGATCAAGAGCCCAGAGGAGCGTGACGCCCTCGCAGCGGCTGGCGCGCTCGCGGACAAGGTCGCGGCCAAGATACAGCACCGCGAGGTTCCGCTGGTTGGGCGAACCGAGGCAGAGGTCGCCGCCGAGGTCGCCGATCGCCTCATGGAGGTCGGTCATGACACGGTGGAGTTCGTCATTGTCGCTTCAGGCCCCAACTCGGCCAGCCCTCACCACCATCCCGGCCCGCGGACCATAGAGCGCGACGAGATGGTGCTGTTCGACTTCGGCGGGAGCTTCGGCGGCTTCTGCAGCGACACGACCCGCTGCGTCTACACCGGGCCGGTGCCGCAGGAGGTGCGCGACGCCTACACCGTGCTCTCAGCGGCCCAGGAGACAGCCGTACAGGCTGCGAAGCCCGGCCGCCCCCTCGCGGAGGTCGACCTCGCGGCGCGACGCATCATCGGTGCCGCCGGATTCGGCGACTACTTCATCCACCGCACCGGCCACGGCATCGGTGCGGAGGTCCACGAGCATCCCTACGTGACGGAACTGAACAGCGAGCCGGTGCAGGTCGGCCATGCGTTCAGCATCGAGCCGGGCATCTACCTGCCGGACCAATGGGGTATGCGTCTTGAGGACATTGTCGTCATTGAGGCCGGCGGCGCTCGCCGCTGCAACAACAGCAACCGCGACCTCGTGGAGGTCTGACCCCGGGCTGTAGCGCGCTCTGATCCGGCCTAGCGGTTCGGGTTTCCGCGGGCGATCAGCACGCGGGCCTTCGTGCGGGCCTCGATCCGGTGACGAGCGACCTGCTCGGTGTCGAGCGTGTCGCCCTCTTCCAGCGCAACCACCGTCCCATCGGAGTCGCACACCACGGAGCCGCCGAGAACATAAATCAGCACGTCGGCCCTTTCCGGGTTCTCGATCTCATGGTCGGCATGTCCGTTGAGGTGGATCAAGGAAATGCTCAAGTCCAAGTCGTTGTGGGACAGCGCCTTGGCCTCGCCGTCGGACATGTCATTGACGCTGTCGCGAGACACTCGATGGCCACCAATCTGGGGAAGGAGTTCGGTGATGGTCAGATCCAGCGCCCGGACAATGCGTAGCAGCACCGGCAGCGAGACCCGGCACGCGCCGCTCTCGATGTCGCTCAGGTGACTGGTGGACACCTCGGCGTCAGCGGCCACTTGGCGCAGAGACCGGGCCAGCTCGCGCCGCCTCTCGGCAAGCCTCGCACCGACCTCCTGATTGATGGCATCGAAGGAATCTCTCCCCGAACCAGCCGTCACCATGACCCCAGACTTTATTTTCGCACGCCTTCGGTATCGGCTACGAGCCCGGCGGCGTGATCGGACTCCATCTGACGGTACTCATCATCCACCTCTGAGAAGAGGCGCTCGAACTCAGGCAACGAGCGGGTCTCCTCGTGCAGTTCCTCCACCGGCCGCAGGTCGAGGTCGTGCGGACGGTGAGACCGAGGAGAGTGCTCGACCGCAACCTGTTCGGTGGCCGGTGCCGGTTGAGGATCGCCATTGAGTGGCGCGGGCAAGTCGCCCGTTGTCACTGTGCGGAGCGACTTGATGGGCGTCTACCCATAGCCCGACGCAAGTCTCCACCTACGGCCATCCAGTCTGCGGCGAGCGCGTCGGCGTCGGTGGGGTTCTGCACCGTCGAGAGGGGCCGCCGGCTGAGAACGCCATCGAAGTCGAAGATGAGCGCGGCACCGCGGAGAAAGTCCCTCAGCGGCGAGCGCCGTACTTCTGCGACCTGATCGGACGATGGATGCTGGCCGGGTCTGGCGGCGATCTCCGTGCTCATGACATGCGGCTCCGCTCGGGTCGAGGTGTGCCTAGGAATAGTACAGGCCGGTCGGTCCCAGCGTCGGTCGTTCGTGCGGCAGACAGTGAACGTAGCTTGGTGCAGGCCAGCGTGTTCGTTTCAGCGTCTTCATCGCGAACAAGGTCCGCCGACCGCCTACAGTTGTAGGCCATGGGCCGGTTCGGACGCGTGCTGACCGCGATGGTCACCCCCTTCACCGAGGACGGGGTGCTCGACCTTGACGGAGCGGCCCGCCTTGCTCAGTGGCTCGTAGCCAACGGCAACGAGGGCCTGGTGGTGGCCGGAACCACCGGGGAGAGCCCCACTCTCACCCACTCCGAGCAGGCCGAGCTCGTGGCCGCGGTGGTGGCCGCGGTCGATGTGCCCGTGGTGGCGGGCGCCGGCAGCAACGACACCCGCGCCGCCATCGACCTCACCGAGCGGTGCACCCGCGCAGGGGCCGACGGGATCCTGCATGTGGCCGGCTACTACAACCGGCCGTCGCAGGCCGGGCTGGACACGCACTTCCGCCACTGCGCGGCCGCGACAGACCTTCCCATCATCATCTATGACATACCCGGGCGCACCGGCCGCAAGGTCGCCACCGAGACCCTGGTCCGTCTGGCCTACGAGGTCCCCAACATCGTCGGGCTGAAGGACGCGGCCGGCTCCCCCGCAGAGACGGCCAGGCTGCTGGAGATGGTGCCGGACGGCTTCGAGGTGTACTCGGGCGACGACTCGCTCACCTTGCCGCTGATGTCGGTCGGCGCGGTGGGCGTCATCGGTGTGGCCACCCACTGGGCGGGAAGGGAGATGGCGGCCATGTTCGACGCGTTCGAGAGCGGCCGGGTCGCCGAGGCGACCGCCATCAACCGGCGGCTGCTCGACTCCTACGACTTCGAGACCGGCGACGCGGCACCCAATCCCGTGCCCACCAAGTGCATGATGCGGGTGCTGGGACTGCCGGCAGGGCCGTGCCGCCTGCCCATGGGACCGGAGCCCCCCGGACTGGAGGACCAGGCCAGGGAGGTCCTCGCCGCACTTCGCGGCTCCCAGCCGGAGCCCGAGCAGCAGGCGGAAGCGGCCGCCGAGGTGCTCGCCGAGCCGGCTCCGGTCGGTACGGGCTGACCGCCTCCCGCAGGCAAATGGCTGCACCGGTCGCCGTCACCTTCCTGGGCGGCCTGGGTGAGATCGGCCGGAACTGCGCGGTCATCGAGACCGCGGGCCGCCGGGTGCTGCTCGACTGCGGCCGGATGTTCGCGGGGGACGACCTTCCCGGCGTCGACTCGGTGCTGCCCGATTTTGCGTGGCTGCTCGACAGCGGCGGAGTGGAGGCGTGCGTGGCCACCCACGCCCACGAGGACCACATAGGAGCGCTCCCGCACCTGCTCGAGCACCTGTCGTTCCCCGTCTACGGGTCGGCATTCACGCTCGGCCTGGTGAGGCACAAGCTCTCCGAGGCGGGCCTGCTCGACCGGGCCGAACTGCGCGAGGTCCGCGACGGGGACCGCTTCCGCGCCGGGCCCTTCCGGTGCGAGGCGATGCCGGTCACCCATTCAGTGCCGGGAGGGCTCATCACGGCCTTCTCCACGCCGCAGGGAGTGATCCTGCACTCCAGCGACTTCAAGCTCGACCTCACGCCGGTGGACGGCCGGCGCACTGCTCTTTCTCGCATCGGCGCGCTGGCCGACGATCCGGGGGTGAGGCTGCTGCTGGCCGACTCCACCAATGCGGATGCACCCGGGTCCTCACGCTCGGAGCGAGATGTGGGCGAGGTCTTGCACGATGTGATCGCCCACCAGCAGGGCCGCCGGGTGATCGTCGGTGCCTTCGCCAGCCACATCCACCGCATCCAGCAAGTGATGGACGCGGCCGCAGCCTCGGGACGGACGGTGGCGACGCTGGGTCTCTCCATGCAGCGCAACGTCGGGTTGGCCCGCGAGCTGAGCCTGCTGCGGGTCCCAGACTACGCGCTGCGCGACATCACCGACCTCGAAGGGCTCGACTCCGGGCAGGTGGTGATCGTGTGCACCGGGTCACAGGGCGAGCCTCGCGCCGCCCTGACCCAGATGGCCGAGGGCGTCAGCAAGTGGGTCGAGATCGGAACCACCGACACGGTGATCTTCAGCTCCCATCCGATCCCGGGAAACGAAGCCGCCGTAGGGGCGGTGCGCAACGGGCTAGCGCGGCGGGGGGCACGGGTGCTGCACACCGGAAACTTGGACGTGCACACGTCCGGTCACGGCAAGCAGCAGGAGCTCAAGGTGCTGCACTCGGTGGCGTCGCCGGAGTGGTTCGTGCCGGTTCACGGCGAGTTCGAGCACCTGGTGGCCCATGCCCGGCTGGCCCGCGACATGGGCATGGCCGACGAGCGGGTGATGCTTTGCAGCGACGGCGACCGGATCGAGCTGACCGACGAAGGCTTGCGGCATGTCGGGTCGGTCGGCGGAGATCATGTCTACGTGGACGGCACGGTGGGCGATCTCGGATCGACCGTGCTGGACGAGAGGCGGAAGCTGGGCGCCGACGGCTTCGTGACGGTGGTAGTGAGCGTCGACTTGGAGCGGGGCGCGCTGGTGTCGAGTCCCCAGATCGTGTCCCGCGGATGGGTTGAGCAGCCGGCGCTGGTGGGCCATGAGGCCGCCGTCGCGGACGCGGTCGAGGCGGAGGTGCGGAGTGCCCTGGCCAACGGCTGCCACGACCTCGAAGCCCTGGAGGATCTGGTGCTGCGAACGGCGCGGCGCACATCCCGGGAACGGACCCGCCGACGGCCGGTGATCGTGCCGGTGATCGCCTCTTGATCGTGCCGGTGATCGCCTCCTGATCGTGGCGGGGGTTCACGGGGCGGTGGGGCGTCACTGGTAGCGTCGCGCTTCATGGCGAAGAAGGGCGCCCAGCCGGTGCCGCGCGGTACGAAGAAGGCATCCGGGGGCAGCCGAGCCTCCCGGCGGGGCTCGGCTGCGGTCGGCGCCATGGTCCGCCGGCATCGCCGGGACATCTGGGGGCTGGCCGCGATCGTGGCCTGTCTACTCGTGGCCGGAAGCGTCTGGTTCTCGGCTGCCGGGCCGGTGGGCGAACAGGTGGATCGCGTTCTGGCGGCCGGTTTCGGCCTGGTGCGCATGGCCCTGCCCGCGGGTCTGGCCGCGATCGGCGCCGCCGCGCTGCGGGGTGGGCGTCGCGGCGACCCGGCCTCACGGGCCGCCGACGGCGACGGCGAGGACGGGGGCGAGCGGGACGCGGACCCGGCGCCGGTGGAGGGTTCCGACCCCGCGGCCAGGATGGTGATGGGTGGGGTGCTGTTGCTGGTGTCGTCCGCCGGCCTGCTTCATCTGGCCAGGGGCCGCCCGGGCCTGGGCGATGGCGCCGATGAGCTTGGTGCTGCGGGCGGTGCGCTGGGGGTCGGCGTGGGCGGCTTCCTGCACGCCTGGACGGCGCTGTGGGGCTCGGTAGTGCTGCTCGGATTCGTCGGTTTGATCGGGATCATCTTCGTTACCCAGCTGACCGTGCGATCCGCTTCGGCGTGGCTGGTGGCTGCGCTCAGACCCTTGGGGCGCCTGCTGCGATCCGCGGTGGTCAACCTGTTCAGCGATATCAAGGATGCTCCGGCCCAAGCCCCCGGCGCTCCCCCCCACGAGCACACGGGTGCCGTGCCGACCGGCTCAGACGAGGGTTCCAGCCGGCCGGACAGGGACATCGAGCCGTCACCGCCCGAGATCGCGCCGGCCACGTTCGCGGAGGACACACTCGCGGTGCCGGCTGCAGCCGGGGGAGGCAAGACCCGAGGCACAGGCGCACGCGGCAAGGCCCGGGGCCAGCGCTCCAAGTGGAGGCTGCCGAAGATCGAGCTGCTGGCGGCGACACCGTCCAGGGCGATCGACAAGGTCGAAGTGGCCGAACGGGGCCAGCTCCTTCAGGCCACGCTGGACCGCTTCGACGTGCCCACCATCCTGCTCGAGCCCGTGGTCGGGCCCACCGTCACCCGCTTCGTGCTGGAGTTGGGCGAGGGCGTGCGGGTGTCCAAGCTCGAGAGCCTCCGCAAGGACATCGCCCTGGCCATGGCCTCGCCCGACATACGCATCCTGTCGCCCATACCGGGCCGCAGGGCCATCGGGGTGGAGGTCCCCAACCTGGACCGGCAGATCGTGCGTCTCGGCGATGTGCTGCGCGCGCCGGAAGCGGCCGACGCCGAACATCCGATGGAGGTGGCCATCGGCCGGGACATCAACGGCCACGCCATCATGATGAATCTGGCAACCACCCCCCACCTGCTGATCGCGGGCGCCACCGGCGCCGGGAAGTCGTCGTGCCTCAACTCGCTGATCACGTCGGTGCTGATGCGCTCCACCCCCGAGGACGTGCGCATGATCCTCGTCGATCCCAAGCGGGTGGAGATGGGGCAGTACGACCGCGTCCCGCACCTGCTGACCGCGCCGGTCACCGATCCCCGCAAGGCGGCCAACGCGCTGAGCTGGGCCGTGCGCGAGATGGAGCGGCGCTACGACCTGCTCCACGAGACCAGCTTCCGTGACATCACCGGCTACAACGCGGCCGTCGAGGCCGACACTCTCGAGCCCCCGGCCGGGGCCCGCGGTACCGACGGCGAGCCGCTGCGGTACCAGCGCCTGCCGTTTGTGCTGGTGGTGGTGGACGAGCTCGCCGATTTGATGATGGTGGCGGCCCGCGACGTCGAGGAGTCCATCGCCCGCATCGCCCAGATGGCCCGGGCCGTGGGCATCCACTTGGTGATCGCCACCCAGCGACCGTCGGTGAACATCATCACCGGCGTGATCAAGGCCAATATCCCGGCCAGGCTCGCGTTCGCGGTGTCGAGCCTGACCGACTCGCGGGTCATACTCGACCAGCCCGGCGCCGAGCGGCTGGTCGGCCAGGGCGACATGCTGTGGCTCGGCCCGGCTTCGTCGACACCCCACCGGATCCAGGGATGCTGGGTCACCGAGGACGAGGTTCGCTCGGTGGTGTCCCACTGGGTCGATCAGGCCCCCGACTTCGACGACGATCCCTCGGTCTCCACCGAGGGTCCCCACGGGGGCGAGCCCGCTCCGGCCCCGGCACCCGACCTGGGCGGAGCGCCGATCATGCCGTCGAGCATCACCGAGGCTCCTCCACCCGCCGCCACCGACGACGGGGACGAGTTGCTGGACGCCGCGATGGAACTGGTGGTCGAGACCCAGCTCGGCTCTACGTCGATGCTCCAGCGTCGGCTGCGAGTGGGCTTCGCCAGGGCGGGGCGCATCATGGACCTGCTCGAGCAGCGGGGAGTCGTCGGGCCGTCCACCGGTTCCAAGGCGCGCGACGTCCTCATCACCCCCGAGGAACTCGAGAGCCGCCAGTCCCGCTGACATGATTGTTCGCCGGGCTCTACGGTCGATCTGATGCTGGTTGGCCTCGTTCTCTCCGTAGTCGGGCTGGTCGTGCTGTCGCTGGCGGCCGACCAGTTCGTGCGGGGGGCCGCTCGGCTGGCCGTCGTCCTGCGGATGGCCCCGATCGTGGTGGGCGCCGTCGTGGTGGGGTTCGGCACCAGCGCCCCGGAGATGCTGGTGTCGACCCTGGCCGCGGCCAACGGCCGGCTGGACATCGGCGTCGGCAACATCGTCGGCTCCAACGTGGCCAACATCTCGCTGGTGCTGGGCGCGGCGTCGTTCGTGTCGGTGGTTCCGGTGACTTCCAGTGTGGTGCGTCGCGACGCAGCCGTGTCGGTCGCCGCGGTCGTCCTGTTCGCCCTGCTTGTGCAGGGCGACCTTGGCCGTCTTGAGGGGCTGGTGCTGGTGGCCGCGCTGGGGGCCTGGTTCGTGCTGGTGTTGCGCGGGGCCCGCACCGGTACCGGCGATGCCGACATGGAGGAGCTCTCCGAGATCGTGGGCGAGCATCCTCCCGCCCTCGGGGTCGAGACTCTGCGCACGGTGGTGTCGCTCGCGCTGGTCGCCGGATCGGCCTACGTCCTGGTCGAGGGCGCCGGGCGGGTGGCGGAAGCGCTCAACCTGTCGGGCGGCTTCGTCGGGTACACGTTGGTCGCGGTGGGCACATCGGCGCCGGAGCTGGTCACCGCGGTGGTCGCCGCCCGCCAGCGCGAGACCGAGCTCCTGGTCGGCAACCTTCTGGGCAGCAACGTGTTCAATTCGCTGGCGGTGGGCGGCGCCATCGGTCTGGTGGGGCCTGGGCCGGTCGGCGATGTCACCGTGCAGACCCTGGGATCGTTGATGATGGTGGTCATCTGCGTGGTGAGCTGGGTGGACATGGCCGTCGGCCGCCGGGTCAGCCGCATCGACGGGCTCGTGCTGCTCGGTCTGTGGGTGGTGAGCATCGGACTGCTGGCCGGGTGACTGCCTATGGCGCACTACCGGAACACGCCAGCGTGGGATCGCGGGAACCCCGGCAGGCATCTGCACGTCTCATCGGCGTGGTGTCCAAGCGAGACGCGCGGCCCGTGACGCGGCTTGGTTCCCTGGCGGGAGTTCTGGTGTGCGTCGGTGCTCTTGGTGCCGGTTGCGCGTCGGGTCCACATGGGGAGAGCGGACCGGCTGCCACCGAGACCCCGGCGGCGGCCAGCGACCGGCCGGCTCTACCGGACGCCCCGCAACCGCCCGCAACGACAGTGCCGGCGCCCACCACGACGGAACAGCCGGGTCCCCCCACGATGCCGGGCAGGACGACCTTCGAGTCGCCGGTGCCCTCGCCCGCGTGCCATGCCCCGGGACCCATCCTCGCCGATGTGATGCCCGGGTTCGAGCCCCCCGGGGCCGGACCGCCGCCTTCCACGACGTTGCTGGTTCCCTGCACCACCGAACAAGCGACCGCGTCCCAGGACCGAGCGGACCGCGAGCCTTCCGAGGCAGCGGAAACACCCGAAACGCCCAAGGAGCAGGCCGAAGCGTCCGACGGGCAGGCCGAAGCGTCCGACGGGCAGGCCGAAGCGTCCGAGGAACAAGCCGGGGTGCGAGCCGGGGTTTCCGTGTTCCCGCCGATCGGCGAGGGCGAGGGCGTGGCTCGCTGGAGTGTCGAGATCATGGAGTGGGCCCCGCACGATCCGGACGCCTTTACTCAGGGGCTCGAAATCGCCGACGGAACCATGTATGAGAGCACCGGTCTTTGGGGGCAATCGTCGCTTCGGGCCGTGGACCCGGCCACCGGTGAGGTCACCGCACGGGTCGATCTGCCGGCGGAGTTCTTCGGCGAGGGCCTCACGATCGTCGGGGACGAGATTGTCCAGCTCACATGGCGCAACGGCATCGCTCTCGTGTACGACCGCGCCACCCTTGATCTACTGCGGGAGCACACCTATGCGGGGGAGGGCTGGGGCCTCTGCGAGATGGGCGACGAGCTGATCATGACGGACGGCTCCGACCGGCTGGCCCGGCGCGACCCCCGGACCTTCGAACTCTTGAGCACCCTGACCGTTACTGCCCACGGCTACGACGGACGGCTCGACCACCTCAACGAACTCGAGTGCGTTGAGGGCATGGTGATCGCCAACGTATGGCAGACCGACCGGCTGCTGGTCATCGATCCACTCACCGGCCGGGTGGTCGCGGCAATCGACGGCGGGATTCTCATCGACGACGTGTCCCGGGCATCGACCGCCGGCCAGATCGATGTGCTGAACGGGGTGGCCGTGGACGACAATTCCGCCACTCTGTGGATGACCGGCAAGCTCTGGCCCCGGCTATACAGGGTTCGCATAGTGGAGGTGCCGTAGTGCGATCAAGGAACGCCGTGCTGCGGGCATGCGCAGTCCTGGGGGCCGTGTTGTTGGCGTCGGCGTTGATGGCGTCGGCGTGCACCGCCGGCTCCGAGGTGCGCTCGCCCGAGGCCACGCCCACCCTGCCCCCGGAGACCACCGCCCCCGAGGCCCCGCTGACGACCGCTCCGACTAACGATGAGGTCAGCACCACCACCACCGAATCCACGCGAACCTGGACACTGCTGGCCGGCGGCGATGTCCTGATGGAGCGGTCGGAGAGGCTGGGACTGGATCCCTTCGCGTCGATCACACCACCGCTGGGATCGGCGGACCTATCGGTGGTGAACGTGGAGATGGCGATCAGCGACCGGGGCGCACCCCGCGACAAGACGTACGTGTTTCGCGCTCCGCCGCCGGCCGCCGCCCGTATCGCGGCCGGGGGAGTGCGGGTCGGCAGCCTGGCCAACAACCATGCCATGGACTACGGCCCGGACGCCCTTGCCGACACCATCGACCTGCTGGAGGGTGCCGGGGTGGCGACCGTCGGCGCGGGCCGCGACATTGACGAGGCCTACCGCTACCGGGTCCTGACCACCCGCGGCGGCGTGAGCGTGGCCTTCGTCGGAGCCTCCCTGATCGTCCCCTCTGGCTTCGCCGCCGGGCCCACCACGCCGGGGATCGCTTCGGCGCACTCGGCCGATCTGGCCCGAGTGCTGGACGCCGTTCGGGCCGCGGCTGTGGCCGCCGACGCTGTGGTGGTCGCAGTCCATTGGGGGATAGAGCGCAACCCCTGCACGAACGAGGCGCAGCGCTCGCTCGCCCGGCAACTCCTCGACGCGGGCGCCGACGCGATCATCGGCCACCATCCACATGTGCTGCAGCCCGTGGTGTTCACCGGCGACAAGCTGGTCGCCTTCTCGCTGGGGAACTTCATCTGGGAGCCCCGGCAGAACATGACCGGCGAGACCGGCGTCCTGCAGGTCGACTTCGACGGCGATCGGGTCGTCGGCTGGACGTTCCATCCCCACCTGCTCGACGGCGACGGTATGCCCGTGCCCGCCGACTCCGGCCCCCGCGTCGACCGAATCCGCGAGATCACTGAAGGTGATTGCGGCCCCCACATGCCTCCGCAGACCACCCTGCCCCCGCCGACGGGCACCGCGGGGACTTAGGAACATGCCGGGCAGGCCCAAGTCCTTCGTGGTCCACACGCTGGGGTGTCCCAAGAACCAGGTCGACTCCGACAAGCTCGCCGGACTGCTGGTCGCTAACGGGCTGTCGCCGGCCCGTGAGACGGTCGAGGCCGACATGGTGGTCGTCAACACCTGCGCGTTCGTGGAGGAGGCCCGCCAAGAGTCGATCGACACGATCCTGGCTCTGGCTGAGACCAAGGCGCCCGGCGCTTCGCTGGTGGTGACCGGCTGTCTCGCCGAGCGCTCCGGAGACGAACTGGCCGAGGCCCTGCCGGAGGCCGACCGGATAGCCGGTTTCGGGGTGGCGCTGACCGCGGAGTCGCCGTTGCCGGCCCAGCCCCCGGTGCCGCGCGAGCCCGCCGGCGTCCCGGTGGAGCTCGGCCGTCGGCCGGGCCGTGCGATTCCCGAGTTCGATCTGCTGAACCTGCCCCGGCCGCCGTCGCCCCGGCCGTGGGCGTACGTGAAGATCGCCGAGGGATGCGACCGCGCCTGCGGCTTCTGCGCCATTCCCAGCTTCCGCGGCCCCCAGCGCAGCCGCACGGTTGAGCAGATCCTCGCCGAGGTCGAACAACTCGACGCGGCCGAGATAGTGCTGGTGGCCCAGGACCTGGCCTCCTACGGGCGGGACCAGGGTCGCGGCGAGCGCCGCATCGTGCCGCTGGTGGAGGCGGTATCGGCCCGTGCCGCCCGCACCCGGCTGCTGTACCTGTACCCGTCGGATCTCAACGACACCCTGATAGGCGCCGTCTGCGCCACGGGAGTGCCCTACTTCGACCTGTCGCTCCAGCACGTGTCTCGACCTCTGCTGCGCCGTATGCGCCGGTGGGGCGAAGGCGAGCGGTTCCTGGCCCGCATCGAGTCGATCCGCCGGCGCGAGCCGGAGGCGGCCTTCCGGTCCAACTTCATTGTCGGCTATCCGGGCGAGACCGAGGAGGACCACGACCTGCTGTTGCGCTTCGTGGAGGAGGCGCAGCTCGACTGGTGCGGGTTCTTCGCCTATTCCGAGGAGGCCGGCACCTACTCGGCGGATCTGGAGGGCAAGGTGGACGAGGGCTTGCGCTCCGAGCGCCTGGCCGAGCTCGGGGAGCTGCAGGACTCCATCACTGCCCGGCGCCGCGAGCTGCTGGTGGGTCGGCGCCTGGAGGTGCTCGTGGACGAGCCCGGCGTGGGACGCACCCATCGCGAGGCCCCCGAGATCGACGGCATCGTGCGCGTGCCCGCCGGCCTGGCCGCGGGTACCTTCGCGGAGGTGACCGTCACCGCCGCGACCGGCTGCGACCTGGAGGCGGCGTGAGATCGATCCTTTCCGACACCGCTACGGCAATGGTGGACCAATGACCGCTCCGGGCGGGGCGGAGGCGCCCGCGCAGGCCAGCCTGCTTCACCCGGCCAATCTCCTGACCCTCGCCCGCCTGCTGTTCGCGCCGGTGCTGTTCCTGCTGATCCTCCAGGCAGAGGACAGCCGGGGGGCATCGTGGGCTGCCTTCGGCCTGGGCGTGGCCATGGCCGGCACCGACTTCTTCGACGGGCGAGTGGCCCGCCGGGCCAACGTCACCAGCCGCAGTGGCGCCTTCCTCGACCCGCTGGCCGACAAGGTGGTGGTGCTCGGCGCGGCGTTCTGCCTGGTGGCGGTGGAGCGCTACTGGTGGGTGCCGGTGACGATCATGGCCTTCCGCGAGCTCGGCATCACGGCCTGGAGGGCCCGGTGGGCCGGAGAAGGGGTGTCGATCCCGGCCCGGCGCTCGGCCAAGTACAAGACCTTCGTGCAGGGCGCGGCCCTCGCCATGGCGATCATGCCGACCCTGAACGACTCCGACCTGGTGCTGGCGATCGCGCTGTGGGTGGCGGTGGCGTTCACGGTGGTCACGGGGATGCAGTACATGCTCGACAGCCGCTCGGCGCGGGCACAGTCCCGCTCTCGGAACTCGTCGTAGGTCCGCGGTGAGGTGCGAGGTGGTGGCGGGCGTCTCCGGCGTCCGCGGCCTGCTGGTGGTGGTCCAGTCGTGAGGTGCGAGGTGGTGGCGGTGGGCACCGAACTGCTGCTCGGCCAGATCGTCGACACCAACTCGTCGTGGATCGGAGAGCAGCTCGCGCTTGCGGGCATCGACAGCCACTTCCAGACGAAGGTCGGCGACAACCTCGGTCGGATGACCGTCGCGCTCGAGCAGGCGCTGGAGCGGAGCGACGCGGTGATCGTGTGCGGCGGCCTCGGCCCAACCCCCGACGACATCACCCGCGACGCGATCGCGGCGGTCATGGGCGTGGAGCTGCGCCGCGACGATGCGGTGGCCGAGCGGATCAGATCAATGTTCTACCGCCGCGACCGGCAGATGCCCGCCAACAACCTCCAGCAGGCCGATGTGCCTGTCGGCGCCCGGGTGATGGACGTGCAGCCCGGCACCGCGCCCGGCCTGATCTGCCCGGTGAGAAGGGGTGCCGGTTCTGCAGACTCGGCAGGCAGCGACGGAGCGGCAGGCGACGACGGAGTGGTCGGCGGCGACGGGGCTGCAGGCGGCGAGAAGGTGATCTACGCCGTTCCCGGCGTTCCCTGGGAGATGCAGAAGATGGTCAGCGAGTGCGTGCTGCCCGACCTGCAGGACCGGGCTGGCGAGCGGAGCGTGATTCGCAGCCGGACGCTGCGCACTTGGGGCTACTCGGAGTCGGGCCTGGCCGAGTTGCTGGAACCGGAGATGCGACGGCTCGACGCCACCGGCGAGGCCACCATCGCCTTCCTGGCCAGCGGCATGGAGGGACTCAAGGTCCGCATCACCGCCAAAGCCGCCGACGACGAGACCGCCGAAGGAGTGCTGTCGGCCGTGGAGTCGAGAGCCCGCACCGTGATCGGGGAGGCGGTGTTCGGCACCGACGACGACACCATGGAGTCGGTGGTGCTGGCCCGGATGCGCGCCCGGGGTCTCACCCTGGGACTGGCGGAGTCGGTCACCGGCGGGCTGATAGCGGCCCGCCTGACGGAGGTGCCCGGCGCGAGCGACGTACTGCGCGGCGCGGTCGTGCCCTACGACCGTGCGCTCAAGACGGGCGTGCTGGGCGCACCCGACGTGAACGCGGTCAGCGAGGAGATGGCGCTGGCCATGGCCGAGGGCGCCTGCCGGGTCTTGGGTGCCGACGTGGGCCTGGCCACAACCGGCGCGGCCGGCCCCGGGCCCCACGAGGGCGCCGAGCCGGGCACGGTCTGGATCGGCCTGCATCTCGATGGCCGCGGCGAGGCGGTCAGGGTGCGCTTCAACATGGCCCGCACCATGGTGCGCCAACTCGGCACGATCACCGCCCTGAACCTGCTGCGAACCCGCCTGCTCGCTCTCGACGGCTGAGCCCGGCCAGCCTGTTCATGTTGTCGACACCGTTGCGCCGCCATAGTGCCGTCTTCGGTGTCAAGATCGGCCACGAGGCGGGTTCAGTCCTGGCGCGTTGCGCGGCCTCGTCCAGCCCGGCGGCCGTGTCGTGTCAAGAACGGCGATGAGGTGGGTTCTGTCCTGGAGCGTCAGGCGATCGCGTAGATTGAGGTGATGGGCGAGCAAGCTGGTGCGGCCAACAGCAGCGAGTCGGGCGGCGCGCCCGTGCTGTCCGAGCCGGAGAAGCGCATCCTGGCTGCCCTGTCTCGCCGCCCGCTCGGCCTTTATCCGGCCGCCTCGGTGTCGGTCGCGGCCGGGACCGACCGCGACGAGACCCTGCCGTGCCTGGAGAGGCTCGTCGACCTGGGCCTGGTCACCGGCGAACCCGAGTTGGTGCTGTCCCGGCCCGTGCGGCGCGAGGTCGTCTGGCGCCTGGACGTAGCGGCAGCCTGGTTGCAGGTGCCCGACGTGCTGCGCTTCACGGAGCTTCCCGAAGTGCCGCCCGCGCCGATGCCCGACTGCCTCCCGGAGCGCTTCGCACACCTGTTCTGGTGGGGCGACACGTCGTTGTACAAACTACCCCGCTACGCCGACTTCGTCGCAGAGCAGATCCTCACCAACGGCGATGTCGCGTCCGTCGGCTGGGCGCTGTTCACCCTCCCCTGCGAAGCGCTCGAGAGCGTCGCTGGGAAGCCTCATGTCAGGGAATACTGTCGGCAGCTCATATCCAACACGCTGGCCCAGCGACGTGGCGAGCCTGTCTGACTACGCGACGCTGCTGCCCGACGGCACGATCAGCGCATGGCCGAGAGTCGCCGCCGCGCTCCCTGAGGGCAATGTCCTCATGGGCGGCACGGGCCTGGCGATCTGGCTGCGCCACCGGCGAAGCGAAGATCTCGACATCTTCTGCCCGGGGAGACTCGACGTCCACACCGTTGTGTCAGCGTTGTCGGCAGCAGGCGATTTCACTGTCCGGGACGCGTCCGAGCGGCTTGTGCGGGGCGTAGTGGATGGGGTGAACGTGGACATTGTCGGTGAGGACGGCGCATACCGGCTCGCGCCGCCGCTGGAGATCGACGGACTGCGGGTCGCTTCGCTTCAGGACATCACGGCGGGAAAGTTCAGGGCGATCACCGGCCGCAAGCAGATGCGCGACCTGGTCGACGTCATGTTCATCGAGACCGACGGCGGCATACGCCTAGAACAGGCCATAATGCTGCACTTCCGCAGGTACGGCATCGCTCTGAGCTACTCGGAGGTCAACGGCATTCTTCGGCACTTAGTTGACTTCTCGCACCTGGATGACGATCCCGCCATGGAGGACAGCTTCGGAGAGGACATCCGCACAAGGGTGGAGGAGTTCTTTCGCTCCCGCCAGCCGCAGGTCGCGGCCGCCTTCCAACAGCTCCTTGCCGGAGACGACTAGCGCCTGTTGCCTGCCGTGCCTTGAGCGCGTCCGCACAGGGCGCTGATGGCTCCGGGTCAGCGGCGCTGGCTGAGGGCGGTGTCCAGCACCTCCAGGTCGGCCTGCCAGCAGCCCATCAGGTGGGTGGGCTTGAAGCCCATCTCGTTGTTGATCGCCAGCATGTGCGCGTTGCTGGCCGCGTTGCCGGTTTGAAGCCACGCCACTTCGGGCTCGGTGGCCCGCAACCGCTGCCACATGGTCGCCTTCATCCAGCGCCCGATGCCCCGGCCCCGGTGGGCGGGCAGCACCACGGTGGACCACTGCCACGAGGCGGCGGGCCGGTGCCGGTTGACGAACACTTCGGTGATGCCGGCCGCCTCGCCGCGGGCAGTGACGGCCAGGACGCCCCGGTACTCCAGCCCGCGGGCCGTCCGGGCCTCGATCTCCGTCCGTACCATGGCCGCGTCAACGATGGTGTCGGCCATTTCCAGGTCGTCGGTCGGGGCGTCGTTCATCGCGTTGACGGTGGCCACCAGAGCACCCATCCAGTCCTCGGAGCAGGGGTGGGTCAGGTGCACCAGCTCCAAATCGGCCGGACCGGCCTCGATCCAATGCGCCATGAGCCGCGGGTCCACCGCGGCCATGTCGAGTCTGGACTCCCGCTCCGTGTAGCGCAGTTCCGCTCCCAGGCCTGTCCAGAAGGCGTGCGCGGCCGGAGTGTGGATAGCCCATGCGATAACCGAGGTCCGCCCTTCGGCTCGGGCCCGCCGCAGCAGTTCGGCTAGCACAGCGGGTGCGGTGTCGTCCTCCGTGGGGGTGATCTCAACCCCGGCCAGGTTCGCGTTGGCCGCGTCCACGGCGAACTCGACGTGCCCGATAGCGGCGGCGACGCCATCGTCCGCGAAGGCGATAATCCGCTGGTGGCGGCAGTAATCGGTGGCGTCGTCGTCGAAGATCCCTTGCAGCTCAGCAGCGGGGGTCACGGGCAGGCCGGGGTCTCGCACTCGGTCAAGCTGCTGCTGCAATTCCAGTGCAGCGTCGAAGTCTGCGCCGCCCAGCAGTCGCGCATCGACAACTCGCATAACTCCGAGACTACGAGCGCGACTCCAGCGGTGACACCGCCAGTACCAGCATCATGTCCACCCGCTTGGGGTCAACCCCAGTAATCGCGTCGTGGGCCTTCTCTGCGCTCACGAACTGTCAGCCATCTTGTAGAGCGGTCGAGTCGTCCATCTCATCGAGCACGGATTCGATTTCGTCTCGCAGTCGGTTCATGAACGACACTTGCCAGGAACGAGCCTCGTCCCATTTCGCCGGGTCACCGATGCTGGCCTCGCGGGACGACCACACGGCTGCCCATCCGCGTTGATGCTCTGGTTCCCAAATCAGCTCACTCTCGCATTTGCTTTCGACGGTGTCCTTCCTTGATTGAAGGTGCGTGAACGTCTGGGGCGCTCCATCGTCGCCCTCATGCTTGAAGTAGGCAGTTCCTGCGAACTTTTCGTCTTCCTCCTCGTACGAAGCCTCATACATGACGCCGTGACTGTCCGATCCGAGATCAACGAATGCTCCGCGAGATGGTCTGGGTATCGACCACCGGCGGTCTGACTCGCGTAGATCGTTGAGGAATGCTCTCCACCACTCGTAGTAGATCTGACTTCCGCGATTCCGGCGTCTTCGTGCCGAGTGCCAGCCGTCAGGTTGGACATCAAGGCACAAGTGCAGCGCGGGCAGTGAATCGCCGATACGCCATACCTTCATGCTGAGCCCGAAGAAGCTGCAGTCTTCCGCGGATACCCGGTTCAGCCAGTTGAGGGCTGATCGGTGCTCTGGGCGGAAGTCCTCGGCCAGCAACACGGCCTGACTCGCGTTGAGGCTGGCGGCGTAGGTGATCAGCTTGCCGATGTGGTCGTGGTCCGTGCTTCCGAGCATGTTCTCAACGACAATGATCGAGTCGCCGCCACGAAAGACCAGGTCAGCGTTGTAGCCGCCTACTGACACCTCTTGGCCTTCGAGTTCCAGATCCTCCATCCCGAGGGCCTCGGCAATGAGGTCTGAGTTCAGGGGTGGTCGGCGAGCCATGGGGTCAGATCGTTGGCCTCGTGTGGCCAGACCTCCCGGACGGATACGGGTTCGAGGCTTCCGAGTTCGGGCACGGTCATGATGTCGGCCTCCTCAGTCAGCCTCGTTGTCGGCGGAGCGGTCTAGGCGGAGGGACGCGGAGTTCATGCAATAGCGGTCGCCGGTGGGCTTGGGGCCGTCGGGGAAGCGGTGGCCCAGGTGGGCGCCGCAGTTGGTGCAGACGGCCTCCTCGCGGACCATGCCGAAACTGCGGTCGGTGTGGATCTCCACCGCATCGGGATCGAGCGCCTCCCAGAAGCTGGGCCAGCCGGTGCCGGACTCGTATTTGGTGTCGCTGGAGAAGAGGGGGACGTCGCATACGACGCAGTGGTAGGTGCCGTCTTCGTGGCAGTTCCAGTACTCGCCGGTGAAGGCCCGCTCGGTTCCGGCCTGCTGGGTGACCTGGTACTGCTGGGGGGTGAGGCGGTCCCGCAACTCGGCGTCGTCGAAGGTCTGGCGGGCGGGAGGGGCCTGGGAGGTCATGGGGGCTGCCTTTCTGGTCCGGTCGTGTCCTGGCTTGCGGTTGTTGGAGCGGAAGATTCTCAGGGCCATGGTTTGCCTTTGCTGTCGGCGGCTCTACGGTAGGTAACGCACGCGGGCTTCGTATGGTTCCCGGCCGGAGAATCGAGTCCCGCGGTGCATCGTTGAGAGCGACGCCGGGCTGCTCCCATCCTCGCTCGAAGGTGCCAGGCGCGCCGCTCGGGCGATTGCCGGCACTGTGCCGCCGGCCTTCTCGCGGATGCTTGACATGAACAGGTGTTCGTAACTACATTGTTGTTATACTCACAGGAGCACAGCCCGTTCGCGAGCCCGTTCGCGGCCGGGCTTGTCACACCCCCCTCGTAGTTTTCAGCAAGCATTCCCGACTCGCCGAGAGGCCACCAGACATCCAACCGCCCCGAGGGGCACAAACACAGGAGAAAGACGTGGACGATCGACACAAGGCACTCGACATGGCCATGAGCCAGATCGACAAGCAGTTCGGCCAGGGCTCGGTCATGAAGATGGGCGAGAAGGCCGCCATGAACATCGAGGCGATCCCGACCGGGGCGCTGGCGCTGGACCTGGCCCTCGGCATCGGGGGCCTGCCCCGGGGCCGGGTCACCGAGATATACGGCCCAGAGTCCTCGGGCAAGACCACCCTGGCCACCCACGTGGTGGCCGAGGCCCAGCGCAACGGCGGCATCTGTGCCTACGTGGACGCCGAGCACGCCATGGACCCGACCTACGCCAAGGCCATCGGCGTGGACATCGACGAGCTGCTCATCTCCCAGCCCGACACCGGCGAGCAGGCCCTGGAGATCACCGACATGCTGATCCGCTCGGGGGCGCTCGACGTGGTGGTGATCGACTCGGTGGCCGCGCTCACCCCGCGCGCCGAGCTCGAGGGCGACATGGGCGACACCCACGTCGGCCTTCAGGCCCGGCTCATGTCGCAGGCTCTGCGCAAGCTCACCTCCAACCTCAACAAGTCCAACACCATCTGCATCTTCATCAACCAGCTGCGCGAGAAGATCGGGGTGATGTTCGGCTCGCCGGAGACCACGCCGGGCGGCCGGGCCCTCAAGTTCTACTCGTCGGTGCGGCTCGACATCCGCCGGATCGAGTCGATCAAGAACGGCATGGAGGTGGTGGGCAACCGCACCCGGGTGAAGGTGGTGAAGAACAAGTGCGCCCCGCCGTTCAAGCAGGCCGAGTTCGACATCATGTACGGCCAGGGCATCTCCCGGGAGGGCTCGGTGCTGGACCTGGCGGTGGACCAGTCCATCGTCAAGAAGTCCGGGGCCTGGTACACCTACGACGGCGAGCAGCTCGGCCAGGGCCGCGAGAACGCCAAGGCGTTCCTGCAGAACAACCCCGAGCTGATGGTCGAGATCTCCGACCTGGTCTGGAAGGCCGTAATGCCCGAACCCGAGTCCGAGCAGCCCGACTGGGAGCAGCCGTCAGAGGCCTCAGCCACCGCCGCCTGACGATCAGATCAGCGGGCAGTGAAGTACACGGTCATCATCGAGCCGGCACCCGGCAACCTCGCGGCCTATGTGCCGGACCTGCCCGGCTGCGTGGCCACGGGCGACACCCATGAGGACCTGCTGGACGGGATCCGAGAGGCCATCGAGTTCCATATCGAGAGCCTGCGCGACCACGGCGAGCCGATTCCGGATCCCCAGTGCACCGCGGCTGTCGTGGAGGTCGCTGTAGCCGCATAGCGCAGGGAAAGGGCCAAGCCCGGCACTCCGCGCCCGCGGCATGAGTCACCTCTAGCCTGGGGGTGTGGGCCGGACCTACGCTATTCGCACCTTTGGGTGCCAGATGAACGAGCACGACTCCGAGCGGATCGCGGGGCTGCTCGAGGATGACGGGTACGAGCGTGCCTCCGTCTTGGAGGATGCCGACGTGATGGTGCTCAACACCTGCTGCATTCGAGAGAACGCTGACAACAAGCTGTACGGCGCTTTGGGACGACTCAAGGCGGTGAAAGCCAAGCGGCCCGACGCGTTGATCGCGGTGGCCGGCTGCCTCGCACAGAAGGACCGGGAACTCGTGCGGGAGCGAGCCGGCCATGTCGACGTGGTGTTCGGCACCCACAACGTGCACCGGGCCGCCGAGCTCGTCGATCACGCCCGGCGGCACGGTCCGGTAGTGGAGATCCTCGCCGAGACGGTCCGCGAGGACACCGAGGCGTTCCCGTCGGCGCTGCCGGTGCGTCGGGAGGCCGAGCATTCCGCCTGGGTGACCATCCAGATCGGGTGCGACAACAGCTGCACGTTCTGCATCGTGCCTGCGGTGCGTGGCCCGGAGATCAGCCGCCCGTTCGGCGAGCTCGTGGACGAGGTGCGGGACCTTGCCGCCGACGGGGTGAGCGAGGTCACCCTGCTCGGCCAGAACGTCAACAGCTACGGCCGCGACCTGGCCCTGTCACGCCGGGGCAGCGCCAACGGCAATGGCAACGGGCACGCCCCTGCCGGCGATGCTGCTTGGTGGTGCGGGCCGCGCTGGACCTCGGACCGGCGGGCCCGGCCCCTGTTCGCCGACCTGCTCCGGGCGGTGGGGGAGGTCGACGGCATCCGGCGGGTGCGCTTCACCAGCCCGCATCCCAAGGATCTGCGCCCCGAGACCATTGCGGCAATGGCCGAGGTCCCGGCGGTGTGCGAGCACCTGCATCTGCCGCTTCAGTCGGGCAGCGACGCCGTGCTTCGGGCCATGCGCCGCGGTTACACCGCCGAGCGCTACCTGGAGCGGCTGCGGGCCGCCCGGGCCGCGGTCGAGGACCTCGCCGTCTCGACCGACATCATCGTCGGGTTCCCCGGCGAGACCGAGCACGACTTCGAGCAGACCCTGCAGGTGGCGGCCGAGGCCCGCTACGACAGTGCCTTCACGTTCATCTTCTCGGCCCGGCCCGGCACCGCAGCCGCCGACATGGGCGACCGATTCGTGCCCCACGACGTGTCCGTGGACCGCTACGAGCGGCTGCGGCGGGTGATCGAGCGCTCCAGCCGGCTGGCGAACGAGGCCCGCATCGGCAGGGTCGAAGAAGTCGTCGTGGAGGGGCCAAGCAAGAAGGACCCGTCCGTGACTACCGGCCGCTCCCGGCGCAACACGCTGGCGCATTTCCCGACGCCGTCCGGTCCAGCGCCCCAGCCGGGAACCTACGCCCAGGTCGAGGTCACCGCCGCCGCGGCCAACTTTCTGCAGGGCACGCTGGTCGATGTCGAGGTGCCGCCCGCGCCAGCGGCCAGCGCACCGCCGGCCCGTCGGCGCATCCCCGTGGCCATCGCTGCGGGCTGACGCACGAGCCGACGGAGCCAACCATCCGAAAGGGGACGAGCTCGAGAACTGGCTACAGGGCACGCGCGGCGCTCCGGCCGCCATTGGCAGCGATGCAGTCGCGGACTCTGTAGCGGCGTCCGGCGATGGAGGAGAGGTGTGACTCCTGTTGAGCGGAAGAGGCTTGCGGAGCGGCCGCTGGTGATCGTCGGCGCGACCGCCTCGGGCAAGTCGGGAATCGCCATGGGCGTCGCCCGGCTGATTGGCGGCGCGGAGATCGTGTCGCTCGACTCGATGCAAGTCTACCGCGGCATGGACATCGGAACGGCCACCCCCACCGCCGCCGAGCAGGCCGAGGTGCCCCACCATCTGATCGATCTGGTCGATCCGTCCGAGGAGTACGCCGTGGCCGAACTCCAAGAGCGGGCCGCAGCGGTGATCGACGAGATTCGCGGCCGAGGCGGCGTGCCCGTGCTGGTCGGCGGCACCGGCCTGTACGTGCGAGCCGTCATCGACGAGCTCCAGATCCCGGGCCGCTACCCGGAGGTCCGGGCCGAACTCGAGGCCGAGCCCGTTACGGCGGCCCTGCACAGGCGCTTGGTCGAGCTTGATCCGGTCGCCGCCGACCGCATGGAGCCGACCAACAGGCGTCGGGTCGTCAGAGCCCTCGAGGTCGTCATCGGCAGCGAGCAGCCCTTCTCGTCCTACGGTCCCGGCCTTGCGCATTATCCGCCCATACCGTTCGTCCAAGTGGGCCTGCGCTGGGACCGGGAACGCCTCGACGAGCGGGTCGCAGCCCGCTATGAGCGTCAGATGGCTGACGGCTTCCTCGACGAGGTCCGGTCCCTAGCCGAGCAACCTATCTCACGAACCGCGTCGCAAGCCCTCGGCTACAAGGAGTTGCTCGCCCATCTGCGGGGGGAGACGACGTTCGACCAAGCCTTGGACCTGGCCGTCGTGCGCACTCGTCGGTTCGCCCGCCGCCAGGAGCGATGGTTCCGCCGCGACCCCCGCATCGCATGGCTCGACGCCCCCGCCACCCCCGCCGACGTGCTGTCGGTTTGGGACGATGCCGCTGGCTCGCATTCAACCGAACTTGATGCATTTGTGCGCCCATAGCGCGGAGGTGTACACCGACGACACCGGATCCGCAGCGACAGCTGCGCCGGCAGTCGTCCCGATGTCACCCACCCAGCGCTCGCCTTCATATCGGCAGAACTCGGACCCTGCTCCGGCCTTCGTCGACCACGACGATGGCACCCGACGACAGGTCTTCCTCATGTTGGCCCAGTGCTGCTAGGACCGTGGTCCCCAGATGGTCCGGCAGGACGTTCTCTGCTCGAACCTGAAGCACGCTCGGGCCGGCATCGTGTGAGAGCGCGAGCATGGTGCCGAAGCCGAGGTCGTGGGTGAACACGACGTGTTGGTTGGCGGCCGCCCAGTCCATGATCTCCCTGTCGGTGGCTCGAGGGTCGCCCACAGTGGACCAGTGCACGGCCTCCCAGCCCCGCGATCGCAGCATTGGCACCCACCGCGGCGACAGGTTCATGTCGAGGAGGAGTCTGGGTCTCACGGTGTCGACAGAGAGACCTCGTGTTCCTCCAGCCTCCAGGCTGCGTAGGCGAGGGCCTGGTCGATGTCCTCGCGTTCAAGGTAGGGATAGGCGTCGAGGATTTCCTCGGGCGAGCGGCTGGCCGCCAGCAGGCCGACCACGGTTCCCACGGTTACCCGCAGCCCGCGTATGCAGGCTTTTCCGCCCATTACCTCGGGATCGATGGTGATCCTGTCCAGCGCCTTCATGGTCGTCACCTCTCAATACTGAGGCCTGGGGCTTGCCTGTCGCAAGTGGGAAGGCGTTGCCGCATCGGCTCCATCGTTGCTCCGGCATGTGCATCAGCGTACGAACGTTCTGCGTTTGCTTCACCGCCGGAGGGACGGCGGCAGAGCTTAGCGGGCACAACGACCGCTGCAGGGGGGCTCCTGGGTAACGACTCGGCACACGAGGTGTGTGACATTTAAGCGACGTTTAATCGTATATAATGGAGACATTATGGTGTCATTGGCAGCCCTACTGGACGATCTCTGTGGCAGCCGGGTGGTGGACAGCGCAGACTTGGCCCTGGTCAGCGACACTAACCAGCGCAGCGTGGCCCGCTGGCGGGCAGAGCAGGCCTGTCCCCGGCGACAGGCCGAGGACCGTCTGCTGGAGTTGGGGGCCGTGGTCGACTTGGCCCGCAGGGTGATGCGGGACGATGCCGCCCGTTTGTGGATGCGAACCCCCAACCAAGACCTCGGCTTCGAGAAGCCGCTGGAACTGGTCAAGGAGGGCCGGTACCAGCGCGTCGTGGATCTGTTGCTTGCGCTGGCTGAGGGCGTGACAGCCTGAGCCTGCGCGTAGATGTGGGCAGGGTGCTCTTGCCTGCTGCGGCGATCAGTTTGGTGACAGGTGCGCCGTCAGCCAGTCTGCTGCCCCGGGTTGGCGGCGTCTCCAGTAGGAGGACACGGCGTCGAAGTCGGCGTCGTCTCGGCCTGCCTCGCGTGCGGAGTCCGTCAGCCACGGATCGGGCGCGACGTCAGAGAAGGCGCCGAGGGCGCGCACGATGTGCGCGACGCTGGGATGGTCGAGTTCGATTCCGTAGCGCTGGGCATGGAGGCGCAGGCCGGTCTCCATCATCAGAGTGGCGTCGGTCTCGATGCGCATGAGGTCGTAGTAGTCGCGCAGCTCACTGCGATCTCCGATCACCTTGGTCTGGGACGAGGCGATCTCAGCAAGCCCCTGCCCCAATTGATGCAGTTGTCGCCCCTGTAGGGCGGTCAACTGCGTCAATTTCCGAAAGGCGAGGACGAAGGGAGGGTGAGATTGTTGTGCTGATGCGTCCGCGGCCCGAGAGAATGCATAGATGACCGGCGGGTTGCGACTCCACAAGCTCCACGGGCTGGGCAACGACTTCCTCGTCGCGCTCGTCGACGCGCCGCCAGCCGCTGTCGACGCGGCCCGTTCGGCGGCTGCGCTGTGCGATCGACGCCGCGGCGTCGGCGCGGACGGGCTGATCTACGCCGTGGTCGACTCACCGGGTGCTGGCGCCGGCCGTGCCGCGACCATGCGGCTGTGGAACTCCGACGGCTCGCCGGCGGAGGTGTCCGGCAACGGCCTCAGGTGCCTGGCCCATGCCATCGCCTTCACTCTCGGTACAGTCGAACTAGACATCGTTGTGTACACGGTGGCCGGCCCCCGCCGGTGCTCGATCCGGCCGACCGGCACGCCCGGAATCGTCACTGGAACCACGGAGATGGGCACTCTCGGCCCCGGTCCGCAACCCGACCGGCTCAGTCGCAGTCCCGAGGTCGCGGTGGAGGGCATTCTCGGACCGGGGGCGATCGAGCGCTGGGCGACCATGGATGTGGGCAACCCTCACGCCGTTCTCGCCGTAGCCGATCCGGCCGAGGTGCCGCTGTATCCCGCCGGACCGGCGGTGGAGGCCATCTTCACGGGCGGGATCAATGTTCACTTCGGGGCGGTCACCGGTCCCGATGAGTTGACGCTGGGCGTCTGGGAGCGGGGCGCGGGCGCCACCGCCGCCTGTGGGACGGGAGCGGCCGCCGCGGCCGCCGTCTTCCATCGCTGGGGTGAGGTGGGTAAGAATGTCACCGTGCGAATGGCGGGCGGCGAGGCTCGAGTCGACCTCTCGGAGCCGGTGACCCTGACAGGTGAATCGACCTACGTCGCCACGGTGAACCTCCCCGATGTCTGAGGCGGATCTGCCGCCAGAGCCCGAAGACACGCTCGGTGCCAACCTGATGGAAGACGATCCCGGCATAGACATCGACGAGTCGGCCGCGGACGGCGACACTCACCGGGGCGGGTTCGGCGAGTTCGGCGGCGACGGACCCGGGCTCATCGATCGCGCCTTCCGGGAGCGCATCGTGCTGGTCGGGATGGTCCGCTCCGGTGGTGACGCCTCTGTCACCGACGCCTCCCTCGACGAGTTGAGCCTGCTGGTGGACACCGCGGGAGCCGATGCCGTCGGGCGGGTCTGCCAGCGGCGGGCCGCGCCCGATCCCGCCACATTCGTGGGCGCGGGCAAGGCCCGCGAGATCAGGGCCATTGCCGAGGAGGTCGATTGCGACACGGTGGTGTTCGACGACGACCTCAGCCCTGCGCAGCAGTTCAACCTGGAGAGGCTGCTGGGCCGCACCGCCTTGGACCGCACTGCGGTGATCCTCGACATCTTCGCCCAGAACGCCAGCACACCGGAGGGCAAGGCCCAGGTCGAGCTGGCCCAGCTCCGCTACCGGCTGCCCCGCCTGCGGGGCGCGGGGCGGCGGCTGTCGCAGCAAGCCGGCGGGATAGGCACCCGCGGACCCGGCGAGACCCAGCTCGAAGTGGACCGGCGCCGCCTGGAGCGGCGCATACACAAGCTCGAGGGAGATCTTCGGCGCATCGTCGGCCACCGCCGCACGCAGTCCAAGGCCCGCAGCCGCACCCGCAACCGGTCCGCGGCGATCGTCGGCTACACCAACGCGGGCAAGTCGTCGCTGCTCAACCGGCTCACGTCGGCCACCGTCGCAGTGGAGGACCGCCTCTTCGCCACCCTCGACCCCACCACCCGGCGGCTTCCGCTGCCCGGCGGCGAGACGGTCTTTGTGACCGACACGGTGGGTTTCGTGCGCAAGCTGCCCCACCAGTTGGTGGAGGCGTTCAAGACCACGCTCGACGTCGTGCGGGACGCGGACCTGCTGGTCCACGTGGTGGACGGTTCCGACAGCGACCCTGACGGCTCCATGGCCGCCGTGCGCCAGGTGCTCGCCGAGATCGACGCCGACCAGATCCCGGAGTTGGTCGTGTTCAACAAGAGCGACCTGGGCCCGGGCGCGGCCCGGCTGGCCGAGCGGACAGAGGGCGCGGTGGCGGTGTCGGCCGCCACCGGCGAAGGGGTGGAGGGACTCTTGGGCGCTATGGGCGACCGGATGCGCCGTGTTGCCAGCGAGGTGGAGTTGGTGGTGCCCTGGGACCGCGGCGACGTGCTCGCGGGCGTGCACCGGGAGGGACAGGTGCTCGAGTCCACCGCGACCGAGGAGGGCATGAAGGTGCGGGCCCGTATGGAGCCCGGCTCGGTCGGGGCTCTGCGCCGCTACGTGGTCAACGGATCGGACGGCGCGTGACTGCGGCCGGGGGGACGTCCCGGCTTCGCATCTCGTTCGCTACGGTGCGCGGATCGAGCGAGCCATGACCGCGGGCTTCGTGCCGCCCGTCTATCCCTACGAACGGCTCGAACCGTTCCGGTCCATGGCTGCTGCCCTCCCGGGGGGCGTGGTGGACTGCTCGTCCGGCACGCCGTGCGACCCGCCGCCGCCCGCAGTGGTGGAGGCGCTGGCGAGCTCGGGCACGGAGCGCGGCTACCCCTCGTCAATCGGTTCTCTGGCGTATCGCCAAGCTGCCTCGGACTGGCTTCGGCGCCGGTTCGGGGTGGCGGTCGACCCCGACACCGAGGTAGCGGCCTGCATCGGCACCAAGGAGTTCGTGGCCTCGCTGGTGCACTACCTGCGTCTGCGCCGTCCCGATTGCGACACCGTGCTGTACCCCGCAGTGTCGTATCCGTCCTACGCCATGGGCGCGACCCTGGCCGGCTGTCGCGCCGTTCCGGTCGCCGTGGACGAAGAGTTCCGCATCGACGTCGACTCGATCGAACGGCGTGACGCCGGACGCGCCCTGTGCCTGTGGGTCAATACGCCGGGGAACCCGGCTGGAGCACTCGACGACTTGGGCGCAGCCGCGGCTTGGGGCAGGCACAACGGCGTGCTGGTGGCCAGCGACGAGTGCTATGCCGAGTTCACATGGCACGGGCCGCCGCGCACCATCCTCGAGCACGGCACCGAAGGCGTGTTGGCCGTGCACTCCCTGTCGAAGCGTTCGAACATGGCTGGCGTGCGAGCCGGGTTCTATGCAGGGGACGCCGAGTTGGTCCACTACCTGCGCGAGTGCCGCAAGCATGCGGGCTGCATGGTTCCGGGCCCGGTGCAAGCGGCAGCTGTCGAGGCCTGGGCCGATCAGGTCCATGTCAACGAGCAGGCGGCGCGCTACCGGCGCCGGCTGCGGCGCTTGGCCGACATCGCCCACGCGGCCGGATCGGGCGCGTCCATGCCGCGCGGAGCCTTCTACCTGTGGACACCCGCCCCCGCTGGCGATGCCTGGGCTTTCGCCGACACACTGGCCCGCCGCGCGGGTCTGATCGTGAGTCCCGGCGAGTTCTACTGCGAGCAGCCCGGCTCTGCTGGCGCCCATGATCCGCGGGGGTTCGTTCGCATCGCGGCGGTCCAGCCCTCCGACCGCCTTGAACTGGCCCGCGATCGGTTGGCCGGCGGTGTCGGCCAGACGTGCTGAGTAGTCATTCCGCACCGAGAAATCTCGGGTTGATTGTGGGTATTGGGTGCTGACGATCGGCACCAAGAATTAGCCTCACCGGCATGTCAACGCTTGAGTCCCGCATCAGCGAGCTCTGGGAGGCCCGCCCCAACCTTGATGCCGACGATCCAGATGTCATCGCCGTCGTCCACGAGGCCATAGACGCTCTCGACACCGGCCAGGCCAGGGTGGCCGAGGTCCTCGACGACGGCAAGGTGAAGGTCAACCAGTGGTGCAAGCAGGCCATCCTGCTGCTGTTCTCGACAGCCAAGATGAGCACCGTCGAGCTGGGCCCCTTCGAGTTCGCCGACAAGATCCCGCTCAAGACCGACTACGCGGCCCGAGGTGTGCGGGTGGTGCCGGGAGCGTCGGCCCGCTGGGGCAGCTACCAGGCACCGGGCGTGATCATGATGCCCAGCTACACCAACATCGGCGCCCATGTGGGGGCCAACACGATGGTGGACACCTGGGCCACGGTGGGGTCGTGCGCACAGATCGGCGCCAACGTGCACCTGTCGGGCGGAGTCGGCATCGGCGGCGTGCTCGAGCCCCCGGTCGCCCAGCCGGTGATCGTGGAGGACGACTGTCTCATCGGCAGCCGCTGCATCGTGGCCGACGGTGCCCGGGTCGGGCGGGGGACCGTGCTGGGAGCAGGGGCGATCCTGACCGGGTCCATCCCGGTGATCGACGCCTCCACGGGCGAGGAGCTCGGACGAGGCGAGGTGCCGCCCTGGTCGGTGGCTGTGCTCGGCACCCGGGCGCGCCAGTTCGGCGGCGGCGAGTTCGGGCTGCCCGCGGTGCTGGTGATCAAGCGCCTGACCGAGGGCGAGCGCCACGACAAGTCGGCCCTCAATCAGATCCTGCGCGACCACGGCGCTGCCACCTGACGGAGCGCCCCGCGCCCGGTGCGGCCCTCAGCAACCTGCCGGAGAAGGCATTGTCTCAACCCGCTGATATACATAACACATGATTGAAATACATCAAACTTCGGAAGATGGCGGCCTGTTCGTCGGCGATTTGTTCATGCTCGCGGCCGACCTCGTGGCCGTGCCGTCGATCAGCTTCGATGAGGAGCGCATCACCGACCTAATTGAGGAAGAGCTGCTCGACAGCAGCGGGCATCTCGACGTGTTCCGGGTCGGTGACAATCTGGTGGCCCGCACCGACCTGGGCCGTCAGTGGCGCCTGATACTGGCGGGCCACACCGACACGGTGCCGCCCAGCGGCAACGCCGAAGCCCGCATCGACGGCGATGTGTTGTGGGGCGTCGGCTCGGCCGACATGAAGGGCGGCGTGGCTGTGCTGCTTGAGCTCGCCCTGAACATGAGGCGCCCAATTGTCGACGTCACCTACATCTTCTACGCCCGCGAGGAGGTTGACTCGGTTCACAGCGGCCTGCGCGAGCTGGCCGGGGCCCGTCCCGACCTGCTGGATGCCGATGTGGCGCTGTTGCTGGAGCCCACCGGCGGGATCGTGGAGGCCGGCTGCCAGGGCACAATGCGGATTAACGTGACGCTGGCCGGTGAGCGGGCCCACACGGCCCGCGGCTGGATGGGGCGCAACGCGGTGCATCGACTGGGCCCGCTGCTCGAAGTGGTCGGCGCTTACGAGCCGCGGCGCCCCGTGATCGCGGGCTGCGAGTTTCGTGAGGGCCTGCAGGCGGTTGGCGTGGCGGGCGGCGTCGCGGGCAACGTTGTTCCCGACGAGGCGGTTCTGACCATCAACCACCGCTTCGCGCCCGATCGCACCCCCGATCAGGCCGAGCAGCACGTTCGCTCCGTTCTCGAGCCGGTCCTCGAGTCGGGCGACAGGATTGAGATCGTCGACGTGGCGCCTCCGGCCGATCCGGGTCTCGATCATTCGCTGCTAAAGGCTGTGGTGCGCAACAGCGGCGCGCCTCCCCGCGCCAAGCTGGGATGGACTGACGCCGCGTTCTTCGCCCAGCGCGGCGTGCCGGCGTCGAACTTCGGTCCGGGGGATCCTCTGCTGGCTCACACGAGCCATGAGCAGGTGCACCGCGACTCGCTCACCAAGGCCTACCGCGTCCTTGAGGATCTGCTGATCGACGGCACCCTGCCCCAGGGCAGCCGAGACTGTCCCGAATGGGATGACGACATCCCCAAGCGGCTCCCGGAGTTGTAGGTCCGACGCATCCCTGAGCGTTCTCTGTGAGCCGTCTTGTGGCTGTGGCAGGGTCGATGCAACGGACGGCGCGACTAGCTCCAGACGGGTAGACGCCGCGACTGCCGGGCGCGCCTAGTAGCGCCGCATCATGGTGACGACCTTGCCGTAGACGGCCACCTCGTCCGGTGCGAACTCCATGGGTTCCAGCAGTTGGTTGGCCGGTTCGAGCACGACGCGGCCGTCACGGCGTCGCAGCGTCTTCACGGTGGCCTCGTCGCCGGGGATTCCCGCCACCACGACCTCTCCGTTCTCGGCGGTGCTCTGGGCCCGGCACACCACGTAGTCGCCGTCGAGGATGCCGGCGTCGATCATCGAGTCGCCGCGCACCCTCAGCATGAACAGGTCGCCCTCGCCGGTGAGGTCGGCGGGCATCGGCACCAGTTCCTCCACGCTCTCCGCGGCCAGCACGCCGGAGCCCGCAGCCACGTCGCCGACCAACGGCACATGGCGCACGGGGCCGCGCTCGACGGCTGCGCCCGAGTTCTCGTCGTAGCGGACCTCGACGGCCCGCGGCCTGGTTGGGTCGACCCGCAGGTAGCCGGCCGAGCCGAGCACGTCCATGTGGGCCTTGACCGAGGCCGGGGACTTGAGCCCGACCGCGGCCGCGATCTCGCGGATCGACGGCGGGTAGCCGTGGGCGCGCTGGTGCTCCACGATCGCGTCGAGGATCTGGCGGCGGCGGGCGGTGAGCGGTTTCCGGTTGGCCGGCGGCGTCATTGCGGTCTCCAATCTTGGGGTTGTGTCCGAACACATGTTCACTATAGTTGTAACCGAACACCTGTTCAAACAAGGAGCCTATCCCGTACACATGTTTGCGGAACACGCGTTCGATGTCAAGCATCCGGCTCCAAGGGCGCGCCTCGCCCTCGTTGTCACACCGCAGCGCGACGATCGCGACATGGAAGCTCATCGCCCGCCCGCTCTGGATCTTGCTGTTGCCGGTGTCCCGGCCGCGCCGGCATCGAGCCGGCCCGTGCGGCTGCCGGAGGGGGTATATCGCCAGCGCCCTGAATCTCTCCCAGCCACCGTCCGGGCCCACACAGCCGCGCGGCTGCCCGAAGTGGTTTATCGCCGGCGCAGGTTGGCTGTGGCCATGGCCGCGGTCGCAGCCTTGACGCTGGTGCTGGCGCTGGGCCGGCCCGACCGGGTGCCGCTGGGAGAGGCCAACCCCTGGCCCTCCGTGGGAGAGGTCTCGATTCCGGCGGAGCTGCCGGGCGTCTACGTGGTGCAGCCGGGCGACACGCTGTGGGGCATTGCCCGGGCCATCGCGCCGGGCGAGGATCCCAGGGGTCTGGTCCACGAACTGGCCGATGCAGCGGGCGGCAGCACGTTGGAGCCGGGCCAGCAGATCATCATCGAACCCGTCTCGGCTCTGCCCGCCGGGCGTGTCTCGACTCGCTCGGCCGATCAGCCGTCCGCTGTTGCCGAGTCGTAGCCGGTGGCGACGTAGCGCAAGAACAGCGTGTTGGAGGCTTCGAGGAGATGGTCGATGGTCAGGTTGAGGGGCGCGGTCCGCAGCGACCCGTGCACGATCCGGGGGCTGTCCCCTCCCGCGACCAGGGGCGCGATCGACAGGCACAGTTCGTCAATCACCCCGGCGTCTGCGAGCTGGGCGTTGAAGGACGGGCCGCCCTCCGACAGCACGACTCCGGCGCCGCGGCGGTCGAGTTCGGCGAGGATCTCGGCTGGCTGCGGTCGGGCCGACGCCAGCCTCACCACCTCGGCAACGGATGCGAGTCGCCGTTCTGCTTCGGCCGGCGCGTCCCGGCCGGTGAGGATCATTGGCAAGTCGTCGTCGGGGCGCTGATCGGCGAACAGCGGCAGGTCCAAGTCGAGATCCAGGCTGCCGCTCACCACGGCCAGCCGGGGCCGCTCGGCCCGTCCTGCGGCGCGCCGTGCTCGCCGGGACGCTGCTGCCGGTCGGGGCAGTCCATAGCATTCGGCCCGAACCGTGCCCGCCGCGGCCACGATCCAGTCGGCGCAGGCTCGCACGGCCGAGAACACGGCCTCATCGGCCGGGTTGCTGAGCGCCCCGCTGGTGCCGTCTACCGCGATGGCGCCGTCGGCCGAGGCGATCATGTTGACCATCACCCACGGCCGTCCGGCGGGCTTGGGCCTGGGCAGAGACGGGTAGAGCTCCATCGGATCGACCTCGGCCACCGGTCCCGGCACAAGCCTGCGCACGCCCAGAAGGTACCGCTCCGGCGAGGTCCAGCACCGCCGGGCGGTTCTCTACAGGCTGACGGGAATCTCTGGACGGCCGGCGCCGCTGTGCACAGTGCTTTGCACAGCAATCCCGAGGTTGTTCCACAGTCTTGCCGCCGGCGTCGGCGGCCAGCGTCGTAGGGTCGCTCCGGGATGCCCGTGGCGCGCTCGGAGGCCGAGCGAATGGGGGGTCACTCGTGGGAATCGTGGCGAGCAATCGAGCGGGCGCCCCGGGCCGAAGCGGCCTGCGAGCACAGCGAACCGGAGAGGGCGCCCCGGGCCCGAGCGGCCCGTGAGCGCAGCCAACAGGAGCGGCAGCGACACTGCCGCGACAGGGCAGGCTCTCGCCTGTCTGCCCGACCCGTCAGATAGAATTGCAGTGAGGTAATCCGATGACTCTGGCCTCCGAGCGGAACAGTCTTCTCGTCGGCGCCGACCTCCCGCCGGACGGGGAGTACGTGGCGGACGACCCGGCGAGAAACGTCGCCTGGGAACGGCGCGACGCGCGGCTGCTCGACCACCGTGATGGGTCGGTCGCGTTCGAGCAGGTGGGGGTGGAGGTTCCGGCCACCTGGTCGCAGAACGCCACCAATATCCTGGCCCAGAAGTACTTCCGCGGCGCCCTCGGCACACCCGAGAGGGAGTGGTCGCTGAGGCAGGTCGTTGACCGCATCGTCGGCACCATCGCGCGATGGGGCGACGGCGACGGCTACTTCGCCGATGGGTCGGAGGTGTCGCTGTTCCGAGCCGAGCTTTCGCACCTGCTGTACATGCAGAAGGCCGCCTTCAACTCGCCGGTCTGGTTCAACATCGGAGTGGCCGGCGTGCCCCAGCAGGCCTCGGCGTGCTTCATCCTGTCGGTGGACGACACCATGGAGTCGATCCTGGAGTGGTACGCCGAGGAGGGCCGCATCTTCAAGGGGGGCTCCGGCGCGGGAGTCAATCTGTCGCGCATCCGGGCCAGCTCCGAGCCGCTCAGCGGCGGGGGCACCGCGTCGGGCCCGGTGAGCTTCATGCGGGGTGCCGACGCGTCCGCAGGCACGATCAAGTCGGGCGGCAAGACGCGGCGGGCCGCCAAGATGGTGGTCCTCGACGCCGACCATCCCGACATCGAGGACTTCATCTGGTGCAAGGCCCGTGAGGAGCGCAAGTCGCGTGCGCTGGCCGCGGCCGGCTTCGATATGAGCGTCGACGGCGTCGACAGCGACTCCGTGCAGTACCAGAACGCCAACAACTCCGTGCGGGTCGGCGACGAGTTCATGCAAGCCGCTATCGATGGACGCGACTGGGATCTCACTGCCCGCACCGACGGCGCCGTGCTCAAGCGGGTGCCGGCGCGCTCGATCCTCCGACAGATGGCCCAGGCCGCCTGGGAGTGCGCCGATCCCGGCGTGCAGTTCGAGACCACCATCAACCGCTGGCACACGGCCGCGGCCGCCGGCCCCATCACAGCCAGCAACCCGTGCTCGGAGTACGTCCACCTCGATGACAGCGCCTGCAACCTGGCCTCGATCAACCTGCTGAGCTTTCTCGACGACGACGGCACCTTCGACGTCGCCGGGTTCCGACGGGCGGTGCAGGTGGTGTTCGCGGCCCAGGAGATCCTCGTCGGCCACGCCGACTATCCGACTGCGGCCATTGCCGACACCACCAGAGCCTTCCGCCAGATCGGTCTGGGCTATGCGAATCTCGGGGCGCTGCTGATGGCCCTGGGCCTGCCCTACGACTCCGACCAGGGCCGGGCCGTGGCCGCGGCCATCACCGCGCTGATGACCGGCGAGGCCTACCTCACCTCTACCCGGCTGGCCGAGCGGATGGGCCCGTTCGCCGGTTTCCACGCCAACCGCGAGCACACGCTGGCCGTGCTCGAACAGCACCGGAGCGCGACTGCCTCCATAGACGAGGAGCTCGTGCCCCCGGACCTGCTCGAGGCGGCGCAGGTGGCGTGGGACGATGCCTGCGAGCGGGCCGACCGCCACGGCGTGCGCAACAGCCAGGCGACCGTGCTGGCGCCCACCGGCACCATCGGGCTGCTCATGGACTGCGACACCACCGGCATCGAGCCCGACCTCGGACTGGTCAAGTCCAAGCGCCTGGTGGGGGGCGGGACCATGGAGATCGTCAACACGACGGTCCCGAGAGCGCTGCGGCGGCTCGGCTACAGCCAGGAGCAGGCGGATCGGATCCGGGACCACATCGCCGAGCACCACAGCGTGCACGGCGCGCCCATCGAGCCCGAGCACCGAGACGTCTTCGCCTGCTCGCTGGGCGACAACGCCATCAGCGCCTCAGGGCACATCAAGATGATGGCCGCGGTGCAGCCGTTCCTGTCCGGTGCCATCTCCAAGACCGTGAACATGCCGTCAGAGTCGACCGTCGACGACGTCGAGCAGTTGTTCATCGACGCCTGGCGGCTCGGCCTCAAGTCGGTAGCCATCTACCGCGACAGCTCCAAAGTGGCCCAGCCGCTCACCATCGGTGACGCTGGCGACTCCGCCGGTGCCGATGCCTCAGCAGGCACCGGTGTCTCAGCGGGTGCCGGTGTCTCAGCGGGTGCCGGTGTCTCAGCGGGTGCCGGTGTCTCAGCGGGTGCCGGTGTCTCAGCGGGTGCCAGTGCCTCCGCTAGCGCCGGTGTCTCAGCGGGTGCCGGTGTCTCAGCGGGTGCCGGTGCCTCGGCCTCGGAAGCGGTCATGCCCGCGGAGGGCGTATTGGCGCCGGAGCCGGTGCGCCGGCGGCTGCCCAAGTCGCGCCGATCTCGCACCTTCGAGTTTCGCGTGGCCGACTGCAAGGGATTCGTCACGGTGGGGGAGTATCCCGACGGCCGGCCCGGCGAGATCTTCGTGAAGGTCTCCAAGCAGGGCTCAACCCTGGCCGGGATCATGGACGCGTTCGCCATCTCGCTCAGCCACGGTCTTCAGTACGGAGTCCCGCTGAGTGCTTTCGTGGAGACGTTCGTGGGTGTTCGGTTCGAGCCCGCCGGCATCACCGACGACCCCGACATCCGGATCGCCACCAGCCTCATGGACTACCTGTTCCGCAAGCTGGCGGTGATGTATCTGACCCCCGAGGAGCGGGCCGCGCTGGGGGTCTACACCACCGGCGAGCGCACCCAGCCCACCCTGCCCGGCGTCGAGGAACAAGTCACCGCCACCGAGCAGGGGCACGACCTGCCACCCGATCCGCCCTCGATCCCCTCGCCCGCGCAGTTGATGGCCCAGCTCGACTTCTCCGCCGCGGCGGCGCCGACCGAGCCGCCCGGGCCCGAGCGGCCCGTGAGCGCAGCGAACATCAGCGGGAGACCTGCACCGGCGGCCCGATCGGGCGGGTTGGACGCGCCGTTCTGCATGACCTGCGGCGTTCCGATGCGCCGGGCCGGCTCGTGCTACGTGTGCGCCGACTGCGGTGCCACCAGCGGCTGCAGCTGACTTCAGCCGTTCGCGGCCTCGGCGGCTAGGTCCTTCTTGCGGCGCAGGTAGCTCTTGAGCATCTCGCCGAAGCGGGCCGGGTTGTAGACGTCCTCCTCGTAGCTCCACAGGCCGCTGCCCGCGTACTTGAGCAGCGTGAAGTTGTACTCCTGGTGCAGGGACCCGTCGCCGGGGTCGGCCATCCGGTTCCACACCTGGCAAACCAGCCATCCCCGCTCCTCGTCGATGATGTACCACTCGATGGGGAAGTGGATCATCTCGTTGTTGGGCCACTGGCTCATGGTGGACTGGATCCAGTTGTAGATGGCCTCGCGCCCGCCCATGGTGCCGAAGTGGTGCTCGATGTAGGTGGCGTCCTCGGTGAAGAGATCGGCCCACTCGCGCCAGTCCCCGGTGGTGCCGGCCCGCCGGGCCACCTCCTGGTAGCGGGCGAACGCCTCCTCGATCTCTGTTCGGCTCCATCGGCTCATGGCTGCTGCTCCTTGTCGGCGGGTGGGTCGTCTGCTGCGGAGGCGCTGCGGGGCAACTCGAAGCGTAGGTGACCGCTCAGGTCGCCCACGAGGTCGACGAGGAAACCGCGCTCGGTGAAGCGCCACCGTCCGTCGATCCGTGTGAAGGTGTCGTGGTAGCGACCGGTGATGATCGTCTGCATCGGCGAGCCCTCCGCTTGCTGCAGCACGGTGTAGACCGAGCGCACCCGGGCGACGTCGCCGTCGATCTCGACTATCGGATTGGTGGTGAGATGGCGGGTGCGGGGCGTGCCGTCGGGGTAGATCATCACCGAGGACCGGTAGCTCTCGGCGATGGCGGACGCGCCCGCCGGTCCCGGCGCGCCGTCCTCGCCGTAGCGGAATGTGCAGTGCTCCATGAGTTCCCCGACTTCGGTGAAGCGGCCGGCGTCGATCAACTCGGCGTAGCGGAACAACTCGTTGGTGATCGCGGTGACATCGTCGCCGGCGGGGGTGTTGCCAGCGGCGGTGCCGGCCTCCGGCGGGTTGCTGTCGTCGGGGTGCATCGTCTCGGACCGTAGTATCGGTCGGGCATGGCGCGCCTCCCGCTGCCTTCTCCGCGCACGCTTTGGCGTGAGGCTCTCAAGCTTGTAGACGATCTGCGCCGCGAGTGGTCCCGGGCCCGGGTGGGCGGCCTGTCGGCCGAGATCGCCTTCTTCGGCCTCCTCGGACTGTTCCCGGCGGTGATCGTGTTCGCAGCCGCGCTCGGCTCGCTCGATGTGGTGATCGGGACGGGCGCGGCCGCCGCCACCGAGCAGTGGCTACTGGACCGGGTGGTCGAGACGTTCGGCAGCGACAACACGCTGCGCGCCACCGTCGAGGACCTGTTCGACCGCTCCAACGCCGGGCTGATCACCGCCGGCGTGATCCTGACCTTGTACGCGTCCTCGCGCGGCTTCATCGCCGTGGTCGGTGCCCTGGACGTCACCTACGGCCACGAATCTCGCAGGAACTGGGTCTCCACCCGGGTCATGGGGTTCGTGCTGAGCCTGTTCACCGTTCTGGTGGCGGCCCTGGTGGCGGCCATGGTCGTGGTCGGCCCTCTGCTCGGCGGCGGAGAGGAGCTGGCCGACCGCTTCGGGGCCGGCTCCGCGTTCACGACCGCGTGGGACTGGTTCCGCTGGCCGGTCGTGTTCGTGGTGGTGGTCTGCTGGGCGGCCTCCCTCTACCACTTCGCGCCCCGCCGCCGCACCCCGTGGCTCAGCGACCTGCCCGGGGCGGTCGTCAGCACCGTGTGGTGGCTCGCGGTGTCGCTCGGCTTCCGGGTGTACCTGGATGCGGCGGCCAGCGGGATGAACGCCGTGTTCGGCCTGCTGGGAGGGGCTCTGATCCTGCTGGTCTGGCTCTACCTGCTGTCCATGGGCCTGCTTGTCGGGGCCGAGATCAACAGCGTGCTCAACGACCGCCGCGAAACTTCGAGGCCGCGCGAGTGAATAACAGCCAACGCGGCGAAGCCTCGTGTTTCCCGCTCTTGTTCGCTGCGCTCACGGGCCGCTCGGGCCACGGCCTCGCTGCCGTCATCCCGCTACCGATATCCGCCACTTTGATCACTCGGCCTCTGGAACGCAGCGACGGAATCCGGCGAGTAGGGATACTCTCGCTGGCGTGAGCGATTACCGGGTCGACCTGGATGAGATCTCCTTCAACTTGCGCCATGTGGCCGATCTTGACGGCGTGGCCAAGCTGGAGGCCTTCGAGCATGTCGAGGCCGATGTGGTCGACCAGATCCTGGCGGAGGCAGCCCGGTTCGCGGAGGAGGTGATCGCACCCCTCAACCGGGTCGGCGACACCGAGGGCGCCCGCCGCCTCGACGACGGCTCGGTGGCGACGCCCACCGGCTTCCGGGAGGCCTACCGCTCCTATGTGGAGGCCGGCTGGGGCGCGCTGTCGATCGACCCCGAGTATGGCGGTGGCGGCTTTCCCCATCTCGTCGGGCTGGCGGTGGAGGAGATGTTCACCTCCGCGTGCATGTCCTGGTCGCTGTGCCCGCTGCTGACCCAGGGCGCCATCAACATGCTGAGCGCGCACGGCACGGACGAGCAGAAGGCCCTGTACCTGCCCCAGATGGCCTCGGGGGACTGGACCGGCACCATGAACCTGACCGAGCCACAGGCCGGCTCGGACCTCGGCGCCGTCGCGGCCCGAGCGGTGCCGCAGCCCGACGGCTCCTACCGCCTGCACGGCACAAAGATCTTCATCACCTACGGCGAGCACGACCTCGCCGACAACATCGTGCACCTGGTGCTGGCCCGCATCCCCGGCGCGCCGCCGGGCACGAGGGGCATCAGCTGCTTCCTGGTGCCCAAGCACCTGCCCGCAGCCGACGGGTCGGCCGGTTCCCGCAACGACCTGCTCTGCGTCTCGATCGAGCACAAGCTGGGCATCCACGCCAGCCCAACCTGCGTCATGTCCTACGGCGACGGCGAGGGCGCGGTGGGCTTCCTGGTAGGTGAGGAGAACGGTGGCATGCGGGCAATGTTCACCATGATGAACCACGCCCGCCTGAGCGTCGGTCTGGAGGGGGTGTCCATCGCGGAGCGCTCCTATCAGCAGGCCCTCGCCTACGCCCACGAGCGCCGCCAGGGCCGGGCGCCGGGCGCGCCGCCCGGAGAGTCCTCGGCCATCATCGACCATCCCGACGTGCGACGAATGCTGCTGGACATGCGCTCCAGCATCAGCGCCATGCGGGGCCTCGCCTACCGCAACGCAGAGGCTATCGACCGTGCCTCGCACGAATCCGATGCTGTGCAGCGTCAGGCCGCCGACGAGCAGGCCGCGCTGCTGACGCCTCTGAGCAAGGCGTGGGCCACCGATGTGGGCTGCGAACTGGTCAGCGTGGGTCTCCAGGTTCACGGCGGCATGGGCTTCATCGAGGAGACCGGCTCGGCCCAGCACTATCGCGATGCTCGGATCGCTCCGATCTACGAGGGAACCAACGGCATCCAGGCTGCCGACCTGGTCGGCCGCAAGCTATCGATGCGAGATGGTGGCGTGGTGCGCGACCACCTGGCGCAGATCCAGACCACTGAGGAGGCGCTCGACGGGTATGGAGATCTGGCTCCGGTGCGGCGGCACCTTCAGAACGCTGTCGAGGCGACCAGTGCAGCCACCGAGTTCCTGCTTAAGGCCGGACCTGCGGCGCGGCTGGCGGGCGCCGACGCCTTTCTGAGGATGCTGGCGGTCATCACTGGGGGTGCAGCCCTGGCCGACGGCGCGCTGGCGGCAACGCGGCTGGGCGATCCTGAGTTGGCCGCCGACCGCGCCGTGCTGGCCCGGTTCTTCTCGGCCAACCGCCTGTCTCTCGTGCCCGGGCTGCTCGCGGCAGTAGTCGAGCCCGCCGACGATCTGACCGCCGCGGGGCAGCGGATTCTGGCGCAGAGGCCGAGCGGATAGGGAGCCACCTGTGGGTGCCCTGACGGCCAGCATGATCGCGTCGATCCCGAGCCCCTCACGCAATGGGTTGGAACTGGGGCCGTTGGAGCTGCGCGCCTACGGGGTGATGATCGCGCTGGGCGTCCTGGCGGCGGTGTGGATGTCTCGGCGGCGCTGGGAGGCCCGAGGGGGCGATCCCGACCAGATCAGCCGGATCGCGCTGTGGGCGGTTCCCGCCGGCCTCGTTGGCGCCCGCCTCTATCACGTGATCACCGACTGGCGAAAATTCCAGGACGCTGGCTGGCTCGAAGCCTTCGCCATCTGGAAGGGAGGTCTGGGAATTCCCGGGGGAATGGCGGCCGGGATTCTGGTCGGATTGTGGATGGTGCGTCGCCAGGGCATGAACCGCGGCGAGACGCTGGCAGCCGTGGTGCCCGCCCTGCCGCTCGCCCAGGCCATCGGGCGTCTCGGCAACTGGTTCAACCAGGAGCTGTTCGGCTCGCCCACCGACCTGCCATGGGGACTGGAGATCGACGAGGCGCACCGCCCGGCCCAGTACCTGGATGTGGAGACGTTCCATCCGACCTTCCTGTACGAGGCCGTGTGGAATCTGCTGCTGTGCGGCCTGCTGGTGAGCCTCGACCGCCGCCGGAGGCGCCGCAGCGTCCCGACGCTGGTCACCAACCCGCGCCGCGTCAGCCAGCCCGGCTCGCTCCTGGCCGTGTACGTCCTCGGATACGGGATTGGTCGTCTCTGGATCGAGGCGGTGCGCATCGACCCCGCCAGCCTGGTGTGGGGCGTGCGGGTCAACATCTGGATGAGCCTCGTCCTGATAGTGGTCTCAACTCTCTACCTGATGCTGGCCCGAGGGCGGGCCGCCCCGGGGCCCAGACGCCCGGTGATGCCGATCTGACCGCGTCGCCCTGATCTGAAATCCCTGCAGCTGGGGACCTCGCAGGTCCTCCATCACAGGAACTCGGGTCAGTTGAAGCCGCGCAGGGGAAAGTCGGGCCGGCGCTGGAGCCAGTTGTCGGCCAGGTAGTCGGCGGTGCCGTCGATCAGGTGCATGGTGTAGGCGTGACGGCTGCGGTCCGACGTGTTGGCTGCGCTCCAGTGCGGCAGCGTGCCGTGCAGGGCTATCAGCGTTCCCGCGGCGGCCTCCAGCGGCACCAGGTCGTCGACGGGATAGGGGGTGTCGTCAAGGACGTCGGTGACGGTGCCGCGGCCGCGGTCGGCGGGGTCGATCAGCCGGAACCGGGTCTTCGCCGGGATCCGGTGGCCCCCCGGTATCGCCCACATGCAGCCGTTGGCCGTCGTTGCGTCCTCGATGGCGAACCACAGCCCGACCACGCTCTGGGGCTCGGTCCACAGGAATGTGTGATCACAGTGGCAGATCACCTCGCCACCGATGCCGGGCTGCTTGAAGATGTACATCGACTGCAGCAGGCGGGGGTCCGCGAACCCGAGATCAGCGGCCACCGCCGCCAACTCCGGGGTGCGGGAGAACGAGTCGAAGGCGGGATCGAGGTCGTGCATGGCGTGGCCGATCTTGTTGACTGCCAGCGGCATCGGCCTCGTGAGACCCTCACCCGAGAGGGCACCGTCCTCGAAGAACCAGCGAACCGTGTCGCCCGAGCCAAGGAACCACTCGTCCTGCGCGTGGCTCTGCTCGGTGGTGGAGAACACCGTGAGACCGCCGTCCCGTTCGGGGTCGATGCCGGCCAGCATCGTCTCCACATGGGTCTTGAGCGCTTCGCAGCGCTCGCGCTCCACGAAGCCGGGCAGCACCAGGAAGCCGTCGCGCTCCCAATCGGTCAGCTGCCAGTCGTCGAGCACCCGCACAGCCCGTCCTAGGCCTAGGCCTCGCCCTTGCGGTAGGGGAGGCCGTCGGCGCGCGGCATGCGCAGCCGCTGCGAGAAGAACACCAGCACCACCAGCACGATCACGAAGGGCAGGATCTCGATCCACCAGTCGGGCACAGTCGTCGACAGGAAGTACCACACCGCGGCGCCCAGCCCGAGGCCGGTCGCGATGCTGGCGTCGATGCGCCGGCGCCGGCTCAGGGCCCACGCCACTACTGCGACCAGCGCAATCGTGTTGACCAGCAGCAGCGCATGGGAGGCCGATCCGTCGAGATCCCGCAGGCCCACACCGAACGGATAGCCGAACAAGAGGGCCCCGGCCATCACTCCGCCCGGACGCCAGTTCCCGAAGATGAGCGCGGCCAAGCCGATATAGCCGCGGCCGTTGGTCTGTCCCTCCAGGTATATGCCCCCGAGCTCCGGACTGGCGATGAAGGCCCCGCCCAGCCCGGCCAGCGCTCCGCTGAGCACCACGCCGAAGTACTTGTAGAGGTAGATGTTGATGCCCTGTGTCTCGCCGCCTACGGGGTGCTCGCCGCAGATGCGAAGCCGCAGCCCGAACCGGGTCCGCCAGACCAGCCAAGCGGTCACCGGCACCAGGGCGAAGGCGATCATGGTGGCCAGCGACAGATGGGCCACCAAGCCCCGGGCCAGTCCGGTGAGGTCCGACACGAAGAACCAGTCCCTGTTAGTGAACCAGCCGAGTATGTCGGGCGTGTCCCAGCCGAACAGGTCGCCGCCCGCCAGGAACGGGAAGGTGAACTTCCCCACGCCCGGAGTGCGCGGCGACTGCGTGATGGAGCCGCCGTCGTAGCCGGTGAGGATCTCCGACGACAAGAACCGCGTCACCCCCGGAGCGGTGACGTTGATGGCCACGCCCGAAATGATGTGGTCCACGCCGAAGGAGACGGTGGCGACGGCGTGGACTAGGCCCCCCAGGGCTCCGCCCACCATGCCGATGAGCAGGCCGGCCCATCCTCCGTAGTTGATGGCCCCCCAGGCGCCGAACCAGGTGCCCAGGATCAGCATCCCCTCCAGCCCGATGTTGACCACTCCGGCCCGCTCCGAGAAGAGTCCGCCGAGGCCGGCCAGCATGATGGGCACCGCCCAGCGCAGCATGGCCTGCGACGAAGTCACCGCGGTGAGCCGCTCGGTGTCGTCGAAGCCTTGGACCACGGTCAGCACCAGCACGCCGATGGCCGCGTAGATCATCCAGCGGGCCCACGCGGGCAGCCGTCCCAGTGTTGCGGTCATGGCGCAGTCGCCGGGCTGGTGGCCATGGCGGCGGCCGCCGCGGCGGCCTCCTCGCGCTCTCGGATGCGGCGGACGACCTCGTAGGCGATGACCGCGGTCAGGATGATGACGCCCTTCATGATCTCGACGATCTCGCGGGAGGCGGCACCCGAGATCTGGAGAATCCCCGAGGAGACGTCGAGGAAGGCGAAGATCAGCGCAGCCACGGCCACCCCCGCCGGATGGTTGCGTCCCAGCAGCGCCACCGCGATCCCGGTGAAGCCGAGCAGGCTGATCGGGTTGGACGGGTAGTAGCCGGTGTTCATCAGCTCGGTCATTCCCACCAGTCCGGCCACCATGCCCGACAGCGCCATCGCGATGACCACCATCCGCTTGGGCGACACGCCCCCGACATGGGATGCGGTCGGGTTGGCGCCGCTGGCTCTGAGGTCGAAGCCGAACACCGTCCGGTTGAGGATCACGTGGTAGACGATCCCCACTGCGATCGCGACGACCAGCATGCCGGTGAGCTTCTTGCCCAGGCCTATCTCCCGGGTGAAGACCTCAAGCCACGCGTTGATGTTGGGGAGGATCCCGCTCTCCGCGATGGGCTCGGTCCCTACCCGGCCACCGGTGGCCGATATCTCGCCGCCGGCCTGCCACTCCACGATCCACCACGCGGAGAGGCCGGAGATGACCACCGCGTTGAGCATGATGGTGGAGATCACCTCATTGACGCCGCGCGTCACTTTCAGCACGCCGGCCGCGCCCGAGAACGCCCCGCCCACAGCCATGGCCACCACCAGGATGAACGCGATGTGCAGCACTGCGGGGAGTTCGACTTGGGCGCCGAGGTGGGCCGAGACGATGAAGGCCAGCAGGTACTGGCCCTCCACGCCGATGTTGAACAGGTTCATCCGGAAGCCGATGGCCGCGGCCACCCCCGACAGGTACAGCGGCGTGGCCCGGTTGAGGATGTCCACCTGCGTCTCGAGCTTGCTGGCGTGCTCGACCATGTCCGCGTAGGCCGCCAGGGGGTTGCTGCCCGATATCAGCAGCACGATCGAGGAGAGCACCACGGCGATCACGACCGCCGCGATGGGCGCGGCCGAGGCCAGCATCAGCCGGTGGGCCAGCCGCCCGGTCATGCGACGTCGGTCTCCGGTCTCCCGCGCTTGTTCGCTTCGCTCACGGGCCGCTCGGGCCACGGCCTCGCTGAGCGTCTCGCCACGATCCTCACGAGTCTCCGCCTGTTCGCTCGGCCTCTAGAGCCGCGCCGGTCATGTAGGCGCCCAGGTCTCGCGGGGTGATCTCATTGGGGTCCAGGCGAGCCACGAGACGGCCTCGCAGCATCACCACGATGGTGTCGGAGAGTCCGATGAGCTCCTCGAGGTCGGCGGACACGAGCAGGGTGGCCAGTCCCTGGGCCCGGGCCTCCCGGATGTCGTCCCACACCGCGGCCTGGGCCCCGACATCGATGCCGCGGGTGGGGTGGTTGGCGATGAGCACGGCTGGTCCGGCCACCATCTCGCGGCCCACGATCAGCTTCTGCTGGTTGCCCCCCGACAGCGCGTGAGCGGACACCTCGATGTTGGGGGTGCGGACATCGAATTCGGCCTTGATCGTGCTCGCCCGGTCTCTCATGCCCCCCCGGCTCAGCCACGGGCCTCGGGAGTACGGCGGCTCGGTCTGGTGGCCGAGGGCGGTGTTCTCCCAGAGGGTGAAGCCCAGCAGCAGGCCGTCCCGGTGCCGGTCCTGGGGCACGTAGCCCAGTCCCATCTCGCGCCGGCTGCGCACCGAGAAATGGGTGATCTCGCGCCCCAGCAGGGTGATCGTGCCCTGATCGGGGTCGTCGAGGCCGATGATGGCGTTCACCAGCTCGGCCTGCCCGTTGCCCTCCACACCGGCCATGCCGACGATCTCGCCCCGGTGGACGCTCAGGCTCACGTCGTCGACTACGGCCCGGTCACCCTCCCCGATGACTCGCAGGCCCGCAACCTCGAGGGCGACGTTCTCGGTGACGGTGGAGGTGCCCGCGTCGGGAACTGGCAACTCCGAGCCGATCATCATCTCGGCCAAGTCGTGGGCGGTCACATCCTCGGGCTTGACGGTGCCTACGGTCTGTCCCTGGCGGAGCACGGTGATGGTGTCAGCGATCTCCAGGACCTCGTCGAGCTTGTGGTCGATGAACAGGATGGTGGAACCGCTGGCCTTGAGTTCGCGGATGTTGCGGAACAGTTCGTCCACCTCTTGGGGGACCAGGACCGCGGTCGGCTCGTCGAGGATGAGGATCTCGGCCCCCCGGTACAGGACCTTGATGATCTCGACCCGCTGCCGCTCGCCGATCTCGAGGGTCTCCACCAGGTCATTGGCGTTCATGTCGAGGCCGTAGGCCCGGCCCACCTCGTCGAGGTGCTCACGGCCCGCCTCGAAGTCGATGCGTCCGAAAGAGCGCATCGGCTCGGCCCCGAGGATCACGTTCTCCAGCACGGTTAGCTGGTCGGCCAGCATGAAGTGCTGGTGGACCATGCCGATTCCAAGGTCGATGGCCTGGGCCGGCGAGTGCAGCTCCACGGGGTCGCCCCTGATCTTGATGGTCCCCGAGTCGGGTGGCTGCATGCCGTAGAGGATCTTCATGAGGGTCGACTTGCCGGCCCCGTTCTCTCCGCATATGGCGTGGATCTCGCCCTCGGCCACGGCCAGGTTGATGTTGTCGTTGGCCACGACGCCGGGGAACCGCTTGGTGATCCCTGTCAACTCGATGGCCAGCGCCACACGGCCTCCCCTGAACGACGACCGGGCCGGAGCTTAGCCTGGATCCACCGGCGCGGTGAGCGCTGTGGGGTTGGCGCGTCCACCGGAAAGGCCTCCTGACATGGGAGAATGCTGTTTGCAGTAACGGTCATTCCGGCCACGTGAGGAGGCACTTCCTGTGGGCAGCGTATCGGGTGGGATCGACGGGTTGGAGGTTCGTTTCGACGACGGGTCTTTGGTGGCGGATGCGGGGCTGTTGCTGGCGGGCACGGTGATGGACCGCCTCGGGCTGGAGGCGCTGATCGACGCGGCGGTGCGCCCGCCCGGGTCGGGGCGCGGCTCGGGGGCCAAGGCGCTGTCGGTGGCGGCGTCGATGCTGGTGGGCGGCTCGTTCATCGACGACGCGAGCAGGCTGCGGGCGGGCTCTGCTGGGGCGGTGCTGCCGTTTGAGCCGTTGGCGCCGTCGACTTTGGGGACATGGCTGCGCTCGTTCACGTGGGGACACGTGCGCCAGCTCGACCGCGCCGGCGAGCTGGCGCTCGGCCGGGCGTGGTCTTTGGGCGCGGCGCCCGACGCTGGGGAGATCACGGTGGATCTGGACTCCACGGTCTGTGAGGTCCACGGCACATCCAAGCAGGGCGCCGCCTACGGCCACACCGGCGTGTTGGGCTATCACCCGCTGGTCGCGGCCAGAGACGACACCGGCGAGATGGTCCACGTCCGGATGCGGTCCGGCAGCTCCCAGCGCGGCCACCTGCGGTTTGTGGCCGAGACCCTGGCGAGGCTGCGTCGTCTCGCTCCCGGCGCGGCGGTGACCGTGCGCGCCGACGCGGGGTTCTTCTCCTATGACATGATCGACGCCATCGAGGCCCGCGGCGCGTCGTATTCGATCACGATCCCGCAGAACTCCAAGGTCTCAGCAGCCATAGACGCCATCGGGGACAAAGCCTGGACGCCGATCCCCTACACCGAAGAAGGCATAGCGCAGGTCGCTGAGACCACCATCGAGACCGGCCGCCGCGACCCCGACGGCCCCCGCAAGCTGCGGCTGGTGGCGCGCCGCAGCCGCCTCACAGGCGCACAGGCAACCCTCTGGCCCGACTGGCGCCACCACTGCTTCATAACTGACCGCCACGACCTCGACACCGCCGCCGCCGACGCCTACCACCGAGACCACGCCCGAGTCGAGCTCGCCATTCGTGACCTCAAAGACAACGGCCTCGCCCACTGCCCCTCGGGCAGGTTCTTCGCCAACGCCGCCCACCTCGCCTGCGCCTCGCTCGCCCACAACATCGCCCGCTGGACCGCACGCCTCGGCCGCGCCCAGCACCCCGGCCGCCTCACCGTCGCCAACACACAAAAACAGCGGCTGCTCACCGTCTGCGGCCGCGTCGTCAACCACGGCCGACGACACATCCTGCGCCTGCCCGCCGACTGGCCCTGGCAGCACACCTTCACCCGAGCGCTGCGACACCTCCGCAACCTGCCCCTGCTCATCTGAACCCCCGAACCCAGGGGCCCGGCGTCCCCCAGCACCACCCCCAGCGCCACCAACCGCCAAAGCCCCAACCCCCGGCCCAGCACGCCCGCACCAGCCCGCGGCGCCCGGCGCCGCCCACCAGAACCCACCACGCGCCGAACCAACCCCAACCCCCACCACACCAGCCGCCCACCGGTGGATCCAGGCTTAGAGGCCGCGGCGCGAAGTCACCGCTATCGCGGCCGCAAGCGATACTTCCCGCTCTTGTTCGCTGCGCTCACGGGCCGCTCGGGCCACGGCCTTCGCTGAGCGCCTGCGAATTCCTTGGTTGAGGCGACCGGGCCGCTCGGCCTCTGGGCCCGGCCCGGTCGCCAATACTCGAATGTCGATAGTCGAAGCGCTGGGGTTGCTTCGGCGACCGTGGTTAGGGCTCGGTCGGAACCGTGATCTCGCCTGACACGATCTGGCCCTTGAGGGCTTCGAGCTCCCCGGCGATGTCGTCCACGAAGCCACCCGAGGTGCTGTAGCCGACGCCGTCGACGGACAGGTCGTAGGCGGTCGGGCCGGCTTGCATGGTGCCGTCGAGGACGGATCTGATCATCTCGAAGATCGACACGTCCACCCGCTTGAGCATCGAGGTCAGGATGTAGTCGCGCACCCCGGCATCGGCGGTGTGGTACTGGTCGGAGTCCACGCCGATGGCCCACACCTTGGACCCGGTGGCCTCGCTCTGCTCCAGGGCGGCCTGGAACAGGCCCGCGCCGGAGCCGCCGGCCGCGTGGTACACGATGTCGGCGCCGTCCTCGTACATGGCCAGCGCGATCTCCTTGGCCCGGTCCGGGGCGTTGAAGCCGTCGAAGTCGGGCGCTTCGGTGATGTAGTCGCCGATGATCTCGATGTCGGGATTCACCGCCCGGGCACCGGCATTGAAGCCGGCCTCGAAGCGCTCGATCAGGCCGCCCACATTGGCTACCCCGCCGATGAATCCGATCGTGCCCGTCTGGCTCTTGAGAGCGGCGGCTGCGCCGACCAGGAAGGAGCCCTCGTGCTCGGCGAATACGAGGCCGGCGATGTTCTCGCCGTAGGGGGCGGGAGGATCGGCGCCCCAATTGATCATGGCCGAGTCGACCACGCCGAACTTGGTGTCGGGGTTCTCGGCGCCTACCGCAGCGGCGTCGCCCTCGAACAGGAACCCGACGCCGATGACGATGTCGTGCTCGCTGGCGGCCAGCTGCAGCAGCTCGCCCCGGTTGGAGCCGTCGGGCTCGGGCGACGCCTCGGTGAAGGTGATGCCGAGCTCGGCTGCGGCCCGCTCGATGCCTGCGGCCGCGGAGTCGTTGAACGACTGGTCGCCGCGCCCGCCGATGTCGAATACCAGCCCGACGGAGACGTCAATCGTCGCCGGCTCGGGTTCCGGCTCTGGGGCATCGGCGGTCTCGGGCTCGGGTTCCGGCTCGGGGGCCTCGGCGGTCTCGGGCTCGTGTTCGGGTTCAGGGGCTGGCTCCGGTTCGGCCGGCTCCGGTTCGGCCGCTGCCGGTTCGGGTGTGCTGACGGTCTCCGCGTCGTCATCGTCGCCGCACGCCGCAGCGAGCAGGGCAAACGACATCAGGACCGCGAGAGCGAGTGTTACACGCTTACGCATAGGGCTTCCCTCCATGGATCTGTGGGCGTTGCGCGCTCGAATGCTAACGGACGCTGGCCGCTTGCGCGAATGCAACCCAGGCGGCGGTCAGCCAAGCGACAATCGGCCGGTGGACTCGCCGCGCCCCGAGGTGGGCTTGGGCGAATGGCTCTCGGTCCAGCCGAGCAGGTCATCGGCGGGCCAGGTGTTGACGATGTCGTTGGCGGGCACGTTGCAGCGCACCGCCTTGTCGGCGCCGTAGGGCTGCCACTCGAGCTGACCGGTGGCGTGGGCGTCGGTGTCGACCGACACCTTGCATCCCCACTCCACCGCCAATCTCAGCAATTCCTCGGGCGGGTCCTGGCGCTCGGGCCGGCAGTTGATCTCGACGGCCTTGTCGAACCGGGCGCAGGCCGCGAACACGATGTCGGCGTCGAACGACGACGGCGGGCGGCCGCCGCCGACCACCTTGCGGTTGGTGCAGTGGCCCAGGATGTCGGTGTGCGGATTGGCGATCGCGGCCACCATGCGCGGCGTCATCTCGTTCGACGGCATTCTCAGCTTCGAGTGGACCGAGGCCACAACGACGTCCAGTTCAGCGAGCAGCTCCTCGGACAAGTCCAGCGACCCGTCCTCGAGGATGTCCACCTCCATCCCGGTCAGGATCCTGAAGGGCGCCATCTCGATGTTGAGTTGCGCGATCTCTTCCATCTGGCGTCGCAACCGGCTCTCGTCGAGCCCGTGGGCGACGGTGAGACGGGCCGAGTGGTCGGTGATCGCCACCCACTCGTGGCCGAGCGCGGATGCGGTGGTGGCCATGGCTCGTAGCGACGCCCCTCCGTCGGACCAGGTGGTATGGCAGTGGCAATCGCCGCGCAGACGCTCCATCACGGGGCCGCCGGCGCCGGTGGGCACCCGGCTGCGCCGCTCGAGCTGAGCGAGGTAGCCGTCGTCCACACCCTCGAGGGCCTCGGTTATGACCCTGGCTGTGCTGGGTCCCAGGCCGTCGATCTCGGTGAGGGTGCCCGCGGCGGCTCGCCGGGCGAGCTCGCTCTCGTCGAGGGCCTCAACGACGGCGAGGGCCCGTTGGAACGCCCGCACCTTGGGTGCGGGAGCAAGCTCGCGGTCCAGGTAGTGCACGGCAAGCCCCAGTGCCACCGACGGCCGCATGGCTCCGACGCTACCCGGTGCGTCGGCCTCGCAGCCGGTGTCGGTTGGCTGCGATCAGGGCGTAGAGGGGCCGGGCCAACCAGAGTAGAGGCGGGCGGCTGATCAGCAGTCCGGCCAGCTTCCAGCGGCCGCCGGCCGCGAGGAGGGACCGGCCGATGGCCTCGGCACCCCGGGCGCGCCGGGTGCTGGTGCCGTGGCCCTCGATCCACCACACCGCGGTCTGCGCCTCCCGCGCTGAGAGGTTTAGCTCCTCGAGGTCCAGTGACTGCCAGGGCTCCACCCGCACGCCCGCGGGCAGGCGGGCTTGGATCCAGTGGGCCGAGCGGACACAGAACCCGCACTGCCCGTCGTAAACAAGGATCACGCCCTCATCATGATGCCTCACCATCCGCTCTGTCTGGAATTGGCAGCGTTGTGCACGGTATGCGTGCATTCTGCTGCCAATTCGCGGAGGTCCGGCGGTAGCCTTTCTTTCCATGTCCAAGCGCACGAGCAAGCGCCGAGCCAAGGCTCGCCGATCCAAGGCGAACCACGGACGCAAGCCCAACGCCGGCCGGAACAGCTGAGCGGCCCGAACAGCTGAGCGGCCGGCCGGTGCGGCCGGCAGGACACGGAGCCCGAAATGGAGCGATTCGGATTCGTTGGGCTGCCCAATTCGGGCAAGACATCGCTGCACAATGCTCTAGTCGGTAGCGACGCGGTCGCGGCCCGGCACGCCTTCTCCACGAAGTCGGCCAATGTGGGCGTGGCGAGGGTCCCCGACGAGCGCCTGCCGCAGCTGGCGGCGATGAGCGACAGCCGTCGCACGGTTCACGCCTCGGTGCAGTTCACCGACATCGGCGGCCTGGTGTCCGGCTCGAACCGGGGCGAGGGACTGGGCAACGCCTTCCTGGGGCACATTCGTGACACCGACGCGATCGTCTACGTGCTGCGCGCCTTCGCCGACCCCGACATTGCCGGCGATGACGACCCGCTCAACAGCCTCCGGGTGCTCGAGACCGAGCTGGCCCTGGCCGATCTCGACAGCGCCACCCGCCAACTCGACAAGCTTGCTCGGGCGGCCAAGGGCGATCCCTCGCTGCGGGGCGGGCGCGACATGCTGACTCGGGCGATCGGGGTTCTCGAAGACGGCGTGCCGCTGTACCGGGCCGGCTTCGACGGCGGCACCAGGATCGGTCTACGCCCGTTCTTCCTGATCACGAACAAGCCGGTGCTTGCGGTGGTGAACATCGGCGAGGACCGGATCGAGGCCGCTGAGGACCTGGCCGGACCCGTACGGGCCGAGCTGGGTGAGGCAGAGGTTGTGGCGCTGTGCGTGCAGCTTGAAGCCGAGGCCGCTCAGCTAGATGAATCGGAACGGCCGGAGATGCTGGCCGCCCTCGGCTTGGGCAGCGGCGCTCTGGACCGGTTCCTAACCGTCGCATACCACCTCCTCGGACTCCGGACCTTCCTGACCACCGGCCCCAAGGAGAGCCGGGCCTGGACCTTCCGCGCCGGAGCGTCGGCGATGGAGTGCGCCGGCGCCGTCCATTCCGACATCCAGCGCGGCTTCATCCGAGCGGACACCATCCGCTGCGACCAGCTGCTGGAGGCCGGTTCCTGGGCCGCGGCCCGTGATCGGGGCCTGGTGCGATCCGAGGGCAAGGACTACCGCGTGGCCGACGGCGATGTGCTGGAGTTCAAGTTCAACGTCTGAGCCCCATTTTGGGCGCCCCACAAAGGGCCGAGCGAATAGGCGAGCGAGTCCGCCGCAAACGGGCGAGGCCTTGGCCCGAGCGGCCCGTGAACGAAGCGAACAAGAGTGGGAGTGAACTGCTGCGACATCACGGGCCTTCACCTGTTCGCGGACGCCCCAAAAGGGGACGGTCGGCCACTAGATTCTGATTCCGTGGCCTGGCTGATGGTCGGAGACCGGGTGGTGGCGTCGCTGGAGATCGCCTCAAGCCGGCGCGACCGTCGCAGAGGTCTTCTCGGCAGGGATGGGATCGAGGGTGCCCTGCTCCTGGAGCGCACCCGCTCGGTGCATTCGTTCGGCATGCGCTTTCCCATCGACGTGGTCCACTGTGATGCCGATATGCGGGTTCTGCGGGTGGCGACCATGCAAGCCAACCGCGTCGGGCGCCCCGTGTGGCGGGCTACATCGGTCATCGAGGCCGAGGCCGGCACCATGAAACGGTGGGGCGTGGCTCCCGGCGTGGAGTTAGAGATCCGGCGGTGAGCGGTTCTCGGTCCGGGTCTGGGGGTCCGTCGGTGGGCGGGTCTGGGGGTCCGGCGGTGGGCGGCGCGTTGGTCTTGGTCGGCACGCCGATCGGCAATCTCGGCGACCTCAGCCCAAGGGCGGTCGAGGCGCTTGCTTCGGCGGACCTGGTGTGCTGCGAGGACACCCGGCGCACCGGGCGGCTGCTGGAGCACGCGGGGCTGCACGGAGTGCGGCTGCGGCGCGTCGACGAGCACACCGAGGCCGCGGCGGTCGCCGGCGTTCTCGAACTGCTCGCCGGCGGCGCCACCGTCGCGGTGGCGACCGATGCCGGCATGCCCGCGCTCACCGATTCCGGCGGCCTGCTGGTAGCCGCGTCGGCGGAGGCGGGCCACACCGTGACCGTCGTGCCCGGCCCTTCCGCCGGCTTGGCTGCGCTGGCTGTCAGCGGTCTTCCCGCAGGCCGGTTCTGCTTCGAGGGCTTCCTGCCCCGCAAGGGCAAGGCCCGCGCCGAGCGCCTCGAGCAGATAGCACGAGAGGGGCGGACCACTGTGGTCTACGAGTCACCGCATCGCTTGGGGTCCTGCCTTGAGGACCTGGCCAACGTGTGCGGACCGTCCCGCCGGGGTGTTGTGGCCCGCGAGCTCACCAAACTGCACGAGGAGGTCGTGAGGGGGAGCCTCGCCGACCTGTGCGAATGGGCCTCCGGCCCGGTGAAGGGCGAGGTTGTGATCGTGATCGAGGGTGCCCGAGAGGCGGCAACCGAGGCGTCCGACGATGAGCTGCGGGTCGCGGTCGAGTCGCTCGTGGCCGCCGGCGCGAGCCGCAAGGACGCGGTCGAGTCGACCGCGTCGGCTCATGGGGTGTCGCGCCGCCAGCTCTACAACCTCGTTGTCAACACCGAGGACTGACCCCCAAGCAGCAAAACGTTCGTATTCCACAGCATGGCGGCAGGACCGTCATCCCGGCTGGGGACGACATTGACATCTGGGGATAACGTGGCCCCTTATGGCGGTGCCGGTACTGGTCGCGGTGGCGTGGCCCTACGCGTCCGGAAGCCGCCACCTCGGCCACCTTGCCGGGGCCTACCTGCCGGCGGACATCTACGCCCGGTACCAGCGGATGGCCGGCAACGACGTTCTGATGGTGAGCGGGTCCGACGTACACGGCACGCCCATCACCGTGCGTGCCGATGCCGAGGGGGTCGGGCCGTCCGAGATCGTCGAGCGCTATCACTCCGAGTTCTGCTGCCAGTGGGAGATGCTCGGCATCTCCTGGGACCTCTACACCACAACCGGAACCCCCAACCACGCCGAAGTGACCCAGGACATGTTCCTGGTCCAGCTTCAGAACGGCCACATCGACAAGCGGATCTCCGAGCAGTTCTACGACCCCGTGGGCGAACGGTTCCTGCCCGACCGCTACATCGAGGGCACCTGCCCGCGCTGCGACTACGGCGCGGCCCGCGGCGACCAGTGTGAGCACTGCGGCACCACCCTGGACGCCACCGATCTGATCGAGCCAAGGTCCAAGATCAGCGGCGCAGTGCCGGAACTGCGCCCGACCGAGCACTTCTACTTCCGCTACTCGGACTTCACCGAGAAGGTCGATGCCTGGCTCAGGACCCGCCAGGGATGGCGGCCGCACGTGCTCAACTCCAGCTTCGGCTGGACCAACGAGGGCCTGCAGGATCGTGCGATAACGCGCGACCTCGACTGGGGAGTGGAGCTTCCCGTTGACGATCTGGGCGAGGGCAAGCGCATCTACGTCTGGTACGACGCGGTGATCGGCTACCTGTCGGCGTCCAAGGAATGGGCGGCCCGCAACGGAGATCCCGACGCCTGGAAGCGCTGGTGGCACAACGACGACGCTCACCACGCCTACTTCATCGGGAAGGACAACATCCCGTTCCACGCCATGCTGTGGCCGGCCCAGCTGATGGGCTACGGCGGCCTGCACCTGCCCGACAACGTGCCCGCGAACCAGTACGTGACTTTCTCGGGGGCGAAGATGGCCGCGGGCCGGGGCGTCGGCCTGACCATCGGCGAGGGCCTCAGCCTCTTCGAGCCCGACGCCTTGCGCTACGCCCTCGCGGCGGCCCTGCCCGAACACGCCGACACCGAGGTCTCCATCGAGGAGATCGCTCGGCGCATCAACGACGAGCTGGTCGCCACTTGGGGCAACCTCGTGAACCGGGTGCTGTCGTTGGCCCAGTCGGCGTTGGCGGGCGTGGTCCCGCAAGCCGGCGATCGGCGCTCCTCCGACGCCGCCCTGCTGGCGGCCACCGACGACGCCTTGCGCGAGGAGGCCGACTGCATCGAGCGGGTGGAGCTGCGGGCCGGCCTCCGCAGAGCCATGGAGGCGGCCGCCAGGGTGAACGCCTACCTCAACTCGAATGAGCCGTGGAAGCTGGCCTCTGCGGATCCGGACCGGGCCGAGGCGGTGCTGGTGACCGCGCTTGAGGCGATGGCAGGAGTGCGCACCGGACTGGCCCCGTACCTGCCGTTCTCCACGGAGGCTCTCGACGACCTGTTCGGTCCGGTCGAGCGCTGGGAGCGCCCGGGCGTGGCACCAGGCACGCCGGTTCCCAAGCCTGTGCCGCTGTTCGCCAAGGTGGACCTGGACGCGATCGATCTCGCCGCCGGCGGGGACGGGTCTTGAGGGGCGTGGTTGCCGTGGCCTGGGCTGATCACCACTGCCACCTCCCGGCCGGGGAGGCGGCCGCTGCGGTGATCACCGACGCCCGGGCCGCAGGCGTCGAGGTGCTGATCAACGTCGGGACCGACGTGGAGGACTCGCGTCGAGCGATCGCCGTGGCTGGGGCCCACGACGGGGTGTGGGCCACCGCGGGGGTCCATCCCCACGAAGCGTCGAGCGGCATCGGCGGACTTGAGCCCTTGATCGGGCGGCCTGAAGTGGTGGCCGTGGGCGAGGCCGGGCTCGACTACCACTACGATCACTCGCCCAGGCCGGTGCAGAGGCAGGTGTTCGCGGCGCAGGTGGAGCTGGCCAACCGGCACGATCTGCCGCTTGTGGTCCATTCCCGGTCTGCGTGGGACGACACTCTCGCGGTACTCGACCAGGAGGGAGTGCCGTCCCGGACGGTGATGCACTGTTTCACGGGCGGCCCTCACGAAGCCGAGGAGTGCCTGCGAAGGGGCGCGGTCCTGTCGTTCTCGGGGATAGTCACCTTCCCCAAGGCACCAGAGGTGCGCGACGCGGCACGGGCCTGTCCGCTCGACCGTCTGATGGTGGAGACCGACAGCCCGTTCCTGGCGCCGGTGCCCCACCGTGGCAGGAAGAACCGCCCCGCGCTCGTGGGTGTGGTGGGAGCCGCGGTGGCGGAGGCCAAGCGCCTCGACGTGACCGATGTGGAGCAGTCGACCTGGGCGACCACCCGAGCGTTCTACGGCCTCGACCGGGAGGTCATCTGAGGTGGGTGCGCCTGCTCGGGGTGCCCGGCTGGGGTCGATCGGGGCGGCCGCCGCGCTCGTGCTGGCTCTGATGGGCGGGCCCGTGTCAGCCCAGACCTCATCGACGTCGTCGCCTCCCGACGTGGAGCCGAAGGAGGTCGTGGACATCGGCGACTTCGAGGATCGGGCCCAGCGGTGGGCCGAGGCTCGTCGGCGGGCCCGCGAGGAGGCCCTCCGGCGGGCCCAGCAGTTGGCCAACGAGGCCCGGAGCACAACCACCACGAGCACCGCGGCCACGACCACCACGACCACCACTACGACTACGACCACCACGACCACCACCGAGCCGCCGACCACAACGGAGCCGCCTTCCGGCGAGCATCCGATACCCGAGGGAACCACGGAAGAGCAGTGGCACACCCTGCGGCAGTGCGAGTCGACGCAGAACTATCGAGCGGTCAGCTCCAGCGGCCGGTACCGCGGCGCCTACCAGTTCTCGATACGCACCTGGGACTGGGTTGCAGGATTGCACTACCCGGATCTGGTCGGGGTCGATCCCAGAGACGCCTCGCCCTCGGACCAGGACAAGATGGCCTACAAGCTCTACGAGATCAACGGCTGGGATCCCTGGCCGACTTGCAAGAAGAGGCTGCCCGACTGACCCACACGGAGTCGCAGTTGAAGGCGCTCATGGGTCGCTTCGGCGTGTCGCCGCGCCGGTCCTTCGGGCAACACTTCGTGGCGGATCCCAACACGGTGAGGCGGATTGCCCGGCTCAGCGGGGCGGGTCCGGCCGATCGCGTGCTGGAGATCGGTGCCGGGCTGGGCTCGCTCACCCTCGCCCTGGCCGAGACTGGCGCCGCAGTGCGGGCTGTGGAGGTCGACTCCGGTCTTGCCGCGGCTTTGCGCGAGGTGGTCGCGGAGGCTGGAGCACGGCGCGTGGACGTGGTGGAGGGCGATGCTTCGAACCTGGACTTCGGCGAGGTCCTCCGGGGAGCGGACCGGTGGATGCTGGTGGCCAACCTGCCCTACAACATCGCAACGACGCTGGTGTTGGACCTGCTGCGCGATGTGGACGCCATCTCCACGATGATCGTGATGGTGCAGCGCGAGGCGGGGGAGAGGCTGGCGGCACTGCCCGGGTCCCGGGTTCGGGGCATTCCCAGCGTGCTGGTCGAGCGCCACGGCACGGCCCGGGTGGTGGCCCGGGTCCCAGCCTCGGTCTTCCGCCCCCGGCCGAAGGTCGAGTCGGTGGTGGTGAGAGTCGAGCGCCATCGCGGCCCGGAGGCGCCCACTCTGTCACCGGAGACCGAGGTCCGATTCGAGCTGCTGGTGCGGGCCGGGTTCGGTCAGCGGCGCAAGATGCTGCGCCGCTCGCTGGCCGGGCTCGTCACCGCCGGTGGCTTCGCGGCGGCCGGCGTGGATCCTGAATGCCGTCCTGAGGCGCTGACGATGGACCAGTGGATCAGCCTGGCCAAGACGCCGCGCGGATAGGCGGCACCAACAACACCGGGAAGGCGAGGCCACAGCCCGAGCGGCCCGTGAGCGCAGCGAACCGGAGCGGTAGTGACACCACGGCTACGCGACGGGTTCTCGCCTATCCGCGGAGCCCCTTGGCCGCGGCGATGGCCCGCCACACCCGCTGGGGAGTGAACGGCATGTCCAAGTGGCCGATGCCCAGCGGCGCCAGCGCGTCGAGCACCGCGGACTGCACCGCCGGGGTCGATCCGATCGTGCCCGACTCCCCGATGCCCTTCGCGCCGAGGGGGTTGAGCGGTGTCGGCGTCTCGGTGTGGGCCGTCTCGAATCGGGGCAGCTCGGAGGCGGCCGGGATGGCGTAGTCGGCGAAGTTCGTGTTGCGGGGGTTGCCGTAGCCGTCGTAGGTCGACTCCTCGTAGAGGGCCTGCGAGACGCCGGTGGCCACCCCGCCGTGGACCTGTCCCTCGACGAGCATCGGGTTGAGGATCCGCCCGCAGTCGTCCACCGCGATGTGGCGCAGCACCCTGGTGTCTCCGGTGTCGGAGTCGATCTCCACCACCGACACGTGGGCGCCGAACGGGTAGCTGGCCTCTCCCTGGTTGAAGTCGGTCTCGGCTGCCAGCCCTCCACCAGTCGCGCCTGAGGGCGGATCGTCCGCCTCGGCGGCTGCGGCCAGCTCGGCCCACGAGACCGTCCTGGCCGGCACGCCGGCCACGGCCAACCCTCCGGGCGCCACCACGACGTCGCCGGGATCGGCCTCGAGCAGGCTGGAGGCGAGATTTCGGGCCTGGTCGAGGACCTCGTTCGCCGCGGTCCACACCGCGCTGCCGCCGGTCTGCAGCGAGCGCGACGCCACTGTACCGGTGCCCCGTGGCACCTCGCCGGTGTCGCTGTGGATGATCCGGACCTGCTCGGCGGGCACGCCCAGGACCTCCCCCAGGATCTGGGAGAAGGCGGTGGCGTGGCCCTGGCCGTGCGAGGCGGTTCCCACCCGGGCCGTGATCGTGCCGTCGGGCTCGACGGTGACCGACCCGAACTCCTGGAAGAGCCCCACCGCGGTCACCTCTACGTACGTCGACACGCCGATGCCGAACAGCTTCCGGTCTCCGGCGGCGCGGCGGCGAGCCTGCTCGGCGCGCAGTTCGCGGTAGCCGGCCGTCTCCAGTGCCAGGTCGAGGGCGCGGACGTACTCGCCGCAGTCCATGTTGGCGCCGGTGGGGGTGGTCAGGGGGAAGTCGTCGGGCGAGAGCAGGTTGCGGCGCCGCAACTCGGCCGGGTCGATGCCGAGTTCGGCTGCGGCCAGGTCGATTATCCGTTCCAGAGCCACCGTCGCCTCGGGCCGTCCCGCTCCCCGGAAGGCAGCCACCGGTGTGGTGTTGGTAATGGCCGCGACCGCCTCGTAGTGGACGGCGGCGATCCGGTACGGGCCCGACGCCATCATCATCGTGAAGAAGGGCAGGAAGGCGCCGATCCCGGGATAGGCGCCGGCGTTGGAGGTGATTTTGAGCCTGATCCAGCGGAAGGTCCCGTCCCGCCGCAGTCCGAGCTCGACGTCGTGGACGTAGTCGCGCCCCTGGCTCATGTTGACGAGGTTCTCGCTGCGGGTCTCAACCCACTTGACGGGCCGGCGGAGACGCTGAGCCAGCCAGGCGGCGACGATGAACTCCGGGTATACCCCGGCCTTGGGTCCGAAGCCGCCGCCGACGGCCGGTGCGATCACCCTCACCGCCTTGGGCGCCGCCTCGAGGGCTGCCGCCACCTGGTCGCGCACTTCGTGGGGCCTCTGGGAGGTGCACCACACCGTCACACCCGGCTCGCCGTCGCCGTCGCCGCTGCCGGGAGCAGCCAACACCGCTGACGGCTCGATCGGCGCTCCCGACATGCGATGGTTCACGAAGCGGCCCGCCACAACCACGTCGTGGCCGGCAAGGGTGTCGGGCTCGGCGGCGGTGGCGAACTCCATCGCTCGGTTCGACCCGTGAGCCTCGATCACGATCGGAGCTTCCGGCGCCAACGCCTCGAACGGCTCCGTCAGGGCCGGAAGCGGGTCGTAGTCGACCTCCACCAGCTCGGCCGCATCGGCTGCGGCGCCGCGGGACTCGGCCACCACCGCCGCGATCGGGTCGCCCACGTAGCGGGCCTTGTCGGCCAGCGGCAGACGGCTCAGCTCCGGCGGGAGCAGGATGAACAGATGCTGGGGCCCCATGGGCAGGTCGGCCGCGGTGAACACGCCCAGCACGCCGGGGGCGGCCCGGGCGGCCTCGGTGTCCACGGACACAATCTCGGCGTGGGCCATCACCGAGCGCACGAAGGCCACATGCACTGTGCCGGGCGGCTCCATGTCGCCCACAAAGCGGGCCGCGCCGGTGAGCAGGTCGGGATCCTCCCGTCTCAGCACGGCGTTCCCCATGAACGAGCCTGACGGCACGGTTCTCTCCCGGTTCGGCTGCAGGGACCAGTGGACTGTAGCCACGGGGGCGGTCTGCGGCCTGCATCGTGGTCCATCCCCTCGGGTCCCGCCCGACACCACGCAACTCGCTCCCGCAGTAGCGTCAGGTCAGTGTCCGTGATCGAGGCGCTCGCGCCGGCCAAGCTGACCCTGCGACTGCGGATCACCGGGGTGAGGGACGACGGCTACCACAAGGTCGACGCCGAGATGGCAACCCTGGACTTCTTCGACCGGCTGGAGATCCTCCCGAGTGCCGACGGCGTTGTCGAGGTGCGGATGCTCGACGCGGCCGGCGAGGACTACGGGGCTTCGCCGGCTTCGGCCGACAACCTTGTTGTGCGGGCTCTCGCCTTGGCCCGGCGCAGCGCCCGGGTGACTGTGCACAAGCGGATCCCCGCTGGCGCGGGGCTGGGGGGAGGCTCGGCCGATGCGGCCGCGGTGCTGCGCTGGGCGGGGTTCACCGACGCCGAGCGGGCGGCATCGATCGGAGCCGACGTGGCCTTCTGCCTGCGCGGCGGTCGCGCCCGGGTGCGGGGCATCGGGGAGATCGTCGAGCCTCTTCCCTACGTGCGAGAGCAGTACACCCTGCTGCTGGCGCCACTGTCATGCAGCACTGCGGCCGTCTACGCAGCCTGGGATGAGCTCGGGGGCCCCGCCGGGGCCAACGGCAACGACTTGGAGGCCGCGGCGCTGCGGGTGGCCCCGGAGTTGGCGGCCTGGCGCGACGAGCTGGGCAACTCCACCGGCGAGAGCCCCCGGCTAGCGGGCAGCGGCAGCACCTGGTTCGTCGCCGGCGACCACCCCGGCCCGAACCGCGTCGTGACCACCACGATCGAGCGCTCAGCGGCCGGGCTGTGAGGACGCTGGCCGCGGTGGTCCGCCGAGAACCGGTCCCGCCCTGGCGCTGTCGCCGATGGATGCGTGGAAGCCGCTACTTGCGCCGCTGATGCCGGGTTCGCCGAAGCATCTTCTTGTGCTTCTTCTTGCGCATGCGCTTGCGGCGCTTCTTTATGAGCGATCCCACGAGGGATGAACCCTACCGGATGGGCGTCCGAACACGCGTCTTGAAGGCGCTCGCTATTGTGGGCCCGGTCGTCCGCCCCCGGGCGGGCGCCCATGGCCGGTAGTTCAACTGGTAGAACGTCGGACTTTGGCTCCGGATGTTGCAGGTTCGAGTCCTGCCCGGCCAGCACCGAGATTGCGAGCACCCGCGGGTGGCCCCACGGCGCGGGTGCCGTCCTACAATGCCGGTCGCCATGAAGCAGCAGACCCACAAGGAGCTCCGCATCGTGTCGGGGCGGTCGAGCGAGACCTTCGCGGCGAGCGTGTGCGCGGAGATCGGCGTCGAGTTGGGCACGAGCCACATTGAGAACTTCGCCAACGGCGAAGTCCATGTGCGCTACGGCGAGTCGATCCGGGGCTGCGACGCCTTCATCGTCGGGACCCACGCCGAGTGGGAGGGCGGCTCCATCAACGACGCCATCCTGGAGCAGCTCGTCATGGTCGACGCGGCCAAGCGGGCCTCCGCCAAGCGCATCACCGTGGTGGCCCCCTTCTACGGGTACGCCCGCCAGGACCGCAAGGCGTCTGGCCGCGAGCCCATCTCGGCCCGGCTGCTGGCCGACCTGTTCCTGGCAGCCGGAGCCAAGAGGCTGCTCTCGGTCGATCTGCACTCCGGCCAGATCCAGGGGTTCTTCGACGGCCCGGTCGACCACCTGACCGCGATGCCGGTGCTTCTCGAGTACCTGCAGTCTCTGAAGGGCGAGGATCTGGTGATCGTGTCGCCCGACGCGGGACGGGTGAGGGTGGCCGAACGCTACACCAACCTGCTGCACGCCGATCTGGCCATCGTTCACAAGCGCCGCCAGAATGCCAAGAACGAGGTGTCGGCCAAGGAGATCGTGGGCGATGTCAATGGCCGCACCTGCATCATCGTCGACGACATGATCGACACCGGCGGCACCATCGTGGCCGCCGCTGAGCTGCTGGCCGCCAACGGGGCCAGGCGGGTGATCGCGGCCACCACCCACGCCGTGTTCTCCGGACCGGCGGTGGAGCGCCTCAGGGACTCCGTCATCGATGTGGTCGTTTGCACCGACACGCTGCCGCTCACACCCCGCAGGCAGTTCTCGAAGCTGCAGGTGGTGTCGGTGGCGCCCATCGTGGCCCGGGCCATCTCGGCGGTCTTTGAGGACACGTCGGTCAGCGAGATCTTCGGCGGCAAGAACCTCGTTTGACAGTAGCCTCAGCTGAATGGCTATGAACCTGGTTAAGGCCGAGACCGGCCGGGAGCACGGCACCCGGCCCAGCCGGCGTCTCCGCCGGACCGGGCGCGTCCCCGCAGTGGTATATGGCATGGGTGCCGAGCCGGTGACGGTGTCTGTCGACCAGACCGATCTGCGGGGCGCGCTGAACACTGAGGCCGGGCTCAACGCCCTCATAACGCTCGACATCGACGGCGGCCGCCAGCTGTCGATCATCAAGGATCTCCAGCGTCACCCGGTGCGCCGCGAGGTGCTCCACGTGGACTTCCTCCGGATCGATCCCGACCACGAAGTCGAGGTGGACGTTCCTCTCGTTCTCATCGGCGACGCCAAGAAGGTCACGCAGGCCAGCGGGATGGTCGACCAGGTGATGCATCACCTGCCGGTGCTGGCCAAGCCGGCCGACATCCCGGCCGAAGTCACCGCGGATGTCAGCGACCTGGAGGTCGGATCGTCGCTGCGGGTGAGCGACATCGAGCTCCCCGCGGGCGTCGCAGCGGCTGGCGATCCGGACGCCACCTTCGCGGTGGGCCTCATCACCCGCTCCACGAAGGAGTTCCTGCGCCAGCAGAAGGCCGAGGAGGAGGCGGCGGAGGCGCTCATCATCATGGGCGAAGCCGCCGATGACGAAGAGCCCGCCGCGGCGTCAGAAGAGTCCTGAGACCGCCGGCGGGGCCGCTGATGGCAATCGGCTCGCGCTCCGGCTCCTCGGCCGACATGCTGGTGGTGGGTCTGGGCAACCCGACTGACCAATACGCCCGCACCCGGCACAATGCGGGCCGCTGGGTGGTGGACGAACTCGTGAGGCGCCACGGGGGGCGGCTGCGCCGCGCTCGACGCCAGCAGGCCTTGGTGTGCGAGTTGCGCCTGGGCGAGTCGCGAGTCGCCGCGGCTGCCCCGGCCACGTGGATGAACGAGTCCGGCCGGGCGGTCGGACCGCTGGTGCGCCGTTTCGGGATCATCGACTTGAGCAGCCTCGTTGTGGCGCACGACGAGTTGGACCTGCCGGTCGGGCGCCTCAAAGTCAAGACCGGCGGCGGGATTGCAGGCCACAAGGGCCTGCAGTCGATCCGTGCGCACCTGCGCAGTGACGCCTTCACCCGGGTGCGCATCGGCGTCGGCCGGCCCGACGTCACGCCCAGGGGAGGCGACTACGTGCTCAAGCGGCCGGGCCGGGCGGAGAGGGCCGAGCTGGATGCCAGCGTCGAGCGGGCCGCCGACGCGATCGAGCACTTCCTCGACCACGGCCTCGAGTCCACCATGAACCGTTTCAACGCGCCCTGAGGCCGTGCGGGATGGGGAGAGCGCTCGTTCAACGCGCCCTGGGGCCGTGCGGGATGGGGATGTCCACGCAGCCGCCGGGCGCGGCGGGATAGGCGCCGTGGCTGGGATTCCTGCGAGCCGTGGCGACCTGCGCCGGCTGTTGCCACTGTTGGCCGAGCATTCCGCGCTCCTGTCGCTGCTGGGGCGGCGCACGGCCACACTGGCCGTGCCCGAGGCGGCTCGGGCCATGGCTGTGGCCGGGCTCGGCGCGGCTTCCGGCCGGCGACCGCTGCTGGTGGCGGTGCCGACGCGCCTCGAGGCCGAGACTCTGTCAGCGGATCTCGCCGCCTTCTTGGGGCCGGACGAGGTTGAAGAGTTGCCCGCCTGGGAGACACTGCCCTTCGAGAGGGTCAGCCCGTCGGTCGAGACTATGGGTCGCCGCTGCCGTGTTCTGCACCGGATGGCAAACGACCAGCAGCGCCGGCCCGCCGTGGTGGTCGTCTCCGCCCGGGCGCTGGCCCAGTTCGTGGACCCCGCTGCGGCGACTGCGCCGGTCACCGTGCACCGGGGGGACATCGTCGACCAGTTCGAACTCGTGTCGCGCCTTTCCGAGTTCGGATACCGGCGCGAACACCAGGTGGAGCATCGCGGGGAGATGGCCGTGCGGGGCTCGATCGTCGATGTCTTCGGATCGACGGCGGCTGCGCCGGTTCGCGTCGACTTCTGGGGGGACGATGTCGACAGAGTCGCCGAGTTCTCGGTGGGGGACCAGCGCTCGGTGTCGTCGCTGGAGCAGGTCGAGATCTTTCCCGCCCGGGAGCTGCGACCCGATGCGGCCATGCGCCGGCGGGCCGCGTCGCTGGTGGCGAGCCAGCCCTGGGGCCGAGAGCAGTGGGACCGCCTCGCCGACGGCGCGCTGTTCGAGGGCATGGAGTCTTGGTGGCCCTGGCTGGTCGAGCGGCTGGCGGTGGTGCCCGATCTGGTGCCTGATGACGGGGCGGTGGTCCTGGTCGAACCCCGCCGACTGGGCGACAGGGCCGACGAGATCCTCGCCGAGGAGGAGGACTTGGCGGCCGGGTTGGCCAGGACTTGGGGCACCGACGCGGCCGGGATGCCCAGGCTGCACGGCGGCTTCGAGAGCCTGCTCGGCGGCGTCACCGCGCCCGTTTGGATGCTGCCCGCCGCGCCCGACTCTCCGAGCACGCAGGCTCTCACCGCATCCGGCTGGGACCGCACCCACGGAAGCATCGAACCGCTGGCGGCGCGCCTGCGCGATCTGGTGGCTGGCGGATACCAGGTCATGCTGGGCGCGCCGGGATCGACCGCGGATCGCCTGAGCGCCCTGCTGGCCGAACACGGCGCCCGCGTCGAGCCGATGGACGCCAATCTCGACCGGGGCGCGGTGCTGCCGGACATCAAGCTCGCTGTGCTGGCCGAGACCGACGTCACGGGGCGGCGGCGCACCCACCGGCCCCCCAGAGTCCGCTCGCGGGACCAGCGCCGCTTCCTCGCCGACCTCGCCCCGGGCGCGTTCGTGGTTCACCAGCATCACGGGGTGGCCAGATTCGAGGGGATGGTGCGCCGGGCCATCGGCGGCCACGAGCGCGAGTACCTGCTGCTGGCATACCGGGGCGGCGACCGGCTGTATGTGCCCTCCGACCAGATCGACTCGATCCGCCACTACACCGGCGGCGAGGCGCCGGCGCTGTCGCGCATGGGGGGCTCCGACTGGTCCGCGACCAAGAGCCGGGTGCGACGGGCGGTGGCCGAGGTGGCCCAGGAGCTGGTTGTGCTCTACCAGAGGCGGATGACCACCGCTGGCCGCGCCTTCGGGCCCGACACCCCGTGGCAGCGGGAGCTGGAGGACTCCTTCGAGTATCAGGAGACGCGCGACCAACTGCTGGCCATCACCGACGTCAAGAGCGACATGGAGCGGTCCGTGCCCATGGACCGCTTGATCGTGGGGGATGTGGGCTTCGGCAAGACCGAGATCGCGGTCAGGGCCGCGTTCAAGGCGGTGCAGGACGGGTGCCAGGTCGCGGTGTTGGTGCCCACCACCCTGCTGGCCCAGCAGCACACCCAGACCTTCCGGGACCGGTGCACACCGTTCGGCGTGAGAGTGGAGACGCTTAGCCGGTTCCTGACCCCTCCACAGGCTCGGGAGGTGCTGCGGGCACTCGAGGCCGGCGAGGTGGATGTGGTGGTGGGGACCCACCGGATGCTGTCCGCCGACGTGAACTTCAAGCGCCTGGGGCTGCTGGTCATCGATGAGGAGCAGCGCTTCGGGGTCCGCCACAAGGAGGCGATCAAGTCGATGCGGGCCGATGTGGACGTGCTCACGCTGACCGCCACGCCGGTGCCGCGGACGCTGGAGATGAGCCTCACCGGCATACGCGACATGTCGCTGCTGGATACCCCTCCTGCCGATCGCCAGCCGATCCTCACCTACGTCGGGGAGCATGCCGACCGGCCCGTGGCTGAGGCCATAAGACGCGAGCTGCTGCGCGAGGGACAGATCTTCTACGTCCACAATCGGGTGGCCGACATCGAGCATGCGGCCCAGCGGGTGCGCCTCCTGGTCCCCGAGGCCCGGGTGGCGGTAGCCCACGGCCAGATGGACGAGGGCACGCTCGAGCGCGTCGTGCTCGACTTCGCCGACTACCGCTACGACGTGCTGGTGTGCACGACCATCATCGAGTCGGGCATCGACATGCCCACGGTCAACACCCTGGTGGTGGACCGGGCCGAGCGGCTGGGACTGGGCCAGCTGCACCAGATCCGGGGCCGGGTGGGCCGGTCCGGGCGAAGGGCCTACGCCTACCTGTTCCACCCGACCGACAGCGTGCTCAGCGAGGACGCCTACGAGCGGCTCAAGACCATCGGCGAGGCCACCCAGCTCGGGTCGGGCTACCGGATCGCCATGCGCGACCTGGAGATCCGCGGCGCCGGGAACCTGCTGGGCGAGGCCCAGTCGGGGCACATCGCCGCGGTCGGGTACGACCTGTACTGCCGCCTGGTCAACGAGGCGGTGGCCGAGCTGCGGGGCGAGACGATCCCGGAGCCGCCCGAGGTGACCATCGAGGTGCCCGTCGACGCTCACATCCCGGCGGAATACATCAGCCGGGAAGCGGCCCGCCTGGAGGCGTACCGCCGTCTGGCTTCTGTGACCGAGCACGCCGAGTTGGACGACATCCGCGCCGAGTGGGGCGACCGGTTCGGCCCCGTCCCCGAGCCGGCCGAGTCGCTTCTGTCCATCGGCAGGCTGCGGGTGGAGTGCCTTCGGGCCGGCGTGTCGGAGGTGGTGGTGACTCGCCGGGGCGGGGGTGCTCTGTCGGCTGAGCGCTTCGCGGCTCGTCTGGCGCCGGTGGACCTGCCGGCCAGCCGCCGAGTGCGGCTTCGCCGGCTCCACGGAGACCGGGCCATCCTGAAGGAAGACTCCCGAGAGTTGCACGTTCCCCTCCGAGCAGATGCCGGCCCGGTAATCGACCAGGTGGTGGCGCTGCTGACCGGCGTGGTGGCAGCGGGAACTACAGCCCTCGATGATGCTTTCGCCGACGGTAGGGTTCAGACCTCGTGAGCCTCGTTCGCCCCATCGCTGCGGTTGGTGCCGCCGCAGCGACGGCCTTGATCCTGGCGACCGGCTGCGGCGCTTCAGCGGATGTGGCCGCGGAGGTCGCCGGCGTGGAGTACACGGTCGACGACTTGGACGACTACCTGGCCACCACCGATCCCGGCAACTCGGCGCGGGCGCCCCGGGAGGCGGCCGCCGTCTGGCTCAGCGACTGGGTGTTCTTCTCGGCCGTGGAGCTGGAGCTGGCCGAGCGGGGCATGGCTGTGTCCAACGACCATGAGGCGCGGGCGGTCGCTGAGATGACCCAGGCGGACCCCGCCTTCGTGCCCGGCGCCGGCGGCGGTGATGTCGCCATCCACCAGCGGGCGATCGTCCTCGCCGCGCTGGAGTGGGCCGAACGCGTGGTGCCCGGCACGCCGGTCTCCGGTCCGCTGCGCCATCTCTGCTCCCGGCACATCCTCGTCGACTCGCAGGCCGAGGCGGACGCCGTTGTGGGCCTTCTCGACGCGGGAGAGGAGTTCGGGTTCTTGGCCATCGAGCTCTCGCTGGACCCGGGCAGCGGATCGCTGGGCGGCGATCTCGGCTGCGTGGTCGAGGGCGCCTTCGTGGCGCCCTTCGAGACGGCCGCTTACGCCGCCGAGCCCGGCGAGGTTGTGGTGGCCGAGTCGCAGTTCGGCTTCCACGTGATCCACGTGATCAGCTCGGGCCCGGCGACCCCGGAGAACCATCCCCAGCTCGACGCCGAACGGCTGGCCTCCATGGCTGAGGACGCCGAGTTGGCGGCAGTCGAACGAGCCCAGGTAGCGGCGCAGGACGAGCGCCAGCAACTGCTGTTCCAACTGCAGGAGACCGTGCTGGAGAGCTACGCACCTCGGGTGCGGATCGACGAGCGCTACGGATACTGGGATCCCGACCAGTTCAGCGTGGTCCTGGAGCCGCTCGGCTGACAGCGGTTGGGGGTTGGGCTGCGTGGACGGAGGAGAGTTGCGCTCTGGCGGCGACGCCGGTGCCGACGGCGACTTGATCAGCGCGATCGTCCATCTCGACGAGTTGGTGCGGACCTTGCGCCAGCAGTGCCCGTGGGACCGCGAGCAGACCCATACCAGCCTGCGGCGCTACCTTCTGGAGGAGACCTACGAGGCGCTCGAGGCTCTTGACGCCAGGGCTGATCCCGACAGCGACAGCGGTGGCGGCGACCGCGGAGACCGTCACGGAGACCGTCACATCGAAGATCTGGATCGGCACCTGTGCGAGGAGCTCGGCGACCTGCTGTACCAGGTCTGGTTCCAGGCCCATCTGGCATCTGAGCGCGACGCGTTCGACATGGCCGACGTGGCCCGAGAGGTCCGCGCCAAGCTGGTGGCCCGCCACCCCCATGTCTTCGGGGACGTGGAGGCCCGCGATGCCGATGCGGTGCGGGGCATGTGGGACGCCATCAAGCTCCGGGAGAAGGGGCGGGACTCGGTGATGGACGGCATACCGGCAACGCTGCCGGCACTGCTGCGGGCGGTGAAGGTACAGAAGCGGGCCGCCGCGGCCGGACTCCTCACCGATGACTGGCACGAGCGCGAGTTCGCCCAGATCGAACAAGCCCTGGCGGACCTTCGCGCCGACCTGAGCGAGCAGGGGTTCGGTGAGCTGCTGCTGGCCGCGGTGGAGTTGGGCCGTCGCCTCAAGGTCGATCCCGAGGATGCCCTGCGATCCGTCACCGAGCGCGCCCAGCGCCGGTATCGCGCACTCGAGCAGGACTCCGGCTAAAATCTGCGTTCGCACCGACGGACGCCGAGGGACTTTGAGCGGAGCGGCGCCCGACTGTGATGTCGAGCCGGGTTCGGCGCGGCGTCGTCAATGACCGGAGGTTCGCCGGTGAGCCGCATACAGGCAGTCCGTGCTCGTGAGGTGTTCGACTCGCGCGGCAATCCCACTGTCGAAGTCGATGTTGTGCTGGAGTCGGGCGCGAGCGGCCGGGCGATGGTCCCGTCGGGTGCGTCCACGGGAGCATTTGAGGCCGTCGAGTTGCGCGACGGCGGCAGCCGTCTGCGAGGCCGGGGGGTCCTGAACGCGGTCGCCAACGTCACCGGCGAGCTGGCTGGCGCGGTCCGGGGTCTTGACGCCAGGGATCAGCGGGCCGTGGACGCCGCGCTCATCGACACCGACGGCACCGACGACAAGGGCCGGCTGGGGGCCAACGCCATTCTCGGCGTGTCGCTGGCCGTCGCCCGGGCCGCGGCCGCCCAGCTCGAGATTCCGCTGTGGCGCCACATCGGGGGAGCCAACGCCCACGTGTTGCCGGTGCCGATGCTGAACCTCCTCAACGGCGGCGCGCACGCGGACAACAACGTCGACTTCCAGGAGTTCATGGTGGTCCCAGTCGGTGCCGCGTCCTTCTCCGAGGCTCTGCACTGGGGCGTCGAGATATATCACGAGCTGTCGGCGGTGTTGAAGGGCCGGGGCCTGTCGACCGGGCTCGGCGACGAGGGCGGATTCGCCCCGGACCTCTCCTCCAACGCCGAGGCGCTGGCTCTGCTGGCCGAGGCGACCGAGCGCACCGGCCTAGCGTTGGGCGACGAGATCGGGTTCGCTCTGGACGTGGCGTCGACCGAGTTCTTCGACGGTGGCCTCTACAGGCTCGCCGGCGAGAACCGGACGCTGGACTCGAACGAGATGGCGGCCGCGCTGGAGCGCCTCTGCGACGAGTACCCGATCCTCTCGGTCGAGGACGGAATGGCCGAGGAGGACTGGACTGGCTGGGCCGAGCTCACCGCCGCGGTCGGGGAACGCGTCCAGCTGGTGGGCGACGACCTGTTCGTCACCAATTCCGAGCGGCTGGCCCGGGGAATGCGAACCGGGGTGGCCAACTCGATCCTGGTGAAGGTCAATCAGATCGGCTCGCTCACCGAGACCCTGGATTGTGTCGAGTTGGCCGTCCGCGGCGGGTATGGAGCGGTGATGTCGCACCGCAGCGGCGAGACCGAGGACACTGTGATCGCCGATCTCGCGGTGGCCACCAACTGCGGGCAGATCAAGACCGGGGCGCCGGCTCGCAGCGACCGGGTGGCCAAGTACAACCAGCTGCTGCGCATCGAGGAGCAGCTGGGCGAGGCGGCCTCCTATCGGGGCCGGGCTGCGCTGGCGCCGGGGCTGGGGACTAATCGGGAAGTGGAGTTGTGACGACGCCGGCCGGCTGGGTGTGCGGGGCTCCGCGATGAAGTCGGCCTGGTGGCACCGCTTGCTGCTGGTGGGTCTGGCGGCGGCCATGGTGGCCGCAGCCCTGCTATTGGGAGCCTCGTCGGTGCGTACCTGGCTGGACCAGAACGCTCAACAGCAGGAGGCTGAGAGCCTCGGCGCCGACCTCGAGGCCCGCATCGCCGCTCTCGAGGGCGAGGTCGCCAGGCGGACGAGCGACGATGGGGTGCGGCGCGAGGCGCTGTGCTTCGGCCCCTACGTGGAGCCCGGAACCGAGGTCTACGCCGTGATGGGCCTTGAAGGCTGCGTAACCCAGCCCAGCGACCCCTAGCCGGAGGATCCTGTGCCCGCCCATCGGTTCGACGTCAAGGTCCGGTTCTACGAGCTCGACCCCTACGGTCACCTGAACCACTCGGCCTACATCCAGTTCTTCGAGACCGGGAGGGTCGAACTCCTGGAGCAGGTCGGGATGGACTTGGAGTCCTTCGCGGCCCGGGGATACCGGTTCGTGGTGAACCGCATACACACGTCGTTCGATCGTCCGGTGCACGCTGGCGACACGGTGACGGTCGAGACGGAGGTCGTGGAGCTGAGGCGGGCCTCGTCGACTTGGCGCCAGCGCCTGGTACGCGGCGGCGAGGTCGTGGCCCGCCAGGAGTTGCGGGCCGCCATCACCGGCAACGACGGCAAGCCGGTGAGAGCTCCCGAGGACTTGGCCGCGGCGCTGGCCCCGTACTTCGTCGAGTAGCGGCGCGCGGCAGGGCGACCGATCCGGCCCCCTGCTTCGTGATGCAGGGTTCGCGGGAATATGCTCGCATCCGATGCCGGCTGACCTGCGCTCCGTGTCGTGCGTGGAAGACGTATGGCAGGGACTGCGCGACAACGCCTACCTGCCCGACGAGGCGCTGGCCACCGCGGTGTATCTGGCGTTGCGCCTGCGTCGGCCGCTGCTGCTGGAGGGCGAGCCCGGCGTGGGCAAGACCGAGGTGGCCAAGGTGATCGCCGACTGGGGCGGCGGGCGCCTCATCCGGCTGCAGTGCTATGAGGGCATTGACGCCGCCCAGGCCGTCTACGAATGGGACTACGCCCGCCAGCTGATGCACCTCCGCACGATGGAGGCCACCGGGAGGGCCCGGGGCGCCGACGAATCCAGCCTGGCCGACGAGCTCTACAACGAGCGCTTCCTTGTGCGCCGGCCGCTGCTGGAGGCGATCGAGGCCGGCGACGGTCCTCCGCCGGTGCTGCTCGTCGACGAGGTCGACCGCTCCGACGATGAGTTCGAGGCCTTCCTGCTCGAGGTCCTGTCGGACTACTCGATCACCATTCCCGAGGTCGGCACGTTCGCAGCCGTCGATCCGCCGGTCGTGGTGGTCACCTCCAACCGCACCCGCGATGTGCACGACGCCCTGAAGCGGCGCTGCCTCTACCACTGGGTGTCGCATCCCGGCGCGCAACGCGAGGCGGAGATCATCCGGCTGCGGGCGCCGGAGGTGGCCGACACCCTGGCGCAGGAGGTTGCCCACGCCGCGGCCGCCATCCGCGACGTCGGTCTCTACAAGCCTCCCGGTGTGGCTGAGACCATCGACTGGGCCCGCGCCCTGAGCCTCCTCGGCGGAGCCAAACTCGATCTGGCCAACGCGTCGGCAACCTTGGGCGCCCTGCTGAAGTACCGCGAGGACCGCGACCGGGTCATCGAGCACGACCTGGCCGCCATCGTCTCCGAGGCCGCAGCCGCCCACATCTCATGACCCGTCCACAGGCGAGCGGCTCGCCGCACGGGCCGGCGGGGCGGCGCTCAGCGTCCGGGATTGACGCGCCTGGATCGGGTGCCGATCCGATCGATGTGGCTGTGGGGTTCGCGTGCGCCTTGCGCCGTGCCGGTCTGGAGGTCTCGCTCATCTCCGCTCTGCTCTATTCGGAGGCGCTGTCGGTGTGCGACGTCAGCAGCCGGGCGTCGCTGTACTGGGCCGGCCGCTGCGCGCTGGTTCACCGCTTCGAGGACGTCGGCGTCTACGACGCAGTTTTTGGCGCCTACTGGCTGGGCTCGCCGCTGGGCACGGTTGCCCCCACCACCGCGGTGAGCGTCCCAGTGATGCTGCAGGTCGACGACGGGGGCGATGCTGCCGGCGACGAAGAGGAGCCCGGCCGCGACTCCGATGTGATCACTGTTCGCTACAGCGCCACCGAGACGCTCTCCACCAAGGACTTCGCCGACTACACCGACGACGAGCTCGAGGAGGCCCGCCGGCTGATGGAGCGGCTCAGGTTCTGCGGCCCGACGCGGCCCAGCCGCCGACTCGAGCCGACCCGGTCGTGCCGGGGCCGCCTGGATGTCCGGCGCACGGTCCGGGCCGCCATGCGCTCGGGCGGCGAGCCCATGCGCATGCACCGCCGCGTCAGTGGCCGCAGGCCCCGGCGCCTCGTCCTGCTGCTGGACGTGTCGGGGTCGATGGAGCGCTACGCCCGGGCCCTTCTGCGGCTGGTCCACGCCGCCGTCGCGGGCCGCAGCCGCGTCGAGGCCTTCGCTCTGGGGACTCGTCTCACCCGGCTCACCCGGGAGCTGTCGTCGCGTGATCCGGACCGGGCCTTGCGGGCCGCGTCGGCGGCGGTACCGGATTGGAGCGGCGGCACCCGCCTCGGCTCGGGCTTGCGGTCCTTCAACGACGAGTGGGGCTGCCGAGGGATGGCCCGAGGAGCGGTGGTGGTGATCCTCTCCGACGGCTGGGATCGGGGCGACCCGGCCGACATGTCCGAGCAGATGCAGCGCCTCCGCCGGGTCGCCAATCGGGTGGTGTGGGTGAACCCCCTCAAGGCGTCGCCCGGGTACGCCCCCCTCGCCCGGGGGATGGCCGCGGCCCTCCCGTACCTGGACGACTTCGTGGAGGGGCACAACCTGGAGTCGCTAGAACGGCTGGCTGAGCTCGTCCTGACCGAGACCGGTCACGGCTTGCGGAGGCCGCGCCCGCAGGCCGCGGACGAGGGTCCGGTTCCGGTAGCCGCGGGAGTGGGACGGTGAAGGAGATCCTCGCCGATCTGGATCGCTGGCGGGCCGGCGGAGAGCAGGCCGCGGTGGCCCGGGTCGTCGACCTGGAGGGCTCGGGGCCGCGCGCCCCGGGCGCGGCGATGGCCGTCACTGCTGAGGGCGAGGTGGTCGGCTCGGTGTCGGGCGGTTGCGTCGAGGGCGCGGTGGTCACTGAGTCGTTGGAAGTGATCGCTGCCGGCGACCGGCGCATCGTCACCTTCGGCTACAGCGACGATGAGGCCTTCGCCGTGGGGCTCACCTGCGGGGGGACCATCCACCTGTTCGTGGAGCCTCTGGACTGGGGCACGGTCCATGACGAGCTGAGCTCGGATCTCGCCACCGAGTCCCCGGCCGCGCTGGCCACCGTGGTCGAGGGCCCCGGGACGGGTGCCAAGATGCTGGTGCGCCCCGAGGGTCGGGGGACTGTCGGCTCGCTGGGCACGCAGGGCCTCAACCGGGCTGTGCAGCGCGACGCTCGCGGCGAGTTGGTCGCGGGCCGCTCGGGCCTGCGCCGCTACTCCGAGAAGGGCGAATACTCCGAGCAGGGCGAGATCTGTGGCGAGGAGGTGGCCGTGTTCGTGGAGTCGTTTGCCCCTCCGCCCCGGATGCTGATCTTCGGCGCGGTCGACTTCACCGCCGCGCTGGCCCGAGTGGCCAAGGTGCTCGGCTATCGGGTCACGGTGTGCGACGCCCGGTCGGTGTTCGCCACCGCCAAGCGGTTCCCGATGGCCGACGAGGTGGTGGTCTCGTGGCCTGATCGGCTGCTCGATTCTGTCGGGGCGGTCCTCGGCCCCCGGGACGCGGTGTGCGTGCTCACCCACGACGCCAAGTTCGACGTGCCCGCCATCACCTCGGCGCTGGCCACCGATGTCGGCTACATCGGGGTGATGGGCAGCCGCCGCACCCACGACGACCGCACCGGCCGCCTGATCGAGGCCGGCGTGACGGACGAGCAGCTGGCCCGTCTGCGCTCGCCCATCGGGCTCGACATCGGCGCAGCCACCCCCGAGGAGACCGCGGTCTCCATCGTCTCGGAGATCATCTCGCTGCGGACCGGCCGCAAGGCCGAAGGCCTCTCCATCACCACCGGCCCCATCCACGACTGATCCGGCCAACTGCCGCCCGACTCATATTGTCATACACAATAAGACATGGAATGATACGAAGCGCCGGAGTGCCGCCCCTCATGCCAATTGGAGACCGGTAGGGGCGGCGCTCCGGCACTTGCGTGACATCTAGTGTAACGCCACTGCACTACGCCGAGCAACCGAACGTGGTACTGCTGTCTCGGATTCGGGAGACTTGTAGGAGTGGCAGTCCTTCGGGGGTGTTGCGATCGGTGTTGATGGTGTTGGTGGTGCTGGCGGCGGGCAGACTGGCCCAGTGACTGACGACCACATGGAGGGCGGTCGCGACGACGACCGCGGCGAGGGCCGGCGGCTGGGGGTGGCTGCCGTCGTGCTGGCCGCGGGTGCCGGCGTTCGCTTCGCGGGGGAGCGTCACAAGCTGTTGTGCGAGGTGGGCGGGGTGCCGCTGGTTCGCCGGGCCGTGGACGCGGCCCTGGCCGCCGATCTCGACGAGACCATCGTGGTCATGGGGGCCGTCGACCTGCTCGAGGTGCTGCCCGAAGAGGTTACGGTCCTGCACAATGAGGCCTGGGAGCAGGGGCAGGCCACCTCGCTGGCCGCCGCGGTCGGCTACGCCGGGTCGCGGGGTCACCGGGCGGTGGTGTTCGGGTGCGGCGACCAGCCCGGCGTGCCCGCGGAGGCGTGGGCGGCAGTGGGAACCGCCGACTGCGATCTCGCGGTGGCCGACTTCGGCGGGGCCCGCCGTCCCCCGGTCCGCATCGGCGCGGCGCTTTGGAGCCACCTTCCCCTGACCGGCGACGAGGGCGGGCGGGTTCTGATGCGACGCAGACCGGAACTCGTGCGGGCGATACCCTGCGAGGGGAATCCCGACGACATCGACACGCTGGAGGACCTCCGGAAATGGAACTGAACGACTCGTTCGAGGTAGCCCATCCGATCGACGCGGTATGGGAGGTCCTCACCGACGTGGAGCGGATCGCGCCGTGCCTGCCGGGAGCGCAGCTCACCGGCAGCGACGGCGACGCCTACGAGGGCCTGGTCAAGGTCAAGGTCGGGCCGATCACATCCCAGTACAAGGGCAGGGCGTCGTTCACCGAGCGCGACGACGACGCCCACCGGCTGCTGATGTCGGCCAGCGGGCGCGACACCCGCGGCGCGGGGAACGCGTCGGCTGAGATCACCGTGGCGCTCGAGTCCGTGACCGAGGCGTCCACCAGGGTGAGTGTCCACACCGATCTCACCATCACCGGCAAGGTCGCGCAGTTCGGCCGGGGCGTGCTGGCCGACGTGAGCCGCAAGCTGATGGGGCAGTTCGCCGACAACCTGGCTGAGCTGGTCGCCGCCGACGTGGCCTCCGGCGAGTCCGCGGCGACAGATCCCGAAGCCGCAGAGCCTGACACCGAGACTGCCGCTGACGAGCCGGCACCGGCTCCAATGCCCGCCGCGGAGGTTGAGGCCGTGGACCTGCTGGAGGTGGCCGGGGCCCCGGTGCTCAAGCGCCTCGTGCCGGTTGTCCTCGCCGTCATCCTAATCGTGATCGTGGTCATCATCGCCGTGGCTGCTTGATCAGCAGGTGTTGGAACACGCTCACGCGAGTGTTTCCAGCTATCGTTTGCTGCTAGCGTCAGATCATGGAGACAGTACGCACCACCTTCACGTTGGACAGTGAACTGGCCGAGCAGGCCCGCCGGCTGAATGTGAACATCTCCGCCGCGGCCCGAGAAGGCGTTGCTGCGTCGGTCAGAAGGGCTCTGGCGGAGGCCGACAGGCAGGCCTATCTTCGCCGTCCGGAGCAGCCTGACGACTTCTGGGAGCAAGCCCAAGCCTGGAGCGACAGTTGAATCGCGGCGAGATCTGGTGGACTGAGATCGCCTCGAAGAGGCGCCCCGTGCTGGTGCTCACCCGTGCTGAGGTCATCGCCGTTCGCGAGCTGGTGACCGTCGCCGAGGTCACCACCAGCGACCGGGGACTCTCCGTCGAAGTGCCCCTCGATTCGGAGATCAGCGGCCTCTCGAGACAGTCGGTGGTCAATTGCGACGGCTTGTACACCATCAGGCAGTCGACGCTGCGCGACCGCGCCGGGCAACTCAACGGCGCCGTCATGGAGCGAATCTGCCGGGCGGTGTCGTACGCACTGGGCTGTCGATGAACACCGCCACCGGCGGCGACCACGAACAGGTGACGCAGCTGCTGGGCCGGGAGCCGTCCGGGGACTTCGATGTCGTCGTTCGAGACGCCTCGGGGCGTCCCGCAGTCATCCGCAACGCCCCAATCCTGGCCGACGGGCGGCCCATGCCGACCCGCTACTGGCTGGTCGACGAGCAGCTTCGACGCCTGGTCGGGCGTTTGGAGTCCGACGGCGGGGTACGGGCCGCAGAGGCAGCCGTCGACGCCGCGGAGTTGGCCGCGGCCCACGCCCGCTACGGGGCCGAGCGCGACGCAGCCCTGCCCGACGACCACGACGGGCCGCGTCCGTCCCACGGCGTGGGGGGCACCCGCCGCGGAGTGAAATGCCTGCACGCCCACTACGCGTGGCACCTGGCCGGAGGGGACGATCCGGTGGGGCGCTGGGTGGCCGAGCGCCTCGGCCCGGAGGCCGCCGCGTCGCTGCGGAAGAAGAAGTGAGGGGTCTGGCGGCCGCTGGCCAACCGAGAGGCCGTCGGATGCTGCTGAAGCTGCCGAGGAGGACCCGGCTCGGTGTGGTTGTCCTTCAGGGGAGGGTCGGGTGAGGGGCGCGCCGGTAGCCGTCGTCGACTGCGGCACAAACACCACGCGGCTGCTTGTCACCGACGGCCAGGAGCCCGCGGCCGTCAGGCGCTCGGAGATAACCCGTCTGGGTCGGGGCGTGGACGCCACCGGCTGCCTTGATCCTTCAGCCGTAGAGCGCACCCTGGAGTGCCTGAGGGAGTACCGGCGGGCCATCGACGGTCACAACCCCACGGCGGTGAGGGTCATCGCCACCTCCGCGGTGCGCGACGCGGCCAACCGTTCCGAGTTCCTTCAGCCGGCCGAGGCGATTCTCGGGTCGGTGCCGGAGGTTCTGTCGGGGCGCGAGGAGGCCGAGGCGGCCTTCCGGGGCGCGGTCAGCGAGTTGGACCCGGCCGAGGGGCCCTACCTGGTGGTCGACATCGGCGGGGGTTCCACTGAGCTGTCCTTCGGCGAGCGGCACTGCGCCGAGGCGCTGTCCCTCGACATCGGCAGCGTGCGGCTCACCGAGAAGTACATCCATCACGACCCGCCCCTGCCCGAGGAGCTCTCGGCGTGCCTGTCGGTCACCGAACTTCACCTCGACGACGCGGTGCGGGCCATTCCCGCTCTCGGCGGCCCCTGCCAGCTCGTGGGGGTGGCCGGGACGATCACGACTGTCGCCGCGGTGGAGTTGGGCCTGGCGACCTACGACCGGGATCGGGTCCACCACTTCGGGCTTTCGAAGGACGCGGCCGAGGACGTCTTCCGAACTCTGGCCACCGAGGCGCTGGCCGATCGCGTACACAACCCCGGACTGCACCCCGGCCGGGCCGATGTGATCGTGGCCGGGGTCTGCATCCTGGTAAGGATCATGCGGTACTTCGATTTCGACGAGTGCCTGGTGTCGGAGGCCGACCTGCTCGACGGCCTGGCCCTGTCGCTCCTCGACGTCTGACCGCGCGACCTCTACCCGCTCGGCGCCGGTTTCCCGCTCTTGTTCGCTGCCCTCACGGGCCGCTCGGGCCCGGTTTCCCGCTCTTGTTCGCTGCCCTCACGGGCCGCTCGGGCCCGGTTTCCCGCTCTTGTTCGCTGCGCTCACGGGCCGCTCGGGCCCGGTTTCCCGCTCTTGTTCGCTGCGCTCACGGGCCGCTCGGGCCCGGGGCCTCGCGCCGCCGTGCGAGGCCACCGCGAGCCAGTGGGGAGCCGCTCGGCCTCGGAGGCTAGAGTGCGCGGCCGTGAGCACACTGCTGGGACGGCGAGTGTTGCTGCGACCGCTGGCACGCGATGACTTCGGTGCCTGGCGTGAGGTGCGCCGACGCAACCGCGACCGGCTGAAGCGGTGGGAGCCGCGGCCGGTGGCGGGCCGGCCCGACACCGCCGAGGATCCTAGGGCGTTCGCCGACCGCTGCGCGGCCCGCCGCCGCGAGCGGCAGCAGGGGACCGGCTACGGATTCGGAGTGTTCGTCAACGGCTGCTTCCGCGGCGAGATGAACCTGTCGTCGATCCAGAGGGGTCCGTTCCAGTCCTGCTATGTCGGCTACTGGATCGACGAGGCCGTCGCCGGCAACGGCTACACGCCCGAAGCGCTGGTGGTGGCGGCCCGCTTCGCCTTCGAGGAGTTGCGGCTGCACCGGCTTCAGGTCTCCATCGTGCCCCGCAACTCGTCCAGCTTGCGGGTGGTCGAGAAGCTCGGGCTGCGCTACGAGGGTCTGGCCGAGCGCTACGTCGAGATCAACGGGGTGTGGGAGGACCATCGCCGTTTCGCCATCACCGAGGAGGAGTGGCGGGTGCGTGCCCCCGACTTGATCGCCGAGTGGATCGCGCCCCGGCCGGTGCCGGCGCCCCGGACTCCGGCGGGAAACCGGCAGCGCTAGCCGACGGGCGAGGGGGGCCTGGGACTCTCGTTGGAGGTGATCCGCGAGGGGCCTGGGACTCTCGTTGGAGGTGATCCGCGAGGGGCCTGGGACTCTCGTTGGAGGTGATCCGCGAGGGGCCTGGGGCTACTCCCTTGATGCGATCCGCGACTGGAGTTCTCGCACCAGGTCCGTGAATGCGGGCTGGTCCATGGACCACAGCTGGGGGTGCAACTCGTGGTCCACCGCCGCGGCCGAGTCGGCAATCTCGTCCAGGGACAGGATCGTGGCCTTGGTGCGGGCCACCAGCTCTTTGGGCTGGGCTGCGGCCCGGGCGGCCAGCTCATGGGCCCGCGCCAGAAGCGCGTCGTCGTCCACGACTTGGTAGGCCAGCCCGGTGCGGTGCGCCTCGTCGGCCGACAGTACCTCGCCGAATATCACCATCGCCATGGCGGTGGTGCGGTCGGTCGCGTGCCGGAGGCGCCAGGTGTGGCCTCCGCCGGGATGGATGCCGATCTGCAGGAAGCGTGAGTCGAAGCGGGCGTAGCGTCGCCCGGCCAGCACCATGTCGCAGGCCAGCACCATGTTCATGCCGGCGCCCACCGCGGCACCGTTCACCGCGGCCACGGTGGCGAGCGGCGAGTGCGCCACCCGCAGGAATCCCTCGTAGATGCGGGTTATGCCGGTGGATTTGGCCGCCAGCAGGTCGTCGAGGTCGGCGCCCGCGCAGAAGCCCTTGCCCGCGCCGGTCACCACCAGGGCGCCGATGGCCGGGTCGGGCTCGAGCTCGTCGAGGGCGGCGACGAGTTCGTCGTTCATGGCCTGGTTGATGGCGTTGCGCTTGCCGGGATCGTTGAGCGTGAGTTGGGCCACACCGTCTGAGACATCGATCATCACGTAGGACATGGCTCGCAGTATGGCGCGCCCGCGCCGGTACGGTGCTCCGATGCCCCAAGCTGCGTTCGCCTCGTTCGGCTATCGCAGCTTCCGCTATTTCTGGTTCGGCGGATTCGTGGCCAACGCGGCCCGCTTCTTCCAGTATGTGGCTCTTCCCGCGGTGATGTGGGACCTGACCCGCAGCCCGGGCTGGGTCGGCTTCGCGGGGTTCGCGCAGTTCGCGACCATGGCGGTGATCGCTCCGGCCGCGGGCGTGCTGGCCGACCACTACCCGCGGCGCAGGATCCTCATGGTCTCGCAGTCGTTGATGGGACTGGTGGCCGCGGCTATGGCGCTGGCCTGGGTCCAGGGAGTGAGGTCGCCCACCGCCTATGTGGCCATGGCCGCGGCGTCCGGTCTGGCCGGGGGCCTGAATCTCCCTGCCTGGCAGGCTTTCGTGAGCGAGCTGGTTCCCAAAGATCTGCTCCTCAACGCGGTCACCTTGAACTCTGCGCAGTTCAACAGCTCCCGGCTGGTCGGCCCGATGCTGGGCGGCATCACCGTGGCTGCGGCCGGGCCGGCAGCCGCGTTCGGGGTCAGCGCTGTGGGCTGCCTCGGCGTGATCGGTGCGGTGGCGCGCATCGAGTCCCGCCGGACCTCGGCGGCCGGAACTCCGAGCATGCGGCTGATCCGCAATACCCTGGCCGTGGCCCGTTACGTTCGAGCACGTCGCGGTCTCGTGGTCGCCTTTGTCACCGTGGCGCTAATCGGCTCGGTCGGCCTGCCGGTGCAGATGCTGGCAGTGGTCTTCGCGGAGGACGTGTTCGATCGGGGGCCGGGCGGGTTCGGGATCATGCTCACCATGGTGGGCGCGGGCGCGGTGGCGGCCACGCCGGTGGTGGCGTCGCTGGGAGGCCGGGTGCGCCGGTCGCAGATCCAGCGGGCGGCGCTCGTCATGTACGGCACGGCCGTGGCGGGCTTGGCGGCGGCACCCACGTTCCTGACGTTCCTGGTGCCGCTGGTGCTGATCGGGGCGGCCCACCTAACTTCGGCCAGCTCGCTCAACACTGCGGTTCAGCTCCAGGTGGATGAGGAGCGCCGCGCGCAGGTGCTGTCGCTGTACGTGATGGTGCTCATGTCGTCGAACCCGCTGGGGCAGCTGGTGCTCGGCCAGCTGATCGAGCTGATCGGGCCGCGGCCCGCATTCGCCGCGTACGGCGCGGCGCTGGTGGCTGGCACCGCCGCGCTTCAAGCGCTGGGTTGGCTGAGCCACCTCGACATCGAGGTGGGGGAGTACTCCCCCGACGTGGTGCCCGAGGCCCATCCGACCACCCCGTCACCTCCCCGCCCGCACTAGGCCCCCGGTCGCGTGCGGCGTGATCAGGCGGCGGTGCCCGGCATCGGCATCGGCAGCCGGGAGATCCGCTCGGCGAACCGCGCCGACTCGAAGCAGGCAACGCCCCCGATCTCGACCATGGTGTCCCACGGAGGGAGCAGTGCCGTCCTCAACGGCCGGTGCCTACAATCCGTACGGGTCGCCGTCGGGTGCGTCCTCTAGGAAGGCGGTGCCCTCGTCGCAGTCGGGCTGGACCGGGCACCATCGGCAGGCTGGGCCCGGCGTCACGCTCGGCTGGCGTGCGTCGCCGGCGAGCTCCACGTAGCGATGGGCGCCGTCGATCACCCGCTCGGCGGCCGACAGCAGCAGGTCGCGGGTGACGGCCTCCGGGTGGAACTGGCCCTGGTCGAGGTAGTAGGTGGCCAGCAGCCTGGGCGGCAGGATGCGCAGAGCCTCCAGCAGCGCGTAGAAGCGCAGGTCCTCTCGATGCGAGGGTGAGAATCTGCCCGTCTTGAAGTCGATGATGACCTTGCCGGCCACGGTGCCCTCGGGCTGGCCGAGCGTAAGGTCCGGCTTGCCCGACAGCACGATCAGCCCTCCGTGGAGCTCTGCCCGTATCGGGCTGTCGGTCGTCGGCCTCCATTTGGGCTTGAGCGGAGGGAAGCACTCCAGGAACTGGGTGATGGCCGCCCCGGCCTCGGCTCTCAGCTCGGCCCGCTCGGTCTCGTCGCAGCCCTGGAGGTAGTCGGCGATGCTCTTGTCGGCGTTGGTGAGGCGGGCCATGGCCTCGTCGACCAGCTCCAGCGGCGGTGCCTCCTGTTGCCAGTGCACCGACAGCTCGATGGCCTTGTGGGTAACCGTGCCCCGGGCGGTGGGGGGCGACCATCGGAACGGCTCGGCGAGTTCCGCCATGAACTTCCGCTCGCATCCGAGCGCCTGGGAGAGCCTGAACTTGCTCAGATACAGGACGTCGTCGTCGAACCGATCGGAGCCGATGGTGGCGACCAGCGGCTTCAGGCGCTCCTCCAGCCGGCTTAGCAGCTCGTCCCGCAGGCCCGCGTCGAAGCTGGGCCGGTCTCCCTTCGGGGCGCCAAGCAGGCTCACGACCTCCCGCTGGGCCGGGTTGTACTCGTCGGCGTACATGGGGCTGGGGAGCGGCTCCTAAGCGTGGCGGGGCTGTTGTCACACCCCGGCGCGACGATAGCCCTCGTGGGAATGACATCGCTCGACTTCGGGACCTCAGCCCGCTCGCTAGCCCGAGCGGCCCGCCTGCGCGGCCTCGTCGTGCCGGTCTTCGCCAGCCCGCCGCCCCGACCCGACCTCGACCGGTCCATCCGCCGACGCAACGGATCGCCGGTGGTCTCGGTCCGCCTGCGAGGCCGTCCCCGAGGGGCGGTACTCGCCGACATGATCGAGGGGATCGTGGTGGCCAACTACCTCGACGGCGCCCGAGCAGACCTCGTGCGGTCCGCCCTATGGCTGGCAATCGACGCCGACACCGACACCGACGCCGGCCAGCTCACGCTGCAATCCGAGACCATGGAATCGGTCCCGGCTACGAGACCCCAACCCAACGCAGCCGCCGCAGCTTGATCTCGCCCGGGCTGGCGGTCGGCGAGACAGGGGATACGGTGCGAGAGTGCCCGGGTGGCGCAATTGGCAGACGCGGCCCGCTTAAAACGGGCTGTCCCAACGGACATGTGGGTTCGAGTCCCACCCCGGGCACGCCAGAACGCGGCCAAGATCCATGTCAGTAGTGCAATTCATCCACCAATCGGGCGTTGCTGTCCACTTGTATGCCCCATGGCGCGTGCCCTATGGCGCGATCTCATCGAGCCGCGTGGATCAGAGGCCTCCGCGTAACGATGACAAGAGCTGAGAGCTTCTTGGCGGAGCTGACCGGGGGGACCTTTCGGGAGTGGTCGCAGGAAGTCGTAACAGCCGACCCGCTGGCGTTCGGCGAGAACCAGGCCTACGCCACCCGGTTGGCAGAACTCCAGGCGGACGACCCGCTGGCCGAGGCATCCAAAGTCGGGTTTGGCACAATCGGTGGCCACGCGGTTGCGTTGATCTCCAGTGACTACGAGTTCGTAGCAGGCACGCTTGGCATCGCCGCGGCCGAACGGGCAGCCCGCGCCTTCGGGATCGCCACAGTCTCCCGAAGGCCGGTCATCAGCATCTGCCAATCGGGCGGGACTCGGATGCAGGAGGGCACGCCCGCCTTCATCAAGATGCTGTCCATCGGCGCGGCCATCTCCGAGCATCGCGAGGCCGGGCTTCCCTATCTGAGCTACTTGATGGATCCCACGATGGGCGGAACCCTTGCGGCGCTGGGCACGCAGGGACATCTTGTGTGGGCCGCTCCGGGTGCTTCGATCTCTCTCACGGGCCCCCGGATTGTGGAGGCAGTCACAGGCTGCCCGTTTCCCCGCGACGAGATCAGCGCCGAAGCCGGTCTGCGGCGGGGACTGGTCGACGACATCGTTCAGCCCGACGAGTTGGCCCCGCGCATAGCAGAGTGGCTCGACATCGTCGGTCGCAAGGTTGCGCCCCCTGCGATCCCGGCGAGCCCGTCAGTTTCGGCGCCGGTTGAGACTCAAGCCCGGCGACGGCCCGACGCGTGGCGCAGCGTGACTCGATCCAGGGCGCGAGACCGCCCGTCGATCGAATCGGTGATCGAGGCATCGGGCGCGCCCCTGATAGAGATTCGCGGCGACCGCGCTGGTTCGGACGATCGCAACCTGCTCACGGGATTCACCAGTCTCGGGGGCGAGCCCGCAGTCGCGGTCGGCTTCCGCAGGCCGCAGGGCCGTGGAGCCGAGGTCTCTCCCGGCGGCTACCGCAAGGCGCAGCGGGCGATATCCATTGCGGAGGAGCTGGGTCTGCCCCTCGTGTCCTTCATTGACACCAAGGGCGCAGGTGCAGGCATCGACGAGGAGTCCGAAGGCCTCGCCCATGCCGTCGGCTCTCTCATTCGCGAACTCCTAGGGGTGCGGATACCCACGGTCTCGGTCCTGATGGGTGAGGGCTCTGGGGCTGGAGCGATCGCCCTGGTGGCTGCTGACTCGGTGATCGCCCTCGAGAATGCGTGGCTGGCGCCCATTGCCCCAGAAGCTGCCTCAGCCATTCTCTTCCGTAGCACCGAGAGGGCGGCACACATGGTTAGGGGGCAGGCAGCTGAAGTCGAGGCGCTGCGAGACGAGGGACTCATCGATTCGGTCGTGCCTGAACGACCCACAGTGACAGAGACCTCAGAGATGCTGGTCAACGCCATCGCGAGCGCGTTGCGCAAGACAGCGGCGATGCCTCCAGAGGAGCGACTGCTAGCTCGCCGCGCAAACGTCAGGTCGTTGGCACGCCAGCATCTGACCATCCGTGAGCCCGCGCCATCCCTAGACGTCGAGAGCCTTCCTTTCGATTGATGCCTGACCGTGGTCGGCGGCTCCGCGATGGCGGCTTCGGTGTAGGTTTCGGGTGATCGGGGAGGTCTGCCGGTGTTCCGTCTGAAGTCGCTGGATCACGTCGTTCTGCGGGTGACCGATGTTGAGCGGTGTCTGGAGTTCTATGAGACCGTGCTCGGCTGCACCGTCGATCAGGCCCGGGCGGAGATCGGGTTGTACCAGTTGCGTGCGGGGGACTCCATAATCGACCTGGCGGATGTGGCCGGCCCGATCGGGAGCGAGGGCGGTCCTGCACCAGGTGCCGAGAGCCACAACATGGACCACTTCTGCATCCGTATCGAGCCCTTCGATGAGGATGAACTCCGCGAGCACTTCGCGAGCCACGGCATTGAGGCTGGACCCGTGCTCAACAACTGGGGCGGCGATGGACGGGGACCGTCGATGTACATCAGGGATCCGGAGGGAAACGGGATCGAGCTCAAGGGGCCTCCCACTCACCCGTACGACCCCGACGTCGGCTACGTGCCCTGATCGGATCCGTACCCGTCGACAAGCCGCGTCGGCTGACGCGCCGACTGGGCTCAATGTGCGCTCTGCAGCCGCATAAGGTACCCATGCTGCAAGTACGCATGCTGCATTCTTGAAGGAGGCACCAATGGCTCGTTGCGCATTCGTCGGACTGGGGGTGATGGGCTATCCCATGGCCGGTCACCTGGTCTCAGCAGACCACGACGTGACGGTCTACAACCGCACGGCGTCCCGGGCCGAGGCCTGGGTGGCCGAGCACGGCGGCACGGCCGCGCCGACACCTGCTGACGCAGCCGCCGATGCCGAGTTCGTGTTCGTGTGCGTGGGCAACGACGACGACGTGCGCTCGGTGACTCTCGGCCGTGGTGGCGTGTTGGAGTCGATGGCGGCCGGGTCGGTGCTGGTGGACCACACCACGGCATCGGCCGATCTGGCGCAGGAGCTGCATGCAGCTGCGAGCGAGCGGGGTGTCGGCTTCGTAGACGCGCCGATCTCGGGGGGCCAGGCCGGCGCCGAGAACGGCGCGCTAACCGTGATGTGCGGTGGCGACGGGGTCGATTTCGACCGGGCCGAGCCGGTGATCGACGCCTACGCCAAGGCGGTGACCCTGCTGGGCGGTCCGGGCAGCGGCCAGCGCACCAAGATGGTGAACCAGATTTGCATCGCAGGGCTGGTCCAGGGCTTGGCCGAGGGGATCGACTTCGCCCGCCGGGCCGGACTCGACGTCGAGCAGGTAGTGGCCACGATCTCGCAAGGCGCGGCCGGGTCGTGGCAGATGGCCAACCGGGGCGTGACCATGGCCCGCCGCGAGTTCGACTTCGGCTTCGCCCTCGACTGGATGCGCAAGGATCTGGCCATCTGCTTCGCGGAGGCCGAGCGCATCGGCGCCACCCTGCCGCTCACCGCGGCAATCGACCAGTTCTACGCCCGCCTCCAGCGCCAGGGTCACGGCCGCTGGGACACCAGCTCACTCATCGAACTGCTGGTCGACGACTAACTCGCGGCGAGCCGACCACGCGGGACGCTAGCCGGTGGCGGCGTAGTTGGTGGAGGCGAACTCCCAGTTGATTAGGTGCTCGATGAAGGCGTCTACGTAGGCGGCTCGGGCGTTCTGGTAGTCGAGGTAGTAGGCGTGCTCCCAAACGTCGATGGTGAGCAGGGCCCGCTGGCCGTGGCGCAGGGGCGTGTCGGCGTCGTCGGTGTTGACGATGCTGAGGCCCTCGTCGTCGGCCACCAGCCAGGTCCAGCCCGATGCGAAGTTGCCCACCGCGGCCGCGGCGAACTGGGCGTTGAAGGCGTCCAGCGACCCGAAGCTGCGTTCCAGGGCGGCCAGGAGTTCGCCTGAGGGTGCCTCGACGCTCCCCGGACTCATCGAGTCCCAGTAGAAGGCGTGGTTCCAGGCCTGGGCCGCGTTGTTGAACAGCGCCGACGGCATGTCGGCCGCGGCCACGATGTCCTCCAGCGAGGCGGCCTCGTGAGCAGTGCCCGCGATCATCCGGTTGAGGTTGGCCACATAGCCGGCGTGGTGGCGGCCGTAGTGGAAGCTCATCGTGCGCTCCGATATGTGGGGCGCGAGTCCGTCGAGCGGGTAGAGGAGAGGGGCATGCTCGATCGTCATGGCGAGGCGCGCTCTTTTCGAAGGCGAGGGGAGATTCCGAATATACGCAGCGCCGCAGCCCAAGAGGCGGCGGTGTGCCCAATGTCACCGTCCGACGGAAGCGTCCCGCAAGCCGCCCTCGGCTCTATCCGGCGAACAGGTTGGTGGGCTGGCCGACGGCGTCGACGTCGGCGGCGAAGAGCGCTCCTGCGTTGGGCTCGCCCTTGGTGCTGATGCCGGCGAGCTCGTCTCGTCCGGTGGTGATGTAGAGCGTGTCTAGGTCGGGACCGCCGAAGCAGCAGCAGGTGGTCAGGGGCGAGCCCGGCGTGGCCACGGTCTCGAGCGGTTCGCCGTCGGGCGAGAACCGCTGCACCTGGTAGCCGCCGAACATCGCCACCCAAAGGCAGCCGTCGGCGTCGACCGTCATGCCGTCGGGGCCGCCGGTGCTGCCGTCGAACGTGATGAAGGGGCACCGCCCCTCGATCTCGCCGGTGTCGGGGTCGTAGTCGAAGCGGTCCACCCGGAAGGTCAGCGTGTCGATGTAGTACATCGTGGCCTGGTCGGGGCTCCAGCCGATGCCGTTAGAGATCATCACGTCGGAGAGCACCCGTCTCGCCGTGCCGTCGCCGTCCACGCGGTGCAGCGAAGCCACCGGCGCTCCGGGTTCGGTATGGCTGAGAGTTCCCTGGAACAGCCGGCCCCGGGGGTCGACCGCACCGTCGTTGGTGCGGTTCGACTCGGGCTCTCCCGGCAGTTCGATCACGGTCTCGATGGCGCCGACCCGGTCGGTGAGCGCCACCGAGGGTCCCAGGCCGAGGGCCAGCCCTCCGCCGGCGCGGGGAGCGGCGTTGCCGACCATGTCCGGGTAGCGCCACACCCCAACCGGCTGGCCCGTGCCGTGATCGAGGCGGTGCACGGCCTGCCCGTTGATGTCCACCCACACGAGCAGGTCCTCCACCGGCGACCACACGCAACCCTCGCCCAAGCCGGCCTCGGCGGCGTGCACGACCTCCGCGTTGATCATCTCAGCATTATCCCGGCTCTCGGTCCGGGCGGCGGTGCGGTGCCATGCCTAGGCGTCCGCGTGCTGAAGGGCGGCCGGCGTTTGGCTGACATTGTGGTGGGCGTTCTCGCGCACCGAGCCCAGGTCGGCGCCGATGGTGTTGCCTCTCTCGCCGGGCAGCGAGAAGCCGGTGTACATCACCCTGCGCTCCTGCTCGACGGGCGCGTAGCTCATGTGGAGGGTGCAGCTCAAGTGCACGGTGACGTCCCCGGTCCGGGTCGGCAGCGGCACGATGGGAAGGTCGAGATAGGGGTGGATGAAGTTGGGCTGCACGTTGGCCCGGTGCGAGCCGGCCACCACGGCCAGCTGGCCGGAGCGGGCGTCGGCGCCGGTCACCGAGATCCCGGTCGTCATGGCGCAGCAGTCGTAGCTGTGCCGCCCGAGGCTGCAGTCCTTGTGCCACGGGAGGTCGGAGATGCCCGACACCACGTCCAGCGGCTTCACAAGCGCCTCGATGGCGTTCTCACCGTGCACCCGGGTTCTTGAAACATGGCCATCGTCGGTGAGGGCGCCGATGCGGGCGTGGCGGGGATCGTTGAGAAGATCGTGGGCGGTGGCCGAGTGCTCCTGGAAGAACCGCATCCTCACGCACCGGTTCGAGCCGTCGCCGGTGGTGGCCCACCAGCTTCGGTCGTCGTCGTGGCAATAGAGGGGCAGGGCCCGGTCCATGTCGGCGGACATCTCGGCCATCATCTCCTCGGGCCACCAGCCCTCGAGGTGGAGGAAGCCGGCCTCGCCCAGGAAATACGCCATCTCGGCGTCGTCGTCCTCGGGCGTGAACCGTCGGCCCAGATCGAGCGGCTGGCCGTGTTGGTCGCGGAACTCGATGTCGCCGGGCTCATGGACTGCTCGGCCGTCGATGACGGCCCGCAGCACCGGCCACCACTTGAGCCAGCGGAAGTGGTCGGCCATGGGCAGGCGGGTGACGAGGGAGGTGGCCAGGGTCTGGGGAGTCTGGAGGTCCTGCAACAGGTCGCTGAAGGAGCTCCGATCGAGCTCCACAACGACCCGGGCGCCGGCTGTGCCGCGTCGCAGCTCGATGGTGTGCTCGGTCGGCTCGAGGGTGAAGCGCGTGCCCTCGACGTCGATCCCGAGCGCCTTGGCGCCCACCAGCGCCGCGCCCCGGGCCGCGAGCCGCCCGTTGCGGCGGAGCAGGTCGGGCAGTTCGTCGGCCACGAACGTGACAGGGTCGATCAGGACCACATCGGCATCGAGCCGGGTGCGCATGTCGACCGAGACCATGGCGGCTCCGAACTATCTGCGGGACCGCCAGCGTACACTTCGAATCACAGGCGAGCGCGACGGTGGTGCAGGAGCACGCAGGCGCCGATGCATGAGTCTGCCGCCCGCCTGCCGGACGCTGAGGTTAGGAGCACCAGGCCATGAGCGAGCCGCACAACAGTGTCGAGCAGCGTTACACGATCATCTCGTCGGACTGCCACGCAGGCGGCAACATGGCGGCCTACGAGGAGTACCTCGACCCGGCGTGGCGCAACGAGTTCAACGAGTGGAGGGGCGCCTACCGCAACCCGTACCGCGACCTCCAGGACGACGGCCGCTCCCGCAACTGGGACGACGACCGGCGCCTCAGCGAGCAGTACGCCGACGGCGTCGTGGCCGAGATCACCTTCCCCAACACCGTCCCGCCCTTCTATCCGACCGGCGCGCTGATCGCCCGCCCCCCGTCGGACCGGGCCGACTACGAGCGCCGGTTCGCTGGGATCACGGCCCACAACCGCTGGCTGCGGGACTGGTGTTCCCGCTATCCCGACCAGCGCCGCGGCCTGCCCCAGATCTTTGCCGACGACCTCGACGACGCGGTGGCCACCCTCGAATGGGCCGCCGCCGAGGGATTCCGCAGCTTCCTGCTGCCCCACATCCCGCCCGACAGCGACCTGCCCGGATACTGGGACCCGCGCTGGGACCGGCTGTGGGCCGCGGCGGCCGACCTCGACCTGATCATGACCCAGCACGGCGGCAACGGCGGGCCCGACTACGGCAAGGCGCCCGCAGCCGGGGTGATCTTCTTGATGGAGGTGCCGTTCTACTCGCACCGCAACCTGGCCCACCTGATCATGTCGGGCGTGTTCGAGCGGTTCCCGACGCTGCGCTACGTCATGACCGAGCAAGGTGTGGCCTGGCTGGTGGAGGAGCTGCGCCGCATGGACGGCTACCACAGCCAGATGCGCCGCGGACGCGTCGGCGAACTGGGCTTCGCGGCCGACATCGTACTGCCGCTGAAGCCGTCGGAGTATTTCGACCGCAACGTGTGGATCGGGGCCAGCTTCCCGTCGCCGGGCGAGGCGGCCGCCATCCGCACCGTCGGCGTGCACAAGGTGATGTGGGGCAGCGACTACCCGCACCACGAGGGCACCTACCCGTACTCTCTGGAGAGCCTCCAGCGGGCCTTCAGCGACTGGGGCGAGGCCGACATGAGAGCCATACTGGGCACCAACGCGGCCGAGCTCTACGGCTTCGACCTCGATCGGCTGGCGCCGCTGGCCGCGTCGCACGGTCCCACCGTGGAGCAGGTGGCCACACCGCTGGCCGAGATCCCGGCCAAGGCCACCAGCCCAGCTTTCTTCAAGCCGTGACGGGGCCTCGGCTCTACGACCTGCGACTCAACAAACTGCAGGTTTTCTACTCGTACGGTGGTTTCTTCACAGATGTTCGCGCCGGCGACCCCGTGTCCGGCTGTGAGCTGCGGTCGCACGCAATGACGATGCCAGTCTGCGTAGAGCCGTGAGCACAGTCCCATCGGGCGGGGCCACCTCGTCCGATCCGACCGCGCCCTACGCAGGCTTCGAGGGCACCGTCGGCAAGATCTTCTCCACCTCCGAGCCCCACTGGCCCAAGCCGCCGACCGCCCCGGCGGGCGCCCCGAACGTAATCGTGATGATGGCCGACGACCTCGGCTACTCCGATCTGGGCTGCTACGGCGCCGAGATCGACACCCCGGAGTTGGACCGGCTCGCCGCCGAGGGCCTGCGCTACACCGACTTCCATGTCAACCCGATGTGCTCGCCCACCCGGGCCTCGCTGCTGACCGGGCTCAACCACCACATGGCCGGCATGGCCACCGTGCCCCACGGCGATCCCGGCTTCCCCGGCTACGCCTTCGAGCTGCGCGACAACGCGGTGCTGATGTCGGAGACCTTCCGGGACGCGGGCTGGGCCACGCTCATGCTCGGGAAGTGGCATCTCACCAAGGACGCCCATCTCAGCGATGGCGCCCCCAAGGCGAGCTGGCCCCTGCAGCGGGGCTTCGACCGCTACTACGGGATCCTCGACGCCTTCACCAACTTCCACCAGCCCCACCGGCTGTACGAGGACAACCACCACCTCGACGTCGACGACTACCCCGACGGCTACTTCTTCAGCGACGACCTGACCGACCAGGCCCTGCGCATGGTGGACGAGCTGCGGTCGTCGCATCCCACCCGGCCGTTCTTCATGTACTTCGCCCACGGCGCGGTGCACGCCCCGCTGCAGGCCCCGGCGTCCGACATCGAGCGGTTCCGGGGCCGCTTCGATGAGGGCTGGGACGTGCTGCGAGCCAGGCGCTTCGAGCGCCAGCGCCAACTGGGCGTGGTGCCGCCGGACGCGGTGCTGCCGCCCCGCAACACCGAGGAGCGCCACGAGGTCGGTGCCTGGGACGAGCTCGACGACCGGTCCAAGGAGCTGTTCGCCCGCTACATGGAGGTGTACGCGGGCATGGTTCACAACATCGACCGCAACTTCGGCAGGCTGCGCCGCCACTTGGAGGCCATCGGCGAGTGGGACAACACCATCGTGGTGTTCACCAGCGACAACGGCGGCTCCCGGGAGGGCCAGTACACCGGCACCTCGGCCTACTTCCGGACCCTGCTCACCCAGGTTTGGGAAACGGACTTCGAGGGGGTGGACGCCGACTACGGGCGCATCGACCTGCTCGGCGGTCCCCAGACGCTGGCCCACTACCCGATGGGCTGGGCCATGGTGTCGTGCACCCCGTTTCGGCTCTACAAGATCAACACCCACCGGGGCGGTCACAGCGTGCCGTTCATCGTCAACTGGCCGGCCCGGTTCCGACCCGACGGCGATCCGCTGGCCGGCGGCATCCAGCCTGTTGACGGTTGGCTGGCTGGCGGCATCCGCACCCAGTACCAGCACGTCACCGACGTGTTCCCCACGCTGGCCGAGCTGTGCGGGGTGGAGGTTCCGTCCTCCCGGCGCGGCGTTCCCGCGCCCGAGCCGGCCGGGGCCAGCTTCGCGGCCACCCTCAGCGACCCGTCGGTGCCGTCCACCCATCGCGAGCAGTACTACGAGATGCTCGGGCACCGCGGCTTCTACCGCGACGGCTGGTCGGTGGTCACCTGCCACCGGCCCCGCCGCCCCTTCAGCCAGGACCGCTGGGAGCTGCACAATCTGGCCACCGATCCCGCCGAGAGCGTCGACCTGGCCGCCGAGCACCCCGAGAAGCTGGACGAGCTGATGCAGGCCTGGGACCGGGCCGCCTGGGCCAACCAGGTGTATCCCCTCGACGAGGGCAACGCCCTGCTGAGGATCCTGCGCCCGCCGTGGTACGCCGAGTGGGCCATGTCCACGACGCTGAGGCCGGGGACACCCACGCTGGAGCGGTGGCGCTCCCAGCAGCTGATCTTCCAGAAGAGCTTCGAGGTCGATGTGGCCCTGCAGTGGCGGCCCGGCGACGCCGGCGTGCTGGTGGCCCACGGCGACCAGGGCGGCGGCTACATGCTCTATGTGGAGGACGACCGGCTGCTGTTCGCCCACAACGCCTACGGCGACATGACCGTGGTGGACTGCGGACTCCTGGCCGAGGGGGCCTCCGCGGTGCGGCTGGCCATGGAGAACCCGGGCAGCCTCAGATGGAACGCCACTGTCAGCGTGGACGGCGACGCGGCAGGGGAGGCGCCCGGCCTGGTGTCGCTCATGGCCATGGCCCCCTTCGAGGGCATCGACGTCGGCATCGATCGCCGCTCGCCAGTGAGCTGGGACGTCTACGAGCACCACGGCCCGTTCCCGTACACGGGCGACCTGGCGTCCGTCACGTACCATCCCGGCGAGATGGCCCCCGACGCTGGCGCCCTATGGCTCGACTACATCAAAGCCAACGGAACCCGCTACGAATAGTGGCGGGCAGCAAGGGCGGGGATCATGCATATCGGGTACACGGCTGAGCAGGAGGCGCTTCGGGACGAGCTGCGGGCCTACTACGACGAGTTGCTCACCGACGACGTACGCGACGCCTTGGGCGACGAGCCGGGCGTGGGACCGGCGCACCGGCGCATCGTGCGCCAGATGGGGGCCGACGGCTGGTTGGCCGTGGGCTGGCCGACCGAGTACGGCGGCCGGGGCCTCTCGGCCGTCGAGCAGTTCATCGTGTTCGACGAGTCGATCGCGCTGGGCGCGCCCATCCCGATGCTGACCATCAACACTGTCGGCCCGACGATCATGCAGTTCGGCACCGACGAGCAGAAGGACTTCTTCCTGCCCCGCATCGCCGGGGGCGAGCTCACCTTCTGCATCGGCTACTCCGAGCCGGACGCGGGCACCGACCTGGCCTCGCTCACCACCCGGGCGGTGCGCGACGGTGAAACCTACGTGATCAACGGCCAGAAGACTTGGACGTCGCTGGCGGCCGGCGCCGACTACGTCTGGCTGGCGGCCCGCACCGACCCCGAGGTGCCCAAGCACAAGGGCATCTCACTGTTCTGCATCCCCATGGACACGCCCGGCATCAGCATCGAACCCCTCGACCTGCTGTCGTCGCACAACATCAACCACACCTTCTTCGACGACTGCCGGGTGCCGGCGTCCACCCTGATTGGCGACGAGAACCGGGGCTGGGGGCTGATCACCAGCCAGCTCAACCGGGAGCGGGTCACGATCTGCTCGTCGGGCATGGTCACCAAGCGCTTCGAGGAGTGCGTGGAGTGGGCCAAGTCGGCCAAGCGGGCCGACGGCTCCTATGTGATCGACGAGCCGTGGGTGCAGCGCAACCTGGCCGAGGTGGCTGCCCGGCTCGAGTTCCTGCGCCTGGCCAACTGGAAGGTGGCCTGGACGGTGGCCAACAAGATCGACGGGGCCGAGCCCGACATGGCCACCGTCGCTGGCTTCGTGGCCGACTCTTCGGCGGTGAAGGTATCGGGCACCGAGTTCTACGTCGATGCCTACCGCAGGCTGATGCAGGTGTACGGCCAGCGGGCCTACGTGGTGGAGGGCTCGCCCGGCTACCTGTCCCGCCTGGAGATGATGTACCGCTCGACGGTGATCCTCACCTTCGGCGGCGGCACCAACGAGATGCAGCGCGACCTGGTCTCCCAGTTCGGCCTCGGCTACCCTCGAGCCTCCCGCTAGCGGAGAGATCGACCGTGGACTTCGAGCTTGGCGAGGAAGAGCAGGCCATCCGTGACCTGACTGCGCAGGTGCTCGACGACATGTCGACGCACGAGCGGCTCAAGGCGCTGGCCGCCGAGGGCGATCACGTGGACCGCAAGGCGTGGGCCGCTCTGGCCTCCACCGGCGTGTCGGCTGCTTCGGTGCCGGAGGAGCACGGCGGTCTGGGACTCGACTTTCTGGCCACCGCGGTCGCGCTGGAGGAGGTCGGCCGCCGGGCGTCGCCGGTGCCTCTGCTCACGAGCGCGGTGATGGGGGCCATGCCCATAGCCGCCTTCGGCTCGGAGGCCCAGCGGGCGGAGTGGCTGCCCGGCATGGCCGACGGCACCTTGCTCGCCTGCGCGGCCCTGGCCGAGGACGGCGCCCCGCCTGCGGAACCGACCACGACGGCCCGGAGGGTGTCCGGCGGTGACGCGGCGAGCGCCGTCGGCACCGTCTCGGCCGATGCGACGCCGACGGCCGGGACAGCGTCCGGCGGCTCGGACCGTTGGGGCGAGGGCTACGTGCTGGACGGCACCAAGATCCTGGTCGCGGGCGGATTGGATGCCGATGTGGCGCTGGTGCCCGCCCGACTCGACGACGGGGGAGTGGGCGTGTTCATCGTGGCGGCAGACACCGAAGGCCTCGTGCGCGTCCCGGTCGAGGTGACCACCGGTCGTCCCGAGGCCCGCTTCGAGCTCTCGGGGGTGCAAGTCGGGGCCAGCGCACTGCTCGGCGGGTCCGAAGCCGACGGCGCCGAGATCGTGCGGTTCATCGAGCGGCACGCCAATGTCGGGCTGTGCATGATGATGGCCGGCGCGGCCCGGACCGCCATCGAGTTGGCCGCCGACTACACCAAGCAGCGCCACCAATTCGACCGGCCCATCGCCACGTTCCAGGCGGTGAGCCAGCGGGCCGGCGACTCCTACATAGACGCCGAAGCCATCTGGCTGACCGCCTACCAGGCCGCCTGGCGCCTATCCGCCGGCCTTCCCGCTGACCGCGAGATCGCCATCGCCAAGTACTGGGCAGCCGAGGGCGGCTTCCGGGTGGTGCACGCCGCGGTTCACGTCCACGGCGGGGTGGGCGTCGACCGCGACTATCCCCTGCACCGACAGTTCCTGGCCGCCCGCCACATGGAGCTCACTCTCGGCCACGCCGAGGAGCAGTTGGCCGACCTGGGTCGCCTGATCGCCGCCCCCTAGACGGCGTCAGTCCTCCAGAATCGAGCGGGCGAGGAGGGCTGCGCCGAGCAGGCCGGAGTCCGCTCCCAGCGCAGGGGCGGCCACGAAAGCGTCATCGCCAGCCGTGTAGTCGGCGTAGCCGCCGAGGTCTGCGACGCTCTCGGCGTGGATCATCTCGGCCAGGCCGGGGCGGCTGCCCACCCCGCCGCCGAACACGATCCGGTCGGGGGCGAACGAGTAGACGAGCACCCGCACGAGCTGGGCCAGGTAGGCGGCCTCAAGCTGCCAGACGTCGTCGCGCTCGCTGGCTTCGGAGGGGTCGACGCCCCACCGCTCGGCCAGGGCCGGTCCGCAGGCCATCCCCTCCAGGCAGTCGCGGTGGAACGGGCAGCGGCCCGGATAATCGTCGCCCGCCACACGGCGAACCGGGACGTGCCCCAGCTCGCTGTGGTGACGGCCCCGCCAGGGTGTCCCGTCCACCGCCACCGCGGCGCCGATCCCGGTGCCCACGGTCACGTAAGCGAGCCGGCGCGGCCGGGGCTCGAGCCCTAGGGCCTGCTCGGCCACCGCGGCTGCTTCCACATCAGTCTGGATGTCGGCGGGCACCCCGAGGGCTTCCGATAGCCGACCCAGAATCGGGGCACCCGACCACACCGGCTTGGGCGTGTCCACGATCGATCCGTAGCCGGGCGATGCGGGATCGAGATCGACGGGACCGAACGAGGCGACGCCCAACGCGGCCACCGTCCCGGATCGCCCCAAGAACTCGGCAACGGTCGCGAGCGTCGTGTCGGGGTCTGTCGTGAGCACGTAGCGGGAGTCGAGGATCGTCAAGTCCGGCGACACCACCGCGCATCGGAACTTGGTCCCACCCGCCTCCACCGCTCCCACTGGCGGGCGAATCATCGCAGCAGCCCTCTGGAATCGACGATCCAGAGTCCGTCAATCGATGCCGTCGGCAACATAGGACGACTCTGCCTCGGCCAGATAGTCGGCCCAAGCCTCGGGATCGCTCCGCAAGGCGGCGAACTCTTCCTGAACTCGCAGGCCGAACCGCAACCGCATCAGCTCCTCGACTCTCAAATGGGGAGGTCGGCTCACACAAACGAAGCTACCAATCAGTGGAAGGCAACTTCGGATGGAGGTGGACGAAATGTGCCCCAGCACTCGATCGTGCCGTCTGTGCGAATGGCGCAGGGCCGGGCTACGCGTCGGGAATCACCGCGATGCTGGAGAAGCACATCTCGTCGACGGTACCCTCGTTCCAGGTGATGTATCGAGGCTCGGGCATGTACTGCAACGTGCGGTCCCACCAGCACTCGAAACGCACCATGTCGCCCCGCTTGATGCGGATGTCCTCCACCGGCTCGTAGTTGAGCTGCCACTCGAAGTCCCAGACCGGGATGTCGAGCAGGATCAACTCCTCGGGGGTGTCGGGATGCAGCGTCATGCGGTAGGCGGCGCCGAACTCGTGCATGTGGCCGAGCACGGTGTGGATGGTGCCGGTGTCTCGGGCGGGCATGTCGCAGGAGCTGTAGCCGATGCTGCCGTCGAGATCGTCGTAGTCGTCCACCGTGCCGCCGCACTGCAGCAGGATCAGGTCCGGGATCGTGCGGGCGAAGGCGTCGTACTTCTCGGCGATCTCGTCCAGCACGTTGGCCCGCACGCACAGGTTGACGTAGCCGTCGATGGCGGCGGCCCGCTCAGCGGCCACCTCGGCCTCCTCGGGCGTGCAGGGAACCTCCGCAGGCGTGATGTAGCTGTCGCCGGTGATGTGGGTCATGCCCGCGGCCACCTCCTCGGCGGTGGCGGTGTCGAGGATGATCCAGGAGCCGTCGGGCGGGGTGTCGTGGTCGTAGTGGTAGTGGATCTGGTTGACGATCATGTCGCCGGGCCAGAGGTAGATGCCGTACCCGTCGGGGTAGATGGTCGGCGACTGGCCCGGCGCCCACCCCTGGATCGAGTAGACGCCCCGTGCATTGAGCCCCGACAGCCCGAAGCACGTCCAGCCCGGCTCGTCGGAGAAGCCCTCGGCGGCTTCGATGCGGTCCTCGGCCGCGATCCTGGCCGCGACCTCGGCGGCCGCCTCGGCCGGCACCCGGTAGACGATGGCGTGGTGCACCACCTCCACCTGGTCGGGGCGGAACTCGAAGCCCTTGACCCACGTGCCGTCGCTCTCGGGGTCGGTCACCTCGTGGACTTGACAGCGGTAGTCGTCCTTCTTGACGGGCCAGCCGTCGGGCCGCGAGTAGCCAGTGTACAGGCCGTCGCGGGGCCCTATCTTCTGGTCCTCCTGCACCGGGATGACGGCCTGGACCCGGGCCACCAGCGGCGTGTCGGGACGCACGTCGAGCCCGCCGCCGGCGTCGGCCCACGCTCTGATGGCTGCAATCTCGTCGTCGCTGAGCGACCAGTCGTGCACGAACTCCAGGCTGAGGTCCGACGGCAGCCACGGCGGCATGAAGTTGATGCCGGTGACGAAGGCGATGTCGTCGGCGATGGCGGCCGCATCGCCCGCGGTGTCGAGCGCCAGGGTGCTCCAAGCCGGGCCGCCGGTCGTGTGGCAGCTCACGCAGCGGGTCTCCAGGATGGGCTGCACGGTTCCCGAGAACCGGCCGACGGCGAACTCGGGGGTCGGGATCTCGCGGCGCAGGTCGCCGGGCGGCTCCGAGCCGACCTCGACCCGACCGGCGACCAGCTCGAAGGTGAGGAGCACCTCGTCGGAGGTGTGCACGAGCCGGGCGATGTTGATGGGGCCTACGTCGTAGTCGCTGGTCAGCACGGTGGTCGACATGGTGGCGGTCAGTGCGTCCGAGGTGGCGGTGACGGCGCCGGTGAAGGTCTCGGTGCGTGTCGTCTCCTTGACGGTCAGCTCGCCGGTGATGGCGATGTCGTAGGCGACGCCGTCGGCGAACTCCGCGTCGAGGCCCTTGACCGAGGTGGGCTTGAACCGCACGAAGGGCCAGTGGCTCGACTCCAAGTAGTCGTGGCGGATGCGCTTGTCCCGCAGGACGGAGTCCGATTGGAACATCTCCACGTTCACCACGATCTCCCCGACGCGGCTCGCGGTGAGATCGACGAGGTTCACCGCGATCTCGCCGGCCATGACGGCAGTGGTGCCGACGGTGGTGCGCGACAGCCCGCCCAGGCGCTCCTCGATGTGGTAGCTGGCCCGCGAGCCTGCCCCGGGCACGATGCGGTAGAGCCGCTCGGTCTCGGTGTCGAAGTCGGTGGGATCCTCCATGTCGACGACCGCGGGGGCTACCACCGCGCCCCCCGTCACCAGTTCGGAGTGATCCAGCTCGCCGTCGACGGCCATGTCCACCGCGTCGACGGCCACATCCACGGCGGTCTCGACGGTGCCGAGCCACTGGCCCCGGGTCAGGAACGCGGCCACTCCCAACACCAGCACAGCCAGGATCGCGATCCGGCCCGCGTCAAGCCTCCGCCACCAGGACACGCCTCAGTATGCCCGGCCGCCCCTCCCCAGGGATCGGGGAATTGGCAGCGTTGAGGTCCCATCCGGGCGTCTGTGGCTGCCAGTTCGCAGGGTCAGCCGGTGTAGGTCACTCCCTCGGGCGGTGCTCGCAGGGTTCCCCAGCATTCGACGGTGTCGTCGGGGGAGCGAAGGCCGCAGGCGTAGCCCCGGCCTGCCTCGATTCCGGCGAACGGTCCCGAGGGAACGACCTCACTCCAGCCCCAGCATTCGACGGTCCCGTCGCTTCGGAGCCCGCATGAGTGCTCGGAAGCGGAGATGGCCTTGAACTGTCCTTCGGGTGCGTCGGTCCGGCCGCGAGAGTTCGAACCCCAGCACGCGGCACCGCCGTCGGCCCGCAAGCCGCAGGTGTGACTGTCGCCGGCCGCCAGCGCGCTGAAGGATCCGCCGGGAGCATCGGCCTGGCCGCTGTCGTTGTTGCCCCAGCATTCGGCCGCGCCGCTGCGGAGGATGCCGCAGGTGTGAGATCCGCCCGCGGAGACCGCGATGAAGCTGCGATTGGGTGCGTCGGTCTGGCCGTGGGAGTTCGAGCCCCAGCACGCGGCGCCGCCGTCGGCCCGCAAGCCGCAGGCGTGCCCGACGTTGGCGGTGATGGTGGTGAATTGTCCCCCCGGGGCATCAAGCACCCCGACGCGGTCGAACCCCCAGCACTCGACGTGCTCATCGGCGTTCAGACCGCAGGCGAAATAGCTGCCGGTCTCTACCATGGTGAAGGGCCCGCCCGGGGCATCCATCTGTCCGACCAGATCCGAGCCCCAACAGTCGATCGAGCCGTCGGTGGTCAGCCCGCAGGTGTGGTTGCCGCCAGCGGCCAACGATTGGAACCGCGCAGTTGGCGGGTCCGCCGCCGCGTCGAGGCGGCGTCCCCAGCATTCGATGTAGCCGTCGGTTCGCAGCCCGCAGGTGTGCTCCCCGCCGGCGGACACCGTCTGGAACTGTCCACCGGGCGGAGCCGCTTTGCTGTAGGCGTTGGAGCCCCAGCACTCGACGGGTCCCTCGATGCTCACCGCGCAGGAGTGCTCGACACCGGCGGAGATAGCGCTGAACTGCCCGCCGGGGGAGTCCAGGACTTGTCCGAAAGGGTTGCCCCAGCACTCGATGGTGCCACCGGTGCGGATGCCGCAGACATGCGACAGCCCAGCCGAGACGGCCGTGAAGGCTCCGCCCGGTGCCCGGGTGGAACCGTTGTCGTCCAGTCCCCAGCATTGGACAGTCCCGCCGTCGCGCAGCACGCAGGCGTGGCTGCCGGCCGTGTCCACCGCCGCGAAGTGTCCGCCGGGAGGGGTGAGGGCCTTCGCGTAGTCGCCACCCCAGCATTCGATATCGCCGTCGACGCGCCGGGCGCACGTGTGGTAGCGACCGGCCGAGACGTCCGTGAAATCCCCGTCGGGCGGGTCGGTTGTGCCCATGTCGTCCCGGCCCCAGCACTCGATGGTGCCGTCGACCGTGATGGCGCAGTTGTGCTCGTAGCCGGCCGCGATCGTCGAGAACTGTCCCGAGGGAGCGTCCAGCACACCCTCCTGGTTCGCGCCCCAGCAGGCGACGGTTCCATCGGCGCGAATTGCGCAGCCGTGCCAGTACCCGGCCGCTACCGCGATGAATGTCCCGTCGGCTGCGGCTTGCTCGGACGGTCGAGGCTCGGTTGCGGCGGGCGGCTCGGAAACGGCTGCTGGGGCGGCCCTGCCGTCATTGCCGTCGTTGGCCGGGAGCGTGCTGGAGGACGGCCCGCTGGCGCACGCTGCGGCCGCCAGCGCGAACACGAGCAGAGCCGCCGCGCTCCGCCTCATCGGCGGGCGCCTCTACAACCTGAAGACCTCCATCGGCACCAGTCGCCGCCCGACAGGATCGACGGCCAGGCACAGCCCCTCCAGCGTGTAGGCCCCCAGCAGCGCGGGGTCGTTGTCGTCTCCGAAGAGCACCACAGTGACCACGCTCTCGCCGTTGATTGAGGCCCAGGCCTGTCCGAAGGCCCGGTCGATCCACCGCCCGTCGGCCTGCGCGAACCTCTTCCGGCCGCTCGGCGCGATCCCGAACTCGCGCAGCAGCCGTGCGGGCACCGTGGTGAAGGCGGCGCTGCTGTCGACCTCGGCCTCGATCTCGCGGCTCTCACCGCCGTCCATGTTAGAAATCCGCACCGACCAGCTGAACGTTCCCATGGCATACATCCTCCTGAATCGGGCTACAACGAGCCTTGAGGGTAGATCCGGGAATTAAATGCATTATCAATGTATCAGCACCATAAGGCTGCTCCACTCGCGCCCCATGATTGGAACAGCCGGTGGTGCCTAGTATCGCGCCGTGGCTGAGTTCTTCACCGAGGTTTCCGAGCCGATCCGCTACGCGGGGCCCGACAGCGACGACCCGCTGACGTTCCGCTGGTACGACGCCGATCGGGTGGTTGGGCAGCGCACTATGGCCGAGCACCTGCGCATCGCGGTGTGCTACTGGCACTCGTTCAACTGGCCGGGCAACGACGTTTTCGGCGACGGCGTCTTCGACCGGCCGTGGCTGGACCCGGCGCTGGATCCGATGGCTGCGGCCCGGCCTCAGCCTGAGCGGAGCGGCAGAGGCTTGGCGCTTGGGCGCCGGAGACGATGTGGAGCCGGCGCGTGGAGCGGACGCCGTGGCGGTACGAGCCGCTTACCGGCAGGCCGCGGCGGGCTCGCTGGCGGCTACTCCAGCGGGAACGGCAGCTGGAGCCACCACGGACGGTTGATCGGCTCCACCCGGCTCACCCACTTCACCCACCAGAAGCCCCGGCGACCCGGCGCCACCAGCCGGACCGGCGCGCCGTGGCCCCGGCGCAGGGGCTCGCCGTTGTAGCCGACGGCCAGGTACAGGTTGGCTGCGTCGCGGGCCGGGAACAGGCGGCTGTAGCCGGTCAGCGATGTCACCTCCAGGGTGGGCGCGTCCGCCGGCGGCATCAACTCCGTGAGCGGCACCGCGTCCCACGACTGGCGGCTCCACCATCCGCCGGTGCAGTCGAGATCGGCTTCGATGGGCGCGGCTCGGGCGTGCAGATCCTCCAGGGGGACGGTCTGGCCGGCGACGGTCAGTTCCCAGTCGGAGGCGGGCACCCGGGGCGAGCGGTCGTTGAGCCACATGGTCGTCGGCATCTCCGACGGGTTGAACGAGGCGATCTCGTGGGAGCCGGTGAAGCGCCGATTGCCGCCCACCACCAGCTGCTGGATCCCGTACACGACCGACGCGGCTGCGACGGCAGCCCCGCCGCCGATCAGGGTTCTGCGGTCGAGGTCGGCCAGGCGGGGACGGCCGGGACGGCTCACGATGTGCCACACCACCAGCGGGGCCAGCAGCGCGGCCAGAAGGACGTGGGTCCACAGCGCGGTCCAGTAGCCCACGCCGTGCCACAGTCCGGTGGCGTGCAGGATCCCGAGAGCCACCGTGGCCGTGACGAGCAGGCCGAGCAGCATCGACAGCCATCGGGTGGCCCGTCGTCGCTTCAACCCGGTGCGGACCGAGCCCCTCAGCTTCGCGGGGGCGAGGGCCAGCAGGCTCAGGCCGGCAAGCGCGTGCACGATCGTCACCCAGCGAGCCCAGCCTGTGCCCACGCCCCAGGACACCAGCCCGCTCACCGCGGCCGCCGTCACCGCCACAGCCAGTAGCAGATCTACCCGCCGTGCGGTGAGCCATTGATTTCTTGTCAGCCGTATCAGATGATGGGCCACGGCGAGCGGATCGCTGCGCTGGAGGGCAGAGCAGGCGCTGGCTAGGTCGGGCCCAGGGCGGCGTCCGCGATACGGTCCTCGCAGGTGGCCGGATCCCACCAGGAGAGCTGAAGCTGCTTGGCTCGGCGGAAGTAGAGCTGGATGTCGTACTCCACAGTGAAGCCGATACCGCCGAACACCTGCTGGCACATGGCGGTGATGTCGCGGTAGGTGCGGCAGGCGAACAGCTTGGCCATGGGGGCCAGCTGCTGGGTGGAGCGGCCCGCGCTGTGGGCCCACGCCGCTTCGTACACCAGCAGCCGGGCGCCGTCGAGGGTCGTGCGGGCGTCGGCCAGGTAGTGGGAGATGGCTTGGAACTCGGCTAGGGCCTTGTTGAACTGGTGCCTCGTCTTGGCGTACTCGACGGTTGTCTCGAGCGCGTAGGCGGCGCCGCCCACGGCTTGGGCCGCGGCCAGGATCGCGCCGGCGTGCATCGTTCGCTGCCAGGCCTCCCACCCGGTGCCTGCGGGCGCATCGGGCCCGCCCAGTCGGGCTGTGCCCGGCACGGACACGCCGTCGAAGGTCGCCAGGTACTGGGTGTCGGACGAGATCGACATGCGCTGCTCGATCGTCAGACCCGCAGTGTCGGCCGCAACGACGAACAGGTCGATGTCGGCGTCGCGGTCGCCGATCCGGGCCAGTACCACGAACAGGTCGGCCGCCGCCGCGAACTGCACGTGAGCCTTCGAGCCCTCCAGCACGAAGCCGTCGCCGTCGGCGCGGGCCACCAACTGCACGCCGCGAGGCTTGTAACCCCCGCCCGGTTCTAGCCAGCCCACCGTTGCGATGCGCTCGCCCGATGCAATGCCGTCCAGGAGTTCGGCCTGCTGAGCGGGCCGTTCCGGTCTCCGCGATCGCTGCTGCGGACAGCACGCAGGCTGACGAAGTGGGGCAGCGGAGCCAGCGAGCGCCCGAGCTCCTCGTAGACGACCACGCCGTCGAGCAGGCTCATGCCGGCGCCACCGGCGCTCTCGGGGACCATGAGACCGCACAGGCCAAGATCTCCGAAGCGCTGCCAGAGGTCCCGTGCGATGCCGTCGGGGTCGTCCTCAAGTTCCCGCACTCGCTCCAGCGGGGAGAACTCGGCGCACAGGCCGCGCACCATGTCGCGCAGCATGTCCTGTTCCTG